>NZ_MEHJ01000001.1:4842500-7242500 GCF_001746415.1 Streptomyces agglomeratus
GTTGGCTTAGAAGCAGCCACCCTTGAAAGAGTGCGTAATAGCTCACTGGTCAAGTGATTCCGCGCCGACAATGTAGCGGGGCTCAAGCGTACCGCCGAAGTCGTGTCATTCCAGCATTAAGGGCCAACGCCCGTGGGATGGGTAGGGGAGCGTCGTGTGCCGGGTGAAGCAGCCGCGGAAGCGAGTTGTGGACGGTTCACGAGTGAGAATGCAGGCATGAGTAGCGATACACACGTGAGAAACGTGTGCGCCGATTGACTAAGGGTTCCTGGGTCAAGCTGATCTGCCCAGGGTAAGTCGGGACCTAAGGCGAGGCCGACAGGCGTAGTCGATGGACAACCGGTTGATATTCCGGTACCCGCTTTGAAACGCCCAGTATCGAATCCATTGATGCTAAGGCCGTGAAGCCGTCCTGGAGCCTTCGGGCAAAGGGAAGTGGTGGAGCCGCCGGTCCAAGGTGGTAGTAGGTAAGCGATGGGGTGACGCAGGAAGGTAGTCCAGCCCGGGCGGTGGTTGTCCCGGGGTAAGGGTGTAGGCCGAGGGGTAGGTAAATCCGTCCCTCGTTAAGGCTGAGACCTGATGCCGAGCCGATTGTGGTGAAGTGGATGATCCTATGCTGTCGAGAAAAGCCTCTAGCGAGTTTCATGGCGGCCCGTACCCTAAACCGACTCAGGTGGTCAGGTAGAGAATACCGAGGCGTTCGGGTGAACTATGGTTAAGGAACTCGGCAAAATGCCCCCGTAACTTCGGGAGAAGGGGGGCCATCACTGGTGATCGGATTTACTCCGTGAGCTGGGGGTGGCCGCAGAGACCAGCGAGAAGCGACTGTTTACTAAAAACACAGGTCCGTGCGAAGCCGTAAGGCGATGTATACGGACTGACGCCTGCCCGGTGCTGGAACGTTAAGGGGACCGGTTAGTGCGCTTTCGGGCGTGCGAAGCTGAGAACTTAAGCGCCAGTAAACGGCGGTGGTAACTATAACCATCCTAAGGTAGCGAAATTCCTTGTCGGGTAAGTTCCGACCTGCACGAATGGCGTAACGACTTCTCGACTGTCTCAACCATAGGCCCGGTGAAATTGCACTACGAGTAAAGATGCTCGTTTCGCGCAGAAGGACGGAAAGACCCCGGGACCTTTACTACAGTTTGATATTGGTGTTCGGTTCGGCTTGTGTAGGATAGGTGGGAGACTTTGAAGCATGCACGCCAGTGTGTGTGGAGTCAATCTTGAAATACCACTCTGGTCGTGCTGGATGTCTAACCTCGGTCCGTGATCCGGATCAGGGACAGTGTCTGATGGGTAGTTTAACTGGGGCGGTTGCCTCCTAAAGAGTAACGGAGGCGCCCAAAGGTTCCCTCAGCCTGGTTGGCAATCAGGTGTTGAGTGTAAGTGCACAAGGGAGCTTGACTGTGAGACCGACGGGTCGAGCAGGGACGAAAGTCGGGACTAGTGATCCGGCAGTGGCTTGTGGAAGCGCTGTCGCTCAACGGATAAAAGGTACCCCGGGGATAACAGGCTGATCTTCCCCAAGAGTCCATATCGACGGGATGGTTTGGCACCTCGATGTCGGCTCGTCGCATCCTGGGGCTGGAGTCGGTCCCAAGGGTTGGGCTGTTCGCCCATTAAAGCGGTACGCGAGCTGGGTTTAGAACGTCGTGAGACAGTTCGGTCCCTATCCTCTGCGCGCGTAGGAATATTGAGAAGGGCTGTCCCTAGTACGAGAGGACCGGGACGGACGAACCTCTGGTGTGCCAGTTGTCCTGCCAAGGGCATGGCTGGTTGGCTACGTTCGGAAAGGATAACCGCTGAAAGCATCTAAGCGGGAAGCCTGCTTCGAGATGAGTATTCCCACCCCCTTTGAGGGGTTAAGGCTCCCAGTAGACGACTGGGTTGATAGGCCAGATGTGGAAGCCCGGTAACGGGTGGAGCTGACTGGTACTAATAGGCCGAGGGCTTGTCCTCAGTTGCTCGCGTCCACTGTGTTAGTTCTGAAGTAACGAACTGTGCCGTTTCCGGTTTGTTCAACTTCATAGAGTTTCGGTGGTCATAGCGTTAGGGAAACGCCCGGTTACATTCCGAACCCGGAAGCTAAGCCTTTCAGCGCCGATGGTACTGCAGGGGGGACCCTGTGGGAGAGTAGGACGCCGCCGAACAATTATTGTGGGAAAGCCCCGCACCTTATGGTGCGGGGCTTTTCTGCGTTCAAGGCTCGATCGCCGGGTGGCGGAGCCTTTCACTCGTATGGATATGGGTCTCGTGCTGGGCTGGCCGCCTTTTTTCTACAGGCGGCCGGCTGCCTTCAAGGCGAGGTATGCGTCTGCGAGAGCCGGGGCCAGGTCGTCGGGGGTGGCGTCCACGACCGTGACGTTGTGGCGGGTGAGTTTCTCCGCCGTGCGGCGGCGCTGTTCCTGGGCCTGCGTAGCGGCTGCGGCTTCGTAGACGGCGTCCAATGTGCCGCGTCCGGCTGCCATCTGGTCGACGCGGGGGTCGGCCACCGCGGCTACCAGCACCGTGTGGCGCTGGGTGAGCTGCGGGAGAACCGGGAGGATGCCCTCTTCGACCGGAGTGGCGTCCAGGCCCGTCAGCAGCACGATCAGGGAACCGCGAGGGGCGTTGGTCAGAGCGGTTGCGCTGAGACCGCGGGCGTCGGTTTCCACCAGCGCCGGCTCCAACGGGGCCAGTGCGTTGACCAGGGCAGGCAGGAGATCGCCTGCCGTGCGGCCCTGAACCTGGGCGCGGATGCGGCGGTCGTAGGCCAGCAGATCGACCCGGTCGCCCGCTCGCGAAGCGAGAGCCCCGAGAAGGAGAGCCGCGTCCATGGCGGCGTCCAGGCGCGGCACGTCACCGACGCGGCCGGCCGAAGTGCGGCCGGTGTCGAGGACGATCAGGATGTGGCGGTCGCGTTCCGGACGCCACGTGCGTACGGCGACGGTGTTCTGCCGGGCGGTGGCGCGCCAGTCGATGGAGCGCGTGTCGTCACCCGGAACGTAATCGCGAAGGCTGTCGAATTCGGTGCCTTCGCCGCGCGTGAGGACGCTTGTTCGGCCGTCGAGTTCCCGGAGGCGGGCCAGTTTGGAGGGCAGGTGCTTGCGGCTGGCGAAGGGGGGAAGCACGCGCACCGTCCAGGGGACGGCGTGACTGCCCTGGCGTGCCGCCAGGCCCAACGGCCCGAACGAGCGAACGGTGATGCGTTCGGAGTGGCGGTCACCCCGACGGGTGGGGCGCAGTGCGGTGGTGAGACGGCGCCGTTCTCCGGCTGGGACTACGAGCTCGTGGCGGGACGCTGCCTGCTCGGTGCCTGCCGGCCAGCTGCTGGGCGGCCAGGCGTCACGGAGCTGAGCGCGCAAGGGGCGGCCGGACGGGTTGGTGACGGTCAGCTGGACTTGAGCCGCGTCACCCAAGCGAACTGACGTGTCACCACTTCGGGTGAAACGGAGCTTTCGCACTGGCGCCGCCAGAGCGTAGTCGCACACAATTGCGAGTGTGAGGGGAGCGTTCACGGCGAGGACCCCGGACCAGTTCGGCGCGAGGATGCCGATGGGGATCGCGCCGAGTGCCGCGAGGAGTGCGGTGCGTCCGGTGAGGGCCACAGTGATCGCCTCAGCGGGGGACGGGGACGTGGGTGAGGATCGCAGTGATGACGGAGTCTGCGGTGACTCCTTCCATCTCGGCCTCGGGCCGGAGCTGGATGCGATGGCGCAGGGTGGGAAGTGCCAGGGCCTTCACATCGTCGGGGATGACGTAGTCCCTGCCGGTGAGCCAGGCCCAGGCGCGAGCGGTGGAGAGCAGGGCGGTGGCGCCTCGGGGCGAGACACCGAGAGTGAGCGAGGGGGATTCTCGGGTGGCACGGCAGATATCGACGACGTAGCCGGTGATCTCTGGGGAGACCGCTGTCTTGGCGACTGCGGCGCGGGCCGCTTCAAGGTCGGCGGGCCCGGCGGCGGGGCGTAGTCCCGCTGCGTGCAAGTCGCGGGGGTTGAAGCCCTCGGCGTGGCGCGTCAGAACGCCGATCTCGTCCTCGCGGGACGGCAGAGGGATCGTGAGCTTGAGGAGAAAGCGGTCCAGTTGGGCCTCGGGAAGAGGGTAAGTGCCCTCGTACTCCACGGGGTTCTGGGTCGCGGCGACCAGGAAGGGGTCGGGCAGGGGGCGGGGCGTGCCGTCAACGGTGACCTGGCGCTCCTCCATGGCCTCCAGGAGCGATGCCTGGGTCTTGGGGGGCGTGCGGTTGATTTCGTCCGCGAGGAGGAGGTTCGTGAAGACAGGGCCCGGCTGGAACGAGAATTCGGCGGTGCGGGCGTCGTAGACCAGCGATCCGGTGACGTCGCTGGGCATGAGGTCGGGGGTGAACTGGACGCGCTTGGTGTCCAGTTCGAGGGATGCCGCCAGTGCGCGGACCAGGAGCGTCTTCGCTACTCCCGGTACTCCTTCGAGCAGGACATGGCCTCGGCAGAGCAGGGCTACGACGAGTCCTGTGACAGCGGGGTCCTGGCCGACCACGGCCTTTGCGATCTCGGTGCGCAGGGCCTCGAGGGAGGCGCGGGCGCTGTCTGGGGTCTCTGCGGGCTGGGCGCTCATGAAGCGCGTACCTCTCTTTCGAGGGCGTCGAGTTCGTCTGCCAGGCGGATGAGGCCGGCGTCGTCGGCGGGAGCGGTGCCGAAGAGCAGGGACGAGAGGTCCCGGCCCGTCGTCGGCAGGTGGGATGAGACGGCTGGGAGCAGGGCGTCGGAGGCGTGGGCCCGGGAGGCGGGTACGCCGAGAAGGGGGGGGAGGCGGGTGCGGGTTGCCGAGCGCAGGGCTGAGGCTGCGCGGTCGCGGGCTTCGGCCCTGCGGTAAAGACGTGCGCGGCCCTCGGTGGTCTCGGAGGCACGGACGGCTACGGGGAGCTGTTCGGTGACGAGGGGACCGAGCCGGCGTGCGCGCCAGATCGCGGTGAGTGCGGCGGCGAGGGCGAGTTGGAGTGTCGCCCAGACCCAGCCGGGAGGAACGAGGTCGTAGAAGCTGTTTTCGCCGCCGTCGGTGGCGGAGGCGTCGCCCAGCGAGGGGAGGTACCAGACGAGATGAGGCCGGGAGCCGAGCAGTTGGAGGGCGAGCGAGGCGTTGCCCTGTTTGCCGAGGCGTTCGTTGTAGAGGATGTCGGGAGCGCCGAGCAGCACGGTGTCGTTGCCGGCCGAGTGCGGTACGCGCAGGAGCGTGGCGAGGCCGTCGCTGAGGTAGCAGGCGTCGGCGGCCGTGGCCTCGGTGGTGTAGCGGACTCCGCCGGTTTCGGCATCGCCGGCGCGGAGGGCGGCGGGCAGCGAGCACTGGGGAGAGCGCGGCGAAACGCCGGTGCGCTTCTCGGCGCGTACGCCGGGGGCCAGCGTGGGGACGGAGGAGGTGCCGGGGGCGAGAAGCACCGTACGAGACGCGGAGTCCTCAATTGTGGTGCGGAGTTGGGTCTGCTGGCTGTGCGTCAGGAGGTCGGGGGCTGTGACCAGGAGAGTGGTGCCGCCGGTCGCCGCGGCGGTGGCCTCGTCGAGGGTGGTGACCACACGGGTGCTCACGCCGCGGGCCTTGAGCAGTTCGGTGACGGCGCGGCTGCCGAGAGGGTCCGCCGAGCGCGGGTCGAGTCGGCCGTGGTGGTCGCCGGAACGTACGGCGGCGATGGCGATGCCGGCGACCAGGATGACGGCGAGCCCCAGGAGGACACCCCGGGAGCGTGTCCAGAGCTGGCGGGCCGTGACGGAGGACGAGGTGGCGGGGGCGGGAGTCGCGGTCATCCGGCAGCCCTCTGGACCGCACCGCTGAGCAGGGGCTTTGTCCGTTCGACTTCAGAGTCGAGTGCACTCAGTCGCTGGTACGCCTGGGCGTCGGCCGTGCGGCCGCCGTACGTGACGTCGTCGAACTCGCGGGCAGCGGTGCGCAGTCGGCCGGCATGGCCGGGAAGGGACTTTCCGGCTTCCGCGGCGGCTTCGTCCGCCGTGCGGCCGGGGCGCGGGTCCAGGAGAGCGCGTTCCTCCAGGGACCGTACGACGGCCCGCATCCGTTCCTGGACGGCCTGGTTCCAGCGGTGCGCTGCGGCGTGTGCCTCGGCGGCGGCGCGGTGCTCGGCCGCGCTGCGCGGGCCCTCTTCGAACAGCGTCCCCTCCGAGGCAGGCGTGCGCCGGGGGGTGCCGAGCCGCAGCCACAGGCCGGCGGCGAGGAGGACGACGAGTACGACGATCACGACGAGCCCGACCGTACCTCCGGGGGTGGCTCCGGACGCCGCGGTGAACAGGTCGTTGACCCATTCCAGGAAGCGGTCGATGGCGCGCTGGAGGACGCTGGGGTCGTTCTCGTGGTACATCGGCTTGGACAGTTCGCGTTCCGCGGCCTCGCGGGCCGGGACGCGCGGGATGTCCACCGGTACGTCGTCACTGGTGCGAGCCCACATGCTCGCCGCTGTTGTCCTGCCCCCCGCTGTGGACACCGCATCAGCTCCCGGGTGTGGTGTCGGTGGACTGCTGAGGGCCGTAGCCGGGGATGTCGGCGGCGCGGGCGAGTTCGAGGTCCAGCGCCTCGCGGCGGATGCGCTGGTCCACGTAGAGCAGGACACTCACGCCGGCGGAGATCGGGTAGGTGATCGAGGCGGCGATCACGGCGCCGATGCCGGTAATGATCAGGAAGGGCCAGCCGAATTCGGGAGTCTCCCCGGCGAACAGGCTGCTCAGGCCGTCGTCCGCTGCGTAGGCGATGAGGCCGAACGGTACGGCGATGATCATCGACACGATGAAGGTCAGCAGCAACGTGAGCAGCGTGATGCCGAAGATCCGCCACCAGGCTCCGCCGACCAGCTTGGCCGAGCGGCTCAGGGACTTCTTGATGCTCTGCCGTTCCAGCATCAGCGCCGGGGAGGCGAGGCTGAACCGGATCATCAGCCACAGGACGACGACGAAGGCCGCGAGGCCGCAGAACAGCGACAGGGCGATGCCTGCCGGGCCGCCGAGGAGCATGCCCGGCAGAACGCCGACCGTCATGATCGCGAAGGCGATGGCAGGGAGCAGCAGGGTCAGACCGAGCAGTCGTGCCAGCTGGGGCTTGGCCTCGCGCCAGGCGTCGGCGAGCGTCACCGGGCGGCCGAGGATGGAGCGGCTGATCACCATGGTGAGCAGCGCCGTGGTGAAGAGGGTGGCGACGAGCGTGATCGCGAAGGTGGGGGCCGAATTGACCAGAGTGCTCCGCACGACGTCGAACGACTGACTGAGGGCCTCGGACGGCGTGGCGTTCGGGTCGACCTCGGCCGGTGCGGGGAGCAGGTAGCGCTGGATCAGGATGTCGCAGATCTGAGTGATCACCGCGACGGTGACCGTGATGCCGAGGACGGTGCGCCAGTGGGCGCGCAGGGTCGACACCGCTCCGTCGAGGATTTCGCCGACGCTGAGCGGCCGCAGGGGAATCACCCCGGGCTTGGCAGCCGGCGGAGGACCGCCCCAGTGGCCTCCTTGCGGGCTGCCGCCCCAGTTCGGCGTGGGCTGCCGCGGGGGGCCCGAGGGCGTGCCGGAGCCGCTGGGCGCGGACCACTGGCCTGCCGGCGGCTGCTCCTTCGACCACTTCGACGAGGCGTCGCTGTGGTCGGTGGGCTCGGCCGGCCGGGGAACGCCCGGTTCCTGGCCGTCGGAGGGGGCGGATCCGGGCGAGGCCCAGCCCGGAGACTCGTTCATGGTCGCTCCTTCACGGTGCCCGTCCGCGGTCGCGGCGGCAGGTTGGCAGCTATCGTGTCATGGGGCACCTGTCGGCGAACGGGGCCCCGTATCTCGTGCGCACCTTCAATTGTCGGGGTCTCAGCGGGCAGACTGGGCAGATGGCTGATCAGGACGCGCAATTCCCAGCGGGCGCCGAGCCGCCCGCGCTCCCTACGCTGCGCTGGGAGGAGCCGCCCGAGGGGCCCGTGCTGGTGCTGCTCGACCAGACGCGGCTCCCCGCCCAGGAAGTCGAGCTGGTCTGTACGGACGTGCCTGCCCTGGTGCAGGCCATCCAGTCGCTCGCCGTCCGCGGCGCGCCTGTGCTGGGGCTCGCGGGCGCCTACGGGGTGGCTCTGGCCGCCGCGCGGGGCTACGACGTGGACGAGGCCGTGGGGCTGCTTGAGCGGGCGCGGCCCACCGCCGTGAACCTCGGCTCCGGGGTGCGGCACGCTGCGGCGGCGTACCGGGCGGCGGTCGAGAAGGGTGCGGACAGTGGGCGGGCCGCCGCTGCGGCGCTGGCCGCGGCGCGGGAGCTGCACCGGGCCGACGCCGAGGCCAGTGTGCGGATGGCGGCGCACGGGCTGGCTCTCCTGGAGGAGCTGCTGCCCGGAGGCGGGCACCGCATCCTCACTCACTGCAACACCGGGGCTCTGGTCTCGGGCGGCGAGGGCACGGCGTTCGCCGTGGCGCTGGCCGCGCACCGGACGGGCCGGCTGCGCAGGCTGTGGGTCGACGAGACGCGCCCGCTGCTCCAGGGGGCCCGGCTCACGACCTACGAGGCGGCCCGGCACGGCATGGCGTACACCTTGCTCACGGACAACGCCGCGGGTTCGCTCTTCGCCGCGGGTGAGGTGGACGCCGTCCTCATCGGGGCGGACCGGATCGCGGCCGACGGTTCGGTGGCGAACAAGGTGGGGAGCTATCCGCTCGCGGTACTGGCCAAGTACCACCACGTTCCGTTCATCGTGGTCGCGCCTGTGACCACGGTGGATCTCGGTACTCCGGACGGTGCCTCCATCGAGGTGGAGCAGCGGTCGGGCCAGGAGGTGACAGAGTTCACGGTGCCGTCGGTTTCGGTGGCTGGATCTGATGCCGGAATCGGGGTCGGGATGCCTGTGGCGCCACTGGGGACCCAGGCGTACAACCCGGCCTTCGACGTCACGCCGCCAGAACTGGTGACCGCGATCGTCACGGAGCAGGGTGCAATTTCCCCGGTCACGGGGGCCGCACTGGCGGAGCTGTGTGCCAGGTCACGCCAGGTAACGATTAGCTAATGGGATGATGTCGTTTATGAAGGGACGCGTCCTTGTCGTCGACGACGACACCGCACTGGCCGAGATGCTCGGCATTGTGCTGCGTGGTGAAGGTTTTGAGCCGTCGTTCGTAGCGGATGGCGACAAGGCACTGGCCGCTTTCAGGGAGGCCAAGCCTGACCTGGTGCTGCTGGATCTCATGCTGCCCGGACGGGACGGCATCGAAGTCTGCCGGCTCATCCGGGCCGAGTCCGGGGTGCCGATCGTCATGCTCACCGCCAAGAGCGACACCGTAGATGTGGTGGTCGGGCTGGAGTCCGGTGCTGACGACTACATCGTCAAGCCGTTCAAGCCCAAGGAGCTCGTCGCCCGTATCAGGGCGCGACTGAGGAGGTCGGAGGAGCCGGCGCCGGAACAGCTGGCAATCGGGGATCTGGTCATTGATGTGGCCGGTCATTCCGTGAAGCGGGACGGGCAGTCCATCGCCCTGACCCCGCTCGAGTTCGACCTGCTGGTCGCGCTCGCCCGTAAGCCCTGGCAGGTGTTCACCCGCGAGGTGCTGCTGGAGCAGGTGTGGGGCTATCGCCACGCCGCGGACACCCGGCTGGTCAATGTCCATGTCCAGCGGTTGCGCTCCAAGGTCGAGAAGGACCCGGAGCGGCCGGAGATCGTCGTGACCGTCCGCGGGGTCGGCTACAAGGCCGGACCCAGCTGATATGACCCTAGGCAGCGCTGCTCCGATGCCGGGGGGGCCGGGAGTCCGTACGGAGCGGGCTGCCGTTCCTCGGCGAAGGACGTCCAGGGCCGGACGCTTTCTGCAGAGTGGTCCGGCCCTGCGGCTCTTCGCGCGCTGGGTGCGCCGGCCGCTGCTGCCGTCGTTGCGGCTGTGGCGTCGCAACATCCAGCTGCGGGTGGTCGTCGGCTCGCTGGTGATGTCGCTCGGCGTGGTGCTGCTGCTCGGGTTCGTCGTGATGTGGCAGGTGCGCAACGGTCTGCTCGACGCGAAGCAGGAGGCCGCGCAGAGTCAGGCGGCCGGTGGCTTCGACGTGGCGGAGGAGAAGGCCCGTACCGTCGCGGGAACCGGTGCGAGCGACAGCGCCGAGGCCAGGGCCACCGCGCGGAACTCCACGAACTGGAGGACCGAGCTGGTCGAGCAGCTGGCCAGCGGCGGCCGTCAGGCGTTCCATGTGGTGGCGCTGAGTGCCAACTCGGACGACGAGAGTTCCAGCAATCGCGGGCCGCGCGTCTCGGGTGGTGTGAACCAGAGTGCGAGCGTGCCGCAGAAGCTGCGGGACGAGATCGACCAGGGGACGGGGAAGGCGCACAAGGCCTTCGTACGGATCACCTACACCGACGAGCAGGAACCCGAGCCCGGTCTGGTCATCGGCAAGCAGCTGAACGACAACAGCGGCCAGCCGTACCAGCTCTACTACCTCTTCCCGCTGACGCAGGAGGAGGAGTCGCTGAGCCTGGTGAAGACCACGCTCGCCACCGCGGGCGTGTTCGTCGTCGTCCTGTTCGGCGGCATCGCCTGGCTGGTCGTACGGCAGGTCGTCACGCCCGTGCGCATGGCCGCCGGGGTCGCCGAGCGGCTGTCCGCGGGCCGGCTCCAGGAACGTATGAAGGTCACGGGCGAGGACGACATCGCGCGGCTCGGTGAAGCCTTCAACAAGATGGCCCAGAACTTGCAGGTCAAGATCCAGCAGCTGGAGGAGCTGTCCCGGCTCCAGCGGCGCTTCGTCTCCGACGTCTCGCACGAGCTGCGCACGCCGCTGACGACCGTACGGATGGCCGCCGACGTCATCCACGAGGCGCGTTCCGACTTCGACCCCGTGACGGCTCGGTCCGCCGAGCTGCTCGCCGGGCAGCTGGACCGCTTCGAGTCGCTGCTCGCCGACCTGCTGGAGATCAGCCGGTTCGACGCGGGGGCGGCGGCTCTGGAGGCGGAGCCGATAGACCTGCGTGAGGTCGTACGCAGGGTCATCGAGGGCGCCGAGCCGCTGGCGGAGCGCAAGGGCACCCGGATACGGGTGACCGGTGACGAGCAGCCCGTGGTCGCGGAGGCCGATGCGCGGCGGGTGGAGCGCGTCCTGCGCAACCTCGTCGTCAACGCCGTCGAGCACGGTGAGGGCCGGGACGTCGTGGTCCGGCTGGGTGCCGCGGGCGGCGCGGTCGCCGTCGCGGTCCGTGACTACGGCGTCGGACTGAAGCCGGGTGAGGCGACCCGGGTGTTCAACCGGTTCTGGCGGGCCGATCCGGCGCGTGCGCGCCACACCGGCGGTACGGGCCTCGGTCTGTCCATCGCCGTGGAGGACGCGCGGCTGCACGGTGGCTGGTTGCAGGCGTGGGGGGAGCCGGGCGGCGGATCGCAGTTCCGGATGACTCTGCCGCGTACGGCGGACGAGTCGCTGCGCGGTTCCCCGATTCCGCTGGAGCCCGAGGATTCACGGCGTGCGCGCGAGCGCGCGCAGGCCGACAGCCGGGTGACCGGGGATCGGCCGGGCGGCGGAGCCAACCGGCTCGCGACGGTGCCGGCCCAGCCGGGCGCCGACCGCTCGCCGCTGCCCGTGCCGCCGCGTGCGGCGCCGGCGGCCGACCCGACGGCGCTGCCCGGCAACGGTGCCCGGGTGGTGGCGCGCCCGACGGGCGACGCGGACGGCGCATCGCAGGCGGATCGGAAGGACATCACCCGTGGGCACTGAGCGTAGGCGTGGCGACCGGTGGCGGGTGCCGCGGACGACGGTGCTGCTGGGGTGCGGTGGATTGCTCCTGGCCGGCTGTGCGTCGATGCCGGACAGCGGCGACGTGGAGGCCGTGGAGGCTTCCCCGCGCGGTGACTCCCAGGTGCGGGTGTACGGGATGGCGCCGCGCAAGGGGGCGCAGCCCAATGAGATCGTCGAGGGTTTCCTGGAGGCGATGACGGGGGACGACCCGCAGTTCGCCACCGCTCGGAAGTACCTGACCAAGAAGGCTTCCGAGCAGTGGGACCCCACCCAGGTCACCGTGCTCGACAACGGCCCGGTGCCCCAGGACCAGCGGGTCAACGACCGCGAGGACGGAACGTACGCGTACGCGCTGACCGGCACGAAGATCGCCGAGGTGAACGAGCAGCGCGCGTACCAGCCGGTCAATCGCTCGTACCACGAGACGGTCTATCTCAGCAGGCAGAACGGGCCGGACGGCAAGGAATGGCGCATCGACGGCCTGCCGCAGGGCCTCGTCCTCGGTGAGTCGGACTTCGAGCGCATCTATCACTCCGTCAACAAGTACTACTTCGCTTCCGGTACGTCGTCGGAGCGGACCGGCGCCGCCCACCCGTGGCTGGTCGCCGACCCGGTGTACGTGCGCAAGCGCACGGACCCGCAGACGCAGATGGACCAGGTGACGCAGACGGTCGAGGCGCTGCTGAGCGGCCCGACGAACTGGCTGAAGCCGGTGGTGGGTTCGAGCTTCCCCACCGGTACGGCGCTGAAGCTGGAGGACGGTGCCAAGTCGCTGGCGTTCGACGACCGCAACGTGCTCAAGGTGCCGCTCAACGGGAAGGCGTCCAACGTCGGGCAGAAGCGGTGCCGGGAGATGGCCGCCCAACTGCTCTTCACGCTGCGGGACCTGACGTCGTACCGGGTCGGACAGGTGGAGTTGCAGCGGTCGGACGGCTCGACCCTGTGCGTCCTCGGCGGGGACCAGGCGGAGGATTTCGCTCCGGAACGTGCCTCGGGGAGCCCGGACTACCAGTACTTCCTCGACACGAAACACCGTCTCGTACGGATGGTGGGAAGCGAGGACAACACCGGCGCCGAGGAGGAGGCCGAGCCCGTGCCGGGGCCGCTCGGCAGCGGTGAGCGGCGCCTCGGCGCGGTCGCGGTGTCGCGCATGGAACGGCACGCGGCGGGGATCTCGCAGGACGCGCGCTCGATGTATGTGGCCTCCGTGGTCTCGGACAGCGAGCCGGTGGAGCCCGTGCTGACCAGCAGCGCCAAGCAGGAGAAGGACCGGCTCTCGGCGCCGAGCTGGGACGGCCGGGGCGACCTGTGGGTGGCGGACCGGGACCCGCGCCAGCCCCGGCTGCTGCGGCTGGCCGGCGGTGAGGGCGAGGCCCGGGATGTCAAGGTCGTCGACGGCCTGGACGGTGCTCGCATCGAGGCGCTGAAGGTGTCGGCGGACGGTGTCCGGATAGCGCTGCTGGTGTCTGAGAACGGCCGGACGACCTTGAAGCTCGGCCGGATCGAGCGGCACGGACCGGAGGGCAAGCCGGAGGTGTCCGTCGCCGATCTGCGGCCCATCGCGCCGCAGATGGAGGAAGTGACGGCCGTGTCCTGGGCCGGCCGCAGCCGCCTCGTGGTGGTCGGCCGTGAGTCCGGCGGTGTGCAGCAGCTGCGCTATCTCCAGACGGACGGTTCGACGTCGGACGCCCAGTCGGTGCCGGGCGCGAACCGGGTGACGGCGGTCGCCTCGGCGGACGACGACCGGCTGCCGCTGCTGGCGCACTCGCTGGAGGACGGCATCGTGCGGCTGCCGCCCGGCGCGAACTGGAAGACCGTGGTCAGCAAGGGGTCGTACCCGGTCTATCCCGGATAGCTTCCTGTCACTCCTGATCGAGTTGTTCACCAGTTGTCCACCCTTGTCCACAGGGGTGGTTGCTGTGGGCGCCGCCGGGCACAGTGGAGCCCATGCGCGGATGGTGGCGGGAGGTCGCCGGTCTGGTGCTGCCGGTCGCGTGCGGCGGCTGCGGCAGGCCGCGCGCGCTGCTGTGCGCGGAGTGCGAGCAGGCGCTGTACGGAGCCGGGCCGCGCCGTGCGCGTCCCTGGCCGGAGCCGCCGGGTCTGCCGCTCGTCCACGCCGCCGCTCCTTACGAGGACGCGGTACGGGCCGTGCTGCTCGGGCACAAGGAGCGGGGCGCACTGGAGCTCGCGTGGGCGCTCGGGGGCGCACTGGCGGGCGCGGTGCGGTCCTCGGCGGCCGCCTCGCCGGGCGGGGCTGCGGGTCCGCTGCTGCTCGTACCGGTGCCGTCCGCGCGCAGTGCCGTCCGGGCCCGCGGGCACGATCCGGTGCGCAGGATCGCACGGGCCGCCGCGAGCCGGCTGCGGAGCGCCGGGGTGCCGGCCCGGGTGTCGGCGGTGCTCCGGCAGTGGCGTGCGGTGAGCGATCAGGCGGGCCTGAGCGCCCCTGAGCGGGCGGCGAACCTGGCGGGGGCCCTGGAGGTCGTCGTCGGCGGCGGACGGCTCCTGGAGGGCGGCAGGGCGGTGCTGGTGGACGATGTCATGACAACGGGGGCTTCACTCGCGGAGGCGGCCCGGGCACTGAGTGCCGTCGCAGAACGGCCGATTTTCGCATCCGGACAGGTGAGAGCGGCTGTGGTCGCCGCACCGTCGCTGTCGTTCGTAATAAACCGGAACTGACGGGGAACTCGGAACGTTGCAGGTAGAGAGAGGGGAAAAGCACTTGAATGGAGGTACGCGCCGGTAGCGGGTGCCGACACCCGTCCGGGCGAGCTATGTTCGGTTGTGAGGAAAGGCAGAGCCTGTGCCTCACTTGTTGGAACGGCTGCGCTTCGGGTTTTTCCTTCGACCCGAAGTCGATGGGGTGGGGACCTTGTCGACTGGGGAGGAGGAGGTGAAAGTCACCAAGTCCGAGGTTCCGGTGAACACCGGAACCTGGTGCGAAAGGGAGACGCTCCGCCGTTGTAGCGGGGCTATCCAGGAACGGAGTTCTGCGTGGACATCGTCGTCAAGGGCCGCAAGACCGAGGTGCCCGAGAGGTTCCGCAAGCACGTGGCCGAGAAGCTGAAGCTGGACAAGATCCAGAAGCTCGACGGCAAGGTGATCAGCCTGGACGTTGAGGTGTCCAAGGAGCCCAATCCGCGGCAGGCCGACCGTTCCGACCGTGTGGAGATCACGCTTCACTCCCGTGGCCCGGTCATCCGGGCGGAGGCGTCGGCCGGCGACCCGTACGCGGCACTCGACCTCGCCACGGGAAAGCTGGAGGCGCGGCTGCGCAAGCAGCACGACAAGCGACACACACGTCGTGGCAGCGGCAGGCTGTCGGCAGCCGAGGTCGGTACCACGGTGCAGGGCGCCGCGGCCATCAACGGCAACGGGGTACTGGTCGCGGACGAACCCGCGCCGACCATCCCCACCACCAGGATCGGATCGCTCGAAGTGCAGGGCGAAGGGCCGCTGGTGGTCCGCGAGAAGACACATGTCGCGGCAGCGATGACGCTCGACCAGGCGCTCTACGAAATGGAGCTGGTCGGGCACGACTTCTACCTCTTCGTCGACTCCGAGACGAAGGAGCCCAGTGTCGTCTACCGGCGGCACGCCTACGACTACGGTGTCATCCACTTGACGACCGACCCCTTGGCCGAATCCGAGGCGGGCGGCGCCGGCGGTGCACTCGGCGGGTGATTCGCCAGGCACGCTGAACCAACCGGGGCAGCGCGCCGTATCCCTCTTTGGTGGTGTCCCTGGAGCGCCTGTGCGCCCCCCAGGGGCACCACCGTGCGCCCGCAGGATCACCGCCCCGTCGTCAGGGCATGAAATCATGGCGTCGCAAGCCAATCGGTGCTCTGCACACTGTGGTTGGGGCAGCTCATGAATTTCGGGCCACGGCCTTCAGGGGGAGGAACGATGGCGGACAGCTTCGGTCCGGTGCACGACGAGTCCGACAGGGAGGACGCCGACGGTTCCGGCGGTCCCGGTACGGATGGCGGGAGGGCGCGCAAGGAGCCCATCAGGGTGCTGGTCGTGGACGATCACGCCCTGTTCCGCCGGGGGCTGGAGATCGTCCTCGCGCAGGAGGAGGACATCCAGGTCGTCGGCGAGGCCGCGGACGGCGCGGAGGCCGTGGACAAGGCGGCCGATCTGCTGCCCGACATCGTGCTGATGGACGTACGGATGCCCAAGCGCGGCGGCATCGAGGCGTGCACCTCGATCAAGGAGGTGGCTCCGAGCGCGAAGATCATCATGCTGACGATCAGCGATGAGGAGGCGGACCTCTACGACGCGATCAAGGCGGGTGCGACCGGGTATCTCCTCAAGGAGATCTCCACGGACGAGGTGGCCACCGCGATCCGCGCCGTGGCCGACGGGCAGTCCCAGATCAGTCCGTCGATGGCGTCCAAGCTCCTCACCGAGTTCAAGTCCATGATCCAGCGCACCGACGAGCGCCGGCTGGTCCCGGCGCCGCGGCTGACCGAGCGGGAGCTCGAGGTCCTCAAGCTGGTCGCCACCGGTATGAACAACCGCGACATCGCGAAGGAGTTGTTCATCTCCGAGAACACCGTGAAGAACCACGTGCGCAACATCCTGGAGAAGCTTCAGCTGCACTCCAGGATGGAGGCGGTGGTCTACGCGATGCGGGAGAAGATCCTGGAGATCAGATAGGCGGGGGTCGAGGGCCGGAACGGGTGGGGCCCGGGCCCGCCCGAGGCCAGGTAGCGGCGGCCGGTCCGCGGCTCGGAGTCAGACGAGGCGGGCCAGTTCGGCGGTCAGCGGCTCGCGCAGGTCCGGTCCGTCGACGCGCTCCAGTCGTACGTTCGTGCAGCCGACCCACTCCGCCGCCTCGACCAGGGCCTCGGCCATCGGCCGGACCGCCTTGGAGCCCATCAGCGAGACCTGGCGCGCCACCAGCGTCTTCCCCTCGCGCGCCGGGTCCACCCGGCCCAGCAGCCGGCCGCCCGCGAGCAGCGGCATAGCGAAGTACCCGTGTATCCGCTTGGGCTTGGGGACGTACGCCTCCAGGCGGTGGGTGAAACCGAAGATCCGCTCGGTGCGGGGGCGGTCCCAGATCAGGGAGTCGAACGGCGACAGCAGCGTCGTGCGGTGGCGGCCGCGCGGGACGCTCGCCAGCGCCTCGGGGTCGGCCCAGGCGGGCTTGGCCCAGCCCTCGACCTCGACCGGGACGAGCCCCGAGTCGGCGATCACGGCCTCGACCTGCTCGCCCTTGAGACGGTGGTAGTCCGCGATGTCGGCGCGCGTGCCGACGCCGAGCGACTGGCCGGCCAGCCGGACCAGCCGCCGAAGGCACTCGGTGTCATCCAGGTCGTCGTGGTAGACGGTGTCCGGGACGGCGCGCTCCGCCAGGTCGTAGACGCGCTTCCAGCCGCGCCGTTCGGTGCACACCACTTCGCCGTACATCAGCGCCCGCTCGACGGCGACCTTCGACGCCGACCAGTCCCACCATTCCCCGCCGTTCTTCGCGCCGCCCAATTGCGTTGCGGTCAGCGGTCCTTCGGCCCGCAGCTGCTTGATCACCGCTTCGTACGCGCTGTCCGGGAGGTCGTGGTGCCATTGCGGGCGGTCGCGGTAGGCACGGCGGCGGAAGGCGAAGTGCGGCCATTCCTCGATGGGCAGGATGCAGGCGGCATGCGACCAGTACTCGAAGGCGTGAGCGCCGGTCCAGTAGGCGGTCTCGACGGCGGTGCGGCCCACGGCGCCCAGCCGGGCGTACGGAATCAGCTCGTGCGACCGGGCCAGCACGGAGATCGTGTCGAGCTGCACCGCGCCCAGGTGGCGCAGCACGCCGCGCACCCCGCCGCGCCGGTCCGGCGCACCCAGGAAGCCCTGGGCGCGCAGGGCGATCCTCCGGGCTTCGTCGGCGGACAGGGAGGCGGCGGGCGGCAGCAGACTGGTCATGGCGGCAGCCTAGGGGCCGACACTGACAACAGGCCCTGGCCCGTGGTCACGGGCTGTCCGTCCGGACGGTGGCTTCAGATCCTCGCGGGCAGGTACGGGCCTGCCGACGGGAGCCCGAGGTCGCACGGGAGCAGCGCGCCGGTCCAGCTGTCGCGGCGTACGCCCTTGTTCACGATCCCGGAGCGCTGGATGCCCTCGACGACGAAGCCGGCCTTCTCGGCCACCGCGCGAGACGCGTTGTTGCCGACCTCGGCGCGCCACTCCAGGCGCTCCACCCCCACCGTCGTGAAGGCCCAGTGGGCGACCGCCCGAACGGCCTCCGTGACGTAGCCGCGGCCGCGGTGCGGCTTCGCCGCCCAGTACCCGATCTCTGCCACGCCCTCGTCACGGATGATCGAGGAGACGGCCGCGGCCAGCTCGCCGCTGTCCCTGGTGAGCACGGCGAAGGCGTACAGGGATCCCAGGCGCCAGCCGTCGGGCACGATCCGGCCGACGAAGCCCTCCGCGTGTTCGCGTTCGTACGGCGAGGGGACCGTTGTCCAGCGCTGGATGCCGGGGTCCTGACACGCCTGGAAGACGGCTTCCGTGTCAGCGGGCTCGAAGGGGCGCAGCAGGAGACGCTCGGTGGTGAGGATGATGGGCTCCATCGGCTGATTCTCGGCTCGGCGGCCGGGGCGCGCCAGAGCTTCCGGCGGGTGCGCCGTACGTTTTCGGGATGGCCCGGCACCTTCCGGGCCCCCTGTCCGTTCTCTTTGCGGGTAACAGTGGGCCTTCCTGCGGGCGGACCTCCCGGCGTGGCGGGGTCCTCGCTTACGATGGCCGATGCGGTGGGGACCACCTGCCGTGCCCGCGCCAGAGTCCCTACATGACCCAGTGCACAGGCCCGACCGGCAAGGAGACCAGCCTCAGTGTCCGTCTTCAACAAGCTCATGCGTGCAGGCGAAGGCAAGATCCTGCGCAAACTGCACCGCATCGCGGACCAGGTCAACTCCATCGAAGAGGACTTCGTCAACCTCTCCGACGCCGAGTTGCGTGCGCTCACCGATGAGTACAAGCAGCGGTACGCCGACGGTGAGAGCCTGGACGACCTGCTCCCCGAGGCTTTCGCGACCGTCCGCGAGGCAGCCAAGCGCGTTCTCGGCCAGCGCCATTACGACGTCCAGATGATGGGTGGCGCCGCCCTTCATCTCGGATTTGTCGCCGAGATGAAGACCGGTGAGGGCAAGACCCTCGTCGGCACGCTGCCCGCTTATCTGAACGCGCTGTCCGGCAAGGGCGTCCACCTGATCACGGTGAACGACTACCTGGCCGAGCGCGACTCCGAGATGATGGGCCGGGTCCACAAGTTCCTCGGCCTCGAGGTCGGCTGCATCCTTGCCAACATGTCGCCGGCCCAGCGCCGTGACATGTACAACTGCGACATCACGTACGGCACGAACAACGAGTTCGGCTTCGATTACCTGCGCGACAACATGGCGTGGTCCAAGGACGAGCTCGTCCAGCGCGGCCACAACTTCGCGATCGTCGACGAGGTCGACTCGATCCTGGTCGACGAGGCCCGTACGCCGCTGATCATTTCGGGCCCGGCCGACCAGGCCACCAAGTGGTACGGCGACTTCGCCAAGCTGGTCGTCCGCCTGAAGCGGGGCGAGCCGGGGAACCCGCTCAAGGGCATCGAGGAGACCGGCGACTACGAGGTCGACGAGAAGAAGCGCACCGTCGCCATCCACGAGCCCGGCGTCGCCAAGGTCGAGGACTGGCTGGGCATCGACAACCTCTACGAGTCGGTCAACACGCCGCTCGTCGGGTACCTGAACAACGCCATCAAGGCCAAGGAACTGTTCAAGAAGGACAAGGACTACGTCGTCATCGACGGCGAAGTCATGATCGTCGACGAGCACACCGGCCGTATCCTCGCCGGCCGCCGCTACAACGAGGGCATGCACCAGGCGATCGAGGCGAAGGAAGGGGTGGACATCAAGGACGAGAACCAGACGCTCGCCACGATCACCCTCCAGAACTTCTTCCGCCTCTACGACAAGCTCTCCGGCATGACCGGTACGGCCATGACCGAGGCCGCCGAGTTCCACCAGATCTACAAGCTGGGCGTCGTGCCGATCCCGACGAACCGGCCGATGGTCCGCGCCGACCAGTCCGACCTGATCTACCGCACCGAGGTCGCGAAGTTCGCCGCCGTCGTCGACGACATCGCGGAGAAGCACGAGAAGGGCCAGCCGATCCTGGTCGGCACGACCTCCGTGGAGAAGTCGGAGTACCTCTCGCAGCAGCTCTCCAAGCGCGGCGTGCAGCACGAGGTCCTCAACGCCAAGCAGCACGACCGTGAGGCGTCGATCGTCGCCCAGGCCGGCCGCAGGGGCGCCGTCACCGTTGCAACGAACATGGCCGGCCGTGGTACGGACATCAAGCTCGGCGGCAACCCGGACGACCTCGCCGAGGCGGAGCTGCGCCAGCGCGGCCTCGACCCGGAGGAGCACATCGAGGAGTGGGCCGCGGCGCTGCCCGCAGCCCTGGAGAAGGCCGAGCAGGCCGTCAAGGCCGAGTTCGAAGAGGTCAAGGCGCTCGGCGGGCTGTACGTGCTGGGCACCGAGCGGCACGAGTCGCGTCGTATCGACAACCAGCTGCGCGGCCGCTCCGGCCGTCAGGGAGACCCGGGCGAGTCCCGGTTCTACCTGTCGCTGGGCGACGAC
This sequence comes from Streptomyces agglomeratus, assembly GCF_001746415.1. NCBI lineage: Bacteria > Bacillati > Actinomycetota > Actinomycetes > Kitasatosporales > Streptomycetaceae > Streptomyces > Streptomyces agglomeratus. The sequence continues at coordinate 4,862,792 of NZ_MEHJ01000001.1, forward strand.
CTGATGCGTCTGTTCAAGGCGGCCATGGTCGAGCGCGTGATGTCGATGGCGAACGTGCCGGACGATGTACCGATCGAGAACAAGATGGTGACGCGGGCGATCGCCTCCGCCCAGTCGCAGGTCGAGCAGCAGAACTTCGAGACCCGCAAGAACGTCCTGAAGTACGACGAGGTGCTCAACCGGCAGCGCGAGGTCATCTACGGCGAGCGCCGCCGGGTCCTGGAGGGCGAGGACCTCCAGGAGCAGATCCGGCACTTCATGGACGACACCATCGACGCGTACATCCAGGCGGAGACCGTCGAGGGCTTCGCCGAGGAGTGGGACCTCGACCGGCTGTGGGGCGCCTTCAAGCAGCTCTACCCGGTGAAGGTCACCGTGGAGGAGCTGGAGGAGGCGGCGGGCGACCGCGCGGGCATCACCGCCGAGTTCATCGCCGAGTCCATCAAGGACGACATCTACGAGCAGTACGCCGAGCGGGAGGCGCAGCTCGGCTCCGACATCATGCGTGAGCTGGAGCGGCGCGTCGTGCTGTCGGTCCTGGACCGCAAGTGGCGCGAGCACCTCTACGAGATGGACTATCTCCAGGAGGGCATCGGCCTGCGCGCGATGGCTCAGAAGGACCCGCTGGTCGAGTACCAGCGCGAGGGCTTCGACATGTTCAACGCCATGATGGACGGCATCAAGGAAGAGTCCGTCGGCTACCTGTTCAACCTGGAGGTCCAGGTCGAGCAGCAGGTCGAGGAGGTTCCGGTGCAGGCGGCCGTGCCGGATCAGGCGGTCGGCGGCAAGCCGTCGCTGCGGAAGGAAGACGCGGTGCCCGCGGGCGCCGGCCGTCCGGAGATCCGGGCGAAGGGGCTCGACGCCCCGCAGCGGCCCGACCGGCTGCACTTCTCCGCTCCCACGGTGGACGGCGAGGGCGGCGTGATCGAGGGCGACTTCGACAACGGTGACGGGCCCGCGCGGTCCGAGTCGGACGGCATGACGCGTGCCGAGCGGCGCAAGGCGCAGAAGGGCGGCAGCCGCCGCCGTAAGAAGTAGGCGCGCGGGTACGAACCGCTTTCTCGGCCGGGGCCGGACACCGATGCGGTGTCCGGCCCCGGCTGTGTCGCGCGTGCGTTCACGCCGGGGTGCAGGCGGGGGACGTCGGAGCGGTGCCCAGTTCGACGGCCGCACAGCGCCAGCGCAGGTCGCGGCCCTGTTCCAGGCGGAACGCCATCGCCCGCACCTGCTCGCCCGCCGCGATGCTCGCGAACGCCTCGACCACGCCGGGGCGCGGGTGGAAGCCGCCGCAGGTGCGGACGACGGGGAGGGTGCCGCGGGTGCGCAGCGGGGTCCGGGGAGCGAGCTGGACGAGCTGCTCGTACGCCTCACCGATGGTGTGGCCGAGCATCCAGTGGACGGGGCGGCGGCCGCTGAGCACCGCCAGGAGGCGCTCCGCGAACTGTTCGTGCGGGGTCGGGCGGTGCGGGTGGCGGAGTGCCGTGGGCGCGGCAACAGCAGCCGCCGCCGTCGTCGCCGGCCTGGGGGTGGGTGCGGCGGTGGGGCGGGCCGTGGCCGCCCTGGAGCCCGGTGCGCCGGGCCTGCGCGGGTCGCGGCGTCCCTGCGGCCGGGTCCTGTCCTTGTGCATCTCTGTGCCCCCGCTCTGGCGGCCCGGCGGGATACCGGGCAGTAACTTCCGCTGTTGATCTTTTACGGGGCATGGGAGGCGGCAGCAAGGCGAGGTGGCCGTGGGAGACGGCGGCCGACAGAATCACCTATCCGGGTGACGAGAGGCAGTCCTGGGGCGGCCGACGGCCGACGGGCGGTTCATCGGGTGGACGTCGCGGAGGGCGGGGACCACCACCCCGAAGGGGGACTCCGTACGTATCCTTGAGGCCGTCCCGACTACGAAAGCGGCCTGCCAATGCGCGTCTACGTCCCCCTGACCCTTTCCGGTCTCGCTGAGGCGCACAAGGCGGGACAGCTCGGCCCCGGGCCGCTGACGGCCTACGCCGTGACGCCGGGGCTGCGTGAGTGGTACGTGTCGGACGACATCGAGGAGCTCGAGTACGCCGCGCTCAACCGGGCGGCGGCGGCGTCCCTGCGGTTGCTGGCCGGAGATCCGGATGCCGCGCGGCGGCGGGTCGTCGTGGCCGTCGACGTACCGGACGGTGACGCGGTCGCCGACCCGGACCGGGGGCTGGACTCCGCCGGCGTCGGCGAGGTGCGGATCGCTTCCGCCGTGCCGCTCAAGAAGGCGGCCGCCGTGCACGTCGACGCGGACGACGCGGAGGCCGACGTGACGGCGGCGGCCGCGGCGCTGGGGGCGGCGGACCACGGGGACGACGACGCCCAGTTCACGGTGGACGGGGCGGAGGACCACGAGCTGCTCTGGTTCGGGGTGCAGGAGATCCCCCATCTGATCGGCTGATCGAGTCGCCGGGCGCCGGGTGAGCCGGGAGCCGGGTGAGTCGGCGGGCCCGGTGGGCCGGTGCCGGTTTTTGGTCCTGGTCGGCGTGTCTGCGTTGTCGTACCCGGTGGGTACCTTCTTGGAATGGGGAAGTACACGACGACGCATCTCGTCTGGGACTGGAACGGCACGCTGCTCGACGACATCAGTGCGGTCATCGGGGCGACGAACGCGGCCTTCGCGGAGATCGGCATCGAGCCGATCACGCTGGCGCGGTACCGGGAGCTGTACTGCGTACCCATTCCCCGCTTCTACGAGCGGCTGATGGGGCGGCTGCCGACGGACGCCGAGTGGCTGGCCATGGACGAGGCGTTCCACCGGCACTACACCGAGCTGCGGGTGGTGTGTGCGCTTGCCCAGGGCGTGGAGGAGCTGCTCGTGGAGTGGCGGTCCGCCGGGCGCAGTCAGTCGCTGCTGAGCATGTACGGGCATGACCAGTTGCTGCCGGTGGTGCGGCAGTACGGCATCGAGCGTCACTTCGTGCGGGTGGACGGGCGCACCGGGCCTTCCGGCGGCAGCAAGGCGGCGCACATGGCCCGCCACATCGCGGCGCTCGGCGGTGTCGCGCCGGAACACGTCGTGGTCATCGGCGACGCGGTCGACGACGCGGTGGCGGCGGCGCACGTGGGGGCGCGGGCGGTGCTCTACACCGGGGGCTCGCACAGCCGGGCCAGCCTGGAGCCGGCCGGGGTGCCGGTGGTGGACACGCTTGCCGAGGCGGTGGAGCTGGCCGAGCGGTGGACGGCGTGACATCCGCCGCCCCCGCTGCGCGATGCGTGCCTGCGGCACTCTCCACCGCCCCGACCCGACCCGACCCGCCCTGATCCGACCCGCCCTGACCCGACCCGACCCGAGCCGCCCCTTCCCCAACCGGGGCTCCGCCCCGTCCCCCGGTCCTCAAGCGCCGGACGGGCTGAGGTGTGCCGGGGGTGGGCAGGTGGCGGGGGGGTGAGGTAGACCGGGGGGCGAGGCAGACCGGGCGGTGTTCTACGTCGCCGGGGATTTCGTGCGGAGGATCTTCAGGAAGTCGCGCATCCAGGCCGAGTGGTCCGGCCAGGCGCGGGCAGAGACCAGGGTGCCGTCCACCACCGCCTCCGCGTCCTGGAACGTCGCCCCCGCCGCCTGCATGTCCAGTTCCAGGGCCGGGTACGCCGTGACCCTGCGGCCCGCCAGGCCGTCGACCGCGGCCGTCAGGAGCGGACCGTGGCAGATCTGTGCCACCGGTTTGTCCGAGTCGAAGAACGACTTGAGGATCTTGCGCAGCTCCAGGTCGTTGCGCAGGTACTCCGGCGCCCGTCCGCCGGGGATCACCAGGGCGGCGTACTGACTGGGCTCGACCTCCGAGAACGCCAGGTCGGCGGGCCAGGTATAACCGGGCTTCTCGGTGTACGTGTCGAAGCCCGGCTCGAAGTCGTGGACCACGAACTGGAGCTTCTTGCGGGCCGGGGCCGCGATGTGGACCTCGTACCCCTCCTCGCGCAGGCGCTGGTACGGGTAGAGGACCTCCAGCGATTCCGCTGCGTCGCCGGTCACGATGAGGATCTTGGGTGCCATGGCTGTGTGCTCCCCTCGGGCGGGCCGTGCCGTGCCGTCCGGTTCAACGTGCACCCGCCGACGCCCTTTGCCAAGGCGCCCCGCCGATCCGCTGCCAGGCCCACGCCGTGCCGTCGCTGTCCAGAGTGTCAAACTTCTCGGCTGGTTTTGTACACCGATCGGACATGACGGGCCCCCCGTGCGGGGGGATAGCCTGGTGCCGTGATCAGCGCGATAGCCCTCGGGGCAGTGAGGCCCCCGGCATGCGCCCGGAGCACCACCGTGCCCGGGCGATCGCTGGTCCCCGAAACCCCGGTCGGCCGTCAAAAATGGCCAATAACGTCACGGGTATCTCTCATCGCGGCATAACGTCGAACCGACCGGATACCCCGCGTCGTGGCGTTGTGCCATCTTTCTTCACCCCCTACGTCACGCAACGGCGCGCGACAGGAGCCAGAGGACATGCAGACCAAGCTGGACGAAGCCAAGGCCGAGCTGCTCGTACGGGCGGCCCGGGTAGCTGAGAACAGCCCGGCCGGGGGGCAACCTTCGACTGGGTCCACGAGTGCAGGCACTCCCGACCGGGACACCCTCCTCGCGTACCTCCAGCGCTACTACCTGCACACGGCCCCCGAAGACCTCGCCGACCGCGACCCGGTCGACGTGTTCGGTGCGGCGCTCTCGCACTACCGGCTGGCGGAGAACCGCCCGCAGGGCACCGCCAACGTCCGGGTGCACACCCCGACCGTCGAGGAGAACGGCTGGACGTGCAGCCACTCCGTCGTCGAGGTGGTCACCGACGACATGCCCTTCCTCGTCGACTCCGTCACCAATGAGCTGTCCCGCCAGGGCCGCGGCATTCATGTCGTGATCCACCCGCAGGTCACCGTGCGCCGCGATCTCACCGGACGGCTGATCGAGGTCATCTCCGCCGACGGCAGGCGCAGGGACGAGAAGCTGCCGCACGACGCGTGCGTCGAGTCCTGGATCCACGTCGAGATCGACCGCGAGACCGACCGCTCCGACCTCAAGCAGATCACCGCCGACCTGCTGCGCGTCCTGAACGACGTCCGCGAGGCCGTCGAGGACTGGGAGAAGATGCGCGACTCGGCGCTGCGCATCGCCGAAGAGCTGCCGAGCGAGCCCACCGCCGACGACCTGCGCGACCAGGAGGTCGAGGAGGCGCGCGAGCTGCTGCGCTGGCTGGCCGCCGACCACTTCACGTTCCTCGGCTACCGCGAGTACGAGCTGACGGCCGACGACGCGCTGTCCGCCGTCCCCGGCACCGGCCTCGGCATCCTGCGCTCCGACCCGCACCACAGCGGCACCGAGGACCACCCGGTCAGCCCGTCCTTCAGCCGCCTGCCCGCCGACGTCCGCGCCAAGGCCCGCGAGCACAAGCTGCTCGTACTGACGAAGGCCAACAGCCGCTCGACCGTGCACCGGCCCAGCTACCTCGACTACGTCGGTGTGAAGAAGTTCGACGCCGACGGCAACGTGGTCGGGGAGCGGCGCTTCCTCGGTCTGTTCTCCTCGGCCGCGTACACCGAGTCCGTACGCCGCGTCCCCGTCGTCCGCCGCAAGGTCGCGGAGGTGCTGGAGACCGCCGGCTTCTCGCCCAACAGCCACGACGGCCGCGACCTGCTCCAGATCCTGGAGACGTACCCGCGCGACGAGCTCTTCCAGACGCCCGTCGACCAGCTGACGTCCATCGTGACGAGCGTGCTGTACCTCCAGGAGCGGCGCCGGCTGCGGCTCTACCTGCGCCAGGACGAGTACGGGCGCTACTACTCGGCCCTCGTCTACCTGCCCCGCGACCGGTACACCACCGCCGTGCGGCTGCGGCTCATCGACATCCTCAAGGAGGAGCTCGGCGGCATCAGCGTCGACTTCACCGCCTGGAACACGGAGTCGATCCTCTCGCGCCTGCACTTCGTCGTCCGCGTTCCGCCGGGCACCGAACTGCCCGGCCTCACCGACGCCGACACCGAGCGCATCGAGGGCCGGCTCGTCGAGGCCGCCCGCTCCTGGGCCGACGGCTTCTCCGAGGCCATGAACGCGGAGCTGGGCGAGGAGCGCGCCGCCGAGCTGCTGCGCCGGTACGGTCACGCCTTCCCCGAGGGCTACAAGGCCGACCACTCGCCGCGTGCCGCCGTCGCCGACCTCGTCCACCTCGAACAGCTGACGCACGGCCGCAACAGCTTCTCGCTCTCCCTGTACGAGCCGGTGGGCGCCGGTCCCAACGAGCGACGCTTCAAGATCTACCGGATCGGCGAGCAGGTCTCCCTGTCGGCCGTGCTGCCCGTGCTCCAGCGGCTCGGCGTCGAGGTCGTCGACGAGCGCCCGTACGAGCTGCGCTGCGCCGACCGCACGCACGCCTGGATCTACGACTTCGGCCTGCGCATGCCCAAGTCGAACGGCAATGACGGCCACCTCGCCGACGACGCGCGTGAGCGTTTCCAAGAGGCGTTCTCCGCTGTCTGGACCGGGCAGGCCGAGAACGACGGCTTCAACGCCCTCGTCCTGAGCGCCGGCCTGGACTGGCGGCAGGCGATGGTGCTGCGCGCGTACGCCAAGTACCTGCGTCAGGCCGGTTCCACCTTCAGCCAGGACTACATGGAGGACACCCTCCGCAACAACGTCCACACCACCCGGCTGCTGATCTCGCTCTTCGAGGCGCGGATGTCGCCGGAGAGGCAGATCGCCGGCACCGAGCTGATCGACGGGCTCCTCGAAGAGCTCGACGGTGCGCTCGACCAGGTCGCCTCCCTCGACGAGGACCGGATCCTGCGGTCCTTCCTGACGGTCATCAAGGCGACGCTGCGGACCAGCTTCTTCCAGAAGGCCGCGACCGGTGAGCCGCACGGCTACGTGTCGATGAAGTTCGACCCGCAGGCCATCCCGGACCTCCCGGCGCCCCGCCCGGCGTACGAGATCTGGGTGTACTCGCCGCGCGTCGAGGGCGTCCACCTGCGCTTCGGCAAGGTCGCCCGCGGTGGTCTGCGCTGGTCCGACCGGCGTGAGGACTTCCGTACCGAGGTGCTCGGCCTGGTCAAGGCGCAGATGGTGAAGAACACCGTCATCGTGCCGGTCGGCGCCAAGGGCGGCTTCGTCGCGAAGAACCTCCCGGACCCGTCCGTCGACCGTGACGCGTGGATGGCCGAGGGCATCGCCTCGTACAAGACCTTCATCTCGGCGCTGCTCGACATCACCGACAACATGGTGGCGGGCGAGGTCGTGCCGCCGAGGGACGTCGTGCGCCACGACGAGGACGACACGTACCTCGTCGTCGCCGCCGACAAGGGCACGGCGACCTTCTCCGACATCGCCAACGAGATCGCGGTCGCGTACAACTTCTGGCTCGGTGACGCCTTCGCCTCCGGCGGCTCGGTCGGTTACGACCACAAGGGCATGGGCATCACCGCCCGCGGCGCGTGGGAGTCCGTCAAGCGGCACTTCCGCGAGCTCGGCCACGACACGCAGAACGAGGACTTCACGGTCGTCGGCGTCGGTGACATGTCCGGCGACGTCTTCGGCAACGGCATGCTGCTCTCCGAGCACATCCGCCTGGTCGCCGCCTTCGACCACCGGCACATCTTCATCGACCCGAACCCGGACGCGGCCACGTCGTACGCCGAGCGCCGCCGTCTGTTCGAGCTGCCGCGCTCCTCGTGGGCCGACTACAACACCGACCTGCTGTCCGCGGGCGGCGGCGTCCACCCGCGCAGCGCCAAGGCGATCCCGGTCAACTCGCACATCCGCGAGGCGCTCGGCATCGAGCGGGGCATCACGAAGATGACCCCGGCCGACCTGATGAAGGCGATCCTCCAGGCGCCGGTCGACCTGCTGTGGAACGGCGGCATCGGTACGTACGTCAAGTCCTCGGCGGAGTCCAACGCCGACGTCGGCGACAAGGCGAACGACGCGATCCGCGTCAACGGCGAGGACCTGCGGGTCAAGGTCGTCGGCGAGGGCGGCAACCTGGGCGCGACCCAGCTCGGCCGCATCGAGTTCGCCCGGCGCGGCGCCGGCGGCGAGGGCGGCCGGATCAACACCGACGCCATCGACAACAGCGCGGGCGTGGACACCTCCGACCACGAGGTGAACATCAAGATCCTGCTGAACGGGCTCGTCGCGGACGGCGACATGACCGTCAAGCAGCGCAACCAGCTGCTCGCCACGATGACCGACGAGGTCGGCTCGCTGGTCCTGCGCAACAACTACGCGCAGAACACGGCGCTGGCCAACGCCGTCACCCAGGCGCCCTCCCTGCTCCACGCCCACCAGCGCTTCATGCGCCGGCTGGAGCGCGACGGGCACCTGAACCGCCCGCTGGAGTTCCTGCCCACCGACCGCCAGATCCGGGAACTGCTGAGCGCGGGCCGCGGCCTGAGCCAGCCGGAGCTCGCCGTCCTCATGGCGTACACCAAGATCACGGTGGCGGACGAGCTGATCCACACCGGCCTGCCGGACGACCCGCACCTGCGGACCCTGCTGCACGCGTACTTCCCCAAGGCGCTGCGCGACCAGTTCGGCGAGCAGATCGACGCGCACGCGCTGCGCCGCGAGATCATCACGACGGTGCTGGTCAACGACACCGTGAACACCGGTGGCTCGACGTTCCTGCACCGCCTGCGGGAGGAGACCGGGGCGTCGATCGAGGAGGTCGTACGGGCGCAGTTCGCGGCCCGCGCGATCTTCGGGCTCAGCGACGTCTGGGACGCCGTGGAGGCGCTCGACAACAAGGTCGGGGCGGACGTCCAGACCCGGATCCGGCTGCACTCGCGCCGGCTCGTCGAGCGCGGTACGCGCTGGCTGCTGGGCAACCGGCCGCAGCCGCTCCAGCTCGCCGAGACCATCGAGTTCTTCAGCGACGGTGTCGCGCGGGTCTGGGACGAGCTGCCGAAGCTGCTGCGCGGCGCGGACCTGGAGTGGTACCAGGGCATCCTCGACGAGCTGACGGACGCGGGGGTCCCGGAGGAGCTGGCGCTGCGGGTGGCCGGGTTCTCGTCGGCCTTCCCGGCGCTGGACATCGTGGCCATCGCGGAGCGCACCGGCAAGACGCCGATGCAGGTCGCCGAGGTGTACTACGACCTGGCCGACCGGCTGTCCATCACCCAGCTGATGGACCGGATCATCGAGCTGCCGCGGGCCGACCGCTGGCAGTCCATGGCCCGTGCCTCCATCCGCGAGGACCTCTACGCGGCGCACGCCGGCCTGACGCAGGACGTGCTGTCCGTGGGCAACGGGGCCTCCGCACCGGAGGAGCGCTTCAAGGCGTGGGAGGAGAAGAACGCGGCGATCCTGACCCGGGCGCGCACGACGCTGGAGGAGATCCAGGGTTCGGACGCGTTCGACCTGGCGAACCTGTCCGTGGCCATGCGCACCATGCGCACGATGCTGCGTACGCGCGTCTGACCCGCACCTGAGCACGAGGGGCGCCCCGCACCGGAACGAAACGGTGCGGGGCGCCCCTTCGTCACGCGCCCCGGGAAGACGTCCACAGCCTGCGGCAGGACAGGAGGGCGGCGGCGATCAGCAGGAGGTTGCGTACGACCATGACCGCGCACCCCAGCGGCGTACCCGACACGACGTCGTCGTACAGCACCGGGTAGGCGAGCGCGGTCACGGCGGCGGCCGGCAGTAGCAGCGCAGCGACGGGCCGCTGGGTGGTGGCGCGCGAGGTGAGGCAGACAGCGGCCAGGCCGAGCAGCCAGACCAGGTACTGCGGGCTGATCACACGGCTGGTGACGGTGAACAGCAGCACGGCGGCCAGCGCGGCGTCGAAGGGGGTGGCCGGGGTCCAGCGCCGCGCCCTGATCCGCCACACCAGCAGCCAGCCGAAGGCGGCGGCCGTGAGGAGGAGGGACGCGTGGGCGAGGGCCGAGACGTACGGCCCGGTCAGCTCCATGGCTCCGTAACGGTATGCGACCGTACCCGGCCAGCCGGCGAGCCGGCCCAGGGACAGCACGGTTCCGGCCATCGACTCGATCTGCACGCCCCGGCTGCCCTGCTGGCGCACGAAACCGAGCGTGTGCGAGAAGCCGAAGGCGAGCACGGCGAGCAGCGCCGCCGCCGCGGCGGCGGCCGACAGCCAGGCGTTCCTGGTGGTACGTCCACGGGGCGCGCCCAGGAGCGTGAGGGCCGGCCAGACCTTTACCAGGGCGCCGAGCCCGGCCAGCGCGCCGCCGACGGGCGGGTGGCGGCGCAGGGCGAGCAGGGCCAGTACGGCGAGTGCGGTGACCTGGACGTCGTACCGGACCAGGGGCAGATGCAGGAGCAGCGGCAGCGCGCACACCCACAGCCACGCACCGGCCGTGCTGCGGCCGGGCCGCCGTCCGGCGCGCGCCAGGGCGAGGGCGACGAGCGCGTCGGCGGCCAGGGTGAGGACGAGGAACGCCTGGAAGTACGTGAGCCAGGGCAGCGCGCCCGGTCCGAGGATCACCAGGGCCGCGCCGGGCGGGTACTGCCACATGACGTCGTCGAGGGGGAAGTCGCCGCGGGCGAGCTGCCCGTACCAGCCGTAGTAGATGCGGTGGACCTCGCCGCTGATCGTTCCCACGTCGAAGGCGGCCAGGGGCTGGGCGAGCAGCGCGAGCATGACGAGGCGGGTGGTGAGCCAGACGGCGGCGAGTGCGCAGGCGAAACGGCGAGCGGCGGCGTCGGAAGTGGGGGAGCCGGGGGCGGTGTTCGCGTCGGAGGCCGCGATCTGGTCGGTCGTCATCACCGCGCACTTTAGCCATCTATGCCCTATTTCTTCGACTTTCTTCCTTTCCTTGTCTGTTCGTCGTCGTAGGCGGCGACGACCTCCTTCGCGGGGCCGTCCATCCGCAGGACGCCGGCCTCCAGCCACAGGGCCCGGTCGCAGGTCTCGGTGACGGTCCGGTTGTTGTGGCTGACCAGGAAGACGGTGCCCGCCTCCGCACGGAGTTCGGCGACGCGGGCCCTGCTGCGGCGCTGGAAGGCCGCGTCACCGGTGGCGAGCGCCTCGTCGATCATCAGTACGTCGTGGGTCCTGGCGGCGGCGATCGAGAAACGCAGACGGGCGGCCATGCCGGAGGAGTACGTGCGCATCGGCAGCGTGATGAAGTCGCCCTTGTCGTCGATGCCGGAGAAGTCGACGATCTGCTGGTAGCGCTCACGGATCTGGCGGCGCGTCATGCCCATCGCCAGGCCGCCGAGGACCACGTTGCGTTCGCCGGTCAGGTCGTTCATCAGGGCGGCGTCGACGCCGAGCAGGGACGGCCGGCCCCGGGTCCAGAGGCGGCCGCGCGCGGGCGGAAGCAGGCCGGCGACCGCCTTGAGGAGGGTCGACTTGCCGGACCCGTTGGAGCCGATCAGGCCGATGGCCTCACCCTTGTGTGCGACGAAGGTGACGCCTTTGACGGCATGCACTTCCCGGGAGCCGCTCGCGCCCTGGACCGTGTAGGTGATGTGGACGTCGTCCGCGATGACGGTGGGCGCCGGTCCCATGTGATTTTCAGCCACGGCCGTACGTCGCCTCCGCCTGCCAGAAGTAGAGGAAACCGCCCACGCCCGCGAGGAGCGCCCAGCCCGTCGCGACGGCCCAGACGTGCGGGGGAAGTTGGGCGGCGGGGAAGCTGTCGATGAGGGCGAAGCGCATCAGGTCGATGTAGACGGCGGCCGGATTGCACTCCAGTGCCACGGCCGCCAGGTGCGGCAGCCGGTCGCTCCGCAGGAGGTGGCCGACGCTCCACATGACGCCCGAGACGTACATCCAGGTGCGCAGGACGAAGGGCATCAGCTGGGCGATGTCCGGGGTCCGGGACGCGAGCCGGGCCATGACCAGCGCCAGACCCGTGTTGAACAGCGACTGGAGGATGAGAGCGGGCAGCGCCAGCAGCCAGGCCGGCCGGGGGAACTGGCCGAAGCAGCACAGGATCACCGCCAGCGCGGCCATCGAGAAGAGCAGCTGCTGGAGCTGCTGGACGGCGTACGCGACGGGCAGGGAGGCGCGCGGGAAGTGCAGGGCGCGGACCAGGCCGAGGTTTCCGGTGAGGGCGCGGGTGCCGGCCAGGACGGTGCTGCTGGTGAAGGTCCAGACGAAGACGCCGGTGACCAGGAACGGGACGAAGTCGGTGACCCCGTCCTTGGTGCGGAGCAGGACGCCGAAGACGAAGTAGTAGACCGCCGCGTTGAGCAGCGGGGTCATGATCTGCCAGCCCTGGCCGAGCCTGGCCCCGCTGTACTGCGCGGTCAGCCGCGCGGTGGCGAACGCGGTGACGAAGTGGCGGCGGCCCCACAAAAGGCGCGTGTAGGCGGGCAGTGAGGGGCGGGCGCCGCTCTCGGTGAGGCCGTGACGGGCGGCGAGCGCGGCGAGGTCGGCCGAGGACGGGCCGGGTCGGGTGGCGGCGGGTCCGGCGGGTCCCGCGGATGCGGCGGCGGGCGTCGGGGGGCGTACGGGAGGTTTCGTGCGCAGGGGCATGTCGGCGGCCTTCGGTCGGCGGCGGAAGTGGCGCTGACGACGGGACGGGTCCGTATCGTCGCTACGGTGACAGTAGGGCGCTCGTACGTCGAAACGCAACCGTTGCGTCGCGCCGCTAAGCTGTACCGCATGAGCGCCGACCCGCGACCGACCACGCAGCCCCGCCGCGCCCCCGCCGGAGCCGCCGTGCTCCGGGAGGACGTCACCGACGCCATCCGCACCGCCGTCTTCGGGGAACTGGCCGCCGTCGGGTACGCCCGTATGTCGATCGAGGGCATCGCCCGCCGGGCCGGCGTCGGCAAGACGGCCGTCTACCGCCGCTGGAAGTCCAAGCTCGCCCTCGTCCTGGACCTCGTCTCCGCCGTCGCGGCCGAGGGGCTGCCCGCGCCCGCGACCGGTTCGCTGTACGGCGACGTACGGGCCCTGCTCGAAGTGGCCGCGCACGCGCTGCGGCACCCCGTCGCCTCACAGGTGGTCCCGGATCTGCTGGTCGAGGCGGCTCGGCACCCGGAGATCGCCGACGCGGTCAAGTCGGCGCTCCTCGACGGACAGCACGGCGTCGCCGCCGGTGTCGTACGGGAGGCGGTCGCGCGCGGCGAGCTGCCCGAGGGGGCGGACGTGGACCGGGCGCTGGACCTGATCGTCGGGCCGCTGTACTGGCGGCTCGTGGTGGTCCGCACCCCGCTGCCCGCCGGATATCTCGACGACCTCGCGGCGTCGGCGGTCGCCGCGCTCAAAGCCTGACGCGTCCCGGGGCGGAGCTCCGGGCGACGCGCGGGCGGCGGGACCGCCCGCCGGACGGCCGTACGGCGCCTGCCGGTCAGGACGGCCGGACAGCCGGACGGCGGCCCGGTCGCGGGGACCGGGCCGCCGTCGTGGGCGGTGGGGCGCGCGTCGTGGGCGGTGCGGCGCGCCTACTTCACCGCGCCGGCCATCACACCGGACACGAACTGCCGCTGGAACGCGAAGAAGACGATCAGCGGGATGACCATCGAGATGAAGGCGCCGGGCGCCAGGATGTCGATGTTGTTGCCGAACTGCCGGACCTGGCGCTGGAGCGCCACCGTGATCGGCGGGTTCGCCGAGTCGGCGAAGATCAGCGCGACCAGCATGTCGTTCCAGACCCACAGGAACTGGAAGATGCCGAGCGAGGCGATGGCGGGGCCGCCGAGCGGCAGCACCACGCGCGTGAAGAGCCGGATCTCACCCGCGCCGTCGAGCCGCGCCGCCTCCAGGAGTTCCTTGGGGATCTCCGCGAAGAAGTTGCGGAGGAGGAAGATGGCGAAGGGCAGGCCGAAGGCGACGTGGAAGAGGACCACGCCCGCCGTCGTCTCGAAGATTCCGATCTTGCCGAACAGCTCCGAGACGGGTACGAGCGCGACCTGCACCGGAACCACCAGCAGGCCGACGACCACCAGGAACCACCAGTCGCGTCCCGGGAAGTCCATCCACGCGAAGGCGTAGCCGGCCAGCGAGCCGATCACCACGACCAGCAGGGTCGACGGAACGGTGATCATGATCGTGCTGAACAGGGAGTCGACGATCGTGTTGTTGTCGAGGAGATTGGCGTAGTTGTCGAGGGTGAGTTCGGAGGGGGCGGTGAAGACCTTCCACCAGCCCGTCTCCGCGATGTCCGTGGGGCTGCGCAGCGACGAGAACAGCAGCCCGATCGTCGGCATCAGCCAGAACAGCGCGACCAGGACGAGGAAGACGCTCACCGCGCCGCCGCTCGCGCGCGCCGCGATCCGCCCGGCGAGGGACTGCTTGGGCCGGGCGGGGCCCTGGCCGGTGCCGGTCGTGGGGGCCGTGGTGGTCATCGGCGGCTCTCCTTTCGCATCCTGCGGATGTTGAAGAGCATCACCGGGACGACCAGCAGGAGGAGGAGTACGGCGATGGCGCTGCCGATGCCCGGGTCCGCGTCCGTGCCGAACGACGAGCGGTAGAGCTGGAGCGCCAGTACGTTCGCGTCGTCCTGGGACGACCCCGGCGCGATGATGAACACGAGGTCGAAGATCTTCAGTACGTTGATCATGAGGGTGACCAGCACCACCGCGAGGACGGGCGCCAGCAGCGGGACCGTGACGCGGCGGAAGACCTGCCACTCGTTGGCGCCGTCGACGCGGGCCGCCTCAAGCAGTTCGCGCGGCAGGCCCGCGAGGCCGGCCGCGATCAGCACCATCGCGAAGCCCGCCCACATCCACACGTAGCTGCCGATGATGGCGGGTGTCACCAGACTCGGGCCGAGCCAGTCGACGCCGTTGTAGGGCTCACGGAAATTGGAGGCCGGGAAGCGGAGTTCGGCTCCGTCCGCCTCGGAGGAGAGGGTGAAGGTGCCGTCGGCGCCGGCCGTGGCCGAGTCCACGACCTTGCCGTCCTTGACCGCCTCGACCTTGATGCCCTTGAGGCCGAGTTCCTTGGGGTCGATGGCGTTCGGCTTGCCGCCGCCGCCCCTGGTGAAGTCCAGCCAGGCGGTGCCGGTGACCTTGTCCGGCTCGGTCCCGGCCGGCGCGGCGGTCTCCGCGTCGCCCGGCATCTTGGCGGGCGGGACGCCGATCAGCGGCAGCAGGACCGGCTCACCCGCCCTGACCGGCTGCTTGGTGACGAAGGAGCCGCCGCCGCCCGCCTCCAGCGGATGGACCGGCAGCGGGCGGGCCTTCGGGAAGCCCGCCGACTCGGAGAACATGTCGTGGACGCTCACCGCGACGGCGTTGGCGACCCCGCGCTCCGGATTCTGCTCGTACACCAGACGGAAGATGATGCCGGCGGCCAGCATCGAGATCGCCATCGGCATGAAGACCAGCAGTTTGAACGCCGTACCCCACCGGATGCGTTCGGTGAGTACGGCGAATATGAGCCCCAGCGCGGTCGAGACGGCCGGTGCGACGACCACCCAGATCGCGTTGTTCTTGACGGCGGTCAGGATGGTGTCGTCGGTGAAGATCTCGACGAAGTTGTCGAGCCCGGCGAAGCTGTCGCCCGACTTGTCGAAGAAGGACCGGTAGACCGAGTACCCGATCGGGTAGACCACGAGCGCGCCGAGCAGCACGAGCGCGGGCAGCAGGAAGCCGACCGCGATGGTCTTGCGTGTGCCCGTCACGCTCTTGCGTTTGCCGTTGTCTGCGGGGGGCGGCGTGACCTTCGCGGCGCCCCCCGCGGTCGCTGACGTCATCGCGTCAACCCGTCAGCTCTTGTACGCCTTGGCCGCGTCGGACTCCAGCCGCTGCTGGGTCCCCGCGATGTCCTTCGGGTTCTTCAGGAAGTCCTGGAGCGCCTTCCACTCGCCCTTGCCCGGCGTGCCGCCGAACGACTGCGGGGCCTGGTCCGACATGTCGAAGCGGAAGTCGTCGCCCGCCGCGATCAGCGCCTTCGCGATGTCGCGCTGCACGTCGTTGGGGTACGCCGCCACGTCCAGGGACTTGTTCGGCGATACGAACCCGCCCTCCCCGGCCCAGATCTTCGCGGCGTCGGTCGACGCCAGGAAGGTCAGCAGCGCCTTGGCCCCCTTGGAGTCCTTGAGCGCCACGGCCGCGTCGCCGCCGGTCACGACGGGCGACTCACCGTCGACGGCCGGGAACGGGAACACCTTGGCGTCGGTGCCGATCTTCGCCTTCGTCTGCGCGATGTTGACCGCGACGAAGTCGCCCTCGAAGACCATCGCGGCCTTCGGGTCCTCGGCGAACGTCTGGGTGACGGACGCGGGGAACTCGGTTTGCAGCGCGCCGTCCTGGCCGCCCGCGATGAGCTCCTTCTTCCCGAACAGCTGCGCGAGCGTGGTCAGCGCGTCCTTCACGGACGGGTCCGTCCACTTGATCTCGTGCTTGGCCAGCTGGTCGTACTTCTCGGGGCCCGCCTGGGAGAGGTAGATGTTCTCGAACCAGTCGGTGAGGGTCCAGCCGTCCGCGCCGCCGATGGACACCGGGGGGACGCCGGAGGCGGAGATCGTCTCGGCGGTGGCCAGGAAGTCCTTCCAGGTCTTCGGCTCCTCGGCGCCCGCGTCCTCGAACGCCTGGGCGTTGTACCAGACCAGCGACTTGTTGGCGGCCTTGAAGTACACGCCGTACTGCTTGCCGCCGACAGCGCCGATGTCCTTCCAGCCCTGCGAGTAGTTCTTGTCCAGCTGCGCCTGGGTCGCCGCGTCGACCGGCTTCGCCCACTTGCGCTCGACGGCCTGCTGGAGCGCGCCGACCTGCGGGAGCATCGCCACGTCGGGGGCGAGCCTCCCGCGATCTTGGTGCCGAGGAAGTTGACGATGGGGTCCTGCGCCGGGACGAAGGTGACCTTCGCGCCCGTGCGCTTCTCGAACTCGTCGAGGACCTTGGTGAAGTTCTCCTGCTCAGGCCCCGTCCAGACCGCGGCGACCTGGACCTCCTCGCCGTTCAGTTCGGGGAGCTCGACGGAGGACGCGGGTGGTGTCGTGGCCCCGCTTCCCTCGTTGCCTTTGTCCTTGTCGTTGTCGCCGCCGCAGGCGGTGAGGGCGAGGGTGCTCGCCGCGATCATCGCCAGCGCGGCCCTTCGAGCCCTGCGACCCCGGTGTGTGCGAAGAGTTGTGCGCATGCCTGCCCCGTCTCTCCTGTGCGCGTACGGACCGGCGCAGCCCTCGGAGAACCACTGGCGCCGATGCCGGTCTAGCTGTCCCGTGGCTCAGTCCTACGCCCGGCGGTCGGCCCGGGCAATAGTGCCTTCCGTGTCAACCGGGTGATCGTGATCGGCTCGTGACGTTGAGTCAGCCCTCGTGGGGAGCGCCGAGGGGCGGCAGCGGGGTCGCGTTGACCGTGCGGGCGGCCCGGTCCAGGGCACTGGCCAGCAGCGCGAGGTCCGTCGGCCCGTTGCCCAGTTCGCGAACCGGGCGGCGGGTCGGCGGGTCGCCCATCCGCTCCCACTCCAGGGGGACGACGGTGGGGCGCAGTGTTGCCGTACGGGGGATGCGGCCGGTCACCCGGCCGGACTGGAACGGGGTCGCCGCGGGGCTCTCGGCCGCGTCGCCGCTGTGGTGACGGAGCAGCCGGCCCCGGCCGGGGGCGGGCTCGTCGGGTGACGGCGCCGGGGGCGGCGGGTCCAGGACCACCCGCAGCCGCGCACCGCGCGCCAGCTCGGTGTCCGCCGTACGGTCGGGCCTGGCGGACGTGGCCACCAGATGTACGCCGAGCCGCTCGCCCTCCCTGGCCACCGCTTCCAGGGCTCGTACCACCGAACCGGCCGCGGGCCTGCCCGTACTCCCGAGGGCGGGGGCGACCAGCGCGTCGAGGTCGTCGACCAGGACGACGAGGCGGGGGAGCGGTGAGGGTTCGGTGTCGGCGCGGGCCTGGCGCTCCCGGGACGTCGTGGTGCGCAGGCGCAGGGTGCCGCTGGGCGCCGAGTCCAGGTCGCCGTTCTGCTCGGCGGCGCTGGGCGCGCGCTGGCCGATCATCCGGCCCGAGACCTCACGCCGCGTGTGCCACTCGGCGAACCCCAGGCTGCCCAGCAGCTCGTGGCGGCGTTTCAGCTCCGCGCCCAGCGCCTGGGCGAACTCCCTCATGCGGACGGGATCGGACGCCACCAGGTGGGTGGAGACGTGCGGCAGCTCGGTGCAGGCGCGCAGACCCTCGCCCCGCTCGCCGCCGGCGCCGTCGACCAGGACGAGGCCCAGACGGTCGGGACGGGCCGCTGCCGCGAGCGACGCCGCGACGGAACGCAGCAGCTCCGTGCGGCCGCTGCCCGCCGGGCCCTCGATCAGGAGGTGCGGGCCTTCGGCGGTCAGGTCCACGCACAGCGGGCCGCGCGGGCCCGCGCCGAGCACCGCCCAGGCGCGGGTGGCGCCGGGTGCCTGGCCGTCGTCGGCCGCCGCCGCCCAGCGGGCCATCAGGGAGGCGGGGGTGGCTCTGGCCAGTCCCAGCTCGTCCAGGAGGCGGGCGGACGGGGGCAGGGCCGTGGCGCGACCGGGGCGGGTGGCGCGGTCCGGGGTCCCCGCCGCGTGTCCGTCCGGCCGGAGCGGGGCGAGCGCCCGCGCGAATCGCTCCGCCCAGGGCGCGGACACCGCGTCCACCGCCGCCAGCGTGCCGTGACCGGCCGGTTCCCCGCCCGCCGTACGCAGCAGCCGCAGGGCAGTGGCCACGTCGCCGCTGAGCAGGCCCGCCGCTCCGCACTCGCGGAACGCGGGCGAAGCGGTGCAGGCGGCCTCGTACGTCGCCGCGACCGGGGAAAGGGGGGAGGCGGCGGGTGTCTCCGCCAGGCAGACGAGGTGGATGCCGTGGGCCGCGCCGGTCGCGGCCAGCCGGGCGGTGGACTCGCGCAGCGCGGCGGAACCCGGATCGCCGTCGACGATCACGACCGTGTGGCCTTCCGGCGCGTGCCCCTCTTCCGTACGGCGCAGCAGCTCCGCCAGCCGGGCCGTGGCCTGGTCGCGGTCGTACGCCAGGAGCAGCCGGCAGTCCTGGCCGCGGGCGGGGCGCAGGTGCGGCAGCCAGCCCAGCCAGGCCCACTCGGCGGTGCGGTCCCGCGGTGGCCTGGCCCGGTCGGTGGCGATCAGCACGATTTCCAGGTCGGTGGGGGAGTGCAGCGCCGAGAGCTGCGCGACGACCGACCGGGCCAGCCCGGCGAGGCGGGCGCGGGGGCCCGCCAGGCCCAGCGAGCCCACCTCGCGCAGGCTTACGGTCACCGGCACGGCCGGCAGCGGACGTCCTCCGTCGGGAGCGGGCCGGTCGGCCGTGCCCAGGCGCAGTACGAGTGCTTCGGGGTGGGACGGGTCGCGCTCCCACAGGCGGGGGCCGGGGCCCAGCGCGGTCAGCAGGAGAGCGGCGGGGTCCGGCCAGGCGTCGGGCAGGGGCGTGGTGGCCGCGCCGGGTGCGGTTCCGGCGCCGGCCGGGGGCATGCCGAGGGGGGTGGCCTCGGCGGGGGCGTACTCGTCGACGGGGCCCGGCCTGCCGCCGGTGAGGCGGCGGGCCCAGGCCCCTATGCCGCCACGACGGTTCGGCGGGGGCTCGGGGGCCGGGGCCGCCGTGGCGCTGCCGGGGCTCGGCGAGGGCTCCGGGGCCGGTGCCGCGCCGGGGCGTCCCCCGGGTGCCGAACGTCCTGGGGGGTGGTTTCTTCGGGCGCGTTGTGTCCGGCACCCCGCGGGGAGCTCCCCGGCCCGTCCCCTCCCGGCATCGCGGGACGTGCTCCGGGGGAAGGGGGGACGGGCTGCGACGGGTGGGCCGAGACCCTGCGGCCCGCCGGCGTCTGGCGGCGGTCGGTGTACGTCGGCGGGGTGGGCTGGTGCTGCACGGGCGCGGGGCGGGGCTCCGTCGAGCCGGACAGGCGCAGGTGGCCCTCGCCGTCGGGCGTGGTCGGGAGCGGGGCGGGGCGGTGGCCGGTGAGCAGGCGCAGGGCCGACTCGCCCACCCGCAGCAGCGCGCCGGGGGGCAGCGGGACCGGGTGTTCGGTGACGTCCTCGCCGTCGAGTGACGTGCCGTTCGTGGAGCCGAGGTCCGCGACCGTGACCTGACCGTCCTGCGTCAGGGTCACCGCACAGTGCAGCCGTGACACGTCCGGGTCGTCGAGCGGTACGTCCGCCTCGGCGGAGCGTCCGACGCGGATTTGGCCGTGGTGCAGGAGGTGCACGCCGCCCGCGTCCGGTCCCGCTGTCACGTGCAGCCGGGCCGGGGAGTCCGGCGCGTTCTCCGGCTCGGGCGCGGGGGCGTGGAGGGAGAGGACCGCGCCGTCCACCAGCGGGGGCTCGCCCAGGGCGCAGCGCTGGGCGTCGAGGCGCTCCCGCCCCGCGTAGACCACTACGGCGCCCGTCGTCTCCGGAGGGGAGCCGGGACCGGAGACAGCGGCGGCCAGGCCGGAGGCGACCGCCGCCAGCGCGGTTCCCGCGGGCGCGGTGACGAGCACGTCGCACACACGTCCCTCGGGGGCCTCGGTGCCGCGCGTACTGTGCGCGCGCGGCGCGAGGACGGTCAGCCGGATCTGCATCGCGTCAGCGGTCCCTTCTGCGCGCGATGCCCGGCAGGGGTGCCGCCCTGTGATTCCCCCCACCCGGCACGGACGCGTCGTCCGGTACAGGTCGGCACGCGACGAGGGGCTCCCGACCCCACAGTCCGTGCTGGAGGCATCCTCGCACCTGCCAACGACAACACGCCCGGCGGCCACCTCCAAGTGATCTTGAATGGTCGGCTGTGGGCGTAAAAGTGCAGGCTTTGACATATGCGGCACGCACCTGCGGCAACCATCCGCGCGGGGAGCGCGTCTACCCTCGGTACGCGCCCCGGTCGGAGGCGGCCGGGCGGCACTACAGTGGGTCGGAACTACGGGCCGAGCGCCCGCAACGGGGCAGGACCACGAGGACACGAGCAGCAGGGAGCGCATGACGTGCGGCCGGTCGGCAGTAAATACCTGCTCGAGGAGCCGCTCGGGCGCGGCGCCACGGGCACCGTCTGGCGAGCCCGCCAGCGTGAGACCGCGGGCGCCGAGGCGGCCGTGGCCGGCCAGCCCGGCGAGACCGTCGCGATCAAGGTCCTCAAGGAGGAGCTCGCCAACGACGCCGATGTGGTGATGCGGTTCCTGCGCGAGCGCTCCGTGCTTCTGCGGCTGACGCACCCCAACATCGTGCGGACCCGCGACCTCGTCGTGGAGGGCGACCTGCTCGCCCTGGTGATGGATCTGGTGGACGGGCCCGATCTGCATCGCTACCTGCGGGAGAACGGCCCCTTCTCGCCGGTCGCCGCCTCCTTGCTCACCGCGCAGATCGCGGACGCGCTGGCCGCCAGCCACGCCGACGGCGTCGTGCACCGCGACCTCAAGCCCGCCAACGTGCTGCTGGACGAGCGCGACGGGCAGATGCACCCGATGCTCACCGACTTCGGCATCGCGCGCCTCGCGGACTCTCCGGGGCTGACCCGGACGCACGAGTTCGTCGGGACGCCGGCCTACGTCGCCCCGGAGTCGGCGGAAGGACGTCCGCAGACGTCCGCCGTCGACATCTACGGCGCGGGCATCCTGCTGTACGAGCTGGTCACCGGCCGCCCGCCGTTCGCGGGGGGTACGGCGCTGGAGGTGCTGCACCGGCATCTGAGCGAGGAGCCGCGCCGGCCCACCACCGTCCCCGAGCCCCTGTGGACGGTCATCGAGCGCTGCCTGCGCAAGGAACCGGACGAGCGTCCCAGCGCCGAGAACCTCGCCCGCGCCCTGCGCACCGTCGCGGCCGGTGTCGGCGTGCACTCGTCGTCCGCCCAGGTCGAAGCGGCCATGGGCGTCGGCGCGCTGCTCGCCCCCGACCCGGCGCCCGCACCGGTCCCCGAGGCCCCCGGCGCCGCCGACCCGACCCAGGTCCTGCCGAGCAACGCCGGATCGTACGACCCGTCCGCCGCGACCAGCGTCCTGCCGTCGACCGGCGCGCCGCAGTACGGCGCGGGACAGTACGGCGGCCCCGGAGCCGCCGACCCGACCGCCGTCATGCCGCCCGTACCGCCGCGCCCCGACGGCGCACCCGGTGGCCCGGGACCCGAGGACCCGCACCCCTGGCAGAACCAGCTGCGGGCCGCACGCGACCGCAACGAGCAGACGCAGGTCCAGTACCTCGACCCCAGCCAGGACCCGCTGCGCCGCCGCCCCCAGCGCCAGCCGCAGCAGCAGCAGCAGCAGCCGCCGCAGCAGCAGTCCCCTCAGCGCCAGCAGCAGCGCCGCCCGCAGCCGCAGCCGCAGAGGTACGCGCCGCCGCCGCAGCACCAGCAGCCCCAGGCGCCGCCCCCGCAGCAGCGGTACGCGCCGCCGCAGCAGCCCGCCCAGCCGGCCCCGCGTCCGCCGCGCGAGCCCCGTGAGCCGCGCAGGCGCAGCGCCAACCCCATGCGGATCCCCGGTCTCGGCTGCCTGAAGGGGTGCTTGTTCACGCTCCTGCTGCTGTTCGTGGGGTCCTGGCTGATCTGGGAGTTCTCCGGGCTCCAGGAGTGGATCGGCACCACCAAGGGATTCTTCGCCCAGATCGGTGACGTGATCGACAGCGTGACGAAGTTTGTGAAGGATCTTGGCGGTTCCACCGGCGCGTAAGTGCGCGAGTTCGTTGATTTGTCGACTTCTGGGGGCTGATTTCGCCCCCAGAAGTCGAGGTTGACGCCATACGCGGCACCGGACGCCCCGTCAGCCGCGTAGCCTCAGGGCGACCGTCAGCCGCTGAGGGAGCAGTCTTGGCACGGAAAATCGGCAGCCGGTACACGGCCCACCAGATCCTGGGGCGGGGCAGTGCCGGCACGGTGTGGCTCGGTGAGGGACCCGAGGGGCCCGTCGCCATCAAGCTCCTGCGCCAGGACCTCGCGTCCGACCAGGAGCTCGTCGGACGCTTCGTCCAGGAGCGCACCGCGCTGCTCGGACTCGACCACCCCCGCGTCGTCGCCGTGCGCGATCTCGTCGTGGACGGCAACGACCTCGCGCTCGTGATGGATCTCGTCCGGGGTACGGATCTGCGCACGCGGCTCGACCGCGAGCGGCGCCTGGCGCCCGAGGCGGCCGTCGCGATCGCCGCCGACGTCGCCGACGGGCTCGCCGCCGCGCACGCGGCCGGTGTCGTGCACCGCGACGTGAAGCCCGAGAACATCCTGCTGGACATGGAGGGGCCGCTCGGCCCCGGCGGCGCGCACCCCGCGCTGCTGACCGACTTCGGCGTCGCCAAGCTCATCGACACCCCGCGCCGCACCCGTGCGACGAAGATCATCGGTACGCCCGACTACCTCGCCCCCGAGATCGTCGAGGGCCTGCCGCCCCGCGCCGCCGTCGACATCTACGCCCTGGCGACCGTCCTGTACGAGCTGCTCGCCGGCTTCACCCCCTTCGGCGGCGGCCACCCCGGCGCCGTACTGCGCCGCCATGTCACCGAGACGGTCGTGCCGCTGCCCGGCATCCCCGAGGAGCTGTGGCAGCTCCTCGTCCAGTGCCTGGCCAAGGCCCCGGCCTCCCGGCTGCGTGCCTCCGAGCTCTCCGCCCGGCTGCGCGACCAGCTCCCGCTCCTGGCGGGAATGCCGCCGCTGGACGTGGACGAGCCGGGCGCCGAGGACGAGGAGGCGGAGTACCCGGCGTACCCGTCGTACGACGAAACCCAGCAGGCCGCGGCCGACGCGCCGCGCCGCCGCGGCGCCGTACCCCTGGTGCCGGGCTCCGCCCCCGACTCCAACCGCGACACCCACACGAGCATGCGCGTCCCCGGCCCCGACGAGCTGGCCGGCGGCGCACACGGCACGGCGCGCGCCCCCCGGGCCCCGGGCCAGCGCCGCCCCGGCTCGGCCCGGAACAAGCCGGAGGCCGTGCGCAGGCGGCGCCTGGTCCTCGGCGGCGCCGCCGTCCTGGTGGCCGCCGCGATAGGAGTGGGCGGCTGGCTGGCGGCGACGGGGGAGGGGCAGGAGCCGGCCCCGCAGGACACGGAGCAGTCCGCTCCCTCCCAGCCGTAGCCCGGGGGAGTGACAAGGCGCTCTCCCGGGGGAGGGGAACGTACGGCCGCCCAGCCGTTACGCTGGACCCGTGGCAGTCGTCGATGTATCCGAAGAGCTCAAGTCCCTCTCCTCGACCATGGGGTCGATCGAGGCCGTCCTGGACCTCGACAGGATGAGGGCCGATATCGCCGTGCTCGAGGAGCAGGCCGCGGCCCCGTCCCTGTGGGACGACCCGGAGGCCGCGCAGAAGATCACGAGCAAGCTCTCCCACCTCCAGGCCGAGCTGCGCAAGACCGAGGCGCTCCGGAGCCGCATCGACGATCTCTCGGTGCTCTTCGAGCTCGCCGAGATGGAGGACGACGCCGACACCCTCGTGGAGGCGGAGGCCGAGCTGATCTCCGTCCGCAAGGCGCTTGACGAGATGGAAGTACGGACGCTCCTGTCCGGCAAGTACGACGAGCGCGAGGCTCTCGTCAACATCCGCGCCGAGGCCGGTGGCGTCGACGCGTCCGACTTCGCCGAGCGGCTGATGCGCATGTACCTGCGCTGGGCCGAGCGCCACAACTACGCCACCGAGGTCTACGAGACGTCGTACGCGGAAGAGGCCGGCATCAAGTCCGCCACCTTCGTGGTCAAGGCGCCGTACGCCTACGGAACGCTCTCCGTGGAGCAGGGCACGCACCGCCTGGTCCGGATCTCCCCCTTCGACAACCAGGGCCGCCGCCAGACGTCCTTCGCGGGCGTCGAGGTGCTGCCGGTGGTCGAGAAGACCGACCACATCGAGATCGACGAGTCCGAGCTGCGGGTCGACGTCTACCGCGCGTCCGGTCCCGGTGGTCAGGGCGTGAACACGACCGACTCCGCCGTCCGTCTGACGCACGTTCCGACCGGCATCGTCGTCTCCTGCCAGAACGAGCGCTCCCAGATCCAGAACAAGGCGAGCGCCATGAACGTCCTCCAGGCGAAGCTCCTCGAGCGCCGCCGCCAGGAGGAGCAGGCGCTGATGGACTCGCTCAAGGGCGACGGCGGCAACTCCTGGGGCAACCAGATGCGTTCGTACGTCCTGCACCCGTACCAGATGGTCAAGGACCTGCGTACGGAGTTCGAGGTCGGCAATCCGCAGGCGGTGCTCGACGGCGAGATCGACGGCTTCCTGGAAGCCGGTATTCGCTGGCGCAAGCAGCAGGAGAAGTAATACTCGCTTTGTCGACACAGTAACTGCCGCCCTTGAGGCGGCAGTTGCCGTTTGTGTCACAGTCGTATGCTCGTACGGCGGTCAAGTAGCTGCAATACGGACATCGCGTACGCAACGCGCTTGACGCTCCCTTTAAAAGTGGCAAAGCTGACGCGCGGCATGCGTATCTCTGGGGCGTGTGTGACCGGGGGAAGTTACAACCCCCAGTGTCTGTCGCCCCTTGCGCTGCTCCACTGACGAATTCAGCTACTGGGGGTAGCAAGCAGATGACCAAGAAGACGCGGATCCGCGTTGCGCGTATAGCAGCCGGTGCGGTGATCGCCGCCGGTGCTTCGCTGACCGCCGCGGGCGCCGCTTCGGCCGTCGGCATCGGCGTCGACGTGGCCGGCCTCAGCGCCGACGCCAGCGTCGACAAGGAGGGCGTCGACGTCTCCATCGCCGCCGACCCGGCGGACCCGGCCGATCCCGCGGACCCGGCAGACCCTGCCGACCCGGCCGACCCCGCGGACCCGACGGACCCGGTTGACCCGACGGACCCCACGGACCCGGTCGACCCGACGGACCCGGTCGACCCGACCGACCCGACGGACCCCACGGACCCGACCGACCCCACGGACCCGACGGACCCGGTCGACCCGACGGACCCCACGGACCCGACGGACCCGGTCGACCCGACGGACCCCACGGACCCGACGGACCCGGTCGACCCGACCGACCCCACGGACCCGACCGACCCCACGGACCCGACGGACCCCTCTGACCCGACCGACCCGGGCGGCAATGGCGGGAACGGCACCGGCGGCAACGGCGGTAACGGGAACGGCGGCAACGGGAACGGCGGCAACGGCGGGAACGGTGGCAACGGCGGGAACGGCGGGAACGGCGGGAACGGCGGGAACGGCGGCGGCGACGACGCCGGCACCGTGACCGGTGGTACCGACGGCGGTTCCGACGGTGACGCCGGTACCTGCACCCTCGACCTCGAGGGCGCCGAGTGCGAGGACAACACCGACACCGACAGCGCCGGCTCCAAGCCGGTCGAGCAGGGCAAGGCCAAGGAGGAGCTCGCCGCGACGGGCGCCGCCCAGACCTCGTTCCTGCTGGTCGGTGCCGCGACGATGATCGCCGGTGGCATCGGCTTCCGTATGCTCCCGCGCCTGGTCAGCGGCCGTACGGTCGCCTGAACCGGCTAGACGCACAGGAGGGGCCCGGGAGCGCTCAGCGCTCCCGGGCCCCTCTCCTGTCTCCGCCGGCCCTCAGAGGGGCCGGGGCAGCGTTACGGGCGGCAAAAGCCAGCGTACCCAGCGGTAGGTTGCGGGACGGGCCGGTCAGGACGGTCCTACGCGGTCTGGTGCACCAGCAGGGCCACCGCCGCTACCAGCAGCGCCACGATCGCCAGCAGCATCGCGGGGCTCAGCCCGCCCAGCGGGCCGCCCTCCTGCTGCATCCTCGCCCTGTTGGCCCGGCAGACCGGGCAGCGGCCCTGATTCACCGGGGCCGCGCAGTTCGCGCACACCAGTCGGTCATAGGTCATGCGCTTTCCTCCTCCCGCGCGGCGGGAGCCGCCTGCACGCGCTCTCTCGCCCAACGCTCAAGGGAACGTGACCGTTCCCCCTACCACTGTGCCAGCTCCCACAGGTTCCGGCGCGCCCCGCCGGGTTACGGCCGCTCCGATCCGGTCGTAATGCAGCACCGATCCGTGATAAATCGCCCATCGCAGGACGCCGACTGCGCGGCCCCGTCCGCGTCGCGTATGGTCACGCTCACCTACTCCCGGCGACCGTGGTGCACCGTGATCCGATTCGACAACGTCTCCAAGACCTACCCGAAGCAGAGCCGCCCCGCCCTCAGGGATGTTTCCCTGGAGGTAGAGAAGGGCGAATTCGTCTTCCTCGTGGGCTCTTCCGGCTCCGGTAAGTCAACCTTCCTGCGGCTGCTGCTGCGTGAGGAGCGCGCCAGCCACGGCCAGGTGCACGTCCTGGGCAAGGACCTCGCGCGCCTGTCCAACTGGAAGGTGCCGCAGATGCGGCGCCAGCTCGGCACCGTCTTCCAGGACTTCCGCCTTCTCCCCAACAAGACCGTCGGGGAGAACGTCGCGTTCGCGCAGGAAGTCATCGGCAAGTCGCGTGGAGAGATCCGCAAGTCCGTGCCCCAGGTCCTCGATCTCGTCGGCCTCGGCGGCAAGGAGGACCGGATGCCCGGTGAGCTCTCCGGTGGTGAGCAGCAGCGCGTGGCGATCGCGAGGGCGTTCGTCAACCGCCCGATGCTGCTGATCGCGGACGAGCCGACCGGAAACCTCGACCCGCAGACCTCCGTCGGCATCATGAAGCTGCTGGACCGCATCAACCGCACCGGCACCACTGTGGTGATGGCGACCCACGACCAGCAGATCGTCGACCAGATGCGCAAGCGCGTCATCGAACTCGAGGGTGGCCGCCTCGTGCGCGACCAGTCTCGCGGCGTCTACGGCTACCAGCACTGAAAGGACGCCATGCGCGCCCAGTTCGTCCTGTCGGAGATCGGCGTCGGTCTCCGCCGGAACCTCACCATGACCTTCGCGGTGGTCATCTCCGTCGCTCTCTCCCTCGCGCTCTTCGGCGGGGCGCTGCTCATGCGCGAGCAGGTGAGCACGATGAAGGGCTACTGGTACGACAAGGTCAACGTCTCCATCTTCTTCTGCAACAAGAACGACGCGGAGACCATCCCCAAGTGCGCCAAGGGGGCGGTCACCGCCGAGCAGAAGAAGCAGGTCTACGCCGACCTCGACAAGATGGACATCGTCAAGAAGATCGATTACGAGTCGGCAGACCAGGCGTTCAAGCACTACAAGGAGCAGTTCGGGGACTCCTCGATGGCCGACACCATCACCCCGGACCAGATGCAGGAGTCGTACCGGGTCAAGCTCAAGGACCCGGAGAAGTACAAGGTGGTGGCGACCGCGTTCGCCGGCCGGGACGGCGTGCAGTCGGTCCAGGACCAACGCGGCATCCTCGACAACCTCTTCGAGCTGATGAACGGCATGAACGTGGCCGCGCTCTGCGTGATGGCCCTGATGCTCGTCATCGCGCTGATGCTGATCGTCAACACCGTGCGCGTCTCCGCCTTCAGCCGTCGGCGTGAGACCGGCATCATGCGGCTCGTCGGCGCGTCCAGCTTCTACATCCAGATGCCGTTCATCATGGAGGCCGCGTTCGCCGGCCTGATCGGCGGCGTGGCGGCCTGCGGAATGCTGCTCGTGGGACGGTACTTCCTCATCGACCACGGCCTGGCGCTGTCCGAGAAGCTGACCCTCGTGAACTTCATCGGCTGGGACGCGGTGCTGGCCAAGCTGCCGCTGGTGATCGCGATCGGCCTGCTGATGCCGGCGCTCGCGGGCTTCGTGGCGCTGCGCAAGTACCTCAAGGTGTGACATGAGCCCCTGGCGCCGTACGGTCAACCGACCGTGCGGCGCCCTTCGTTTGTCCTAGACTCGGCGCCATGTCCGGCCCTGAAGTCACTCTTCGGCCCCGCGGTGTCCGCCGCGGGGCGGCCCTGACACTGGTTTTCGCGACCGTACTCGTCACCGCTGCCGCCACCGACTGCTGGCGCGAGGACGAGAAGTCCCCGGCGCTGTCCGCCCGTTCCGTCGCGGCCACGGCCGACCGGGAAGCGGTGGCAGCCGCCGCGGCCCAGGCGATGGCCGACGGCAAGTCCGGCAAGGAGGCGGCCGAAGAGGTCGTCAGCCGCAGCGGAGACCGCTGGGGCGCGGTCTACGACCCGTCCGAGTACGAGGAGTTCGAGCAGGCGCTCGACGGCGAGTACACGGGCGTCGGACTGTGGGCCGAGCGCGCCGCGGACGGCCGCGTCGAGGTGTCCAGGGTGCAGCGCGGCGGCCCCGCCGAACGGTCCGGGATCAGGCCCGGCGACCGGCTGCGCACGATCGACGGGCGGCCGGTGGAGAACCGCCCCGTCACCGAGGTCGTCCAGCTCCTGCGCGGCGACGGCGGGCAGGAGGCCGGAAGCACGGTCGTGCTCGGTCTGGAGCGCGGTACGCACCGGTGGAGCGAGCGGCTGCGGCGTGCGCGGCTGACCACCGAGGCCGTCACCGTCCGGCGCCTCGCGGACAGAGCCACGATGATCAGGGTGGCGTCCTTCACCAGGGGTTCGGGGAAGCGGGTCCGGGAGGCCGTCCGCGCCGTACCGAAGGACCACGGCGTACTGCTCGACCTGCGCGGCAACGGCGGCGGGCTCGTCACCGAGGCCGTCACCGCCGCTTCGGCCTTCCTCGACGGCGGGCTGGTCGCGACGTACGACGTGGAGGGCGAGGAGCGCGCGCTGTACGCGGAGCAGGGCGGGGACACCGACCGGCCCGTCGTGGCGCTCGTCGACGGCGGCACCATGAGCGCGGCGGAGCTGGTCACGGGCGCGCTCCAGGACCGCGGCCGGGCGGTCACGGTCGGTTCGCGCACGTTCGGCAAGGGCTCGGTGCAGATGCCGAGCCGCCTGCCGGACGGCTCCGTGGCCGAGCTCACCGTCGGTCACTACCGCACTCCCGCCGGTCACAGGGTCGACGGCAGGGGCATCAGCCCGGACCTCGCGGTGAGCGAACGGGCCGAAGAACGGGCCCGCACAGTATTGAGTGGCCTCGGGGGAGGGTCATAGTGCGAAAATGGCCGCACTATGGCTAAGGAAAAAGGGCGCAAGATGATCGCGCAGAACAAGAAGGCGCGACACGACTACCTCATCATCGACACCTACGAGGCCGGCATGGTCCTGACCGGCACCGAGGTGAAGTCCCTGCGCCAGGGACGCGCCTCGCTGGTGGACGGCTTCGTACAGCTCGACGGGGGCGAGGCGTGGCTGCACAACGTCCACGTGCCCGAGTACACGCAGGGCACATGGACCAACCACTCCGCGCGCCGCAAGCGCAAGCTGCTGCTGAACCGGGTGGAGATCGACAAGCTCGCGAGCAAGTCGCAGGAGACGGGCCACACGATCGTGCCGCTCGCGATGTACTTCAAGGACGGCCGGGCGAAGATCGAGATCGCGCTGGCCAAGGGCAAGAAGGAGTACGACAAGCGGCAGACGCTGCGCGAGAAGCAGGACCTGCGGGAGACGAACCGGGCGATCTCGGCGGTCAAGCGCAAGGAGCGCGGGCGGATCTGAGGGCGCGCCGCCGGCCGGCAGGAATAGGCTGGCACGGTCGTGCGTTGTTCACGTACGATGGCGCTTGTGCCCCTCGGGGTGCGGCACCACCTTGATAAAAAAACATGGGGATGATCGGTTTCGACAGCGGATGTCGAGGCAGGGGAAGCGAGTCGAGGAAGCGGCAATGATCTCGTTAACCATATGTCGCAACCAATAATCGCCGATTCCAAGCGCGATTCCTTCGCCCTCGCTGCCTAAGTAGCGACTTAGCGAAGTGTCAGCCCGGGGGTGTTCCCGACCCGGATCCTGGCATCATCAAGGGAACTAAACCACTCGGTCCGGTCACGGGATCGGGTGGGAAATCAAACAGTGACTGAGCCCGTCGGAGACTTGTCCGTGTGATCTCCGGGGCCGAGAAAAGCGTAGCGGACTGCACTCGGAGAAGCCCTGGTTCTGCACCGTTGGACGCGGGTTCGATTCCCGCCATCTCCACAATTCCCATGTGAGGCCGAGGCCCCGCTGTCCTAGGACGGCGGGGCCTTTGTCGTACGTTCCGTCCGGCCCTGCGCCGTGGGCCGCCCCGCCGCGCACAGCAGCAGCGCGAGGGCCGCGGCCGCCACGGGCGCCGCGTAGCCGGAGGCCGGGGCCGTGTGTTCCGCCAGCCAGCCGCCCGTCGCCGAACCCGCGGCTATGCCGCCCAGGAGCGCGGTGACGGCCAGCGTCATGCCCTCGTTCAACTGGGCCTGCGGGACGACGCGTTGCAGCAGGGTCATGCCGGTGACCATGGTGGGGGCGGTGGCCGCTCCGGCCAGGAGCAGGGCGCCCGCGACGGCGGCCAGCGAGCCCGTGGAGGCCGCCAGCAGGGGCAGGGACATCAGCAGGGTCATGGCCCCGACGCACGCGAGCAGTCGGCGGTGCGGGTTCGCCGCCGGGCGGGCCGAGCCGTACAGCAGCCCCGCCGCACAGGACCCGGCTGCCTGGAGGGCGAGCACCGGGCCCGCCGCGGCGCCGTGGCCGAGACCGTCGGCGAAGGCCAGGGTGACGACCTCCATGGAGCCGAACACCGCTCCGGTGGCGAGGAAGACCGCGAGCAGTGCGGGCATGCCGGGCAGCCGCAGCGGCGAGCGGGTGTCCGTCGCGCGGGGTGCGACGGGCGGTTCCGTGGCGCGCTGGGCGGCGAAGATCACGACGCCGGTCATCAGCAGGACCGCTCCGGTCAGGGTGCCGGCCTCGGGGAAGAGCGCCGTACAGAGGAAGGCGGCGGCGACCGGGCCGAGCATGAAGCACAGCTCGTCGGCGGCCTGCTCGAAGGAGTTGGCGGTGTGCCGGGCCGCCGGATCGTCCCGGTACAGGTGGGCCCAGCGGGCGCGGGACATGCCGCCCGTGTTGGGGGTGGTGGCGGTGGCGGCGTACGCGGCGAAGAGCGTCCAGTCCGGCGCCCCGTGGCGGACGCACAGGAGCAGGGCGAGCGAGCCGAGTACCGCGACGGCGGTGGCGGGCACCGCGACGCGGGCCTGGCCGTGCCGGTCGACGAGCCGGGCCGTCCAGGGCGCGACGAGCGCGGTGACGGCCAGACCGACCGCGGTGACGGCCCCCGCCAGGGCGTACGAGCCGCGCGAACCGGCGATCATCATGACCGCGCTCACGCTGAACATGCCCATCGGGAGGCGGGCCAGGAGATTGCCCGCCGTGAAGGCGCGGGCGCCGGGGTGGCGAAGAGGCGCCGGTAGGGGGAGAACCGGCGGGAGAGGCGGCCGGGGGCAAGGCGTCGCGGTGCGCCGACGTGGTGGCCGGGGCGAGGCGCGGCGATCAGTACGTCGCCGGACACGGCCAGGAAAGGGGAAGGGGGTTCGTGGAGGGGCATGGATCAAGCTTCCCGTCGGCGGTCGTCGGCGGTCCAACACCTGCTGGGAGCGGATTGACGCAGTCCCGTTGTAGGTTCACGGCGTGCCCCATGACATCGAGCCCCGCCTGCTGCGCGCCTTCGAGGCGGTCGCCGCGGATCTTCACTTCACCCGCGCCGCGGCCAGGCTGTACGTCGCCCAGCAGGCGCTGAGCCGCGACGTCCGGCGCCTTGAGCGGGAGTTGGGCTCGGAGCTGTTCGTACGGTCCACCCGGAGCGTGTCGCTGACGGCGGAGGGCGAGCGGTTCCTGCCGTACGCACGGCGGGTGCTGGCGGCGTACGACGAGCTGGGCGCGGCCTGGGCCGCCGACGAGCGGCCGCTGGTCGTGGACGTCGGCGCGTCGGTCGGCACCGCCTACCAGGTGCTGGAGGCGACGCGGGCGGCCGCGCCCGACATCGAGTTCGTGGCCCGCTTCCACAGCGGTCTCACGGGCGCGTCCGCCGCGATCGTCGCCGGCCGGCTGGACGTGTCCTCGGGGCGGGTGGCGGGGCTCGATCCCGCCGTGCTCGACCAGCTGGAGCACCGGCCGGTGCGGTTCGAGCGGATGGCCGTACTGCTCTGCGAGGGCCATCCGCTGGCCGCGCTGGACGAGGTGCCGCTGGACGCGCTCGCGGGGGAGACCCTCTACGCGGCGGCCGGCAACGCGGCCACCGCCGAGTGGACCGATCTGGCGGAACGGCTCTTCGCCGGGCGGGGCATCGAGGTGGCCGCGCCGTTCCCGGAGATCGAGGGCGTCGAGGAGTTCGTCCGGGTGGTCCGCAAGCGGCGCTGGTCGGTCCTGGCGAGTACCGAATTCGTCGCGGTTCCCGGTATGGAGCTGCGGCCGATCGTGGACCCCGTACCGCTGTCGCCCATCTCGCTCGTCTGGCGAAAGGGTCTCCGTCACAAGGGGCTCGACGCGCTGCGCGAGACCGCCGACGGCCTGGCGGAGCGGCACGGCTGGCTGGACGTGCCCGCGGACGGCTGGCTTCCCGAGGCCGATATGTCGCTGATGCTCGCCGGCACCCGACCCGGCACGCGGCCCGGCAGCCGGACGGCCACCGGCGTGGAGCCGGGCGGCGGGGCGTCCAGAAGTTGAAAACGCTCACACCACCCGCCGCGGCGGGGTGAGAGCAAGGTTGCGCGCCGGTCACCTCACGGCACGGGGTTGAAATTTGCTGTCCCTAGCGTCGGCCCCACGACCCGAATACTCGTGGAGGCGCGTGATGGCAGGCCGGTGGATCGAACAGTGGGACCCCGAGGACGAGACCTTCTGGAAGGAATCAGGAGAGCGGATCGCCCGCCGCAACCTCATCTTCTCCGTACTCTCCGAGCACATCGGCTTCTCCATCTGGACCCTCTGGTCCGTCATGGTGCTCTTCATGGGCCCGGAGTACGGCATCGACCCGGCGGGCAAGTTCTTCCTGATCGCCACCGCCACCCTCGTCGGCGCCGTCGTCCGCGTGCCCTACACCTTCGCCGTGGCCCGCTTCGGCGGCCGGAACTGGACCGTGTTCAGCGCGCTGATGCTGCTGCTGCCCACGGGCGCGGCGTACGCCGTCATGGAGCCCGGCACGTCGTACACCACCTTCATGGTGGTGGCCGCGCTCACCGGCGTCGGCGGTGGGAACTTCGCCTCCTCCATGACCAACATCAACTCCTTCTTCCCGCTCCGTAAGAAGGGCTGGGCGCTGGGCCTGAACGCGGGCGGCGGCAACATCGGCGTACCCGTGGTCCAGCTCATGGGCCTGCTGGTCATCGCGGTGGCCGGCGCGACCCACCCCCGCGTCCTGCTGGCCACGTACATCCCGCTCATCGTCGTCGCGGCGGTGTGCGCGGCGCTCTACATGGACAACCTGGCACCCGTACGCAACGACACGGGGGCGGCGAAGGCGGCGGTGCGCGACCGGCACACCTGGATCATGGCCTTCCTCTACATCGGGACGTTCGGCTCCTTCATCGGCTACAGCTTCGCCTTCGGCCTGGTCCTCCAGACCCAGTTCGGCCGTACGCCGCTCCAGGCGGCCTCGCTCACCTTCATCGGCCCGCTCCTCGGCTCGCTGATCCGCCCCCTCGGCGGCTCCCTCGCCGACCGCTTCGGCGGCGCCCGCATCACCCTGTGGAACTTCGCGGCGATGGCGGCGGCCACCTCGGTGGTCGTCTACGCCTCCACCACCAAGTCCCTGCCGGTCTTCCTGACGGGCTTCACCGCGCTGTTCGTCCTGTCGGGCCTCGGCAACGGTTCGACGTACAAGATGATCCCGGCGATCTTCCAGGCCAAGGCGCTGGCCAAGGGCATGGAGGGCGAGGCCGCGGCGGCGTACGGACGACGGCTCTCCGGAGCCTCCATGGGGCTCATCGGCGCGGTCGGCGCGCTGGGCGGACTCGCGATCAACCTCGCCTTCCGCCAGTCCTTCCAGACGGCCGGCACGGGCACGGCGGCCTTCGCGGCCTTCCTCGCCTTCTATGCCGCGTGCTTCACCGTCACCTGGGCGGTATACCTTCGGCGTCCGGTGGCCGTACCGGCGAAGCCGCAGCTCACGTATGCCGAGGTGTGAGCCGCGCAGGTCCGTAACGGCCGGGAAATACGGAAGAACCGAGTCTGTCATGTGATGTTGACAGGCTCGGCCCTCCGCATCACCAGCACAGCGGTACTGAGAGCCGGGTACGCGATGTCCGTGAACAACGCCAAGCAAGACGAAGCACAGCCGGAGCCCCAGCCGGATCCCCAGCACGGCCCGCTGGCGGGCTTCACCGTGGGCGTCACCGCCGCCCGGCGCGCCGACGAGCTGGGCACGCTGCTGACGCGGCGCGGCGCGGCGGTCCTGCACGCGCCCGCGCTGCGGATCGTGCCGCTGGCCGACGACAGCGAGCTGCTCGCCACCACGAAGCAGCTCATCGACCACGCGCCGGACGTCGTGATCGCGACGACGGCGATCGGCTTCCGGGGCTGGGTGGAGGCGGCGGACGGCTGGGGCCTGGGCGAGGCACTGCTCGCCCGGCTCCAGGGCGTCGAACTCCTCGCGCGCGGCCCCAAGGTCAAGGGCGCGATCCGGGCGGCGGGTCTCACCGAGGAGTGGTCACCCACCTCCGAGTCCATGGCGGAGGTCCTCGACCGGCTCCTCGCCGAAGGCGTGGCGGGCCGCCGCGTCGCGATCCAGCTGCACGGCGAACCGCTGCCCGGCTTCGTGGAGGCGCTGCGGGCCGGCGGCGCGGAGGTGGTGGGCGTTCCCGTCTACCGCTGGATGCCGCCCGAGGACATCGCGCCGCTGGACCGCCTCATCGACGCGACGCTCTCCCGCGGCGTGGACGCCCTCGCCTTCACCAGCGCCCCGGCGGCGGCGTCGCTGCTCTCCCGGGCCGAGGACCGGGGTCTGCTGCCGGACCTCCTCGCGGCGCTGAGCCACGACGTACTGTCGGCCTGCGTGGGCCCCGTCACCGCCCTGCCCCTCCAGGCGCACGGCATCGACACGGTCCAGCCGGACCGGTTCCGCCTGGGCCCGCTGGTCCAGCTGATCTGCCGCGAACTGCCGGGCCGCGCCCGCACCCTGCCGGTCGCCGGCCGCAGCATCGAGATCCGGGGCCATGCGGTCGTGGTCGACGGCGAACTGCGCCCGGTGCCGCCGGCGGGCATGTCCTTGCTGCGGACCCTGGTCCGCCGCCCCGGCTGGGTCGTCTCCCGGGCGGACCTCCTGCGCGCGCTGCCGGGTTCCGGCCGCGACGAGCACGCCGTGGAAACGGCGATGGCCCGCCTCCGTACCTCCCTCGGCACGCCCAACCTGATCCAGACGGTGGTCAAGCGCGGATACCGCCTGGCGCTGGACCCGTCGGCGGACACGAAGTACGCGGACACGTAGCCGCCCCCGAACGAGTCCACGGTGCGGAAGGGGACGTGTTCGGGGCGCTCCCCTTCCGGCCGGCCCCGCCGCCGGGCACTCTGGGGGGACGACACCCACCGGTAACCCCGAGGCGGTGACAGGCGCATGGCAGCGGGCACAGGCTCGTGCGAGATGCGGTTCGATTCCGGACGGCCATGTCTGGACCTGGTGGCGACAGGCGCGTACCCCACCGAGCAGCTCAGCCACCCCGCGCGCCTGCGGGAGTGGCTCGTGGGCTCCGGTCTCGTACCCGCCGGGACGCGACTGGACGCGGTCGACGACGAGTGGCTCCACCGGTTCACCGAAGTACGCGCGTACGTCACGGAGTTGGCCCACGCGGAACTCGCCCGCCGCCCCGCCCTCCGGGCCCTGCGCCACATCAACACCCTCGCCACCGCCCCACCTCCCGGCATCCGAGCGGTACGCACCCCCGACGGCACCTGGCGCAGGACCCTGAGCGACGCCCCCGCCTGCGCCCCGCTGCTCGCCGCCGTCGCCCGCGACACGGTGGACCTCCTGACCGACCCGGCCGCCCGCGCCCTGCTGCGCCAGTGCGAGGGCGACAACTGCCGCCGCCTGTACCTCGACACGTCCAGGGGCCGCCGCAGGCGCTGGTGCTCCAGCGAGGTGTGCGGCAACCGGGAACGAGTGGCCCGGCACCGGCGCCGAACGACGGCCGGGTCCGGCGGCTGAAAAGTTTTTCGGATCACGTTGAGTCGATCGACGAACGCCTGCGTAGTGATGGGGGAGGGAGCCAGACAGGGTCTCGACCGGGAGGTTCGGGTGCGCGAGGATGCGGCCGTGGCCGATAGCCGTCAGCACAGGGCGCGACATAGAAGCGAGCGCCCGCGCGCCGAAAAACCGACACCGGACGAGGAGTTGATGCGGGCCCTCTACCGCGAACACGCCGGGCCGCTGCTCGCCTACGTACTGCGCCTCGTCGCCGGCGACCGCCAGCGGGCCGAGGACGTCGTGCAGGAGACGCTCATCCGTGCCTGGAAGAACGCCGGTCAGCTCAACCGGGCGACCGGCTCTGTCCGCCCCTGGCTGGTGACGGTCGCACGACGCATCGTCATCGACAACCATCGCAGCCGGCAGTCCCGGCCGCAGGAGGTCGATCCGTCACCGCTGGAGGTCATGCCCGCGGAGGACGAGATCGACAAGGCGTTGTGGCTGATGACGCTCTCCGACGCGCTCGACGATTTGACTCCCGCCCACCGGGAAGCACTTGTCGAGACGTATTTCAGAGGGCGTACGGTCAATGAGGCGGCCGAAGTGCTCGGCATACCCAGTGGCACCGTCAGGTCCCGGGTCTTCTACGCACTGCGCTCCATGAAGCTCGCGCTGGAGGAACGAGGGGTGACGGCATGACGACGCACGACCGGCACTCCGAGCACGACGCCGTCGGCGCCTACGTGCTCGGCATCCTGGACGACGCGGACGCCACCGCCTTCGAGGCCCACCTGGCGTACTGCGAGCACTGCGCCGCCCAGTTGGACGACTTCGCCGGCATGGAGCCGATGATGGCGGCCCTGGCGGAGGCCCCGGGCCCGCCCCCGCGGCTGACCGAGCCGAGCCCGCAGCTGCTCACCCGTCTCACCGACGAGGTCGCGGCGAGCCGGGCGCAGCGCCGCCGCCGCGGTTTCTACCTGGTCGCCGCCGCCGCCGTACTGGTGGTCGGCGGTCCCACGATCGCGGTCGTGGCGACCTCCGGCGGCAGCGACACCGACCGGCACATCGCGGGCGGGGCCCACCCCACGAGCCCCGCCGAGGACGCCTTCTTCAACCACATGGAGGAGAAGATCGTCGCGACCGACGCGGCCACGAAGGTCAGTGCGGCGGTCGGCATGGAGAAGAAGGCGTGGGGCACCCACGCCGTCCTTGAGCTGAAGAACGTCAAGGGTCCGCTGAAGTGCAGCCTGATCGCCGTCTCGAAGGACGGGAAAGAGGAGACGGTGACGAGCTGGGCCGTGCCGAAATGGGGCTACGGCATTCCGGACAGCACCCACGAAATGGCCAAGAACCCGCTGTACGTCCACGGCGGCGCGGCCATGAACCGCGGCGACATCGATCATTTCGAGGTCCGGACCTTCGACGGAAAACGGCTGGTAGAGGTCGAAGCCTGACAGTGGCAGCCGACAGATCACCACATTCCCGCACGATCCCCCGCTCCGGACAGGTGCGGTCGCGGCCCCCTGTCGCGTACGGTTGACGGCTGCCCGCAGCACGTCAGAAGGGGGCCTCGGTGGCCGCGCAGGATGCCGCTGTCGATTCCGTGAATTCCGTTGCCGACTCCTCCTCGGAGGAGTCGACCCGGACCCGCGAAATCGGTGTGGAACAGGATCATCTGGATCAGGTGTACCGCCGTCTGGAGGAGAAGATCCACGAGGCGGAATTCCTCATGAACGACGCCGCCAAGCGCGGCCAGGTCGGCACGCCCGGCGCGCTCGCCGAGCGCGACGCGCAGGTTTTCCGCGCCGGAATCCACCTCAACCGGCTGAACAACGAATTCGAGGACTTCCTCTTCGGACGCATCGACCTGCTCCGGGGCAAGGACGGGGAGAAGGGCCCGGACGGCGCGTTCACCTCGGTGGAGCCCGCCGACGACGCGGTACGCCCCGACCTCACCGCGGAGATCGCGGAGACGCTGCACATCGGGCGCATCGGCGTCCTCGACTCCGACTACTCCCCGCTGGTCATCGACTGGCGCGCGCCGGCCGCCGCGCCGTTCTACCGCTCCACGCCCAAGGAGCCCGGCCGTGTCGTACGCCGCCGGGTCATCCGGTCGAAGGGCCGCAAGGTCCTCGGTGTGGAGGACGACCTGATGCGCCCGGAGCTCACCGCCACCCTCGACGGCGCCCCGCTGCCCGTCATCGGTGACGGCGCGCTCATGGCGGCCCTCGGCCAGGCCCGCAGCCACACCATGCGCGACATCGTGTCGTCGATCCAGGCCGAGCAGGACATGGTCATCCGCGCCCCCGCCGCCTCCGTCACGGAGGTCTCCGGCGGCCCGGGCACCGGCAAGACCGCCGTGGCCCTGCACCGCGCCGCGTACCTGCTCTACCAGAACCGGCGGAAGTACGCGGGCGGCATCCTCATCGTGTCCCCGACGCCGCTGCTCGTCGCGTACACCGAGGGCGTGCTGCCCTCGCTCGGCGAGGAGGGCCAGGTCGCGATCCGCGCGGTGGGCTCGCTGGTCGACGGCGCGGAGGCATCGACGTACGACGAACCGAACATCTCCCGCATCAAGGGCTCCTCGCGCATGCTCAAGGTGCTGCGCCACGCGGCGCGCGGCGCCCTGGACGCGCCGCCCGCACCGGAGGCCCCCGCCGAGGACGGCCAGCTGTCCTTCGGGGACGAGGAGCCGCAGGAGCGGCAGGACGCCCGGACCCCCACCAGCCTGCGCGTGGTCGCCTTCGGGCAGCGCGTGGAACTGGACGCCGAAGACCTGAGCCGCATCCGCCACAACGTCCTCAGCGGCACCGCCCCCGTCAACCTGCTGCGCCCGCGCGCCCGCAAGCTGCTCCTGGACGCGCTCTGGTCGAAGTCCAGCGGCCGTGGCCGGTACACGGACCAGGAGCTGATCGCGGAGCTCCGCTCCGGCTTCGACGAGGACATCTCGACGGAGACCGAGTTCATCGAGTTCCTCGACGCCTGGTGGCCCGAGCTCACCCCGCGCCGGGTGCTCGCCGCCATGTCCGACGAGAAGCGCCTCGGCCGCTGGGCACGCCGCGTCCTGAACCCGCGCGAGATCCGCCGGCTGGCGCGTTCGCTGGGCCGCCTGGACGCGGACGGCAACGGCCCCCTGTCCGTGCACGACGTGGCGCTCCTCGACGAGCTCAGCACGCTGCTCGGCACTCCCGCCCGGCCGAAGCGCAAGCGCGAGTACGACCCGCTCGACCAGCTCAGCGGCCTGGAGGAGCTGATGCCGCAGCGCGAGGAGACGCAGTGGGAGCGGGCCGAGCGGCTCGCGCAGGAGCGCACCGAGTACGCGCACGTGATCGTCGACGAGGCGCAGGACCTCACGCCCATGCAGTGGCG
Organism: Streptomyces agglomeratus; assembly: GCF_001746415.1. Taxonomy (NCBI): domain Bacteria; kingdom Bacillati; phylum Actinomycetota; class Actinomycetes; order Kitasatosporales; family Streptomycetaceae; genus Streptomyces; species Streptomyces agglomeratus. Next base: position 4,902,716 of record NZ_MEHJ01000001.1, read on the forward strand.
GATGGTCGGCCGCCGCGGCCGGCACGCGACCTGGACGATCGTGGGCGACGCGGCCCAGTCGTCCTGGACCGACCCGGACGAGGCGGCCGCGGCCCGCGACGAGGCGCTCGGCGCCCGCCCGCGCCGCCGCTTCACCCTCACGGTGAACTACCGCAACCCGGCGGAGATCGCCGCCCTCGCGGCCAAGGTCCTCCAGCGCGCCATGCCCGGCATGGAGTCGCCCGCCGCCGTCCGCTCCACGGGCGTGGAGCCCCGCTTCACGGCCGTGGAGGACACCCAGGACTCCGGGCTGGCCCGGACCACCCGCGAGGAGGCCCAGCGCCTGCTGGACCGGGTGGACGGCACGGTCGGCGTGGTCGTCGCGATGAACCGCCGCGCGCAGGCCCGCAAGTGGCTCGCGCCGCTGGGCGACCGGGTGGTGGCGCTCGGCAGCCTGGAGGCCAAGGGCCTGGAGTACGACGCCACGGTGGTCGTGTCGCCGGCCGAGATCGCGGAGGAGTCCCCGGCGGGCCTGCGGGTGCTGTACGTGGCGCTGACGCGCGCGACGCAGCAGCTCACGGTTGTCTCGGGACAGCGCGACAAGCCGGACGCGGACGGGGTCCCCGCTCTGCTGCGGGACTGACCGGGCACCGGCGCGGGACTGAACGGGCGTCAACCCGTCATGGGGGAATCACTTCCCGGGGGTCTTTGTTAGCCTGGGGGTGGCACCGGCTCGATCCAAGCCCCCGGGCCCAACCTTCGTCGCTTCGAGCGACCACTTGCCGCGAGGCGAGCATGGCGGGCCGGTGCCACCTGATCTTGGTGCACACGTCTTGGTGCATACATCCAAAGAAGAGGTCCGCGGAACCCTCGGGTACCGCGGGCCTCTTCTGTTTCACCTGCGGTTCTCGTATGGTGGAAAACACTTTCCGAAAACTAAATGACCGCATTACCTGCTACCCACAGGTAGGTGCGACCATCGGAAGGCGCCGCCGGGCAACCGTCACGGCCGCGTAGCAATGAAGCTAGGGAAAGCAGAGGAAGTCGGCCATGGCAACGGCGCCCAGCGTCTCGTACTCGATGACGGTCCGGCTGGAGGTCCCCGCGAGCGGGACCGCGGTCAGCCAGCTCACCACGGCCGTCGAGTCCCACGGCGGGTCGGTGACCGGCCTCGACGTGACCGCCTCCGGCCACGAGAAGCTGCGGATCGACGTCACGATCGCGGCGACCTCGACCGCGCACGCCGACGAGATCGTCGAGGGACTGCGCGGCATTGAGGGCGTGGTGCTGGGCAAGGTCTCCGACCGTACGTTCCTGATGCACCTCGGCGGCAAGATCGAGATGGCGTCCAAGCACCCCATCCGCAACCGTGACGACCTTTCGATGATCTACACGCCGGGTGTCGCCCGCGTGTGCATGGCGATCGCCGAGAACCCCGAGGACGCCCGCCGCCTGACCATCAAGCGCAACTCCGTCGCCGTGGTGACGGACGGCTCCGCGGTGCTCGGCCTGGGCAACATCGGCCCGATGGCCGCGCTGCCCGTCATGGAGGGCAAGGCGGCCCTCTTCAAGCGCTTCGCCGGCATCGACGCGTGGCCGATCTGCCTGGACACCCAGGACTCCGACGAGATCGTCGCTATCGTCAAGGCCATCGCCCCCGGCTTCGCGGGCATCAACCTGGAGGACATCTCCGCGCCCCGCTGCTTCGAGATCGAGGCACGGCTGCGCGAGGCGCTCGACATCCCCGTCTTCCACGACGACCAGCACGGCACGGCCATTGTGGTCCTCGCCTCACTGACCAACGCGCTGCGCGTGGTCGGCAAGTCGATCGGTGACGTACGGGTCGTCATGTCCGGCGCCGGCGCGGCCGGTACGGCCATCCTCAAGCTCTTGATCGCCGCGGGCGTGAAGCACGCGGTGGTCGCCGACATCCACGGCGTGGTGCACGCCGCCCGCGAGGACCTCGTGGACGCCGCGCCCGAGTCGCCGCTGCGCTGGATCGCCGACAACACCAACCCCGAGGGCGTCACCGGCACCCTCAAGCAGGCCGTGGTCGACGCCGACGTCTTCATCGGCGTATCGGCCCCCAACGTCCTGAACGGCGACGACGTCGCGGCGATGGCGGACGGCGCGATCGTCTTCGCGCTCGCGAACCCGGACCCCGAGGTCGAGCCCGCAATCGCCCGTCAGACGGCGGCTGTTGTGGCCACCGGCCGCTCCGACTTCCCGAACCAGATCAACAACGTGCTGGTGTTCCCGGGCGTCTTCCGCGGCCTCCTGGACGCCCAGTCCCGGACCGTCAACACGGAGATGATGCTCGCCGCCGCGGCCGCTCTCGCGGACGTCGTCACCGAGGACGAGCTCAACGCGAACTACATCATCCCGTCCGTCTTCAACGACAAGGTGGCGGGCGCCGTGGCCGGCGCCGTCCGCACGGCGGCCAAGTCGGTCGGATCCGCTGTGACGGGTGCCACGTCCGCCTGACGTTTCCCGGTGGCCTCGGCGGATCACCCGGCGCGTCGCGGGTCGCGGGGCCTCACGGCCCCCTCTAGGGTGGCGGGCAATGAGCCCGCAGGACCCCTCAGAGCCCTGCGGTCCGCTTCCGGCAGCGGACGGAGCGTCACCAAGTCGAGGCTGTGGCGCTTTTCGTGTGACTCCGGAGGGTGCCGGATTGGCTTTCCCGCCGCTGGTGGGGGCAGGATGCGTATTTGGGCGCGAGGGTCTGACGACAGACCCGGGTCCGGGGACTGTCCGAGGGCCCTGGCAGCATCGGCTTCGATCTCACGCCTTACAGGCAAGAAGAACACGGGAGTACAAACATGAACCGCAGTGAGCTGGTGGCCGCCCTGGCCGACCGCGCCGACGTGACCCGCAAGGACGCCGACGCCGTGCTGGCCGCGCTCGCCGAGACCGTCGGCGAGATTGTCGCCAAGGGCGACGAGAAGGTCACCATCCCCGGCTTCCTGACCTTCGAGCGCACCCACCGTGCCGCTCGCACCGCTCGTAACCCGCAGACCGGCGACCCGATCCAGATCCCGGCCGGCTACAGCGTGAAGGTCTCCGCGGGCTCCAAGCTCAAGGAAGCCGCCAAGGGCAAGTAACACCCAAGGCAGACCCGAAGGGGGCGGTCAACCGGAATACGCCGGGTGGCCGCCCCCTTCGGCGTACCCGCGCGTCTGTCCCGCCCTGGAGGGCCGCGCAGGTCCGGTCTCCCCCCGGGGGGTCGGACGGACCGCCGTACCGCCGCAGAAGGCCGCTCACGGCTTCGGCCGCCCTCGCGGACCGGACGGCATTCAAGAGGTTTACGTCCCGCGAAACTGGTAAGGCGCGCGATCGCCGACTCAGCTGCCCAGATTCAGCTGCCCTGACTCAGCGACCCAGACTCAGACCCAGGAGTAGACCGTGCGCGTATCCCACCCGGCCCGACCGAGCCGCTCCCTTCTCGTGGTGGGCGCCGCCCTCCTGACGGCGACGCTCGCCGCCAGCCTCGGCACGGCCCCGGCCTCGGCCGGCGACGGCGACCGGGCGGCGAAGAGCCCCTCGGTGTCGGCCGGCAAGGACTGAGCGGCCCCACGAGACCCGCGCGCACCGAAAAGGGGCGGCCACCCGGTGATCCGGACGGCCGCCCCTTCGGCGTATCGATACGTCAGACGAGCGCGCCGCCCGGCAGCTCGACCTTCGCACCGAGTTCCACGAGCTTCTCCATGAAGTTCTCGTAGCCCCGGTTGATCAGGTCGATGCCGTGGACCCGGGACGTGCCCTGGGCCGCCAGGGCCGCGATCAGGTACGAGAAGCCGCCGCGCAGGTCGGGGATGACCAGATCCGCGCCCTGGAGCTTCGTCGGGCCGCTGACGACCGCGGAGTGCAGGAAGTTGCGCTGGCCGAAGCGGCAGTCGGAGCCGCCGAGGCACTCGCGGTACAGCTGGATGTGCGCGCCCATCTGGTTCAGCGCGGAGGTGAAGCCCAGGCGCGACTCGTACACCGTCTCGTGGACGATGGACAGGCCCGACGCCTGCGTCAGGGCGACGACCAGCGGCTGCTGCCAGTCGGTCTGGAAACCGGGGTGTACGTCGGTCTCCAGGGCGATCGCGTTGAGCGGGCCGCCCGGGTGCCAGAAGCGGATGCCCTCGTCGTCGATCTCGAAGGCGCCGCCGACCCGGCGGTAGGTGTTGAGGAAGGTCATCATCGAGCGCTGCTGGGCGCCGCGCACGTAGATGTTGCCCTCGGTCGCGAGCGCGGCCGACGCCCAGGAGGCCGCCTCCAGGCGGTCCGGGAGCGCGCGGTGGTTGTAGCCGCCGAGCGAGTCGACACCGGTGATCCGGATGGTCCGGTCGGTGTCCATGGAGATGATCGCGCCCATCTTCTGCAGTACGCAGATGAGGTCCTCGATCTCGGGCTCCACGGCCGCGTTCGACAGTTCGGTGACGCCCTCGGCCAGTACGGCCGTCAGGAGCACCTGCTCCGTCGAGCCGACCGACGGGTACGGCAGCCGGATCTTGCAGCCGCGCAGCCGCTGCGGGGCCTCCAGGTACTGGCCGTCCGCGCGCTTCTCGATCGTCGCGCCGAACTGCCGCAGCACCTCGAAGTGGAAGTCGATCGGCCGGCCGCCGATGTCGCAGCCGCCCAGGCCCGGGATGAAGGCGTGGCCGAGCCGGTGCAGCAGCGGGCCGCAGAACAGGATCGGGATGCGCGAGGAGCCGGCGTGCGCGTCGATGTCGGCGACATTGGCGGACTCGACGTGGGACGGGTCGAGGATCAGCTCGCCCGGTTCCTCGCCGGGGCGCACCGTCACGCCGTGCAGCTGGAGCAGTCCGCGTACGACGCGTACGTCACGGATGTCGGGAACGTTGCGCAGTCGGCTCGGTCCGCTGCCGAGGAGCGCGGCGACCATCGCCTTCGGCACCAGGTTCTTCGCGCCGCGGACGCGGATCTCGCCCTCGAGCGGGGTGCCGCCGTGGACGAGCAGTACATCTTCAGTGCCGGTCATGGATCTCGCGTTCCGGAGTTGTCGGACAGGTGGCCAGAGAAAAGAGTAAGGGGCGACTACCCCTGTGCCGTAAGGCCAAGCGGGCTTCACGTATGTCATGAATGAGACACAACACGCTGCGCACAGGCGCCTCTGCGGAGTGTGACGTTCCGCCGGTGCGCGCTCCCGTTGCTGCGGTGCGCCCTGAGCTGCGCAGCCTTGCACACCGCCGTCCGCTCCCCCAGGAGGGCGAATGTGCGGGATCATGTCTGGCATGACGGAGGTGTCCTCGCTCACAGGACGGCTGCTGGTGGCCAGTCCGGCCCTCGCGGACCCCAATTTCGACCGCGCGGTGGTGCTCCTCATCGACCACGACGACGAGGGCTCGCTCGGCGTGGTCCTCAACCGCCCGACGCCGGTGGGGGTCCGCGACATCCTGCTGCCCTGGGCCGGCCTCGCCGGCGACCCGGACGTCGTCTTCCAGGGCGGCCCGGTCTCGCTCGACTCGGCCCTGGGCGTCGCAGTCATCCCCGGCGACGAGGGGCCGCTCGGCTGGCGCCGCGTGCACGGCGCGATCGGCCTGGTGGACCTGGAGGCCCCGCCGGAACTCCTCGCGGCGGCGCTCGGCTCGCTGCGGATCTTCGCCGGGTACTCGGGGTGGGGCCCCGGTCAGCTGGAGGAGGAGCTGGAGAGCGGGGCCTGGTACGTCGTGGAGTCGGAGCCAGGTGACGTGTCGTCCCCGGAGCCGGAGAGCCTGTGGCGGGCCGTACTGCGCAGGCAGCGCAGCAAACTCGCGATGATCGCCACCTATCCGGACGATCCGAGCCTGAACTGAACGGGCCGGGGGTGGGTACCCTTGGACGCCATGAGCACTCTTGAGCCCGAGCCCGAGCGCGGGGCAGGTACGGGGACCCTCGTCGAGCCGACGCCGCAGACCTCGCGCGGCGACGGAGACCACGAGCGGTACGCCCATTACGTCCAGAAGGACAAGATCATGGCGAGCGCCCTCGACGGTACGCCCGTCGTCGCGCTCTGCGGCAAGGTCTGGGTTCCGGGCCGCGACCCGAAGAAGTATCCGGTCTGTCCCATGTGCAAGGAGATCTTCGAGTCTCTCGGCGCGGGTGGCGACAAGGACAAGGGTGGCAAGGGCGGCAAGGACAGCAGCGGCAAGAAGTAGTACGCGGCCGCGACGGCGGCGGCGAGCAGGAGGTACGGGGACGGCCCCCGCGGTGCGCATCGGCGCACCGCGGGGGCCGTTCGCGTTGCACAGGATGCTCCGGCCGGTCACAAGGTGGTGGAGAGCCCGGCCGAAGTGGTTCAGACCTCTTGTCGGCTCGCGGGGGCCGATCTAGATTCCTGCCTGTTGTGCAGTGCGAAACCAGCGTTGCATATGGTGCAACGCTGACTCGACAGGAGTCCCGGATGAAGCCCTTCGCCCGAACCGCCCTGCCCGCCGCCGTCCTTGTGCTGGCCGGCCTCACCGCCACCGCCTGCGCCCCGCAGACCTCCGACAACAGCGCCAAGAAGGACGAGAAGAGCGGAACCCTGCGCGTCTGGCTCTTCCAGGAAGTGGGCAACGGGCCCAAGCAGAAGGTCGTCGACCGCGCCGTCGACGCCTTCCGTGCCCGGCACAAGGGCGCCGACGTCGAGATCGAGTACATACCGGTCGAGACCCGCGCCCAGAAGATCAAGGCCGCCTTCAACGACCCGAAGAGCGCCCCCGACCTGATCGAGTACGGCAACACCGACACCGCCGGTTACGTGAAGGACGGCGGACTCGCAGACATCACGCGGGAGTCCGGCGCCTGGCCCGACGCGAGGGACACCGACCCGACGGCCCGGCAGTCGGTGACCGTCGGCGGCAAGGTGTACGGCGCCCCGCTCTTCGTCGGCGTACGCGCCCTGTACTACCGCACCGACGTCTTCGCGGACCTCGGCCTGAAGCCGCCGAAGACGCAGGCGGAACTCGTCGCCACCGCAAAGAAGATCCGCAAGGCGAAGCCCGGCCTGTACGGGCTCGCTGTCGGCGGCGCGTACACGTACGGCGCGATGCCCTTCATCTGGGCGCACGGCGGCGAACTCGCGAAGGAGAGCGGCGGAACGTACACCTCCGCCCTCGACAGCCCGGCCGCGCGCAAGGGCATCAAGGCGTACACCTCGCTGTTCGGCCCCGACAACTGCCCGGCCGCCAAGTGCGCCGAGATGGGCGGCAACGACACCGTCACCGCCTTCGCGTCCGGCAAGGCGGGCATGGCGATCGGCGGCGACTTCAGCCACGCCGCCGTCGAGGCGGGAAAGGTGAAGGGCAGGTACGCCGTGGTGCCGCTGCCCGGTGTGAAGGCCGGCGACATCGCTCCGGCGTTCGCGGGCGGCAACAACCTGGGCGTACTGAGGAGCAGTTCGCACCGCACGCTCGCCGTGGACCTGCTGAAGCAGCTCGCCGGGAAGAAGACGCAGGGGGAGCTCTTCGACGCGATGGGCTTCCTGCCGACCTACACCGACGTACGTGAGACCGCGGCCCGCAAGGAGCCGTTCGTCGAGCCGTTCATCAAGACGCTCGCGGCGGGCGCGAAGGCCGCCCCGGCCTCGCCGGGCTGGGCGCAGATCGACTCCTCGCTCGTGCTCCCGACGATGTTCCAGGAGGTCGTCAGCGGCCGCAAGGACGTGGCGGCGGCCTCCGGCGACGCGGCCAAGAAGATGAACGACGCGTTCGGCGCGGCAGGTTGAGCACGGCCCTGCGGCGGGGTTCCGGCTGGACACCGTGGCTCTACCTCGCGCCCGCCCTCGTCGTTCTCGGCGGTCTGCTCGTCTACCCGGTCTACCAGCTCGGCCTGATCTCCTTCCTGGAGTACACCCAGGCGCAGGTCAGCGGCGGCGAGCCGACCACCTTCAAGGGCCTGGACAACTACGCCACGCTCTTCGGTGACCCGCAGTTCTGGCAGGTGCTCCTCGCGACGGTCCTCTTCGCGGCGGCCTGCGTCGTCGCCACGCTCTCCCTCGGCTGCGCACTGGCCGTGCTGCTGACGCGCGTACGGGCCGTGCCCCGGCTCGCGCTGATGATGGCCGCGCTCGGCGCGTGGGCCACTCCGGCGATCACCGGGTCCACCGTCTGGGTGTTTCTCTTCGACCCGGATTTCGGCCCCGTCAACAAGGTGCTGGGGCTGGGCGACCACTCGTGGACGTACGGCCGCTACAGCGCCTTCGCGCTCGTACTGCTCGAAGTCGTCTGGTGCTCGTTCCCGTTCGTGATGGTGACCGTGTACGCGGGCATCCGGGCGATCCCGGGGGAGGTGCTGGAGGCGGCGTCGCTCGACGGGGCGTCGCAGTGGCGGATCTGGCGTTCGGTCATGGCCCCGATGCTGCGGCCGATCCTGGTCGTCGTCACCATCCAGTCGGTCATCTGGGACTTCAAGATCTTCACCCAGATCTACGTCATGACCAACGGCGGCGGCATCGCCGGCCAGAACCTCGTCCTCAACGTGTACGCCTACCAGAAGGCGTTCGCGTCCTCGCAGTACAGCCTGGGCTCGGCGATCGGCGTCGTCATGCTGCTGATCCTGCTCGCGGTCACCCTCGTGTACCTGCGCCTGCTGCGACGCCAGGGAGAAGAACTATGAGTCCCGTACGCCGTCCCTGGCGCCTGGCCGCCGAGGCGTCCGCCCTGCTGATCGCCGCTGCCGTCGCCTTCCCCCTCTACTGGATGGTGCTTTCCGCGTTCAAACCGGCGGGCGAGATCCAGTCGACCGAGGCCAGACCCTGGACCCTGGCTCCCTCGCTCGACTCCTTCCGGCGCGTCTTCGAACAGCAGGAATTCGGCCGCTATTTCCTCAACAGCCTGCTGGTCGCGACGAGCGTCGTCCTCGCATCCGCACTGATCGCCTTTCTCGCGGCCACAGCCGTCACCCGTTTCCGGTTCAAGCTCCGCACCACCCTGCTCATCATGTTCCTGGTCGCGCAGATGGTGCCGATCGAGGCGCTGACCATCCCTCTCTTCTTCCTCATGAGGGACTTGGGGCAGCTCAATACGCTCGGCTCGCTGATCCTGCCGCACATCGCGTTCTCGCTTCCCTTCGCGGTGTGGATGCTGCGCGGCTTCGTCAAGGCCGTCCCCGAGGCGCTGGAGGAAGCGGCGTACATCGACGGCGCGAGCCGCTCCCGCTTCCTGTGGCAGATTCTTTTCCCGCTGGTCTTCCCGGGCCTTGTCGCGACGAGCGTCTTCTCCTTCATCTCCACCTGGAACGACTTCCTCTTCGCCAAGTCCTTCATCATCAGCGACACCTCGCAGTCGACACTTCCGATGGCGCTGCTTGTTTTCTTCAAGCCGGAGGAAAATGACTGGGGCGGGATCATGGCAGCGTCGACGGTGATGACCGTCCCGGTGCTGGTCTTCTTCGTACTCGTACAGCGACGCCTCGTCTCCGGACTGGGCGGAGCGGTTAAGGACTGACGCCATGCTCGATCTGGTACCGGCTCCGGGAGCCGCGGCCTGGGCGCCCCCCGCCCAGGGGCACTACCCCCTCGGCCACGACACCGCCCTGTTCGCCCGCCCCGGCACCGAGGGCGTGGCCCGCTGGCTGCGCGCCACGGTGGGGGCCGCCACCGGGCTGCCGCTGGCGGACGGCACCGACAGCGACAACGAGCGCGACAGCGGCAGCAACCGCGTCGAGCTCCGCATCGACCCCGACGTCGGACAGGACCTCGGCCCGGAGGGCTACCGCCTCGTCGTGGACGGCTACGTGGTCCTCATCGAGGGCGGCGGCCCGGCGGGCGTCTTCTGGGGCGCCCAGACGCTGCGTCAACTGCTCGGCCCGGACGCCTTCCGGCGGGCGCCCGTCGACCCGGCGCGCCAGTGGTCCGTACCGATGGTGGCCATCGAGGACAGACCGCGCTTCGCCTGGCGCGGCCTGATGCTCGACGTGTCACGCCATTTCATGCCCAAGGACGGCGTGCTGCGCTATCTCGATCTCCTCGCCGCGCACAAACTCAACGTCTTCCACTTCCACCTCACCGACGACCAGGGCTGGCGCATCGAGATCAAGCGCCACCCGAAACTGACGGAGACCGGCGCCTGGCGGGCGCGCACCCAATGGGGCCACCGGGCGTCCGGCCTCTGGAGCGATACACCGCACGGCGGTTACTACACCCAGGACGACATTCGCGAGATCGTCGCGTACGCCGCCGAGCGGCATATCACCGTCGTCCCCGAGATCGACATCCCCGGCCATTCACAGGCCGCGATCGCCGCATATCCGGAACTGGGCAACACCGATCTCATCGACACCACCATCCTCTCCGTCTGGGACACCTGGGGCATCAACAAGAACGTACTGGCCCCCACTGACACCACCCTCCGCTTCTTCGAGGGCGTCTTCGAGGAAGTCCTCGAACTCTTCCCCTCCACCTTCGTCCACATCGGCGGGGACGAGGCACCGAAGGACCAGTGGAAGCGGTCCCCGGCCGCCCAGGCGCGTATCAAAGAACTGAACCTGGCCGACGAGGAAGAACTCCAGTCCTGGTTCGTCCGGCATTTCGACTCCTGGCTCACCACTCGCGGCCGCCGCCTCATCGGCTGGGACGAAATCCTCGAAGGCGGCCTCGCACCGGGAGCCGCCGTCTCCTCGTGGCGCGGCTACGCCGGCGGGATCGCCGCCGCCAAGGCCGGACACGACGTCGTCATGTGCCCCGAGCAGCACGTCTACCTGGACCACCGTCAGGACGGCGGCCCGGACGAGCCGATGCCCATCGGGTACGTACGCACGCTGGAGGACGTCTACCGCTTCGAGCCCGTACCCCCGCAGCTCACACCCGAAGAGGCGCGGCACGTGCTCGGCACCCAGGCCAACGTCTGGACGGAGGTGATGGAGAACCAGAGCCGCGTCGACTACCAGACATTCCCCCGCCTCGCCGCGTTCGCCGAGGTCGCCTGGGCGGACCTGCCGGCACCCGCCGAACGCGACTTCGCCGGCTTCCGGGCACGCATGGCGGAGCACTACCGGCGGCTCGACGCGCTGGGAGTCGACTACCGGCCGCCGGCCGGCCCGCTGCCGCGGCACAGACGGCCCGCTCCCGACGGCAATCCGGCGACGCTCGGACGCCCGATCGAGGGGTCGCCCCCAAACGTGTGAGCCGCAGAGCAAGGAGCGTGCCGCGCCGAGCCGGGCCTGGGACCGTGGACAGGCCCGGCTCGGCATACGCCGTAAGGCGCACAACACCCACTGAAGAGCGGCAATTCACCCTCACCGTCAATGAGGTGCGAAAGCGGACCAATGCCCTGGCCGGGGACGAGGGGCCCCTAGTGGACCCTCGCGTCGGCCGGTTCGCAAGATGTGCCAGAGTTGCCTCGTCCGGGCTGTGAGCACGTACCGTACGGCGCAACAGGCGGGACAGCCGGGACACCGGGAAGGGGCAGCTGGGTTGACCACGCACGCACCGCAGGCGGCGCAGTCCGTGACGCTCCCGGCCTCGCTCGACGAGGCCGTGGCGGCACTCACCGCCATGCCTGCCGCCGTGCCCGTCGCGGGCGGCACGGACCTGATGGCTTCCGTGAACTCCGGGCAGCTTCGGCCCGCCGCCCTGGTCGGGCTCGGCCGGATCAGCGAGATCAGGGGCTGGCAGTACCAGGACGGGAACGCGCTGCTCGGCGCCGGTCTCACCCACGCCCGGATGGGACGGCCCGACTTCGCGGCCCTCATCCCGGCGCTGGCGGCGGCCGCGCGCGCCGCGGGCCCTCCCCAGATCCGTAACGCCGGCACCCTCGGCGGCAACATCGTCACCGCCGCGCCCACCGGCGACACCCTGCCCGTACTGGCCGCCATGGAAGCGACGCTCGTGATCGCCGGACCCGGCGGAGCGCGCCGCGAGACGCCCGTCTCCCACCTGCTGGCCGGCCGGGACATGCTGGGCGCCGGTGAGCTGATCGGCTTCGTACGCGTACCGCTGCTGCACGCCCCCCAGGTCTTCTTCAAGGCCACCGGACGCACCGGCCCCGGCCGCGCGACCGCGTCCGTCGCCCTGGTCCTCGACCCGGCGCGGCGTGAGGTGCGGTGCGCGGTGGGCGCCATCGCGCCGATGCCGCTGCGGCCCCTGGAGGCCGAGCGCTGGATCGCCTCGCTGATCGAGTGGGACGCGGACCGCAAGCTGGCGCCGGAAGCCTGCGCGGCGTTCGGCGAGTACGTGGCCGCCGCCTGCATCCCGGACCCCGCACCGGCGGACGGGGCCGAGGCCGCTCTGCCACCCGCTGTACTGCACCTGCGGCGCACGGTCGCCGCGCTGGCCCGACGAGCGCTGGGGAGGGCACTGTCGTGAGCGAGAACGAGAACCCCGGGACGCCGGGACCGCCCAACCCGGGCGGCTGGCAGCCGACCCCGCAGGGCGGCGAGTACGACGCGGAGGCCACGGCGTTCGTGCACCTGCCCGAGGGGATGACGGACTTCGGCGCGTACGGCGACCCGCTGGCCGCGCCGGGCCACGACTACGTACCGCCGCAGATAGCTCCGCACACCGACCCGCAGATCACGGCGGCGCCGGGCGCGGCCGACCCGGCCGCGCCCGGGATGTGGACCGTGGCCGGCCCCGTGCCGGGCGAGATGCGGTGGCCCGAACCGGAGAGCCCGCAGCCGCCTGCCCCGGCGCACGAGGCGGGGACGACGGGGCAGTGGAGCTTCGAGTCGGCCCCGGAACCGGTGCCGCCGGTCGCGACGGAACTCACCGGCCAGTGGACGATCCCGGTGGCGGAGGGTGACCTCCCGGACGAGTCCGGCGAGTTCACCACCTCCGCCCTGGCGTCCCACTGGGCCACCACCCACCCCCCGGCGACCCTCCCGGGCGGCGCGCCGTCCCCCTGGGCCAACACCTCGGCCGCGGGCCAGACGCTCCCGGGCGGCGCCCAGGCCCCCTGGGCGACCCAGCCGGCGGGGGCCGAGTCCACCGCCCCGACCCAGGACTTCGAACCCCGCCCGACGCACCCGGCGTCGCACTCCACGGTGCCGGGAGGGGACGTGTCCGGGCGCTCCCCGCAGGGTGCCGAACACCACCACCCCGAACACACCGCAGCACTGCCCGAACGTCCGGCACCCGAGGAGACGCCCGGGCGCGGCACCGACCCCGGCGCCCCGGAAGCCACGCCCGACGCCGCCGCAGAGGCCGCACCGGACGCCGGGGCCCCGGACGCACAGCCCGCCCCGGACGCCCCCGCACCCTTCACCGACGCCCCAGCCCCCGCCCCCGCCCCCGCGCCCGCGGCCGGCGAGGACGCCCACAGCGAGCACCCCCACGCCTCGTACGTCCTGCGGGTCAACGGCGCCGACCGCCCCGTCACCGACGCCTGGATCGGGGAATCCCTCCTCTACGTCCTGCGCGAGCGCCTGGGGCTGGCCGGCGCCAAGGACGGCTGCTCCCAGGGCGAGTGCGGCGCCTGCGCGGTGCAGGTCGACGGCCGTCTGGTCGCCTCCTGCCTGGTGCCCGCCGCCACCACCGCCGGCAGCGAGGTCCGCACGGTGGAAGGTCTGGCCACCGACGGCGAACCCTCCGACGTACAGCGCGCCCTGGCGAACTGCGGCGCGGTCCAGTGCGGTTTCTGCGTACCCGGCATGGCGATGACGGTCCACGACCTGCTGGAGGGCAACCACGCCCCGAGCGACCTGGAGACGCGGCAGGCCCTCTGCGGCAACCTGTGCCGCTGCTCGGGCTACCGGGGCGTCCTCGAAGCGGTACGCGAGGTCGTCGCCGAGCGCGAGGCCACCGCCGCCGCCGAGGAGGCCCGCATCCCGCACCAGGCACCCCCCGGCGCGGGCGGCATCCACCAGCCCCACCCGCACGAGAACCACCTCGAGAACCCGCACGACGGAGGCATGGCGTGAGCAGCGACGCGGCCACCGCGACCAGCACGACGGCGGTCGACAGCACCCAGCCGGAGCGCCGCTCCGAGGCCCCGGCCCACGGCCTCGGCGCGTCCCTCCCGCCGGCCGACGCCCGCGCGAAGACGGAGGGCACGTTCCCGTACGCGGCCGACCTGTGGGCGGAGGGCCTGCTGTGGGCGGCGGTGCTCCGCTCCCCGCACGCCCACGCGCGCATCGTCTCGATCGACACCTCCGCGGCGTCGGGGATGCCGGGCGTACGGGCCGTGGTCACGCACCGGGACGTGCCGGGCGACCCCGCGCACGGCCGCTCCGTCGCCGACCGCCCCGTCTTCGCCGCCGACCTGGTGCGCCACCACGGCGAGGCGATCGCGGCCGTGGCCGCCGACCACCCCGACACGGCCCGCCTGGCTGCGGCCGCCATCGCGGTCGAGTACGAGGTCCTCGAACCGGTCACCGACCCGGAGCAGGCGTTCGCGGCCGAGCCGCTGCACCCCGACGGCAACCTGATCCGCCACATCCCGCTGAGCTTCGGCGACCCGGAGGCGACGGGCGAGGTGATCGTCGAGGGCCTGTACCGCATTGGCCGCCAGGACCCGGCGCCCATCGGCGCCGAGGCCGGTCTCGCCGTGCCCCGCCCGGACGGCGGGGTGGAGATCTACACGGCGTCCACCGACCCGCACACCGACCGCGACCGCGCGGCCGCCTGCTTCGGCCTGGAACAGGAACGCGTGAAGGTCGTCGTCACGGGCGTCCCCGGCGCGACCGGGGACCGCGAGGACGGCAGCTTCCAGATCCCGCTCGGCCTGCTCGCGCTCAGGACCGGCTGCCCGGTCAAGCTGGCCGCCACCCGCGAGGAGTCCTTCCTCGGCCACGCCCACCGCCACCCGACGCTCCTGCGCTACCGCCACCACGCGGACGCGGAGGGCCGCCTGGTGAAGGTCGAGGCACAGATCCTCCTGGACGCGGGCGCGTACGCCGACGCCTCGTCCGAATCACTCGCGGCGGCGGTGGCCTTCGCCTGCGGCCCGTACGTCGTCCCGCACGCCTTCATCGAGGGCTGGGCGGTCCGGACGAACAACCCCCCTTCCGGGCACGTCCGGGGCGAAGGCGCCCTCCAGGTGTGCGCGGCGTACGAGGGCCAGATGGACAAGCTCGCGGCGAAGCTGGGCATGGACCCGGCGGAACTGCGGCTGCGCAACGTGCTGGCGACCGGCGACCTGCTGCCCACCGGCCAGACGGTGACCTGCCCGGCCCCCGTGGCGGAACTCCTCAGATCCGTACGGGACTTCCCGCTCCCCACCCTCCCCAAGGACACCCCGCAGGACGAATGGCTGCTGCCGGGCGGCCCGGAGGGCGCGGGCGAGCCGAGCGCCGTACGCCGGGGAGTCGGTTACGCGGTCGGCATGGTGCACATGCTGGGCGCGGAGGGCGCGGACGAGGTCTCCACGGCTACGGTGAAGGTCCACGACGGAGTGGCGACGGTCATCTGCGCGGCGGTCGAGACCGGCCAGGGCTTCACCACGCTCGCCCGCCAGATCGTCCAGGAGGTCCTGGGCGTCGAAGAGGTCCACGTGGCCTCGGTGGACACCGACCAGCCCCCGGCGGGCGCCGCGACGCACGGCCGCCACACCTGGGTGTCGGGCGGCGCGGTGGAGCGCGCGGCGAAGATGGTCCGCACGCAGCTCCTCCAGCCGCTGGCCCACAAGTTCGGGATGTCGACGGAGCTGCTCCAGATCGCCGACGGCAAGATCACGTCGTACGACGGGGTGCTGTCCACCACGGTGATGGAGGCGATGGACGGCAAGGAACTGTGGGCCACGGCCCAGTGCCGCCCCCACCCCACCGAGCCGCTCGACGAGACGGGCCAGGGCGACGCCTTCGTGGGGCTGGCCTTCTGCGCGATCCGGGCGATCGTGGACGTGGACATCGAGCTGGGCTCGATCCGCGTGGTGGAGATGGCGGTGGCCCAGGACGTGGGCCGCATCCTGAACCCCGCGCAGCTCGCGACCCGCATCGAGGCGGGCGTCACGCAGGGCGTCGGCGCGGCGCTGACGGAGAACCTCCGCACGCCGCGCGGGCTGGTCCGTCACCCGGACCTGACCCACTACGCCCTCCCGACGTCGCTGGACGCGCCCGACATCCGCATCGTGAAGCTGGTGGAGGAGCGCGACGTGGTCGCCCCGTTCGGCGCGAAGCCGGTCAGCGCGGTCCCGGTGGTCACCTCGCCGGCCGCGATCGCCTCGGCGGTCCGCGCGGCCACCGGCCGCCCGGTCAACCGCCTGCCGATCCGCCCGCAGGCGGCGGTGGCGGTCCCCTCCGCGTAACGCGGCGTCGCACGGCACGGCTCGGCGCCGCACCGCGCCGTGCGCGGCAGGCGTCAGGACCGTACGGGCATGGCGATCACCGAGCCGTCGTACACGGCGAAGAAGCGGTTGCCGTCGCCCGCTGTCGTGTGGGAGGCCGTGTCGCCGTGCTCGTACGCCGCGAGCTCGTCGCCCGTGTGCGCACTGACGGCGGTGAGCCCGTAGCTCTTCGACTCGGCGACCCACACGGTGCCGCCCTGCACGACGGGCAGCGTCCGGGTGCCCTCGTAGCTCCGCAGGAGGCACGACCACCGCCCGCGGCCGTCGCTCGCCCGGCGGCGGTGGAGATCCAGGTAGTCGACGGCGTACACCTCGTCCCCCCGGACGGCCGGAGGCCCCCAGCCCCCGGTCTCCTGGTCGACTCTGCTGTCCGCCGGCACGGACCAGATTTTCTTGCCGTCGTCGAGTGAGAGGGCGGTCAGGGTCCTGCCGCCGAGGAAGACCGTGTCCCCCCGGATCGCCGGTGCGAGGGCCGCGGTGCCCTGGCCGCGGATCTCCCACACGTCGCCGCCGGTGTCCGTGTCCACGACGACCACGTGACCGTCCGAGGGGAAGAGGACCAGACGCCCCCTGCCCGTCGCCGCCGCCGGTGGTTCCGCTCCCGTCGTCCGTACGGGGGTGGCCCGCGACCACAAAACTTTTCGCGTGACCGTGCTGACGGCCCGCAGCTGCCGTTCCCGGGTCATCACGTAGAGCGTGCGGGCGTCGGCGGCCAGGAGCGTCTCCGCGTCGATGTCCGCCGCCGTCCAGGCGCGGTCACCGGTGGAGGCGACGAAGGCGTGCAGGGCGCCTTCCGCGTCCGCGGTCACCACGAGCCGGTCGGAGAGCGTCACGTAGCCGGCCGACGCCGTCACGTCCGGAGCGCGCCATTTCTGGCGGCCGTCCGTCACACGGTGCGCTGCCAGGCCGCCGTCCGCCGCCTCGAAGATCAAGACATCGCGCACCGGAAGGGGCGCCGGGGTGCGGGGACCGGCCAGGGTCTCGGGCCCCCACAGCGGCGCGATGGGCGCGGTGGGGGCCAGGAGCGCCGCCGTGGGAGTCTTGGCGGCCGGCGGGACGGTGATGGGCTTCGGGGCAGCGCTCCGGCCCTCCTTGAGCCACCAGGCGGTCCCGCCGCCGGCGGCGAGGACGGCGCCGGCGGTGGCGAGGGTGGTGAGCAGCCGGCGCCGGGAGGGGGAGGCGGAGCCGTCGCCGGGCTCTGCCGGGTGCGTCGCGGCCAGGCGCCCGGCCGCCGCCTCGCGCCGGCCGATGTCGTCGGCCAGCGGACCCTGCCGCCAGACCTTGCCGGCCCCCCGGGGAGGCGCGAACGCCTGCGCGATCTGCGCGGGCACGGGGCGCCGCGCCGGATCCTTCGCGAGACAGGGCAGGACGAGCGTCCGGACGTGCTCGGGCACGAGGCTCACCTCGGGCTCGCCGTGCACGACCTGGTACTGCACGCCGGCCACGTGCGGGCCGTCGTAGGCGCGGTGGCCACTGGCCGCGTAGGCGAGGACCGCGCCGAGCGAGAAGACGTCGGCGGGCGGGCCGACCCGCTGCCCGAGCACCTGCTCGGGTGCGCCGTAGCCGGGCGTGACCGGGATCTGGCCGGTGGTGGTCAGCGTCAGCCCGTGCTCGGGGCGGGCGATACCGAAGTCGATGACGCGGGGGCCGCCCGACGTGAGCACGATGTTCGCCGGTTTGAGGTCGCGGTGGACGAGACCCGCCGCGTGGATGTCCTGAAGGGTGCGGGCGAGGTCCGCCGCGAGGGCCCGCAGGGCGACGTCGTCCAGCGGGCCGTACGACGTGACGGCGTCGTCGAGGGTCGGACCCGCCAGGAACTCGGCCGCGATCCAGGGCCGTCCGCCCTCGGTCCGCGCGCCGAGCACGCGTGCCACACCGTCACTGGTCACGGCCTGCGCTGTCTGCGCCTCGCGGACGAACCGCCCGGCCAGGTGCTGGTCGTGCGCGAGTTCGGGGCGCAGGACCTTCACCGCCGCGGTGCCGCCCGCGCCGTCACGGCCGAAGTAGACCTTTCCCATCCCTCCCTCGCCGAGTACGCCCAGGAGGCGGTACGGGCCGAGGCGCAGTGGATCGCCGGTGCTGAGGGGGAGCATGGTGGAGGCGCTTTCTCACTCGGGGGGCGGGGCGGCGGTCACGGTGCCGGTTCCCGCGGGGCGGTCACGGTGCCGGTTCTCACTCGAAGGGCAGGGCCGTCACGGTGCCGGAGTCGGCCGCGATGAGCTGCCCGGCCTCCTCGTGCGCCACGAAGCGGATCGCCGGTGTGGCATAGGTCCAGACGGACCGGTGGGTACGGCGGTCGACGGCGCTGACGCCGTGGGTGAGAGGGGCGTAGACGTACTTCTCGCCGACGACGGGGGGAGCGGTGAGACGCGGAGTGTCGTCGTTGGTGAAGTCCTCCTTCTCCTCCCACAGCAGCTTTCCCGTCGTCGCCTCCAGAGCGACGATGCCGTGGCTGCCCTCGGCGGCGTACACGACACCGTCCCGCACGGCCGGAGGGCTGTAGCACCGCCCGTTCTGCTCGATCTCACCCGGACTACGGTCGTCACCGAACTCCCAGGCGGCCTCACCGTCGGAGATCCGCAGGGCCCAGACGCGTCCGCTGCTCACGTAGACGTGCTGCCGGTCGGCGGCCAGCTGGCCCGGGATGAGGAACGAGGAGTCGAGCCGTTCCCTGGGGATGTCCGTCCGCCAGAGCACCTCGCCCGTACCGATGTCCAGGGCCCCCACGCTGTAGTCCGCGTAACCGTCCCCCTTCCTGGCGACGATCAGGCGCTTGCCCACGACCGTGGCGCTGATGGCTCTGGAGCCGTTGTCGGGGTAGGCCACGGAGATGGGCCGCTGCCAGAGCTTCTTCCCGCTCCGCAGGCCGACCGCCACCAGGCACCAGTCCTTGGCCTGAGCGGTGTAGTCGGTCGCCGACGCGCCCTTCTTCCGGGCGGCCAGGTACAGCACCCCGCCGATCGCGGCGATCAGTTCCGCGTCGTGCAGGGAACCGTTGAATCCGGTGAGCCGGGCGACGCGGCGCACCATGGTTCCGTCAGTGGGTGAGAAGGCGTGCAGCGACAGGCCCTTGCCCTCGTCGTAGTCGGGGAGGAAACCGTAGATCGCCTTGCCGTCCGAGGTGAACTGCTGCCCGTAGGACAGCAGCGGGTACGACCACAGCTCCTTGCCGCTCTTCGCGTCCAGCCCCCGCAGCGTGTTCTCCGACAGGCCGGCGACCACCTTGCCCAGCGGCATCGGGAGCCGGCGCTGCCACTTGTCGACGATATCGGTGCGCCACAGCGGCTCCGGCCCGTCGTCGGCCGCGGCGGACGACGGCTTCCCGGCCTTGTCGTCCGCGCCCCGCTTGTCCCACCAGGCCCACCCGCCTGCCCCCGCCGCCGCCACGCCCAGCACCGAACCCCCGCCCATCGTGAGCAGCTTGCGGCGGGACACGGCAGCCGGGGCGGCGGCCGGTGACGAGTGGTCGGGGGATTCCGGCGGGGCCGCGAGCCGGGGCGGGTGGGGGAGCCAGACCTCCGCCGCCCGGCGCGAGATCTCCGCGAGCAGCGGGGGCGGCAGATGGTCCGCGAACTCGCCGTGGCCGTCGTGGAGTTCGGCGGCAAGCTGCCCCGTGGTGGGGCGCTGTGCCGGGTCCTTGTGCAGGCAGCGGGCGAGGACCGGGACGAGGGACGCTGGTACGCCCGTCAGGTCCGGCTCCGCGTAACGGACCCGGTAGAGCAGGTCCGCCGGCCGGCCGCTGCCGAACGGGCCGTGCGCCGCCGCGGCGAAGACGAGGACGCCGGCCAGCGCGAACACGTCGCCCGCGGGTGTGTGTTCCAGGCCGGTGGCCTGCTCGGGGGACATGTAGGCGGGCGTGCCCGCCGCCGTGCCCGTGCGGGTCAGGCGGTCGTCGCCCAGGGCACGGGCGATGCCGAAGTCGATGACCTTGGGACCGTACGCCGTGACCATCACGTTGGAGGGCTTGAGGTCGCGGTGGACGACGTCGGAGCGGTGCAGCTGGGACAGCGCGCCGCACAGGGCCGCGCCCAGGGCGCGGACGGACGGTTCCGGGAGGGGGCCGCAGAGCGTCACCGCTTCGTCCAGGGGCGGGCCCAGTACGTACTCGGTGGCCATCCAGGGGGTGTCCGCGAGCGGGTCGGCGTCGAAGACCGCGGCGCCGTGCTGCCCGCCGATGACCCGGGCGGCGTCCGTCTCCAGGCGGAAACGGGTGCGGAAGGCCGGGTCGGCGGCGATGCGCGCGTGGACCGTCTTGAGCGCGACCGTGCGGCCGCCGGCGGTGCGCGCCAGATAGACGGTGCCCATGCCGCCGCTGCCCAGGCGGGCCGTGAGGCGGTACGCGCCGAGCTGGTGCGGGTCGTCGTGGGTCAGGGGCGTCGGCATCGCTCAGTCAGTTGTCTCTGTGCGCGGGGGCAGGGGCGTGGGCGGAGGAGGGGAGTTCGGCGGCGAGGACCACGGCCGACTGGCGGGCGACGGCCGCCACCAGCCGGCCCGGCAGCCAGTCGGCGGGAAGGGACGCGGCGCCGGCGTGGATCTCCGTCCCCCGGGGGCCGTGCGCGGCCGCCGGGGCGGCGCTGGGCGCGAGCTGCTCCAGGAGCTGGGCCGCCCGGGGGCGGGCCGCCGGGTCGCGGGCCAGGCACGCGGTGATCAACGGCCGCAGGGAGGCGGGGAGTTCGTCCCGGTCGGGAACCGTGTGCCCGGTGCTCGCGTACGAGAGCACCGCTCCGAGGGCGTAGACGTCACCGGGGGGACGCGGGCGCCCGCCGGTCGCCTGCTCGGGTGCCAGGGCGCCGGGGTCGAGGCCGGGAAGCCCGCTGCGGGGCGCACCGTCCGGCCCCGCGGCGCGTACGGCGCCGAAGCACGTGAGGCGCGGGCCGTCCCCCGCCAGCAGTACGGCCGCAGGGGACACGCCGGCGTGCGTCGTGCCCGCCGCGTGCGCGAGCGCCAGCGTCCCGGCGAGTGCCGCGCCCAGTGCCCGGACGGTGTGCTCGGGCAGCGGCCCGCCGTACACCGCGAGGGCCGTCGGCAACGGCAGCGCGGGGAGGTACGGGCGGGCGCACCAGGGTGCCGGCGAGGGGCCGGAGTGCTCGGTGACCGGGGCCGCCCACGGGCCCAGCGGATGCCGGGCCGCCTCCGCCTCGGCCACGAACCGCTGCGGGTCAGCGCCCTCCAGCGGTGCGCTCACCAGCACCGTGCGGTCGCCGTCCGTGCTGCGGGCGATGAAGCGCCGCTCCGGGACGGGCGGGGTGCCGGGGCCGCCGGCCGAGTCGAGACGGGTGATCAGGAGGTACGGGCCGATGCGCCGCGCAGTGCCCAGGCGTGGCCGTTCCATCTGAAGCTCCCCCTTGGTGTGACATGAGCGTGACGAGCCTACTCACCTCGTCGCGGAGGGCGCCGGTCGGTGCCGCTGGGCGGACGGCCGGTGTGTGGACGGCCGGTGTGTGGACGGCCGCTGGGTGGACGGCCGGTGGCCCGCCCGCGGCGATCACCGGCCTACGCCGGCCGGTGGGAGCGGGAGGGTCCGTACGCGCGGCCCCTTGCCCGGCACGCCCGTCCGGGACACCATGCGACCGCGACGACTGCCGCACGACCGACCCGGCCGACTGGGAAGCGTGAGGGGCCTGATGAGCGAGATGCGTACACCGCCGGACGCGGCAGCGGACACCGGGGCGGGCGCGGACGCCCACGCGGGCACCGGTACGTCCGGTCCGAGCCGGCGGCGGTTCGTCGCGCTGGCCGGCGCCGGGGCGCTCGCTCTCGCGGCGCCCGGCAGCGCGCGGGCCGCGGAGGCGACGCGGCGCGCGTACCTCGGCACCTACACCACGCAGCCGGGCGGCGGGACCGGCATGGGGCTCGCCTCGTACCGGCCGCGCAGCGGGCGACTGGCCTCCGCGGGAGTGCTCGTCGGCGTACAGAATCCCTCCTTCCTCGCGCTCTCGCCGGACCGCCGCACCCTGTACGCCGTCGACGAGCGCGCCGAGGGCGCCGTCACCGCCGTGCGCGTCGGGCGCGGGACCCCCGAAGTGCTGGGGCGCCCCCGCGCGACCGGCGGCGCCGACCCCTGCCACCTCTCGGTCCACCCCGGCGGGCGGTTCCTGCTGACCGCGAACTACACCGGCGGGAGTGTGTCCGTACACCCCGTCGGGCCGGACGGCGTGCTGGGCGAACCCACCGACGTCGTACGGCACAAGGGGTCGGGGCCCGACCCCGAGCGGCAGGAGGGGCCGCACGCGCACATGGTCGTCACGGACCCCGCCGGGCGGTACGTCGTCGCCGTCGACCTCGGCACGGACTCCCTCCACACCTACCGGCTCGACCCGCGCACCGGGCGCCTCGGGGAGCACGCACGCGCCGCGATGAAGCCGGGAGCCGGGCCGCGGCACCTGGCCTTCCACCCCTCCGGGCGCTACGCGTACGTCGTGAACGAGCTGGACAGCACCCTGGTCGTGTGCGCGTACGACGGGCCCGGCGGGGTCCTCACCCCCGGCACCCCGCAGCCCACCCTGCCGCCCGGCACCCGGCTGAGCGGGCGCAACTACCCGGCGGGGGTCGTGGTCTCGCCCGACGGGCGGTTCGTGTACGTCTCCAACCGGGGCCACGACAGCATCGCCGTCTTCGCCGCCGAGTGCGGCGGCGCGGCGCTGCGGCTGGTGTCCGCCACGCCGTCCGGGGGCTCGTATCCCCGGCACATCGCCCTCGACCCGTCCGGCGGGCTGCTGTTCGCCGCCAACCAGAGGTCGGGCACGGTCGCGGCGTTCCGGGTGCACCGGCGTACGGGTCGCCTCACGGCGGCCGGCCCGGCGCTCGCGGCGCCGGTGCCGGTGTGCGTGCTGCCGGTGTAGAGCGAGCACGCGGTGGAGCGGTGGAGGCCGTGATCGGAATCGAACCGACGTAATCCGCTTTGCAGGCGAACCCCTGAGCCACTCGGGCACACGGCCGTGTGCTGATGTCACGACCGTAGGGCGGCGGCGCGGGCCGGCCAAGGGATCGGCCCGCGCCGCAACGCGACTGCCACACCGCGTTCATATGGGCCCCGGTCGTACGACCAAAGGCCGAGTGCGGGCCCGCCCGACGACAGGGTCCAATCAGCGCTGCGCCCCTTACTCTGGGCCAATGACCGCCCTGGAGCCGCGCGACGCCGAGGTCGCGCCCGAAGCCGACGAGATACCCGGCGAGCCCGCGGACCACAACGGCGTCCTCGGCAGAGCCCACCGCGCGCTCAGCATCGGCATCATCGCCGTCGTCCTGCTCATCGCCTTCGAGGCGACCGCCGTCGGTACGGCGATGCCGGTCGCGGCCCGCGAGCTGAACGGCGTCCCGCTCTACGCCTTCGCCTTCTCCTCGTACTTCACCACCAGCCTCTTCGCCATGGTCCTGTCCGGGCAGTGGGCCGACCGGACCGGCCCCCTCGCGCCGCTCGCCACCGGCATCAGCGCGTTCGGGGCCGGACTGCTGCTCTCCGGCACGGCGGACGCCATGTGGCTCTTCATCCTCGGCCGGGCCGTCCAGGGTCTCGGCGGCGGCCTCGTGATCGTCGCGCTGTACGTCGTCGTCAGCCGCGCCTACCCGTCCCGGCTCCAGCCCGCGATCCTGGCCGCCTTCTCCGCGAGCTGGGTGGTCCCGTCGGTCGTCGGCCCCCTCGTCTCCGGGACGGTGACCGAGCAACTCGGCTGGCGCTGGGTGTTCGTCGGCATCCCCGCCCTCGTCGTCTTCCCGCTCGCCATCGCGCTGCCCGCGATACGCCGCACGGCCTCCGGCCCCGCCGACGCGGGCGCACCCGTCCCCGCCTTCGACCGCCGCCGCATCCGGCTCGCGCTCGGCATCTCGCTGGGCGCCGGCCTGCTCCAGTACGCGGGCCAGGCCGCGTCCGTTCAAGGGGCGCGGTGGCTCTCCCTGGTGCCGGCCGCCGTGGGCGGCGCGCTGCTCGTGCCGGCCGTGCTGGGGCTGCTGCCGCGCGGGACCTACCGGGCGGCGCGCGGGCTGCCCTCGGTGGTGCTGCTGCGCGGGATCGCGGCGGGGTCGTTCATCGCGGCCGAATCCTTCGTCCCGCTGATGCTGGTCACCCAGCGGGGGCTCTCCCCGACGCTGGCCGGGCTCTCGCTGGCGGTCGGCGGTGCGACGTGGGCGTTCGGTTCGTACGTACAGTCGCGGCCGCGCATGGAGCCGTACCGGGAGCGGCTGGTGCCGGCCGGGATGGTGCTGGTCGCGGCGGCCGTCGCGACGGCGCCCACCGTCCTGATCGCCGCCGTGCCGGTGTGGATCGTGGCGGTCGCGTGGGGAGTCGGATGCTTCGGCATGGGCCTGGTCATCGCCTCGACGAGCGTGCTGCTGCTCAAGCTGTCGGCCCCGCACGAGGCCGGGTCGAACTCCGCCGCCCTCCAGATCTCCGACGGCCTGTCCAACGTCATGCTCCTGGCCGTCGGCGGCGCGGTCTTCGCGGCCCTGGGCGGCGGCGCGGTGGGCGCGCCCCACGCCGCGGCCACCACGTCCGCGTCCCACCCCGCGGCCTTCGCGGCGGTGTTCCTGCCGATGGCGGGGGTGGCGCTGGCGGGAGCGTGGGTGGCGACCCGGCTGCTGCCGAAGGACGGCGCGTAACAGGGGGTGACGCCCCGATGCGGACGGGCGTGTGAGGTGGGTCCCAACGGAGGGCGACGCGGCGCCGTTCGTACGTGGGGGCGGAGGGGGCGCCGGTAGGGTGGCCCGGTTGTCCTACGACCCTTCGGGGACCATCCCGCCACGTACCCGAGCGTTCCGAACCGGAGACCGTGACTACTACCGCCTCCCATCACCTCTCACCCGCCTTCCCCGGCCGCGCCCCCTGGGGCACCGCCAACAAGCTGCGAGCCTGGCAGCAGGGGGCGCTGGAGAAGTACATCCAGGACCAGCCGCGCGACTTCCTCGCCGTCGCGACGCCCGGCGCGGGCAAGACGACCTTCGCGCTGACGCTCGCCTCGTGGCTGCTGCACCACCACGTCGTGCAGCAGATCACCGTCGTCGCGCCGACCGAGCACCTCAAGAAGCAGTGGGCGGAGGCCGCGGCCCGGATAGGCATCAAGCTCGACCCCGACTACAGCGCCGGACCGCTCAGCAAGGAGTACCACGGCGTCGCCGTCACCTACGCCGGTGTCGGCGTACGCCCGATGCTCCACCGCAACCGGTGCGAGCAGCGCAAGACGCTGGTCATCCTCGACGAGATCCACCACGCCGGTGACTCGAAGTCCTGGGGCGAGGCATGCCAGGAGGCGTTCGACCCGGCGACCCGGCGCCTCGCCCTGACCGGCACGCCGTTCCGCTCCGACACCAACCCCATCCCCTTCGTCGCGTACGAGGAAGGCAACGACGGGATCCGGCGCTCCTCCGCCGACTACACCTACGGCTACGGCAACGCCCTGGCCGACGGCGTCGTGCGGCCCGTCATCTTCCTCTCCTACAGCGGCAACATGCGCTGGCGCACCAAGGCCGGTGACGAGATCGCCGCCCGCCTCGGCGAACCGATGACCAGGGACGCCATCGGGCAGGCCTGGCGCACGGCGCTCGCGCCGACGGGGGAGTGGATCCCGAACGTGCTCGCGGCCGCCGACACCCGGCTGACCGAAGTACGCAAGGGAATCCCGGACGCCGGCGGACTCGTCATCGCGTCCGACCAGGACACCGCCCGCGAGTACGCCAAGATCCTGAAGAAGATCACCGGGGACCGGCCGACCGTCGTGCTGTCCGACGAGAAGGCCGCCTCGAAGAAGATCGACCAGTTCAGCGCGGACGGCTCGCGGTGGATGGTCGCGGTCCGCATGGTGTCGGAAGGCGTCGACGTACCGCGCCTGGCCGTCGGCGTGTACGCGACGACGATCTCCACACCGCTCTTCTTCGCCCAGGCCGTCGGACGCTTCGTGCGATCCCGCAGGCGTGGCGAGACCGCGTCCGTGTTCGTTCCTACGATCCCGATGCTTCTCGAATTCGCCAATGAGATGGAGGTCGAGCGGGACCACGTCCTCGACAAGCCCAAGAAGGGCGGCGAGGACGAGAACCCGTTCGCCGAGGAGGACAAGCTCCTCGCCGACGCCGAGAAGCTGGAGGACGAGGAGACCGAGGACCAGCTGCCCTTCGAGGCGCTGGAGTCCGACGCCGTCTTCGACCGCGTGCTGTACGACGGCGCCGAATTCGGCATGCAGGCCCATCCGGGGAGCGAGGAGGAGCAGGACTACCTCGGCATCCCCGGGCTCCTGGAGCCCGACCAGGTGCAGCTCCTGCTCCAGAAGCGCCAGACCCGGCAGATCGCGCACAGCCGCCAGAAGCCCGCCGCCGAGGCGGACCTGCTGGAGAAGCCGGCCGAGTCCCGGCCCGTCGTCACGCACAAGCAGCTGCTGGAGCTGCGCAAGTCGCTGAACACGATGGTCGGCGCGTACGTCCACCAGACCGGCAAGCCGCACGGCGTCATCCACACCGAGCTGCGGCGCGTCTGCGGCGGCCCGCCGAGCGCCGAGGCCACCGCCGGGCAGCTCCAGGAGCGGATCAAGAAGGTCCAGGAGTGGGCCACCCGGATGCGCTGACGTACGACGGGAATGTCACGGCGGGGCCTGGAGGATCGTCTCCGGGCCCCGCTTTCCCGTGGGGGCGGTACCTCCAAAGCCGGGGCCGCGCGGAACGGGTCCCACGGGTGGACCGACTTCCGCCACGCGCCCGGATTCTGGACGAGGTCTTCCGCTGAGCGGAGTCGATCGCTACCTTTCCCGCAACGCATACGCCCCGTGGCAGAGCCGCCCCGGAGCGCAGCCGGTGCCATGGCCTGCCGGCGGCCTCTGCGCGCGACGCCGAAGGGACCGGCGGCGCACAGCGTGAGAGAGCCGCCGCACTCACCACAGAGGAGTGGGCGTCGTGACCGCGGAAACCTCCCAGACGCTCGACCGGGGACTTCGTGTCCTCAAACTGCTTTCCGACACGGACCACGGTCTGACCGTCACCGAGCTGTCCAACAAACTCGGTGTGAACCGCACCGTCGTCTACCGGCTGCTCGCCACCCTGGAGCAGCACGCGCTCGTACGCCGCGACCTGGGCGGACGTGCCCGCGTCGGTCTCGGCGTGCTGCGCCTGGGCCGCCAGGTCCATCCGCTCGTACGGGAAGCCGCCCTGCCCGCGCTGCGCTCGCTCGCCGAGGACATAGGCGCCACGGCGCACCTGACGCTGGTCGACGGGGCGGAGGCGCTCGCGGTCGCGGTCGTCGAGCCGACGTGGACCGACTATCACGTGGCGTACCGCACCGGTTTCCGTCACCCCCTCGACCGGGGCGCGGCCGGCAAGGCGATCCTCGCGGCCCGCCAGGGCGCGTTGGCGGCCGGCGGTTTCACCCTCACGCACGGCGAACTGGAGGCGGGCGCCAGCGGCGCTGCCGCGCCGCTGGTCGGCATAACCGGGCTGGAGGGCAGCGTGGGAGTCGTGATGCTGGCCGACTCCGTCCCGGAGCGGGTGGGTCCGCGCGTGGTCGACGCGGCGCGCGAGGTGGCCGACGCGCTGCGGTGAGGCGGGGCGCTGCGGTTCAGGCGACGTGCTGCGGTTCAGGCGGCGCGTTGCGGTGAGGCGACGCGCTGCGGTGAGCGGTGAGCAGTGGTGCGCGGCGGGAACGGGCACGCGCGGGCAGGGGAGAGGTGGCGCACGGTGGAGCGGTGCGCGCGCCCACTAGACCCGTACTTCGCGGGTGACCGTTTTAGGTCTGTGGCCAGCGGGTTTGCGTGATGTCGGTGTCGAGTAGGTCGAGGAGGTGGAGTTGGACGCCGCGGTTGATCTGGACGGTTGGCGGGTCGGTGACGTTGCCGATCCGCAGGGTGAGTTCGCCGAGCTGGTAGAGGATCATCCGGCCGGTGGGGCGGACGCGGCGGTTGTCCGGGTAGAGGCCGGGCATGGTCTCGTCGGGGCCGAGCGCGCGTCTAACCTGCCGCTCAATCAGGCAGAAGACGAGCAGGGCCAGGCAGATGACCTGGATCAGCGCGGCGACGCGCCGGTTGTGCTGCACGAAGACCGGTGCCACCGCGAGGGGGCCCTTGAAGTCGTGGTAACGCCGTTCGACGGTGCCCTGGCCCTTGTAATGGATCAGGACGTGGGCCGGGCCGGCTTTCTCGGCCGGGACGCTGGTGATCAGCGCCCACCAGCCGTCGACGGCTGTTTCGGCTCCCAGTACGTCCTGGTCGAAGTGCCAGGTGAGGCTGGGGGTGCCGTGCTCGTCGGTGGTGATGTGCCAGCGCAGGCAGGAGGTGACGCGGCGCTTGGTCGCGATGACGCCGATCCGGGCAACGATCTTCTCTCTGGTCTTGTAGTGCCGTCCGCCCGCCGCGGCGGTGAGCCTGTCGAGGTCTTCGGCGGCTTTGGCCAGTCGTTTGGCCCGGGCAGCCTGCTGGCCGGCCGCGACGGCGGTGGAGTGGACCAGGATCCGGCGCACGGTCAGCGGCGGATCGCTTTTGCGGCGGCCGGTCAGCGTGTGGGTGTCCTCCAGGACCCGGTAGGTCTCCCGTTCCGCCTCGGGTTTCCTCTCGTCCCGCTCAGGCACCCAGTCGACGGGCTCGCCCCGCTGAGGATCCAGGACCGCGTAGACCTCGTCCTTGAGCTGCGCGGCTGGGACGGGCGCGACGAACTCCACCCCGGCCTCAAGCAGGGCGGTGATGTTGGAGTAGGACACCAGCTTGGAGTCGGCGACCATCAAGAACTCGCGGGTGCCGGCCATCGCTTTGAGGTCGTTCATCGCGCCGACGACCTGACGGACCTCGGCGGCGGCGCCGTCGAAGACCCGGGAGTGCACGGGGATCCCGCCGTCGGCCGTCACCGCGAGCCCGGTCTGGATCTGCTTCAGGTCCAGCCGCCGGTCCTTGGGATGCCCGTTGCAGGCGATCAGCGGGTACTGCTCGTCCTGGTCCTGGGCGGGGAAGGCGCCGTGGACGGACATGCTGGTCATGTCCCAGTGCAGCCGCGAGACGTCGATCCCGAACTCGGTGATCGCCCGCGCGCCGACGGTGCCGGCGACGACTTCCAGCTTCGGGGCGATCGCGTCCAGCGCACGGGCCAGGCGATCGTCGTTGAGGAGGTCTGGTGTGATGCCGAAGACCTCCTCCACCGCCCAGGTGCGGGCCCAGTCCCCGACGCGCACCAGCGGTGCGGGCGAGGTCAGCCGGTTGGCCACCAGCGCCTCGATGACCTGCCCGTGCGTCAGATGCGCGCTCGCGCCGCCTGGACACACCTCGTCGACGATCCCGGCCACGTCCAGCCGGCGCAGAAACTCGGCAGCGACAGGCAGAGCGCCCAGACGCTTTTCCACCACGGACGTCACCACCACTTCAAGGCGCTGACGCTCAGATCGTGGCCGCGGGGACCGGGAAGTCATCGACACATCCGGACCAACGCCATGCGACCGGCCCGGGACACTCCCGGACCGGTCACACCATACGAATCAACGACCCGCGAAGTACGGGACTAGATTGGGGGCGTGCTCTCACGTCTCTCCCGCCCCCGTGTCCTCGCCCTGTGCGGTGCCCCCGTGCTCGCGCTGCTCGCCGTGGCCGCCTTCGCGCCGCTGCCGTACGTCCTCGCGCAGCCCGGCAGCACCGCGAACGTCCTGGGCGAGGTCAAGGGTGAGCCGGTGATCACCATCACCGGGGCGCCGGTCCGCAAGACCACCGGGGAGCTGCGGATGACGACGATCGTGGCGACCGGCCCCTCCGTCGACGTCGACCTGGGGCAGGTCGTCGACGCGTGGTTCAGGACCGACCGGGCCGTCATGCCGAAGGAAGCGGTCTACCCGACCGGCGGCACGGACGCCGAGATCGAGAAGCACAACGTCCAGGAGATGGAGCAGTCGCAGGCCACCGCCGTCGACGCGGCGCTCGGCTACCTCGGCGAGAGCCCCCAGCGGGTGAAGGTCGATCTCAGCCTCGCCGACATCGGCGGCCCCAGCGCCGGTCTCCTCTTCTCGCTCGGCATCGTGAACAAGCTCGACGGCAACGGCTCGGGCGGCGACCTCACCGGCGGCCGCACCATCGCCGGTACGGGCACGATCACCTCGGACGGCGACGTGGGCCCGGTCGGCGGCGTACCGCTCAAGACGCAGGCGGCCCGGCGTGACGGGGCGACGGTCTTCCTCGTGCCGAAGGACGAGTGCTCGCAGGCCGAGGCCGAGAAGCCGGCGGGGCTGCGGCTGGTGCCGGTGACGACGCTCAAGGACGCGGTGCGGGCGCTGGACGCGCTGGAGACGAAGGGCGCGAAGGTTCCGAGCTGCTGAGCGGCGCGCCGGCCGGTACGCCGTCCATCGCACGCCAGGACGGGAAGACCACCGGGCTCAGCGTCGCCAGGAAGTACGCGCCGCCCACCACCAGCAGCGCCGTCACGAGCCCTGCCTCCTCGACCAGCAGCCCCGCCGCGAGCCCGCCCAGCGGCATGGTGAGTTCGCAGCCGGCCGTGGACACGCCGCCGACGCGGCTGCGCAGGTCCTGCGGGACGCGTTCGTACGTCACCGTCGTCAGGATCGGATTGAGCATCCCGGCGGCCAGTCCGCCCGCCGCCATCGCCACGGCCAGCGCGGCCGTTCCGTCCACCAGCGCGGCGACGACGAAGCGCGGCAGCCCGCAGAGCAGGAACGCCACGGTGAAGACGATCCGGCGCGGGAACCGCTCACCGACCGCCCCGTAGAGCAGGGCGCCGAGCAGCGCGCACCCGCCGAAGACCGCCGCGAGCATGCCGAGGTCCGTGGCGCCGCCCAGGTTCTCCTTGGCGTGGACAGGCAGGAGGACGGAACTCCAGCCCTGGTCGAGGCCGTTGGTGAGCATCACCATCAGGACCACGGCCAGCAGGAGGCGTTGGCGCAGCAGGAAGACGTATCCCTCACGCAGTTCCGTGCGGTACGTCGTGAACGACACCGGCGCCGCCTTCTGCGGCTCGGCCGCCCGTACGCCCCGTACTCCGCCCGCGACCAGGAGCGCGGACCCGGCGAAGGTCGCCGCGTCGAGCAGCAGCACCGCCTCCGCCCCGAGCACCGCGATCAGGACGCCCGCGAGCGCGGCCCCGATCATGCGGGCCCCGCGCGAGACGCCCTCGAAGAGGCTGGCGGCGCGCGCGAGGGTGGTGCCGGCGTGGGCGGCGAGGTCGGGCACCAGGACGTAACGGGCGGTCATGCCGGGCGTATGGGCGAGGCCGCCGAGCGCCATCAGGGCGCACAGCATCCAGAACTCCAGCGCCCCGGCCCAGTGCAGCAGCGGGATCGCGCCGACGGCGAGCCCGCACACGAGGTCGGAGACGACCGAGACCCGGCGGCGGCCGATCCGGTCGATGAACGGTCCGCCGACGAGCGCGGAGACGACGACCGGCAGCGTCGCGCAGAAGGCGACGACGCCCGCGCGGCCGGCGCTGCCCGTGGTGTCGAGCACGAACCACGGGACACCGATCATCGTCAGCGAGGTGCCGGCCGTGGAGATGGTGTTGGCGGCCAGTACGGCCGCGAACGGTTTCCGTACCCCCCGGGCGGTCATGCGATACGGGCCGGCCGGGCGGGCGGGTGCTGGGCGAGGCGCAGACCCACCTCGACCATGACCCAGCCGAGGCGGGTGCGCAGGGCGCGCTGCGGCGCGGGGCGCGGGACGGGGGCGTACGCGGCGGCCCGGGCGTGCAGGTCGGCGGCGCGCTGGTGGTGAAGGCGGAGGTGGGTGTCGGGGTGCATGGCGGGCGGGTTCCTCTCAGTCCGTGGAGCGGCGGGGGAACGAGTGGGTGTGAAGGCGGACTTGGGCGGAGCCCTCGTCGGACAGTCCGTGGTAGCTGACGATGAGTTCGTGCAGCTTCTCGTTCAGCTCCTTCAGCTGCTCAGGGGTGAGCTGGAGCGTGAAGTCGCTCATGTCGGAGCTGGCGGCCCATTCCTCGGGCCATTCGCGCGAGGTGGCGAGCCAGGTGCCGAGCTCCTGGGTGTGGATGTTCGCGATCTCGTGCAGGAAGAGGTCGGCGGCGCCGCGTACGGCGGGATCGGGGCTGTTGTGCAGCTCCCTGCTGAACGTGGTCCCTTCCTGTGCCGCCTTCCACCACCGCTCGCGGCCCTTGCCGCGCTCGGGGTCGTCCTCGACGAAGCCGTGCGCGGCGAGCTGCCGCAGGTGGTAGCTGGTGGCGCCGCTCGACTCGCCCAGCCGCTCGGCGAGCTGGGAGGCGGTGGCGGGGCCGTCGTGGCGCAGCGACTTCAGCAGCTGGATGCGCAGAGGGTGGGCGAGGCCCCGCAGGGAACGGGCGTCCAGGGTACGGGAGTTGGTCACCCTCGGGTCGGGTCGCGGGTCGGGTCCGGGCTCTGTGGGCATGCCTCGACCCTAGGCATGCAAAGACAGCTTTGCAAGTACTTCGTTGCAACCTGTTCTTTGCATGTCCTCGGTGATGCCCGCGCCGGCCGAGCCGCGCGTCAGCCCGCCCCGTCGGCCGCCGCCTGCTCCACCAGCGGGATGATCCGCAGCGGCACCGGGTTCTCCATGACGATCGCCGTGGAGGCCCGCATGATGCCCTCGAAGCCGACGACCCGGTCGATCACACGCTGAAGATCGGCGTTCGAGCGGGCGACCAGGCGGCAGAGCATGTCTCCGTGCCCGGTGGTGGTGTGCAGTTCCAGCACCTCGGGGACCGTCGCCAGGTGCGCCCGTACGTCGGCTCCCTGGCCCTGTTTGATCTCCAGCGTCGCGAACGCCGTCACCGGATAGCCCAGTGCGGCCGGATCGACGTCCGGGCCGAAACCGCGGATGACCCCGTGGGCCTGAAGCCGGTCCATCCGGGCCTGCACGGTCCCGCGCGCCACCCCCAGGCGGCGAGAAGCCTCCAGCACCCCGATGCGCGGCTCGCGTGCCAGCAGCACGATGAGCCGGCCGTCGAGTGCGTCGATACCGTCGGTTGACATGAGTTTCGCCTGCTTCCCGGGAGGTGGTGCCGACCCTGGTCATCCTGTGCAGATCGCCCGGCCATTTTCGCAGTACGGTGGACAGATTGCCCAGTGTTTCAACGAACTATTGCGCAGCTTGCGATACGGAGAGACTCTGCCGATATGACTGAGACCACGCACCACACCACCCCGAGCACCGCGCGCGAGGCCGACCCCTTCCCGGTCAAGGGAATGGACGCGGTCGTCTTCGCCGTCGGCAACGCCAAGCAGGCCGCGCACTACTACTCGACCGCCTTCGGCATGAAGCTCGTCGCCTACTCCGGACCGGAGAACGGCAGCCGTGAGACCGCGAGTTACGTCCTGACCAACGGTGCCGCGCGCTTCGTCCTCACCTCTGTCATCAAGCCCTCCACCGACCGGGGCCGCTTCCTCGCCGAGCACGTGGCCGAGCACGGCGACGGCGTCGTCGACCTCGCCATCGAGGTTCCGGACGCCCGGGCGGCGTACGCCTACGCCGTGGAGCACGGCGCGCGCGGCATCGAGGAGCCGCACGAGGTCAAGGACGAGCACGGCGTCGTCGTCCTGGCCGCGATCGCGACGTACGGCAAGACCCGGCACACCCTCGTCGAGCGGTCGGGCTACAGCGGTCCGTACCTGCCCGGCTTCGTCGCGGCCGACCCGATGGTCGAACCGCCGGCCAAGCGCACCTTCCAGGCCATCGACCACTGCGTCGGCAACGTCGAGCTCGGCAAGATGAACGAGTGGGTCGCCTTCTACAACAAGGTCATGGGCTTCACCAACATGAAGGAGTTCGTGGGCGACGACATCGCCACCGAGTACTCCGCGCTCATGTCGAAGGTCGTCGCGGACGGCACCCTGAAGGTGAAGTTCCCGATCAACGAGCCCGCGATCGCGAAGAAGAAGTCGCAGATCGACGAGTACCTGGAGTTCTACGGCGGCGCCGGCGTCCAGCACATCGCGCTCGCCACGAACGACATCGTCGCGACCGTGCGCAGCATGCGGGCGAACGGCGTCCAGTTCCTGGACACCCCCGACTCGTACTACGACACGCTCGGCGAGTGGGCGGGCGAGACGCGCGTACCCGTCGAGACGCTGCGCGAGCTGAAGATCCTCGTCGACCGCGACGAGGACGGCTACCTGCTCCAGATCTTCACCAAGCCGGTCCAGGACCGGCCGACCGTCTTCTTCGAGATGATCGAGCGGCACGGCTCGATGGGCTTCGGCAAGGGCAACTTCAAGGCGCTCTTCGAGGCGATCGAGCGGGAGCAGGAGAAGCGCGGCAACCTCTGACGCCGCACGCCGCACGCCGCACGCCGCACGCCGCACGCCCGGGGCGGCGCCCTTCGTCCGGACCGGCGCCGCTCACCCGAGGCCGCGCCGTGCGTGCTCCCTGTGCCGCGTGTGCTGCGTGCGCGGCCCCGTGCGCCCCTGACCCGGGGGGCACGGGGTCGCTATCGTGAGTCATGGCCATGACCAGCATCAGTGCGAGTACGAGTGACGAGCGCATCGACCTGGCCGTGCCGTCGAAGAGATGGCACTGGAAGAAGCAGCTCAGACACACCACCGTCCTCCAGTCGTTCGCCTTCGACGACTCCCGCAAGCGGCTGTACGTCGTCCAGGTCATGCAGGGCGGCATCAGGCTTCCGGGCGAGTCCCGGCCCTACAGCGGCACGGAGCGCCGGCAGCGCGGCGACATGTGCCTGAACCGGCTCGACCTGAGCGGCAACCGGCTGGGGCACATGTACCTGCTCGGACACGGGCACGGCGTCGGCATGGGCGTCGAACGGGACGCGGCCGGGGCGACCTGGATCTGGACCGAGGCGGACGGGCGGGCAGCGGAGTCCGGGGCGTTCGGACGCGGCATCGCACGCTTCCGGTTCGTCGACCGGCAAGTACGCCGCAGCTCCGCGAAGTCCACCCGCTACCCCGTCCCCGGCTCCACCGCCAACCAGCCCTCCGTCGACATGAGCCGCAAGCGCGTCGCCGTCCGCCACCGCATCGACGGCACGGTCCGCTACCGCGTCTTCTCGCTCGCCCACGCCGTCTCGGGCAACTTCTCCAAACCTCTGCACGACTTCGCCCAGCCCGCCGCGCACCCCGGCCCGGACATCGACTTCCAGGGCTTCGCGCTCCACGGCAACTACCTGTACCAGCTGGCCGGGGAGCCGTACGGACCCGGCAACCCGCCCTCCGTGCACGGCAACGCGTACGTCTCCTGCGTCGACATCCGCACCGGCGGCCTCGTCCAGCGCACCCGCACCGAGGCCGGCTACTCCCTCGACCACCGCGAACCCGAGGGCCTCGCCGTACGGCGCACCGGCAAGCCCCGGCTGTGCATGGGGTTCGCGTCGGGGCAGCCGGGTGCGCGCAGGTACTCGATCTACTACAAGCAGCACGCATAAGCTTCCGGGCATGGCCAGGATGAACGACGTGGGCGGCATGCAGGGCTTCGGGCCCGTCGACACCACCGACGACACAGCGCCCTTCCACGCCGACTGGGAGGCCCGCGTCTTCGCCCTTAACGGCGCCCTCATCGCCCAGAAGGTCTACAACCTCGACGAGTTCCGCGACGCCGTCGAGTCGATGCCGCCCGCCGAGTACCTCGCGGCGTCGTACTACGAACGGTGGTTCTTCGCGATCCGCACGCTGCTGGAACGCAAGGGCGTGGTCGCGGCGGGCGAGCTCGATGACTGACGACCGCTACGCCCCCGGCGCGCGCGTGCGTACCGTCCACCACGACCCGCCGCACCACACCCGGCTGCCGCGGTACGCCCGTGGCAAACGCGGCACCGTCATCGAGCCGGAGGGGCGCGCCCCGCTCGCCGACGTGCGGGCGCAGGGGCGCGACGACTGGCCCGTGGAGCAGGTGTACGCCGTGCGGTTCGCCGCGCGGGACCTGTGGGGCGAGGGCGAGCACCATGTGGTCCTCGACCTGTTCGAAAGCTACCTGGAGGACGACCAGCCGTGACCGGGACCACTCACTCCGACGCTCTGATCTCCCGTCGGGTACGGCGTCTGGAAACGCTGCTGGAGGAACGGGGCATCGTCACCGGCGCGGCCGTCGACGAAGCCATCGACGCGTTCCTCACCGGCGCCTCGGCGGCCGGGGGAGCGCGCGTCGTGGCCCGGGCGTGGACCGATCCGGGGTTCCGGGAGCGGCTGCTGGCCGACGGGACCGAGGCCGTCACGGAGCTGGGGCTGTCGGCGGGAGGTGTGCAGCCGCAGCGGCTGCGCGTCGTCGAGAACACGGCGGGCACGCACAACATCGTGGTGTGCACGCTCTGTTCGTGCTACCCGGTCCGGCTGCTGGGGCCCTCTCCGAGCTGGTACAAGAGCGAGGCGTACCGGTCACGGGTGGTGCGGGAGCCGCGCGCGGTGCTGGCCGAGTTCGGGCTGGTGCTGCCGCCGGACGTGGCCGTCACGGTGTGGGACTCCACGTCGGAGACGCGCTACATGGTCCTGCCGCGCCGCCCCGCCGGCACGGAGCACCTGGACGAACCCGCCCTGGCGTCCCTGGTCACCCGCAACGCCCTGATCGGCACAGCGGCCCTGTAACCCCGGGCGGCTCCGCCCGGCCCCCGGCACGCCCCTCCCGGCGCCGCCTGAGCCGTCAGCGGCCGTCGCCCAGGGCGTGCAGCGCCTCCCACGCCCCGGGAGCCAGCAGCGGGGAGAACGCCGGGTTGATGCGCAGCGCCTCCTCCAGGTGGCGCCTGGCCGCGCCGTACTCCCGCATCGCCCGTTCGATCGTCCCCAGGTGGTAGAAGAACAGCGCGTTGCGCAAGCCGTGCTCCGTGGCCCTGCGCGCGTACTTCAGCGCCTCGCCGCGATTCCTCGCCCCACCGGACCGGTGCAGCGCCCAGGCCAGCGCGTCCGCGACGTGCGCGTCCGGGTGCCGCCGCCATTCCGCCCGCAGCCGCCGCACCGCCGCGGCCGGATCGCCGTGGTCCGCGTCCAGCCGCCCGAGGAGGAGCTCGTTCCGGCCGCCGCCACGCTTGCGCGCGGCCGCCACCCCTTCCCGTACGAGGGCGTACTGGTCCTCGGCCTCGGGCCCGCGGTCCAGGGACTGGAGCAGCTCGCCGTACTCCAGATGGAACTCCGGGAGCGGGGTGTCGCTGATCGCCGCGCGGTAGTCGACCTCCGCGTCGGACGGACGGCCCAGCGCCGCCATGACGCGGGCGCGGCCCGCCCGTGCCCTGCCGTAGCCGGGATCCGTCCGCAGGGCCGCCTCGTAGTGGCGCAGGGCCTCCTCCGGCTCACCCCGCTCCCACGCCAGTTCACCCGAGCGGTGCAGGCACGTCACCTTCTCCGCGGTCGAGCCCGCGAGCGCCGTCGCGTCCGACAGCGTCGCCGCCGCGTCCTCCCGCCAGCCCCGGTCGCGGTAGACGTCCGCCGCCAGCAGCCGCGCCCACGCGCCCGGCCGCAGCGCCTCCAGCTTCTCCACCGCCCCGGCGGCCGCCTCCTGGTCACCGAGCCGCGTGTACGCGCCGACCAGGACCGGGTACACGGTCCAGCGCCGCGGCGACCGCTTCCGCACCGCCTCGGCCCACTTCCTCGCGGCCCGGTGGTCGCCGCGCGCGTGGGCGAGCGCCGCGAGACCGACCTCCGCCTCGGGATTGCCCCGCGGCCGTACGGACAGGGAGTGACGCAGCGCCATCTCGGCGCGCGGGAAGTCGGCCGGGTCGGCCGTCCAGCGGCCCCGCTCCAGATAGGCCGAGCCGAGGACCGACCAAGAGTGCTCGTCCCCGGGGTGCTCGCGCAGCCACGCCGTACGGTCGCCGATCAGCGCGCTCAGGTCGGCGGGAGAGGCGGGGACACCGGCGCCCACGGCCTCGACCGCGGCCATCGCGCGGCCGACGGCGCCCGGCGACGGCGGCGGGGCCTCGTTCAGCCCCT
Source organism: Streptomyces agglomeratus (assembly GCF_001746415.1). Taxonomy (NCBI): domain Bacteria; kingdom Bacillati; phylum Actinomycetota; class Actinomycetes; order Kitasatosporales; family Streptomycetaceae; genus Streptomyces; species Streptomyces agglomeratus. The sequence goes on from NZ_MEHJ01000001.1 coordinate 4,940,669, forward strand.
CCGTTACGAGCACCCCCGCGACGACCAGCACCGCCGCACCCGCGAGCACGGCGCGGGGCCACCGCCGCTTCACCTGCTGTTCGGTCTCCATGCCGCTCACTGTGCGCCGGTACGACGAGCACATCCGCGGAGGCGAAGTGGATCGGCGACGGGTTCACACCGATGGCCCCGGGTGACACGCTGGGAACCATGGACGATCTTCTCGTACAGCTGCGCGCGGGCCTGCCGCCCGAGGCATTGATCACCGACCCGGACGTCATGGCCTCGTACGCCCGCGACATGGCCGGATTCTGTGAGGCGGGAGCACCGGCCGCCGTCGTCCTGCCGCGCACCGTCGAGCAGGTCCAGCACGTCATGCGCACCGCGACCGCGCTGCGCGTACCCGTCGTTCCGCAGGGCGCGCGGACGGGGCTGTCCGGTGCCGCCAACGCCACCGACGGCTGCGTCGTGCTGTCCCTGGTCAGGATGGACCGGATCCTGGAGATCAGCGCCGTCGACCGCGTCGCCGTGGTCGAGCCCGGGGTGATCAACGCGGTCCTGTCGCGGGCCGTGGCCGAGAAAGGGCTGTACTACCCCCCGGACCCGTCGAGTTGGGAGACGTGCACCATCGGCGGAAACATCGGCACGGCCGCCGGCGGACTGTGCTGCGTGAAGTACGGGGTGACCGCCGAGTACGTGCTGGGCCTGGATGTCGTACTCGCCGACGGCCGGCTCCTGCGGACCGGGCGGCGCACGGCCAAGGGCGTGGCCGGCTACGACCTCACCCGCCTCTTCGTCGGCTCGGAAGGCACGCTCGGCATCGTGGTCGGGGCGGTGCTCGGACTCAAGCCCGCCCCGCCGCGGCAGCTCGTCCTCGCCGCCGAGTTCCCCTCCGCGGCCGCCGCCTGCGACGCCGTCTGCGAGATCATGGCGCGCGGCCACGCGCCGTCGCTGCTCGAACTCATGGACCGCACGACGCTGCGGGCCGTCAACAAGCTGGCCCACATGGGCCTGCCGGAGACCACCGAGGCGCTGCTGCTCGCCGCCTTCGACACCCCGGACCCCGCCGCCGACCTCGCCGCGGTCGGAGAACTGTGCACTGCGGCCGGCGCCGTCTCGGTCGTCCCCGCCGACGACGCCGCCGAGTCCGAACTCCTCCTGCAAGCACGGCGGATGTCGCTGACGGCGCTCGAAGCGGTCAAGTCCGCGACGATGATCGACGACGTGTGCGTACCGCGCTCGAAGCTCGGCGCGATGCTGGAGGGCACCGCCGTCATCGCGGAGAAGTACGACCTCGTCGTCGGCGTCTGCGCGCACGCCGGTGACGGCAACACGCATCCGGTGGTCTGCTTCGACCACCTGGACGAGGACGAGTCGCGGCGCGCCCGCGAGTCCTTCGACGAGATCATGGCGCTCGGCCTGGAGCTCGGCGGCACGATCACCGGCGAGCACGGTGTCGGCGTACTGAAGAGAGAATGGCTCGCCCGCGAACTGGGGCCCGTGGGGTTGGAGTTGCAGCGCGCGGTCAAGGTGGCCTTCGACCCGCTCGGGCTCCTCAATCCGGGCAAGGTCTTCTGAGGTCCGGGACGTACGGCCACCAGGCGAAAGACCGGGCGCCGAGGTGCCCGTACCCCTCACGCCTCGCCGTCCCCGGACTCGTCCGACAGCCACGGGGCGCGCGGCCACAGGTCGTCGGCCGGAGTCCGCGCCAGCAGCGCGGCCAGCGCCTCGTCGATGCCGAGCCGCTCCCGCTCCGTCCCCGGCGGCACCGCCCGCAACGTCCGCTCCAGCCAGGCGGACACCGCGGGCGACGGGACCTCCAGGAGAGCGTCCCCGTCGGGCGACGTCAGGGCCACGCAGACCACGCTGCGGGAATCGACCTTGGCCGGCCAGACCCGGACGTCACCGTGGCCGCAGGGCCGGAACACGCCCTCGACGAACAGCTCGCGGGCGAACGTCCAGTCCACCGGGGAGTCGGAGCCGACGTGGAAGGTGATGTGCACGGCGTACGGGTCGTCCGTACGGTAGGACAGCCGGGCCGGGACCGGGATGCTGCGCTCGGGCGACAGCACCAGGTTGAGCTCGAGTTCGCGTTCCACCACGGTGTGCATGCGGTTGTTCCTCTCCGTGCGGGTTGCGGCCCCCTTGCGTGGGCCTCACAAGCAGAGAGGGGCGTGCCCCGGGTTCATTACGCGACTTCCGGCGACAACTTCGAAGGGTCTGGAAAGGCTCTGGACACGTTCTGGGAATACCCGGAAAGAAGTGCTTCCCTTGGGACCGGCCCGGCGCGTCGCGGCGGTCTGATAGATGTGGACCTCGATAACGAGGCCATCGACTAGATACGGGACACGGTGATGAGCGCCCCCACCCCGGCCAGCGGCGACAGCAGCCCCACTCCTGGCTACTATCCCGACCCGTCCATCCCCGGTTACGTCCGGTTCTGGAACGGGGCCTCATGGGTGCCCGGTACCAGTCGCCCCGCCCCGTCGGACGACGAGGGAACGCCCGCCGGGCCAACGGGAGCGGCGAGTCCGGCTCCCGCCCCCACTCCGTCCGTGGAGGAGACCGGCCCCCTCTTCTTCGACGAGGAACCCGAGGGCGCGCACCTGCACGGCAACACCCCGGAACCCGCGTCGGCCTGGCAGGCGGACACGTCCCGTCAGACCGGATTCGGCGGTGACCGCGACCGCCGGGTCTCCTGGGGCTCCACCGCCCCGGACTCCGGCGGCGCACCCGCCCCGGCCGGTTCCGGCGGCGCCCCCTCCGGTTCCGGCGGACGGCCGGCCGCTGCCGCCGAGGAGTCGGGGCCCGGCCGTACGTCCACCCCCGGCGGCGGTTCCCCCGCCCAGGGGACGGGAGATCCCCGGCGGGCCCAGGCGGCGCCCGGCCAGTCCTCCGGCGAGCAGCGCCGTGCGGGCGGCGGTGTCGACCTCCGGCGTACGGGCGGCTCCGCGCCGGAAGCCGCCCCCGGCCCGGCGCCCGCCGCCCCCGGCGAGCGTGACCCGCGCGGGGCAGCGGCCGACCCCAGCGGAGGCGCGCTGCCCGGCGTCCGCACGCCGGGCCGGACCTCGCCCCCCGACAACGGCACGGTCACCATGCGTGCCCTGCGCCGCGGCGACGGGGAGTCCCCGCACACGGCCCGCGCCGATGGCACGATGGCCATCAGGACCATGACCCCGGGAGCGGGCCGGCCCCAAGTCCCGGGCCAGAGCCGCCCCCAGCCCCCGGCGCAGGGCGAGACCCCCGGCCAGGGATCGGGCGCCGCACAGGCTCCCGCGCAGGGGCCGGTGCAGGTCCCCGGACAGGCGCCCGCTGCGGGGCAGTTCCACGCGGGCGCGCACGCGCAGGCCACCGGGCCCGCGCAGACCCCCGGCCGGGCCCAGGCCCACGGGCAGGGCGCCGCAGCCGCACAGGCCCCCGCGCACGGCCGGATCCCCGGGGCGGCGCAGACGACGCCGGACGGGGGAGCGGCGGGTGCCGCCCCTGTTTCCGCCGGGGCCGGAGGCGGGGCCGCCTCCTGGGCGCAGCAGGTGCACCGGCTCGCGCAGCCGGACCAGGACGAGGCGGGCGGGACGCCCGTCGTGCCGTGGAAGCCGCCGGTCAGCGATCCGTTCCTCCAGGCCGCCCAGGCCCAGGCCGCGGCCAGGCCCGCCGGCCTCGCCAAGCGGCTGGCCGCACGGCTGATCGACACGCTCGTCCTCGGCGCCGTGCTCAGCGCGGTCGCCGTACCCCTCGGAACGGCCGCGCTCGCACACATCGACGACAAGATCGAGGCGGCGAAGCTCTCCGGCGAGACCGTGACCGTATGGCTGCTCGACGGGACCACCGCCGGCTACCTCGGCATCGTCATCGGCGCCTACCTCCTCGTCGGAGTGGTGTACGAGGTGCTGCCGACCGCCAAGTGGGGCCGTACGCTCGGCAAGAAGCTGTGCCGCATGCACGTACGGGACATCGAGGCGCACGAGCCCCCGACGTTCGGCGCCGCGCTGCGCCGCTGGCTCGTGTACGGAGTGCTCGGCGTCCTCGGGATCGGCATCGTCAACGCGGCGTGGTGCCTGTTCGACCGCCCGTGGCGCCAGTGCTGGCACGACAAGGCGGCCCGTACGTTCGTCGCGGGGGACTGACGGGCAGCCAGTCCCCCGAACGGCACCCGACCGGATGCGGGCGGCGGGCGGGCGCGGTCGACTGCCGTTATGAGCACCGACCAGCCGCCGCCCGGCCAGCCGTCCGATGACGACCCGTTCCGCAAGAAGCCGCCGCCGGAGCAGCCCCCGCCGCCTCCCTCCGGCGGCGGACCGTACGACACCGGCGGGACAGGCGGCGCCGGCCCCGCGGGACCGGGCGAGCCCGGCGGTCCGGCCGGGCCCGGCCCCGGCGGCGGTTCCCCGTACGGCGAATCCCCGTACGGGGACTCTCCTTACGGCGGCCCCCCGTACGGCACCCCGCCGCCGCCCTACAGCGGCGGCGCCGCCGACCCGCTCGCCGGGATGCCGCCGCTCGCCCCCACCGGCAAGCGCATCGCGGCCCGCATCATCGACGTGCTGATCGTCGGCGTCCCGCTGGGGCTCATCGGCTGGCTGCTGGGCATGTTCGACAGCTACAACAGCGACGACTGGGACGAAGTCTCGACCATGTCGGACGCCAAGTCGCTGATCTGGCAGCTCGTCACCATGGTCGTGTACATCGGCTACGACACCTACATGACGGCCAAGGACGGCCGGACCGTCGGCAAGCGGCTCATGAACCTGCGCGTCGCGATGCTCAACAGCGGCATGGTCCCCGAGACCAACGCGTCGCTGCTGCGTGCCGTCGTCCTGTGGGTGCCCGCGCTGATCTGCTGCTTCTGCCTGTGGTGGCTCATCAACCTGGTGATGATCCTGGTCGACAAGCCCTACAAACAGGGCCTGCACGACAAGGCGGCGAAGACCGTGGTGGTCTCAACCGCGTAGCGAGTGCCCGCCGACCGCCGAACGGGCCCGTGAGGAGGGCCCGGAGGACGAGGCGGCGGGGCGCGGTCCAGGCACCCGTGCCTCGTTGCCGGAGCTGTCGGAACTGCCGGAGCCCGTGCCTGCCGAGCCGGTGCCGGCCGCCGCGGGGACCGTCCCGCCGGCGGCCGCACTGTTCGTACCGCGGGCCGTGCGCGCCGGCTTCGGCGTGGGCACCGTCAGCGCGACCAGCAGGCCCATCGCGAGCGCGGCCAGGGCGATGACCGCGACGCCGATGCCCGACGCCGTCCCGGACAGCAGCAGCATGGCGAGGGTCGAGAAGACGACTGTGGCTGAACCGTATGCGAACTGTGCGGCAGTCGGACGCGGCATGGCGATTTCCGTCCTCGGAGCAGCGGTAGGGGGGTCTTCTCATCCGGGTCGCACTCCAGGCGACTCTACGACGGTGAGTGCCCGCACGGAACGGGTAGTAAGCGTGACCTAACCCACGGTGCCGGTGCATCGGGGGCGCACAGAGTCATTTCCCGTCCCGACAGGTGGGATCGACGCGCCCTGCGGCCGGGTCGCACCCGGGCGAAAGCGTCCGCTATCCGGAACTGAACATCTACATAGTGCACTTGAGCTGCTCAAGTCAAGATCTGTCTTTTCTTCGGCAACTCCGGTCGAATGTCGTCACTTGAGACGCGCGCCGCGCCCGGAACCCCTCACCCTCTTCCGTGCTGACGCGGCCCGCGGGGGAGGACATCATCAAGTGACCACCAACAGAGGGCGGATCGCAGCCGCCGCCGTAGTCGTGGCCATGGCCGCGACCGCCGCGACGGGATCCGCATTCGCCACCGTCCGGGCCGACGACCACCCGGCGGGCGCGAAGGACACGGCCGGCATCGAGCGCCGCGACCCGGCGCCCGCGAAGGGCCATGTCGAGCACGATCTCGAAGGACCCTTCAGTAAACAGCAGGAGTTGGAGCGCAAGGCGGCCCTGGAGCAGGTCCTCGCCGGCGATGCCACCGTGCACAAGCGCGGCGGGTCCAAGGTCGTGAAGCTGGACGACAAGAAGTACGTCGAGCTGGGCCGCGAGAAGACCGACAAGATATTCACGATCCTGGTGGAGTTCGGCGACAAGGTCGACGACACCACCATGTTCGACCCGGACGGCGACGGCCCCGAGCCGCCCGTCAAGAAGTACGGCGGCGAGCCCGGCCCCGCGCACAACCGGATAGCCGAGCCGGACCGTTCCGAGGACAACTCGACGGCCTGGCAGAAGGACTACGACCAGAAGCACTTCCAGGAGCTGTACTTCGGCGAGGGCAAGGGCAAGGACTCCCTCAAGACGTACTACGAGAAGACCTCCTCCGGCCGCTACTCGGTCGACGGCGAGGTCTCCGACTGGGTCAAGGTCGACTACAACGAGGCCCGCTACGGCTCCAACTACTGCGGCGACAGCAACTGCGCCAACGTCTGGGACACCGTCCGCGACGGCGTCACCGCCTGGGCCGCCGACCAGAAGGCCAAGGGCAAGACGGACGCCGAGATCAAGGCGCAGCTCTCCGGTTACGACCAGTGGGACCGCTACGACTTCGACGCCGACGGCAACTTCAACGAGTCCGACGGCTACATCGACCACTTCCAGATCGTCCACGCGGGCGAGGACGAGTCGGCGGGCGGCGGCGCCCAGGGCGAGAACGCCCTGTGGGCGCACCGCTGGTACGCGTACGGCACGAACGCCGGCAAGACCGGCCCGGCGAACAACCCGGCCGGCGGCACCGAGATCGGCAAGACCGGCATCTGGGTCGGCGACTACACGATGCAGCCGGAGAACGGCGGCCTCGGCGTCTTCGCCCACGAGTACGGCCACGACCTGGGCCTGCCCGACCTGTACGACACCTCGGGCAAGGGCGAGAACGGCGTCGGCTTCTGGTCGCTGATGTCGGCGGGCTCCTGGCTCGGCAAGGGCAAGAACGAGATCGGCGACCTGCCCGGCGACATGACCGCCTGGGACAAGCTCCAGCTGGGCTGGCTCGACTACGACACGGCCAAGGCCGCGACGAAGTCGAAGCACAAGCTGGGCGTCTCGGCGTACAACACCAAGAACCCGCAGGCGCTCGTCGTCGAGCTGCCGAAGGTGCCCGTGACCACGACTGTCGTGAAGCCCGCCGAGGGCTCCAAGCAGTGGTGGAGCGACATGGGCGACGACCTCAAGAACACCCTGACCCGTTCCGTGGACCTGACCGGCAAGGCCAAGGCCGAGCTGTCGCTCCAGGGCTGGTGGGACATCGAGGCGAACTACGACTGGCTGTACGCCGAGGTCTCGGCCGACGCGGGCAAGACGTGGAACGCCGTCGACGGCACGGCCGACGGCAAGGCGCTCCCGCGCGACGCCGCCGACAAGCCGGGTCTGACCGGTGTGGGCGGCGCGTACAAGAAGCTCGCCTTCCCGCTGGACGCGTACGCGGGCAAGAAGATCGACCTGCGCTTCCGCTACCAGACGGACGGCGGCGCGGGCGGCAAGGGCTTCGCGGCCGACGCGATCACGGTGACCGCCGACGGCAAGCCGCTGTTCACCGACAACGCCGAGGGCGACGACAACGGCTGGACGGCCAAGGGCTTCACGCGCGTCGGTGAGTCCTTCACCAAGGAGTACGACCAGTACTACCTGGCCGAGAACCGCCAGTACGTGTCCTACGACCGGACGCTGAAGGTCGGCCCGTACAACTTCGGGTTCGCCCCCACGCGGCCGAGCTGGGTGGAGCACTACCCGTACCAGAACGGCCTGATGGTCTGGCTGTGGGACACCTCGCAGAAGGACAACAACACCAGCGCCCACCCGGGCAAGGGCCTGATCCTTCCGGTCGACGCGCACGCCAAGCCGCTGAAGTGGGCGGACGGCAAGCTGCTGCGGAACAAGATCCAGTCCTTCGACTCGACCTTCAGCAGGTACCGCACCGACGGCTTCACGCTGCACAGCGCGAACGTGCCGCTGAAGCTCGCGTCGCAGAAGGGCGTCCCGGTCTTCGACGACCGCAAGGGGACGTACTGGTACAAGGAGAACCCGACCGGTGGTGTGGACGTCCCTGACACCAACACCAAGATCTCGATCGTCAGCGAGCCCAAGAGCGGCTCGACGATCACCGTGAAGGTCGGTCCGTCGACCAAGTAGTTCGTAACATCGCAGGTCAGAGCATGAACGGCCGTCGCCCTCTAGCGGGCGGCGGCCGTTCACGTTTAGATGCCTCTTGACCAGCTCTTGTTGACACGACGTCTTATGGGGGATTGATCGGCATGTCCGGTGGAGGTTTCGTACGGCTGCCCGGCGGCAGCGTGGTGGTGGCTCTCACGCTGCCCAGCCCGGAGGCCGAGGGCCGCATGGTCCGCGTCCTGGTCCACTCGGTGAACCGGGCCCGCGCCCTGACCAGGCTGCGGAACCACGGTCTGCGGGCCGTCTACCTGCGGGGCAACGCGCACCCGCCGACGCCGGACGAGATCACCGCCGTACTGCACCACCCGGACGGGCTGCTGTGGCGTACGGCGCCGCAGGAGACGGTGGAGCTCTGGCACCCCATACGGGCGCTGCTCAGACCCGTACGCCCGGCCTAGGAGGCGCGCGGCGGGCCCCCGGGCGGCCGGCTAGACCACCGGCTTCCCGGACAGCTCCACGCCCGCCTCGCGCATCTCCTCCAGCGCCCGCTCCGTCGTCGCCTCGGACACGCCGGCCGTCAGGTCGAGCAGTACGTGCGTGGTGAAGCCCTCGCGGACCGCGTCCAGGGCCGTCGCCCGCACGCAGTGGTCGGTGGCGATGCCGACCACGTCCACCTCGGTGACCCCGCGCGCCCGCAGCCAGTCGGCCAGCCCGACACCGTTCTCGTCGGTGCCCTCGAAGCCGCTGTACGCCGCCGAATGGGCGCCCTTGTCGAAGACCGCGGCGATGGCGCCCGAGGCGACGGCCGGCGCGAAGTTCGGGTGGAAGCCCACGCCCTCCGTACCGGCGACGCAGTGCACCGGCCAGGAGCGGACGTAGTCCGGGGTGGCGGAGAAGTGGTCGCCCGGGTCGACGTGGTGGTCCCGGGTGGCGACCACGTGGCGGTAGCCGGCCGGGGCCTCGCCGATCAGCTCGGTGACGGCGGCGGCGACGTCGGCACCACCCGCCACCGCGAGGCTGCCGCCCTCGCAGAAGTCGTTCTGAACGTCTACGACGATCAAGGCGCGGTGCATGGCGGGGGCCCTTCGGTGGGGATGAGGCGGTGGGGGGTGCGTGTCCTGTTGTGCGGGCGTTGGTTCCGAGAGTAGAGATTCCAACGGCCTTGCGGCAGGGGGCCTTTGGCTGCTAGAGGGTCGGCGACGCCCTCGGCGCCCGCCCTCTGGCTTGCCGCTGCCCGCTCACCCGGCGTTCATGCGTACTCGGTGGGGATCACCGGCTCGCCCCTGGAGAGCTGCACCGCCGACATCGGCAGGGCCCCGCGCGCCGCGATGTGCCGCTCGCGTACGTCGTCCAGCGGCTCGCGCGCCACGACCTCGCCGCCCTTGACCAGCTCGACCTGGAGCTGCCGGCCGGCCAGCTCCGGCGGTACGGGCCCGGTGCCGACGACCTCCGCCTCGGCCACCCCGTGGGCGTCCGCCCGGCGCGCCGCCCACTTGCGCCCGCCGATCGAGGTCTTGCCGCCCGTCGACTTCTTCGCCACCGGCTGGAGCGGCGCCTTCGGGTCCGCCGATGCGGCCCTGGCGACCAGCTTGTAGACCATGGAGCAGGTGGGGTGTCCGCTGCCGGTGACCAGCTGCGTTCCGACGCCGTACGCGTCCACGGGTGCCGCCGCGAGCGAGGCGATGGCGTACTCGTCGAGGTCGCTGGTCACCACGATCCTAGTACGGGTGGCCCCCAGCTCGTCGAGCTGCTGGCGCACCCGGTGCGCGACCAGCAGCAGGTCGCCCGAGTCGATACGGACCGCGCCCAGGTCCGTCCCGGCCACCTCGACGGCGGTACGGACGGCCTCGGCGACGTCGTACGTGTCGACCAGCAGCGTCGTACCGCTGCCGAGCGAGGCGACCTGCGCCTGGAAGGCGTCGCGCTCGCTGTCGTGCAGCAGGGTGAAGGCGTGCGCGCTGGTGCCGACGGTGGGGATGCCGTAGCGGAAGCCGGCCGCGAGGTCCGAGGTGGAGGTGAATCCGCCGACGTACGCCGCGCGGGACGAGGCGACGGCGGACAGCTCGTGCGTACGGCGGGCGCCCATCTCGATCAGCGGCCGGCCGCCCGCGGCGGCGGCCATCCGGGAGGCGGCGGCCGCGATGGCCGAGTCGTGGTTGAGGATCGAGAGGATCACGGTCTCCAGGAGCACGCACTCGGCGAAGCTGCCCTCGACGCGAAGGATCGGCGAGCCCGGGAAGTAGACCTCGCCCTCCGGGTAGCCCCACACGTCGCCCGTGAAGCGGTACGAGGCGAGCCACTCCAGCGTCGGCTCGTCGACGATCGCGTGCTCCCGCAGGAAGCCGAGCACGCCGGCGTCGAACCGGAAGTTCTCCACGGCGTCCATGACCCGCCCGGTGCCCGCCACCACGCCGTACCGGCGCCCCTCGGGCAGCCTGCGGGTGAAGACCTCGAAGACGGAACGCCGGTCGGCGGTACCGGCCCGGAGGGCGGCCTGGAGCATCGTGAACTCGTACTGGTCGGTGAAGAGCGCTGTCGACGGCACATCCACCGGCAGCCCAAGGTCCGCAGTGTTCATGGCAAAGATGCTACCCCCAATCTCGTCAGAGTGACGATTTCTACGTGGCCGTTTGTGCGAGGGTCCCTCCCGGGTGGCACCATGGGACAAGTGAGTACGGCTCCCGCAGAGATCGAACGCCCGGAATCGGCCGAGGAAACCTCCGCCGTCCCCGAACCCGACGTCCCCTGGGTGACGCTGGTCCACAACGACCCCGTCAATCTCATGAGCTATGTCGCGTATGTCTTCCAGACGTACTTCGGCTACTCCAAGGACAAGGCGCACAAGCTGATGCTGGACGTTCACCACAAGGGCCGCGCGGTCGTCTCCAGCGGCAGCCGCGAGGAGATGGAGCGCGACGTGCAGGCGATGCACGGCTACGGACTCTGGGCGACCCTCACGCAGGACCGCGGCTGATGGCCGGGCTCTTCGAGCAGATCCCCGGCGGCGGCGTGGCCGTCGCGCTCGACGAGGTCGAGATCTCGATCCTGCGCAGCCTGGCCGTACAACTGCTCGAACTGGTCGGACCCGGCGACCAGCCGGCGGCGGGCGAGGACCCGCTGGCCGCGCTGTTCGCGCAGGGCCCCAGCGAGGCGCCGTCCGACCCCGCGCTCGCCCGGCTCTTCCCCGACGCGTACGGCGATCCGCAGGCCGATCCCGACGACGCGCACGAGCGCGAGGTGCGCGCCAACTCCGCCGAGTTCCGGCGCTTCACCGAGAACGACCTGCGCGAGCGCAAGCGGGAGGACGCCCTCGCGGTCGTCCGCAGCCTCGACACGCTGGCCACCGGGGGCGAGGGCGGCGCCGTACTCAAGCTCACGGACGACGAGTGCAAGCGCTGGCTCGGCACGCTCAACGATCTGCGGCTGACCATCGGGACGCGCCTGGAGGTCACCGACGAGGACGAGAACGGGGAGCTGTACCGGCTGCCGGACTCCGATCCGCGCAAGCCGATGGTGATGGCGTACCTGTGGCTCGGCGCGCTCCAGGAGAGCCTCGTCGAAACGCTCATGCCCTGAATATGCCCTGACCTGTCCTGACATATCACTCATGGCGTTCGCTCAACGGACACTCAAATCCGGATAACGATCGGATTAACGCCTGGGGTCCCTTTGGGGCTCCAGGCGTTACTTGTCCCATTTTTCCCGTGGTGTGCGCCACATTGGGCGCAGTGGATCACTGTTGCGGGCGTGATAAATCTTCACGACCGCCCGGGGACGCCACCCCTGTCCCCGGGGGCGCTGACGCCGGCTGACCCCGGCACGCAACTCCATTCCACATCCGGGGGCCGAGCCCCTCAAAGGATCGTCACAGTCGATCCGAGCCGTTCAAGGCCGGATCGGCATGGAGAAAGGCGCGACACACCATGACCTCAGTGCAGGTCGACAAGCAGCACGACGGCAGTGAGGCCGAAGGCGCGACATCCGGCGAGGGTTACCAGCGCGGACTCGGGGCCCGTCAGATCCAGATGATCGCGATCGGCGGCGCCATCGGCACCGGCCTCTTCCTCGGCGCGGGCAAGGGCATCTCCATCGCCGGCCCCAGCCTGATCCTGGCCTACGCCATGGCCGGCCTCGTCATCTTCTTCATCATGCGGGCGCTCGGTGAGCTCCTCATGTACCGCCCGGTCTCCGGCTCCTTCTCGGAGTACGCCCGCGAGTTCGTCGGCCCCTTCGCCGGCTTCGTGACCGGCTGGACGTACTGGCTCTTCTGGGTCGTCACCGGCATCACCGAGGTCACCGCGGCCTCCGAGTACATGCAGTACTGGACCAAGGGCACCGACGGCTGGACCGATCAGCCGCAGTGGGTCTTCGCCCTGATCTTCACGGTCCTCCTCTTCTGCGTGAACCTGATCTCCGTCAAGCTCTTCGGTGAGCTGGAGTTCTGGTTCTCGATGATCAAGGTCACCGCGATCGTCGGCATGATCCTCATCTGCGCCGGCATCCTCACCCTCGGCTTCTCCGACGCCGGCGACACCGCCTCGGTCACCATGCTCTGGGACCAGGGCGGCTTCTTCCCCAACGGCATCGGCCAGACGCTGATGACCCTCCAGCTGGTCATGTTCGCCTTCCTCGCCGTCGAGCTGGTCGGCGTCACGGCGGGCGAGGCCAAGGACCCGCAGACGGTCCTGCCCAAGGCCATCAACACCGTCCCGTGGCGCATCGCCGTCTTCTACGTCGGCGCGCTGATCATGATCCTGTCGGTCGTCCCGTGGACCCACTTCCAGCCGGGCGTCTCGCCGTTCGTGGCGGCCTTCGAGAAGATGGGCCTCGGCGTCGGCGCCGCCATCGTCAACTTCGTGGTCCTCACGGCCGCCCTGTCCTCCTGCAACTCGGGCATGTACTCCACCGGCCGCATGCTGCGCGACCTCGCGCTCAACGGCCAGGGCCCGAAGTTCTTCACCAAGCTGACCAAGAACGGCCTGCCCCTCGTGGGCACGTCCTTCTCCGCCGCCCTGATGCTGGTCGGCGTGTGGATCAACTACCAGTGGCCGGGCGAGGCGTTCAACTACGTCGTCTCCTTCGCGACCATCTCCGGCATGTGGGCCTGGATCATGATCCTGGTCAGCCAGATCCGCTACCGGGCCAAGTCCGACCGCGGTGAGCTGCCGAAGTCCTCCTTCCGGGCCCCGGGAGCGCCGTACACGAGCTGGTTCGCCCTGCTCTTCATCGGCATGGTCATCGTGATGATGGGCGTCGACAAGGACGCGCGCATCTCGCTGTACTGCGCGCCGCTGTGGGCGCTGCTGCTGGGCGTGTCCTGGCTGGTGCTGAAGAAGCGCAACAGCGGGCAGGCTGCCGCCGAGCAGAGCTGATCCCAGCATGTGGTCCCGTCCGTACCATCCCTCGGTACGGGCGGGGCCCTTTGCTTATCCTGGGGCCCATGCTGACCCTTTCCCAGGCCCTGTACGACCAGATCGTCGCGCACGCCCGCGCCGACCACCCCGACGAGGCGTGCGGCGTGGTCGCGGGACCGGCCGGGTCCGGGCGCCCCGAGCGCTTCATCCCGATGCTGAACGCCGCCCGCTCGCCCACGTTCTACGAGTTCGACTCCTCGGACCTGTTCAAGCTCTACCGCGAGATGGACGACCGGGACGAAGAGCCCGTGATCATCTACCACTCGCACACGGCGACCGAGGCGTACCCGTCCCGCACGGACATCAGCTACGCGAACGAGCCCGGCGCGCACTACGTCCTGGTCTCCACCGCCGACACCGACGACGCGGGCCCCTTCCAGTTCCGCTCGTTCCGCATCGTGGACGGCGTGATCACGGAGGAAGAGGTCAAGGTCGAGGCGTAGCCCGGCCCCGCCACTGCGCCGTAAGGCTCCGGCCCGAATGATCTCCACACGGGACGCAGTGACAGACTGTGCACGACCCGGGCGGCAGGACCCAGGAAGCCGGTGCGAATCCGGCACGGTCCCGCCACTGTGACCAGTCATGACGACCGCCACGGCCATCGCCATGCCTGGAAGCCAGGAACTGACCTGCCGCCTTCCGCACCACCGACCAGGGGACGAGGAAATCCCCCGGAGGAGGCACCACCGTGTCCGGCCGTACCTGGCTTTCCCGCCGCGCGCTCCCCGCCGTCGCCGCAACCGCCGCCGCCCTGCTCCCCCTCACCGCCTGCACCACGGCGGACGACGCACCGGAGACCGCCGCGAAAGCGGCCCCCCGCTTCCCGTACACCGTCACCAACTGCGGCGTGAAGACGACCTACAAGGCACCGCCCACCCGCGTCGTCACCATGAACCAGCACGTCACCGAGGTCATGCTGGAGCTCGGCCTCGCCAAGTCCCTGGTCGGCACCGCCTACCTCGACGACAAGGTGCTCCCCAAGTACGAGAAGCAGTACGAGGCCACCCCCGTGCTCGCCAAGGAGTACCCCTCGTACGAGAAGCTCCTCGCCGCCAACCCCGACTTCGTGTACGGCGGTTACGCCTCCGCCTTCTCGCCCGGCGACGGCCGCAGCCGCGACACGCTGAAGAAGTCCGGCATCGACTCCCGCCTGAACACGGAGTACTGCGCCGACGGCAAGACCTCGATGGAAGCCCTCTACCAGGAGATCCGCGAGGTCGGCCGCACCTTCGGCGTCGCCGGCCGCGCCGAGCGCTGGATCGACGAGGCCAAGGCGGTGAACGCCGCCACCGAGAAGAAGCTCGCCGGCGTCGACCCGGTCTCCGTCTTCGTCTACGACGGCGGCGACAAGACCGCCTCCACCGTCGGCGGAGCGGGCATCGGCCACGAGATGGTCGGACGCGCGGGCGGCGAGAACGTCTTCGCCGACCTCCCCAAGCCCTTCGCCGACGCCTCCTGGGAGACCGTCGTCGACCGCCGGCCCGAGGCCATCGTCATCCTCGACTACGGCAGCACCACCGTCGCCCAGAAGAAACAGCGCCTCCTCGACGACCCGGCCCTCGCCGACGTCCCCGCCGTCAAGAACAAGCGCTTCGCCGTCCTGCCCCTGTCCGACATGGTCCTCGGCGTACGTGCCCCGGCCGCCGTCGACAAGCTCGCCCGCCAACTCCACCCCGAGCTGAAGAAGTAGCGGGCACGGACGTGAGCTGCGAGACCCCCGCCGCCCGCGGGCGGCTGCGCTACACCCTCCTCGTCGCCGCGCTCGCCGCCCTCCTCGCGGCAGCGGCGGTCGCGGGACTCGCCCTCGGCTCGGTACGCATCCCCGCCCCGCAGGTCCTGGAGATCGTCACCGGCGCCGCCGACGCGGGCCCGTACCGCACGATCGTCCTCGACGTACGGCTGCCCCGCGTCCTGCTCGGCGCCGTCGTCGGCGCCGGGCTCGCGGTCATCGGCACCGTCCTCCAGGCCCTCGTACGCAACCCGCTCGCCGACCCCTTCCTCCTCGGCGTCTCCTCCGGCGCCTCCGTCGGCGCGGTCGGCGTCATCGTCCTGGGGATCGGCGCCGGCCTCGCCACCACCGTCACCGTCCCGCTCGCCGGCTTCGCGGGCGCGCTCGCCTCGCTCGTCCTCGTCCACGCGCTCGCGCGCGGCGGCGGCGCCATGACCACCGGACGCCTCCTCCTCGCCGGAGTGGCCGTCTCCTACATCCTGTCCGCCCTGACCAGCCTGCTGATGGTCACCTCCGCGCGCGCCGACCACCTCAAGGAAATCCTCTACTGGACCCTCGGCGGCCTCGGCAGCGCCCGCTGGGACATGCTCGCGCTCCCCACGACCGTCCTCGCGCTCGGCACAGCCCTCCTCGTCACCCTCGCCCGGCCGCTCGACCTGCTCCTGGCCGGCGAGGAGGGCGCCACCGTCCTCGGCCTCGACACCGGCCGCTTCCGCGCCGCCGTGTTCGTCCTGGCCTCGCTCCTCACCGGCGTACTCGTCGCCTTCAGCGGCGCGATCGGCTTCGTCGGCCTGATGGTCCCGCACGCCGCCCGCATGGCCGTCGGCGCCGGACACCGCCGGCTGCTGCCCGTCGCCGCGCTCGGCGGCGCGGCCTTCCTCGTCCTGGCCGACCTGGCCGCCCGTACGGTCGCCGCACCCCAGGACATCCCCGTCGGCGTACTCACCGCGCTCACCGGCGGCCCCTTCTTCCTGTGGCTGCTGCGCCGCCGGGCGTACGGCACGACCGAAGGAGCCCCCGCATGACGACCCTCACCGCCGAAGGGCTCTCGTACGGCATCGGGGGCCGCCACCTCGTCGACGACGTCACCCTGACCGCCGCCGACGGCGAGACCGTCGGGCTCGTCGGCCCCAACGGCAGCGGCAAGACGACCCTCCTGCGCTGCGTGTACGGAACCCTGCGCCCCACCCACGGCCGCGTCCTCCTCGACGGCGACGACCTGCACGCCATGAGCCCCAAGACCCGCGCCCGGCGCATCGCGACCGTCCCCCAGGACGGCGGACAGGGCGGCTTCGAACTGACCGTCCGGGAGGTCGTCGCCATGGGCCGCTCCCCGCACAAGCGCTTCTGGGAACAGGACACGGCCGCCGACGACACCCTCGTACGGGACGCCCTCGCCCGCGTCGGCATCGCGGACCTCGCGGCGCGCGCCTTCCCGTCCCTGTCCGGCGGCGAACGCCAGCGGGCACTGACGGCGCGCGCCCTCGTCCAGCAGCCGTCCCTCGTCGTACTCGACGAGCCGACCAACCACCTGGACATCCGCTACCAGCTGGAGATCCTCAGCCTGGTCCGCGACCTGGGCACGACCAACCTGCTCGCCCTGCACGACCTGAACCTCGCGGCGTACTACTGCGACCGCATCTACGTCCTGGACGGCGGCCGGGTCGTCACGTCCGGCACCCCCGAAGAGGTCCTCACCACCGACCTCCTGCACACCGTCTACGGGGTGTCCGCCGAGGTCAGCATCCATCCGACGACCGGCTCGCCGACCGTCGTCTATCTACCGGTGTCCAAGTGACGAGCACATTTCGCCCACAATGTGAGATCACATACCGGCAAGTGGGCCGGGAATCTATACGATGACCGCATGGTTCCCCACGACGTGAGTGAGACGACGCCGAGCACCGTGCTGCTCGTGGCGCGCCTGCACGTCGACCTGTGCCGGCTCGCCAGCGCAATCTGTACGGCCCGAACGGCCTGAGCCGCGGGCCGTCCGGCACACGTACACGCACACGCTTGCCCCTGCGCGGGGGACGAACTGCCGCGCGCCTTTCACGCCACCCTCCTGACAGGAGTCGAAAGCCATGGCCATCGAGGTCCGCATCCCGACCATCCTCCGCACCTACACCGACGGCGCCAAGGCCGTCGAGGGCAACGGCGACACCCTCGCCGACCTCTTCACGGACCTGGAATCGCGCCACGCCGGCATCCAGGAGCGCATCGTCGACGGCGGCCAGCTGCGCCGCTTCGTGAACGTCTACCTCAACGACGAGGACGTCCGCTTCCTCGACGGCATCTCCACCAAGCTCGCCGACGGCGACAGCGTCACCATCCTCCCGGCCGTCGCCGGCGGCATGGTCTGATGCGGTACGACTCCCCGCTGGCGGCGGTCGGCAACACGCCGCTCGTCCGCCTCCCGAGGCTGTCCCCGTCGGAAGACGTCCGCATCTGGGCCAAGCTGGAGGACCGCAACCCCACCGGCTCGATCAAGGACCGCCCCGCGCTCCACATGGTCGAACAGGCGGAGAAGGACGGCCGGTTGACGCCGGGCTGCACCATCCTGGAGCCCACCAGCGGCAACACCGGCATCTCGCTCGCCATGGCGGCCCGCCTCAAGGGCTACGACATCGTGTGCGTCATGCCGGAGAACACCTCCCAGGAGCGGCGCGACCTGCTCGCCATGTGGGGAGCGAAGATCATCTCGTCCCCGGCGGCGGGCGGCTCCAACACGGCCGTACGGGTCGCCAAGGAGCTCTCGGCGGAGAACCCCTCCTGGGTGATGCTGTACCAGTACGGCAACCCCGACAACGCGGGGGCGCACTACGCCACCACCGGCCCGGAGATCCTCACCGACCTCCCGACCATCACGCACTTCGTGGCGGGCCTCGGCACCACGGGCACGCTCATGGGCGTGGGCCGCTACCTGCGCGAGAACCTCCCCGACATCAAGATCGTCGCCGCCGAGCCGCGCTACGACGACCTGGTGTACGGCCTGCGCAACCTCGACGAGGGCTTCGTCCCCGAGCTGTACGACGCGTCCGTCCTGACCACCCGCTTCTCGGTCGGCTCGGCGGACGCGGTGACACGCACCCGCGAACTCCTCCAGCAGGAAGGAATCTTCGCGGGCGTCTCCACGGGGGCGGCGCTGCACGCGGCGATCGGGGTGGGCAAGAAGGCGGTCAAGGCCGGCGAGCGGGCGGACATCGTGTTCGTCGTCGCCGACGGCGGCTGGAAGTACCTGTCGACGGGCGTCTACACGGCCAAGACGACAGAAGCGGCCATCGAAACGCTCCAGGGCCAGCTCTGGGCGTAGGGGGCCGGCACGACCCCTCGAACCGCCGGACGCCCTTCGGGCGTCTCCTCAAACGCCGGACGGGCCGCACGGTCGCCGCAACGCGGCTCCCCTCAGCCCGTCCGGCGTTTGAGGACCGGGGCCGGGTGTCAGCCTCGGCAGCCCACCCCCAGCAGCTCTCCCCCCGGCAATTCCAGCCCGTCCGGCGTTTGAGGACCGGGGTCTGGGGCGGAGCCCCGGTTCGGGAAGGGGCGGGCAGGGGAAGGCCCCGCGCAGCGGCACCTCCGGGCAGCGCCCCGGCCCACTCCCGCGGCCACCCCCGGGGCGGCACCCGGCCCGCTCCCGCCGCCCCGCAGGCACCCGCCCCGCACGCAGCAGGCCGCCCACTCCCGCCGCCCCGCACGCACCCGCCCCGCACGCAGCGGAACCGCACGCGACACCCGCCGGGCCGCGCAAACCACACCCGCCGGGCCACGCCTAATCGCGGGCCAGATGCCGGACCCGCTCCCACACCGCCCCGTCCGCCACCCCGACCCGCCGCCGGAACCCCCGCAGCCCCACTTCCCGCAGCTCGTCCGTCTCCAGATAGCTGCGCCGCCCCCGCGCATCCCCCACGGCCCCGGGCGGCAGCGCGATCACCCCGGCCCGCTCCTCGTGGTGCTTGCTGGTGATCTTCGCGATCCGGGCCCGGCCGCCCCGTACCGACAACACCAGGCAGGGCCGGTCCTTCGACCCGGGCCCGTCCTCGTACGGCACATCGGCCCACCAGATCTCCCCGGCCCGCGGCACCCGGTCCGGCCGCCGCCCGCCCGGTTCCCCGGGGCGCGCGGGTGGTCGCGTGCGCCCCCCGGGCCGCTTCCCCCGCCCTCGGCCGTCCACCACGGCCGCCACCAGCGCGATCATCACCACGGCGACCAGCGCCACCCACCAGGACGTGTCCATAACCCCGACCGTACCGGCGCCCCGCCCGCCACGCGCGCTCCGCCCGAACCGGTGACAACGCAGGTGAGTTCCCCCACAACGCCCCGCCATCGAGGAGCGACCGGCTCCGTCGCGCCTTACGCTCGACGAACCCGCACGAACCCTCCCCGTCCCTGCTACGGAGGTTCACGCTCCATGAAGCTCACCGTCGTCGGCTGCTCAGGGTCGTTCCCGTCCGCGGAATCGGCCTGCTCGAGCTACCTCGTCGAGGCCGACGGCTTCCGGCTGCTTCTCGACCTGGGCAACGGCGCCCTGGGAGAGTTGCAGCGCCACGTCGGTCTCTACGACATCGACGCCGTCTTCCTCAGCCACCTGCACGCCGACCACTGCATCGACATGTGCGGTTACTTCGTCGCGCGCTACTACCGGCACGAAGGCGGCCGTGCCCCCGCGATCCCCGTGTACGGACCGGAGGGAACCGAGCAGCGCCTCACGACGGCGTACGCCGACACCCCGACCGAGAAGTCGATGGCCGAGGTCTTCGACTTCCACACGCTCAAGCCGGGCGTGTTCGACATCGGTCCCTTCTCGGTACGCACGGAGAAGGTGGCGCACCCGGTCGAGACGTACGGCATCCGCGTCGAGCACGCCGGCAAGTCCCTCGCGTACTCCGGCGACACCGGAGCCTGCGCGGCCCTGAACGAACTGGCCGCCGGCGTCGACCTGTTCCTGTGCGAGGCGTCGTTCACGTACGGCAAGGAGGACATCCCGGACCTCCACCTCAACGGCCGCGAGGCGGGCGAATGCGCCGCGCGGGCCGGGGCCGGCCGGCTGGTCCTCACCCACATCCCGCCGTGGACGAACGCGGAAGTGAACCTGGCCGACGCGCGCGCCGTCTACGACGGCCCGGCGGAACTCGCGGTCGCCGGCGCGGAGTACGAACTCTGACGTACGACGGCATCCCACGCGCACACGAGAGGGCCCCCGGACCGGTGACACGGTCCGGGGGCCCTCTCGCCCGTACGGCTGCGGCTTACTTCGCCTCGGCCTTCTGGAGCTCGGCGAGCTCCTCGTCGGACTCGCGGCCCGGCGTCGGGAGGTTGAACTTGGTGATCGCGAACCGGAAGACCACGTAGTAGACGACCGCGAAGCAGAGGCCGACCAGGGCGAGGCCCCACGGGTTGGTCGCGATGCCCAGGTTGAGCACGAAGTCCACCGCGCCGGCCGAGAAGCCGAAGCCGTCCTTCATGCCGAGCGCCCAGGTGAGCGCCATCGAGACACCGGTCAGGACCGCGTGGACCGCGTACAGCACCGGGGCGATGAACATGAAGGTGAACTCGATCGGCTCGGTCACACCGGTGACGAACGCGGTGAGCGCGAGGGAGAACATCATGCCGCCGACGACCTTGCGGCGCTCGGGACGCGCACAGTGGGTGATCGCGAGGCAGGCCGCCGGAAGGGCGAACATCATGATCGGGAAGAAGCCGGTCATGAACTGCCCGGCGGTCGGGTCACCGGCCAGGAAGCGCGCGATGTCGCCGTGCTTGCCCTCGAACTCACCGGCCTGGAGCCACGGGAAGGAGTTCAGGAGGTGGTGCATGCCGATGGGGATCAGCGCGCGGTTCGCGACACCGAAGATGCCCGCGCCGACGGCGCCGGAACCGACCAGCCACTCACTCAGGTTGTGCAGACCCGCACCCAGCACCGGCCAGATCAGGCCGAAGACGATGCCCACGACCAGGCCCGCGAACGCGGACAGGATCGGGACGAGGCGGCGGCCGCCGAAGAAGCCCGCCCAGTCGGGCAGCTTGGTCCGGTAGAACTTCTGGTACAGGAGGGCCACGACGATGCCCATGGCCACGCCACCGAGGACACCGGCGTTGACCGGAGCCTCGTTCATGACGATCTTGCCGTCGACGACGGCGGCGACCTTCGGCAGGTTGGAGTCGGTGAAGGTGGCGAGCACCTTCTGGAAGACCAGGTAACCGGTGACGGCCGCGAGAGCCGTCGAGCCGTCCGACTTCTTCGCGAAGCCGATCGCGATACCGACGGCGAACAGCAGCGGCATGTTGTCGAGGATCGCCCCGCCACCGGCCGCCATGTAACCGGCGAGCTTGGTGATGAAGGCCGGGAACGACTCCTTGCCGAGCATGTCGGCCTGGCCGAAACGCACCAGGAGCGCGGCAGCCGGCAGCACGGCGACCGGCAGCATGAGGCTGCGGCCGATGCGCTGCATGACAGCCATCGCGCCGGAGCCCTTCTTCTTGGCGGCCGCGGGGGCGGCGGCGCTGTCCGTGGACATCATTTCCTCCATGGGGCAAGGCGCCGCCAGGGGGGAACCGGGGGACGGCGGCGTCTTCGGGATCAACGCGGCGCGTCGCCACGTGGTCTACACCACTCAGTGGTGTAGACCAGTTTTAGCACGGTGAAGGACGGATAAGGAACCCGCAATTCCAGTGCTCCGAAACACACCCTTCCAGCCAGGACAAATGCCCCCGGACCGGACACGCCCGAGGGCCTTGCGCGGGGTCGGGGCTACCTGAGGGC
Organism: Streptomyces agglomeratus; assembly: GCF_001746415.1. Lineage (NCBI taxonomy): Bacteria > Bacillati > Actinomycetota > Actinomycetes > Kitasatosporales > Streptomycetaceae > Streptomyces > Streptomyces agglomeratus. Next base: position 4,962,633 of record NZ_MEHJ01000001.1, read on the forward strand.
CGGGAGCTACTTGACGGTCTCCTCCTCCACCTCTTTCTCGACCTCCTCCGGTTCGCGGCCCGGAGTGGGGATGTCGAACTTCGTGATCACCAGGCGGAAGACCGCGTAGTACACGACCGCGAAGCACAGGCCGATCGGAATGATCAGCCACGGTTTGGTGTCCAGGTGCCAGTTCACGACGTAATCGATCAGACCGGCGGAGAAGCTGAACCCCGCGTGCACGCCCAGCGCCCAGGTGATCGCCATCGAGGCGCCCGTTAGGAGTGCGTGCAGCCCGTACAGCAGCGGCGCCGCGAACATGAAGGAGAACTCCAGCGGCTCCGTCACGCCCGTGACGAACGAGGTGAGGCCCACGGAGATCATCAGGCCCATCACCCTCTTGCGGTGTTCGGGGCGCGCGCAGTGCGCGATGGCCAGCGCCGCCGCCGGAAGACCGAACATCATGATCGGGAAGAAGCCCGACATGAACTGCCCCGCCGACGGGTCCTCGGCGAAGAACCGGGTCAGGTCACCCTGAACGACCTTGCCGTCCGCCGTCCGGAACTCACCCGCCTGGAACCAGAAGAAGGTGTTCAGGAACTGGTGCATACCGATCGGGATCAACAGCCGGTTGGCGACACCGAAGATCCCCGCGCCCCACGCACCCAGGTCGATCAGCTGCTTGGAGAACCAGGTCAGCGCGTCACCCACCGGTTCCCACAGCAGGCCGAACAGGACGCCGAGGATCACGCACAGGAACGCCATGATGATCGGAACGAGCCGCCGCCCGTTGAAGAAGCCGAGCCAGTCGACGAGCCTGGTCCGGTGGTAGCGCTGCCAGACCACCGCCGTCAGCAGACCGATGAGAATGCCGCCCAGGACGCCGGGATTCTGCGGCGTCCCCTCCGGAGCCAGGTCGGTCACGGAGCCGTCGACAGGGAACGCCTTCAGCACGCTGTTGTAGACCAGGAAGCCGGCGACCGCCGCCAGAGCCGTCGAACCGTCCGCCTTCTTCGCGAAACCGATCGCGACCCCGATGCAGAACAGCAGCGGGAGGCCGAACGCGCCGTCCAGGATCGACGTACCGCCCAAGGTGAGCACCTTGGCGGTCTTGTCCCAGAACGGGCCGTCCAGGTACGCCGAGAACAGGTTGCCGAGGCTGACGAGCAGCCCGGCCGCCGGAAGGACCGCGACCGGGAGCTGAAGACTGCGCCCGACCTTCTGCAATCCCTGGAACAGACCACTCCGCCAGGTCCTCCGCCGCACACCCCCACCGGTCTCGCCGGCGGCACGGTTCGAACTCATCGGCGTCCTCCCGGAACAAGCCAGGTTTGGCGGGCGTCGCATACTGGTGTAGACCAGTTGCGGTACGGTCCGGAGCCCGGCCGGAAGACAGGGCGCCGGTGATCGCCATCATTCGGCACAGGGCGGTTACTCGCCCGCGAAGTTGCGCCAACCGTGAGTTACCGTGGCAAAGCGGCCACGGTGGGCCGAGGCTTCCGCTTTGAACAACAGGGAGAAAGACATGGCCAGCAAGGCTGAGAAGATCGTCGCCGGGCTCGGCGGTATCGACAACATCGACGAGATCGAAGGCTGCATCACCCGCCTGCGCACCGAGGTCCACAACCCGGACCTCGTCGACGAGGTCGCCCTCAAGGCCGCCGGCGCCCACGGCGTCGTCAAGATGGGCAGCGCCATCCAGGTCGTCATCGGCACCGACGCCGACCCCATCGCCGCGGACATCGAAGACATGATGTGAGCCGGCCATGAACCGGCCGTGAGGGGCCCCTTCCGGAATCCAGAACCGGAACGGGCCCCTCACGCATGCCCCCGCCCGACAGCTAGGCTCCACACATGTCTCGAATCGACGGCCGTACCCCCGAACAGCTCCGCCCCGTCACCATCGAACGCGGATGGAGCAAGCACGCCGAGGGCTCCGTCCTCATCTCCTTCGGTGACACCAAGGTCTTCTGCACCGCCTCCGTCACCGAAGGCGTCCCGCGCTGGCGCAAGGGCAGCGGCGAAGGCTGGGTCACCGCCGAATACTCGATGCTGCCCCGCTCCACCAACACCCGCGGCGACCGCGAATCCGTACGCGGCAAGATCGGCGGCCGTACGCACGAGATCTCCCGCCTCATCGGCCGCTCCCTGCGCGCGGTCATCGACTACAAGGCACTCGGCGAGAACACGATCGTCCTCGACTGCGACGTACTCCAGGCCGACGGCGGCACCCGCACCGCGGCCGTCACCGGCGCCTACGTCGCCCTCGCCGACGCCGTCGCCTGGGCCCAGGGCAAGAAGATCGTCAAGGCCGGACGCAAGCCGCTCATCGGCACCGTCGCCGCCGTCAGCGTCGGCATCGTCGACGGCGTCCCGCTGCTCGACCTCTGCTACGAGGAAGACGTCCGCGCCGAAACCGACATGAACGTCGTCTGCACCGGCGACGGCCGCTTCGTCGAGGTCCAGGGCACCGCCGAGGCCGAGCCCTTCGACCGCAAGGAACTGAACGCGCTCCTCGACCTCGCGAGCGGCGGCTGCGCCGACCTCACGGCCATCCAGGTGAAGGCGCTCGAAGGCACACTCTGACGTTGCCGAGCCACCGAGCCACCGCAACCGGGAGATCCGCCGAATCGCCGGCAACCACGGAGGCCCGTTCCGGCGTCTCCAAGGGCACGGGCGTACGGGCCGAACCGTACGCCCGTCCACATACCCGTACATCCGTGTACCTGATACCCGTACATCCGTGTACCTGGGGGAGGACCGCACCATGCGCAGTCGCCGTAATCGCCGCACCAGCCGCATCGCACTCGCCGTCGTCACCGCCGTGGCGCTGACCGGCCTCGTCGGCGGCTGCGGAGCCCTCGACAAGGCGATGGACTGCGTGAAGACCGCCGACGCCATCGCCACGAGCGTCGACAAGCTGTCCACAGCGGTGTCCAGCGCCGCCGACGACCCCACGCAGCTGAACGAGGCCCTCAGCGACATCGACAAAGAGCTGACGAGCCTTGAGGACACGACGGACAACGCGGACCTCAACAAGGCCGTGGACGACCTGAACAAGGCTGTCGACAACGTCCGCGCGGCGGTCGAGAGCGGCGACGAGACCCCGGACATCGGGCCCGTCACCGACGCCGCCACCGAGATCGGCAAGGTCTGCACCCCGTAACCGACACGGATACTGGGGGCATGACCCGCCTGATTCTCGCCACCCGCAACGCCGGGAAAATCACCGAGCTCCACGCGATCCTCGCCGACGCAGGTCTCACCCACGACCTCGTCGGCGCGGACGCGTACCCCGAGATCCCCGACGTCAAGGAAACCGGCGTCACCTTCGCCGAGAACGCGCTCCTCAAGGCCCACGCCATGGCGCAGGCCACCGGCCTGCCCGCCGTGGCCGACGACTCGGGCCTGGCGGTCGACGTCCTGGGCGGCGCCCCCGGCATCTTCTCGGCCCGCTGGTCGGGCAGGCACGGCGACGACACCGCGAACCTGAATCTCCTGCTGGCCCAGCTCGCGGACATCGACACCCCGCACCGCGCGGCGCACTTCGCCTGCGCGGCGGCCCTGGCCCTCCCCGACGGCACGGAACGCGTGGTCGAAGGCCGCCTCCGGGGCACCCTCCGCCACACCCCGGCCGGCACGAACGGCTTCGGCTACGACCCCATCCTCCAGCCCGACGGCTACGACGTAACCTGCGCGGAACTGACCCCGGCGGAAAAGAACGCCATCAGCCACCGGGGCCAGGCATTCCGGGCGCTGGTCCCGGTGGTGCGGGAGCTGCTGGGCTGAATGTGCGGAAGGGGCCGCCCTTCGGGGCGACCCCTTCGTGCTGTGCGGCCGATGGGATTCGAACCCACCTAGTCCAAAAGGACAAATCGGACCTAAACCGATCGCGTCAACCTGCTGCGCCACGGCCGCTAGCCACCAACCATGGTATCTGGCCGGCGGCTCGTGGGGTATGTGGCGCAGGGTTGTGCGGCTGTTCGGCGCTCCCCTCGGTCGCGATACCAGGTACTTGTGGGCTTCCGGTCGCCCTCCCGCAGGGTTCCCCATGCCCGGCGTTTGAAGTGGCGGGTGTCGAGGCCGACTTGAGCGACCGCTCCCGCAATGGGCAGAAGGCGCCCCCACCATCGGCCCGCACGTCGCTCCGTACACCGGCCACCCACCCGCCTCGGAACGTCAGAACCTCAGAACCTCGGCTCCGCCGTCTGTGCCGCTACCAGTTCCGCCGCTTCCTGCTTCGTTTCCACCGACGGCGGGGAGCCTGCCAGCGGCTGTTGGGCGGTTTCCTTCATGCACGCCACCGCGATGACGCCGATGAGTGCCGCCGCCATGGAGTAGTACGCGGGCATCAGGTTGTTGCCGGTGAGGCTGATCAGGCCCGTGATGACCAGCGGGGTCGTGCCGCCGAACAGTGAGGCGGAGAGGTTGTAGCCGACCGACAGCGACCCGTACCTGACGTGCGTCGGGAAGAGCGCCGGGAGCGCCGCCGACATCGTGCCCAGCAGGCAGACCAGCGACAGGCCGAGCATCAGCATGCCCGCGCTGATGGCCGGGATGCTGCCCTGCTTGATCAGGAGGAAGGACGGGAGCGAGAGGAAGAAGAAGCCGAGCATGCCCGCCATCAGCAGTGGCTTGCGGCCGAAGCGGTCGTTCAGGCGGCCGACCTGGCTGATGACGGCCATCAGGCAGACCATCACGCCGAGCAGGACGAGCAGCCCGTGTGTCTCGCTGTAGCCGAGTTCGTCGGAGAGGTACGTCGGCATGTACGACAGCAGCATGTAGTCGGTGACGTTGTACGCGCCGACGAGGGCGATGCACAGGATCAGCGTCGGCCAGTACTGCCGGAAGATCCTCGCGAGGTCTCCCTTGGCGGTGCTCTCCGCGGGGTCGGCGGCCTCGGACGCGCGGACGTTGCCGCTTTCCAGCTTCTGGAAGGCGGGGGTCTCGTCGAGTCGCATCCGCAGATAGAGGCCGACGAGGCCGAGCGGGCCGGCGACGAGGAACGGGAGGCGCCAGCCCCATGCTTCCATGGCGTCCGAGCCGAGCCAGGCGGTGAGGACGGTCACGAGGCCGGCGGCGCCGGTGTACCCGGCGAGGGTGCCGAATTCGAGGAAGCTGCCGAAGAAGCCGCGGCGCTTGTCGGGGGCGTACTCCGCGATGAATGTCGACGCGCCGCCGTACTCGCCGCCGGTGGAGAAGCCCTGCACCAGCCGGAAGAAGATGAGCAGGACCGGCGCCCAGAAGCCGATGGTGGCGTACGAGGGGATCAGGCCGATGGCGAACGTGCCGACGGCCATGAGGATCATGGTGAGGGCGAGGACCTTCTTGCGGCCCAGTTTGTCCCCCATCGGTCCGAACACCATGCCGCCGACGGGTCGTACGAGGAAGGCGACCGCGAAGGTCGCGAAGGAGGAGAGGAGTTGGGCCGTGTCGTTCCCGGACGGGAAGAAGACGTGGCCGATCGTCACCGCCAGGTAGCTGTAGATGCCGAAGTCGAACCATTCCATGGCGTTGCCGAGCGAGGCCGCTTTGACGGCGCGCCTGACCGACGCTTCGTCGGTGATGGTGATGTCGGAGCGGCGCAGCGGCGGGTTCTTCCTTCTCCGGGCAGCGCGGAAGAGGGTGCGGTGGCGCTTGATCGCTTCGGGATCGGCCACGTGGTCGGGGCCGGAGCCGGGGCCGGTGGCCGCCATGGCAGGTTCCTTTCCTCGGACGCGGAGGCGTTTTCCAATGTCCAAGTGGAACTGCTGCCTTCTATTCAATGCCGCAAACCAAGGTCCCCGGTTCCGGGACCTTGGTCACATCCTCGCGGGTCCTCAGATGCCGAGGTCCTTGATGATCTTCGCTACGTGGCCCGTCGCCTTGACGTTGTACAGGGCGCGCTCGACCTTGCCGTCCTCGTCGACGACGATCGTGGAGCGGATCACGCCGGTCACGGTCTTGCCGTACAGCTTCTTCTCGCCGAAGGCGCCGTACGCGGTCAGGACCTCCTTGGAGGGGTCGCCGACCAGCGTGACCTTGAGGTCTTCCTTCTCGCGGAACTTCGCGAGCTTCTCGGGCTTGTCGGGGGAGACGCCGACGACGTCGTAACCGGCGCCGGTCAGCAGCTCCAGGTTGTCGGTGAAGTCGCACGCCTGCTTGGTGCAGCCGGGGGTAAGGGCGGCCGGGTAGAAGTAGACGATGACTTTGCGGCCCTTGTACGAGGCGAGGGAGACCTCGGTTCCGTCGGCGTCGGGCAGGGTGAAGTCGGGGGCGGTGTCGCCGGGCTGGAGTCGCTCGCTCATCGGTTTCGGTCTCCTCGTGCGGGGTGGTACGCGAAGTCTTGGGGGTACGGTCCCGAGCGTAATGGGGGTGCCGTGGGGTATGGGACGGGCCGAGCTGACAGACTGTCGATGAAGGACTACCGGATTCGGCCCACGACCACGGAGGCAGCGCAGTGTCGGATGCCAGGACCCCTGCGCAGATCGAGGCGGACATCAAGAGCCGGCGCGACCAGCTGGCCGTAACGCTCGACGAGATCGGGGTGCGGCTGCACCCGAAGACGATCGTCGGTGACGCGAAGGCCAGGGTCGCCTCGACCGTGGACCAGACCGCGGGCCGGGCGTTCGTCGCGGTGAACCGGACGGTGTCCGATGTGAAGGCGCAGTTCGTTTCGGAGGACGGTTCGCCGCGTCTTGAGCGGCTTGTTCCGGTGGCGCTGGTGGCCGTGGGGCTGGTGGGTCTGCTGGCCCTGTCCACGCGGCGCAGGCGCGCCTGAGTCCGCGGCCGATGGCGGGCACGGGCGGGCGGGCAGGTAGGTTCGGGGCGTGAGCGAGAACACCACGCACGACAAGCTGCCCATCCGGATGCTGCACGACCGGGTGCTGGTCAGGTCGGACAGTCCCGAGGGCGAGCGCCGCTCGGGTGGCGGCATCCTGATTCCGGCGACCGCGGCGGTCGGCAAGCGGCTGGCCTGGGCCGAGGTGGTCGCGGTCGGTCAGAACGTACGGACCGTGGAGCCGGGCGACCGGGTGCTGTACGACCCGGAGGACCGGGCCGAGGTCGAGGTGCGCGGCATCCCGTACGTGCTGATGCGTGAGCGTGATCTGCACGCGGTGGCTTCGGAGCGGGTCTCGGAGGACTCGACCGGCCTGTACCTGTAGGCGCGGCGGCCCGTACGCCTTGTAGCGGGGCGGCGCGCGGCCTGTGCGCCTTGTGGGCGGACGACGCGGGCGGTGGGTGCGCGCGGGCCGGTGATCAGGATCACCGGCCCCTTTCGCTGCCCCTTGCTATGTTGGAGACACCCCCGACGAGACGCGCCGTACCGGGTTGTAAACGGAAAGACGACGCATCCCCGATGTATCTGTTTCCGCGTTTCGCTTCGGAGGTGCCCGTCGTGGCCTGGGTTCTGCTTGTCGTCGCCGGTCTGCTCGAGGTCGGCTGGTCGATCGGGATGAAGTACACCGACGGCTTTACGAGGCTGTGGCCGAGTGTCTTCACGGGTGCCGGGATCGTCGCGAGCATGCTGCTGCTGTCGCACGCCGCCAAGACGCTGCCGATCGGTACGGCGTACGGCGTCTGGGTCGGTATCGGCGCGGCCGGTGCGGCGGTGCTCGGCATGGTGGTGCTCGGTGAGCCGGCGACCGCCGCCCGGATATTCTTCGTCTGTCTGCTGCTGGTGGCCGTCGTGGGGCTGAAGGCGACCTCCGGGCACTAGCCGGCCGTATCGCGGGTGCGTCGGGGCGTCGAGTGCGGCGGGTGAGTCAGTTGCGGCCGCGTGGGCCGTTCAGCAGGCCGTCCGACGGCGGTCCGGTGGTGCCGCCCGTGTCGCCGCCGCCGCCCGTGCCGCCGGTGTCCGTGGGGCCGCCGTCGGTCGTGCCCGGCGAGCCCGTCGAGCCCGTGGCGCCGCCCGTGTCAGTCGCGCCGCCGGTGTCCGTCCCGCCTTCCGCGCCGCCGCCGTCGGCTCCGCCGTCCGTGCCGCCGGTGTCCGTGGGGCCGCCGTCGGTCGTGCCCGGCGATCCCGTCGTGCCGCCCGTGTCCGTCGTCGTGCCGCCGGTGTCCTGGCCGCCGCCGGTGGTCGGGCTGCGCGTCGGGTCGTCGGGGCTGTCGCTCGACGGCGGTTCCGCGGAGCCCTCCGACTCCCCGGTGTCCGGCTCCTGCTCGGACGGTGAGGCGGCGGGTTCGTCGGAGCCGGCCGCCGTCTCCAGGTCGAAGTCCCGCACCGGCTTGCCTTCGAGCGCGGCGGCCGTGAACTGGCCCCAGATCTGCGCGGGCGCTCCGCCGCCGTTGATGCGCGGCTGTCCGAGTGCTCCGTACAGCGGCTTCTGTACGCCGGTTTCCGGGTCCTGGCCCATGACGGCGACGACGGTGGCCAGGTCGGGGGTGTATCCCGCGAACCACGCCGCCTTATCCTCCTCGGCGGTGCCGGTCTTGCCCGCCGCCGGGCGGCCGGCGGACTGGGCCGCCGTGCCGGTGCCGCCGTCGACGACGCTCCGGAGGATCGACGTGGTGGTGTCGGCGGCCTCGCGGGACACGGCCTGCGTGGTGCCGGCGCCGGAGCCGGCGTCCGAGCCCGCGTCGGGCCCGGAGCCCGGGTCGGAGTCTGCGTCCGCCGTGGGGAGCGCGACGGTCTGGCCGTTCTTGGTGATCTTCTCGACGATCGTGTACGTGCCGTGCCTGCCGTGGTTGGCGAGTGTCGCGTACGCCTCCGTCATGTCGAGGACGCTGGCGGTGGCGACGCCGAGAGCGATCGACGGGTACGGATCGAGGCTCGGCGTGTGTGCGGGGAGGCCGAGGGCGACGGCGGTGTCCTTGACCTTGGCGGGCCCGACGTCCTGTGCCATCTGCGCGTACACCGCGTTGATCGACTTGTCGGTGGCGGTACGGACGGTGACCGGGCCGTACGAGCGCTGGTCCTCGTTCTCCGGGTCGTACCCGGTCGGCCCGTTGGGGCCTTCCACCATCCGCTTGTTGGTGCCGTCGTAGATGGTGTTCGGCGTGATCTGGCGGCCGTCCTGGGTGGTGGAGCCGTTCTCGACGGCCGAGGTGAAGACGAACGGCTTGAAGGTGGAGCCAACCTGGTAGTCGCGGCGCGTCGCGTTGTTGACGTACTGCTTCGTGTAGTCGATGCCGCCGTACATCGCGACGACCTTGCCGCTCGCCGGGTCGATGGAGGCGCCGCCGACGCGGACATTGCGGTCGGCCTTGCGGTCCTTGCTGGTCTGCGACATCACCTTGTCGTCGACGGCCTCGGCGAAGGCGTCCTGCTTGGACTTCTCCAGGGTGGTGGTGATGCGGTAGCCGCCGGTCGCGAGGGTGTCCTCGTCGATGATCTTGTTGTTGGTGAGGTAGTCCTCGACGGCCTGCACGATGTAGCCGCGCTGCCCGGAGAGCCCGGAGGCGGGCTTCGCCTCGTGCGGCGCGGGGAACTTCGCCCCGGCGCGCTGGGCGGGCGTCAGCCACTTCTCCTTCACCATGCCGTCGAGTACGTAGTTCCAGCGGCCCAGGGCCGCGCCCTTGTTCTCGGGGTGGGTGGTGACGTCGTACGCGCTGGGGGCGTTGAGGAGCGAGGCGAGGTAGGCGCCCTCGGCGGTCGTGACCTCGTCGATGTCCTTGCCGTAGTACGCCTGGGCGGCGGCCTGGATGCCGTACGCGTTGCGACCGAAGTAGCTGGTGTTCAGGTACCCCTCGAAGATGTCGTTCTTGCTCTCCTCGCGATCGAGCTTGATCGCGATGAAGAACTCCTTCACCTTCCGGGTCGCGGTCTGTTCCTGGTCGAGGTAGTAGTTCTTCACGTACTGCTGGGTGATGGTGGAGCCGGACTGCTTGCCCTTGCCCGTGAGGGTGTTCCAGCCCGCGCGGACCATGGCCTGGGGGTCGACCGCCCGCTCGGAGTAGAAGTCGCGGTCCTCGGCGGCCAGCACGGCGCGCTGGACGGTCTTGGGGATCTGGGCGAGCTTGACGCTCTCGCGGTTGACCTCGCCGTCGCGGGCGAGCTGCGAGCCGTCCGCGTAGAGGTAGACATTGCTCTGGGAGGTGGCTGCGCTGTTGGCGGCCGGGATCTTGACGAGCGTGTAGCCCGCGAGGAACGCGCCGATCAGCAGCAGGGCCAGCAGCAGGAACGTACCGAGCAGCATGCGCCAGGTGGGGACCAGACGGCGCAGGCCGGTGCGCTTGGGGCGGCGGGCCTTCTTGCCGTCCGGGCTTCCGTCCGGGCCGTCCGCGCCGTTCCCGCCGGTCTTCTTCTTGTTCTTCCTGGCCTGCTTTTCCCCGGTCCCCGTGGGGTCGGAGGGGTCCCGGGGCGCCCACCCCTGGGGCTGCTGTGGCTCGTCGTTCATGCTGGTGGAGACTCCCTGGGCGCGGCCAGAGGTTCACTCTCCGGCATAACGGTGTCGTATCGGGCGATTCGGCTGGTACGCCCATAGTGCACGCCCCCGGGGGCAGGTCATCGAAGCGCCGGTGCTCCCCGGAACAAAATGCCTGCGGCGGCTGACCCCATTGGGCTAGGGTCGGGCGTTTTGGGGCATGGGGCGAGCGGCGAATCGGGGGGCTTGGCGTGCGTGTATACGCGGTGGTCGCGGCCGGGGGGTTCCGGCGTCATGCGACCTACCGGGTGGCGACGGCGGCCGGGATGTTCACCAACACCGTCTTCGGCTTCATCCTGGCGTACACCTTCACGGCGCTGTGGGACGAGCGCCCGCAGCTCGGCGGGTACGACCTGTCGCAGGCCCTCACCTACGTGTGGATCGGGCAGGCGCTGCTGATGACCACCGCCATGATGGGCGGCGGCTTCGAGAACGAGCTGATGGAACGGATCCGTACCGGCGACATCGCGATCGACCTGTACCGCCCCGCCGACCTCCAGTTCTTCTGGCTGGCGAACGACCTGGGGCGGGCCGCCTTCCATCTGCTCGGGCGCGGCGTCGTGCCGATGGCGCTGGGGGCGCTCGCCTTCGATCTGGCGCTGCCGGCCGACCCGTTGGTGTGGGTGGCCTTCCTGTGTGCCGTCGCGCTCGGCGTCGTCGTCAGTTTCGCGGTCAGGTTCCTGGTGGCGCTGTCCGCGTTCTGGCTGCTCGACGGGGCGGGGGTGGCGCAGATCACCTGGCTCGTGGGCCTCTTCTTCTCCGGGATGGTGCTGCCCCTCACCCTCTTCCCCGGCGGTCTGGGCACCCTCGCGCAGGCGCTGCCCTGGTCGGCGCTGCTCCAGATCCCGGCCGACGTGTTCCTCGGCAAGCACACGGGCTGGGGGCTGGCCCAGGCGTACGCGTTCCAGGCCGGCTGGGCGGCGGTGCTGCTGACGGCCGGGCGGCTGCTTCAGACGCTGGCTACGCGAAGGGTGGTGGTGCAGGGTGGCTGAGGCGACGCAGACCCCGGCGGCGGTGAGCCGGACCGCAGGCGCGGAGGACGTGCTCGGGCCCGTCGGGCAGCTGCGGGCCGGGGTCCGGGCGTACCGGATGATCGCGGCGATGTGGATCCGCTCGACGATGGCGTACCGCGCGTCCTTCGCGATGGCGGCCCTCGGCAACTTCGCGGCGACCGGCCTCGACTTCGTCGGCCTGCTGCTGATGTTCTCCCACGTGGACGCCCTGGGCGGCTACACCCTGCCCGAGGTGGCCTTCTTCTACGGAACGGCGGGCGCGGCCTTCGGGCTGGCCGACCTCGTGATGGGTTCGATGGACCGGCTGGGGCGCCGGGTGCGCGACGGCACGCTGGACACCTTGCTCGTACGCCCGGTCCCGGTCCTCGCGCAGATCGCGGCCGACCGCTTCGCGCTGCGCAGGCTCGGCCGGATCACGCAAGGGCTGCTGGTGCTCGGTTACGCGCTGATGGTGCTGGACATCGCGTGGACGCCGCTGAAGGTGCTCATGGTGCCGGTGATGATCCTGAGCGGGGCGGTGATCTTCGCATCGGTGTTCGTGGCGGGGGCGGCGTTCCAGTTCTGGGCGCAGGACGCGTCGGAGGTGCAGAACTCCTTCACGTACGGCGGCACCACGATGCTCCAGTACCCGCCGACGGTCTTCGCGAAGGACCTGGTGCGCGGGGTGACCTTCGTGCTGCCGCTGGCCTTTGTCAACTGGCTCCCGGCGCTTTACGTGCTGGACCGCCCGTACCCCCTGGACGTGCCGTCCTGGCTCGCCTTCCTGCCGCCGCTGATCGCGGGCGGGTGCTGTGCGCTGGCCGGCGCGGCGTGGCGGGTGGGCCTTCGTTCGTACCGCAGCACAGGGAGCTGACACGTCATGGTGATGGAGAGGGAGATGGACCTCATCGAGAACCTCGTCGAGCTGGACGGCGTCGAGAAGGTCTTCGACGTACGCCGCAGGACCGGCCTGCTGCGGCGTGAGAAGACACAGGTGCGCGCGGTCGACGGGATCAGTTTCTCGGTGCCGCGCGGCGAGATGGTCGGGTACATCGGGCCGAACGGCGCGGGCAAGTCGACCACCATCAAGATGCTGACCGGCATCCTCACGCCGAGCAGCGGCCGCGTCCGGGTCGCGGGCATCGATCCGTCCCGGGAGCGTACGCGGCTGGCGCGGCGTATCGGGGTGGTGTTCGGGCAGCGTACGACGCTGTGGTGGGACCTGCCGCTGCGCGACTCGTACCGGCTGATGCACCGCATGTACCGGATCCCGGACGACCGCTTCAAGGTGAACATGGCGCGCTGCGTCGAACAGCTCGACCTGGGCGAGCTGCTGGACGTACCGGTACGGCAGCTGTCGCTGGGGCAGCGGATGCGGGGAGACATCGCGGCGGCGCTGCTGCACGATCCCGAGGTGCTGTACCTGGACGAGCCGACGATCGGCCTGGACGTCATCTCCAAGGCCAAGGTGCGGGACTTCCTGCGGGACTTGAACGCGGAGCGCGGTACGACGGTCCTGCTGACGACGCACGACCTGACCGACATCGAGCAGTTGTGCAAGCGCGTGATGGTGATCGACCACGGGCGTCTGGTGTACGACGGGGCACTGGCCGGGCTGCACGAGGTGGGCGAGAGCGAGCGGACGCTGGTGGTGGACCTGGAGCGCGAGCTGCCGCCGGTCGAGGTGGCGGGGGCGCGGGTGGTGAAGGTGGAGGGGCCGAGGCAGTGGCTGGCGTTCCCGGCGTCGGTGTCGGCGGCGCCGCTGGTGGCGGCCGTGGCGCAGAGGTATCCGCTGGTGGACCTGTCGGTGCGGGAGCCGGACATCGAGGCGGTGATCGCGAAGATGTACGCGGACCGCTCGGCGCTCTGATCCCTGCCCGTGAACTCTGGGACCGGGCGCGCCGGTTGACTAGTCTGTTCGGTATGACCAGTGGACTTCCGGAAATGCGCGCCTCCGACGCCGAGCGTGAGCGGGTCGCCGAGGTGTTGCGCGAGGCGGTCGCCGAGGGGCGGCTGGACATGGAGGAGTTCGACCAGCGTCTCGACGCCGTCTACAAGGCGCGTACGCACGGCGAGCTGGAGCCGCTGGTCCGCGATCTCCCGGTGCCGGGTACGGGGCCGGTCGCCTCGGTTGCCTCTCTGGCCTCTCCCGGCTCCTCCGGTACGCCCGTCTCCTGGCGGGCCCGGATCGGCGGCCCGGCCACGTCGAGGGGCGGCTTCGCCTTCTGGAGCGGCTTCGGGCGCAAGGGGACGTGGACGGTGGGCCGCAGGTTCACGGCGTTCGCGATAATGGGCGGCGGCGAGATCGACCTGCGCGAGGCCCGCTTCGAGGAGCGGGACACCCTGATCCGCTGCTTCACGATCATGGGTGGCATCGCGGTCACGGTGCCGCCCGGGCTGGACGTGAACGTCAAGGGCGTCGGCTTCATGGGCGGCTTCGGCGACCTGACGAACCAGTCGTCGGAACCGGTGGCGCCGGACTCGCCGCGCGTGACGATCACCGGTTTCGCGCTGATGGGCGGCGTGGGCGTCGAACGCAAGATCACCCGTGCGGAGAAGCAGCGCCTCAAGGAGGCGCGCAAGCAGGAGAAGCTGGCGAGGAAGGCTGAGGCCGACCGCAAGGAGCTGGACTGACCCCTGGCTCCGGCGGCCCTGTCCCGGGTCCCCGGCCGGGGCCCCCGGTGGGGGCCGGCCGTACCCGTACGTACCGCTACACCCCTGCCGCGTCCGCGCTCCTGTTGAGGCTCGCGAGGTCGAACGCCGTGCCCATGTGCCGGTAGCCCTCGTCGCTCGGGTGCAGGTGGTCGCCCGAGTCGTACGCCGGAAGCAGCCGGTCCGGGGCGTACGGGTCGCGCAGCGCCTCGTCGAAGTCCACCACCGCGTCGAAGATTCCGCGCGTACGGATCGCCTCGTTGACGCTGTCCCGCACCGCTTCGAGCTGCGGGGTGTGGGCCCGGGTGCCCTCGAACGGCATCACCGTCGAGCCGACGACCCGCAGCCCGTGCGTCCGCGCCCGGCGCGCGAGCTGCTCCAGGCCCGCCGTGATGCGCGCCGCGTCGAGCTCGTGCGGCGGGCGCAGTATGTCGTTGATGCCGAGGACGACGACGACCGCCTTCACGCCGGAGCGGGAGAGTACGTCACGGTCGAAGCGGGCGAGGCCGCTCGGACCCGTACCGTCACTGAGCAGGCGGTTTCCGCTGATGCCCGCGTTGAGGACGCCGTAGCGCCCGTCCAGGCGGTCGGCGAGCACGTCCGTCCAGCGGCGGTTGGCGCCGGCCGTCGACGTGACGCCGTCGGTGATCGAGTCGCCGATGACGACGACCGCGCCCTCGGCCTTGCCGCTCAGTACGTCGACACCGGTGACATAGCGCCAGTACGGCGTCTGGCCGGTGTAGGCGTCGCCGAGCGGGTCCTCCGTACGGTCGCCCCGCGCGACGTACGACGTCTGCCGGGCGCGCGGGTGGTGCGTCACCGGGCCGCTGGGCGTGGGGGAGTACGTGGTGACGAGCAGGTCCGCGTCGTACGGCACCTTCAGCGGCGCGGGGTCGCTGACGACCTGTCGGCCCGGCGGGATCACGACCGAGGGCGAGCCGCCGAAGAGCAGCCGGCGCATGGTTCCGTGCGCGGCGGTCGGGGCGCCGGGGGTGGCGGCGACGGCGATCGAGGCGTGCGTGACGTGCAGCGGCTGCACGCCGAAGAGGTTGGAGAGGGTGACGCGGGCGCTGGTGCCACCGATGCTGGTGTGTACGACGTTACGAATCGAATGCCGCGGGAATCCTTGTTCCGTACCGGGCTCGGCGAAGGCGGGCGCGGTGGACCAGGTGCCGATCCAGGAAGCGGAGGTGGCCGGGGCCGCGGAACGCAGCGGCGTACGGGGACGGGCCTGTGTGTCGTCGTCAGGGCCGTGACCGCCGAGCGTCGCTCCGGCGAATATGGCCCCTGAGATGAGGACAACCACCGCGGCGAGCGCGGCGAGCAAGGCATAACCGTTGCGCTTGGTCATGCTCGGTGTATCTCCTCGGGCGCAGGGAGCCCGAGGCTCCGTTCGAACTCACTCCATGATGCGCCATTGCACCGCCCTGATAGACGTCGGGAACTCACAGTGCGTTCCACGAGTAGGTCAGGTAGGGAAAATTACGTACGAGACGGGTGCGTGTGAGCCGGACGGGTGAAGTGGATGGATCGTAAGAAGACGGGAACTGACGGCATGTCCGACCAGGAGGTTTCCGGGTCTCCGGCCGCCGCCGCACCACTCCCGCCCTTCGCGTACAGCGCGGCCGACGAGGAGAAGCGCCAGGGCGTACGCCGCATGAAGGCGACGGCCACCGGGCTGCTGCTTCTGGTCGCTGTGATTTATGTCCTGGCCACCTGGGCGGAGCGGTCGGGCGTCGGGGGCTGGCCGCCGTACGTCGCGGCGGCGGCCGAGGCGGGCATGGTGGGCGCGTTGGCGGACTGGTTCGCCGTAACGGCTCTGTTCAAGCGCCCGATGGGCCTGCCCATCCCGCACACCGCGATCATTCCCACGAAGAAGGACCAGCTGGGGACGACGCTCGGGTCCTTCGTGGGCGAGAACTTCCTGTCCGGGGACGTCGTACGCACCCGTCTGCGCGCCATCGGCATCGGCGCCCGCGTCGGGAGCTGGCTGTCGGAGCCGGCCCACGCCGACCGGGTGACGGAGGAGCTGTCCACGGCTCTGCGGGGCGCGCTGACCGTTCTGCGCGATTCCGACGTGCAGGCGGTGGTCGGGGAGGCGATCACGCGGCGGGCGGACGCCGCGGAAATCGCCCCGGGGATCGGCAGGGCGCTGGAGGGCGTCGTCGCGGACGGCGCGCACGACCGCGCGGTCGACCTGATCTGCACCCGCGCCTATGCCTGGCTGGTGCACCACGCGGACGCGGTGATGGAGGCGATCGAGGGCGGGGCGCCGGGCTGGACGCCGCGCTTCGTCGACCGGAAGGTCGGCGACCGCGTCTACAAGGAGCTGCTGCGTTTCATCTCCGAGATGCGCGACGAGCCGGACCACCCGGCGCGCGGCGCGATCGACCGCTTCCTGACGGACTTCGCGACCGACCTCCAGTCGGACGAGGACACGCGGGCGAGGGTGGAGCGGCTGAAGTCGGAGATTCTGGGACGGGGCGAGGTGCAGGACGTGATCGCCTCGGCCTGGGCGTCCGTACGCACCATGATCATTTCTGCGGCGGAGGACGAGCAGAGCGAACTGCGCCTGCGGGTACGGGCATCGCTGCTCTCCCTGGGCCGGCGGCTGGCGACGGACCAGCGGTTGCAGGAGAAGCTGGACGGCTGGCTGGAGGGCGCCGCGGTGTACGTGGTGACGACGTACCGGACCGAGATCACTTCGCTGATCAGCGACACCGTGGCGGGCTGGGACGCGGAGCACACGTCCAAGAAGATCGAGGCGCACATCGGACGGGACCTCCAGTTCATCCGGATCAACGGCACGGTGGTGGGGGCGCTGGCGGGGCTGCTGATCTACACGGTGTCGCACGCGGTGGGCGGGTAGCGGCGGCTGAGCGCTGAGCGCTGAGCGCTGAGCGCTGAGCGCTGGGGGCGGAGGGCTGAGCTGGGGGCTGAGCGCGGGCGCGGTCGGCGGCTGGGGGAGCGGGGCCCGTGGGGAGGCGCTAGGGGCGGTGGGGTGCTGCCGTGGTGGGTGCGGCCGTGGGGGGTGCCCGCCGTGGGGGTGCTGTTGCAATGGCGGCGTCCGCCCGGCGCGCTGTTGCCACGGTGGCGAATGCGCTGGGCGCGTGACCGCCTGTCGCCGGTCACGCGCCCAGCCTGTGGGGGAGTTGCTGAGTAGTACGCGGGGGATGCGCGGGCTGTTCAACGGCGCCCTGTTTTTGTTCCGGCGGCTTGGTCCGGCGCGCGGGTGAAGACCCCTGAAGCAGCGCCACTGGTCAGAACCGGACAGTCGTCATCGGTGTACGAACAGTAGGGATCGCCGCATAACGCTGTGCGCCGCGCGCTGCGGCGCTCGTGGCGCCGGGTGGCGCGACGGCCCCGCGGCTGAGGGGCCGGCGGTCGAGGGGCGGGGCGGAGGTGATGCCAGAGGCGCCGGAGGCACCGAGTACCTGACGGGACGTATGTGCAATAGCCACGACCGCCGAGGCGTGCGGAGCCGGGCACGTGCCCGGCGGGGCGGGGCGGCGAGCGGGACGGCCCGGCCGTGCCCGCGCACGGGCGGTCGGGCGCCGGGGCGGCCGGTGAGCAGCGGAGTCGCCGTACGGTCCGCGCACCGTCGGCGTACCGCGTCCCGGCCGCCGACCGCCCGAGCCACGGCGGCGCGGCGACCCGACCTCCTGACCCTCCGGTCAGTTGACGGGTAATCAGCAAACACCTGCGCTGCGTAGTGCCCTGCCGGGAGGGGCGTTCGCCGGCCCGGCCGCGCGGCGGGGATTCGCGGGCGGCGGGAGCGGTCGTCACCGGCCCCGCCGGGCCGGCGCGGAACACCCGCTGGTGGATGCGCGTAGAGCGGCTGAAAGGCGCCCTTGTTGAAGAGTCAACCGGACCCCAGGATTCCTACCACGCCGCTTGTCAGGCCCATGACCGCTACGGATGGTCGGGGGCCGCAGCGGCGTACTGACGGGCCCGCCCACCCAGCGGGCCCCTGGGATCCCCACCGGAGGATGTAGTGAACTTCAAGCGCCTCTCCCCCCTCGGCGGCGTCGCGAGACGTGCACGGCTGATCGCCGTCGCATCGACTCTGCTGACCGTCTCCGCGCTTGCCACCCCGATCGCCTCGGCCGAATCCGGCGACGGCGCTCGGGCGACCACCGCCCAGCTCGCCAAGACCGGCGACGCGGTGCTCGGCGCGGACGTGGCCGGTACCGCGTGGTACACGGACACGGCGTCCGGCAAGCTCGTCGTCACGGCGGACACCACCGTCTCGGCCGCCGAGATAGCCAAGATCAAGAAGGCGGCCGGCGCACAGGCCGACGCCCTGGAGATCAAGCGCACGCCCGGTACGTTCAGCAAGCTCATCGCGGGCGGCCAGGCCATCTACAGCGGCAGCGGCCGCTGCTCGCTCGGCTTCAACGTGCGCAGCGGCACGACGTACTACGCCCTCACCGCCGGCCACTGCACCGAGGGCGCGGGCACCTGGTACACCAACTCCGGCAGGACGACGGTGCTCGGCTCCACCGCCGGGTCCAGCTTCCCGAACAACGACTACGGCCTCATCCGCCACTCCAGCTCCTCCGCCGCCGACGGCCGGGTCTACCTCTACAACGGCTCGTACCGCGACATCACCGGCGCGGGCAACGCCTCCGTCGGCCAGGCGGTCCAGCGCAGCGGCAGCACCACCGGCCTGCGCGGCGGCACCGTCACCGGCCTCAACGCGACCGTCAACTACGGCGGGGGCGACATCGTCTACGGCCTCATCCAGACCAACGTCTGCGCCGAGCCCGGTGACAGCGGCGGCGCCATGTTCGCTGGCAGCACGGCGCTCGGCCTGACCTCGGGCGGCAGCGGCAACTGCTCGTCCGGCGGCACGACGTTCTTCCAGCCGGTACCCGAGGCGCTGAACGCGTACGGGGTGAGCATCTTCTAGCCCCCACGCCACCAAGGCCGGCGGACCCCTTCACGGAGGTCCGCCGGCTTCTGCGTACCGGCACCCGACGAGCAGCCCGGGCCCCGGGGCGCCCGTCCGCTCTCTGTCCCCGGCCGCGCCCCGCCGACGGCCGCCCCCGGCGCACGCCCTTCCGCGCCCGCGCCCGCCCATCCGCCCGCCTGCTTGCCCCCTTGCCCGCTTGCCCGGCAACCGCGTGAGGGCGGTGGTGCGGACCGCCGCCGGGGTCCTCCCACCCGCTCGCAGCAGCATGTCGGCCACGCGGGCGATCTCCTGCCCCCGCCCCGGATCGGCGCGCGAGATGTGACATCCCGTCATGTTCTTCTGGGCACCGACCCGTGTCCCTCGCGCCCAGCGCACAGCCCGGAGGAGCCCCATGCCCCGCTTCCCACGCCTGGCCGGCATCGCCACCGCCGCCGTCGCCCTCGCGGCGCTCGCGGCGGCTCCCACCTCCGCCAAGGAGCCGACGCTGACCGACCCGCGCGTCGTCGAGCACTTCGACTTCGCCGCAGGCCAGACGCCGGAGAGCATCGCGCTCGAACCCGACGGCTCGGCCAACGTGACGTTCGCCCTCGCCCGCCAGGTCGCCCGTCTCTCCCCGCACCACGAGCCGCGCGTCATCGCCGAGCTCCCGGCTGTGGCGGGACAGAACACCCCGATCACCGAGACCGCGGTCGCCACGGGCCTCGTGCGGGCGCACGACGGCACGCTGTACGTCAACTACGCCACCGGAACCAAGCTGACCGGCATCTGGCGCATCAGCCCCAAGAGCCACCACGTCAAGCAGATCGCATGCCTGCCGAAGAACGGCTTCCCCAACGGCCTCGCGCTCGACGAGCACCACGGCGTGCTGTACTCCGCCGACTCGGTGCGCGGCACCGTATGGCGCGTCCCGGCAAAGGGCGCCCAGGGCCACGACTGCCTCAAGCCGAAGGCGTGGGCCACGGGCAGCAAGCTGGAGCGTTCCGCACCGCCGACCGGGTTCGTCGGCGCCAACGGCCTCAAGGTGCGGCACGGCGCCGTGTGGGTGACCAACTCCGACAAGGGGCTGCTGCTGCGCATCCCGGTGAAGAAGAACGGGTCCGCGGGCAAGATCCAGACCAGGGCGACCGGCCTGACCAACGTCGACGACTTCGCTTTCACCGGCCGTGACGACACGATCCTGGCCGCCCTGTTCACCGACAACAAGGTGGCCCTGGTACGGCCCAACGGCACCCACCGGGTCGTACTCACGGCGAAGGACGGCCTGTCGAACCCCAGCGCAGTGGCGGTACAGGGCAAGACGGTCTACGTAACGAGCCCCGCCTTCTTCACGATGCAGGACCCGAACCTCCTCCTGGCCACCCTGAACAAGCACCACCGCTGACCGACCTCTGCCACATCGCGGCCCGACCGGACCGGCGCCCAGAGCCGGCCCGGCCGGGCCATGTCTTGCGTGCCGCCGTGTCCACGGCGGGCCGCCCGCTTCTCACTGGGTCAATCAGCGGAGGGAACAGTCACCGCCCAAGAACCCCGCTGAAGAAACCTGTGGACGGATCCTCCGGGGTGCCGATCAACAGGGCCCGGTCCAGGAGGCCGTTGTTCTGCTCGCAACTGGTCTCGGGTAGCAGGACGCATGCGTGACATGCCGCGAGGTTCGTGCTCCCCGCGCCACTCGCCTCGGACTCGATGCAGAGCGGGTCCGCCGAGCACCACTCCGAACGGTGCATTGCGGACCGCAGAGCCTTGGCCAGACGTTCGGGGGCACCCTGGGCGACCACCCCGCCAAGGCTGCCCGCCGAGTCGCTTGTCGCGGTGTATATGAGCACCCCGGCCATGGAGTCGTCGGCATACAGGCGCTCCCGCAGGGACGCTGCCGGATATCCGCCGTCAAGACTCCACTCGTTTATGAGCACATGCGCCAAAGTGTGCAGCAACACCATGCGCGGAGTGGCCGGCGACTCGGGAACTGCCTTGGGGTCGGTCGCACGCTCGCGGAGCCGGCGCAGATGATTGCTGTGTATCCGCTCGACCCGCGCGGCGACCGCGGCACTCCGGGCCCAGGAGTCGATCCTTGCCTCGTCGAGCCTGAGGAAGACGCCCTCGCCCTGCACCTCCATGGCGGGGAGCCAGTCGAGGTGGGTGAGTGACAGCTGGGCTTCGTGCACGTCCGCATTGGTGTCCGGTGTGTCCACCCGGGAGAAAGCCTTGAGCGCCCGGACCTCGCGCAGTCGCTTGACCAGCATAGGGCGATCCAACCCGTACGGGAGGAGCGCAGTGGCGGCGGACGTCGGGGGCTCGCAGATGAACTGTTCTTCCCGGTTCTGATCGCGTTCGAGGTTGCCGACGCTCAAGCGCTCGTACTCCTGCTTGCGCAGTGCGAGGTAGGCGCTGTCCCGCACCTGCTCCTGGTCGGCCCCGGTGTCCCCATGCTTTTCGGCTTCCAACAGGGCCATGACCGTGTCGATGGAAATTTCGGGGCCCTTTTCCCGGACCGCCCGAATTTTCAAATACAGTTCTATTTCTGCCCGACTGAGCCCGCGGAGAATGTCCCACTCCTCCGCGAGGCGGGCCGCCGTACCGTCACTGTAGGGCGGAATCGAAAGAGCGGACTTGACGATCGGTTGCCACGCCACGGACGAACCGCGCTGGAGTGTGCGTGGAACTTCGGAGCAGGATTCGGCGGGGGCGTCCTTCAGCCAGGGCCGCTTGCCTTCACAGCGAACCTGTAGGTTCGACAGGGCGCTCCGTCGGAAGGCCCCCTCCATGGAAACCTCGGGAATGCCGCAGGTGCACGAGATTACGATGGAGCGCAGAGATGCCGTCTTTCCGCTGGTGCGCAGACGCATTGCACCACCGCATCGCCCGGACTCGCCCTCCTGCCGGTTGTTTCGGTGTGCCCATTTCCAGTAGGGGAAGTCGTCGATGTGGCCCTTGGCGCAGGCCGTCACGAATCGGGACGGTACGAGTTCCTCCAGGCAGTCACCGCATTCGTTTTTTCCGGGTGGGGAGTTGAAGCCGCGAACGGGCCGCAGGGCGTTGCAGACCGCGCACGAGTGCCACAGCGGAAAGCGTCGGACCCGTACGCCGTCTTTGCTCGTGTCGTCGGACGCAGGGGGCAGCCGGAAGAACTTCACGCCAAGGATGCGAGCCAATCGGTGTTCGTGGATCACTGGAGCCTCGCCGATGTTCCACGAGTCGGTTCCGGAGACAATGAACGACTCGGTGTCGACGGCGATGAGCGAGCCGACACCGTAGGTAGTGATCATCTGAGACCGGCGTACCGAACCGCGTCGTGGAAGGCTGCGCTCGGGCATTCCGCCGCTGCGACGCCGCCGGGACGGGGGAGGGGTCATCGGGATGCCTCCATGAAGAGAGCGGACTCGGCGTCGACGTCACGCAGGCTCCAGAGAGTGGCCCAGGCGTCAGCGCTCGACTCGTCGTCGAAGGAACTCAGGAGGGAAGGAATCTTGCTGCCCCGCTTGGGTTCGTAGAGGAGGCCACCGTGTGCTTCGGCCTCGTCCGACCACCACTTGACGAATTCGTCGAAGGCCGCAGAGGTCGCCTCGTGTTCGTACTTGTCGATGCCGGCGACACGGCTGAGGAGTACGGGTTTGATGATCTGGTGGAGCTGGTCGTGAAACTCGTCGATCCGGCCTGCGCCGTTGTTGGGGCGGGCGGCCGGAATCAGAATGCGGGCGAGGGCGACGACGACGGCGTGCAGGCCGCGCTCCCGTGATCGCTCCGAGAAGGGAGTGACACTTGTGGACTCGACCTCTCGGTAGAGCGCCGAGTGGAAGTGAAGGAAATTCTCGTAATGTGAACGGTCTCTCGAACGAGCGGAATTGAGCATGACGGCGACCAGGCCCGGATGGCTTCGCCCGACTCGACTTGTCGCCTGAATGTACTCGGCGGTGGTCTGGGGCTGACCCATGACTGCCATCAGTCCCAGTCGGTCCACATCGACCCCGACGGAGATCATGTTGGTGGCCAGCAGAACGTCCACTGTCTCCTCGTGGGGGAACTTGCGCTCGATCTGCTTGAGACGGGTAGGGATCTCACTGGAGTTGGCCCGGCTCGTCAGCTCCGTCTGCTCCCGGAGTACGCGCTTCGGGACTTCGTCCCGCTCGGCCAGGTACTCCAAATACGCCTCGACGTCGTCGTGCACCTGGAGTTCGGCCGCAGCCAACAGCCGCAGGCTGTTGAAGTAGCCGACGAGCGTCCAGTAGGCGTCGCGTACCTCCTGTGACGCGTCGCAGCGCATTGCCTGGTGCAGGAGGTTCGAGTACGTACGGATGAGCAGCGTCGACTGACTGGTACTCGGCGTCAGCAGTCCGATGTACTGGCGGCTCGCCTTCTTCTCACGGGGAGTCTCCACGGCGAACCACGAGTCGCGGGAGTCGAGGCCCGCCGGAGGAAACTGCGACACCTCCCTGGCGAACAATGCCGTGCCCTGCTGTGAGGCACGCCGGATCGTCGCGGTCGACGCGATTACCTTGGGCCGGTCGGCCAGAAAATCCACCGCGGTCTCGTACAGACCCGTGAGAGTGCCGAGCGGGCCGGAGATGAGATGGAGCTCGTCCTGGACAATCAACTCGGGCGGTGGGGTGCCGTCCGAGCGGTCCCGGTTGAAGAGCGCGGCGGTCTGCTCGCGCCACGGCATGGAGGCGAACTTGTCGACCGTGGCGATCACGAGGGTCGGTCGGGCGTCGTAGACGGACTCGTCGATCAGGTGAACGGGCAATCCGTCGTGGAAGTCGCAGGAGACATCGGGGCAGCGGACGTGCATGCGCCGGGCTTCCTCGTCCACCTCGTACTGATGGGCGTCGAGGTTGGTGCCACACCAGGGGCAGGCATGGAGTTGGACCGGGTTCTTCTCCTGGAGGGACTTTTCCTTGCGCAGCTCGGTAAGGCTTTCCTTCGCAACGGCGAGGGTGTTGGGAGTAGCGGACTGGCCCACCCACATGCCGATGGAGATCGGCTCGGTGCCCAGCTCCCGCTGGTCGGCGAGGCGCATCCGTTCCATGGCGCACATCAGGACGGCGGCGCGCTCGAACTGCTGAAGGGTGAGCAGCCGAAGGGTGTAACGCATGAGAACGGTGACGCCGGCGCCCTGTGCCTTGTGACGCATGCGGCGCAGGAAGGTGGTGAAGGCAATCAGTCCGAGGTACGCCTCCGTCTTGCCGCCTCCTGTCGGGAACCAGAGCAGATCGGCGACACTGCGGTCCGAGTGCGCGGGGTCGACGATCCCTTCGAGGCAGAGCAGCATGAAGGAGATCTGGAAAGGCCTCCAGCGGCCGTTGTTCAGATCGAGGGGCTTCGTGCGCCCGTCCTTCACCCAAGAACTCCGAGCCCGCTGCTGAGCCATGGCCTGATTGGCCAGCTGAAACGCGCGCATGGCGTCGGGCTGGGCCGTCAGTACAGCGATACCGCGGCGCATGCGCTCCAGCGCCGTGGTGCACTGCCTGATCTGCTCCAGAGCGGGTGCCCCGTAGGGGGTTCCTGCGAGTCCCGCGGCCTCGTCCCGCTTGCGGCCGATCCATTCTTGATATCCGGCGACCAACCGGTTGAGCGCTGCCAGCACATCTGCCGGTTCTCGCGTGGCGAGACCGTGCATGGTGAGTGCCGAGTCGTCGATGTCGGGGTTGGAGTCCGTCAGCAGCACCTCGTGGGTGGGTACGAACTCCGTTCTGACCTCCGAGATCGCGGCGCGGGCGGTGTTCGGTGCGCCGATCGGCGGCGGAAACCAGTCCCAGTCCGCCGCGCATCCGTGGCCCACGGCGAAGGTCGGGGCATGGCGATGGAGCAGCCTGGAGGCCGCCTGTTCCTCGTCGACAGGCCCCGAAACCGCAGGTCGCTCGGCGAAGGCACGGACGCCGGCCGACGCGTGCACGGTGAGGCGGGGTTGGAAGAGGCAGAATGCGTCCTGCAACTCACGTTCGCTGATGCGCATGTTGTTGATCAGAGTGACCGTGACGGTGACTGTCCCGCTCGGCACGGAGGGCAGGCGTACGAGGGCGCGAAGTTCCACGCCTTCGGCGAGGGATTCCGACGGCCGCATTCCGGGTCGCGTCACGTCGATCGTGACCGGCGGCAGCGTCAGCGGGCGCCGGCGCCATTGTTCGGCCTGCTCGGAGGTGCTCCTGATTTCGGCACGCTTGGCCGCGACACGCCTCCCTGCCCCGTCCACCGGGTCGTAGACCGCTGCCTCCGTGGTGACGACAACAGTGGAGGAGACCTCCGGGTCGACTGCGAAGGTCAGCCCCATCGAGGAGGGCCGACGGTCGTTGGCAAGCGAGACCCCCACATCCGGTGCCGTGTCGTCGACGTCCTTCCGTTTCAGCACGGGGGCGTCGTCCAGCCCGTCGTTCTCCGCGTTCTCGGAGGCGAGCTCCTCCTCCGCGGATGTGCTCGCGGGCCGAGGGAACAGAACGCCGATCGGATACGTCGTTATCGGTGGGTCGTGCTTCAGAACTTCGTCCACGGCACCGGGGCCGAGCAGATCTCGCCGGAGCTGCGCGACGAGCCCGTCGCGCACCGCGTAGTGGGCCGCGTGTTTGTTGTCGCCGTCCCTCATGAACCGCACCCCTCCTGGGAGTTCTTGCCCCGCCTGTACCGGCCGAGTCCCGACATTCGGGCAACGACCCAGACTCCGTGGTCACCGAGACCCGCGCGGGCACTCGAAGCCTTGCTTCCCGCGACGCTCTCCAGCGTGTCCACCCTGAACCCCGCCACTTCCACGGGCCACCTGATGTCCCAGCTTTTGCTGATCTTCAAAGACGCGTAGAGGGCCTGACGAAAGCCCTCCGACACCACACCCACAGGCCGGGCGTCGTGAAAAACGGTATAGGGAGGGCTCTGGTCGGCAGCCAACGGCATCTCGTGCTGGAGCCGCAGGGTGAGTTCGTCCCCGGGGTGGACCGACGAGATCAGATAGTCCTGGAGGGACGACGCCTCCTGCTCGAACCCGTCCGTCCCGGGTGGGTGCTCACGGGAGATGTCCTGCCCGATCGCCTCGATACCATCACGGACGTACGACTCCCATCCACCGACGTACCAGCGGTTGATGGTGCGGTCGCGTCGAATCTGTGCCGTCCGGGGGGCGGGGATTCGGAACAGGTCCTCCCGGGGCCGCGTCATCGCCACGTACAGCGCGCGCGCCTCGGCCGCCGGGTCCACGTGGGTGTGCTGCTTGCGCAACTCGGAGACAGTCGGCGGCTCGACAACGATGACCCGGTCGAATTCGAGACCCTTGGCACGATGGACCGTCGACACCACCAGCGGCGAAGACTCCACGACCGTCAATTCGTCCGGGAAGCGCCCCTCCGCGACGAGCCGTCGTACAGCGGCGACGTCCAGCATTCCACGCGGCGCCCGTGCGGCGCCGCGCAACGACCGCCACAGTCGAGTCGGATCAGTGGAGGGCGGCAGCCCCACCCCGGAGAGGATCTCGTGGAACCGGTCCTCGTTCAGAGTGGACGAGCCCGTACGGCGAAGTACTTCGGCCACCCAGGCGGGGACGGGACGGTCCTGGAGGGACCGCTGCATACGGTGGTGCACGCCCTGTCGGAACAGGGACTCGGACAGAGCCAGTGCCTGACGGTTGTCCCGACAGAGGATCGCGCAACTTCCGGTGAAGTCTCGGAGGGAGCCGACCGTGAACGGATCGTCGAGGTCGCCGAAGCCCGGGCAGCGGAGGAGGCGTTCCCTGAGCTCCCGGTGGACAGCCTCACCTGCGGTGTCGGAGCCCGCCGTGTCGGCGGACAACCGTTGCAGCGTGGGCCCCAGGGACAGCGCGGTCCGTGCCTCCTCCGTCTTGGCTCGAAAGTTCGACGGCAGGTGCAGCTCCACGAGATCGTCCGCGTAGGAGTTGCGGAGCCAGTCGAAGAAATAGTTGGTCTCGGCTGCCCGTGCATCGGGGTCGGAGACCTGGAATCCGAAGATCGCCTGGGCACCGTCTCCCACCACCGTGAACCCACAGCTGTACTGGAAGTGGTCCAACAGTGTCTCCACCATGTCCCTGCGATCACCGACAAGGTCCTGAACCTCGTCGATCATCACGTGGGCGGGTGCGCCGATCTCACTGCTTTCGACAGCACCTCGGACGATGGCTCCGGTGGCTTCACGGATGCGTTCGTCGAAGGAGTATCGGCTCCACGGCTCATCCGGGTAGGCGCTGGTGAGAAGCGCGTAAGCCCAGGAGTCGAAGGTCTGGGTTCGGACGCGCCGGGCTTGCTCGGCGTGCGCGGCGATTCGCTCCCCCAGCTCACGGACCGCCGCTCGGGAGAAGCTGAGGACAAGGATCTCGCCGGCCTCCAGCCCTTCCTCCTCGTCGGCCATGAGCGCGTCCAGTCTGCGCACCAGAGTGTGGGTCTTTCCGGCTCCTGCTCCGGCCGTCACGAGGAGGCGGGCGTCCCATGGCTGTTCCACGACGGCACGCTGTTCCGGAGTCAGAGGAGGGCTGTCGGCGTACAGGGTGGTCACTTGGCGCCCCACAGGTGCTCGAACTGGGTGAAGGCCAAAGCCTTTCCGTAGTTGGTGATGTTGTCCCGGACATTCAGGATGAGGCAACTGTCCTTGCCGCCGTTGCGCGGACCGCGCAGACCGCGGCCGATCATCTGCTGGTAGACGTTCGGGCTGTAGGTGGGCCGCGCCACCACGACGGCGCGGGTGGCGGGCGCGTCGAATCCTTGAGTCAGTACACCGTAATTGGTGAGCACCCGCGTCTGTTGGCGGCGAAAGGAGTCGATACGACGACGGCGCTCGCTGGTGGACGTCGCCGAATCGACGGCGGCGGCCGTGATGCCACGGTCGTTGAGCTTCGCGGACAGGAACTTGGCATGGCTCACAGAAGTGGCGAAAACCAGCACTGGCCAGTCCGAGGGCATGGCGGCGATTTCGTCGATGATGCGTCGATTGCGGTCGTGATCGTCCGCCAGGCGCTGCTCGGCGGCCTTCGACAGGACGCTGAGTTGGTCGGCGCGCTGCCTCTCGTCACTCGTCAACTCGATGGTGCCGCCGGTCAGCTCCCTGTGCGCGACATGCGCCAACATGCCCAGCTGTTGCAACTCGGCATAGGGCTCCCCCGAGAAGATTCCGTCGTCGAGGCGTCGGCTGCCGAACCGCTGGACGAGTCGGCGAGTCTCCTCGACGTTGGTGTTGCGGAACGGGGTCGCCGTCAGTCCGAGCAGGTGCCGATCAGTGCGCGAGTGCATGAGTCCAAGGTGGCTCAGGATTTCTGTGTACTGCGGCGCAATGGCGGTATGTGCTTCGTCCACGATGACCAGAGAGGCGGAGCGCAGCCACGCGTAGGCGTCCGTGCCCAGGGACACCCGAAGCTTGGCATCCGTGGCGACCACGAGGTGCGGTCGGTCGCTCACCGGGCCGGCCTCATTCGTCGTCCACAGGCGGCTGATGGCGAGCGGGCTCTCGGCGCCCACCTTCTGCCAGACGAAACTCCAACTCTGCACCGCCTGCTCGCACAGCTCCTCCGACTGCGCGATCCACAGAATCGGGCCGTCGAGCTGTCCGTCCTGCTTCACCCATCGGATGACGGCTTCGGCAGCCACACGGGTCTTACCCGCTCCCGTGGGCAGGGAGAGCATGCCGCGCTGCGGGGTGACCCGATCCAACATCGCGAAGACGTTGGTTGCCAGACGCTCCTGGTAATCGTGCAGGCGAGGGAATTCGGACGGTCCGGCGACGTCGATCCGTGGCTCCAGTGACGGGGCGCGGACACCTGCGAAGGAGTCCGGGAATCCCAGATCGGCCACGAATTTCACCGCGGCGGTGGCGCCGCTGAAAGACGACGGAGCGTGACTGGGATACGCTGCCGCGAGATCCCGCACGTGGACCTGCAACACGCCGTCGCCATGGGCGTTGTATGCCATCTGCGCCACGCGGGAGGCCGAGGGCTCGGCATCTCCCAGGTCGGCACGCTCGCTCTCCAACAGACCGGCGGGAAGTCCCGCGCGCAGGGCGTCGGCGCCCAGAAGGAGCTCGAGCTTCTCCACGACAGTCCCCGCCTCGCGCACCATGCGGAGAGCGTCCTGCAACTGCCGGTCCTCCTCCTGACGACGCTGTGCGTCCAACACGGCACGGCAGCCAGACGCCCCGAGGCCCCAGCGAAGCTCCTTGTCCGCTGCCATCAGGGCGTCCAGCGGAGACTCCGGCTCCAGCACAAGTACGGTCGTGCCCTGAAGAGCGCTGGACAGCGGGGTCACTCTCGTCCCATTGGGAGTGCGCAGAACCTCTTCGAGCTCCGAACAGGCCAAGAGGCCGTAGTTGTTGATCAGGGTGCTGCTGAGTCGCTGACGCAGTGCGGGAAACGCGTCCCGCATGGGCGTCGGTTCGCCCGGCGCCACATGTCGGGTCTCCTTGCTGATGACATCCGTGTAGCGCAGCATTCCCCACGTCTTGACCATCAGTTCCGCGTCTTCTGGGCTGCCGGCCAGCAGAGCGGGCAGCTGCTCCGCGCGGAGCGCCTGATACTCCCCGCCGGAGGCGGCGACCGCGATCTCGCCGTCCTCACGCGTGTCCCAGTGGGTCCCGACACGGCACCGGGTGAGGGAGTCCTCGGGGAAGGGAACTTCCAGACGGGTCAACATCACGTAGGTACGGCCGACGAAGGTGTCGTCCTCGCTCTCGAGGAGCTGCGCCAGCAGCTGGTCCCATTGCCGCTCGGGGACCTCGTCCACCGTGACGGGCAGATGGAGTTTGCGGGCCTTCTCCGGGCTGATGTCCGCGACCGGAAGCACGTCGCTGTACCCGCGGAGCTGAGGCCCCACCGCGTCTGCGAGTGGCACGACGCCCTTCGCGGTGGAGACCCGACCGTGCCGACGCAGCATCCAGCGAATCGGTGAGGCCACCGCGGCGCGCGTTGCCGACTGGGCCCCGAATTGGCGGGTCCAGGTGTCGATCACGCTGTCGTCCGACAGTGCCTTGACGAAGGCCGCCTTCCCTTCGTCCGAGAGCTTGAGAAGGAGATGAAGAGGACCGCCGACCGCCGCGCCTTCGAGCTTGAGGCGATGCTGCTGAGGCCTGGTCGCGTTGCTCGGGAGAGTCCTGCAGTACCCCTCGTAGACCGCGGTCCGGTAATCCTCGAACCACGACTCGCCTTCCGGACGGTGGCCTCCGGTGGGTCGGTCGCGCAACCCGAACTCTCGGAACACCACGGTGTCGTCGGAATGGAAGGTCATGTCCACAGCGATGCTCTTGTCCCGTGAACCGTCACCGGGCACGACCGGGCCCGGGAGCATGCAGTCCTTCATCCGGTGGAAGCTCCGGTCCACGGTACGAACGAACAGTGTCTCCATGGGGGCGGCGACACGAGTCCGGACCTCTGCCGTCACATGACTGCCACCGGCACTGTGGAAGAGTTCCCAGAAACGGGTCCAGTCCTGCGGGGAGTAGTTGTCGAAGCCCTGGTCGAGGACTCCGACGAACCTTCCGCGGGCGTCGGCCTCCCGGATCCCGATCTCGCTGAGCGAGCTTGCCAGGGACAGGTCTTCGGACAGCCTTTCGTCGACGTACACCAGGTCGTCCTTGAGCCCGTCCTGCACGGTGCGGCGGAAGACCCTGCCGGCGACGGGGGCGACCATTCCGTGCGATTCGGTGAGGACGATCTTCGCTGTGCGGGCCTCGGCCGCGAAGGGGGACGCCGTCCTGATCATCGCTGCAAGGATGCGGATTGCGACTGCCGAACCGTCCGCGCCGCTGTCGGAAACGAGAGCCTCCAGCCACTCACGCACCGACGCCCGCTGCCGTTTCGCGGCCTTGAGGATGTGCTCCACCTTGCCGGAACGGATCTCTGCCGCCTCGACGGAGGGATGGACCCAGTCGGAGGGCCGGCCCGGGCAGGCGTTCCACATTTGTAGCCACTCGAACCTGAGCTTTCCCTGGCCGCCCTGGTCCGGGTGCAACTTCAACTCGTGAGGCACCCTCAGATCCCCGTCCTGGTCCGGGAGGGACGGACGCTGAGCTGCCATCTGCCAAATCTGTTCGGTCAGATACTGATCGGCCCAGTTCAGCGTCTCGGATTCCTTGGTGCGACCTGGGAGCAGTGGCAGATACGCACCGGGGTCCTCTAACGGGGCCAGGTGGGGAAGTGAGTCGACCACGAGTCGGGCCGCGACCTGGATGATCTCCTGGTTGAACGGGCTGGCATCGAGGAGATTCTGGCGATCCTCGTTCGTTTTCCAGGCGCCGTTGAGTGCTCCGCTCAGGGTCATGGGGTACTTGGTGGGGAAGAACGACCAGAATTCACCGCGGCCCCTCGGGGCGTTGAGCACGTTCTCGCCGGTGTACTCCGGGACAGCCCATGAGATGTCGATCGTTCCGCGGTCGTGCATCTCGCCGGCGCTGTCACGTGCGGTCCTACTGGGGCGGTGCGCCTCCGTGAAGACCTTCCACCGGCTCTGCGCGGGACGGTGCCCGGTCCGCTGCTCCTCGATGGTGTGGTGGAAACCATCGTGCTTCACGGTGATCTCTCGGCGTACGGGAGGCATCGGTCGGCGATCTTCCAGGACCACCTTGCCCACGTGGTGGGAGAAGAGCTGGAAGCGTGCCGGGAACTCGCGCCGTTCACTGTCCTTGGCCTGGTGCATGTCGCGCCCCAACCGGTCGGCGGCACCGGTGATCAGGGGCAGGCGCACCACCGTGGTTGCCCAGTCGAGGAGTTGGTCGAGAACGGCGTCGGCGGCCCTCTCGTGATCGGCGTCGAGGGGCCGTGCCATGCGAAGTACGGGTGTCTCGCGGTTGCCGTCCGTAGCCAGCCCACTGGCCCCGATGATTTCGCGATGCGCCCAATCACGATCGAATCCGAAACTTCCGGAAGTGCTGAAGAATTGAGGGGCATCAGTTACGGCAAGGACTGATTTGATGCCCACGCCGAAGCGCCCGATCTGTCCTCCCCGTTTCTTCGATACACTCATGCGCAGAATTGTCTCCGCGCCTTCCGCGGAAACCTCCGTTCCCTCGTTCGCGCAATAAAGATGCGTATCCGTCAGGACGACATGTACTGTCCCTCCTGGATCATTCGCGATCTCGTCGGCCGCATTTTGTACGAGCTCGAACAATTGGCGGTCCCCATATCCGCCCTGAGTGATCCGGCGCTCGCCATTTGCATGTTCCTGGACGAGTCCCGGATCGACGCGGTATGTCTCCAAAACGCGTGCCGACTGCTCGACGATCTTCTTGATCACAGGCGAAATTTTTTCGATGTCCGCCGGATCGGAGTAGCTCACGAGGTTTCCGTTCTATGGCTGCTGACAAGGCGCTGGAGAAACCGGAGCGCCGGCCACGGTCTGGCCGTGGCCGGCAACTTGCTCAAAACGATAGCCGGGACGTCCGACAGTGTGTCGGGCTAAGACAGCTCGACCACGATGTGCACCGTGACGACCACGGTGACGCGCGAGCGGCGGCGGCGGTTCCGCGCATGGCCGGGCGGGCGTACCGGAGTGGGGCGGCTGCGTCGCCCCCGACGACCCCGGTCGGCCCGGAAACCGGGACGCGCAGTGGGGTTGGCCGCGAGAGCGCGATCAGCTGCGGCGATGAGCTGTCGGTATCGCCTGACGACGGCGAACGTCGTGCCGGTCTGTTGGAGGAATTCCGACCGCAGGTACGGGTCCTCGCACGATTCGTACTGAGTGACGAATCGGCGCATTTCTTCCAGCTCGAAATCGTCGGACATGGCGGCCCTGCTCTCTGTCGGAAACATTCGCTCGGATAAGTGCATGGTGGCTCTGTTCTCGGAAGTGCATGCACCTGTATCCAGGAGCATGTTTCTTGGATGACAGGTGGGGCTGTCGCCAAAAGGACCGTAAAGGAAAGGAGGGTGCCCCGCAAGGTGATTGAAGAACTCTCGTGCGGCAGCGAGCCGTCTTCGCGCTCCGCAATTCCTGGCACTCGGAAAGCCGGAGCCCGACAAGGCGCGTCGAGTTGACCCACGCGGCGAGGAAGGCAAACGGTAGAGCAAGGAATGCTCGCTGAGCAAGTCCCTGGAAATTTCGGTATGGCGCCCCTCGCGAAATCGGGAGAAAAGCGGACTTCGTGAATCCTCCGGGGACGACTAAGCGGAGGCGGTTCTTCCATTCTGAGAAATGGAAGAACCGCCTCCAGTTGTCACGAGGGGTGAAGCCGCCTTCGAGTGAGGACAAAATGAGCCATGGCGGATATTTCTGACTAATGCTCCGGCGTAGATTCCAGACGCATCCCGAGGTGGTGTCAATTCCTGTTTAACAGAGCCTCCTATGTCAAATGCCCTGTTATGGTTGGGCAGCTTTGTGGTGCCGGTATCGGCTGAGGGGTGGTCAGAAGTGGACGACGGAGAAGACTTTGGGCCTTGGCTCGCGCGTCAACTGCGACGCCTGGGCATCAGCCAGGCCGAACTTGCCGAGCGAGTGGGCCTGACGCGTGCTGCCGTCTCGGCCTGGATCACAGGTCGCGCGGTACCTCGCGACGAGACGATGCGCGCCATCGCGGCCGCCATCGGGACCGACCCCGGGACGATCCACACCCGTACGACCGACGCTGTCTCGACCCGGCCGATCTCCTGGTACCACCGCCCGGCGTACGCCGACGGTGGGCGGGATTTCGGAAATGCCGCCGCCTTCGCCTTCGAGGCCGATGTGGAGGTCCTTGCGCGCGAGGCGACGC
Organism: Streptomyces agglomeratus; assembly: GCF_001746415.1. Classification (NCBI taxonomy): domain Bacteria; kingdom Bacillati; phylum Actinomycetota; class Actinomycetes; order Kitasatosporales; family Streptomycetaceae; genus Streptomyces; species Streptomyces agglomeratus. The sequence continues at coordinate 4,996,166 of NZ_MEHJ01000001.1, forward strand.
AGAACAGCTTGGACGAGCGGCTCGATCGCACGAAGCCGGTCCGAGTCCGTTACACCTTGCACGAGTTGACCGGCGAGGCCCTCGCCGGATTCCGTGAGGCCATTGGTTGGGGCGAACTCTGTCCCCACTACGAAACCGCGGCCGCTCAGGAGCAGAAGGTCGGAAGGGTCATCGCCGAAGGTCTGAAAGAGATGAATGAGCGCGATCGGCTCATTCTCCTTAGGGTTGACGACTACAACGCCTCGGGCCTCACGGGAGACGACTATGAGGACGGCCGGTTCGCCGCGGTTGTCCGCCGCCAGCTCGACAGCCGGAAGTCCGACGACAGCGCCGGTGGCTCTTACGGGTTGGGGAAGGCCACTCTGTGGGCGACCAGCCGTCTCGGCATGGTACTGATCAATTCGACTCTGTCGGTGCCGCACGAAGGGCGCACCCAGCGACGGCTCATCGGCCGGTTGGATCTGCCGTGGCGAGTGGTGGACGGTGTGGCGTGTGCGGGGCCCGCCTGGCTCGGAGAGCCGGACACTGAACCCGGTAGCGAGGACGTTGCCCGTTCCTGGTGGGCGGACGAGGAAACCGTCGCCCAGCTTCACCTCACCCGTGAGAACGCGGAACCCGGCACCTCGTTCTTGATTGTCGGCGCCCACGACGTCGCCGGCACGTTCAACGACGCGGCCGGTGAGGACGACGGTGCGGACGAACAGACGGTGCAGTCCATGCACGAGAAGTTGGTGACTGCGCTTGCCAACAACTTCTGGGCCGCGATGACCGCAGGAAGCAAGGTGCCTCCTCTGCTGGAGGCGTCGGTGCGGACCTTGCGCAATGGTCAGGTGGTGGTCAAGGAACAGCGTGTGGATCCGCAGCTGACGCAACCGTCGCGGACCAGGGCCCTGAAGGCGTACTTCGACGGCACCACGGTCGAGCGGCTCACCGACGCCGGACAGGTGGCAATGGCCCGCGTGCCTCTCAAGGTGCCGGAGCTCGGCGGCAAACGGGGAACGGTCGAGCACCAAGCCGTCCTGTTGGTCACGGCAGCCGAGGACGGCGACGGAAAACCCAATCAACTGGTGAGCATGCGCGGCAGTCGTATGACAGTGAAGGCAGCCAGAGTGCCCGACCTCTCGCTCGGTACGAACCCGTTCCAGGCGGTGCTCCTGGCCGGCCATGCGGCGGGCGATGACGCGGAGAGCGCCGACCGGGCCGAAGCCTTCCTGAGGGCATCAGAGCCTCCTGAGCACAACAAATGGGGTCAGACCGAGGAACTCTGGGCCAGCTACTCGCCGACGGCTTACCGGCGCATCTCCGCGTTCACCAAAGCGGCCAACACAGTTGTCAGGGAACTCGTGGGGCGCCGTAAGGAGCAGAATCAGGAGGGCCCCAAGGCGCTGCGCGACTTGCTGCGACTCGACGGCGGTTCCAGCGGGGGTGCCAGGGCCACCGGCTTTCCGACCATTCGAGACCTCGACGCCGAAGTCGACTCGTTCGGAGCCTGGCAGGTGAAGGCCGAGGTCAAGTTGCCCGTGCGCCCGGACCCGTGGGTGATGAGTCCGGCAGCCAGGTTCGACGTCCGCTCCGGCGGCAGGCCTTCTGTCAAGTGGTCCGAGATCGTCGCACTCGAGAACTGCCACGTCGTGGACGGTGCGCTGCATTTCGAAGCGGGCGCGCGGACGGCCACGTTCGCCGGAACAACAGACGTGTCCACTCACCCGGTACGAGCCGATCTGGCAGGACTGATCGTGGAACTGCAGAAGGCAAGGGGCGCTGTCTGATGAGGGTCTTTCCGTACAGGACGCTGGCCGGCGAGGTGACCTTCCGCGTGACCGCTGTGAGGCAGGACCGGACGGACCTGGAGACCTCGGTCTTCTCGAGCCAGGAGCGTGTGGTCGCTCTGCACCAGGTCGAGCGGTCCGACTGGGAGTCTTCGCGGCTGAGCATCACGGCCACGCTGCCCGAGAAGGAGCTGTCCTCCGGGCCTTGGAGCGACGTGACGGTCATGGCCGTACTCACGGAGAAGTCGACCAACTCCCGTACTACCACGCTGCTGGAACGGGAATCGACGGGCAGCTCGACGTGGGCGGGACAGCTCCGCTTCTGGAGGTCCGCGTATCGCAGTCAGGCCGAGCTCGCTGTGATCGTCGTCGCGACCGTCGACGGGGTGCGAGGACGCGTCGTCGGTCGGTCCGACGACAATTGGCTGGTCGATCTCACGGCTCGGACCCCGGTCCGACGACAGGAACTACAGGTTGAAGAGGTCGATTTCCGCGACGGACCGCACGAGTGGCTCCGACCGTACAAGGATGCCCCGTGGATGATCGAGACGTCGGGGGACATCCCGACGGTTCACTTGAACACTGGTTTCGAGGGCATCGCGGAGCTGCTCAACTCCAACGGGAGTTCGATGGAGAAGGCCGTCCGGGACATGCTCGCGGCGCAGATCGCGACCGACGTCTGGACTGCCGTGTTCCACTCCGCGGTCAGTGACCTCGAGGTGGATGCCGAAGGAAATCCGCAGTGGCCGGGCGGCTGGCGGGACGCGGTGCTGCGAGGAATGCTTTCCGACGTACTGCCCGAGCAGTCCGGAGCGGACGCGTTGCGGGAAATTCATGCTCGGCGCAGTGAATCCTCGGGTTGGAACGAACTCCAGCCGCGCATCAACTACGCAGCCACGCGCCGGGCCAAGGTGGCCAGACACCTCGGCACGGCCGTCAGAGTCCTCGAAACGTCCCAGAAGGGGAGCAAGGCGTGACCGACAAGCCCGAGCACATGCCGGATCGCCTGGCGCTGCTGTCCGACACGAATGCTGCGAAGAGCTTGAGCACGGGCGTGTTGGCCAGCAGGGAGAACCCCCCGTACATCGCGTTGAGCAAGAACTCCGAACCGCTCCGGGGTGCGGGCGCTCGTCTGGACGTTGAGCCGCTGCGGGACCTGATCGACGACGTCATGCACCTGTACCGCGACGATGCCCGAACGAAGGCGGACGCGTGGCTGGCTCCACGACTGCACGCCGCTCTCCGCCTGACTCGCAGGGAAGCGGCCGACGCGAGGTTGTGGAACTTCGTCTCCCTGTCCGTCGCTCCCGACTACGTCGTGTGGCGTCACCTTCCCGCCACGGGCAAGAACGGCTTTCCTCCCATGGTCGCCGCGGAACGCTTCCGGGGTGCTCACTACACGCAGGCGTTCTCACGACTTTGGTGGGCCGCCGAGCTGTTCCGTGACGGAGCGGACTACCGTCCGGTGCAGGTGGCGTGCGGCAATCAAGACGTCCTGAACACCGTACTGAGACTCGACATCATCGATCACCGCCCCACGGCCCAGGCGCTGATACGGCTCGTGGAAAAGGGCACGGCGAGGACGGGGCGCGAGGTGAATGCCCTGTCCGCAGTCGCCAATACGGCCGCGAGCACGCTGATGTACGACGTCTTCGCGGCGGACGACGCGTGGGACGGCAGCATTTTGGAGGAGTGGATCCGAGAGGGCGATTCGGCTCCTCCTGTGTCCCGCAGATTGCTGCCGGACGGGCCCGACGACGGGCCGGTACCCGAGAAGGCGGTGGACACCCTTGTCCGTTACTTCGAGGAGCTCTTCGTGGATGCCAACGTCCGAGGAAGGCTCACGGACGAGAGCTGACCAGCTCCGATTCCGCGGGGGCAGGTGCCGGCACACGGCCTGGGGTGCTTACGTGCCCGGGCCGTGCCGAGGGACTCGCGGAGGCTTCCAGCGAGGCGATCGCGGCGTCGAGCTTCTCCTCGCCAAGGTCGAGGGCTGCGGCCAGGACGTGGACGGCGAGGCGGGGCGGAATGGCGTTGCCGATCTGCTGAGCGATCCCGCGACCCGACCACTTGTGGTCGGCCGGGAAGGTCTGCAAAAGCCCTGCTTCCGCATTGGTGAAACGGGACTCCGTGCCGTCGGCCGCCACGACTCGGTTGCGGGAGATCTTCCCGGTGACTGTGGCGGACGGCTCGTCGGACGTGCGTCGTCCCCGAACCTTGGGGTCGCCGCCCGTACCGTAGTTGGAGATGACCTCGAACGATTGCGGCCATTTGAGGACGTCGTTCATCGTCACCCAAGGCTGCAATCCCCCCTCCGTAGTCGGACGTGCCACGCCCTTCCTGTACGGGTGGTGCGTCGGCCTGGGCAACGTGGCCCGGACACTGTTGGCTCGGTCCTTGCCTTGGTAACGGGCGATGAGAATGGCGCGCCGGCGAGTCTGCGGCACCCCGTATTCCTCGGTGCGGAGTATGCCGTGCGTCACCGAGTAACCCTCGGCGTCGAGAGCTTCACCCACCACTTCCCACACGGGCAGTACCGCGGGGACCTGCTCCAGCACAATGGCCTCGTAAGGACGCTGCTCCACATCAATTGCGTCGAGTGCCCACCGCAATGGTTCGAGCACCAGGCCCGTTCGCTCGTCGTCCAGGTTCTTGATGTGCTCGCCGACGTCCTCGCGAGCGGCCATCCGCTTGGCCAGGCCGAGCACCTCTTCGAGGGCTCGGCGTCCGGCGCCGGCGCCGGCGACGGTGTACGTCTGGCAAGGCGGCCCACCTGCGAGGACATTGGCGGACGGAAAGTCCCCGGGGCCGTAGTCGCGGACATCACCTTGTTTTGTGGGCAGGTTCGCCGCCGTGCGCGTCGCGCATGCGTCCGCATCCCATTCGATGCCGGTCACCAGCGTCAGGCCCAACTGTCGTGCCGCCACGTCCAGCCCGCCCGGCCCGGCGAAGAGATCAACGATCTCAATTTCTTTGGCGGCAGAGGGCTCGGGCGAGGCGGGGGCGGTCATGGGAGTGAAGTGTAGCCGGCGTACGCGGGCCCCACACCCACAGGCGGTGAGGCGGCCGCCTGGACAGCGAATGCCCTGGTCGGCACTGCGCGGACCCTCGACGAGGGAGAGCCCGCACAAGCCTCAGGCGCCCAGCGCGGCGGCGATGGCTCGCCCGAGGGCCTCAGCGACGGGGGGCGGGGAAGCGTGTCCGATCTGTCGGTATTGCTTAGTTTTTCTGCCCGCGAATATCCAGTCGTCGGGGAAGGATTGCAGGATGGCGGTCTGCGCCACCGTGATCTTCTTCAGATCGGAGCCTGACGTGTCGGACTCCTGGGTGCCGTCCGGCCCGGGCACCTCGTCACTCAGGGCTCCGCCGTTGATACCCATGCGAGCCCACGCTTTCTTGGTTCCGGTCAACCCCAGGTCCGCTCCGCCGCGATTGTCCGAGCCGCCCACCAGGGTGGGCGCGACGCGGTCGGCCTGTATCGCCCAGGCGTCGGCACCTCTCCAGCCCCGTTGCGACATGGAGGCGAGCAGGGCCTCGCCCACTGTCACGTGGTTGGAACAGGTCGGTGCCGGCTGGTCGAAGGCATGGAAGAAGCGGTCTTTCATGGCTACGAGTACGCCATGCTTCCGGTCCTGGGGGACGCCGAAATCAGCGGCATTGAGGATGAACCAGTGGAATTTGTAGCCGAGGTGCTGGAGCTCCTTCCGGATGAAGTCCCGCACTGCGGTGAACTCCGGGCCGTCAACGAGTCCGGGCACGTTCTCGATGAGCAGAGCCCGTGGCTGCACGGCGTGTGCCAGAAGAACAGTGGCTTCCAGTAGCCGCAGCTCTATGCCCGTTTCCACTCGATTCGCAGTGGCCGAGGAGGTCACCCGAGGCAGACCTGCGGAGAGCAGGTCTACGTCGTAGCTCTCTTGATGTTCCGCCGGATCGAAGTCCAGGAGGTCCATCTCGAGTACGTTCCATGTCGATCTGTTACGACGCAACGTCTCGCAGGCGACGGGTTTGTTGTCCAGCAGCAGCACCGGATCGAAGCCGGCGCGCTCCAGGCCGAGAGCCAGCCCGCCTGCCCCTGAGCACACGTCGACCGATCTGAATCTCTCCATGAGAGCCCCCAGTCTCATCAAGATCAATATTGGTGTCGACGACGATAGGTGGGCTGATTACGCATGTCGATGAAAAGTGGAACTCCTGGCTGGATCCGAGGTGTCGTTCATACCTGGGACCGCTTCTGGAAAAGCACGTCCATGACGTGCGCTGCCACTTCAGGTGTCGCCTCGTGCTCCCAGAAGCGCAGGACCGTCCATCCCTGGGCCTCGAGGTGTTCTGTTGTTTCGCGGTCGCGGGCCATGTTCTTGTCGAGTTTGGTTCGCCACCACTCGGCGTTGGATTTCGGCTGCGTCGCGTGCTGCGGGCAGCCGTGCCAGAAGCAGCCGTCGAGGAAGACCGCGATCTTGGCGCGCCCGAAGACGATGTCGATCGTGCGGCGAGGCATCCCGGGTACGGGGACGTTCACCCGGTAGCGAAGGCCCGCGGCGTGGAGGAGTTTGCGCACGGCGATCTCGGCGGCCGTGTCGCGGGAGCCCTGACGGCTCATGCGGGACGAGACGGCGGCGGACGACGGGATGGGGTGGGGCATCCGCGCATTGTGCCGGCGCGGCTCCCCACCCGGCGGTTCGGCGTGAGGCTCAGTGGTGCCCATGGCGTTGTGTCCAGTGGCGGGGAGGCGTCATCGGAGGTCCGGGGTGCCGTGGCAGTCGCGGTAGGGGCGGGTCGAGCCGCACCAGCAGGGGGCGTTGCGGGGCGGGGGCCAGGAGGTTGCCCGGCCTCGGGCTGCCAGGGTGGTGGCGTACTGGGGGAGGAGCGAGGCGTCGGCGGGGGACGCCGACTCCGAGGCGGCGAATGCCTCGTACGACGGGACCGTGCCCCTGACGATGCCCAGGTTCCGGGTGCCCGTCGAGGACAGGTCGCGCAATGCCGACTCGATCGCGGTGAGGTGTGCCTCGTGGGTCGGGTAGTCCGCCGCGAGGGTGGGGTACGCCGTCAGGAGTTCGCGCAGCTCGTCTTCCGGCCAGTGCAGCATCGCCACCGGGAACGGGCGCGAGAGCGCTGTGCGGTACGTGCCCAGTTCGGCGCGCAGGCGGGCGATCTCGGCCCGGAGCTCCGCCGGGTTGTCCGAGCCCAGCGTCCACAGCCGCTTCGGGTCGTGCAGCTCGTCCAGGGTGATCGGGCCGGCGTTCACGCTGTCCGCCACCGCGTCCCACTCGTCGTGCGGCAGGCCCAGCATGCGGCGTACGCGGTGGCGGCCGGTCAGGAGCGAGTACGACGTGTACGGGATCTCCTCCGACGGGTCGATGAGGAGCGTCAGCGCGGTGGTGAACGCGTCGTGCGACGCGTGGAGTTCGTCGTGGGATTCCAGGGCCTCCGCGATGATCTCCCACGGCGCCGCCTCGCGCGGGGCCGCGGCGCGGATGCCGTCGATGATCGCGCGGGCCTCCGCCTCGTGGCCGTACTCCCACAGGTTGGCCGCCTTCAGGGCCTTCACCAGCGGCGGGTTGTCCGGGGTCTTCGCCAGGAGGTGGTCGTACAGCGTGGCCGCGCGGGCGCGGTCGCCGGAGAGCTCCAAGTGGGCCGCGGCCTGGAGGTACAGCGGCTCCTTGTCCTCCGGATACTGCGTCGCGGTACGCAGCAGGCGCTCGGCTTCGGCGGTGTGATCGGCGTGATCGGCAGACGTGTCGGGGCGCATGGTCCACACCGTACTGCTGTACGGGGTGTGGGTGAGAGAGCCGGGAGCGGTACGGGGTCGGACGGACCGGCTGTCCGGCGCGACTCTGGAGAGTTGTCGGTGTACGGCCTATCGTGCCCGCCGTGCGGGAGCGGGAGCGGCGGCGGGACCAGAGGCGGATTCCGGTGGTGGTGCAGGGCGCCTCCCGGGGGCGCGCGCTGGCCGCGCGCGGGTTGTGGGTGGGGGCGGAGGCGGCGGTGACGGTCGGCGTCGTCGTGCTGCTGCTCGTCGTACACCAGCTGTGGTGGACCAACCGGCAGGCCCGCGACGGCGCCGAGCGGAAGGTGCAGGCGCTGGAGAGGGAGTGGGAGCGGGAGCTGGGGAGGGAGTGGGGGGCGGAAGGGGAAGGGGAGACGGGAGGGGACGGGAATGTCGGGGAGGTACCGGTCGAGGTGCCTCGGGCCGTGCCCGAGGCCGGCGGGCCGGGTGAGCCAACAGCCGTTCCGCCGAGCCCGCCGCGTACCGTCGGCCGCAAGCCGTCGCCTCCCCGTTGGGATCAGGCGTACGCCATCCTCCGCATCCCGCGCCTCGGCGTCACCGCGCCAGTCGCGCAGGGCGTCAGCAAAGGAGGCGTACTCGACAGGGGGTACGTCGGGCACTACCCGCAGACCGCGCAGCCCGGCCGCGCCGGGAACTTCGCGCTGGCAGGGCATCGCAACACGCACGGGGAGCCCTTCCGCTACATCAACCGGCTGCGTGGCGGCGACGAGGTGAAGGTCGAGACGCGGGAAGCGGTCTACACGTACGTCGTCGACAAGGCGCTCGCGCAGACCTCCGCGCGCGACAGCGGGGTGATCGCGAAGGTGCCGCGCAGCGTTGTGCGGCCGGATGTCGGCTACAGCGACGCGGGCTACTACCTCACTCTGACCACGTGCACGCCCGAGTACACCTCCAAGTACCGGCTGGTGGTGTGGGGAAAGCTCGCGTCGATGCGACCGCGCTAGGGGAGGACGCGGGGGACTGTGGTGCACGGATTGTGGTGCAGGCAATGTGGCGTGGGAGGGAACTTGGGGGGCGCGTTGTGCGTCTGTCATTACAGGCCGCGATCGCAGGCCGGCGTTGCAGACCGCGATGACGCGGTGAGAGGAGGGGGATCATGATCAGTTGCTCGGCGCGCTTGTTGCGCACGGTTGGTGTCGTCCTCTTCCTTCTGACCGAAGTCCTCCTCATGGAGAACGGCAGCTTCTCCGCCGCCGTCGCCCTTGCCGCCACCGCGGCGGCCGGCTCGGCTCTCATCGCGTGCGCGCTGATCGCGGCGCGCTCCGTTCCCGCCGTGCCGCGCACGAGGGTGCGTACGGCGATACGGGACCGGGAGATACGCACCGCGTTCCTGCCCCAGCGTGATCCCGACGCGCGGGGGCGCACCAGGCCCCGGGCGCCGGGTGTCGTCGTCCTTTGACGACCACCGCACAAGGGGCGCGCGCCGCGTTCTGATTTCTGACGTACGTCGCTGAGGTACGCCCGCGCGAAACAGCAATCGCCGCGTGCCTACTACTGCCAGAGGCCGTACGTCAGGAGCGCGTAGTGCCCAGAGCCGTATGAGCCCAGAGCGCGTACTGCGGAGAGCGCGTTAGTCGCGCACTCGCCTGCTCGCCCGCTCACCTGCTCGCGTACTTCCGTACGCACCTCGCGTGGGTCGTCATGCCGATTTGTCTCTCTTCTCCGGTACGACGAGACCCCTCGGAGGGCTCCCCATGTCCGTCTTCGCCAGCCTGGTCGCACGACTCGCGGATCTGCTCGAACCGTTCTTCCATACCTCAGCCGCGGCCGCCGCGATCGTTCTGTTCACCGCGTGCGTACGACTCGCCATCCATCCCCTGTCGCGGGCGACCGCCCGGGGCCAGAAAGCCCGTACCAAGCTCGCGCCGCAGATCGCCGAGCTGCGCAAGAAGCACGGCAAGAACCCGGAGCGCCTCCATAAGGCGGTCTTGGAACTGCACGCCAAGGAGAAGGTCTCGCCGCTGTCGGGCTGTCTGCCCAGCCTGTTCCAGCTGCCGGCGTTCTTCCTGATGTACCACCTCTTCTCGAGCCAGCAGATCGGAGGCGAACCGAACGAACTCCTCGGCCACACCCTCTTCGCAAGCCCGCTCGGCGACCGGTGGGCCGACGCGCTGGCGGACGGTGGGGTCTTCGGAGCGCAGGGGCTGCTGTACCTCGTGCTGTTCGCCGTCGTGGCGGTGGTGGCCACGTTCACCTACCGGCGTACCAAGCAGCAGATGGCGGCGTCCCCCGGTCTGCCGGTCGAGGGCCCGGACGGGATGCAGCTGCCGGGTGCCGGGGCCATGGGAGCGATGGCCAAGGTGATGCCGCTGATGTCGTTCGCGACGCTGATCACGGTGGCCGTGGTGCCGTTGGCCGCCGCGCTGTACGTCGTCACCAGTACGACGTGGAGCGCTGTGGAGCGGGCGTGGCTTTACCGGGACATAACCGCCGGTAAGGGCGCGGTGGCTACCGCCGCGTAACAGTCCAGTCTGTGAACGGGGTCTTGCGGACTGGAACAGCACCTTGGAGGATCGGCCAATCCTCCGATGGCCGCACCCATCGGCCGGGGCCGAACGCGACTCTCGACCAGAGGAGACTGACCATGAAGCTGCTGCGTGTGGGAACGGCGGGTGCCGAACGTCCGGCACTGCTCGACCAGGACGGGACGCTGCGGGATCTGTCCGGTCTCGTCACCGACATCGACGGCGGCCTGCTGGCCGACGAAGCGGCGCTCGGCCGGGTTCGCGAGGCCGCCGCGGGCGGCGAACTGCCGGTGATCGACGATTCGGCGGGGACGCTGCGGGTCGGGCCGCCGCTCGGGCGCATCGGCAAGATCGTATGTATTGGCCTGAATTATCACGACCACGCGGCCGAGACGGGTGCGGCGATACCCCCCGAACCGATCATCTTCTTCAAGGCGCCGGACACGGTGGTCGGTCCCGACGACACGGTGCTCGTGCCGCGCGGCAGCACGAAAACCGACTGGGAAGTCGAGCTGGCCGTGGTCATCGGCCGTACCGCCCGCTACCTGGACTCGGCCGAGGACGGGCTCGCGCATGTCGCGGGGTACGCGGTCGCGCACGACGTCTCCGAGCGCGAGTTCCAGATCGAGCGCGGCGGCACGTGGGACAAGGGCAAGAACTGCGAGACGTTCAACCCGCTGGGTCCGTGGCTGGTGACGGCGGACGAGATACCCGATCCCCAGGCGCTGGGTCTGAAGCTGTGGGTGAACGGCGAGCTGAAGCAGGACGGGACCACCGCCGAGCAGGTCTTCGGGGTCGGGGAAGTGGTGCGGTACGTCAGCCAGTTCATGACGCTGTACCCGGGCGATGTGATCAACACCGGCACGCCGGCGGGCGTGGCGATGGGGCAGGCGGAGCCGAAGCCGTATCTGCGGTCCGGGGATGTGGTGGAGCTGGAGGTCGAGGGGCTTGGCCGGCAGCGGCAGGAGTTGAAGGACGCGTAGGCGCTGTCGCGGGCCCTGCGGGCCCCTGAAGCGCTGTAGGCGCCCGGAGGCGTGCAGGTGCTCACGTGTGCGCCGGTGGCCGAGTGGGCGATTGCTTGTGGGTGCCTGGGGAGCGGCTGCTCGGTGGCTTGCTGGCTCCGTGGCTCTGTGGCTCTGTGGCTCCGTGAGGGCTGCTCTCTCCCTGCGGCCGGGCGGCGGGGTGGGCTTCCATCCCCACCCCGCCCCTTTCCGCACCGGGGCTCCGCACTCGACCCCGCTCCTCGAACGCCGGTGGGGTTGGGAATGCTGCACGGCCGGCCACGCCCCGGCACCCGGCCCTGGGGGAGGTCGTGGCGCTCTGGGCGGCCCGGCGTCCGTCTCGGCCGGCTCCGGGCCCGCCTCGGCCGGCTCCGCGCCGCCGGCCTCAGCGGCTGAAGCTCTCGGCAGGGCCCGCGCCCCGTCTCAGGAGCTGAAGCGTTCCAGGGCCTCGACCACCAGCGCGTGGTCGTCCGCCTGGGGGAGGCCGGAGACGGTGACTGTGCCGATCACGCCCGCGCCCTCGACGGTGATCGGGAACGAGCCGCCGTGTGCCGCGTACATGTCCGGGTCCAGCCGTGCCGCGTCCTCGAACGTGGTGCCCTTGGCGCGGAAACGGGTTCCGACGAGGTACGAGCTCTCCGCGTACCGCTCCACGACCCGGCGCTTGCGGTCGATCCACGCGTCGTTGTCCGCGCTCGAACCCGGGAGTGCGCAGTGGAAGAGCTGCTGCGTGCCGCGCCGGATGTCGATCGCCACGGGCGCCTCGCGCTCGCGGGCGAGGTCGACGAGCAGGCTGCCGAGGGTCCACGCGTCCTCGTGGGTGAAACGGGGGAGGACCAGGCGGCGTTCCTGGGCGATCAGTTCGGTGAGCAGTTCGGTGAACCGTTCGGCGGCGCTCGCCGGCGATGTCGCCGGCGATGTCGTCGGGCTGGCCGTGCTGGACGGGCTGGACATGTTGGACGGGGTCATCGCTGGACCTCCACTGTTACGCCCTCGCGGGCCGAGCGCCGCGCCGCTTCCAGTACGTCGAGTGCCGCGGCCGCCTGCGCGGCGGTGACCGGCGGGGCCGTGCCGGCGCGTACGGCGGTGGCGACGGCCGCGTAGTACGCCGGGTAGTCGCCCGGCAGGGTCGGGACCGGGCTGCCGCCGCCCGTCGCAGGGGACTCGCCCGCGCCGATACGACCCCAGGCTGACTCCGGCTCCTCGCCCCAGTTCCCGTCGGCGGCGGGCCGCTTGCCCTCGCGGAGGGCGTTCTCCTGCGGATCGAGGCCGTACTTCACGTAACCGGCCCGCGAGCCGAGCACGCGGAAACGCGGGCCGAGCTGCGCGGTGGTGGCGCTCGCGTAGAGGTGCGAGCGGACGCCGCTCTCGTGCGTGATCGCGATGAACGTGTCGTCGTCGGCCTCCGCGCCCGGGCGGCGCACATCGGACTCGGCGTACACCCGCACCGCCGGGCCGAAGAGCACGAGCGCCTGGTCGACGACGTGGCTGCCCAAGTCGTACAGCAGCCCGCCGATCTCCGCCGGGTCGCCCGACTCGCGCCAGCCGCCCTTGATCTGCGGGCGCCACCGCTCGAAGCGCGACTCGAAGCGCTGTACGTCGCCGAGCTCGCCGGAGGCGATCAACTGCTGGAGGGTGAGGAAGTCGTTGTCCCAGCGGCGGTTCTGGAAGACGGAGAGCAGGAGACCGCGCTCGTCGGCGAGCGCCGCCAGCTCGCGCGCCTCGGCGGCGGTTCCGGCGACCGGCTTGTCGACGACGACCGGCAGTCCCGCCTTGAGGGCGGTGGTCGCCAGCGGGACGTGGGTCTTGTTCGGGGACGCAATCACGATCAGGTCGAGGTCGTCCGCGCGCGCCCACAGTTCGTCGGCCGAGGCCGCGACGCGCACGCCGGGGTGCTCGGTGCGGGCCTGCTCCTGCCGCTCCGGGTTAGAGGTGACGACCGTATCGAGGGCCAGGCCCTCGGTCGCGGCGATGAGCGGGGCGTGGAAGACGGAGCCCGCGAGGCCGTAGCCCACGAGTCCGACCCGCAGGGGGGCGTGGGTGCCGGGGCTGCCGGTGCCCGGTTCGGTGCCGATGCCAGTGCCAGTCATGCCTCCCACTTAAACAACGCTGTTGCCAAAGTGCAAGCGCAGGGGACAATGGCCCAGTGAACAGGAGTAATACGGGAGCGAACCTGCCGGCGCTGCGCAGCCACAACGCGGCGCTGGTCCTCGACCTGCTGCGTACGGCGGGCGAGACCGGCATCAGCCGCCTCGAACTGGCCGAGCGCACCGCCCTCACCCCGCAGGCCGTCAGCAAGATCACCGCACGGCTGCGGGCGGAGGGCCTGGCGGCGGAGGCGGGCCGCCGTCCGTCGACGGGCGGCAAGCCGCGGACCGTGCTGCGGCTGGTGCCGGACGCCGCCTACGCGGTCGGCCTGCACCTGGACCGCGACGAGCTGACGGCGGTACTGGTCGACCTGGCCGGCACGACGGTCGCCGAGCGCCGGTCGCCGCTGGACCTCGGCGCCGATGCGGAGGTGGTGCTGGAGGCGGCGTGCCGCGAGGTCGCGGCGCTCGTCCTTCCGCCGCCCGGCGTGCCGTCGGCGCGGCGGACACTGCTCGGGGCCGGGGTCGCCATGCCCGGCCCCCTCGATCACGGTCGGGGGGTGCTGCACCGGGTCACCGGGTTTCCGCAGTGGGACGGGTTCGCGCTGCGGGACGTGCTCGGTGAGCGGCTGGGGCTGCCCGTGGTGCTGGACAAGGACACGAACGCCGCCGCCCTCGGGCTCGCGCTGCGCGCCCGGCCCGCCGGCGGTTCCTTCGCGTACCTCCACCTCGGGACGGGGCTCGGTTCCGGACTCGTCCTCGGCGGGGCGCTCTATCGCGGGGCGCGCACCGGGGCCGGTGAGTTCGGGCACCAGACCCTCCAGCTGGACGGGCCGCCCTGTTCCTGCGGGGGCCGCGGCTGCATCGAAGCCCTCTGCCTCGCCGCCGTCGCCCGCGGCGACCTCGCGGAGGCCGCGCGGGTCCTGGGCACCGGCGCCGCCAACCTCGTCGGGCTGCTCGACATCGACCGGGTGCTGCTGGGTGGCCGGGTGGTCGTGGCGCGGGAGGACGTGTTCGTACGAGGTGTGGAGGCCGTACTGGCCGAGCTCGCCCGGCGCGAGGGCGGCGGGCCCGCGGTGCCGGTGGCCGTGGCGGGAGGTGACGGGCGCGCTGTCGCCGACGGGGCGGCGCAGCTCGTCCTGGCACCGGTCTTCGGGCATGCGGACGTCGCGTTCCCGGGTGCGGGGAGCGGGGCGAGTGGGCCGTTGGGGGGATTCACCGGAGTCATATGAACGTACCGGGGCGTGGCGTTCGGGTGTCCCTCGTGCGGGGGTGGCAGGGTCACGGTCGATGACCGGGTGACCCCGACACGCAAAGGCTCCCCATGCGACTGCCCGTGCGACTGCCCGTGCGATTGCCTGCGCGCCTGCCCGTGCGACTGTCTGTGCGACTGCGTGTTGCCCTCGCCCTCGGGGGTACGGCAGCCGCCCTGGTGTCCTCGGCAGCCGTCACCGCGCATGCGGGTGCGGTCGGCACCGCGCATGTCCATGCGGGTGTCGGTGCCCCTGCCCCTGCCCGTACGGGCGCGGGTGCCGTGGAGGAAGGCGCGGGTTACGCCGGTCCTCTGCGCGCCGCTCCTGGCAAGCGGCCCTCCTGCGGTGACCCGGCCTCCTCCGACTTCCCCATCACCACCCGGCTGCGCGGTGGTCCGGACACCTATCGGGCGGGCGGGGCGGCCGGTGAATGGTCGCTGGAGCTGACCAACACGACCGCCGACAGCTGCCGCAACATCCACCCGGTCATCGTCCTGACGGACCGGGCGCGGGAACTCGCTTCGGACCAGGTTGAGTTGGAGTTCGACGACGGTTCTGGACGGTGGATCGACGTACGCTTCCACACCACGGACGAGGACGAGCACATCGGCGTCTTCGACGGCGGATTCCCCGGCTTCACCGTTGCCGCCCACAGCACCGTCACCGTCGAGGTGCGGCTCGCTTTCGCCTCCGGGACCGCACCCGCCCACGCCGTCGTCAACGCCGCCCTCGTGCAGCGCAGGTCCGACGACGGCGAGTGGGTCGGCGAGTCGAACGACTACCGCTTCACCGTCGCGGGCCGCGATCCCGGCCACGACACGGGACATGATCCTGACGACCCCGACCCTCCCGAGGCAGACCCGGACCCGGACCCGGACCCGGACCCGGACCCGGACCCGGACCCCAACCCCAACCCCGACCGCGATCCCGATCCCGACCGGTCGCCGGGCCCCGACCGCGATCCCGGCACCGGTGACGACGACACCCCCGACGGCCGGGAGCACCCACCAGCCCTCGCCATGACGAGCCGCGACCCCGGTCCGCTGCTCGCCCTCGGCACCACCGCCGGCGCGCTGATCCTCGGCGGCGCGGCGCTCATGGCGGGCGCCCGGCGTCACCTGCGCGGGTCGGCGGGGTCGGCAGGGTGCGTGTCGGCAGGGCCGGGAGAGTGCGGGCCGGCAGGGCGCGTGTCCGGCAGAGTACGGACCGGCAGGGCGCGCATCGGAAAGGCGCTTGGCGAAAGGCGCGCGGCGGAAGGCCGTCGAAACCGATGAGCAGCGGTGACTGACCACACCCCCGCCGGGGCCGGACACGGCCGCGTCGTCGTCCCGCTGGTGCGCATGAGGGCTCGCCGCCGTGACGAGGTGCACCGGGCTGCCACGCCGCTGGAGCTGTTGTTCGACCTGTGCTTCGTCGTGGCCGTGGCGCAGGCGGGGGCGCGGCTCGTGCACGCGGTGGCGGAGGGGCATGCCTGGGAGGGGATCACCGGGTACCTGTTCGTCTTCTTCGCCATCTACTGGGCCTGGGTGAACTTCACGTGGTTCGCCTCGGCCTACGACTGCGACGACATCCCGTACCGGATCGCCACGCTGGTGCAGATGTCCGGCGTACTCGTTCTGGCCGCCGGAGTCCCGCGCGCCTTCGACCACGCCGACTACGGCGTCGCGGTCCTCGGCTACCTGATCATGCGCGTGGCCCTCACTCTCCAGTGGCTGCGGGCCGCACACGGCGAGACGGGAGCCGCGCGGGTGGCCGCGCTGCGCTTCGCCGCCGGGCTCGTGGTGGTGCAGGTGGGCTGGGTGGTGCTGCTGTGGCTGCCGGACGCCGCGTGGACGTGGGGTTTCCTGGTGCTGGCCGCCGCCGAGCTCGCGGTGCCGGTGTTCGCCGAGAGCCGCCACGAGACCAACTGGCATCCGCACCACATCGCCGAACGCTACGGCCTGTTCACCATCATCGTGCTCGGCGAGACCATCGCCGCCGCCACCGTCGCCGTGCAGACGGCCCTGGACGAGTCAGCGGCGCTGGACGAACTGCTGCCGATCGCCGCCGGCGGACTGGTCATCGTCTTCGCCGCCTTCTGGATCTACTTCGCCGTACCGGCGCACGAGTATCTCCGTTCCAACCGGCAGGGGTTCTTCTGGGGCTACGGGCACTACCTGATCTTCGGCTCCGCCGCCGCGATCGGTGCCGGCATCGAAGTCGCGGTCGAACAGGCGACGCATCACGCCCACATCTCCACGCTCGCGGCCTCGACGGCCGTCACCGTGCCCACAGCCCTGTTCATGTTCACGGTGTGGCTGGTGCACGCCCGCCACTTCAAGCGAGGGACCGCACAGCACCTGGTCCTCCTGGTGTCCGGCCTGCTCGCCGGCTTCGCCGGGCACTGG
The DNA here is from genome assembly GCF_001746415.1 of Streptomyces agglomeratus. Lineage (NCBI taxonomy): Bacteria > Bacillati > Actinomycetota > Actinomycetes > Kitasatosporales > Streptomycetaceae > Streptomyces > Streptomyces agglomeratus. The sequence goes on from NZ_MEHJ01000001.1 coordinate 5,012,913, forward strand.
GCCGTGCCGCTGGCCGGGCTGATCGCGGCCTGCACGGTCGCCGTGGGTGTGTACCTCTCCGTCCGGGCGCCGGGGTGAGCCGGACCGGGCGCGGCCGGAGCGCACGCTGCTCCGTGGGTGTTCAACATCGTCTGGGAACATCCAGTGCGTGGACTACCCGAAGGACTACCCGTACGCGCACGACCAGGAGCCCGGGGCGCCGATCCGCTCCGGGGTTCCGGAGCACGGCCGCGTTCCCAAGTACTACGCCGTAAAGGCTCATATCGCCGCTCTGATCGGTGAGTTGGGTGAGGGAGGTCTGCTGCCGACCGAGCGGGATCTTGCCGTACGGTACGAAGTCTCGCGCGAGACCGTGCGGCAGGCGCTGCGCGAGCTGCTTCTGGAGGGCCGCCTCCGCCGGCAGGGGCGGGGCACGGTGGTCGCGGGCCCGAAGCTGGAACAGCCACTGGCCCTGGCCAGCTACACCGAAGGCGTACGCCGTCAGAACCGCCGGCCCGGGCGCCGTCTCATCGGGCTCGACCGCTTCCCCTGCCCGGCGGCGCTGGCGTCGGACGTGGGGGTGGAGGCGGGGGCTCCGGTCTGGCACCTGGAGCGGGTGCTGCTGGCGGACGACGAGCGGGTGGGGCTGGAGAGTACGTACGTCGCCGTGGCCCGTGTCCCGCGCCTGGACGCCGACTTCGAGCCGGACTCGTCCTTCTACTCGTACCTCCATGAGCGCGTCGGGGTGTCGTTCGGCGAGGCCGACGAGCGGATCGAGACGGTCCTGGCGACTCCGCGCGAGGCGCTCCTCATCGGTACGCCGCCGGCGCTTCCCATGCTGCTCATCCATCGGCTGTCGCGCGACGTGGAGGGCCGGCCGCTGGAGCGGGTCCGGACGCTTTTCCGGGGGGACCGGTTCAGCTTCACCGTGCGGTTGGGTGGGGGCGGGCGGTAGGGGCCTGGGGCGCTGCCCCGGACCCGCTCCTCAAGCGCCGGAGGGGCTGAGGCAGCCGGGGGTGGCCTGCGGGGCTCCGCCCCGGACCCCGCTCCTCGAACGCCGGAGGGGCTGGTTGGTGCCGGGTGGGGAGGGATGGCCACCCGGTGGGCCGGATGGGTCCCGTTGGGACGGATGGGGCCCCGGTGGGCTCGGGATGGTGTCGGCCGGGGGCCTCCCTCCGCGCGGCGGTGCCGCGCTGCCCCGCTGGGGCGGGTGGCGGAGAACTCGCCCGCAGCCGCACCCCTCAGGACTGGCCAATGCCACACCCCTACCCGCACCGGCAGCCGCACCCGCAGCCGATCGGCTCTGCTGACCCACTCCCGCCCTCCTCCGTCGTTCGCGCCACCCGGTAACAGAAACATAACGGGTCTAGTCCATCCTTGGGGGGCTGTTCACCGTGTCGTTGCCGCCCGGATCGATCCGGGCCACCCGCCCCGAGGAGCGTGACCGCCGTGAGAGTCATAGTCGTAGGAGCCGGCGTCGTGGGAACCATGCACGCCTGGCACGCAGTGGAACGCGGCCACGAGGTCGTCCAGATCGAGCGCGAGACCGAGGCGCGCGGGGCCAGCCTCCGTAACTTCGGTCAGATATGGGTGAGCGGGCGCGCCGGTGGTGAGGAGCTGGAGACGGCCCTGCGCGCCCGCGAACTCTGGGAGGGCATCGGGGCTCGCGTCCCCGAGCTGGGCTTCCGGGCCATCGGCTCACTGACGCCCGTACGCAACCACCTGGAGCTCGCCGTCGCCGAGGCCGCCCTGACCCGGCCCGACGCATCCGCCCGTGGCTACAAGCTGCTGACGGCCGACGAGGCGCGCGCGGTGAACCCCGCCCTGCGCGGCACGTTCGAAGCCGCCCTGTGGTGTGAGCGTGACGCCGCCGTCGAACCGCGTACCGCCCAACTCTTCCTCAAGAAGGCCCTGTTGTCCTCGGGGCGGTACACCTTCCTGGGCGGCCGCGAAGTCCGGGAGGTCGTGGGGCACAACGCCGTCCGCGACGACCACGGCGACCTGCACACCGGCGACGCGGTCGTCCTCTGTACGGGCGCCTGGCTCGGCGGGCTCGTCAAGGAACTCGTCCCCGACCTGCCCGTACGCCGCGTCCGGCTCCAGATGATGCAGACCGAGCCGCTGGGTGAGGCCCTCACCACCTCCGTCGCCGACGCCGACAGCTTCCGCTACTACCCCGCGTACGCGAGCGCCGCCCTCGACGCCCTCAACGCCGGGCAGGCCCAGGAACCGGCCGCCGCCGCGCACAGGATGCAACTGCTCATGGTCCAGCGCCGCGACGGCGGACTGACCATCGGTGACACCCACGAGTACGAGCACCCCTTCGCCTTCGATGTCGTCGAGGAGCCGTACGAGCACGTCACCCGGGTCGCCGAGTCCTTCCTCGGCCGCCCGCTGCCCAGGATCCGGCACCGCTGGGCGGGCGTTTACGCGCAGTGCACCGACACGAGCCGCGTCGTACACCGGCAGCAGGTGCGCGACGGCGTGTGGCTGGTGACCGGTCCCGGCGGGCGCGGCATGACCTGCTCACCCGCGATCGCCGAATCCACCGCGAACGAACTGGGCTGGTGAACGACATGGATCACACGAATCGCATGAACCCCATAAATCCCACCAACCCCACGAACCTCACAGACCCTACGAACGACAGCTTCTCCACCAAGCTGGTCGTCCTCGACATGGCCGGCACCACCGTCGCCGACGGCGGACTCGTCGAGCGGGCCTTCTCCGCCGCCGCCGAACGCCTGGGCGTCGAACCGGGATCGGCGGATCACGCCGCGAAGCTGGACTACGTACGCGCCACCATGGGCGAGTCCAAGATCTCCGTCTTCCGGCACCTCTTCGGGGACGAGGCCAAGGCCCGGCAGGCCAACGCCGCGTTCGAGGAGGCGTACGGCGGCCTGGTCGACGCCGGGCACATCGCGCCCGTACCCGGCGCCCGCGCGACCATCGAGCAGCTGCGCTCCGACGGCCGGCGCGTCGTCCTGACCACCGGCTTCGCCCGCGTCACCCAGGATGCGATCCTCGACGCGCTCGGCTGGCAGGGGCTCGTCGAACTGACCCTCTGCCCGGCCGACGCGGGGGGCCGCGGCCGCCCGTACCCGGACATGGTGCTCGCCGCGCTGCTGCGTACGGGCGCCGCCGACGGCGTGCGGGAGATCGCGGTCGCCGGTGACACGTCGTACGACATGCTCAGCGGCGTCCGCTCCGGTGCGGGCGTCGTCGCGGGTGTCCTGACCGGCGCGCACGACCGGGAGCAACTGCTCGCGCACGGCGCCACCCACGTCATCGGCTCCGTCGCGGAGCTGCCCGGTCTGCTGGCCGGTCCGCCGGCCCGGGAGGGGCGATGACCAGCGGCATTCGCTTCGACAACGTCTCGGTGGCGTACGGCGGCACCACGGTCCTGGACTCGCTCGACCTGACCGTCGAACCGGGCGAGGTCATGGCCCTGCTCGGGCCGTCGGGGTCCGGCAAGACCACCGCCCTGCGTGCCGTCGCCGGGTTCGTACGGCCGGTTTCCGGGCGGGTTCTCATCGGGGAACGCGATGTCACCGCCCTGCCGCCGCACCGGCGCGGCATCGGCATGGTCGTCCAGCAGTACGCGCTCTTCCCGCACCTGCGCGTCGAGGAAAACGTCGCCTTCGGGCTCAAGGCGCAGAAGGTGAACAAGGGTGAGATCCCCGCCCGGGTCGCCGAGGCGCTGGAGATGACGGGCATGGGGTCGTACGCCAGGCGTTATCCGCGCGAGCTGTCCGGCGGCCAGCAGCAGCGTGTCGCCATAGCCCGGGCGCTCGCGATCCGGCCCGGCGTGCTGCTCCTCGACGAGCCGCTGTCGGCGCTCGACGCGCAGCTCAGGTCCGGAATGCTCGCCGAACTGGCCCGGCTGCACCGTGAGCTGCCCGAAGTGTCGATCCTCTACGTCACCCACGACCAGGTCGAGGCGCTGACGCTCGCGGACCGTATCGCGGTCATGGACAGGGCACGGCTCCAGGACTGCGGTACGCCGCAGCAGCTGTACCGCAGGCCGACGACGGAGTTCACCGCGTCGTTCGTGGGCAACGCGAACCTTCTCCCGGTCACCGTCCTCGGTACGGGCGGCGCTGGTGTCTCCTTCGCCGGTACGCCGCTGAACGTCGCCACCGGCGGTGCGTGCGGCGGGGCGACCGCCACCCTGTGCGTACGCCCGCATCTCGTCGGGCTCGGCGAGGGGCCGAACGCACTGCGGGGCACGATCGCGGAGATCCAGTGGCGTGGCGCCACGCACCGGCTGTACGTCGACGTGGGCGGCCACCGCCTCAAGGCGGACCCCCGCGAGCTGCGCACGACTCCGGCGCTGGGCGAGGAGGTCACGGTGCACTTCGCGTCCGAGGACGCGGTGCTGCTGGGGGCGGGGGTGACCTCCGATGACTGACACGGGCACGGAAACGGGCACAGACGTGCACACGGGCACGGGCACGGGCACGGGCCCCGAATCGGGCTCCGACACAGGCACAAACAAGCACACAGGCACAAACAAGCACACGGGCACGGACACCGACCCGGCGCGCACTGTCACCGAAGCCGCCTCCCGCCCCACCCCGCAGGCCGCCGCGCTGCCCAACCGCCCCGCTCCTCGCGGGCTCTGGGCGCTTCCGCCCGTCGCCGTGCTCGCGTTCTTCTTCCTCTATCCCCTCGCCCTGGTTGTCCAGCAGTCCTTCTCGCCCTACGACGGCGGAACCTCCGTCGAGCCGTACGCCGAGGTCTTCGCCTCCGAGGCGTTCCGGGAAGCGCTGGTCACCACCGTGTGGCTGGCCGCCGGGGCGACCGTGGGGTGTCTCGTCCTCGGCTTCGTACTCGCTCTCGTCATCGCCTTCGTGCCCTTCCCGGGCGGCAGGGCGGTCGCGAAGTTCATCGACGTGTTCCTGTCCTTCCCGTCGTTCCTCATCACCCTCGCGCTGCTCTTCGTCTACGGCACCGTCGGGATGGCCAACGGCGTCTGGACGGACGTCACGGGCGCGGCCGAAGGGCCCTTCCACTTCCTCACCACCCCCTGGGGCGTACTGCTCGCGGAGATCACGTACTTCACGCCCTTCGTGATGCGGCCCCTGCTCGCCGCCTTCTCCCAGATCGACACCGCCCAGCTGGAGGTGGCCTCCTCGCTGGGAGCCCGGCCCGCGCGGATCGTCCGGCGGGTGATCCTCCCCGAGGCGCTCCCGGCCCTCGCCGCGGGCGGCAGCCTCGTGCTCGTCATGTGCCTGAACGAGTTCGGGATCGTGCTCTTCACCGGAGCCAAGGACGTCACGACCCTGCCGATGCTCGTCTACAGCAAGGCGATTCTCGAATCCGACTACCCCGCCGCCTGCGTCGTCGCCGTGGTCAACATCGCGATCTCCGTGGGCCTCTACAGCCTCTACCGGGTGGTGAGCCGTCGTGTTGGTGCATAGCCGTACGGGCAGGTGGGCGGCCCGGGGGCTGTTCCTCGTCCTCTTCGTACCGCTCTTCGCCCTGCCCCTGATCGTCATCGTCGCCGCGTCCTTCTCCACCAACTGGTCCGGCGCCTTCCCCTCGGGCCCGACCGCCGCGCACTACACGTCCGCCGTACGTGGTGAGTCCCTCCAGGCACTCACCACCAGCCTCGTCACCGCACTCACCGCCAGCGTGCTCGCGCTGACTGTCGGCACCTGGGCGGCGCTCGCCGCAGCCGCGCTCGGGAAGGGCGGAAAACGCCTCCTCGACACGCTGTTCATGCTGCCCGTCGCCGTGCCGTCCGTCGTTGTGGGGCTCGCAGTCCTCGTCGCGTTCTCGCAGCCTCCCGTGCTGCTCAACGGAACGCGCTGGATCGTGATCCTCGCGCACACCCTCCTTGTCACGGCGTTCGCCCATCAGTCGGTCTCGGCCGCCATCGTGCGTCTGGACCCGATGTACGAGCAGGCTGCGGCATCCCTCGGCGCCCGGCCCTCGTACGTCCTGTGGAAGGTGAAGCTCCCCCTCCTGCTGCCGTCCCTCAACGCGGCAGCCGGGCTCTGCTTCGCCCTCTCCATGGGAGAGCTGAGCGCCACGATGATGCTCTACCCGCCGGACTGGATGCCGCTCCCGGTACGGATCTTCACCGCCACCGACCGGGGGTCCCTCTTCACCGGCTCGGCGATCGCCGTGGTCCTCATGGGTACGACGCTGCTCGTCCTGCTCGCGGTCTCCCGTGTCCGGACCCGGGCTTTCTTCCGCTGACACGCCCCTCTTCACTTCCCAAGGAGATACGAAACGTCATGGCCAGCAACACCGGAACCCGTACCACCGGAACCCGTACCACCAGAACCCGCCACCTCATCAGGCCGGTCACCGCCGCCACCGGCAGCCTCGCCCTCGCCGCCACCCTCTCCGCCTGCGGCGGCCCGTCCACCGCGTCCGACGCGAAGACCGTCACCGTCTACAGCGCCGACGGCCTCAAGGGCGAGAACGGTGACGGCTGGTACGACCAGGTCTTCGAGGACTTCGAGAAGAAGACCGGCATCAAGGTCAAGTACGTCGAGGGCGGCTCCGGCGAGATGGTGCAGCGCGCCGTCCGCGAGAAGTCCAATACGCAGGCCGACGTCATCGTCACCCTCCCGCCCTTCATCCAGCAGGCCGACCAGAAAGGGCTGCTGACGGCGTACGAGCCGCAGGGCGCCGACAAGGTCGCCGCCGCAGGCAAATCGGCCGACGGCAAGTGGACCTCCGTCGTCAACAACTACTTCGGGTTCATCCGGAACACCAAGGAGCTCAAGGGGGCCGAAGCGCCCACCACCTGGGAGGACCTGCTCGACTCCGCCTACAAGGACAAGCTCCAGTACTCCACGCCCGGCGTGGCGGGCGACGGTACCGCCGTCGTGATCAAGGCCATGCACGACTTCGGCGGCAAGGAGCCGGCGATGGCGTACCTGAAGAAGCTCCAGGCCAACAACGTCGGACCGTCCTCCTCCACCTCCAAGCTCGCGCCGAAGGTCGACAAGGGGGAGATCCTGGTCGCGAACGGCGACGTACAGATGAACTTCGCGCAGTCCAAGTCCATGCCGAACCTGGGCATCTGGTTCCCGGCGAAGGAAGGCGGCAGGCCCACCACCTTCGCCCTCCCGTACGCCGCCGGACTCGTCAGCGACGCCCCGCACACCGAGAACGGCAGGAAGCTCCTCGACTTCATGCTCACCGAGGGCGCGCAGCAGCAGGTCAGCGAGATCGGCGGCGGCTTCCCGGCCCGTACGGACATCAGGGCGACCGGGCCGGGCGCCACCGAACTGGCCGGGATCATCAAGGGAGTCGAGATCTTCGAGCCGGACTGGAAGGACATCGAAGCCCATCTCGACGACTACATCGACGCCTGGAAGTCGGCCACCGGAAGCTGATCAGTAACCATTCGGCCAAGCTTGACTGCGAGGGTCTGGACCGGCCTCCGTTATCACGCAAAGGTAACGGGTCTGGTCCAGCCCCCCGTGTTTTCCCTGGAGGATCACATGTCCCGAGGTATACCCAGACGTTCCGTCCTCGCCGCCGGCACAGCGGCGGCCGCCGTCGCGGCCGCCGGACCGCTCACCGCCGCCCCGGCCCACGCGGCCACCGCCGCGCCCACTCTCCCCAACGGCACCAGCACCGACAAGGTGCTCGTGATCGGTATGGACGGCCTGCGCCACGACAGGATCGACGCGGCCAGGGCCCCGCACCTCAAGTCCCTCATGGCGAACGGCACGTACGGCACCTCGCTGCTGTACGCCAACCCCATGGCCGCCACCTCCTCGGGCCCCGGCTGGTCGACCGTCTCCACCGGAGTCTGGCCCGACAAGCACGGCGTGAAGGACAACACCTTCACCGGCAAGAACTACGCCAAGTACCCCGGCTTCCTCGCCCGCCTGGCCCAGCTCCGCCCCGGCCTCTCCACGTACGCCGCCGTCGACTGGAAGCCGCTCGACACCCAGGGGACGGTCACCCCCGGCGCCGACGCCAAGCTCGTCCTCGACGGCGACGCCGACGGCTACACCGGCCACGACGCCGCCATCGCCACCGAGACCGAGTCGGTCATCCGGAACCAGAACCCGGACGTCCTCTTCGTCTACTTCGGCCAGACCGACATCGTCGGCCACAACTCGGGAGCCGCGAGCCCGAAGTACCTCGAAGCGATCGACGTGCAGGACGGTTACGTCGGCCGGCTGCTCGCCGCCGTCAAGGCCCGCCCGACGTACGCGTCCGAGCGCTGGACCGTCATCGTCACCACCGACCACGGCCACACCGACGCGGGCGGCCACGGCGGAAGCGCCATCGAGGAGCGCCGTACGTTCGTCCTCGCCCAGGGCCCCGGGATCGCCGCCGGTGCCCGGCCCGTCGACACCAGGCTCGTCGATGTCTCCGCCACCGTCTTCAAGCAGCTCGGGATCGTCCCCGACCCGGCCTGGGGCCTGGACGGCAAGCCCATCCAGGAGCGGTCCGCCGACCCCTTCGACGCCCTGTACCCCTCGCTCTCCGGGCGGGTCGACGAGACCGGCATCCCGGCCGGAGTCCTCGGCTTCACGCACACCGCGCCCAGCGGATGGTCCGTCATCAACAACGCCATGGGCACGGGCGGCACGACCGAGTGGCGCGGCTGGTCCTTCGCCACCGACGAGTTCTGGTCCAGGACCCAGCGCGACCAGTCCCGCGAGCTCAACGTGCGCTCGCGCGGCGTCTTCGCGGTCGCCGACTCCGACGAGTGGGCGGACAAGAGCTTCTCCGGTACGTACGACTCGACGCTCGTCACCCCGGCGCACGCCGTGGGCGGCAAGGCCACCGTCAAGCTCGACTTCACCACCTTCTACCGCCAGGAGGGCAGTCAGAGCGCCCAGATCCTCGTCTCCTGGAACGGCGGCACACCGGTCGCGGTGAAGTCGTACACGGCGGACGTCGTCTCGCAGCCACAGACGCTGACCTTCAGCGTCCCGTCCGGCGCCACCAGCGTCGGATTCCGCTTCCGGTACACCGGCAGCAACAACTGGTACTGGGTGATCGACGGGGTGAGGATCACAGCGGCCTGATTAAGGTGGGGGCGCCCGGACGGTGTGGTCCGGGCGCCCCCAGCGTTTTTTTGCGTACGGCAGGAGTCCGGCACATGGCAGAGCGCAAGCCGATCGAATCGTGGCTGACCGACATGGACGGCGTCCTCATCCACGAGGGAACGCCCATCCCCGGCGCCGATGCCTTCATCAAGCGGCTCCGCGAGTCGGGCAGGCCCTTCCTGGTGCTGACCAACAACTCGATCTACACCGCCCGCGACCTGCACGCCCGCCTCTTCCGGATGGGCCTCGACGTGCCGGTCGAGAACATCTGGACCTCGGCGCTCGCCACCGCCCGCTTCCTCGACGACCAGCGGCCCGGCGGCACGGCGTACGTCATCGGCGAGGCAGGACTGACGACGGCGCTGCACGACATCGGTTACGTCCTGACGGACCACGACCCGGACTACGTCGTCCTGGGCGAGACCCGTACGTACAGCTTCGAGGCGCTCACCAAGGCCATCCGGCTCATCAACGCCGGTGCGCGCTTCATCTGCACCAACCCCGACGAGACCGGCCCGAGCCGGGAGGGCCCGCTGCCGGCCACCGGCGCCGTCGCCGCGCTGATCACCAAGGCGACCGGCAAGGACCCGTACTTCGCGGGCAAGCCCAACCCGCTGATGATGCGGACCGGGCTCAACGCGATCGGCGCCCACTCCGAGACCAGCGCGATGATCGGCGACCGGATGGACACGGACGTCCTGGCCGGGCTGGAAGCGGGCATGGAGACGTTTCTCGTCCTGACCGGTCTGACCGGGCCGGCGGACGTCGACCGCTACCCCTTCCGCCCCTCGACGATCGTCGATTCGATCGCGGACCTCGTCGACCGGATCTGAGCGGTCCGCTCCCGCCCGGGGGCCCGTACGGAGCAGTGAAGCGCTCCTGAAGATGCGGAAACCGGCCGTACCGGTGAATCTTCGTAGTACCAGGAGGTTCACTATGCGCTCACTTCAGCTCGCGCTCTGTGCCGGCGTGGCGGCTGCCGCGGTCATCGCGCCCGCAGCCGCCGCCCATGCCGACAACGAGGCCGAGGGCCAGGTCCTCGTCACTCCGTCCACCATCGCTCCGGGCGGGGAGGTGGATCTGCGGGTCGACGTGTGCAAGGGCGGGCAGGCCACCGGTACGTCGGAGGCGTTCGCCTCACCCGCGCACTTCAACCCGGCGGCCGACCGCGGCGACCTGTTCGCCGAGGCCCGCATCCGTTCCGACGCCGAGGCCAAGGACTACGAGATCTGGGTGAAGTGCAAGGGCGGCGGCCGGGCCAGCGGCACCGTCACGGTCGTCCACCACCACGAGCCCACCCACCACCCGACGCACCACGAGACCCCCGTCGCACCCGTGCACGCGGGCGGCGGCGGCACGGCGGAGGTCGCCGCGGCCGAGGAGGGCGGGCCCGGAACGCCGCACACCGTGATCGGCCTCGTGCTGGCGGGCGCGGCGGCGGTCGCGGTGGCCTACCGCAGCGTGCGCCGTCGCCGTCGTACGGACTCGGACTGACATGTCCGCCGAGGACCGGCCGGCCGGTGGCGGACGGCTGCTGACCGGCGTCGCGTGGGCGGTGCTGCTGCTCGGACTGTGGCTGTGGGGCCGGGAGGTGACCGACGGCCCCGGCGGCAGCTCGGCGCCCACCACCGGAGACGTGGCCGCTGTCGGCCGCCCGCTGGGAGTGCCGCTGCCTCCCGCACACGCCCCCGTAGAGGCCGCCGCGGCGCCGCAGCGCGTCGCCGTGCCCTCCCTGGGCATCACGGCCCCGGTGGTTCCCCGCGGTCTCGACGCGTCGGGCGCCGTCGATCCGCCGCCGTACCACCAGTCGTCGAAGGTCGGCTGGTTCCGGGGCGGGAGCGTGCCGGGCGCGGCGGGAGTCGCCCTGCTCGTCGGGCACGTCGACACCGAGAACAAGCCGGCCGTGTTCTACGGCCTGAGCGCCGCGCGTCCCGGCGAGAAGGTCAAGGTGACGGGCGCCGGCGGTCTGAGCCTGGAGTTCACCATCGACGACATCCAGGTCTTCACCCGCGAGCGCTTCGACCCGCAGAAGGTGTACGGCCCCCGCGAGAGCGACCGGGCGGAACTGCGCCTGATCACCTGCGGGGGCACGTACGACAAGAAGGCCCGCACCTACACGGCCAACGTCGTGGTGTCGGCGTACCTGACGGGGGCCGGCCGGGGCTGAACGCCCGGCGTTGTCGGTGCGGTTGGTGCGGTCGGTGGTGCGGTTGGTGTGGTTGGTGGTGCGGTCGGTGTTACGCCGCCACCGGCTCCGCCGCCGGAACCGAGCGGGTCGCCGCGCGCAGCCCCAGCGCCCCGAAGACCCCCGCGAACACCGCCCACAGCACCGCGTGCGAGGCCAGCGACAGCATCCTGAAGTCCCACAGCAGCGTCGCCGCCACCGGGACCTCGTCCGGATTGCCCGGCAGCGCGAACAGCACCGCCAGCGTCGCGACCCCCGTGACGGCCACCGCGACCTGCCGCACCGGCAGGGACCGGTCGGCGAGGCGTACGTACACCTGCCGGGCCAGCACCATGCCGAGGATGCCGATCACCACGGCCGCCAGCCACAGGGCCTGGCGGCTCGCGACGGTGCCGGAGTCGCCGACCCCCGGCGGGTTCGCCGGATAGCGCAGTCCCGGCAGCAGCGAGACCGCCACGAAGGCGGCCGCGCCGAAGGCCAGGGCGCGCGGCCACGGCCGCTCACCGAGGCCCGTACGGCGGTGCACCAGGGCGTAGGCGAGGGCGAACAGGACGCCCAGCGCGAGGCCCGCCACGACCGCCGTGACGACCAGGCCGAAGTGCTGGGTGGAGCGGGAGAACAGTTCCTCGTGGTGCTGGACGGCCGTGGCCGCCGCACCGTGCGTGTGCTCATCGGCCGCGGAACGTGCCTCTTCGAGGCGGATCGCACGGTCCATCAGGGGCTCGGCGAGGAGCAGGGAGAACAGGCCGGCGGCAAGGCCGGCTGCCCCGCCCGCCGCCAGCCCGCGTCCGAGCAGGGGCAGTACAGGTTCTGACATGGTGCGCACGGCCCCCGATCAGTGGCAGGGGGCACCGAAGAGGTGCCTGCCGTCGTGCGAGAACTCGTGCAGGTAGTCGCCCGTAGCGGCGATGGCGGTGCCGTTGTCCATGAAGACCGCGTAGAGCGCGACGAGGGCGATGATCGCCGCGGCGGCCATGATCAGCCAGTGACGGGCGGTGGTCGCGGCGGACGTGACCGCCGCGGTGTCGGTGTGCTGCGCAGTGTGCAGAGACATACCGGTGAGCCTCCTTCTGGGGTTTCCACGCCCCAATTCAGGAGGACGACGGGTCAGTTCCTGACTTCCGTACGGGCCCGTGGGCTCGCGTACGGTCACAGTGGCGGGACCGTCCCGGGTTCGCACCGGGTTCCTGTCCACCGTCGCCTCGATGTGTGTGGAGTTGTCATCCGGAGAGTCCCAGCCTGGCTGAGCACTGTCAACAGGGACTCTGTCCCTCGCTCCCGTGGCGGCACCCGGTGTGCCAGGATGGTTTCGACCGGATGTGTCCGGGGAGGGACCGGGGGGTCCTCGTATCTTCAGTACGTCTTCAGTGCATCTTCGGTGCAGCCAAGGGGGAGTGGATGTACGGCAGTTACAGCGGCCGTAGGCGCGTGCGTGTCCGGGTGGCCGCGGTGGGGGCCGTGGGGGCCGCGCTGCTCCTGGCGGGCTGCTCGTCCTCCGGCGGTGACGGGGGCGGCGGCACGAGTCCGGACCCGGTGAAGCAGCAGCCGAAGGGGAGCGATCCGTACTGGGTCAACCCGGAAGGAAACGCTGCCAAGCAGGCCGCTGCGTTGGCCAAGAAGGGCGAGGACGAGAAGGCCGGCCTCATCCGCAAGATCGCCGAGCAGCCGGCCGCCGAGTGGATCGGTCCCGAGAACGCCGAGGCCCAGGCCAAGGGGTACACGGAGGCGGCCGAGAAGGCGGACCGCGACGCGCTGCTCGTCCTCTACAACATCCCGCACCGCGACTGCGGGCAGTTCTCGAAGGGTGGCGCCGCCGACGGCAACGCCTACCGCGCCTGGGTCGACCAGGTGGCCAAGGGCATCGGCGACCGCCCGGCCACCGTGATCCTGGAGCCGGACGCGCTGCTGCACCTGGTCGACGGCTGCACGCCCGACGAGTTCCACGAGGAGCGGTACGACCTCCTCAAGGGCGCCGTCGAGCGCCTCAAGGAGCAGCCGAAGGCCAAGGTGTACCTGGACGCGGGCAACGCGGGCTGGAAGTCCCCCGACTCACTGTTCGAGCCGCTCCAGCGGGCGGGTATCGCGAAGGCGGACGGCTTCTCGGTGAACGTCTCCAACTTCCAGACCACCCGCGTCAGCAAGGACTTCGGCAGGAAGCTCTCCGCGAAGGTGGGCAACAAGCCCTTCGTCATCGACACCAGCCGCAACGGCAACGGTCCGTACACCGGGGGAGACCCCGAGGAGAACTGGTGCAACCCGCCGGGCCGCGCGCTCGGTGAGAAGCCGACCACCAAGACCGGTGACGAGCTGGTCGACGCGTTCCTGTGGATCAAGCGCCCCGGCGAGTCCGACGGCGACTGCAAGGGCGGCCCGAAGGCCGGCGAGTGGTACGAGGAGTACGCGCTCGAACTGGCCCGCAACGCGAAGTAGCGGCGCACGCGACACGGAAAGCGAAGGGGGCCGCCCGGCACACCGGGCGGCCCCCTTCGCGTACCCGTCGGCCTACGGGACCTCGATCCAGACGCCCTCGGACGGCGTGCCCTGATCGTCCGTCACGAACAGCATGTAGTAGCCGGACGGGACCAGCGCCCGGTTCTTCGGCACGGTGACCGAGATGCCGCCCTTCGTCTTCTTCATCTCCAGCGCCACCGTGCGCTGGTCGACGTCTGTGACGTGCGTGACGGCGCTGGGCCGCATCAGCTTCGCGTCCTTGATCGACGCGGCGTGCGCCGACTTGAAGGTGGCCGTACCGCCGCGCCTGACCGTCTTCGGTCCGCCGGTCAGCTTCGGCCGCGCGTCCCGGAAGAGGTACGGCGGCGTGTAGATCTCGATGCGCTGTTCGAAGACGCCCGGCCTGGTGTTGGCCTTGTCAGAGTACAGGGAGTCCGACCCGAAGATCATGACGCGCCCGTCGGGCAGCAGCAGCGAGCCCGAGTGGTAGTTGCGCCCCACGGCCGGGTCGGCCACCCGGCGGTACTTGCCGGTCTTGGCGTCGTACAGGCGCGCCTGGAGGATGTCCGAGCCGCCGCGGCCCCGGTAGTCGTTGGAGCCGCCGGTGATCAGGACACTGTCGTCCGGCATCAGGGACGCGCTGGGGTAGCGGGTGCCCTGGTCGAGCGAGTCGCCGTCCTTGAAGCGCGGGTTCGGGTCCTTCAGGTCGACCAGCCGTGACTTCTCGCTGGACTTCTCCGACTCGCCGACCCCGCCGCCGCCGATGACCATGTACTTCTCGTCCTGGGCGGGAGGCAGCCGCACGGTCGCGGAGGTCTCCATCATGTCCGGGTCGCTGAGCCCGGGGACCTTCTTGAACGTGTTGGTCTCCAGATCCCAGACACCCGGCTCGCGGCCCTCGTCCGCCGGCCCGTACCCGGCGTTGGAGCCCGAGTAGAAGAGCTTGCCGTTGTTCATCAGGAAGATCGCGGGGTACGTCGGGAACTTCCGTACGACCCCGGTGTACTCCCACTTCTTCGTGGCCGGGTCGTAGATCTCGTCCTTGCCGGGGACGATCTGCCCGATCTCGTCCAGGCCGGACAGCGACAGGACCTTGCCGTCCTCCAGCGTGGTGAGCGTCGGGTACCAGCGCGCCTCGTTCATCGGGTCGACGGTGATGTACTTCTCCGCCACCGGGTCGAACTCGTAGGCGTCCCTGATGCCTTGGAAGTCCTTCTTGTCCAGGGCGAGCTTCTGTGCGATCCCGTACACGTTCTTGGCGTCGGTGCCCGTCAGGCCGTGGACCCGGTAGTTGTCCTCGGTGCCGGACTCGTACTTCTTGCCGGACGCCTTGGCCTCGACGTAGATCCGGCCGAGCCCCGCCTCGGTGCGCAGGAACCGGCCGGTCTGCTTGTCGAAGATCTTCTTCGCCTTCTCGACCAGGACGGGGTCCTTGGAGACGTACGTCTTGCCGTTCTTCTTGCCCGTGAAGATGGTGCCCGCGGGCAGCGTCTTCGGGGCGTCGGGGTCCTCGTTGTGGACGATCATCAGGCCGCCGGCCCTGGTGACGTCACCTTCGAGCTTCTCGTACCGCTTGGTGCCGCCCGCCACGAGCAGCTTCCCGTCGGGCAGCTGGGTGTGCCCGGCGCAGAACATGTCCTTCGGCGTCGGAATCTTCTTGTACGAGTCGGTCTTCGGGTCCCACAGCACCGACTCGAACTTCTTCGCGTCGAAGTTCTTCTGGTTGTTCCCCGAACCGGCGATGAGCAGCACCTTGCCGGTGTGCAGCAGCGCGGCGTGGATCGTGTTGATGCGGAACTCGGACGGGACGTCGAGGAAGTCCCAGTGGCCGTTCTCCGCCTTGTACTCGGGCCGGTTGATCTTGTAGTCGTGGTACTGCTCCGAGCCGAAGCGGTAGAGCGCGGGCCCGTTCATCCCCGCCAGAGCGAGCACCACCGCACCCGTTATCGCCAGGCGGCGAGCACGGCGGCTCGGACGGTATTTCATTTCTTACGTCCCCCAAGGGCGATCTGCATGGTCTGGTCGGAAGCGGCCCAGGTGGGCTTGGGCTGAGGCGCGTGGGTCTCCGGCGGGGGGCCGGCCGGCGGCTGCGACTGGCTCGGCGGCGACCCGTGCGGGCCCGGCTTCTTCTTGTTCTTCTTCTCCTGGCGCATGGTCCAGCGCCAGGCGAAGATCGGCGCCGCCGTGATCAGCAGGGCGAGCGTGGCCCAGGTGATCATCGCGGGGTGGTTGTGGCCGAAGAAGAAGGACGAGCCGAGGGAGCCGCCGAAGACCAGGATGAAGAAGAGGTGGATACGGAAGGTGCCGAAGAGCGTGTCGGGGCTGGAGGAGTCGCCCTTGGGCGTCACCACGAAGCCGGACTTGCGGCGCAGCACGGCGTCCATCAGCGAGCGCGCGTAGATCGGCGCCGAGAGCGCGGACATCACCATGCCGGCCAGGCCGCCGGAGCCTTCGGGCTCGTGCGGCGAGACGTTGTGGCGGCGGTTCCAGATGTAGAGGCCGATCTGGAGCGCCGAGGCGTTGCCGTACAGCATCATCCAGATCGCCGGGTCGATCTGGACGCCGGAGGCGCCCATGCCCAGGAAGAGCGCGCAGCTGAGGGCCGCCAGAATCCAGTTCATGGCGGACATCGGATAGAAGATGATCATCATTGTGTAGTTGAAGAGCTTGCCTGCGGGCAGCGAGCCGTAGCCCCTCCAGTACTGCTTGAGGATCGTCTCGTACGTACCGCGCGACCAGCGCAGCTGCTGGGTGAAGAAGTCGGTCCACGCGGTCGGGCCCTCGCCGACGGCCAGCACGTCCGGGGTGTAGACGGACCGCCACTTCCTGCCGGTGGCCGGGTTCGTGGCGCGGTGGATCTCGAAGCCGGTGGCCATGTCCTCGGTGATCGAGTCGTACAGGCCGCCGATCTGCTTGAGCGCCCTGATGCGTACGGCGTTGGACGTGCCGACGAACATGGGGGCGCCGTAGCGGTTGCCCGCGCGCTGGATCAGGGCGTGGAACAGGAACTGCTGCGACTCGGCGGCCTTCGTGACGAAGGTGTCGTAGTTGCCGTACACCTGCGGACCGATGACGAAGCCGATGTCCGGGTCGCGGAAGTAGCCGAGCATCCGCTCCAGGTAGTTGGGCAGCGGCACGTGGTCGGTGTCGACGGAGGCGAAGAAGTCGTAGGCGTCGCCGTGCGCGTCGAGCCAGGCGTTGTAGTTGCCGTGCTTGGTCTTGGCGCGGTGCGGGCCCTTGGCCTGGTTCCACTTCGCGATGCCCTTGCGGGAGAAGTGGTGCACACCGAGGCGCTCGCAGACCTCCCTGACCGCCGGGTCGTTGCCCTCGTCGAGGAGCCATACGTGCATCAGGCCGCGGTGGCGGATCTTGACCGCCGCCTCCAGCGTCTTCGTCACCATCTCCAGCGGCTCCTTGCCGGGGACGAAGGAGGTGAGGAAGGCCACACGGGTGCCGGTCTCGGGCACCACGGGGACGGGATCACGGGCGACCAGGGTCGCGTGTGCGTTCGACAGGACGTTCATCGTGCGGAAGAGCTCGATCAGGCCGATCGAGACCAGCATGACGATGTCGAGGATCAGCAGCGTGTCGTTCTTGAGGTTGGGGTCGCGCTCGGTCCAGTGCTCGGGCTGCATCAGCCAGACGAACAGGCCCAGCGAGAGCAGCGGCGCGGCGCACAGCAGCAGGGCGGCGCGGATGCGGTGCGGCTCCTGCGAGAGCAGTGAGCGGTACTGCACGGTGTAAGGCTTGGCCGGGTCGGGCTGGGTCAGTGGCCCGGCGAGCCGGCTGTAGTGCTCGTAGTCGTACCTCGGCAGCGGCTTCTTGGCCCGGATGCGCGACCCCCCGGTCCGCAGCTGCGGGGGTATCCGAAGCTGCGCCGTCCGGGAAGGGTCGTTGTTGTGCCGGGCGCCGGTCGGCGTCGACGTCATGAGTCATCCCCCCGCACGCATGCTGGCTGCGTGTGTTCGTCGGTCTTCGCCCGGTGGCGGTCCCCCTCGACCATCCCGGGCGCACGAGTGGCCTGCTGTCATCCCTTCAGACATGGGACGACAACCTTCCGGTTGCATGATGTCGCCCCGGGATCTTTTCACGACGGGGCCCCCGCCCCCCTGTGCTTCGTCAGCCCCCCGGCTGCCGGTCTCGCCCCCAACTTGCCGAAACCGCCCGCCCCATTGGAGCCACCGGCTCCAGGATAGGGTCTACGACCAACCTCTTGATCGCAAGGGTGAAACAAGGTCTTTACCGGTCATACGCGGTCTTTGAGGGTCACCTGGGACATGGGTTCGGAATGGGCCGGTCGCAGTGCGGCCCCGATCCGACATGGACCCGGTGCGGGCCGGGGCCCGGCGCTGCCCGGCGGCGTGTCCGGAAACCGTCGAAGCCCCCTCACGCTCGGTGAGGGGGCTTCGACGTCATGTGCGCCGCCAGGGACTCGAACCCCGGACCCGCTGATTAAGAGTCAGCTGCTCTAACCAACTGAGCTAGCGGCGCCTGTCTGACTCCGAGAACTTTACCCGACCCTCGCGGGTGCTCCGGACCGGCCACGCCGCGTACTGTCCGTTTGATTATCATTTGGACCGTCAACATGCGTTATGTCCAGACAGTTGAAACACTGTCACCCGTGCAGATGTGCCGAAAAAGAGACCCACGGGAGGGGAACCGCATGACGATGCCGGTTTTCGAGGAGTTCGAACCCGCGGCCGACTGCGGCTGCCCGGGCTGCGCCCAGGACCGCCGGGCCGCCGCCCTCGGCCTGCCGGTCGCGGCCGGCGGCCACCCGGCCGCCCACGGAGCCCGGCGCGCGCTGGTGCTCGCCACCGCCGCGGGCGTGGTCCTCGGCGGCGGCGCGGGCGGCGCGGCGGGCGCCGTCGGCCCCGGGCAGGCCCCGGCCCGTACGGGAGCCGACCACGACCCCGACACCCCGCAGGGCGGGCCCGGCCCGCTGCACGGCGGGCCGGGCCACCACGGCCAGACCGCGCAGGCCACCCCGACGGCCGCCCGGCCGGCCCTGCGGATCACCAGCAGGGCCGAGATCATCAACCGCGCCAAGCGGTGGCTGGACGCCAAGGTCCCGTACAGCATGGAGAAGTACTGGAGCGACGGATACCGGCAGGACTGCTCGGGCTACGTGTCGATGGCCTGGAACCTCGACGGCAACGAATGGACCGGGAGCCTCGCGCAGTACGCCACGGCGGTGGAGCGGGACCAGCTGGAGCCCGGCGACATCCTCCTCTTCCACAATCCGGCCGACCCGAACAAGGGCTCGCACGTCACGATCTTCGGCGGCTGGACCGACTCCACCCACACGCACTACATCGCGTACGAGCAGACCCGCCCCCACACCCGCAAGCAGGCGACCCCGTACGCCTACTGGAACAACTCCTCCCGCTACATCGGATACCGCTACAACGGCATCGGCAGCGGGACCGCCGGCGGCGGTGCCGCCACGACGGCGTATCCCGGCGCGAAGCACTTCGGGCCGGGCGCGAACAACCGGTACGTCACCCGGCTCGGCAAGATGCTCGTCGCCCGGGGCGGCAAGCGGTTCTACACCGAGGGCCCCGGACCGGCCTGGGGCGAGGCGGACCGGCGCGCGACCGAGGCGTTCCAGCGCGCCCAGGGCTGGCGCGGCGCGGAGGCCGACGGGCTGCCGGGGCCGCACACCTGGCGGCTGCTGGTCTCCAACGGGGGCAAGGACATCCCCCCGCAGGACAGCGGCCAGGGCGGCGACAAGGACAACGGCGGCGGTACGGGCTCCACGGCCGGCGCCCCGGCCTTCCCCGGCCGGCAGCACTTCGGGCCCGGCCGGTCGAACGAGTACGTCGAGCAGCTCGGCAGACAACTGGTGAAGAAGGGCTACGGCAAGTACTACGTGTCCGGTCCCGGACCGGGCTGGACAGAGGCGGACCGGCGCAACGTCGAGGCGTTCCAGCGTGCGCAGGGCTGGCGCGGCGCGGAGGCCGACGGCTACCCCGGCCCGCAGACCTGGCGACGGCTCTTCGCATGACGGAGGAACGATGAGCACCACGACTTCAGAGACCTCGGAGCCCGACGGTTCCGCCGCACCGGCCGCTCCCGGGCGGCCGGGCGCCGAGACCGCGCCGAGGGCCCCGGTGATCAGGAACGAGTCCACCGTCGAGATCCCGGTGCACCTCCTGTTCCGCGACGACACCGGGCCGGCGGCGCTGACGCTGCCGTCCGGCGCCTCGGTGATCAGCCGCAGGAAGGGCACCGGCGAGCAGCCGCGTGTGACGGCCGGCGCCGCCGGTTCCCGGCCGGCCCATGGGGCGTCCGGGCCGGCGTCCGCCCAGGTGGGGCCGTCCCGCCCCGCCGTGCCCGCCGACCCCGGCCTCACGGAGCGGCCGGGCCCCGCGCTGCCCGGCTGGTGCGGGGTGGCCGTGGGTGCGGGAGCGCTCGCGGCGGGCGCGGCGCTGGTGTGGTGGACGGGAGCGGTGCCGCCGCCCGCCGCCGTACTGTTCGGGCTGCCCCTGCGCCCGTACGACGGGATCGCGCTCGGGACCTGGGCGGTGCTGGCCCTGCTGGTGACGGTCGTCCTGTTCGCCTTCGGCGGTCTGGCCCGCGGGCGGGTCGGATACGCGTGGGTGCTCTCGCTGTTCGGCGACTACCGGGGAACCGTGCGGCGCAGCGGCCTGGTGTGGGTGAGTCCGCTGCTGCTGCGCCGCCGGGTCGACGTCAGGCTCCGGCACTGGCGCGGCGAACCGATGGAGGCCGTGGACGCGCACGGCGTCGCGCTGCGGGTCGTGGTGCTGGTGGTGTGGCGGATCCGGGACACGGCGCGGGCGGTGCTCGCCGTCGAGGACCACGTCCAGTACCTGCGCGAGCAGGTGGAGGCGGCGATGGCGCGGGTGCTCTCGCAGCTGCCGGCCGACGCCTTCCACGACACCGCGCCGACGCTGCGCGACGCGGAGGCGGTCGGCGGCGCGCTGACCCGGATGCTGGCGGCGGAGGCGGCGCCGGTCGGTATCGACGTCTTCTCGGTGCAGCCGACGCGGATCGAGTACGCGCCCGAGGTCGCGGCGGCGATGCGGCGACGGCGGGTGGCGGCGCTCGACGCGCAGCACCGGGACAGCGTGCTGACGTCGGTGGTGGACGCCGTGGACGACACGGTGACGCGGCTGACCTCGCGCGGGCTGGTCGAACTGGACGACTACGAGCGCAAGGCGCTCGTGAAGGACCTGACGGTGGCCTTCTACACGGGGCGTGGGGAGGGACTGTGAACGCGCCGCGATTGGTCTGGACATGTTCATGACCCGTTAATACATTGGGACTTGGTCTAGACCGCAACACAACGCGCGCAGCACGGCTCACAGAACTGCCCCCACGTTCAGGAGCAAGCATGCGAATAAAGACAGGTGCGGCCGTCATCGGCCTCGCGATGGCCGGGGTGTCCTTCCTCGCCACCGGCAGCGCGAGCAGTCACGGCTACACCGACTCACCGATCAGCCGCCAGAAGCTCTGTGCCAACGGCACGGTGACGGGCTGCGGAAACATCCAGTGGGAACCGCAGAGCGTCGAAGGGCCGAAGGGATTCCCCACCTCCGGTCCGGCCGACGGCAAGATCTGCGCCGGCGGCAACAGCCAGTTCGCCCAGCTCGACGACCCGCGCGGAGGTGCCTGGCCCGCCACCAGGCTCACCGGCGGCCAGGGCTACGGCTTCCGCTGGCAGTTCACCGCCCGGCACGCGACCAGCGACTTCCGGTACTACATCACCCGGAACGGATGGGACTCCAGCAGGCCGCTCACCCGCGCGGCCCTGGAATCGCAGCCGTTCCTGACCGTCCCGTACGGCGGCAAGCAGCCTCCGTCGACCCTGACGCACCAGGGCACGGTCCCGGCCCAGAAGACCGGGCGGCACATCATCCTGGCGGTCTGGAACGTCGCGGACACGACAAACGCCTTCTACGCCTGCTCCGACGTTCAGTTCTGACCCCGGGAGGCAGGAAGAGCACAAAAAAGACCCTCGCTTCCGCGAGGGTCTTTCGTCTGTGCGCCGCCAGGGACTCGAACCCCGGACCCGCTGATTAAGAGTCAGCTGCTCTAACCAACTGAGCTAGCGGCGCTTGACTCGTAAATAGTACCTGGTCTGCAGGGGTGCCCCGAACCAGGCCCGGTCACGGCGGCGCCGCGGCCGTCACAGGGCCAGCGACAGCACCACCGGGGCGGCCCTCCGGTTCAGTGTGTCCGCCGCCGAGCGCAGGCGGTGGGCGTGCTCCACCGGCAGGGACAGCGCCAGGCAGCCCACCGAGGAGCCCGCCGTGAGCGGCACGGCCGCGCAGACCGTGCCCACGGCGTACTCCTGGAGGTCGAGGACCGGGACCGTGGGCGGCTGGCTGTCCAGCGTGGAGAAGAGCACCCGCTCGTTGGTGATCGTCTTGGACGTGAGCCGGGCGGTCTTGTGGCGGGACAGGTGGTCGCGGCGGCCGTTCTGGTCGAGCTGGGTCAGCAGGCACTTGCCGATCGCGCTCGCGTGGGCGGCCGACCTGAAGTCCACCCACTCGTTGACCCGGGGCGTCTGCGGCCCCTCGGCGATCTGTGTGACCTTGATCTCACCGTCGATGTAGCGGCTGATGTAGATCGCCGCGCCCACCGTGTCGCGCAGGTGGTCGAGGGTCTGCTGGAGCTTCGCCTGGAGTGCCTCGCGCCGGGTGGAACCCGATCCGATCAGGACGAGCGAGTCGCCGACGACGTACGCGCCGTCCGTCACCTGCTCGACGTACCCCTCGCGGCGCAGCATCAGCAGCAGGGAGGTCAGGTGGGCGGTCGGGAGTCCCGTCTCTCGGGCGATCTGTACATCGGTGACACCGCTGCCGTGCCTGGAGACCGTCTCCAGTACACGCAGGGCGTACTGCACCGAGTGGAACGGTGCGGTCGGCTCCGGCTTCAGCGCCACGGTTTCCCCCTACCAGGTTGTGACCGTTTGCATCCGTTCCACGATAGCCGCCAATACCCCGCTGCGGGGGCGGTGTTGACCACAATGTGGCGCGCCCCGGCTCCGCGAGCTGGGGCGCGCCACAACGGCATATGACGGAGGCAGGATTCCGGGTCGAAGCGGAGGTCAGAGCACCGCGCCGAGGAACTCGCGGGTACGTTCGTGCTCCGGATCGTTGAAGATCTTTTCCGGTGATCCGGACTCGATGACCCGCCCCGCGTCGAACATCAGCACGTCGTCCGAGATGTCCCGGGCGAAATTCATCTCGTGCGTGACGCAGAGCATGGTGATGTCCGTCGTACGGGCGATGTCGCGCAGTACGTCGAGAACGCCCGCCACCAGCTCCGGGTCGAGCGCCGACGTCACCTCGTCCAGCAGCAGCACCTGCGGACGCATCGCCAGCGCCCGCGCGATGGCGACCCGCTGCTGCTGGCCGCCGGAGAGCTGGGTCGGCTTCACGTCCTGCTTGTCGCTGAGCCCGACCAGGTCCAGCAGGCCCTTGGCGCGCTCGGCGGCCTCGTCCTTCGACATGCCGAGGACCCGCACGGGCGCCTCGGTGACATTGCGCAGGACGTTCATGTTGGGGAAGAGGTTGAACTGCTGGAACACCATGCCGATGTTCTTGCGTACCTCGCGGACCTCCTTCTCGCCCGCGGGGAAGAGCTGCCCGCCGTTCACCCGGATCACGCCCTCGTCGGGCTTCACCAGCGTCATCAGCAGCCGCAGGATCGTGGTCTTGCCCGACCCGGACGGTCCGATCAGCGTCACGTGCTTCCCGCTTCGCACCGAGAAGCACAGGTTGTCCAGGACGGTGTTGTCGCCGAACCGCTTGGTGACGTTGTCGAAACGGATCAGCTCGTTGGGGGTCGGGTCAGCGGACAAGACGACGCTCCAGGGCTCGCATGAGAAGAGAAGCCGGGTAGGCGATGAGGATGAAGGCGACGCCGACGACGGTCAGCGGCTCGGCGTACTGGAAGCTCTGCGCGCTCGCCAGCCTGGCCTGCTGGAGCATCTCCAGCACGCCGATGGCCATGAGCAGCGGAGTGTCCTTCAGCATCGAGATCACGTAGTTGCCCAGCGCCGGCACGATCCGGCGGATCGCCTGCGGGAGGATCACCGCGAACCACGTACGGGAGACCGGCAGGCTGAGCGCCGTCGCCGCCTCCCACTGCCCGGCCGGGACCGCGTCGATGCCGGCCCGGTAGACCTGCGCGGTGTACGTCGAGTAGTGCAGCCCGATCGCGAGCGTGCCGGTCGTCAGCGCCGACGCCTGTACGCCCCACTCCGGCAGGACGAAGTAGAAGAAGAAGAGCTGCACCAGCAGCGGGGTGTTGCGGATGAACTCGGTGACGATGTTCACCGGCCAGCGCACCCAGCGCGGCCCCCGGTAGCCGACCGCCCAGAGGAGGCCGAGCGTGAACGAGAGCAGTGAGCCGAGCACCAGCACCTGGAGCGTGACGAGCAGGCCGTCCAGGAACGCCGGCATGAAGTCCGAAACCGCGGACCAGTCCCAGTTGTTCATCGCGTCCCTCCGGCTGCGGCGGTGATCCCGACACCGGCTTTGGTCTTGCGTTCGAGGGCGCGCATGCCACGGGTGAGGACGAAGGCGATCACGAAGTAGATCACCAGGGTCACCGAGTAGATCTCCACGCTCTCCTGGGTGGCCAGGCGCACCAGGTACGCGGAGAACGAGGTGTCGGCCACGCCGAGCAGCGACACCAGCGCCGTGCCCTTGAGCAGCTCGATCAGCAGGTTGTTGAAGGGCGGGATCATCTCGGGCACCGCCTGCGGCAGCAGGATCAGCCGCATCCGCTGCCAGGGCGTGAAGCTGAGCGCGACGCCCGCCTCACGCTGCGCCGGGGCCACCGAGTTCAGGGCGCCGCGCACGACCTCCGCGCCGTACGCCCCGTACGACAGTCCCAGCGCCAGGACGGCCGCCCACATCGGGACGAGCGCCCAGCCGAACAGTCCCGGCATCACGAAGAACAGCCAGAACATCAGGACCAGCGCGGACGTGCCGCGGAAGACCTCGGTGTAGAAGCCCGCGAGGAAGCGGACGACGCGCGAATGGTGGGTGCGGGCGATGCCGATGCCGAAGGCCACGACGGCCGCGAGGGCGGCGCTGTACACGGTCAGCTGGATGGTGATCCAGATGCCGGGGAGAATCCAGTTGGTCCACAGTCCGGCTGTCATGCGCACAGCTCCTCTGCGGTCATCGTGGTCATCTCCGCCCGGGTGAAGCCGAACGGCCGCAGGATGCGGAAGAGTTCACCGCTCTTCTTCATCTTGTGGATCTCCACGTTGAAGGCGTCGCGCAGCTCCGCGTCACCGAGCCGGAAGGCGAACCCGCCGCCGTCCACCTTCTTCTTGCCGTCGACGAGCGGCGCGAAGGGCTTCGTCGCCTCCGCCCTGGTGCTCTTCCTCACCACACCGCGGCTGGTCAGCGCGGTGCCCGCGAAGACGTCGACCCGGCCGGACTCCACGGCGTTCAGGCCCGCTACCGGGTCCTGGAAGATGGCTATCTCCTCGCGCGGGATGCCGGCGGCGACCGCGTAGTCGATCTCGGCGTATCCGGCACCGGTGGCGATCTTCGCCTTGGCCTCGACGACGTCCTGGTACGAATTGAGCTTCTTCGGGTTGCCCTTGCGCACGAGGAACGAGTCGAGCATCTGGTACTCGGGGTCGGCGAAGAGGACTTGGGCGCAGCGTTCCTTGTTGATGTACATCCCGGCCGAGACGACGTCGAACTGCTGCGACTGAAGACCGGGGATGAGCGAGGAGAAGTCGGTGGGGGAGGGCTGCACCCTGGGCACGCCCAGCCGCTTGAAGATCACCTTGGCGAGTTCCACCGCCTCGCCGGTGAACGCCCCCTGCTCGTCGATGTATCCGTACGGAGCCTCGCCCGCGATGCCGAGCCGGACGGTGCCCTGCGACTTCAGCCGGGCGAGGGTGTCGCCGGACGGAACCTTGGCGCATCCCGCGGCGCCGAGCGCCCCCGCGGCGCCCAGCGCGGCCGTGCCGAGCAGGAGCGAGCGCCGGCGTATGGAGTGTCTTGTGGAGTTGTCTGAGTCTTTCCCTGGTGGTGGAGCCATGGGCGCGCGGCTACCCCGGCGCAGCGGAGGTATGCCGATGAATTCCGGCCCCTTTCACGGCCGGTGCGGCCTTGACCCGCCGGGGACCATGGGGAGATGACCGACCGATTCGTGGACGTATCGCTCGACAAGCGCGGTGTGCGCTGCACCGCGGAACTCCTGGACGACCGGGCGCCGGTCACCTGCGAGGCGGTGTGGCAGGCGCTCCCTCTGGGCGGGGACGTGTATCACGCGAAGTACGCCCGCAACGAGATCTACGCCCTGGTTCCGCCCTTCGCCGCACAGGAGCCGCCGCTGGAGAACCCCACCGTCACCCCCATCCCCGGTGACCTCTGCTACTTCGCCTTCTCCGACACCCAGTTGGGCACCGCCTCCCACGGCTACGGCCCGCAGCCCACGCTCCGGGCCGGCCACGGCGTCGTCGACCTCGCCCTCTTCTACGAACGCAACAACCTGCTGCTCAACGGCGATACGGGCTGGGTCCCCGGCATCGTCTGGGGCACCGTCGTCGAAGGTCTCGACCGAATGGCCGACGCGTGCCAGGACCTGTGGCGCGCGGGTGCGGCCGGCGAGACCCTCACGTTCCGGCGGGGCGGGGCACCGGGCTGACCGCCGCCGCCCCGCTCCCGTACAGCGCGTGCGCCGCGCGCAGCACCAGGTCGTCCCGGTGCCGGGCGGCCACCACCTGCACCCCGACCGGCAGCCCGTCCGAGCCCGTCCCGCACGGCACGCTCGCGGCGGGCTGCTGGGTGAGGTTGAAGGGGTACGTGAACGGCGTCCACCCCGTCCAGCGCCGGTGTCCGGACCCCTTCGGCACCTCCGCGCCCGCCTCGAAGGCGGTGACCGGCAGGGTGGGCGTGACCAGCACGTCGTACGTGGAGTGGAAGCGGCCCATGCGCCGGCCGAGATCCATGCGGACGTCGACGGCCGCCAGATAGTCCAGTGCGCTGTACCGCGCCCCGCGCGCCGCGATCTCGCGCAGGCCCGGATCCAGCAGGTCCCGCTGCTCCTTGCCGAAGTGCTGCACCAGCCGTGCGGCCCCGCTGAACCACAGGGTGTGGAAGGACTCCACCGGGTCCGCGAAATCCGGGTCCGCCTCCTCCACGTACGCCCCCAGCTCCGCCAGCTTCCCCACGGCCGCACGCACCGCCGCCGCCACGTCCGGCCGTACCGCCACCTGCCCGCCGAACGACGCCGAGTACGCCACCCGCAGGCCCTTCACCCCGCCGTCGAGGGCCGCCGTCATGCTCCCGCCCGGCGCGAGCTGCGACCAGTCGCGCCAGTCGGGGCCGCTGACGACGTCCATCAGCAGGGCCGCGTCCGCCGCGTCCCGCGTCATCGGGCCCACGTGCGCGAGCGTCCCGAAGGGGCTCGACGGATACAGCGGAACGCGCCCGTACGTCGGCTTCAGCCCGAAGATCCCGCAGAACGACGCCGGGATGCGCACGGATCCCCCGCCGTCCGTACCGAGCGACAGCGGACCCGCCCCGAGCGCCACGGCCGCCGCGCTGCCGCCGCTGGAGCCGCCCGCCGTGCGCGAGGGATCGTACGGATTGCCCGTCACGCCGGACAGCGGTGAGTCGGTGACGCCCTTCCACCCGAACTCGGGTGTGGTCGTCTTGCCGAGGAACACCGCGCCGTGCTCCCGCAGCCGCGCCACCGACGGCGCGTCCTCGTCCCAGCCGCCCC
This sequence comes from Streptomyces agglomeratus, assembly GCF_001746415.1. NCBI lineage: Bacteria > Bacillati > Actinomycetota > Actinomycetes > Kitasatosporales > Streptomycetaceae > Streptomyces > Streptomyces agglomeratus. The sequence goes on from NZ_MEHJ01000001.1 coordinate 5,040,294, forward strand.
GCGCGCGCGTCGTCCTGGAGCCCCGCAGGGTCGGCCCGCCGCGCATCAGCAGCAGGTCCTTCACGGACACCGGCACCCCGTCGACCAGCCCCAGCGGCTCCTTGCTCCGCCACCGCGCGGCGGACGCCTCGGCCTGTGCGAGCGCCTCGTCGCCGTCGACCCGGACGAAGGCGTTGACGAGGGGCTGTACGGCTTCGATCCGGGCCAGGGCGGCCCGGGTCGCGTCGACGGGGGAGAACTCACCTTTCTCGTACCCGGCCAGCAGTTGACGGGCGGTCAGTGCGCTCAGGTCAGTCATGCATGGGGACGTACCCACGTTTCTTGTCCACCACGTTCGGCAGCGGGTCTCCGGCCGCCCAGATCTCGTACAGTCCGACGAACTGCGCGCCCAGTTCGTCGCGCCAGCCGACCGTGTCGCCACTCATGTGCGGGGACACGATCAGGCCGGGCACGTCCCACAGCGGGCTCCGCGGCGGCAGCGGCTCCTCGCCGAACACATCGAGCGCCGCGCCCGCGATCCGCCCGTTCCGCAGGGCTGCCACGAGAGCGTCCTCCACGACGAGCGGGCCGCGCCCCACGTTGATGAAGCGCGCCGAGGCCGGCATCGCCGCGAAGGCCGCCGCGTCGAACATCCCGCGCGTCGCGTCCGTCAGCGGCGCCGCGCACACCACCCAGTCGGCGCGTGAGAGCAACGGCGTCAGCTCGTGCGCGCCGTGCACGCCGGGGCGCGCGGTCCGGCCGACGAGCGCCGTGACGACGCCCAGGGCCTTCAGCAGCCGGGCGATCTCCCGCCCGATCGGCCCCGAGCCCACGACCACCGCCCTGCTGCCCGCCACCCGCAGGGTCTCGCGGTGGCGCCAGCGTCGCTGCCGCTGGAGCTCCAGGGTGCCGGGAAGGTCCTTGGCCATGGCGATGACCAGGCCCGACACGTACTCGGCGATCGGCAGGTCGAAGATCCCCCGGGCGTTGGTCACCACCGTGTCGGACGCGATCAGCTCCGGGCACATGAGGTGGTCGACACCGGCGCTGGCGGTGTGCACCCAGCGCGGCCGGGGCCCGTCACCGGGCCAGGCGCGGCGTACCGCGTCGGAGGTGAAGTCCCACACCAGCAGTACGTCCGCGAGGGGCAGTTGACGGGCGAGCGTCGACTCGTCACCGTGCAGGATGCGGGCGCGTCCGGTCAGCCGGTCCAGGCGGGGCGGCGGGTCGGCGTCGAGGACGAGAAGGGTCTCCTTGGACATGAGGGCGAAACCCCTTCGGCACGTCTGAGATGTACGGATTGATGTACGGATCGACCACGCTCGCACCCGAACCCACGGTCGTCAACACAGGCATCTGGGGGCCGCATTGGACATCTCCTTCCTCGGCGGACCAAGGCCACAGCGCGGCGTAGGCGTCGTGGCCCCCTTCGACTTCGCGCTCGACCGGGAACTCTGGCGCTGGGTTCCGGACGAGATCTCGCTGCACCTCACCCGCACCCCCTTCGTTCCCGTCGAGGTCAGCCTCGATCTCGCCCGGCTCGTCAGCGAGCACGAGACGCTGCGTGAAGCGGTGCGGGCGCTGTGCGCGGTGGCGCCGGAAGTGATCGCGTACGCCTGTACGTCGGGGAGCTTCGTGGCGGGCGTGGCCGGGGAGCGGGCCATGTGCGAGGCGATGACGCAGGCCGGGGACCTGCCGTCGGTGACGACGTCCGGCGCGCTGCTCGACGCCCTCGCCGGGATGGGGGTGCGGCGGATCGCGCTGGTCACCCCGTACACCGAATCCGTCACCAGTTCGCTGGAGGAATATCTCGCCCAGGCCGGGATAGCGGTCACGGGACGCGCTTTCCTCGGACTGACCAGGCACATCTGGAAAGTCCCCTACCGGGATGTGGTCGACATGGCGAGACAGGCGGTGGTGGGGGCGGCGGACTGCCTCTTCATCAGCTGTACGAACCTGCCGACGTACGACGTGATCCCGCAGCTGGAGGCCGAACTGCGCATGCCCGTGCTGTCCGCGAACCAGGTCACGATGTGGGGCGCGCTGCGGCGGATCGGGGCGTGCGCGGTGGGCCCGTACCAGCGGCTGCTGATCGACGAGGCCGCGCGGGCGCGAGCGCGAGAAGAGTCCCAGCAACAGCGACACGAGGGGTAATGATGACAGCGGTCGGGTTCCTCTATCCGGGGCACTCCGCGGAGGACGACTATCCGCGGATCGAGATGCTGCTGGACAGCGACGTACGGCTGTCCGTCGTGCACACGGACATCGGTGAGGACGCGCACCGCGTCGACGCCCTCCTGGAGATGGGCTCGCCCGCGCGCCTGGCGGCCGGGGTGGAGGAGCTGCGGCTCGCGGGCGCGGAGGCGGTGGTGTGGGCGTGCACGAGCGGAAGCTTCGTCCACGGCCCGGACGGCGCGCGGGACCAGGTCGCGCTGCTGGCGCAGGCGGCCGGACTGCCCGCGTCCAGTACGTCGTTCGCCTTCACACAGGCGGTACGGGACGTGGGCGCCTCCCGGGTCGCGATCGCGGCGACGTACCCGGACGACGTGGCGGCGTACTTCGCCGACTTCCTGAAGGCGGCGGACATCGAGGTGGTCGCGGAGCGCGGCAGCGGCATCCTCACGGCCGCCGAGGTGGGCACGTGGGGCCGGGAGGAGGTCCTGGCGCTGGCCCGCGCGGGCGACCATCCGGACGCGGACGCGGTACTGCTGCCGGACACGGCGCTGCACACGGCGGCGTACCTCCCGGAGCTGGAGGAGGCGCTGGGCAAGCCGGTCCTCACGGCGAACCAGGTCACGGTCTGGGAGGGGCTGCGGCTGGCGGGCCGCCGGGTCCGCGCGAAGCACCTGGGCACGCTCTTCGCGGGCCGCGCGTAGGGCGGCGCGGCGGGTCCCGGGCGGCGTGCGGCGGGTCCCTGGGGCGCCGCCGCGGTCCCGCAGGGCGGCACGCCGAGGGTCCCTGGGCGCCGCCGCGGGAGCTGCTCGGGCCGGCCGGCGCTCGTGGGCACGCCCGGAGGGCGTCCTTACGGTCCGGGGCCCGGGCGGGCCCCGGTCCGGGCAGGGGAAGCCCGCCGCCGGCGAGTCCGGGGTGCCCTCCGCCCCTCGGGGAATAACCGGAGCCACCCTCCTGTTGCCGCCCACGTTGCACGCGACGCACCGCACTACCCAGGAGGACACCGGTGGACGCCATCCGAGGCACGGCGAGCGGAAGCGCGCCCGTACCCCTTTCCGTACTCGACCTGGCCACGGTGGGCAGCGGCACCACCGCCACCGAGGCGCTGCGCACCAGCGTCGCCCTCGCCCGCCGGGCGGAGGCCCGCGGATTCCACCGGTACTGGGTCGCCGAGCACCACTCCATGCCCGGTGTCGCCAGCTCCTCCCCGGCCGTGATCCTCGCCCACATCGCCGCCCACACCGACCGCATCCGCCTCGGCTCGGGCGGCGTCATGCTGCCCAACCACGCGCCGCTGGTCATCGCCGAACAGTTCGGCACCCTCGAAGCGTTCGCCCCCGGCCGCGTCGACCTCGGTCTCGGCCGCGCCCCCGGCACCGACGGCGCCACCGCCGCCGCCCTGCGCCGCACCGACCGCCTGAACGAGGGGGCCGACGACTTCCCGCAGCAGCTCGCCGAGCTGACCCGGTTCCTGGACGACGACTTCCCCGACGGCCACCCGTACGCCCGCATCCACGCGGTCCCCGGTCCCGTCCAGGGCCCCTCCGCCCGCCCGCCGGTCTGGCTGCTCGGCTCGTCCGGTTTCAGCGCCCGCCTCGCCGCCACCCTCGGCCTGCCGTTCGCCTTCGCCCACCACTTCTCGGCGCAGAACACCATCCCTGCGCTCGACCTCTACCGGGAGTCGTTCCGCCCCTCGGCCGTCCTCGACGCCCCGTACGCCCTCATCGGCGTGTCGGCCCTCGCCTCCGACGACGAGAAGGAGGCCCGCCGCCAGGTGCTCACCGGCGCCCTGTCGATGGTCCGCCTGCGCACCGGCCGCCCCGGTCTGATCCCCACGCCGGACGAGGCGGCGGCGTACGAGTTCAGCCCCATGGAGCGGGAGTTCGTCGACAGCTGGCTCGGCAACGTGGTCCACGGCACCCCGGACGCCGTCCGCGCCGGGCTCGACGACCTGGCCAAGCGCACCGGCGCCGACGAGCTGATGATCACGGGCACCGCGCACGGCGCCGACGCCCGCCTGCGCTCGTACGAACTGATCGCCGACGCGTACGGCCTGCCCCGCGCCTGATCACCCCGCCCGACGGTCGCCGTCAGACCCGCTGCGGGCTGACGGCGATCATCGCGGCGATCCGCTCCGGTGTCACCGCGCGCGAGTACAGCCACCCCTGCCCCGTGTCGCACCCGATCCGGCGCAGCCGAGCCGCCTGCCCCGACGTCTCCACGCACTCCGCCGTGACGGTCAGCCCCAGCCGGTGCGCGAGCTGCACCAGCGCCTCGACGATCGTCTCGTCGGCCGGGTTGGCGTGCGCCTCGTCCTGGAAGCCGCGGACGAACGACCCGTCCAGCTTGAGCACCGAGACGGGCAGCCGGCTCAGGTACGCGAGGTTCGAGTAGCCGGTGCCGAAGTCGTCGATGGCGATGTGCACGCCCATGTCGCTCAGTGCCTGAAGGGCCTGGAGCGGCCGTCCCGCCGACCCCATCACGGCCGACTCCGTCAGCTCCAGTTGCAGCAGGTCCGGCGGGAGACCGGTCTCGGCGAGGATGCCGGCGACGTCCGCGACCAGGTCGGAGTCCCAGACCTGGCGTACGGCGACGTTGACGCTGACGAAGATCGGCGGCGTGCCCGGGTGCGCGATCTGCCACTGCCTGGCCTGCCGGCAGGCGGTCCGCAGCACCCAACGGCCGAGCTGGACGATCGAGCCGTCCTCCTCGGCGATGGAGATGAACCGATTCGGCGCCAGCGTCCCGAACTGCGGGTGTTCCCAGCGTACGAGCGCCTCCACCCCTCGTACGCCGCCGCCCTCCAGGTCCACCAGCGGCTGGTACTCCAGCGTGAACTCGCCGCGTTCGACGGCCGGCCGCAGGGTGCTGGACAGGGCCTGGCGGGTCATCCGGTGGGCGTTGCGCTCGGGGTCGAAGAGCGTCCAGCGCGCCTTGCCGTCCGCCTTGGCCCAGTACAGCGTCGTGTCCGCCGCCTGCATCAGGCCGGTCGCCGTGGTGCCGGCCGCGACCCGTTCCACGACGCCGATGGACGCGGACACCGCCAGCCGCTGGCCCGCCAGGTCGAAGGGCTGCTGAAGGGCGGTCAGTACGGCCTGGGCGAGGTCGGCGAGCTGTTCCGTACCGGTGGAGTCCTCGACGAGCAGGGCGAATTCGTCGCCGCCGAGCCGCGCGACCAGGTGACCGCCGGCCCGTGCGTAGCCGTACTGGTCGGCGCACCGGGCCAGCCGCGACGCCACGGCGGTCAGCAGCCGGTCGCCGACGCGGTGGCCGAGCGTGTCGTTGACGGCCTTGAACCCGTCGAGGTCGAGATAGCAGACGCCGATCCGGCCGGTGCCCCCGTCGTCGTACGCCGAATTCTCCAGCGCGGAGGTGAGCCGCTCGAAGAAGAGCGTGCGGTTCGGGAGCCGGGTCACCGGGTCGTGCATCTGGAGGTGGCGGAGCCTGGCCTGGAGTTCCCGCCGGTCGCTGGTGTCCGCGACCGACAGAAGGACGGTCGCCGTGTCCGGTACGGGCGTGACGGTGACCTCGGCCCACAGCGAGCGGCCGTCCGGGTGTTTCAGCCTGCGCGTGCAGCGGAAGCGGGCGCGTCGCCCGGCGAGGACTTCCAGGTAGGCGTGGAAGCTTCGGGCGTCGGCCGCGAGGTCGAGGAGGTCCGCGGCGGACTGCTCGCGCAGCTGGGCGGCGCCGGTGCCCAGGAGTGCGGCGAGGGAGGGGTTGGCGGTGACGACGAGGCCCTCGCGGTCCACGACGGCCATGGCGAGGTGCGCGGCGTTGAAGGCGGCGCGGTAGTCGCGCAGGTCGGAGGCCGGACGCCCCGCGCCGTTACTCCGTGTGACCGGCGGCCGGATCGTGTCGGGGGCTGAACCGGGTCCTTCGAAGGTTCCGCTCACCGCTCGCTCCCGCAGGGCATCGATTCGCTTACAAGGGTCGTCGGGGTCGTCGGCGGGGTGGAGAGCCCCGCACGGGGCTGATTCCACGCAGGAAAGTGTGCCGATCATAGAGGCTGCCGGGAGGGCCGATCCAGCTGCACCACCGTGATGCGAAGCACCCGACGCCCGCGGACGATCGTTTCTGCACAGGTGTGCCTTGCGGTGTTCCTACGTGATCGATTGTGACTTTCCGTGATGTCGTCGGGGTGTCGGCCGCCGTGACCGCCGAGGGGGCGGGTCACTCGTGTGGGGCAGTGGAACAGGGCATACCTGACGAAAACACAACAATGTGGGTGGCGTGCCCCGTATTTCCGTACCCGGAGGTCGACGTGGTCCGCCAGCAGGTCCGCCAGCAGACGCCCGGGGGAGTGGACCCGTCCCGCCGATGCCGGCGCGAGCGCCTGCGCAGTACGGCCGCCGTGTTCACCTCCCTCACGGCGCTCGCCGCCACCTCGCTCGTCGCGGGCCCGGCGGTGGCGGCGCGGGGTGACGAGCCCTGCGTGCTGGCGCGCACCGCGGCGCACCATTCCCTGGGCCTCGACACCTGGAATCCGGCGTACCCGCGGCCCCTGAACACCCTCGACGCGGTCATGATCTTCCTGGCGTTCCCCGACGCGGAGCCCACGACCACCCCCGAGGACCTCGCCGCCGACTACTTCCCGGCCACCAGCGACTTCTTCCGGCAGGCCTCGTACGGCAAGTTCGCACTCCGGCCGCATCCGCAGCGCGAATGGGTCGAGATGCCGCAGGACTCCACGGCGTACGGGATACAACGCGACTGGGAGGCCGGGCGGCGCTCGGCCTACCTGCGCGACGCGGTGGCGGCGGCCGACGAGCGGGTGGACTTCACGCGGTACGACATCGTCTACCTCGTCGCCGACCCGGACGCGCCGGGCGTCGACTCCGACGCGACGAAGGTCGTCAACTTCGACAAGCCGCTGCACGCCGACGGACAGGACATCCGGCGCGTCGTCACCGTCTTCGAGCAGCATCCGCCGGACCGCAATGTGCTCGCCCACGAGACCGGCCACGTCTTCGACCTGCCGGATCTCTACCACCGGCCGGTGGACGGCAAGGGCGACTGGGACACGCACGTCGGTGACTGGGACGTCATGGGCAGCCAGTTCGGGCTCGCCCCGGAACTCTTCGGCTGGCACAAGTGGAAGCTCGGCTGGCTGGACCGGCGGCAGGTGGCCTGCGTGGCGGGGACCGGCGAGACCAGCCTCACACTGCACCCGCTGTCGGCCGAGCGGCCCAGGGGGGCGTCGGGCGGTACGCGCCTCGCGGTCGTACGGACCGGGAAGGGCAGCGTGCTCGCCATCGAGGCGCGCGGGGCGGCGGGCAACGACGAGTCGCTGTGCACGGAGGGCGTACTGATCTACCGGGTACGCAACGGGGCGGCCTCGGGCGGCGGGCCGGTCGAGGTGGTGGACGCCCACCCGGAGACCGACGCGTGCTGGGACCGCTCGGTGTATCCGCCGCTGGCGGACGCGCCGGTACAGGAGGGCGAGACGTTCACGGTGCCCGGCGAGGGGACCCGGGTGGAGGTGGCGGACCGCACGCGGTCGGGCGGGTGGACGGTGCGGATCACGCCGGGTGTGTGAGGCGCGACACGCGTGACGGGCGCCGGGTGCGTGAGCGGCGACAGGGGTGACCGCGGCGGGCCCCGGCGTCGTCCGGGCAACGAAAAGGCCCCCCGCTTCCGCGAGGGGCTTTTCCCGTCTGTGCGCCGCCAGGGACTCGAACCCCGGACCCGCTGATTAAGAGTCAGCTGCTCTAACCAACTGAGCTAGCGGCGCCTGCTGACGTCGTAGACATTAGCACCCGGATCGGCAGGAGGAAAAATCGATATCGAGGGCTCGGCGGGCGGGCGCGGACGGGCCGCCCGTACGCACGCCCAGAGCATCGCCTCGGCGCCCGGCAGCCACGGACGGCGCACGTCGGGGGCCACCAGCCAGCGCGGCCCGCCCCCCGCGTGGGCGGCCGGGGCGCTCAGCGGCGGGACGGTCACGGCGTCCCCGGCGCCGTGGCACAGGACCGGCGGCACGGTCGCCCGGGCGCCCTCGCCGCCGGTGCTTTCCGTACGTCCGGTACGCCCCCACTCCTCCCAGGCGAGCAGCGACGGGAGCCGCTGCGCTGTGCCGGGGCAGGCGAAGAGCAGCATCCGGCCGCGATGCGTGGCGACCGGCCCCGAGCCGGGCCCGTCCTCCCATAACCGGTCCAGCATCCGGCGGCCGAAGACGGCCGGGACGCTCACGACGTCGAACACGGAGCCGCAGGGCAGGACGCCCGGGTCGGTGGGGCGGGACTCCCAGAGCGAGAGCGTGCTGCGCGGATACGCGGCGGCGGAGGCCAGCCAGGCGGCGCCGGCGGCGGTGACCTCGGCGGGGGTGTTGGAGTGCGGGTATGCCGGGATGTCGTGCTGCGTGAGAGCGGTCATGACACCCACATGTACCGGGCGTAGCGGTTCCGTTCCGTAGGGTTGCCGGAAATCGGGACACGGCGGGGCGGCAGGGAGTATCTTGCCGCCGGGCATATGCCAAGAGCCCGTGACCCCGGCGGCGGATCATGGGCTCCCGCGATGTCCGGCCCGGGCTACGGGTTCTTCGGGCCGCGCAGGAGATCGCGGCCGAACTCCACCATCTTCTTGGCGTAGTCCTCGGTCCAGTCCGCGCGCTGCGCGATGTCCGCCGTCGTGAGCCGGTCGAAGCGCCCGGGGTCGGCGAGCTGGGCGGCCGCGATGGCCTGGAACTCGGTGGCCCGGTCGGTCGCCGTCCGGAACGCGAGCGTCAGTTCCGTGGCACGTTCCAGCAGCTCACCGGGGTCTTCCATCGACTCCAGGTCGAAGAAGTGCTCGGGATCGGCGGCTGCCTCCGAAGGCTCGAAGAGCAGCGGCGCGGGGCGCAGCCGCCGCTCGGTCCGCTCGGGTTCCGCCATGGTCGTTCCTTCCCTCTCGCGGCCACGTGTGCTCGATGGCCACCGTCCATTGTCCCGGACCACGCAAGTACGCCTCGGGGCGCGCCCGGTCCGGCAGACCGCGCGCCTCACCCCCGGTAGCGCACGCGGTGTTCCGTCAGGTGCGCCAGGACCGCGTGGTTCGCCTCCCAGCCGTCCGGGAACTTGACCGTGACGCCCAGCTGCACCGGCTCCGTCGAAGGGTGCTGGTCGAGCAGGTCCGCCACCCCCTCCCGGCACACCACCACGCACGCGTGCCGGTGCCGCGAAGCCAGGACGCACAGCCGGCCCGTCTCCAGGTGGAACGCCGTCGCGTCGGGCCGCCCCGACAACGGATGCAGCACCACCGTCACGTCGAACTCGCGGCCCTGGAGGCGGTTCGCCGTGTCCACCGCGACCCCCGTGACGCCGAGGCCGGCCAGCGCCGCCCGGACCGCCGCCGCCTGGTCGCGGTGGGCCGTGCCGACCGCCACCCGGTCCGCCGTGAGCGGGACCGGGTCCGGGGAGCGCTCGCTGACCGCCGCGCCGCCCCGGTCCAGCAGGCGGCGTACGACCTGGGCGACCGCCCCCACCGCCTCCGGGTCCGTGCGCGGGGTGTGGCGGGCGGGCAGCTCCAGGAGCCCCCAGCCCGAAGCGGCCGCCTCGTCCAGCACCCGGTCGGGGCCCGAGCCGTCGGACGGGACGCCGAAGGACAGCCGCCGGTCGCCGTGGTCCGTGCCGCTGCGGAAGGGCGTGTACGGGTAGAACGCGTCCGAGACCAGCGGCGCGGCCGACGCCGGGAGCCGCCAGGACACCGGCAGGCGGTGCTGCGGGAGTTCGGGGTTGTGGGCCAGCAGCGTCGAGACCGCGCTGGCCGACGGGTCGTACGACAGCCCGGCCCACTGGTCGGCGCCGACAATGGAGAACGGGTCCAGCTGACCCGGGTCGCCGACGAACAGCGCCCGCTCGAAGAGCCCGGCCACGGCGAGCAGCGCGTCCGAACGCATCTGGTACGCCTCGTCGACGATCGCGTGCGTCCACGGCTCCGTGGTCTTCACATGGGCCCACTTCGCGGCCGTCGAGATGACGACACCCAGACCCGCGAGGTCGGCGGCCTTCGAGGACTTCCGTACGTGTCCCAGGTCGTCGAGGGCCTTGTCGTACGGGTCGGTGTCACTGCTGTGGAGCCGGCCGACCGGGAGGTCAGGTGCTTTCTCCGCGAGCCGCAGGACCAGGTCGTCGACCTGGGCGTTGGTCTGCGCGATCACCATCAACGGGCGCCCGGCTCCGGCCAGTTCGAGCGCGGCCCGTACCACGAGCGTCGACTTGCCCGCGCCGGGCGGCGAATCGACGACGACGCCGCGGTGCGTGCCGTGCAGCGTGTCGTGGAGGATCGCCGCCGTCGCCCGGCCGGCCTCGGCGCCGGGGTCGAAGGCCGGAGCTCCGGCGGAGAGGGGCCGGTTCACAGAATGTCCTCCGGGGTCACGGGGTCGGGACGCTCGGCGCCCGCGCCCGGTGGGCCGCCGTGGGTCCATGGGGTGGCTTCCGGGTCGGGGAGCTGCGGGCCCCCGCGCTGGTCGTGCTCGAAGAGGGTCCAGCAGACGGGCTCGCCCTTCTCCGGTACGGACCCCGGCGCCGGTTCCTTGCCGCGGCCCATCTTGTCCGTGATCCGCAGCACCAGGACGCCGGCCTCCTCCTCGTACCGTACGAACTCAGCCGTCTGCGGCCTGCCGTCCAGCGAGCGGTAGACCTTCGTGCGCTCGCCCAGGTGCGGGGCGTCGTCGGTCCGTACCGTGACCAGGGGGCGGGGGCTCGGCCGTTTGCCCTCGCTCATGGTCATCTCCACGTCCAGCACCTCGCCGGCGAACGCCTCGCCCGAGAGCCGCCGTCCGGCCATCACCAGCGGGTCGTCGAGCGCCTCCTGCGCCTCCAGCTGTGCCTGCGCGCTCTCGCGCGAGGCGAGCTTCTGCGCGGCGGTCACCGCGTCGTCGCGCCGGGGCTGCGGCGGCTCCCCGGCCCGTACGCGGTCGCGGTGGCCGGTGTACGACCACCGGTCGCGCGTCCAGCGGTCCGCCGCCCGCTCGCCCTCCGGCAGCTCCCTCAACAGGTCGAGTGCGCGCCACACCGCGTCCCAGGTGGGCCGCATCTGCGCGGCGAGCAGTTCGCGGATGTGCCGCTCGGCCCGGCTCAGTTCGCCGAGGTGCGCGTCCGCCGCGAGGCCGTCCTCGGCGGCGGCGAGCGCCTTGCGGGCCAGGTCGTAGCGGTCGATGGCGGGGGCCAGCAGCTTGTTGTCGAACGCCGGGTCGGTCGCCGGGCCGGCCGGCGGGCACACCAGCTGCCCGCCCCGGTCCCGCTCCAGCTCCGCCCGCAGCGCCGCCTCGGCACCGGACCCGCCCGCCGGGCCGTCCGGGTCGATCCAGGCGAGCAGGGCGCCCAGGTGCTGGTCCTCCAGGCTCGACTGCCCGGTCGCCCAGTGGCGGCCCAGCAGGTCCGTGGCCGCCAGAAGGAGCGAGGACCCGGGCACCCGGGCGCGCTCGCCGAAGTGCGTCAGCCAGCGCCCGAGCAGCGGGATGTGCGGCGGCGCGGGATAGGGCGTGTCCGGATCCTGCTCGGCCGTCCGCCGGAAGCGCGTCGAACGCCCGAGGAGCCGTACGTACTCGATGCCCGCCCGGCTCGGCACGATCAGCTGCGGTGCGTCCGCGCACAGTTCGACCTCGACCTTGACCCGCTTGCCGGTCCCGGGGTCGGTCTCGTTGCGCTCGGCCGCCTCGACGTCGTCGCCGTACCCGTCGATATACGGCAGGACGGAATCGGCCAGTTCGGCGAGGAAGGCGAAGCGCAGGTCGCGGTCGCGCGGCTGCGTCACGGCGAGCAGCCGCGGCGCGTCCCGGTCGGTCCCCACGAGCGCGCCGAGCGGCGCGCCCGCCTCGCCCGCGGTGGTCAGCGGCACGAAGACCATCGGCCGCCCGGACAGGTGGCGGTGCCGGACGGTGGCCAGCGGCTGGGCCCGTCCGCTGCGCACGGCGTCGAGCCGCGCCAGCGTACTGATCAGCGACATGCGGCCTCCTCCGGCGCGAGGGGCGACGGCGCGACGGAGGACGGCGCGACGGAGGACGATGCCGCCCCGCCGGTTGTCCCCGCCAGGGCGAGTGCCTGCGCCCGCAGCGCCGCAGCCCGGCGCAGCGCGGCCACCGCCGGATCGGCCGGGTCGCCGGCCGCGCCCTCCGCCGCCGCCAGGACCTCACCGACCGTCGTCAGCCCGCCGAGCTCCCCGCGCACACTGCGGCCCAGCGCCTCCACCGCGCCCGCCGCCCGCGCCTTCGCGCGGCAGTGGAACGCCAGCTCGCACGCGGCCAGGCATTCGGGGGCGTACGCCGCGTCGACCGATTCGACCGCCGCCGCCAGCTCCTCCGCCGGGCGGTCCACGTCGAAGGTCGTGCCCTCGGGGAGCGCGGCGGCCAGGTCCTCGATCCGGGTCAGCCGGTCGAGCTGGCGCCGGGTCACCGACCGCTGCTTGCGTACGTCGACGACCGAGGCCGCCGGCAGGTTCGAGAAGTCCTTGGGGCAGACCAGCAGTACCGAATGCCCGACCCGCGCGCCCGTCACCTTCGCCGCGACCCGCTCCAGCGCCAGGACGTACACCGCGGCCTGGCGGGCCGCCGCGCCGACCTTCGCCGCGTCCGCCGAGTCGTCGATCATCGGGAACGACTTGATCTCGACGACCGTCCAGTGCCCGTCCGGGTGCACCACCACCGCGTCCGGCTCCAGGTACGCGGGGGAGCCCGCCACCTCCAGGGCCAGCATCGGGTGGTCCAGCAGCGTCCAGGCGGCGGCCGCCGTCGCCTCGCGCAGCGCCAGCGCCGTACGGGCCGCCCGGCCCTCCGGCCCGGCCGCCGCCAGGTCGGGTACGCGCGTCTCGCCGGGGACGGGCGGCTCGGCACCGGCGCCCGTGCGGGCGTACAGCAGCCGCATCAGCTCCGTACCGCCGTCGGCCTTGACCCGGGCCTCGAAGGCATTGCCCCGCATGAACGCGAACTGCGACTGCCCGAACGCGGCAGGCGATCCGAGCGCCGTCGCGAGCGCCGCCTTGTTCACCCCGGCCCCGTCGAGCAGCGCGCGGCGCTTGCAGCCCGGATTGGCGGCGAGCGCCGCCAGCGCACGCGCGTCCAGCGGCTGCGGCGCGACGGACGGTCCGCGCAGCTCAGCGAGCCGCTGCCGGAGCGCCGTCGCCGGCGCCGGCGTCGGCGTCGGTGGCGCCGCCTGCGGGGGCACTCGCGGAGGTGTGGGTACGGGTCCGCTGCCCAGGGATTCGCTCACCCTCGGAAGTCTCGCATCCGGTACTGACAATGCCGGTGGCGATCGCCGATCCGGCCGCGCCCCGTCCGGGCCCGAAGCGCTCCCGCACCCGGTCCGCACCTCGTATGAACGGCCTGGTGAGGGCGGCTCCGAGACCCATCACCGCGGCCCCGGCGACCGCGTCGAGGAAGTAGTGGTTGGCGGTACCCATCACCACGAAAGTGGTCAGCAGGGGGTACGCGACGCCGAGCGTCCTCATCAGCGGCGTACGCCCGTGCCGCCACAGCATCACCCCGCACCACAGCGCCCAGCCCACGTGCAGGCTCGGCATCGCGGCGTACTGGTTGGTCATGCCGCCGAGACCGCGCGGCGCGCTCGCCTCGGCGCCCCACCAGCCGTACACGCTGTACTGCGCCATCGTGTCGACGAAGCCGTGCCCGGCGTCGAGGAGGCGCGGCGGGCAGGTCGGCGCGAACGTGAAGCCGACGAGGCCGAGGAGGGTCGAGAGCATCAGCCAGGTGCGCGCGGCCCGGTAGCGGGCGGTCCGCCGCCGGAAGAGCCAGACGAGGATCGCCGGGGTGACGAGGTAGTGCAGCGACGCGTACGCGAAGTCGGCGGGTATCCCGAGCCAGGAGTGTTCGGTGAACAGCCGGTTGAGGGGATGTTCGGCGTTCAGCCGCAGGAGCTTCTCGGCACGCAGTATCGACAGCCCGTTCTCGACCGCCGCCGCCTCGCCGCCGCGAACGAACAGCCGCCCGCCCGTGTAGGCGGCGTAGACCACCACGACGAGCAGCAGCTCGGTCCACCAGCGGGGTCTTCTGCGGGGCGCGGTGTCCTGCATCCGGACGCTCTCCATTTGTCTGATGTGCGGCCTACGGGCTGACTGGCCACCCTTTCAACCGTACGGTGTACGAGAACAACTGTGCGCACCGGGTGCGCGAGTAGGTGGACGTGGAAAATGCCCCGGAGGTTGCCCCTGGGCCCGGTGCGCGATGATGGTGCGGGCGGTTCGCCCCGCCCGCACCACGCACGCTTCGCACGTCCAGGGAGACATCGTCATGGCACCGCGCATCCTGCTGGCCCGGCACGGACAGACGGAGTGGTCCCTCTCCGGGAAGCACACCGGCAGGACCGACATCCCCCTGCTCGACGAGGGCCGCCGCGGCGCGAAACTCCTCGGCGAGCGCCTGCACCGGGCGCCGCTCGACGGCCTCCCGGACGCCGAGGTGCGCACCAGCCCCCTGCGGCGGGCGAGCGAGACCTGCGCCATCGCCGGGTTCGCCGACCGCGCGCAGGAGTGGGACGCGCTGATGGAGTGGGACTACGGGGCGTACGAGGGCATGACGCCGGCCGAGATCAAGGAGCGGCAGGCCGACTGGTTCATCTGGCGCGACGGGGTGCCGGACGGTGAGACGCTCCAGCAGCTCTCGGACCGCGCGGACGAGGTCATCGCCTGGGCGCACTCGGCCGACCGCGACGCGCTGATCTTCGCGCACGGCCACATCCTGCGCGCGCTGGGCGCCCGCTGGCTCGGCCTGGACGTGTCGTTCGCCGCCCGCATCCGGCTGGACCCGACGTCCCTGTCCGTCCTCGGCTGGGCGTACGGCGACCCGGCGATCGAGCGCTGGAACGACACGGGCCACCTCACGGCCTGACCCGCGCCCGCCCCCCCGGCGAGACCTACGCGCCGCTGCGTGAGGTGTTCGCGTGCCGCGTCAGGAACGGGGCAACCGACGGTGAGCGGCGGTGCGGCAGCAGCACACGGGTCGTCTCGGACAGCATCGTCCGTACGCGCGCGGACTGGACCTCCTCCAGGAGATCGAGTACGCCCTGCCCCACCGCCGCCGCCTCGTCCGGCGCCCCGGCCCGCGCCAGGTCGTCGGCGAGTTCCGCGCTGTAGAGGGCCAGGTTCCGGGTGAAGTGGGGGTCCTGGAGGGCCGCCGCGCGGCGGGCGTGCCGCGCCGCGCGGGCCCAGTCGCCCAGCGCCGACCAGCACTGCGCCTCCAGCCCCTCCAGCTCCGCCTCCCCGAAGAAGCTCATCCACTCGGGGTCGGCGTCCGCCGTGCCGCGCTCGAACTGGAACTTGGCGCGCACCAGTGCCTGTTCGCAGCCCGCCCGGTCACCGAGCCCCGCCCAGCCGCCCGCCTCGCGCAGGGTGAGCAGCGACAGCAGCCGGGGCGAAGCCACGTGCTGCGCCGCGCGCTGGCCCGCCTGGGCCGCCCGTACCGCCTCGCGCGGGCGTCCCGTGTCGCGGGCGAGGAACGCGGAGTTGCTGAACGCGTGCGCCTCCAGCGCCGGGTCACCGGCCACCCGGGCCGTCGCCAGTGCCTCGGCGTAGTGCGAGCGGGCGTCGTCGAAGCGGCCCGAGTCGTGCGCCAGCCAGCCCACCGAGAGGGCGAGTTCGCCGGCGCCCGTGTGCAGCCGGTCGGCCATCGCCCTGCGGGAGGTCGTACTCGCGTCGAGCAGGGCGTAGGCGGTACGCAGGGGCTGTGCGGCCCGCTTGTAGAGGCCGTCGGCGCCGTGCCGGTCGTCCAGCAGCCTGATCTGGCGCACCGCGTCCTCCACGGCGCTGACCTCGGCCTCGCCGACGCGGCGGGGCGTGCCCGGAAGGGCGGCCGGGGCCGGGGGGTGGGCGGCGGCGGAGGCGCCCGGCGCGGTGCCGAGGCCCAGGGATGCGGCCGCCATGGTGGCGGTGCCGCTCGTCATGAACGCGCGACGCAGCACGTCGCTCTCCTCGTCACTGTGGCTAGGGGTCGTGGTGGTGCGCGCCCCCCTGCCACGTACCGTTTCTCGGGCCGAGAAGCCCAGGTCCGCCAGCGTCAGGCCGGGGAACATGTACAGGAAGACGCGCTCGTACGCATAGTTGGGACAGCGGATCTCGCCGGCCTCGACGCGTCCGATGTAGCGGGCGTCGCATGCGACCTGTTCACCGATCTCACGCGCAGCCCGGCGGACGGCGGCGGCGAATTCGGCCGGTGAACGAGACCCTCGCAGTCGGCGGAAGTCGTTGTTCGGCATGGCCAAGACCTCCCGCAAGGTTCGCGTGCTTCGGCGGAGCAAAAACGTACCGGCTGTGACGAGTCGAACACGCGGTGTTTCGCTACAAACGGGATATCTCACCCACGATCTGCCATGAACTGCCATCCTTTGCGGCGGCGCGGCGCCGTAGCCGTTTACCGGGGCGCGCGTTGAACCATGAGGAGTGGGAGCGCGGCTCCCACTCGAGCGAGGAGGGTTCCCTTGTTGGAGGCCGGTATGGAGATCAGCGGCTCACGGGCAGGCTCACGGTCAACGGCCCAGCACAGGCCCAGCCAGGACTTCAGCGCCGTCCCCCCTCCCGCGGACAGCCCCGGTACCGGCCCGTGCGACCTGGTGACGGTCCCGGTGCGCCAGGGCCTGGAAGCGGTGGACATCATCCGCCGCGCCTCCGCCCCCGCCGTCGGCCCCGTCCTGCACGACGGTTCGTGCGCCACCCTGGGCTTCCTGGTGCCGCCGGGCACCGCGGACGCCTGGGACCTGCCGGGCAGCGCCTGTACGCAGACCTCGGGACGCGGCCTGCGCCTCCCGCTCGCCCTGACCGGGGACATCGGGGCCGACGCCCCGTCCCTGGCCCCGGAGCCGTCCGTCACCGGCACCGGCTGGCTGCTGCCGCCGGACGACACGGGCCCCGTCACCGACCCCGCCGTGCTCAGAGCCGCGCTCGGCGAGGCGGCCCGGCTGATCGAGGCGGCCGACCGCGTGCGCTGAGCCCGCGGCACGGGCCGGTCCCGGCACGTGCGCCGAGCCCGGCCGGACGCCCTCAGCGGCGGCGCAGCCGATACTGGCTGCGTGGCCAAGAACAACAAGCGGCGCGAGCGCGCCGCCCCCGAGCCCGTCGCCGCTCCCGTCGACGGCGGACTCGCCGAGCTGATACCCGACCGGGACCGCCCGCGCGGCTGGACCCTCAGGATCGACGGCGCCCCGCAGTCCCACGTGGACCTCGACGACCCGTCGTACCTCGACTTCGCGTACCAGCGACGACTGGGCCACGTCATCGACCTCGTGGCCCCGCCGGGACAGCCCGTGCACGTCCTGCATCTGGGCGGCGGTGCCTTCACCCTGGCCCGTTACGCCGCCGCCACCCGGCCCCGCTCCACGCAGCAGGTCGTGGAGGTGGACGCGGCGCTCGTCCAGCTGGTGCGCAGGGAACTCCCGCTCGACGCCCAGGCCCGTGTCCGCGTGCGCTCCGGCGACGCCCGCGCCGGTCTCGGCAAGGTCGCGGACGGCTGGGCGGACCTGGTGATCGCCGACGTGTTCAGCGGCGCCCGTACACCCGGGCACCTCACCAGCGCCGAATTCCTCGCCGACGTACGCAGGGTGCTGAAGCCCGGGGGCAGTTACGCCGCCAACCTCGCCGACGGGCCGCCGCTCGCGTACCTGCGTGGCCAGATCGCCACCGCCGCCGCCGTCTGGCCCGAACTCGCCCTGGCCGCCGACCCGGCCGTGCTGCGCGGCCGGCGGTTCGGCAACGCGGTGCTGCTGGCATCGGACGGTGCGCTGCCGCTCGCCGAATGGACCCGCCGCGTCGCGACCGACCCGCACCCCGGCCGGGTGGCACACGGCCGGGAACTGGCCGACTTCACGGGCGGCGCCGCCGTCGTCACCGACGCGAGCGCCCGGCCCTCACCGCAGCCGCCGCCGGACGCCTTCACGTGACGCGGGACAACAGGCGGTCAGGACTTCACGATCTCGACCGCCGGCGGGTGGTCGTGCCAGGTACAGAAGACCGAGACGCTCGCCGTGCCCGCCGTGAACTCCACCCGGATCCACGACGGGTCCTTCCAGACCTGCATCGACCAGCCGGTCGCCGGCGTCGCCGAGACCAGCGTGGCGGAGGCCGTGCCCAGATCGAAGGTGACCCGGCCGCCGTCGGTGCTGTAGCTCTTGACCCGCCCGTTCGCCGCCGCCGACGGGCCCGCCGGCGAGGCGGAACCGGACGGTCCGCCGGTCTTGTCCGGCGTACGGCTGGGCGGAGGGGAGCCGGACGGGCCGGCCGGGCTGCCCGAAGGAGACCCGGAGCGACGCGGCGGCTCGGAGGGCTTCCCGTCCTCGTCGTTCCCGGGCCGCCGCGTCGACGACGCCTGCGGCTTCGCGCCCCGCGCGGCGTCCGCGCGGTCCGGCAGTCCGGTGGGGATCGGGAGGGCCTGCGGGGGGTCGTACGCGGTACCCGACATCACCGTGTGCACGCCCCACCACGACAGCGTGACCGCCGCGCCGGTGGCGAGCGACCACGCGATCGCGTGTACGAATCCTCGTTGCATCGGGGCCATACTGCACCACCCGCACGCCCCGTCCCAGGGGGACCCCGCCTCCCCCACATGGCGTACGGTGCCGCCCATGGCAAGTGTGCTCGTGGTCGAGGACGACCAGTTCGTACGTTCCGCCCTCATCCGGCACCTGACCGAAGCCACCCACACGGTGCGCAGCGTCGGTACGGCACTGGAGGCGCTGCGCGAGGTCGCCCATTTCAGCTTCGACGTGGTCATTCTCGACCTCGGTCTGCCGGATCTGGACGGGTCGGAGGCCCTGAAGATGCTGCGCGGCATCACCGACGTACCGGTGATCATCGCGACCGCGCGCGACGACGAGGCGGAGATCGTACGGCTGCTGAACGACGGCGCCGACGACTACCTCGTCAAGCCCTTCTCCGTCGAGCACCTGTCCGCCCGCATGGCCGCCGTCCTGCGGCGCTCCCGCGCCGTCGCGGGCGCCGAGCCGCCGTCCCGGGTGATCCGGGTCGGCGGGCTGTCGGTCGACCCGCTGCGCCGGCAGGCCGAACTGGACGGGTCGCGCCTCGACCTGACCCGCCGTGAGTTCGACCTGCTGGCCTTCCTCGCGGGGCGGCCCGGAGTCGTCGTGGCGCGCAAGGAGCTGCTCGCCGAGGTGTGGCAGCAGAGCTACGGCGACGACCAGACCATCGACGTGCACCTGTCCTGGCTGCGGCGCAAGCTCGGCGAGACGGCGGCGAGCCCCCGCTATCTGCACACCCTGCGCGGGGTCGGCGTGAAGCTGGAGCCGCCGCGATGAGGTGGGCGCTGGTCAAGGTGAGCCTGGCCGTCACCGCGATGGTCGTCGTCGCCTTCGCCGTACCGCTCGGACTCGTCATCAAGGAGATGGCCAGGGACCGGGCCTTCTCCAACGCCGAGCGCTGGGCCGCCACCATCGGCCCCACCCTGTCCATCACCACGGACCGCGACTCGCTCAACCGGGCCGTCCAGACCACCGAGGTCGGCATCGAGGGGCGCATGGCCGTGCATGTCCCGGCCACCGGCGAGGCCGGCAGCCTGCCGCTGGAGATCGGCCGGCGCCGGGCGGCGCAGCGGGATCTGGAGACCACGCGGCGGATCGGCCGCGCGTCGATCTCGGAGGTGACGGGTGGCTTCGCGCTGCTCCAGCCGACCGCGGTCGCCAGCGGGAAGATCGCCGTGGTGGAGGTGTTCGTGCCGGAGGACGACGTCAGCAACGGCGTGGCGACGGCGTGGCTCGTGCTGGCGGGCGTCGGCCTCGCCCTGATCGTCGGCTCGGTGGCGGTCGCCGACCGGCTGGGCGTACGGATGGTCCAGCCGGCCCAGCGGCTCGCGGGCGCCGCGCACGACCTGGGGGAGGGGCGGCTCGGCGTACGCGTCCCCGAGGAGGGGCCGACCGAACTGCGGTCCGCCGCCGTCGCGTTCAACTCCATGGCCGACCAGGTCGTACAGCTGCTGGCCAACGAGCGTGAACTGGCGGCCGACCTGTCGCACCGGCTGCGGACCCCGCTGACCGTGCTGCGCCTGAACGCCGCCTCACTGGGCGAGGGACCGGCCGCCGACCAGACCAGGGCGGCGGTCGAGCAGCTGGAGCGCGAGGTCGACACGATCATCCGTACGGCACGTGACCAGCGGTCCCAGACGCAGGGAGCCGCCGGGTCGGGCCCCGGCGCGGGCTGTGACGTGTCGGAAGTCGTCCGCGAGCGCATGGACTTCTGGTCGGCGCTGGCGGAGGACGAGGGCCGGAAGGTGCGACTCGCGGGCGTCGAGCGTCCGGTACGCATCCCCGTCGCCCGGCCGGAACTCGTGGCGGCGCTCGACGCGCTGCTGGGCAACGTCTTCCGGCACACCCCCGTGGGAACGGCCTTCTCGGTGGACGTGCACAACGGTGACGACGCCGTCATCGTGCTGGTCTCCGACGCGGGCCCCGGCATCTCCGACCCGAAGGCGGCCCTGGTGCGCGGCAACAGCGGGGGCAGGGACGGGTCCACGGGCCTCGGCCTGGACATCGTGCGGCGGGTCGCGGAGTCGACGGGCGGCGACGTACGGATCGGGCATTCGGTGCTCGGCGGTACGGAGGTCCGCATCTGGATCGGGCTGGGGCCCGGCGGGCGCACGGCGGGGGACCAGAACGGTCACCGGCTGGGGCGCCGCAAGCGGGGGACAGGCGCGGGCAGGGGGCCCGGTAAGCGGTCCGCGGGCCTGAAGCTTTAACTGGCTCCCATGGGTTCCTTAACCGCACCCTAAGATCCGCGAGCCCCGTACGGAACCGGCGGTTTGTCCGTTTCCGGCTCGCTAGCGTGCTGCCGCACTCCTACGGCGTGTCACCCACGCCGTACCCCGGGGCCGTCCCCCCGGGTCCCCGTAACGCAGAGGCAGGCACGTGATGAGCACAACGACGCACCGGCGCACGGCGAGCGGCCGGACCAAGGCGCTCGGCGCGGTCGTCGCCGCGGCGGTGACCGGTGGCGCGGCTTTCATGTTCACCGGGACGGCGCAGGCCGCTTCGGTCGGCGCGGCGTACACCAGGACCAGTGGCTGGGAAGGCGGTTACACCGGTCAGTACGTCGTCACCAATGAGACCGGCACCGCGCAGTCGGACTGGACGCTCGAATTCGACCTGCCGGCGGGGACGAGGATCGGCTCCCTGTGGAACGCCGAGTACGAGGCCGACGGCCGGCACGTGACGGTCAGGCCCGCGAACTGGACCAGGAACCTGGCGCCCGGCGCGTCGGTGACCGTCGGCTTCGTCGCCTCCGCCGAGGGCCGGGGCACGGCGGGGGAGCCCACTGGTTGCCTGATCAACGAGGTGAAGTGCTCGGTCGACCCGGGCGCCACGCCGCAGCCGGGCGGACGGCCGACCGGGCCCACGAAGCCGCCCGCTTCCGCCACTCCCCCGCAGAAGCCGACGAGCGCTCCCCCGGCCGGCGCCTCCCCCACGACCGCGCCACCGACGAGTGCCGCACCGACCACGGCGCCCCCGGCCACCGCGCCTGCGGCCACCGCTCCACCGGCGGCCACCGGCGCCAGGTTCGCCCCGTACGTCGACACGTCGCTCCACCCGGCGTACGACCTGCTGGACACCGCCACCCGGACCGGCGTGAAGGAGTTCAACCTGGCCTTCATCACGTCCGGCGGCGACTGCGCGCCGCTGTGGGGCGGGGTCACGGGCCTGACGAGCGACAAGGTCGCCGCCCAGATCGGCGCGCTGCGCGCCAGGGGCGGCGACGTACGGGTCTCCTTCGGTGGCGCGGCGGGCAGCGAGCTGGCGCTCCGCTGTTCCTCGGCCGACGCGCTGGCGGACGCGTACGGCAAGGTGGTGGACGCCTACAAGCTCACGAAGGTCGACTTCGACATCGAGGGCGCGGCCCTGCCGGACAGCGCCGCGAACACGCGCCGCGCCCGGGCGATAGCCCAGCTCCAGAAGAAGCACCCGGACCTCGACGTGTCCTTCACGCTGCCGGTGATGCCCGAGGGGCTGACCCAGCCGGGCATCGGCCTGCTCGCCGACGCCAGGGAGAACGGGGTGCGGATCAACGCGGTCAACATCATGGCGATGGACTACGGACCCGCGTACAGCGGTGACATGGGTACGTACGCCGTCCAGGCCGCGACCGCCACGCAGGCGCAGCTCAAGGGCGTGTTCGGGCTGTCGGACGCGGCGGCGTGGAAGACGGTCGCCGTCACCCCGATGATCGGCGTCAACGACGTGACCACGGAGATCTTCAAGGTCGACGACGCGGCGCAGCTCGTGAAGTTCGCCGGGGAGAAGGGCATCGGACGGCTCTCCATGTGGTCCTCGACCCGCGACCAGGAGTGCCCGGGCGGCGCGAAGGGCTCCGCCGACGCCACGTGCAGCTCGATCGTGCAGCAGCCGCTGGCCTTCACCAGGGCGTTCGCGGCGTACAACTAGCGGTCGGCAGACCGCGACCTTCCAGGACCGCCACCCCCCCGAGGCGCGCCCCGGCCGGATCCCCACACGGCCGGGGCGCGCCGTCCGCACGGACGGTCGCCGAGATGTTGCCGCCCTGATCACCCGGGGCGAGGCTGAGCGGGACGCCACCCGGCTCCAGTGCGCGCGGACGGGACCGCGCCGGCCGTGGTGGGCCGAAGGAGCGAACGTCATGAGGGTCATGCTGCACGCCCATGTCGACACGGAGTCCGGGAACGAGGCGATCAGAAACGGCAAGATGCCGCAGATGATGAACTCGGTCATGGAACAGCTCAAGCCCGAGGCCGCCTACTTCTTCCCCAGCATGGGCCGGCGGTCCTGCATGTTCATCTTCGACATGCAGGACAGCTCGCAGCTGCCCCCGGTCGCGGAGACGTTCTTCATGGAACTCGGCGCGGAGGTCGAGATCGTGCCGGTGATGAACGCCGACGACCTCAAGAAGGGGCTGGAGAGCCTGAAGACCCGGGGCTGAGGGCCGAGATCCCGCTCTTCCCCGGCCCGGTACGGCGGTGGAGCCCCGGGCGGCCGGCGGACGGCCGCTCCGGGGCAGCGCGGTCGGACAGCGCGGTGAGACGCGCTGTCCGGGTGGGGCCCGCCGTCCGGTCTATCCGGCGACGTTCGCGTAGACGCGGGTGGCGAACTCCGCGATCTGCTCGTCGGTGAGGTTCTTCGCGAGGTTGGCTTCGGTGATCATTCCGACCAGCTGGTGGCCGCCGGCGACGTCGATGACCGGGACGCGCTTGATCTGGTGCGTCTCCATGGTCTGGAGCGCCTCGTTGGCGTCCGCGTCGGCGTCGATCCAGTGCACGTGCCCGCCGAGCGTTCCGGCCTGCACCGTCGCCGGGTCCACGCCCTCGGCGCAGCACTTCACGACGATGTCGCGGTCGGTGATCAGGCCGGTGAGCCTGTTGTCGTCGCCGCAGATGGGCAGACAGCCGACGTTCAGGTCGCGCATCATCTGCGCCGCGTCGAACAGCGACTGATGCGCACCGACGCACTGCACCCCGCTGGTCATGATGTCGCGGGCCTTGAGCTGCTTGTTCATAGCCATGATGTCCGGGTCCTCCCGCGTCGCGTTCGGGACGTTGTTCTCTCCTCCATCCGATGACAACACGGATGGCGTACGGGCGCCCCTCGGGACCGGGGCGGCTCGGCCTTCCCCCGCGAGTGGCTTCCCCCGGGTGGCTTGCCCTGCGTCGCGGTCCCGGCGTGGTCAGGAGCCGGCGGGTACGGCGTAGTCCCCGAAGCCGACCCAGTCGAGGGTCACGCAGGGTTCGTCGCCGACCACCCACGCGTCGTGGCCGGGCGCGATGGAGATGAAGTCGCCGGGCCCGGCTTCGACGCTCTCGCCGTCGTCCATGACGATCTTCATCCGCCCGCCGGCGATGTAACCGGTGTGGGCCGCCTGGCAGCTTTCGGTCCCGGCGATGGGCTTGACGTGCTTGGACCACTGCCAGCCCGGCTCGAAGACCGCGCGGCCGACGGGGCCCCGGTCGGTGTTGATCAGATCGAGCCTGCCCTTGCCCTCCTCGAACGGACGGGTCTCGTCGGCGGAGTCGAAGTTCCTGCACACGAGCGTGGCCATGATGATCAGCCTCCCGGCGGGCGCTGGTGTCCCCGAGTCCATTTCCAGGCTACGCGCGGGGGGCCGTTTCGCAGGTCGCGCGTCAGTCGTCGGAAGTGGTGCCCTTCAGGAAGCGTTCCACTTCACTGGCGACCCCGGATTTCGCCGTCGAGGTGCGAGGCCCGGCGCTCGTGGAACCCTCGTGCACTCCGAGGGCACCCACCCATACGTAGCCGAAGGACGGTTCCTCGTCGATTTTCGGACTGATCTGAATATCGAGCTGCTTGAGCTTCGGAGCGGGCGCGGCGACATAGAGCGTCGCCGTCACCCGGCGCTGTGGGTAGAGGTTGAAGTCGCGAATACCGTCGGCCGCGTACTCGTCGACGAAAGCGCCGTTGCCGTTCCGGCCCACGCGGACGTCGTAGTGCTCGGGATGCCCGTGCAGATCGACCGAGAAGAACGTGGAAGCGCGATTCTCGAACGTGACCTGGAAGCTGACGTAGGTCAGTCCCTTGGCGTCGTCGTGCCGCCCGCGCGCCGGTACGGCCTTCTTGAGGCCGTGCACCCGGACGCGCAGCCCGGCCCATTCCTCGGACTGGTATTCCTGCCAGTCCCCGACGACGTTCGGCACGTCCATGGTCCCCACCATCCCACCCGTTCGGCTCACGGAAGCCTAGAACGAACGCTGATCCCAGCACAGTCCGCCGGATGAAGATCAGCCCTTCAGGCACCTCACGGGCGGAAGGCGCGGGTCCGCATAATTCCCGCGTAATCGGACGGGGGAAGGGCACCTGATGCCAGGTCAAGCATTCAACTGAACGACCATCACGGAAAGTGGAGGTTCCATGTTCGAGTTACGCAAGGGCCTGAGGACCGGAGCCATGGGCGTGGCGGGAGCCGTCGCGTGCACCGCGTTGGTGGCGTGCGGGAGCGACAGCTCGGACGCGGGTGACAAGTCGGCCGAAAAGAACCAGGCCGAGAAGAAGAGCCCGGGCGTTCAGGAGGACGGCACCGCGGCTGTGCGTACCGCCTACGACAAGACCGCTGAGGCGGAAACCGCGCGCATGACGCTGACCACGCGCACCTCCGCCCAGGGCAAGTCCGTGGCCGCCAAGGGCCAGGGCGTCATCGACCTCTCCGAGGGCGACAGCGAAATGACGCTCTCGGCCGGGGGCCAGAGGATCGAGCAGCGGGTGGTCGACGGCATCGTCTACCAGAAGCTGCCCAAGGCGCAGCAGGCGAAGGTCCCCGGCAAGAAGCCCTGGGTCAAGATCGACCTCGCCAAGGCTGCCCAGCAGAACGGCGGTTCCTCGCAGGTGAACGACCCGGCCGAGTCCGCCGGCTTCGCCAAGGGCGTGACCGACAAGGACGTCAAGAAGATCGGCACGGAGCAAATCGCCGGCACGAACACCACCCGTTACCGCGTCACGGTCGACGTCGACAAGCTCGCCCGCACGGGCGACCCGGCCAAGGCCGACCGGCTGAAGAAGCAGCTCGGGCCGACCCTGCCGATGGACGTGTGGCTGGACGACGACGGGCGAATCCGCCGCCAGCAGATGGACATGCACCTGAAGGCGCCCGGCGGCGCGGCGGCCGACGGCCCGCAGAAGGCCGACGTCCGGACCGTCATCGAGTTCAGCGACTTCGGTGCCGAGCTGGACGTCGAACCCCCGGCAGCGGCCCGGACCGCCGACCTGACCGGCAGGGCGAAGCAGTAGGCAGCCCTGTGACATGGCCGCTGACGCCCGCCCCGAACGGGAGATCCCCCGTGGCGGCAGCCCCGGGCCGGCCGCTCACCTGGCGGCGTCCGGCACGGCGGAAGGCAGTACGCCCGTCCTCGCCACCCGCCCGTACCACCGCGCACTCGACTTCGGCGTGCGCTCCAGCGTCTCGTAGTCGACGTACACCGCGCCGAAGCGCTTGCTGTAGCCGTACGCCCACTCGAAGTTGTCCAGCAGCGACCACAGGAAGTAGCCCCGGACATCGGCGCCGTCCAGCATCGCCCGCCGCACCGCCGCCAGGTGTCCGTGCAGGTAGCGGATGCGGTCCGGGTCGTGGACGGCGCCGTCGGGGCCCGGCTTGTCGTCGTAGGCGGCGCCGTTCTCGGTCACCATCAGTTCGAGCCCCGGTGCCTCACGGGCGTACCGCGTCAGCAGGTCGTACAGGCCGGTCGGGTCGACGGACCAGTCCATCGCGGTCAGTTCGCCCGGCGGCCGGTGGAAGGTGACGGACTGCGCGCCGGGCCAGGGCGAGTGGTCACTTGCACCGTGATCGTCGTGGCGGTCGGCGTCCCCTCCCGGCGGTGAGCCGGAAACCACGGTCGGCGCGTAGTAGTTGATGCCCAGGAAATCGAGGGGTGCGCCGGCCGTCGCCGCGTCCCCCTCCCGTACGAACGACCAGTCCGTCAGGTGCGCCGTGTCGGCCATCAGGTCCGACGGGTACGCACCCGACAGCATCGGCCCGGTGAAGATCCGGTTCGCGAGGGCGTCGATACGGCGCTGCGCGTCCAGGTCGTCCGCCGACCGCGTCAGCGGCCGGACCGCGCTCGGGTTGAGGCTCACACCGATCCGGGCCCGCCCCGGCAGGGCGGCCCGCAGCGCCTGTACGCCCAGGCCGTGCGCCAGGTTCAGGTGGTGGGCGGCGCGGAGGGCGGCCACCGGGTCGGTGCGGCCGGGCGCGTGCACCCCGGAGCCGTACCCCAGAAAAGCGCTGCACCAGGGCTCGTTTAGCGTCGTCCACAGGTCCACGCGGTCGCCCAGCGCCTCGGCGACGAGCCCCGCGTACTCCGCGAAGCGGTTCGCGGTGTCCCGCTGGGGCCAGCCGCCCTCCGCGGCGGAGCCGCCGGCGCGAGGGGTCTCCAGCTCCTGCGGCAGATCCCAGTGGTACAGGGTCAGGCTGGGCGTGATGCCCGCTGCCAGCAGCTCGTCCGTCAGCGCGCGGTAGAAGTCGAGCCCGCGCCCGGACGCCGGACCGCTCCCGCCCGGCTGCACACGCGGCCAGGACACGGAGAAGCGGTACGCGCTCAGCCCCAGGTCCGCCATCATCCGTACGTCGTCCCGCATCCGGTGGTAGTGGTCGACGGCCACGTCGCCCGTGTCGCCGCCCAGTACCTTCCCCGGCGTACGGCTGAAGGTGTCCCAGATCGACGGAGTGCGGCCGTCCTCCCGTACCGCGCCCTCGATCTGGTAGGCGGCGGTGGCGGAGCCCCAGAGGAATCCGGGCGGAAAGCCCGCACTGCTCTCGCTGCCGTCCGTGCTCTCAGTGCTCTCAGTCATCAAAACGCTCCCGGTAGGAGAGAGAAGGGAAGTGGAGCCACTCAGCCCTTGACCGCGCCCTGCATGATTCCGCCCACGATCTGGCGCCCGAAGAGCACGAAGGCCAGCAGCAGCGGCAGCGTGCCGAGCAGGGCGCCGGCCATGATGACCGACTGGTCGGGTACGAAGCCCTGCCCGAGGTTGGCGAGCGCCACCTGCACCGTCGGGTTGTCCTGCGTCAGCGCGATGATGGGCCAGAAGAAGTCGTTCCACGCGGCCACGAAGGTCAGCATGCCCAGCACCGCCATCGCCGGCCGGGCGGCGGGGAAGACGATGTGCCAGATGATCCGCAGGCTGCTCGCCCCGTCGACCCGCGCCGCCTCGACCAGTTCGCTGGGCAGCGCCTGCACCAGGTACTGGCGCATGAAGAAGACCCCGAACGCGCTGACGAGCGTCGGCAGGATGACGGCCTGGAGCTGATCGGTCCACTGGAGCTCGGCGACCGTCATGAACAGCGGTACGACGCTGAGCTGCGGCGGCACCATCATCGTGGCCACGACCAGGAGCATCAGCAGGTTCTTGAAGCGGAATCGCAGCTTGGCGAAGGCGAAACCGGCCAGCGTCGAGAACAGCACGGTCCCCAGCGCGATGGTCCCGGCCACCACCGCCGTGTTGAGCAGGGCCAGCCCCATGTTGGCGTCGGTCCACGCGGTCTGGAGGTTCTTGAAGAGGTTCCCGCCGAACCAGAAGGGCGGCGGCGTCTGGGACAGCCGGGTGTTGTTGCGGGAGGCCGCGATCGCCGTCCACACGAGCGGGAACAGCGACCCGGCGGTGAAGAGGATCAGGACGGCGTACGTGAGGGGACCGCCGTGCAGGTGGCGTCCGGCCCGGCCGCGCAGGACCGGCCGGCGCTGCGGCGTCGGCTTCGTCGGCTTCATTGGCTCTTCCTCAACCGGCGGGCGACCAGCAGGTGGACGCCCGCCACGATCAGCAGGATCAGGAACATCGACCAGGCGATCGCGGAGGCCCGCCCGAGGTGGAAGTTGAACCAGCCCTGTTCGTACAGGTAGAGCCCGAGCGTCTGGAACTGGTGCGACGCCCCGCCCTTCTGCCCGCCCGCCCCGCCGAACAGCAGCGGCTCACCGAACAACTGCGTGGCGCCGATCGTCGAGACGACGACCGTGAAGAGGATCGTCGGCCGCAGCGACGGGATGGTGACGTGCAGGAACTGCTGCCACCGGGTGGCCCCGTCCAGCGCGGCCGACTCGTACAGATCGTTCGGCACCGCCTGCATGGCGGCCAGATAGATCAGCGCGTTGTACCCGGTCCACCGCCAGATCACGATCGTCGACACCGCGACCTGCGAGGAAAGCGTCCCGCTCTGCCAGTCGACCTTCCCGAGACCCACGGCGTCCAGCACCCAGTTGATCATCCCGTAGTCGCGCCCGAACAGGAGCACGAAGACGAGGGTCGCTGCCGCCACCGACGTGGCGTACGGCGTGAGGATCGCGACCCGGAAGAAGCCCGAGGCGCGCAGCCGGTAGTTGAGCAGATGCGCGATGCCGAGCGCCATCAGCAGCTGCGGCACCGTCGAGAGGACCCCGATGGTGAAGGTGTTGCGCAGCGCGTTCCAGAAGAACTCGTCCTCCAGGAGCCGGGTGTAGTTGTGCAGCCCCACCCACTCCATGTCGTTCGGCGCCGACAACGACACGCGGTGCAGCGACGACCACCCCGTATAGAGGAGGGGGAAGACCCCGAAGGCCGCGAAGAACACGAAGAAGGGCGCGACGAAGGCGTACGGGCTGTACTTCGTGTCCCAGCGGTAGCGCCTGCTGCGCCACGCCCGGCGGCGGTCACCGGCCTGCGGCCGCTCCACCGCCGCTGTCGCCCGGCGGTCCGGGGCCGGGACCGCGTCCCCCGAGGAAGGGGACGCGGCCGGGCCGGACTGGTCGGTGTACGGACGCATCAGCCGTCCACCGCGTTGTCGATCTCCTTCAGAGCCGCCTTCCAGCCCTCCTGCGGGCTCTTGCCCTGCTGCTCCACCTGGAGGATGCCGACATCACCGAAAGCGGTACCGATCTGCTGGTCCTTCGGGCCGAGCACCAGGGTCGGGATGCCCTTGGCCGCCTCGGCGAAGAGCTGGCCGGTCGGCGCGTCGCCGAAGTACGGGTTCCTGGCGCCGGAGACCACGTCCAGGTCGTACGCCGGCGGGGTGGACGGGAAGCTCGCCTGCTTGTCGAAGAGCTTCGCCTGCTGTTCGGGCGCGGTCAGCCACGCCGCGAGCTTGATCGCCTCCGCCTTGTTCTTGCCGGCCTTCGGTACGCCGATGAACGAGCCGCCCCAGTTGGCCGGCTTGGGCGCCGCCGCGACGTCCCACTTGTCCTCGCCGGCCGTTCCCGCCTTCTCCTTGATGTAGCCGAGCATCCACGGCGGGCAGGAGACGGTGGCGAAGGTCCCGTTGGCGTACGCCTGGTCCCACGCCTTGTCGAACTGCTTCAGCTTGCCGGTCAGTCCGCCCTCGGCCGCCTGCATCGCCAGGTCCCAGGCGGTCTTCACGGCCGGGCTGTCCTTGTAGATCAGCTTGCCGTCGCCGTCGTAGAACCGCTCCGCGTAACCGTTGTTGACGGCGGCGAAGAGACCGGCCGCCGAGTCGGTGAAGGTGGTTCCCCCGGGCCCCTTCGCCTTGTACCGCTTGCCCACGTCGACGTACTTCTGCCAGTCGCCCGCCCACAGCTTGCCCACCGCCTCGCGGTCGGTCGGCAGCCCAGCCTTCGCGAAGAGGTCCTTGCGGTAGCACAGGCCCATCGGCCCGATGTCCGTACCGAGCGCGACGGTCCGCCCGTCCCTGGCGGTCCCCTGCGCCCACTTCCAGTCCAGCCAGTTCGACTTGTCGATGCCCGGGGCCTTCGACAGGTCCTCGAACTTGTCCGCCTGCGTGGTGGCGATCTCGTTGATGTTCCCGACCTCTATGGCCTGGATGTCCTGGAGGCCGCTGTTGGCCGCGAGGTGCGTCAGCAGTTCCGGGTAGTACGTGTCGACGCGCTCGGTCACGTCCTCCTTGATGAGGATCTCGGGGTGCAGCTTCATGTACTCGTCGTAGAGCCCGGCCTGCTTGTAGCCGAAGACGCCGAAGGTGCCGATCTCGATGACGGTCCTGCCCTTGGCGTCCTTCTTGCTGCCACCGGAGCCACCGCCGCCGGTTCCCTCGTCGCTGTCCTCGGCGCAGCCGCCGAGCAGACCCGCGCCGAGTGCGACCACGGCGGCGACGACCACCGCTCTGCGACGTGTTCGGGTGCTGGTGCGCATTGCGTCCTCCTTGTGCCCTGACGTGCCGACCCCCCGGCCAACTGCATGGATACGTACGTGAGTTGCGGCTGCGGCGCGGGCGGGGAACGTGCGGGATGTGTATGACTCAGGTACTGTGGGAGCGCTCCCATGTGTGATGTGTTGAAGGTTCGCGGCTCCTTGCGGGGGTGTCAAGGCGCCGGACAGCAGGATTTGCTGTCCCGGATCGCTATGAGATATTGCGCAGCGCCGGACGGCGACCGGAGGGCGCCCGGACGGCGCACAGTATGGGGAGGTCGGGACGATGGTGACGCGGGGAATCCGGGGTCAGGCAGGCCGGGGGAGCCGGAGCGGCGGGCGGCCCACTCTCGAAGAAGTGGCCGCACGGGCGGGTGTGGGCCGGGGCACCGTCTCCCGGGTGGTCAACGGCTCCCCGCGCGTCAGCGACGAGACGCGCGCCGCCGTCGAGGCCGCCGTGGACGAGCTGGGGTACGTACCGAACCGCGCGGCCCGCGCACTCGCCGCCAACCGCACGGACGCCATCGCGCTCGTCGTCCCCGAGGTCGAGTCCCGCTTCTTCGCCGAGCCGTACTTCTCCGACATCGTGCGCGGCGTCAGCGCCGCCCTCGACAGCACCGAGATGCAGCTGCTGCTCACCATCGTCGGCAGCGACCGCGAGCGCGGCCGCCTGGCCAACTACCTCGCCGGCCACCGTGTCGACGGCGTCCTGCTCGTCTCCGTACGCGCCGACGATCCGCTGCCCGAGCTGCTGGTCCGGCTCGGCATCCCGACGGTCATCAGCGGCCGCCGCTCCGAGCAGGAGCCGCTCGCCTGCGTCGACGCGGACAACGTCACCGGCGCGCGCGGAGCGGTGACCCACCTCATATCGCGCGGCCGCCGCACGATAGCCACCATCACGGGACGGCTGGAGGTGTACGGCGCCCAGTGCCGTCTCGACGGCTACCGCGAGGCACTGACGGCGGGCGGCCTCGCCGTCGACGAGCGGCTGATCGCCCCCGCCGACTTCACCGAGGAGGGCGGCCGCCGCGCCATGAACGAGCTGCTCGAACGCAGCCCGCACCTCGACGCCGTCTTCGTCGCGTCGGACGTGATGGCGGCGGGCGCCCGCCAGGTCCTGCGGGAGCGGGGCCGCAGCGTTCCCGGAGACGTGGCGCTGGTGGGCTTCGACGACTCGCCCATCGCCCGCCACATGGACCCGCCGCTGACCAGCGTCCGCGTACCGATCGAGGAGATGGGCCGCGAGATGACCCGCGTGCTGCTGGAGGAGATCGCCGACCGGCGCCCGGCGGGCACCCGCGCGATGGCACCGCGCCTGAGCGTGTTCCCGACCGAACTGATCACCCGCACGTCGTCCTGACGGCGCCGCCGCGCGGCCCCACGGCAAAACGACCGAGCCCCTGACCTGTTTCCAGGTCAGGGGCTCGGATCGATCAGGGTGAGTGACGGGACTTGAACCCGCGGCCACCTGGACCACAACCAGGTGCTCTACCAACTGAGCTACACCCACCGTGGCCGGTCGTTTCCGACCGGCTGAGAAAAAGTGTACAGGGTCCCAGAGGGTGCTCGCGCCCGGGTTTAACCGGGCCTCACCGGTGCTTACTGCCCGGGTTCCGCGGGCAGCACGTACTTCGCGGCGATCTTCTTCGCCGTTTCCGAGTCGGGCCCAGGCTGCGGCACGAAGACCGCCTCCCGGTAGTAGCGCAGCTCCGCGATGGAGTCCTTGATGTCGGCGAGCGCCCGGTGGTTGCCGTTCTTCTCCGGGCTGTTGAAGTACGCCCGCGGGAACCAGCGCCGGGCCAGCTCCTTGATGGACGAGACATCCACGATCCGGTAGTGGAGGTACGCCTCCAGCGTCGACATGTCACGCAGCAGGAAACCGCGGTCGGTACCGACCGAGTTTCCGCACAGCGGGGCCTTGCCGGGCTCCTTCACGTGTTTGCGTACGTACGCCAGGACCTGCTCCTCGGCGTCGGCCAGCGTCGTGCCGCCGGCCAGCTCGTCGAGCAGGCCCGAGGCGGTGTGCATCTGCCGCACCACCTCGGGCATGGTCTCCAGGGCCGCGTCCGGCGGGCGGATCACGATGTCGACCCCGTCGCCGAGCACGTTGAGCTCCGAGTCGGTGACCAGTGCGGCCACCTCAATGAGTGCGTCGTCCGTCAGCGAGAGCCCGGTCATCTCGCAGTCGATCCACACCATGCGATCGTTCATGTGTCTCACCCTACGGGGCGTTCCCGCTGGCCGGGCAGCGTCGGACGCCCGGGGGTGTACACGTCGGAGCCGGGCTTGCCCGGCTCCTGCGCCGCGGACGTGGTCGCCGAGGGGCCCGACGGCGTACTCGCCGCCGCCGTGCGCCTGGCCTGCTGCGGCACCGCGTCGGCGACCTGGCCGCCCCCGGACATCCCGGACGGGACCGCGTGGATCTCGCTCTGCGGACGCCGGGCCCGGTAGGCGGCCCGGTAC
This sequence comes from Streptomyces agglomeratus, assembly GCF_001746415.1. Taxonomy (NCBI): domain Bacteria; kingdom Bacillati; phylum Actinomycetota; class Actinomycetes; order Kitasatosporales; family Streptomycetaceae; genus Streptomyces; species Streptomyces agglomeratus. The sequence continues at coordinate 5,073,428 of NZ_MEHJ01000001.1, forward strand.
GCGGCCGGGGACGAGCCCAGCTGGCGCCGGAAATGCCCGCGCAGCGCGACCGGCGACCGGAAGCCGCAGCGGCCCGCGACCTCGTCGACTGAGTAGTCGGACGTCTCCAGCAGACGCTGCGCCTGGAGCACCCGCTGAGTGATCAGCCATTGCAGGGGAGCGCTCCCGGTGAGCGAACGAAAACGCCGGTCGAACGTGCGGCGGCTCATGTAGGCGCGCGCGGCCAGCGTCTCCACGTCGAACTGCTCGTGGAGATGCTCCAGCGCCCAGGCGACGACCTCGGCCAGCGGGTCGGCGCCGATCTCCTCTGGTAAAGACCTGTCGAGGTAGCGCTCCTGTCCACCGCTGCGGCGCGGTGGTACGACCAGCCTGCGGGCCAGCGCTCCGGCGGCCTCGGTGCCGTGGTCCGTCCGCACGATGTGCAGGCACAGGTCGATTCCGGCCGCCGTGCCGGCCGACGTCAGGACGTCGCCGTCGTCGACGAAGAGCTCGCGCGGGTCGACGTGCACCGACGGATAGCGCTTGGCGAGCGTCGGCGCGTACATCCAGTGCGTCGTCGCCGGGCGCCCGTCGAGCAGCCCGGCGGCCGCCAGTACGAAGGCGCCGGTGCACAGCCCCACGATGCGGGCGCCCTCCTCGTGGGCGCGGCGCAGCGCGTCCAGCGCCTCCGGCGGTGGCGGCGAGGTGATGGACCGCCACGCCGGTACGACGACGGTGCCTGCTCTGCTCATCGCCTCCAGGCCGTAGGGGGCGGTGAGTTCCAGCCCCCCCGTGGTGCGCAGTGGTCCGTCCTCGCCGGCACACACCAGCAGTCGGTATCGGGGCACTCCTGCATCCTGCCGGTCAATGCCGAACACAGAGAGCGGGATGGAGCTCTCGAAGATGGGGCCGCCGCTGAAGAGCAGCACCGCTACGATCTCCCGGCGGCGGCGTCCGGAGAGCTTCCGCGCGGCCTCCGGTACGGCAGTGGAGTCCTGGCTCATGACGCTAAGCCCCCCTCGGTGTTCGCGTCCTCTCGGTCCTGCACGTTTCCCCTCGGTCCTGCATGATTCCCCCGCCGTATATACCCATGATCGAATCTACTGTGTCCCGTGGCGCCGGCGTGACAACTTCGGCATTCGGCACTATGTCGACAAGGCAACTTGGCGCGAAGCATTCGATCACGAAGCGTTCCACTCGCGGCGCTCGCAGGGAAGTGCGCGTCCCGCTCATGGCCCGTCCCCGTAGGGTGCATTGGCCGGAGTCGGTCCTTTCATGCCTGGTGGAACGGGGGTTGGGAGGCCATTTCGCCAAGGGTTGGATCACAGCCGGAAGTTGGCTGAAAAGGTACGGGTCCGCGTGTGCGAGACCGTCATTCCCCCGGCGCGCTCTTTCCGGCATGACGCCCGCTCCGGTGCGACCCCGCCGCTTTCGCCAAGTGCGCGGCCGCGGCCTCGGCCGCAGCCGCCGCCGCAGCCTCGGCGGCCGCGCGCTCGGACCGGCGCAGGAGCACCCGGCAGACGGCGGTCACAGTAGCGAGCCCCAGCGTGGCCGCCGCCGCGCCACCGAACGAGGTGCCGCACACGACGAGCACCACGGGGACGAGGGCGCAGCTGAACGCGGCCCAGCGGACCACGTCGCCGGCCGGGTCGGCCCGCCGGCGGCGGCGCGGCGGCGCGCCGGCGGCGGGCGGGGAGGCGGCCTGCGGTGAGGCGGGGACTGGGGCGGTCGGAGTTCCGGGCACGGCGGGCTCCCTCACGTACACGGGTCGGCGACCGGCTAACGGGCGGCGGGCCCGTGGGGTCACTGAGGTCCGTCTGGTGAGACACCTGTAAGGGGCAACCGGCATTGCCTTACGGGCCGGGCTCGTGCATGCTCCCTGGAGCGCCTTGTGAACGCTGAGTGAGGGAAGGCGGGCTCTGGGCGGGAGAGAAGTGTCGCCGTACCCTTGGGGGTATGGGCTTGGGAAGATGATTCCCGGACACAGCTCCACCGCTCGTTGCTGCTCCCCACCTCAATAAAAGCGACCCCTCCCAAGAGGATTTCTTCGCCGAGACACCCATGGCCGGTCACGAAACCCCCGAACCCGCGGACCGCAAGCAGGTCGTAGATCCTCTGGACGACCTCCGGGCGGTGGAACAATCACGCCACTCCTGCGATCCCGCCTTCCAGCACGGTGTCGTCGTCGGATTCGACGGCTCCACGTCCAGTGAGCGGGCGCTTTCGTACGCCATCGGCATGGCGGTGCGGTCGGGTTCCGGCCTGATCATCGTGCATGTCGCCAACCGGCTGCCGACCACGGTCTGGGCGGGCTGCGAGCCCCCGGTCTTCGTGGACGTACCGGATCACCGCACCGAGGTGCTGGGGCTGGAACTGGCCTGCGCGGACTATCTCGCCGAGGTGCCGTGGATCCTCGTCGAGCGCGGCGGCGACATCTGCCACGAGCTGGAGGAGGTCGGCCAGGAGTACTCGGCCGACGCCATCGTCGTCGGTTCGACGCACGGCATCGTCGGGCGGATCTTCGGTTCGGTGGCGGGCCGGCTGGCGCGGCGCGCGCAGCGGCCGGTCATCGTGATCCCGTAGCGCACGGGACCACGACGACGCGGCGTCCGGCTGCTACTCGACCGTCACGGACTTGGCCAGGTTGCGCGGCTTGTCGATGTCGCGGCCCATGGCCAGCGCCGTGTGGTACGCGAAGAGCTGGAGCGGGATGCCCATGAGGATCGGGTCCAGCTCCGTCTCGTTCTTCGGGACCACGATGGTGTGGTCGGCCTTCTCCTGCTCACGGTGCGCGACCGCCAGGATCCGGCCGCTGCGCGCCTTGATCTCCTCCAGCGCCGCCCGGTTCTTCTCCAGCAGCTCGTCGTCGGGCACGATCGCGACCGTCGGCAGGGCGGGCTCGATCAGGGCGAGCGGGCCGTGCTTGAGCTCGGAGGCGGGGTACGCCTCGGCGTGGATGTAGGAGATCTCCTTCAGCTTGAGGGATGCCTCCAGCGCCACCGGGTAGCCCCGGACGCGGCCGATGAACATCATCGACTGGGCGCCCGCGTACTCCTCGGCGAGCTTCTTGATGTCGTCCTCGCCCTCCAGGATCTCGGCGATCTGGGCGGGCAGCTTGCGCAGGCCCTCGATGAGGCGCTTGCCGTCCGAGACGGACAGGTCGCGGATGCGGCCCAGGTGCAGGGCGAGCAGCGCGAAGGCGACCACGGTGTTGGTGAAGCACTTCGTGGAGACGACGCAGACCTCGGGACCGGCGTGGACGTACATGCCGCCGTCGGCCTCGCGGGCGATCGCCGAGCCGACGACGTTGACGACGCCGAGGACGCGGGCGCCCTTGCGCTTCAGCTCCTGCACGGCCGCCAGCACGTCGTACGTCTCACCGGACTGGGAGACCGCGACGTACAGGGTGTCGGGGTCGACGACCGGGTTGCGGTAGCGGAACTCGGACGCGGGCTCGGCGTCGGCGGGGATGCGGGCCAGCTCCTCGATGAGCTGCGCGCCGATCATGCCCGCGTGGTACGAGGTGCCGCAGCCGAGGATCTTCACGCGGCGGATGCCGCGCGCCTCGCGGGCGTCCAGGTTCAGGCCGCCCAGGTGCACGGTGGAGAAGCGGTCGTCGATGCGGCCGCGCAGCACGCGGTCCACGGCGTCGGACTGCTCGGAGATCTCCTTGTGCATGTACGTGTCGTGGCCGCCCATGTCGTACGACTCGGCCTCCCACTCCACGGTGGTCGGCGTGGCCGTCGTGCGGGAGCCCTCGGTGGTGTACGTGCGGAAGTCGTCGGCCTTGAGGGTGGCCATCTCGCCGTCTTCGAGGGTGACGATCTGGCGGGTGTGGGAGACGAGCGCCGCGATGTCGGAGGCGACGAACATCTCCTTCTCACCGATGCCGAGGACGACCGGCGAGCCGTTGCGGGCGACGACGATGCGGTCGGAGAAGTCGGCGTGCATGACGGCGACGCCGTACGTGCCCTCGACGTGGCGCAGCGCCTCGCGGACCTTCTCCTCCAGCGTCACGGCCTGCGAGCGGGAGACGAGGTGGACCAGGACCTCGGTGTCCGTCTCGGAGAGGAACTCGACGCCGTCGGCGACCAGCTTCGCGCGCAGCTCGGTGGCGTTGTCGATGATGCCGTTGTGGACGACGGCGACCTTGCCCTCGGCGTCGAGGTGCGGGTGGGCGTTCTCGTCGCTCGGGGCGCCGTGGGTGGCCCAGCGGGTGTGGGCGATGCCGGTGGTGCCGGCGAAGCGCTTCGGGACCCTGGCCTCCAGGTCGCGGACGCGGCCCTTCGCCTTGACCATCTTCAGGCCGCTGGCCTTCGGGCTGGTGATGACGATGCCCGCCGAGTCGTAGCCGCGGTACTCCAGGCGCTGGAGCCCTTCGAGCAGCAGCGGGGCGACGTCACGCTTGCCGATGTAACCGACGATTCCGCACATGTAATGGGTATCCCTCGAGTCGTTGGGTGTGTGCTCTCAGCCGTAGACGATGCGGCGCAGCTGCCGGAGCGAGAGCTCCGGCGGCGCCACGGCGCGGTGCGGCAGCTCGGCCGCGATCCGCTCGAAGATCTCCGCGTTCACCAGTCCGCCGGACTGGAGCTCCCGGTGGCGGCGGCGTACGAAGTCCTCCGCCGTCTCGTCGAAGTACGCCAGTACGTCGAGCACCACCCGGCCGGCCTCACCGCGCGGGAGCGCGGTGCTGCGGACCAGATGGTCGATGAGGTCGTCGTACGGGGACGACGGGCGGCGTTCGAGCACCCGTAGATACTGCGGGTGGGCCGGGGGCGTTCGCAAGAAATCTGCCCGTAATCGGGCAGGATTTCGGTCACAGGGCGAAAAATGCAGCTCGCAACCGTGGGTCAGTGTGCTGTCGGCTTGTACGTCGGGCGGGCGACACGGAGCGGAGAAGTGGTCTACACCCTTGACCCTGAAGCGGGGCGCGCGATACGCATGGTGACCGTTCGCCTGCACCACGCCACTGTCGCGAAGCCCGCTGAAGGGACCGCCCGTGAGTCAACGCAGAAGGATTCCACGCCTGTTCGCCCCGCTGCTCCTCGTCGCCGCCGCCGGCGCGACGGGTGTCGCCGCCGTCCCGGCCGCCGCCGAGCAGGCCGTGCGGGCGAGACCGTTGGGCCAAGTGATTCCGGCGCCCGCCTCCGTCTCCGAGGGCGGGCCTTCTTATGCCCTCACGGGTCGCACGCGCATCCGGGTGGACGAGGACTCGCGCGAGGCGCGGCGGATCGGCGCGTACCTCGCGGACATACTGCGTCCCTCCACCGGCTTCGAACTGCCCGTCACCGCGCGCGACGCCAAGGACGGCATCCGGCTGCGGCTCGGCTCCGGGGACACCTCGCTGGGCGACGAGGGCTACCGGCTGGAGTCCGGCCGCCACGGCGTGACCATCACCGCCCGCAAGGCCGCCGGGCTCTTCCACGGCGTCCAGACGCTCCGTCAGCTCCTGCCCGCCTCGGTGGAGAAGGACACCCGGCAGCCCGGTCCCTGGACGGTCGCGGGCGGCACCATCGAGGACGCGCCGCGCTACGGCTACCGCGGCGCGATGCTCGACGTGTCGCGGCACTTCTTCAGCGTCGACAAGGTCAAGACGTACATCGACCAGATGGCGCTCTACAAGGTCAACAAGCTCCACCTGCACCTCTCCGACGACCAGGGCTGGCGCATCGCCATCGACTCCTGGCCGCGTCTGACGACGTACGGCGGCTCGACCCAGGTGGGCGGCGGCCCCGGCGGCTACTACACGAAGGCCGACTACCGGGAGATCCTCCGGTACGCCGCCTCCCGCCACCTGGAGGTCGTCCCCGAGATCGACCTGCCCGGCCACACCAACGCGGCCCTCGCCTCGTACGCCGAGCTGAACTGCGACGGCGTCGCGCCGCCCCTCTACACCGGCACGAAGGTGGGCTTCAGCTCGCTGTGCGTGCCCAAGGACATCACGTACGAGTTCGTGGACGACGTGGTGCGGGAGATCGCCGAGATGACGCCCGGCAAGTACATCCACCTCGGCGGAGACGAGGCGCACTCGACGCCGCACAAGGACTACGTCGCCTTCATGGACAGGGCGCAGGCCATCGTCGGCGAGTACGGCAAGACGGTGATGGGCTGGCACCAGCTGACCGGCGGCAACCCGGTCGAGGGCGCGGTCGCGCAGTACTGGGGTCTCGACAAGACCTCGGCGACGGAGAAGGCGCAGGTCGCCGACGCCGCCAAGAACGGGACGAAGCTGGTGCTGTCACCGGCCGACCGGGCGTACCTCGACATGAAGTACGACAAGAGCACCCCGCTCGGCCTCGCCTGGGCGGGCTACGTCGAGGTGCAGCGTTCGTACGACTGGGACCCGGGGACGTACCTGCCGGGCGCGCCGGCCGAGTCGGTGCTCGGGGTCGAGGCGCCGATGTGGTCCGAGACGGTGTGGACCAACGACCAGGTCGAGTACATGGCGTTCCCGAGGCTGCCGGGGATCGCCGAGCTCGGCTGGTCGCCTGCGGCCACGCACGACTGGGACACGTACAAGGTGCGGCTGGCGGCGCAGGGGCCGCGGATGTCCGCGCTGGGGATCGACTACTACCGCTCGGCGCAGGTCCCCTGGCCCGCGGAGTAGAGGAGCAGGCGGCAGATGGTGCGGCGGGCGTCCGTGAGGGCCTTGGACACGGGCGCCCGCCCGCACATCCGTCCCGGTCAGGCGGGTGCGTACCGCGCGATCGGGTTGTCGAGGGTGCCGACGAGCTGGAGCGCGCCCGCCGGGTCCTGAAGGTCGACCATCTGCTTGTTGTTGCGCAGCTGGAGCCGGTTCAGGCAGGACAGCGCGAACTCGGGCGCGAACATGTCGTACTGCTTGAACTTGTCCGCGAGCTCCGGGTGGGCCTGCTGGTAGTCGGCCACGCAGTCCGCGACCGCCCGCCAGAAGGTCTCCTCGTCGAGTACGCCGTCGGTGGCGAGCGTGGCGCCGAGGAAGCGGAAGAAGCAGTCGAAGACGTCGGTGAACAGCGACAGCAGCTTCATGTCCTCCGGGACCTCGGCGCGCACGCGCTCGACGGCCGGCGGGAGCACCGCGTCCGGGTCCATCACGCAGATCTCCTCCGCGATGTCCTTGAAGATGGCGCGGGTCACGACGCCGTCCTCGACGGCGAGGATGACGTTCTCGCCGTGCGGCATGAAGACGAGGTCGTACGTGTAGAAGCTGTGCAGCAGCGGAGTGAGGTACGCGTGGAGGTAGCGGCGCAGCCAGTTCGCGGGTTCGAGGCCCGACTCGGCGATGAGGGCGCCCGCGAAGGACGCGCCGTCGTGGTCGGTGTGCAGCAGCGACGCCATGGTGGCGAGGCGCTCGCCCGGCGCGAGCGACGGGACGGGGCTCTCGCGCCACAGCGCGGCGAGCATCTTGAGGTACGGGGAGCCCTTGGCGGTGGCCGCTTCGTACTGGCGGTGGTGGTAGCCGATGGCCGCGCGCTCGCGGATGATCGTCAGGCCGGTGGACCGGAAGGTGTCGTCACCGGCGATCAGGTTGGCCAGCCAGTCGTTGATGGCGGGCGTGGCCTCCATGTAGGCGGCCGACAGTCCGCGCATGAAGCCCATGTTGATGACGGACAGAGCCGTCTTGACGTAGTGCTTCGACGGGGCGCTCGTGTTGAAGAAGGTACGGATCGACTGCTGGGCGAGGTAGGTGTCGTCGCCCTCGCCGAGGCAGACGAGGCGCTGCTGGGCGACCTCGGCCGAGAAGGTGACGGACAGCTTGTTCCACCACTGCCAGGGGTGCACCGGGATGAGGTAGTAGTCGGCCAGGTCGAGCCCGAGGCCGGCCAGCGTCGCCGCGAACCGGTCGACGGTCGCGTCGCCCAGCTCGTCCCGTACGAAGCTCTCGTAGTCGAGTCCCGCGCCGGACGTGAAGGTGGCGTGGTCGCGCCGGGCCGCCAGCCAGACCAGCCGGACGGGCGCGGCGGTCTCGGGGGCGTACGCGCGGTACTCGTTGATGCCGAAACCGAGGCGGCCGTTGTTGGCGACGAAGCAGGGGTGACCCTCGGTCATCCCGGTCTCGATCGCCTGGAAGCCGGCGCGGCTGAGGGCGGCGGAGGTGACGGGCGTCTTGGTGAGCTTGTACGCCGTACCGGAGAGGGTGGAGCTGATCTCCTCCAGGTAGACGGGCAGGATCTCCGCGCTCAGGCCGAGCGCCCCGCGCAGCTCGATGAAGAATTCGAGCGCGTCGAGGGCAATCTCGGCGCCGTCGCGATGGCGGGTGATGGACTCCGGGGAGACCTGCCAGTGGTCGAGCGCGTGGCGGCGGGCGGCGAAGCGGTACTCGGTCGCGCCATCGTCCGAGCGGACGGCGTAGGTGTCGTCACCGAGCGGCTCGGGCGTCAGCAGGCGCTCGTGGGAGAACTCGGCGAGCGCCTTGCGGACGAGCAGGCGGCTCGCGTGCGCCCAGCGCTCGGGGGTGAGGTGGGAGACGGCGCCGGCCGGGGTCGTGGCGGCAGGGTCCACGGCGGCGGGGTTCACAGGGCGGCTCCCACGGCGGCGTGGAAGCTCTCACGGGTGCAGACGCTCAGGTAGGCGTCCTTCTCCGGCTTGGCGATCTTCTCGACGATCTCGAAGCCGACTGCCTCGTTGAGGCGGTGTACGGCGGTGTTGCGCACGTCGGGCTCGACGACCACGCGGCGGGTGGCCGGGTCGGCGAACAGCGTCTCCATCACCGCGGCGATCACGGCGCGGGTGAAGCCGTGGACGGGCTTGTCGGTCGGCGCGACCAGGAAGTGCATGCCGACGTCGCCGGGCTGGGCGTCGTACAGGCCGACGAGCTCGACGTGGGCGGGGTCGTAGCGCTCCATGAGGAAGGCGGGCTCGCCCTCGTACTCGCCGATGAAGGCGTCGTGGTGCTCGGAGGCGGATATCGCCATGTACTCGCGCTCGACGTCCGGCAGCGACGCCTCCTGCATCATCCAGAAGGCCGCCTTGGGGTGCGTCACCCAGCCGTGCAGCAGCCCGGCGTCCGCGAAGGGGGCGAGAGGGCGGATGGAGAATGAGTTGTTCATATGGCGAACTCCTGGAAAGCGATGGTCTTCTCGACCGGGTAGTACTCGGAGCCCAGCAGCTCACCGATGATGTAGGCGTTGCGGTACGCGCTCATGCCCAGGTCGGGCGAGGTGATGCTGTGGGTGTGGACGGCGGCGTTCTGGAGGAAGATGCCGCGTCCGGTGGTGTCGATGCTGTAGTTGCGGGCCACGTCGTACCGGCCCTGCCCGTCCCAGCGGATCCGGTCCCGTACGCCCTCCAGGAAGGCGGGCGTGCGGTAGCGGTAGCCGGTCGCCAGGACCAGACCCTCGGTGAGCAGCTCGAAGTCCTTGCCCTGCTCCTCCTGGCACAGGCCAAGGGTGTACGTCCCGGTCCCCGCGTCGTGGCTCGCGGTGTTCAGCGAGGAGTTGGTGAGCAGCCGGGTGGGGACCGGGCCCTTGAGGCTCTTCTGGTAGAGCAGGTCGAAGATCGCGTCGATCAGCTCGGAGTCGATGCCCTTGAAGAGGTTCTTCTGCTGGGACTCCAGGCGGTAGCGCGTCTTCTCGGGGAGCGCGTGGAAGTAGTCGACGTACTCCGGGGAGGTCATCTCCAGCGTGAGCTTGGTGTACTCCAGCGGGAAGAAGCGCGGGGAGCGGGTGACCCAGTTGAGCCGGTAGCCGTGCACGTCGATCTCGGAGAGGAGATCGTAATAGATCTCCGCCGCGCTCTGGCCGCTGCCGACCAGAGTGATGGACTTCTTCGCCTGGAGCGCCTCTTTGCTCTGCACATAGCGCGAGTTGTGGACGAAGTCGCCGCCGAGGTCCTGGCAGGCGTCCGGGATGTACGGCGGGGTGCCGGTGCCCAGGACCAGGTGGCGGGCGCGGTAGGTGGTGTCCTGGGTGCGGACGACGTACAGCTCGGCCTCGGCGTCGAACTCGACGGAGGAGACCGTCTGGTTGAAGCGGATGTTGCTGAGCTTGGCGGCGGCCCAGCGGCAGTAGTCGTTGTACTCGGTCCGCAGCGGATAGAAGTTCTCACGGATGTAGAACGAGTACAGCCGCCCCGACTCCTTCAGATACTGGAGGAAGGAGTACGGCGAGGTCGGGTCGGCCATCGTGACCAGGTCCGACATGAAGGGCGTCTGGAGGTGTGCGCCTTCCAGGAACATCCCGGCGTGCCACTCGAAGTTCGGCTTCGTCTCCAGGAAGAGACCGGCCAGCTCGTCGATCGGCTCGGTCAGGCAGGCGAGGCCGAGGTTGAACGGACCGAGTCCGATACCGATGAAGTCAAGAGGCGCGAGGGGCTCAAGAGGCGTGGACAAGGGACTCTCCCAGGTACTGCTCGGCGTGGCCGGCGATGAGGTCGAGTACGGCCGCGATGTCGGTCAGCGTCGTCTCGGGGTTGAGAAGGGTGAATTTCAGGTAGTGCTTGCCGCCGACCTTCGTCCCGGCCACGACGGCGTCGCCGGAGGCGAACAGCGCCTTGCGGGCGTAGAGGTTGGCGCGGTCGATCACCGCGGGGCTGGTGACGTCGGCCGGGATGTAGCGGAAGACGAGGGTGGAGAGAGTGGGCTGGACGACGACGTCGTAGCGCGGGTCGCCGGCGAGCAGCTGCCAGCCGTCGGCCGCCAGGTCGCAGACCTCGTCGAAGAGTTCACCGACGCCGTCCGCGCCCATGGTCCGCAGCGTCATCCACAGCTTGAGGGCGTCGAAGCGGCGGGTGGTCTGGAGGGACTTGTCGACCTGGTTGGGGATGCGCTCCTCGGCCATCCGGCGCGGGTTGAGGTAGTCGGCGTGGTACGTCGCGTGGCGCAGGGTGGCGCCGTCGCGGACCAGCAGCGCGCTCGAACTCACCGGCTGGAAGAAGGACTTGTGGTAGTCGACGGTGACCGAGTCGGCCTTCTCGATGCCGTCGAGGAGGTGGCGGCGGCTGCGGGAGGCCAGCAGGCCGCAGCCGTACGCCGCGTCGACGTGCATCCAGGTGCCGTACAGCTCGCACAGCTCGGCGATCTCGGGCAGCGGGTCGATCGAGCCGAAGTCGGTGGTGCCGGCGGTGGCGACGACGGCCATCGGGACGAGGCCCTCGTTCGCGCAGCGGGCCAGCTCGCGGGCGAGGGCCACGGTCTGCATGCGCTTGTCGCCGTCGCAGGGGATCGCGATGACGGCTTCGGGGGAGAGGCCGAGGAGTTTCGCGGACTTCTGGACGCTGAAGTGGCCGCACTCGGAGGCGAAGACGCGGAGTTTGGCGGAGTCGGTCGTCTTGGCCTCCTCGCGGGCGAGGAGGAGTGCCTGGAGGTTCGACTGGGAGCCGCCGCTGGTGAAGACGCCGTCGGCGCCGGTCTCGGCGTTCGTACCGAAGCCGATGCGGGCGGTCGTCCAGTCGACGAGGCGGCGCTCGATGAGGGTGGCGCCCGCGCTCTGGTCCCAGGTGTCCAGGGAGGAGTTCACGGCGGAGAGCACGGCCTCGGCGGCGACGGCCGGGATGACGACCGGGCAGTTGAGGTGCGCGAGGTAGCGCGGGTGGTGGAAGTAGACGGCGTCCCGCAGGTAGACGGATTCCAGCTCGTCCAGGGCGCTGGTGATGTCACCGAGCGGCCGGTCGAGGTCTATCGCGTCGAATCTGGGGGCGAGCTGCTCCGGCGTGATGCCGGTGAACGGCCGGTCGGTCGCGGCGAGTTTGTCCGCCACCCGCTCGACCGCTGCGGTGGCGGTCCGGCGATACCGCTCGGCGGTCGTGTCATTGAGCAGGTGTGAGCGCATGAACTGTCCTCCCGGGTACGGGAATCAACGCGCCCTCAGGACAGGAGAGGGGGGCGAGGGCGCGATGTGTAAGTAAGGTTAGCCTACCCTTACTTAAACTCGCAACGACCCTCGCCCCCCAGGAGGCGCAGCTGTTGTGGCAAGACGGTGGGAAGCGGGTGGAAGGAGCGCGAACCGCGAGAAGGCTGCGGGGTCGGCGGGGGAGCCGGCCATAGGGCCGGCGGCGGGAAGGACGGTGGAAGGACGGCCGGTGGCCGCGCTTCTACGCCTCTTCCTCTTCCGCCCGTTCGCGGAGCTGCTCCTCGCTCAGCCCGCGGCGCCAGTAGCCCACGAACGTCACGCGCTTGCGGTCGAACTTCCGCTCCTGGACGAGATGGCGGCGCAGCGCCCGTACACACGAGGACTCGCCGGCGATCCACGTGTACGGCGTGCCCCCGGGCAACTCCGCCGCGCTCACCGCCTCAAGGGGAGTGGGCGCTTTCTCGTCCCGTACCAGCCAGGTGATGTCCGCGTCGGCCGCCGTGGACAGCTCCAGACGGTCGTCGGCGTGCTGGACCTCGATCCAGACCTTCGCCTTCGTGCCCGCCGGCAGCCACTCCAGGGCGGCGGCCGCGGCCGGAAGCGCCGTCTCGTCCGCCCATATCAGGACCCACTCGGTGTCCTGGGGCGGGCGGAAGCGTACGGCGGTGTTGTCCTCGACGGCGGGGCCCAGGACCACGACACGGTCGCCCGAACCCGCCTGCGCCGCCCAGCGGCTCGCGGGTCCGCCGTCGCCGTGCAGGGCGAAGTCGATGTCGACCTCGTCGGCCTCGGCGCCGTCGGCGGCGCGGCGCTGCTCGCGCAGTGTGTACGAGCGCATGACCGCGCGCACGTTCTCGGGCAACGCGCGGTACGCACCGAACCAGTCCGGCTCGGTCTCCGGCGGAAGCACCGGTTCCGGCTGGCCGGGGTGCGGCAGGAAGAGCGAGAGGCTCTGGTCGCGGCCCCCGGAGGCGAAGCCCCGCAGGTCCTCGCCTCCGAACGTGACCCTGAGTAGGGAGGTGCTGAGCCGTCGCGTCCGCACGACCGTCAGGCCGAAGAAGCGGAACGGGACGGTCGTGGTGTCGGCGGCGGCTTCAGTCCCTGTCATCGTCAGGCGACCTTCTTGGCCTTCTCGATGGCCTCGGCGAGGTCTTCGAGGATCGGCGCGCACTTGTCGTAGGAGTAGATCGGCTCCGTGGTGCGCGGGATGACCTGGCCGGCCTTGACGGCGGGCAGCCGGGTCCAGGTCGGCTTGTCCTTCAGGGCGGAGGGCTGAAGAACGGCGGTCCGGTTGTCCATCATGATGATGTCGGCCTTGTACTTGTCGACGTTCTCCCAGCTCAGGCTCTCGAAGAAGCCGGCCGCGTCGACCTTCGGCTCGACGAAGTTCACGCCCAGCTCCTGGAAGTAGAGCGTGTCGGCGGACATCTTCGCGAGGGAGACGTAGAACAGGTCCGGGCTCGCCGAGCCGATCATGACCTTGACCTTCGGGTTGGCCTTGGCGGCCTGGCGCAGGCGCTCGGCCGCCTTCTCGAAGCGGGCCTTGGCGTCAGCGGTCTTCTTGCCCTTGACGTCCGCGCCCAGGGACTCGGCGAGGTCGGCGTGGCGCTGGATCGCCTTGGGGATCGTGGTCTCGGCGGCCCACAGGGCGACGCTCGGGGCGACCTTGAGGATCTTCTTGCTGGACGCCTCGGGGACGTACCAGAGCTTGTCCTTCTCCCACATGGCGGTGACCAGCAGGTCCGGGTTCAGGCCGACGTACTCCTCGACGTTGAACTCGTCGTAGGCGTTTCCGATGATCTTGACCTTGTTGATGTCGAGGTCACCGGCCTGCACGTCGGCCTTGCCGTCGGCGGTCTTGGTGGGGCCGAAGACGCCCTTGACCTCGACGCCGAAGTCGTGGAGCGCGGCGGCCACGCCGGTGAACGCGACGATGTTCTTCGGGGTGGCCGGGCTCTTCACCGTCTTGCCGCGGTCGTCCTTGAAGGTCCACGGCCCCGACTTCCCGGCGGCCTTGTCCTCGCTTTTCGCGGAGGTCTCGCCGCAGGCGGTCAGCGCGGCGCCGATGCCGAGGGCGCCGCCGACGGCCAGCAGGCTGCGGCGGGAGAGGCGGGAAGCTGGGGCGTGAGGCATGACGGTGTCTGCTTTCGTACGTGCGGCTGGGTCCATCGCGGGACAAGTTCGAGGGTAGGTTAGCCTAACCTCACGTGATGTCCAGGGGCCGGTTCCACGAGGCGGACAGCGTCGGGGAGCGGGCGAGCCGAACTGCCTCTGGGACTAACGGCGTTGCCGCTGGACCGCGCCGAAGCCCTCGCGGGACCGCGGTGCCGGACCGTCACCTCCCCGCACCCGCCGCACGCACAGCGGCCCCGCACCGTGCGGTGCGGGGCCGGTCTGGTCCGGTGTTACGGGATGTCAGCCGGTGAGGCCGAGCTCGCGGGCGATCAGCATGCGCTGGACCTCGCTCGTGCCCTCACCGATCTCCAGGATCTTGGAGTCGCGCCACATGCGGGCCACCGGGTACTCGTTCATGAAGCCGTAGCCGCCGTGGATCTGGGTGGCCTCGCGGGCGTTGTCGACCGCGACCGTGGAGGAGTACAGCTTCGCCAGCGCCGCCTCCTTCTTGAACGGCTCGCCCTGGACCAGGCGCGACGCGGCGTCGCGCCAGCCGACGCGGGCCATGTGCGCGCGCATCTCCATGTCGGCGATCTTGAACTGGATCGCCTGGTTGGAGCCGATCGGCCGGCCGAAGGTGTGCCGCTCCTTCGCGTACGCCACGGACTCGTCGACGCAGCCCTGGGCCAGGCCGGTCGCGAGTGCCGAGATGGCGATGCGGCCCTCGTCGAGGATGCGCAGGAACTGGGCGTAACCCCGGCCCTCTTCACCGAGCAGGTTGCCGAGCGGCACCCGCACGTCGGAGAACGACAGCTCGCGGGTGTCCGAGGCGTTCCAGCCGACCTTGGAGTACGGGGCGGCGACGGTGAAGCCGGGGGTGCCGGACGGGACGATGATCGCCGAGATCTCCGGCTTGCCGTCGGGCTTGCGGCCGGTCACGGCGGTGACGGTGACCAGGCCGGTGATGTCCGTACCGGAGTTGGTGATGAAGCACTTGGAGCCGTTGATGACCCACTCGTCGCCCTCGCGGCGCGCGGTCGTCTTCGTGCCGCCGGCGTCCGAGCCGCAGTCCGGCTCGGTCAGGCCGAACGCGCCCAGCATCTCGCCCGAGCACAGCCGGGGCAGCCACTCGCGCTTCTGCTCCTCCGTGCCGAAGCGGAAGACGGGCATCGCGCCCAGCGAGACGCCCGCTTCGAGGGTGATGGCCACGGAGGAGTCGACGCGGGCCAGCTCTTCGAGGACGATGCCGAGCGCGAGGTAGTCGCCGCCCATGCCGCCGTACTCCTCCGGGAAGGGCAGTCCGAAGAGCCCCATGCGGCCCATCTCGCGGACGATCTCGTACGGGAACTCGTGGCGCTCGTAGAAGTCGCCGATCTTCGGGGCGACGACGTCGTGGGCGAACTCCTCGACCGTGCGGCGGAGTTCTTCGTGCTCGGGCGAGAGGCGGTGGTCGAGGGACATGGCTACGACTCCTTGTGGGACAGGGCACGCACGGTGCGGGAGGGGCTGGGGCGGCCCAGCCGTTCGGCCATCCACGCGCTGGTGGCGGTGAGGCGGCCGAGATCGACCCCGGTTTCGATACCGAGGCCGTCGAGCATCCACACGAGGTCTTCGGTGGCGAGATTTCCGGTGGCGCTCTTCGCGTACGGGCAGCCGCCGAGGCCGCCCGCGGAGGCGTCCACGGTGGTGACGCCGTGCTGGAGCGCAGCGAGCGTGTTGGAGAGGGCCTGGCCGTACGTGTCGTGGAAGTGCACGCCGATCGCGGAGGTCGGGACTCCGGCCTCGTTGAGGGCGGTGAGCAGGGCCAGGACGTGGCCGGGCGTGGCGACGCCGATCGTGTCGCCGAGACTCAGTTCGTCGCAGCCGAGCTCCACGAGCGCCTTGGCGACCCTGACGACCTGGGAGACCGGGACCGCGCCTTCCCACGGATCGCCGAAGCACATGGAGAGGTAGCCGCGTACGTGGACCTCGTCCTGCCTGGCGCGGGCCACGACCGGCTCGAACATGGCGAGCGACTCGTCGACGGTCCGGTTGAGGTTGCGGTTCGCGAACGTCTCGGTCGCGCTCCCGAACACGGCGATGCGGCGCGCGCCGAGCGCGAGCGCGCGGTCGAGACCACGGGCGTTCGGCACGAGCACCGGGAGGTGGGCCTCCCCCCCCAGGTCCCGCAGCATCGGGAACAGCGCTTCGGCGTCGGCCAGCTGGGGCACCCACTTGGGGTGCACGAAGCTGGTCGCCTCGACGGTGGTGAGTCCGGCGCCGGCGAGGCGGTGGATGAACTCCGCCTTCACCTCGGTCGGCACGACGCTCTTCTCGTTCTGGAGACCGTCACGGGCCCCGACTTCGTGAATGCGTACGCGGGCCGGCAGACCGGTCGCCGTCACGCGCATCGGCAGTCCGTCGGTCATGACTCCTCCAGCGGGGTGACCACGGCCAGCACCTGGTCCATGGCGACGGTCGAGCCCGGCGTCACGTCGAGCTCGGTGACGGTCCCGGCGTGCGGGGCGGAGATGACGTGCTCCATCTTCATCGCCTCGACGACGAGGAGACTCTGCCCGGCGTCGACGTGGTCCCCGACGGCCACCTTGACCACCGTGACGGTGCCGGGCATGGGCGCGGCGAGCGTGTCGACGCCGGAACGCCCGGCGCCGGTCAGCCCGGCCTCGACGGGATCGTGGACCTGGACGTGCCAGGCGTCCCCGTCGCGGCCCAGCCAGCTGCCCTCGGGGCCGCTCGCGTGGCTGAAGGTGTGCGTCACGCCCGCTAGTTCGACGGTGACGGTGTCCGCGTCGGCGGTGACGACACGGGCCCGGACGGGCAGCCGTTCGTCCTCCCCCGTCCCGCCCGTCCCCGGCTGCGGGTCCGCCGCGACGGGAGGCAGGCCGCCGGGTCCCCGGGGCGGCAGCTCGGCGCCGCCGCCGACGGGACGGCTGACCGCGTCCGCGCCCCGGGCGGAGGTCGTGTCGCCGGCGGCCGGCCGGGTCCCGCCGTCCGGGGCCACCGTCTCCAGGGGGATGGCCGTGGCCAGGTCCGGGGACGCGGGCGACGCCTCGGGGAGCAGGACCTCCTGGCCCGCCGCCGTCGTACGCAGCCGGATCTCCACCGGGTCGTGACCCGGTACGCGGGCGTGGTGCACGGTCCAGGCGGGGGAGCCGCCCAGGCGCCATCCCGTACCGGCGGAGAACGGGTCCGCCCACTGCGCCGCGCCGGCGGGCGGGGGAGTCGTCCCCCGGGCCCGCAGCAGCGCCGCCGTCGCGTACACCTCCGGCGGGATTCCCGCCATGACCAGGCTGTCCGCGTCGCGTTCGACCAGGCCCGTGTCCAGCGCGCCCGAGAGCACGTCAGGGTGGGCCAGCAGGCGGCGCAGGAAGCCCGCGTTCGTCGGGACGCCGAGCGTGACCGTGTCCGCGAGGGCCGCGCGCAGGCGGCGCAGGGCGGTGGCGCGGTCCGGGGCGTACGCGATGACCTTGGACAGCATCGGGTCGTACAGGCTGCCCACCTCCGTGCCCTCGGTGAGGCCAGAGTCGGTCCGGACGCCGTCGCCCTGGGGCTCACGCAGCGTCAGGACCGTGCCGCCGGAGGGGAGGAAGCCGCGGGAGGGGTCCTCCGCGCAGATCCGGGCCTCCACCGCGTGGCCGGTGAGGGTGATGTCCTTCTGCGTGAAGGGCAGTTCCTCGCCGGCGGCCACCCTCAGCTGCCACTCCACCAGGTCCAGGCCGGTGATCAGCTCCGTCACCGGGTGCTCGACCTGGAGGCGGGTGTTCATCTCCATGAAGTAGTACGACGACGGGTCGTTGCCCGGGACGATGAACTCCACCGTGCCCGCGCCCCGGTAGCCGCACGAGCGGGCCGCCTGGACCGCCGCCTCGCCCATCGCGGCGCGCGTCGCCTCGTCCAGCAGGACCGACGGGGCCTCCTCGATGATCTTCTGGTGCCGGCGCTGGAGCGAGCACTCGCGCTCGCCCAGGTGCACCACGTTGCCGTGGGCGTCCGCCAGGACCTGGATCTCGATGTGCCGGGGGCGGTCGATCCACCGCTCCACCAGCAGCGTGTCGTCGCCGAACGACGCCCGCGCCTCGCGCCGCGCCGCCGCGATCTCGTCGGCCAGCGCCGACTCGACCCGCGTCAGGCGCATACCCTTGCCGCCGCCGCCGGCCGACGGCTTCAGGAGGACCGGCATGCCGATCTCCCGCGCCGCGGCGGCCAGTTCGGCGTCGCTCAGCCCGCTGCCGGACGAGCCGGGTACGACCGGCACACCCGCCGCCCGTACCGTCTCCTTCGCCCGGATCTTGTCGCCCATGAGGGCGATGGCCGAGGACGGCGGGCCGATGAAGGCGAGGCCCGCGTCCGTGCACGCCTGCGCGAACGCGGCGTTCTCGGCGAGGAAGCCGTAGCCTGGGTGGACGGCCTGTGCGCCCGTACGGGCGGCCGCCTCCAGCAGGCGGTCGGTCCGCAGATAGCTTTCCGAGGCCGCCGCCGGGCCGATACGGACCGCCGTGTCCGCCTCCCGCACATGGCGGGCGTCCGCGTCCGCGTCGCTGAACACGGCCACCGAGCGCACGCCCAGCTCCCGCAGCGTGCGGATGACGCGGACCGCGATCTCGCCGCGGTTCGCGACCAGGACGGTGTCGAACATGGGGGCCATGGGGGCCATGGGGAACTCCGTCATCTGTCTCTCACATCCGGAAGACGCCGAAGGCGGGCTCGGACAGGGGTGCGTTGGCGCAGGCCGTCAGGGCCAGGCCCACGACCTGCCGGGTCTCCATCGGGTCGATCACACCGTCGTCCCACAGCCGGGCCGTCGCGTAGTAGGCGCTGCCCTGCGCGTCGTACTGCTCGCGGATCGGCGTCTTGAACGCCTCTTCCTCGTCGGCCGGCCACTCCTCGCCCCGGGCCTCCAGCTGGTCCCGCTTGACCGTCGCGAGGACCGACGCCGCCTGCTCGCCGCCCATCACCGAGATCTTCGCGTTGGGCCACATCCACAGGAAGCGCGGCGAGTACGCCCGGCCGCACATCGAGTAGTTGCCCGCGCCGTACGACCCTCCGACGACGACGGTCAGCTTCGGCACGCGCGTGCACGCCACGGCCGTCACCATCTTCGCGCCGTGCTTGGCGATGCCGCCCGCCTCGTAGTCCCTGCCGACCATGAAGCCGGAGATGTTCTGGAGGAAGAGGAGAGGGATGCCGCGCTGGTCGCACAGCTCGATGAAGTGCGCGCCCTTCTGGGCGGATTCGGAGAACAGGATGCCGTTGTTGGCGACGATGCCGACCGGGTGCCCGTGAATCCGGGCGAAGCCGGTGATCAGCGTCTGGCCGAACTCCGACTTGAACTCCTGGAAGCGTGAGCCGTCGACCGTGCGCGCGATGACTTCCCGTACGTCGTAGGGCGTGCGCGAGTCGACCGGAACCGCGCCGTACAGCCCCGCGGGATCGACCTTCGGCTCCTCGACGGGCTCGACCGACCACGGCAGCGGGCCGCGCTCCGGGAGCGTGGCCACGATGTTCCGCACGATGCGCAGGGCGTGGGCGTCGTCCTCCGCCAGGTGGTCCGTCACGCCCGACGTGCGGGAGTGGACCTCGCCGCCGCCGAGCTCCTCCGCCGTGACGACCTCGCCGGTGGCGGCCTTCACCAGTGGCGGCCCGCCCAGGAAGATCGTGCCCTGGTTGCGCACGATGACGGCCTCGTCGCTCATCGCCGGGACGTACGCCCCGCCCGCCGTGCAGGAACCGAGCACGGCGGCGATCTGCGGGATGCCCGCACCCGACATGCGGGCCTGGTTGTAGAAGATCCGGCCGAAGTGCTCACGGTCCGGGAACACCTCGTCCTGCATGGGGAGGAAGGCGCCGCCGGAGTCCACCAGGTACAGGCAGGGGAGGCGGTTCTCCAGGGCCACTTCCTGGGCCCGGAGGTGCTTCTTGACGGTCATCGGGTAGTACGTGCCGCCCTTGACCGTGGCGTCGTTGGCGACGATCACGACCTCGCGGCCGCTCACCCGCCCGATCCCGGCGATCACACCCGCGGCCGGCGCCGCCCCGCCGTACATGCCCTCGGCCGCCAGCGGAGCGAGCTCCAGGAAGGGCGAGCCGGGGTCCAGTAGCGTGTCCACCCGGTCGCGGGGGAGGAGCTTGCCGCGCGCGGTGTGCCGGGCCCGCGCCTTCTCGCCACCGCCGAGCCGCGCCGCGGCGAGCCGCCCGCGCAGTCCTTCCACGAGCTCCCGGTGGGCCGCTTCGTTGGCCCGCCATGCCTCGGCTGCTGGATCGGCGGTGCTGGTCAGCACCGGTGCCTGCCGCATCTCCTGAGCCCCTTTGCCCGGTCGACGTGATGTTAATGAGCGTTAACGCCCTTTCAGGTTAACGACCGCTAACCCCCCTGTCCAGGGCTGTGGATTCGTCCTTCGGTATGACGTCACGAAGATCAAGTGATGTCAGGATCTGAGCTGACTCAGACACGGGGGCAGGACTTGTGACGACATCACGGGACACGGCGACGGTGGGCGCGCCGACTGGCGCGGCGGCGGGAACAGCGGCGGGAACGGCGCCGGCAGCGAGGGCGGAGGAGGCGATACGGCCGGGGCCGCAGTCGCGACGGCGCGTCCTGGAGGTCGACGCCCTGCGCGGCTTCGCGCTGCTCGGCATCCTCCTCGTCAACACCCTGACCATGGCCGGCTCGCACGGTGTGCTGGGCGGCCGCCCGCCCGCCGCCGCCGACACCGTGGCCCTGTGGGTGGTCGACTTCCTCGCCCAAAGCAAGTTCTATCTGCTCTTCTCGTTCCTCTTCGGCTACAGCTTCACCCTCCAGGCCGCCTCCGCCGAGCGCGCCGGTACCCGCCTCGGGCCGCGCACGATGCGGAGGCTGCTGGGGCTGTTCGTCCTCGGGGCCCTGCACGCGGTGTTCCTCTACGTCGGCGACATCCTTACGACGTATGCCCTGCTCGGGCTGATCCTCTTCGCCGCGCGCCGCGCCACCCCCGAAGGGGCGTACCGCGCCGCGCTCTGGGTGTGGGGCGTCTTCGGCTCGCTCCTGCTGCTCCTCGGCGTGCTGGCGGCGCTGGCCGGTCCCGAAAGCGCCGCCGAGCGGGCCGCCGCGGCGGAGGAGGCCGCCGAGCTCACCGCCGCCTACCGGGGCGGCTTCGGCGATGTCGTCGGCGCGAACCTGGGTCAGCTGCCCTTCGCCGTTCTCGCCCTCGTCGTCATGAGCGGCTTCGTGGTCGCCGCCTTCCTGCTGGGGCTCTCGGCCGGCAAGCGGCAGTGGCTCACGCGGGCCGGCGGGGCGGCTCTGCGCCGTGTCCTGGTGACCGGCCTGTGCGCGGGCGTGCCGGCCGCCGCCTTCGCGGCCTCCGGTGCGGCGGGCCTGCTCTCCGCCCGGTGGGAGCTGTTCGCGGGCATGACCGGCGTGGTGGCGGCGCCGGCGCTCAGCGCCGCGTACGTGGCCGGCCTGCTGCTCTGGTTCGGCACGCCGAGCGGGGCGCGGGCGGCCGGAGTGCTCGCGCCCGCCGGACGCATGGCACTGACCCACTACCTCACCCAGTCGCTGGTCATGGCGCTGATCTTCACGGGATACGGTCTCGGCCTGTACGGACGCGTCGGCACGGCCGTCCCCGTCGGCATCGCGCTCGTCCTGTACGCCGCGCAGCTCGCCGTCAGCGGCCGGCTGATGCGCCGGTACCGGCTCGGGTCGGTGGAGTGGGTGCTGCGCGCGTTCACCCATTTCGGCGAGCGCTCCCGCCAGGTTAACGACCGCTAACCCTCCGGTTTAGAATGGTCCCCATGAGCACCAACGCCGCCCGCGTCGCGGCCCCGACCCGCCGCGAGCAGATCCTCAGGGAGGCCGCCCGCCTCTTCGCCGAGCGGGGCTTCCACGGCGTGGGCGTCGACGAGATAGGCGCCGCCGTCGGCATCAGCGGCCCCGGTCTCTACCGGCACTTCGCGGGCAAGGACGCGATGCTCGCCGAGCTGCTCGTCGGCATCAGCGAGCGGCTGCTGGACGGCGGCAGGCAGCGCGCCGCCGCCGAGTCGGCCGACAGCCCGGAGGCCGTCCTCGGCTCCCTCATCGACGGCCACATCGACTTCGCGCTCGACGACCGGCCGCTGATCACCCTGCACGACCGCGAACTGGACCGGCTCAGGGAGAGCGACCGCAAGCGGGTGCGTCAGCTCCAGCGGCAGTACGTCGAACTGTGGGTCACCGTCGTACGGGAGCTCAATCCCGGCGTACCCGAGGCGGAGGCGCGGTCGGCCGTGCACGCGGTGTTCGGGCTGCTCAACTCCACCCCGCACCTCGGTTCGTACGGCAACGGGCTGCCGGGGCGCGCCGCGACGGAAGCGCTGCTGCGCCGCCTGGCGCACGGGGCGTTCGGCGCGCTGGCGCCTCCCGTGGGCGCCTGAGGCGCCGGGGCCCGGAACGGTCCCGTGCGCCGGCAGGGGCGTGCGGTGCCGCTGCCTCCCCCGAGCGCGGTACGGGGGCGAAATCCGCCGGACACGGGCGCTTTCGCCGGACGGGGCCGAAAGCCGGACGGCACAATGGGCTCATGCCGATACCCAGCCGCGCCGCCCTTGTCGACCACCTCGCCCGCACCCGCATCGCCGGTGATGTGGCCACCCCCCGCGACAACAACCTCTCCCACTACCGCAAGCTCGCGAACGGTGACCGCCACTACTGGCTCGGCCTCGAACTCGGCGACCGCTGGACCGACGAGCAGGACGTCCTCGCGGTGATGGCCGAGCGCTGCGGCGTCAGTGACGACCCTGGGCACCGCATGGGCCAGGACACCATCGACCCCGAGCTGACCGTCGACGCGCTGGAGCGGATGGCGGCCCGGCTGCGCAAGGCCGCCGCCGGCAAGGAGCGTGTGCTGTTCGCGACCGGGCACCCGGGCGGGCTGCTCGACGTACACCGGCAGACGGCGGACGCGCTGCGCCGCGCGGGCTGCGAGATCGTACGGATTCCGGGCGGGCTCATGGCCGACGAGGGCATGGTGTTCCAGTTCGCGGACGTCGCGATGCTGGAGCGCGGCGCGACCCTCTGGCACACGCACTCGCCCGAGCCGATGACGGCGATCCTCGACGGCATGGAGCGCGAGGGACGGCCCCTGCCCGACCTGGTCGTCGCCGACCACGGCTGGGCGGGATGCGCGGGGCAGCGCGGACTCGACTCGATCGGTTACGCCGACTGCAACGACCCGGCGCTGTTCATCGGCGAGGCCGAGGGCACCCTCCAGGTCACCGTCCCGCTCGACGACCACGTCACCGACCCGCGCTACTACGACCCGATGACGGCGTACCTGCTGGACGCGGCGGGCTTGGCGGAAGGGGCCTGACCGGGCGGCGTACGGGCGGGTGACGCCCCACGCCGCGCGGGTCAGCGGGGGACCCGGACCACGCCCTCCTGGATGACGGAGATGGCCAGCCGGCCGTCCTGGGTGTAGATCCTGGCCTGGCCCAGGCCCCGGCCGCCCGACGCGGACGGCGACTCCTGGTCGTACAGCAGCCATTCGTCCGCCCGGAAGGGCCGGTGGAACCACATCGCGTGGTCCAGGGACGCGCCGACCACGTCGCCGGTCGCCCAGCCGCCGCGCCCGTGGGCCAGCAGCACCGAGTCGAGCAGGGTCATGTCGGAGACGTACGTGGCGAGGCAGACGTGCAGCAGGGGCGCGTCGATGGCGCCGTCGAGCTTGCCGTTCGTACGGAACCAGACCTGGGAGCGCGGCTCGCGCGGCTCACCGACGCTGCCGTACGGCGGGGCGTCGACGTAGCGCAGGTCGACCGCCGCGCGTGCTTCGAGCATGCGGTCGACGACCCCGGAGTCCAGGAAGTGGTCCGCGTACCGGGGCAGCATCTGGGCGGCCGTCGGAAGGGTCTCGGGGTCCGGCGCGGGCGGCATGGGCGCCTGGTGCTCCAGGCCCTCCTCGTACGTCTGGAACGACGCGGAGAGGTGGAAGATCGGCTGCCCGTGCTGGACGGCGACGACGCGCCGGGTGGTGAAGGAGCGGCCGTCGCGGATCCGGTCGACCGTGTAGACGATCGGCGCGCCCGGATCGCCGAGGCGCAGGAAGTACGCGTGCAGCGAGTGGGGGAGGCGGTCGCCGGGGACGGTGCGGCCGGCGGCCACGAGGGCCTGGGCCGCGACCTGGCCGCCGAAGACGCGGGGGACGATCGCCGAGCGGCTCACGCCTCGGAAGATGTCCTCCTCGATCTGCTCCAGGTCGAGCAGATCGAGGAGGGCTGCGAGTGCCTTGTTCATGCGGGCAGTTCTACAGTGCGGTCCGGCAGGGCGGTCTTAGAGGCCCATGTCCTTCGCGATGATCATCTTCATGACCTCGCTGGTGCCGCCGTAGATGCGGTTCACGCGGTTGTCCGCGTACAGGCGGGCGATCGGGTACTCGTTCATGAACCCGTAACCGCCGTGCAGCTGGAGGCACTTGTCGATGACGCGGTGCGCGACCTCGGTGGCGAACAGCTTCGCGGACGCGGCCTCGGCCGGGGTCAGCTCGCCCGCGTCCAGGGCCTCCAGGGCGCGGTCGACGACGGCCTCGGCGGCGTCCACCTCGGCCTGGCAGCCGGCCAGTTCGAACTTGGTGTTCTGGAAGGACGCGACCGGCTTGCCGAAGACGGTGCGCTCCTGCACGTACTGCTGGGCGAACCGGATGGCGGCCTTCGCCTGGGCGTACGCGCCGAACGCGATGCCCCAGCGCTCGGAGGCCAGGTTCTTGCCGAGGTAGCCGAAGCCCTTGTTCTCCTCGCCGAGCAGGTCCTCGACCGGCACCTTCACGTCGACGAACGCCAGCTCGGCGGTGTCGGACGTCTTCAGGCCGAGCTTGTCCAGCTTGCGGCCCACCGAGTAGCCCTCGGACTTGGTGTCCACGGCGAACAGCGAGATGCCGAAGCGGCGGTCCTCGGCGCTCGGGGCGGAGGTGCGGGCGCACACGATGACACGGTCGGCGTGCACACCGCCGGTGATGAAGGTCTTGGCGCCGTTGAGGACGTAGTGCGTGCCGTCCTCGGAGAGCTTGGCGGTGGTCTTCATGCCCGCGACGTCGGAGCCGGTGCCCGGCTCGGTCATCGCCAGCGCCCACATCTCCTCGCCGGAGACGAACTTCGGCAGGAAGCGCTGCTTCTGCTCGTCGGTGGCGAGCATCTCGATGTAGGGCAGGCCGAGCAGCACGTGCACGCCGGAGCCGCCGAAGTTGACGCCCGCGCGCGAGGTCTCCTCGTACATCACGGCCTCGTACTTGTGCGACTCGATGCCGGCGCCGCCGTACTCCTCCGGGACGCGGATGCCGAAGACGCCCAGCTCGCCGAGCTTGTAGTAGAAGTCGCGCGGCGCCTGGCCGGCGGCGAACCACTCGTCGTAGACGGGGACGACCTCGGCCTCGATGAAGGCCCGGATGGTCTTCCGGAACGCCTCGTGGTCCTCGTTGAAAACGCTACGGCGCACGGGACGCCCCCTTCTTGCTCCATTGGCGATACTGGTCTAAGCGCTTGCTCAGGCGAAGTTACCGGGTAGTCACCAACACTGTCCAGGCTTGGGGACGGTCGTACGCGTCACAGCCAGCGCAGCGCGAACCACAGGTCCATCCGCACGTCCGCGTCGTCCAGGTCGGCGTCCAGGAGGGCCGCGCAGCGGGCGACGCGCTGGCGGACCGTGTTGCGGTGCACGTCGAGTGCGACGGCCGTACGGTCCCAGCTCCCGTGCAGCGAGAGCCAGGTGCGCAAGGTCGTGACGAGCGCGGGCGACGCGGCGATCGGGGCGAGTTGTGTGCGGGCGTGCGCGCGGGCCTCGTCCGGCGTGACCAGCGAGGCGAACCCCGAGCCCGCCTCACCCCGGTCGCGGACGAGCGCGCTGCGGGTCGCCTCGGCGCGGCGTACGGCCCGCTCGGCGCGGAGGCCGGCGGCGGGCAGCTCCGACGGGGACACGGGGGAGCTGACGCCGAGGGTCCAGCCGGGCTGCGGTTCGATCTCCCGGGCCCCGCCGGGAAACAGCACCCGTACGCCCCCCTCGTCCGTCGCGTCCACCAGCGCGCTGCCGAGTGCCGCGCCGAGCGCCGCCGCGGCCAGTGGATCGCGCGCGGCGGCAGCGGCCGCCGGCCGCGCGTGCACCACGGTCCACTCGCCCGCGCCCAGCAGCGGCGCCACCTCGCCCGCGTCCGCCCCGAGCAGCAGCCGTACCAGCGCGGCGGCGCGGTCGGACTCGGCGGCGCCCTGGTGCTGCGTGGTGAGCAGCGACAGCAGGACGACGGCGACCCCCGCGATGGTGTGGTCCCCGGCCTCGCGCCGGTCCGAGGCCACCGCGAGCACGAGCCGCCGGCCGCCCGCGAGGGCGTAGGCGGCGAGATGACTGCCACCGGCCGTGTCGGTGGCGGAGGCGGGCGCGGTCCTGGCGTTGGGCGGGGGTGAGCCGGCGGGGCCTGCGCCCTCGGGCGCGGCCGGCTCCGGCGGCGGACTGACCACGCGCGCGAGCCGTGCCAGGGCCGTGTGCGTCCGGGGTGACGGCGACCGCCCCGCCGTGGCCAGCGGCGCGTCGTCCGCCGACAGCAGCACCGCGTACGCCCCGTCGTCCAGCCGCGCCGTGAGCTGGCGCAGCACCGCCGGGACGGGGTCGGGGCGGGCCGCCGCCGTGGCCAGCCCTTGCTGGGCCTGCGCGACGCGGCGCAGCTCGCGGTGGCGGGCCTCGGCCATCAGCCGCCAGACCGCGCGGGCGATCGCCGTGAACGTCGTCGGCGGCGGCACCTCCACCAGCGGCAGCCCGTGCCGCTCGCAGGCGTCCACCAGGGCCGGCGGCACCGTGTCGTACACCGGCGCCACACCGAAGCCGAGCGCCGCCGCGCCCGCCTCCACGACCCGGGAGACGTAATGGCCGGGGTCGGTGAGCTGGACGCCCGCCGTCAGCAGAAGCTCACCGCCGAGGAGGTACGGGTACGGGTCGCCCATCTCCGAGGTGTGCACCCAGTGCAGATCCGTGTCCTCGGGCCCCGCGATCAGCCGCAGTCCGAGCTCCTCCCGCGCCAGCAGCGCGGCCAGCGGAATCGGCGGGGTGGGAGGGGCCGGAGGTGCGGAAGAGGAGGCCAGGGCGTCCGGCATGGATGGTCCATCCATCTGAGGTCGGGGGAGTGGAGGAAACGTACACTTCAGCGTCGCCTTCCGGCCACCTAATGTCGAGCGGACCGGCGGCCGCGGGTACGGGCGGATGTCCCCGCACAAGAGCCGCCGCTCCCCTGTATCCCCTGCACGACACGCCACTGAGGTGCTCGAAGGAGGATGGCCCATGGCCGTCGACTACGCGGTGATCGTCATATACCTGGCCGGAATGCTCGCCATGGGCTGGTGGGGCATGCGCCGCGCCAAGTCCAAGAGCGAATTCCTGGTGGCCGGCCGCCGCCTCGGGCCCGGCATGTACTCCGGCACGATGGCGGCCATCGTCCTCGGCGGCGCCTCCACCATCGGCGGCGTCGGGCTCGGCTACCAGTACGGCCTCTCCGGTGCCTGGATGGTCTTCACCATCGGCCTCGGGCTCCTCGCGCTCAGCATCTTCTTCTCCGCGCGCATCGCCCGCCTGAAGGTCTACACCGTCAGCGAGATGCTCGACCTCCGCTACGGCGGCGGCCGGGCCGGCATCATC
This sequence comes from Streptomyces agglomeratus, assembly GCF_001746415.1. Classification (NCBI taxonomy): domain Bacteria; kingdom Bacillati; phylum Actinomycetota; class Actinomycetes; order Kitasatosporales; family Streptomycetaceae; genus Streptomyces; species Streptomyces agglomeratus. The sequence continues at coordinate 5,100,908 of NZ_MEHJ01000001.1, forward strand.
TCCGGCGTCGTCATGTGGGCCTACACGCTCATGCTCGCCGTCACGTCGACCATCGCGTACGCCACGATCTTCGACGTCATCTTCGACATGGACCGCGCACTGTCGATCATCCTCGGCGGCACCATCGTCGTCGCGTACTCGACGCTCGGCGGCATGTGGTCGATCACGCTGACGGACATGGTGCAGTTCGTCGTCAAGACGATCGGTGTGCTGCTCCTGCTGCTGCCGATCGCGGTCGTCAAGGCCGGCGGCTTCAGCGAGATGAAGGCGCAGCTGCCCACCGAGTACTTCGACCCACTCGGCATCGGCGGCGAGACGATCTTCACGTACGTACTGATCTATACGTTCGGCATGCTCATCGGCCAGGACATCTGGCAGCGCGTCTTCACCGCCCGCAGCGACAAGGTCGCCCGCTACGGCGGCACGGCAGCCGGTACGTACTGCCTGGTCTACGCGCTCGCCGGCGCCGTCATCGGCACCGCGGCCAAGGTGCTCTACCCGGACCTCGCCCACGCGGACGACGCCTTCGCCACGATCGTCCGGGACGAGCTGCCCATGGGCGTACGCGGCCTGGTCCTCGCGGCGGCGCTGGCGGCCGTGATGTCGACCTCGTCGGGCGCGCTGATCGCCTGCGCCACCGTCGCCAACAACGACATCTGGTCGCGGCTGCGCGGCGCGGTCTCCCGCGAGAAGGACGGCGAAACCCACGACGAGGTGCGCGGCAACCGCCTCTTCATCCTGATCATGGGCATCGCGGTCGTCTGCATCGCCATCGCCCTCAACAACGTCGTCGAGGCCCTCACCGTCGCCTACAACCTCCTCGTCGGCGGCCTGCTGGTGCCGATTCTCGGCGGTCTGCTCTGGAAGCGCGGCACGGTGCACGGCGCCCTGGCGTCCGTGACCGTCGGCGGTCTCGCGGTCGTCGGCCTCATGGCGTGGTACGGCATCCTGGCCAACGAGCCCGTCTACTACGGCCTGTTGCTGTCCCTCGCGGCGTACGTCGTCGTCAGCCTCGCCACCCGCCCGACCGACGCGGCCGTCCTCGCCGCCTGGCGCGAGCGGCTGGCCGGGCGGGGAGCCGAAGCGGAACCCGAGCCCGAGTCCGTGCCCACGCCGGGCTAAAGTCAGATAACGCAACAAAGCGTAGGAAAGAAGGCAATTCAATGAGCAGCAGCAGCGAGCAGCAGTTCCGCGGTCCCGTCGACTCCTCCCGCATCCCGCGGTACGCGGGCCCGGCGACGTTCGCGCGGCTGCCCCGCCTCGACGAGGTCGGCACGGCCGACGTCGCCGTCGTCGGCGTGCCCTTCGACTCCGGGGTCTCCTACCGCCCCGGCGCCCGCTTCGGCGGCAACGCCATCCGCGAGGCGTCGCGCCTCCTGCGCCCGTACAACCCGGCGCAGGACGCGTCGCCGTTCGCGCTCGCGCAGGTCGCGGACGCCGGTGACATCGCCGCCAACCCGTTCAACATCAACGAGGCCGTCGAGACGATCGAGGCCGCCGCCGACGACCTCCTCGGCACCGGCGCCCGCATGATGACGCTCGGCGGCGACCACACCATCGCGCTGCCGCTGCTGCGCTCGGTCGCGAAGAAGCACGGCCCGGTCGCGCTGCTCCACTTCGACGCGCACCTGGACACCTGGGACACGTACTTCGGCGCGGAGTACACCCACGGCACGCCGTTCCGCCGGGCTGTCGAGGAGGGCATCCTCGACACCGAGGCGCTCTCCCACGTCGGTATCCGCGGCCCCCTCTACGGCAAGCAGGACCTGACCGACGACGAGAAGATGGGCTTCGGCATCGTCACCTCCTCCGACGTCTACCGGCGCGGCGCCGACGAGGTCGCCGACCAGCTCCGCCAGCGCATCGGCGACCGCCCGCTCTACATCTCCATCGACATCGACTGCCTCGACCCGGCCCACGCGCCCGGCACCGGCACCCCCGAGGCGGGCGGCATGACCTCCCGCGAGCTGCTGGAGATCCTGCGCGGCCTGTCCTCCTGCAACCTGGTGTCGGCCGACGTCGTCGAGGTCGCCCCGGCGTACGACCACGCGGAGATCACCTCCGTGGCCGCCTCCCACACGGCGTACGAGCTGACCACGATCATGTCCCGGCAGATCGCGGCCTCCAGGACCGACAAGTGACGCACGACCACGACCTGGTCCTGCGTCCCACCGAGGCGCAGACCGCCGCGGCGCTCAACCCGCCCCCCGGCCGCAACGGCGGTGACCTCGTCGTCGAGACCCTCCAGGGCCTCGGCGCGACCACCGTCTTCGGCCTTCCGGGACAGCACGCGCTGGGGATGTTCGACGCGCTGCGCCGCTCCTCGCTCTCGTACGTCGGGCTGCGCGTCGAGAACAACGCGGGCTTCGCCGCCGACGCGTACGGCCGGATCACCGGGGAGGCGGCCCCGCTGCTGCTCTCCACCGGCCCCGGAGCCCTGACGTCGCTCGCCGCGCTCCAGGAGGCGGCGGCGGCCTCCGCCCCCGTCCTCGCGATCAGCAGCCAGGTCCCGTCCCCGGGCATCGGCGGCGGCCGGCACGGCTACCTGCACGAACTGCGGGACCAGAAGGCGTCGTTCCGCGACATCGTGAAGTCGGTCCACACCGTCCGTACGGCGTCGCAGATCCCCTCCGCGATCGCCGAGGCGTGGGAATCGGCCCTCACGGCCCCGCACGGCCCGGTGTGGATCGAGATCCCCCAGGACGTACTCCTGGCGCAGACGTCCCTGCCCGTCGTCACGGCGATGGACGCCACCCCGCACGAACTGGCCCCGCGCCCCGAACTGACGGCGGTCGCCGCCCACCTGCTGTCGACGGCGTCCCGTCCGGCGATCATCGCGGGTGGCGGTGTCGTACGCTCCGACGCCTCCGGCAAGCTGCTCGCGCTCGCGGAGAAGCTGGACGCGCCGGTCGTCACGACCTTCGGCGGCAAGGGAGCGTTCCCGTGGGAGCACCCCCTCTCCCTCCAGTCGTGGCTGGAGGACCGCCACACGACGGACTTCCTGGAGGACGCGGACGTCCTGCTCGTCGTCGGCTCGGGACTGGGCGAGCTCTCCTCCAACTACTACACGTTCAAGCCGCGCGGCCGGGTCGTGCAGATCGAGGCCGACCTCGGCAAGCTGGAGTCCAACCACCCGGCGCTCGGCATCCACGCGGACGCCCGCCTCGCCCTCTCGGCGTTGCTGGAGACGGCGGAGGACCGCGAGGACGCACAGGCGCGCGAGCGCGTGAGCGACGTGCTGGCGAAGGTACGGGCCCGCATCGCGTCCCAGGACCTGCCGCTGGAGCAGCGGCTGCTCGCATCGATCCGCGAGGCGCTCCCGGCCGCGTCCCCGAGCTTCTGGGACATGACGATTCTGGCGTACTGGGCCTGGTCGGCCTTCGACCCCCGCCGCCCCAACACCATGCACTCGGCGCAGGGGGCGGGCGGGCTCGGCTACGGTTTCCCGGCGGCGATCGGCGCGGCGGTGGCGGACCGCACCCGTCCGGTACTCGCGGTATCGGGCGACGGCGGCGCGATGTACTCGATCGCCGAGCTGGCCACGGCCCGCCAGCACAATCTGCCGGTGACCTGGCTGATCGTGGACGACGGCGGTTACGGCATCCTCCGCGAGTACATGACCGACGCCTTCGACGAGGCCACCGGCACGGAGCTCGCCCGCCCGGACTTCGTGGCCCTGGCGGAGTCCTTCGGCGTACCGGCCCGCCGGACGACATCGGAGACCCTGACCGAGGACCTGGCCGAGTCCCTCGCGCAGCCCGGCCCCTCGGTGCTCGTACTCCCGGCGCTGTTGCGGATGTTCGCACCGACGCACCTCTGAACAGCACCCCGCACCGCACCGCATGAAGCACCGCACCCCGCACCGCACCCGGCCCGGCTGAGCCCGGCGTCGGGTGGGTTGCGGGCGGGCATTGTTCGTCAGAGGGGGGCGGAAGGTCGCGTCCCAGTTCCTCGGCGCCCGCGCCGCCGTACAACCTTTCCGCCCCTCGTGGGTCATCTGAACCAGAAACACAAGGGGGAGGGACCCACACCATGACGCACAGCCGAATAACGCGCGCCGCGATGGCCGCAGCCCTGACCGGGGCCGTCCTCGTGCCCGTGGCCGTGGCCGCGCCGGCCGCCGCCGTCACACCGACCGTGACCTGCACCTCGGCCAAGGCGGGGCTCGCGGCGAAGCTGACCAAGGACATCACCGCGGCGCTGAGAGGGCGGAAGTCCACGACGGCGGTCTCGATGTACGACCGCACCACCAAGACCACCTGCACCCTGCGCGCCGCGCAGAAGTACGACTCCGCGAGCGTGGTCAAGGTGACCGTCCTCGCCACGCTGCTGTGGGACGCCAAGAAGACGAACCGCTACCTGACGGCACGCGAGAACACGCTCGCCAGTGCCATGATCACCAAGTCGGACAACAACGCGACCAGCACGCTCTGGCGCCAGCTCGGCATGACCAAGATCAAGGGCTTCCTGGCGGCCGCCAGAATGACCGACACCGTGCCCGGCACCGGCGGCTACTGGGGCCTGACGCAGATCACCGCGCGCGACGAGCAGAAGCTGCTCTCGCTGCTCACCGCGAAGAACACCGTCCTGAGCGACAACTCGCGGGCGTACATCCTCAACCTCATGGCCAAGGTCATCTCCTCCCAGCGCTGGGGGACCCCGGCCGGAGCCCCCTCCACCGCCAAGATCCAGGTGAAGAACGGCTGGCTGCCCCGCTCCACCCACGGCTGGCGGGTCCACTCGATCGGCGCGTTCACGGGCGGCCGCCACAACTACGGGATCACCGTGCTCAGCCACGACAACCCGACCATGAACGACGGCGTGAACACCATCCAGGCCGTGTCCCGCGCGATCCACAAGGCCCTCAACCCGACGGCCGCCCCCTCGACCCTGTACGCCCCCACCGAGTCGCCGAGCGAGGCGATCCCGGCGGTGCCCAAGCCCTGACGGGTGTTCGAACGGGTCTTCGGTCCTAGGACCGGAGACCCGTATTTGTTGCGGAGGGATGAAATCCGCACCTTACCGCGTTGGTGACTTCCGGCAGATCAGGACGACCGGGAGGCAGCAGTGGCGGCAGATCAGGGGTGGGCACGGCGGCTGGCGGGCTATGCCTGGAGGTACCGGCGCAATGTCGTGCTCGCGCTCGGATCGTCGCTCGGCGGCATGGCCGTCATGGCGCTCGTCCCGCTGATCACCAAGGTCGTCATCGACGACGTCATCGGCGCGCGGACGCGGTCCCTCGCCGTCTGGACCGGCCTGCTCATAGCCGCCGCCGTCGTCGTGTACGCCCTGACCTACATCCGGCGCTACTACGGCGGCCGCCTGGCCCTCGACGTCCAGCACGACCTGCGCACCGACATGTACGGGACCATCACCCGGCTCGACGGACGCCGACAGGACGAGCTGTCCACCGGCCAGGTCGTCGGCCGCGCCACCAGCGACCTCCAGCTCATCCAGGGCCTGCTGTTCATGCTCCCGATGACCATCGGGAACATCCTGCTCTTCCTCATCTCGCTCGTGATCATGGCGTGGCTCTCGCCGCTGCTCACCCTCGTCGCCCTCGCCGTGGCCCCCGCCCTGTGGTTCATCGCCAAGCGCAGCCGCACCCGGCTCTTCCCGGCCACCTGGTACGCCCAGGGCCAGGTAGCCGCCGTCGCGGGTGTCGTCGACGGGGCCGTGTCCGGCGTACGGGTCGTGAAGGGCTTCGGCCAGGAGGACCAGGAGACCGGCAAGCTGCGCGAGGTCAGCCGCCGGCTGTTCGCCGGGCGCATGCGGACCGTACGGCTCAATTCGCGCTACACCCCCGCCCTCCAGTCCGTGCCCGCCCTCGGCCAGGTCGCGATGCTCGCCCTCGGCGGCTGGCTCGCGACGCGCGGGGAGATCACCCTGGGTACGTTCGTGGCCTTCTCCACCTACCTCGCCCAGCTCGTGGGGCCCGTCCGCATGCTCGCCATGGTGCTCACCGTCGGCCAGCAGGCACGGGCCGGCGTCGAGCGCGTCCTGGAGCTGATCGACACCGAGCCGTCCATCGAGGACGGGACCAAGGAGCTCCCCGCCGACGCTCCGGCCACCGTCGAGTTCGACGACGTGTCGTTCGGTTACGACGACGAGCGTCCGGTCCTCGACGGCTTCTCCCTGGAGATCCGGGCCGGCGAGACCGTCGCCGTCGTCGGCTCGTCCGGCAGCGGCAAGTCCACCGTCTCGATGCTCCTCCCGCGCTTCTACGACGTCTCCCGGGGCGCCGTCCTCGTCGGCGGGTACGACGTGCGCGAGCTGACGCTCGACTCGCTGCGGGCCGCCATCGGGCTCGTCCCGGAGGACAGCTTCCTGTTCTCCGACACCGTCCGCGCCAACATCGCGTACGGCCTGCCGGACGCGACCGACGAGCAGGTCAGGACCGCCGCCCGCGCCGCCCAGGCCGACGGCTTCATATCCGAGCTGCCGAACGGCTACGACACCACCGTCGGCGAGCACGGCCTCACCCTCTCCGGCGGCCAGCGCCAGCGCATCGCCCTCGCCCGCGCCATCCTCACCGACCCCCGCCTGCTCCTCCTCGACGACGCCACGTCCGCCGTGGACGCCCGCGTCGAGCACGAGATCCACGAGGCGCTGAAGTCCGTCATGGCCGGGCGCACGACGCTGCTCATCGCCCACCGCCGCTCCACCCTCAACCTCGCCGACCGCATCGCCGTGCTCGACGGCGGCCGGCTCGCCGACATCGGTACGCACGAGGAACTCCAGGAGCGCTCCGCCCTCTACCGGCGGCTGCTCACCGACCCCGACGAGCTCGGCGGCGTATCGCCCGGCCACATCCTCACCAAGGCTCCCGAACCGGCCGACGACCGGACCGTGCAGGCGGAGCTCGACGCCGAGTTCGACGCCGAGCGCGGCATCACGCCCGACCTGTGGGTACGGGACGAGACCTCGCCCGCCGACCGGGCCGCCGACCACGCGCCCGGCATGCCCGCGACCCCCGAGCTGCTCGCACAGGTCGAGGCGCTGCCGCCGGCGAACGACGTACCCGCCGTCGACGAGGCCCGCGCCGTCCGCCCCGAGGAGTCGTACGGCCTGCGCCGCCTGCTGCGCGGCTTCGGGCTTCCCCTGCTGGTCAGCCTCGTGCTCGTCGCCGTCGACGCCGGCATGGGCCTGCTCCTGCCGGTCCTGATCCGGCACGGCATCGACGAGGGCGTCACCCAGCTCGCGCTCGGCGCGGTGTGGGCGGCGGCCGGGCTGGCGCTGCTGTCCGTCCTCGCGCAGTGGGTCGCGCAGACCGCCGAGATGCGGATGACCGGCCGGACCGGCGAGCGCGTGCTCTACGCGCTCCGGCTCAAGATCTTCGCCCAGCTCCAGCGCCTCGGCCTCGACTACTACGAGCGCGAGCTGACCGGCCGCATCATGACCCGCATGACGACGGACGTCGACGCCCTGTCGACGTTCCTCCAGACCGGACTCGTCACCGCCTTCGTCTCCGTCGTCACCTTCTTCGGCATCATGGTCGCCCTCCTCGTCATCGACGTGCAGCTCGCCCTGGTCGTCTTCGCCACGCTGCCGGTCCTGATCATCGGCACGTACTTCTTCCGCAAGTCGAGCGTCAAGGCGTACGAGCTCGCCCGCGACCGCGTCGGTGTCGTCAACGCCGACCTCCAGGAGTCGGTCTCCGGACTGCGCATCGTCCAGGCGTTCCGGCGCGAGCGCTCGGGCGCCGAGCGGTTCGCCGGGCGCAGCGACAGCTACCGGCAGGCGCGGGTACGCGGCCAGTGGCTGATATCGATCTACTTCCCGTTCGTCCAGCTGCTGTCCTCCGTCGCCGCCGCCGCGGTGCTGATCGTCGGCGCCGGGCGGGTAGAGGCGGGCACGCTCACCACCGGCGCGCTCGTCGCGTACCTCCTCTACATCGACCTGTTCTTCGCTCCCGTACAGCAGCTCTCGCAGGTCTTCGACGGATACCAGCAGGCCACCGTCTCCCTGCGGCGCATCCAGGAACTCCTCCGGGAGCCCACCTCGACCGCCCCCGCCGAGCGGCCGAAGGAGGTCGGGGCACTGCGCGGAGAGATCGCCTTCGAGGACGTCCGCTTCCAGTACGGGTCCGCCGACCAGCCGGAGGAAGCGCTCAGCGGCATCGACCTGCGCATCCCGGCGGGCCAGACCGTCGCCTTCGTCGGCGAGACGGGCGCGGGCAAGTCCACCGTGGTCAAGCTCGTCGCCCGCTTCTACGACCCGACCTCGGGGCGGGTCACCGCCGACGGCACCGACCTGCGCGACCTGGACATCACGGCGTACCGGCACCGCCTCGGCGTCGTACCGCAGGAGGCGTACCTCTTCGCGGGCACGGTCCGCGACGCCATCGCGTACGGGCGGCACGACGCCACCGACGCCGAGGTCGAGGCGGCGGCCCGCGCGGTCGGCGCGCACGACATGATCGCGACCCTGGACGGCGGCTACCTGCACGAGGTCGCCGAACGCGGCCGCAACCTGTCCGCCGGACAGCGCCAGCTCATCGCGCTCGCCCGCGCCGAGCTCGTCGACCCGGACGTCCTGCTGCTCGACGAGGCGACGGCGGCCCTCGACCTGGCCACGGAGGCCCTGGTCAACCAGGCCACCGACCGCCTCACCGGCCGCCGCACCACGCTGGTCGTCGCCCACCGCCTGACGACGGCGGCGCGCGCGGACCGGGTCGTGGTCATGGACCGCGGCCGGGTCGTCGAGGACGGCACGCACGACGAACTGCTGGCCCTGGACGGGACGTACGCCCGCCTGTGGCGCACCTTCGTCGGAGAGGACGAGCCGGCGGCCGTCTGAGCACGGCGGCGGAGAACCCGGGCACCCGAACCGGCCCGCCGCCGCCCGAGCCGCGCTCTTCGCCCGGCTGCTCCGCAACCGCGCCGGGCCTCCGCGGCGTCCGTACGCACGTACGCTCAAGTGGGGAAGGGGACACGTGTGTTCGATGCGGTGAGCGGGGCGATGAGAAAACACCTGATGTACGGACTTGCTCTCCTGACAGCGGTGGCCGGCCTGACACTCGCGGGCCCCGGCACCGAGAGAGCCGAGGCGCTCGGCGCCTGCTCCGGCCGCAAGGTGAAGACGGTCGGCTTCGCCACCGGCGAGCTGCGCATCTACAAGAGCCGCCGGTACGCCTGCGCCGTCACCGTCTCCAAGCGCCCCGGCGTACGGCAGGTCATGCAGGTGACCATCCAGGCGCGCGGCAGCCGCGCCGCAAAGGACAGCGGCCGTTTCACCCACCGCGCCGGACCGGTGACCGTCTACGCCCTCAACCGCTGTGTGCGGGCGCACGGTTCGGTCGGCGCCGAGAAGGCTTCCACCGGCTGGATTCTCTGCTGAGGCTGGTGGTAAGGGAGTTGCACCGCTAGGTTCGCCCCGTCGTCTGTGATTCAACAGGGGAGGGCGAATGCGCAAGGCGCGCAGCTTGCTGCTGTCGTTCGCGGTGCTCATAGGCACCGTAGGACTCGGCAGCACACCGGCCGGGGCGGTCACCACCGCGGAGCCGGAGCAGCAGGACATCAAGGAGCGAATACTCGCGATACCGGGCATGAGCCTGGTGGAGGAGAAGCCGTACACCGGCTATCGCTATTTCGTACTGAACTACACCCAGCCGGTCGACCACCGGCAGCCGTCCAAGGGCACGTTCAAGCAGCGGATCACCCTGCTGCACAAGGACACGAACCGCCCGACGGTCTTCTTCACCAGCGGCTACAACGTCTCGACGACACCGCGCCGCAGTGAGCCGACGCAGATCATCGACGGCAACCAGGTGTCGATGGAGTACCGCTTCTTCACTCCGTCCCGGCCGTCGCCCGCCGACTGGTCGAAGCTCGACATCAAGCAGGCCGCGAGCGACCAGCACCGCATCTTCACGGAGCTGAAGAAGATCTACTCCAAGAAGTGGATCTCCACCGGCGGCTCCAAGGGCGGTATGACCGCCACGTACTACGAGCGCTTCTACCCGCGCGACATGGACGGCGTCGTCGCGTACGTCGCCCCCAACGACGTGGTGAACAAGGAGGACGCGGCGTACGACCGCTTCTTCCGGAACGTCGGCACCAAGGAGTGCCGCGACGCGCTCAACGCCGTGCAGCGCGAGGCACTCGTGCGGCGCGGTCCGCTGACCGCGAAGCTCAAGGAGTGGGCGGACGCCAACAACGCCACCTTCGACACCGTCGGCAGCCTGGACAAGGCGTACGAGTCCACGGTCCTCGACTTCGTGTGGGCCTTCTGGCAGTACAGCCGGGCGAGCGACTGCGCGAACGTGCCCGCCGCCGACTCGTCCGACCAGGTCATCTACGACTACGTCGACGCGATCTCCGGCTTCTCCGCCTACAGCGACGAGAGCCTGGCGACGTACACGCCGTACTACTACCAGGCGGGCACCCAGCTGGGCGCGCCGCAGGTGAAGTACCCGCACCTCGACGGGCTCATGAAGTACGGCCCGGAGTTCTTCCAGCCGCGCGTCTACGTGCCGCGCGACATCCCGATGAAGTTCGACCCGCGCGTCATGCGTGACGTGGACGGCTGGGTGCGGCACAACGCCACCCGGATGCTGTTCGTGAACGGGCAGAACGACCCGTGGAGCGCCGAGCCGTTCCGCCTCGGCAAGGGCGCGCGCGACTCGTACGTCTACACCGCGCCCGGCGCCAACCACGGCGCCAACGTCGCGGGCCTCGTGCCCGAGCAGAAGGCGAAGGCGACCGCCGAGATCCTCGAATGGGCGGGCGTGGCCCCGGCCGCCGTCCAGGCGGACCCGGCGAAGGCGAAGCCACTGGCGTCGTACGACGCGAAGCTCGACAAGCGCGAGCAGCGGCAGACGCTGCGGCCGTAGTACGGCCGGGATGTGCCCGGCGGGCTCACACCCGCCGGGCGCAGCCCACCGCCCTGTCCCCGCCCAGCTGGACGTACAACCGCGTCCCCGGCGGGCACTGGTCCCGCCGCTGCACGGCGGCGGCCACCTCGAACTCCGGCGCGGCCCCGCCCGACCCGTCGCACGGCGTCTCCCTCACCTGCCCCTCGCGGGCGGAGCGGACGCAGTCCCCGACGACCGTTCGCGGCCCGCCGCCCTTCCCCGGATCGCCGGGATGCGGGGCCTCCAGGTTGCGCATGCACGCGAACCCGCGCGGCACGGCCCCGTCGCCGTCCTCGTCGAAGGCGGGCACGCTCTCCGAGATGTGCAGCACGAAGTCCGTACGGGGCGGGCAGGCCGGCCCGTCGGCCCGGAGCCCCTGGTGCCGCGCCAGCACCCGGGCCGCCGCCTTCTCGCTCCCGCAGGACACTTCCCTGAACGCGTCCCCGCGCGAGCTGCATTCGCCGGCGCCGAGGAAGGTGGCGCCGTAACCCGACGGGAGTGCCGTGCCGGTGAGGCCGCCGCCGGAGCCCTCCCCGCGTGCCGACTGACAGCCCGTCAGCGCCGCGGCCCCCACCGCCGCGAGCAGCAGCGCGCACACCGCCCCCCTGAACCGATCCGTGCGACGCATCCACAACCCCCCGGGTACGTCCGCCCAGCGTGACCCGCCGAAGCGGGCGCACGCCAGGCGTGCGGGGGGCTTTGCGCCAGTTGGGGGTGGTGGCGGCCGGGGGAGCGGCGTACGGACGCCTACGTTCCCCGGCCGACCGGGTACGTCAGACCGTGCCCGAGCGGATACAGCACCTTCGCCGGATCGTCCGCGCGCTGTATCGGAACGGGCAGCTTCCCCCGGGGGACCGTATGGCCGGTGATGACGCGTACGGCCGCGCACAGTTCCACATCGGTCCAGGAGTACGCCGCGACGCTCGCGCCGAACCCGGTCCCCGCGAGCTGGGCGATGTCGTACGGATTGCGGATGGCGAGGGCCACGACGGGCACGCCGGTCGCGGCCAGCTCACGCACGAGGGTGCGCTGCGGACTGGTCGCCGAGACGTTGTACGTCGCCACGATCACCGCGTCCCTGCCCTTGGCCGCCGCCACCGCTTCCTTGATCTTCGCCGGGGTCGGGGTGATCCCGGTGGACAGCGCGGTGGCGGTGAAGCCCAGTTCGCCGAGGGCCTTGGCGATGACGGTGGTGGGCGGCCCGGTGGAGGCGGTGGGGGAAGCGGGGTCGGCCCCGACCACGAGCACGTTCCGGTGCGTACGACGGCCGAGCGGCAGCAGACCGCTCTCGTTGGCGAGCAGCGTGGTCGTCCCGTCCGCGATCCGGTCGGCCGCGGCGAGGTGGGGACGCACGCCCACGGTCCGGTCCACACCCTCGTGGGAGACGTAGGGATCGCGGAACAGGCCCAGCTTGGCCTTGAGCAGCAGGATGCGCAGGATCGATTCATCGACCCGCTCCGTGCTCAGTTCGCCGTCGCGCACCGCCTTGAGGACGGCGTTCCAGGCGACGGGCAGGTCCGGCGGGTTGAGCAGTTGGTCGCACCCGGCGAGGAGCGCGAGGACGGGCACGCGGTCGTCGCCGTACTTCTGGCGCACGCCCGCCATGGCGAGGGAGTCGGTCACCACGACCCCGTCGTAGCCCAGCCGCTCGCGCAGCACACCGGTGAGGATCGGCTTGGAGAGCGTCGCCGGGTCCTCGCTCTTGTCCAGCGCCGGTACGACGATGTGGGCGGTCATGATCGAGTCGATGCCGGCGGCGATGGCGGCCCGGAACGGCGGGGCGTCCAGCTCCTCCCACTGCTCGGCGGTGTGATGGATCGTCGGCAGGGAGTAGTGGCTGTCGTCCTTGGTGTCGCCGTGCCCGGGGAAGTGCTTGGACGTGGCGGCGATCCCGGCCCCCTGGTAGCCCTTGACCTGCGCGGCGACCATGCCCGCGACCGCCTGCGGATCGGCGCCGAAGGACCGTACGCCGATGACCGGGTTGGCGGGGTTGACGTTGACGTCCGCGACGGGCGCGTAGTTCTGCGTGATGCCCATGGCGGCCAGCTCGGCCCCGGCGATCCGCGCCGCCTTGCGGGCGGCGGAGCGCGACCCGCCGGCCCCGAGCGCCATCGCGCCCGGCACGAGGGTCACGGGCTTGCCGACGCGGGCGACGATGCCGTGCTCCTGGTCGGTGGAGATGAGCAGGGGGACCGGCGTGTCCTGCGCGAGCCCGGCCCGCTGGATGCCGTTGGAGAGGTCGGCGATCTGGTGGGGGTCGCGGGTGTTGTGCGCCCAGGCGAAGTAGATGATGCCGCCGACGTGATACTTCGCGACGAGTTCGGCGGCGGTCCTGACCCCCGTCTCCTTCAGGTTGGCGTCGATGTCGGCCTGGTCGGGCTCGGTCGCGGAGTGCCCGTACACCCGCATGACGAAGAGCTGGCCGACCTTCTCCTCCAGGCTCATCCGGGAGACGAGGCGCTTGAGGCGGGCGCGGGTGGAGGCCGTGACGGACGCGTCGGACGCCGCCCCGGCCGGCGTCGTGCTGATGGCGGTCGCGGCCACTGCGGCGGCGGTCGCGGTGAGCAGGGTGCGTCTGGAGGTGCGGTGATGGTGCACGTGAGCTCCTTACGGCCGTACTCGACAAGGGAGTTGAAGGAAACTTCCAGAGAGTCACGGATATCCGGAAAGTAACTGCCAGGTCAAGGGTGCGGCGGCACAAAGGAGCTCGTGTCGGAATCCGGGCAGGTCCGGCCGGGGAGGGACGGCGCCGCCACTGGCGCGTTCGGAGGGGGCGTCGCACCAGTGGCGGCCGTACCGCTGGCCGCGGGCGGCCGGAGAGGGGGAGCCGGCGAGCGCCGGCACCGCCCCGCGGAGACTCACCGGCGGTACGCGGGTTGGACGAAGGCCGGTGGCGGCGGGTTCCGCCGAATGCGCGCCCTCCGCCGAACGGGTACGGACGAGGCGCGAGGGGCACCACCACCGGGGCGGGACGCGCCCGGTCCCCCGCTAGCGTCCCACCTGCTCCAGGTACTCGCGGCCGACCGTAAGCAGGTCCGGCAGGTCCGCCGCCCGCGGGTACCAGCGCTTCTCGTACTCCCAGCACACCCACGCGTCGTCGTCCAGCAGCCCCAGGCACTCGCCCAGCGGCAGGACGCCCGCGCCCAGCGCCAGCGGGGTCGTGTCGTCGGCCGACGCGATGTCCTTGACCTGGGTGTATCCCAGGTGCGGGGCCAATACGGCGTGCGCCGCCACCGGGGTCTCACCGCCCAGCCAGGTGTGCATCACGTCCCACAGCGCGCCCACGTTCTTGTGCCCCACGGGCCCCAGGACGCGCGCGGCCGCCGCGCCCGTGCGGTGCGAGTCGTGCGTCTCCAGCAGGATCCGTACGCCCATGTCGGCCGCGGTCTCCGCCGCCAGCCCCAGGCGCCGGGCCGCCGTCGCGTCCGCCTCCTCCTGGCTCTGTCCGTCGCCGCCGCCGGGGAAGACCCGGACGTACGGCGCCCCGAGGTCGCGCGCGAGCGCCAGCAGGCCGCGCAGCTCCTCGTACACGGGCTCGTCGTCGCCCGGGGCCGCCACTCGCGCGTACCCCGCCACCGCCAGGATCCTTACGCCCGCCGCGTCGAACTGCTCGACGACGTCCGCCCGTTCCTCCACGCCGATGGACGGATGTACGGGCTCCTCGGGGTGCGCGCGCAGCTCCACCCCGTCGTAACCCGTCGCGTCGGCCAGCCGTGCGACATCGCTCATCGGCATGCCCGGCACCCCGAGGGTGGAGAAGGCGTACTTCACTGTGATGCTCCTTCCTGAAGCGAGGCCGCCGGTGCCGGCGGCGACGAGCGTGAACCGGCGCGCCGGTCAATGCTTCGTCCCCAGCACGACTTCCCTGTAGCCCGCCGCGTAAGCGAATCGATCACCGTACGGACCACCGGCCCGTCCGGCACCGGAGCCGCCCCCGTGCCCCCGGCGGCGTACGGGAGCTCGCGGCGGGGCAGTACTCGCCCATGACAGCAGCAGAAGCGATATGGCAGTTCAGCGACGACCGCGGACAGGTGCTGTCCGCCTCGCGCTGGCCACCCGGATCGTCGCCTACATCCAGGCCGGCGCCACCCTCTGGGACCACGGCTTACTCCCGCTGGGTGTCTTCGGCTCGTACCACGACGGTGACGCACCCGACCGTGCCAAGTCCGGTCACCTTCCCTTCGGCGAAGTCACCTACTTCGGCGCCGGCGCCTCCTTCGACCCCGGTCGTCTGCTCTCCTCCGGAGCCGATCTCGTCGTGGCTGTCAGCTACAAGAACGGCCAGGTGTACGGAATCGATCCCGACGCCGCCAAGCGTCTGGAGGAACAGGTGCCGGTCGTCGTCCTGGACGTCGGGCAGGACCGTTCGCTCGACGCGATCCGCGGGCGCTTCGCCGCCCTGGCGGCCTCCCTGGGCGGCGCGGAGCCCCCGGTCTCCCTGGACGCGGCGCGCGAGCGCCTGCGGACGGCCGCCACGGACGACGCGCCGCGCGTCCTGGCCCTCTCCGCGGCGGGCGGCGACCAGGTCCACCTGGCCCGCCCGCACTCCTGGCCCGACCTGCGCGCCCTGGCGGAACTGGGCGTACGCCTGGTGGAGCCGCCCACCGGCGCCGGCGCCAACTGGTCCACCGTCACCTGGACCGAGGCGCGGTCGCTCGCCCCCGAGGTGGTCCTGGCGGACACCCGCGCCAACGCCGCCCCGCTGGAGGCCGCGCGCCTGGGCAGCGCCCGCGTGATCCCCTGGAACCCGGAACTCCCCGCCAGCAGCGCGGCCCACGCCCGCTTCTTCACCCGAACGGCCCAGGCCCTGAAGCCCCATTGACCCCGAAGGCCGACCGGCCCCCACCGACACAAGGCCGCCAGGCCACCCAACAACACAAGCGGCCGGGACAGCCACCCACCGACGCGCGGGGCGGCGCGAGCGGCCGGGACGCCCACCCACCGGCGCGAGGGGGCGGGACGCGCAGGGGGTGGTGTTCGGGACGTAAAGCGTGATTTGTGGGCAGGACGCGGGCCACTCGTTCCAGGAGCGGTGGCGGCGCGCCTAAATCATGCAGTCCCGAACGCCGCCCCGGAGCGGCCCGCCCCGCCCGCACCCACCACCGCGAGCGAGCCCCGCCCGCGCCCACCACCGCGAGCGAGCCCGCCCGCACCGACCACCACCGCCAGCCTGCCCCGCTCGCACCAACAGCCGCACCACACGCCGCTCCGCGCAGCGAAACCGCACCCCCGCCTCACCCGCGAACCGCGGCCACCCCCGTGGACCCCCGCACCACCAGCTCCGCCGGCACCGGCACGACACCCCCCGGCACCGCCTCCCGCCCCATCGCGAGCCGCCCCGCCCGCGCCCCCGCCTCGTACAGCGGCAGCCGTACGGTCGTCAGCGCCGGCATCGCGTCCGCCGAGAACGGCAGGTCGTCGAAGCCCGCCACGGACACGTCGTCCGGAATGCTCCGCCCCCGCTCCCGCAGCGCCGCGCACGCCCCAAGCGCCACCGTGTCGTTCGCGGCGACCACCGCCGTCAGTCCCGGCTCCCGCCGCAGCAGCTCCAGCGTCGCGTCGTACCCCGACCGCCGGTCGTACGGCCCGTGCACCGTCAGGGCGTCCACCGTGCCGCCCAGCCCGGCCGCCGCCATCGCCTCCCGGTGCCCCTCCAGCCGGTGGCGGGTGGTCGTACGCTCCACCGGCCCGGCGACGTACCCGATCGTCCGGTGCCCGAGCGCCAGCAGGTGCTCGGTGAGCCGCCGCGCCCCGCCCCGGTTGTCGAAGGTGAGCGCGGCAGCCACCGGCCCCCCGTCCCCGCCCTCCGGCAGCGCCAGCGGCGGCCGCCCGCACAGCACCACCCGCGTGCCCCCGTCCGCCAGCTTCCCGAGCTTCGCCGCGACCGCCGCCGAGTGCCCGGGGTCCTCGAGCGCGCCCCCGGTGAGGATCACCGCGGCGGCGCGCTGGCGCTGCAACAGCGTCAGGTACGTCAGTTCCCGCTCCGGCGAGCCCCCCGTATTGCAGACGATCGCGAGCTTCTCGCCGCCCGCCCGCCCCGCACCCGGCCCCTGCGTCCCGCCTATCTGCGACTGGGCCGCCCCGGCCATGATCCCGAAGAAGGGATCGGCGATGTCGTTCACCAGGATCCCGACCAGATCGGAGGTCGCGGCGGCAAGCGCGCTCGCCGGGCCGTTCAGTACGTAATCGAGGTCGTCGACCGCGCGCAGCACCCGTTCCCTGGTGGCAGCGGCGACCGGATAGTTGCCGTTGAGCACGCGGGAGACGGTGGCCGGCGACACCTGGGCGCGGGCTGCCACGTCCGCCAAGGTCACTGTCATCTGGTCGACCTCCGGGTCTTGTACGAGCAACTGCCCGCAGGCTAGCTTCATCAAGGATAGAAAGCGCTTGCTACGACGTACTACGGCCGTACGAAGGGAACTTTCGTGACACGCAGGACAGTGCGCATCGCCATGAACGGCGTCACGGGCCGGATGGGGTACCGCCAGCACCTCGTCCGCTCGGTCCTCGCCCTCCGCGAACAGGGCGGTCTCGAGCTGGGCGACGGCACGGTCCTGTGGCCGGAGCCCGTCCTGGTGGGCCGCCGCGAACACGCGCTCAGGGAGATGGCCGGGCACCACGGCCTCACCGAGTGGTCCACGGACCTCGACGCGGTCCTGGCCGACGGGACGATCGACATCTACTTCGACGCGCAGGTCACGTCCGCCCGCGAGGACGCCATCAGAAAGGCCATCACCGCGGGCAAGCACATCTACACGGAGAAGCCCTCGGCCACCGGTCTCGACGCCGCCCTCGGCCTGGCCCGCCTCGCCCGCGACGCCGGCGTCAAGCACGGCGTCGTACAGGACAAGGTCTTCCTTCCCGGCCTGCTCAAGCTGAAGCGCCTGATCGACGGCGGCTTCTTCGGCGAGATCCTCTCCGTCCGCGGCGAGTTCGGCTACTGGGTCTTCGAGGGGGACTGGCAGGACGCCCAGCGCCCCTCCTGGAACTACCGCGCGGAGGACGGCGGCGGCATCGTCGTCGACATGTTCCCGCACTGGGAGTACGTCCTGCACGAGCTGTTCGGCCGCGTCACGACCGTCCAGGCGCACGTCGCGACGCACATCCCGCAGCGCTGGGACGAGCACGGCAAGCCGTACGCCGCCACGGCCGACGACGCGGCGTACGGGATCTTCCAGCTCGAAGGCGGCGTGGTGGCCCAGATCAACTCCTCCTGGGCGGTCCGCGTCAACCGCGACGAACTGGTCGAGTTCCAGGTGGACGGAACGCACGGCTCGGCCGTCGCCGGCCTGCGCAACTGCCGCATGCAGCACCGCGCGGCGACCCCCAAGCCGGTCTGGAACCCGGACCTCCCGGTGTCGCACTCCTTCCGCGACCAGTGGCAGGAGGTCCCGGACAACGAGCCGTACGACAACGGCTTCAAGGCGCAGTGGGAGCTGTTCCTGCGCCATGTCGCGCTCGACGAGCCGTACACCTGGGACCTGCTGGCCGGAGCGCGCGGCGTACAGCTCGCCGAACTGGGCCTCAAGTCGTCCGCCGAGGGCCGCCGTTACGACGTCCCGGAGCTGGCGCTGTGACGATCAGGCTCCCGTACGGCACGTACGAACCCCGCTCCGAGCCCCTGGCTCCGGCCCCGCACGGCGCCCCCCTCACCTCCCGCAGGGTCTACTCGGCGGCCCATGTGGTGGCCGATCCGTACGCCGATGTGTCGCCGGACTCCCCGGCGGCGGTCGACTGGGACGCCACGCTCGCCTTCCGCCGCCACCTGTGGTCGCACGGTCTGGGCGTGGCGGAGGCCATGGACACGGCCCAGCGCGGCATGGGCCTCGACTGGGCCGGGGCGTCCGAGCTGATCCGCCGCTCGGCCGCGGAGGCGAAGGCGGCCGGCGGCGCGATCGCGTGCGGCGTCGGCACCGACCAGTTGCCCCCCGGCGAGACCACCCTCCCGGCGGTCACCGCCGCGTACGAGGAGCAGCTCGCCCTCGTCGAGTCGACCGGGGCCCGCGCCGTCCTCATGGCGTCCCGCGCCCTGGCGGCGGCGGCACGCGGCCCCGAGGACTACCTGGCGGCGTACGGGCACCTGCTGCGCCAGGCGGCCGAGCCGGTGATCCTGCACTGGCTGGGCCCGATGTTCGACCCGGCGCTCGCCGGTTACTGGGGCAGTACGGACCTGGACGCGGCCACGGAGACCCTCCTGGAGGTCATCGCCGCGCACCCGGACAAGGTCGACGGCGTCAAGGTCTCGTTGCTGGACGCGCGGCGCGAGATCGAGCTGCGCCGCCGCCTGCCGAAGGGTGTGCGCTGCTACACGGGCGACGACTTCAACTACCCGGAACTGATCGCGGGCGACGACCACGGCTTCAGCCACGCCCTCCTCGGCATCTTCGACCCGCTGGGCCCGCTGGCCGCCGAAGCGGTCCGTACCCTCGACACGGGTGACGCGAAGACCTTCCGCGCACTCCTCGACCCCACCGTGGAGCTGTCCCGGCACCTCTTCGAGCCCCCCACCCGCTTCTACAAGACGGGCGTTGTCCTCCTGGCGTGGCTGGCGGGTCACCAGTCGCACTTCACCATGGTCGGCGGCCTCCAGTCGGCGCGCTCGCTGCCGCACCTGTCGAAGGCGTACGAACTGGCGGACGGCCTGGGGCTCTTCCCGGACCCGCTTCTTGCCGAAGCCCGTATGAAGACCTTCCTCACACTGCACGGAGTGGACCAGTGAGCGCCGTACCGCCGAGCGGCCTTTCCCGGCTCAGCCTCAACCAGGAGACCATCAGGCAGTGGTCGCTGCCGGAGCTCGCCGAGGGGTGCGTGAAGGCGGGCGTGACCGGGGTGGGGCTGTGGCGCGCCCCGGTCCAGGAGTACGGCGTCGAGCGCGCCGCCCGGCTGATGCGGGACGCGGGGCTGGCCGTCACCAGCCTGTGCCGGGGCGGCTTCCTCACGGGCGCCGGCGCCGAGCGCGCCGCCGCGCTGGCCGACAACCGGCGGGCCGTGGACGAGGCGGCCACCCTCGGCACCGGGACGCTGGTCCTGGTCTCGGGCGGGCTTCCGCCCGGCAGCCGCGATCTGTACGCGGCGCGCGAGCGCATCGCGGACGCGCTGGCCGAGCTGGCGCCCTACGCCGCCGAACGGGGCGTACGGCTGGCCGTCGAGCCGCTGCACCCGATGTTCGCCTCGGACCGCTGCGTGGTGTCGACCCTGGGTCAGGCCCTCGACATCGCCGAACGCTTCCCGGCGGAGCGTGTGGGGGTGGTCGTCGACACGTACCACCTGTGGTGGGACGACCGCGTCGCGGCCGGCATCGCCCGCGCGGGGAACCGCATCGCGGCCTTCCAGCTGGCGGACTGGATCACTCCACTGCCCGCGGGCGTTCTGCTGGGCCGGGGGCAACTGGGTGACGGGGTGGTCGACTTCCGCCGCTTTCGCGAACTCGTGGACGCGACCGGCTACACGGGCCCGATCGAGGTGGAGATCTTCAACGAGGGGCTGTGGGCCCGGGACGGCGCGGAAGTGCTGGCGGAGGTGGCGGACCGCTACGTCACGCACGCCCTGCCCGCCCCTCCCATCCCTTCCACATGACCGAAACGCTGTAGCTAGTGATCAATCTTTGATCACTTGTTGATCACCTGCGGGCATCTCGTGTCCTCCTCAAATAAATCCGCCTCCCCGTGCAACCGTTCCGTCGCTCCGCGGGTCCTACTTGGCATCAGGGCTTCCGGGAGGGGATCCGGGGGGATTCAGGGAGGCCTGTACGGAGGGGAATCTGAGGGGCCCGGTCGACGGACCGGGCCTCCTTGGTTTTTGTCCCCCATCGCCGCCCACCGCCCGCCCATCGCCCGCGGGAGACGGCCCGCGGGAGATCTGTCCACAGGCATGCCGCACTGTCGGACCCTGGCGGTAGCGTCGGATCATGCCCAGTCCCACAGGTGTTCCAGCAGCGGCCCAGGCGGTGGCGCCCCCGGCGGTGCTCGAAGGTGTCCTGGAGCGGATCACCTACGCCAACGAGGAGAACGGCTACACGGTCGCCCGCGTCGACACCGGCCGCGGCGGCGATCTCCTCACGGTCGTGGGCTCGCTGCTCGGCGCGCAGCCCGGCGAGTCGCTGCGCATGGAAGGACGCTGGGGCTCCCACGCGCAGTACGGCCGGCAGTTCACCGTGGACAACTACACCACCGTGCTGCCCGCCACGATCCAGGGCATCCGCCGTTACCTCGGTTCCGGGCTGATCAAGGGCATCGGGCCGGTCATGGCCGACCGGATCACCACGCACTTCGGCGTCGACACCCTGGACGTGATCGAGACCGAGCCGAAGCGGCTGATCGAGGTGCCGGGACTCGGCCCGAAGCGGACGAAGATGATCGCGGCGGCCTGGGAGGAACAGAAGGCCATCAAGGAGGTCATGATCTTCCTTCAGGGGGTGGGGGTCTCGACCTCCATCGCGGTGCGCATCTACAAGAAGTACGCCGACGCGTCCATCTCCGTCGTGAAGAACGAGCCGTACCGCCTGGCCGCCGACGTCTGGGGCATCGGCTTCCTGACCGCCGACAAGATCGCCCAGTCCGTCGGCATCCCGCACGACAGCCCGGAGCGCGTGAAGGCCGGCCTCCAGTACGCGCTGTCGCAGTCCACCGACCAGGGCCACTGCTACCTCCCCGAGGAGCAGCTGATCAGCGACGCCGTGAAGCTGCTCCAGGTGGACACCGGCCTGGTGATCGACTGTCTCGCCGAACTGGCGGCGGACGAGGGCGTCGTACGGGAGAAGGTGCCGCCGCCGGAGGGCGGCGAAGGCGATCCGGTCACCGCCGTCTACCTCGTTCCCTTCCACCGGGCCGAGGTGTCCCTGGCCGCGCAGACACAGCGCCTCCTGCGCGCCCCGGAGGACCGGATGCCGGCGTTCCGGGACGTCGCCTGGGACAAGGCGCTGGCGTGGCTCGCGGGCCGTACGGGCGCCGAGCTGGCCCCCGAGCAGCAGGCGGCGGTCAGGCTGGCGCTGACCGAGAAGGTCGCCGTGCTGACCGGGGGGCCCGGCTGCGGCAAGTCGTTCACCGTCCGCTCCATCGTGGAGCTGGCCCGCGCCAAGAAGGCCAAGGTCGTCCTGGCCGCCCCCACCGGGCGCGCGGCCAAGCGCCTGGCCGAGCTGACCGGCGCCGAGGCGTCCACCGTGCACCGCCTGCTGGAGCTCAAGCCGGGCGGCGACGCGGCGTACGACAGGGACCGCCCCCTCGATGCCGACCTCGTCGTCGTCGACGAGGCGTCCATGCTCGACCTGCTGCTGGCGAACAAGCTGGTGAAGGCGGTCGCGCCGGGCGCGCACCTGCTGCTGGTGGGGGACGTCGACCAGCTTCCCTCGGTGGGCGCGGGGGAGGTGCTGCGTGACCTGCTCGCCGACGGCGGACCGGTGCCCTCCGTACGGCTCACCCGGATCTTCCGCCAGGCCCAGCAGTCGGGCGTCGTCACGAACGCGCACCGCATCAACTCCGGCGTCCACCCGATCACTCAGGGCCTCGCGGACTTCTTCCTTTTCGTCGAGGACGAGACCGAGGACGCCGGGCGGGTCACGGTCGACGTGGCCGCCCGCCGCATCCCCGCGAAGTTCGGCCTCGACCCGAGGCGGGACATCCAGGTGCTGGCCCCCATGCACCGGGGGCCGGCCGGCGCCGGGACGCTCAACGGGCTGCTCCAGCAGGCGATCACGCCGGCGAGACCGGACCTGCCGGAGAAGAGGTTCGGCGGCAGGGTGTTCCGCGTCGGAGACAAGGTGACCCAGATTCGCAACAATTACGAGAAGGGGCAGAACGGGGTCTTCAACGGCACCGTGGGTGTGGTGACCTCGCTCGACCCGGACGACCAGCGCCTGACGGTGCTGACCGACGAGGACGAGGAGGTTCCGTACGACTTCGACGAGCTGGACGAGCTGGCGCACGCGTACGCCGTGACGATCCACCGCTCGCAGGGCAGCGAGTATCCGGCCGTGGTGATCCCGGTCACCACCGGGGCCTGGATGATGCTCCAGCGGAACCTGCTCTACACGGCGGTGACCCGGGCCAAGAAGCTGGTCGTGCTGGTCGGCTCCCGCAAGGCCATCGGCCAGGCCGTCCGCACGGTTTCGGCGGGCAGGCGGTGCACGGCGCTGGATCACCGGCTCGCGGGGCGGATGGTGAGGAGCCACTCCACGGAGCAAACCGCACCATAGAGGGACTGTTCCTGGCAAACGTCTCGCTCGACTTCCAGAACCGGGGGTAAGGGGGCAGGATGAGCAGGTTGGCGGCACTGAGTGCCGCGAATGGGCCTAATGGCCGACCCCGAGTGCACTCTGCTGAGCCAAATGGGGGATGGTAGAGACAGTCAGGGCACCTCGAAGAAGAGGCACTACGTCGGTGAGGGATGACGTGAGCGACAACTCTGTAGTACTGCGGTACGGCGATGGCGAGTACACCTACCCGGTGATCGACAGCACCGTCGGCGACAAGGGCTTCGACATCGGGAAGCTCCGGGCTCAGACCGGTCTGGTGACTCTCGACAGCGGATACGGCAACACGGCTGCCTATAAATCCGCGATCACCTACCTCGACGGTGAGCAGGGCATTCTGCGCTACCGCGGATATCCCATCGAGCAGCTGGCCGAGCGCTCCACTTTCGTCGAGGTGGCGTACCTGCTGATCAACGGTGAGCTTCCCAAGGTCGACGAGCTCGCCGCCTTCAGGAACGAGATCACCCAGCACACGCTGCTGCACGAGGACGTGAAGCGGTTCTTCGACGGCTTCCCGCGTGACGCGCACCCGATGGCCATGCTGTCGTCGGTGGTCAGCGCGCTGTCGACGTTCTACCAGGACAGCCACAACCCGTTCGACGAGAAGCAGCGTCACCTTTCGACGATCCGCCTCCTCGCCAAGCTTCCGACCATCGCGGCGTACGCGTACAAGAAGTCGATCGGGCACCCCTTCGTCTACCCGAGCAACGACCTCGGGTACGTCGAGAACTTCCTGCGCATGACCTTCTCGGTCCCGGCGCAGGAGTACGTGCCGGACCCGGTCGTGGTCGCGGCGCTGGAGAAGCTCCTGATCCTGCACGCGGACCACGAGCAGAACTGTTCGACGTCCACCGTGCGTCTGGTCGGCTCCTCGCAGGCGAACATGTTCGCCTCGATCTCCGCCGGCATCAGCGCCCTGTGGGGCCCGCTGCACGGTGGCGCCAACCAGTCGGTGCTGGAGATGCTGGAAGGCATCCAGGCCGACGGCGGCGACGTCGACAACTTCATCCGCAAGGTGAAGAACAAGGAAGACGGCGTGAAGCTCATGGGCTTCGGGCACCGCGTCTACAAGAACTTCGACCCCCGGGCGAAGATCATCAAGGCTGCGGCGCACGACGTCCTCTCCGCCCTGGGCAAGGACGACGAGCTGCTCGACATCGCGCTCAAGCTTGAAGAGCACGCGCTGGCCGACGACTACTTCGTGCAGCGCAAGCTGTACCCGAACGTCGACTTCTACACCGGTCTGATCTACCGGGCCATGGGCTTCCCGACCGAGATGTTCACGGTGCTCTTCGCGCTGGGACGTCTGCCGGGCTGGATCGCCCAGTGGCACGAGATGATCAAGGAGCCGGGTTCCCGCATCGGCCGCCCGCGTCAGATCTACACCGGCGAGGTCCTGCGCGACTTCGTCCCGGTCGAGGGTCGCTGACCGCTCGGTCCCTCGTACAGGCGCAGTGCAGAAAGCGCCCCGCCGCCGATCCCCCCACGGGTCGACGATGCGGGGCGCTTCCCTTTTCCCGGATCGGATTCCCCCCACGGGATCCGGCCGGGCGTCTGTTGGGCGCAGAAGCTCCACACGCGGTCTGCCGGGACGCGTACGTACGGGAGGGCCGCTCATAGCTCCCCGGTGCACGTGTCCCGGCCAACGCTTGCCCGGAATGTCCCCCAAGACATGTCCGCGAACGTCCCCCAAGACGTTCTTGGCATCGCCCACTTAGACTCGCGAGCCAGCCGAATGGTTACCCTCAAATCTCAGTGACGTGTGTCACTTTGTGTGCGTCCTGTGAAGGTACGCAGCCGGAGGCTGTTTGTCACTACGAACACCGAGGAAAACGCCATCGTAAATCCGGCGATCATGGGGTTGAGCAGCCCGGCGGCCGCCAGCGGCAAGGCTGCGACGTTGTAACCGAAGGCCCAGAGCAGGTTGCCCCTGATGGTGCCCAGCGTCCGGCGCGACAGCAGGATCGCGTCCGCCGCCACCCTGAGATCTCCACGAACGAGCGTCAGATCGGCCGCCTCGATGGCGGCGTCCGTGCCCGTCCCCATCGCGAGGCCGAGATCCGCCGTGGCCAGCGCCGCCGCGTCGTTCACGCCGTCGCCGACCATCGCCACGCCGCGCCCCTCGGCCTGGAGCCGCTTCACGACGTCGGCCTTGTCCTGCGGCAGTACCTCGGCGTACACCTCACCGGGACCGATCCCGACCGCACGCGCCACCGACTCGGCGACCGCCCGGTTGTCGCCGGTCAGCAGGACCGGGGTGAGGCCCAGCTCGCGCAGCAGTGCCACCGCCTCCGCGCTGGTCTCCTTGACCGCGTCCGCGACGGCCAGTACGCCGCGTGCCGAGCCGTCCCACGCCACGGCCACCGCCGTCCGCCCCTCCGCCTCGGCGGCGGCCTGCGCGGCGGCCAGCCCGGGCGGCAGCTCCACGCCCGCTCCGGCGAGCAGTGCCGCACGCCCGACGAGCACCTCGTGCCCGTCGACCACGCCGCACACCCCGAGGCCCGCGACGTTCCGGAACCCCTCCACGGCGGGCAGCGGGCCGGTCCGCGCCACGGCGCCCGCCGCCACGGCCCGCGCCACCGGGTGCTCGGAGGCGTGCTCCAGCGCGCCGGCCAGGCGCAGCAGCAGCGCCTCGTCGGTGCCGGGCGCGGCGACCACGTCCTGGAGCTCCATCCGGCCCGTCGTCACTGTCCCCGTCTTGTCGAGTACGACGGTGTCCACGCGCCGGGTCGACTCCAGCACCTCCGGCCCCTTGATCAGGATGCCGAGCTGGGCTCCGCGCCCCGTGCCGACCATCAGCGCGGTGGGCGTGGCCAGGCCGAGCGCGCACGGGCACGCGATGATCAGCACCGCCACGGCGGCCGTGAAGGAGGCCGTCGCGTCGTCCGTGACCAGCAGCCAGGTGACGAGCGTGCCGAGGGCGATGAGCAGGACGACCGGCACGAAGACCGCGGAGACGCGGTCGGCGAGGCGCTGCACCTGCGCCTTGCCGTTCTGGGCGTCCTCGACGAGGCGGGCCGTCCGGGCGAGCCGGGTGTCGGAGCCGATGCCGGTCGCCTCGACGACGATCCGGCCCGAGGTGTTGACGGTGGCGCCCGTGACGGTGTCCCCGGCGGTCACGTCCACCGGCACGGATTCTCCGGTCAGCATGGAGGCGTCGACCGCCGAGGTGCCTTCGGTGACCACGCCGTCGGTGGCGATCTTCTCGCCCGGGCGTACGACGAACCGGTCGCCGACCGCGAGGCCGTCGACCGGGATGCGCACCTCCGTACCGCCCCGGAGCACCGTCACGTCCTTCGAGCCCAGCTCCATCAGCGCGCGCAGCGCGGAACCGGCCTTCCGCTTGGCCTTCGCCTCCAGGTAGCGGCCGAGGAGGATGAAGGTGACGACCCCGGCGGCGACCTCCAGGTAGATCGCCGAAGAACCGTCGGCGCCCTGGGACGCGCCCGGCCACGCGGTGAACTCGAAGCCGTGGCGCATGCCCGGCATGCCCGCGTGCCCGAAGAACAGCGCCCACAGCGACCAGCCGAACGCGGCGAGCGTGCCGAGGGAGACGAGGGTGTCCATGGTGGCCGCGCCGTGGCGGACGTTGGCCCAGGCGGCCCGGTGGAACGGCAGCCCGCCCCAGACGACGACCGGTGCGGCAAGGGTCAGCGAGAGCCACTGCCAGTTGTCGAACTGGAGCGAGGGGATCATCGCGAGCGCGACGACGGGCAGCGACAGGACGAGGGAGACCAGGAGGCGCTGCCGCAGCGAAGCGAGCCGGGCGTCGTCGTCCCGGCGTCGTTCGGCCGACGGGTCCTGCTCCCGGGCCGGGGCGGGAGGAGCGGGCACCTCGGCCGTGTAACCCGTCTTCTCGACGGTGGCGACGAGGTCCGCGACGCCCACCCCGTCGACGTGACTGACCCGGGCCTTCGCGGTCGCGTAGTTGACGGTGGCGTAGACGCCTTCCATCCGGTTGAGCTTCTTCTCGATGCGCGCGGCGCAGGAGGCGCAGGTCATGCCGCCGATGGACAGCTCGACCTGCGACGTGTCCACGGCCGGCGCCGCCGCGACCGCCGGGGCCGGCGCCGGTGTGGACGCTTCTTGCGCTGTGCTGGTCATCCGCCGCTCCAGGAAAACAGGCCGGGCCGTACGGGAGCCAGTATGAACTGGTCCCGTATGGCCCGGCCGGGGAACGGCCGTTCGGTTCAGACCTGGCCGACCAGCTCGTAACCGGCCTCGTCGACGGCCGCGCGTACGGCTTCCGGGGCGAGCGGCGCGGCGGAGACGACCGTCACCAGGCCGGTGGCGGCGACGGCCTCGACCGAGCTGACGCCGGGGATCTCCGAGACCTCGGCCGTGACGGCACCCTCGCAGTGGCCGCAGGTCATGCCGCTCACCTGGTAGACAGTGGTGACGGCGCCCACCTGGACCTCGCCCGAGGTGCCGTGGCACGAGCCGGACGGCGAGCAGCAGGAGCCGGTCGCGGTGGCCTCGGTCTTCGTCTCGGTCTCGGCGCTCATGTCGTTCTCCCTCTCGAAGGTGTACGCGGTCGTGGTGCGCGAGGAAGCCGCGGGGACTCCGTGACTTCCCGACACTGCCCAGACTATACCCCTAGGGGGTATGAAGCGAGCGTCTCTCGTGGTGATTCGGGGGCGAGGGTCGACGGAGTGGCGCCGGGGACGGGCCCGGACGCACGCGAGAACCCCCGGAACCGAAGTCCCGGGGGTTCTCGGAAAAGCTTGTCCGCGTCGTGCTCAGATGCCGCTGGTCTGCACCGAGACGAGGCCCGTGACCTGCGAAAGGGGAAGCGTGGCGGCGACGGACTGGGCTGCCCCGGCGACGTCGCCGACGCTCAGGCAGGCGCCGTGGCCCGCGACGTCGGCGCCCGCGCTCGCGAGACCACCGGAGATGTTGTCCAGCGCGCTGTCGGAAAGCTCGCCGGTCTCGACCTCGGAGGTGAAGTTCTTGCGCATCAATCGCCCTTTCTTTTACCTGCAAATGGGGTTCTCGAAGCGGATGCAATCACGCTCGCGGACGGCCCGGCAACTTACTCCGGAGTCTCCTTCCGGTGCACACTTCGGCGCCACACTATCCCCCTGACGTGCAGTTTTCCCCCATGAAATTGCCTCGCAAATGAGTCGCGCGGCATATCAGAAATGAGATGACGTGAGATGTCTGCATCTTCGGTGTATCGAGGCACAGGTGAAGCGAAAACGGCATTTAGTGGCGGGGTCGGCAGGTGATGAGGCGCGGCCGGGCGCGGCGTCGGCCTCGGCGGCACCGGAGGCCGACGCCGCGCGGTTCTCACTCCTTACGGCCTCTGTTCCCCGGCCGGCGCGACACCCACGTGCGGATGGTGTCCGCGTACCAGTAGGGCTTGCCGCCTTCCACGTGGTCGGGCGCGGGCAGCAGCCCGTGCTTCCGGTACGAGCGCACGGTGTCCGGCTGGACGCGGATGTGCGCGGCGATCTCCTTGTACGACCAGAGCCTGTGGTCAGTCATCTGTGGCACCTCCCTGCGTGCGCCCCAGCGGCAGCCGGGGGGCCGTCGTGGGGGCTGGGGCGCGAACGCTGGCGATCACTCAGCCTGTGTCCGTTGAACGACGCAGAGTGACGATCGGGGGAGGGCTGTCGTCCGCCTGTGACGGAAGAACCGCGTAACGCGGACATGCGTGACAGGAGGCCGACGATTGTGACGTCCGTGACACCTGTGACGCCCCGCGAAGGGTCCCCGGCGGCGGGTCAGGCCCCGCAGGAGCGCAGGAAGCTGCGCGTGCGCCGCGCGACGGGCAGGGGCTTGTCCGGCGGGCACGGGTACATGTCCTGCTCGACGATCGCGAACAGGTCGACGTCCAGCCGCCGGGCCGCCGCGAGTACGGGTTCGAGCGCCGGCACCCCGGCGGGCGGCTCGCACATCACGCCCCGCGCGACGGCGGGCCCGAACGGCACTTCCCGCGCGACGACTTCGGCGAGGACCTCCGGGTCCACCTGCTTGAGGTGGAGGTAGCCGATCCGCTCCCCGTACGTCTCGATGAGCTTGACGCTGTCCCCGCCGCAGTACGCGTAGTGGCCGGTGTCCAGGCACAGCGACACCAGGCCGGAGTCGGTCGCGTCCAGGAAGCGGGTGACGTTCTCCTCGCTGTCGATGTGGGTGTCCGCGTGCGGGTGGACGACGATCTTCAGCCCGTACCGCTCACGCACCTCGCGCCCGAGCCGATCGGTCTGCCGGGCCAGTGTCCGCCACTGGGCGGGCGTCAGTGTGCGTTCCTCCAGTACTTCGCCGGTCTTGTCGTCCCGCCAGAAGGACGGGATGACGACCAGGTGCTCCGCGCCCATGGCCCGGGTCAGCTCCGCCACGTCCGCGACGTGCCGCCAGGTGGCGTCCCAGACCTCGGGCCCCCTGTGCAGCCCGGTGAAGACCGTGCCGGCCGAGACGGACAGTCCCCGGCGGCGCGTCTCGTCGGTGAGGCGGGCGGGATCGGTCGGGAGGTAGCCGTACGGGCCGAGTTCGATCCAGGGGTAACCGGCCTCGGCGACCTCGTCGAGGAAGCGTTCCCAGGGCACCTGAAGCGGGTCGTCGGGGAACCACACTCCCCAGGAATCGGGGGCGGAACCGACCCGGATGCGGGTGGGGGCGGGTGCAGGAGGGGTCATGGGCGTCAGCCTTCCCGGCGGTCCGGAAACGTGTCAAGGGTTCGTCCGAATGTAAGGACAAAGTGTTGACAGGGCGCGGCGGCGCCCACTAGACCTGGGTTCAGTCGCCGGACCGGAGGGACGCGCATGCTGCCCAATTCGTACGAACCGTACGACCTGATCACCATGGGCCGGATCGGGGTGGACCTCTATCCGCTGGAGGCGGGGGTCCCGCTGGCCCGGGTCGAGACGTTCGGCAGGTTCCTCGGCGGCTCGGCGGCCAACGTGACGGTCGCGGCGGCCAGACTCGGCCGCCGCACGGCCATCGTGACCCGTACCGGCAACGACCCCTTCGGCGCGTATCTGCGCGAGGAGCTGCGGCGGTTCGGGGTCGACGACCGGTGGGTGACGGGGGTCGCCGGCCTGCCGACCCCGGTGACCTTCTGCGAGATCTTCCCGCCGGACGACTTCCCGCTCTACTTCTACCGGCAGCCGAAGGCGCCGGACCTGGAGCTGTCGGCCCCCGAGCTGGACCTGGACGCGATCCGTTCCGCCCGGATCTTCTGGATGACGGGCACGGGCCTGTGCGAGGAGCCGAGCCGCGCGGCAACGCTGGCGGCCCTGGAAGCGCGCGGTGCGCGTGACGCGGGTGTGGGCGGCGACGCCGGTGGCGCGCCTCTTGCGACGGTCTTCGACCTCGACTGGCGCCCCATGTTCTGGAAGAAGACCGAAGCCCGCCCGTACTACGCCGAAGCCCTCCGTCACGCCACCGTCGCCGTCGGGAACCTCGACGAGTGCGAGGTCGCCACCGGCGAGCGCGAGCCGTACACCGCCGCCCGCGCCCTGCTGGCCGCCGGCGTCGAACTCGCCGTCGTCAAACAGGGCCCCAAGGGCGTGCTGGCCGTGCGCCGCGACGGTGCGACGGCCGAGGTGCCCCCCGTCGCCGTCGACGTACTCAACGGCCTCGGCGCCGGCGACGCCTTCGGCGGGGCCCTGTGTCACGGACTCCTCAGCGGCTGGGACCTGGAGCGCGTCATGCGGTACGCCAACGCCGCCGGCGCCATCGTCGCCTCCCGCATCGCCTGCTCGTCCGCCATGCCCCGGCCGGCCGAGGTCGAACACGTCCTCGCCGGCGGCCGGGTCCCCGCGCAGGAGCCCACCTCGTGACCACCGGCCTGCGCATCCCCGACCTCGTACGGGTACGGACCCACCACCCCGAGGCGATCGCCGAGGCCGCGGCCCGCCGCCCCCGCAGGCCCCTGATCGGTCCGGGCGGGCGGCTCATGATCATCGCCGCCGACCACCCGGCCCGCGGAGCCCTCGGAGCCGGCGGCCGCGAACTCGCCATGGCCGCCCGCCCCGACCTCCTGAGGCGGCTCTGCCTCGCCCTCTCCCGTCCCGGCGTCGACGGCGTGCTGGCCGCCGCCGACATCCTCGACGACCTGCTCCTGCTCGGCGCCCTCGACGGCAAGGTCGTCATCGGCTCCATGAACCGCGGCGGCCTCGCCGGCGCCGCCTTCGAACTCGACGACCGGTTCACCGGCCCCCGCGCCCAGGACCTGGAGCGCCGCGGCTTCGACGCCGGCAAGCTGCTCCTGCGCATCGACTACGGCGACTCCGGCTCGCTGGACACCCTGCACGCCACCGCCCGCACGATCGACGCGATGGCCGAACGCCGGCTGCCGGTCTTCGTCGAGCCGTTCATCTCCCGCCGGGTGGACGGGAAGGTCCACAACGATCTGAGCGCCGGGGCCGTCACCCGCTCCATCGCCATCGCGTCCGGCCTCGCGGGCACATCCGCGTACACCTGGCTGAAGGTCCCCGTGACGCAGGACCCCGACGACATGGCGCGGGTCATGGAGACCTCGACGCTGCCTGCCGTGCTGCTGGGCGGCGAGGTCGGCGCGGACCAGGACGCGGCGTACGAGAAGTGGCGCGACGCGCTGCGGCTGCCGACCGTCCAGGGGCTGGTCGTCGGCCGGTCGCTGCTCTATCCGGCCGACGGGGACGTGGCGGGGGCGGTCGACACGGCCGTGGGACTGCTGTAGCGCGAGGCCGACGGGTAGGGAGAGGGCATGACGGACAACGACAGGCACGTACTCCGCGCGGGAGCCGCCGCGCGGGGTCCGTACGCCCTGGACATCGACCCGAAGCGGGCCGGGTGGAGCTATGCGGGCCTGCGCGTACTGGAGCTGGCGCCCGGCGGCTCCCACACCCTCGCGGCCGGCGACAGCGAGTGGATCGTGCTGCCGCTGAGCGGTGGCTGTACGGTACACGTGGACGGCGAGAGCTTCGAACTGCTGGGCAGGCCGAGCGTGTTCGGCTCGGTCACCGACTTCGCGTACGTACCGCGCGACGCCCACGCCCGGATCGCCTCCGGCGCGGGAGGCCGCTTCGCCCTGGCAGGAGCGAGGTGCGAGCGACGACTCCCCGCCCGCTACGGTCCCGCGCCGGAGGTACCCGTCGAACTGCGCGGCGCCGGCACCTGCTCGCGCCAGGTCAACAACTTCGCGGCGGCCCACACCTTCGCCTGCGACCGGCTCATCGCGGTCGAAGTCCTCACCCCCGGCGGGAACTGGTCGTCGTACCCGCCCCACAAGCACGACGAGTACCAGCCGGGCGTCGAGTCCGCGCTGGAGGAGATCTACTACTTCGAGGTCGAACGCACCCGAAGGGAGGACAGCGGTCTCGGCTACCACCGCGTCTCGCCGTCCCGCCCCGGAGGTACGGACCTCCTCGCCGAGGTCCGCACCGGCGACGCCGTCCTCATCCCCGACGGCTGGCACGGCCCGTCCATCGCCGCGCCCGGCCACACCCTCTACTACCTCAATGTGATGGCGGGGCCGGGGGAGGAGCGGGAGTGGCTGATCCGCGACCATCCCGACCACGGCTGGATCCGCGACGCCTGGCCGTCGCAGCCCGTCGACCCCCGACTGCCGCTGTACGGACCGGAGCTGGACTCATGAGTGCTACGCGCCGCCTCACCACCGCCCAGGCCCTGGTCGCCTTCCTCGCCCGCCAGTACACCGAGCGCGACGGCAGCCGCCGGCGCCTGATCGCCGCCACCTGGGGCATCTTCGGCCACGGCAACGTCGCCGGCATCGGCCAGGCGCTCCTCGAACCCGGCTCGGACGCCATGCCGTACTACCAAGGCCGCAACGAGCAGGCCATGGTGCACGCCGCCGTCGGCTACGCCCGCCAGAGCAACCGCCTCTCCGCGCACGCCGTCACCACCTCCATCGGCCCCGGCGCCACCAACCTCGTCACCGGCGCCGCCCTCGCGACGATCAACCACCTGCCGGTGCTCCTCCTCCCGGGCGACACCTTCGCGTCCCGCCCCGCCGACCCCGTCCTCCAGCAGCTCGAAGTCCCGTACGCCGGTGACGTGTCCGTCAACGACTGCCTGCGTCCGGTCTCCCGCTACTTCGACCGGGTCACCCGGCCCGAGGCCCTGATCCCGGCGGCGCTCCAGGCCGTGCGCGTCCTCACCGACCCCGCCGCGACCGGCGCCGTCACACTCGCGCTGCCGCAGGACGTGCAGGCCGAGGCGTACGACTGGCCGGAGGAGTTCTTCGCCGAGCGCGTCTGGCGGGTACGGGCCCCCGAGCCGGACGAGCGCGAACTCGCCGAAGCCGTACGGGCCTTCCGCGCCGCCCGCCGTCCGCTGCTGATCGCGGGCGGCGGAGTCCACCACAGCGGCGCCGAGCAGGCCCTGGCGGCATTCGCGGAGGCCACCGGCACCCCCGTCGCCTCCACCCAGGCGGGCAAGGGCTCGCTGCCGTACGACCACCCGGCGGACGTCGGCGGCGTCGGCCACACGGGCACCGCCACCGCCGACGAGCTGGCCCGTACCGCGGACCTGGTGATCGGCGTCGGCACCCGCTACTCCGACTTCACCACCGCCTCCGCGACCCTCTTCCGGAAGCCGGACGTCCGCTTCGTCAACCTCAACATCACCGGCTTCGACGCCCACAAGATGGGCGCCCAGCAGGTGGTCGGCGACGCCCGCGTCGCCCTCGGGGCACTCACGGACGCCCTGGACGGCCACCGCGTCCCCGACGCCTACGTCACCGAGTACCGCGAGGCCAAGGCGCGCTGGGAGTACCGCGTGACGGCCGCGTACGCCGCAACCGACGGAGACGCCCGGCCCACCCAGGTCCAGGTCCTCGGCGTACTGGACAGCCTCGTCTCCCACGACGACATCCTCATCAACGCGGCCGGCTCCCTCCCCGGCGACCTGCACAAACTGTGGCGCTGCCGCTCCCGCGACCAGTACCACGTCGAGTACGGCTACTCCTGCATGGGCTACGAGATCCCCGCCGCCATCGGGGTGCAGCTCGCCGCACCGGGCCGGCCGGTGTGGGCCCTGGTCGGCGACGGTACGTACCTGATGAATCCGACCGAAATCGTCACCGCCGTGCAGGAGCGCCTCCCCATCAAGGTCGTCATCCTCCAGAACCACGGCTACGCCTCCATCGGCGGCCTCTCCGAGTCCGTCGGCGCCGAGCGCTTCGGTACGGCGTACCGCTTCCGGGCGCCCGACGGCACGTACACCGGCGCGCCCCTCCCCGTGGATCTCGGCGCGAACGCCGGCTCCCTCGGGATGCGGGTCATCCGCGCCCACACCGTGCGTGACCTGCGGGAAGCCCTCACGGAAGCGCGCCGGTCGGACGGACCCACATGTGTCTACGCCGAGACGCGAACGCCCGACACAGTGTCGGGCGCGCCCGCCGCCCAGGCGTGGTGGGATGTTCCCGTGGCCGAGACCGCGACCCGCCCGTCGACGGTCAAGGCCCGGGAGGAGTACGACCGTCAAGCCGCTGCGCGACGCCGCCATCTCTGACCGCCCCCGCTGCACAACAAGGAGTACTGGGATGAAGACCGTCAACCACTTCATCGGCGGCAAGACCGTCGAGGGCGCGTCGGGCAACTGGGGCCCGGTAACCGACCCGGCCACCGGTGAAGTGACCACACAGGTCGCGCTTGCCTCGGTCGAGGAGGTCGACGCCGCCGTCGCGTCGGCGAAGGCCGCGTACGCGTCGTGGGGCACCTCCTCCCTCGCCGCCCGCACCGCGGTCCTCTTCCGCTACCGCGCGCTGCTCGACGCCCACCGCGACGAGATCGCCGCGCTGATCACCGCCGAGCACGGCAAGGTCCACTCGGACGCGCTGGGCGAGGTCGCCCGCGGTCTGGAGATCGTCGAGCTGGCGTGCGGCATCACCACGCAGCTCAAGGGCGAGCTGTCCACGCAGGTGTCCAACCGCGTGGACGTGTCCTCGATCCGCCAGTCGATCGGTGTCGTCGCGGGCATCACGCCGTTCAACTTCCCGGCCATGGTGCCGATGTGGATGTTCCCGCTGGCCATCGCGTGCGGCAACACGTTCGTACTGAAGCCGAGCGAGAAGGACCCGTCCCCGTCGGTCCGGCTCGCCGAGCTGGCGTCCGAGGCCGGGCTGCCCGACGGCGTACTGAACGTCCTGCACGGCGACAAGGTCGCGGTCGACGGTCTGCTCAACCACCCGGACGTGGCGGCGATCTCCTTCGTCGGCTCCACGCCGATCGCCCGCTACATCCACCAGACCGCCTCCGCCAACGGCAAGCGGGTCCAGGCACTCGGCGGCGCGAAGAACCACATGCTGGTGCTGCCGGACGCCGACCTCGACGCTGCCGCCGACGCGGCGGTCTCGGCGGCGTACGGCTCGGCCGGCGAGCGCTGCATGGCGATCTCCGCGGTGGTCGCGGTCGGCGCGATCGGCGACGAACTGGTCGACAAGATCCGCGAGCGCGCCGAGAAGATCAAGATCGGCCCCGGCAACGACCCGGAGTCCGAGATGGGCCCGCTGATCACCGCCGCCCACCGCGACAAGGTCGCCTCGTACGTCACGGGCGCGGCCGCGCAGGGCGCCAAGGTCGTCCTGGACGGCACCGGCCACACGGTCGAGGGCTTCGAGAACGGCCACTGGATCGGCCTGTCCCTCCTGGACGAGGTCTCCACGGACTCCGACGCCTACCGCGACGAGATCTTCGGCCCGGTGCTGTGCGTGCTGCGCGTCGACACGTACGAAGAGGGCGTGGCCCTCATGAACGCGTCGCCCTTCGGCAACGGCACCGCGATCTTCACCCGCGACGGCGGCGCCGCGCGCCGCTTCCAGCTGGAGATCGAGGCCGGCATGGTCGGCGTCAACGTGCCGATCCCGGTGCCGGTCGGCTACCACTCCTTCGGTGGCTGGAAGGACTCGCTCTTCGGCGACCACCACATCTACGGCAACGACGGCATCCACTTCTACACCCGCGGCAAGGTCACCACGACCCGCTGGCCCGACCCGGCGGACGCCCCGGCGGGCGTCGACCTGGGCTTCCCGCGCAACCACTGATCCCGCCGGGGGCGCCTGCGCCCCTGATCAGGTCACACCTCGGGACCCCCGCCGGCCGCCACGGCCGACGGGGGTCCCGACGCGTCCGAACCGGGCGTACGCAGTACATCTCGGGGCCGCCCCGGGGGTTTTCGTCTCCGTCCCCGCGAAATGCGGTGGTGGCGCGCGTCCCCGGGCGGCAGGCTGGCCGCATGACGCACCGCCCCATGCGCGAGATACGCGCGCTGCACACCGACACCACCGTCACCGTCTACCAGGCGTACGCCCCCGCGATCGGCGTCCCCACCGCCCGCGACGGACGCTTCCCCGCTGCCTGGAAGCGGGACCGGATGACGTGGATCAAGCCGTCGTTCCTGTGGATGATGTACCGCTGCGGCTGGGGACTGAAGCAGGACCAGGAGACGGTCCTCGCGGTCGAGATCACCCGCGACGGTTTCGAGTGGGCCCTGCGCAACGCGTGCCTGTCGCACTACTCGCCGGACCTCCACTCCGACCAGGCCGCCTGGAAGCAGGAGTTGAGGCAGGCGCCCGCCCGGGTGCAGTGGGACCCCGAGCGCGACGTACGGCTGAACCCCCTTCCGTACCGCTCGCTCCAACTGGGCCTGGCGGGCAGGGCGGCCGGGCGGTACGCGGACGAGTGGACGGTGTCCGTCACCGATGTGACCCCGCTCGCCCACGAGGTGCACGCCCTGGTGAGGTCCGGGGACACGGCGGCGGCCGAGCGCCTGCTGCCGGAGGAACGCGCCTACCCGGCGGGCGCGGAACTGCTGGCCCACCTGGGCGGCGGCGCGTAGCCGCGGTGGGCCCTCCCCGGGCGCGGCCGTGGCCGCATCGCCCGGGGAAGGGTCACGCGGGCTAGAACAGTGAGTGCAGGAGCCGGTTGGGCGAGCCGGTGCGCGGGTCCCCGACCTTGTTGGGGGTGGCGTTGTTGACCAGGGCGTCGCGGACCTGGGCCGGAGTGGCGGTGGGGTTGGCGGAGACGTAGAGGGCGGCCACGCCCGCGGTGTGGGGGGCGGCCATCGACGTACCGGAGATGGTGTTGGTGGCCGTGTCGTTGTCCTTCCAGGCCGAGGTGACGCCGACCCCCGGCGCGAACAGGTCCAGGCACGTTCCGTAGTTGGAGAACGACGCGCGGCGGTCGCCGCTGTCGGTCGCGCCGACGGTGATGGCCTCGGGGACGCGGGCGGGGGAGTAGTTGCACGCGTTGGCGGGCCAGCCGAGGAAGTTGCCGTTGCCCGCCGCGACGGCGTAGCTGACGCCGGAGGCGATGGACCGCTTCACCGCGCTGTCGAGGGACGTGTTCGCGCCGCCGCCCAGGCTCATGTTCGCCACGGCCGGCTTCTGCGCGTTCGCCGTCACCCAGTCGACGCCGGCGATGACGCCCGCGTTCGTACCGGAGCCGGCGCAGTCCAGGACGCGCACCGCGACGAGCTTCACGGCCTTCGCGACGCCGTACGTCCTGCCGCCGACCGTGCCCGCGACATGCGTGCCGTGGCCCTGGCAGTCCTGGCCGTTCTGACCGCCGCCCACCGTGTCGGTGCCGACCGTGGCGCGGCCGCCGAACTCGCTGTGGGAGGTGCGGATTCCGGTGTCGATGATGTACGCCGAGACGTTCGAGGCGGTGGTGTTGTAGGTGTACGTCGTGGAGAGCGGGAGGTTGCGCTGGTCCACGCGGTCGATGCCCCAGGTGGCGTTCGTCTGCGTCTCGCTGAGCCGGACCCGGGAGTCCTGTTCGACGTACGCGACCTTCGGGTCTGAGGCGAGTTCCGCCGCCCGCGCCTTGGACATCGTGGCGGAGAAGCCCTTGAGGGCGCTGCGGTAGACGTGCTTCGGCGTGACGCCCAGGTCGGCGGCGCGCGTCGTGCCGTCCTTCAGGACGACGATCCAGCTGTTCTCGACCGCCGTCCGGGCCGGGGCCAGGCGGAGGTCTCCGGTGGGCGCGCTCTGTGCGGTGGGAGGGCCGGCGAGCTGGAGACCGGCTGCGAGGGCTATGACGGGGATCAGGGCCCCTGCGCGGCGGAGAGTACGTCTCATGTCGTGCACCTGACCTTTCGTTGACCGGATCTCGGGCAATTGCGGGGTGGTGCGGGCTCTTGCACGGGTGGTGCTGGTGCGTGGTACCTGCGCTGATGCGCGGTGCTGCGGGGTTTGTGTGCTGATGCGCGGTGGTGCGGATTGGCGCGCTGATGCGCGGTGGTGCGGCGCGATGCTCGTGGCGGCAGCACAGGGTCTCGTGCGGGGCACAAGTTCACAAGGTCGTACTGCGGGCGGATTCAAGCCAAAGGTGATCCTCGCGGCGCGCCCCCGCCGGGGCCGCCGCACGCGCCCCGCCGCACTCGTCCCCTAGTCGAACGTCCAGGTGAGCATGGCGAAATCGCCGTCGTCCCCGGCCCCCGCCGACCGGTACGTCGCCCGCGCCGCCTCGTTGTCGCGCTCCGTGCCCACCCACATGCCGTAGCAGCCCCGCTCCTTCGCGGCTTCCGCCAGCGCCCGCGTGAGCGTGCGGCCGATGCCGTGCCGCCGGAAAGCCTCGGCGACGGACAATTCGTACAGGGACATCTCGGTGCCCTTGTCCGGGTGGCTCATCTCGATGCCCGAGACCATCCCGGCCGGCTCCCCGTCGACGTACGCGACGAGCATCAGATGGCCGGGCGCGGCCAGGAAACGCTCGGCCCACTCCGGGCGGGCCGGGCCATCGTACAGGTGCTCGGCGGCGGTCAGTTCGGCCACGGTCGTCGCGCGCCGGACGACGGGTCGGATGTCCATGGGGCTCCCTCACTACTCCCGCTGCGGTACAGGACGCTCGCCCCGTACTCCTCGAGTACTCCACAGACTTCCGTCCGGGGGCAGCTTCGGCTGTCGTAACCGGCACCTAGGGTGCAGTTATGAAGCTACGCATTCCCCGCAGCCGGGCGCTCGCAGCAGCGGCCGTCGCCGGTGCCGTCCTCGTCGGGGGCGGCACCTGGACGGCGGTCGCCTCCGACAGCGACGCGCCCGCCGTGCACCGCGAGGAACGGATCATGGGCATGGACGGGGTGAGAATCGACACCTCGTTCTTCACGGCGGGCACAGGGTCCGGGAAACGGCCCGCCGTCCTCCTCGGCCACGGCTTCGGCGGCAGCAAGCGCGACGTACAGGCGCAGGCCGAGCAGCTGGCCCGCGACGGGTACGCGGTGCTGACCTGGTCCGCGCGCGGCTTCGGCCGGTCCACCGGAAAGATCGGACTGAACGATCCGGACGGCGAGGTCAAGGACGTGTCGCGGCTGATCGACTGGCTCGCCGAGCGCCCCGAGGTGCGGCTCGACGCGGACGGTGATCCGCGCGTCGGCGTCAGCGGCTCGTCGTACGGCGGAGCCATCTCGCTCCTCGCCGCCGGTCACGACAAGCGGGTCGACGCCGTCGCACCCCGCATCACGTACTGGAACCTGGCCGACGCGCTCTTCCCCGACGGGGTCTTCAAGAAGCTCTGGGCCGGACTGTTCATCAACACGGGCGGCGGCTGCGACAAGTTCGAGAAGCGGCTGTGCGAGATGTACGAACGGGTCGCCGTCACCGGAAAGCCGGACGCCGCCGCCCGTGACCTGCTGACGGCGCACAGCCCGTCCGCCGTCGGCGACCGCATCAA
This sequence comes from Streptomyces agglomeratus, assembly GCF_001746415.1. Taxonomy (NCBI): domain Bacteria; kingdom Bacillati; phylum Actinomycetota; class Actinomycetes; order Kitasatosporales; family Streptomycetaceae; genus Streptomyces; species Streptomyces agglomeratus. The sequence goes on from NZ_MEHJ01000001.1 coordinate 5,140,626, forward strand.
GGTGCCCGCGCTGATCGTCCAGGGACAGAACGACTCGCTCTTCCCCCTCGGCCACGCCGACGCCATCGCGAAGGCGGTCGACGGCAACGGCGCGCCCGTCGCCGTCGACTGGATCGCGGGCGGGCACGACGGCGGGAACAGCGAGGAGGCCCGTGTCGAGGGCCGGATCACCCGCTGGTTCGACCGTTACCTGAAGGACGACAAGGGTGTGGACACCGGGCCGGCCTTCCGTGTCACCCGTACCGGAGGTGTCGACTCCACGGACGGCGCGGCCCGGCTGAGGGGGGCGACGAGTGACCGCTACCCCGGTCTCGAAGCCGGGCAGCGGGAGTTGAAGCTCGCGCGAGGCGCGCGGGCACAGCACTTCACCAACCCGGCCGGGGCGAACCCGCCCGCCATCTCCGCCGTACCGGGCGTCGGGGCCCTCTCCCAGCTGTCCGGGCTCGGCATGGGGCTCTCCCTCGACTTCCCCGGCCAGAACGCCCGCTTCGAGACCGCGAAGCTCACTTCCGGCCTGCGCATCACCGGATCGCCGACGGTAAAGGTGAGGGTGAAGTCCGACCGCGACGACGCCGTCCTGTTCGGCAAGGTGTACGACGTGAGCGCGGACGGGCGCCGGCAGGTGCTGCCTTCCCAGCTCGTCTCGCCCGTCCGCGTCACCGGGGCCGGTGCGAAGGACGGCGCCACCGTCGAGCTGCGGCTCCCGGCCGTCGACCACGAGATCAGGGCCGGGCACCGGCTGCGCGTCGTGCTCGCCGCCACCGACCTCGGGTACGCGTCCCCGGCCGACCCGGCGGCGTACTCCGTCTCCCTCGAAGGGGACGGCCTGCTCAGCGTGCCCACCGCCTCCGGCGTGCGGACCCAGGCGGCCCCGCTGCCCTGGTGGGTGTGGGGGTTGCCCGCGATCGGCGTCGCCCTGGCCCTGGCGCTGCTGCTCACCGCCCGGCGGCGGTCCGCCGCGCCCGCGCCGGACCCGGCGCTCGCCGAGGTGCCGTTGCAGATCACCGGCCTGACGAAGAAGTACGCCAAGTCCGCCGACCGCTATGCCGTGCGCGAGCTCTCCTTCCGCGTCGACAAGGGCCAGGTCCTCGGCCTCCTGGGACCGAACGGCGCGGGCAAGACCACCACCCTGCGCATGCTCATGGGCCTCATCACACCCGACGAGGGCGAGATCCGGGTCTTCGGCCACGCCATCGCGCCGGGCTCTCCCGTCCTGTCGCGCGTCGGTTCGTTCGTCGAGGGCGCCGGCTTCCTGCCGCACCTGACCGGGCGCGCCAACCTGGAGCTGTACTGGCAGGCCACCGGCCGGCCCCCCGAGGACTCCCGCATGGACGAGGCCCTGGAGATCGCGGGCCTCGGCGACGCGCTGGAGCGCGCCGTGCGCACGTACTCGCAGGGCATGCGGCAGCGGCTCGCCATCGCCCAGGCCATGCTCGGGATGCCGGACCTGCTCATCCTCGACGAGCCGACGAACGGCCTCGACCCGCCCCAGATCCGCGAGATGCGGGACGTGATGATCCGGTACGCGGCGGCGGGACGCACCGTCATCGTCTCCAGCCACCTGCTGTCCGAGGTCGAGCAGTCCTGCACGCATCTCGTCGTGATGGACCGGGGCCGGCTGATGCAGGCCGGCCCGGTCGCGGAGATCACCGGCGGGACGGACACGCTGCTCGTGACGACGGAGGGCGAGGTGAGCGAGGCGCTGGCCGACAAGGTGGGCGCGCTGCCGGGCATCGGGTCCGCCGTACGCACCGACGCAGGGCTGCTCGTACGGCTGGACGGAGCATCGCCCAGCGCACTCATCGGTGAACTGGTCCGCCTCGACGTCCCGTTGACGGGTGTCGGTCCGAACCGTCGCCTGGAGGACGCGTTCCTCACCCTGATCGGAGGCTCGTCAGCATGAGCACCAACACCGTCGGACCGGCCACCGCGGGACCTGTCGGCGGGGCCGCCGAGGACTCCTCCCCGGGGCCCGCCACCGCATCGGCCCCCGGCTACCGGGCCGGCCGCACGCTCCCGCTGCGCGTCGAGGCGATGCGCCAGTGGCGCAGGCGGCGCACGATGGTCATGGCCCTGATACTGGGCGCACTGCCGCTCGTCCTCATCGCGGCGTTCGCGATCGGCGGTACACCGAGCGCCGAAGGCGGCCGGGTGACCCTGATGGACACCGCCACCGCGTCCGGCGCCAACTTCGCGGCGACGTGCCTGTTCGTGTCCGCCGGCTTCCTGCTGGTGGTGCCGGTGGCGCTGTTCTGCGGCGACACCGTGGCCTCCGAGGCCAACTGGTCCTCGCTGCGCTACCTGCTGGCGGCGCCGGTGCCCCGAGCCCGGCTGCTGTGGAGCAAACTCGCCGTGGCGCTCGCCTTCAGCCTGGGGGCGATGGTGCTGCTGCCGGCCGTGGCGCTGGTGACCGGGTCGCTCGCGTACGGCTGGGGCCCGCTGGAGCTGCCGACCGGCGGGTCGCTGCCGGCCGGGGACGCCGTACCGCGTCTCGCGCTGGTCGTGGGGTTCATCTTCACCTCCCAGCTGGTCACCGCGGCGCTCGCCTTCTGGCTGTCGACGAAGACCGACGCCCCCCTGGGCGCGGTCGGCGGCGCGGTCGGCCTGACGATCGTGGGCAATGTGCTGGACGCGGTGACGGCCCTGGGTTCCTGGCGCGACTTCCTGCCCGCCCACTGGCAGTTCGCGTGGGCGGACGCGCTTCAGCCGCAGCTGGAGTGGGGCGGAATGCTCAAGGGGGCGGCGGTGTCGGTGACGTACGCCGTGGTGCTCATCGCCCTGGCCTTCCGGGGATTCAGCCGCAAGGACATCGTTTCCTGACGGGGGGCGGCGGGTGCGGCCATGATGTGGTCATGGCCACTCTCCTGATCGTCCTCGCCGTCATCGCCACGGGGCTCTACGCCGGTTTCATGCTGATCTTCCTCACCGGCGTCATGCCCGCCCTCGCCCGGCTGACGGACGAGCAGTTCGTGGCGGCGATGCGGCGCATCAACGAGGAAGTACCGCGCGGCGTGTTCGTCTCCGCGATGCTCGCCTCGGTGGCCTTCCCGGCGGCCGCGCTGGCGGTCCCGGACGAGGACAGGTCGGGTGCGCGGTGGGCGCTGCTGGGGGCCGGTCTCGCTCTGGTGGTTCTCAACCACCTGGTCACGATCACCGGGAACATCCCGCTCAACAACGCCCTGGCCGCCTCCGAGCGGACGGGCGCCACCGACCGCGAGGCCCGCGCCGCCTTCGAGACGCGCTGGAACCGCCTGCACCTGGTCCGCACCCTGCTGGTGACGGCGGGCTTCGCCCTGACGGCCGGCGCCGCGCTGACCTGACGCCGCAGGCCGGGCCGGCTCCTGCGTGCGTGCGGTGCCCCTCGCCGTCCAGCGCAAAGCCCTCCGCGGGGGGAGGGCCGGCTGTCGTACGGAGTGAAGCGCCCCCGGCAGGACTCGAACCTGCGGCCAAGCGCTTAGAAGGGACTGATCCTCTTCGGTGTGATCACGGCTTTGACCTGCTGCTTAGAGGTTCAATAGGTACCTCGTGCAGCCTTTATCACCGCCCATCCACCGGAACGCGGGGTTCCGCAGCCTGGCGAGTGTCGATCCCCGACAGCGCTTTCCAGTGGTGGGGTGAGGAGCGCGTGTGGCTAGCGCCTCTGAGATCCGATCCGGGGCCGCAAGCTGTAAGGAACACCTGGCACACCTCTGTGCTCGCTCCACAGCCTGTCGCCGGACCGCGTGAGCATCCATCCATCGCCCTCGTAGGGCATGAGCTCGCCGACATTTAACTGCCCGAGAAGGTGGGTCAGCTCTATCGCAACTCGGAGGTCATGCTCTCGCTGCCGCTCGTCGGCGTTTGCGTATCCATCAGCGCGAGCCGTGAAATCTTCGTAGTTGAACTCGCCGATTCGGCGCCTGTGAGCGAGCAGAGCTTCGCGCTCGATGTATGCATCGGTGTATTCTCTGCCGAACCGGCGACCGTAATCACGGACCCGTTGTCGTTCCTTCTCCAGCATTTCAGGGCTGATTTGTTTCTGTCGTGCAACCGCGAGGTCCTCGGCGCGGGACAGTATCCAAGCTAGCGGTGACGGGCACAAGAAGATTGCCAGACTTCCATACCCGTCCCATTCGCAGTGGGTGTACGCAACCGCTTGAGCAACCCACCCGTAACGGTCACTCACGCTGGAGTTGGCAGACAGGTTCTTGAACTCGACACCGAAGGCGGGGTTCTCATCGAACCAAGGGTCTGGATCTTGGGGGCGCAGTACAGCATCTATTCGCGTCTTTTCGCCTGTCCAGTAACGCCCTTTAACCTGCTCCTCGATGTGGAACCACTGTGCCATCTTGTCGAGAACGAACGCGGCGAGTTCTTTCTCATTCGCGAACTTGCCAGGGGTGGGCGGCAACGCCTTCTGTTTGTAGCGCACTTGCTGGACTGTACGCCGCCGATGTGGCACCGGAACAGTAGGCAACCATTGCTGCCCAGGGGGTGGCTGAGTGCCAGCGGAGGCGGGCCGGATGGGCGACACCTGCTCTAGGACTTCGACCGCTGGCCCTCCGTGCACGCAAGCATGGCCTTGCGATTGCTGTGCCGAGGCGCTCGAGGATCGGGTTGGGTGCTGTCGTTGATGTCAGCCATAGACGTCAGGACTGGAAGAGCTGTGGATGCGGGCAGCGCTCCAGTGGGTTGTCCGGACGGTCCGCCCACTTCCACCAGACGTGCCGGCCGGGGTACCCGCCAGAACATGCGGCAGACTCGCTCCGGCGTCGTCGAGATCGTCGACTTGAAAGACGGTCGACGTGCGGGACCAGTTGTCGATGGGCAGCTGGCTTATGCTGCTGCGCTCGCGCGGGGAAGCCAGGTCGGCTTCACGGTTTGGTACGGAGCCGGCGCGTTATCCACCTCCAACCGGAGGAAGTTTATTTCTCAACGTCGGATAATGGTCAATCGCGCCGCCGTCGAGATGCCAGGTAGGAGAGTCCGTGGGAACCTAGTAGCGAGCCGTACCACTTGACGTTCTCTCGTAATACCGTCGGTTGAGTTGGAGAGGAGGCGCAATGAGTGTTAAGCAGCGCCGTAGCCGGTACCACGCAGTGATGGCAAAACAGGGCCACTACAGGAAGCTGCGCGGCAAGCAGGGAGTCCAGGCTCAAATGGAGCTGAACCAGCTTTGGGAGTTGACGCGACAGCATGGCGTTCCCCCTTACCCTATTCCGGGAGCGTACGCTGTTGCGGCCCTCGTTCAGGATGGGGAGTGTCAAGCCGACGAACCTCCCAAGCCCTTCTGGGGGCCGATCGGCAGGGAGGGCTACTTGCTTTATTGCTGCACTCACAGGCAGGAGCACTGCTACCGCATCGGCTACGCAGAATGACGAAAGCAACGTTCCTTAACGCGTTCACCACGCTTGGGATCGCGCTCTTGGGTGCCGGGTGGGCCTTTGTGTTCTACCAGGCGCTCTGGGGTGTCGTTGCTATCCCTCTAGTCATAGCCGGTATCGGACAAGCCATGTTCTTGGTTGGAAAGCGTATGGTACGTACACGCCCTAAGGGTTCCGTACGCTTGATGGAATGGGGCTTCTTGGGTCCTTTCTTCCTTGCCGTCATCGGGGCCGGCGCGATCATCCTGATTGCCGCCACGTTTGCACCTGGCGAAAAGGCGACGCCGGAAGAGAAGGGCATCATCACAGCCGCTAGCGGAGCTATCGTGGCCGCGATCGCCTCTGTCCTTGTCGGAAAGTCCGAGTCCCCATGGGTCAACTGGGTCGACAATCGAATTAGCCAGGCATTCAAGAATGCCTTCTCTAAGTACTTCGTGCTTCGTAGTCCGCCACAACTGGCTGTTTGGTCAATCCGCTTTGGAGAGTATGACGGGTGGGGGCGGAAGGCCAGACGAGCCCGTGCCGAAGAGATTGCGGATGCGCTGCAAGCAGGTACTCATACATTGACCGCCGTGGTCACAACAGGCCAGGGTGGCTCTCCACCCGCCTGAAGCGCCCGAGGGCGACGAGCTGGCAGTCGCGTGATTCCCCGGGCAGTGCCCCTAGCCAACGCTCGACTGGCGACCGTGATGCACTCACTCAGCATGAATCGAAATGCATGTGGGGCGCACCGATAGCAGGATGCGCCCCATGCGAGCGTCCCGCGCTATGAGTCGGCCGTGACCCATTCCTGTTCGAGGACTGAGAACAGGACGCTGTCCCGCCACGCGCCATTGGTGAAGACGTGGTCGCGGAGGATGCCCTCGCGAGTGAAGCCGAGCTTTTCGACCAGCTTGATTGAGGCAAGGTTGTCGGGTCCGATTGCTGCGCTGATGCGGTGGAGCCCCAGCGCGCGGAAGCCGAAGCGAATCATCGTGCGTGCCGCATCGGCCGCGTAGCCCTTACCCCATTCGGAAGCGGCTGTGGCGTACCCCAGTTTGCCAGCGCGGACGCCGCTCAAGCCGATGCGGCAGAACCCGACGACATGGTCGCTGGGCGGTACCACGATCGCGAGGTAGTACTCGCTGCGCGGCTCTTGCCGGGCGCGGCTGACGGCGCCTTCGAGCATGGATCGGGTGCCGTCGCGATCCCTACTGTCGAAGGAGAGCCAGCTCGTCACCCGGTCGTCGCCGACAATCTTCAGCGCATCGTCGACGTCGTCGAGGGTGAAGTCGCGCAGGGCAACGACGTCGCCCTCGATGCGGAGGGGGGCCGTCATGGGGAACTCCTTCATCGGGGGAGGGACTTGAGCGGGGTACGGGTGAACATTTCGATGCGCTCTTGCAGTTCGCTGCCGGGGACGGAGAGCGAGGATTGGCTGAGCGCGTTGTGGACTCGCATGGCGCTGTTCACGATGCCGTTGATGCGGTTCTCCGGGGCCAGTTCGAGGATCGGGCTCACCGCTTCGTCGGCACCTTCGAGTTCGCCGAGATTGATACGGGCGATCGCGAGGTCGGTGCGGCTGCCGGCCTCGTCACCGAAGGACCATTCCGGGTCGCTTGTGTCGGCGTACGCCTCTACCGCTCGCGCGGCGTAGCCCTGTGCGGCCCCGGCTTCGGAGGGAAGCCAGGCGAGGGCGTCGGCTGCGTAGTAGATCTGGCGGGAGCGGCCGAAGGTGCACATGCCGCCGAGCTCGTCGACTTCGTCGGGGCGGACGGTCTCCCACGCGTCTTCAGCTCGGCGGATCGCCGAGTGGGTTTGGTCAGCGTTGCCTAGGGCGGCCCACGCGCGTGCCTCGCTCACCGGGAGCCAGACCGCGGTTGTGCTGTGGCCAAGCGTGGCAAATTGGGCTCCGGCCTGGGCGTACTTCACGGATTCGTGAAGGCGTCCGGCCCAGTACGAGATGAGGGATTGAAGGCCGCGGATCCAGGCGCGCAGGCCGTTGTGGTCGGCGTTCTCCGCGCAGAGATAGGCGGTGCGAGCCTGGGTGAGTGCTGCATGCGGGTCGGCGAGGTCGTGGCTGGCCTTCGCGAGGAGGCCGCTGGTCACGCCGGTCAGGAAGTAGAGCTGCCTGGCTTGCTCGGGGCGCTGGCGGTTTTCCAGCAGGGTGTACAGGGTCTCTTGGGTCTGCACCAGGTCGCCCAAAAGCTCGGAGAGAGGGCGCTGCGGGTAGTCCGTCGCGAGCTGGCGTACGTCGTCGTGGATCTGTTCCATCACTTCTCTCGTGAGGTTCCCCTGGTTCGCCGTGAGGGCGAAGGCCTTTGCCCGTCGCGCTGCCAAGCTGATCAGCTCCTTGTCGAGGTCGGGCTGGCCGGTCGCGACCACCAGGCCCGAGGGCCTCCGCTCCGCTGAAGAGGCTGTTGCTTCCCAGGGGCGGAGTAACTCGTTCAGCGGTTTGCCGAACATTGCCTGCAAGACACGGCGGGTGACAGGGGTGGTGTTGCTGCGCTCGCCGCTCGCGAGGCGCCGCAGATGCCGCGTGCTGAGCGTCGCGTCCTCGTTCAACTGCCGTGCCCGGCGGTCGAACTCCGTGGCGATCTCCTCGTAGGTGCGGTCCTCTTGCCAGAGCAGGTGCTCCAGCACGGTTCGTGGTTCCCGGCTGCTCCTACTCGCGGTGCCGGCCACGGCGCCTCCCTGTGTCGCGTGCCTTACATGTCCTCAGTGTCGATCGATGACGGAGCTGCGTCCTTACGCGGTCCGGTTCCGGTCCGCTGCATGTCCGCCAGCGGTCCATGTCTGGCCCTCGTGTGGTCATGGTGGCCTATTTGAGAGTCGTCGTCAGGAGGAACCGACGATGACTCAGGAACCGCTGGCACCACACAAGTTGCCGCCCACGCTGGCCTTATCGGCCTCGTTGGGCTTGAGCTTCGAGCGCTGCGACGCGCTCCTTGAGCTGCTCAACTTCCGCACGAATGGCTTCGAAGTCGCTCGGCTTGTCTTGCTCGCCGGACGGTCTCGTACGCGGTGGCTGTGCGTCGTCAGTGACGAAGTTTCCTCTTACACCTTCGGACCTGATGAGGCCCTCGTCGCGAAGGATGCGGAGCCCGTTCTGAACGGTCTGAGTCGCGACCCCGAATCGCTCCGACAGCTGCTTGTGCGTGGGCAGCTTCTTGCCCGGCTTCAGCAGGTCGTCAGCGATGTCTTGGCGGATCGCGTCAGCGATTTGCACGGACGGCAGGCGGGGGTCATCCGGATCGATGCTCATGCCTCTGAGCGTATCCGGCAGCTCGAACTAGAACGAGATGCCTCAAGGGGCTTGTGCTCTAGCTTGAACAAGCTCAAACTAGTTCACACGCGACCGTCTCCGGCCAAGGGATCGGCGGCCGCTGCATCAGAGATCCAGTCCCAATCACGAACTGGAGTGGCGATGAAAGCGTTCGTTGCCGGTCATGAGGCCATGTCGGCCCATGACTTCGCTGAGCTGTCGCTCGGCATCGACTTGGAGTTATTCACCGGATCGCCTAGCGAAGCCCGCCCGGACAGGCGCGTACGACTTGCAGTGGCGCGCGAGGTGCTGACGGAGCTGCGCGAGGCGGGGGAGTCGGACGAGCTGGTGGCAGGGGCCGCTCAGCTCGCCGCAGCCCTGCTGCGCGGCCGTGGCGACCGGAAGCGGGGCAAGCGATGACCCGTACCGGCAAGACCTTGCCCGTGATCGCCGGGACGAGGTCTGCGCATCTGTCGGGCGGGGCGGCCGCCGGTGTGACGCTCGGTTTCGACCCCGCGCCGGATCCGGGCTTGAAGGCCGCGCTGTGCAAGGGGATTGAGCCGGAGCTGTTCTTCCCGGAGCGAGGCGACCGCCGGTCGGCTGCGCTGGCACGTGAGATCTGTGCGCAGTGCCCGGTCGTGGCGGCCTGTCTCGCCGACGCTCTCGCGAGCGAGGGCGACGCCGGCCACAGCATGCGTTTCGGTATCCGGGGCGGCAAGAGCCCCGAGCAGCGATACGCGATCTACCAGCGAACCGCCCCGGCCGCCCCGGCTGAGGCCGTAGCTGTTGCGGCCCCCGCGCCCGCCGGGTCAAAGCGGAGGCCGGTCAAGTGCGGTACCCGCCGCGGCTACCAGAAGCACCGCCGCAACGGCGAGCGGGCGTGCGACGCCTGCCGGCACGCGAACACCGCCGCGGACCGTCGTCTGCGCACCACCGGATCTACGAAGGAGGCGGCGGCATGACCGGGACGGCAACGAGTGTGAGCAACGCGGTGCCAGCCCTCGCAAAGGCGGAGCGGGTCCTGTTGGGCGCGGTCGCGGTGACGGCTGCCGGGGTTGGGGTGCTGGGTCTCGCGTCGTCTTTCGACGCTGTATCGGCTGCGGCCGCGCGCTGGGACTTCGGGACTCCGTGGATGCTGCCGATCGGCATCGACGTCGCGATCCCGGTGTTCACCGCGGCGAACCTTCTGCTGATCCGGATGAACATGCCGCTCGCTTGGGTTCGGTTCGTGCCGTGGGCGCTGACGCTGGTGACGTGCTGGCTGAACGTCGCGGCTGGGCACTCGCTCTCTGCGAAGCTCGCGCACGGCACGATGCCGCTGCTGTGGGTGGTCCTCTCTGAGATCGCCGCACATGTGTATGCGGTACGGATCGGTGCGGTCACCGGGCGGCGGATGGAGAAGATCCGCCGCTCGCGGTGGCTGCTCGCCTTCCCTTCCACCTTCGCGCTGTGGCGCCGGATGACGCTGTGGGAGATCACCTCGTACGGCGAGGCGCTGGAGCGCGAGCGCGAGCGGCAACTCGCGCGTGCGGACCTGCGGCAGACGCACGGGCGGCGGTGGCGCTCGAAGACCCCGCGCCGCACGCGCGTGTTGCTCAAGCTCGGGGAACTCACCCCCGCCGTCGCGCCCGAAGTCGAGCCTGTGCCCACCCCTGATGAGCCCCCGGCTCTGCCCGCGAGTGAGCCCGCTGTCGGGCGGGTGAGCCTGGTAAAGCAGCAGGCTGCACCCAACAACCCCCCGGCCGCGAACGTGCCCGCGAAGCGGGAGCCCAAGCCGCGCCGCAAGCAGGTTGCGGCGGCCCGCGTACAGGCCGCGCAGACCGCACGTGCGAGCGTTCCGCAGGAGAAGGACGACGCGCGCGAGTGGGCTCTTGAACGGCTGCGCGCGGGTCGCGAGGCGAAGTGGAGCGAGCTCGCGGAAGAGTCCGGGCGCGGCGAGACCTGGTGCCGTCACCGGATCCGCGAGGCGAAGGAACAGCTCGCGGGCAGCGCGCCGCAGTCTGCGGGCGAGCGGCCCGGATTGCACCTTGTACCGGCCGGGAGCGAGTCCTGATGTCGGCCGCATTCGGCAAGTGCTACGACCCATCCGGCGCGAAGCACGGGATACCCACGTTCCCGTGGCGCTTAGCCCCGGACGGCTACGCCACCCGCCGCCAGCTCCGCGCCTGCGGCTTACGCCCCGGGGGGCAAGCAGTCGCCGCGCAGGTGATGCGCCGCTCCCGTCGTCGTAAGGCCGGGGTGTCGGTCGCCTACCTCTACCGCATCGACCAGGCCAAGCCGGTACGGCCTATGACCCCGGCGAAGTGGGCCGCCCACGCGAAAGCGATGCTCGCCCGCCGAACCTGCCCCAACTGCCGTACGGACGCCGGTTACTGCATTCCGACCTCGCTCGGCATGTGCGTGACCTGCGCCTATCCCGAAGAACAGCGCGCCGCCTAACCCATGGAAGGAGAGCCCCACTGTGTCTGAGATCCACACCATCGACCAGTCGGAAGAGCCGGACCTTACTGAGACCAGCGAGGAAACGGCGGCCGTGCTGCCGTTTCCACTCCGCAAGAAGACCCAGGACGAGCCCACCGCGCCGGGTGAGGTCAAGCCCGGAGAGTGGGAAGCGGAGCTCCCCGACGACACCGCCGACGAGGACGACGACGGAGTGTCGGAGGGCGATCCGGTCGACCCGCCGCGTGAGAAGTACCCGCCGTCCATTAGCGAATGGATGGAAGCCCACGACAAGGCGCGGCCGACCGTCCTTCCCGACTGGGTCAAGCTGCCCGACCAGCGCGCCGCAGTGCGCAAGTGGGCGGTGCGGCACTACTCGACGATGGTCGGGTATCACGCGCTACGCCTGCCCTGCGTCTACACGCCGAAGCTGTTGGCCTACTCGCCGCGCGGTGCGTGGCGTTGGTCGACTGCGGTCGGCCGGTGGGTGTCCGACGCAGAGGGTTTGCCGGTCCGCCTTGCGGCCGTGCGTGCGGAGGATGCGGGCGAGTACCTGAAGCTGTCGCGGCAGCGGGACGCGCGGGTGAAGCTGCGTAGCGTCATCGCCACCGTGAGCGGGTTCGTCGGCCTGGTTGCCGCGCTCACGCTGTACGTCATAGCCCCGTCGTGGCTGCTGATGTTGTCGGTGGCGGCGTTGACGAGCGTGCTCGGCTTCGCGGGGGCGCCGGCCGACCGGCCGCTGATCGACCGGGCCAAGGTGACGTTCCGCAGGCGCAAGCTGTCGTCGGACATCATCACGCGGGCGTTCACCGCGGCCGGGCTGACCGTGAAGGATCAGGGCATTGCTTTCCCGCGGCCGATCGGCCGGGACGGGGACGGCTGGCGCGTCGTGGTCGACCTGCCGTACGGCAAGTCGTTCGCGGATGCTCTGGCCAAACGCAAGGCGCTGGCGTCCGGCATCGACATCGCGGCCACCCAACTGTTCCTGGACCCTGATCTGTCCTCGGAGCGCAGGGTGTCGATGTGGATTGCCGACCGTGACCCGCTCGCGGTTCCCTCCGGTCGCACACCGCTGCTGGGCGCGACGCGGGTGGACTTCTGGCAGCCGTTCCCGTGGGGCGTGGACGAGCGGGGCAACCCGGTCATGGCATCGATGCTGTGGCTGTCACTGCTGGTCGGAGCGGTTCCCCGGCAGGGCAAGACGTTCTCTGCCCGCACGATCGCCCTCGCTGCGGCGCTGGACCCGCATGTGCGGCTCATTGTCTTCGACGGCAAGGCGTCGCCGGACTGGCGCGCGTTCGCCAAGGTCGCGCACCGCATCGGTTTCGGCATCGTGCCCCGCAACGGCGTCGACCCGGTGGAGCAACTGGTCGCCGCGCTGATGGAGCTGAAGGCCGATGTGGAGGACCGCTACCACCGGCTGTCCGAACTGCCGCTGCACATCTGCCCCGAGGGCAAGCTCACCCCGGAGATCAGCCGGGACAAGAAGCTGAACATGCCGCTCACGCTGGTCGTCGTGGACGAGGTGCAGGAGTACTTGCAGCACCCCGTGCACGGCAAGACCGTCCTTGAGCTGCTGGTCTACCTCGCCCGCGTGGCGCCGGCCGTCGGCGTCTCGGTCATGAACTCGACGCAGAAGCCGGACGACACCGCCTGCCCGTCGGTCCTGCGCGACCAGCACCAGGCCCGCTTCTCCCTGCGGGTCGGTTCCTGGCAGGTCTCCGACGTGGTGCTCGGTGCGGGCTCCTACAGCGAGGGCCTGGACGCATCCCGGTTGCTCAAGTCCCACAAGGGCGTGGGGCTGCTCAAGGGCATGTCAGATGAGGCGGGGATCGTCCGCACCTACCTTGCCGACGGCCGCGACGCCGACAGCGTCCTGACCCGCGCCCGCGCCCTGCGGGAGGACGAAGGGACCCTGTCCGGCGACGCCGCCGGAGAGGTCGCCGCCGTACACAACGGCGACGCGATCCTGACCGACGTGGCCGCGGTGTTGGGCCGCAAAGAAGACAAGGTCTGGTCCGAGACCGTCGTCGACCGCCTCGCGGACCTGAACCCGGACGCCTACGGCGAGTGGGCCGCGCTGGAGGGCCGCGCCAAGGCCGACCAGCTCGCTGCCGCGCTCAAGCCCTACGGCATCAAGACCGACCAGGTGTGGGGCAAGACCGACAGCGGCAAGGGCGCCAACCGCCGCGGCATCGAGCGCCAGCACATCATCGACGCCGTCACGGAGCGCAACAAGAAGCGAGCCGCGAAGTAGCCCGCAGAGGTTGCTAGGTCTAGCAAGCCCCCTCGCTAGACCTAGCAACCTCGCTAGCGACCCAAACCCACCCTGATCAGGTCGCTAGCACCTAGCGGCCCACCTGCGGAAACCCCCGAAACTCACCCTGGAGGCCCTTCGTGACCCTTCCCGCGCTCGCTAGCGCCCTCCTGATCCTTCTCACTCTCTGTTACGCCTGCGTGTGCGCTGCCCAGCCATTCGGTCGCTGCCGCAAGTGCGACGGACTCGGCTTCCAGCTCACCCACGACCGCAAGGGACGGCCCAAGCGCGGCAAGCACTGCCGCCGCTGCAACGGCCACGGCATCCGCATACGGCGCGGCCGACACCTGTGGAACCAGTGGGCCCGCACCTACCGCCAAGGCACCGCCCCCACCCCCAAACACCCCGCCCAGAAGGGATAGCCACCCATGGCCATCACCGTCTCCCTCGTCGCCCTGTTCGGACTCGTCCTGTTCTTCCTCCTGCGCTCCAAGTCCCTCGGCTACGGGTCCGCCTTCATCGCCATGATGTTCGGCTTCTACCTCGCCTCCACCGGAGCCTCCAAGCCGATGAACGACCTGACAACCGCCGTCGTCGACGCCCTCGGCAACCTCTAGGAGGCTGGCCATGAACGAACCCATCGTCGCCCGCCACTGGCTCACCTTCACCGCCCCCAAAGCGGCCCCCGCCGTAGCCACAACCACCGTTCTGATCCTGGGCAGGATCTGGAACGCCAACGGCGCTGAACACAGCGTCGGCAACGCAGCCTTGATGGTCGTGCTCGCCGCCGGGGCTGCGGCGGCCGGCGCCTTCGCCTCTGCCGGACGGGCCGGGGATTCCGTCATTGCCGGTACCGCGTTCGCCGCGTCCGGCGGGCTGGCTCTGGCCGGGGTTGCCGGATACGCCGACGGCATCTCGCTGCCGCTGTTGCTGTGGGCGCTGGCCACCACGGTCGCGTACGGCATCGCGGCCCGCTACTGGCGCACCGACCACCGCGAGAGCGTCGCCCACCACCGGCACACCACCGAACGGCGCGAGGAACACGGCCACATCGAGCGCGTCGAAGCCCTGCGCGCCGGGGCACAGATCCAGGTCGCCCGCGAGGGCGCCGCCTACGCCGAAGCCCTCGCCCAGGCCCTCACCACCCGGGCTGCCCTGCCCGGCTTCGACCCCACCGTGCTCACCCGCGCCGGACTGCCCGAACTCCCCACCAGCGAGATCACCAAGGAGAACTGAGCCATGGACGAGGACGACTTCATCGACTGCGAACTTTGCGCCCCCAGCGACGACAGCGAGCCCTACCCGTACGCCCACTGCTGCGACTGCGGCGCCGACGGCTCCAGCGAAAACCCCGACTGCACCTGCGAGTAGCAACCCGCCAAGGAGAGCCATGTTCGAGATCCGCGTCATCTGCACCGACTCCGACATCCCCGCCGTCACCGAAGCCCTGTCCATGGTGTTCACCACCGGGGCCGTACGGCAGAGCAAGACGTTCGACGGCACCAAGACCCGCCTGTACATCACCGCCGAACACCGCCCGCAGGCGTGGCCGACACCCGAGGCCGCGTACGCGACGGCCCCCAGCATCATCAGCGAAATCGGATGGACCGCAGAGCGCGCCCGCGAGGCGCTGTGGCCGATCGGACCGCAGGACGTCAGGGAGTTCTGGCTCCGCAAGGCCGCCGTCCTGGACCGCATCGCGCTGAGTGAAGCCGATGGCCGTGGGCTCAACGACCCGTCCGACGCGGCGGAAGTTGCAACCGAGGCGGCCCGGCGCCTGCTGGACGTCGACAGCGGCGCGGGCCTCGCCTCCAGCGGAACGGGCGGCCCGTACACGCCGGATCACCCGGACAGCATCCGCGACCCGCGCGGATACGTCCGCCAGGAATACGCCATCTGGCAGCGGAACCAGTAGCGACGCCCGTGGGCGGGTGTCTCCGGCCAAGGAACGGCACCCGCCCACGGTTCTCCCGTCCCAATCACTGAATCAGGAGAGCTTCAGAATGCCTCACCGCACCCCCGACGGACAGCTCAGGGCAGCGCTTGACGCTGCCGCCCGTGGCTGGCACGTCTTCCCCCTCACGCCGGGCAGTAAGCGCCCGGCCGTGCGGGCCTGGCAGGACCGCGCCACCATCGAAGCCGAGCGCATCACCCGATGCTGGCGGTCCGGCTCGTTCAATGTTGGCCTGGCCACCGGCCCTTCTGGCCTGGTTGTCGTCGACCTCGACACCCCCAAGGGGCCGAGTGACCTGCCGCCGGCGGACTGGGCTCTGCCCGGCATTGCCGACGGCACTGACGTGTTCGCCGCGTTCTGCGAACGCCACGAACAGCCTTATCCGGGAAACACGTTCACCGTGCGGACCCGCAGCGGTGGGACGCACCTGTACTTCGCCGCTCCTGCCGGATTCGAACTGCGGAACACCGGCGGCAAGATCGGTTGGAAGGTCGACACCCGCGCGGTCGGCGGATATGTCGTAGCCGCAGGCAGCACGGTCGACGGCCACCCGTACCAGACCGTCCACGACACTCTCCCGGCCGCCCTGCCCGGCTGGCTCGCCGACGTCCTCGCGCCCAAGCCCACACCAGCGCCGGTCCGGCTTCCCGCACAAGCGCCCGGCCGCCGCGCCGTCGGTCTCGTGAAAACCGTGCTGGACGCGCCTGAGGGCGAGCGAAACAACCGTCTGTACTGGGCCACCCTGCGCGCCTACGAGCGCGGCAGCGAGGCGGCCGCCGGAATTGCCGCCGCCCTCGTCGACGCGGCCGTCAGCGTGGGGCTGTCCGAGCGTGAAGCCCGCGCCACCGTGGCATCCGCAGAGCGCAAGATCCGGGGCGGGCGATGAACAGCGAGACCAAAGCCAAGGAACTCCTGTCCAAGAACGGCGTCGACTCTGAGGCATCCGAGCGGGGCAAGGGGCCCTCGCAGGCCTCCCAGCTTGTTGCCCTCGCCCGGGAACGGTTCGACGTCTTCATGTCCGACGACGGTCGCCCCTACGCCGTGACTCAGGGTGGCCCGAACATCGCCCTGCCATTGCGTGGAAAGGCCGGCCTCCGCTCCCAGCTCGCCCGCCTCTACACGGAGGCAACCGGCGGCAATGTGCCCTCACAGTCCGCACTCGCGGACGCGATGACCGTCCTAGAAGGCATCGCGGCCGTCGCCGACCCCTGCACGCCGCAGCTGCGGACCGCCCGCCACGGGGAGCACATCGTCGTCGACCTCGCCAGCGCTGACGGTCGCTGCGTCCTCATCAGCCCGGACGGCTGGGAGAGGAGCCCCCGCTCCCCGGTTCTCTTCCGCCGCTCTGGGGCGATGAAGATCCTGCCTATGCCAGTCCGCGAGGGTGACGGCCTGGCCAAGCTCCGTGACCTGATGAACACCAGCGAGGAAGGCTTTCACCTGCTTGTTGCATGGCTGGTGGCGTCGTTCATCCCGGACCTGCCGCACCCGATCCTCACCTTCCGAGGGGAACAGGGCACCGGAAAGTCGAAGGGTGCGGCGATGGTCATCGGGATTGTCGACCCGTCCGGCGCGCCGAAGCGCACCGCGCCCCGGGATGTGAAGTCGTGGGCGACGCAGGCCTTCAACTCGTGGGCGCTGTGCATCGACAACGTCTCGTACATCCCGGACTGGTTCTCCGACGCACTGTGCCGCGCGGTCACGGGTGACGGCATTGTCGACCGCGCCCTCTACACCGACGACGACGTCGTCGTCCTCGAATTCCGGCGGGTGCTGGCCATGACCACTATCGACGCCGGGGCCCTCGCGGGCGACCTCGCCGAACGTCTCCTGACCATTGAGCTGCACACCATCCCCGACCGGAACCGGCGTGAGGAAGCCGAGCTGGATCGCGCCTATCGCGACGCTCACCCCAGCATCCTGGCCTCGCTGTTCGACCTTCTGTCACGGGTCCTGCGGGCACTGCCCGACGTCCAGCTCACCGCCCGGCCGCGCATGGCCGACTTCGCCCGTGTACTCGCGGCCGTCGACCATGTCACGGGGTGGGACACCCAGGGCAGCTATCGGGCGACCGCCGCCGACGCGGTCGCCGACGTCCTCGAAGGCGAGCCTTTCGCCCGCGCCGTTGTCGACCTCGTACGGGCCGCCGGCCCTGCCGGGGTCTGCATGACAGCCGCCGACATCCTCGGCAAGGTCGTCATACCCGAGAAGCTGCCGAAGAAGTGGCCCAAGGACGCCACCCGCGCGGGTGGCCAACTCAAGCGCCTTGCCCCCGCCCTGCGGGCCATCGGCATTGACGTCGACGACACGCAGCGTGAGCCCACCGGCAACCGCTCGCGTCTCTACCGGCTGACCTCAGTGGAGACAAGCTGCATTCCAGCACCCGGAGCGCCCACAGCGCCCGGGGCTACCACTGACCAGCACAAACGCCGGGGTGCTGCGGAAGCGCACAGCACCCGGACAGCGCCCACCAGCACCCGCGAGCGCCCGCCCTCGGGTGCTGCCGGTGCTGAACCGGGTGCTGTGAACGCGACAGCGCCCGCATCCCCCGCCCCGCTTGAACAGGGCGAGCTCGACCTGTCGGGTGCTGCGGGCGCTCCGGGCGCTGCGTTGCAGCACATCTCTACATCCACCGTCCTTTGCGACGGCTGCCACACGCCCATCGACCCGGCACTCGTCACAGCGGGTGAAACAACTCACCCCTGCTGCGACCCGATTGAGAGGTCTGTCCAGTGACGACTTCCACCATCGGGACACGGGCGATGCTCACGCTGACCGAGCTCTGCCAAGAGCTCCAGATCTCCCGATCGACCTTCTACGACTGGCGTCAGAAGGGGCGCGCACCACGCTGCATCAAGCTCCCGAACGGTGACCTCCGCATCCGCCGTGGCGACTTGAACAACTGGCTTGATGACCGGGAGGACAGGGACTGATGGACAGCACGTACAACGTCAAGGTCTGGAAGACCGCGACGTACAAGGGCGCCAGAGGAACCACGTACACGGTCCGGTGGACGCTCGACGGGCAGGAGAAGCGGGCGCCCTTTGCCACCCGGGCGCTAGCGGACGCCTTCCGCTCGGAGCTGGTCAGCGCCACCCGCCGGGGTGAGGCCTTCAGCCTCGCCACGGGGCGGCCGGTCTCACACACGTCCGGGGCTAGCGCGACGAACTGGTACGAATTCGCGATTCAGTTCGTCGACGCCAAGTGGTTACACACGTCTGGGAACAACCGAAAGAACGTAGCCAAGGCGTTCATGACGGCGACCATCGCGCTGCTGCGTACGGAGCCGACTGGGTTCAAGCCCATCGACGTACGCACGGCTCTGCGTGAATGGGCCTTCAACACGAAGCGACGCAACGACGCACCCCCGGACGTGGCTGCGATTCTTCGATGGGTTGAGCGCAACACTCTGACGATGGCTGCGTGGGAGGATCCGGAGAAGGTCGAAGAGGTCCTGAACGCCCTGGCCACCAAGCTGGATGGCAAGCCCGCAGCAGCGTCGTGCATCAAGCGCCACCGCCGGATCATGAACGTCGCGATGGAGTACGCGGTGAAGCACAAGGTCCTGAGGTCGAATCCCTTGCCAAAGGGGAGAGGGACGGCCCCGAAGACCTCTTCTGCGGTGGACAAGCGCAGCCTGATCAACCCCACGCAAGCCGCGGCCTTGCTCGGGTGGGTGCGCCGCCGCACCCGCGGCGGGCGGCGCCTGCACGCATTCCTCGCCACGATTTATTACGCCGGCCCGCGCCCGGAGGAGGCTGTGGCGATGTACGTACGCGACGCGGTGCTGCCGGACGAAGAGGACGAAGACCAGTGGAGTGAGCTGTTGTTCCATACGGCCCAACCGGAGGTGGGAAAGCAGTGGACCGACACAGGGGAGGTTCATGAGGAGCGTGGACTCAAAGGGCGGGCCGCAGGTGACACCCGCAATGTGCCCTGCCGTCCTGCCTTGACTCGGATCCTGCGTGAGCACATCAAGACCGAGAAGCTGAAGCCCGGCGACCTTCTGTTCCCGGGGGAGAAGGGCGGCCTGCTGGCGGGCTCAGTCTTCCGCCGGGCGTGGGGCACGGCTCGTAAGAAGGTCCTCACTGCCGACGAGTGCGCATCGCCGCTCGGTAGGCGGGTCTACGACCTGCGGCACACCTGCCTGACCACGTGGCTCAACAACGGGGTCCCGCCGGCGCAGGTCGCAGAGTGGGCGGGCAACAGCGTGCCTGTGCTGCTCGCCACGTACGCCCGCTGCATCTCTGGGCAGCTCAAGGATCACCAGAAGCGTATCGAGGCCACGCCGGACCTTGAGGAGCGGCACGGGGAAGGCTGATCCGGTGGCCACGGAGAACGTCACCGCGCATTCTCCGTGGCCACCCGTAGAAACCCGGTGACAGCCGGATACCGCCGGACCCTCCCCGACGTTGTCGGCGGGCGGCCCGGCTCTTGCGTGCGTGCTGGGATCGACCGCTGACCAGCAAAAAAGCCCTCCACGGGGGAGGGCTGGGCGGTGGTGCCCCCGGCAGGACTCGAACCTGCGGCCAAGCGCTTAGAAGGCGCCTGCTCTATCCACTGAGCTACGGGGGCCGGATCATGGCCTCGGTGGCCTTGAGCCCCTGGCTGAAAGGGACCTGGACCTTGCCGGGGACAAGGATAGGGCTCCGATCGCCTGGGGCCGGTTGCTTCACCTGCGTGGCACGATGTGGAGGTTCAGTGAAGCGAACCTGATAATCGCAGGCGAGTGCGAATCTCGCACCGCTTTTGACGTCTCCCGTCCCGGGTGTTGTGCACTCGTTATGCCTGTGCCCCGCTCGTACCGTCCGTTCCTCACCGCCAATCGGCGCGCATAAGCGCGCTTAGAAGCCTTTAGGCTTCTAAAAGGCTCCAAAATTGGGCATTCTTCGCATGTGGTGACCTTGGACGCACGGCCTCAGCTGATCGACGCACTTTCCGCCCTGCGCGACCGTGTCGCCGCCGTGCGCCTCCCGCTCCCCCTACCAGGGGCCCCCGCGCGCGGCAGACACGGATCGAGTTGCTGGCGCAGCTCGACGACTATCTGCTGCCACGGCTGAAACAGCCCGAAGCGCCGCTGCTCGCCGTCATCGGCGGGTCCACCGGAGCCGGGAAGTCCACCCTCGTCAATTCACTCGTGGGCAGGCGGGTGAGCGAGGCCGGCGTCCTGCGCCCCACGACGCGCACCCCTGTGCTCGTCTGCCACCCGGACGATCACCACTGGTTCGCCAACCTGCGGGTTCTTCCGCAGCTCACCCGCGTATGGCTGCCCCGGCAGGAGGGTGAGGAGGAGGCGGTGGGAGGGCCGCCGGGCGCGGACAAGGACGCCGACGGCGGCGACACACTGCGGGTCGAGACCGTGGGCACCCTGCCGCGCGGCCTCGCCCTCCTCGACGCCCCCGACATCGACTCACTGGTCGCCGGGAACCGGGTGCTCGCCGCCGAGCTCATCTGCGCCGCAGACGTGTGGGTGATGGTGACGACCGCTTCCCGGTACGCCGACGCCGTCCCGTGGCACCTGCTCCGTACCGCGAAGGAGTACGACGCCACCCTCGTGACCGTTCTCGACCGGGTGCCCCACCAGGTCATCGGCGAGGTGTCGCGGCAGTACGCCGCGCTGCTCACCAAGGCCGGACTCGGCGACGTACCCCGGTTCACCATCCCCGAGTTGCCGGAGTCCGCGGGCGGCGGAACCGGACTGCTGCCCTCCACCGCCGTCGAGCCGCTGCGCGCCTGGCTGGCCCACCGTGTGCACGACCCGGCGGCCCGCCAGCAGGCCGTCGGCCGCACCGCGACCGGCGTCATCGAGTCGCTCAACGCCCGGATGCCCGAACTCGCCGGGGCCGTCGCCGCGCAGTACGCCGCCTCCGTACGCCTGTCCGGGGACGTGGAGGAGGCGTACGAGAAAGAGGGAACGCGGGTACGCCGCAGGCTCCAGCGCGGCGCGGTCATGTCCGGCGACGCCCTCACGCGCTGGCGCGGATATCCGCTGGACAGTTCGGCGGGTGAGCTTCTGGACTCGCTCGTCGCGAGCCTCACCGCGCTGCTGCAGTGCGCCGTCGCCGCCGCCGACGAAGCCGTCCACGAGGCATGGCGGCGGGAGCCCGCCGCGGGCGCCGTGGCCTTCCGCACCCCCGACCGCGAGGCGGGCGAGCGGATCGGGATCGCCGCACGGCGCTGGCGCCGGGTGCTCGAAGAGCTCGCGGAGGAAGAGGTACGGGACCTGGAGCGGCCGCCCGCGCCCGACGCGGAGACCGTCGCCGCCCTGCTCGCCGCCGCCCTGCTGGGCGGCCGCCGCGCCCGCACCGCCGGGGAACGGCTCGCCGAGCGGATCGGCGCCGTCGCCGCGACCCGGCTGCGCGACAAGGGCGGGGAGCTCCTCACGACGTACATCCAACGCGTACTCAATGCCGAAAGGGACCGCCGGCTCGCGCCGATCGACGCCCTCGAAGTGACCCCGGAGCCGCAGGCCGCGCTGATCGCCGCGCTCTCCGTGCTGCAAAAGGAGAAGTGATCGCGAACGTGACTGCTGTGACGGACGGCATGGACGGTATGGACGGCGTGGCGGGTATGGACGGCGCCGCCGACATGGACGGCGCGGCCGGCGAGGACCGTGCACAGGGCTTGGACGGCGTGGGAGGGGACGGCGGCGTCACCGGTGTGGAGGGAGCCGCCCCCGGACGGTGGGACGACGGGCTGATCGCCCGCCGGGGCGCCGCGCGCGCCGCGGCCCGGAGCGAGCAGTCCGGGCAGGCGGCGCCGCCCGTGGTGGCGCCGTCCGACGGGTCGCGGGAGGCCGACGACGAGTACGACGGCCTGCTGTCCGGCGGGGCCTACGGCGGCCGGCTCCGCGGCCGCCTGGACGCCCTGCGCGAACTGGTCGGCCTCTCCCGTACCCGTCTCGACGCGGCCACCCTCGCCGAGGCCGGCCGCGTACTCGACGAAGCTGCCGCCCGTCGGCGGCTCTCCGCCCGGCACACCGTCGTCGCCGTCGCCGGCGCCACCGGCAGCGGCAAATCCACGCTCTTCAACGCCCTCGCCGGCGTCCAGATCTCCGACACGGGGCTGCGCCGGCCGACCACGTCCTCGCCCATCGCGTGCAGCTGGACGGACGGCGCCGCGGGACTGCTGGACCGGCTCGGCATCCCCGGACGGCTGCGCCGCAGGCCGGCGCCGCCGGGTTTCCGCGACGAGGCGCTGAACGGGCTCGTACTCGTCGACCTGCCCGACCACGACTCGGCCGCCACCGCCCACCGGGACCAGGTGGACCGGGTGCTCACCCTCGTGGACGCCGTGATCTGGGTCGTCGACCCGGAGAAGTACGCCGACGCCGTGCTGCACGAGCGCTACCTGAGGCCGCTCGCCGGGCACGCGGAGGTCACCTTCGTGGTGCTCAACCAGGTGGACCGGCTGCCCGGCGACGCCGCAGACCTGGTCCTCGACGACCTGCGCAGGCTGCTCGACGACGACGGGATGGCGCTCGGCGAACACGGCGAACCGGGCGCCACGGTCCTCGCCCTGTCGGCGCTCACGGGGGAGGGCGTCGGGGAATTGCGCGAGATGCTCGGCCAGTTCGTGCAGGAGCGCGGCGCCGCCGCGCGGCGGCTGTCCGCCGACGTGGACGGCGCCGCGGCCCGGCTGCGCCCCGTCTACGTCGCCGACGGCAGGCGGCCGCCGGAGCTCGGCGAGCGGGCCCGGGCCGACTTCACCGACCGGCTCGCCGCGGCGGTGGGAGCGGCCGCCGTCGGCGAGGCGGCGGAGCGCGAGTGGCGCAGGAACGCCGGCCAGTCGTGCGGGACGCCCTGGCTGCGGCTGTGGCGCTGGTACGAGGCCCACCGCGCCCTGGGGTCCGGTATCGACCCGATCTCCGGCCGGCCCCCGGCCGAGGGCCAGGAGGAGGAGATCACCGCCCGGCAGCGCGTGGAGCAGGCCGTGCGTACGGTCGCCGACGAGGCCGCCGCCGGACTGCCCGCCCCCTGGGCACAGGCGGTACGGGAGTCGGCGGTGCGCGGCGCGGCCGGGTTGCCGGAGGAACTGGACGTACTGGCGGTACGGGCGGGGGTGCCACGGGGCAGGCCGCCGAAGCCCGCGTGGTGGCCCGCGGCGGTGCTGACCCAGGCTTCGATGACGTTGCTCCAGCTCTTCGGCGGGCTGTGGCTGGTGGGCCAGATCGTGGGCGTTCTGGAGCCGAGGCTGCTGCCGCCCGTACTGGTGATGCTCGCCGGCATCGTCGGCGGCCCGCTGGTGGAGTGGGCGTGCTCGGTGGCGGCCAGGGGTCCGGCGCGGCGGTACGGGCAGGACGCCGAGCGGCGGCTTCGGGAGGCGGCCGCCGCGTGCGGCCGGGCGCGGGTGCTGGACCCGGTGTCGGCGGAGCTGATGCGGTACTGGGAGGTGCGGGAGCAGTACGTGGCGGTGACGGGCTTGTCCACAACCGGCCGGTAGTCCACAGGCTCCGGCGGGCCCCGCCGCCGCCGGTCCAGCATGGGACCGGTCAGCCGCTCGCTCCGACCGGACGAGGGCGGCCGGGCGGGACCGGAGCTGGAGGGGGAATCGGGATGAGCGACACCTGGGTGACGCTGGCGGGAAACGCGGCGACAGCCGTGGACTACCGGGATTCGGTGACGGGCGGTGTGGCGCGTTTCCGGCTCGCGGTGACGGCGCGGTACTAGGACCGGCAGAACGAGACCTGGGCGGACGGGCACTCCAGCTTCTACACGGTGTGGGCGCGGCGGTCGCTGGCGGCGAATCTGGCGGGCTCGGTGTCCATCGGAGAGCCACTGCTCGTACACGGCCGGCTGAGGGTCCGCGACGAGGAGAAGAACGGGCAGCGCAGATTCTCGGCGGACATCGAGGCCCTGTCCGTCGGACACGACATGACACTCGGGACGTCGGCCTTCAGACGGGTCGTGAAGGGGGACCCGGCACTCGCCCGGCGGCCGGTGACGGAAGGACGCAACTCGGCTGATTCTTACGGTGATTTGTCGACACAGTCGGCCCGGAGAGGTGATGGGGGATAACGATTCCGATTCGGAATGGCTATCTGACGGTATGACAGGGAACTGTCGTTGCCGCCCTCTCTAGGATTTCCGCATACTCACGGGGCACTTGAGTCTGCCGGCGAGGCACTCCCCCCACGGTCGCACCACGCGAAAGGGCCTCGCCCGAAGGGGAATTCTGTGTTTTCTGCTTTCTCTGCTTTCTCCGCGTTCGCCGTACGCGGGCGGGGCTCCGCCCGTCTCGCCGTGGCGGCGGTGGCTTCGGGTCTCCTCGCGGCGGGGGCCCTGGCCGCGTCGGGGCCCGCCGCCGCGCAGGAGGCGCCGCAGCACCAGGGCGGTGCGGCCGCCACGCTCGACGGGCTGAAGACCTTCGACACGGCCGTCCTGCGCACGGCGGACGGCGACCAGCAGATCCCCGCCGGCCTGTTCGAGATGACCGTCGACGGCGGCGGCACCCTCAAGACGTACAGCGTCGACGCCCACCGGCCGACGCAGGAGCAGGCCAGGTACCTGGAGACGTCCTGGGACCAGACATCGCTCGGTACCAACCGTGACGCCGGCAAGATCCGCTGGATTCTGGAGCACTCGTACCCGCAGGTCGACGACCTGAGCGCGCTCGCCAAGCAGGCCGGGGTCGACTCGCTCACCGAGCAGACGGCCGCGGCGGGCACCCAGGTCGCGATCTGGCGGTACTCCGACCACGCCGAGGTCGACGCGCTCGACCCGAAGGCGGAGAAGCTCGCCGACTTCCTGGAGAAGAAGGCCCGCGGAGCAGCCGAGCCCAGGGCCTCCCTGACCCTGGAGCCGGGCGCGGTCTCCGGCAGGGCGGGCGAGAAGCTCGGCCCGGTGACCGTACGCACCAACGCGGGCCGCGTCACCGTGGTCCCGCCCGCGGACGCCGTCGCCAGCGGAGTCAAGGTCGTCGGCAAGGACGGCAAGCCCCTCACCACGGCCGCCGACGGCAGCCGGCTGTACTTCGACGTCCCCGCCGACGCGGCCGACGGCACTTCCTCACTGACCGTCCAGGCCACCACGTCGGTGCCGGTCGGCCGGGCCTTCGCCGGGGTCACGCAGAGCCAGACGCAGATCCTCGCCGGTTCCAGCGAATCCACCGTCTCCGCCGGCGCCACCGCCACCTGGGCGAAGAAGGGCGCCGTCCCGGCGCTGTCCGCCGAGAAGAACTGCGCGAAGGGCGGCGTGGACATCACCGCCACCAACAACGGCGACGAGCCGTTCAGCTTCGCGCTCCTGGACACCAGGCACACCGTGGCGCCCGGCGCGTCGCGGACCGTGACCGTCCCCGTCCAGGAGGACCAGGCGTACGACTTCACGATCGAGGGACCCGGCGGCCTGGAGAAGAACTTCAAGGGCATCCTCGCCTGCAAGACCTCCGGCGCGCCCGCCGCGAGCGCGGGCACCGGCACCGGCACCATGGACCAGCCCCGGAACCAGCCCAGCCCCGCCCTGGGTGGTGACGCCCTCACCACCGCCGACGGGCTGGACCTCGCCGAGACCGGCAGCTCCAACGCCACGCCGATGATCCTCGGTATCGCGGTCGTCTTCATCGTCCTCGGCGTCGCCGCCGTCTTCTTCGTCCGCAAGAAGCAGCCCGCCTCCGACGACGAGTGACACCGCACGACCCCCGGTGACCGAACCGTCACACGGCCCCGTTTCGCCCTGGCGCACCGGGGCCGTTGCCATACCCGTTTCCGTCGCGGGGTGGACGTCAGGCAAGATGGGGTGTATCTGCCCACACATCGATTGCCGGACGGTTTCTCTTGGCTGAGTACATCTACACGATGCGCAAGACGCGCAAGGCGCACGGCGACAAGGTGATCCTTGACGACGTCACGCTGAGCTTCCTGCCGGGAGCGAAGATCGGTGTGGTGGGTCCCAACGGTGCCGGTAAGTCCACGGTGCTGAAGATCATGGCCGGACTGGAGCAGCCGTCCAACGGTGACGCGTTCCTGTCGCCCGGCTTCAGCGTCGGCATCCTCATGCAGGAGCCGAAGCTCGACGAGTCCAAGACCGTTCTGGAGAACGTCCAGGACGGCGCTGCCGAGATCATGGGCAAGCTCACCCGCTTCAACGAGGTCGCCGAGCTCATGGCGACCGACTACTCCGACGCGCTGCTCGAAGAGATGGGCAAGCTCCAGGAGGACCTCGACCACGCCAACGCCTGGGACCTCGACGCCCAGCTGGAGCAGGCCATGGACGCGCTGGGCTGCCCGCCCGGCGACTGGCCCGTCACGAACCTCTCCGGTGGAGAGAAGCGCCGTGTCGCGCTCTGCAAGCTGCTGATCGAGGCGCCCGACCTGCTGCTCCTCGACGAGCCCACCAACCACCTCGACGCCGAGTCGGTGAACTGGCTGGAGCAGCACCTCTCGAAGTACGCGGGCGCCGTTGTCGCCGTCACCCACGACCGGTACTTCCTGAACAACGTTGCCGAGTGGATCCTGGAGCTCGACCGCGGCCGCGCGATCCCCTACGAGGGCAACTACTCGACGTACCTCGACAAGAAGGCCGCCCGCCTCAAGGTCGAGGGCCGCAAGGACGAGAAGCGCGCCAAGCGGCTCAAGGAAGAGCTCGAGTGGGTCCGCTCCAACGCCAAGGGCCGCCAGACCAAGTCGAAGGCGCGTCTCGCCCGGTACGAGGAGATGGCCGCCGAGGCGGACAAGATGCGGAAGCTGGACTTCGAGGAGATCCAGATTCCGCCGGGCCCGCGTCTCGGATCGGTCGTCGTCGAGGTCGACAAGCTGTCGAAGGCATTCGGCGACAAGGTCCTGATCGACGACCTGTCCTTCACGCTGCCGCGCAACGGCATCGTGGGCGTCATCGGCCCGAACGGTGCCGGCAAGACGACCCTGTTCAAGATGATCCAGGGTCTGGAGAAGCCGGACTCCGGCGCGATCCGGGTCGGCGAGACCGTCAAGATCTCGTACGTCGACCAGAACCGCTCCAACATCGACCCGAAGAAGTCCCTCTGGGCCGTCGTGTCGGACGAGCTGGACTACATCAACGTGGGCCAGGTCGAAATGCCCTCGCGGGCGTACGTCTCGGCCTTCGGCTTCAAGGGCCCGGACCAGCAGAAGCCGGCCGGTGTCCTGTCCGGTGGTGAGCGCAACCGCCTCAACCTGGCCCTGACGCTCAAGGAGGGCGGCAACCTGCTGCTCCTCGACGAGCCGACGAACGACCTGGACGTCGAGACCCTGTCGTCGCTGGAGAACGCGCTGCTCGAGTTCCCGGGCGCGGCCGTGGTCATCTCCCACGACCGCTGGTTCCTGGACCGGGTCGCGACGCACATCCTCGCGTACGAGGGTGAGTCGAAGTGGTACTGGTTCGAGGGCAACTTCGAGTCGTACGAGAAGAACAAGGTCGAGCGGCTCGGCGCGGACGCGACGCGGCCGCACCGCGCCACGTACAAGAAGCTGACGCGAGGCTGATCTTGTCGCGTCACATTTACCGCTGCCCTCTGCGCTGGTCGGACATGGATGCCTTCGGGCACGTCAACAACGTCGTCTTCCTCCGGTACCTGGAGGAAGCGCGGATCGACTTCATGTTCCGGCTGGCGCCGGGGGACGGCTCTCCGTCGTTCGCGGGCGGGTCCGTGGTGGCCCGGCACGAGATCGACTACAAGCTGCCGCTGGTCCACCGGCACGAGCCGGTGACCATCGAGTCCTGGGTCACGAAGATCGGCGCGGCGTCGCTGACGATCGCGTACGAGGTCAAGGACACGGACACCGACGGCTCCGAGCGCGTGTACGTGCGCGCCTCGACGGTCGTCGTGCCGTACGACCTCGAAGCGGCGCGGCCGCGGCGGATCTCGGCGGAGGAGAAGGCGTTCCTCCAGGAGTACCTGGACGACGGCGGCGACCGTTCCGCGCGTGCCGGCGGGCGGGCTTCGCGGGGGGCTGTCGCGGCATGACGGCGCTCAGGCGGCGGTTGCTGCTGGCCGATGCGGGGGAGGCGGCGGATCTCGCCGCCTTCCTCGCGCGGCTGATCCATTACGACCGGGCCGCGGCGGTACGGCTCCAGGCCGGTGCCGGAGCGGTGGCCGTTTTCGGACGCCCGCCGTCGTTCGAGGTGCTGGCCGTGCGGACGTCCCGGCTCGCCGTGGCGGCCGGGGCGGGAGCCGCCGTGGTCGGTGGCGGGGCGGTTGCGGGGACCGGTGATCGTGATGGCGCCGGTGAGCTGGACGTGACCGTTTCCGCCGGGGAGCTCCTCGAAGGCATCGAGGAGGCCACCGGGGTGGTCGTGGTGCCCGACGCGGTTACGGGACCGCCGTGGGCCGGGGTGCTGCCGCCGCGTGGCGGCTGGCGGCAGGTTCCGGGCCTGCCGCATCCGGACGCGATGCGCGGCGTCGTCGCGGCCGCCGTCGCGGAGTTCCGGGCGCGGGACGAGGCGCTGGCGCCGGAGGAGCGGACGCGGGTCGCCCGTGACCGCATCGGGCGCGAGATCTGGTCCCGGACACTGGGCGAGACGGAGCTGCCGCTGCGGGCGGTGCACGCGGCCCAGTCGCTGGGCTTCCTGAGGGCCGGGCGACCGGGCACGGACCCGGGCGCGGTGGCGCTGTTCGCCGCAGGCGGCTGGCTCCGCCTGCGTACGCCGTACGGTTCGATCGCGGTACGCCGCGCCGGGCTCGGGGTGCTTTCGGTGGCCCCGGTGTAGGTGCGGACGGTGCAGGCGCGGACGCCGGTGCCGGGACAGACGCGTGATCCCGGCGCGTCGCCGCGCGATTCCGTCTCAAGAGCCGGGCGGGCTGCGATGGCCCGCCTTCGCCGCATTGGGCCGCCCGGCTGGAACAGCTGGGCCGGAAGAGGCCCCGGTTGGTGGGCGCCGCGCCCGCCGGCGGCGTTGACGAGCAGGAAGCCTTCGCCGGGCAGCGCCGGTGTGGTGGGGCGCAGGGCCGTGACCCGCACCTCGAACTGCCCGGCCACCGAAGAGAATCGCGTCGTACCCGGGCCGAGCCGCCCGGCGACGGACGGAGAGGCGGTGGCGTTCGGCCCCCGCGTCCGGTGTGTGCGTTCCGCCTCGGCGTTCAGCGCCCGTGTTCAGCCCCCGTGTTCAGCGCCCGGGTTCAGCCCTCGGTGTTCAGCATCGAAGCGGCGGCGTACGTCAGGTAGCTCCACAGCTGCTGCTCGTGCTCCGCGGAGAGCCCGAGTTCGTCGACGGCGACGCGCATGTGCTTGAGCCAGGCGTCGTGGGCGGCCTTGTCGACGGTGAACGGGGCGTGCCGCATGCGCAGGCGCGGGTGGCCGCGATTGTCGCTGTACGTACGAGGGCCGCCCCAGTACTGCATCAGGAAGAGGGCGAGCCGCTCCTCGGCGGGGCCCAGGTCCTCCTCCGGATACATGGGCTTCAGCAGCGGGTCCTCCGCGACTCCCTGGTAGAAGCGGTGCACCAGGCGCCGAAAGGTCTCCTCGCCGCCGACCTGCTCGTAGAAGGTCTGCTCCTGAAGCGTGCCGCGCGGAATCTCTTTCACGCGTCCATCGTCTCAGACGCACCGGCCGACGACCTAAGGACTAGGACCCGCCCACCCACGGCCCTCCCACCGCCCCCGTGCGCCCCCGGGTGCCCCGCCCGCGGCCCCCGGGTACTCGCCTCGCGGCGCGCGCCGCGCGAGAGTGGGCGTATGGGCACACCTCACGTGGAGATGTACGCCGGGGCCCGTGCGGCGCTGGTACGGGAGCTGGCGGCGGCCGGAGCCCTCGGCGACCCCGCCTGGCGCGCGGCCTTCACGGAGGTCCCGCGGCACCTGTTCGTGCCGTACTACTTCGCGGCCGGCCCGCGGGGCTACCAGCGGCTGTGGGGCGAGGACCCCGATCCGCAGCGGCGTGAGCGGTGGCTGCGGGGGGTCTACTCGGACACGCCACTGGCGACCCGCATGAGCGGGGGCGAGCTGGTCTCCTCCAGCAGCCAGCCGTCGCTGATGGCCGGGATGCTGGAGGAGCTGGACGTACGGGACGGGAACGCCGTGCTGGAGATCGGAGCGGGCACCGGCTACAACGCGGCGCTTCTCTGCCACCGTCTCGGCGACGAGCGGGTGACCACGGTCGACCTCGATCCGGAGATCACCGAGTCGGCGCGCAGGCACCTGGAGGCGGCCGGATACCGCCCGGCGGTCGTCACCGGCGACGGGGCGCTCGGCTGCCCGGCGCGGGCGCCCTTCGACCGGATCGTCGCGACCTGCGCCCTGCCGTCGGTGCCGCGCGCCTGGCTCGCGCAGTGCCGGCCGGGGGCGCGGATCCTGGCGCCGCTGGCGACGGGACTGATCGCGCTCGACGTACGGGACACGTCGCACGCGGAGGGGCATTTCCTGCACACTCCGGCGTACTTCGTCCCCCTGCGCGGCGGGACGGCGGAGCCGGCGCCCAGGCAACTGGGCGGGCTGCCGCGCCGGGCGCTGGAGAACGACCTGTTCCGGTTCCTCCTCGCCCTGACGGCGGGCAGCCTGGACCCGCACGAGGCGCTCACGCTGTGGCACCGGGAGAAACGGCCGCCCAGGGAGCGGTTCGGTGTCACGATCTCCGAAGAGGGGGAGTGGGCGTGGCTGGACGATCCGCAGGGGCCGTACGCGTGGCCGCTGCGGGCAGCTGCCTAGCGGGCTCCTCGCCCGGCGAGGAGCCGCCCGGCGCGACCGCCCGGAGGAGGCCGGCTCAGCCCCGGCGGACCGTGATCGTCGTCCAGGCGCCCACGTGGACGCGGTCGCCGTCCTGGAGCGGTACCGGGACGTAGGGCTGGATCGGGTCCTCCGCGCCGTTCACGGTCGTGCCGTTCGTCGAGTTCTGGTCGACGACGGCCCACGAGCCGTCGGGCTGCTGGACCAGGACCGCGTGCTGGTGCGACACGCCCGGGTCCTCCGGCGGTACGGACAGGTCGATGTCCGGTGCCTCGCCCGTGCTGTGGCGGCGGCGGCCGATGGTGACCTGGTTGCCGGTGAGCGGGCGCTGCTGCTCGGGCGAGTACGCGGGCAGGTTGAGGCCAGCGGCGTCGGGGCCGCTGCGCTGCATCATCGCCATGAAGTACTCGCGGTCGGGACCCACGGTCGCGGTCCATCCGGCAGCCGGAGCGGGGGCCTGGTAGTGCTGCTGCGGGGGCTGCTGCTGTTGGGGCTGCCCCTGCGGCGGCTGTGACTGCTGATGGGGCGGCTGCTGCTGGTGCTGCTGCGGTGGCTGCTGCTGCGACGGCGGGGGGAGCATCCAGTCGTCGTCACCGCCGCGGTCCCGCCGCGGGGGCGCCGGCGGTGCGGGCGGTGCCTGCTGCTGGAACGACGGCGGCGGACCCGGCTGCTGCTGGAACGGCGGCTGCTGCTGGAAGGCTTGCGGCGGCGCCTGCCCGCCGGACTGCTCCGGCGCCAGCGGCTCGGCCGGCCGGTTCATCTGCGACGGGCGCGAGGGCTGGTACTCGTACGGATCCCGGGCCTGCCCCGCCTGCCCGGGAGGGGCAGGCGGTCCTTGCTGCTGCGCCTGGAAGCCGGGCGGCAGGTTGAGGCCGGCGCCGGGGCCGGGGCCACCGGGACCGGGGCGGGAGTTCTGCGGGGCGACCGGCGTGTAGGAGGTCGCCGTGTTCGTCAGGTAGTTCCAGCGGCACTCCTCGCAGAACGGGGCCATGGCCTCGCGCGGGGTGCGGCACTGCGGGCAGATCTCCGCCTGGGCGGTGGCGTCCGGGCCGGGCGGCGGGAAACCGTAGCCCGAGCCGGGGGCGGCTCCCGGGCCCTGGGGGGCACCCGGGCCGGGGCCCTGCGGGTAGCCGTAGCCGGGGGCGGGCGGCGGCGGGGGAGGCGGCGGCACGGCGCCGGCCATGCGATGGCCGCAGACCTCGCACCAGTCGTCGGATCCCGACTGGTGTCCGTTCGGGCAGGTCGGCATGTCGGCGCTTCCCCCTCTCTCGTCCGGCCCGAAGGCCGCAAATCGGTACTTCTCGCAGCTTTTTGGTTACTTCTTGACGCGAACTGTCTTGGTCGAGCGCGTTTCGAGGGTCATCTCGTCCGCCTCCGCGACCTTCGCCTTGAGTCGCACAGTACCCGTCGTCGCGTCGACGACATCCACCACCTTCGAAAGCAGTTTCGCCGTGTCCGCGTTCCCCGAAGCCGCCGCCAGCTGGACCGCGCGCCCCAGTTTCGCCGTGGCTCCATCGAAATCACCCGACTTGCGGGCATTAAGACCTTGTTGGATGACCTGTGCCAGTTCCGCCTGACCTGTGTAGTGCGCCACCTGCGGGTTGATGGACGTGGACGCCACCATGTCGTCCGTCCAGACTGCCCGTACGAGCCCCTGGGAGAGCGTCTGCGGCGTACCGCCCGAAGGGTCGGGGAGGACGAGGGAGACCCGGGCCGCCAGCATCTCCTGGCCGATACCGGCCTCCGGCACCCGTACGCACACGTGGTAGTCGCGGGACTCGTCGCCCCAGGAGCCCGTCGGGTAGTCCCCGGCGCGCGGTCCCGCCTCGGTACGGCGCCCGGTCAGGTCCTCGACCACCGGCGCCACCTGCTTGACGAACTTGATCTCCACACCGACGGGCGTCCACAGCCGCAGCGCCACGTCCGCGACCTCCTTGCCCATCGCGTTCTCCATCATCTGCGTGAAGTCCGCCGCCAGGCCACGCGGGTCGGCGACGATGTCGGCCGTGCCGAGCAGCGCCGAGGCGATGCCGGTGACCTCCTTGACGTCCCAGTCCGTACCGACGCCCCGCGCGTCACAGGTGAAGCGGCCCGCACACGCTTCGAGCGCGTTCAGGAGGTGTCTGGGGGACTCGTGCTCGTTGCGTCCGTCGGTCAGCAGGATGCCGTGCCGGATCGGGGCGTCCGACTCGGCGAGCAGCTGGTCGGCCAGCCGCAGCCAGGTGCTGATCGCCGTGCCGCCGCCCGCGTTCAGCTTGGACAGGGCCTCCTTGGCCTGCGCCCTGGTCACCGCGCTCGCCGTCGCGAGGCGCCCGTTGCCCGGATAGATGTCCTTGGCCTGGTGCGTACCGCCGACCACCGCGAAGTCGACGCCGTCGCGCAAGGTGTCGACGGCGGCCGCCGTGGCCTCGCGCGCGTTGCGCATCTTCGTCGGCGGGTACTCCATCGAGCCCGAGCAGTCGACCATGATCACGACCGCGGCGTTCGGCACGCCGGGCTGCTGTCCCGCCGGTATGTGCGCCGGAGAGGCCCCGGCCCCCGTCAGGAGCGCGGCCGCGCCGCTCGTGCCGCCCCCGGTGGAGGTCACGGTGACGATCGCGTTGACGTCACGGCCGCCCTCCGGCAGGTACTCGTTCTGGTACACGTCGACGGAGAACTGCGGCACACGGGACTTGGCGAAGTTGGCCATGGTCAATCGGCTCCTCGGGACGGACGGTCCCGGCTCCACCCCGTCTGGCGACACGCGGTGAAGTCGGTGCAGTCGGTGCAGTCGGTGAAGTCGGTGAGTCAGTGACGGGTGTGAAGGTGTGAGGGCGTGATCGGGATGCGGGCCTTACGCCGTGCCGTAGGCCGATCCTGCCCTTTGCTCCGGCATGGCGAACGGCAGCACGGCCACTGTTACGTTGTCGTGGCCCCCGCCGTCGAGCGCGTGCCCCACCAGCACCTGGGCGCAGTGCAGCGGCCGGACGGCGGCATCGGCCGGTGCGGCCCGCGCCATCTCGTGCGCCGCTTCCGCGTAGTTCCACAGGCCGTCGGTGCACACCACCACGACGCCCGGCCGGTCCGGCTTGAACGACGCGGTGTGCGGCTCCAGTTCGTACGCGTCGGCGCCGAGCCAGCCCGTGATCGCGTGGGCGCGCTCGTCGGCGTACGCCTCCGCCTCGTTCATCAGGCCCGCGGCCACCATCTGGGCCGCCCACGAATCGTCCTCGGTGAGGCGGGCCGGCGGCGCGGTGCGGTCGTCGGGCACCCAGTAGACGCGGCTGTCGCCGACCCAGCCGACGACCAGCAGACCGCTCGCCACGATCGCGCCGACCAGGGTGCACGCGGGCGCGTTCGTGTGGCGGTTCGGGTCGGGGTCCGCGGGACCGGTCTCGTCGGCCAGCGAGTTGACCGACTCGGCCGCCGCGACGATCGCCTCGTGCATCGCCTGCTGCGGGTGCGTGCCGCGCGGCAGGGACTCCAGGAGCGCCTCGTTGGCGGCCGTCGCGGCGGCGGCCGACGCCTCGTCGGGGCGGGTCGCCGACGACACGCCGTCGCAGACGATCGCGACGACGGCGGGCGAACCGTCGGGCAGGGCCGCCGCCGAGACCGCGAACGCGTCCTCGTTGCGGTGGTGGCGCAGCCCGCGGTCGCTCACGGCGGCGACCGCGTCCAGCTCCTGCTCCATGTGGTCGCGCTCGCGGGGCTGGGCGTGGCCGCAGTTCTCGCAGTAACCGTCCGCGTCGATCCGGCCGGTCCGGCACGCGACGCACACCTTGGCGGCCGTGCCCGGCGCGGGCGCCGGCTCCGGGGCGACGCAGCGGGGGTCGACGGGCTGCGGCTCCGGCTGGGCGCCGGGCGCGGGTGCGGGCGCGGGTACGGGTGCGGGCGGCGGCACCGGCGCCGCGAGCTCGAAGTCGCCGATGCCGGGCGCCGCCGGAGGCGGATCGTCGTACCGTACGGCCGCGAGCGGCAGTTCGGGGCCGGGCCCGGCGGAGCCGCCGGCGGCCGGTGGCGCCACCGTGATGGCCACCGTGGGGTGGTCCTCCGGCGTCCGGGGGACGGCTGCCAGGTCGTACCCGCAGGCCCCGCAGAACAAGTCGCCGGACTCCACCGGCTCCACGCAGCCGGGACAGGTCGGCTCAGCAGGCGGCTGGCGCATCTGCGACATCTTTCACACCCAGGTCCGGGGGCGGAAACGGTTGGCCCGTTCCACCAGGTCGATCCTCTCCTCGCCGCGCTGGGCGAGCCGGGCAAGTACCCGGTACGAGCGCTCCAGACCGAAGCGCAGGCCACGCTCGTCCAGTTGGCTGCCGAGCAGCGCGGTCCGCACGGGGCGAGCCCCGTGCCCACCGGAGAGTACCCAGTCCAGCGCCATGCCCAGCACCTCGGTGGACAGCTGCTCCCGGCGGACGGCGTCGAGTCCGAAGCCTTCCAGGGCCTCCACCTGGGCGGCGGCCGCCGTCAGGTCGTCGACGAGGGTCGCGTCCTGGGGTGCGCGCCGGCGAAGGCGCGCCCGTACGGCGGCGACGCGGGCGGCCGTGTAGTGGATCGACGCCTCGGGCACGGACTCCAGCGTCCGTACGGCCCCGGGCCGGTCACCGGCGGCGAGCTGCACCCTGGCCAGCCCGAAGGCGGCGCTCACGTAACTCGGGTCGGTGGCCCAGACGAGGCGGTAGTACTCGGCGGCGTTGTCGAGCTGACCGAGGACTTCGGCGCACACGGCCAGGGCGAGCTTGGGCGCGGCCTCGCCGGGGAACGCGTCGTAGACCGCGTCGAAAGCCAGCGCGGCGTGCTCGTTGTCGCCCGACACGAGGGAGGCGATCCCGCGGTACCAGACGACCCGCCAGTCGTCGGGGTGCTCAAGCTCCAGGGTGTGCAACGCCTCGGCGGCGGTCGCCCGTTCGTCCATCTCCAGCCGGGCCCGCAGCTCGCGCAGCCGGCGCTCGACGGAGTCGCCCGGGGCGGACCGGAGCGCGGTGATGAGCTCCGCGGGCGCGGACGCGAGCAGGCCGGCGAGGAACCCGGCGTTGGGGTCGTCCGGGTCGACGCGCGGCACCGGCAGCGCGAGCGCGGTCGCCCCGGCCTTCAGCGGCGCCAGGTACGGGGACAGCGCGGGTACGCCGCCGGGCCCGACCCCGGGAGCGGCCCCCGGAGGCGCGACGGCTCCCGGCACGGTGACCGGAGCCGGGACGGCCGCCTGGGTGGCGGGGTACGCCACACCGTCCCCGGCGCCGCCGCCCTGCGCCACGGCCCCGGCGCCCGTGGTCCCGTACGCGCCGGGCACACCAGGCCCGGGGACGGCCGCCGCGCCCGGACCGCCGCCCAGGGGCGCGGGGCCCCCGAAGGCCGGGGCGGCTGCCACCACCATGGGGAACGCGCCGCTCGCCGAGCCCTGGGCCGGGACGGCTGCCAGACCCGCACGCCCGCCGGGAGCGGGTGGCCCGAGCGGAACGGGCCCCGCGCCCGGGCCGCCACTGGGCGCCGGTACGGCAGGGGTGCCCGCCGCCGCGCGCCGCGCGCGCCGGCCCGCCGGGACGACCCGGCCGCCCAGCTGCGAGACATCTCCCGTCAGCTCCGCGAACAACTGCGTGTCCGGCACCCGCAGTTCCGGTCCGAACAGCGTCGAGAGGGCCGGACGCGGCCGCCCCGTCTGGAGCGCCACGACCTCCCGCAGCACGCCCGTCAGCTGCTCCGCCATCTCCGCCGCCGACGCGAACCGCCGCGCCGGATCGGGGTCGGTCGCCCGGACCAGCAGCCGGTAGAACGACTCGTACCGCTGGAAGACCTCGATGTGGCCGGGGTCGGGCAGGCTGTCCACGAAGACGTTCGTATAGCCCTGGAAGTCGAAGGTCAGCACGGCCAGCGTGCGCGCCACCGTGTAGAGGTCGGAGGCGACGGACGGGCCGACCTCCGCGACCTCGGGCGCCTGGTAGCCCACCGTGCCGTAGATCGCGCTCTCGTCGTCGTCCATCCGCCGGACCGCGCCCATGTCGATGAGCTTGAGCTGGTCCTGCTGCTGGATGGCGTTGTCGACCTTGAAGTCGCAGTACAGCAGATTGCGGCTGTGCAGGTGGCCCAGTGCCTCCAGTGCCTCGATGCCGTACGCGCACGCCTGCTCGACGGGCAGCGGATCGCGCTTGCCCGCCGGGTCGCGTCGCTCGTTGGCGATCTCCTTGAGCGACTTGCCGCCGACGTACTCCATGACGATGTAGCCGTCCAGGGAGCCGGTGCGCTGGTCGAGGTGCTCGACGAAGTTGTAGATGCGGACGATGTTGGAGTGCTCGATCTCGGCGAGGAAGCGCCGCTCCGAGATCGCCGCCGCCATCGCGTCCTGGTCACCCGTGTCGAGCAGCCCCTTGAGCACCACCCACCGGTCGGACACCGCGCGGTCGACCGCCAGATAGACCCAGCCGAGGCCGCCGTGCGCCAGGCAGCCCATGACCTCGTACTGGCCGCGCACGATGTCGCCGGCGGCCAGCTTCGGCACGAAGGAGTACGGGTGGCCGCACTTCGTGCAGAAGCCTTCCGTACGGCCCTTCCTGTCCCCGCGCGAACGCCCCACCGGAGCACCGCAGTCGGAGCGCGAGCAGAACCGCTTGCGTTCCGGGACCTCGGGGTTCGTCATCACCGCGGACTGCGGGTCCGGGCGCGGCACGTCCGGGACCGACACCAGCCCCGCGCCCAGCCGGTTGCGCCCGGAGGACCCGGACGGCGCGCCCGAGCTGCGGACCGAGACCGAACGGGACGCGGAGGTGCCCGACAGGGAGCGGGAGAGGCGCCCGGAGACCGAGCGGCGCGACGTCGAGGACCGCGACGAGCGGGAGGAGGAACGCGCCGAGGCCCGCGAGCCGCTGCGCGCGGACGAGCTGTCGCCGCCCCCGGCGCTCCGGCCGCCGCCCGCCGCCATCCCGGTCGGCGGCGACGACAGCATCCCCGCACCGAGGTCTCGACCGCGCTCGGACCGGGACGACCCCGTCGCCGATACGACCGGCGCGAGCCCGCACGTGTCGCAGTAGAACTCGCCGCCGCCCATGTCCTCGTACGAGCCCTCGCATCCGGGGCGCTGACACTGGCTCATGAGGGATTCCCCGTGTGGTCGCTGGGCTCGGTCCGGCGCGGGACCAGGACTTCGGCGGCCGCCTGCTGGTACCGCAGCACCGCCTGCTCGGCGACCCGCAGGTCGCACGGCGCGCTCCACAGCATGCGGCGGGCCGCGTCGTACCGCTCGATCAGCAGCGGGTCCTCCGCCATGCCGTGCCGGGCGACCTTCGCCTTGTACGCGTCGAGCCGGCCGCGCAGCTCGGCCCGGACCGCCAGCGGCGCGGTGACGGCGGTCAACGACTCGCGCGCCCGCAGCAGTTCGTTCTCCGCCTCGCGCTCCAGGGACTCCAGGAGCGGCGAGAGCCGGTGCCACTGGGCGTGTCTGCGGTAGTCGGCCGCGAGCACCAGCTGCTCCTGGAGCGCGGTGGGCGGGCCGCCGACGGCCGGCACCTCGGACGCGGCGATCTTCGCCAGCACCTCACCGCGCGCCGACCTCGCCTCGGTGAGCGTGCGGTCCGCGCGCGAGAGCACGTCACGCAGCCGGACGAGACGCTGTTCTGCGTCCTGGCGTACGGTCAGCACGGCGTCGATCTCGCGCCGCACCTCCTCCAGCGCGCGGGCCGCACGGTCGTAGCGCTCGGTGTCGGGGCGGCCGCCGCCCGGCGCCGAACTGCCCAGGCCGGGACGCCAGAAGGCGAGCGGGTCCGTCACCACCTGGGCGCGCAGTGTCGCCAGCTCGCGGGTGATCGACTCCAGGTCGTCGCCCGACGGGTGCTCGCCGGGGCGTACGCCGACCGAGTGCGCCAGGGACCGGGTGCGCTGGAGCTCGGCCGCGAGGAGGTCGATCCGGGCGGGCAGCGCCGACCACACCGCGTCGGCCGTGACGATCATGTCGAGGGACCGTGCGTACAGCTCGTTCATCCGGGACACCAGCTCCGCCAGCGTGAGCCGCTCGGAGAGCTTGGCCGGGCCCGTGATCGACGGCGTGGTGCCCCCGGCCGGGCCGCCCGCCACGGTCACGCTCTCGCCGCGCAGGATGTCCGTCAGCTCGGTCAGGTCCTGACGGCTGGGGAAGCGGCGCCGGGACCGCAGTTCACGGGCGGCGCGCAGGGTGGCGGTGTACGTGTCGAAGTACGACCACAGCAGGGTGATCGCCGGTTCGGTGGCGTTCCAGCGGTCCAGTGTGGTGCCGGTCAGCTCGGCGCCTTCGAGCAGCCTGCGGCCCGCGTGGTCCTGGAGCGCGAGGAGCGAGCTCTCGATCGCCTCGTACTCCGCGTCGAGCCGCGCCAGCGCGCGGTCCACCTCGTCCCGGTCCATCACCGGCCCGGTGGCACCCGCCGCCACGCTCATCGATCACCTCTCCGCTCTTCCGCTGTTCCCGCTCTTCCGGCTTCCCCGATGTACTGCCTCGTGCCGTTCTGCCCAGGAATCACTGCCCAGGATCCAACCGGCTCAATTGTCCCGGTACTTCGGCTCCGGCGGCTTCTCTATGCCCGGCAGGTCGTCCTTCAGCCATTTGCCGTACGCCTTCATCCACGGGCCGTCGTCGCCGCCCTCGCGGTAGTCGTCGAGCACGTGGTTCAGCCGGCGTACGAGGTCGTCGCTGCCGAGCTTCACCGCGATGCCGTAGTACTCCTGAGTAAACGGTTCGCCCTTGAGCTCGACCGCCGGGTCCTGCGCCGCCTGGCCCGCCGCCAGGGCGTTGTCCGTCACCACCGCGTCGACCTCGCCCAACTGGAGCCGCACCAGGCAGTCCAGCTGGCTGGACACGGTCAGTCCCTCGAACTTCGCGCCGAACGACTTCGCGGCCAGCGCGTCGTACGCCGTGGAGCCCTTCGCCGTGCAGACCTTCCGGCCGGCCAGCGAGGCGTCGTACCCCTTGACGGCCGACTTCTTCGGGGCGAGCACCTGCTGGCCCGCCTGGAAGTACGCCGTCGAGAACGCGACGTCCTTGATCCGCGAGCAGTTGACGGTCATCGTCCTGACGACGACGTCGACCTTGTCCTCCCGGAGGGCGAGGACGCGCTGATTGGTGGGTATGGCGCGGTAGATGACCTTGTCGGGGTCGCCGAGGATGTCCTTCGCCACGGCGCGCACCAGGTCGATGTCGAAGCCTTCGAGGTCACCGGTGGCCGGATTGCGGTAGCCCCAGCGGAAGCTGTTCTGGTCGACGCCCGCGATCAGCTTGCCCCGTGCCTTGATCTTCTCGATCGCGGGACCGTCCGCCGTCGACGGACGCAGACTGCGCTCCGGTTCCTCGCAGGTGTCCGCCCGCGCGGTCACCGCGCGCGCCACACTCCGCCCCCCGGCCTCGCCCTGACCGTCCCCGGCACCGTGGGACAGCGGCAGCAGGGTCACCGCGGCCGTCAGCGCACAGGCCGCGGCCATCCCGGCCACGCCGCCCCAGCCGCGCAGCCTGCTGCCCACGCCGGTCCGGGGCCCGGCCCCGGCTCCGCTGCCCGTTCCGCTCACCGCGCCTCCTCCCGCCCGTGTCACCTGTACTCCGAAAGCCTGCGGCCGATGCCGAGCACGGCGCCGGCGGCGCCCAGCACGGCCAGGATCGCGGCGCCGAGCGGCAGCCCGGTGAGCGCCCCCCGACCGCTCTCGGCCGCCCGGGTGAACTCCGCCTGCTCGTGGGCGAGCGCCTTCTCCAGCGCCGCGTCCACGCCGTTGAAGCACTCCCCGGTGGAGCCCTTGTCACCGATGATCTTCGCCAGGGCGCCTTCGTAGTCGCCACCGTCGTCTGTGGCGCGCGCGGTGGTGTGCCGCTTGCGCCACTCGTCGGCCTTGGCGGTCGCGTCGGTCACGGGGCCGCTGCCCTGCGGGTCGTCGGCGAGTGCGCTCGCCCGGGCGAGGCGCTGTCCGAGGGCCTTCATGCCGTCGGCGTACTGCGACTCGTACAGGTCGCGCTCACCGTCCTCGGCTAGTACGGCGCCGCGCGCGACCAGCGTGAGATTCTCGTTCGCCCGCGCGTTCAGCGAGTTGATGCGCGCGTCGTTGAGCACTTCGAGGGACTCCTGGCCGTGCGCCATGGCGTCCTCCAGCTCGGCCCGTGCCATGGCGTGGCCCGCGCCGAGCCACAGCAGGACGACGGCCGAGGCGACGCTCGCGGCGAGCAGCCCGTGGTTGAACACCCGGTTCGTACGCCGGAAATTGCGCCGCTGGGCCCAGCCGAGGCCGCCCAGCGCGAGGACGCCGAGACCGAGCCCGACGAACGGCCAGACGCGGGCGTCGTCGTAGTCCCTCCCGAGCTTGCTCGTCTCCGCCTTGTAGAGCCGCTCCGCGGCGGGCAGCAGTTCGGTGGTCATGCGCTCGTTGGCGTACCGCAGATAGGCGCCGCCGAGGGGCAGGCCGAGGCGGTTGTTGGCACGGGCGCGTTCTATCAGGCCCGTGTACTGGGGAAGGCGGCGGTTGAGCGTGGTGATCTCGCGGCCGGACGCGCTGGTGCTCTCCGTGTTGGAGGCGGCCTTCACGAGCAGCGCGGAAGCGGTCGCGATGTCGTCCTCGTAGCGCTCGCGCACGTCCTGCGGCTCCTGGGCGCCCGCGAGGAATCCGCTGGCGGCGGCGGAATCGGCGTCGGCGAGGGAACGGTAGATGTTCGCGGCGTCGGCGCTCAGGGGCTGGCTGCGGCTGACCACGTCGTCGGCGGCCGCTGCCCGGTCCGAGATCTCCCAGGCGGTCACCGCGCCGAACGCGACGA
Organism: Streptomyces agglomeratus; assembly: GCF_001746415.1. Taxonomy (NCBI): domain Bacteria; kingdom Bacillati; phylum Actinomycetota; class Actinomycetes; order Kitasatosporales; family Streptomycetaceae; genus Streptomyces; species Streptomyces agglomeratus. The sequence goes on from NZ_MEHJ01000001.1 coordinate 5,182,224, forward strand.
CGAGCGCGGCGACGAGGGCGCCGATGACGCGCAGCCGGCCGGGCTCGGTCGTGGCACCGGCGCGCAGCCGGTCCACGCCCTCGGACCAGGCGGTGCGCGTGGGCGGTTGCGCCTCGCGCACATTCGGCGGGTGTGCCACGTGACCTCCCCCTCGGTCATTGACGGTCTGCCGTCGCTCCGTTCGCACGGGGGACGGTGCCCGGCAAGCAGTATGGCCGCAGCGACCGGTATCCACACCAGGATTGACTGGATCTTGTGCCGATCAAGGCGTGTGCTGAACTCCCCTTCATGTATACGCAGGGAGGACCGCGCCGGTTCCCCCGCCGGGCCCCTGCCGGCCGCGGTCGCGGCGACGCTCACGCGTAATGGGCGCGCAATCGCTCATGAGCCCCCGCCGGGGCCCCGGTGCGGTCCAGGCCGAGCAGGGCCGCGCCCAGGACCGGTGGCGCCGTCACCACGCGCAGGACCGCCTTCGGCGCGCGGTCCGCCATCAGCGCCGTGACGCGGTCGTCCAGCAGCGGGTGGCGGGCCGCCAGGACACTGCCGCCCAGCAGCACCGGCGCCTCCTCCGTGAGCAGCCCCAGACGCCCGAGCGCCACCGTGGACATCGCCACGACCTCCTCCGCCTGGCGGTACACGACCGACCGGGCGACCCGGTCCCCCTCCGAGGCCACCGCGAAGAGCACCGGGGCGAGTTCGTGCCGCCGCGCCGGCGCGATCCGCCCCAGATGCAGCGCCTCGATCAGCGCGTACATCGACGGCAGCCCGAAGTGCGCCGGAAGCGCGTGCGCCAGCTCCGTGCGCTCGCCCCGGCCGTCCTCCGCCCGCGCCGCGAACCAGATCGCCTCGTCCGCCAGACCACCGCCACCGCCCCAGTCGCCGGACAGCCGGCCGATCGCGGGGAAGCGGGCGGTGCGCCCGTCCGGCAGCATGCCGACGCAGTTGATGCCGGCACCGCACACCACCGCGACACCGCGCGGCTCGTCCACCCCCGCCCGCAGGATCGCGAAGGTGTCGTTGCGGACCTCCGTCGTACGCCCCCACCCGCGCGCGTGGACCGCTGCCGCCAGTTCCTCCTCCTCCACCGGCAGGTCGGCGTTGGCGAGGCACGCCGAGACGTGATCGGCGCCCGTCACCCCCGCCTCGGCCAGCGCCCGGCCGACCGTCCGGGCCAGCGCGTCGACCGCCGCCGCGACCCCCACCACCGGCGGCTGGAAACCTCCGCCGCGAGACGTGGCCAGGACCGAACCGTCCGCCCCGACCACTGCCACGTCCGTCTTGCTGTTGCCCGCGTCGATGGCGACAACGCCCGTGCTCAAGGCCCCGTTCACGCCCACGCCAGGTGCTCCCGGTTGTGCGCGACCAGCCGGTCGGTGAGCGCCTCGGCGTACTCGAACTGGCCGATCAGCGGGTGCGCGAGCAGCGCCCTGAAGACGCGGTCGCGTCCGCCGCGCAGCGCCGCGTCCAGCGCCAGGTCCTCGTACGCCGTCACGTTCGCGATGAGCCCCGCGTACAGCGGGTCCAGCTCCGGCACGGCCAGCGGCGTGGCCCCAGTGCGGTCCACCCGCGCCTGGACCTCGATGACCGCGTCGTCCGCCAGGAACGGCAGCGTGCCGTTGTTGTACGTGTTGACGACCTGCACCGCGCTGCCGCCGTCGCCCAGCAGGGCAGCCGCCAGGTCCACCGCCGCCTCCGAGTAGAACGCGCCGCCGCGCCGGGCGAGCAGCGCCGGCTTCTCGTCCAGCGCCGGGTCGCCGTACAGGGAAAGGAGTTCCGCCTCCATCTTCGCCACCTCCGCCGCCCGCGACGGCTTCGTGCCGAGCTCCCGTACGACCTCGTCGTGCGCGTAGAAATAGCGCAGGTAGTAGGACGGGACGACACCGAGCCGGTCGAGCACCGCGCGCGGCAGCCGCAGATCACCGGCGATCGCCTCGCCGTGCTCGGCGAGCAGCTTCGGCAGCACGTCCTCGCCCCCGGGCCCGCCGAGGCGTACCCCCAGTTCCCAGCTGAGGTGGTTGAGGCCCACGTGGTCCAGGTGTACGTCGGCGGGCGCCACCTCCAGCAGCTTCGCGAACTTCCGCTGGAAGCCGATCGCGACGTTGCACAGGCCGACCGCCTTGTGGCCGGCCCGGAGCAGCGCCCGGGTGACGATGCCGACCGGGTTGGTGAAGTCGATGATCCAGGCGTCCGGGTTGGCGCGGCGTACCCGCTCGGCGATGTCGAGGACGACCGGGACCGTACGCAGCGCCTTCGCCAGACCGCCCGCGCCCGTCGTCTCCTGCCCGACGCACCCGCACTCCAGCGGCCACGTCTCGTCCTGGTCGCGCGCGGCCTGGCCGCCGACCCGGAGCTGGAGCAGCACCGCGTCGGCGTCCGCGACGCCCGCGTCCAGGTCAGAGGTGGTCGTGATGCGGCCGGGGTGGCCCTGCTTGGCGAAGATCCGGCGGGCGAGTCCGCCCACCAGGCGGAGGCGGTCGGCGGCCGGGTCGACCAGGACGAGTTCCGCGATCGGCAGGGTGTCCCGCAGCCGGGCGAATCCGTCGATCAGTTCGGGGGTGTAGGTGGACCCGCCGCCCACCACCGCGAGTTTCATGCCGTTCACCGTCGTCATCAGCCCTTTACTCCGGTCAGTGTGACGCCTTCGACGAACGCCTTCTGGGCGAAGAAGAAGACGGCGATCACAGGGGCCATGACCAGTACGGTCGCGGCCATGGTCAGGTTCCAGTCGGTGTGGTGCGCGCCCTTGAAGGATTCGAGTCCGCACGACAGCGTCCAGGCGGCCGGGTTCTCGGAGGCGTAGATCTGCGGTCCGAAGTAGTCGTTCCAGGCGTAGAAGAACTGGAACAGGGCAACGGCCGCTATGCCCGGCTTCGCCATCGGCAGGACGACCCGGATCAGCGTGCGGAACTCGCCGCAGCCGTCGACCTTCGCCGCGTCCAGGTACTCGTCCGGAATCGTCACCAGGAACTGGCGCAGCAGGAAGATCGAGAAGGCGTCACCGAACGCCATCGGGACGATGAGCGGCCACAGCGTGCCGGACAGATCGAGCTGCTTCGCCCAGAACAGGTACATCGGGATGATGATCACCTGTGGCGGCAGCATCATCATGGAGACGACCAGCATCAGGGACAGCTTGCGGCCCCGGAAGCGGAACTTGGCGAGTGCGTACGCCACCGGTATCGACGAGGCCACCGTCAGCACGGTGCCGAGGCCGGCGTACAGCAGGGTGTTCTTCCACCAGGTCAGGAAGCCCGGCGTCTCGAAGACCCTGACGTAGTTGCCCCACTCCCAGGTGTTGGGCGTGAGATCGCGGGTCAGCGCCTGCTGGTCGTTCATCAGGGACGTCAGTACGACGAACACGAACGGCAGCACGAAGAAGAGCGCGGCCGCGATCCCCAGCGCGTGGACGGCGATCCAGTGCAGCAGCGCCCTGCGGTGCGCAGTGCGCCCGGCGGGTGCGGGGGAGGCGGTCGCCGCCGATTCCACCGGTGTGTCGAGGAGTTGCGTCATGGCGGTCACTCACCTGCCCGGAGGATGCCGCCGCGCCGCATCAGCAGCGCGGTGAAGGCCATGGCCAGGGCGAAGAGCACGAGGGAGACCACGCACGCCGCCCCGTAGTCGAAGCGCTGGAAGCCGAGGTTGTGGACGAGCTGGGGAAGCGTCAGGGTCGACTTGTCGGGATAGCCGGGCTCGAACTGCTGGCCCGAGCCGCCGATGACGCCGGAGGCGACCTTCCCGGCCACCAGCGGCTGCGTGTAGTGCTGCATGGTCTGGATCACGCCGGTGACGACGGCGAACATCACGATCGGCGAGATGTTCGGCAGCGTGACGAAGCGGAAGCGCTGGAACGCGGACGCACCGTCCAGTTCCGCCGCCTCGTACTGCTCCTTCGGTACGTCGAGCAGGGCGGCCATGAAGATCACCATCAGGTCCCCGATGCCCCACACGGCGAGCACGGTGAGCGCCGGCTTCGACCAGGACGGGTCGTTGAACCAGCCGGGGGCCGGCAGTCCCAGGTCCCCGAGGACCGAGTTGACCGGCCCCGTACCCGGGTTGAGGAGGAAGACGAAGGCGAGCGTCGCGGCGACGGGCGGCGCCAGGAACGGCAGGTAGAAGAGGGTGCGGAAGATCCCCGTACCCGTCTTGATCTTCGTGATCAGCAGGCCGGTGCCCAGCCCGAAGACGACCCGGCAGGTGACCAGGACCAGTACCAGCCACAGGGTGTTGCCCATCGCGGGCCAGAACATCGGGTAGTCGCGGAAGACATACGTCCAGTTGTCCAGCCCGTTGAAGGCGGGGGCCGCGAAGCCGTCGTAGTCCATGAAGGAGAAATAGACGGTCGACAGCAGCGGATACGCGAAGAACACGCTGAAGCCGATCAGCCACGGCGACATGAAGGCCGCCGTCCGCAGTGCCGCCTTCCGGCGCTTCGCCGCCGGCGTCGGCGGCCTGCGGCGCTCCGGGCGCAGGGGATGGGTGGTCGTACTCATCGGGCGGCTACTTCGCCTTCGCGATGTCGGTGTCGATCTGCGCGGCGGTCTTCTCCAGACCGGCCTTCAGGTCCTTCACCGCGCCCTTCTCGTACTGGTAGCCGAACTCCTGGAGCGTCAGGAGGTACGTCGCGCCGTTCACCGCCCCCGCCGGGGTACTGGACTTCGGGTGCCGCGCGATGTCCAGGAACGTCTTGAAGCGCGGGTCGAGCTCGAGGTCCGGCGACTTCAGCGCGGCGAAGGTGGACGGCACGTTGCGGATCGCGTTGGCGAACTGCACGACGGCCTCCGTGTCGGTGGTCATGAACTTGACCAGCTCCCAGGCCGCGTTCTGCTTGTTGCTCTGCGGGGCGATGCCCATGACCGTGCCCGACAGGAAGCCCTTGCCGTAACTGCCGGCCTCGTCGTCGGCGACGGGCATCGGCGCCACACCGATCTCGAACGGCACCTTGGCGTCCTCGGCCATGCCGAGCCGCCACTCGCCGTCGAGCTGCATCGCGACCTGACCGGTGTGGAAGGGGTGCTTGGCGCCCCACTCGTCCCCGAACGTGCCGCGGTACTTCTCCAGCTTCCGGAAACCGCCCAGCTCGTCGACCAGTTTCTTCTGCTGCGTGAACATGGCGGCGAACGCCGGGTCCCTGGCTATGTTGGACCTGCCCTCCGCGTCGAAGTACGTCTGGTCCCAGCTGCCCATGTAGTGCTCGACGGTCGTCTCGTAGCCGTGGTAGTTCGGCATGAAGCCGAGCTGCTCGTAGCTGTCACCCCTGGTCTTCGTCAGCTTCTTCGCGGTCGCCCGCAGCTCGGACATGGTCTTCGGCGGCGTCTTTATGCCGGCCTTCTCGAAGGCGTCCTTGTTGTAGTAGAGGCCGTACGCGTCGGCCAGCAGCGGCATCGCGCACCGCTTGCCCTCGAACTGTGTGTACTCCAGCGTCACCTTCGGGAAGGTCTTCTCCAGGTCCAGCTTCGACTTCTCGATGAAGGGCCCCAGGTCGGCGAAGGCGCCCGACGAGCAGAACTTCCCGACGTTCGACGTGGTGAAGGACGACACGACGTCCGGGCCCTTCGAACCGCCCGCCCGCAGCGCCTGGTTGAGCTTGTCGTCGTTGATGTTGCCGACGACGTCCACCTTGATGTTCCTGTGCCGGGCCTCGAAGCGGTCGACGTTCTCCCGGATCGCCTTCACCTCGGCAGGGGCGCTCCAGCCGTGCCAGAACGTGATCCTGGTCTTCGCGTTCGGGTCGTCGGTCGCTTGGGACCGGGACTGGCCCGTGCACGCGGTGGCGAGTACGGACAGCGCGGCGACGGCGACGGCCGGGGTGACGAGGCGTCGGTCGCGGGTGAGCCGGCTGGTACGGCTGGTTCCGCTGGTACGGCTGTTTTTGCGCATGGCGAAGCTCCCAGAGACGGGTGAGGGGACAGCGGGAAGGCAGGACCGGAGAAGTGGGGGAGGGCTAGCGGGAGGTGGTGTCGAAGACCTCGTCGCGCGTGATGGCGAGGGCGCTCTGCAACGCGCCGCACAGCACGGGGTCCTCCTGTACGGAACCGACGACGAGCCGCGGCCGGGGAGCTGCCAGCTCGGCCAGCTCGGCCTGGACCAGGGCGCGCAGCGGTTCGCCGCCGGCGACGAGCACCCCGCCGGACAGCACGATGAGTTCCGGGTCGAGGAGGGCGACCATGGAGGCGAGACCGGTCGCCAGCCCGGTCGCGAAGGCGTGGAGGAGTTGCCGGTACGGACCGTCGGTGGCCCGCGACGCCTCGCCGAGCAGCGCGACGGCCTCGTCGATGTACGTATCGCCGGGCGGGACCGCGATGCCCAGCTCCCGGGCCAGCCGGGGCACGGCCTGGCCGCCGGCCAGCTCCTGGAAGCCGCCGGAGTTGGCCTTGGTCACCCGGCGCACGAGCGGAGTGCCCGGCACCGGCATGAACCCGACCTCTCCGGCGCCGCCGGTCCAGCCGCGGTGCAGCCGGCCGCCGATCACCAGCGCGGCGCCGAGCCCGCCGTGGTTCCACAGCAGTACGAAGTCCTGGTGTCCCCGGGCCGCGCCCAGCCGCTGCTCGGCCACGGCGGCGAGGTTCACGTCGTTCTCGTACTCGACGGGCATGGGCAGCGCTGCCGCCAGGTCGTCGAGCAGGGTGGGCGAGTGCCAGCCGGGGAGGTGGGAGGCATACCGCAGGCGCCCGGTGCCGGGGTCGAAGGCGCCCGGGGTGGCGATGACGACCCGGTGCACGTCGGACCGTACGAGCCCGGCGGCCTTCACGGCGCCGTCGAGCGCCTCGGTGACCCGGTGCACGACGGACTCGGCGCGGCGGCCCGGGGTCGGCAGTTCGAACTCGCCGGTGGTGCCGCCGGTGATGTCGGCCACGGCGGCGCGGATGCGCTCCGGCGTGACGTCGAGGCCGGCGACGTGCGCGGCGCGCGGATTGACGGCGTAGAGCTGGGCGTTCGGCCCGGGGCGCCCCTCCGTCGTGCCGGTGGCGACCACGAGACCGGCGCTCTCCAGGCGGACGAGCAACTGGGAGGCCGTGGGCTTGGACAGCCCGGTGAGCTTGCCGATCCTCGTACGGGAGAGCGGGCCGTGCTCCAGCAGCAGGTCGAGGGCGGCACGGTCGTTCATGGCCCGCAGCACGCTCGGCGTGCCCGGCGTGCCCGGTGTGCCCGGTGTCCCGGCCATGGCGATGCACCCACCTTTCGGCTCCCACTCGGCCAGTCAGTATCTCCCGAGCGCCAGGGCCGGGTCACTGTTAGGAAAGTTTCCTGTTGAGTTGGGACGAAAGTAAGGGCCCGTCAGCCGGCCGTCAAGGGCGTCCACGCACAGCGCCCCCGCGGCAACCGAAGCGTTACCTGCGGGGGCGCGGTCCGTCGTACGGGCTACTTGTGCAGATTCGGGGTGGGCGGCGGGATGGGGGACGCCGCGAGGGACTGCGGGGACGTCGGGCTGGCCAGTGCGGACGGCGCCGACATGCCGGCCGTCGGGTCGCCCGGAGCGGCCTCGTCGCCGAGCAGGGCCGGACCGCCGACGATCCTTATGCCGGCCCGGTCGAACGCCTGCTTGATGCGCCAGCGCAGTTCCCGCTCGACCCTGAGGGCCTTGCCCGGCATCGTCTTCGCCGAGACCCGCACGACCATCGAGTCGAGCAGCACCGAGTCCAGGCCGAGGACCTCCACCGGGCCCCACAGCAGCTCGTTCCAGGGTTCGCTCTTCGCGAGTTCCTCGGCGGTCTCCACGATGACCTCGCGCACCCGGTCCAGGTCCTCCGTCGGACGTACCTGTACGTCGACCCCGGCCGTGGCCCAGCCCTGGGACAGGTTGCCGATGCGCTTGATCTCGCCGTTGCGGACGTACCAGATCTCGCCGCTCTCACCGCGCAGCTTCGTCACGCGCAGGCCGACCTCTATGACCTCGCCGGACGCCACACCCGCGTCGATGCTGTCCCCGACGCCGTACTGGTCCTCAAGGATCATGAAGACGCCGGAGAGGAAGTCGGTGACCAGGTTGCGGGCGCCGAAACCGAGCGCCACACCCGCGACACCCGCCGAGGCGAGGAGCGGCGCCAGATTGATGTTGAGCGCGCCGAGCACCATCAGGGCGCCCGTACCCAGGATCAGGAACGACGCGACGGAGCGCAGGACCGACCCGATCGCCTCCGAGCGCTGGCGGCGCCGCTCGGCGTTGACCAGAAGGCCGCCGAGCGCGGTGCCCTCGACCGCCTGGGCGCTGCGGTTCATCCGGGCTATCAGCTTGGTCAGCGAGCGGCGGATGACCGTACGCAGTACGGCGGCTATCACGACGATCAGGAGGATGCGCAGGCCGACGCTCAGCCAGGTGGACCAGTTCTGCTCGACCCAGCTCGCGGCGTCGTTCGCCTGCTGCGCCGCCTCGTCGAGAGTGACGGGCTCGGGCGACGGATCAACGGCCGACAGGACGGACCAGAGCACGGCGGGACCTCCAGGCGGGGTGGGACGACAACAGACCAACCACACTAACGGGGCATCCCGCATGGTCCGGCGCGGTGTTCGAGGGAGAGACAAGACTCACCAGGGCATGAAGACGGTGTGGTCGAAAACACTCCGAGCCCGTTACCCGGACGTGGTGGCGTTTCGACCAGGCATGAGGGGAGACTGAGAGCAGATCGTCCCGGCGCGAGCCACGCGCCGCCGGCGTTATAGGAGGCATCCGTGCCGCATGTCCTGGTCCTCAACGCGTCGTACGAGCCGCTCGGCGTCGTACCGCTCCGCCGCGCGCTCGTCCTCGTCCTGGAGAACAAGGCTCTCTGCCTCGAGGAATCCGGCGCCTTCATGCACAGCGCGACCCGCGCTGTCCCCGCACCCAGCGTCGTGCGGCTGAAACGGTTCGTGCGGGTCCCCTACCGGGGGCCCGTTCCACTCACCCGCCGTGCGCTCTTCGCCAGGGACGGCGGGCGCTGCATGTACTGCGGTGGCGTCGCAACCAGCGTCGACCACGTGGTCCCGCGCAGCCGGGGCGGACAGCACGCCTGGGAGAACGTGGTGGCCGCGTGCCGCCGCTGCAACCACGTCAAGGCCGACCGGCACCTCATGGAGCTCGGCTGGCGCCTGCGCCACCAGCCGGCGCCGCCGTCCGGGCTGGCCTGGCGCATCATCGGGACCGGCCACCGGGACCCGCGCTGGCTGCCGTACTTGCAGCCGTTCGGCGCGGACGACGCGCTGGCCCGGATCGACGGCATCTCGGCCTGAGATCCGGCGGACCCCCTCGGGATGTGTCCTCGATCGCCGGACGGGCTCCCTCGGAGCCCGTCCCCCTTCGAGGAGCGGGGGCCGGGACGGAGCCCCGGCAGCCACCCGCGCCGGGGCTAGTCCGCCGCCACCGCGTATGCCTCGACCCCGAACAGCGAGTAGCCGAACGGCAGCGCCCGCTCGTCGCACTGCACCCGCACGAACCGCGCGTCCTTCGCGTCCATCCGGACCGCCTCGCGCCCGCCCCGCCCTTCCCGGACCGTCGCGGCCGTGCGCCACGTGCGGCCGTCCTGCGACACCTGGACGCGGTACCTCTTCGCGTACGCCTCCTGCCAGTGCAGTACGACCTGCCCGAGCCGCACCGGCTCCGCGAACTCCGCCTGCCACCACGCCGAGGGGCCTATCGGCGAGGTCCACCGGGTCGCGGGGTCGCCGTCGGCGGCGTGCGGCGCCGGGAAGTCGGCGGTCTCGTCGCCGGACGACGACACCAGCACGCCCGCGCCCCGGACGAGATCGGGCCCGTCCGTGCGCGGGAACGCCCGCACCGTGAGCACACTGTCCTGTCCGTCGAAGGACACCGGCACCCGGTACTCGCCCGCCCGCACCGCCTTGCCGACCCGGACATCGAGCGGGACCGCGGTCGACGCGCCGCGCGGCACCGTCGTCGCCCTGGGCGCCCGCACCTCGATGCCCTTCGGCGCCTCGGCCGTCAGCCGGCCCCGCACCTCGCCGGGGCGCTGCCCGGTCAGCCGCACCGTGACGCGCTCCGGCCGGCTGCCGCCGATCTCCGCGTCCGTCTCGCTGCGCTCAAGACGCAGCCCCGCCCGCGGCTCGTCCCCGAACCAGGGCACCAGCCGGTGCACGACGGGAGCGCCGCCGCCACTGTCCGCGTCCCAGGTCAGGCGTACGGCGTCCACCCGCGCACCCTCCGCGTCCGTCTGCGTCCACCCGCTGCCGGACAGCGTGCCGACGCGCCGCCAGCCCTCGCCCGGCACCAGTGCCTCGACGGCCGCGCCCTCACCCGTACCCGGCTCGGTCATGGCGGTCAGCGCCTCGACCGGGCGCGCCCTGTCCAGCCGTACGGTGTACGAACCGGCGTCCTGCGAGACGCTGCCCGCCTCGCGGTCCGCGCCGGTCCAGGCGTCCGCCGCCTCGACGGCCTTCGTCAGGAACGGGTCGAGCACACCCTTGCCGACGGTGACCCGGCTCGCCTCCAGCGAGCCCCGCAGCGCGTCCAGGTCGAGCGACGCGCGCCAAGCGGCCGTGCCGTCGCCGCGCGCCTGCGCCTGGAGCAGGTCGACGGACAGCTCGCCCGCCCTCCCGTACCGCGACAGTTGCTCGGTCCACGGCCGTACCTCGGCGTCGAAGGCGCCGCCCGCCGGGCCCCGGAGCCGTGACGGGGCCTCGCGCATCACCGTGAACGCGTCGCGCAGCTTCCGCGCCGCCGCGTCCCGCACCCGCCCGTCGGCGGACGCCCGCGTCGCCCAGAAACCGTCGATGAGCGGCCGGAGGTACGCCGACTCCTCGCCGCCCAGTACGGACGACGCGTCGTTGCCCGCCAGGGCGCGCATCGCCTCGCGGGCCGCCGGGTCGGCGCCCGCCAGGTCGTCCATCGCGGCCTGCCAGGACTCCTGCGGCTGGTAACCACGGGGGTTCCAGGCGTAGTCGGCGGCCGTGAACAGCGGGATGCGGGAGGCGGACGCCTGCTCCATCGCGTTGGCGAGGAGGGCGGCGGAGCCGCCGGCGACGGCGGGGTCGCGGCCCGTGTAGGGGCCGAGGAAGATGCGGTCCTGGGCGTAGTCGTTGACCGGGTAGTTGTCCATGGTGACCAGCGGATGCGCGAACGCCGCGCGCGCCCCGGCGAGTTCGCGCCCGGTGATCGTCTTCGGTACGACGCCGACGCCCGTCCACGCGACCTGCACCCCGCCGTCCAGCTCGGCGGCGAGCGCCTGCCGGTACTCGGTGTCGCCCTCCTGGTAGAACTCCGTCGGCATCACCGACAGCGGCTCGGACCCCGGGTGCCGTTCCGCGAGGTGCCGCGCCACCGCGTTGGCCACCCGCGCGTGGGCCTTCGCCGCCGCCTCCGGGCCCGAGCCGAAGGTGTCCGCGTCCGCCTCGCAGTGCCACTCGCTGTAGCTGACGTCCTGGAACTGGAGCTGGAAGGAGCGGACCCCGAGCGCCCACATCGCGTCGAACTTGCGGTTCAGCGCCCTGATGTCACCGTCGGACGACATGCACATCGCCTGCCCCGGCGCCACGGCCCAGCCGAGCGTCACATGACTGCTGCGGGCCCGCTCGGCGAGCGCCCGGAAGTCCGCGCGCCGGTCCGCCGGGTACGGGTCGCGCCAGCGGGCCTGGCGGTACGGGTCGTCACCGGGGGCGTAGAGGTACCGGTTCTGCTTCGTACGGGCCATGAAGTCGACCTGGTCGAGACGCTGTTCGCGCGTCCACGGCTGCCCGTAGAACCCCTCGGTCATACCGCGTACGGCCGTCCCCGGCCAGTCGCGGACCAGGGCGCCCGCGATCCGCTTCCCCCGGTCATCCGTCACCAGCTGCCGCAGGGTCTGCGCCGCGTGGAACAGGCCGTCCTCGCCGACCCCGTCGAGCGCGACCGTGTCCCGCCCGTCGACACTGCCGACGGCTATCCGGTAGCCCCCGGACGGCAGATCGGCGCGTTCGGGCGCGCGCAGGGCGCGCAGCGCGTCGCTCGCGCCGGTGCCTCCGGCCCGTACGACAAGGCCGCGTGCGGGCAGCGGCTCGTCGGGCCGCACGGTGTACAGCGTCTGCACGCCCGCGTCGCGCAGCACGTCCCCGAGGGCCTCCAGGGCGTACGGGTCCGTGCCCGCCTCGGCGACGAGCACCGCTTCCGCGCCCACCGGCACCGGCTGCCCGGCCGCCCGTATCGACTGCGGCCGGGGCCAGACGGCGGGCAGCGCCGCGTCGCTCGCGTTGTCCGGCTTCGTGGCGGCGGGGGCGCCCGGGTCGGGATCGGAGGGGGCCGCGACCGCTCCGTGCGAACCGCCGAGCAGCCCACCGATCACCGCGACCGCGACAGCGCCCGTACCCCTCGCGCCCCTCTTGCGCCCCAACTGCACGGCCGTCTCCTCAGTCGCGTCAGTCTTCCCCTGTGGGCCCCGAGCCCACCACCCGTCCGGCCGGGTGTCAATTTTCATACAGGGAAGCGGGTGTGACGCGGGACACGTTGATGGAACGTATACGTCTGCGGCCGTGTCCTTTGGGTAGGGCTGCTGTGTCCACTTAGCCCCACCGTAGGGAGGCCCCTGTGGCCGCTGCACAGCTTCTCCTCTCAGCCCTGTCCAAACCCGTGCCCGCCCCCCGTGCCCAGCTCGACGACGCGTTCCCCTTCGACGACGCGGGCTTCGCGGAGCCGCTGCTCACCTCCGAGCCGCCGCTGACCAGCGAACCCCCCATGGCAGACGCCGCCCCGCTCACCAGTGAGCCGCCGATGGCCGACGCCGCCCCCCTGACCAGCGAACCGACCGCCCACGGCACGGCATCGGGCATGGAGCCCACGGGGGTCTAGATGGGCCTTGCCCGGCTTGCGGCCCTTCACGGCGTCGCCACGTCCTACCAGCCTTCGGCGCACCGCACGCTCCAGGTCCCCGACGACACGGTGGTGGCCGTTCTGGCCGCCCTCGGCGTCGACGCGCGCACGCCCGACGCGGTGCGTACGGCCCTCGAAGCGCACGAGACCGCCGCCCGCCGTCTGCTGCCCGCCACGCTGGTGTCCTGGACGGGCCCGAGCGGCCCCGAGCCGCCGCCCGCCGTCGCCGGCCTGCCTCCGGGCACACGGCTGCGCGTCGAGACGGAGCAGGGGCCGGCGGTGGAGTGGGAGGCGCTGCCCGCCGGGCCGCCGCCGGACGACCCGACCCCCGGGGCAGCGCCCCAGGCCGGCGCGGCGCCGCCGCCTCCCGCCCCGCGCGAGGGCTGGGCGGAACTTCCGCTGGGCGTGCACCGGCTGGGCGTGCGGACTCCGGAGGGCCGCGAGGACTCGGCCACGCTCGTCGTCGCGCCCGCCCGCGTCCCGCAGGCTCCCGGCCGCACCTTCGGGTTCATGGTCCAGCTCTACTCCCTGCTCTCCCGGCGCTCCTGGGGCATGGGCGACCTCGGCGACCTCGCCGAGCTCGCGGCCTGGTCCGGGCGCTCCCTGGGCGTCGGATTCGTGCAGATCAACCCGCTGCACGCGGCCGTCCCCGGTACGCCCACCGACCCGTCGCCGTACCGCCCGTCCTCCCGCCGCTTCCCCGACCCCGTGCACCTGCGGGTCGAGGACGTGCCGGAGTACGCCCACGTACCCCGGGCGGACCGGGCCCGTATCGACGACCTGCTCGACCGAGCCGCCACCCTGCGCGACGGTGTTCTGCGCAAGGGCGAGCTGATCGACCGCGACGCGGTGTGGCAGCTGAAGAAGCAGGCCCTGGAGCTCGTACGGTCCGTACCGCTCGGCCCCGGCCGTCGCGCCGCGTACTGCGACTTCCTGGCCGAGCAGGGCACGGTGCTGGAGGACCACGCCACCTGGTGCGCGCTGGCCGAGGTGCACGGGCCCGACTGGCACGCCTGGCCGGCCGAGCTGCGCGACGATCCGCGCTCCGCCGCCGTGGAGCGCGCCCGCGACGAGCTGTACGACCGCGTCGACCTGCACGGCTGGCTGGCCTGGCTCACCGACACCCAGCTGGCCGCCGCGCAGAGCGCCGCCCGCGAGGCCGGCATGCCCGTCGGCATCGTCCACGACCTGGCCGTCGGCGTGCACCCGGGCGGCGCGGACGCCTGGGCCCAGCAGGACGCGTACGCCCGGGGCATGTCCGTCGGCGCCCCGCCGGACGCCTTCAACGCGCTCGGCCAGGACTGGGGCCTGCCCCCGTGGCGCCCCGACGTCCTGGCCGCCGGCGGGTACGCCCCCTTCCGGGGCCTGCTGCGGGGCCTCCTGCGCAACGCGGGCGCCCTGCGCATCGACCACGTCATGGGGCTGTTCCGGCTCTGGTGGATCCCGGAGGGCCGGGAGCCCACGGAGGGGACGTACGTCCGCTACGACGCGGAAGCGATGCTCGCCGTACTCGCCCTGGAGGCACACCTGGCGGGCGCGAGCGTCATAGGGGAGGACCTGGGCACGGTGGAACCCGGCGTCCGGGACGCGCTCGCCGAGCGCGGCGTGTCCGGCACGTCCGTGCTGTGGTTCGAGCGCGACTGGGCCGGTACGGGCGAACCGCTGCCCCCGGAGAGCTGGCGCGAGAACTGCCTGGCCACGGCCACCACACACGATCTGCCGTCCACCGCCGCCCGTCTCACCGGCGAGCACGTGGTGCTGCGCCACCGGCTCGGGCTGCTCACGCGCCCGCTGGAGGAGGAGCGGGCGGAGGCGGCCGTGGAGGTGGCCGACTGGCTGTCGTACCTGGCCCGGCTCGGGTTGCTGCCGGAAGGCGCGGGCGACGAGGAGGGCGAGATCCGCGCCGTGTACCGCTTCCTGCTGCGCACCCCCGCCCGGATGGCCGGCATCTGGCTGCCGGACGCCGTCGGCGACCGCCGGCCGCAGAATCTTCCGGGCACCTGGGACCAGTACCCCAACTGGCGCCTGCCCGTGGCCGACGCCGAGGGGCGCCCCGTAACCCTGGAGGAACTGGCCGCATCCCCCCGCCTGCACGACCTGGTCGCAGCCTTCCGGACGCGTACGGCACCCCCGGGCGCGCGGCTCTCCTAGGCGTTCGCTACGTTTGCACCGTGGACAAGAAGAACGCCCTGCGCGCCGGCGCCGTCGCGGCCGGTACGACGCTGATGATGCTGCTCATGTCGTCCCCCGCGCTCGCGCTCACGCGCGACGACGGTGACGACCCCGGTCCCGGCCTGAGTGTGGCCGAGACGCTCGGCCTGTACGTCGTGGCCCCGATCGCGCTGTTCCTGGTGATCACGGGTCTCGTCATGGTGCTGGACAAGTCCAAGAAGCAGGTCTGACGCCACGCGCCGACACGTCTTGGAGGGCGTCCTCGTCCGTACGCGACCACGCGTACGGACGAGGACGCCCTCGCGTTTTCCGGAGCCGGGTTCCAGGGGCCGCTTCCGGGCCGGGTTCCAGGGCCGGGTTCTAGGGCCGGGTCGATCCGGCCAGCAGTTGCCGCAGCAGCCCCTGGAGCTGCTCCACCTGCTCGTCGCCGAGCCCCGCGAGCGCCTCGTGCTGGATCTCCAGGCCCGCCGCCACGGCCTCGTCGACGATCGCCAGGCCGCGCTCGGAGAGCGTGACCCGCAGCCCCCGCCGGTCGTGCGGATCGGGGCTGCGGCTGAGCAGCCCGGCCCGCTCCAGCTTGTCGAGCCGGCCCGTCATCCCGCCGGTGGTGAGCATCAGCGTCGCGGAGAGCTGGCGCGGTGAGAGGGTGTACGGCTCACCGGAGCGGCGCAGCGTCGCGAGGACGTCGAACTCGCCCCGGGAGATCCCGAACCGGCCGTACGCCTTCTCGATGCGGTCGCCCATGGCGCGCGCGATGCGGTAGACGCGGCCGAAGACGGCCATCGGGGCGGTGTCGAGGTCGGGGCGTACCTCGGCCCACTGGGCGGTGATGGCGTCGACGGGGTCCTTGGGGGTCTGGGTCGCCTTGGTCGCCTTGGTCGTCATGCCCGCAGTATCCGGAGACCTCCGCTCGGCCGCAAGAAAGTTGCTTGACGGAAAGTAGCTTACGAGTAAGCTACTTTCTACCAACCTACCTTCTGGCTTCGGGGGCCGAGCAGTCATGAACCGTGCCGGGACAATCGCTCTCACCGCGCTCGCCCCCGTTTCGTGGGGCTCGACGTACGCCGTCACCACCGAGTTCCTGCCGCCGGACCGGCCGCTGTTCACCGGACTGATGCGCGCTCTGCCCGCCGGGCTCGTGCTGCTGGCCGTCGCCAGGACGCTGCCGCGCGGCGTCTGGTGGGGGAAGGCCGTGGCGCTCGGGGCGCTGAACATCGGGGCGTTCTTCCCGCTGCTCTTCCTCTCCGCGTACCGGCTGCCAGGAGGGATGGCGGCGGTGTTCGGGTCGCTCGGGCCGCTGTGGGTGGCCGGCCTCGCGGTGCTGCTGCTGAGCGAGAAGCCCACGGTACGCACGCTGTTGACCGGGATCGCGGCGGCGCTCGGCGTGAGCCTGGTGGTGCTGCGCGCGACCGCCGAGCTGGACACGATCGGAGTGCTGGCGGCGCTGGCGTCGTCCGCCTCGATGGCGGCCGGCACCGTACTGACCAAGCGCTGGGGCCGCCCCGAGGGCGTGGGCCCGCTGGTCATGACCGGCTGGCAGCTGACCGCGGGCGGGCTGCTCATCGCGCCGGTCGCGTTCCTGGTGGAGGGCGCTCCGCCGGTGCTGGACGGGCGGGCCGTCGCCGGATACCTCTACCTGGCGCTGGTGAACACGGCGGTCGCGTACTGGCTGTGGTTCCGGGGCATCGGCCGGCTCACCGCGACGTCGGTGACCTTCCTCGGCCCGCTGTCCCCGCTGACGGCGGCGGTCATCGGGTGGGCGGCGCTGGGGGAGGCGCTGACGCCCGTGCAGCTGCTGGGGATGGCGATCGCGTTCGGGGCGACGCTGCTGGGTCAGATGAGGGGGTCGCGGAGGGGGTCCGGCGGTGACACCGGCGACCAAAAGTTCAGTAAAACTGAACGAATTGATCGAAAAGATTCGATGGACCTGATGGATAGTGCGGTGCGACGGTAGGTCCCGTAACCGAGTTCGTCCAGGTGGAAGGGATGTTCAGTGGCAGTCCGGGACCGCGTCCGCAGCAGCAACGAGCCGGTGGCCCGAGGAGAGGGCCCCGGCGGCTCCCCCGGCGGCGCCGCGAACGCGGAGAGGGCCGCGGCCCTCGGTCTCGTCCTCGCCGCCGTCGCGACGGTCGTCTGGTCCGGCAGCTTCGTCGCCTCCCGCGCCCTGCACGACTCCGTCCCGCCGGTCCAGGCCGCCTTCTGGCGCTGGATCGTGGCCATCGTCGCGGTGGCGCCGTTCGCGGCGCGTGAGGCGTGGCGTCAACGGGCCCTGCTCCGACGTCATCTGGGCTTCGTCACTCTGGCCTCGCTCCTCGGTGTGAGCGTCTACAACACCCTCGTCAACCAGGCCGGGCTCTCCACGTCGGCCGGCAACATGGGCATGATCATGGCCGCCTCGCCGGTCCTGATGGCCCTGTACGAACGTCTGGGCGGCGCCCGGCTCGGCGCCCGCCGCACCACCGGGATGCTGGTGGCCTGCGCCGGGGTACTCCTTCTGGTCGGCAAGGGCTCGCTCGCCATGGACTTCGCCGCCGGGGACCTGTGGATGCTGGCGGCGGCGGTCTGCTTCGCCTCGTACAGCGCGCTGCTGCGCCGCAAGCCGGCCGGGATCGGCGGACCGGCCTTTCTGTTCGCTACGTTCGTGCTCGGCGCGCTGATGCTTTTGCCGGCGTACGCCGTCAGCCTCGCGCTCCAGGGCGGCTTCGAGCCGACGGCGGGAACGGTCGGACCGCTGGTGTACGTGGGTGTCTTCTCGTCGGCGGTCGCCTTCTTCGCCTGGAACAAGGCGATCGCGCTGATCGGTGCGGCGAGGGCGGGCGTCGTCTACTACCTCCAGCCGGTGTGCGTGGTGCTGCTGTCCTTCGCCCTGCTGGGTGAGACGACGGGCCCGACGCAGATCGTGTGCATGGTGCTGATCCTCGGCGGAGTGATGCTGGGGGCGGGACGGGGGCGGTGACGGGAGGGCTTTCCGCCTCCGGCCGGGAAGGGTGCCGGGATACATTCCGTCCCATGATCGAGTGGGACATCAAGAAGCTGCGGATCCTGCGGACCCTGCGGGACAGGGGGACCGTGACCGCGACGGCCGAGGCGCTGCTGATGACGCCGTCGGCCGTTTCGCAGCAACTGTCGAACCTCGGCAAACAGCTCGGCGTACCCCTGCTGGAGGCGCACGGGCGGCGGGTGCGGCTGACGGACGCCGCCCACTTGGTGCTGCGGCACGCCGAGGTGGTGTTCGCCCAACTGGAGCAGGCCGACGCCGAGTTGACGGGCTACGTGCGCGGCGAGGCGGGGGAGGTGCGGGTCGGGGCGTTCTCGACCGCCGTGCCCGCGCTGGTCGTACCGGCGGTGCAGCGCCTGCGTGCGACGCATCCCGCGCTGGAGGTGCGCGTGCGGGAGGCGGAGGCGGCGGAGGCGTACGAGCTGCTGGCGGGCGGGGCGGTGGACCTGGCGCTGTCACTCGCGGCGCACGCCCCGACCGCCCGGGACCTCCAGCTGGCCCGCGTCCCGCTGCTGGCGGACCCGATGGACGTGGCGCTCCCGGCGGGACACCCGCTGGCGGCGGCGCCGGGGCTGAGGCTGGCGGACCTTTCGGGCGAGCCGTGGATCTTCGGCGGGAGCGGGCCGTGGTCGGAGATCACCCGCCACGCGTGCGAGGCGGCGGGCTTCGTACCGGAACAGGCGCACAGCGCCGCCGGCTGGACGGCGATCCTGGCCATGGTCGAGGCGGGGATGGGCGTGGCGCTGGTGCCGCGCATGGCGGCGGCGGAGCGGCGTACGGGCGTGGTGATGCGGGTCCTGAGCGCGGACCAGCCCCAGCGCCACGTCGTGGCGGCGGTACGCCGGGGCGCGGAGGCGGGGCCGGCGGTGGCCCGCGTGCTCTCGGCCCTGCGCGAGGTGGCGACCGCGCGGCCGGTGTGAGCGGGGGCGGCCGCCGGCGGCTGTGGGCTTGCGGCGACCGCTGTCGGGCGCACACGCCCCTTCCCCGGTAACCATTCGTTTTTGCTTCAAAGCCTGTCCAGAAACTTTCGATGGACCTGACCGTTCCGCTGATGTGACAGTCGACGCATGACGACGACCACCACTGCCGCGCAAGCCGGAGATCCGCACGCCAACGACGCCGCTCCCTACGGGGGAGGCGACCCGTACGCCGACTACCGGGGTGGGGACTTCCCCTTCACCGAGCTCGTCGACCTGGCCGACCGGCGCCTGGGAGCCGGGGTCGTCGCCGCCAACGACGAGTTCTTCGCCGAGCGCGAGAACCTCCTCGTCCGCGAGCGTGCCGTCTTCGACCCGGAGCACTTCGGGCACAAGGGCAAGATCATGGACGGCTGGGAGACCCGCCGACGGCGCGGCGCCGACGGGGCGCAGCCCTTTCCGGCGCCCGACGACCACGACTGGGCCATCGTCCGTCTCGGCGCGCCCGGCGTCATCCGCGGCATCGTCGTCGACACCGCCCACTTCCGCGGCAACTACCCGCAGCGCGTGAGCATTCAGGCCACCGCCGTGGAGGGTTCGCCCAGCCCCGAGCGGCTGCTCGCGGCTGACGTGAAGTGGGAGGAGATCGTTCCGGTGACGCCCGTGCGCGGACACGCCGCCAACGGGTTCGAGATCAGCAGCGGGCGCCGCTACACGCACATCCGGCTCTGCCAGCACCCCGACGGCGGCGTGGCCCGCCTCCGCGTGCACGGCGAAGTCGTGCCCGACCCCGAGTGGCTCGACCTGCTCGGCACCGTCGACCTCGTCTCCGTACTCAACGGGGGTGTGTACGAAGACGCTTCCGACAAGTTCTACTCGTCGCCGACGCAGATCATCCTGCCGGGGACCTCGCGGAAGATGGACGACGGCTGGGAGAACCGGCGCCGCCGTGTCCGCGACACCAACGACTGGGTGCGGTTCCGCCTCGTCGCGCAGGGCGCGATCCGTGCCGTCGAGATCGACACGGCGTACCTCAAGGGGAACTCGGCCGGCTGGATCGCGCTGAGCGGGCGCAACGGCGAGAGCGGTGAGTGGTTCGAGATCATCCCGCGCACCAAACTCCAGCCCGACACGCTGCACCGCTTCAAGCTCCCAGCGCAGGCCGTGGCGACCCACGTCCGCCTCGACGCGTTCCCCGACGGCGGCGTCGCCCGGATGCGGCTGCACGGGGCGCTCACCGAGCAGGGGGCGGCGGAGCTGCGGGCGCGGTTCGAGGACGTGGCCGGCCAGTAGTTCCGGCCGTAGACCCCGCCCGGCGGACGGCAGCGGCACAGCGCCCGGCCGTCGGGCGGTTTCAACCGGTGCACGAGAGGGCGCTCCCGCGTTGGCGGGGGCGCCCTCCCGTATGCGCCGGAGCGGGGCGGCAGTTACGCTGCCGCCGCGTCCGCTGCCTGGGCCTTCAGGGCGCGTTCGATGCCCGAGCGGGACTCCAGGACCAGGCGGCGCAGAGCCGGGGTCGGGTCCGCCGAGGCCAGCCAGGCGTCCGTCGCGTCCAGCGTGGCCCGGGAGACCTGGACCGCCGGGTACAGGCCGACCGCGATCTGCTGCGCCATCTCGTGGCTGCGCGACTCCCAGATGCCCTTGACCGCCGCGAAGTACTTCTCCGTGTACGGCGCCAGCAGCTCACGCTGGTCGGTCTGGACGAAGCCGCCGATCAGCGCCTCCTGGGTGGAGTTCGGGAGGTTGTCGGAATCGATCACCGACGCCCACGCCTCCGCCTTGGCCTCGGCCGTCGGCCGCGCCGCCCGCGCCGACGCGGCGTGCAGCTCGCCCGCCGACGTCCGGTCGCGCTCCAGCTCCGCCGCGATCACCTTCTCGTCCGCCCGGCCCGTGGCCGCGAGACGCCCGACGAACGCCCAGCGCATCTCGGTGTCGACGGCCAGGCCGTCCACCGCCTCCGTACCGTCCAGCAGACCCTGGAGCAGGTCCAGCTGCTCGTCGGTACGGGCCGTCGCGGCGAACGCCCGCGCCCACGCCACCTGGTGGTCGCTGCCCGGCTCGGCCGCGCGCAGGTGCTCCAGCGTCGCCGCCGTCCACCGCGCCAGACCCGTCTCGCGCCACTGCGGCGCCGCGTAGAGCTCCACCGCCAGCTTCGCCTGGCGGTGCAGGGACTGGACGACGCCGATGTCCGACTCCTTGCCGATGCCCGAGAGCACCAGCGCCAGGTAGTCGCGGGTGGCGAGCTCGCCGTCGCGCGTCATGTCCCACGCCGCCGACCAGCACAGCGCGCGCGGCAGGGACTCGGCGAAGTCACCGATGTGGGCCGTGACCATGGCCAGCGAGTCCGCGTCCAGACGCACCTTCGCGTAACTCAGGTCGTCGTCGTTGAGGAGGATCACCGCCGGGCGGGGCGTGCCCGCCGGGAAGGGGACCTCGGTCAGCTCGGCCGCGTCCACGTCCATCTCGATCCGGTTCGTACGGACCAGCTTGCCCGCGCCGTCCAGGTCGTAGCAGCCGACCGCGATCCGGTGCGGACGCAGGGTGGAGGTGCCCTTCGCGCCCGCCGGGAGCGCCGGGGCCTCCTGCCGCACCGCGAACGACGTGATGTTGCCGTCCGCGTCCGTCGCGATCTCCGGGCGGAGAATGTTGATGCCGGCCGTCTCCAGCCACGCCTTCGACCACGTCTTGAGGTCGCGGCCGGACGTCTTCTCCAGCGCGCCGAGCAGGTCCGGCAGGCGCGTGTTCCCGAACGCGTGCGCCTTGAAGTACGCCTGCACGCCCTTGAAGAACTCGTCCTGGCCGACGTACGCGACGAGCTGCTTCAGGACGGAGGCGCCCTTCGCGTACGTGATGCCGTCGAAGTTGACCAGCACGTCGTCCAGGTCACGGATCTCGGCCATGATCGGGTGCGTGGAGGGCAGCTGGTCCTGGCGGTAGGCCCAGGTCTTCTCCGAGTTCGCGAACGTCGTCCACGCGTGCGGCCACTTCGAGCCCTCCGCGTGCGCCTGGCAGGCGACCGACGTGTACGTCGCGAACGACTCGTTCAGCCACAGGTCGTTCCACCACTCCATGGTGACCAGGTCGCCGAACCACATGTGCGCCAGCTCGTGCAGGATGGTCTCGGCGCGCCGCTCGTACGCCGCGTCCGTCGTCCGCGAGCGGAAGATGTACTGGTCGCGGATGGTCACCGCGCCCGCGTTCTCCATCGCGCCCGCGTTGAACTCCGGCACGAAGAGCTGGTCGTACTTCGCGAAGGGGTACGCGTAGTCGAACTTCTCCTGGAACCAGTCGAAGCCCTGCCGCGTGACGTCGAAGATGTCGTCCGCGTCCAGGAACTCGGCGAGCGACGGACGGCAGTAGATGCCCAGCGGCACGCTCTGGCCGTTCGCGTTCTCGTACGAGCTGTGGACGGAGTGGTACGGACCGACGATCAGCGCGGTGATGTACGTCGAGATGCGCGGCGTCGGCTCGAAGACCCACACGTCGTCCTGCGGCGCCTCGGGCGTCGGAGAGTTCGAGATCACCGTCCAGCCGGACGGCGCCTTCACGGTGAACTGGAACGTCGCCTTCAGGTCCGGCTGCTCGAACGACGCGAAGACACGCCGGGCGTCCGGCACCTCGAACTGGGTGTAGAGGTACGCCTGCTGGTCGACCGGGTCGACGAAGCGGTGCAGGCCCTCACCCGTGTTCGTGTACGCGCAGTCGGCCACCACCTTCAGCTCGTTCCGGCCGGCTTCGAGGTGCTTGAGGGCGATGCGCGAGTCCCGGAAGACGGCGGCGACGTCGAGCGACTTCCCGTTGAGCACGACCTGGTGCACCGCCGGCGCCACCAGGTCGATGAAGGTCTCGGCCCCGGCCTTCGCGGACTCGAAGCGCACGGTCGTCACGGACCTGTACGTGCCGCCCTCCTGGGCGCCGCTCAGGTCGAGCTCGATCTCGTACGCGTCAACAGTGAGCAGGCTCGCCCGCTGCTGGGCCTCTTCGCGGGTCAGATTCGTGCCAGGCACCCGGTCATCTCCTCAAGGTGGGTCGTTTTTCGCCATCCTTCCACGCCGCTCCTGTAATGACTGCTGAGTCAGCTTGCAGCTGACAGAGTGCGAGGTCCGAAGACCGCCGGTGCGCCGCCGCGAGGGTGCCGAAGCTGGTCGGATGACGGCCACGACGTACACCGCGCGCCCCATCGGGCCCGCCGCGCTCAAGCAGCTCCGGGACATCGACGACGCCGGGCGCGCCTGCGTCCCGTACACCGACCAGGAGGGCGGCGCGCCGCTGCGGTGCTGCCTGCGCCCGAGCGGGGCGGGGGAGCGGATCGCGCTCGTCTCGTACGCGCCGCTGCGCCGCTGGGCGGCCGAGACGTCGGCCGTGCCCGGGGCGTACGACGAACAGGGTCCCGTCTTCGTCCACGCCGAGGAGTGCGGAGGCCCGGCGGCAGCAGGCGGGTACCCGTTCGCCCGCTCCGGCGCCCTGCGCGCGGTCCGCCGCTACAGCGCCGACGGGAGGATCGCCGGCGGCCGGCTGCTGGAACTCCCGGACGACCCGACAGCGGGCTTCGACGCCGCCTTCGCCGACGCCTTCGCCGATCCGGACGTGGCGCTCGTGCACGTCAGGGCCGTGGAGTACGGCTGCTTCCAGTTCGAGGTGCGCCGGGCGTGAACCCGGCGGCGGACCGTACGCGGACGCCCGGTGGGGCGGGGCTCCGGAGAACCCCGCCCCACCGGGCGTGACGTACGTGCGAAGAGGTCAGCCCTTGAGCTCGGCCGCCACCAGCTCCGCGATCTGCACGGCGTTCAGCGCCGCGCCCTTGCGGAGGTTGTCGCCGGAGAGGAACAGCGCCAGGCCGTTCTCGGCGGTCTCGTCACGCCGGATGCGGCCGACGTACGACACGTCCTGGCCGGCGGCCTGGAGGGGCGTCGGGATCTCGGACAGGGCGACACCGGGGGCCCCGGCGAGCAGCTCGGTCGCGCGCTCCACGCTCAGCGGACGCTCGAAGCGCACGTTGACCTGGAGCGAGTGGCCGGAGAAGACGGGGACGCGCACGCAGGTGCCGGAGACCTTGAGCTCCGGGATCTCCAGGATCTTGCGGGACTCGTTGCGGAGCTTCTGCTCCTCGTCGGTCTCGAAGGACCCGTCGTCGACGATGGAGCCGGCCAGCGGCAGCACGTTGAACGCGATGGGGCGCTTGTAGACGCCGGGCTCCGGGAAGTCCACGGCGTCACCGCTGTGGGTCAGCTCGGCGGCCTGGTCCACGACCTTCTTGACCTGGCCGTCGAGCTCTGCGACACCGGCCAGGCCCGAGCCGGACACGGCCTGGTAGGTGGTGGCGACCAGCGCGGTCAGCCCGGCCTCGGCGTGCAGCGGCTTGAGGACCGGCATCGCGGCCATCGTGGTGCAGTTCGGGTTGGCGATGATGCCCTTGGGGCGGTTGGCCACCGCGTGCGGGTTGACCTCGGAGACGACCAGCGGCACCTCGGGGTCGCGGCGCCAGGCGGAGGAGTTGTCGATCACGACGGCGCCCTGCGAGGCGACCTTCTCGGCCAGCGCCTTGGAGGTGGCGCCGCCGGCGGAGAAGAGCACGATGTCCAGACCGGAGTAGTCGGCCGTGGACGCGTCCTCGACGGTGATCTCCTTGCCCTGCCACTCGATGGTGGAGCCCGCGGAACGGGCGGAGGCGAAGAGACGAAGCTCGTCGGCCGGGAATGCGCGCTCGGCCAGAATCCTGCGCATGACTGTGCCGACCTGACCGGTGGCTCCGACGATTCCGACCCTCACGAGGACTCCTTCGTACGTACGAACGTGCTGCTGCGCGCTTGACCTGGTGCTGTCCATAATGCGTATGTCCTGGGCAGCCTTGTCCAATCCATTGTCCGGCCCCTGGACGGGGTGAGCGTTGTCACGCCCGTCACACGGCCGTCACCGGATCTCCAGGCTCCACGCTCCACCGGTCCTGATCTGGAGGAATCCGCCCGGCAGGGTGTGCAGACCGGGAGCGGTGGCGATCCGCCGTACCGGCTCCAGCCGCTCGTCGAGCGCCCAGACGACGGGCAGGTCCAGGGCGCCCTTGGGCTCGTGGGTGATCATCATCCCGGTTTCGGGTCCGGTGTGGTGTACGACGGCGTATCCCTGCCCGGAGACCTGGCCCCCGGCGGCCCTGTCGAGGGCCGGGGCGGTCGTGGCCGTCATCGGGTCGAGCTGCCAGCCGGTCTCCCCGGAAGCGGTGACCAGGACGTAGCAGTGGCCCGCCTGCGTCACCCACAGTGGACCGACGACCGGGCGGCGCCTGCCCCGGGTGTCGGCGGAGATCACCGTCTTGCCGTGGGCCTGGACGGTACGGGTCGAGAGCGGGTCGTCGTCGGAGGTGGTGCGGCGCAGGCCCAGCAGTGCGGGCGGCCCGTCGTAGCGGAAGACCGCGCTGCCGACGCCCTGCACCGGACCGGTGAGCGCCGGGGCCTGGTCGGCGGGCAGCAGCCGCAGGGACCAGTCGACGGCGTTGTCGACGCGCAGCCGCACCTCTGGCTCGCCCTTGCGGAAGAGGAGGGTGCGGCCCTGCTCACCGTTGTCGGTGCCGCTCAGGAAGCGGTCCTCGTCGTCGTACTCGTCGAGCATCGTGACGGTGTGACCGAACAGCGCGCCGTCGCTGCGGATCGCGTACTCCAGAACGGCCGGCCGGCCCGGGTTCGGGTTCACGAGGGTGAGCGTCGTCCCGCCGCGGCCCTGGTGGACGCCGGTGGCCCGGGCTACGGCCGCGTCGAAGACGGGCAGCGGGCGTGGGGTGAGCGACCAGGGGCCGTCCGCCTCGACGGTGATCACCATGGGGCCGGTCGTGAGGGGTACGGTCTGCCGCAGCGGGCCTGTCTCGTTGACGAGGAGGTCGCTGCGGTCCTTGAACCGGTCGGCGCTCCCGCTCCCGCACACGCCGAAGTAGCCGCCCTCGTCCTCGTCGCCCGCGAACTCCACGTCGAGGTCGGCCACCGGGCCGTTGTAGACGAGGACATCGGGGCCGAAACCGCGGATTCCCTCGGTCATGTCGCGTGCGACCGACAGCGGCTGAACCATCAGGGTCCAGTCGTTGTCCGCGTCGATCTTCAGCCGGAGCGGGCGGTCGGCCCGGTTCTGGACGAGCGCCCGGCCGCGGAAGGTGGTGAGGGTGGTGTTGAAGAGCAGCTCGTCGTCCTTGTTGCGGTGGTCGAGCGTCTCGACGCAGAAGTAGCCGTCCCCCTCGTGCCACGCCTCGACGATCACCGGGCCGGGCGGGACGGGGCCGTCGACGGTGACGACGTCGTTGCCGTGGCCCCGGCGTACGAAGGGGGAGAACTGGGGGCCGAAGGAGTGGGGCACGCGATCCCGCACGGGCGCCGCGGGCACCGCGTCCTGGACGACGGGCGCGGACGCGGGTGCCGCTGCCGGTGCCGGAACGGCGGCCTGGGTGTGGGGCTGGGGCTGGGGCTGGATGTGGGGCTGGGGCGTCTCGGCCCCGTCCACCGCGATGCCGAAGTCGGTCGCGAGCCCGGCCAGCCCCGACGCGTAACCCTGCCCGACCGCGCGGAACTTCCAGCCGCCGTCGCGCCGGTAGAACTCGCCGACGACGAAGGCGGTCTCGGTCGTCGCGTCGTCCACCGCGTACAGGGTGACCGGCGCTCCGGCGCCGGTCAGGACCTGGACGTACAGGCCGGGTACGGAGCCGAAGACACCGCCGTCGCAGGAACCGGCTATCAGCACCCGTTGCACGGCGGGCTCGACGCGCGGCAGGTCGATCTCCAGCCATTCGGCGAGCTGCCCGTTGCCCTCGTTGGTGCCCAGGTGCCGCACGGTGCCGGACGGATGCTGCGGCTGGTTGTAGAACACCAGGTCGGCGTCCCCCCGTACCTTGCCGTTCGCGTCCAGCAGGAGGGCCGATGCGTCCACGGCCGGGGCTCCGGCGACGTTCTGGCGGCACACGGCCACGCGGAGAAGGTCGCTGGGCACAAGGGTGTTGGCCCCCTTGGTGAGGTGCGTCATGGGGACCATGGTGACAGTGAAGATGATGTGAAGTCGATGCGCAGTTCGATGTATTGCGGGTTATTGCGGGGCGGATGCCCGAGGGAAAGGGCGAAGGGGCGGGCGCCTGTGCGGGCGCCCGCCCCTCCTCAGCAACTCATCTCCCCCTGAGGGGAGTTGTTACGGCGTGACCTTTTCGATCTGCGCGCTGCCGGAGCCCGCGACCGTGCCGCGCGCGTTGACCAGCTGCACCTCACCGAAGAACTTGCGCCCCTCGGGAGCCGCGCCGGCCACCACGACCTCGGCCTTGACCTGCGCCGAGGCGCCGTTGGCCAGCTTGACGACCTGAGCGTCGTCGATCTTGACCTGGCCGAGCGACGGCGCGAAGTACACGTCGCGGTAGTTGTACTCGGTGCCGGCGTCGCCGACCGCGTAACCCACGACCTCGATGGTGTAGGTGCCGGCGGCGGGCTTCACGAGGCTGACCGCCTCCTCCGAGTCGCCGTCCGCGGCCGAGCCGACCTCGACACCGTCCTTCTTGACCGACAGGTCCAGGTCGGCGGCGGTGTCCGAGACTCCGCCGATGGCGACGTCGAGACGCTCGACGCCCTCACCGACGGTGACCGTGGTGGTCTGCGTCTCGCCCTTCTTGATCGAGGGACGGGCGTCCTTCGACGAGCCGAGCGAACCGGCCTTGAGCTTGCCGTCCAGCGCGGCGAAGCCGTTGGTGACCTTCCACTCGACCGGGGCCGGCGTGCCGACCTTCGCCTCGGGGATGGTCTGGACGGCCGGCTCGAAGGCGGCGCCGAGCACCGTCACGTCCAGCTTGTACGGGTTGTCGAGCAGCGGCGACGTACGACGCGACTCGACCTCGACCTCCCACACACCGGCCTGCGGGTTCGGGTACGAACGCACGTCCGGGCGGCAGGTGTTGGCCGGGTTGGGGTAGTTCGGATAGCAGACGATCGACGAGGTGGAGTCGACCGGCACGCCGTACGGGTGGATCCCGATGAAGCGGGTCTGGCTGTCCTTGCCCAGACCACCGAGCGCGACCTCCAGGGACTTCGCGCCCTCGGGGACGTTGATGAAGTACGACTTGCTGCTGTTGCGCTGCACCGAGCCGGAGTCCGAGACCGTGTACGACGGCTTCACCAGGTCCTTGGACACGACCACGGTCGCCAGGATCTGCTTGTCGACGCCCTCGGTGTCCTCGTCGTCCACCTCGAGGGCGGCGCTGTGGACACCGGCGGAGCCGGGCTTGGCCTGCACCTTGACGGTGACCGGCTGGTTCAGCGGCAGGTCGACGTCGCCGTCGCCCAGCAGCCGGAACGTACCGTCGTTGTACTTCCAGTCCAGCTCGTGCTCGATCGCGCGGTCCGGGCCGCTCGTACGCGTGATGACCACGTCGTACGTCTTCTTCTGCCCGGCTTTTAGGCCGCCCTCGCGGTCGTAGAGGCCGGTGCCGAAGCCCGGCGTCTTGAGCGCGTAGTCGATCGCCGTGTCGACCGGGGCCTTGACCCCGTAGGTGTGCGCGGTCGCGCCGTCCTTGATCGACTGCCAGGCGTCCACGATGTCGATCAGGCCGGAGCCCTGCTCGTGCGCCTGCGTACCGCTGATGCGGTTGGCGGTGCTGGTCAGCGCGGTGCGCAGCTCGGCCGGCGCCAGGTCGATCTTCTTCTGCTTCGCGGCCGACAGCAGCAGCGCGCTCGCGCCCGCCGCCTGCGGCGAGGCCATCGAAGTGCCCTGGAGCATCGAGTAACCGGCCGGGAGCTGGTAGCCGGCCTCCTTCACCGGGCCGCCGGGCGACCACGTCTGGGTGGTGTTGATGGCGGAGCCGGGCGCGGAGATGGTCGGCGCGAAGCCGCCGTCCTCACGCGGGCCGCGCGAGGAGAACGGCATCATCGCGTACCGCTTCTCCACGACGGAGCCGTAGTTGGCGGCCCAAGTCTCCTTGGAGATGGACGCGCCGACCGAGACGACCTTGTCGGCCAGGGACGGGTCACCGATGGTGTTCGTTCCCGGGCCGCTGTTGCCGGCCGAGATGACCAGCTGCACGCCGTAGGTGTCGATGAGGCGCGTGTAGAGCTCGGCGCGCGCGTTGTTGCCGTCGTTCAGCGCGGGCAGGCCGCCGATCGACATGTTGACGATGTCGACACCGCGCTTGGTGACGAGGTCGATCATGCCCTCGGTGAGAGCGACGTTGGTGCAGCCGCCGCTCCAGGTGCAGGCGCGCGAGGAGACCAGCTTGGCGCCGGGGGCGGCGCCGTTCATCCGGCCGCCGAAGAGGCTGTTGGCGGCGGCGATACCGGCGACGTGCGTGCCGTGCGAGCCCTCGATGATGCCGATGTTGACGTAGTCGGCCTTGGCGCCGGCCGCGTTGTAGACGACGTCCTTGCGGATCTCGGCGACGAACGGGATCTGCTCGACGACGTCGGTCGCCGGGTCGTCCTTGCCGAAGTACCGGACCTGGTGCCCGTCCTTGTACGGCTTCATCGCCTCTTCGTCGCCGAAGTCGGCGTCGTCGTCGAGGTCGACGCGGACCGTGCCGGCGGCGGCGTCGTACAGCACGCCCCAGACGTCGGTGGTGTCACCGTCGCGGTTCAGGTCGCCCGCCATGTCGCCACCCTTGGTGGCGTCCTCGCGGAACAGGTTGAACTTGTAGCTGCCGGCGGGGGCCGACCACGTGCGGCCCGCGGTCGCGAACGTGGGGCC
The DNA here is from genome assembly GCF_001746415.1 of Streptomyces agglomeratus. Taxonomy (NCBI): domain Bacteria; kingdom Bacillati; phylum Actinomycetota; class Actinomycetes; order Kitasatosporales; family Streptomycetaceae; genus Streptomyces; species Streptomyces agglomeratus. The sequence goes on from NZ_MEHJ01000001.1 coordinate 5,211,766, forward strand.
GTCGACCGTGTCCTTCATCCGGCGCCAGGTGCCGTCGGCGTCCGCGACCGGGTCGGTGGCCGTCACCCAGTCGACGATCTTGCGCTCGCCGGTAGTGGTCTTCTGGAGCGCCGGGTGGCCGAGGTCGACACCCGAGTCGAGGATGCCGATGGTGACCCCGCGGCCGTCGGCCTTCGGGTGGTCCTCCACGAACTCGACCGCGCCCGTCTCGAAGGACGGGTTGTACGGGTTCTTCGCGGGCGTCCGCTTCCCGGGGCCGGCGTACGTGCCGGCGGCGGCGGTCTCCGCGCCCTTGGCGCGGTCGGCGGCCGGCGTCGGGTCGTCCAGCGCGATCTCGTGCTTGAGGTCGATGCCGTGGACGGAGGAGAGCTTGGCGGCGGCCTTGATGGCCTCGCCCGCCTCACCGGTGGGCAGAGTGGCCCGTACGTAACCGAGCTTGTCGTCCGTACGGCCGACCAGGCCGCCCTGTACGGAGTCGAGCTGCCGCGCGACCTGCTCGGTGGCGCCGGGGGCGGTGGCGACCATCAGCGTGATGCTCTTCGCGCCCTCCGCCTCGGCCTCGGCGAGCAGCTGCGCGTCGGCGGAACCCAGCTTCGCCGCCGCCGATTTGGGCGCGGGCGCGGGGTCGTCGGAACCGGCCGCCACGGCGGGCAGCGGTGCGGCCGCACACAGCGCGGCGACCAGACCGGCGGCGAGCGCTATGCGGGCCGCGGGTCTGGCCCCGGGTATGGAGCCGGATGATTCGAGGGTCATGGGCTTCCCTGTATGTGAAGAAGGAGTCGGTCCGGGCTGCCGTTCGCGAGCCTCCGGACTGTCGTCCGGAATACGGTGCCGGATGACCGCTCAGCCTTGCCTAAGTGATGGTTGTTTGGGGAGAGTTGCCGGGAACGGAATGCGGTCGTGGCACACATCCGCCACCGCGCGGTATGCGCCACCGGGGCCGAATCGCCAGATTCCGGGCGGCCTCGCGGCGTACTCCCATAACCTCACCCAATGAACCGAGAGCTCAGGGTGGCGGCCTACGCCGTGTGCGTGCGGAACGGGCGGGTGCTCCTGGCCCGCTGGGTGGCGCCCGACGGCGCGAAGCGGTGGACGCTGCCGGGCGGCGGGATGGACCACGGCGAGGACCCCTACGACACGGTGATCCGAGAGGTGGAGGAGGAGACGGGTTACGCCGTCGAACCGGTCCGGCTGCTCGGCGTGGACTCCATCACCCGCCGCTACCCGCGCAGGCTCGGTACGTTCGCCGACTTCCAGGGCCTGCGCGTGGTGTACGAGGGCGAGATCACCGGCGGCGAACTCCGCCACGAGACCACCGGCTCCACGGACCTCGCGGCCTGGCACCCCCTGGAGGACGTCCCCGGCCTCGACCACGTGGAGCTCGTCGACACGGGCATGGAACTGTGGCGCACGAAGCCGGCGGCGGGGCGGGTGGCGCTGCGGGGGGTGTGAGGGCGGGGCGCGGGTGCGGGGAGGGCGCGGGTTGAGCTTCCTGCCCGGCGGGCAGCCATACCCCGCCGCACACCCGCCCCCACCCGCACTCGCGCACCCGAACCCGCGTCCCACAGCCGCACCCGAACCGCACCCGGCACTCCCCACCCCCGGGTGATCCCTGTTCGGTGATCGGCGTTGCGCGTTGCGGAGCCGTTAACGCTCAGGCCATTCCCGGTGTCAACGATCCAGAGGAGGCAAGGGGTCCCGCCCGCCGGGTCCGCCCCCTGCCCGGCCGATGCGACACCGCACCCCGGGGAGACCGCGCCATGTCACGCCTACGCTCCGCAGCCGAAGCCGCCCTCGATCGCCGTTCCTTCCTCGCCGCGACCGGAGCGGTCGGCGTGTCCGCCGGCATCGGGCTCGCGCTGCGCCCGGACACCCACGCCCGCACCGTCGCCGCTGCCGGCCCGCCCGGCGCCGCACCGGCCGCCCCCGCCGCCCCGGGGGCGTCACCGGCCGCACCGCCCCGTGTCCCCGTCCCGGGGTGGTTCCCCACGACCCTGCGTACCGTCGCCACACCGCGCGGCTCCGCCTCCGGCTACCGCCGGCTCGGCCCGGGCCCCGGCTGGAAGCGCGTCATACGGACGCAGCTCGCCGCCGCCCGCTCCGGGCGCGCGGAGCGGCGTACCGCCCTCGCCTCGTTCGTACAGCTCACCGACCTCCACCTCACCGACGTCCAGCACCCCGTACGTACGGAATACCTGCGCGCGCAGGCGGCCGGCGCCTGGCGTCCGCAGGAGGCCCTCACCGTGCACGGCGCGATCTCGCTCGTCGAGCGCGTCAACGCGCTGCGCGGCGGCCCGGTCACCGGAGCGGACCTCGGCTTCGTGATGACGACCGGCGACAACACGGACAACAACTGCAAGGCCGAACTCGACTGGTTCCTGCGGACCATGAGCGGCGGCCGCATCACCCCGGACACCGGTGACCCCGCCCGCTACGAAGGCGTCCAGGACTCCGGTCTGCCCCTGTACTGGCACCCGGACGCCGCCCTGCGCGACGCCGACAAGCAGCGCGGTTTCCCGCGCCTGGAGGGCTACCTCGCCGCCGCCCGCCGCCCCGTGACGAGCCCCGGCCTGCGCCTGCCCTGGTACTCTACCGTCGGCAACCACGACGACCTGCCCAGCGGCTGCTTCGCCAACGGCAACGGCTCCGGCTACCTCGCCGAGTTCGCCGTCGGCGGCCGGAAACTGCTGTCGCTCCCGGTCGGGGAGGCGCGGGCGCTCGAAGCCGTACTCAGGAAGGGGACCGACCCGCGCGGCGGCTATTTCACCGACCTCCTGCGCCGCGAGACCCGCCGCATGCGCCGCGTCACCCCGGACGCCTCCCGCGCCCCCTTCACCCCGCGCGAGTACGTCGAGGCCCACCTCGACCCGGCCTACGCCGGAGCGGGTCCGGCCGGCCACGGCTACACCCGCGAGAACGCGGACACGGGGAACCTCCACTACTCCTTCCGCATCTCCGACGGCGTGCTCGGCATCAGTCTCGACACGACCGACAAGGGCGGCCACTTCGCGGGCTCGATCGGCAGAGCCCAGCTCGACTGGCTGAAGCGCACGCTGCTCGCCCACCGGGACGACCACGTCATCGTCTTCAGCCACCACAACAGCTGGACCTTCGACGACGGCGGCGGCGAGAAGCTGGTCGCCCTCCTCAAGCGGAACCGTAATGTCGTCGCCTGGATCAACGGACACAGCCACCGCAACGAGATCCTCGCGCACGGCGGCTTCTGGGAGATCTCCACCGCCTCGCACGTCGAGTTCCCCCAGCTCGCCCGCATCGTCGAACTGACCGACAACCACGACGGCACGCTCTCCCTGTTCACCACGCTGATCGAGTCGGCCACCCCCCACCGCACGGACTACGACGACCTCTCCCAGACGGGCCTGGCGGCGCTCTACCGCGAGCTGTCCCTCAACGCCCCGGGAGCCCGGCAGAACCTGGCGGGCCCGCCGGAGGCCCGGAACACGGAACTGCTGCTGAAGAAGCGCTGAGACGGCCGGACCGTCAGCGCGGCAGCACCACCACATAGGCGGGCGGCTCCCGGTCGCCCGCCGCCATCAGGGCGGTCCGTACGACGGTCGCCTGCTGCTCCGGGGTTTCCCGCAGCTTCTTCGGCGTGATGTGTACGACGGTGATGCCGAGCCGCTCCAGGTGCTCCCGCTTGCGGGCGTACTCCGACCATTCGCCGAGCTCTCGGCTTCGCTCGGGAGACCCCGGGGCGTCCTCGTTCGGGCGGGGCGCACGTGTGTCCAGCTCCACGGCCACGGCCTGGTCGGGCCAGTAGATGTCGACACCCCCGAGGTGGGGGCCGCCGGGCAGCCGCAGGTCGACGTTCCACAGGGGGTCGGGCAGCCCGTTGTTCCGCACCAGCGCGTACAGCCGGTCCTCGGCGATGGCCCGCCCTTCGGCGAGCAGCGAGTTGACGGCGTCGATGACGTGCGGCCGGGAGAGCAGCCGCGCGAGGGTGAGCTCCTTGACGACGGCGGCTGGTTCGCAGTGCCCGCCGCGCACCGCCTCGGTGAGCAGGCGGCGTACGGCGTCGGCGTCGGTCAGGTGCGCGACGGCGTCGGCGAGGGCGCGGGCGACCGGGGCGACGGGCAGGCCACCCGCCTTCTGGGCCGCCGGCATGGCGTGAACCCGGATCAGCCGCGCGCAGCCGGTGGAGCGCAGCCGCCGGGTGCGCGGCACCAGTACGTCGATCCGCTCCAGGGAGAGCGGGGAGGGAGCGGCGGAGAAGCGGTGCAGGGCGAGCGCGGCCAGCCCGGTGATCATGACCTCTCCGTACGAGCCGGCCTCGCCCTCCGTCCGGACCTGCGCCGGAACCACCGTGCCGAGGGCGGACCCGGTGGGCCGCCCCGCGTACAGCAGGGCGGCGTGCAGTCGCTCCTCGCTCGTGGGCGGCCCCGCGTGCAGGACGTAGACGCCGGGCAGGATCTGCTGCCAGGGCCCGCCGGGCCGGCACTGCGCGGCCGCCTTGGCGGCGGACACGCCGTGGGCCCGCAGCTGCGCGGCGCAGAGCACGCGGCGCCGGGCGTCGGTGAGGTGGCTGAGGGGGCGGGGGGAGACCGGGGTGTTGTGGTTCATGTCCCGGGGTTTCCCACTGGCCCCCCACCCCCTAACCGCTGTTACACAGCCGTCGACATTCCGGGACAACCCCGCACTAAAGTACGGCCGTTCGATTGCCGAAACCCCACCCGCCGCACGAGCGGCGCTCAACGCGCCGCCGCGAGCCCGGCCGGCCGCTCACACCGCCGCCCCCCGGTCGCACGCCTGCCCGCGCAGCGCACGCGCCAGGTCGTCCCGCGCCTCCAGGACGAGCCGCCGCAGCGCCGGCGGTGCGTCCGGGTGGCCGGCGAGCCACGCGTCCGTCGTGTCCAGCGTGCCCTGGTGGTCCTGGAGCCCGGGGAACAGCCCCGACACCACGTCCATCCCGATCTGGATGGACCGCTCGGACCACACCCGCTCGATCGCCGCGAAGTACTTCTGCGCGTACGGGGCGATCAGCTCCCGCTGCCCCGGCTGCACGAAGCCGTCGATCGTGGCCACGACCAGCGCGTTCGACAGCGAGTCGGACTCCACGACCGCCGCCCACGCCTGCGCCTTGACCGCCTCGGAGGGACGCGACGCGAGGCACCGCACCTGGTGCCGCTTGCCGGAAGCGGTGTCGTCCCGCGCAAGCTCCGCGTTGATCACCTTCTCGTCGGCGACGCCGTGCGACGCGAGCGGTCCGAGGAACGCCCAGCGCAGCTCCTGGTCCACCTCCAGCCCGTCGATCTTGGCCGTGTCCTCCAGCAGCCCCTGGAGGAGCTGGAAGTCGGAGGCCCGGCAGGCCGTCGCCGCGAAGAACCGCGCCCACGTCAGCTGGTGCTCACTGCCCGGCTCCGCGATCCGCAGCTCCCGCAGGGCGCCCTCCGCGAGCGACTGCCCGCCCTGCTCGCGCCACTCGGGCGCCGCGTAGTGCGTCAGCGCGGACCGTGTCCACGCGTGCAGCATCTGGAGCACGCCGATGTCCGTCTCGCGCCCCGCGAACCGCAGCACCAGATCCACGAAGTCCCGCGCCGGCATCAGCGCGTCGCGCGTCAGGTTCCACAGCGCGGACCAGCACAGCGCGCGCGCCAGCGGGTCGGTCACCTCGCCGAGGTGGGCGCGCAGCGTGGCCAGCGACTCGGCGTCGAAACGGATCTTGCAGTACGTCAGGTCGTCGTCGTTGACGAGCACCAGATCCGGCTTCTCGCTGCCCGCGAGCTCCGCCACGACCGTGCGCGGCCCGGCGACGTCCACCTCGGCCCGCGCGTAGCGCACGAGCGCACCCGTGCCCTCCTCGCGCCGGTACAGCCCGACGGCCACCCGGTGCGGTCGCAGCTCGGGGTGCGACTCGGCGCTCTCCTGGAACACCGCCAGCTCGGTGATCCGTCCGGCAGCGTCGTACACGACCTGCGGCGTCAGCGAGTTGACCCCGGCCGTCTGGAGCCACGCCCCCGACCAGGACGCGAGATCCCGTCCCGAGGTCTCCTCCAGTACGGCTAGCAGGTCCTGGAGCCGGGTGTTGCCGTACGCGTGGCGCTTGAAGTACCGCCGGGCGCCCTCCATGAAGGCGTCCTTCCCGACGTACGCGACGAGCTGCTTCAGCACGGACGCGCCCTTGGCGTACGTGATCCCGTCGAAGTTGAGCTTCGCGTCCTCCAGGTCGTGGATGTCGGCCGTGATCGGATGCGTCGAGGGAAGCTGGTCGGCGCGGTACGCCCAGGCCTTCCGGTTGTTGGCGAAGGTGATCCACCCGTTGGTGAAGCGGGTGGCCTCCACCATCGAGTACGACCCCATGAAGTCGGCGAAGGACTCCTTGAGCCACAGGTCGTCCCACCACTGCATGGTGACGAGATCGCCGAACCACATGTGCGCCATCTCGTGGAGGATGACGTTCGCCCGCCGCTCGTACGACGCCCGGGTCACCTTCCCGCGGAAGACGTACTCCTCGCGGAACGTCACACAGCCGGGGTTCTCCATGGCGCCGATGTTGTACTCCGGCACGAAAGCCTGGTCGTACTTCCCGAAGGGGTACGGGAAATCGAAGGTGTCGTGGAAGAAGTCGAGCCCCTGCTTCGTGACGGTGAAGATGTCGTCCGCGTCGAAGTGCCGGGCCAGTCCCTTGCGGCACATCGCGCCGAGCGGGATCTCCAGTTCGGTGCCGTCGTCGAACGTCCGCCGGTAGAGATCGCTCTCGTAGTGGTACGGCCCGGCGACGAAGGCGGTGATGTACGTCGAGATCGGCTTGGTCTCCGCGAACCGCCAGACACCGTCGTCCGCCACCTCGCCGGCGCCGTTGCTCCAGACGGTCCACCCGTCGGGGGCGGTCACCTCGAACCGGAACGGCGCCTTCAGGTCCGGCTGTTCGAAGTTGGCGAAAACGCGGCGGGCGTCGGCGGGCTCGTACTGCGTGTAGAGGTAGACCTCGCCGTCCTCCGGGTCGACGAAGCGGTGCATGCCCTCGCCGGTACGGCTGTACGCGCACTGTGCGTCCACGACCAGCACGTTCTCCTCGCGCAGCCCGGACAGGGCGACGCGCTTGCCGTCGAAGACGGCGGCGGGGTCCAGCGGCTCGCCGTTGAGGGTGACGGCCGTCACGGACGGGGCCAGCAGATCGGCGAAGGTGGCGGCGCCGGGCCGCGCGCACCGGAAGCGAATGGTGGTGACCGAGCGGAACGTCCGTGGCCCGTCCGCGGCACTCTCCCCGCCGTCCCCGGTCTCGCCGACCGCCGATCGCAGGTCGAGGGCAACTTCGTACCCGTCGACGGACAGCAGTTCGGCCCGCTCGCGGGCCTCGTCGCGGGACAGATTCTCACCGGGCACGGGCACTCCTTCGTGTCTCGTCTGAACCTCCCGATCCTCGCACGCGGCGCCGGCGCCCCGAGCGGGGGAATGCCTCCGGTGGCCGGTGGTGTTGGCACGGTCAGGTTGCGACCGCGCTATTGAGGAGAGACATGTCGGAGAGCTCGCAGAACGGCAAGACCACGGCGGACTTCTGGTTCGACCCGCTGTGTCCGTGGGCCTGGATGACGTCCCGCTGGATGCTGGAGGTCCAGAAGGTCCGCGATGTCGAGGTTCGCTGGCATGTCATGAGCCTGGCCGTACTGAACGAGGACAAGCTCGACGAGCTGCCGGAGCAGTACCGCGAGCTGCTCGGCCCCAAGGGCTGGCGCCCGGTGCGTGTGGTGACGGCGGCCCGTGAGCTGCACGGCGACGACGTCGTCGGCCCGCTCTACACGGCGCTCGGCACGCGCTTCCACAACAAGGACGAGGGCGCGACCCTGGAGGCGATAGCGGGCGCGCTGGCGGACGTGGACCTTCCGGCGGACCTGATCGCGTACGCCGACAAGGACACGTACGACGCGGAGGTGCGCGCGTCGCACAAGGTGGGCATCGACAAGGTCGGCCAGGAGGTGGGCACGCCGGTGATCTCCGTCCCCGGCCCGAACGGCGACGAGATCGCCTTCTTCGGCCCGGTGGTCACCCCGGCGCCGAAGGGCGAAGAGGCGGCGCGCCTGTGGGACGGCACGCTGATGGTGGCGTCGATCCCCGGCTTCTACGAGATCAAGCGCACGCGCACGCAGGGCCCTGTCTTCGACTGACGTCCCGGGCGAGGTGCCGCCCGGGACGCAGCCGGCCCCCACGAGTCACGTCCTCGTGGGGGCCGGCCGTTTTCATCCGCCCGCACGTGAAGGTTGAGAAGACGATCACGAGCAGGAGGTCCTTGTGCGGCGCGTTCCCGGCCCTTACGGAGCCGACAGCAGGTTGTACGAGCTCTTCCTGGCCGCCGCGTAACGCTTCGCCACGTCCTGCCAGTTGACGACCTTCCACATCGCCTCGATGAAGTCCACCTTCTGGTTCTTGTACTGAAGGTAGAAGGCGTGCTCCCAGGCGTCGAAGACCAGGATCGGCACCGACCCCTGGCCGACATTGCCCTGGTGGTCGTAGATCTGCTCGACGATCAGGCGGCCGCTGACCGGCTCGTACGCGAGCACGCCCCAGCCCGAACCCTGGGTCGTTGCGGATGCCTTGGTCAGCTGGGTCTTGAACTTGTCGAAGGAGCCGAAGGACTCGGCGATCGCGTCGGCCAGCTCACCGACGCCGTCCTTCTCCAGCGGCTCGCCGCCGCCGTCGCCGGTCATGTTGTGCCAGTAGATGGAGTGCAGGATGTGGCCGGAGAGATGGAACGCGAGGTTCTTCTCCAGCCCGTTGATCGCTCCCCACGACTCCTTGTCGCGCGCCTCTTCGAGCTGTTCGAACGTGTCGTTGGCGCCCTTCACATAGGCCGCGTGGTGCTTGTCGTGGTGCAGCTCGATGATCTGCGGGTTGATGACGGGTTCGAGCGCCGCGTAGTCGTACGGAAGTTCAGGAAGTGTGTAAATGGCCATGTCCGAGCCCTCCGACTGCTTATTGCGACCGATGTGCAAGTGCAGATTAGCAGCAGGAGGGCTCGAAGTGGATCAGTCCCCGGTCGTCCCCCGGTCTCGGGACCGGGCCGCGTCGCGCGCGAGGACCGCGAGGTCCGGGAAGTCGGTCACGACCGCGTCGACGCCGAGCCCGTAGTGCAGGGCGTACTCCGCGAAGGCGTCACCGAAGTCGTTGGGCGCGGTGCCCCGGCGGAACTGCGCGGGCAGGAACTGGTTCTCGCAGCGGAACGTGTACGCCCCCACCTTCAGCCCCGCCGCGTGCGCGTCCGCGAGCAGCGGCGACGGCGCCACCACCGACGACTTGTCGGGCCCGATCCAGTCGGCGTACTCCGCGATCCGGCGCAGACCGTCCGGCGTCATCATGTCCTTGTACGTCTCCGGGTGCCCGTAGGGCCCGCCCGCCGTCCCCAGCGCCTGCCACAGCGGCAGCCGCAGCCGCGCGTCGGCCATCCGCAGCAGGCTCGACGGCTCGAAGGACTGCACGACGCACTCGTGGGCGCCGAGCCGGTTGCGGCGGACGACTTCGACGAGCGCCGGTTCGAGGGGCAGGCCGATCGAACGGAAGTAGCCGGGGTGCTTCGTCTCCGGGAACACGGCGATGGTGCGCCCGTACCGCTTCGACAGCTTCCTCGCCAGATCCACGACCTCCTGGAAGGTCATGACCTCCAGGCGGCCGTCGAAGACGGTGTTCCTGTTCCGGACGAGCGGCAGGCGCTCGACGGCGCGCAGCGTCTTCAGCTCGGTGAGCGTGAAGTCCTCCGTGAACCAGCCGGTGACGGACCGCCCGTCCACGGTCTTCGTCGTACGACGCGACGCGAACTCGGGGTGTCGCGCGACGTCCGTCGTCCCGGAGATCTCGTTCTCGTGCCGTACGACGAGGACATGGTCCTTGGTCGGTACGAGATCGGGCTCGATCCAGTCGGCACCGGACTGGACGGCGTGTATGTACGAGGCGGCGGTGTGCTCGGGGCGCCAGCCGGCCGCGCCGCGATGCCCGATGACCACGGGGCCCCTGGGCCGCCGTGGCTCGGCGGCGACCGTGGGGGAGGTCGCGGCGACGGCGGCGGTGGTGGCCCCGACGGCGAGGAGTAAGGAGCGGCGTCTCGGCTGTGATGCGGGCATACGAGTCTCCCTGCTAGGTGGATTCGGGGCGGCGCGAGTGCACGATAGGCCGCCCCTCTGCTGTCCCGGGCGGCGCTAAGCCCTCATTTCACGCAGTGGCCGGTCGCAGGCCACGCCGGCGTCACTCGGTACGCCGGAGCGGACAGCCCGACCCCGCGACCCGGCCACGGTGCCGGGAGGGGGCGTGGCGGGGTGCTCCCCGCAGGGTGTCGAACGCGGCGGGCCCGTACGTGCTGCAGCGCTGCCCGAAGGTTCGGCGCCCGAGGAGACGCCCCGGCGCGGCACCGCCCCCGAAGCCGGCCCGCCGAGCCGCCAAGTACCCAGCGGGAGCCCCGGGCACGGGAGTTCAACGCGCGCCGTCGGCGCGACCCGCCGCCCGTGCCCGCGCCCGTACGCGGGACTCGGCCAGGCGTGCCAAGTGCGCCGCGTACTCCACCCCGTACAGCTCCACCCGCCCCGCGTCCGGTTCCGCCACGGCCGTGGGGCGGGTCCACTCCGTCACGTCCAGCTCCACCCCGTACCGCGCCGCAGCCGCCAGCACCGCGCCCCGCGCCCCCACCTCGCCCTCGACCACGCGGATCGGACGGCCGAGCACGTCGGCGAACAGCCGCAGCCACGCGGGGGAACGCGTTCCTCCCCCGCACACCGCCAGCGTGCCGGTGAGGCCCGCAGCCTCCAGACAGTGCCGGGCGGCGAAGGCGATGCCCTCACACGTCGCCCGTACGAGGTCCCCCGCCGTCGTCTCCAGCGAAACGCCCGTCAGTTCCGCCCGCAGCCGCGGCTCGACGAACGGCGCCCGTTCCCCCGAAGGCGCGAAGTAGGGCAGGACGCGCACCCCGTTCGCCCCCGGCGGCGTCGCCTCCAGCAGCGCGTCGACCTCCGTGTGCCGTACGCCGGTCGTCTTCAGCACCCAGTCCAGCGCCGCCGTGCCCACCATCGCCGGCATGGCCCGCAGCCACTGCCCCTGCCGGTCGGTCGAGATGTGGAGCCCGGCGGGCTCACCGCCCTCCAGGTCGAGCACGTCCGTAGCGACCAGCGACGCCAGGCACGTACCGATGATCAGCAGCCCGTCCCCCGGCCGCGTCACCCCGCGCCGAGCGCGCACGCGGGCAGGTCGTACGGGCCGTCCGCGATCCGCGTCCCCGGCGGCAGACCGGGGCCGCGCGTCTCGCCGACCGCGACGGGGTCGGCGACCGGGGCGAGCAGACCGCGCCGGTGGCCGAGGCCCAGCAACTCCAGGGTCTCGTCGTCGTACGTCCGGGTCCGAGGATCGAGGAACGGCATGGACGCGTCCGAGACGTCCGTCGCCCGGACCCCCGTCAGGCGCTGGAACACCATGTCCTTGCAGTACAGGGCGGTGGCGGCCGTATCGAGCGCCTTCGGCTCGTGCCGGTCGAGCCATGCCAGCACCGGACCCGGACACCCCGGGAACATCGCGCTGCCCGTCCGCCGGAAAACGGAGGTGAAGACGTCCGACGCCATCCACGCGTCGAGGATCTCGTGCGCCCGGCCGTCCATCCAGGACACGGCCGGCCGCACCGGGCGCCCCCGCCCGTCCACCAGCCACACCCCGTCGCCCTGGCCGGTGAGCCCGGCCAGGGCGACGGGGCCCGGCAGGCCGGCCGTCAGTGTCGTGAGGACCTCGACCACCGCCGCGTACACCTCGTCCATGTCCTGCTCGACGAAGCCGTCACGGATGTCGAGCGCGACGGATCGGGACTCGACCGCGATCTCCCGTCCCGCCGCGTCGAAGGCCGCCGCCTTCACCATCGACGTGCCCACATCGATACCGACGTACAACATCCCGGACGACCTCCTCAAGGTCAGGTCACACGAAGGCCGGGCCAGACGCGGACCCCACCAGGACCACCCCGCTCACGCACCGCCCTCACGTCAGGCAGTGCGCCAATGCTGGTCCCCCGGCGTACCGCGCCACCTCCGCCGCAGCGATCCGCGCCGCCTTTTCCGCCACCTGGCGGCTCGCCCCGCCCAGATGCGGGGTCATCACCACCCCGGGCGCACCGCGCAGCCGCGTCCCGGCCGGCAGCGGTTCCTGCTCGTACGTGTCCAGCGCGGCCGCCGCCAGCCGCCCGCTCTCCAGCGCGTCGCACAGCGCCTCCGTGTCGACGAGCGGCCCCCGTGCCACGTTGACCAGCACGGACCCCTGCGGCAGCAGGCCCAGCTCGCGGGCCCCGAGCAGGCCGCGGGTCTCGTCGGTGAGGCGCGCGTGCAGGGTGACGACCCGCGACCGGGACAGCAGCGTGTCGAGCGAGGCCACCCGTACGCCGTGCACATCACCGCGCACGTACGGGTCGTACACCTCCACCTCCGCGCCGAACGCGCACAGCACCCGCGCCACCCGGCTGCCGACAGCCCCGTAGCCGATCAGCCCGACCCGCGTGTCCTCCAGCTCGGACCCGCACCGCTCGTACGTGAAGTACGAGCCGTCCCAGACCCCGCGCCGCCCCAGCGAGTCGTGCGCCTCGGGAATGCGGCGCATCGCGGCCAGCATCATCCCGACCGTGAACTCGGCGGTGGCGGCCGCGTTGCGGCCCGGCGCGAAGCACACCTTCACCCCTCGCGCCCGCGCCGCCTCCACGTTGACATTGACCGGACCGCCGCGGCAGACGACGATCAGCCGCAGCTCGGGGGAGGCGTCCAGCACCCGCTCGGTGAACGGCGCCATCTGCGTCACGCACACCTCGACGCCCCGCAGTGCCTCGATCAGGGCGTCCTGGCGGTCACTCGCCTCGTCGACCTCCGCCACTTTCGTGAAGGGTTCGAGCGGCCAGGGCAGCGTGAGTTCGGTCAGCTCGAAGGGGGACGCGGTGACGGCGGCCTCCAGAGCCTCGCGGATGAGCGAGTTGAGGACGAAGTGGTCACCGGCTGCCAGGATTCTCATCGCAGGGCCTCTCCTGTCTCGGCGTCGAAGACGTGCGTGAGCCGCGGGTCCGCGGCCACCCGCACGGTGTCGTCCCGGTCGAGGCGCACCTCGGGACCGGTCTGTACGACGAGGGGCTCGGCCACCCCGTCGAGGACGAGCGTGGCGATGCCCGACTCCAGGAGCGGTTCGTGCGCGCTCACCCGCGCCCGTACTCCGGCCCCGTCCGCCACCAGGCGCAGATCCTCGGGCCTGATGCCCAGCACCACCTCCCGCCCCGCCGCGAGCCGCACGGGAACGGCCGGACGCACCGTGTCCGAGAGCCGTACGCACCCGTCGGCCGTGGCCACCCCCGGCAGCAGATTGATCGCGGGCTCCCCGACGAAGTCGGCCACGAAGAGATTCGCCGGGCTGTCGTAGATCTCGTACGGGGTGCCGAGCTGCTGGATGACGCCGTCCTTCATCACCGCGATGCGGTCGGCGAGCGACAGGGCCTCCTCCTGGTCGTGCGTGACGAGGATGGTGGTGTGCCCCAGGTCCTGCTGGATGCGCTTCAGTTCACGGCGCGTCGTGTCACGCTGCGCCGCGTCCAGGTGCGACAGCGGCTCGTCGAGCAGCAGTACGTCCGGCTCGCGGATCAGGGCCCGCGCCAGCGCCACCCGCTGCTTCTGCCCGCTGGAGAGCCCGCCCGGCCGCGCGTCGAGCAGCTCCGACAGACCGATCCGCTCGGCGATGTCCCGTACCCGGGACGCCACTTCGCCCCGTGGCCTGCCGCGCGCGGCGAGCCCGAAGCCGAGGTTGCCGGCGACGGTGAGTGGCGGATACAGCGCGTAGTTCTCGAAGGCGACCCCGATGTTGCGCTGCCGGGCGGGGACCTTCACCACCGACGCGCCGCCGACGAGGATGTCCCCGCCGGTCACCGACTCCAGCCCGGCGATCATCCGCAGTGTGGTGGACTTGCCGCAGCCGGAGGGCCCGAGCAGCCCGAGCAGTTCACCAGGGCGCAGCTCCAGGTCGATCCCGCGCACGGCCTCCACCTGGGGGCGGCCCCGCGAGGTGTAGGTCTTGCGCAGCTCGCGCAGTACCAGCTCAGTCATGGTCCGGGCCTCCTGTCGCCCCACGCGCGGCGGTGAGCGCCGGACACACCTCGTACGGCACCTTGTGCTCGTCGAGGTCGCGCAGCAGCTCCGGCGCCGCCCCGTCGTCGACCAGTACGAGATCGAAGCGGGACAGCGGGGCGAGCCGGTGCAGGGCGACGCGGCCCAGCTTGGAATGGTCGAGCAGCAGCACGTTCCGCGCGGCCGAGTCGAGCATGGCCCGCTTGACGGAGACGATGTGCTGCTCCTGGTGGTAGGCGAAGCCGCCGGAGACGGCGGAGGTGGACGTGAAGCAGATGTCGACCTGGAGGAGCTGGATCGCCTCCGTGCAGGAGACGCCCAGGAACGACGAGTGCAGCGGGTCGTAGTCGCCGCCGAGCGCCATCAGGTGGATGCCGCGTTCCCCCGACAGCAGCGTCAGCGCTTCGAGGAAATTGGTGACGACGGTCAGCGGGGTGACGGCCGGGGAGCCGCCCGGGGCGACGAGCCGGCGTGCTATCTCCAGCGTGGAGGTCGAGTCGTCGAGCATCACCGCCATGCCCGGCTCGATGAGCCGCAGAGCGTGTTCGGCGACGGCGGCCTTCTGGGCGCGCATCGTCTTGAGCCGGTACGCGACGTTCGACTCGAAGACGCCGGACGGCTGGGCGGTCACCCCGCCCCGGAACTTCCGTACCAGCCCCTGCCGTTCGAGCTCGTCCAGGTCGCGGTGGATGGTCATCAGGCTGACGTCGAAGCGCTCGGCCAGCTCGGCGGCGGTCGCCGACCCCGCCGCCAGCACCCGCTCGGCGATGGCCGCCTGGCGGGGTGCGGGGCCGCGCGCCCGCGGGTCGCCGCTCATCCGGTGATCCTCCTCCCGGGCTCGCCGTCCGCGCCGTCCGCCTCGAACAGCAGCAGGCTCTCCGGCCGTACGGTCAGCCGCACCGGGGCGTCCGGCCGCAGCCCGGCGGCGTCGGCGCGCGGCACGACCAGCGACAGGTGCTGCGCGCCGAGCCGCACGGTGACCTCGGTGGCGCGGCCCAGGACCTCGGTGATGTAGACCGTGCCCATGAGCTCGATGCCGCCGGGGCCGGGGCCGGCGGAGCCCAGCGACAGGTCGCGCGGCCTGACCCCGATCTGCACGGGAGTGCCGGGCGCGACGGACCGTACCGCCGCCGGGGCCGACGGGATCTCGAAGAAGCGGTCCGCGGACAGGAAGGTCCCGTGAGCGGTGACCGTCCCCGGCAGCAGATTGATGCGGGGCCTGCCGAAGGAGCGGGCGACGAAGGTGTCGTACGGCTGGTGCCAGATCTCCTCGCGCGTACCGGTCTGGACGATCCTGCCTTCCCGGATCACCCCGATACGGTCGCCCAGCGCCAGCGCCTCCACCGAATCGTGCGTGACGTACAGGGTGGTGGTGCGCCGGACCGCCCCGATCGCCTTCAGCTCGGCGCGCATCGCCTGGCGCAGCTTGGCGTCGAGGTGGGACAGCGGCTCGTCGAGGAGGAACGCGCGGGCGGGGCGCACCAGGACGCGGCCGAGCGCGACGCGCTGCCGCTGCCCGTTGGACAGCGCGCCGACCGGGCGCTCCAGCAGCGCGCCGATGCCGAGCAGCTCGGCGATCTCACCGATACGCTCCCGCGCCTCGGCGGCCGGCAGCTTGTACCGGGGGGAGCGCAGGGGCGAGGCGAGGTTGTCGTACGCGCTGCGGTGCGGGTAGAGGGCGTACGACTCGAAGCACATCGCCACGCCCCGGTCGTACGGCTCGACTCCCGTCATGTCGGTGCCGTCGAGCGAGACCGTCCCCGACTGGGGCTCCTCCAGCCCGGCGACGGTCTTGAGCGTCGTGGTCTTGCCCGCGCCGGACGGCCCGAGCAGGCAGAAGAACTCCCCTTCCCCGACGTCGAGATCGAGACCGTCGAGCGCGATGTTCTTGCCGTACGTCTTGTGAATCCCGCGCAGCGAGATCGCGGCGGTGCTCATCAGGACTTCACCGCCCCGAAGGAGAGCCCGCGCACCAGGTAGCGCTGGATGGTGAGCGCGAGCAGCAGCGGCGGGACCACCGACACCAGAGCGGCGGCGGCCGTCAGGTTGTACTTGGGGCGGTCGCCGCCGAGGAAGGACAGCGCGCCGACCGTCACCGTCTGGGCCTCGGACGACGTGAGGATGAGCGGGAAGACGAAGTTGTTCCAGGCGAAGATGAAGGCGAGCAGTGACACCGCCGCGATGCCCGGCCTGACCAGCGGCAGCGCGACCTTGAAGAACGCCTGTTTGCGCGTGTAGCCGTCGAGCAGCGCGGCCTGCTCCACCTCGGGGGAGAGGTCGGAGAAGTACGAGCGCATGATCCAGACGATCAGCGGCAGCGTGACGAGCTGGAGCACCCAGATCATGCCGACGTACGTGTCGAAGAGCCCGAGCTTCTGGTAAAGCACGAACAATGGGATGATCACGGTCAGTTCGGGCGCGAACCGGAAGGACAGCAGCGTGAACATGAGGTTCTCCGAGCCCCGGAACCGCCACCGCGCGGCCGCGTAGGCGGCGGGCAGCCCAATCGCCAGCGACAGCCCCACCGCCCCCAGCGACACGACCAGACTGTTGACGAAGAACCGCAGGAACGGCACCCCCTCGTCGTGGCCCGCCCCGAGGACCGTCCGGTACGAGTCGAGCGTGGGGGCGAACGAGAAGTACGTACTGAACAGTTCGTTCGCCGGCTTCAGCGACAGGATGATCATCCAGGCGACGGGGAAGAGCGCGAAGACGAAGTACAGGATCAGCGCCCCGTCGGCGGCGATCGCGATGAGCCGGCGCTTCACTTGGGCACCTCCGCCGCCCGGTTCTGGATCTTCCCGAGATAGCGCACCAGCACCATCGTCACCAGGTAGACCACCGCCCACAGCACGATCATGTAGCTGATGCCGTACGAGTACCGCTGGAAGCGGATCGCCTCCAGGTACGCCCGGATCTGGAGCACCACGGTCGAGTCACCGGGGCCGCCCTCCGTCAGCGCGTAGATGATGTCGAAGACCTTCAGCGAGTCCATGAACCGGAAGATCACCGCCACCAGTACGTACGGCCACAGCATCGGCAGCGTCAGCTTCCGGAAGGTGAACCACCACCCGGCCCCGTCCACCGCCGCCGCCTCGAACGGAGACACCGGCAGCGACCGCAGCCCGGCCAGCGCCAGGATCGCCACGAACGGCGTGTAGACCCACACGTCCACCGCGATCGACGAGAGCAGCGCGCCGGCGGGGGTGTCCGTCCACTGCACCCCGCCCATACCGAAAGGTTTCAGCAGGTAGTTGACGACGCCGACACTCGGCTGGAGCATCAGCTTCCACATGATCGCGGCGATCACGGGGGCGATCATCAGCGGCAGGATGAGGATCTTCTCCAGTACGCGCCCGACCCGCGTCGACCGGTGCAGCAGCAGCGCCACCGCGACTCCGAGCACCGTCTCGACGGCCGCCGCCCCCACGGCGTACAGCACCGTCACCCAGGCCGAGTCCCAGAACGACGACTCGCCGAAGATCCGCCGGTAGTTGTCCAGCCCGACCATGTCCGGCCTCGGCTTGCTCGCCGCGAAGTCGAAGAGCGTGTAGTACAGCCCGAGCCCGAAGGGGTAGAGGATCCCGCCGGTCAGCAGCAGAGCCGGAACGATCAGCAGGTACGGCCGCAGCGCGCGCCGTCGGCGCGGAACGACACGCGCCGACGGCCCGCTTCCCCCGTGCGAGGCCGCCCCGTGGTCGGTCTCGGTGAGGGGCGAGGACATCGGGCCGTCACCCGACCTTGGAGGCCAGGTCGCTCGCCAGGCCGTTCAGTACCGACTTGGCGTTCTTGCCGCCGTAGATCTCCTGGAGCGAGGCCGCCCAGCTCGTCGTCGCGTCGAAGAACTGCTCCTGCGGCGTGAACTGGATCTTCGTCTGGTCGACGACCGTCTCGAAGGTCTCGATGAAGCCCTCCAGCCCCTTCATCTTGTCCTTGTACGCGGGGTCCTGACTGACGGACTTCCTGACCGGGTCGATGTGGTTGCCCTCGACCGCCGCCTTGCGCAGGTGCTCCTTGCCGGTCGCCCACTGGAGGAACAGCCACGCCGCGTGCTTGTTCTTGCTCTTGGCGTTCATGCCGAGCGACCAGATCCACATGTTCGTGGCGAGCGACCCGCCCGGCCCCTTCGGCCCCGGATGGAAGGCGATCTTCCCGGCGGCGGGCGACGCGCCCTTCACCGCCTGGAAGTACGCGGCCGTGTCGGCGTCGAAGAGCATCCCGGCCTTCTTCGCGCCCAGGTCGCTGGAGCACTGGTACCAGGTGTACGACGTCCAGGACGGCGGCCCGCCCTTCCTGACCATCTCCGCCCAGTCCCGGGTGAAGGCCACGGCCTCCGGGGTGTTCATGGCGGGCTTGATCTTCCCGCCGTCGACCGTGAAGTCCTTCAGCCCGTACCGCGAGTACATCGTCATGAAGCCGGGGTGGATCGTCGCCCAGCTCCGCGACCCGCGCACCGCGACGCCGTACATCCCGTCGAAGCCCGCTCCCGGCGCCCTGCGTTTGATGGCGCCGGATATCTCGCGCAGTTCGTCGAAGGTCTCGGCCGGCTTCAGCCCCAGCTTCTTGAACACCTCGGTGTTGTACGCGACGACGTTCGTCTCCCAGCCCCACGGCAGCGCGTACTGCCCGCCCTGTCCGAGCGGCGCGCCGGCCTTGAGCGACCACTGGTCGGCCTGGAGGAGGTTCGGGAAGAAGTCCCCCTGGTCCCATTCGGCGCCGGTGGCCGAGGAGTTGCTCATCCACGGGCCGAGGTCCTCCAGCCACCCGGGCGGCCCGTACTGCCAGACCATGTAGGCGCCGAGCATGAAGATGTCGTACGACGCGCGCCCGCTGGACAGGTCCACGGTGAGCTTGTCGAAGTAGTTGTCCTCGGGGAAGACGTCGTACTCGACCTTGATGCCGGTCTTCTCGGTGAAGGACCTGAGGTCGGCGATCAGCGCATCGGTGTACGGGTGCTTGTTGAGCAGCGCCTTGACCGTCCTGCCCTTCGCCTTCTTCCAGTCGAAGGAGCCGGTGACGTCGTCGGCGGCCGACCCGCCGCCCCCGCTCTGTCCGTCACCGCCGAAGCCGGCGCCGCAGGCGCTCAGCAGCGGCGTGGCGGAAGCGGCCGCCGTGAGGGCGAGGAACCGCCGCCGGTCAGGTACGCGCATCTCCATCACGACCTCCGCCAACACGTGCAGTCGATTGGTTAACAGAGCTTGGAACAGCGGTAGTTGGGCGTCAATCCCTCGCGCAACGGAATATCTCGGTGCACAGTGAGAACTTCACAGACGCCGCCGATACGCGCGGGAGGCTCGTGTGCGGTCCGACAAGTCCGACGAGTCCAACGGGTCCAACGGGGCCGGCGGGTCCCACGACGACGCGGCCTGGCTGGGCATCGACCTCGGTACGCAGGGCGCCCGGGCGGTGGTCGTGACCACTCGCGGCCACGTGCTGGGCAGCGGCTCGGCGCCGCTGACCGGCCGGCGCACCGGCGTACGCCACGAGCAGGACCCCGGCGACTGGTGGGTGGCCGTCCGCACCGCGACCCGGGCCGCGCTCAGCGGCGTACCGGCGCGCAGACTCCGCGCGCTGGCGGTGTGCTCCACCTCGGGCACGGTCCTGCTCACCGACCCGTACGGTCACCCGCTCACCCCCGGCCTGATGTACGACGACGGGCGCGCCGCACCGGAGGCCGGCGAGGCGGGCGTACCGCCGAGCTGGGGCCTGCCCAAGGCGCTCTGGATGGTCCGGCGGCGCGCCGGGACCGTGGGCCGGAGTCCGGTGCGGCTGGCCCACCAGGCCGACACGGTCACCGCCCGCCTCACCGGCGGCCCGGTCGCCACCGACTCCAGCCACGCCCTGAAGACGGGCTACGACCTGGAGCGCGACACCTGGCCGGCGGAAGCCCTCGCCCTCCTCGGCCTGCCCGCCGCCCTCTTCCCCGACGTCGTACGCCCGGGAACCCGCCTGGGCGAGGTCACCGGACCGGCGTCGGCCGAGACCGGGATCCCCGCCGGGACCCCGGTCGTCGCCGGCATGACGGACGGCTGCGCGGCCCAGATCGCCTCGGGCGCCCTGCACATCGGCGCCTGGAACTCCGTACTCGGCACCACGCTCGTCCTCAAGGGCGTGGCCGCCACCCCCGTGCGCGACCCCGCCGGCATCGTCTACAACCACCGCTCCCCGGACGGCAACTGGCTCCCCGGCGGCGCGTCGAGCGTAGGCGCGGGCGCCCTGCGAACCGCCTTCCCGGGCGCGGACCCGGCGCGCCTCGACCGCCTCGCCGCCCGTCACGAACCCTCCGTGGCCCTGGCCTACCCCCTCACCTCACGGGGCGAGCGCTTCCCGTTCCGCGCCCCGCAGGCCACGGCCTTCGTCCTCGGCGGCGGTACGTCGGAGGGTGACCGGTGGGCCGCGTCGCTCCAGGGCATCGGGTACGCGGAACGCCTGTGCCTGGACTACCTCCACTACCTGGGCGCGCCGGTGGAGGGCCCCTTGACGTTCACCGGCGGCGCGGCCCGCAGCGCGTACTGGAACCGTCTGCGCACCGACATCCTCGGCCGCCCGTCCCGCATCCCCGAACACACGGAACCGGCCCTCGGCATGGCGGTACTGGCGGCGTACGGGGCGGGCGAGGCGGACGACCTGGCCGGGGCGGCGCGCTCCATGGTCCGCATCCGCCACACCCTGGACCCGGACCCGTCCCGCACAGCCGCGTTCATGGACCCGTACGCCCGCCTGGTCACCGAACTGGAACACCGGTCCTGGCTGCCGAAGCCGGTGGCGGCCCACGCCCTGGCGAGACTGGACACCTGATCCCCGGACCACCCGGCCCTCCTGGGGAGTACGCACAGAACCCCCCGGCCACCAGGGCCGGGGGGTCCGTTCGTACAGCGGCGAATCGCTCAGTCGTCCTTGGGCGAGCCGGCGGCCTTGCCGTCGCCGGCGGCGTCGCCGGCAGCGTCCGCGCCGGAATCAGCGGCATCGGCATCGGCCTTGGCAACAGAAACCGCGACCGGAGGCGTCACCTCGTCGCCGGCGCCAGCCTCCGGCTTCCGCACCTTTTGCAGCACGAAGCCCACCACAGCCAAGAACAGCGTCAGCCCGCCGCTCCAGTACAGCTGAAGCCGCGTGCCTTCCTCACGGGCCATCAGGACGAACACCGCCGCCATGCCGGCCAGCGCGACCCAGGTCAGCACCGGGTAGAACCACATCTTCACGACGAGCTTCTCCGGCGCCTCGCGCTCGGTCCGCCGCCGCAGCAGCAGCTGCGAGACGGCGATGAAGATCCATACGACCAGGATCAGCGCGCCGATCATGTTGAGCAGCCACAGGAAGATGTCGTTCGGCCGCCAGTAGCTCAGCAGCACGCACGCGAAGCCGAACACCGAAGACACCAGCACCGCGATGCGCGGAACGCCGCCGAACACCGCGCCCAGGGCCTTCGGCCCCTGACGGCGTGAAACCAGCGAGCAGGCCATGCGCGAGGCACCGTAGACGTTGGCGTTCATCGCGGACAGCAGGGCGACGAGCACGACCACGTTCATGATCTGACCGGCGGCCGGGATGCCGAGGTGGTCAAGGGTCGCGACGTACGGCCCCTTGGCGACCACGGCCTTGTCGTTCCACGGCACCAGCGTGACGATGACCGCCATCGAGCCGATGTAGAAGATCGCGATGCGCCACATCGCCGTACGCACGGCCTTCGCGACGCCCGCGACCGGACGCTCGGACTCGGCCGCGGCGATGGTGACCGTCTCCAGGCCGCCGTACGCGAACACCGAGGCCAGCAGACCGACGATGAGGCCCTCGGAACCGTTCGGCATGAAGCCGCCGATGCCCGTGAGGTTCTCCGCCCCGGGGGAGGGGGTGTCGGAGCCCGGCAGGATGCCCAGGATCGCGAGGGCGCCGATACTCAGGAAGAGGGTGATCGCGCCGATCTTGAGCGCGGCGAACCAGAACTCGAACTCGCCGAAGTTCTTCACGGCCGCCAGGTTCGTGCAGCAGAACACCAGCATGAAGAGGGCGACCCACGCCCACTCGGGCGTGTCCGGGAACCAGCCCACCATGATCTTCGCGGCGCCGATGCCTTCGAGGCCGACCGCCACGCAGAGCAGGAACCAGAACGCCCAGCCCGCCGTGAAGCCCGCCCACGGACCGATCGCCCGCTCGGCGTGCACGGAGAAGGAGCCGGAGGCCGGGTTGGCGGCCGACATCTCTCCGAGCATGCGCATCACGAGCATGACCAGCAGCCCGGATATCGCGTACGCGACGATGATCGAGGGACCGGCGGCGGCGATGCCCGCACCCGAACCGACGAAGAGGCCCGCGCCGATGACACCGCCGAGGGCGATCATCGACAGATGGCGTTGCTTGAGTCCGTGCGTGAGCGGCGAGTCGACCTTGTTGTCGGCAGAACCGACGGCGTCGGTACCCTCGACGGGCGCCGGCGCGGAAGTCCGAGACATGGGTGTGCCCTGTTCATTAGCTGAGACCGGGGGGAACAGACGCCACAGTCTGGGTACGCGCACCGCTCACAGGGAACACTTGACCGCTATACGGACACCACGCTCACACCTTGTGAACACTCACGCACGCCGAGCGCGCAACTCCCTCACCATCGCCACCACGAGCACCGCCCCGGTAGCGCCGGCCGACCACATCACCTGCGGCCGCGCCGCGTCGTCCGTGAGCATCAGCACGAGTACGCCGCCGAGCCCGGCCAGCGTGACCCAGGTGAGCCAGGGAAAGCCCCACATCCTGAGCGTCAGCGTCTGCGGTGCCTCGCGCTCGATGCGTCGGCGCAGACGCAGCTGCGAGGCCGCGATCAGCCCCCAGACGAACAGCAGCACCGCGCCCACCGCGTTGAGCATGTAGAGGAAGACCGTGTCGGGCCACAGGAGATTGAGGAGTACGGACACGAATCCGAAGGTGACCGATGCCAGCACGGCCCGCCGGGGAACCCCGCCGCCTTCGCCGCCCGATACCTTCAGCAGCCCCTTCGGCGCCTCGCCGCGCTCGGCGAGCGAGAACACCATCCGGGAGGAGCCGTACAGATTCGCGTTGAGCGCGGACAGCAGTGCCACGAACACCACGATGTTCATGATCTGCCCGGCCGCCGGAACGCCGATCGCGTCCAGCACGGTGACGTACGGACTGAGCCCCGCCTGCTGCGCGGTCCAGGGCAGCACGGTGACGATGACCAGCATCGAACCGACGTAGAAGAAGAGGATGCGCCACACGGCGGCGCGCACCGCGCGGGCGACGTTGCGGGCCGGGTCCTCGGTCTCGGCGGCGGCGATCGTCACGACCTCCAGACCACCGAAGGCGAACACCACGGCGAGCACGCCGGAGACGACGCCTTCCCACCCGTTCGGCAGGAACCCGCCCGCAGCGCCCGTCAGATGCGTGAACCCGACCGGCTCCGTCTCCGGCAGCACGCCGAAGACCGCCAGCAGCCCCAGCCCGAGGAACAGCACGATCGCCGCGACCTTGAGCGCGGCGAACCAGAACTCGAACTCGCCGAAGTTCTTCACGGCCGCCAGGTTCGCGCAGGTGAACAGGACCATGAAGATCAGCACCCAGGCCCACTGCGCGACCGCCGGCAGCCACCCGTGCGCGATCTGCGCCGCCGCCGTGGCCTCCACCGCCAGCACCACGACCAGCAGGAACCAGTACAGCCACCCCACGCTGAACCCGGCCCAACGCCCCAGTGCCCGCTCGGCATGCACCGAGAAGGACCCGGACGCGGGCATCGCCGCGGACATCTCGCCGAGCATCCGCATCACCAGCATCGCCAGCGCGCCCGCGATCAGATACGAGACGACGATGCCGGGGCCCGCGACCGCGATGCCGGCGCCCGAGCCCACGAACAGACCGGCGCCGATCACCCCGCCGAGGCCGAGCATGGTCAGGTGGCGCTGCTTGAGCCCGTGGGCGAGGGGCTCGGCCGTGACGTCTTGCATGGTGCTCGCAGCTCTGGAGATGTTCAGGGGGCCAAGTGGCCATTTGGCAAGAACCTACAGTCTGGCCGAGCACGCGCCACTTCCGCAAAACCGCGCTCCAAGCCCCCGACCTCAGTGACGAGCATCACGCCATCACCGGATTACCGTCCGCCCTTTGTGCGAACCCCACCACACCGTCAACCTCCCCTTTGTCGGCGGCTGACGGTGATCGCTCGTTAACCCCTGGGCTACGGTCACATGGTCCATTCCTGCCCCAGCCCTTCCTCCCGCGGAGTCCCGATGAGCACTGTTGCCGCCACCGCCCGCCCCGGAGCGGTCCTCGCCGACCTGCTGCCCTCCACCACCACCGCCGCGCGGGCCTTCGCCCGCGACGCGGCCCTGGTGCTCGGCGGCGCCGCGCTCACCGGCATCGCGGCCCAGATCGCGGTCCCGGTCCCGGGCTCCCCGGTCCCCGTCACCGGCCAGACCTTCGCGGCGCTGCTGGTCGGCACCGCCGTCGGCGCCCGCCGCGGCTTCCTCTCCCTCGCGCTGTACGCCCTGGTCGGCATGGCCGGCGTGCCGTGGTTCGCGGGCGGCACCTCGGGCGCGGGCGGCGCCTCCTTCGGCTACGTACTCGGCATGCTGCTGGCCGCCACCGTGGTCGGCGCACTGGCCCGCCGGGGCGGCGACCGCTCGGTGCTGCGCACCGCGGGCACGATGGTCCTGGGCTCGGCGCTCATCTACGCGATCGGCGTCCCGTACCTCGCCCTCTCGACCGGCATGTCGCTGAGCGCGGCGGTGGCGGTGGGCCTCGTCCCGTTCCTGATCGGCGACGCGCTGAAGGCGGCGCTGGCGATGGGCGCGCTGCCGACGGCGTGGAAGCTCGTCGACCGCGGCTGAGGCCCCCTGGTCATACGGAAGGGCCCGCACCTCGTCCTTGAGGTGCGGGCCCTTCGGTATGTCTGCCTACTTCTCGACAGTCTCGACGGTCTCGACGCCCGCGAGGCCGTTCGCCTCCCGGCCGCGCCGCAGCTTCTCGCGCACGAACGCGATGCCGACCACGACAGCGGCCACCAGCAGCGACAGCAGCACCTGCTCGCGCGCCGCGTCGTCGAACGCCATGTAGACGATCACGAAGGTGATCATCGCGGCGGTCGCCCACGTCAGGTACGGGAAGAGCCACATCTTCACGATCAGGTTCTCCGGCGCCTCGCGCAGGATGATGCCGCGCATGCGCAGCTGCGTGAAGCAGATGACCAGCCAGACGAACAGCGCCACAGCGCCCGAGGAGTTCAGCAGGAACGCGAACACCGTGTCGGGCCACTTGTAGTTGAAGAAGACCGCCACGAAGCCGAAGGCGACCGACGACAGGATCGCCGCCGTGGGTACACCCTGCTTGTTCGTGACCGCGAACGACTTCGGCGCGTCACCGCGCTGCCCCAGCGAGAACGCCATCCGCGAGGCGGTGTAGAGCCCGGAGTTCAGGCACGACAGCACGGCGGTCAGCACGATGACGTTCATGATCTGGCCGGCGTGCGGGATGCCGATCGAGTTCAGAGCGGCGACGTACGAGCCGTCCTTGAGGATCGA
This sequence comes from Streptomyces agglomeratus, assembly GCF_001746415.1. NCBI lineage: Bacteria > Bacillati > Actinomycetota > Actinomycetes > Kitasatosporales > Streptomycetaceae > Streptomyces > Streptomyces agglomeratus. Next base: position 5,237,351 of record NZ_MEHJ01000001.1, read on the forward strand.
CTTGTCGTTCCACGGCAGCAGCGTCAGCACGACGAAGATCGAACCGAGGTAGAAGACGCCGATGCGCCAGATCACGCTGTTCGTGGCCTTGGTCACGGCGCGCTGCGGGTCCGAGGACTCGCCGGCGGCCAGCGTGACGATCTCGCTGCCCATGAACGAGAAGACGACCATCAGCACACCGGTCAGGATCGCGCCGGGCCCGTGCGGGAAGAACCCGCCGCTGTCGGTCAGGTGCGCGAACCCGGTGCCCGGGTTGTCGGACCCCGGCAGCACACCGAAGACGGCCAGCAGACCGATGACGACGAAGCCGCCGATCGCCACGACCTTGATCCCGGCGAACCAGAACTCGAACTCACCGTAGGACGAGACGGACACCAGGTTCGTGGCGGTCAGCACGACCATCACGATCAGCGCCCAGCCCCACTGCGGCACGGCGGGTATCCAGCCTTCGAGGATCTTCGCGCCCGCGGTCGCCTCGACCGCCAGCACCACGACCCAGAAGAACCAGTAGAGCCAGCCGATGGAGAACCCGGCCCAGCGCCCGAGCGCGCGGTCCGCGTACGCCGAGAAGGAGCCGGACGTCGGGTTCGCGGCGGCCATCTCGCCGAGCATCCGCATGACGAAGACGACAAGGGCGCCGACGAGTGTGTACGACAGAAGAATCGCCGGACCGGCGGCCGCGATGCCGCCGCTCGATCCCACGAACAGACCGGCGCCGATGACACCGCCAATGGCGATCATGGACAGATGGCGGTTCTTGAGACCGGCCTGGAGACCGTCCGAAGACTGCGGATTCCCTGGCTGTACCGGGTTTCCGCCTGCCTTCGCAAGGGTCGGCTGCGCGCTCATGCACAATCCTTAGCTTCTTGGGGCACTCGGGTTACGAGCCCCCGCATTCAAACTGGAAGTGACGGCAGACGGAAGGCCCGATTCCGGATCGTTGTACGAAATCCGAAGCAAGCACCGATCCGCCCCCGGATCCACACCTCGGCGCGCACCCCGGCCCTCACCCCGGCGACGGCTACCCGGAGCCGCCCGTGCCACACTCGTCCCATGCGCGTGTACCTCGGTTCCGACCATGCCGGATACGAACTCAAGAACCATCTCGTCGAGTGGCTGAAGGCCCACGGGCACGAGCCCGTCGACTGCGGCCCCCACATCTACGACGCCCTGGACGACTACCCGCCGTTCTGCCTGCGTGCCGCGGAGAAGACCGCCGCGGACCCGGAGAGCCTGGGCATCGTGATCGGCGGCTCCGGCAACGGCGAGCAGATCGCCGCGAACAAGGTCAAGGGCGTACGCGCCGCACTGGCCTGGAGCGAGCAGACCGCGGCGCTCGGCCGTGAGCACAACGACGCCAACGTCATCTCCATCGGTGGCCGCATGCACACCCAGGACGAGGCGACGAAGTTCGTGGAGATCTTCCTCGCCACCCCGTACTCGGGCGAGGAGCGCCACCAGCGCCGCATCGACATGCTGGCGGCGTACGAGCAGACCGGCGACCTCCCCCGATTCCGGCCCACCACCCCCAGCAGCCGTAACCCGCAGCCCGAGTCCCGCACCGGGCCCCAGCGCCCGGTGCGGGTCCCAGCTGCTCCCGAGCCCCACCGGCCCGGGGGACAGGCACCGCCTCCCGCACCCGTCACACCGGCAGCGGGACGACCGGGCCGGCCCGGCAGTACCCGAGTGTTTCGAACGCCCGAGGAGACGCCCGGCGCGCCCCCGGCAGCCCGAACCCGCCGCGGTACCGACCCCGCAGGACCCGCAGGAGACCGCAGCCATGCCCGAGGGGCACACCATCCACCGCCTGGCGGACGACCACCGCGCCCGCTTCCTGGGCACGCCGGTACGCGTCACCAGTCCCCAGGGCAAGTTCGCGGACAGCGCCGCCCTCCTGGACGGCGCCGGGCTGAACGCCGCCGACGCACACGGCAAGCACCTCTTCCTCGGCTTCGAGGACACCGGCTGGGTCCACATCCACCTCGGCCTCTTCGGCAAGCTCGGCTTCGGCGCGGCCCCCGCTCCACCCCCCACCGACACGGTCCGCCTGCGCCTGGTCAACGCCGACCACTACGCCGACCTGCGCGGTCCCACCACCTGCGCCCTGATCACCGACGGTGAGAAGCAGGCGATACACGACCGCCTCGGCCCGGACCCCCTGCGCCCCGATGCTGCGCCCGACAAGGCATGGCAGCGCGTCTCCCGCAGCCGCACCACCATCGCCGCGCTGCTCATGGACCAGAAGGTCGTCGCGGGCGTCGGCAACGTCTACCGCGCCGAAGTCCTCTTCCGGCACGGCATCGACCCGTACCGCGCGGGCAGGGACCTCACCCGCCGCGAGTGGGACGCGATCTGGGAGGACCTTGCCGTCCTCATGCGCGAGGGCGTACGGAACAACCGCATCGACACGGTCCGCCCCGCACACATGCCCGAAGCGATGGGCCGCCCGCCCCGGGTCGACGACCACGGCGGCGAGGTCTACGTCTACCGCAGGGCGAACCTTCCCTGCCACATCTGTGGCGGCGAGATCCGCACCGCCGGTCTCGCCGCCCGCAACCTCTTCTGGTGCCCGGGCTGCCAGGGCTGACCAAAACCGACCAACCGGAAACCGACCAAGCCGGCACGGCCGGAACCTGCGTTGCCGGAACGTACGCGCCGGAACCTGCGTTGCCGGAACCTGCGTTGCCGGAACCGGTCAGAACCCGTGCGGAAGCCAGGGCGCGACCCCCGCGCCGAACGCCTGCGACGCCTCGGCGAGCGCCCCCGGCCGCAGCTCACGCACCCGCCCCGCCGCCGCCAGCGAGGCCAGGCTGACGCCGCCGAGGTACGCCGCCCCCAGCTCCCGTACGGACAGCGCCAGATCCGCCGCCTCGTCCGTACGCTTGCACGACGCACCGCCCTTCGCGTCTCCGGTCAGCCGCCAACGCCCCTCGTTCCAGGGGCAGAAGGCGTCGGCCACCTCGAAGACGACGTCCACCGGGGCCTGGTACGCGCGCGCCTCCAGCGCCGCCCCCAGCCCCACCAGCCGCACATAGAGCGAGTCCCGCACCCGTACGTCGCACCGCCGGATGTCCGAGACAAGGTGCTGCCAGGCGTCGTCCACGGGCCGGTTGCGGACCCAGACCTTCGATGCCAGGTCGATGTCGAAGAGGAAGCGCCACAGCGCGGCGTTCGCCGCGGGGTCGAGCGCCTCCAGGTCCCGCAGCACGACCGTGGCGTCGGAACCGGCCCATTTCCACTCCGGCTTGAAGTGGAACCGGGCATACCCCACCACATCGCCCGCACGCTCGGCCAGTACGCACCGCAGCGGCGACGCGCCGTCCCGGTCGCTCTCCGGGTCGAGCAGCGGCATCCGGTCCCAGTGCGGCCTGCGGGCGAGCATCCCGGGCCGGGCCGGCACGTTCCGCGCGTACACCGTCTCGCAGGCGTCCCGCACGTCCGCCGGCGCGGCGGACCGCAGCCGTACGTCGTCCGTCCCGGGCGGCACCTCCAGCCGCACCCGCGCCGTGTCGATCTCCGCGGCCAGCTGCTGTGTTGCCGCGCCGTACCCGAAACGTCCGTAGATCGCTGGCTCGGAAGCGGTGAGCAGCGCGAGCGGCTCGCCCCATTCCCGCACGTCGTAGAGCTGGCGCCGCATCATCTCGGTCAGGACGCCGCGCCGCCGGTGCGTCGCCGCGACGCTCACCAGGCTCACACCGGCCGCGGGCACCAGCGCGCCGCCCGGCACGGACAGCCGGAAGGAGAACGCGCTCGCCGTGCCGACGCACTGCTGCCCGTCCCAGACGCCGAGGCTGCGGGCCGGCTCGGTCACCGCGCGGTCGAACGCCCGCTCCTCCGCACTCTCGGGCACACCCCCGAAGGCGAGCTCGACCGCCTCGAACCAGTCGTCCCACTCACTCGCACGCAACACGCGTAATTCGGTGGTCATATGCCATGCCTACCAGGCCACCGGCATTCGAGCGACCCAATTTCGAACACAATGTCACAGGGGTCCCCCTGCGGAGGAGCGGCGGGGATGGATAGGGTCCACCGCAATGGCAGCTGGAGTGGGAACCGAATCGTTCTCGGCACGGACGCGCAAGTCGGCGCACCGGGCCCGGATCGCGCTGCGCAAATCCGGCGTCGACTACTTCCGGGGAGACGGCTCGGACTGGATCGCCCTGGCCGGCCTGCTGCTGACGGTCCCGGCGATCGTCCTCGGCACGATCGTGTCGCCGGTCTGGTGCGCGCCGGCCATGCTCGTGCTGCCGATCGTGGCCGGCGGCCTGCTGCTGCGCCCCGCAAGCCTGCTCGGCCTGTACGCCGCGGCCGCCGGCGGGCTGATCGTCGAGTCGGTCGCGCTCGGCCCCTACGCGGGGGGCCCGGCCACGGTCACCCCCGGCACCGTCCTCACGGTCGCGGCCTGCGGCTTCTTCGGCCTGATCATCGCCCAGTTCCGGGCCAGGGTCGGCGTTCCGTGGCGACGCGGCGGCACGATGCTCTTCGACCTGCGCGAACGCATCCGGGTACAGAGCGCGCTGCCCCGCCTGCCGAAGAACTGGCACAGCGAGATGGCCCTGCGCCCGGCGGGCGGCCAGTCCTTCTCCGGCGACTTCGTGGTCGCGGCCCGCACGAACGGCGGCCGCACCCTGGAGGTCGTACTCACCGACGTGTCGGGCAAGGGCATGGACGCCGCCTCGCGTGCCCTGCTCCTGTCCGGCGCGTTCGGCGGACTGCTGGGCTCGCTCCCGCCGCACGGCTTCCTCCCCGCCGCCAACGGCTACCTGCTGCGCCAGGACTGGGAGGAGGGTTTCGCGACCTCCATCCACCTGGTCCTGGACCTGGACTCCGGCGACTACGAACTCCTGTCGGCGGGTCACCTCCCCGCTCTCCAGCTGCACGCGGGCAGCGGACGCTGGGAGGAGAAGTCCGGCGAGGGCCCGCTGCTCGGTGTGTACGACGGCGCCCAGTTCGACTCCTGCAAGGGCTCGCTGGAGCCCGGCGACGTACTGATGCTGTTCACCGACGGCCTGGTGGAGGCGTCGGGCCGGGACATCGCGGAAGGCATCGACCGCCTGACCGGCGAGGCCGACCGTTACGTGTCCTGCGGCTTCCAGGGCGCCGCGTGGCACCTGATCGAAGCGGTGGCGAAGGACGTCAACGACGACCGCGCGCTCCTCCTGATCTGCCACGACGCGTAACCGGCCCCGGTCCCGGTCCGTACAGCCCCGGTCCGAGTCCGTACCGCCCTGGTTCCAGTCCGTACAGTCGGACCATGCCGAATCTGACACTGGCCGAGGTCGAGGCCGTGGCCCGGGCCGCGCACGCCACCCAGACCGACAAGGCCGGCCGCCCGTACACCGAGCATCTCGCCGCCGTCGCCGAGGGCGTCCGCGCGCGGGGCGGCTCCGAGGAGCAGATCGCCGCGGCCTGGCTGCACGACGCGGTCGAGGACGGCGCACTGTCGGCGGGGTGGCTGGCGGCGGCGGAACTTCCGCAGGCCACCAAGGACATGGTGCTCGCGGTGACCAAGCGCCCGGGGGAGGACCTGCGCGCGTACACCCGGCGCGTCCTCGCGACGCCCGGAGCGCTCCTGGTCAAGGAGGCGGACCTCGCACACAACGCGGACCCCGGCCGTCTCGCCGTACTCGACGAGGCGACCAGGGCCCGGCTCACGCTCAAATACGCGGAGGTACACCGTCTCCTAGGACTGGAACCCCGGCCCGGGACCGCTGCCCGGACCGCCTCCCTCTAGGAGGCCCTGATCAGCGAACGGCGCTCCCGCTGCCGGGCGTTCTCGACCGGATCGCGGCGAAAGGCCCAGTTCATCTCGGGCTCCATCGCCCAGCGGAACATCCGCCGCACGAACGGGGTGCAGAGCAGCGTGACCGCGACGGCGATCGCGACGGTCACGAAGATCTCGCCGAGCGGCGTCGAGAGCCACGGGTACGTCTCGAACAGGTTGGCGTAGCCCGCGCCCTTCACCAGGAAGCCGTGCAGCAGGTATCCGCCGAGGGTGCCGGCGCCGAGCACCGTGAACCACATCCTGCGGCCCGGGACCCAGGCCAGGAAGCAGGCCGTCAGGATCAGCGAGCACCCGAAGAGGGCGAAGGTCATGACGACCCCGGCCCACCAGGGCGCGCCGATCTGCTGCGAGGCGCTGCTGTGGTAGAACCACCCGAGCCCGAGGCGGGGGGCGGCCCAGTACGCGAAGAGCAGCGTGCACAGGACCACGGGAACGGCCAGCAGCCGGACCTCGCGCCGGCGCACCATCCGGAAGTGCTCCGGCTTCAGCAGCAGACCGAGCACGAAGTACGGCAGGAACTGGAGCACGCGCTGGAGGTTGAGGTCGTCTCCGATGTTGGGGGTCACGGAGGCGAGGACGGCGATGGCCAGCGCCACCGGCAGGGGATGGCGCAGTGACTGCCAGACCGGGGTGGTCAGCCGCCACACGAACAGGGCGATCAGGAACCAGGTCAGGTACCAGGGGTCGAGCAGGCTGATGGACTGGTCGGGGTCGTCGGCCCACCGCTTGAAGAGTGTGTAGGCGGTCTCAAAGATCACATACGGTACGGCGACGCCCGTGATCAGGCGCTGGAGCTTCTTGCGGCTCAGATCGAAGCCACGTGAGAAGTAGCCGGAGATGATGATGAAAGCCGGCATGTGGAAGCTGTAGACGACGATGTACAGCGCGCGGGTGGCGCGGCTGCCGTCCATCACCGGCTCCCACATGTGCGCCATCGCCACCAGGACGATCGCCAGGTACTTCGCGTTGTCGAAGAAGGCGTCGCGCTGCTTGGGGGCCGGGGTGGCGCCCGGAAGGGGGACGGGGGTCGCGGCACGGGCCGGCGTGGGGGGCGCGTCGGTCCCGTACCCGTGGGCGGTGGCCGAGGCGGTCCGTGCGAGGGGTGTTTCGGGCTCCTGCTCCCGGGCCGGGGGGAGCGGGGCCCTCTGATATCCGTGCGGAGCGTGAAACATCTGAGGCACCCTAGCTGCGCCCCCGGATTCCGTAAAACCTCGTTCGCCGCTCTCTGCTATTCGTGTGAGTACCCCGTGGACGGAGAAGTCGACATAGTGATGGGTTTTTATGGCCGGGCTCACATTTTCACCCCCGTATGGGGTAACTCATCCAGATTAAATGGTGCATAACGCCAGCGGGCGACTCTGGTGATATGTCCCGTTTCATTGCGTCTTTACCGGTCATCGAGATGTGGGCGTCCACGCAATTCGAATTTCCTGCGAACGTGATGTGTGGATAGCGAAACGATCATGCCTAATAACTGCCGCACGGGGCAGATCAATTCAGCGGCGCGCATGTGCGGCGCCCGCGCCCCGGGGTGCACGCCGGGCCTGCCGACGGCGCGAACCACGTGCCGACGTTGCGTCACGCGGCAACCACCAGTGGTGAGTTGGTGGCACGATGGTGCCTGCGGGAGTGCGCTGGGCCGTGCGCTCCCGGGCCGGCAAGGCGGACCGACCGAGGGTGTGATCAGTTGTGGCCATTTCACTGTCTGTGGTGCTTCTGTTGGCGATCGTCCTGGTGGTGTTGATCCGCGGGGGCTCGATCAAGGCGGGACCGGCGGTGGTGGCCGTGCTCTTCGGCTTCTTCCTCGCGTCCACCGGCATGGCGCCGTCGATCAACCGCTTCCTGAACTCGCTGGCGGAGACCATAAACGAGATCAGTTTCTGAGGGGGCGGCCGGAACGGCGGCCCCCGGGAGCGCCACGGCTCCGCAAACGCGTCCGGCCCGGCTCGGTGACGTATCACCGAGCCGGGCCGGAGGCCGTGGAGCGGGCGACGGGAATCGAACCCGCGTAGCTAGTTTGGAAGACTAGGGCTCTACCATTGAGCTACGCCCGCACAGCGCACCGCCGGTCACGTGACCGCGGCACGAAGAGCATCGTAGCGGGTTCCCGGCGGTCGGCGCACACCCGATACGCCCCCCGTAAAGCGGCGGCCGTACTGTCCGCGGCCATGTACCCTACGTGTCGCACCGACGGGGTGTGGCGCAGCTTGGTAGCGCGTCCGCTTTGGGAGCGGAAGGTCGTCGGTTCGAATCCGGCCACCCCGACCATCACACACATGATCCCGCGCGATCCCGACCAAGATCGCATTGTGGGAGTCTTCCTGCTTGCCGTTACTATGCAAACTCGTGCCCGTGTGTCTGATGTGCCGGGCTCGAACGGCGAAGCCGCCATCCGCGCGGCCCAGCAGAACCCCAGAAGTCAGCCCCCAAGGAGACCGAACCGTGAAGAGCGCCGTGGAGACCCTGAACCCGACCCGGGTTCGGCTCAGCATCGAGGTGCCCTTCGAGGAGCTCAAGGACAGCCTCGACGCGGCGTACAAGAAGATCAACCAGCAGGTCACGGTGAAGGGCTTCCGCAAGGGCAAGATCCCGAACCGAGTCATCGACCAGCGGTTCGGCCGTGGTGCTGTGCTGGAGGAGGCCGTCAACGACGCCCTTCCGAAGTTCTACACCGAGGCTGTCAACGAGGGTGAGCTGAACGTTCTCGGCCAGCCCGAGGTCGACATCACGGAGCTGAAGGACGGCGAGCTGCTCTCCTTCACCGCCGAGGTCGACATCCGCCCGACGATCGAGATCCCGGACTACTCCGGCATCGAGGTCGAGGTCGACGCGGTCGAGGTCAAGGACGAGGACGTCGACAAGGCCGTGGAGGAGCTGCGCGGCCGCTTCGCCTCCACCAACCCGGTCGAGCGCCCCGCCGCCGCCGGCGACGTCGTGACGATCGACCTGGAGGCCAAGGTCGACGGCGAGGTCCTCGAGGACGGCGTGGCCGAGGGTGTCTCGTACACCATCGGCTCCGGTGAGCTGCTCGACGGCATCGACGAGGCCGTGACCGGCCTGGAGGCCGGTGGCGAGGCCACCTTCACCTCCTCGCTCAAGGGCGGCAGCGCGGAGGGCAAGGAGGCCGAGGTCACCGTCAAGGTCACCGCGGTCGCCGCCCGTGAGCTGCCCGAGCTGGACGACGACTTCGCGCAGATGGCGAGCGAGTTCGACACCCTCGACGAGCTCAAGGCCGACAGCCGCAAGCGCCTCGAGAACATGAAGCAGTACGACCAGGCCACGCAGGCCCAGGAGCGCGTCCTGGAGAAGCTGCTGGAGCTGGTCGAGGTCCCGATCCCCGAGAAGCTGCTCGAGGACGAGGTCAAGACCCGTAAGCACAACCTCGAGCACCACCAGCTCGGCCAGATGGGCCTGGACATCGAGAAGTACCTCGAGATCCAGGGCAAGACGGCCGAGGAGTTCGACGCCGAGCTGCGCGAGCAGGCGGTCAAGGGCATCAAGACGCAGTTCGTCCTCGACGAGCTCGTCAACAAGGAGAAGCTGAACGTCAACCAGGAGGAGCTCACCGAGCACCTCATGCGGCGCGCGCAGTCCTCCGGCATGAGCCCCGACCAGTTCGCCCAGGCCGTCGTCGAGGGTGGCCAGGTGCCGATGCTCGTCGGCGAGGTCGCCCGCGGCAAGGCGCTCGCCGTCGTCGTCGAGGCCGCCAAGGTCACCGACACCAACGGTGACCCGGTCGAGCTCGAGGACGAAGAGGACGAGGCCGCCGAGGCTTCCGACTCCTCCTCCGAGGAGAAGACGACCGAGGCCTGAGCCTCGACCGCTCCGATCTGATCCGATCCGCGGGGACGGGCCCGGACGCATCACGCGTCCGGGCCCGTCGTCGTACGCGGGTACGGTCCGGGACCTTGCGCTCCCAGCGAACAGTTCGGGAACCGGGATGGCGTTGTCCTACCTGCGCGTTAGGGTCCATGAAGAGGAGAGTGGGGAGTCCCCGCCCTCCGGTACGAAGACGCTGAGACGGCCGAAGCCGTCAGAGACGAGCAGGTGTATACGTGACGAATCTGATGCCGTACGCCGCGGGTGAGCCGTCCATCGGTGGGGGCCTCGGCGACCAGGTCTACAACCGGCTGCTCGGCGAGCGGATCATCTTCCTCGGCCAGCAGGTCGACGATGACATCGCCAACAAGATCACAGCACAGTTGCTCCTCCTTGCGGCCGACCCGGACAAGGACATCTACCTCTACATCAACAGCCCCGGCGGTTCGGTGACGGCCGGCATGGCGGTCTACGACACCATGCAGTACATCCCGAACGACGTGGTCACCATCGGCATGGGCCTCGCGGCCTCGATGGGCCAGTTCCTGCTGACCGGTGGCGCCGCGGGCAAGCGCTTCGCGCTCCCCAACACCGACATCCTGATGCACCAGGGCTCGGCCGGCCTCGGCGGCACCGCCTCGGACATCAAGATCCAGGCCGAGCAGCTGCTGCGTACGAAGAAGCGCATGGCGGAGATCACCGCCCGGCACTCCGGCCAGACCGTCGAGACGATCATCCGTGACGGTGACCGCGACCGCTGGTACTCGGCGGAAGAGGCCGTGGAGTACGGCCTCATCGACGAGATCATCAGCTCCGCCTCGGGCGTTCCGGGCGGCGGCGGTACCGGGGCCTGATCCCCGCACCGAGCCTCCCCCGCCCACCGAACGCCACCAGGATGGTGAGAACCCACATGAACGACTTCTCCGCGAGCGGCCTCTACACCGGCCCGCAGGTGGACAACCGCTACATCGTGCCGCGCTTCGTCGAGCGCACCTCGCAGGGCGTGCGTGAGTACGACCCGTACGCGAAGCTCTTCGAGGAGCGCGTGATCTTCCTCGGTGTGCAGATCGACGACGCCTCCGCCAACGACGTCATGGCGCAGCTGCTGTGCCTGGAGTCGATGGACCCGGACCGCGACATCTCCATCTACATCAACAGCCCCGGCGGCTCGTTCACGGCCCTCACGGCCATCTACGACACGATGCAGTTCGTGAAGCCGGACATCCAGACGGTCTGCATGGGCCAGGCGGCCTCCGCCGCCGCCGTCCTGCTCGCCGCCGGCACGCCGGGCAAGCGCATGGCACTGCCGAACGCGCGGGTGCTGATCCACCAGCCCTCCTCGCAGACCGGCCGTGAGCAGCTCTCCGACCTGGAGATCGCGGCCCAGGAGATCCTGCGGATGCGTTCACAGCTGGAGGAGATGCTCGCGAAGCACTCCACCACGCCGATCGAGAAGATCCGCGACGACATCGAGCGCGACAAGATCCTGACCGCAGAGGACTCCCTTGCGTACGGTCTGATCGACCAGATCGTGTCCACCCGCAAGAACGCGCCCGTGGGCGCCTGACGCGTGGCAGCCCGCCCCTTGGCACCGTCCACGTCAATGTGAACCGTGCCAAGGGGGGCCCGAACGGGGGCCCAGGCAAGGTACCGTCGGATATGAGGCACCAGGAGACGCTGAACGTGGCGTCTCCCAGGCGAAGGGGAAGCACCTCGTGGCACGCATCGGTGATGGCGGCGACCTGCTCAAGTGCTCGTTCTGTGGCAAGAGCCAGAAGCAGGTGAAGAAGCTCATCGCAGGTCCCGGTGTGTACATCTGCGACGAGTGCATCGACCTCTGCAACGAGATCATCGAGGAGGAGCTCGCAGAGACCTCCGAGGTGCGGTGGGAGGAACTCCCCAAGCCGCGGGAGATCTACGAATTCCTCGAGGGATACGTAGTCGGCCAGGAGCCCGCCAAGAAGGCGCTCTCGGTGGCGGTCTACAACCACTACAAGCGCGTACAGGCCGGCGAGAACGCGGGCAGCGGCTCGGGCCGCGACGACGCGATCGAACTGGCCAAGTCCAACATCCTCCTGCTGGGCCCGACGGGTTCCGGCAAGACGCTGCTGGCGCAGACGCTCGCGCGCATGCTCAACGTGCCCTTCGCGATCGCGGACGCCACGGCGCTGACGGAAGCCGGCTACGTCGGCGAGGACGTCGAGAACATCCTGCTCAAGCTGATCCAGGCGGCGGACTACGACGTCAAGAAGGCCGAGACCGGGATCATCTACATCGACGAGATCGACAAGGTCGCCCGAAAGAGCGAGAACCCGTCGATCACGCGCGACGTATCGGGTGAAGGCGTCCAGCAGGCCCTCCTCAAGATCCTTGAGGGCACGACGGCCTCGGTCCCGCCGCAGGGCGGCCGCAAGCACCCGCACCAGGAGTTCATCCAGATCGACACGACGAACGTGCTGTTCATCGTGGGCGGCGCGTTCGCCGGCCTGGAGAAGATCATCGAGTCGCGGGCGGGCGCCAAGGGCATCGGCTTCGGCGCGACGATCCGCTCGAAGCGGGAGATCGAGGCGAGCGACCAGTTCCAGGAGGTCATGCCGGAGGACCTGGTGAAGTTCGGGATGATCCCCGAGTTCATCGGCCGCCTCCCCGTGCTGACCTCGGTCCACAACCTGGACCGCGAGGCGCTCCTCCAGATCCTGGTCGAGCCGCGCAACGCGCTGGTGAAGCAGTACGAGCGGCTCTTCGAACTCGACGGCGTGGAGCTGGAGTTCGAGCGCGAGGCGCTGGAGGCGATCGCGGACCAGGCGATCCTCCGCCAGACGGGCGCGCGCGGCTTGCGCGCCATCATGGAGGAGGTCCTGATGTCGGTGATGTACGAGGTCCCGTCCCGCAAGGACGTCGCCCGCGTTGTCATCACGGCGGACGTGGTCCACAACAACGTCAACCCGACGCTGGTCCCGCGCGAGCCGCGCATCATCAAGAACGACGGCCGCCACGAGAAGTCCGCGTAGCGGTCCGGTCCGTACGAACAAGGGGCGCCCGGCGGTTCTTCGCCGGGCGCCCCTTCGTGTCCGTTCCCCGTGTCCGTACCGCGTTACTTGATCTCGACGCGGACGTCGTTGCGCAGCTTGGCGGCGTTGGCGGCGGCGTCCTCCATCGGGATGTCCTTGCCGGTCAGGGTGGCGCCGGCATCGGAGTACATGACGTACGCGACCGTGCTGTGGTCACCCCATACGCACATCGGCGTCTTGAAGCTGTTGGGCACGCCCGCGTCGTCCGCGCCGGTCTCGCCCATCTTGAACTCGGCCTTCTGGCACTTCATGATGCCGTTCTCGAAGCCCTCGGGAGTGAACTCCTCGGGGGAGCCGATGAACTTGAAGCCGTCGGACGAGCCCTGCGTGGAGTTCTTCTTGATCTCCGCGAACATGGCGTCGACGACCTTCTCCGGATCGTCGATCTCGCCGTACAGACCAGTGAAGTTGAGCGCCTTCTGGCTCACGGTCTGCCCGGACGTGTACTGGCCGTTGACGTTCTTGGCACCGGTCACGCCCTGCGCTTCGAGCTCCTTGACGTCGTCCGCGGTCATGCCGCCGCCGCTGGGGGAGGCCGACTTCTTGTACTCGCCGTTGAGGACGGTCGCCGGCGCGGTCAGTTCGTACTTCTTCCCGTCGTCCGCGACACCGCTGCCGCTCATGAAGAAGTACGCACCGCCGCCGATCACCGCCAGCGCCACGACCACCGCGCCCACGATCAGGCCGGTCTTCTTCTTCGGCGCGCCCGGCGGGGGCGGGACCATGCCGCCGGGGTACTGCGGCTGCTGGCCGTAGGGGCCGGGCGGCTGCGGCTGGCCGTACTGGGGCTGCTGGCCGTACGGACCCGGCTGCTGCGGCTGCTGCGGGTAGCCGTAGCCCTGGGCGGGCGGTGCCTGCTGAGGGTAGCCGTAGCCGGGCTGGCCCTGCGGCGGCTGCTGGGGCTGGCCGTACGGGTTCGGCTGGCCCTGCGGCGGCTGGCCGTAGGGGCCCGGCTGCGGGGGTTGCTGACCGTACGGACCCGGCTGGTTGTAGCTCATGGACTGGGTTCCCCTCCGGATACTTATGCGTTACGAACATCCTGACGGAACCACCGGCGTCCCGGGGCGGCGGGGGGCTCACCGTTACCAAGAATCCGGTTTCGGTACGGGGCTGTGACGCCCGTAAACTGAGCCCGTGACCGAGAACTCATCGCAGCAGCCAGCCGCCCCCGCCCCCGAACTGCCGACCCAGTACGCGCCGGCCGAGGTAGAGGGGAAGCTGTACGAGCGCTGGGTGGAACGCGGTTACTTCGAAGCCGACGAGAAGAGCGGCAAAGAGCCGTACACCATCGTCATCCCGCCGCCGAACGTCACGGGATCGCTCCACCTCGGCCACGCCTTCGAGCACACGCTGATCGACGCCCTCACCCGCCGCAAGCGCATGCAGGGTTACGAGACGCTCTGGCAGCCCGGCATGGACCACGCCGGCATCGCCACGCAGAACGTCGTCGAGCGCGAGCTCGCCAAGGAGGGCAAGTCCCGCCACGACCTGGGCCGTGAGGCGTTCGTCGAGCGCGTCTGGCAGTGGAAGGCCGAGTCCGGTGGCCAGATCTCCGGCCAGATGAAGCGCCTCGGCGACGGCGTCGCGTGGTCGCGCGAGCGCTTCACGATGGACGAGGGCCTGTCCAAGGCCGTCCAGACCATCTTCAAGAAGCTGTACGACGACGAGCTGATCTACCGCGCCGAGCGCATCATCAACTGGTGCCCGCGCTGTCTGACGGCCATCTCCGACATCGAGGTCGAGTACCAGGAGGACGACGGCGAGCTCGTCTCCATCCGGTACGGCTCCGGGGACGCGTCGATCGTCGTCGCGACGACCCGCGCCGAGACGATGCTCGGTGACACCGCCGTCGCCGTCCACCCCGACGACGAGCGGTACGCGCACCTCGTCGGCACCGAGATCGAACTGCCGCTCACCGGCCGCCGTATCCCGGTCGTGGCCGACGAGCACGTCGACCCCGAGTTCGGCACGGGCGCCGTCAAGGTCACCCCGGCCCACGACCCGAACGACTTCGAGATCGGCCAGCGCCACGGCCTGCCCAACCTGGCCGTGATGGACGAGCGCGCGGTCATCACCGTGCACGGCCCGTTCGAGGGCCTGGACCGGCTGGAGGCGCGCAGCGCCATCGTCGCCGCCCTGCGCGCCGAGGGCCGGATCGTCGCCGAGAAGCGTCCGTACGTCCACCAGGTCGGGCACTGCTCCCGCTGCAAGACGACCATCGAGCCGCGGCTCTCCCTCCAGTGGTGGGTCAAGGTCGGGCCGCTGGCGAAGGAGGCCAGCGACGCGGTCCGTGACGGCCGCGTCAAGATCCACCCCAAGGAGATGGAGCCCCGCTACTTCGGCTGGGTCGACAACCTCCGCGACTGGTGCATCTCGCGCCAGCTGTGGTGGGGCCACCGGATCCCCGTCTGGTACGGCCCGAACGGCGAGATCGTCTGCGTCGGCCCCGACGAGGAGGCGCCGTCCGGCGAGGGCTGGCACCAGGACACGGACGTCCTGGACACCTGGTTCTCCTCGGGTCTGTGGCCGTTCTCCACTCTCGGATGGCCCGAACAGACCCCGAGCGTCGAGAAGTTCTACCCGAACTCGGTCCTGGTCACCGGCTACGACATCCTCTTCTTCTGGGTCGCCCGGATGATGATGTTCGGCATGTACGCGATGGACGGCGTCCCGCCGTTCCACACCATCGCCCTGCACGGCATGGTCCGTGACCAGTTCGGCAAGAAGATGTCGAAGTCCTTCGGGAACGCGGTCAACCCGCTGGACTGGATGGACGAGTACGGCTCGGACGCCGTCCGTTTCACCCTCGCCCGCGGAGCCAACCCGGGCGTCGACGTCCCGATCGGTGAGGACTGGGTCCAGGGCTCCCGCAACTTCGCCAACAAGATCTGGAACGCCACCCGCTTCGCGCTCATGAACGGCGCGACGGTCGAGGGCGAACTGCCGCCCGCCGAGCAGATGTCGGCGACCGACCGGTGGATCCTCTCGCGGCTCAACACCACGGTGGCCGAGGTCGACGCGTACTACGAGGACTACCAGTTCGCGAAGCTCTCGGACGCGCTCTTCCACTTCGCGTGGGACGAGGTCTTCGACTGGTACGTCGAGCTGTCCAAGACCACCTTCTTCGCGGGCGGCGAGCCGGCCAAGGTCTCCGCCCGCGTCCTGGGCGAGGTCCTCGACGTGATGCTGCGCCTGCTCCACCCGGTCGTCCCCTTCGTCACCGAGACGCTGTGGACCACGCTCACCGGCAAGGAGTCGCTCGTCATCGCGGACTGGCCCGAGGACTCGGGCTTCCGCGACACCGAGGCCGAGCAGGAGATCGGGCTCGTCCAGCAGGTCGTCACCGAGGTCCGCCGGTTCCGCTCCGACCAGGGCCTCCAGTCCGGCCAGAAGGTCCCGGCCCGGCTGACCCTGGACGGTACGGCGCTCGCCCCGCACGAGGCGGCCATCCGCCAGGTGCTGCGCCTCCAGCCGGCCGAGGAGGGCTTCCACGCCACCGCGTCCCTGCCGGTCGCCGGCGCCCGGGTCGAGCTCGACCTGTCGGGCACCATCGATGTCGAGGCCGAGCGCAAGCGCCTGGCGAAGGACCTCGCGGCGGCCGAGAAGGAGAAGGCCCAGGCGATCGGCAAGCTCGGGAACGAGGCGTTCCTGGCCAAGGCCCCGGACAACGTGGTCGACAAGATCCGCGGGCGGCTCTCCAAGGCCGAGGCGGACATCGAGCGCATCACCACCCAGCTCGCGGCGCTGCCGCAGAAGTAGGGGCGGGCACGACGTACGTCGAGGGCCCCCGCGCCGACCGCGCGGGGGCCCTCGTCCATGTGCCGGGGCGTCTTCGTCCGTACGGGGCACGCCCGGACCGGGCCGTCGTCGTGCGTCGTCTCGTCGCACGTAGCCGTCGTACGCAGCCGTCGTACGAACCGGAGCGGCCCGTGCGGCTACCAGTCGGCCAGGAACTCCTCCAGCGCGTCGAAGTTCTCGACGCACTTGCCCGTCCCCAGCGCCACACAGTCCATCGGGTCGTCCGCCACGAACACCGGGATCCCGGCCCCCGCCGCGATCCGCAGGTCCAGCCCCGGCAGCAGCGCGCCGCCGCCCGTGAGCACGATGCCGTGCTCCATGACGTCGTCGGCCAGCTCCGGCGGGCACTCCTCCAGCGTCGACTTCACCGCCGACACGACCGCTTCGCACGACTCGTCGAGAGCGGCCCGCACCTCGGCCGCGCTCAGCTCCAGCGTGTGCGGCAGCCCGCCCGTGACCTTCTCCCGCCCGCCCACGGAGAAGGTGCGGTGCTCGAGGTCCGGGTCCTCCGGCACCGGCCCCGCCGACCCGATCGCCAGCTTCACGGCCTCGGCCGTCCGCTCCCCGATGAGCAGCCCGTGCTCCTTGTGCACATGGTCGGCGATCGCCGAGTCCAGCCGGTCGCCGCCCACCCGCAGCGACCACGCCGCGACGATCCCGCCCAGCGAGATCACGGCGACCTCCGTGGTGCCGCCGCCGATGTCGACCACCATCGAACCGTGCGCCCTGGACACCGGCAGCCCGGCACCCATCGCAGCCGCCATCGGCTCGTCGACCAGGTGCACCGTGCTCGCGCCCACGCGCTCGGCCGCCTGGACCAGCGCGCGCTGCTCGACCGGAGTAATCCCGCTCGGTACGCACAGGACCATCCGGGGGCGTGATTTGCGGCCGGGCACGGCCTTGCGCACGAAGTGCCGGATCATTTCCTCGGCGGCCGCGTAGTCGCTGATCACACCGCCCTTGAGCGGGCGGATCGCCGTGATCGAACCCGGCGTCCGGCCTATCGTGTCCCTGGCCTCCCGGCCCACCGCGAGAGCGGCGCCGGACCTGGCCTGCACCGCCACCACGGAAGGCTCATTGAGGACTATGCCCTTGCCCCGGGCGTAGACGATGGTGTTCGCCGTACCCAGGTCTATGCCGATGTCCTTGGCCGTGTCACCCATCAGGAGAAACCTCCGATCGTGGTGTCCCCAGGCTGGCACGACATCGCCGAATCCGCCGCCGCAGAGCGTCCGAAGGCGGCTCGCAGGTCCTGGCGGGGCGCTGTCACAGGTGCTCCGTAGACTGGTCCCGTGAGCCAGCTCCCCCCGCACGATGACAGCGACACACCCGACGCCTTCGAAGAGATCGTCGAGGCCGAGACCGGCCGCGACCCCGACCTGGCGGTGATCGAGGCCGGCAGCCGTACGCTGCGCACCCAGGGCGCCGCGCGCCAGGGCGACGACGCCGCCGGGCGTCCGCAGGACCCGGAGGTGGACAAGGCGCTGCGGGCCGTCGAGCAGGAGCTCCTGGGCCGCTGGCCGGAGACCAAGCTGGACCCGTCGCTGGTCCGGATGGCGGCACTGATGGACGTCCTGGGCGAGCCCCAGCGGGCGTACCCCTCGGTCCACATCACCGGCACCAACGGCAAGACCAGCACCGCCCGCATGATCGAGGCGCTGTTCAACGCTTTCGAGCTGCGTACCGGCCGGTACACCAGCCCGCACGTCCAGTCGATCACCGAGCGCATCAGCCTCGACGGCGCCCCGATCGACCCCGAGCGCTTCATCGAGACGTACAAGGACATCCAGCCGTACGTCGAGATGACCGACGGCATGCAGGAGCACCGCCTGTCGTTCTTCGAGACGCTGACGGGCATGGCGTACGCCGCGTTCGCCGACGCGCCCGTCGACGTCGCGGTCGTCGAGGTCGGCATGGGCGGCAGCTGGGACGCGACGAACGTGATCGACGCGTCGGTCGCCGTCATCACGCCGATCGACCTCGACCACACCGACCGGCTCGGCTCCACGCCCGGCGAGATCGCGGTCGAGAAGGCCGGGATCATCAAGCAGGGCGCGACGGTCATCCTGGCCCAGCAGCCGGTCGACGCGGCCCAGGTGATGCTGAAGAAGGCCGTCGAGGTCGACGCCACGGTCGCCCGCGAGGGCATGGAGTTCGGCGTCGTCTCCCGCGAGATCGCGGTCGGCGGCCAGTTGATCACCCTGCGCGGGCTCGGCGGCGAGTACGAGGAGATCTTCCTGCCGCTGCACGGCGCCCACCAGGCGCACAACGCCGCGGTGGCCCTGGCGGCCGTCGAGGCGTTCTTCGGCATCGGCGCGGAGCACACGCGCACCCTCGACAACGAAACGGTCCGCAAGGCCTTCGCCTCGGTCACCTCGCCGGGCCGCCTGGAGGTCGTGCGCCGCAGCCCGACCGTCGTGCTCGACGCGGCGCACAATCCGGCGGGTGCGCGGGCGGCGGCGGAGGCCGTCACCGAGGCGTTCAGCTTCAGCCGGCTGATCGGCGTCGTCGGCACGAGCGGCGACAAGGACGTGCGGGGCGTCCTCGAAGCCTTCGAGCCGGTCTTCGCCGAGGTCGTCGTCACCCGTAACTCCACCTCCCGCGCGATGGACGTCGACGAGCTGGCCGCGATCGCCGTGGAGGTCTTCGGCGACGACCGCGTCCAGGTCGAGCCGCGCCTCGACGACGCGCTGGAGGCTGCCGTCACGCTCGCCGAGGAAGAGGGCGAGTTCGCGGGCGGCGGCGTGCTGGTGACCGGTTCCGTGATCACGGTCGGCGAGGCCCGGCTGCTTCTGGGGAGGGGTTGATTCCGTTGCGTATGCTGTGCGCTTCCACTCTGATCAGCGAGTTCTTCGTGGTGGCCTTCGCCGGCCTCGTCGCGATGAAGTCGGACGACCTGTCGACGACCGCGGTGTGGACCGTCTGCGGCATCGCGATGCTGCTGTCCGTGCTGCTCTGCGGGATGCTCGGCCGGCCGGGCGGCGTACAACTCGGCTGGGCGCTCCAGATCGGGCTGATCGCGAGCGGCTTCGTGGTCCCGGCGATGTTCTTCCTGGGCGCGGTCTTCGCGGGGCTGTGGTGGGCGTCGATCCACTACGGCCGCAAGATCGACGAGGCGAAGGCGAAGTGGGCGGCCCAGGCCGAGGCCGCCGACGCGGCCGGGGCGCAGACGCCTTAGGCCGGATGCCGCGGTCCCGACCCCCCGGGGTACGACGCCGCGGGGCCCGCACCAGTGCCGGGTGCGGGCCCTGCGGCGTGTCCTTGTAGCCTCAGGGCATCGCATTCGCTATGCCCTGCAAGGAGCCGTACATGACTCAGCGCACTCTCGTCCTTCTCAAGCCGGACGCGGTCCGGCGTGGGCTGATCGGCGAGGTCGTCGGCCGCATCGAGCGCAAGGCCGGCTGGAAGATCACCGCGCTGGAGATGCGCGACCTCGACCACGAGACGCTGGAGCAGCACTACGGCGAGCACAAGGGCCGCCCCTTCTACGAGCCGCTGGTCGAGTTCATGTCCTCCGGTCCGGTCGTCGCCCTGGTCGTCGAGGGTGAGCGCGTCATCGAGGGTGTACGCCAGTTGGCGGGTCCCACTGACCCGATCGCGGCGGCTCCTGGCTCCATCCGTGGCGATTTCGGGACCATCGTCCGGGAGAACCTCATCCACGCCTCGGACTCCGAAACCTCCGCGGAGCGGGAGCTGAAGCTTTTCTTCCCCGGCATTTCCTGACATAACGTCAACCAAATAGAGGTCATCGCCTGGGGCGACCGAAGTAATTCGGCCGCCCTCCGGCATATGCGGGAAGATGTGGGGAACGGATCCCTCCGACACGGCGTCACCATTACTGGGACCGGTACGTGTTCCGCTGACAATGGCGAAGGGCCCTCGCGCCGCATCCGTGCAAGCGGCACTACGATGGAAGCCTCCACGCCCGCACCACCCACTTCGCCGTCCTGAAAAGCCAACCGCTCCACTTGGGAAGGCCCGACGCATCCTCATGGGGAACAAGGGGAACTCAATGTCGTTCATCGGCCGTGACATGGCTGTCGACCTCGGGACCGCCAACACGCTGGTGTACGTCAGGGGTAAAGGGATCGTGCTCAACGAGCCCTCCGTCGTCGCCATCAACACCAACACCGGCGGGATCCTCGCCGTTGGTGCCGAGGCCAAGAAGATGATCGGCCGGACGCCGGGCAACATCGTTGCCGTCCGGCCGCTGAAGGACGGCGTCATCGCCGACTTCGAGATCACCGAGCGGATGCTCCGCTACTTCATCCTGAAGATCCACAAGCGCCGCTACCTGGCCCGCCCCCGGGTCGTCGTCTGCGTGCCCTCCGGCATCACCGGAGTCGAGCGCCGCGCCGTCATCGAGGCGTCCACCCAGGCCGGCGCCCGCCAGGTGCACATCATCGAGGAGCCCATGGCCGCGGCCATCGGCTCGGGTCTGCCCGTCCACGAGGCCACCGGCAACATGGTCGTGGACATCGGTGGCGGCACCACCGAGGTCGCCGTCATCTCCCTCGGAGGAATCGTCACAGCACAGTCGATCCGGGTGGCCGGCGACGAGCTGGACAGCTCGATCATCCAGCACATCAAGAAGGAGTACTCCCTCCTGCTCGGCGAGCGCACCGCCGAGCAGATCAAGATCACCATCGGCTCGGCGTTCGACCTGGAGAAGGACGAGCACACCGAGATCCGCGGCCGCGACCTCGTCTCCGGTCTGCCCAAGACCGTCGTCATCTCGGCGGCCGAGGTGCGCAAGGCCATCGAGGAGCCGGTCAACGCCATCGTCGACGCCGTGAAGACGACGCTCGACAAGTGCCCGCCCGAGCTCTCCGGCGACGTCATGGACCGCGGCATCGTCCTCACCGGCGGCGGCGCCCTGCTGCGCGGTCTCGACGAGCGCCTGCGCCGCGAGACCGGCATGCCGATCCACATCGCCGAGGACCCGCTCGACTCCGTCGCGCTCGGAGCGGGCAAGTGCGTCGAGGAGTTCGAGGCACTCCAGCAGGTACTGGACGCCCAGCCCCGCCGATGAGCCGCCCCGACGAATCCGCCGTACGAGGCCTTCCTTCTCGTGCGGCGGATCGTTGATATACAGACACGAGAATTCCGACGAGGAAGGCACGGCCGCCGCACGTGAGGGACACACGAGAGAGCCGGCTGCTCCTGGTGCTGCTGATCGCCATCGCATTCGCGTTGATCACGGTGGACATCCGTGGTGGCGAGGATTCGCCGGTCGACGGCGCCAGGCGGGCCGCCGCCACCGTCTTCGGACCGGTGGAGAACGGGGTCGCCGCAGCCGTCGACCCGATCGGCAACGCTGTCGGGGCCGTTCGGGACTCGGGGGAGCGGCACGACCGCCTCACCGTCCTCGAACGCGAGAACGCCGCGCTCAAGCAGAAGCTCGGCAGTGACGACCGCAACCGCAGCGGCGTACGCCAGCTCGACAAGATGCTCAAGCGGGCCGGCGCGGGCCAGTACGGCATCAAGGGCGCCGAAGTCATCGCGATAGGAGCGGCCCAGGGCTTCTCCTGGACCGTCACCATCGACTCCGGCAGCAACGACGGCATCAAGCGCGACATGACCGTACTCAACGGCGACGGACTCGTCGGCCGCATCACCACCGTCGGCCCGGACACCGCGACCGTACTGCTCGCCAACGACCCGGACTTCACCGTCGGCACCCGCCTGGAGAAGACCGACGAACTCGGCTTCGCCACCGGCCAGGGCGACCGCCCGCTGCGCGTCCAGATGCTCAACGGCAAGGCCAAGGTCAAGGCCGGCGACCGGCTCGTCACCTTCGGCTCGCAGGCCGCCAAGCCGTTCGTGCCCGGCGTCCCGGTCGGCACGGTCGTCCGCGTGGACCCGTCCGGCGGCGACCTCACCCGAACCGTCTACGTCCGCCCGTACGTCGGCTTCACCAAGCTCGACATCGTCGGCGTCGTCGTGCAGGCGCCGCGCCAGGACCCGCGCGACATGGTCCTGCCGCCCAAGCCGGCCGGTCCGAAGCCCACGCCCACGGTCACCGTCACCGTCACCCCCTCGGCGCCCCCGGCCGACGGCACCGTGGCCGCCGACGGCACCGAGTAGGAGCTGAACCCCATGCGCTTCAACCGGATCCTGCTCTCGACCACCCTGCTGGTCGTCGCCCTGGTCGTCCAGGTCACCGTGCTCGCCAGGCTCCAACTCCCCGGCGCCGTACCCGACCTGATGCTCCTGACCGTCCTCGGACTCGCCTTCGTGTACGGCCCGACGAGCGGCGCGCTCATCGGGTTCGGCGCGGGCCTCCTCGCCGACCTCGCCCCGCCCGCCGACCACGCGGCGGGCCGCTACGCGCTCGTCCTGTGCGTCATCGGCTACCTCGCCGGACTCGCCAAGCCGGAGAACGGCCAGCTCAGGTCCGCCACCGCCCCGATGGTCGCGGTCGTCGTCGCCGCCCTCGGCTCCACCCTGCTGTACGCCGGAGTGGGCGCCCTGGTCGGCGACACCGCCGCCCGCCACGTGGGCATCGTGAACCTGCTGCTCACCTCCGCGTTGTACGACCTGCTGCTGGCGCCGTTCGTCGTGCCCGTGGTGATGGCGCTCGCGAGACGCGCCGAGAACGATCCGCTCGCCGACAGCCAGAGCGGCAACAACGGCGCCGACGTGGCGAGCGGCTGGCTCGCCTCCGGCACCGGGCTGCGCATCGGCAGTCAGCGCGCCGGAATGAGGGTCAGGGCCGCACGCTCGCGGGCGGCGCGGGCCGGACGCATCAAGGGGGTCAAGCGCCTGTGACCACGGCCCGCTCCAGGAAGCCGCAGCCCCCCCAGAACACGCAGAGCACCCAGAGCACGCAGCACACGCAGGACAAGCAGGACTCCGACGGCTCCGAGGAGGGGACGGCTTGAGCAACATTCCCGAGACCGGGCGGACCCCCAGGGTCAGGATCCGGCTCATCGTCATCCAGGTGCTCGTCTTCTCCCTCCTGCTCACCCTCGGCGGCCGCCTCTGGTACCTCCAGATCCGCAACGGCGACGAGTACACCGCCGAAGCCGCGGGCAACGGCGTGCAGCAGGTCGTCCAGCCCGCCGTGCGCGGCTCGATCCTCGACGCGCGCGGCGTGCCGCTCGCCGACAACGAGACCCGGCTCGTCGTCTCCGCCAGCCGCACCGAGCTGATGAAGATGAAGGACGACGGCAAGGGCGTACTGGCCCGCCTCGCCGGCGTACTGGGCATGAAGCCCAAGGAGGTCGCCGACAAGGTCAGGCTCTGCGACTCCGAGACCCCGCAGCCCTGCTGGAACGGCTCGCCCTACCAGCCGATCCCCGTCACCGACGAGGCCACCACCAAGCAGGCGCTCCAGATCCGCGAGCGCGCCGAGGACTTCCCCGGCATCACCGCCGAGCCGACGGCCGTACGCCGCTACCCCGCCCCCGGCAAGGCCAGGACGAGCCAGGTCCTCGGCTACCTCTCGCCCGTCACGGACGAGGAGATCGAGAAGGCGAAGGACGGCCCGTCGCCGTACCTGCGCTCGGACATGGTCGGCCGCTCCGGACTGGAGCGTACGTACGACAAGGAACTGCGCGGCAAGGCCGGCGTGACCCGCTACGAGGTCGACAACCTCGGCCGCGTCATGGGCGAGGCGGAGAACGACCCGACGGTGCCCGGCGCCAACGTCGTCACCAGCATCGACGCCCGGGTCCAGGCCGTTGCCGAACACGAGCTCCACCAGGCGATGAAAACCGTCCGGAAGGAGACCGACAAGATCACCGGTCGCCCGTACGAGGCCGACTCGGGCGCCGTCGTCGTCATGGAGTCCAAGACCGGCCGCGTCGTCTCGATGGCCTCCCAGCCCGACTACGACCCCAACGCCTGGATCGGCGGCATCTCCGGCAAGCAGTACGCCCAGCTGACGGACAAGAAGTCCAACTACCCGCTGCTCAACCGGGCCATCCAGGGCCAGGCGCCCGCCGGCTCGGTCTTCAAGGTGGTGTCGGCGAGCGCGGCCGTACGGGCCGGCTACCCCTTCGACGGCCGCTACAACTGCAGCAGCTCCTACAGCATGGGCAACCGGAGCTTCGCGAACTTCGAGTCCAAGGGACACGGCCCCATCACACTGGGCGACGCCCTCAAGTTCTCCTGCAACACCGTCTTCTACCGTCTGGGCCACCAGGAGTGGCAGCGTGACGGCGGGATAAAGCCCAAGAAGGGCGCCCACGACTGGTTCTACCGGACCGCCCACGACTTCGGGTTCGGCTTCGAGACCGGCATCGACCTGCCGAACGAGGTCAAGGGCCGCATCCCCGACCGCCAGTGGAAGCACGACTTCTGGGCGGCCAACAAGGACATGTGGTGCAAGCAGGGCAAGAAGGGCGGCAGCTACGTCGAGCAGATCGCCTATGAGAGCTGCCTCGAAGGCAACCAGCTGAAGGCATTCGACAGCATCAACTTCGCCATCGGTCAGGGCGACGTCCTCATCACCCCCATCCAGCTGGCCACGGCGTACGCCGCCATCAGCAACGGCGGCACCCTCTACAACCCCACCCTCGGCAAGGCCGTGATCAGCCCCGACGGCAAGAGGATCGAAGAGATCAAGCCCAAGCCGCACGGCAAGCTGCCCGTCGACGCCGAGACCATCAGCGACCTCGACAAGGGCCTGCGCTCCGTCGTCGAGCCCGGCGGCACCGCCGCCTGGCGGTTCGGCGGCTGGCCGCAGGACAAGATCCCGATGCGGGCCAAGACCGGCACCGCCCAGGTCTACGGCAAGCAGACCACCTCGTGGTTCGCCACCTACACCGACGACTACACGATCGTCATGACGATCTCCCAGGGTGGTACGGGCTCCGGCGCCTCCGGCCCCGCCGTGCGCAACATCTACGACGCCCTCTACGGCGTCAGCGACGACGGCGACATCAACCCGAAGAAGGCCCTGCTCCCCAAGCCGCAGAAGGACCTCCCGAAGATCGGTCCGGACGGCTCCATCGACGCCCCGGAGATCAGGCCCTACGTACCCGAGAAGCCCAAGGACCCGGCTGCGGACCGGCAGATCGCGATCGGCAGGAGTGGCGACTGATGTCCGGCCCACACGGTTTCTCCGTCCAGCGGTACGCCCCCGAGCGCGGCGCCCTCGCCAAGCTCACCGCCCGCGACTCCGTGGTGCGCCGGCTCGACTGGCCGCTGCTCTGGGCGTCGCTCGCCCTGTCCGTCATCGGTGCGCTGCTCGTCTGGTCCGCGACCCGCACGCGCGACCAGCTCAACCAGGGCGACCCGGAGTACTTCCTCTGGCGCCACATCGTGAACACCGGCATCGGCCTCGTGCTGATGATCGGCACGATCTGGCTGGGGCACCGCACCCTGCGCGGCGCCGTTCCCGTCCTCTACGGACTGTCCGTCGTGCTCGTCCTGGCCGTGCTCACCCCGCTGGGCGCGACCATCAACGGCGCGCACGCGTGGATCGTGCTCGGCGGCGGATTCTCCCTCCAGCCCTCCGAGTTCACCAAGATCACGATCATCCTGATCATGGCCATGCTGCTCGCCGCCCGCGTCGACGCCGGCGACCAGGAGCATCCCGACCACCGCACCGTGGTGAAGGCGCTGTGCCTCGCCGTCGTACCGATCGTCGTCATCATGCTGATGCCCGACCTCGGCTCCGTCATGGTCATAGCGGTGATCATCCTCGGCGTGCTGCTCACGTCGGGGGCGTCCAACCGATGGGTCCTCGGCCTCATCGGCACCGGCACCATCGGCGCCGTCGTCGTCTGGCAGATCGGCCTGCTCGACGAGTACCAGATCAACCGCTTCGCCGCGTTCGCCAACCCCGAACTCGACCCGGCGGGCGTCGGCTACAACACCAACCAGGCGCGCATCGCGATCGGCTCCGGCGGCCTCACCGGCACCGGCCTCTTCAAGGGCAGCCAGACCACGGGACAGTTCGTACCCGAGCAGCAGACCGACTTCGTCTTCACCGTCGCCGGTGAGGAGCTCGGCTTCGTCGGCGCGGGCCTGATCCTGCTGCTGCTCGGCGTGGTGCTGTGGCGGGCCTGCCGCATCGCCCGCGAGACGACCGAGCTGTACGGCACGATCGTGGCCGGCGGCATCATCGCCTGGTTCGCCTTCCAGTCGTTCGAGAACATCGGGATGACGCTCGGCATCATGCCGGTGGCGGGCCTGCCGCTGCCGTTCGTTTCCTACGGCGGATCGTCGATGTTCGCTGTCTGGGTCGCGATCGGACTGCTCCAGTCGATCAGAGTGCAGCGGCCCATGTCGGCCTAGCACCTGCCGACGAGCCGCATTCGCGTCTAGATTCGGTTCATGGCGGATACGAAGCGCGAGATCGAGCGGAAGTACGAAGCCGAAGCGGAAGCCACCGGCGAGACCCGGCTGCCCGACCTGACGAAGGTGGCCGGCGTCTCGTCCGTGCGGGAGGACGGCGTCGTGGAACTCGACGCCGTCTACTACGACACCGAAGACCTGCGGCTCGCCGCCCACTCCGTCACCCTGCGCCGCCGCACCGGAGGCGACGACGCGGGCTGGCACCTGAAGCTCCCGGTCTCCCCGGACACACGGGACGAGATCCGGGCCCCGCTGACGGACGGCCTCCCATCGGCACTGGCCGCGCTGATCCGGTCCAGGACCCTCGGGGAGCCCGTCGCCCCCGTCGTGCGGCTGCGCAGCGTGCGTGACGTACGCCAGCTGCTGGACGCCCGGGGCGAACCGCTCGCCGAGGTCAGCGTCGACACCGTCACCGCGCAGCGGCTCGGCGTCCCGGCCGACCGCGCCACCACCCGCTGGACCGAGATCGAGGTCGAACTCGCCGACGAGGGCGACCCGGCCCTCCTCGACGCCGTCGGGAAGAAACTCCGCAAGGCCGGCCTGCGGCCCGCCCGGTCGGCGTCCAAGCTGGCCAGGGCCCTGGCCGACACGGAGCCGCAGCCGGAGAAGTCCCCCGGGCAGCCGCCGCGCCCGCGGACCGCCGGCGACCATGTCCTCGCCTACCTGCGCGAGCAGTACGAGGCGCTGGTGGCGTACGACCCCGCAGTCCGGCGCGGCCTGCCCGACTCCGTCCACCAGATGCGCGTCGCCACCCGCCGCCTGCGCAGCGCGCTCAGGACCTACCGCAAGGTGCTGGACCGGGCGGCCACCGACCTGGTCGTCGCGGAGCTCAAGTGGCTGGCGGGGGAGCTGGGCGCCGACCGCGACCAGGAGGTACTGGACGCCCGGCTCCATGCCCGGCTCGAAGACGTACCCGGAACGCTTCTCAGGGGCCCGGTGCGCGGACGGCTGCGCATCTGGTCCGTGGGCACCCGCGACGCCGCGCGGGCCAGGACCACCGAGGCGCTCGACAGCCCGAGGCATCTGGACCTCCTCGTTGCCCTGAACGCCCTGCTGGCCGACCCGCCGCTGCGCCCCGCCGCGTCGAAGCCCGCCGCCGAGGTCCTGCCCAGGGCCGTCCTCAAGGACTTCGGCCGGCTGGCCGTCCGCATGGAGCGGGCCCTCGCGCTGCCGCCCGGCGACGAGCGCGACCGGGCCCTGCACAACGCCCGCAAGGCGGCCAAGCGCACCCGTTACGCCGCCGACGCCGCGCGCCCCGCCCTCGGCGGGCCCGCCAAGCGGTTCGCCAAGCACGTGAAGGCGGTGCAGTCGGTGCTGGGCGAGCACCAGGACAGCGTGGTGGCCCGGACGACCCTGCGGGACCTGGCGGCGCGGGCCGACGCCGCCGGCGAGACGGCGTTCACCTGGGGACTTCTGTACGGGCGGGAAGAGGCCGCCTCACAGGCCCGGGAACGTGAGCTGCCGGAGGTGTGGAAGCGGGCCACGGCCGGGAAATTGCGGACGGATCTGGGCGGCTGAGGGCCGGGGTACGCTTGATGGTCACCCCTGCCAGCTCATGAGAGACACACGATGCCTGTCGAGTCGGTCTTCCCACGCCTGGAAGCGCTTCTCCCGCACGTCCAGAAGCCGATCCAGTACGTCGGCGGCGAACTCAACTCCACCGTCAAGGACTGGGACGCCACGGACGTGCGGTGGGCGCTCATGTACCCCGACGCGTACGAGGTCGGGCTGCCCAACCAGGGCGTAATGATCCTTTACGAGGTACTGAACGAGCGCGAAGGGGTCCTGGCCGAGCGCACGTACAGCGTGTGGCCGGACCTCGAAGCGCTCATGCGCGAGCACGACGTCCCGCAGTTCACCGTGGACGCCCACCGGCCCGTCAAGGCGTTCGACGTCTTCGGGCTGAGCTTCTCCACCGAGCTCGGCTACACCAACATGCTCACCGCCCTGGACCTCGCCGGCATCCCGCTGGAGTCCAAGGACCGCACGCTCGACGACCCGATCGTCCTCGCGGGCGGGCACGCCGCCTTCAACCCCGAGCCGATCGCGGACTTCATCGACTGCGCGGTGATCGGCGACGGCGAGCAGGCGGTCCTGGAGATCACCGAGATCGTTTGCGCCTGGAAGGCCGAGGGCCGTCCGGGCGGCCGGGACGAGGTGCTGTTCCGGCTCAGTAAGACCGGCGGCGTGTACGTGCCCCGGTTCTACGACGTCGAGTACCTCCCCGACGGCCGCATCGGCCGCGTCGTCCCCAACCGGTCCGGTGTGCCGTGGCGCGTGTCCAAGCACACCGTCATGGACCTCGACGAGTGGCCCTACCCGAAGCAGCCGCTGGTCCCGCTCGCCGAGACCGTCCACGAGCGGATGTCCGTCGAGATCTTTCGCGGCTGCACCCGCGGCTGCCGTTTCTGCCAGGCCGGCATGATCACGCGCCCCGTGCGGGAGCGAAGCATCACCGGCATCGGCGACATGGTGGAGAAGGGTCTCAAGGCGACCGGCTTCGAGGAGGTCGGCCTGCTGTCGCTGTCCTCGGCCGACCACACCGAGATCGCGGACATCGCCAAGGGCCTCGCGGACCGGTACGAAGAGGACAAGATCGGCCTCTCGCTGCCGTCGACCCGCGTGGACGCGTTCAACATCGACCTCGCCAACGAGCTGACCAGGAACGGCCGCAGGTCCGGCCTGACCTTCGCCCCCGAGGGCGGTTCGGAGCGCATCCGCAAGGTCATCAACAAGATGGTCTCGGAAGAGGACCTCATCCGGACCGTCTCGACGGCGTACGGCAACGGCTGGCGTCAGGTGAAGCTGTACTTCATGTGCGGCCTGCCCACCGAGACCGACGAGGACGTCCTCCAGATCGGTGACATGGCCGTCAAGGTCATCGCCGAGGGCCGCAAGGTCTCCGGTCAGAACGACATCCGCTGCACCGTCTCCATCGGCGGGTTCGTGCCGAAGCCGCACACCCCGTTCCAGTGGGCGCCCCAGCTCTCCGCCGAGGAGACGGACGCCCGCCTGGAGAAGCTGCGCGACAAGATTCGCGGCGACAAGAAGTACGGCCGTTCCATCGGCTTCCGCTACCACGACGGCAAGCCCGGCATCGTCGAGGGCCTGCTCTCGCGCGGCGACCGGCGCATCGGCTCCGTCATCCGCGCGGTCTACGAGGGCGGTGGCCGCTTCGACGGCTGGCGCGAGTACTTCAGCTACGACCGCTGGATGCAGGCCGCGGCGAAGACGCTGCCCGACTTCGGCGTGGACGTCGACTGGTACACCACGCGTGAGCGTACGTACGAGGAGGTCCTGCCCTGGGACCACCTGGACTCCGGTCTCGACAAGGACTGGCTCTGGGAGGACTGGCAGGACTCGCTCGACGAGACCGAGGTCGAGGACTGCCGCTGGACCCCGTGCTTCGACTGCGGGGTGTGTCCTCAGATGGACACGCAGATCCAGATCGGCCCGACGGGCAAGAAGCTGCTGCCGCTGACCGTGGTCAAGTAGCCGCGACGCAGGGAAAGGCCCGGCCTCTTGGCCGGGCCTTTCCGCGTAACAGATCAACATCGGACGGACCGGTCAGGGATCCGGACAGCGGTCCCGTGCGTCTGTTCGGGCATGGACTTCGAGAAGCAGCCGCAGCCGCCCGCCCCCCGGCGCGAAGTGCCGCAGGCGGAGGGCTGTCTGACCGCCGTCATCAGGATCCCCGTGCGCATCATCGTGCTGGTGCTCGTCGTCCCCGTGCGGATGGTGTGGGACCTGCTCGCCGTCTGCGGGAAGGCGGCCGGCCGCGCGCTCGGCGTGGTCCTGCGCGTCCTGGTCGTGACACCCCTGGCCTGGCTGTACCGGAAGGTGCTCGTCCCCGTCGCCAAGGTGCTCGGGTACGTCGCGCACGCCGTGCTCGTGATGCCCTGGGTGCTGCTGTGGCGGTACGTAGTGGTGCCTCTCGTCCGGTACGGGATCGTCGTGCCGGCGGTGTGGCTGTACCGGCAGGTGCTGACCCCGCTCGGGCACGGGCTCGCCCGGCTCGGGCGCACGGCGGGGTACGCCGTCGCCGCCGCCGCGCGCGCCCTGGGCACCGCGGTGGCGTGGGTGGTCCGCATGCTCGTCGTGGCGCCGCTGGTGTGGCTGTACGCGTACGTCCTCACGCCGGTCGGGCGTGGGCTGGCCTGGGTGGGCAGGGCGTTGTTCGTGTGGCCGTGGGTGGCGCTGTGGCGGTTCGTCCTGGCGCCGTTGGGCCGGGGCGTCGCCTGGCTGGCCACGGGTCTGGGGCGCGGGCTGGCCTGGTGCCTGGTGACGTTCCTGGTGACGCCCGCCGCGTGGGTCTGGCGCGCGGTCCTGGTCCCGGTCGGGCGGGAGGTCGGGGACGCGTGCGGGCACGCGTGGCGGGTCGCCGGGTACATCTCGCGGGCCGTGGGGCGCGCCTTGAAGTGGCTCGCCTGGAATCTGGTGGGGCGGCCGGTGCGCCTGCTGTGGCTGGGGGTGTGCGTGCCGGTGGGGCACTGGGTGCGCGACACCCTGTGGGCGCCGGTGAAGCGGGCGGGCCTCGAAGCGGGCCGGGCGGCGCGCGGGGCGCTGCGGGCCGCGCGGGAGACGGTGCGCCAGGCCCGGCGCGACGCGTGGCGCGCGCTGGTCGGGGGTCCCGCGGACACCTGGCCCGCCGCCGGTGCGCCCACGGGTGCGGCCGAGGCCGTGGAACCGGTGCGGACTCCTGCGCGTACTCTGGGTAGTAAGACCACCGTCCCCAGCGCGGCACCCGCGTCCGAGATCTCCCTGCTTGGCAAGAGCACAGCCGGCCAGGGGTGAGCCGGACGCCGGGACGCGAGGGGGCGACCCCCACGCCGGAAGGGTGACGCGCGGACAGCGCGCCGCCCCGCACGAGGAGAAGAACCACTGGGCAAGCGACAGCCCGAAGGCCCGCCGCCCGCACCGGCGGTGCAGCGCATCCGACTGCGCTACACCAAGCGCGGCCGCCTCCGGTTCACCAGCCACCGTGACTTCCAGCGCGCATTCGAGCGGGCGCTGCGCCGCGCCGACGTACCCATGGCGTACTCGGCCGGCTTCACCCCGCACCCGAAGGTCTCGTACGCCAATGCCGCACCCACCGGCACGGGCAGCGAGGCCGAGTACCTGGAAATCGCACTGACCGCCCCGCGCGACGTCGGCGAGCTGCGCGAGCTGCTCGACGAGTCACTCCCCGACGGGCTCGACATCACCGACGCGGTCGAAGCGCGTACGTCGGGTCTCGCCGACCGGCTCCAGGCGTCCGTGTGGGAGATGCGCCTCGACGGCGTGTCGCCCGAGGACGCGCAGAAGGCCGTCGACGCCTTCCTCGCCGCCGAGAGCGTCGAGGTCCAGCGCCGTACCAAGAACGGCATGCGGTCCTTCGACGCGCGCAGCGCCGTCGCCGGTCTCCAGGCCGTTCCCGCCCCGTCCGATAGGCCACAGGACAAGCCCTGTGCGATACTGCGGCTGGTTGTTCGGCATTTGACACCCGCCGTACGACCCGACGACGTCCTGTCCGGTCTCCGAGCTGTGGCCGACCTGGCGCCGCCGGTCCCCGCAGCGGTGACCAGGCTGGCGCAGGGGCTCTTCGACGAGGAGTCCGGCACGGTGACCGACCCGCTCGCGCCCGACCGCGAGGCAGTCACGGCCGCCCCACCCACGGCCGCCGGACTGACCACCGCGAAGGCGCCGGAAGGTGCAGGTTCCGCGTAGGGCGGTCGTTGTAGCGCAGCCCTGGTACTCGGGAGCCACCTGGGTCGGGCGGCGCACTGACCAGAAGACTTTCGCCAGGCCGTACGCAGACCGCGTACGGAACCGGCGAGCTAGACAACAGCTCCCGTGCGGCGCCCGCGCCCCGGACGGCGGTACCGCGCTCATCGCGCGGACCGGACCGGACCGGAACCAGGTGTGGCGCCCGGGAGCGTGACGGGAGAACCGCCCGCATGCTTGAGCCGAACGATTCCACTGAGCCCTCGGCAGGTACCGCGCGTACCGCCGGGGAGACCGACAACAACCATTCCCCCAGCGACACGCTGCCGCCGCGCCGCCGGCGCCGCGCGGCCTCACGCCCTGCCGGACCCCCGGCGGGCGACGCGAAGGCCGC
Source organism: Streptomyces agglomeratus (assembly GCF_001746415.1). NCBI lineage: Bacteria > Bacillati > Actinomycetota > Actinomycetes > Kitasatosporales > Streptomycetaceae > Streptomyces > Streptomyces agglomeratus. The sequence continues at coordinate 5,270,229 of NZ_MEHJ01000001.1, forward strand.
AGTGACCGCCCAGCCCGCAGCCAACACAGAGGCCGCGGCTCCGGCCATACCGGCCGGAGAGAGTGCCGTGAGCGCGTCCGCAGAGAACCCAGAGCCCGTGTCCGACCAGAGCGCCGAGGGCGCTCCGCCGGCCCGTACGCGCCGCCGTGCCACCCGTAAGGCGACCGCGCCCGCGGGTGCGCCGAAGACCGCCGGCGAGGAGGCCCCCGCGGCCGCCGAAGCCCCCGCGGCACCGGCCGCCGAGGCACCCGCCGCGGAGGAGACCGCCGCGCCGGCCCGTCCGCGTCGCCGTGCGACGCGCAAGGCCACGGCTCCGGCCGGTGCGCCGAAGAGCGAGGAGACGGCTGCCGCCGAGGCTCCCGCCGCCCCCGAGCCCGCCGCGGCGCCCGAGGCCGAGGTCGCCGAGGAGGCCGCGCCGCCGGCCCGTACGCGCCGTCGCGCCACCCGTAAGGCGACCGCGCCCGCGGGTGCGCCGAAGGCGGCCGAGACCGAGACCGGTGCTGAGGCTGCCGTGGAGGCCCCCGAGGCCCCCGCCGTGGCGGAGGCGCCCGCCGCTCCCGCAGCCGACGAGGCCGCCGAAGAGGCGCCGCGTGGCCGCACGCGCCGCCGTGCGACCCGTAAGGCCACCGCTCCCGCCGGTGCGCCGAAGCCGGCCGAGGAGGCCGAAGCCGCGCCCGCCGAAGAGGCGCCCGCCGCCGAGCCCGCCCCGGCGGAGCCCGTGGCCGCGCAGGCCGAAGAGGCCCCCCGTGGCCGTACCCCGCGCCGCCGGGCCGGCCGCAAGGCCGCCGACGAGGCCGCCGCCGCAGAGGCAGCCGCGCCGCAGCCGGACGCCGCGCCCGCCGAGGAGCCGACGCGTTCGCGCCGCCGTGCGACGCGGCCCGCCGTGGCCGTGTTCCAGGCCCCGGTCTTCACCGAGCCGATGTTCCAGACCCCCGAGACGGCCGCGGCTGCCGCCGCCGCCCGGGTGACGGAGCCGGACTACATCGAGGACGTGGAAGAGGAAGAGGAGGCGGAGGAGACCGTCACCATCGAGGCTCCTCCCGCCCCGCAGGCCGCCCCGCGCGGCCGTCGCCGCCGTCGCCGCGGTGAGCCCGCCGAGGACGAGCGCACCGAGCGTGCGGAGCGCCCCGAGCGCAAGGAGCGTGCCGAGGCCGCGCCGCAGCCCGAGGAGCCCGTCGAGGCCCTTGAGGAGGAGCGCGAGGAAGAGGCTCGCGACGAGTCCGACGAGGCCGAGGACCGCAGGGCGCGCCGCCGTCGCCGCGGTGGCCGTCGCCGTCGCCGGGGCGAGCTCGCCGACACCGACGAGACCGACGAGCAGGAGACCCCCGACGAGGCCGCCGCCGAGCGGGCCGAGGAGGAGGAAGAGCGCGCCGAGGAGGAGGAAGACGAGTCGGGTGCGGGTTCCGCGTCCAGCCGTCGCCGCCGCCGTCGCCGCCGTCGCAGCGGTGACGCGGGTCCGGAGACCGAGGCCAACGGCGTCGACGACCCGGAGCGTACGGTCGTCAAGGTCCGCGAGCCGCGCAAGAAGGAAGCGGAGCGCGAGCCCGGCACCGGCTTCGACGAGGTCCAGTCCATCAAGGGCTCGACCCGCATGGAGGCGAAGAAGCAGCGCCGCCGCGAGGGCCGCGAGCAGGGCCGCCGCCGCGTCCCGATCATCACCGAGGCCGAGTTCCTGGCCCGCCGCGAGGCCGTCGAGCGCGTGATGGTCGTACGGCAGAACGGCGACCGCACCCAGATCGGCGTGCTCGAGGACAACATCCTCGTCGAGCACTACGTCAACAAGGAGCAGGCGACCTCGTACGTCGGCAACGTCTACCTGGGCAAGGTCCAGAACGTACTGCCGTCGATGGAGGCAGCCTTCGTCGACATCGGCAAGGGCCGCAACGCGGTCCTGTACGCCGGTGAGGTGAACTTCGACGCGCTCGGCATGGGCCACGGCCCCCGCCGCATCGAGACCGCCCTCAAGTCCGGCCAGTCGGTCCTCGTGCAGGTCACGAAGGACCCGATCGGCCACAAGGGCGCCCGCCTCACCAGCCAGGTCTCGCTGCCCGGCCGCTACCTGGTCTACGTGCCCGAGGGTTCGATGACCGGCATCAGCCGCAAGCTGCCCGACACCGAGCGCGCGCGTCTGAAGACCATCCTCAAGAAGATCGTTCCCGAGGACGCGGGCGTCATCGTGCGCACCGCCGCCGAGGGCGCGAGCGAGGACGAGCTGCGCCGTGACGTCGAGCGCCTCCAGCAGCAGTGGGAGGACATCCAGAAGAAGTCGAAGAGCACCGGCGCGACCAGCGGTCCGACACTCCTCTACGGCGAGCCGGACATGACCGTCCGGGTCGTGCGCGACATCTTCAACGAGGACTTCTCGAAGGTCATCGTCAGCGGTGACGACGCGTGGCAGACCATCCACGGTTACGTCAACCACGTCGCCCCGGACCTGACGGACCGGCTCTCGCGCTGGACGTCGGAGGTCGACGTCTTCGCGACGTACCGGATCGACGAGCAGCTGATGAAGGCGCTGGACCGCAAGGTCTACCTGCCGAGCGGCGGTTCGCTGGTCATCGACAAGACCGAGGCGATGATCGTCGTCGACGTCAACACCGGCAAGTTCACCGGTCAGGGCGGCAACCTCGAAGAGACCGTCACCAGGAACAACCTGGAGGCGGCCGAGGAGATCGTGCGCCAGCTGCGGCTGCGCGACCTGGGCGGCATCGTCGTCATCGACTTCATCGACATGGTCCTGGAGTCGAACCGCGACCTGGTGCTGAGGCGTCTGCTGGAGTGCCTGGGACGCGACCGTACGAAGCACCAGGTCGCCGAGGTCACCTCGCTGGGCCTGGTGCAGATGACCCGCAAGCGGGTGGGCCAGGGTCTGCTGGAGTCCTTCTCCGAGACCTGCGTCCACTGCAACGGCCGCGGTGTCATCGTGCACATGGAGCAGCCGACCGTCGCCGGTGGCGGCGGCGGTGGCAAGCGCGCGAAGAAGCGCGGCCGCGGTGGCGAGGCCGAGCACGAGCACGTGGAGCCGGCCGAGACCGAGGCCGAGGTGGAGACGGAGGCCGAGGTCGCCGCCGAGGTGGCTGCGCCGGTGGCGCTGCCCGAGCCCGAGTTCGTACCGGACGAGGAGCTCTACAGCAGCCCGGCCGAGGCCGAGGCGGCTGCGGGACGCGGCCGTTCGCGCCGCCGGGCGTCGCGCAAGGCGACCGCCCCGGCCGGTGCGCCGAAGGCCGCGGAGCCGGTGCACGTGCCGGAGCCGGAGCCCGCTCCCGAGCGCGCCGTCGTAGTGGAGCCCGAGCCGACCCCCGTGGCCGAGCCCGAGCCCGTGGCGCAGGAGGCCGCTCCGCCGGCCCGTACGCGCCGTCGTGCGACGCGCAAGGCGACGGCTCCGGCCGGTGCGCCGAAGTCCGCGGAGGCTGCCGCCGAGGCGGTGCAGGTCGTCACTCCGGTCCCTGTGGCCCAGGAGCCGGTGGCCGAGGAGCCCGAGGCCGAGGCGCCGGTGGCCGAGGAGCCCGCAGCCGCGGCTCCGCCGCGTGCGCGCCGTCGTGCGACCCGTAAGGCGACCGCGCCCGCCGGTTCGCCCAGGGGCGCCGAGGAGGCGGCCGTGCTGGTCGTCGAGGCACCGGTGACCGACAAGGGCGCCGAGGCAGAGGCGGAGGCCCCGGCCGGTGCCGAAGCCGGTGCCGAGGCCGAGGCTGCCGCTCCGGCCAAGAAGGCGGCCCGTAAGACGGCTGCCAAGAAGGCCCCGGCGAAGAAGGCGGCGGCCAAGAAGACCGTCGCCAAGAAGACGACCGCGAAGAAGACGACGGCCAAGAAGGCGTCGGCTTCGAAGAAGACCTCGGCGGCGGAGCAGCAGGCGCCGTCGGCGGTCTCCGCTCCCACCGAGGACTGACCTCAGGTCGTACCTCGCGCAGTACGGCTCTGTGGGCCGCCCCGGACGACATCCGGGGCGGCCCACACCGCTGTGCGCAGGGCGTGCGGCGGGGCGCCGGCCGGGGTCCTGCCGCACCTGGCGTGCCCCGGGGAGTGACCGCGGGGACCCGGTTTGACCCTCCCCGCAGCGGCCCGTACTCTTGACCGTCGGCGTGTTTTTGTGCACGCCATCTCCTGAGCACCTCCCTTCCGGCACTCCTTCGGGGTGCCGTTAGAGGCCGCTCGTCCATTCGGATCTGTCGCGGGCCCAACGGCCCGTGCGAACGGCTGGCATCAGGGGTCCCGTCCCGAGCGAAAGAGAGATCAGCGTGTACGCCATCGTGCGCAGCGGTGGTCGCCAGCACAAGGTTGCTGTCGACGACATCGTTGAGGTTGACAAGATTCCCACGGCCAAGGTTGGCGACACGGTCGAGCTCTCGACCCTGCTCGTGGTCGACGGCGACTCCGTCACCAGCGACCCGTGGGTCCTGGCCGGCATCAAGGTCACCGCCGAGGTCGTGGACCACCACAAGGGTGCCAAGATCGACATCCTTCGGTACAAGAACAAGACCGGTTACCGCCGTCGCCAGGGTCACCGCCAGCAGTACACGGCGATCAAGGTCACCGGTATCCCCACGGCTGCGAAGTAAAGGGACTGAGACATGGCACACAAGAAGGGCGCATCGTCCACTCGGAACGGTCGCGATTCCAATGCCCAGCGGCTCGGCGTGAAGCGCTTCGGCGGTCAGGCCGTCAACGCCGGTGAGATCCTGGTCCGCCAGCGCGGCACCCACTTCCACCCGGGCTCGGGCGTCGGCCGTGGCGGCGACGACACGCTGTTCGCACTCGCCGCCGGTGCGGTCGAGTTCGGCACGCACCGTGGCCGCAAGGTTGTGAACATCGTTCCGATCGCCGAGTAATTCCGGCCTTCGTCGAGCGGTACACACAGCACTTTCCGAGGGCGGACGCTCTTTCCCGGGGAACGGGGAAGCGCGGCCGCCCTTGGCGTGTTACGTATGTAGACATTTCCGTATGTACTGGAGGACCCACCCATGACCACCTTCGTGGACCGCGTCGAACTGCATGTCGCCGCGGGTAACGGAGGCCACGGCTGCGCCTCCGTACACCGTGAGAAGTTCAAGCCGCTGGGCGGCCCGGACGGCGGCAACGGCGGGCGTGGCGGCGACGTCACCCTCGTCGTCGACCAGTCCGTGACCACGCTGCTGGACTACCACCACAGCCCCCACCGCAAGGCCACGAACGGCCAGCCCGGCGCCGGTGACAACCGCTCCGGCAAGGACGGACAGGACCTGATCCTGCCCGTCCCCGACGGAACCGTGGTCCTCGACAAGGACGGCAACGTCCTGGCCGACATGGTCGGCCACGGCACCACGTACGTCGCCGGTGAGGGCGGCCGCGGCGGCCTCGGCAACGCGGCACTCGCCTCGGCCCGCCGCAAGGCCCCCGGTTTCGCGCTGCTCGGTGAGCCGGGCAAGGGCGGCGACATCGTCCTGGAGCTCAAGACCGTCGCCGACGTGGCGCTGGTCGGCTACCCGAGCGCAGGCAAGTCCTCGCTGATCTCGGTGCTGAGCGCGGCCAAGCCGAAGATCGCCGACTACCCGTTCACCACGCTCGTCCCCAACCTCGGTGTCGTCACGGCCGGTTCGACCGTCTACACGATCGCCGACGTCCCCGGTCTGATCCCGGGCGCGAGCCAGGGGCGCGGCCTGGGCCTGGAGTTCCTGCGGCACGTCGAGCGCTGCTCGGTGCTGGTGCACGTACTGGACACGGCGACGCTGGAGTCCGACCGTGACCCGCTGACCGACCTCGACGTGATCGAGGAGGAACTGGCGCAGTACGGCGGTCTGGGCGACCGGCCGCGCGTCGTCGTCCTCAACAAGATCGACATTCCGGACGGCAAGGAACTCGCGGAGATGATCCGCCCGGACCTGGAGGCGCGTGGTTACAGCGTCTACGAGGCGTCGGCGGTCGCGCACATCGGCCTCAAGGAGCTCTCCTTCGCACTGGCCGAGGTCGTCTCCAAGGCACGCGCCGCCAAGCCCAAGGAGGAGTCGACCCGGGTCGTCATCCGCCCGAAGGCCGTCGACGACGCGGGCTTCACGATCACCGAGGAGGACGGCGTCTACCGCGTGCGCGGCGAGAAGCCGGAGCGCTGGGTGCGCCAGACCGACTTCAGCAACGACGAGGCCGTCGGCTACCTCGCGGACCGCCTCAGCCGCCTCGGTGTCGAGGACAAGCTGATGAAGGCCGGCGCCCGTGCGGGCGACGCGGTCGCCATCGGCGCCGAGGACAACGCGGTCGTCTTCGACTGGGAGCCGACCGTGATGGCCGGCGCGGAGATGCTCGGCCGCCGTGGTGAGGACCACCGCCTGGACGCCCCGCGTCCGGCGGCCACCCGCCGCAAGGACCGCGAGGCGCAGCGTGACGACTCGCAGCGCGAGTACGACGAGTTCAACCCCTTCTAGGGGCGGGGCCGCCACTCCCTGTGGCATCGCTCACCCCCCTGGGTGTGAACCATGACGCCCTCCCGGGCGTCTCACTGATCGCGGGGCGGACTCAAATGGCCGAGTCCGCCCGGCGGTTGGCGAGCGGTGCAGGTTTCGTACAGGTGTCGGCAGAGGGATGCTCACCTTGCGAGACGGTGACGCAGAGTGCGACCATCGCGTTGTCTCCCCGTCCCCGCAAGGTAGGTCGTCTGTGTCTGTGCAGCCCATAGCCAAGCCCCGAACCACAGCAGTAGTGCTCGCCGGTGGGACCGGTCAGCGTGTGGGTCTGTCGATTCCCAAGCAGCTGCTGAAGATCGCAGGCAAGGCGGTCATCGAGCACACGCTGTCGATCTTCGAGCAGGCGGAAGGCATCGACGACATCATCGTTCTCATGGCGCCGGGTTACGTGCCCGACGTCGAGAAGATCGTCGTGAAGGCCGGGTTCACCAAGGTCACCAAGGTCATCGAGGGCGGTACGACGCGCAACGAGACCACCGAGCGCGCCATCTCCGCGCTCGGTGAAGGTCTCGCCGAGGGCGAGGACCGCAACGTCCTCTTCCACGACGCGGTGCGCCCCCTGCTGTCACAGCGAGTGATCCAGGACTGCGTCGACGCGCTGGAGCGCTACGAGGCGGTCGACGTCGCCATCCCGTCCGCCGACACGATCATCGTGACGCGTACGCACGGCGGCGACGGCGAGTTCATCACCGAGGTCCCGGACCGGTCCCGGCTGCGCCGCGGCCAGACCCCGCAGGCCTTCAAGCTGTCGACGATCCGCAAGGCGTACGAGGTCGCGGCCGGCGACCCGAACTTCCAGGCCACCGACGACTGTTCGGTCGTGCTGAAGTACCTGCCGGACGTGCCGATCTACGTGGTCGCGGGCGACGAGTACAACATGAAGGTGACGCAGCCGGTCGACGTCTTCATCGCCGACAAGCTGTTCCAGCTCGCCTCCACCGCCGCTCCGCAGCAGGCCGACGAGGCCGCGTACCGCGAGCTGCTCGCCGGCAAGACGCTGGTCGTCTTCGGCGGTTCGTACGGCATCGGCGCCGACATCGCGACCCTCGCCGAGCAGTACGGCGCGACGGTGTACGCCCTGGGCCGCTCCACCACCGGTACGCACGTCGAGAACCCCGAGCACGTCGAGGACGCCCTGTCGAAGGCGCACTCGGAGACCGGCCGGGTCGACTACGTCATCAACACGGCGGGCGTGCTCCGCATCGGCAAGCTCGCCGAGACGGACAACACGACCATCCAGGAAGCGCTGAACGTCAACTACCTGGCCCCCGTGCAGATCGCGCGTGCCTCGCACAAGTACCTCGCCGAGACCAAGGGCCAGTTGCTGCTCTACACGTCCAGCAGCTACACCCGCGGCCGCGCCGAGTACAGCCTCTACTCCTCCACGAAGGCCGCCATGGTGAATCTCACCCAGGCCCTCGCGGACGAGTGGGCGGGCGACGGTGTGCGCGTCAACTGCGTCAACCCGGAGCGCACGGCGACCCCCATGCGCACCAAGGCGTTCGGTGACGAGCCCGCGGGTTCGCTGCTGTCCTCCGAGGCCGTGGCGCGTACGTCGTTGGACGTACTTCTGTCGGATCTCACCGGTCACGTCATCGACGTACGGCAGGTGGACCCGACCCGTGGGGCGTCCAAGGCGTCGGGCTTCGAGCAGGCTCTGGCGGCCGTCCTTGACCGTCAGGAAGATGTGTAATACTGCTTGACAATTGATGATTCGGGCCTCTGTAGTCGCCAAACAGCGATATGCAGAGGCCCGACTTCGTGGAGCTGGACTTCACAGTTCCATTGCTTTTCGCACAGTAAATGACCGGCACCCATCTGGAGCAGGTTCTTCGTGATTTCGACCGCCATCCGCCTGGCCCGCGTGGGCAGCGGCTCCGAACTGGCCGCAGCGGCCGTCATGGGCCTCGCCTATCCGTGCGTGATGTTCGCCGCGCTGATTCCGAACCTCTGGTTCTTCGCGGCCGCTGTCGCCGCGACGTATCTCGCGGACCGGCACCTGCACCAGCGCGGCAGCTACTTGATCAATCGCCTCGGCAAGGTCAGGGCCGGCCTTTCGATCCGCTTCCTCGTGCGCCAGCTGCTGCTGATCCTGTTGCTGGCCCGTATGCAGCTGGCCGAGCAGTCGATCTTCTACGTGACGATCGCCGGCCTGCTGCTGTTCTACGCGCTCCAGGCCCCGCACGGCGCGCTCGTCACCCTGATCCGCCTGCGCCGCAGGATGCCGGTGGTCACCCGCAACGTCGATCTCGGCATGCTGAGCATCCCGCCGGCCCCGCCCAGACGACTGCTGAACCGGTCCGCCGAGAAGATGCTGCACCTCGACGTCTTCGCCGTCGCGGGCGTGCTGATCGCGGTCGCGAGCGAGGAGTACGCCGTCGGTTACGCGGGCCTCGCGCTGACCCTGGCCCTGGCCGTCGCGTACGTCGCCGTGCTGATGCCGTTCACCCGGCGCGGCCGTCGCGTGCCGCCGGTGGAGACGGTCCTGGAGGGCGTCGACAGCTGGCTGCGCGACTACCGCCCCACCACGGTCCTGTACTTCTCCGGCTCCCGCGAGTCGGCGTACCAGGTCAACATGTGGCTCGAGACGATGAAGCAGCTCGACGGCAGACCGCTGATCCTCCTGCGCGAGCGCCACATCGTGCCGCAGCTCGGCCCGACGTCGGTGCCGGTGATCTGCGTACCGAGCGCCACGCACCTGATGAACATGGATCTGTCCACGGTCCGCGTGGCGCTCTACGCCGCCAACGTCGGCAAGAACATCCACATGCTGCGCATTCCGACCATGAAGCACGTCTTCATCGGGCACGGCGACAGTGACAAGGTCGCGAGCATCAACCCGTTCAGCAAGGTGTACGACGAGGTGTGGAGCGCGGGCCGGGCCGGCCGCGACCGCTACGCGCTCGCGGACGTCGGCGTGCGTGACGAGGACATCGTCGAGGTGGGCCGCCCGCAGCTCGCCCCGATCCGGCCCTGGAGCGGTACACCGAAGAACCCCGTCCCCACCGTGCTGTACGCCCCCACGTGGGAGGGCTGGGACGACAACCCGGGCAACACCTCGATCCTGCTGGCCGGCGAGAACATCGTCAGGCGCCTGCTGGAGGCCGAGCAGCCGGTCCGGGTGCTCTACAAGCCGCATCCCTTCACCGGGACGCGCAGCCCCCGCGCCAAGGCCGTCCACGCCCGTATCACCGCCATGGTCGAGGCGGCGGCCGCCGAACGCGCCACCGATCCCCGCTGGGCGGACGATGCCGCCGCCCTCCAGGCGGACCGGGCGGCGGCCAGGGCCGAGCTGGCCCGGATCGAGTCGCGCCTCGACGAGCTGGGTGCCAAGGGCAAGGGCGGCGCCAAGAACGGCAAGGACGAGGCCGAGCTCTCGCGGGACGCGCTGCCCGACCCGGTGCGCGAGGCCGAGCTGGCGAAGCTCAGGGACGAGTGGAACGACGCGTACTGGCGCTCGTTCGGATGGTGGGAGCACCGGGTCATCACCGGCGCCGAGCCGCGCCTGTACGACTGCTTCAACGAGTCGGACGGCATGGTCTCCGACATCTCCAGCGTCGTGTCGGACTTCATCGCCAGCGGCAAGCCGTACGCCGTGACCGACTCCGCGGAGCTGGGCGTCGAGGAGTTCAAGCAGCAGAACACCGCCGTACGTGCCGCCGTGATCCTCGACAACGAGGCGGAGCAGCTCGGTGAGCTGCTCGCCGCCATCACGGGCGGCGAGAGCGCCGACCCGCTGGCGCAGGCGCGGCGGGGGCTCAAGGAGTACCTGCTCGGTCCCGACGAGCCCGCGTCCATCGTGCAGTTCAACGACGCGGTACGGGCGTTGGCGGCCAAGTCCGAGGTCCGCAACCAGGGCGTGGCCCAGCGCACCGGCATCGAGGTCGCCGTCACCGCGGCGGACCCGAGCGATTCGGCGCCGGAGGCCAGCGGGGTCGACTCGACCGTGGCGGGCTGACCTCCGACAGGCGGTCGACAGCTGGAACACAGGACCGAAATCGGCCCGGCAGAGCGTCTTTTCGAGACGATCTGCCGGGCCTTTCGTGTGTGATGTGGCGAGCATCACGTGGAAAAGTGACGATGGTGAACAACCACACCCATGTGCCGACTGTCTTGGATGTCGATGAACGAGAATGAGACGGGCATGGCCGCAGTCGAGATTCCCGATGTGACCGTGATCATCGGTGCCTACGAGGCGATGCCCTACCTGATCCCCTGCCTGGAATCGGTCGAAGCCCAGACGCTGGGCGCCGACCGCATAGAGATCGTGGCCGTCAATGACGGCTCGACCGATGGGACCGGAGAGTATCTCGACGAGTTCGCAGCCAGGAGCAAGGTCGCCACGCGCGTCGTCCACCAGGAGAATTCCGGTGGACCGAGTGGCCCCCGAAACGTAGGTCTCGACATGGCCCGCGGCCGCTATGTCTTCTTCCTCGACGCCGACGACTACCTCGGCGTGGAGGCGTTGGAGCGCATGGTCGCGATGGCCGACCGCAACGGCACGGACGTCGTGCTGGGCAAGATCGAGGGCATCGGGCGCGGTGCGCCGAAGTCCATGTTCGGCCGCACGCTGGAGCGTACGGACCTCTTCTCGTCCAATATCAAATTCACGCTCAGCGCCGAGAAACTCTTCCGGCGCGAGCTGCTGGAGAAGCACGGAATGCGCTTCGATCAGCAGCTGTACACCGGCGAGGACGCACGCTTCACCCTTGAGGCATATGTGCGAAGTTCCGGGGTCTCGATCATCGCCGACTACGTCTGCCTCTATATCGTGCGCCGCGACGACGGCAAGCACATCACGCAGAGTGGCAGTTATGCGATGCGCTTCGATTCGGCGACGGCCCTGATGGACCTGATCGCGGAATTCTTCCCGCCCGGCGAAAAGCGTGACGAGCTGATGATCCGGCCGTTCGTGATCACGCTGCTGCCCCAGTTCGACCACCGCTGGCTGAAGGCGAAGACCGCCACGCGCCAGAACAAGATCGAGCTGGCGCAGCCGCTCATGGACAAGTACTGGACGCCGGGTGTGGCCCGCCGGCTGAAGGTGCCCGAGCGGCTGCGAATGCACTACGTGGCCGAGGGGCGGGCCGATCTCCTCGAGGACCACCTGAAGTTCCTCGACGCGAAGGAAGTGCCCGAGGTGGTCCGCAAGGGCTCGGCGGGCAAGCCCTACCTCGCGTACCCGCACTTCACGGACAGGAAGGCGGGCGTGCCCGACGAGATGTTCGCGGTCACGGTCGCGGAGTGGGTCGGCGGGGTGCGGGTGACTGCGCCGGGGGCCGGCAAGCCCAAGCCGTCCTTCGCGCGCCGCGCGGTGCGCAAGCTGCGCAGGATGGCACGGGGCGCCGTCGCGGGCCGCCGGGCCCGTTCCTGACGAAGGGTCATCCACTTCTGGCCCGTCTCCGTGATCCGGCCGCACACCCCGGAACAACGGAGACGGCCCGAAGGGGTGTCCCCCCGGGAAGTCCGGGTCGCACATGGTACAGATCGGGACATGACGACCAGGGCGCGCGGCTGGCTGATCACGGGCGCGGGCGGAATACTGGGCCGGGACCTCGTGGCCCGCCTCGGCTCCCGGGGCGACGAGCCGGTCACCGGCCTCGGCCGCCGTGAGCTGGACATCACCGAACCCGCCTCCCTGCGCGCCGCGTTCGCGGCCCACCGGCCAGCGGTCGTCGTCAACTGCGCCGCCTGGACGGCCGTCGACGAGGCGGAGGCCAGGGAGGCCGACGCGCTGCGGGTCAACGGCGAAGGGACCCGCCGGCTCGCCGAGGCGTGCCGGGCCAACGGCGCCGTGCTGCTCCAGGTGTCCACCGACTACGTCTTCGCGGGGACCGCGCGCACGCCGTACGACGAGTACGCCCCGACGGGTCCGCGCAGCGCCTACGGACGCACCAAACTGGCGGGGGAGCGAGCCGTCCTGGAGGTGCTGCCCGACACCGGCTATGTGGTCCGTACGGCCTGGCTGTACGGGGCGGGTGGCCGGAACTTCGTCCGTACGATAATCAAGCTGGAAGGCGTCAGAGAGACCGTCGACGTGGTCGACGACCAGCGCAGCCAGCCCACTTGGACCGCCGACTTCGCCGACCTGCTGGTGCGGCTCGGGCGGGCCGCCGCCGAAGGCACCGCCGAGCCCGGGATCTACCACGGCACGAGCAGCGGCGACACGACCTGGTTCGGTCTCACCCGTGAGATCTTCACCCTCCTCGGTGCCGACCCCGGACGGGTGCGCCCCACGCCCGGCGCCGCCTTCGCACGCCCGGCTCCGCGGCCCGCGTACAGCGTCCTGGGGCACGAGCGGTGGCACACGGCGGGGATCGAGCCGCTCAGGCACTGGCGGGCGGCGCTCGCACAGGCGCTGCCCACCCTGGGCCGTTGAACCGCCCGCCGGCCCGATCAGGGGGCCCGCCAGCGCCGGAGACGGGCGGCCGGGCGTCCACGGGGCGAAATGCGGAGGCGGCGTCCGGAGCGGCTCACGTACATTGCGGGGAGAACCGGGCGAGCAGGAGTGGGGACGGTACGTGTCAGGGGCAAGGCAGGGCGTAGCAGAGGCCCGCAGGATCGTCGTCAAGATCGGCTCCTCCTCACTCACCACCGCGTCGGGAGGGCTCGACGCGGACCGGGTCGACGCGCTCGTCGACGTCATGGCCAAGACGCGCAGCGGCGGCGAGAAGGAGATCGTGCTCGTGTCGTCCGGCGCCATCGCCGCCGGACTCGCGCCACTGGGGCTCGCCCGTCGCCCCAAGGACCTCGCCCGCCAGCAGGCAGCCGCCAGCGTCGGCCAGGGCCTGCTGGTGGCCCGCTACACCGCCTCCTTCGCGCGCTACGGCGTACGCGTCGGCCAGGTGCTGCTCACCACCGACGACACCAGCCGCCGTGCCCACTACCGCAACGCGTACCGGACGCTGGACCAGCTCCTCGCCATGGGCGCCGTCCCGGTCGTCAACGAGAACGACACCGTGGCCACGGACGAGATCCGCTTCGGCGACAACGACCGGCTCGCCGCCCTCGTCGCCCATCTCGTACGGGCCGACCTGCTGGTGCTCCTGTCCGACGTCGACGGGCTGTACGACGGGGATCCGAGCCTCCCGGGCACCACGCGCATCGGCGAGGTCCGCGCCCCGGGCGACATCGCGCACGTCTCCATCGGCAGCGCGGGCAAGGCGGGCGTCGGTACCGGCGGCATGGTGACCAAGGTCGAAGCCGCCCGGATCGCCGCGGCCGCCGGCATCCCCGTCGTCCTCACCTCCGCCGTCCACGCCGCGGACGCCCTCGCCGGGCGCGACACGGGCACCTACTTCCACCGCACCGGCCGCCGCAGCGCCGACCGGCTGCTGTGGCTCGCCCACGCCTCGACGCCGCAGGGCGCGCTGGTGCTCGACGACGGAGCGGTACGGGCCGTGGTGGAGCGGCGTACGTCGCTGCTGCCCGCCGGAATCGCCCGGGTCGAGGGCGAGTTCAGCGCCGGCGACCCGGTGGAGCTGCGGGACACCGCGGGTGTCGCCGTGGCCCGCGGGCTCGTCAACTACGACGCCAAGGAGATCCCGCAGCTGCTGGGCCGCTCCACCCGGGACCTGGCCAAGGAACTCGGGCCGGCGTACGAGCGAGAAGTCGTACACAGGGACGATCTGGTCGTTCTCCACCCCTGAAACGGCTGAAAGACCAGCCTCGCGGCGGAGACCTTCACGAAAACGGCCCCGCGCCGGGCCCAGGACTGGTCAACTTTGTTGCGGGGGACCAGCGCGGGGTACAGCACAGCAACGCATTACAGGAGGCCGCCGGTGAGACGAGCGCGTCCGGGGGCGCTGCCCCGAGGGACGGCCGAGCGCGCCCTGACCAGTGTCGGGGCGGGGGCGGACTTCGACGACGCCCCGGAGCAGGACCAGGGACCGGCTGCCGGTCAGGAGCTCAACGGCACCCGGGAGGTGTCGAGGCTCTGGCACATCACTCTCAGCGTCTCGGGCGCCGAGGCCCCGCTTCAGGAGGTCAGACGGGGCCTCGAACAGCTCGCCCACGACCATCCCTTCCTGCTGACCAGCAGGTATGCCAACGACCACGCGGAGATCCGGTACTGGGAAGAGGCGCGGGACCTGCACGACGCGGCGGCCGTCGCCCTGCGCCTGTGGGGCGAGCACCGGTCGACGTCGAAGCTGCCGCCGTGGGAGATCGTGGGCCTGGAGGTCATCGACCGGGACACCTACCACCTCCGGATCGCCGAGGGGTACGGCCCGCCGCCGGCGGCGCCCGTGGGCGTGCATCCGTACTGACCGGTGTGACCGCCGGGACTCCGGGGCTGGGACCGCAGGCACCGCTGGGACCGCAGGCACCGCTGGGATCGCCGGGACCGCTGTGCTGGCCGGTGCGTCCGGCGCCCCGGCGGGGGCCGACGCGTGAGCGCGGTGTCGCGGGACCGGGCGTCTCGCGGAGCGGGATACCCGGTGAATGCGCACAGAGCGCGCATTACCCTGCGGGTATGACCTCGCACTCTCCTCTCGCCGGCACCGACCCGACCGCGGCCGCCGCGTCCCCCGTCACGCTGACCGCCCGGCGCGCCCGCGCCGCCGCCGACGCGATCGCGCCACTCGCGCGCTCCGTCAAGGACGCCGCGCTGCTGGCCGTCGCCGACGCGCTGGTGGCCCGTACGGACGAGATCGTCGAGGCCAACGCCCAGGACGTCGCCAAGGCCCGGGCCGCCGGTACGAGCGAGACGGTCATCGACCGGCTGACGCTGACCGCCGAGCGGGTCGCCGCCATCGCCTCCGACGTCCGGGACGTGGCGGGCCTGCCCGACCCGGTCGGCGAGGTCGTACGCGGCTCCACCCTGCCCAACGGCATCGACCTGCGGCAGGTCCGCGTGCCGCTCGGCGTCGTCGGGATCATCTACGAGGCCCGGCCGAACGTCACCGTGGACGCCGCCGCGCTCTGCCTCAAGTCCGGCAACGCCGTGCTGCTGCGCGGCTCCTCGTCTGCGTACGCCTCCAACACGGCCCTCGTCGGCGTGCTGCGCGACGCGATCGCCGCCGCCGGCCTGCCCGCCGACGCCGTGCAGCTCGTGCCGGGGGAGTCCCGCGACTCGGTGCGGGAGCTGATGCGCGCCCGCGGCCTGGTCGACGTGCTGATCCCGCGCGGCGGCGCCTCCCTGATCCGTACGGTCGTCGAGGAGTCCACCGTCCCCGTCATCGAGACGGGCACCGGCAACTGCCACGTCTACGTGGACGCCGAGGCCGACCTCGACATGGCTGTCGACATCCTCGTGAACTCCAAGGCGCAGCGGCCCAGCGTCTGCAACGCCGCCGAGACCCTCCTCGTCCACCGGGACATCGCCGACGCCTTCCTGCCGCGCGCGCTGGACGCGCTCGCCGAGGCGGGCGTGACGGTCCACGGCGACGAGCGGGTGCTCCCGTATGCCGAGGGGTCCAAGGCGGCCGTCGTGGCCGCCACGGAGGACGACTGGGAGGCGGAGTACCTCTCGTACGACATCGCCGCCGCCGTCGTCGACTCGCTGGACGGGGCCGTCACCCACATCCGCCGCTGGACGTCGGGGCACACCGAGGCGATCGTCACGACCTCGCAGGCCGCCGCCCGCCGGTTCACCCAGCTGGTCGACTCGACGACGGTCGCGGTGAACGCGTCCACCCGTTTCACCGACGGCGGTCAGTTCGGGTTCGGCGCCGAGATCGGGATCTCGACGCAGAAGCTGCACGCACGCGGGCCGATGGGTCTGCCGGAGCTGACCTCGACGAAGTACATCGTGACGGGCGACGGTCACACGCGGTAATCCCGGAGTGGTGTTCGTCGTTTGCACGTTCTCTGCCCAAAACGACCGTCCAGGTCTACGCTGAACGAGTGCCGGACGACGTGGGGGGCAAGCCGTTCCAGGACGGCTGGGAGCCCGACGACGACCGCGGAGGCGCGGAAGAGGACTTCGCCTCCGTGGTGTTCGACGAGGACTTCGTACGGGCCGCCGAGATCCATGAGCCGAGCGCCGTCGAGCGGCTGCTGGCCGCCGCCCAGGCGCGGGCCGAGGCGGAGGCCACCAGGGCGAGAGCGGGCAAGGCCCACCCGGACGACGACCTCCACGACGAGGGGTACGGCTCCGAGTACGGCGCCCGCGAACCGGGCCACGACGGCGCGTACGGCCCGCTGGACGCGGACGACGCCTACGGCTGGTACGACGACGGCACGGGCCCGTACGGGCCGCACGGCGGCGCTCGGCGCCCCTACCGGGGGCGCGCGCGGTGGCACCGGCCCGTGGCCTGGATGCTCGCCCTGCTGATGGGCATCGGGATGGTGGCTCTCGCGTTCAGCGCGGTGTACCGGAGCGCGGCCTCCGGCAGCCGGGAGGACCAGGTCCCGCTGCCCGCGACGAGCGACAACCCCCGGCCGGGCGGCCCCTCGGCGTCCGCCGAGCACTCCCCGCCGGCCGCGTCCGCCGTTCCGCGCACCGCCCCCTGAGCGGGCCCGCCGGGAACGTCCTCGCCGAAGGCCCCGGGTCGGGGGCGCCCGTCACAACTTGACGCGCACCAGGGCGTTTACGATGCCCCCCGCCGACCTACCCTGAAGATATGGCAGGGCACCGAGAGCCTCCCGAGGGGGCGCCCGAGGGCCTCCCGGGTGGCAGCGACGACGAATACCGGTCCGTCGTCTTCGACGAATCGTTCGTGCGGGCTGCCCGCCTTCAGGAGTACTCCGCGCAGGAGCGGATGGACGACCACGAGAAGGCCGTGCACACCCGGCCCGTCCGCAGGGTCCGCGGCGACGCGGCCGCCGGCCGTTCCCGCGGGGGATCGGGGCCGGTGCAGGCACTGGTGCTCGTTCTGCTCGTCGCCATGGCCTTCGGTACGGCGATCTACCTGGGCGTACGCCACCCGTACCAGCCGCCCGCGGCCGCCCGCGCGGGGCTGCTGCGGGCGACGGTGATACCGCTGGCCCCCCAGGACACGGTGCCGGGAGGTGAGCCCGCCGAACTCTTCGCGCGCAGTCCGGCGGCGCAGTTCCGCACGGGCGCCGAAGGCGTCACCCTGCCGCCCGCGCGGCGCACCGCCCACTTCTCGGAGGGCCAGGTGATGTCCGCGCTGACCATCGCGAGGGACTACCTGGTCGCGTCCTCCCTGGACCCGGACGTACTGAACGGGTCCACGGTCCGCCCGGTGCGCGCCCTGCTCGACCCCGACCAGCTCACCCAGTTCGACCGCAGCTTTCGCGACCCGGCCGGCGACGGCAGGCACGCGGCCACCGGATGGCTGGTGCGCTTCGATCCGGCGAAGGTGACGCCGGCGGGCCCGCAGCCGCGCGTACAGGGCGTCCTGCGCGTCGAGGAGACCGCGTCCGGGCGCCTCGAAGTGACCTCGGACCACGCCTTCGTCTACGCGCTGCGCCCGGCCGGTGCCGCTGCCGCTGACGGTGACGCGCGGGCGGACGGTGCCTCGCTGTTCACCGTCCGCCGCGAGCTGCACTTCCGCTTCGACCGCGACGACCTGCGGATGCACCGGGCCGAGCTGCTCGGCTCGTACGTCCAGGCCGGCCCGCAGTCCTGCTCGGCCGACGCGGTGAGCCACCTGAGGCCCGTACTGGCCGGGCAGCGTGCCACCGGCGAGGGGCCCGCCGGGACCGACCCGTACGCGACGGGCTCCAGCACGGCGGCGCTGTGCGGGACGCTGGCGCCGAGCGCGATGCCGAGCCCGCGGGGCGGCGGCTAGGGCCGGCCCCCGCCGGTGTCGGCGCCGCTGCCGCCTTTGCCGTTACCGCTTCCGCCGCCGGTGAACTTGTCGCGCAGCTTCCCGCCCAGGTCGCCCGCGCCGCCCGCGAGGTCGCCCACCAGCTTCATCAGCGGGTCCTTGCTGGTGCGCACCGTTTCGGCGTAGTGCGTCACGGACTCCCGGAAGGAGTCCGTGACGGAGGTGTCACCGTCCTCGTCGCGCTTGGCGTAGTGGCCGTCCATGATCCGCTGGTACTCGCGGCTCTCCGCCCACCGCTTCAGCTCGGCGGCGCGCACCGTGGTGAACGGGTGCGAGCGCGGCAGGACATTGAGGATCTTCAGTACGGAGTCGCGCAGGTCGCCCCCGGCTTCGTACTCCTCGGCCTGCTCCAGGAACGCGTCCACGTTCATCTCGTGCAGGTGGTTGCCTCCGGCGATCTTCATCAGGCCGCGCATCGACGCCTGGAGGTCCTGGCCGACCAGCAGACCGGCGCGGTCGGCGGACAGCTCCGACTTGCGGAACCACTCGCGCAGCGCCGTCACGATCCCCATGATCGCGATGTTGCCCAGCGGGATCCAGGCGACCTTGAGCGCCAGGTTCGTCAGGAAGAGCAGGATCGTGCGGTAGACGGAGTGGCCGGACAGCGCGTGGCCCACCTCGTGGCCGACAACCGCCCGCATCTCCTCCTCGTCCAGCAGCTCGACCAGGCCCGTGGTGACCACGATGATCGGCTCGTCCAGGCCGATGCACATGGCGTTGGGCTTCGGGTCCTGCGCGACGTACATCGGAGGGACCTTCTCAAGGTCCAGGATGTAACAGGCGTCAAGGAGCATCGTGTGCAGATGGGCGAACTGCGCCTCGCTCACCCGCACCGAGTCGGAGAGGAAGAGCAGCCGCAGGCTGCGCTCGGGAAGCAGCCCGCTCATCGCCTTGAACACGGTGTCGAAGCCGGTGAGCTTGCGCAGGGCCACCAGGGCCGAGCGGTCCGCCGGATGTTCGTACGCCCGGGACGAGATGCCCGGGAAGCGCCGGCGATTGCGGCTCGGTACGTTCTCGTGATTGCCGTCGGTCATGGTTGGCCCCCTGTCTACGAGTGTTTCCCGTCCCCCGGACCGCTTCAGCGTATGTGCCTGCGCGAGCCGCGCTCGGCAGGTTCCCGGAGCCGGACATCGCTTGAACGACTGAGTCGGCGTGAGCGTGCCCGGGCCGCCCGCATACGATGTCGGCGAAGTTTCCGAAGTTCTCCGCTCCCACTCCCGGATAGGTCCTGCCGCAGATGAGCCTCCACAGCACCGCTGTCTCCCTCGTGACCCTCGCCTCCGGTGAGGGCGGCGAGCACGGCGGGAACCACGAATCCCTCAACCCGTACCTCACCGGCGGCGGCGCGCTCCTCGCGCTCCTGCTCCTGCTGTGGATCACCACGCGCTTCAACCGCGACCGCTGAGGCCGGGCCGCGAGACGGGGCCAGTAGGCTCTGCACGCATGGGAGAGCAGCAGAGGCCGAGCGGTCCCGGCAAGCGCCGACTCGGCGTGATGGGCGGGACGTTCGATCCGATCCATCACGGACACCTGGTGGCCGCCAGTGAGGTGGCCGCCCAGTTCCACCTCGACGAGGTGGTGTTCGTACCGACCGGGCAGCCGTGGCAGAAGAGCCACAAGCAGGTGTCCCCGGCCGAGGACCGCTATCTGATGACGGTCATCGCGACGGCGTCGAACCCGCAGTTCTCGGTGAGCCGGATCGACATCGACCGCGGCGGTCCGACGTACACCATCGACACGCTGCGGGACCTGCGCGAGCTGAACAGCGACTCGGACCTCTTCTTCATCACCGGTGCCGACGCCCTCGCCCAGATCCTCACCTGGCGGGACGCGGAGGAGCTCTTCTCGCTCTCCCACTTCATCGGTGTGACCAGGCCCGGCCACGACCTCACGGACGACGGGCTGCCCAAGGGCGGTGTGTCCCTGGTCGAGGTGCCGGCGCTGGCGATCTCGTCGACCGACTGCCGGGCGAGAGTCGCGGCGGGTGAGCCTGTCTGGTATCTCGTTCCGGACGGTGTGGTCCGCTACATCGACAAGCGCGCGCTGTACCGCGACTGAGCGGTCCGGCACGGCCGTACGGGGAGCACAGACAAGCAGGGAGAGGGGCACCGGTGAACGACGGACAGTATCCGTACGACCCGTACGCTCAGGATCCGTACGCCCAGCAGCCGGAGATCATCGGCTACGACGCGTACGGGCAGCCGGTGTACCAGCAGGCGCAGCCGCAGCACCCGCAGCAGCAGCAGTACGACGCGCAACAGCAGCAGGGGTACGGCTACGACCCGTACGCCCAGCAGCCGCAGCAGCCGTACGACCCCTACGCGCAGCAGCAGCAACAACAACAACAGCAGCAGCAGTACGGGTACGTCGACACCGCTCAGCAGCAGCAGTGGATCCCGCAGCAGGCCGCGCCTCCCCGGCCCGTACCGGAGCCCGTGCCGGAGCCGGAACCCGAGCCGGTCCGCGCGTCCGTTCCCGTGCCCGAGCAGCGCCGCCCGAAGAACGAGTACGCGACCGAGCAGTTCTCCTTCGTCGAAGAGCCGGACGAGGACTCCGAAGACGTCATCGACTGGCTGAAGTTCACCGAGAGCCGCACCGAGCGCCGCGAGGAGGCCAGGCGCCGCGGACGCAACCGCGTCGTCGCCCTGGTCGTCGCCGTCGCCCTCGTTGTCGCGGGCGGTGTGGGCTATCTCTGGTACGCGGGCATGCTGCCCGGCCTCTCCGCCGGGAAGGACGCTCCGGTCACCGCTTCGGGCCCCCAGAAGCGCGACGTGATCGCGGTGCACCTGCACACCACCAAGGGCGCCACGTCGACGGTGCTGCTCGTGGACAACATCACCAGGAAGCGGGGCACCACCGTCCTGCTCCCCAACTCGCTCTCCGTCGCGAACGACGACGGCCTCACGACCACGCTTGCCAAGTCCGTCGAGGACGACGGCTCGGCCGGCACCCGCGAGGCGATCGGTTCCGTACTCGGGACGAAGATCGGCGGCACCTGGCGGCTCGACACGCCGTACCTGGAGAACCTCGTCGAGCTGGTCGGCAACATCGAGATCGACACCGACACCGACGTGCCCGACACCAAGAAGGGCGCCACGCCCGTGGTGCGGCAGGGCAAGGAGCAGACGCTGAGCGGCCGGATGGCCGTCGCGTACGCCACCCACCGGGCGCCGGGCGAGGCCGAGACGGCGCAGCTCCAGCGGTTCGGGCAGGTCATGCACGGCGTATTGAAGAAGATCTCGGACGATCCGCAGGCCGCGACGACCACCGTCCGCACCCTGGCGCAGGTCCTCGACCCCTCGCTGCCGGAGAAGGACCTCGGTGCCTCGCTCGCCAAGCTCGCCGAACGCGCCAAGCGCGGCGCGTACGAGACGGCGCAGCTGCCGGTGCGGCCCGACGGCACACTGAGCGACTCCGCCGCCGACAGTGTGGTGAAGGACATCCTCGGAGGCTCGGCCAGCAGCCCGGAGCAGGGCGCGGCCGTGCGGGTCGGCGTCCGCAACGCCCAGGGGGACACCGGCGCCACCGAGACCGCGAGGATCGCCCTGGTCAACGGCGGATACGCGTTCGTGGACGCCGGCCAGGCCACTGCCCCGGTCACGTCCTCGCAGGTCACCTATGGTGACGCGGCGAAGAAGGCGACAGCTGAGGAGGTCGCCAAGACGCTGGGTCTGCCGGCGGGCGCGGTGCGCAAGGGCAAGGCGGCCGCGAACGCCGATGTGACGGTCGTACTGGGTCAGGATTTCAAGGCGAAGTAATGCCGTCGGGGCCGTCGGCGGTCCGTGAGACCCTGGAGGTACCTCTGACCGCCGACGAAAGCCTGCTAGTGACCGCCACTGACCGTTCCATCGAGCTCATCAACGCCGCCGCTCAGGCGGCCGCAGACCGGCTCGCGCACGACATCATCGCGTACGACGTCAGCGATGTGCTGTCCATCACCGACGCCTTCCTGGTCGCCTCGGCGCCCAACGACCGCCAGGTCAAGTCGATCGTCGACGAGATCGAGGAGCGGCTGAACAAGGACCTCGGCGTGAAGCCCGTACGCCGCGAGGGCGACCGCGAGGCCCGCTGGGTGCTCCTGGACTACGTCGACATCGTCGTCCACGTCCAGCACAGCGAGGAGCGTGTGTTCTACGCTCTGGAGCGCCTGTGGAAGGACTGCCCCGAGATCACGCTGCCCGAGGACGCCGTCAAGACGCGCGGTCTGGGCGAGGAGCACGCCAAGCTGCGTGCGGCCGGTGAAGTGGACGGAGACCTGAGCTGAACGGCAGCGACACCGCCCCCGGCAGGAAGAGCCGGGGCCGCCGCATCGTCCTGTGGCGGCACGGACAGACAGCCTGGAACCTGGAGCGCCGCTTCCAGGGCAGCACCGACATCGAGCTGACCGAGACCGGCGTCGCCCAGGCGCGCCGGGCCGCGCGGCTGCTCGCCTCCCTGAAGCCGGACGCGATGATCGCGTCCGACCTCCGGCGGGCGGCGGCCACGGCCCGCGAGCTGGCCGTCCTGACCGGCCTCGACGTGACGCACGACGCCGCCCTCCGGGAGACGTACGCGGGTGCCTGGCAGGGCCTGACGCACGACGAGATCATCGGGCAGTTCGGCGATCAGTACGCCGCGTGGAAGCGCGGCGAGCCGGTGCGGCGCGGTGGTGGCGAGCTGGAGACCGAGGTCGCCGACCGGGCGGCTCCTGTCGTGCTCGCGCACGCCGACAAGCTGGCCGACCACGGCACGCTGGTCGTCGTCAGCCACGGCGGCACCATCCGCACCACCATCGGCCGGCTCCTCGGTCTGGAGTCGTACCACTGGGAGGGCCTCGGCGGGCTTTCCAACTGCTGCTGGTCGGTGCTGGGCGAAGGCGCCCGCGGCTGGCGGCTGCTGGAGCACAACGCCGGGACGCTTCCGGAACCGGTCCTCGGCGACGACGACTGACGGATTTCACTTTCTGCCAGGTCGCAGGCTAAAGTTCTTCTTGTTCGCAGCGCACAGCGCGGAGAACAGCGGGGCTATAGCTCAGTTGGTAGAGCGCCTGCATGGCATGCAGGAGGTCAGGAGTTCAATTCTCCTTAGCTCCACAATCAGGATCCCGGTTCCTCCTCCAGGAGGGGCCGGGATTCTTTGTTGTGGTGACTGGGGCCGCTTTCCGCTGCCGGCTCTCCTCGTCGTCGGACGTGTGCGTCAACGCCGCCGCCCCGCCCATCCGCTCCGACCGTCAACCCTGACCATGTGCCCCGAACTCGGAGCGGCCGGCGCCGGGTTGCGGAGGGGCTCGGTGGCCCGCTCGGCCGCCGTCGCACCTGGCCGGGCGGGCCCGGCGTATTCACCGGGCCTCTCGGGCCTGCGGACTGGCGGCGGACACCGGTCAGTTGGCGCCTCCAGGCCGGTGGCTCCGCGCGCCGTCGCCGTGCCGCTCTTCAGGGCGCCGCCGGCGCCCGCAGGCCCCGCAGGGGTGGCCGGTGTGGTGCTGGCTCTCCCAGGGGGCCTTCGGGGCCCTGTTCGCGGCCTTCCCGGTGTACGCGTCACGGTCGGCCGCGCGGGGCTCACCTCCGCGCCCGCAACGGGGGGCAGTTGCCCGGTGGCGCGGCATTCGGCACTCTCTTCCTGAACCGGGTGAATCCACCGGGGACGCATGCGTACGAGGATGCGCTGTGGGTATGTGCCCTTGCGCCGGCCGCCGCGTCGGTCTTCGGGGCACCGGCGGGCCTCCTGCGCCCACGTCACTGACCCCCCTTGCGTAGCCATGGCAGAATCGGACCGCCGGAGGGGGACGACGGTCCGATGGGGAGGGAGAGCGCGATGCCCGCGAGCATCCTCGATGCGGTTCGTGGTCTGCCCGGCACCGACAACGGAGGTATCTCGTACGTGTGCACGGCCTGCCGCCACAGCCGGAGCTGAGTGATGGGCGCACACAGGCGGAAATGCGACTGGTGCGGCAGTGGCACGCCCATCGTCAGGGACATGGAACCGGTCAACGCCGACTATCAGTACTGGTGCGAGGAGTGCGCACGGGCGCTGATCATAAAAGGCGACCCCATCGAGACGTACCGCGAACTCGAAGGGGAGCCGATCTACGGACGGCTGCTCGACGAGCACTGCACGCTCAAGCGCTTCTATTCGTTCGCCACAGCGTGAACACGGTGACCAGTGCGGCGAGGGCCGTCAGCGGGTAGAGCGCCGACAGCGTCATCTGGCCGATGTTCTGGGCGAGTTCGAGCCGTCCCGGCCCGTGCGGAACCCACCACAGCGTGTACGAACAGAACACCGCCGCCGTCGCCGCCGCCGCCCGCACGCGCCCGCGCGCGGCGAGGAACAGCACCGCGGGAACGCACCACACCCAGTGGTGCGACCAGGAAACCGGGCTGACGAGGAGCGCGGTCCCCGTGCAGGCCACCACCGCCCCGGCCCGCTCGCCGCGCAGCTCGGCCGCCACCGCGACGGCGAGGCCCGCCACGGCCGCCAGGGCGGCGGCCACGGCCCACCACGGGCCCGGATCGCCGGTGTGCAGCAGCCGGGCCAGTACGCCGCGCAGGGACTGGTTGGCGGTGTCCTCGGCGTGGCCCACCCGGTTCGCCTCGAAGATCATCCGGGTCCAGTAGCGGTGCGAGTCGTACGGCAGGACGGCCGCGGCGGTCACGGTCGCCCCCAGGAAGACGGCGGTGGCGGTCCCGGCCTGCCGGAGCCAGGGGTTGCGGGCCGGGCTCCCGGCCCCCCGGGCGCGTACGAGACCCGTGATCAGGAGGAAGACCGCGAAGAGTGCCGGTGTGAGCTTCACCGCAGCGGCGAGACCGATGCCCGCGCCGGCCCACCGGTGACCCTCGCGGCGGGTGAGGTCCCACAGGACGGCGGTCGCGAGCAGCAGGTTGATCTGCCCGTACCGCAGTGTCGTCCACACCGGCTCGCACCAGACGGCGAGCGCGGCGGCCAACAGGACGGTGGTGGCGCTCCCGCCGCCCACCAGCCGCAGCGAGAGGCGCACCAGGGCGACGAGCAGGACGAGGTTCCCGGCGGTGGCGAGGGTGCGCATCCCGGGAACGCCGAGCAGCGTCAGCGGGGTGAACAGCAGGGCGGCGAAAGGGGGATAGGTGTTCGGCAGGTTCGCCTCGGTGGCGCGCATGGCGTAGAGGTCCCGGCCCGCCCGTACGGTCTCGCCCTCGGCCCGGTAGACCATGAGGTCGATCATCGAGACGCCGGCGGCCCGCTGGGCGGCCCAGAAGGCCGCGAAGGAGAGCAGGCAGACCGAGGCGGCGACGAGTATCGGCCGACGGGCTGCGGCGGGACGGGCTGCGGCGGTCTGCACGGTCTGCGCGGTGACGGTCACGCGGGCTGACAGTACCGGGCGTATGGGGACAGAACGGGTGTGCGGACAAACGATTTGGTGGAGGGCCGGGGGGACCGTGTAATGTTGGCGGAGCCGCCGGGGAAACCCGCGAAGCGGCAGAACGCAAGGGGCTATAGCTCAGTTGGTAGAGCGCCTGCATGGCATGCAGGAGGTCAGGAGTTCAATTCTCCTTAGCTCCACAGGACGAGGATCCCCCGGTCGAACCGACCGGGGGATCTTCTCGTTCCGGGGGTCAGCCCCGGCCGCTTCCGAGGGCCTTTCTGCCGCCGGGCGGCAGTGCGGGCCGTGCCGGGCGCTCGGGGGCCTCCTGCTCGATGCGCAGCGCCAGCTCGGGGCAGCGGCGTACCGCACGCTGGGCGCGTCCCCTCAGGTGCACCGGAATTGACGCGTCCGCGAGGGCCGGGTAGCCGTCGGGGCCGAGCCGGATCAGCTCGGGGGCGATGTCCGCGCACAGGCCGTGGCCCTTGCAGAGCGTCCAGTCCACCGCGAACTTCTCGCCGCTCGGGATGCCCTCCTCCTCGTAACCGGGGCCGGGCAGCGGCAGTACGCCCATCGTCTCGCGGCCGCAGCCGCCGCCCAGGACGTGCGCCGCCAGGTCGTCGGTGAAGGCGTTGAGGGTGGAGACGAAGAAGCGCACGGAGCCGTCGGGGTGCTTGCACGCGCCCCGGCCCTTCACGGCCTGCGTCACTTCGCGCAGGGCCTCCAGGGCGGCCTGGCCGCCACCGTTGAGTACGTCGGAGAGGCCGCCGGCGGCGGCGGGCAGGCCGAGGCGGCAGGGGCCGCACTGACCGGCCGTCTCGGCGGCCAGCCAGTTCGCGACGCGAAGCGACTCGCCCAGGGGGCAGGTCTCGGGGCCGATGGGGAGGATCGCGCCCGCGCCCAGCGCGCCGCCGAACGAGGCGAGGGACTCGCGGGAGATCACCGCGTCGTGCGCGGCGACCGCGTCGATCCAGTTGCCGTGGTAGCCGCCCGTCAGCACGCCCTGGGGGAGCGGCGGGGCGCCGGCCATCTGGAGGACGTAACGCAGCGGAACACCGGTGGGCACCTCCACCACCATGGGGCGGGACACCGCGCCGGAGATGGTGAGCATGACGGTGCCCGGCTCGTTCTCCAGGCCGGTGTGGCCGTACCGGCGGGCGCCTATGCGGGCGGCGACGGCCAGCTGCGCGAAGGTCTCCGTGTTGGACAGCAGGGTGGGCGCGCCGCCGACGCCGGTTTCGGAGGCGCGCTCACGGCGTCCGGGCGGGAGCGCGGGGCCGCCGTTCGCGGCGCGGATGAGGGAGGACGCCTCGCCGGAAACCATTCGTTCCGGGGTACGTACGATCCGTGCGCGCAGCTGCTGGCCGCGCCGGTCGGACAGGCCGCGCTCGGCGAAGGCGGCGCGTATGGACGCCTCGGTCGAGTTGCGGGTGACGCCGACGATCAGTGTGCGGGCACCGAGCGCCTCGGCCGCGAGCAGCGCGCCGTCGAGCGCGAGGTGCGGGGCGCGGTTGAGCAGGACGGTGTCCTTGCGGCAGGCGGGCTCGCCCTCGCTGCCGTTGATGACCACCACGGGTCTCACCCCGCGCCGGATGGACGCCTGGGCGACCGCCCGCAGTTTCTTGCCGAAGGGGAAGCCGGCGCCGCCGCGGCCGCGCAGGGATATGTGGTCGGCGAGTTCGGCCAGGCGCTCTCCGCCGATCGGCTGGAGGGGGCCGTGCACCTTCAGGTGCATGCCGAGGTCGAGTCGCTCGACCAGATCGAAGCCGGTCGTCAACTGGGGAAGGCCGACCACGCGTACTTCGGGGACGTCGGGAAGGGGGACGTTCAACGTCGGTCTCCTGCGGGTGCGTGCCAGGGCTCACCGGCGGCGGGCCGGTAGAGCGGACCCGGCGCGGGCTCGGTGCTGTCGAGGGGATGGGGGAGCGGTGCGGCGGGTGGTGCGTCGGGGGCGTACCCGGGAACGCCGGGAACGGGGTCCTGGCCGTTCCAGGGAGCGGTCGTTTCGGCGTCCTGGCCGTTCCAGGGAGCGGTCGTTTCGGCGTCCTGGCCGTTCCAGGGAGCGGTCGTTTCGGCGTCCGGACCGTTCCAGGGAGCGGCTGTTCCGGCGTCCGGACCGTTCCAGGGAACGTCGCTCTCGGCGTACGGGCTGTAGGAGGGAGCGGTCGTTCCGGCGTCCCCGCCGTTCCAGGGAACGTCCAATTCACGGTTCTGACCGTTCCCGGGATCGTTCGGTACGGCGTCGGGCTCGTACCCCGGAAGGTCGGGTGCCGGGACGGCTCCCGGGCCGTACGCCGCGCGGTCCGGGTCGTACGGCGGGCGGACGGCCGGCGCGGGCGGCGGGGGCGACGGGGTGGGCCAGCGGTGCGGCGGGGGTGCTGACTGGACGGGGATCTCCTCTGTCATGGGGATCTGTTCCACGAGGGGGATCCGTTCGGTGGGCGCCGCGGCCGAGCCCGACACGGCGCGGTACGCGGCGGATATGCCGGTGCCTGTCCCCGCGCGTAGACCCTCCGTGGAGGGCCCCGCCTCGTATAGGGGCGGGGCGGGAGCGGCGAGGCGGGGCGGCGGGGGCTGCTGGTCCTCGCGGAACAGCTGCTCGGGCTGTCGCTGCGGTCGCGGCTGCTCCTGAGGCGGGGCGAAACCACCGCCAGGCAGCGGCGAGAGTGAGGGGTCGCGGGGAGCCTGCTCGGGCGCCGGGGTCAGCGAGCGGGAGGTGACGAGAGCCACCAACCGGTCGGCGACGGCCCGCTTGAGCGGTGGGGGCAGCAGGCGCAGGGAGAGGGCGCCGACGACCGCCGTGAGGGCCAGGGCGTACATCGTGACGACCCACCCGGCGGCGGGCCGGCCCGTGAACAGGCCGTGGATCAGGGCCGACGCCCACGCCGGGTAGGCGACCATGTGCAGCGACCGCCAGCGGCCCGCGATGCGTCCCGGGGTGGCGAACGCGCTGCGCATGGCGCCGGTCGAGGCCGCGACGACCATCAGGATGCCGGCCAGTGAGCCGAACCCGATGAGGCCGGACGTACCGCTGACTCCGAGGCCGAAGGGGATGAGGGCGCCCAGGAGCGCGACGTGGCCCAGCGAGACCTTGACCGTCACGTGGAGCAGGAGGAAGCCGATGGAGGCGACCGCCGTGGCGCGGTGGACGCCCTGGGCGAGCAGCCGGTGGCGCGGCCGCAGCAGCAGCCGGTCCGTCGCGATCAGGCCCCAGGCGACGGCGGCGGTGAGCGAGACCAGGGAGAGGACGCCGGTGGTGAAGTCGAGCGCGGCGCGCAGGCTGTCGCTGCCGAGGACGGCGAACAGCGGTATGAGGAGCAACGCGACGGCTGTGAGACCTCCTTGGGCGGGGCGGCTCAATGCGGGAAAAGCCAGAGAGCTCGAAATTTTTCGATGAGGGTTCATGGGGGCGACTCCGAATGGTTCGGCAAAGTGGTCCCGTTGCCGCATGCTAAGTCGACCCATACCAGGCAGTACGAGGTTTGGAGGTTTAGCGTTCAGAAGGCGGGAAAACTTGTCCGGTCGGTGCCCCGGATAGGGCCGATACGCGGGGTAACCCCTTTGGCAAGGGGGGATCGGTCCGTGGGACGGATACGCGATGCGGCTCTCTCGGGCGCTGCGGTACCCTGACGCCATGCGTGCCGTACGCCTTCTGCTTAGCGAGCCGCGCTGATCAGTCCCGACGGATGAGAGATCCGGTCGGAATCGGCGCGGCGTCCCCTCCTGTGCGAGGGGATTTTTCATTGGCTGAACGTCACGGTTCATTCGCTGAACGTCACAGCCTGAATGTCGCAGCCGCTGGCAGAGACGATCGATGGAGCTTTGAGGATCATGAGCGAGACGAATACTGCTGCCGAGGTGGCAGCACCGCACCGCTACACGGCCGCGATGGCCGCTGACATCGAGGCACGCTGGCAGGACTTCTGGGACGCGGAGGGCACGTACGAGGCGCCGAACCCCAGCGGTGACCTGGCGGGCGACGCGGAGCTGGCCGCCAGGCCCAAGAAGTTCATCATGGACATGTTCCCGTACCCCTCGGGCGCGGGACTGCACGTCGGCCACCCGCTGGGCTACATCGCCACCGATGTCTTCGCCCGCTACCAGCGCATGACCGGCCACAACGTCCTGCACACCCTGGGCTTCGACGCCTTCGGCCTGCCCGCCGAGCAGCACGCGGTCGCCACCGGCACGCACCCCCGGGTGTCGACCGAGGCCGCCATGGACAACATGAAGCAGCAGCTGCGCCGGCTGGGCCTGGGGCACGACAAGCGCCGCTCCATCGCGACGATCGAGCCGGACTACTACAAGTGGACCCAGTGGATCTTCCTCCAGATCTTCAACTCCTGGTACGACAAGGAGGCGGACCGCGCCCGGCCGATCGCCGAGCTGGTGGCGCAGTTCGAGAGCGGGGAGCGTGCCACGCCGGACGCGCGCCCCTGGAGTGAGCTGAGCGCCACCGAGCGCGCCGACGTCCTGAGCGAGTACCGCCTGGCGTACGCCTCCGACGCGCCCGTGAACTGGGCGCCGGGCCTGGGCACCGTACTGGCCAACGAGGAAGTCACCGCCGACGGGCGCTCCGAGCGCGGGAACTTCCCCGTCTTCAAGGCCAAGCTGCGCCAGTGGAACATGCGCATCACCGCCTACTCGGACCGTCTGCTGGACGACCTGGACGGCGTGGACTGGCCCGAGGCGATCAAGCTGCAACAGCGCAACTGGATCGGCCGCAGCGAGGGCGCGCGGGTCGATTTCGCCGTCGGCGACGACGCGATCACCGTCTTCACCACCCGTCAGGACACCCTCTTCGGGGCGACGTACATGGTGCTGGCGCCCGAGCACGACCTGGTCGAGAAGATCGTCCCGGCCGCCTGGCCCGAGGGCACGCACGAGGTGTGGACCGGCGGCCACGCCACCCCGGCCGACGCCGTCGCGGCGTACCGCGCCCAGGCCGCCTCGAAGTCCGACGTCGAGCGGCAGGCCGAGGCCAAGGACAAGACCGGCGTCTTCACCGGCGCGTTCGCGGTCAACCCCGTCAGCGGCGACCAGGTGCCCGTCTTCATCGCGGACTACGTGCTGATGGGCTACGGCACCGGCGCGATCATGGCCGTACCGGCGCACGACTCCCGCGACTTCGCCTTCGCGCGCGCCTTCGAGCTGCCGATGCGCTGCGTCGTCGAGCCGTCGGACGGGCGGGGCACGGACCCGGCGGAGTGGGACGACGCGTTCGCCTCGTACGACGCGAAGATCGTCAACTCCTCCGGCGCGGACATCTCGCTGGACGGGCTGGGCGTCGTCGACGCCAAGGCGAAGATCACCGAGTGGCTGGCCGCGCGCGGCATCGGCGAGGGCACCGTCAACTATCGGCTGCGCGACTGGCTGTTCAGCCGACAGCGCTACTGGGGCGAGCCCTTCCCGATCGTGTACGACGAGGAGGGCGTCGCCCACTCGCTGCCCGAGTCGATGCTGCCGCTGGAGCTGCCGGAGGTCGAGGACTACTCGCCGCGCACGTTCGACCCGGACGACGCGAACACCGAGCCCGAGACGCCCCTGTCGCGCAACCAGGAGTGGGTGAACGTCACCCTGGACCTGGGCGACGGCCCGAAGAAGTACCGGCGCGAGACCAACACCATGCCCAACTGGGCGGGCTCCTGCTGGTACGAGCTGCGCTACCTGGACCCGCACAACGGCGAGAAGCTGGTCGACCCCGCGATCGAGCAGTACTGGATGGGGCCCCGCGAGGGCATGCCGCACGGCGGCGTCGACCTGTACGTCGGCGGCGCGGAGCACGCCGTACTGCACCTGCTGTACGCGCGCTTCTGGTCCAAGGTGCTGTTCGACCTGGGGCACGTCTCGTCTTCCGAGCCGTTCCACAAGCTCTACAACCAGGGCATGATCCAGGCGTTCGTCTACCGCGACTCGCGCGGCATCGCGGTGCCGGCGGCCGAGGTCGAGGAGCGCGACGGCGCGTACTGGTACCAGGGCGAGAAGGTCAGCCGCGTCCTGGGCAAGATGGGCAAGTCCCTGAAGAACGCCGTCACCCCGGACGAGATCTCCGCCGAATACGGCGCGGACACGCTGCGGCTGTACGAGATGGCGATGGGCCCGCTGGACGTGTCGCGGCCGTGGGACACGCGCGCGGTGGTCGGCCAGTACCGGCTGCTCCAGCGGCTGTGGCGCAACATCGTCGACGAGACGACGGGCGAGGCCACCGTCGTGGACACCGAGCCCGACGAGGACACGCTGCGTGCCCTGCACAAGGCGATCGACGGCGCCGGCAAGGACATGGCCGGGATGCGCTTCAACACCGCCATCGCCAAGGTCACCGAGCTGAACAACCACCTGACGAAGGCGGGCGGCCCGCTGTCCCGGTCGGTCGCCGAGCGGCTGGTGCTGCTGGTCGCACCGCTGGCCCCGCACATCGCGGAGGAGCTGTGGCGCAAGCTGGGGCACACCGACTCCGTGGTGCACCAGGACTTCCCGGTGGCCGACCCGGCGTACGTCGTGGACGAGACCGTGAC
Organism: Streptomyces agglomeratus; assembly: GCF_001746415.1. NCBI lineage: Bacteria > Bacillati > Actinomycetota > Actinomycetes > Kitasatosporales > Streptomycetaceae > Streptomyces > Streptomyces agglomeratus. The sequence goes on from NZ_MEHJ01000001.1 coordinate 5,302,228, forward strand.
GTGCGTCGTGCAGGTCAAGGGCAAAGTCAGGGCGCGGCTGGAGATCTCCCCCTCGATCGCCGAGGCGGAGCTGGAGAAGCTGGCGCTGGCCGATCCGGCCGTGGTCGCCGCGCTGGGCGGCGCGGGGATCCGCAAGGTGATCGTGCGGGCGCCGAAGCTGGTCAACATCGTTCCGGCGTAGCGCGGGGGTAGGTGCTTTCCCCTACGGGCAGGTTGGGGGTTCCGATGGAACCCTCGGCCTGCCCGTTCCGTTTACCGTGGAGAGACCACACGAGCCGAGTGGCCGACCGAGTGGACCGACAACGGAGGGGCGCTCATGGATGCCGTCACCCTGATCCTCATTTTGACGCTGCTCTGTGTGGCGTTCGTGGCGACGGGGGTGTACGTGAGCGTGAAGGCGGTCGGTGCGGCCAAGCGCGGCGTGGACCGGAAGATCACGCAGGCGCGGCGCACCGTCGAGGACACGGCTCTGCGGGCGAAGAGCTTCGGGCAGGTGGGTGTCGCCGGTGAGCTGGCCCAGCTGAGGCTCTCACTGCGTACGTCGATGAAGGCCACCCAGGAGGCGCTGAGCGCCGGCGTGGCGGAGGACGCCTCGCTGTCGGAGTCGCTCGGCCTGTTCGAGCGGCTGAGCGCGCACGGGCACGAACTGGACGATGACCTGAAGCGGCTGGAGCGCGAGCCGGACAGGGCGCGGGTCGCGGAGCGGCTGCCGGACCTGCGGGAGCGCACGGAACGGGTGACGCATGCGGCGGACTCGCTGCGGTGGGCGGCACGGGACCGGGCGCAGCGGTTCGCCAATGACGACCTCGCGACGCTGAGCGCGCAGATCGAGGTGGAGTCGGGCGCGCTGCGGCACTGGGCTACCGGGCCGGACGCGGATGCGTCCTGGTCGGCGGCGGCTGACACGGCGGCCGCTGATACGGCTGGTGCGGCTGGGGGAGCTGGTGGGGCCGCTGGGCGCCGGGCGGAGAGCGGCGACGCGGCACGCCGAGCGGCTTCCGGGCCCGAGGCGATCACGGCGCGTGACCCTCACCGGCAGACCACATATCCGTGGCAGAAGACGGCTCGCCCGGAGGGCACGGTCTGAGACAGTTCGGGACCCGCGCGGATCATTGAGCGGGCCCGGACTGCCGCCGGGCGCCCCCGACGGGTAACCTCCCGGTCATGTCCCGCCATGTCGCTATCGTCACCGATTCAACGGCCTACCTGCCGCAGCAGACGATGGAGCGGCACGGCATCACCGCGGTGCCGCTGACCGTCGTCATCGGTGATCGTGCCCTGGAAGAGGGCACCGAGATCTCCGCGCGCTCGCTGGCCGTGGCCCTACAGAAACGACGGTCCGTGACGACCTCGAGGCCGAGCCCCGAAGTCTTCGCCGCGGCCTACCGCGCGGCGGCGGAAGCCGGCGCGACCGGCATCGTGTCGCTGCATCTGTCCGCCGAGTTCTCCGGTACGTACGACGCCGCCGTGCTCGCCGCGCAGGGGGCTCCGGTTCCCGTGCGGGTCGTGGACACCGGGATGGTCGCGATGGCCCTCGGCTTCTGCGCCCTGTCGGCGGCGGAGGTGGCCGAAGCGGACGGCACGGTCGACGAGGCGGTGGCCGCGGCGGAGAAGCGCGCGGCGGGCATGTCGGCGTACTTCTATGTGGACACGCTGGACTATCTGCGCCGGGGCGGGCGGATCGGCGCAGCGCAGGCGCTGCTGGGCTCGGCGCTCGCGGTGAAGCCGCTGCTGGAGCTGGACGGCGGGCGCATCGAGATGCTGGAGAAGGTGCGTACGGCCTCCAAGGCGATCGCGCGGCTGGAGGAGATCGCCGCCGAGCGGGCGGGCACGCGCCGCGTGGACATCGCTGTGCACCATCTGGCGGCCCCCGAGCGGGCCGAACGGCTGGCGGAGCGGCTGCGGGTACGGCTTACCGGGCTGGCGGAGCTGCATGTCAGCGAGGTGGGGGCAGTGATCGGCGCACATACGGGACCGGGGCTGCTGGCGGTCGTGGTCGCGCCGCACTGACGGCTGCTCCCTCTCGTCCGGGTGGCGGGGATATCCACAACCGGCAGCTTTTCCACGGAAATTGCCGGTGATCGGCGGGATCGGGCGATTGTGCCTACCGTCTCGTGACATGGCTCTTCGATCACGCTCACGCTCGCACTCCGCAACCAGTGGCCCGGGCCGCGCCCCGGCCTCGGACGGCCGGTCAATGGACGGCCGGTCCATGGACGGCCGGTCCATGAATGGCCGGTCCATGAATGGCCGGTTCACCGACAACCGGTCCACGGACGACAGGACCCGGGGCGCCCCCGGGTCCTCCGGCGCCCCTCCGTCCGATGTCCGTCCGTCCGACTTCCGTCCTTCGGGTGTCCGAGCCCCCGACGTCGGGTCGTTCGACGTCCGGGGCCGCAGGGGGCGCGGCAGTGGCGGGCGTCGGCTGCGCCGCCGGGGGCACGACTTCGCCGCATCGGCGGCTTTGCGCCGCCGCGCGGAGGCACTTTTCGAGGTGGTGCCGAGCGGGCGTTCGCCGGCCGCTGACCGGTTGGTGGTTCCGGCGTCGGCCTCTCCGGGCCCGGCCTCGGCTGTTGTTCCGCTTGCGGTGAGGGCGGCGGCGGCTCCCTCGGCTTCGTGGGCCGCTCAGGGTACAGGTACGGCTCTCCTGGCTCCGGTCGTGGACGCGCCTGCGCCGACTCGGGTTCCTGGCCCAGCGGTTCCGTTTCCGGTTTCACCGGCACCAGCGCCGGCGTCAGCAGGGGCTGCCGACGACGGCGTACCGGTCGGTGGCGATGGCGATGGCGGTGGCGGTGGCGGTGGTCTGGTGCGGATGCGGTCGGCCCTGCGCAACCGGCTGCCTGTCTATATGCAGGCGCGATGCGGCTCGAACCCAGGGCGCTGGCGGCGCTGGCCGTTGTCCTTGTAGTGGCCGGCGGTTTCGCCGCGCAGCACTTCTGGACGGGGCGGCCACAGCCCGTACAGCCCCCGCGGATTGTCGGCGGGGGCAGGCCACCGTACGACCGGAACCGTCACCGGGGCCGCCTCCGACGGCGGCCGCCGGTGAGCCGGGGGCTCTGTCGGGACCCGGCCGGGGGCGCATCGTCGTCGACGTGAGCGGCAAAGTACGCCGGCCGGGCATCCACCGGCTGCTCGCCGGGTCGCGGGTGGCGGACGCGCTGCGGGCGGCAGGTGGCGTCAAGGCGGGCGCGGACACCGCCGGGCTCAACCGCGCTCGCCTGCTCATGGACGGCGAGCAGGTGGTGGTCGGAGTCCCCGCACCTCCGGGGGCTGCCGGACCGGCTGCGGGAGGCGGTAGCCCTGCGGCGGCCCCCGGCGGGACTGCTGGGCCGATCGGCCTGAACGCCGCCACCGCCGAGCAGTTGGAGACGCTGCCAGGGGTCGGTCCCGTACTGGCGCAGCACATCATCGACTACCGGACGGAGCACGGCGGCTTCCGCTCCGTCGAAGAGCTCCGTGAGGTCAAGGGGATCGGCGACCGCCGGTTCGCGGATCTCCTGCCGCTCGTACGGCCATGACGCGCCCGGCGGTTCACCTCGCGTCCGGGCAGAGGCTGGGTTCTCCGACCCCTGGCAGGAAGGGCCGGCTGATCTGCGCCTGGTGCCGCCCGCGCTGGCCGCGTGGATCGCGGCTGCCGTGGCAGTGGGGGCCTCGGGCCGCTGGGCTGTCCGGTGCGCACTGGTGTGCGTGGGCGCGGCGGCCGGACTGCTGGTGGTCCGGGCGTGGAAGGAGCGACGGGGGTTGGCGGCCAGGCGTGGCCCGAGCGTCACCGCGGTCGCCGCCGCGCTGTTGTGCGCGACGGCCGGGGCCGCTTCGGCGGGGTTGCACGCGGCCGACCTCCACCGGGGCCCCGTGCCCGGCCTGGCGCGCCAGTACGCGCACGTCACGGCGGAGCTGACCGTCACCTCCGACGCCCGTACGACCCGGCCCGGGGTGCGCGGCGACCACACGCTGCCGAGATCGCTCGTACTCGACGCCGACATCACCCGCGTCACAGGACCCGACCGCACCTCGGCCGACGTTCGTACGCCGGTCCTGGTGATCGCACCGGCCCGGGGGCCGGCGGCGGCGCGGTGGCAGCGGCTGCTGCCGTCCACCGGGCTGCGGCTCACCGCGCGGCTGGCCCCGCCGACGGGCGGTGGCGGTGACCGGGCCGCCGCGGTGCTCCGCGTGCCGGACGGTGAGCCCCCGCAGGCCGTGCGCCCGCCGACCGCCGTGCAGCGCACGGCCGGTGGTCTCAGGGCAGGGCTGCGCGAGGCCACTGCCGGGCTCGCTCCCGACGCCCGGGCACTGCTGCCCGGGTTGGTCGTCGGCGACACCTCCAGGGTGCCGCCCGAGCTCCAGGAGGCTTTCGAGGCCACCGACCTCACGCACCTCCTCGCCGTCTCCGGAAGCAACCTCACGATCATCCTCGTCCTGCTGATCGGACCACCCGGTACGGCCCTGCGTGCCGAACGCGGCGGCCTCGCCCCGCGCCTCGGAATCTCCCTGCGGACGACCGCGCTGCTCGGCGGGGCGCTGACGCTCGCCTTCGTCGTGGTGTGCCGGCCGGAGCCGAGCGTGCTGCGCGCAGCGGCCTGCGGGCTCATCACGCTGCTCGCCATCGGAACGGGCCGCCGCCGGCAGCTCCTTCCCGCCCTCGCGGCCGCGGTCCTGCTGCTCGTGCTGTACGACCCGTGGCTGGCCCGCAGTTACGGATTCCTGCTCTCCGTACTGGCCACGGGCGCCCTTCTCACTCTCGCCCCCCGCTGGAGCGCCGCGCTGCGACGGCGCGGCGTGCCGCCGAGGCTCGCGGAGGTGCTGGCCGCCGCGGCAGCCGCCCAGGCGGTGTGCGCGCCCGTGGTCGCGATGATGGCGGCCCGGGTGAGCCTGGTGGCCATCCCCTGCAACCTGCTCGCCGAGTTCGCGGTCGCCCCGGCGACGGTCCTCGGGTTCGCGGCCCTGGCGGCGGCCCCGGTGGCGATGCCCGTCGCCGAACTGCTGGCCCGGTGCGCGGCCTGGCCGGCCGGGTGGATCGCCTCCGTAGCCCGTGCCGGAGCCGGGCTGCCCGGCGCGGAGGTCGCCTGGCCCGGTGGCTGGCGCGGCGGGCTGCTGCTGGCGGCCGTGACGGCGGTGGCTGTGTTCGCGGCGCGCCGGCTGCCGCGCCACCCGTGGCTGAGCGCGGCGTGTGCGCTCCTCCTGGTGCTGGCGATCCTGCGGCCCGTTCCGCTCACCCGGATCGTCACCGGATGGCCACCGCCGGGCTGGAAGTTCGCGATGTGCGACATCTTCCCTATTGGATCGGCGTGTTGATACCGATCTGACAGGGTGGCTCGATGAGTAAGTGGCGTGTTTTTTGGGTGCCGAAGACGGCGATGACGGTGCCTCCTGAACCAGTGCTGGTGGGGTGGGCTGACCTCGCGGAGCGAGAGGAGTCCGCAGGGATTCGTCCCGGAGATCCGATCCTCCTGGCGCCGGACTACCGAGTGGACGAGCTGCTCAGCCTGTATACCCGCAGCAGCCCGTTTCGGGGATACACGGCGGAGACGAAGCGGAACTACACCACGGACGATTGCCTGTTCTTCAACTTCCTTTGGCAGCGGGGGAAGATATGGACGCAGGCAGTGGAATCCGATGTGAACGATTTTCAGTACTGGCGTCAGGACTCGCCAGAAAACCCTGTGCGGGTCGGCGCGAACAAGTGGGACCGCGACCTGGCGGCGCTGATGAGCTTGTATAAGTGGGCAGCGAAGCCGGAGAACGCATTCGTACCGAGGAACCCTATTCCGACGCACCAAGTGACGGGCCGCTATGGGCAGATCATAGAGGTGCCGGACGATAAGGCGAAGGATGTCAAAGCCAGCAACGTACATTGGCTGACTCCTCGTACGTTCCGGCTCTGGGTGGATGTGGGGCTGCGCGGATGCGGGGCTGATGGGCTTCGCACCCCGGGCTGGGTGGGGCGGTTGGAAGACCGCAACGTCGCGTTTGTGCGCTTGCTGACCACTTCCGGGCTGCGGCGGCTCGAGGGGGCCTCGCTGCTGACGTTCGAGGTGCCCTCGTTGCGACTTGAAGGCGGGCGCTACTACACGGGTCGGCTGGCAGCGGCGGTCACGCGTTCCAAGAAGGCCCGCACCTATTACGTCGCGGCGGGTGTGGTCGGCGACATCGAGAGTTACATGGACTCCTCGCGGGCCGCGGTGATCCGCAAGGCTCAGGCGAAGGGCCGCTACGACGGCGTGAGGGACATGCGCCTGGTCACGAAGGTGACTCGCGGGCCCAAGCCGATCGTGCACTGGTGCGACCGCGACGGTGTCATGGGCCGGGTCGCGCTGACGGACGCGCTCGCAGAAGAGCGGATGACTTGGTACACCGAGGGTCCTGGAGGCCCCGAGCCGTTGTGGTTGTGGCTGAGTGAGACGGGCCTGCCATTCCAGCCGCATTCGTGGGAGAACGTCTTCACTTCGGCCAACAATCGGTGCCGGGCGGTCCTTGATCCGGAGCCGGAGCGTCGGCTGGACCCGCACCGCAGCCTGTCCCCTTATGCGACTCCGCATTCCTGCCGGCACAGTTTTGCCCTCTACATGCTCGTGATTCTTCACCACTTGCTGGACCAGCGATTGGGGCTGACACCTGAGGAACGACGGGATTACCGGCTTCTCTACGGAGATCCGTGGCGGATGGTTCAGGACCTGTTGGGGCATTCGTCCATCGAGACCACCCGAGAGCGGTATCTGGCCCCGGTCGCTGACCTCCAGCTGCGGTCTCTGCTGGCCACCGCCCCCGTGATCGGGCAAGGAGCGCAGTCAGAGCACGAGATGGACGACGTGTTCGCGCGTCTGGCGATCGAAGCCGAGGGCATCCAGGACATCGACGCGAAGATGCAGGTCACGTCAGGTGAGGTGGCATGAGCCGGCGCGGACGCTCAGCGTCACTGCCGACAACTACCCAGCACAAACCGCCGGTTCTCGTCTCCGACGGGCTGGTCGTCGAGCATCGCGACGGGGAGGGAGACGTGGCGGTCTATGACTTCCGGACCTTGCCGGTCCCCGACCCGATGCGGCGGTCGCTGGCCCGGTTGTTCGCTGCCCGCTGCGTTCCGAGCCGGTGGACCTCGCACTACAGCAGCAAACACGTATGGGTTCATCTGGAGACTTTCACCGAGTACTTGTCCGCACTCGAAGACCCGCCGACGGACATCGAGGAATTGACCGCGGGACTTTGGAAGCAGTGGCAACTCAGCCGTCGGAACACGCAGATGATTGGCTACAAGGAACTCACCGCCGTGAGAAACCTGTTGCTGGATGATCCCCGGCTGACGGCGGGAGCACGCGAAGCTCTCTCCAAGCGAATACCCCCGCCGGAGGTGACGGAGACCTCCTTCGAGGACGGCGAGTTCGACGCGATCACCTCCGCGGCCCGGCGAATGTTCCGGACCGCACATCTGAGGATCACGGAGAACGCCCGGCACCTGGCCGACTGGCGCGCGGGAACCTTCCCTCAAGGCAGCGACGACTGGCTGCTGGGCGAGGCGCTCGACTGTCTCGCCCGCACCGGCACGGTCCCCTGCTACACGAGGGCAAACGCCTCCACCAGGATCATTTACCGCTACATCAGGGTTCTGGGGGGAGAAAGGCCGGAGGACACCTGGCAGCGGCTGTTCCTGACCCGCATGGAAGCGGTCGCGCTGGGAGTGTTGCTGCTGGCAGAGCACGGGTGGAATCTGTCGGTGATCAACCGTCTTGCGGTGCCGCGGGCGACGCCGGATGCCGGGCGGGACGGCAAGCGGATCTACCGGGTCGAACTTGAGAAGCACAAGCGGGGCACCGGACGGTACTTCGAGACCCGCAACCTCACCGATGACGGGGCCGGCACTCCGGGCCGACTGATCACGCAGGCCCTGGAGGCCACCGTGTTCGCACGGGCAGCCGTCCACGACCTCAGCCCCGGCACGGATCGCTTGATGATCTGGCGCACGGGCAAGGCTCCTACGGCCGATGCTCCGGCGGACCGGAAGAAGGGAGCCGGCGTCGGCCCGTTCCGGTTCGGGATCTCCGGATCCTCCGCGAAAAGCTGGGCCGTGGACGCGGAGTTCGCGTCCTCGCCGTTTCGCAGGGGCCGTCGGACGGTGAACGTGGTGCATCGCCGGGAGCCTGGCCAGAACAGCCAGGACACCCATGACAGCACCTACGTCCTGACCGACCCCCGGGCCCAGGCGGCTGCGGTTCCAGTCATCGCCGCGGCGGCTGAGGCGGTCGTGGCAAAGGCCCGCGAGGTGGTGTTCGGCGCCGAGCTACGCGAGACGGCCGATCCGGCAGACCAGCCAACGGCCACCGCCGACTGCCATGACTACGAGAACAGCCCGTTCCCCAGCCCCGACGGGGGCTGCGGGGCCTCGTTCCTCATGTGTCTGGCCTGCCCGAACGCCCGCGTTCACCCCGTCCATCACAGCCGGCTCGCGCATCTCCACCATGCCCTGGACAACTTGCGCTCCGTCATGGACCCCGGCCAGTGGCAGACCGACTGGGCCGATGCATACGCCCGCCTGGAACACCTCAAGAGTGAGCGTCTCCTCGGAGCTGCCGTCTGGGCCCAGGCCCTGGCCGAGGTCACCGACGCCGACCGCGAAATCATCAGCTACCTGCTCAACGGAGACTTCGACCAGTGACGGCGACCGCAACCCTTCAACTTCCTGCCGTCCCCGGACCGGACACCCCTGTCATCCCGGCTCAGCGGATCATTGACGGCTACACAGGACCGATCGCCTGCTTCGCGGCCCCGTCCTGGCCGCTGCTTCCCATGAACGGCAATCCGGGCGTCACCCAGAGCACGATCCACTGGGACCCGTTTCCTGCTGCCTTTCGGGAGGAAATGCGACTGCTGGCCTGGACGTTGATCAATAGGGAGCTGACGTCGGTGTTCCTGCGTGAACGCGGTCCGTCCTGGCGATCTCGGCAGAGCCCGGGGGCGACCTGCAAGACCGTCGGAATCTGGGCCCGCCTGGCCGAATGGCTCATCGAACGCGGCATCACCGAGCTCCGTGACTGCACCACGGAGGTGCTGCGTGAGTACGGCCATCGTCTGCGTGACGGCGGGGCCGCCCGCTCGTCAGTGCACATCATGCTGTCGTCCCTGACTCGGTTGTGGGCCTTTGACCAGCTCAGCGGGCGGCCCAGCGGGGTCGGTCGCCCGCCCTGGGAGGCCGAGGGAGTGGACGATTATCTGCCGCCGGCCACTTCGGGCGGTGAGAACGAGACCGAGGCAATTGCCGAACAGACCATGGGCCCGTTGCTGATCTGGGCGATCCGCATGGTCGAGGACTTCAGCGACGACATCCTCGCCGCCTGGGCCGAGCGGAACCGCCTCCACGCGGCTGCCCACGCCAACCAGACGACCCCGGCTTCTCTGGCCTCGCTCAAGTCCTTCATGGATCCGCTGATCGCCGGTGGCCTGCCCATCCCGACCTCGGATTGGTACGGCGAGACAGCGCTCGCCGGCACCTACATCGCGGCGATGACCGGCGCGTCACGGAACCAGGTCTACAACGCCTCTAAGCGCCTGGGCTGGCGGAAGGCGGCCCTGCAGAAACCGGGTCCCTGCCCCCTCAGCATCCCGGTGACCGGGATGCTGGCCGGCATTACCTGGCGAGAGGCCCTCGATTACAACGAGGGCGCCTACCTGATGCGACAGTTGGGCACAGCCTGCTTCATCGTCATCGCCTACTTGACTGGAATGCGCCCTGGTGAGGCGGTCGGCCTGCGCAGTGGATGCTGCCCTGATCCCGACCCCGACGAGCAGGGGCTGTCAGGACGGCACTTGATCACGAGCACTGTTTACAAGACCGCCCGGGACGAGGACGGCAACCACCGATCCGAGGGCGAACTCCGCGACGTTCCCTGGGTGGCCATCGCCCCAGTGGTGAACGCGATCCGCATCCTGGAGCGCATCGTCCCGGACGGGAAGCTGCTGTTCGATCACTATGCGCACGACCTGCGCGGCACTCGTGCTGGCACCGGCGCACTGTCCGTCCAGACGATGGCGGACCGGGTGGAGGACTTCGTCTCCTGGGCCAACGAGGAGGCGACGAGTCACGGTCTGATCAGCGAGGTCATACCGCCGGACCCGCACGGCGCGATCGGCACCGAGCGATTCCGTCGCAGCCTCGCCTGGCACATCGCCCGCCGCCCCGGTGGACTCGTTGCCCTGGCAATTCAGTATGGCCATCTGCGAACTTCCGTATCCGTCGGATACGCCTCCCGCAGCCGCGATGGCATCCACGAGCTCCTCGATGTCGAGACCGCCCGAGCAACCATCGACACCGTCGCTGACCTGCACGACGACCTCGAAGACGGGATCGGTATCTCCGGACCGGCCGCCCGGCGAGCGATCAAAGCCGCAGCCACCGCAGCCCAATACGAGGGCACGGTCATCAACGCCCGCCAGGCCCGCCAGATCCTCGCCAACCCCCAGCTGGCTGTCTACGACAACCCCAACACCTTGCTGATGTGTGTCTACAAGCGTGACAAGGCCCTATGCCATCGCGGCGTCAAGGACACCCCCAGCCTCGATCGTTGCGTCACCACCTGCGGAAACATCGCCCGCACCGACCAGCACATCACCAAGATCCTGGACCGGGCTGACTTCCTCGAGAAGCAGGCGGCCCACGTCCCCGGCCCGCTCGGTGACCGCCTTCGCAGCAGTGCCAACCGCCTGCGCGACCTCGCCGATGCTCACCACCGCACCCGAATCACTCTCCAGGACGGCGCCGCATGAGCCCTGCACACGATGAACGCGACCGCATCCGCGCGGCCATGGACCGCATCTTGAAAGGCACCCCGCAGCACTCCAACGGAGCTTTGACGATCGTCGCACTCGCTCAGGAAGCCGGCGTCCCACGCAACGCGCTGCCCCAGCGTCACCTGGACCTCAAGAATGACTTCTATGCGCAGGTCAAAGCACGAGGCCAGATGCCGGACTCCGAAGTTCGCCTGCGAAAGCAGATCGTCAAGTTGAAGGAACTTCGTCACGAAGACGCCAAGGAATTGAGTCAACTACGGACCGACGTCGAACATCTCGTCCGCGTCGTCAACCAGCTCACCTCGGAGAATCGGCAGCTGCGAAATGCATTGACCCAGCCCGATCCGCGAGTCAGAGCACTGCCAACCCAACCACACCCGTCGGCGGGGTCACCGTGCCGAGATCCCGAGCATTTCGGCGCTGGCGCTCTCCCGGCAATTTAGGCGGCGTCCCTAGCATTTCCCCCTCAACTCCTGGAGATGGCGTCACTTTTTTCGCGAAATAGCTCGGGTTGCCCGATCGCCCAATTGGACTACCATGGAAGGTGGATTAAAAATCCTGGAGGTTCAATGGTTGCCGCCGATAAAAGATATCAAGTATTTGTGAGTTCTACGTACTTGGATCTAAAGGAGGAGCGGCGAGCTATCATATCCACCCTTCTCAACTTGGATGCCATCCCTGCCGGCATGGAGATATTTCCGGCCGTTGACGCCGACGCATGGAATCTCATCAAGCAGGTTATTGATGACTGCGACTACTACCTCCTTGTCATCGGCGGGAAGTATGGCTCCATCGATCCCAACTGCGACTTGAGCTATACGGAAAAAGAATATGATTATGCAGCCTCGATCAAAAAGCCAATCATGGCCTTCCTGTATGGGGACGTCGAGAAACTTCCAGGAAAGAAACTAGAACTAGACAGCGGAATAGCGAACAAGCTGAAAGAATTTCGCGAAAAGGTTAAACAAGGGAAGCATGTCAAGTATTGGACAAGTGCAGACCATCTGGCCGGGCAGGTGGCCGTGAGCTTCCCTAGTCAAATTAAACTATTTCCCGCGATCGGATGGGTTAGAGCCGACAAGATCGCAAGTGTGGAGTCGCTGCAAGAAATTGAAACCTTGCGAAAGCGAATCTCTGAGCTGGAAAATCAACTGGGGGTCGCTGCTCACAACCCTCCGCCTGGCACCTCAGAGCTGCAAAGCGGAAGCGATCCCACGAGCCTTAATATTGAGGCTAGATTCCGCTACGCAACTGGAGGGGTCGTCGCGAGAGGAAGTCTAGCGACTGCGAGAGACTTCACCTGGGATGGAATCTTCTCGATGGTGGGCCCGTCCCTACTGGGCGAGTGCGAACAAGAGCAAATGCATGATGCAATTAACGACTGGATTACCGACCATCTATGGGAAGGCATCTACTCGAATGAGCTGGCAAATGCATTCGATGAGGCTGACTTGAACCTCGAAGATCAAGAGATAACTGAATATTCTCTATCTATTCCGCCGGAGGACTTCCACAACATATTGGTCCAATTTCTGGCTCTTGGCCTCATCGAAAAGGGCGACAGAAAGCGCCCAATTGCGGACCGCAACATCTACTGGAAGCTGACACCGTACGGTCAAACTCGAACGCTGCAGCTCAAGGCCAAGAAGAAGTCCTGAGGGTCGTTCGATCACGCAAGCCCCGAAAAAATCGGCCGGAACCGTACAGGAAGTTTTGGGGCGGGGGCAGGGTCCGGAGATGATCACCCGCAACTTCTACCTACCCCCCCGGTATGCGTCTGCGTCCCAGCCGGCCGGTCAGCGCGTGTTGCATCTGAGGCGATCACCGGTTGTGCTTGCGGCTGTTGCACGACCGGCACAGCACGGCGAGGTTCTCGCGCTCGTCTCCGCCACCGCGTGACTTGAGCACAGCCAGACGACCCGCCACTTTGCCGAGGCCCTGGACACCAACTGACTGAGGGCGGTCCCGGGACGCAGATGACCAACGGAACCACCGGGATAGGGAGCTGTCCGTCGAGCAGGGCTCAGGAGGGACGAAGCTCAACACGCAGAACTTGACAGGGAAGACATCGGCCAGGGTGACGCCTCCGTACTGGCGGCGGGTGAGGGGACCGCCGTCGTCGTGGACGCGGGGCCGGACCCACGGCGCGTCGACCGCTGCCTGCGGGCGCTCGGCGTCACCCGCGTCCCGCTCCTCCTGCTCACCCACTTCCACGCGGACCACGTGGCGGGGCTGCCGGGCGTGCTGCGCGGCCGGGCGGTGGGCGAGATCCGGACGACGTCGCTCCAGGACCCCCCGGAACAGAGTGCGTTCGTCCGCAGGACGGCGGCCGCCGCACGTGTGCCACTGCTGGAGACGGTCCCGGGGGATCACCGCCGCATCGGTCCGCTGTCCTGGCGGGCGCTGTGGCCGCAGCCCTTCCCCACCCCGCTCCCGGAAGAGCCGAACGACGCCAGCGTCACGCTGCTCGTCCGCTCCGGCGCCCTCACCCTGCTGCTCCTCGGGGACCTCGAACCCCCGGCGCAACAGGCCCTGCTGAGGGCCCATCCGATACTGCCACCCGTGGACGTCCTGAAGGTCGCCCACCACGGCTCGGCCTACCAGGACCCCGCGCTGCTAGCCCGCGCGCGGCCCCGGCTGGCCCTGGTGTCCTGCGGCCGGGACAACCCGTACGGGCATCCCTCGCCCCGTACGCTCGCCGCACTGAGCACCGGCGGGGCCGCGGTGCTGCGCACGGACACGGACGGGGCGATCGCCGTGACGGGTGCGGGCCGGGACATGCGCGCGGTGCCGGCGGGACGGGACGCGCTGTAGATCCCGGCGGCGAGAAGCGGCGAGGGCGTGCGACAAGGGCCGCGGGAGGTGTGGAGCGCGAGGGCGTGCGACAAGGGCCGCCGCAGGTGGGAGCAGGTGGGAGCAGGTGGGGGGCTTGCGGGGAGGGTGCGGAGTCGGGCTGAAGGTGCGGAGTCGGGCTAAACGAGCCAGGCGCCGTCCCGCATCAGCTCACGGTCGGCCAGTTCGTTCTCCTCGCGCCACGCCTTCACGGTGCGCGGGGTGATGCGCAGGTACACCCAGGCCGTCCCGTTACGGGGGTCCCAGCCGCCCAGTTTCGCCGCGAAGGCGTCGGCCGACTCCGTCGCCAGCTCCGCCCCCTCCACGAGCTCGGCGGTGCCCTCGATCAGCACCACGTCCCTGGTGTGGCCGAGGGAGACCCGTACTTCCCCGGCCGGGGTCAGATTCCGGGCGGTGGCGTTCGTCCTGCGGGTGCACATCAGGAGCGTGCCGCGGTCCCAGAGGAACGAGAGCGGCACCAAACACGGCCGGCCGTCCGGCGAGGCCGTGGCGGCCCAGAGGTCGTCGTCCTTCGTCAGGCGGTCGAGCACGTCCTGCTTGCGCTGCTCGCGGGGGCGCGCCGGTTCCATGATCGTCATGTCCGCACGGTATCGACGCCGGACCCGCGCGCGCCTCGGGCAATCGGCCTAGGACCAAAGGTCAGGGCCGCTCCAGCCAGCCCTCGTACTCGCCGGCCAGCGCGTGCAGCTCGTCGGCGTCGAGCCGGCTGCCCGGGTCCTCGACCACGACCAGCCACTGCGCGTCTTCCGCGTCGTCCTCGCCGGCCAGGGAATCCCGCACGAGCTGCGGTTCCTCAACGGCTCCGAAGCGCTCGCAGACCTCGACGGCCACCTCCTGGGCGGCGTCGCGGTCCGGCAGTACGAGTACGTGTCTCACATCGCTCACCTGCCCATTCTCCAACACGAACGGGAGTGTCAGTGGGCCGTGGGATGCTGGACCACGATGGCCACCAGGAAGAATTCGAACGACGATCCGCTCGCCCCCCTCACCCTCGCCGTGGGGCAGGAGGACCTGCTGCTGGACCGCGCCGTGCAGCAGGTGGTGGCGGCCGCGCGCGCCGCCGACGCCGACACCGACGTACGCGACCTCATGCCCGACCAGCTCCAGCCCGGCACCCTCGCCGAGCTGACGAGCCCTTCGCTCTTCGCCGAGCGCAAGGTCGTCGTCGTGCGCAACGCGCAGGATCTCTCGGCCGACACGATCAAGGACGTCAAGGCGTACCTCGAAGCGCCCGCCGAGGAGATCACGCTCGTACTGCTCCATGCGGGTGGCGTGAAGGGGAAGGGGCTGCTCGACGCGGCGCGCAAAGCGGGGGCCCGTGAGGTCGCCTGCCCCAAGACCACCAAGCCCGCCGAGCGCCTGTCGTTCGTACGGTCCGAATTCCGCGCCCTGGGCCGCTCCGCGACGCCCGAGGCCGGCCAGGCCCTGGTCGACTCCATCGGCAGTGACCTGCGCGAACTGGCCAGCGCCGTCGCCCAGCTGTGCGCGGACGTCGAGGGGACCATCGACGAGGCGGTCGTCGGGCGGTACTACACGGGCCGCGCCGAAGCTTCCAGCTTCACCGTCGCCGACCGCGCGGTGGAGGGCCGGGCGGCCGAGGCGCTGGAAGCCCTGCGCTGGTCGCTGTCCACCGGCGTGGCGCCCGTGCTGATCACCAGCGCGCTGGCCCAGGGCGTACGGGCCATCGGCAAGCTGTCCTCCGCCCGCGGCGGCCGTCCCGCCGACCTCGCCCGCGAGCTGGGCATGCCGCCGTGGAAGATCGACCGCGTGCGGCAGCAGATGCGCGGCTGGACACCGGACGGGGTGGCGCTCGCGCTGCGGGCCGTCGCCGAGGCCGACGCCGGCGTAAAGGGCGGCGGAGACGACCCGGAGTACGCGCTGGAGAAGGCCGTCGTCACGGTCGCCCGCGCCGCCCGCCACCGGTAGAAGCGAAGGCCGCCCGCCACCGGTAGAAGCGAAGGCCGCCCGCCACCGGTAGAAGCGGAAGACCGTCCGCCACCCCACATCTGAGGACCGCCCGCCATCGGTAAAGGGGAAGCCCGTCCGCCACCCACATCGGAGTCCGCCCGCCACCGGGGCGAAGAAGCACGAAGGCCCCGGCCGCCGTCCTGGGGAGGACGGTGGCCGGGGCCTTCGTGTGAAGCCCTGAAGCCTGTCAAAGCTTTGATGCGCCGCACCCGCGTGGCGAACGCAGGCCGCGTGCGGCGCGAGGTGCCGGATCAGGAGCGGAAGAGAGGGCCCGCTGAGTCCCTACCGGCGATCGTGCGGGTCGTGCAAGCGAATGCTCAGCCCTGGAGGGAGGCAACCTTGTGCGCCAGCGCCGACTTCTTGTTGGCGGCGGCGTTCTTGTGGATGACTCCCTTGGAGACTGCCTTGTCGAGCTTGCGGGAAGCCTCGCGGACGGCCACGGTGGCCTTCTCGAGGTCACCAGCGGTGACAGCCTCGCGGGCCTTGCGGATCGACGTCTTGAGCGAGGACTTGACGGCCTTGTTGCGCAGGCGCGCCTTCTCGTTCGTCTTGTTCCGCTTGATCTGGGACTTGATGTTCGCCACGAAAGAGCCTCTACAGGTTCGTTGGATCTTCGATGAGTGTCCCGCCGGCCGGAGAGCTACTCCGAGGGTTGTGAGACACAGCTGCTCAGCGTACCAGCGGCCCGCCGGACGGCCCAAACCGAGGCCCGCCCGCCGTCCGTGGGACCATGGAAGCTACGTATCGATCCAACATCGCCCCGAGACGAGACCCTGCGTGCCCGCGACTCCTACCAACGTGCCCGAGCCGAGCCGTACCGACCCGGCGCTGATCCGCAACTTCTGCATCATCGCGCACATCGACCACGGCAAGTCCACGCTCGCCGACCGGATGCTCCAGCTGACCGGTGTCGTCGATCAGCGGCAGATGCGTGCTCAGTATCTCGACCGGATGGACATCGAGCGCGAGCGCGGCATCACGATCAAGTCCCAGGCGGTCCGGCTGCCCTGGGCGCCCAACGAGGGCCCGGACGTGGGCACGACCCACATCCTGAACATGATCGACACCCCCGGACACGTGGACTTCACGTACGAGGTCTCGCGGTCGCTCGCGGCGTGCGAGGGCACGGTGCTCCTCGTGGACGCCGCCCAGGGCATCGAGGCGCAGACCCTCGCCAACCTGTACCTGGCGATGGAGAACAACCTCACGATCGTTCCCGTCCTCAACAAGATCGACCTGCCGGCCGCCCAGCCGGAGAAGTTCTCCGAGGAGCTGGCGAACCTCATCGGCTGCCAGCCCGAGGACGTACTCAAGGTCTCGGCGAAGACCGGCCTCGGCGTGGACGCGCTGCTCGACCGCGTCGTCCGCGACATCCCGGCCCCGGTCGGCGACGCGGACGCGCCCGCCCGCGCGATGATCTTCGACTCGGTGTACGACTCGTACCGCGGTGTCGTCACCTATGTGCGTGTCATCGACGGCGGGCTCAACAAGCGCGAGCGCATCCGGATGATGTCCACCAACGCGACCCACGAGCTGCTGGAGATCGGCGTCTCGTCTCCCGAGATGACGCCGTCCGACGGCATCGGCGTCGGCGAGGTCGGCTACATCATCACCGGCGTGAAGGACGTCCGTCAGTCCAAGGTCGGTGACACGATCACCTCCCTGCACAAGGGCGCGACCGAGGCCCTCGGCGGTTACAAGGACCCGAAGCCGATGGTCTTCTCGGGTCTGTATCCGCTGGACGGCTCGGAGTACCCCGACCTGCGCGAGGCGCTCGACAAGCTCCAGCTCAACGACGCCGCGCTGGTGTACGAGCCGGAGACCTCCGCGGCGCTCGGCTTCGGCTTCCGCGTCGGCTTCCTCGGCCTCCTGCACCTCGACGTGATCCGCGAGCGCCTGGAGCGCGAGTTCGGGCTCGACCTGATCGCGACCGCGCCCAACGTGGTCTACCGCGTCGTGATGGAGGACCGCAGCGAGCACACGGTCACCAACCCGAGCGAGTTCCCCGAGGGCAAGATCTCGGACGTGTACGAGCCGGTCGTACGGGCCACGATCCTCGCCCCCAGCGAGTTCATCGGCGCGATCATGGAGCTGTGCCAGACCCGCCGCGGCACGCTGCTCGGCATGGACTACCTCTCCGAGGACCGCGTCGAGATCCGCTACACCCTGCCGCTCGCGGAGATCGTCTTCGACTTCTTCGACCAGCTGAAGTCCAAGACGCGCGGTTACGCCTCCCTGGACTACGAGCCCACCGGCGAGCAGGCGGCGTCGCTCGTCAAGGTCGACATCCTGCTGCACGGCGACCGGGTCGACGCCTTCTCCGCCGTCACGCACAAGGACGCGGCGTACGCGTACGGCGTGCGGCTCGTCGCCAAGCTGCGGGAGCTCATTCCGCGCCAGGCGTTCGAGATCCCCATCCAGGCCGCCATCGGCTCGCGCGTCATCGCGCGCGAGACCATCCGCGCCATCCGCAAGGACGTCCTCGCCAAGTGTTACGGCGGTGACATCTCCCGTAAGCGGAAGCTGCTGGAGAAGCAGAAGGAAGGCAAGAAGCGGATGAAGATGGTCGGCAGCGTGGAGGTCCCCCAGGAGGCCTTCATCGCGGTGCTGTCCAGCGACGACTCCGGCGGCAAGAAGAAGTAGCCGCGACACGCGACCGCACACGAAAGCGCCCTCCGTACTCACGGACGGGCGCTTTCCTGTGTGAGGGGGAGACCGGCGAGGAGCGGTTCCGTTCCGTTATGAAGCCGCGCGCCGCAGCCCCTTACGCCCCGGCCCCTCGCGCTTTACTCTGATCACCACTCGAAGGTTACTCGCCAGTTAAATACCAGCCAGTCGTGCAGCATGCCGCAGGCCCGGAGGACGTCGTGAGCGACACACAGACCTTGATCGAGAACCGGCCGCCGTCGGTGGCGACCCTCTTCATTGAGCGCGTGGCTGCCACGCCCGATGCCGAGGCTTACCGGTACCCCGTGCCGGCCGCGTCCGGGCAGGGAGCGGACGCCTGGAAGTCACTGAGCTGGGGGCAGGCCGCCGAGCGGGTGTATGCCATCGCCGCCGGCCTGATCGACCTCGGCGTACAGCCCGAGGAGCGGGTGGCGCTCGCGTCCAACACCCGGGTCGAGTGGATCCTCGCCGACCTGGGCGTGATGTGCGCCGGCGCCGCCACGACGACGGTCTACCCCTCGACCAACGCGGAGGAGTCGTCGTACATCCTGGCCGACTCCGAGAGCCGCGTGCTCATCGCCGAGGACGCCTCGCAGCTCGCCAAGGCGCGTGAGCGACGCGCCGACCTGCCGAACCTGGCGCACGTCGTCGTCATCGACGCCACGGGCGTCGAGCCAGCCGAGGACGACCCAGAGGGCTGGGTGCTCACGCTGGCCGACCTGGAGGCACGCGGGACGGCGTACCTGGCCAAGCACCCGCAGGCCGTCACCGAGCGGGTGGAGGCCATCACCTCCGACCAGCTCGCGACGCTGATCTACACGTCCGGCACCACGGGCCGCCCCAAGGGCGTACGGCTGCCGCACGACTGCTGGTCGTACATGGCGAAGGCCACGGTGGCGACCGGTCTCATCAGCTCCACGGACGTGCAGTACCTCTGGCTGCCGCTCGCGCACGTCTTCGGCAAGGTGCTGACCTCCGGGCAGATCGAGGCCGGGCACGTCACCGCGGTGGACGGCCGGGTCGACAAGATCATCGAGAACCTGCCGGTGGTCCAGCCGACGTACATGGCCGCCGTGCCCCGCATCTTCGAGAAGGTCTACAACGGCGTCGCGGCCAAGGCGCGGGCCGGTGGCGGCGCGAAGTACAAGATCTTCCAGTGGGCGGCCGAGGTGGCCCGCGAGTACGCCAAGGTCGCGCAGGACAACTTCCGCCGCACCGGCACCGCCTCCGCGCCCTTCGGGCTGACCGCCAAGCACAAGGTCGCCGACAAGCTCGTGTACGCGAAGATCCGCGAGGCGTTCGGCGGCCGGCTGCGTGCCTGCGTCTCCGGCTCGGCAGCGCTCGCGCCCGACATCGGCTTCTTCTTCTCCGGTGCCGGCATCCACATCCTGGAGGGGTACGGGCTGACCGAGTCCAGCGCGGCCTCCTTCGTGAACCCGGGTGAGGCGTACCGCACCGGCACCGTCGGCAAGCCGCTCCCCGGCACCGAGGTGCGCATCGCGGACGACGGCGAGATCCTGCTGCGGGGCCCCGGCATCATGCAGGGCTACCACGGGCTGCCGGAGAAGACCGCGGAAGTGCTGGAGGCGGACGGCTGGTTCCACACCGGGGACATCGGCGAACTGTCGGCCGACGGGTACCTGCGCATCACGGACCGCAAGAAGGACCTCATCAAGACGTCGGGCGGCAAGTACATCGCGCCCGCCGAGGTGGAGGGCCAGTTCAAGGCGGTGTGCCCGTTCGTCTCCAACATCCTGGTGCACGGCGCGGACCGTAACTTCTGCACCGCGCTGATCGCGCTCGACGAGCCGACCATCCTGGGCTGGGCCAAGGACAACGGCCTGGAGGGCAAGTCGTACGCCGAGGTCGTCGCGGACAAGAAGACGCAAGAGCTCATCGAGGGCTATGTGCAGCGGCTCAACGAGGGCTTGCAGCGCTGGCAGACGATCAAGAAGTTCCGGCTGCTGCCGCGCGACCTCGACATCGAGCACGGTGAGCTGACGCCGAGCCTCAAGCTCAAGCGGCCGGTCGTGGAGCGCGAGTACAAGAACCTGATCGAGGACATGTACGCGGGATCGCGCGAGGGGTAGGCACGCGGGTAGCGGCAGCGGTAGCGCGGGCGGGGCCGGACAAGGCTCCGCCCGCGCGGCGTTCCGGTGGCGTTCGGGCGGCGTTCGGGCGGGGTTTCTGTGGCTTTCCGGTAGCGCCCCCGCGCCCCGCTCGCGGGACTCATTACGGCCACTTCGGTGACTCGGTGCTTATGCGCGGCGTCCTTCTGTCACTCTGTTCCATGTCGCCAGCGGCGTAAGCAGAGAACCGACCGGGAGCCGCACAGTGGGGTCCATTCCGAGGCAGCGGAAGACAACCTTCCGCTCGACGCATCTGCCGGACGGGCTGCCGGACCCACAGTCGGCCGCCTGGACCAGCCTGCCGGGGAACCCCCTCGCGCCGGCTGCCGCGCGGCGCTTCGTCCGGGCGGCGCTCGCCGAATGGACCGGGCTCGGCCTGCCGGCAGCCCAGGGTTTCACCGACCGCCTCGCGGACGACGCGGTGATCCTCGTCAACGAGCTGGTGACCAACGCCGTCGTCCACGCGGGCACCAACGTCGAGCTGGTGTGCCACCTGGAGGAGGCGGCGGAGGACGACCCGGCCGCTCTGGTCGTCGAGGTCTCCGACCACCACCCCGCCCGCGCCGTGCGCGACGAACCGGCCGCCGGACCGGACGCGGCGGGCGGCCACGAATTCGGGCGCGGCCTGCACGTGGTCGCGGCCCTCTCCGCGTGCTGGGGCGTCACCTACCGCACCGGCCTCAAGACCGTCTGGGCCCGGATCGCCGTCGACGGCGTACCGGCGGCCTCGGCCGCCGGACCGGACGACAGCGCCGGGCAGGCGATGCAGCGCGGGCTGCGCGCGGCCGAGATCCTGGCGCCCGCACCGCGCCGGCCCGCGCGCGAGTACGACAGCGACTGGATCAACCGGGGAGCGCTGTCCTTCCTCGCGGAGGCGTCCGACCTGCTGACCGGCCAGTTCGACGAGGACATGATCGCGGCGCTCGCCGCGCAGCTCCTGGTGCCGAGGCTCGCGGACTGGTGCGCGGTGTGGCTGGAGGAGGAGGGCGCGGCGCCGCGCCTCGCCCGCGTCTGGCACCAGCGCGAAAGCAGCATCGAGGACCTGCGCGGGCGCGTGGAGAAGGGTCCGCCCGCGCTGCCGGACTCGGCGCGCGGCGGACCCGTGCCGGTGCCGTGGCCCGGCGGTGACGAACCCCACGGCGGGGACGGCGCGGCGGTCGCCTACCGGCTGATGGCGGGCGGGCGCGGGCTCGGGACGCTGATGCTGGGGCGGGCGGGGCTGACACGGATGCCCGACGAGGTGACCGGCCTGATCGAGGACTTCGTACGCCGGGTCGCGCTGGCGGTCGCCGCCGCCCGCCAGTACACCCGGCAGGCCACCATCAGCCACGTCCTGCAAAAGGCCCTGCTGCCGGGCCAGATGGCGGACATCCCGGGCGTCGCGAAGGCCCTCGTCTACGAGCCGCGCGGGCAGGGCGTCGCCGGCGGCGACTTCTACGACGTCTTCCCCGGGGCGAGGGGCAGATGGTCCTTCTCGCTCGGCGACGTCCAGGGCAACGGTCCGGAGGCGGCCGTCGTCACCGGCCTGGTCAGACCGTGGCTGCGGCTGCTCGCCCGCGAGGGCCGGGCGGTCGGTGAGGTGCTGGGGCGGCTCAACGGGCTATTGCTCGACGACGCGGTGGAGGCGGCGGAGGCGACTGCGCGGATGGCGGCGGTCTCGGCAGGGGCGGTGGCCGGGCCGGCGGGAGTGACGGGCTCCGTCGCGGGGGCCGTCGGCTCAGTGGCGGCGGGCGTCGGCCCGCTCACGGTGCCCGCCGGGCCTCTCGTGGTGCCCGCGGGGCCTCCGGCGGTGCCCGCGGGGCCGGTCACCCTGTGGGACGTGGCGCCGCAGCCCCGCTTCCTCTCGCTCCTGTACGGCGAACTGGTGCCCCTCGGGCCCGAGGACGGAGGCGGCGTGCGCTGCACCCTCGCCTGCGCGGGCCATCCGCTGCCGCTCGTGCTCCGCCCCGACGGGAGCGTGCGGCCGGCCGCCGCCTCGCAGATGCTGCTCGGCGTCGTCGACGACGTGACGTACGAGAGCGAGACCTTCGTGCTGGGGGCGGGCGACACCCTGCTGTGCGTCACGGACGGCGTCACCGAGCGGCGCTCCGGCCGCCGCATGTTCGACGACGCCGACGGGCTGGCCGCGGCGCTCGGGCGGTGCGTGGGGCTGAGCGCGCAGGGGGTCGCAGAAAGGATCATGCGCGAGGTGCGCGATTTCTCCCCGACGCCGCCCGACGACGACCTGGCGCTGCTCGTCCTCCAGGCAATGTGACCGGAGCTGTGACAATGGGGGCATGCCTTCTGTACTGCCCGACGGTGAGCCCATGCCCGAAGACGGGGCACTGCCCGCGCACGCCCTGGTCGGCGCGGCGGAGCGGCCACTCGGCTTCTACCTGCACGTTCCGTACTGCGCCACGCGCTGCGGCTACTGCGACTTCAACACCTACACGGCGACCGAGCTGCGCGGCTCGGGCGGTGCGCTGGCCTCCCGCGACAACTACGCGGACACGCTGGTGGAGGAGGTGCGCCTGGCGAGGAAGGTGCTCGGCGACGACCCGCGCGAGGTACGGACCGTCTTCGTCGGCGGGGGAACGCCGACGCTGCTGGCGGCGGGTGATCTCGTACGGATGCTGGGAGCGATCCGGGACGAGTTCGGGATCGCGGACGACGCGGAGATCACCACCGAGGCGAATCCGGAGTCGGTGAACCCGGCGTACCTGGAGGAGCTGCGGGCCGGTGGCTTCAACCGGGTCTCGTTCGGGATGCAGAGCGCCAAGCAGCACGTACTGAAGATCCTGGACCGCACGCACACCCCCGGGCGGCCCGAGGCGTGCGTCGCGGAGGCGCGGGCGGCGGGCTTCGAGCACGTGAACCTCGACCTGATCTACGGCACGCCGGGGGAGTCCGACGCGGACTGGCAGGCGTCACTGGACGCGGCGGTCGGGGCCGGTCCCGACCACGTGAGCGCGTACGCGCTGATCGTGGAGGAGGGCACGCAGCTGGCGCGGCGGATCCGGCGCGGCGAGGTGCCGATGACGGACGACGACGTGCACGCGGACCGGTACCTGATGACGGAGTCCGCGCTGTCGGCGGCGGGTTTCGAGTGGTACGAGGTGTCCAACTGGGCCACCTCCGAGGCGGCCCGGTGCCTGCACAACGAGCTGTACTGGCGCGGGGCGGACTGGTGGGGCGCGGGGCCGGGGGCCCACAGCCACGTGGGCGGCGTGCGGTGGTGGAACGTCAAGCACCCGGGTGCGTACGCGCAGGCACTGGGGGACGGTCGCTCGCCCGGCGCCGGGCGCGAGGTGCTTCCCGCCGAGGACCGGCGGGTGGAGCGCATCCTGCTGGAGCTGAGGCTGGCGGACGGCTGCCCGCTGTCACTGCTGGCCCCGGCCGGGCTGGCGGCGGCCGAGCGGGCGCTGCGGGAGGGGCTGCTGGCTCGTGAGCCGTTCGACGCGGGGCGGGCGGTCCTGACGCTGCGGGGCCGGCTGCTGGCCGACGCGGTGGTACGGGACCTGGTGGACTGACCCCGGGGTCCCGGGGTCCCGGGGTCCCGGCGTCCCGGGGTCCCGGCGTCCCGTGGCGCCGGTGGGGGATGCGAGTGCGCGGGCGGGGGAACAGCGCCGCGGGCAACCTGCACCGCACCGCCCCCTCCGTCAGGCGTCACCGACGTCCGTGACGAAGTCGATCAGCTCCTCCACCCGCCCCAGCAGCGCCGGCTCCAGGTCCCGGTACGAGTGGACCGACGCCAGGATCCGCTGCCACGCCGCGCCGGTGTTCTCCGGCCACCCCAGCCCCCGGCACACGCCCGTCTTCCAGTCCTGGCCCCGCGGCACCTTCGGCCAGGCCCGGATGCCCACGGCGGACGGCTTCACCGCCTCCCACACGTCGATGTACGGGTGGCCGACCACCAGCACGCACGGGTCCGAGACCTGCTCCGCGATGCGGGACTCCTTCGAGCCCGGGACCAGGTGATCGACCAGGACGCCCAGCCGGGCGTCCGGAGCGGGGGCGAAGTCCGCGACGATCGCGGGGAGGTCGTCGATGCCCTCCAGGTACTCGACGACCACGCCCTCGATACGCAGATCGTCGCCCCACACCCGCTCCACCAGCTCCGCGTCGTGGCGCCCCTCCACATAGATCCGGCCCGCCCGCGCGACCCGGGCCCGCGCGCCCGGAACGGCCACCGACCCCGACGCCGTACGGGCGGGGGCCGACCGCGCCGCCGCGGGGGAGGACGGGCGTACCAGCGTGACGACGCGGCCCTCCAGGAGGAAGCCGCGCGGCTCCATCGGGAACACCCGGTGCTTCCCGAAGCGGTCCTCCAGGGTCACCACCGGCCCCTGCGCCGTCTTCTCGCACCGGATCACCGCACCGCAGAAACCGGTGGTGACCTCCTCCACGACCAGATCGGCCTCGGCGGGGACCTCGGGAGCGGGGGCGGTCTTCTTCCAGGGCGGGGTGAGGTCCGGCCCGTACTGTCGGCTGCGCATTCCGCCGACGATAGCCCGCCCCCGGGGTCACGAAACGGGGAACCGCTCCGCCAACGCGTCCCGCTGCGCCCGGACATACGCCGCGTCCACCACCGCCCCGTGCCCCGGCACGTACACCGCGTTCTCGCCGCCCAGCGCCAGCAGCCGGTCCAGGGCCGCCGGCCAGCGGGACGGGAGGGCGTCCGGGCCGGCCTGCGGGGTCCCCGACTCCTCCACCAGATCTCCGCAGAAGACGACCTCGGGGCTGCCCGGCACCAGCACCGCCAGGTCGTGCCCGCTGTGTCCGGGGCCGACGTTCGCCAGCAGCACCTGGCGGCCTCCCAGGTCCAGCGTCCACTCGCCGCACACCGTGTGGTGCGGCGCCACCAGCACGTCCACCGCCTCGGCCGCCGTCCCCCGCTCCACTCCGTGCCGCACCGCGTCGTCCCGCAGCGCCTCCCGGTCCCGCCGCAGCACGTCGTCGATGCCGACCGCTCCGAACACCTCGGTTCCGGAGAACGCCGCCGCACCCAGCACGTGATCGAAATGGGGATGGGTGAGGGCGATATGCGTCACTCTTCTGCCGGGGCCCAGAAGCCGCTGCGCCTGCGCGCGCAGCTCCGCTCCCTCGCGCAGCGTCGCCCCCGTGTCGATGAGCAGCGCCCGGCCGCCGTCCCCGACCACCAGGCCCACCGTCGCGTCCCAGACGGGCATACGCCGCCGCCCCACCCCCGGTGCGAGCCGCTCCCAGCCTGCCTCTTCCCAACTGACGTCCATACCGCGACGCTAGACCCATCCCCGGGAGTCCCGCCCGCTGAACAGGGCCGTCGCGCCGCGACTGGCGCGGTAACGTGACCGGCCGCCCTTGCTAGGCGCGTACCCGCCCGCCGTACACTGGGCGGGGACTGTTGGCACTCCCCCGCGGTGAGTGCCAGGCAGACGCCGGAGACACCGGACGAACGACCAGCTGGAGGTGGTGCGCGATGCTCAGCGAACGCAGACTCGAGGTGCTGCGCGCCATCGTCCAGGACTATGTCGGCACCGAGGAGCCCGTCGGCTCCAAGGCGCTCACCGAGCGGCACAAGCTCGGCGTCTCGCCGGCCACCGTCCGCAACGACATGGCCGCCCTGGAGGACGAGGGTTTCATCGCCCAGCCCCACACGAGCGCCGGGCGCATCCCGACGGACAAGGGCTACCGCCTGTTCGTCGACAAGCTCGCGGGCGTCAAGCCCCTGTCGTCGCCCGAGCGCCGCGCCATCCAGAACTTCATGGACGGTGCGGTCGACCTCGACGACGTCGTGGCGCGTACGGTGCGGCTGCTCGCGCAGCTGACCCGGCAGGTCGCCGTCGTGCAGTACCCCTCGCTGACCCGGTCGACGGTCCGGCATGTGGAACTTCTCTCGCTGGCTCCCGCCCGCCTGATGCTCGTGCTCATCACGGACACCGGACGGGTCGAGCAGCGCATGATCGACTGTCCGGCGCCCTTCGGCGAGACGTCCCTGGCGGATTTGCGCGCCCGGCTGAACAGCCGGGTCGTGGGGCGCCGCTTCGCGGACGTACCGCAGCTGGTGCAGGACCTTCCCGAATCCTTCGACAAGGAGGACCGGGGAACCGTTTCGACGGTTCTGTCCACCCTCCTGGAGACTCTGGTCGAGGAGACCGAGGAGCGGCTGATGATCGGCGGCACCGCCAATCTGACGCGCTTCGGGCATGATTTCCCCCTCACGATCCGGCCGGTGCTGGAGGCACTGGAGGAGCAGGTCGTGCTCCTCAAGCTGCTGGGTGAGGCAACCGACTCGGGCATGACCGTACGAATCGGGCACGAGAACGCCCATGAAGGGCTCAGCTCCACGTCCGTCGTCGCAGTCGGCTACGGTTCGGGCGACGAAGCAGTCGCGAAACTCGGCGTGGTCGGACCGACCCGCATGGACTACCCCGGAACGATGGGAGCGGTACGCGCAGTGGCACGTTACGTCGGACAGATCCTGGCGGAGTCGTAAGTGGCCACCGACTACTACGCCGTACTCGGCGTACGCCGCGACGCTTCCCAGGATGAGATCAAGAAGGCATTCCGGCGGCTGGCGCGCGAGCTCCACCCGGACGTGAATCCCGATCCCAAGACGCAAGAGCGCTTCAAGGAGATCAACGCCGCCTACGAGGTGTTGTCGGACCCGCAGAAGAAGCAGGTCTACGACCTCGGCGGCGACCCCCTCTCGCAGGCGGGCGGCGGAGCCGGCGGCTTCGGCCAGGGCGGCTTCGGGAACTTCTCGGACATCATGGACGCGTTCTTCGGTACGGCGTCGCAGCGCGGCCCGAGGTCGCGCACGCGGCGCGGCCAGGACGCGATGATCCGGCTGGAGATCGACCTCAACGAGGCGGCCTTCGGTACGACGAAGGACATCCAGGTCGACACGGCCGTCGTGTGCACGACGTGCTCGGGCGAGGGCGCCGCACCCGGCACCTCCGCCCAGACCTGCGACATGTGCCGCGGCCGCGGTGAGGTCTCGCAGGTCACCCGGTCCTTCCTGGGCCAGGTCATGACCTCGCGCCCCTGCCCGCAGTGCCAGGGCTTCGGCACGGTCGTACCGACCCCGTGCCCGGAGTGCGCCGGAGACGGGCGCGTGCGCTCGCGCCGGACGCTCACGGTCAAGATCCCGGCCGGTGTCGACAACGGCACGCGGATCCAGCTCGCGGGCGAGGGCGAGGTCGGCCCCGGCGGCGGCCCCGCCGGTGACCTGTACGTCGAGATCCACGAGCTCCCGCACGCGGTGTTCCAGCGGCGCGGCGACGACCTGCACTGCACGGTCACCATCCCGATGACGGCGGCGGCGCTGGGCACCAAGTGCCCGCTGGAGACGCTCGACGGGGTGGAGGAGATCGACGTACGGCCCGGCACGCAGTCCGGCCAGTCGATCCCGCTGCACGGGCGCGGCGTCACGCACCTGCGCGGCGGCGGGCGCGGCGACCTCATCGTGCACGTGGAGGTACTGACCCCGTCGAAGCTGGACCCGCAGCAGGAGGACCTGATGCGCCAGCTCGCGAAGCTGCGCGGTGAGGAGCGCCCGACGGGGCAGTTCCAGCCCGGTCAGCAGGGGCTGTTCTCGCGCCTGAAGGACGCCTTCAACGGGCGGTAGGCGCTCACTGGACGGACGCCTTCACCGGCGTATCGCGATCGCCGCACAAACGCCTGCGACAGGCGCCGGGCGCACGCCTCCGGGACGGCGGAAGCCTCGATTCGGTGCAGTGCGGAGGGCATGAAACTATGCGTTCATGTCCTCCGCACTGACCGATCTTTGCCGTTATCCGATCGTGCAGGCCCCCATGGCGGGCGGCGCCTCCAGTCCTCAACTCGTCGCCGCCGTCTGCGAGGCCGGCGCCCTCGGGTTCCTTGCCGCCGGGTACAAGACCGCGGACGGTATGTACGAGGAGATCAAGCAGCTGCGGGGTCTGACCTCTCGGCCGTTCGGCGTCAATCTCTTCATGCCGCAGCCGAGCCACGCCGACCCCGCCTCCGTGGAGGTCTACCGTCACCAGCTGGCCGGCGAGGCCGACTGGTACGACACCCCCCTCGGCGAATCCGACAACTGCTCCGACGACGGCTACGAAGCCAAGCTGGCCATCCTCATCGACGACCCCGTCCCCGTCGTCTCCTTCACCTTCGGCTGCCCCACCCGGCCCGTACTCGACGCCTTCGCGAAGGCCGGCACCTTCACCGTCGTGACCGTCACCACGCCGGAAGAGGCCCAGATCGCCCAGTGGACCGGCGCCGACGCCGTCTGCGTCCAGGGCATCGAGGCAGGCGGCCACCAGGGAACGCACCGCGACGATCCCAAGAACGACGGCAGTGGCATCGGGCTGCTGTCCCTCGTCGCGCAGGTACGCGAGACCGTGCAGCTCCCGATCATCGCGGCGGGGGGCGTGATGCGCGGGTCGCAGATCGCCGCGGTCCTCGCGCTGGGCGCGGACGCGGCGCAGCTCGGCACGGCGTTCCTGGTGTGCCCCGAGTCCGGCGCCAACGTCCTGCACAAGCAGGCCATGACCAACCCGCTGTTCGTCCGCACGGAACTCACCCGGGCGTTCTCGGGACGCCCCGCGCGCGGTCTCGTCAACCGCTTCATGCGCGAGCACGGCCCGTACGCCCCCGCCGCCTACCCCCAGGTGCACCACATCACCTCCGGGCTGCGCAAGGCCGCCGCCAAGGCGGGCGACGCCCAGGGCATGGCGCTGTGGGCCGGGCAGGGCCACCGGATGGCGCGCGAGATGCCGGCCGGTCAGCTGGTCGAGGTCCTGGCGGCCGAGACCGACGCGGCGCGGGCGGCACTGGACCTGCGCGGCGCGGGCGGTGCGGTGTGACGGCGCCGGTCTTCGTCGTCGACGCCGTGCCGCCGAAGGGACGGTTCGTACTCGAAGGGCCCGAGGGGCGGCACGCCGTCTCGGTACGGCGGCTGCACGCGGGGGAGAACGTCGTACTGACCGACGGGCTCGGGACCGGCGCGGCGGCCGTCGTACTGGCGGCCGAGGGCAAGGACCGGCTCGTCGTCGAGGTGGGCGACGTGACGGCGGAGCCGGAACCGGTGCCGCGCATCACCGTCGTACAGGCGCTTCCCAAGGGCGACCGGGGCGAGGTGGCCGTCGAGACGATGACGGAGACCGGGGTCGACGCGATCGTGCCGTGGCAGGCGTCCCGCTGCATCACGCAGTGGCGCGGCGACCGGGGCGCGAAGTCCCTCGCCAAGTGGCGGGCGACGGCCCGCGAGGCGGGCAAGCAGTCGCGCA
The DNA here is from genome assembly GCF_001746415.1 of Streptomyces agglomeratus. Taxonomy (NCBI): domain Bacteria; kingdom Bacillati; phylum Actinomycetota; class Actinomycetes; order Kitasatosporales; family Streptomycetaceae; genus Streptomyces; species Streptomyces agglomeratus. The sequence continues at coordinate 5,331,851 of NZ_MEHJ01000001.1, forward strand.
GGCTCCGCTTCCCCGAGGTCACGGACGCCCTGACGACGAAGCAGGTGGCCGCACTGCTGGCCACGGCCGACTTCGCCGCCGTCCTCCACGAGGACGCGTCGGTGGGCAGCGCCGCGCTCGCCACGGCGGGGCTGCCCGACACCGGCTCCATTGTGCTGGTCGTGGGGCCGGAGGGGGGCGTGTCGCCGGAGGAGCTGGCGGTGTTCGCGCAGGCTGGTGCGAAGCCGTACCGGCTGGGGAACAGTGTGCTGCGTACGTCGACCGCCGGGACGGCGGCGGCGGCACTGCTGCTGGGGCGTACGGGCCGCTGGTCCTGACCCGCCGGATGTGACCAGAAAGGCACCTCCATGGAACTCGCCCAGGTTCGTCTGCTCGTCTCGGATTTCCCCGCCTGCTACCGGTTCTACGGGGACGTGCTGGGCCTGAAGCCCCAGTCGGGCTTCGAGCAGGGGCCGTACGAGAAGTTCTCGCCGGCCGTCGACTCGGCGGGTGTCGCGCTCCAGGACCGCGCCGTGATGGCCGAGGTGCTCGGCGAACTCGCCGGAGAACCGGACGGCCACCGCTCCCTGGTCGTGCTGCGGGTTGACGACCTCGACCGGTACTGCGAGGAGATCGCCGGGCGGGGAGCGGTACTGGTGCACGGGCCGGCGCCGATGACGGAGCGGATGCGGGTGGCGCACCTGAAGGACCCCGAGGGCAACCTGGTGGAACTCCAGGAGTGGCTGCTGCTCGGCGGCTGACCTTCCCGCACCGTCGCCGCATGGGCAGGCGCGGCAAGCGTGGCCGCAAGTCGTCTTCCGCGCCCCGGCCGCCGGTGGGAGGCTGCCGTGCATGGGGGCACTCGGGCGAACCGCGGCGGCGATCGGCCTCGGAGCGGCGGCAGTTGTGGGGATCTCGGCCTGCGAGCCGGGGACCGGCGGGCCGAGTCCGGTGGCTGTCGCCATGACCACCGACCGGACCGGCACACGCGCCCTGGAGCACCAAGGCGTGGCCGTACGGTGGATGAGCTGTACGGCGAAGGCCGGTGAGGGCGCCAGGGCCACCGACGGCACGCGTCCCGCCGCGACGGCGACGACCGGCCGCCGGATCGTCTCGGTCACGTGCGAGGGCGAGACCGGGGACGGGCAGGAGATCCGCGTCGACGGCAAGGTGACCGACGAGCGCGACGGACGGTGCGTACGCGGCGATCTGACGGCCCGGGTGGGTGACAGGACCGTCTTCCAGGCGGACGTGCTCGGCGACTGCCACGCCACGCCCACGGCCACGCCCACGCGCACCGGCGGCAGTCAAGCGTCGCCCGTGACGCACCGGCCGGCCGCGACGGCGACCGTGACCGTCACCACCACGGTCACCGCCGAGCCGGCTCCGGCGCCGGATCCCGGGCCCGGTCGCACCGGTCCGCCGTCGAAGTGAGGGCGGCCGCGCGGGCTTCCGGGCAGGCCGGCGCCGCCTGCGCGTGGTGACGCCGGGCGCGGCGGGGCGCTCGCGCTCAGCGGGTCCGTACTCCGGGGGAGCGGGCCGCGCGGCGGATAGCATGCGGCCATACTTGATCGGCACGCCCGGATCAGCCGCAATTGAGGAGGCCAGGACCATGGCGGGAGAACCCCAGGCAGACTGCCTGTTCTGCAAGATCGCCTCGGGGGAGGTGCCGGCGACGATCGTCAGGGAGACGGAGACGACGGTCGCGTTCCGCGACATCAACCCCCAGGCTCCGACGCACGTCCTGGTCATCCCCAGGGCGCACCACCCGGACGCGGCCTCGCTGGCCGCCGCCGAGCCGCAGATCCTGGCGGACGTGCTCGCCGAGACGGGCCGGGTCGCCGCCGACGAGAAGGTCGACGCCACCGGCTACCGCGTCGTCTTCAACACCGGCTCGGGAGCGGGCCAGACCGTCTTCCACGCGCACGCCCACGTCCTCGGCGGACGCGGCCTCAACTGGCCCCCCGGATAGGCAGCGATCTGTGTCAGCACGAGAACTGGTGGTCCTCGGCACCGCCAGTCAGGTTCCCACCCGTCACCGCAACCACAACGGCTACCTCCTGCGCTGGGACGGCGAGGGCATCCTCTTCGATCCCGGAGAGGGCACCCAGCGGCAGATGCTGCGGGCCGGCGTGGCCGCGCACGACATCAACCGGATCTGCGTCACCCACTTCCACGGTGACCACTCGCTCGGCCTCGCCGGAGTGATCCAGCGCATCAACCTCGACCGCGTCCCGCACCCCGTCACCGCGCACTACCCGGCGAGCGGCCAGCGCTTCTTCGACCGGCTGCGGTACGCCACCGCCTACCGCGAGACGGTCCGGCTGGCCCAGGAGCCGGTCGCCGCCGACGGGCCGCTGGGGACCGGGTCCTCGTACGTCCTCGACGCGGTCAGGCTGTCGCACCCCGTCGAGTCGTACGGCTACCGGCTCACCGAGCCCGACGGCCGCCGCATGCTGCCCGCGCTGCTCGCCGCGCACGGCATCAAAGGCCCCGACGTCGGCCGCCTCCAGCGCGAGGGCCGGCTCGGCGATGTGACGCTCGACCAGGTCAGCGAGGAGCGCCGCGGGCAGCGGTTCGCGTTCGTCATGGACACCAGGCTCTGCGACGGCGTGTACGCCCTCGCCGAGGGCTGCGACATGCTCGTCATCGAGTCGACCTTCCTCGACGAGGACATGGAGCTGGCCGCCGAGCACGGCCATCTGACGGCCGGACAGGCGGCGCGGGCGGCCCGCGACGCGGGTGTCCGCCACCTGGTCCTCACCCACTTCTCGCAGCGCTACAACGACCCCGAAGCCTTCGAACGCCAGGCCCGTGCGGCCGGTTTCGACGGTGAACTGACCGTCGCCGCCGACCTGCTGCGCGTCCCCCTCCCCAAGCGCCACTGAACGAAGAAGACCCCTCATGCACCTCCCCAAGGCCGAACTCCACCTCCACATCGAAGGCACCCTCGAACCCGAGCTGGCCTTCGAACTCGCCGCGCGCAACGCCGTGGTCCTGCCGTACTCCACCACCGAAGAGCTGCGCCGCGCCTACCTCTTCGACGACCTCCAGTCGTTCCTCGATCTGTACTACGCGCTGATGGCTGTCCTGCGCACCGAGGACGACTTCGACCGGCTCGCCGACGCCTACCTGGCGCGGGCGGCCGCGCAGGGAGTACGGCACGCCGAGATCTTCTTCGACCCGCAGGCCCACACCGCGCGCGGCGTGGACATCGGCACGGTCGTCGAAGGGCTCGCCCGCGCTCTGGACCGCAGCGAGGAGCGGCACGGCATCTCCACGCAGCTGATCATGTGCTTCCTGCGCGACCGGTCCGCCGAGTCCGCGCTGGCCACGCTGGAGGCCGCCGGGCCCTATCTGCACCGGATCGCGGGCGTCGGCTTGGACTCGGCGGAGGTCGGGCACCCGCCGTCGAAGTTCCGTGAGGTGTACGAGGCGGCCGCCGCCCTGGGGCTGCGGAAGGTCGCGCACGCGGGGGAGGAGGGCCCGCCGGCGTACATCTGGGAGGCGCTGGACGTCCTCGGCGTGGAGCGCGTCGACCACGGGCTGCGCTCCATGGAGGACCCCGAACTCGTGAAGCGGCTGGTGCGCGACCGGGTGCCGCTGACGCTGTGTCCGCTGTCGAACGTACGCCTGCGGGCCATCGACGTCCTGGAGGACCACCCGCTGCGGCAGATGATGGAGGCCGGCCTGCTGGTCACCGTGAACTCCGACGACCCCGCCTACTTCGGCGGGTACGTCGGGGACACGTTCCACGCCGTGCGCGAGGCGCTCGGCCTCGGTCAGGAGCAACTGCGCGAGCTGGCCCGCAACTCCTTCCGCGCGGCCTTCCTCGACCACGACGAGGAGCGCAGGGCGGCGTATCTCGCCGAGGTGGACGCCTACGTCTTCTGAGGGGCCTGTGCCGCAACCGTTGACGCCTCCGCCGGCCCCTCCCTACGCTGCATTCCCATACGTGGACACCGTCTGCATACGGAGATGAAGCGCTGTGTCGGACCTGACCGTCACCGATGTCCGGCTGACCCCCGTCCTCATCGCCGACCCGCCCCTCCTCAACGTCCAGGGCGTCCACCAGCCGTACACCCCGCGCCTGGTCGTCGAGGTGGTCACGGCGGACGGCGTCACCGGCGTCGGTGAGACGTACGGCGACACCAAGTACCTGGAACCGGCCCGCGCCTACGCCGGTCTGCTGCCCGGCCACTCGGTCGCGGACCTGAACGGCCTGGCCGCCCTCGCGCAGCGGGTCGCCGTCGGCCACGCGCGCGTGGAGCACGCCGTCGACGCCGCCGGGCTGCGCGGCGCGCAGACGGCGGACAAGGTGCGGCTGTCCGTCGTCTCCGCGTTCGAGGTGGCATGCCTGGACGCGCTCGGGAAGGCGTACGGACAGCCCGTGCACGCCCTCCTGGGCGGCAAGGTGCGCGACCACGTCGAGTACAGCGCGTATCTCTTCCACCGCTGGGAGGAGCACCCGGACGGCGCGGGCGAGAGGGACGACTGGGGCGCCGCGCTCGATCCGGCGGGGATCGTCGCGCAGGCGCGGCGGTTCGTGCGCGAGTACGGGTTCCGGTCCTTCAAGCTCAAGGGCGGCGTCTTCGAACCCGACCGGGAGATCGCCGCCGTACGGGCGCTCGCCGAGGCGTTCCCGGGACAGCCCCTGCGGCTCGATCCCAACGGCGCCTGGACGCCCGAGACTTCCCTGAGGGTCGCGCGCGAGCTGGAAGGGGTGCTCGAATACCTGGAGGACCCCTCGCCGGGCGCCGCCGCCATGGCGGAGGTCTCCGCCGGGACGGACGTTCCGCTCGCCACCAACATGTGCGTGACGGCCGTTCCCGAGATCCGCGAGGCGTTCCTCACCGACGCCGTACAGGTCGTTCTCAGCGATCACCACTACTGGGGCGGCCTGCGGGCGACCCAGGAACTGGCCGCCGTCTGCCACGCCTTCGGCGTCGGCCTGTCCATGCACTCCAACACCCACATGGGCATCAGCCTCGCCGCGATGACCCACGTCGCCGCCACCGTCCCGCACCTCGGCCACTCCTGCGACAGCCACTACCCGTGGCAGACCGAGGACGTCATCACCCGCCGCCACACCTTCACCGGCGGCCGGCTGACCGTCTCCGACGCCCCGGGCCTCGGCGTCGAGCTCGACCGCGATGCCCTCGGCCGGCTGCACGCCCGCTGGCTCGACGAGTCGTACGCCGCGATGCGGGAGCGCGACGACGCCGCCGCCATGCGCAGGGCGCGGGGCCACGAGACCTGGACGGCGCCCGGCCTGCCCCGCTGGTGAGACCGGGGGCAGGTCGCCGTCGTATCACCGCGAGCTTCCGTGGGTGCGTATCGGGCACACTGGCCTGAATCCGCACCACATCACAGGAGCGCACGGTGAGCACGGTGAGCAAGCACGCAGCGGCCGCTTCGGCGGCCACGGACCATGCCGGTCAGCAGGACGACGCGACCCGTCTCGACCCCCTGGACGGGCTCCGCGCCCCCGACGGCCCCTGCTGCGACGTCTTCCTCACCGGCACGGTCTTCCTCGACATCATCTTCACCGGCCTGGACAGCGCCCCGGTGCGCGGCACCGAGTCCTGGGCGCGCGGCATGGGCTCCAGCCCCGGCGGCGTGGCCAACATGGCGACCGCCCTGGCCCGCCTCGGGCTGCGTACCTCGCTGGCCGCGGCCTTCGGCGACGACCACTACGGCGAGTACTGCTGGGACGCACTCGCCGACGGCGAGGGCATCGACCTGAAGATGTCACGCACGGTCCCCGGCTGGCACTCGCCCGTCACCGTCTCCATGGCGTACGAGGGCGAGCGGACCATGGTGTCCCACGGCCACGAGGCGCCGCCGCCCGCCGAGCCCGGCCCCTTCCCCAACTGCCCGCCCCGCGCGCGTGCGGCCATCGCGGCCCTCACCCCCGGCCGGACGGAGGAGTGGATCGCCTCCGCCGCCCGCCGGGGCGCGAAGATCTTCGCCGACGTGGGCTGGGACGACACGGGCCGCTGGGACCTGGCCGGCCTCACCGACCTGGAGCACTGCGAGGCGTTCCTGCCCAACGCCGAGGAGGCGATGCGCTACACCCGCACCGACTGCCCGCGCGCCGCCGCCCACGCCCTCGCCGAGAAGGTCCCCGTCGCGGTCGTCACGCTGGGCGCGGAGGGCGCGTACGCCGTGGACGGCTCGACCGGGGAGACCGCCGAGGTCCCCGCCATCGCCGTCGAGGCGCTGGACCCGACCGGCGCCGGTGACGTCTTCGTCGCCGGATTCGTCACCGGTACGCTCGCGGGCTGGCCGCTCGCCGACCGCCTCGCCTTCGCCGGGCTGACCGCCGCCCTGTCGGTGCAGGAGTTCGGCGGTTCGCTGTCGGCGCCCGGCTGGTCGGAGATCGCCGCCTGGTGGCAGCAGGTGCAGGCGGTCGACGGGCAGGACCCGCAGGCGCTGCGCCGGTACGCCTTCCTGGACGGCCTGCTGCCCACGGCGAGCCGCGGGTGGCCGCTGCGCAGGGCGGTGCCGACGATCGGGTTCCGCAGGCCGGCCTGACCGCCCGGCAACCGACCGGGCGGCCCCCGAAAAGCCTTCGGCCTTGTCGGTGCACCGACGTAGGCTTGGAGTCACGAGGTTGTCGAGCAGCGAGAACCCTGCAACGGGAGGTATGTGCAGGCCACAGTGCCGGCCCATGACGCAGACACCCACACAGCCGCAGGCCCGCGCCCAGTTCACCGTGCCGGACACGCACCCCATGGTCATGGTGCTGGGTTCCAGCGACTCCCTGCTGCGCGTGATCGAGAACGCCTTCCCCGACGTGAACATCCACGTCAGGGGGAATGAGGTCAGCGCGGTCGGCGACCCGACGGAGGTCGCCCTGATCCAACGCCTGCTGGCCGAGATGATGCTGGTGCTCCGCACCGGACTGCCGATGACGGAGGACGCAGTGGAACGCTCGATCGCCATGCTCAGAGCCAACGGGAACGGCGGTGGCGCGGAAGCCGTCACCGAGACCCCGGCCGAGGTGCTCACCCAGAACATCCTCTCCAGCCGCGGTCGCACCATCCGCCCCAAGACGCTCAACCAGAAGCGGTACGTCGACGCCATCGACAAGCACACCATCGTCTTCGGCATCGGCCCCGCCGGTACGGGCAAGACCTATCTGGCCATGGCCAAGGCGGTCCAGGCACTCCAGTCCAAGCAGGTCACCCGGATCATCCTGACCCGGCCCGCCGTCGAGGCGGGCGAGCGGCTCGGCTTCCTGCCCGGCACGCTCTACGAGAAGATCGACCCGTACCTGCGCCCGCTCTACGACGCCCTGCACGACATGCTGGACCCCGACTCGATCCCGCGCCTGATGGCCGCGGGCACGATCGAGGTCGCCCCGCTGGCGTACATGCGGGGCCGGACGCTCAACGACGCGTTCATCATCCTGGACGAGGCGCAGAACACCAGCGCCGAGCAGATGAAGATGTTCCTGACAAGGCTCGGCTTCGACTCGAAGATCGTCGTCACGGGCGACGTCACCCAGGTCGACCTGCCGGGCGGCACGAAGAGCGGTCTGCGCCAAGTCCAGGAGATCCTGGACAACGTCGCCGACGTGCACTTCTCCCGGCTCACGTCCCAGGATGTCGTCCGGCACAAGCTGGTCGGCCGTATCGTCGACGCGTACCAGAAGTACGACGACAGCCAAAACGGGCTGTGACTTCGAACCAGGGGTAGAACCAGCACCATGTCGATCGACGTCAACAACGAATCCGGCACCGAGGTCGACGAGCAGGCGATTCTCGACATCGCGCGCTACGCACTCACCCGGATGCGGATCCACCCGCTCTCCGAACTCTCGGTGATCGTCGTGGACACGGCCGCCATGGAGCAGCTCCACATGCAGTGGATGGACCTCCCGGGCCCGACCGATGTCATGTCCTTCCCGATGGACGAACTGCGTCCGCCGTCGAAGGACGACGAGGAGCCCCCGCAGGGGCTCCTCGGTGACATCGTGCTCTGCCCCGAGGTCGCGAAGAGGCAGGGCGAGGAAGCCGAGACGCAGCACTCCATGGACGAGGAGCTCCAGCTCCTGACCGTCCACGGCGTCCTGCACCTGCTCGGTTACGACCACGAGGAGCCGGACGAGAAGGCCGAGATGTTCGGCCTCCAGGCGGCGATCGTCGACGGCTGGCGATCGGAGAAGGGCCTCACCGGCCCGTCCCCCGCGCCGACCGTTTCATGACCGCCCAGCTGATCACCGGGGCCGTCCTGCTGGTCGTGGTCGCCTGGCTGGCGGCCTGCGCGGAGGCCGGCATCGCCCGCGTCTCCAGCTTCCGGGCCGCCGAGGCCGTACGGTCGGGCCGGCGCGGAAGCGCCAAGCTGGCGCAGGTCGCCTCCGACCCGGTCCGGTACCTCAACGTCGCCCTCCTGATGCGGGTGGCCTGCGAAATGGCCGCCGGTGTCCTCGTCACGTACGCCTGCCTGCGGGAGTTCGACGAGACCTGGGAGGCACTGACCATCGCCATCGCGGTGATGGTCCTCGTCTCGTACGTCGCCGTCGGCGTCTCGCCGCGCACCATCGGCCGCCAGCACCCGCTCAACACGGCGACCGCGTCCGCCTACGTGCTGCTGCCGCTGGCCCGCGTCATGGGCCCCGTCCCGCAGCTGCTGATCCTCATCGGCAACGCCCTCACCCCCGGCAAGGGCTTCCGCAAGGGCCCTTTCGCCAGCGAGGCCGAACTGCGCGCGATGGTCGACCTGGCGGAGCAGGAGTCCCTGATCGAGGACGACGAGCGCCGCATGGTGCACTCGGTCTTCGAGCTCGGCGACACGCTCGTACGCGAGGTCATGGTCCCCAGGACCGACCTGGTCTCCATCGAGCGCTACAAGACGATCCGTCAGGCCCTCACCCTCGCCCTGCGCTCCGGCTTCTCCCGCATCCCGGTGACCGGCGAGAACGAGGACGACATCGTCGGCGTGGTCTACCTCAAGGACCTGGTCAGGAAGACCCACATCAACCGCGACTCCGAGGCCGACCTGGTCTCCACCGCGATGCGCCCCGCCGTCTTCGTACCCGACACGAAGAACGCCGGCGACCTGCTGCGCGAGATGCAGCAGGAGCGCAACCACGTCGCCGTCGTGATCGACGAGTACGGCGGCACGGCCGGCATCGTCACCATCGAGGACATCCTCGAAGAGATCGTCGGTGAGATCACGGACGAGTACGACCGCGAACTGCCGCCCGTGGAGGAGCTGGAGGACGGCTGCTACCGGGTGACCGCCCGGCTCGACATCGGCGACCTCGGTGAGCTCTTCGGCTTCGACGAGTTCGACGACGAGGACGTGGAGACCGTCGGCGGGCTGCTCGCCAAGGCGCTCGGCCGCGTACCGATCGCGGGCGCGTCCGCGACGGTGGACCTCCCCGACGGGCGCGCGCTGCGGCTGACCGCGGAGTCCCCGGCCGGCCGCCGGAACAAGATCGTCACGGTACTGGTGGAGCCGGAGCGGAAGGAGGCGGCATGACGCCGCGGGAGCTCAGGGCGTTCTGCCTGGAGTTCAACGCGGCGACCGAGGAGTTCCCCTTCGGCCCCGAGACGTCCGTGTTCAAGGTCCTCGGCAAGCTCTTCGCGCTCAGCGCCCTGGACGCGCGGCCGCTCACCGTCAACCTCAAGTGCGAGCCGGAGATCGCGGTCCGGCTCCGCGAGGAGTACGAGGAGATCGTTCCCGGATGGCACATGAACAAGCGCCACTGGAACACGGTCACCGTCGACGGCCGGCTCCCGGACCGGGTGGTCCGTGAGCTGATCGAGGACTCGTACGACCTGGTGGTGGCCGGCCTCCCGAAGGCGGAACGCCTGCGGCTCGACCGGCCCTGACACCTGCTTCCCCTCCGCCGCCCCGCACTGACGACCGCCGCCGCGACCAGCACGAGCACGGCGTCCACGGCTCGGTACGAGGACGACCGTGCCGCACACCGCGCTCGCAGAGGCGGGCACGGCGGCGAAGCCGGGGTGACCCGCGTCGCCGCAGGGGCGGCGCGGCCGGCTGTACCCGGAGGCGGGCCGATCCGGGTTGCCTCCCTATGCTCGGGGCATGACTGAGACCACGCCGAGCACCGAACTCGACCCCGAGGACCGCAAGATCATCACCCTGGCCCGCAGCGCGCGGGCACGCAACGGGGTGCCGGAGGGGGCGGCCGTGCGGGACGAGACGGGCCGTACGTACGTCGCCGGCACCGTCGGCCTCGACTCCCTGCGGCTGAGCGCGCTGCGCACCGCGGTCGCGATGGCCGTCGCGAGCGGTGCGAAGTCGCTGGAGGCGGCGGCCGTGGTGACGGCGGCGGACTCCGTCCCGGCGGAGGACCGTGCGGCGGTACGGGACCTCGGCGGCCCCGGGACGCCGGTCCTCCTGGCAGGCCCCGACGGCACGCTGCGCGAGAGCGTGGCGGCGGGCGCGTAACGCGAGCCGCGGCGCCCGGGCGCGATGGCGCGTCCGGCGCGGTCCGCGTGCCGGACGGGTCGCATGGGCCCTCACCGCCGCGACCTGGCGTGACCGTGGTCTCGTGTGATCAGGCGCACTCCCACCGCTCCGGGGGCCGCCCGGCCCCCGGAGCGGCGCCGGACGGCTCCGCCGGGAGGCCCGTGCCACGAGGGCGGCGGGACCTTCGGCCCGGGTCTCCGGGCCCGCGCCCGAGCTGTCAAGGGGCGGGGCCGGAAGGCCCGCGCAGGCTCCCGAAGGACCGTGGATCGGGGCGCCCGGCGCTGCGACGGTGGAGGACATGCCCAGCAGGGAGCCCCGCTCCCCGGGCAGTCCCCGCCCCCCGAAGAAGGACATCCCACGTGTTCTCCTCCCTGACCCGCACCGCCCTCCGCCGCCGCGTCACCGGTTCCTTCGTCGCCGCGGGAGCCACCGGCATGCTGGTTCTCGCCGGCACCGGCAGCGCCTCCGCCGCCCCGACGGCCGACTGGTCCGCGGTCGCCCAGTGCGAGTCCGGCGGCGACTGGAACGCGAACACCGGCAACGGCTTCTCCGGCGGTCTCCAGTTCACCCAGTCCACCTGGGCCGCGTACGGCGGCACGAAGTACGCCGCGAGCGCCCACCAGGCCACCCCGCAGCAGCAGGCCGCCGTCGCCGACAAGGTCCTCCAGGGCCAGGGCATCGGCGCCTGGCCGGTGTGCGGCGCCAAGGCCGGTCTCTGACGGACCCGGCCACCCCGCGGGCGTTCTCCGACAGCGCGGCCCCGGGTCGCGCCCCGTCTCCGGCCACCTTGGCCGTCACCCGCGTCCCGTCCGCGGCCGCCACGGCCACCCCCCGCGCGTCCGCCCGGGCCGGCACTGGTCGGCCCGGCGGCGTACATCGGGGAGAATGGCACGCATGAGCGCTCGCACCCAGTCTTCCGAGGCCCCCCACCGGGCCGGCTTCGCCTGCTTCGTCGGCCGCCCCAACGCGGGCAAGTCCACCCTGACGAACGCTCTGGTCGGCCAGAAGGTCGCCATCACCTCCAGCCGGCCGCAGACCACGCGCCACACGGTGCGCGGCATCGTGCACCGCCCCGAGGCGCAGCTGATCCTGGTCGACACCCCCGGCCTCCACAAGCCGCGCACACTGCTGGGCGAGCGTCTCAACGACGTCGTACGCACCACCTGGGCCGAGGTCGACGTGATCGGCTTCTGCCTGCCCGCCGACCAGAAGCTGGGCCCCGGCGACAAGTTCATCGCCAAGGAACTCGCGGGCATCAAGAAGACGCCGAAGATCGCGATCGTCACGAAGACCGACCTCGTCGACTCCAAGCAGCTCGCCGAGCAGCTCATCGCCATCGACCAGCTCTCCAAGGAGCTCGGCTTCGAGTGGCAGGAGATCGTCCCGGTGTCGGCCGTCGGCGACAGCCAGGTCTCGCTCCTCGCCGACCTGTTGATCCCGCTGCTCCCGGAGAGCCCGCCGCTCTACCCGGAGGGCGACCTCACCGACGAGCCCGAGATGGTCATGGTCGCGGAATTGATCCGCGAGGCCGCCCTCGAAGGCGTACGGGACGAGCTGCCGCACTCCATCGCGGTCGTCGTCGAGGAGATGCTGCCGCGCGAGGACCGCCCGGCCGACAGGCCGCTCCTCGACATCCACGCGAACGTCTACATCGAGCGTCCCAGCCAGAAGGGCATCATCATCGGCCCCAAGGGCCAGCGCCTGAAGGACGTCGGTACGAAGTCGCGCAAGCACATCGAGGCCCTGCTGGGCACGCCGGTCTTCCTGGACCTGCACGTGAAGGTCGCCAAGGACTGGCAGCGGGACCCGAAGCAGCTGCGCAAGCTCGGCTTCTGAGCCGCCGGACCTCCGGCGACCGTCACGCCCGCTGCGCGCGCAAAGCGTCCCGAAGCCAGCGGAACGACGCCTTCGGCGTGCGGTCCAGCGTCTCGTAATCGATGTGGACGAGGCCGAAGCGCTGGGCGTACCCCTCGGCCCACTCGAAGTTGTCCACGGGCGACCAGACGAAGCAGCGCGCACATCGGCGCCTCCGCCACCGCCCTGTGCAGCGCCCGCAGATGACCGTCGAGGAAGGCGATCCGCTATCTGGTGCCTCCGCTCAGGCGCCCTCTTTGAGGACCTGCGAGATGAGCCGGCTCTGTGCCTCGGTGAGTCTCGGGTCCGCGCAGTACACCGTCCTGCCGTCCACCGTGAGCTGGTAGCTGAATCCGTCCGGTACGCCGATGGGCGGTGTGCCCCGGCCGGCGGCGACCGCCTCCTCGACCAGGGCGTGCCATTCCGCGGCGTCGGGCCGTCCGGAGGTGTCGACCTCGGCGTACCGCTCGATGCCGGCGAAGCCTCCTGTACGCCTTACCCCAATTCGCATGGTTCCGTTCTAGTACGGATACGCCTCAGCCGGTAGGCACCCCGACCAGGGACCACGCTTTCAGCAGAGCCTCGTGCTCCTCACCGTCACCGAAACGGGCCCGGGCCGCCGCGACGGTGGCGCGCGCGAAGTCGGCGAAGCTCGCGTCGACCTCCAGGCTCCCGCCGGTCAGCGTGTCGTACCAGATCCGGCCCGCCCGCTCCCACGCCTTGCCGCCGAGGTCGGTGGCGAGCAGGTAGAAGGCGTGGTTGGGGATGCCCGAGTTGATGTGGACGCCGCCGTTGTCCCGGCCGGTGCGGACGTAGTCCTCCATCTTCGCGGGCTGCGGGTCCTTTCCGAGTACGTCGTCGTCGTACGCCGTGCCCGGTGCCTTCATGGAGCGCAGGGCCACCCCTGTCACGCGGTCGGTCAGCAGACCCGCGCCGATCAGCCAGTCCGCCCGGTCGGCCGTCTGGTCGTTGACGTACTGCTTGACCAGGGAGCCGAAGACGTCGGACACCGACTCGTTGAGCGCGCCGGGCTGGCCGAAGTACGTGAGGTTGGCCGTGTACTGCGTCAGACCGTGCGCCAGCTCGTGGGCGATGACGTCCACGGGGAGCGTGAAGTCGCGGAAGATCTCGTCGCCGTCGCCGAAGACCATCTGTTCGCCGTCCCAGAAGGCGTTTCCGTAGTTCTCGCCGTAGTGGACGCTCGCGACCAGGGGCAGGCCGTTCCCGTCGACGGAATCGCGCGCGAAGCCCTTGAGGAGGAGCTCGAAGGTCGCGCCGAGACCCGCGTACGCGCGGTTGACGGTCGCGTCCTGGCCGGGCTCCTCACCCTCGCCGCGGACTTTGACGCCCGGAAGTACCTGGCGGTGCTGCGCGTCGTGGACCGTGCGGTGCGGCTTGCCGTCGGCGGTGGCCGAGGCGGCCGGCCGGGCGCCGAGCACCGTGGTCAGACGGCGGTGCGTACGCTGTGCGGCGTCCGCTTCGAGGGTGCGGCGGGCGGGGCCCGCGAGGACCGGATCGTCGGCCTGGGCGAGCTTGTCGAGGACGTGGGGCGGCACGATGGTGCAGAACACGGGATGAGTGGCCTTCATGGCGGCAATGTGGCACTGCGTAACCCTGGTGTCACTACTTGCGACCATGATTGACGAAATCGAGTGATGGATCACTTTCGCCCGTTACTCGCCCGTTACTGATGGGGTGGTCCCGCATACTGATACGGGACCGGCGAAACCGGCTCCCCTCGGCTAGGCTGCGGCACATCATGCGTTACGGGCTGCTCCTTCTTAGCTGCCGCGGCGAGGGTCTGTAGTTGTAGGCCGACCCCCTCCCCGCGGAGTCTGGTGCTGCAGCGACACCGTCGGCCGTCCCCTTTGCAGGACACCGAGGAGCCCTACGCGATGAACGCCCCTGTTGGCCGCCCCACGCCCGTCACCAACGCGACGCAGCTGCAAAAGCCGTCCGGGATGCCGGTCCACAAGTACGGCAGGTACGAGGCCGTCGACATCCCCGACCGCACCTGGCCGGACCGCCGTATCACCAAGGCGCCCCGCTGGCTGTCCACCGATCTGCGCGACGGCAACCAGGCCCTGATCGACCCCATGTCTCCCGCCCGCAAGCGCGAGATGTTCGACCTGCTCGTACGCATGGGCTACAAGGAGATCGAGGTCGGCTTCCCGTCCTCCGGCGAGACCGACTTCAACTTCGTACGCTCCATCATCGAAGAGGGCGCGATCCCCGAGGACGTGACGATCTCCGTCCTGACGCAGGCCCGTGAAGAGCTGATCGAGCGGACCGTCGAGTCGCTGGTCGGCGCCCGGCGCGCGACCGTCCACCTCTACAACGCCACCGCGCCCACGTTCCGCCGCGTCGTCTTCCGCGGCTCCAAGGAGCAGGTCAAGCAGATCGCCGTGGACGGCACGCGGCTGGTCATGGAGTACGCCGACAAGCTGCTGGGCCCGGAGACGATCTTCGGCTACCAGTACAGCCCGGAGATCTTCACCGACACCGAGCTGGACTTCGCCCTGGAGGTCTGCGAGGCCGTCTGTGACGTGTGGCAGCCGGAGGAGGGCCGGGAGATCATCCTGAACCTGCCCGCCACCGTCGAGCGCTCCACGCCGTCCACGCACGCGGACCGCTTCGAGTGGATGTCCCGCAACCTGTCCCGGCGTGAGCACATCTGTCTGTCCGTGCACCCGCACAACGACCGGGGCACCGCCGTCGCCGCCGCCGAGCTGGCGGTCATGGCGGGCGCCGACCGCATCGAGGGGTGCCTGTTCGGGCAGGGCGAGCGCACCGGCAACGTCGACCTGGTCACCCTGGGCATGAACCTGTTCAGCCAGGGCGTCGACCCGCAGATCGACTTCTCGCAGATCGACGACATCCGCCGCACCAGCGAGTACTGCAACCAGATGGAGGTCCACCCGCGCCACCCCTACGCGGGCGACCTGGTCTACACCGCCTTCTCCGGCTCCCACCAGGACGCCATCAAGAAGGGCTTCGACGCCATGGAGGCCCAGGCGGCCGCCGCCGGCAAGACGGTCGACGACATCGAGTGGGCCGTGCCGTACCTGCCGATCGACCCGAAGGACGTGGGCCGTTCGTACGAGGCGGTCATCCGGGTCAACTCGCAGTCCGGCAAGGGCGGCATCGCGTACGTCCTGAAGAACGACCACAAGCTGGACCTGCCGCGCCGCATGCAGATCGAGTTCTCCCGGATCATCCAGGCCAAGACGGACGCCGAGGGCGGCGAGGTCACGCCGAAGGCGATCTGGTCGGTCTTCCAGGACGAATACCTGCCGAACTCCGAGAACGCCTGGGGACGCATCCAGCTGCGCTCCGGCCAGACCACCACCGACACGGACGGCCAGGACACGCTGACCGTCGAGGCGGTCGTGGACGGCGTCGACACCGTGCTGACCGGCACCGGCAATGGCCCGATCTCGGCCTTCTTCGAGGCGCTGGGAGCGGTCGGCGTGGACGCCAGGCTGCTGGACTACCAGGAGCACACGATGAGCGAGGGCGCGAGCGCCCAGGCCGCGTCGTACATCGAGTGCGCCATCGACGGCAAGGTGCTGTGGGGCATCGGCATCGACGCCAACACCACCCGCGCGTCGCTGAAGGCGGTCGTGTCGGCGGTGAACAGGGCCGCGCGCTGACGCGCTCCTGAGCGCTGATCCACGAACGCCGGGCGGGCCGATTTTCGGCCACGCCCGGCGTTTCGTGCGTCTCTTGCCGCGTCAGGGTGCTGACGCCACATCACAGATGTGGCTAACATCACGGCATCGCGGCAGCGTTGCCGGAGCGTTACGGAGGTGCGACGTGCGGACAGCCCGAGGGCGGAAACAATGCGTATGGGGCATTCGCACCGCTTGGAATACCGTCGGCGACGGTGACTTCTTCTGCCCGGACTGCGGCGGCGACCGCAACTACCGGCGCCGTACGGGCCGCAGACGCTTCACGGTCCTCGGCGTTCCACTGCTGCCGCGCGGGTACGTCGGCCCGGTCGTCGAATGCGCCGCCTGCCAGAACCACTTCGGCACCGAGGCGCTCGACCACCCCACCACCGTCCGCTTCGCGGCGATGCTCCGCGACGCGGTCCACACCGTCGCCCTCGCCGTACTCGCCGCGGGCGGCGCGTCCTCCCGTACGGTCAGGGTCACCGCCGTCGCGGCCGTCCGCGCCGCCGGGTTCGACGACTGCACCGAGGACCAGCTCACCACCCTCGTCGACGCCCTCGCCGCCGACACCGGCCGTCTACCCGGGGCGTACGACGGGACGTCCGAGCCCTGCGGCGCCGCGCTCGCCATCGAACTGCACGAGGCACTCGAACCGCTGGCCCCGCACCTCGCGCCCGCCGGCCGCGAATCGATCCTGCTCCAGGGCGCCGGGATCGCCCTCGCCGACGGCCCGTACAGCGCCGCCGAGCGCGAGGTGCTGACGATCGTCGGAGGCGCGCTGCTGATCCGCCCGGACGACACGGCCCGGCTGCTGGCGGCGGCCCGCACCCCTTCGTGATCCGTCGCGCACCCGCGGGGCGGACGCCACGGTGGTGCGGCTGCGGCTTAGCCGGATCAGCGGGTCGTGCCGCAGCCGTCCGTCCGTGCGGCGGGGCGTACGGCAAAGCCGCCTCCGGGCGAGCCGGACGGCGGCTTTGACTTGCGCCGGGTATCAGTCCCGCGTCGGCGCCCCGCTCGCCTTCAGCATCCCCTCGCGGTCGACGATCTTCACGCGCTCGCGGCCCTCGGCGGCGCCCAGCGCGCGCTCCGCGCTGTTGAGGCGGTGCCAGCCCTCCCACGTCGTGTACGCCACGCCCCTGCCCGCGAGGAAGTCCACCACGGCGTCCTCGTCCGGTGCGACGGGAGCGGCCAGGCGGCCGGCGCCGTGGTCCTCCAGGAGGTTCGCCACCGTCTCGTTGGCGTCGCCCTTGGTGTGGCCGATGAGGCCGATGGGGCCGCGCTTGATCCACCCGGTGACGTACGTCGACGGAAGGTGCTCGCCCGCCTCGATCACGCGGCCACCCTCGTGCGGGACCGTGCCGGTGGTGAAGTCGAAGGGCAGCTTGGGGAGTTCGTCGGAAAGGTAACCGACCGCGCGGTAGACGGCCTGCACGTCCCAGGTCTGCGTCTCGCCGGTCCCGGTGACGTTGCCCGTGCCGTCGAGCCGCGTACGTTCCGTACGCAGGCCGACGACCTTGCCGTCCTCGCCGACGACCTCGGTGGGCGACTCGAAGAAGTGCAGGAAGAGCTTGTGCGGGCGGTCGCCCACGTCGCGGATCGCCCAGTTCTCCAGGGTCTTCGCGACCATGTCCGCCTGCTTGTTGGCGCGGCGGGTGGCGATGCTGCCGTCGTCGTAGTCGATGTCCTCGGGGTTGACGACGACTTCGATGGTCGGGGAGTGGTCGAGCTCGCGCAGTTCCATCGGGCTGAACTTCGCCTGCGCGGGGCCGCGGCGGCCGAAGACGTGGATCTCGCGGGCCTTGTTGACGGCGAGACCGTCGTAGACGTTCGGCGGGATCTCGGTGGGCAGCAGCTCGTCGGCGGTCTTCGCGAGGATGCGGGCCACGTCCAGGGCGACGTTGCCGACGCCGAGCACGGCGACCTTCTCGGCGTCCAGCGGCCAGGTGCGCGGGACGTCCGGGTGGCCGTCGTACCAGGAGACGAAGTCCGCCGCGCCGTACGAGCCGTCGAGGCCGATGCCGGGTATGTCCATCGCCCGGTCCGCGCTCGCGCCGGTCGAGAAGATCACCGCGTCGTAGAACGCGCGCAGGTCGTCCAGGCCGATGTCGGACGGGTAGTCGACGTTCCCGAAGAGGCGTATCTGCGGCTTGTCGAGCACCTGGTGGAGGGCGGTGATGATGCCCTTGATGCGCGGGTGGTCGGGCGCGACGCCGTACCGGATCAGTCCGAAGGGAGCGGGCATCCGCTCGAAGAGGTCGATGGAGACCCCGGGGTCGGTCGCGGCGTCGGACTTCAGCAGGGCGTCAGCGGCGTAGATTCCGGCCGGACCGGCGCCGACGATCGCGACCCTCAGGGGGCGGGCCATGGGGGATTTCCCTTCGGGTGGCGACAACTGTCTCGTGCGTCACCCTAGGCAACGAAATGCCGGGTCAGGTACCTGACCCCCTCCTATGACCTCATAAGCAGTTCTTATGGGTACTCAAAGGCGGGCTTGATGACGTGCGGCCCCTCGGACCGGTGCGGGCCCCGGACGGAGCGGGCGGCCGGCCCGGTGGGCGAGAATGGACGCATGACCCTGTTCCGCGACGACGGCATCGTGCTGCGCACCCAGAAGCTGGGTGAGGCGGACCGGATCATCACGCTGCTCACGCGCGGACACGGCCGCGTACGCGCCGTCGCGCGGGGCGTGCGGCGGACCAAGTCGAAGTTCGGCGCGCGGCTGGAGCCCTTCTCCCACGTCGACGTGCAGTTCTTCTCGCGCGGCAGCGAACTCGTCGGGCGCGGCCTGCCGCTGTGCACGCAGAGCGAGACCATCGCTCCGTACGGCGGCGGAATCGTCACGGACTACGGCCGCTACACCGCCGGTACGGCGATGCTGGAGACCGCCGAGCGGTTCACCGACCACGAGGGCGAGCCGGCCGTACAGCAGTACCTTCTGCTCGTCGGCGGGCTGCGTACCCTCGCCCGCGGGGAGCACGCGCCGAACCTCATCCTCGACGCCTTCCTGCTGCGCTCGCTGGCCGTCAACGGCTACGCGCCGAGCTTCGACGACTGCGCGCGGTGCGGCCTGCACGGGCCCAACCGTTTCTTCTCGGTCGCCGCCGGCGGCGTCATATGCGGCGACTGCCGGGTGCCGGGAAGCGTCGTACCCTCGGCGGAGGCCGTCGGGCTGCTCAGCGCACTCCTCACGGGGGACTGGGCGACGGCCGACAGCTGTGAGGCGCGGCACGTCAGGGAGGGCAGCGGGCTGGTGTCGGCTTACCTGCACTGGCACTTGGAGCGCGGACTGCGCTCGCTGCGGTATGTGGAAAAGTGAATCGAGGGAGAGAGAAGCTCATGGCACGACGCGGGATTCTGGGCCGTAACCGGCGCGAGTACAAGACGCCGGAGCCGCACCCGTCCGGTGCCCGGCCGCCGAAGATCCCCAGCGAGCTCGTCCCGGAGCACGTGGCCGTCGTCATGGACGGCAACGGCCGCTGGGCGAAGGAACGCGGGCTTCCGCGCACCGAGGGCCACAAGGTCGGCGAGGGCGTCGTGCTCGACGTACTCAAGGGCTGCCTCGAAATGGGCGTCAAGAACCTCTCCCTGTATGCCTTCTCCACCGAGAACTGGAAGCGCTCCCCCGAGGAGGTGCGCTTCCTGATGAACTTCAACCGGGACGTCATCCGCCGCCGCCGCGACGAGATGGACGAGCTCGGCATCCGCATCCGCTGGACCGGCCGCATGCCGAAGATGTGGAAGTCCGTCGTCCAGGAGCTCCAGGTGGCTCAGGAGCAGACCAAGGACAACGACGCGATGACGCTGTACTTCTGCGTCAACTACGGCGGGCGGGCCGAGATCGCGGACGCGGCCCAGGCGATCGCGCGCGACGTCGCGGCGGGCCGGCTCGACCCGTCGAAGGTCAACGAGAAGACCTTCGCGAAGTACATGTACTACCCGGACATGCCGGACGTCGACCTCTTCGTGCGCCCCAGCGGCGAGCAGCGCACGTCCAACTACCTGATCTGGCAGAGCGCGTACGCCGAGATGGTCTTCCAGGACGTCCTGTGGCCCGACTTCGACCGCCGCGACCTGTGGCGGGCCTGCGTCGAGTACGCCTCCCGCGACCGGCGCTTCGGCGGCGCCGTCCCGAACGAGGAGCAGCTCGCCGCGGGCAGCATGTAGGGCGGCGCGGGGCCGCCCGGACCGCGTCGCTAGGATCCCGCCCCATGGATGATCAGGGGCGGGGCATGATCCAGGCCGCGGAGACCGTCGAGCTGACCTACCGGCCGACGCGCGGCGACATTCTGGCGGGCATCCGGGCGCGCGAGCGCGTCCGGCGGCTCGACGCGCTGCGGTGGGCGTTGGTCGCGCTGATGGCGGGCCTGGGCCTGCTGCTGACGCTGTCCCCGGACGGCGCGGGGGCGATGAACGTCCTCGTGTACGGGCCGCTCGCCCTGTTCGTGTGGTCGGTCCCGCACCTTCAGGCCGGCCACGTGCTGCGCGCGGTGCGACGGCAGGGCGAATACCGTACGACGGTCACCGGGACGGGCGTGTCGGCCGCCGCCGAGCACGCGGCCCTGACCGCGCGCTGGTCGCTCTTCCGGGGCTACCGGGAGACCCCCGGCCATTTCGTCCTGCTCGGCGGGGACCCGAACATCCTGTGCCTGGAGGTCCTGCCCAAGAGGGGACTCGGAGACCCGGAGGACGCCGACCTGCTTCGGACGATCCTCGACCGGAACCTGAAGCGGCTCTGAGGCGCCGCGAGTACGCGTGCGGGCCCGTACCGGGACATGTCGTCCGGTACGGGCCCGCACGCGTATTACCGCGTCAGACGCTTGCCGCGCACTCCACGCAGGTGCCGAAGATCTCGACGGTGTGGGCCACGTTCACGTAGCCGTGCTGCGCGGCGATGGCCTCCGCCCACTTCTCGACCGCGGGGCCCTCGACCTCGACGGCCTTGCCGCACACCCGGCACACCAGGTGGTGGTGGTGCTCACCGCTCGAACAGCGGCGGTACACCGCCTCGCCCTCGCTGGTGCGCAGTACGTCCACCTCACCGGCGTCGGCGAGGGACTGAAGGGTGCGATAGACCGTCGTCAGCCCCACCGAGTCGCCCCGGTGCTTGAGCATGTCGTGAAGCTCCTGCGCGCTGCGGAACTCGTCCACCTCGTCGAGCGCGGCCGCTACGGCGGCCCGCTGCCGGGTGGACCGGCCACGCACCGGGGATGGGGTTCCCGCAGTGGTCACAGGTGCCTCCTCTGGTCGCCCGTACGTATGCCGGGCCATTCTGCCAGGTCGATGCCGAGCGGCGGTCAGACCTTGACGCCGTTGGCGGGGCGGGAGCCGTCCGGCAGCCCACCCGCCTCCACGCTACAGGCGGCGGCCGAACCTGCCTCCGCCTCGCTCACGGCCCTGGCCCGGCGCCTGGCGAGCGGGGTGACGAGCGCGGTCAGCGCGAAGAAGACACCGATCGCCAGCAGCACGCTCGTCGCGCCCGGCGGCACTTCGTACTCGTACGAGGTCACCGTGCCGGCCAGCGTCACGGCCGTGCCGATGGCCACGGCCAGCACGAACGTGACCTTGAAGGACCGGGTGATCTGCTGCGCCGCCGCCACCGGCACCACCATCAGCGCGCTGACCAGCAGCAGTCCCACCACGCGCATCGCGACGGTGACCGTGACTGCGGCGGTGACCGCGATCAGCAGATTCAGGGCGCGCACCGGCAGCCCGGTCACCCGCGCGAACTCCTCGTCCTGGCTGACCGCGAAGAGATGGCGGCGCAGGCCGACCGTGACCAGCATCACAAAGGCGGCGAGGGCGCACATGGCGACGACATCGGCGTCCGAGACGGTCGACAGCGAGCCGAAGAGGTACGACATGAGGTTGGAGTTGGAGCCGCCCGGCGCCAGGTTGATCAGCAGGACACCGCCCGCCATGCCGCCGTAGAAGAGCATGGCCAGCGCCATGTCGCCGCGCATGCGCCCGTACCAGCGGATCAGCTCCATCGCGACGGCGCCGGCCACCGAGACGAGCGCGGCCATCCACACCGGATTGGCGTTCAGGAGGAAGCCGAGGCCGACGCCGGTCATCGCGACGTGGCCGATGCCGTCGCCCATCAGGGCCTGGCGGCGCTGTACGAGGTAGATGCCGACGGCGGGGGCGGTGATGCCGACGAGGACGGCGGCGAGCAGGGCCCGCTGCATGAAGGCTGTTTCGAGGATTTCCATGATCAGGTCAGCAGTCCCGTCCGGACGCGCTCGGAATCCGAGTGCGGGTGTACGTGGTCGTGGCCGGGCAGCGCGTGCTGGCCCAGCGCCTCCGGGGGCGGCCCGTCGTGCGTGACGCAGCCGTCGCGCAGGACGACCGCGCGGTCGATCAGGGGCTCCAGGGCGCCCAGCTCATGGAGTACCAGCAGGACGGTCGTACCGGCCACCACCTGCTCGCGCAGCGTCGCCGCGAGGATCTCCTGGCTGGCCAGGTCCACGCCCGCCATCGGTTCGTCCATGATCAGCAGCTCCGGCTCGGAGGCGAGCGCCCGCGCGATGAGGACACGCTGGTGCTGGCCGCCGGAGAGGGCGTTCACGGAGTCCTTGGCGCGGTCCGCGAGCCCTACGAGCTCGATGGCGCGGTGCACGGCGGCGCGGTCGGCCTTCGAGGGCCACCGCAGCTTCGCCCGGGACAGCCGCCCGGAGGAGACGACCTCGTAGACGGTCGCGGGTACGCCGCTGGCGGCCGTCGTGCGCTGCGGTACGTATCCGACGCGCGACCAGTCGCGGAAGCGGCGCAGCGGCGTACCGAAGAGCTCGACGGAGCCGCCGGTGAGCGGCACCTGGCCGATCACGGAACGTACGGCCGTCGACTTGCCCGAGCCGTTGGCGCCGAGCAGCGACACGACCTCACCGCGGTGCACGGTGAGGTCGATGCCGCGCAGCACCGGGCGCGAGCCGAGCGTGGCCGTGGCGCCGCGCAGGGATATGACGGGCTGCTCTGGCTTCATGGCTCGCGCCTCCGATGCTGCTGGTGCTGCTGGGGTGATCTGCTTCACTTCGCGCCGAGGGCCTTCTCCAGCGCGGCGAGGTTCGACTCCATGACCTCGGCGTAGTCAGCGCCCTTGGACCTGTCCGTGATTCCCTCCAGCGGGTCCAGGACGTCCGTCTTGAGGCCGGTGTCGCCCGCGAGGGTCTTGGCGGTCTTGTCGCTGACGAGCGTCTCGAAGAAGACCGTGGTGACCTTGTCGTCCTTGGCGGTCTTCTGGAGCGTCTTCATGCGGGAGAGGCTGGGCTCGGACTCGGGGTCGATGCCGCTGATGCTCTCCTGCTTGAGGTCGTAGCGCTCGGCGAGGTACCCGAAGGCGGCGTGGGTCGTGATGAACGTCCGGGTGTCGGTGTTCTTCAGCCCCTTCTCGAACTTCGCGTGCAGCCCGTCGAGCTTGGCGACCAGGGCGTCGGTGTTCTTCTTGTACGCGGCGGCGTTGTCGGGGTCGGCCTTCTCCAGGGCCTTGCCGACGCCCTTGGCGACCTCGGCGTACTTCACCGGGTCCAGCCAGAGGTGGGGGTCGCCGCCGGCCTCGGAGTGGTCGTGGCCGTCTTCCGCGGCGTTTTCGTCCGCGTGCTCGTCCGCGTGCTCACCGGCGTGCTCGTCGGTGTGCTCTTCGGCGCTGTGCTCTTCGAGCTGGGTGAGGCCGGCGGCGTCGACGGTGTTCTTCACACCGGACTGCGCGACCGCCTCGTCGACGGCGGGCTGGAGGCCCTTGAGGTAGAGCACGAAGTCCGCTTCGCCGAGCCCGGCGGTCTGCTTCGGGCTGAGCTCCAGGTCGTGCGGCTCCACACCCGGCTTCGTCAGGGTCGATACGGCGACGTGCTCGCCGCCTATCTCCTCGGCCAGGTACTGCATGGGGTAGAACGACGCCACCACGTCGAGCTTGCCCTCGCCGTTCTTGGCGGCGGTGCCGGAGGATGAAGAGCAGGCGCTGACAGCCATCAGGCCGAGCGCGACGGCTCCGGCGGAAGCGGCGGTGGGTATGAGGCGTCGTCGTACGTTCATGACACCCATTTTCAACTAAAGTGGAAACGATTGTCAATAATGCCGGGTGTGATCTGAGCCCCGGCCGCTGCCGCGCTCCCTTACCCGGGTACCGATTTGATCCGGGGGGTACGAGCGCCGGTAATCTGAATCATTCGCGTTCGTCGTCGTCGTAATGAAGAGAGCACCGTGGCCGCCGACAAGATCGACACCATCGTCAGCCTGAGCAAGCGCCGTGGCTTCGTCTACCCGTGCAGTGAGATCTACGGCGGCTCCCGGGCCGCCTGGGACTACGGACCGCTGGGTGTCGAGCTCAAGGAGAACATCAAGCGCCAGTGGTGGCGCTCCATGGTCATCGCGCGCGAGGACGTCGTCGGTCTCGACTCCTCGGTGATCCTGGCCCCCGAGGTGTGGGAGGCGTCCGGCCACGTCGCGACGTTCTCCGACCCGCTCACCGAATGCACCGCCTGTCACAAGCGTCACCGCGCGGACCACCTGATCGAGGCGTACGAGGCCAAGCACAACGGCCGCGCCCCCGAGAACGGCCTTGCCGACGTCAACTGCCCGAACTGCGGCACCAAGGGCCAGTTCACCGAGCCCAAGCAGTTCTCCGGCATGCTGGAGACCCACCTCGGCCCGACCCAGGACACCGGCTCGCGCGCCTTCCTGCGTCCCGAGACCGCGCAGGGCATTTTCACCAACTTCGCCCAGGTGCAGCAGACTTCCCGCAAGAAGCCGCCGTTCGGCATCGCGCAGATGGGCAAGTCCTTCCGCAACGAGATCACGCCCGGCAACTTCATCTTCCGCACGCGCGAGTTCGAGCAGATGGAGATGGAGTTCTTCGTCAAGCCGGGCGAGGACGAGCAGTGGCAGGAATACTGGATGGAGCAGCGCTGGAGCTGGTACCGCGAGCTTGGTCTCCGTGAGGAGAACATGCGCTGGTTCGAGCACCCGGCGGAGAAGCTGTCGCACTACTCGAAGCGCACCGCCGACATCGAGTACCGCTTCAACTTCGGCGGCAACGAGTTCTCGGAGCTGGAGGGTGTGGCCAACCGCACCGACTTCGACCTCAAGGCGCACTCCAAGGCTTCCGGCCAGGACCTGTCGTTCTTCGACCAGGAGGCCGGCGAGCGCTGGACTCCGTACGTCATCGAGCCGGCGGCCGGCGTGAACCGCGCCATGCTCGCCTTCATGCTCGACGCGTACATCGAGGACGAGGCCCCGAACGCCAAGGGCGTCATGGAGAAGCGCACCGTGATGCGCCTCGACCCGCGCCTGGCGCCGGTCAAGGTGGCCGTTCTGCCGCTGTCGCGCAACCCGCAGCTCTCGCCGAAGGCCAAGGGCCTGGCGACCGACCTGCGCAAGAACTGGAACATCGAGTTCGACGACGCGGGCGCCATCGGCCGCCGCTACCGCCGTCAGGACGAGATCGGTACGCCGTTCTGCGTGACCGTCGACTTCGACACCCTCGACGACAACGCGGTGACGGTGCGCGAGCGCGACACCATGAAGCAGGAGCGCGTCTCGCTGGACCAGATCCAGTCGTACCTGGGCGGCCGCCTCCTCGGCTGCTGACCCCGCTCGTACGTCCCGAAGACCCCGGTTCCGCACAGCGGAGCCGGGGTCTTCGGGCACACTGGGCCCATTCGTACCAGGGGGAGGCATGATGCCGTCGACGACCGGCAGCAAGGTCCGCAGATGGGATCAGCACGGCCGTGAGCACGTGGTCCAGGTCCAGCGGGCCGGCATGCAGCGTTCGCTGAACTGCGGGACGTGCGGCTGGCGCAAGGGGGTGCAGTTCCTGCCCTGGCTCAAGGCCGAGGAGCACCTCGCGGAGGCCCACCAGGCGACCGTGGATCCGGCGGGCTCCCGGTCCTGAGCCGTCCGCGCGGGCGCGTGCGGGCCCCCGGCCCCGTGGCCGGCCGACGAGGGCCCGTCCCGGGGTCAGGCCCGCAGGCCGTTGAGCAGGAGGTCCGACACGGCGGTGAACTCGTCACCGATCGTGGGGCTCCGCCATTCCGCGGCGTGGCACGGATCGTGGAAGCGGGCGGTGGCGTCGAAGACCGCCTGCGCGGCGACCGCCGTGTCCTCGACCGCGAACTGGCCGGCGCGTACGCCCTCTTCGATGATCTCGCGGAGCTGTCCGGTCAACTCGCGGAGGTGCTCGTCGACGACGCCGCTGTTCTCCTCGATGAGCACGCCGTACGTGGCGAACAGCTCCGGGTCGTCGCCCGCCTTCTTGCGCTTGGCGTCGAACAGCGCCGACAGCCAGCGCCGCAGCTTCACCGGGGCAGGCTGCCCCGCGGTCGCGGTGATCGTCGCCAGCTGCCCCACCGAGCGCTCCAGCCAGCGGTCGGTCACCGCCTCGCGCAGCGCCGCCTTGGTGCGGAAGTGACGGTAGACGCTGCCGTGGCTGACGCCGAGCGCGCGCGCCACGTCGACGACGGTGGCCTTGGCCGGCCCGTACCGGCGCAGCACGTCCTCGGTGGCTTCGAGGATGCGTTCGGGGGTCAGGGCTTCTGGCGGCATGGCGGCTGCGCTGCCTTTCACTGGGCGGTGATCCCGACCGTACCCGCAGATCAGTGCTCGCTGTCCAGGTGGGCCATCTGGTTCGCCGGGTAGCGCTCACCCGCGGCGACGCCGGCCGGGAAGGCGGCCTCGATCGCGGCCAGGTCATCGGCGTCGAGCGCCACGCCGAGGGCGCCGACGGCCTCGGCCAGCCGGTCCCTGCGGCGGGCCCCGACCAGCGGCACGATGTCGACGTCGTGCCGGCCGGCCCGGGAGAGCACCCAGGCGATGGCGATCTGGGCGACGGTGACGCCCTTCTGCCCGGCGATCTTGCGCAGGGTCTCGACCAGGCCGAGGTTGTGCCGGAGGTTCTCGCCCTGGAAGCGCGGGCTCATGCCGCGGAAGTCGCCGGGGGCCAGTTCGCGGTCATGGGAGAAGTGGCCGCTGATCAGACCGCGGGACAGCACGCCGTACGCCGTGACGCCGATGCCGAGCTCGCGGGCCGTGGGCAGGATCTCGTCCTCGATGCCGCGCGAGAGCAGCGAGTACTCGATCTGGAGGTCCGAGACCGGGGCCACCGCGGCGGCCCGGCGGAGCGTGCGCGCGCCCACTTCGGAGAGACCGATGTGGCGGACGTGCCCGGCCTCCACCAGCTCGGCGATGGCGCCGACGGTCTCCTCGACGGGGACGTCGGGGTCGACGCGGGCGATCCGGTAGATGTCGATGTGGTCGGTGCCGAGGCGCTGGAGCGAGTACGCCGCGAAGTTCTTGACGGCGGCGGGGCGGCCGTCGTAGCCGGTGAAGCCGCCCTCCACAGTGCGCAGGGCGCCGAACTTGACGCTGGTCAGGGCCTGTTCGCGGGCCGCGGCCGGGGCGGTGCGCAGCGCCTCGTTGATCAGCAGTTCGTTGTGGCCCATGCCGTAGAAGTCGCCGGTGTCGAGCAGCGTGATGCCGGCGTCGAGAGCGGCGTGGATGGTGGCGATCGACTCAGCACGGTCGGCGTCGCCGTACAGCGCGGACATGCCCATGCAGCCGAGGCCCAGCGCCGAGACGCGGGGACCGGACGAGCCGAGGGTGCGGGTGGGGAAGGGCCGGGTGGTCATGGGGGCTCCTGGGGTCGTGGGGTGTCTGCTCCTACGACTATGGAGTATGGACTGACAGATTCCAATATCTGTCAGTCCATTTTCGAGAGGCTGTCGAGCGGGAAATCTGGTGCCGGGCGCCCCGGCGGCCCGGTACTGTCGGGGGCATGTTCTTCCAGATCTACGAGTGAGCGCGCGGCGGATCCCACGTCCGCCCCCCACCCGACGAATCCGCAGATCACTTCTCATCACTTCGGGAGAACCCCGTGGCAAAGAGCCGCAACAACCTGCTCGGCGTAGGCGGGCAGCGCAAGAGGATGTCCCGCGCCGAACTCGCGGACAACGGCCCCACGCGCAACGCCGACCGCAAGCTCGCGTCCGACCACAAGGAGGAGCTGCTGCGCAAGATGCGGGAGCGTACCGCCGCGGAAGAGGGCGGCGAGGCGGCCGCCGACGACGGTGCCCAGGACGCGCAGAGCTGACGTACCCAGCCATGTGGACGTAGCAGGGGGCCCGGACCGCTGACAGCGGTCCGGGCCCCTTCGCGTGTGCTCAGCGCGCCGCGCCCGCCGACGGCCGGTCCGCCGGGCAGTCCTCCAGCCTGGCGGCCGTCCGGCGCGCCGACCGCAGGGCCCACGGGCCGCTGGTCAGCGCCCCCACCAGCAGTACGCACAGTCCGCAGCCGGCGATGATCCACCAGGCCGGCCGGCTCGCCGCGACGAAGGTGCCGGTGTACGGCCGCTCGTGGACCCCTGCCGCGAGCACCGCGCCGATGACGGCGACGCCCAGCGTCTGGCCGACCTGCCGGCTGGTCGAGGCGACCGCCGCGGCGACGCCCGCCTGGGCGCGCGGCATGCCGGACACGGCGGTGTTGGTGATCGGTGCGTTCACCATGCCGAAGCCGAGGCCGAACAGGACGTATCCGGTGAACAGCAGGGGCGTGGACGTCTCCGCCTCGAACGCCGCGAACAGCACCCCGCTCGCCGCCATAGCGCTCCCCGCCACCAGCAGCGACAGCCGGGGCCCCCGGCTGCCGACCAGGCGGCCCGAGAGCGGCGCGCAGACCAGGGTCAGCCCGGCCATGGGCAGCATGTACAGCCCGGCGTGCAGGGCCGAGAACCCCCGTACGTCCTGGAGGTACAGCGTGTTCACGAACAGGAAGCCGCCGAGCGCGGCGAAAGCGCACACCGCGATCACCGTCGCCCCGCTGAAGGGGGCGCTGCGGAAGAACCGGAGATCGATCAGCGGCTCGGTGCGTCTCGGTTCGTACAGGAGAAGGCCGGCGAGCGCCGTCGCGGCCGTTCCCGCGCACAGCAGGATCAGCGGCGACGTCCAGCCCGCCACGGGCGCTTCGATGATCGCGTACGTGAGCGATCCGAGCAGCGCCATGACCAGGAGCTGTCCGACCGGGTCGGGGCGGCGGGCCTTCGGGGCGCGCGACTCGGGAACGTACCGGACGGTCAGCAGCAGAGCCGCCAGGCCGACCGGCAGATTGACCCAGAAGATCGCCCGCCAGCCCACCGCGTCCACCAGCAGGCCGCCGATCAGCGGGCCTGCCGCCATGGAGATCCCCACCACACCGCCCCACATCCCGATCGCCCGCGCCCGCTCGCGCGGCTCGGTGAAGGTGTTGGTGATGATCGACATGGCGACGGGGTTGAGCATCGAGCCGCCGACGGCCTGGACCATGCGGAAGGCGACCAGCGATCCGAGGTTCGGCGCGAGGGAACAGAGCAGCGAGCCGAGGGTGAAGAGCACCAGGCCGGCCTTGAAGACCTTGCGCCGCCCGATCCGGTCGGCGGTGGAGCCGGCGAGCATCAGCAGCGAGGCGAGCACGAGCGTGTACGCGTCGATCGTCCACTGCATCCCGGCGACCGTCGCGCCCAGTTCCGCGCGCATGGAGGGCAGGGCGACGTTGAGGGCGGTGTTGTCGAGGCTCACGATCAGCAGGCTCATGCAGCAGATCGCCAGCACCAGCGACCGCCGCCGGTGGGTGAGCTCGGGCATACGCGGATAGTACGGCGCCCTAACGACTCTCGCCGTACGGGACAATGGGGCCATGACCACCGCGCTCCCCATGCTCTCCATCGGCCCGCACTCCGTGCAGCCGCCGGTGGTGCTCGCTCCCATGGCCGGCATCACCAACGCCCCCTTCCGCACCCTGTGCCGTGAGTTCTCCGGCGGCAAGGGGCTGTTCGTGAGCGAGATGATCACGACGAGGGCGCTGGTCGAGCGCAATGAGAAGACGATGCAGCTGGTCCATTTCGACGCGACGGAGACGCCGCGCTCGATCCAGCTGTACGGCGTCGACCCCGTCACGGTCGGCAAGGCGGTCCGCATGATCGTGGACGAGGACCTGGCCGATCACATCGACCTGAACTTCGGCTGCCCGGTCCCCAAGGTCACCCGCAAGGGCGGCGGCTCCGCGCTGCCGTACAAGCGGCCGCTGCTGCGGGCCATCCTGAACGAGGCCGTGTCCAACGCGGGTGACCTGCCGGTGACGATGAAGATGCGCAAAGGCATCGACGACGACCACCTCACCTACCTCGACGCGGGACGGATAGCGGTCGAGGAGGGCGTCACGGCGATCGCCCTGCATGGGCGGACCGCGGCCGAGCACTACGGCGGTACGGCCGACTGGGACGCCATCGCACGCCTCAAGGAGCACGTCCCCGAGATCCCGGTCCTGGGCAACGGCGACATCTGGTCCGCCGACGACGCGCTGCGGATGATGCGGCAGACCGGCTGTGACGGCGTGGTGGTCGGGCGCGGATGTCTGGGACGGCCGTGGCTGTTCGGGGACCTGGTGGCGGGCTTCGAGGGCACGGACGCGTACGCCGCCCCGACGCTGCGCGAGGTCGCCGCGGTGATGCGCAGGCACGCGGAACTGCTGGGGGAGTGGATCGGGGACGAGGCACGCGGGGTCATTGACTTCCGTAAGCACGTCGCCTGGTACCTGAAGGGTTTCTCGGTCGGATCAGAGATGCGCAAGAAGCTTGCGATCTCCTCATCTCTGGACGAGATGGACGCTCACTTGAGCGAGCTCAATCTGGATCAGGAGTGGCCGGAGGGGGCGGACGGGCCGCGGGGTCGTTCGTCCGGCAATGGGCGGGTTGTCCTGCCGGATGGCTGGCTGAAGGACCCGTACGACTGCTCCGCCGTGAGCGCGGAGGCGGAGCTGGACACGTCCGGAGGCTGAGATTCGGGTCTCGGTCGGGTCTCATCTGAGACGTGATCCTCGCCACGCCTGATGCGGTCATTGCTCAGATGAGCGCATCGGGCGGGGCTGCACCTCTCAAAAGGTGGCACTGGGTGCCACCTTCTTTTGTTTTGATCGATCAAACCATCCGTCACTGTGTGGTGATCATATGATCCAAGGTCATTGCGCAATGTAGTTATGCGTTAAACACTTGAACGATCTCCAAAATCGGGCTCACCTAGTTGATCACTTTCGATCTGCTGGCGGACGAGTGGTTAAGGCCGCATGACAGTCAGGTGGACGTACCCAGACACCTTCGATCTGGGTATGTTCCTCGCCGTCAGGGCAGCCACCGCGTCCTCGAGGAGTCGAGACCCGTGTCGGAAAACAAAGAACCCCAGGTAGCCAGCGCGCCCGAGGGTCAGAAGTTCGTTTATGACTTCACCGAAGGCAACAGGAACCTCAAGGACCTGCTGGGTGGCAAGGGCGCCAACCTCGCCGAGATGACCAACCTCGGGCTGCCCGTTCCTCCGGGCTTCACCATCACCACCGAGGCGTGCAAGGTCTACCTCGACAGCGGCGAGGCGCCGGAGGCGCTGCGCGCCGAGGTCAGCCAGCACCTCGACGCCCTTGAGCAGAAGATGGGCAAGAAGCTCGGCCAGGCCGACAACCCGCTGCTCGTCTCCGTCCGCTCGGGCGCCAAGTTCTCCATGCCCGGCATGATGGACACGGTCCTGAACATCGGGCTCTCCGACAAGTCGGTCACCGGCCTCGCCAAGCAGGCCGGCGGCGACGAGCGCTTCGCGTGGGACTCGTACCGCCGTCTCATCCAGATGTTCGGCAAGACGGTCCTCGGCGTCGACGGCGAACTCTTCGAAGAGGCGCTGGAGCAGGCGAAGGTCGCGAAGAAGGTCAAGGTCGACACCGACCTGGAGGCGGCCGACCTCAAGAAGCTGGTCCGCAAGTTCAAGAAGATCGTCTCCGACGAGGCCGGACGCGACTTCCCGCAGGACCCGCGCGAGCAGATGGACCTCGCCATAAACGCGGTCTTCGACTCGTGGAACACCGACCGCGCCAAGCTGTACCGCCGCCAGGAGCGCATCCCGGGCGACCTCGGCACGGCCGTCAACGTGTGCTCCATGGTCTTCGGCAACCTCGGCCCCGACTCCGGCACCGGCGTCGCGTTCACCCGCGACCCCGCCAGCGGCCACCAGGGCGTGTACGGCGACTACCTTCAGAACGCGCAGGGTGAGGACGTCGTCGCCGGTATCCGCAACACCGTGCCGCTCGCCGACCTCGAGAACATCGACAAGGCGTCGTACGACCAGCTCATGCAGATCATGGAGACGCTGGAGACCCACTACAAGGATCTCTGCGACATCGAGTTCACGATCGAGCGCGGCCAGCTGTGGATGCTCCAGACCCGCGTCGGCAAGCGCACCGCCGGTGCCGCCTTCCGCATCGCGACGCAGCTCGTCGACCAGGGCCTCATCGACGAGGCCGAGGCGCTCCAGCGCGTCAACGGCGCGCAGCTCGCGCAGCTGATGTTCCCGCGCTTCGACGAGGAGGCGAAGACCGAGAAGCTCGGCCGCGGCATCGCCGCCTCCCCGGGCGCCGCGGTCGGCAAGGCCGTCTTCGACTCGTACACGGCCGTCAAGTGGTCGCGTTCCGGCGAGAAGGTCATCCTCATCCGCCGTGAGACGAACCCGGACGACCTCGACGGCATGATCGCCGCCGAAGGCATCCTGACCTCGCGCGGCGGCAAGACCTCGCACGCCGCGGTCGTGGCGCGCGGCATGGGCAAGACCTGTGTCTGCGGCGCCGAGGAGATCGAGGTCGACACCAAGCGCCGCCGCATGACGGCCCCGGGCGGGATCGTCGTCGAGGAGGGTGACGTCGTCTCCATCGACGGCTCCACCGGCAAGGTGTACCTCGGCGAGGTGCCCGTCGTACCGTCCCCGGTCGTCGAGTACTTCGAGGGCCGGATGCACGCCGGCGCCGACGACGCCGACGAGCTGGTCGCCGCCGTGCACCGGATCATGGCGTACGCCGACCGGGTGCGCCGCCTGCGGGTGCGCGCCAACGCCGACAACGCCGAGGACGCCCTGCGCGCCCGTCGCTTCGGCGCCCAGGGCATCGGCCTGTGCCGCACCGAGCACATGTTCCTCGGTGAGCGCCGCGAGCTCGTCGAGCGGCTGATCCTGGCCGACACGGACGACGAGCGCGAGCAGGCGCTGGGCGCGCTGCTGCCGCTCCAGAAGGCCGACTTCATCGAGCTGTTCGAGTCGATGGACGGACTGCCGGTCACGGTGCGCCTGCTGGACCCGCCGCTGCACGAGTTCCTCCCCGACATCACCGAGCTGTCGGTGCGCGTCGCCCTCGCCGAGTCCCGCAAGGACGCGAACGAGAACGACCTGCGCCTCCTCCAGGCCGTGCACAAGCTGCACGAGCAGAACCCGATGCTGGGTCTGCGCGGTGTACGTCTGGGCCTCGTCATCCCGGGCCTGTTCGCGATGCAGGTCCGCGCCATCGCCGAGGCGGCCGCGCACCGCAAGAACGCCAAGGGCGACCCGCGTGCGGAGATCATGATTCCGCTCGTCGGCACCGTGCAGGAGCTGGAGATCGTCCGCGAGGAGGCCGACCAGGTCATCGCGGAGGTCGAGGCCGCCACCGGCACGAACCTGAAGCTCACCATCGGCACGATGATCGAGCTGCCGCGCGCCGCCCTGACCGCCGGCCAGATCGCCGAGGCCGCGCAGTTCTTCTCCTTCGGTACGAACGACCTCACCCAGACCGTGTGGGGCTTCTCCCGCGACGACGTCGAGGCGAGCTTCTTCACGGCGTACCTGGAGAAGGGCATCTTCGGGGTCTCCCCGTTCGAGACGATCGACCGGGACGGCGTCGGCGCGCTCGTGCGCAGCGCCGTGGAGGCCGGACGCGCCACGCGCCCCGACCTGAAGCTCGGTGTCTGCGGCGAGCACGGCGGTGACCCGGAGTCGGTGCACTTCTTCCACGAGGTGGGCCTGGACTACGTGTCCTGCTCCCCCTTCCGGATCCCGGTGGCACGCCTGGAGGCGGGCCGCGCGGCGGCGCAGTCCTCGGGCAGCGACTCGCGCTAGTTCCGGCGGAAACACACGAGCGGCGGCACCTCGCACGAGGTGCCGCCGCTCTGTTGTGCATACGATCGGGCCCTGAAATGTTCAGGAAACAACAGAAAACAACAGCAGTTGAATTACGCCATTCTCCCCTGAAAGCTGCGGCAGGATGCGGTCGCCGGATCCCCACCCGGCGACCACATCCTGATACCTCGTCGGACACTGAGCCGCTACCTTCGCCGACCGCCGCCAGACCCAGCAAAGCCCCCCACGGCCTTCGCTGTGTCTTTCCGGTGACTCCGGTGTCGTGCCCGACGGGGAACAGCATTTCGTTCGGCACAGGGGGCGCGCGATGCGTTTCAACTGTGGCCGAAAGGCCGTGGTGACGGCCTGTGATTGCGTGCATACTCCTGCTGCGGGGACGATTGCGGATGCAACAGATGGGGCTTCGGTGCTACGTGTTCATTTCTCCGGTGTTGACCTGTCGAGGATTCGGCTGTCCGACCGGCCGGACGCGTTGTGGGAAACGGTTCTCAGTTTTCACCGATTGCGCGACCGGCGCGGAGTCAAGGTGTTCGGAGAATGGCGCCGGGAATCACGGACTCGGTTGAACGGTGAAACACGGATACTGGCATCGGTCATACCCAACCGGGGTTATTTCCCCGATTTCCTGACGCCCCGTGAGGGAATACGCGGCATGGACACGGGCCTCGAAGCCGTGCGCGCCACCGCCCCCGAGCGGCTGCGCGCCGAGCTGGCCCTGCTCGCCGCCTCCCACCGCCTCGCCGGCCGTACGGCCCCGCAGAGCCCCGCGGCGTCCACCCGGCAGTGCCTCGCCCCGCTGGCGGGTGGCCGGGGCGAGCCGCTGGCCCGCCTCACCGGCGCTCTGCGGGGCTACCACCGCGCCGCCGTCGAACCGTACTGGCCGCACATCCAGGCCCGCGTCGAGGCCGACCGGGCGGCCAGGGGCCGCGCCCTGCTGGACGGCGGCGCGGACGAACTCCTCACCTCGCTCCCGCCGATGCTGCGCTGGCGCCCGCCCGTCCTGGAGGCCGACTATCCGGTCGACCGGGACCTGTATCTGCGCGGCCGCGGCCTGCTGCTCCAGCCGTCGTTCTTCTGCCGCGGCACCCCGGTCGTCTACCGCGATCCGCACCTGCCTCCGGTGCTGGTCTACCCGGTGACCCACGCGGACGCTCCGGTGCCCGCCGACGACCCCGGACCGCCCCTCGGGCGCCTGATGGGACAGACGCGCTCCACGGTCCTGGGCACGATCGGCAGCGGCTGTACGACGAGCGAACTCGCGCGCAGGGCGGGAGTGTCGCTCGCCTCGGCGAGCCAGCACGCGTGCGTCCTGCGGGAAGCCGGACTCGTCGTCACGCTGCGGCACGGCAACGCGGTGCTCCACACCCTGACACCACTGGGCGCCGCCCTGCTGCGGGGCGGCGCCACGGCGCAGGCGCTCGGGCCCCGGTCGGACGTGACGGGTGCGGGGGCCGTCAGGCCCGGAAGGGGCCCGTCACCTCATAGGTGATACCGCCGGATGAGCTGCCGCTCGTACCGCGCTGGCTGGAGAAGTACAGGCGCCTTCCGTCCGGCGAGAAGGCCGGGCCGCAGATCTCCGAGCCCGACTGTCCGTCGATCCGCAGGAAGGGCGCCACCACGTCGTCCGGCGTGATCACACAGATCTCCATGGTGCCGCCGTCCTCCGCGACGAACAGGTCGCCGGAGGCCGTGCCCGTGACGTTGTCGACACCCGTCAGCGGTGCGGTGCCGCTCACGAGGGAGTCGTCGTAGGCCAGCTCGATGGTCTGGGCGGCCGCGTTGTACTGCCAGACGCGGTTGTCGCCCTTGGTGGTGAAATAGCAGACGTCGTCGGCGTAGTAGCAGCCCTCGCCACCGTTGAAGCGCTTGGCGCCCGAGACCTGGTTGCGGGTGGCCGTGGCGCCGCTGGGGTCGGGGACGGTGGCCCAGGTGACGGGTCCGGACGTACCGGAACCCATCTTCAGCACCTCCAGCCTGCCCGACGAGAGGTCGCCCCAGGTGGTGGGGGTGAAGCGGTAGAAGCAGCCGTCGGTGACGTCCTCGGTGAGGTAGATCGTCCGGCGCACGGGGTCGGCCGCGGCGGCCTCGTGCTTGAAGCGGCCCATGGCGTCGCGGCGTACGGCGGCCTTCACGCCCCACGGGTCGGTCTCGTAGACGTAGCCCCGGTCGACCTCCTCGCAGGACAGCCAGGTGTTCCACGGGGTCTTGCCGCCCGCGCAGTTCTGGCGGGTGGAGGACAGGATGCGGTACGCGCTGGTGATCGCGCCGGTCGAGGAGAAGCGGACCGCGCCCGCGCCGCCGGAGGGGCTGATCTCCGAGTTGGAGACGTAGATCCAGCCGGTGCCGTCGGCGTAACACGCGCCGCCGTCCGGAGCGTTGTGCCAGGTGTACGCGGTGGAGCCGACCTTCTGGCCGGAGCGGGCTATGACGCGGCTGCTGAAGCCGGACGGCAGGCGTATGCCGTTGGCGTCGGCGGAGCCCAGGCCGCCGTAGGGGCCGGCGCCGGGCTGCGCGGGGTCGGCGTACGCCGCGCCGCGCCAGAGGGAGCCGCCGAAGGCGGCGACGGAGGTGCCGATGACAGCGCCGCGCAGGAAGCTACGACGTTCCATGTGTCACTCCAGGGTGGGGGACTGTGACCTCGGAACGTAAGCGTCTCGAATTGACAGTGCATCAACAACCGGTGAGCGGGAAGTGATCAGCCGCCGACCGGGCCCGGGGGACTGCCGGGGCTGCCGGAGTTGCCGGGGGCGGCGTTGGTGCCGGGGCTGCTGGGGCCGCCGGGGTTGTGCAAATCCTCTGATTCGTTCAGGTCCTCCGGTTCGTTGAGGTCCTCTTGTTCTTGCAGGTCTTCCGGCTCGCTCAGGTCTTCCGGCTCTTGCCGGTCCTCGGGCTCTTCCAGCTCTTCCAGCTCTTCCAGCTCTTCCCGGTCGGTCAGGAGGGCCGGGCTGTTCCGCTCGTCCGGCTCCTCCTCGTAGTCGAGGCGGCCGAGGTCGTCGAGGACGTCCTGCGCCACGGTGAACGCCGAGTTCGCCGCGGGCACTCCGCAGTACACCGCCGTCTGGAGCAGGACCGCGCCGATCTCCTCCCTGCTCAGGCCGTTGGCCAGCGCCGCCCGCACGTGCAGCGCGAGCTCGGCCTCGTGGCCGTGGGCGACGAGCGCGGTGAGGGTGACGCAGCTGCGGGTGCGCCGGTCCAGCGTCTCGTCCGCCCAGATCTCGCCCCAGGCGTACCGGGTGATGAAGTCCTGGAAACGCGCCGTGAACGGCGTCGTACGGCCGACCGCGCGGTCCACGTGGGCCCGGCCCAGGACCGCTCTGCGCACCCGCGTGCCCGCCGCGTGGCGCGACGCGTCGGTGTGGGCGGGCGGCGGGGCGAAGTGGGCGAGCAGGGCGGCGGCCACCGTCTCCGGCTGCTCCACGCCCGCCAGGTGGGCCGCGCCCGCGATTTCGAGAAGGCTCGAACCCGGGAT
This sequence comes from Streptomyces agglomeratus, assembly GCF_001746415.1. Classification (NCBI taxonomy): domain Bacteria; kingdom Bacillati; phylum Actinomycetota; class Actinomycetes; order Kitasatosporales; family Streptomycetaceae; genus Streptomyces; species Streptomyces agglomeratus. The sequence continues at coordinate 5,369,209 of NZ_MEHJ01000001.1, forward strand.
CGCGTCGGCGATCTCGCGGGCGTGCGCGGGCGGTGTCGCCGGATCGTCCCGGCCGGCGACGACCAGGGTCGGTGCGGTGATCATCGGCAGCGCGCCGCGCAGGTCGTACGCCGCGATGGCGTCGCAGCAGGCGGCGTAGGCGACCGGGTCGGTGGCGCGCAGGTCCTCGATGAGCGCGTGGCCGAGCGGCGTGGAGGCGAACGCGGGGGCGAACCAGGTGCCCGGGCGGCTAGCCACCACCGCCCCGGTGCCTTCGGCCCGTACGAGCGCGGCGCGGTCGCGCCAGGTGGTGGGCTCGCCGAAGCGGGCGGACGAGCAGACGACCGCGAGGGCCGTGACGCGCTCGGGGAAGTGCGTCGCCAGGTGCAGGCCGACCGCGCCGCCGATCGAGATACCGGCGTACGCGAACGCGTGCCAGCCCTGCGCGTCGGCGGCCCGCAGGACCAGCGCCGCCAGGTCGGCGACGGTCGCCGTGCCGTCCAGCGGCATCAGCGCCGCGGGGCTGCCGGCGTGGCCCGGCAGGTCCCAGCGCAGGACGCGGTGGACGCGGGCCAGGGCGGCGAGCTGGGGTTCCCAGACTTTGTGGGACGTGCCCAGGGAGGGGCCGAGGATCAGGGGGGTGCCGGACTCGGGGCCGTCGAGGCGGAGGCGGGGGACGGGGGCGGGGAGGCTCTGGGGGTCAGTCACGAGGGGTCTCCGGCTTTCGGTCCAGGGCGCGGTCCACCAGCGCGGCCGCGGAACCGGTGTAGCGGGTGGGGTCGGTGAGTTCGGCCAGCCGGTCCGGCGGGAGCGCGTCCGCGAGTGCTTCCGCCGACCGGTCCAGGGAGAGCGCGTCCACGAGTGCCCCGGCCAGCGGGATGCCTTCGGTGGCCGTGCGCCGGGATGCGGCGGCGAGGAGGTCCTTGGCGCGGGTCCGGCCGAGGGCGGGGGCCAGGGCCGCCGCGAGGCGTTCGCTGACGATCAGGCCCTGGGTGAGGCCGAGGTTCTGGCGCATGCGCTCCGGGTGGACGTGGAGAGTTTCCGTCAGCTCGGCCGCGTAGGCCGCCGCGCCGCCGGCCAGCCGCAGCAGCTCCCGCAGGGGCTGCCACTCGGCGTGCCAGGCGCCGGCGGGGCGTTCGTCCCCCGCGCCGGCGAGGGAGGCGAGGAGTACGGAGGCCAGGGCGGGCGCCTGGTGGGCGGCGGAGGTGATCAGGGTGGCGTGGACGGGGTTGGCCTTGTGCGGCATGGCGGACGAGCCGCCGCCGGTGCCTTCGGAGAGCTCGGCGATTTCGGTGCGCGAGAGGGTGAGGACGTCGGTGGCCAGTTTGCCGAGGGCGGCGCAGGTGAAGGCGAGCGCGGTGGCGAGGTCGGCGACGGGGGCGCGGAGGGTGTGCCAGGGGAGGCCGGGCGCCGCGAGGTTGAGCTCGGCGGCGTACGCGGTGACGAGGGTGAGGGCGGGGTCGGGCTCTGGGGCGGGGGTGGGGGAGGGGGAGGAGAGCGGGGCGTTGGGGTCGGTGCCGCGCCGGGGCGTCTCCTCGGGCGTCGAACGTTCGGGTACTGCGTTTTCACCGGGGTGGTCGCGTTCGACACCCTGCGGGGAGCGCCCCAGCACGTCCCCTCCCGGCACCGTGAAGGCGTCATCGGGGCCTGTCCGCGCGAAGGCGGCAAGCGTGCCCGCCGCTCCGCCGAGCTGTGCGGGGAGGGAGAGGGCCCGCAGGCGGGCGTGGGCGTCGAGGGTGAGGCTGCGCCAGCCCGCTGCCTTCAGGCCGAACGTCGTGGGGACCGCGTGCTGGGTCAGGGTGCGGCCCGGCATGGGGGTGTCCCGGTGTTCCGCCGCGAGGGTGGCGAGGGCCTCCGCCGTACGGTTCAGATCCGCCGTGATCAGGGGCACCGTACGGGTGGCCACCAGCATCATCGCCGTGTCGACGATGTCCTGGCTCGTGGCGCCCCGGTGCACGTACGGCGCGACTTGTGGGCCCACCGCTTCCGCGAGGGCGGCCACCAGCGGGATCACCGGGTTGCCGCCGGACCTGGCCCGCAATGCCAGGTCCCGTACGTCGAAGCGGTCGGCCTCCGCGGCCGCCGTGACCGCCTTTCCCGCCCAGGCGGGCCCCTGGACGCGCGTCAGGGCCGCCTCGGCGTCCAGCATCGCCTGGAGCAGGGCCATGTCGCCGGTCGCGGCCTCGGCCGCCGTTCCCGCGCGTACGGGGGAGAGCAGCCCGTGGTCGGCCGGGTCGAGCGGGTCCGGCCGGGTGGTTCGGTCGGGTCGGGCCGGTCGGTCGGGTCGGGCCGGTCGGTCGGGTCCGGCCGGTCGGTCAGGCGAAGTCAAGGAAGACCGTCTCTTCCTCGCCCTGGAGGCGGATGTCGAAGCGGTGCGTGCGGTGCGGTTCGGGCCGGGCGATCAGTGTCGCCCGGCGCCCGGGACTCAGCGAGGCGAGCAGGGCGTCCGGCCCCTCCGCGAGGTACGCACGCGTGAAGAGGTGGTGGGTCAGGCCCCGCGCGAACACGCACACGCTGATGTACGGGACGGGTGACGGGGCGCCCGGCGGCAGGGTGCGCACCGTGTAGTGGCCGTCCGCGTCCGTCGGGACCCGGCCGAACCCGGTGAAGCGCACACCGTCACGGCCGAGGAACCCGCCGGTCACGGGATCGCGGCGCATCGACCCGGGCGCACCGTCCAGGGAACCGTCCGGTCCCGCCTGCCAGAACTCGACGATCGCGTCCGGGACCGGTTCCCCGGCGCCGTCGTATACGTACCCGTGCAGTGTGATCGCGTCGGACCGTTCCCGGGGGGGGATGTCGCCGCCTCCCGGGAACGGCAGGGCGTACCCGTAGAAGGGCCCCACGGTGTGGGAGGGGGTGGGCGGCAGATGCGTCATCGGCGGCCTTCCTCGATCCAGGTCGCGGACGGGCCGTCGAGGACGATGTCCCAGCGGTAGCCCAGCGAGTGCTCGGGGCGGGAGAGGGAGTGGTCGTACGCGGCGACGAGCCGGGCGCGCGCCGCGTCGTCCGTCACCGACTGGAGGATCGGGTCGTACACGAAGAGCGGGTCGCCGGGAAAGTACATCTGCGTGACCAGGCGCTGTGTGAAGGCAGGGCCGAAGAGCGAGAAGTGGATGTGGGCGGGGCGCCACGCGTTCTCGTGGTTGCGCCACGGGTACGCGCCCGGCTTGACGGTGGTGAAGCTGTACGAGCCGTCGTCGCCCGTCAGCACCCTCCCCACACCGGTGAAGTTGGGGTCCAGGGGCGCCGGGTGCTGGTCGCGCTGGTGGGCGTACCGGCCGGAGGCGTTTGCCTGCCACAGCTCGACGAGCTGGCCGCGCACGGGACGGCCGGCACGGTCGAGCAGCCGCCCGGAGACGGTGATGCGCTCGCCGAGCGGCTCGCCCGCGTGCTGCCGGGTCAGGTCGTGGTCGAGCTCCGTGACGTCGGTGTGGCCGAAGACGGGCCCGGACAGCTCGACGGCCTCGGGGTCCCCGCCGACGGCCACCAGAGGCTGCTTCGGATGCCGCAGGAGGCTGCTGCGGTACGGCGGGGAGTCGCGCGGCGGGTGGTGCGCGGGCGGGGCGCCGGCGGCGCGGGCCTTCTCGTAGCCCGCGCGGATCGCGGCGAGCTCCCCGTCGATGTCGGACTGGGTGAGGGTCATCGGCCGGCGCCCTTTCCCGCGGATACAGTCCCCGCAGACGTTCCCGCAGCCTTGAGGGCGCGCAGGGCGGTCAGTTCGGCGGCGGTCGGCGGCTCGGTGACCGCGACCGGGCCGGCGGTCCTCAGCTCCCATCCGGTGGCCGCCCGTACCTGCTTGACGCTCACGCCGGGGTGCAGTTCGGTGAGGACGAGTTCGGCGGTGGCCGGGTCGGGCCGCAGGATGCCGAGGTCGGTGATGACGGCGACCGGTCCCGCGCCCGGCATGCCGAGCCGCTCGCGGTCACCGGGGCCGGAACCGTGGCCCAGCGTGGTGACGAAGTCCAGCTTCCGTACGAAGTTGCGGGGGGAGTGGCGCAGCACCATGAGGACCCTGCCGCAGTTCGACGCGATCTCGGGCGCGCCGCCCGCACCCGGAAGGCGGCCTTCCGGCCTGCCGGGGCCCCGGTCGACGACCGTCGTGTTGATGTTGGCGAAACGGTCCACCTGGGCGGCGCCGAGGAACCCGACGTCGATCCGGCCGCCCTGGAGCCAGTAGTTGAACATCTCCGGTACGGGCACCACGGCGTCGGCCGTCTCGGCCAGTTCGCCGTCACCGATGGAGAGCGGCAACCGGGTCGGCTTGGAGCCGATCGTCCCGGACTCGTAGATCAGAACGAGGTCCGGATTACCGGTATTGCGGGCGAGATTGGCGGCGGTGGACGGTAGTCCGATGCCGACGAAGCACGTACGCGCACCCGCCAGCGCGCGGGCCGCGTTGACCTCCATCAGCTCGTCGCGCGTGAAGTCCTCTGTGGTCATCGGGCGTCAGCCCCTTCGGTGCGTGCTGTCCGGTCACGTACGTTTTCGTCGATCCAGTGCATGAAGGTGTCCCGGTCCCGGGCGATCGGGTCCCACGCCTGATAGAAGGCGTTGTCGCGCACCGTGTAGCCGGTGGCGTACGACGGGTGCGCGCCGCCCGGCACGACGGCGACCGCGTCGATCACCCAGGTCGGCAGGACGACTCCGCCGGGGCGGGGCGCCAGCTCGTCGACGATCTCCTCGACCGTGACCAGCACCCGGCCGGCGGCCAGCGCGGCCTCCTTCTGGACGCCCGTCAGGCCCCAGAGCTGGACGTTGCCCTCGCGGTCGGCCTGCTGGGCGTGGATGACGGTGACGTCGGGGTTCAGCGCGGCGACGGCGGCCAGCTCCTCACCAGTGAACGGGCAGGTGACGGAGGAGACCGTGTCCGTACGGGTCGCGAGGTCCGAGCCGCGGTAGCCGCGCAGTACGGCGAACGGCAGGCGCGACGCACCCGCGCGTAACGGTTGGCCATGCCGGCGTGGCTGTGTTCGTCCAGCTCCAGGGGACGCGGCCAGCCGTTCTCGACGGCGTCGCGGAAGCGGTGGAGGGAACCGACACCGGGGTTGCCGCCCCAGGAGAAGATCAGCTTCCGCACCAGACCGGCGCCGATCAACTGGTCGTAGATGACGTCCGGGGTCATCCTGGCGAGGGTCAGGTCAGTGATGCCTTGGCGGATGATCTCGTGGGCGGCGGCGTACGGGATCAGGTGGGTGAAGCCCTCCATGGCGAGGGTGTCCCCCTCGTGGACGAGGTCCGCCACGGCGTCGTGCAGGCTGCGTGTCTCGGCCATCGTGACTCACTCCGCGATGTACTCAGTGTACTGACTACTTTCTCGACGAGGCCGTACAATTCCACCGAGTACCGCTCGCGTCAATGGCTCAGTACACGGAGCATTACGCCAGAACGCAGGAGGCCCGCATGGCTGCGGTCGATCTGAGCACCCACCCCGGGCACCTCGCCCGCCGGCTGCAACAGGCGCACACCCTGCTGTGGACGACGATGGTGTCGGAAGAGACCACGTCGCCTCAGTTCGCCGTGCTCAACACGCTCGCCGAGAAGCCGGACATCGACCAGCGCACCTTGAGCGAGCATGTGCACCTCGACCGCTCGACGATCGCGGACCTGGTGGCGCGCCTCGGCAGGCGCGGTCTGCTGGAGCGCGTGCGCGACCCGCACGACGGGCGGCGCAACGTACTCAAGCTGACGGACGAGGGCGCCGCGGTGCATCGCAAACTGGTCACCCGTACGACGCGGATGAACCGGGTGTTCCTCGCGCCCCTCGACGAGGGGGAGCGGGAGACGCTGCTGCGCCTGATCGGCCGGGTCGCGGACGCGGCGGAGGAGCTCAGGGAGTGAGCTTTCCGGACGCTCCCGGGAACGGTCCCGTGCCGTTCCGGGGAACGGTCCGGTGCCGTTCCGGGGAACGGTCCGGTGCTGTTCCGGGGAACGGTCCGGTGCTGTTCCGGGGAACGGTCCGGTGCTGTTCCGGGGAACGGTCCGGTGCTGTTCCGGGGAACGGTCTCGTGCCGCTCTCGGGAACGGTCCCGCTGCTGTTCCCGAGAACGGTCCTGTGGCGTTCCGCGGAACGCTTTCCCTCCGTTCCCGGAAACGCTCATTTCTCCAGGAGCGTCTTGAGCGCGGCGAGACGCTCCTTCCAGAACGCCTTGTACGCCGCCACCGCCTCCGCGTCGGCGAGCTTGGTGTGCTCGAGGGACACCTGTGTCTTCGCCCCGCCCTTGGGCGTGAAGCGGACCGAGAGCCGGCCGCCCGCGTAGTCGGCGGACAGGGTCTTGCCCTCGCGGTGGGTACGCAGTGAGAACTCGCTCCCGGGAAGCCACCGGCGGCGTACGTCCGCATCCGTGAAGGCGGCCTCGCAGCGCGCTACGGGGGCTTCCACCGTCCTGTTGCCGCTCGCCTGCCAGTCGCCCTGGGAGGACTGGCCGACCTCGCGCAGGCCGCGTTCCTGTTCGTACCCGACGGTGATCGACTGGGCGTACCAGCCGTCCACCCCGAGGTCGTCGGTCAGGTGGCGGGCGATCTCCGTGTGGCCGCGCTCGATGGCGCCCCACGCGTCGAGGAGGACGAACCAGCCGTCCCAGTCCCGGCCGGTGGACGCTTTCAGCACATCGGCCGACAGCTTCTCGGTGATCTTCTTGCCGGCGGAACTGGTCATGGCGTCGACGCTAGGACGGGCGTGGCGCCCGCGCAATGCGGAATCTTTCTGCGAGTTTCTGTTCGAGCGATGAGTTTCGTGCGACCCCCGGGTCTACCCCTGCGGATGGCAACGACGGCGCTGACCCGCCGACCGAGAGAAGAGAGAGACACAGCTCATGCCCCAGATGATCTTTGTGAACCTGCCGGTCAAGGACCTCGACACGACGAAGACCTTCTTCGGCAAGCTCGGGTACTCGTTCAACCCCCAGTTCAGCGACGACAAGACGGCCTGTCTGGTGATCAGCGACACGATCTTCGCCATGCTGCTCACCGAGCCGCGCTTCAAGGAGTTCACCAAGAAGGAGATCGCGGACACGAGCAGGACCACGGAAGTCCTGCTCGCGCTCAGTGCCGAAAGCCGGGAGAAGGTCGACGAGATGGCCGACACGGCCCTCGCCTCCGGTGGATCCCCCGCGAACGAGCCGATGGACCACGGCTTTATGTACGGCCGTTCCTTCCAGGACCCCGACGGTCACACGTGGGAGATCATCTGGATGGACCCGTCAGCGGTCGAGGGCCAGGGCTGAGACACGCAAGCCACGGGAGGGACCACGCGGGGCCTCAGGACGTGAGGCCCTCGTACCTCACTCCGGTGAGCTGTTCCGAAGCGACCCACAGGCGCTCGCTCGCCACGTCGTTCGTCGTCCAGGCCGCGCGCCACGACTTCGCGGGCGGGCCGCGCCAGCCCTGGACCCTCGGACCGGTGAACGAGTCGGGCCGTACACCGGGCGCGGTCGCCGCGTACAGCGTGGGCAGGGCGCCGGACTCGGCGGGCTGGGCGATGATCCTGTTCCCCAGCTCCACGATCCGTTCGGCCGCCCTGCGCCCCTCCATGCGCACGCCCGCCGTCTGGAGGTTGGTGCGTGCGTAACCGGGGTGTGCGGCCGCGGCGACCACGTCGGAGCCGGCCGCGGCGAGCCGCCCGGCCAGCTCGTGGACGAAGAGCAGGTTCGCGGTCTTGGACCGGCCGTAGGCGATCCAGCGGCGGTACGTGCGCTCGCTGTTGAGGTCGCCGATGTCGATGTTGGACAGGGCGTGCAGCCCGCTGGAGACGCTCACGACACGGGCTCCGGGCGTCCTCAGCAGGTGCGGCAGCAGCAGTCCGGTGAGGGCGAAGTGCCCGAGGTGGTTGACGCCGAACTGCGTCTCGAAGCCGTCGGCGGTTCGTCCGTACGGGAGCGCCATGACGCCCGCGTTGTTGATGAGCAGGTCGAGACGTTCGTACGCGTACGAGCGGGCGAAGTCCCTTATGGAGGAGAGGTCCGCGAGGTCGAGGGGCGTGAACTCGACCAACGCTCCGGGGACTTCGCGCGAGATGTGCTCCGCGGCCTCCTTGCCGCGTTGCTCGCTGCGGCACGCGAGCACCACCCTCGCGCCGCGGCGGGCGAGTTCGCGCGCCGTGGCGAGTCCGATGCCGCTGTTGGCCCCGGTGATCACGGCCGTACGGCCGCTCTGGTCGGGGATGTCGCTCGCTTTCCAGCCAGTCGTCATGCGGCCAGCGTACGGCCGGGCACCGGGTCAGGCGGAGGCGCCTCCGTCGATGGCGAGGTCGGTGCCCACGACGGACGCGGCGTCGGCGGAGGCCAGATACAGCACGGCGGCGGCGACCTCACCGGCCGTCGAGACCCGGCCGAGGGGCGAGTCGGCCTTCATCCGGACGGCGCGCTCCGCGTCGCTCTCGCCGGGAAGCAGCGACATGGTGGTGGCCGACGGACCGGGGCTGACCGCGTTGATCCGGACGCCGTCCTGGATGTGGTCGAGCGCGGCGGCGCGGGTGAGGGCGGAGACGGCGGCCTTGGAAGCGAGGTAGCCGGCGACGCCGGGGATGCGCAGGTGGGCGCCGAGGTTCGAGGAGATGTTCACGATCGCGCCGCCGCCGGCCTGGGAGCGCATGGCGTCGATCTCGGCCTGCATCGACAGGAGTACGCCCGTGACGTTGATGTCGAGGAGCGTGCGCCAGTCGTTCTCGGACAGTTCGGCGACGGGGCCGCCTCCCCGGAACACACCGGCGTTGTTCACCGCGACGTCCAGGCTGCCGAAGCGCTCGACGCTCCCGCGAACGAGCGCCCTCACGTCCTCGGAACGGCTCACGTCGGCCGTGACGGCGACCGCCGTGCCGCCTGCGCGCCGTGCCAGGGCGACCGTCTCGTCGAGCGGCGCGGCGCGGCGTCCCGCGACGACCACGTTGGCGCCCTCGGCGGCGAAGGCGAGCGCAGTGGCGCGGCCGAGACCGGAGCCCGCGCCGGTGACGAGGGCGGTCCTGCCGGAGAAGCGAGCAGTCATGATCTGTCCGTCCTTGCTCTGAGGTCTATGGGTTCTGGCGGAATATTTGAACGATCGTTCTGTTATTAGGGTGTAAAAGAGGCGCCCTAAGGGCGCCTCGAAGTGGCGGGTGGGTCCGGTTCAGTCGAGCAGTGCGAGTGCCTGTTCGGTCGCGTCCCGCACCCTGGCCGGATCGCTGGACGCCTTGCCGACGACCCGCAGACCCTGCATCAGCACGAGCAGCATGCGGGCGAGCGCCCGCGGATCGCGGTCCTCGGGCAGCTCGCCCTGCGCCTGTGCGCGTACGAGCGCGGAGTGCAGGAGGGTCTCGACGCGCTCCCAGCTCACCGCCACCCGGCGGGCCGCCGCTGCGTCGTGCGGGGCCAGCTCGGCCGCCGTGTTGGTGACGAAGCAGCCGGCCAGACGTTCCTCGTCGGAAGCCGCCTCGGCGGCGAACCGCCGCATCACCGCGCGCACGGCCGGCAGTGCGGGGCCCGGCTGGGACAGCTCGCCGAGCAACTGCGGGTTGCGGGAGTCGGCGTACCGTGTAAGCGCCTTGAGGTAGAGCTCGTGCTTGTTGCCGAACGTGGCGTAGATGCTGGCGCGGCCGATGCCGAGGTGCTCGACGAGGCCGGCCATGGTCGTCGCCTCGTAGCCGCGCCTCCAGAACAGCTCCAGGGCTGCGTGCAGGGCGGCGTCGGGATCGAATTCCTTGGTCCTGGCCACGCCCTGCACGCTAGTCGTTCTGGAACGATCGGTCAATTAGCTCCGACGCGCACGGTGAACGTCTGCACGGTCACTGTCTCGTCGTCCAGACAGTGCCCCGTTTCCAGATCGAAGCGCTGCTTGAGCAGAGGCGAAGCGACGAAGGGACGGCCGTTCTCGGATCCGATGAGACCGCGCGACAGCACCTGCGCGCCGGAGAACGGGTCCCGGTTGTCGATGGCGTACGCGCGCCCCTTGCGGTCCGTGAACAGGGCGGCCTGACGGCCGTCGGGCAGCAGGGCCGCCACCCCGCGCCCGGGTGTGAGCGCGGACGCGTCGCAGGCGGTGAACCAGGAGTCGTCGATACGCAGTTGCAGGGTCATCCGGCACGGGTCCCTTCGAGGGTGAGGATGGTCAGGTCCGGCTTCATCTGATCGCGCTCGGGAACGAACCGTACGGAGGGATCCGGCGCGTCGGGAGCGTTGACGAACGAGACGAACCGGGACAACCGCTCGGGATCGTTAATGGTCTCGGCCCATTCGTCGCGGTAGCCGGAGACATGGGTGGCCATCATGGCCTCCAGCTGCTCGCAGATGCCGAGCGAGTCGTGGACGACCACGTCCCGGAGGTGGTCCAGGCCGCCTTCCAGCCGCTCCAGCCAGGTCGACGTGCGCTCCAGGCGGTCCGCGGTGCGGATGTAGAACATCAGGAACCGGTCGATGAGACGGACGAGTTCAGCGTCGGACAGGTCCTGGGCCAGGAGATCGGCATGACGCGGGGTCGCACCGCCGTTGCCGCCGACGTACAGGTTCCAGCCGTTCGCGGTGGCGATCACGCCGAAGTCCTTCGACTGCGCCTCGGCGCACTCGCGGGCGCATCCGGAGACCGCCGACTTCAGCTTGTGCGGCGCGCGCAGACCCCGGTAGCGCAGTTCCAGGTCGATGGCCATGCGCACGCTGTCCTGGACGCCGTAACGGCACCAGGTCTGCCCGACGCAGGACTTCACCGTCCTGAGCGCCTTGCCGTAGGCGTGGCCGGACTCGAAGCCGGCGTCCACCAGCCTCGTCCAGATCAGCGGGAGCTGGTCGACCCGGGCGCCGAAGAGGTCGATGCGCTGGCCGCCGGTGATCTTCGTGTAGAGGCCGAAATCGCGGGCCACCTCGCCGATCACGATCAGCTTCTCGGGGGTGACCTCGCCGCCCGGGATGCGCGGCACGATCGAGTACGAGCCGTTGCGCTGCATGTTGGCGAGGAAGTGGTCGTTCGTGTCCTGGAGGGCGGCCTGTTCGCCGTCGAGGATGTAGCCGTTGCTCAGGCTGGCCAGGATCGAGCCGACCGTCGGCTTGCAGACCTCGCAGCCCTCGCCGCCGCGCGCCGCCTCACGGCCGTGCGAGTCGAGGAGCGCCGCGTAGGACGTGATGCGCAGGGTGCGGACGATCTCGTACAGCTCGGAGCGCGTGTGCGGGAAGCAGCCGCACAGGCCCTTGTCGCCGGTCTGCGGGAGCAGCTGGCCGATCAGCTTGACGCAGCTGCCGCAGCCCGTCCCCGCCTTGGTGCACTTCTTGACCTCGGGGAGCGTGGAACAGGCGGTGACAGCTCCCTTGGTGACGTTGTGGCAGTTGCAGACGACGGCGTCGTCGGGCAGAGCGGACGGGCCGAGGGTGACCTGGCCGCCGCCGGCCGGCGCGATCAGCTGTTCCGGTGCGACGGGCGGAACCGATCCCGTGAGCGGTCGCAGCATCGCGTAGGCGTCGGCGTCGCCGACCAGGACGCCGCCGAGGAGCGCGCCGTCCGGGCTGACGACGAGCTTCTTGTAGACGCCGGAGCGCGAGTCGGAGTACGTGACGTCCAGGCAGCCCTCCGCGTGGCCGTGCGCGTCGCCGAAGGAGGCCACGTCCACGCCGAGGAGCTTGAGCTTCGTCGACATGTCCGCACCCGTGAACGCGCGGTTCCCCGTCGCGGCCGTTCCCGGGAGCGGCTCCGTGAGCGTTCCCGTGATGGTTTCGGCGGCCGTCTCGGCCATCTCGTAACCGGGCGCCACAAGGCCGTACACCCGGCCGTCGACGGCCATCGCGCACTCGCCGATCGCGAAGACAGCGGGGTCGGAGGTACGGCACTGCTCGTCCACGGCTATACCGCCCCGCTCGCCGACCGGCAGACCGCAGTCGCGGGCCAGCTGGTCGCGCGGCCGTACACCGGCCGAGAAGACGACGAGGTCTGTCTCGATCGTCGAACCGTCCGAGAGGGACATGCCGTTGACGACCCCGGCGGCGTCCGTGGTGACGGCCTGGGTGCCGACACCCGTGTGGACCGTCAGGCCCATGCCCTCGATCGTCCGCAGAAGGGCCGCGCCGCCCCCTTCGTCGACCTGTACGGGCATCAGACGCGGTGCGAACTCCACGACGTGCGTGTCGAGTCCGAGTCCGCTCAGCGCGCCCGCCGCCTCCAGGCCGAGCAGCCCGCCGCCGACGACCGCTCCCGTACGCGCTGTCTTCGCGTACGCCTCGATCGCGAGCAGGTCCTCGATGGTGCGGTAGACGAAGCAGCCTTCCGCGTCCTTCCCGGGAACGGGTGGTACGAAGGGGTACGAACCAGTGGCGAGCACGAGCGTGTCGTACGAGAAGCTCCGTCCGCTGCGCGCGGTGACCGTGCGCGCCTCGCGGTCGACGGCGGTCGCAGGGTCGTCCAGGTACAGCTCGATGCCGTGCTGTTCCATGAAGCCCGGCTCGCCCAGGGCGAGGTCGTCAGGGGTGCGGCCGGAGAAGTACGAGGTGAGCTGGACACGGTCGTACGCGGGGCGGGGCTCCTCGCACAGGACGACGATCCTCGCCCGCTCGGTGACGCCGCGCTCGGCGAGGGCCTCCAGGAAGCGCTGGCCGACCATGCCGTGGCCGACGACCACGATCGTGGGGGGTGTGGACATCTCAGGCGCCTCCAAGCAGATGGAACAACGGGGTGGAGGGGAGCGGCTCGTCGCCCTCCCAGGTGCGGGCGAGTTCGCCGACGGCGCCGAGATCGCCAAGCAGGATGCCGCCGATCAGCCGGTCTCCGCGCACGACGACCTTGCGGTACGCGCCGCGGGTGGCGTCGGCGAGGCGGACGACGTCGTCGCCCGGCAGCGGGTTGGTTTCGCCGAAGGCGGCGAGGTCGAGCGGACCGGCGCCGGTGCTCCGGGCGCCGACGCCGGTGAGGGTCAGGCGGGTGAGGGCGCGGGTCCCGGTGTAGCGCGGCGAGGAAGCGCTCGCCTCAACGGTGGGGCCTCCCGCCGGGGCCCCTGCGGGGACCGCCACCGCGCCGTGGCCCGTCCGCGGGGCGTCGAGCGCGGTCGCCCTGGATGCGGAGAGCAGCAGATCGGCCAGGATGTCGGCCTGTTCGAGGGCGGGGCCCGCGAGACCGTATACGCGGCCGTTGTGCTCGGCGCAGTCACCGATGGCGCGGATGTGCGGGTCGGAGGTGCGCAGCTCGTCGTCCACGACGATGCCCTGGCGCACCTCCAGGCCGGCGGCCTGCGCGAGGCCGACTCGGGGGCGTACCCCGCAGGCCAGGACGACGAGGTCGGCGTCGAGGGCGTAACCGTCGGCGAGTTCGACGGCCCGGACGGTCCCGGCCCCCTCGCCCGCCTCGCAGCGCAGACCGCGTACCCGGCACTCGGTGTGGATCTCGACGCCCAGGGCCTCCAGGTGGCCGCGCAGCAGCTCGCTCGCGTCCGGGTCGAGCTGGCGCTGCATGAGGTGCTCGCCCTGCTGGGCCAGTACGACCTGGGCGCCGCGTTCCGCGAGCGCGCGGGCGGCGGAGACGCCGAGGAGACCGCCGCCGATGACGACGGCGCGGGTGCCTTCACGGACGCCGCCGGCCAGGGCCAGGCAGTCGTCCATGGTGCGGAACGGGTGGACACCGTCCGGGAGGTCGGCGCCGAGACCGCGCAGCGGTGGCAGAACAGGGTTGGAGCCGGTCGCGAGGACGAGCGTGCCGTACGGAACGACGCTGCCGTCGTCGCACTGCACCACCCGCTCGGCGCGGTCGATACGGACCACCCGCACTCCGCGCCGCACCGGCGTCGCGGGCTGCGCGATGACCTCGGGGCCGTAACGCCCGGCGAGGACCTCGGCGAGCAGCACCCTGTTGTAGGGGGCGTGCTCCTCCTCGCCGATGACGGTGACGGTGACCGCCGCCGACGACGCGGCTTCCGGGGCCCCTGGGGCCCCTGTGGCCGCGGGGGCGGTCTGGCGGGTCAGCTGCCGGGCCAGCCGGGCACCCGCCGTCCCGCCGCCGATCACCACGATGTCCTTGCTCATGACTGAAGAGTGCGGGGGCGGTGTTACCCGGCCGCATCCCGTCTGTTTCCCGTGGGGAACACTGCCCTCAGCGTCCGGCGCACCGCACTGTGAGGGCCGGAGCGGGGAGCCGGGGGCCGACACCCGCGCCCATGGGGGCGGGCGTCGGGGGCGCGACGAGCGGCCGGCCGGTCCTCAAAGCCGCCTCCAGGCCGCCTCGCGAAGCCCTGACAGGCCGCCTCGCGAAAAACACTGACAGGCCGCTGAAGAGGTCTTTCATGGCCCTGGTTGCCTCTACTCGTCGACCGACCGACCGACCGGCCGACCGCCCCCGACCGCCCCCGACCGGCCCCGTCCCGCCGGAACCTCAGATGTCGCTCAACGTTCCCGGGATCGATGGACGCCACACCCATCTCCTCCCTAAGGTCGCGACCATGCCCGACATATCGCTGACCACGCTCGTTGTCCTGTGTCTCGCCGCCGCTGTGGCCGGCTGGATCGACGCGGTGGTCGGCGGCGGAGGGCTGCTGCTCCTGCCCGCTCTGCTGCTCGGCCTGCCGCAAGTGCCCGCCGCGCACATCCTCGGCACCAACAAGGCAGTGGCCATCGTCGGCACGTCGGGCGCCGCGGTGACCTACCTGCGCAAGGCGCCGGTGAAGGTCGGGACGGCGGTACGGATAGGGCTCGCGGCCCTGGCGGGCTCCATGACCGGCGCCTTCTTCGCCGCCGGGATCAGCAGCGACGTACTGCGCCCGGTGATCATGGTGGTACTGCTCGCCGTCGCGGGTTTCGTGCTGCTGCGGCCCTCCTTCGGCCGCGCGGCCGGCGACACGAAGGTCCTGGTCACCCGGGCCCGTACCGTCACCGCGATCGTCCTCGTCGGCGGCGGCATCGGCTTCTACGACGGCCTCTTCGGACCCGGCACCGGTACGTTCCTCGTCCTGGCGCTCACCGCCGTGCTCCACCTCGACCTGGTGACCGCCTCCGCCAACGCCAAGATCGTCAACGTCTGCACCAACGCCGGCGCGCTCGCGATGTTCGCCTACCAGGGCACGGTGCTGTGGCAACTCGCCGCCCTCATGGCCGTCTTCAACCTCGCCGGCGCGATGGCGGGCGCGCGGATGGCGCTCAGGAAGGGCAGCGAGTTCGTGCGCGGGGTGCTGCTGGTGGTGGTCTTCTCCCTGGTCGCGAAGCTTGCGTTCGACCAGTGGACGTAGTGGCGCGGCCCCGCCGCACCGCCGCGACCCGCCCCCACTCGACCGCACCCGCCGCGACCCGCGCCTAACTCGACCGCACCCGCCCCCACCCGCCGCGACCCGCGCCTACCGCACCGCCGTGAGGTGGGCGTACGCCACCACGTCCCCCCGATAGCCGGTCTTCTCCGAGAACGTGCCGCCGCAGGTGATCACCCGCAGCTCCGCCTGCCCGGACGCGGCGTACACCCGTTGCTCCGGGAAGTCCTCGCTGTCGTACACCTCGATGGCGTCGATCGTGAAGACGGCGGTACGCCCGTCCTTGCGCACCACCTCGACGGTGTGGCCCTTTTTTTGCGAGCCGAGGTGGTAGAAGACTGCCGGTCCCCGCGCGTTGTCGACATGCCCGGCGACGACCGCCGTGCCCCGCGCGCCGGGCGGGGTGCCGTCCTTGTACCAGCCGGCGAGGTTGCGATTCCCGGCGGGCGGTACGTCGAGACTCCCGTCGGGGCCCAGGCCGAGCCGCATGAGGGGCGCGTCGACCTGTACGGCGGGTATCCGGATCCGCACCGGCTCGGAGGGCCGCAGCGGTCGCTCCGGCGGAACCGTACTCCTCGGCACATGCTCGGAACCGCCGCCGAACGCCTCCGCGGACGACGGCCGGGGCGGGTCCTGACCCGCCACTCCGTTCTGGATCAGCCAGAGGCCGGTGCAGATGCCGATGGCGACGAGGCCGCCCTTCGTACGCCGGTCCGTCATCGGTGCTCACCCCTCCTCCAGTCCTTTCCGCGGCCGTACGCCCCGCGTGCCCCCGCCCGGCTCGGGGCCTGGGCGGAGGCACGGGGAACTCCGGCGGTACGGGTACGGGCGGCAGGGCGCCGGCCCGTCAGCGCTCCCGCGTGCCGCTCGCCCGGCGACGCAGGAGCCAGGTACCGCCGACGGCGGTCGCGGCCAGTACGGCCACACCCGCCGCGATCTGGGTGGTGTTGGAGCCCGCGGCTCCGCCGACACCGGTCTTGACGTGGCCCGTGGGATGCGTGGGCCTGTGGCCCGGCTCGTGGCGGGCCGGGTCGTGCTCGGCGGGTTCGTGCCGGGTGGGGTCGTGGTGGGCCGGGTCGTCGTGGGTGGGCTCGGGCGGACCGGGGGTCACGGTCAGGGTTCCCTGGGCGGTGTTGCCGTTGTCGCAGGCCACAGCGATGTCGTGGGTTCCCTCAGGGGCGTCCGGGGGCAGAGTGAACTGCCCGGCGACGGCCTCTTTGTGGGTGGCCGGCCGCAGCTCGAAGTCACCGGCTCCGACGGAGTTCGCGTCTCCCGTGCCGCTGCTGTCGGTACCGCAGGCGGTGGTGTTCACGGTGATGGTCTCGCCGGGGCGCGCGGTCGCCGGGTGCACCTCCAGCTTCTGCTGAGGGGTGTCGTTCTCGGCGTGCACCGGACCAGCCCCGAGCCCGATCACGGCGGCCGCCAGCGCGGTACCGGTCAGCAGAAGTGCAGGGCGCATGGTGATCCTCCCGGAAGCTTCGGTACGGCACTCCCTCCGAGATAAGTGGCCCTGAGCGCCCGGCGCCTGCCGAAGCCGGCTCAGATGCCCGGCCTCGCCCCGCCGCCGCCCCCCCACGCGCCGGGCGTTCACCCAGGTCAGCCCCCGGGCGGCGGCAGTGCGCACGGTCCGCCCCGCCTGGCGCCCCGAATGGGTGACGTGAGGCGTACGTACGCCATCCGTACGCGACGCGACGCACAGGTCACCCGCGCAGGTCCGCGTACGGGTCACCTGTGCGGCCGCGTACGGTCACCTGTGCGGCTCCGCGTACGGGTCACCCGTGCAGGTCCGCGTACGGCCGGCGGCTCAGACCTCGTCCCAGGGCGTCGCCGCGTAGACCGACGTGACCCTCTTCATCAGCTCCTCGTCCACCGCGAACCCCGTGCCGTCGATACGCCGCACCGGCGCGATGCCCTGCGAGTTCGTGACGAACGCGGCCCGGTAGGCGCCCAGACCGTCCAGCGTCACCGGACCCCGCACCGACGGCAGCCCGGCTCCGGGAAGCCGGGCTTCGAGCAGGGTCATCGTGACGCCATGCAATGAGGGTGCGTCCGGCCAGACGACCGAAGTGCCGTCGTAGAACGCGATGTTGGTGACCGCACCCTCGGTGACCACCCCGCCGGGAGCGGTCAGCAGCGCGTCGTCGAAGCCCGCCCGCCGCGCGAGCACCCCGTAGTGGGTCTGCGCGAAGCCGCCGAGGTGTTTGAGGTGCGGGAAAGGGCGTTCGTACGGTACGGACATCAGGGCCTGCGGGGCCGCGGACATGGTGGCGGGCGGGCGGACGGTGACCATCAGGCAGGCCGCCTCCGCGCCGGGGGCCCACAACGCGTGCACGCGCACCGCCGCGTCGCGCACCCCGGCCCCGTCGAGCGCGTGCCGCACGCGCTCGCGCACCAGCTCCGCGTCGAGACCGGCGCCGAAGACCTCCCGGTTGGCGGAGTCGAGCCGCGCGAGGTGCGTGCGCAGCCCGCGCACCCTGCCGTCCCGTACCTGCATCGCCGTGAAGTGGGCGTAACCGCCGTACAGGGCCGGGACGAGAAGGTCGTCCGCGGTGGTCGCCCTGCGGCCGTCGATCTCGATGTGGGGAGCGGCGGGCTCGGAAGAAGTGGTCATGCGGCCACCGTAGAGGGGACGTACGCGACCCTCGGCAGGGAGCACTTCGAGAAACGACCGCCGCAACGCCGGAACGGCTTGACCTCAATCTTGCTTGAGGTACGAGTCTTGCCGCATGGACCTCACGACGCACGAATCCGCCCAGCTCAAGGCCCCTGCCAACGCCCCTGCCAACGCCCCTGCCAAGGCCCCGGCCGAGGCCGCCACCGACGCCCCTACCGACGCCCCGGCCCCGCTGCGCGTCGCCGTCATCGTCGCCAGCAACCGCGAAGGCCGCTTCGCCCCCGTCATCACCGACTGGTTCGTCTCCCGGGCCGCAGCGCACGACGATCTCGACATCGACGTGATCGATCTGGCCGGCGTCGACCTGCCGACCGCCCTCTCCTTCCAGCCGTCCGACGAGATCAAGGCGGTACTCGCACAGGTCTCGCCCCGGCTCGCGGCCGCCGACGCCTTCGTCGTCCTCACCCCCGAGTACAACCACTCCTTCCCGGCCGCCCTCAAGAACCTCATCGACTGGCACGGCGGTGAATGGCAAGCGAAGCCGGTCGGCTTCGTCTCCTACGGCGGAATGTCCGGCGGCCTGCGCGCAGTCGAGCAACTGCGCCAGGTCTTCGCCGAGATGCACGCCACCACCATCCGCGACACCGTCAGCTTCCACGGTGCCTGGTCCCACTTCGACGAGGACGGCCGGCACAAGGACCCGTCGGCCGCCAACACCGCCGCCAAGTCCCTCCTCAACCAGCTGACCTGGTGGGCCCACGCCCTGCGCGACGCCAAGTCCGTCCGTCCGTACACCGGCTGAACGGCGGCCGGACCGTGGTGCGGGCGGCGGCCGGACCGTGATGCGGGCTCGGCGGACACCCCACCACCACCTGGTCGTGGTAGGACAGCCCACCACCACCTGGTCGTGGTAGGACAGCCCACCACCACCTGGTCGTCGTAGGACAGCCCACCACCACCTGGTCGTCGTAGGACAGCCCACCACCACCTGGTCGTGGTAGGTGTCGCAGCGGATGGCGGGCCCGCCCGCGAAACCGCCTGTGAGGAGAGCACCGTGACAGAAGTGGCCGAATTCCTGACCGTACTGACCATGACCGACAGCCGGGAGAAGGCGCTGGACCTCGCGCGCGGGGCCGTCGACGCGCGGCTGGCGGCCTGTGCGCAGGTCGGTGGGCCCGTGGCCTCCGTCTACTGGTGGGAGGGGGCGACGGAGACGGCGCAGGAGTGGCAGGTGGTGTTCAAGACGGCGAGTGCGCGCTACGACGAGCTGGAGGCGCATCTCAAGGGCGCGCACGACTACGAGACGCCCGAGATCATCGCCACGCCCGTCGTGCGCGGCAGCGCGGAGTACCTGGCCTGGGTGACGCAGGAGACCACGGCCCCGTGATCAGTCCTGGGCGCGCTCGATCCGTACCGCGCACACCTTGAACTCCGGCATCCGGGACGTCGGGTCCAGCGCCGGATTCGTCAGGGTGTTGGCCCGTCCCTCGCCGGGCCAGTGGAACGGCATGAAGACCGTGTCCGAGCGGATGGAATCGGTGATCCGGGCCGGGGCGACCGCCCGCCCCCGCCGGGACACCACGGTGAGCCGCTCGCCCTCGGCCACGCCCAGGCGCTGCGCGAGCCGTGGATGCAGCTCCACGAAGGGGCCCGGCGCGGCCGCGTTGAGTTCGTCGACACGGCGGGTCTGGGCGCCGGACTGGTACTGGGCGACGACCCGGCCGGTGGTGAGCAGGACCGGGTACTCGGCGTCGGTCTCCTCCGCCGCCGGGCGGTGCGCGACGGGCACGAACCGGGCGCGCCCGTCCGCGGTCGCGAAGCGGTCGAGGAAGAGGCGGGGCGTGCCGGGGTGGGGAGCGGCGGGGCGGTCGTCACCGGCGGGTGGTGCGCCCGCGGTCCGGCCCTGACCCGTGGTCCGGTCTTCGCCCGCGCTCCGGTCTGCGCCCGCGCTCCGGTCTGCGCCCGCGGTCCGGTCCTGGCCAGAGGTCCGCTCGTCACCCGCCGGCGTCTCCGGGCAGGGCCAGAAGACGCCGTCCTCCTCGGCGATCCGGCGGTACGAGATGCCCGAGTAGTCGGCCGGGCCGCCCGCCGAGGCGCGGCGCAGCTCGTCAAAGACCTCCTCCGGGTCGACGGGGAAGCCCTTCTCGTGGCCGAGCAGGGCGGCCAGGGAGTGCAGTACCTCCAGGTCCGTACGTACACCGGGCGGCGGATCGACCGCCCTGCGCCGCAGCAGCACCCGCCCCTCCAGGTTCGTCGTCGTCCCGGTCTCCTCCGCCCACTGCGTGACGGGCAGGACGACGTCGGCGAGCGCCGCCGTCTCGGAGAGCACCACGTCCGCCACGGCGAGGAAGTCCAGCGAGCGAAGGCGCTCCTCGATATGGGCGGCGCGGGGCGCGGAGACGACCGGGTTCGAGCCCATGAGCAGGAGCGACTTGATGTCGCCGCCGAGCGCGTCGAGGAGTTCGTACGCGCTGCGCCCGGGCCCGGGGAGGCTGTCCGGGTCCACGCCCCACACGCCCGCGACGTGCTCGCGCGCGGCCGGGTCGGTGAGCTTGCGGTAGCCGGGCAGCTGGTCGGCCTTCTGGCCGTGCTCTCGGCCGCCCTGCCCGTTGCCCTGGCCGGTGAGGCAGCCGTAACCGGACAGCGGCCTGCCCGCGTTGCCCGTGGCGAGGCAGAGGTTGATCCACGCGCCGACCGTGTCGGTGCCCTTGGACTGCTGCTCGGGGCCGCGCGCGGTCAGCACCATGCCGGTCTCGGCGTCGCAGAACATCCGTACCGCGTCCCGCAGTTGGGGGACCGGGACGCCGGTGACGCGCTCGACATGCTCCGGCCAGTGCGCCATCGCGGCGGCCCGCGCCTCGTCCCAGCCGGCGGTGCGCTCCTGGATGAAGGCTTCGTCCGTACGGCCCTGGGACACGACGAGGTGCAGCAGTCCCAGCGCGAGCGCCAGGTCGGTGCCGGGACGCGGGGCGAGGTGCAGGTCGGCCTGCTCGGCGGTGCGGGTGCGGCGCGGGTCGACGACGATGAGTGTGCCGCCGTTCTCCTTCAGCTCCGTGAGGTAGCGCAGCGCGGGCGGCATCGTCTCGGCGAGGTTCGAGCCGACGAGGATCACGCAGCCGGTGCGCGGGATGTCCTCCAGCGGGAAGGGCAGGCCGCGGTCGAGGCCGAAGGCCCTCTGGTGGGCGGCGGCGGCGGACGACATGCAGAAGCGGCCGTTGTAGTCGATCTGCGAGGTGGAGAGCACGACGCGGGCGAACTTGCCGAGCGCGTACGCCTTCTCGTTCGTGAGCCCGCCGCCTCCGAAGACGCCGACGGCGTCCGGCCCGTACGCCTGCTGTGTACGGCCGAGCCCCTCCGCGATCTTCGCGAGGGCCTCCTCCCAGGTGGCCGGTTCGAGCCGGCCGGTGGCGGGGCGACGGACCAGTGGCCTGGTCAGGCGCACCCGGGAGGAGAGCACGGCGGGCGCGGTGCGGCCCTTGCCGCACAGTGCGCCCCGGTTCACGGGGAAGTCCGTACGCTCGACGACTTCCACCACGTCGCCGCCCGCGGCCTCACTGCCCGCGGCGGCGCGCAGGTTCATGCCGCACTGGAGTGCGCAGTACGGGCAGTGGGTGGGGGTGGACGCCGGGGCGGGGGCGGGGGAGGTGCGGGGCATGCCGTCAGCATGCGACGGCGGTGTTACGGCGACGGTCGCCCGGATGTTACGCCCCCGGTACGCCGGGCTCCGACCGGCGCCCGCCGGCCGGTGAGGTGCGCCTGTCCGGCGACCCGCGGTGACTACTGCCCCCTGAGGTGCCGCACCGTCATTCCGGCCGTCCAGCCGCCGTCCACCGCCAGCTCGGAGCCCGTGATGTACACCGCCGCGTCCGACAGGAGGAACGCCACCGCGGCCGCGATCTCCTCGGGTACCGCGACCCGGCCCAGCGGGACGCCCGGGTAGTTGCCCTCGCCGGTCCGGATGCCGACGGGGGCGGTCATCGGGGTGTACGTCATCCCCGGATGCACCGAATTCACCCGGATCCCCGCCTCCGCCAGCTCGACCGCGCCGATCTTCGACAGGCCCCGTACGCCCCACTTGGAGGCGCCGTACCCGGCGGTCAGCGCGAGGCCGGTGAGTCCGGCCGCCGACGAGATGTTGACGACGGACCCACCGCCCTGCTCCCTCATCAGCGGAATCACGGTCTTCAGCCCGATGAAGGTTCCGACCAGATTGACTTCGACGACCTGACGGAAATGCTCGACCGTCTCGTGCTCCAGGAGCCGGCCGGCGGCTGTCCCGGCGTTGTTGACCAGGCCGTCGACCGTCCCGAACTCGGCGACCGCGAAATCCAGTGCGGCTTGCCAGTCGCTCTCGCTGGTCACGTCGTGCCGTACGAAACGCGCCGCGTCACCGAGCCTTTCGGCCGTCGCGGCGCCCTCCTCCTCCAGCACGTCGGTGATCACGGCCTTCCCGCCGCCGTCGACGACGGCCTGCGCCGTCGCGGCGCCGAGGCCGCGCGCACCGCCGGTCACCAGGACGACCTTGTCGCACAGATCGACGCCAGCAGTGGGAACAGCAGCGGCAGACACGAACGACCAGCCCCCCGGCTCACTCGGCTCCATGCCTGTGAGGCACATCGGCATGGGGCATATCGGCGACCGCCAGTCTGTCAGCCCCCCGAAGCCTCGGCCAGCGCTTCGGCCACACCGTTCTCCTGGCGCCCGAGGAACCGCGGATCGGGCTCGGTCACGACGTCGAGCGCGGCCTTGCCGGCCGCGAGGATCTCCCGTACGCCGCCGTAGTACCAGGTCGCGTCGCGCCGGGCGTCGACGCCGACGCCGTACGCGTCGAGCCCGGCGGCCCGGCACAGCCCGATCGCCCGGCGGATGTGGAACCCCTGGCTCACCAGCACGGCCCGGTCGACCCCGAAGATCTTCTTGGCGCGTACGCACGAGTCCCAGGTGTCGAAGCCCGCGAAGTCGCTGACGATGCGGTGGTCGGGTACGCCGTGGGAGACCAGGTAGGCACGCATGGCGTCCGGTTCGTCGTACTCCGTCCGGCTGTTGTCACCGGTCACGAGCACGACCTTCGCCTTGCCCTCCCGGTACAGCTCGGCGGCCGTGTCGAGGCGGTTGGCCAGGTACGGCGACGGGCCGCCCCGCCAGAGACCCGCCCCGAAGACGACGACCACGTCTCGGGCGGGGGCGTCGGCCGTCGTCCTGACCCGGCTGTCGGCGACGGCGTGCAGCCAGGTCGCGGGCGCGAGCGCGAGGACGGCGGCGAGCATGAGGGCCTGGACGGTACGCCGTTGGGCCCGGCGGGTGCGGGGTATGAGGGGCGGGAGTCGCAGCCGCCACCCGCGTGCCGCCCACCGCTGCGCCCGGCCGCCTGCCGTGGCCCGTGCCCCGCTCCTTGAAAATCGCATGCCCTGTCCGTCCCCCCGTTGGGATGTTCGCCATGTCGAAACGATTCTGGCCCCTGTACGGACTGCGCATCACAACTCCCCGGCTCGAACTGACCGTGCCGGACGGTGAGGTGCTGGACGAACTGGCCGGCGTCGCGGCCGACGGCGTACTCGACGACGAGGCGTCCATGCCCTTCACGGTGCCGTGGACGGACGGTCGCCGCAGGACCGGGCCAGGGCGACCTTCCAGCACGTCCTGGGCACCATGCCGGGTGGCGGCCGGAGAAGTGGACGCTCAGCCTCGCCGTGCGGTGCGAGGGCAGGACCGTCGGCCGCCAGGACTTCCTCACGGACGGCTTCCCGGTGACCAGGGAAGGGGACCCGGCGCGGACCCCGCTACGAGAAGGGCGGCGCAGGGAAAGAGCGGGCCGCCTGTCAGCGGCCGCGCCGCTCCCGTGAGGCCGCGGAAAACACCCGTCACGCCCGTGCAACGAGGCGGCAACCTGGGCCCGGCAGTATCGGTCCATGACGGAGTCGGCAGCACACCGCGAGTCACTTCCTCTCGACAGCACGGCGCAACTGCTCACCCGTATCACCACCCAGCTCGGCACCCAGCTGAGGCACGTCTCACTGAACGGAACCCGCCGGCCGATGACCCCGCCCCCGCACCCGCCCCCGCACCAGGCCCCGTACAGGGCGCACCCGGCCGCGTACCGGGCCCTCCCGCCGCCCCCGCCCACCCTCGTCGCCGTCGCCCACGGCAGCCGCGACCCCGGCGCCCTGCGTACCGTCACCGCGCTGCTGGAGCGCGTGCGGGAGCTGCGCCCGGGTCTCGACGTACGGCTCGGGCACATCGAACTCAACGAGCCGCTGCTGACGGGCACCCTCGCTGACCTCGAGCCGGGCCGGGCCGTGCTCGTACCGCTGCTGCTCGGCCGCGGGTACCACGTCAAGTACGACCTGCCGCAGGCCGCCGTCACCGCCCCCCACCTGCGCATCCGGACAGCGGCCCCGCTCGGCCCGCACCCCCTCCTCGTCGAGGCGCTGTACGCCCGCCTCACCGAGGCCGGCTGGACCGCCTCCGACTCCGCGCACCGGGGCAGCGGCGTCGTGCTGGCCGCCGCGGGCTCCCGCGACCCGGAATCGGCCGCCGACACCCGGACCACCGCCGCCCTGCTCGGCGAACGCCTCGGCGGAGTCCCCGTCCTTCCCGCCTACGCCTCCGCCGCCTCACCCACCGTCCCCGAGGCCCTGCGCGCCCTCGCGGCACGCGGCCGGCACCGGACGGCCGTCGCCTCGTACTTCACCGCCCCCGGCCGCTTCGCCGCGCAGAGCGCCGCCGCCGCGCCCTGGATCGCGTCCGCGCCGCTCGGCGCCCACCCGGCCCTGGCGCGGCTCCTCCTGCTCCGTTACGACCAGGCTCTCGCCGGCCGTTCCCCCGCGCCCCGGCGGCAGCTGACCGCCGCCTGAGCCCCGGCTGTCACTGGCTGCGTCTACTGTCGGTGCATGGAAGGCACAGCGCGCGAAACCCCGCACACCGCAGACCGGCACGCCGACGTCCAGCCCCCCGCCGCCCTCGACACCGCCCTGTACGACGGGGCCGCCACCGAGCGCTGGGCCACCGAGCCCGACAAACGGCCGGGCAGGACCGCCTTCCAGCGCGACCGCGCGCGCGTGCTGCACTCCGCCTCGCTGCGCCGCCTCGCCGGCAAGACCCAGGTCGTCACCCCCGGCTCCAGCAGCCAGGTCTGGGACGCCAGCCCCCGTACCCGCCTCACCCACTCCCTCGAATGCGCCCAGGTCGGCCGCGAACTCGGCGCGGCCCTCGGCTGCGACCCCGACCTCGTCGAGGCGGCCTGCCTCTCGCACGACATGGGCCACCCGCCCTTCGGGCACAACGGCGAACAGGCACTCAACGATTTCGCCAAGGACTGCGGCGGCTTCGAGGGCAACGCCCAGTCGCTCCGCCTCCTGACCCGCCTGGAGCCCAAGCGCTTCGTACCGTCCGCGGAGAGCGGCGAGATGGTCAGCGTCGGCCTCAACCTCACCCGCGCCGCCCTCGACGCCGCCACGAAGTACCCCTGGCCGCGCGGCGCGCACCCCACTGACCCCGGCTCGGTGAAGTTCGGGGTCTACGAGGACGACCTGCCCGTCTTCGACTGGGTCCGCCGGGGCGCCCCCGCCCACCGCAAGTGCTTCGAGGCCCAGGTCATGGACTGGTCCGACGACGTGGCCTACTCGGTGCACGACTTCGAGGACGGTCTGCACGCCGGTCACCTCGACCCCAACTGCCTGTTCGCGGAGCCCGAACGCCAGGAGATCTTCGCGGTGGCGATCGGCAGGTACGTACCGGAGGACACCAGCCCGGACGAGCTGTCGGCCGCCCTCGACCGCCTCCTCGACGAGGAGTGGTGGCCGCACGGCTACGACGGCTCGGCCGTCGCCCAGGCCCGGCTGAAGGACGCCACCAGCCAGCTCATCGGCCGCTTCTGCCTGTCCGCCGAGGGCGCGACCCGCCAGGCCTACGGAACGGGCCGGCTCACCCGGTACGCCGCCGAACTGGTCGTCCCGCGCGAGGTGCGCCACGAGTGCGCCGTCCTCAAGGCCGTGGCCGACCGCTACGTCATGCAGCGTGACGAACAGGAGCGGCTGCGCGCCGACCAGCGCATCGTCATCGCCGAGCTCGCCGACGCGCTCACCGCCCGGGCCCCCGAGGGTCTCGATCCCCAGTTCCGCGCCCTGTTCACCGGCGCGGCCGACGACAGGGCCCGCAAGCGCGTGATCGTCGACCAGATCGCCTGTTTCACGGACGCCGCGGCCCGCTCCCTGCACGCCCGGCTCACGGCCCCAAGGGGCCACCGCCCATGAGCGCGTCACCGAGCGTGGTCCGCCGGTGCACGATGCGGCTCCCGTGCCGCTCCGAGACGACCAGCCCCGCCTCCCGCAGCACCGTCGCGTGCCGGCTCGCCGTGGACAGCGCCAGCCGCAGGACGCCGCCGAGCTGCGTCGTGGTCATCGGCCGCCCCAGCACCTCCAGCACGGCCGCCCTCGTGTGGCCGATGAGCTGCGCCACCGGCAGCCCGGCCGCCCGCGCCCCCGGCCCGTCCGCGCCGTGCCCCCGGGCGACGGCCAGCCAGCCGGGGTCCGGCGTCACCGGGTGGACCAGTACGGGCGGCAGCTCCTCGTCGGCCAGCGCGACGGGGTACCGGATGCAGAAGAACGACGGGATCATCGTCAGCGACCGCCCCCGCAGCTCCAGGTCCTTGTCCACCGGATAGCCGGACTCCAGCACGCCGTCGTCGCGCCAGGCGAAATCCTGATACGTCGCCAGCAGCCCTTCGGGGCCCTGCGACAGAGCCGCCTCGGCCCGTACGGGACGGTCGGCGTCCACCGCCGACCTGATCACGTCCAGGTACGGCTCCACCGCCACCGCGTAGTACCGGCGCAGCGCCTCGCCCAGCCGCTCCAGCGCCTCCACGTCGCCGTCCGCCAGCCGGCGGGCGACCGGCGGCACGGGGCCGTCCGCGAAGAGCCGCCCGAGTTCCGCCCTCATCCTGGTCGCGGGAGTGGAGAGCACCTGGTCCAGGCCGGTCTCCAGATCCGGGATGCCCCGGCCCGGCGTCAGGAAGTCGGGGAGGTACGCGGCGCACGGGCACAGGCGGTGCAGCGAAGCCACTGTCCGGCCGAGCCCGGCGCGGGCGATCGCCGCCCGGGTCTCACGCCGCCACGGGTCGAAGACCAGCGCGCCCTGCCGGTTCTGGAGCAGGTGCAGGCTGTTCACGATCTCCCACAGCGGGTCCGGCCGTGCGGCCACCCGCAGCCGGTTCAGATCCTCCGTGGTGAAGTGGATGCGTAACACGCGCCCTCCACATCGCTTCGTGTGCCGCGCCCCGACCGCCGCCCCAACTGCCGTGCGTGCGCGCCCGACTCCCCTGCGTGCGCATGAGCGAGCGTACTCACCGACGACCGGAACCGTACGGTCCTTTTGCGTTGTGCACGAAAGCCCCGCGCGGCCTCCACATCGGCGTGACGCTTGTGGCGAGGTGGCTGCGGGCTGTCAACGGGGGAGACGTCCGCGGCCACCTTTCTCACGCCCGGCCCGGACGCCGTGCCCCGGCCCGGACGCCGTGCCCCCGCCCCGGCGCGCCGTGCCCCGCCCGAGCCCGCCTGCCGTGCCCCCGCCGGGCGCCGGGCCCCGGTCGCCACCTCCGGGCCACCTGTGCGACACGCCCACGGCACACCCCCTCTTCCCCCATCACGCTCTGTGCGGGACGCTCGAATACGGCGGCTCAGCGTGTGGGCGGCACAGAGGAGGCACCAAGTGGTCGACGCAGATCAGACGTTCGTCATCGTCGGTGGAGGACTGGCGGGGGCCAAGGCCGCCGAGACTCTCCGCAGCGAGGGGTTCACCGGCCGGGTGATCCTCATCGGGGACGAACGTGACCATCCGTACGAACGCCCTCCCCTGTCCAAGGGTTTCCTGGCGGGCAAGGAGGAACGCGACAGCGTCTTCGTGCACGAACCCGGCTGGTACGCGCAGGCCGACATCGAGCTGCACCTCGGCCAGTCGGTCGTGCACCTCGACCGCGAAACCAGGACGGTCGGCCTCGGCGACGGCACCGCCGTCCGCTACGACAAGCTCCTCCTCGCGACCGGCGCCGAACCGCGCCGCCTCGACATCCCCGGCACCGGCCTCGCGGGCGTCCACCACCTGCGCCGCCTCGCCCACTCCGAGCGGCTGCGCGGCGTACTGGCGTCCCTCGGCCGCGACAACGGGCACATCGTCATCGCCGGGGCCGGCTGGATCGGCCTGGAGGTCGCCGCCGCAGCGCGCGGCTACGGCGCCGAGGTCACCGTCGTCGAACCGGAGCCCACACCCCTCCACCAGGTCGTCGGACCGGAACTCGGCCAGCTCTTCACGGACCTGCACAGCGAGCACGGCGTCCGCTTCCACTTCGGCGCCCGCCTCACCGAGATCACCGGTCAGGACGGCATGGTCCTCGCCGCCCGTACCGACGACGGCGTGGAGCACCTCGCCCACGACGTCCTGGCTGCGATCGGCGCCGCCCCGCGCACCGCCCTCGCCGAGGCCGCCGGCCTCACGCTCGCCGACCGGGCCCACGGCGGCGGCATCGCGGTCGACGCCGCACTGCGCACCTCCGACCCCGACATCTACGCGGCCGGCGACGTCGCGGCGGCCCAGCACCCGCTCCTCGGCAGCCGGCTGCGCGTCGAGCACTGGGCCAACGCCCTGAACGGAGGCCCGGCGGCCGCCCGGGCGATGCTCGGCCAGGACGTGTCGTACGACCGGATCCCGTACTTCTTCTCCGACCAGTACGACCTCGGGCTCGAATACTCCGGCTGGGCGCCGCCCGGCACGTACGACCAGGTCGTCATCCGCGGCGACGTCGCGGGAAAGCGGGAGTTCATCGCGTTCTGGCTGAAGGACAACCGGGTCCTCGCCGGCATGAACGTGAATGTGTGGGACGTCACCGAGACCGTCCAGGCGCTGATCCGCTCCGGGGCCCCGGTGGACCCGGAAGCCCTCGGCAACCCCGCCGTGGAGCTGGCCTCCCTGCTGGGCTGACGGGAGTGTCCGAGCACCGCCGTACACTTCACGCGTGGCAGGCAGGATCAACGATGACGACGTGAAGGCGGTCCGGGACGCGGTCCCGATCGACGCCGTTGTTTCCGAGTACCTCCAGCTCCGCAGCGCCGGCGGCGGCAATCTGAAGGGCCTGTGCCCCTTCCACGACGAGAAGTCCCCGTCCTTCCAGGTCAGCCCGAGCAAGGGTCTTTTCCACTGCTTCGGCTGCCAGGAAGGCGGCGACACGATCGCCTTCGTGATGAAGATCGACCACCTCTCCTTCTCGGAGACGGTCGAGCGCCTCGCCGCCCTGGCGGGCATCACCCTGCGGTACGAAGAAGGCGGCTACAACCCCACGCACCAGC
Source organism: Streptomyces agglomeratus (assembly GCF_001746415.1). Taxonomy (NCBI): domain Bacteria; kingdom Bacillati; phylum Actinomycetota; class Actinomycetes; order Kitasatosporales; family Streptomycetaceae; genus Streptomyces; species Streptomyces agglomeratus. Next base: position 5,398,310 of record NZ_MEHJ01000001.1, read on the forward strand.
GCGGCGAGCGCGTCCGCCTGGTCGAGGCGCACAAGGCCGCCGCCCAGTTCTACGTCGAGCAGCTCGACTCCGCCGAGGCGGAGATCGGCCGCAAGTTCCTCGCCGAACGCGGCTTCGAGCAGAGCGCCGCCCAGCACTTCGGCGTCGGCTACAGCCCGGCGGGCTGGGACCACCTGACCCGCTACCTGCGCGGCAAGGGCTTCTCCGACAAGGAGCTCACGCTCTCCGGCCTCTCCCAGGAGGGCCGCCGCGGCCCCATCGACCGCTTCCGCGGCCGCCTGATGTGGCCGATCCGCGACATCACCGGTGAGGTCGTCGGCTTCGGCGCGCGCAAGCTGCGCGACGACGACAACGGCCCCAAGTACCTCAACACCCCCGAGACGGCGATCTACAAGAAGTCGCAGGTCCTGTACGGCATCGACCTGGCCAAGAAGGAGATCGCCAAGACCAGCAGGGCCGTCGTCGTCGAGGGGTACACCGACGTCATGGCCTGCCACCTGGCGGGCGTCACGACCGCGATCGCCACCTGCGGCACGTCCTTCGGCGGCGACCACATCAAGATCCTCCGCCGGCTGCTCATGGACAACGCCTCGGCCGAGGTCGTCTTCACCTTCGACGGCGACGCGGCCGGCCAGAAGGCGGCGCTGCGGGCGTTCGAGGACGACCAGAAGTTCGCCGCCGAGACGTCCATCGCGATCACGCCCGGCGGCATGGACCCCTGCGACCTGCGGCTGGCCAAGGGCGACGCGGCGGTGGCGTCCCTGGTGGAGACCCGCACACCGCTCTTCGAGTTCGCGATCCGCCACGTCGTGTCCCGGCACAACCTGGAGACCCCGGCGGGGCGGGCCGCCGCGCTCGACGAGGCCGCGCCGATCGTCGCCAACATCAAGAACATCGCGATCCAGCACGAGTCCGCGGTCCAGCTCGCGGGCATCCTCGGCATCCTCGACACCCAGTTCGTGGTCAAGCGCGTCGCGCAGCTCGCCCGCTGGGCGCGCGACCGGGGCGGGCGCGGCCCCGCCGCGCCCCAGGACCGCCGGGCGACCCCGTCGTACGACGCCGGGCCCGCCGCCCCGAGCGGCCCCGCGCTGAATCTGCGCAGCCCCGCCCACCGCACCGAGCGCGAGCTGCTGAAGCTCGCCCTCCAGCGGCCCGAGCTGGTCTCGCCGGCGTTCGACGCGTACGGCGCCGACGAGTTCACCGCCCCGCCGTACGCCGCGGTCCGCCAGGTCATCGAGGAGGCCGGCGGCGCCGAGCAAAGCGCGGGGAACGCCTCCGACTACCTGGCGCAGGTCCGCGAGGCGGCCCCCAACGACACGGTGCGCGCGCTGGTCACGGAGCTGGCAGTCGAGCCGATCATGCGCAAGACGGTCGACGAGATCTACGCCGGGGAGCAGCTGATCCGGGTCCGCCTGCGCGCGGTCGACCGCCGCATCCTGGACGTCCAGGGCACGCTGGCCCGCCTCGGCGGCCCGCACGCCGACCCGGAACAACTCGCCGCCGTACAGAACGAGCTGTGGGTCCTCCAGCAGTACTCCCAGTCCCTGCGCAACCACGGCGCGGCCGCACTCTGACGGGCCGGGGGCGGACCGGGAACGAAACGTCCCGTACCCGCCCCGTAACGGACCGGACTCAAAAAGTCACCGCACGCCCCTCGTGGCAGCGATGTGTCGTACCCCACACTGGGTGGCGGTGCCTGAGTCCTCGGAGCGCGGCCGGCCCACGCCGAGTGGCCTCGAACACCCGCGGATCCACTCATCGTGTACGGGACGGACGGCGGCCCGGTCGCCGCTCCCGTCCCGCTGCCGCACGCCCCCGAACCGGCAGCGATCACCCTGGAGGTCGCCCCCGTGCAGACCCAGACCCAGACGTTGACCGACGTCATCGCGACGGTCCCTCCGCAGAACCGGGGCGAACTCCACCCCGAAGCCGAACCGGCAGAGCTCGGCGGGGCGGAGGCCGAAGTCCTCGTCGAGGACCCCGCCGACGCGCCCGAAACCCCGGACGCGACCGAGCGCCGTCGCAACCCCCGGGCCGACACCGCGGGCCCCTCCTCCGACCTCTTCCGCCAGTACCTGCGCGAAATCGGCCGCATCCCGCTCCTGACCGCCGCCGAGGAGGTCGACCTGGCCCGCCACGTCGAAGCCGGTCTCTTCGCCGAGGAGAAGCTCAGCAGCACCCCCGACCTCGACTCCCGGCTCGCCGTCGACCTCGACAAACTCGTGGTCATGGGCCGGATGGCCAAACGCCGCCTGATCGAGGCCAATCTGCGCCTCGTCGTGTCCGTGGCCAAGCGATACGTCGGCCGCGGCCTGACCATGCTCGACCTGGTGCAGGAGGGCAACCTCGGCCTCATCCGCGCCGTGGAGAAGTTCGACTACGCCCGCGGCTACAAGTTCTCGACGTACGCGACCTGGTGGATCCGCCAGGCCATGTCCCGCGCGCTGGCCGACCAGGCCCGCACCATCCGCGTCCCCGTCCACGTCGTCGAGCTGATCAACCGCGTCGTCCGCGTCCAGCGCAGAATGCTCCAGGAGCGCGGCTACGAGCCGACCCCCGAGGAGGTCGCGGCCCACCTGGAACTCACCCCCGAGCGCGTCGGCGAAGTGCTGCGCCTCGCCCAGGAACCGGTGTCGCTGCACGCTCCCGTGGGTGAGGAGGACGATGTGGCGCTCGGCGACCTCATCGAGGACGGCGACGCCGCGTCGCCCGTCGAATCGGCCGCGTTCCTGCTCCTGCGCGAGCACCTGGAGGCGGTGCTCTCCACGCTCGGCGAGCGCGAACGCAAGGTCGTACAGCTGCGTTACGGCCTCGACGACGGCCGGCCGCGCACGCTGGAGGAGATAGGCCGCCTGTTCGGGGTGACGCGCGAGCGCATCCGCCAGATCGAGTCGAAGACGCTCAACAAGCTCCGCGACCACGCGTTCGCCGACCAGCTCCGCGGCTACCTGGACTGACGACGGCCGCCCGGCCAGGGGCCGGGCGGCCGTCCTCTCCCGTGCGCCGGCTCCCGTCAGAAGCCGTCCGACGCCCCCGCGGCCGGGGCGTCCTTGGCCTTCCTGCGCGCGTCGACCGTGGCCCCGATCCCCACGCCCACGCACATGCCGCACGCGATCCCGGTCGCCAGGTTGTCGAGCAGCAGCGACCCGAAGGCCACCCCGAACGTCATCCCGAGCGACAGTCCGAGAGCGATGCCCGAGACGGGCGCCTTCGCGTCCGCCGCCGGGCCCCCGCTCGCCGCCGCACCCCCGGCGGGCCGGGGAACGCTCCCCGGCCCGCTCTCTTCTTCCCTGGTCATTCAGTCCACTTCCGCAACCGCCTGAGCGAACTGCGCGGCGTACAGACGCGCGTACGCGCCCCCGGCCGCCAACAGCCCGTCATGCGTCCCCTGTTCGACAATGGACCCATTCTCCATCACCAAGATCACATCCGCGTCCCGGATCGTCGACAGCCGGTGCGCGATCACGAAGCTCGTACGACCGTGGGCCAGTCGCGCCATCGCCTTCTGGATCAGCACCTCGGTCCGGGTGTCGACCGAACTGGTCGCCTCGTCGAGGACCAGGATCACCGGATCCGACAGGAACGCCCGTGCGATCGTGATCAGCTGCTTCTCACCCGCGCTGACCCCCGACCCCTCGTCGTCGATCACCGTGTCGTACCCGTCGGGAAGCGTCCGTATGAACCGGTCCGCGTGGGCGGCCCGCGCCGCCTCCTCGATCTGCTCGCGGGTGACCTCGCGCGTCGCCGACGCCCCGTACGCGATGTTCTCGGCGATCGTGCCGCCGAACAGCCAGGTGTCCTGAAGGACCATCCCGATGCCCGAACGCAGCTCCTCCCGCCGCATCTTCGCGATGTCGGCGCCGTCCAGAGTGATCCGGCCGCCCGTCACCTCGTAGAACCGCATCAGCAGGTTCACCAGCGTCGTCTTGCCCGCCCCCGTCGGCCCGACGATCGCGACCGTCTGCCCGGGCTCCACCGCGACCGACAGGTTCTCGATGAGCGGCTTGTCCGGCTCGTACCGGAACGACACCTTCTCCAGTGTCACCCGGCCCTGCGCCGGAGCCGGAAGCACCGCACGCTCGTCGGCAGCCGCGTCCGGCTCCTGTTCTCCCGCGTCCAGCAGCTCGAAGACGCGCTCGGCCGAGGCGACGCCCGACTGCACCAGGTTCGCCATCGACGCAACCTGCGTCAGCGGCATCGAGAACTGCCGCGAGTACTGGATGAACGCCTGCACGTCGCCGATCGACAGCGAGCCCGACGCCACCCGCAGCCCTCCGACCACGGCCACCAGCACGTAGTTGATGTTGCTCACGAAGAACATCAGCGGCTGCATGACCCCGCTGTTGAACTGCGCCCGGAACCCGGCTTCGTACAGCGCCTCGTTCTGTTCGCGGAAGGCATCCGCCGACTCGTCCTGCCGCCCGAAGACCTTCACCAGCGCGTGGCCGGAGTACATCTCCTCGATGTGCGCGTTCAGCTTTCCCGTGGTCTTCCACTGCTGCACGAACTGCGGCTGCGACCGCTTGCCGACCTTCGCCGCCACCACCACCGACAGCGGTACGGTCACCAGCGCGACCAGCGCCAGCAGCGGTGACATCCAGAACATCATCGCCAGCACGCCCACGATGGTCAGCAGGGAGTTGATGAGCTGCCCCATCGTCTGCTGCATGGTCTGCGAGATGTTGTCGATGTCGTTCGTCGCCCGGCTGAGCACCTCGCCGCGCTTCTGCTGGTCGAAGTACCTCAGCGGCAGCCGCGACAGCTTCGCCTGTACGTCCTCGCGCATCCGGAACACGGTCCGGTTGATGACCCGGATCGACAGCCGCGTCGACACCAGCATCAGCAGCCCCGCTGCCACGTAGACCGCGAGCGCCATCAGCAGTACGTCGCCGACCGCCCCGAAGTCGATGCCCCGCCCGGGGGTGAACCCCACCCCGGAGAGCATGTCCGCGAGCCCGTCGTCGCCCTTCTCCCGCAGGCCCTCGACGACCTGCGCCTTGCTGCCGCCGTCCCGCGTCTGCCGCCCGACGACCCCCGCGAAGACCAGGTCGGTCGCCCGCCCCAGGATCTTCGGACCGATCACCGAGAGCGCGACGCTCAGCACGCACGCCGCGAGCATCCACCACAACGTGATCCGCTCCGGAGCGAACTGCCGCAGCAGCCGCTTCCCGGAGCCCTTGAAGTCCATCGACCGCTCGGCCGGCCCGCCGGCGCCGGCCATCATGCGTCCACCGGGTCCGCTCATGCCGCCTCAGCCTCCGTCAGCTGGGAGAGCACGATCTCCCGGTACGTCTCATTGCCTTCCATCAGCTCGTGATGGCGGCCCCTGCCGACCACCCGTCCCTCGTCGAGGACCACGATCCGGTCGGCGTCACGGATCGTCGACACCCGCTGGGCGACGATCACCACCGTCGCGTCGGCCGTCTCCCGCCCCAGCGCGGCCCGCAGCGCCGCGTCGGTCGTGTAGTCGAGCGCCGAGAACGAGTCGTCGAAGAGGTAGATCTCCGGGCGGCGCACCAGGGTCCGCGCGATCGCGAGCCGCTGCCGCTGCCCGCCCGAGACGTTCGTACCGCCCTGCGAGACCGGCGCGTTCAGCCCGCCGTCGAGCCGCTCCACGAACTCCCGCGCCTGCGCCACCTCCAGGGCGTGCCACAGCTCCTCGTTCGTCGCGTCCGGCTTCCCGTACCGCAGATTCGTCGCGACCGTCCCGGAGAACAGATACGGCTTCTGCGGAACCAGCGAGACGGTCTTCGCCATCAGCACCGGATCAAGCGTCCGTACGTCGACGCCGCCCACCAGCACCTCCCCGGCCGTCGCGTCGAACAGCCGCGGTACGAGCCCCAGCAGCGTCGACTTCCCGCTGCCCGTCGACCCGATGATCGCCGTCGTCTCACCGGGCCGGGCCACCAGATCGATGTCCCTGAGCACCGGCTCCTCGGCGCCCGGATAGCGGAACTCCGCTCCCCGGAGCTCCAGTTGGCCGTGGCTCCGCAGCTCCCGTACCGGATTCTCCGGCGGTACGACGCTGGAGGCCGTGTCCAGGACCTCCTCGATGCGCTCGGCGCACACCTCGGCGCGCGGCACCATCATGAACATGAAGGTGGCCATCATCACGGCCATCACGATCTGCATCAGATACGCGAGGAACGCCGTCAGCGCCCCGATCTCCATGGCGCCGTCGTCGATCCGGTGCGCTCCGAACCAGACCACCGCGATGCTGGAGACGTTCACGACCGTCATCACGATGGGGAACATCAGCGCCATCAGCCGACCCGACGACAGCGACACGTCTGTCAGCGCGGTGTTCGCCTCCCGGAAGCGGCCCTTCTCGTACTCGTCACGCACGAAGGCCCTGATCACCCGGTTGCCGGTGATCTGCTCGCGCAGCACCTGGTTCACGGTGTCCAGCCGCTCCTGCATCGTGCGGAACAGCGGCCGCATACGCCGCACGATGAGGCTCACCGAGATCCCCAGCACCGGAACGACCGCGAGGAGCACACCGGACAGCGGTACGTCCTGCCCGAGCGCCATGACGATGCCGCCCACGCACATGATCGGCGCCGACACCATCAGCGTGAAGCCCATCAGCACCAGCATCTGGACCTGCTGCACGTCATTGGTCGTGCGCGTGATGAGCGAGGGAGCCCCGAACTGCCCGAGCTCCCGCGCCGAGAAGCTCTGCACACGGTCGAAGACGGCCGCCCGCACGTCCCTGCCGAGCGCGGCGGCGGTCCGCGCGCCGTAGTACACGGCTCCGATGTTGCACACCACCTGGACGACGCTGACGGCGATCATGATGCCGCCGAACTCCAGGATGTAGCCGGTGTCACCGGTCACGACACCGTTGTCAATGATGTCCGCGTTGAGGGTGGGCAGGTAGAGGGTGGCCGAGGTCTGGAGCAGTTGCAGCAGCACGAGCAGGGCGATGGGTTTCTTGTACGGGCCGAGACGGGCCCGTAGGAGTCTTATGAGCACGCGGAGTCTCTCGGGGTCGGCACGGTCACGGGTCGCCCCATCCTCCGACACCCGACCCCGGCAATACCAAAGGATTTACCCATCGCCGGGTCAAGAGTGCACGCCCCCGCCCGGCCGGCTCAGCCGCCGAACGCCCCCGGGTGGATCTGGTCCCGCGTCGCCCCGTACTGCTGGCGGACCGCCTGCCCCACCGCCAGGTCGTCCCCCGGCTCCAGCACCTGCGCCGCCGCGCCCTGCCAGGCCGGCGGGGCGTGCGGGGCCAGCGTGCCCTGCGACACGCCGAGTGCCCATGCCGCCTGCCGGGCCGCGCCCAGCGCCGCGTACTCGGCGGGCTGCGGCACGACCACCTGCGTACCGAAGATCGCGGGCGCCGCCGCCTGCACGGCGGGCAGCTCGGCGGCGGCTCCCAGCAGGAACACCCGCCGCACCTGCACGCCCCGCGCCCGCAGTACGTCCATGGCGTCGGCCAGCGAGCACAGCATGCCCTCGAAGGCCGCCCGCGCCAGGTGCTCCGGCTTCATCGACTCGCGCCGCAGACCGCTCAACGTCCCGGCGGTGTGCGGAAGTTGCGGCGTACGCTCCCCTTCGAGATACGGCAGCAGTACGAGCCCGTACGAGCCCGGCGACGACTTGAGCGCCAGCGCCGACAGCCCGTCGAGATCGGTCCCCAGCAGATCGGCGGTGCCGCGCAGTGCCCGTACGGCATTCAGCGTGTGCACGACCGGCAGGTGCATCCCGGTGGCGTCGGCGAACGACGTGATGAGCCCGCTCGAATCCGCCAGCCCTTCGTGATGCACGGCCATCACGGACCCAGAGGCCCCCAGCGACACCACGGCGTCCCCGACCGCGACCCCCAGCCCGAAGGCGGCGGCCATCGTCTCCCCGGTGCCGGCGGAGATCAGCAGACCCTCGGGTGTCGTCCCGGCGGCGTCCGAAGGGCCGAGCACCTCGGGCAGCGCGGCCTGGTGCCCCAGCGCCAGCTCGACCAGGTCGGGCCGGTAGGAGCCGGTCACGGCCGACCAGTAACCCGTCCCCGACGCCGCTCCCCGGTCGGTGGTCCGGCGGGCCGGGCGCCCGAGCAGCTGCCACACCAGCCAGTCGTGCGGCTGCATCACGGCGGCGGTGCGCTGCGCCGACTCCGGCTCGTTGCGCGCCAGCCAGCGGAGCTTCGACACCGGCTGCGGAGCCTGCGGTACGGACCCGACGGCCTCGGTCCAGGCCTGACGTCCGCCGAGCGCGTCCACCAGGTCGGCCGCCGCGACCTGGGCCCGCTTGTCATTGCCGAGCAGGGCCGGACGTACGACCGAGCCGTGGGCGTCGAGCGGGATCATGCCGTGCTGCTGCGCCGACACGCCGATGGCCTGGACCCCTTCGAGGAGTCCGCCGGCCGCGGCCTCGCCCAGGGAGAGGAGCCACACCTGTGGATCGGCCTCGGTGGATTTCGCCTCCACGGGGTGCGGGGCATAGCCCTGCCGCAGCACGGCACCCGAATCCGCATCGCACACGACGATGCGCGTAGAACCAGACGAACTGTCCAAGCCGGCGACTATCCCCATGCCCCAGATTGTGCCGCATGCGCGGCCGGGGACGCGCCCCGCCCGAACGCCGGGGCCGGGCCGGGGCTAGGTGTTCGTCGTACCCCAGTCGTCCTCGCCGCTCTGACCCCGCTCGCGCAGTGAGCGCACCCGCTCGGTCACGGAGCTGGGCACGCGGTCCCCGACCTTGTCGCTGACCGTATGGAACGCCTTGCCGGCGAAGTCGCGGCCGTTGTGCGCGGCGGACTCGGCGGCGTTGCGCACGGCGGGGTTCTGGGCGACCTGGCGGGCGGACTTCTTCAACTGCTCGTAACGCTCACGCCCGGCGCGGGTCCCGAGCACGTACCCGAGGGCCAGTCCGGCGATGAATGTGAGCCGGTAGCGCATGGCTGTCACCCTTCTCTTGCGTCGGCGGTCCCCTGCGTCCGGGGCAGTTTCGGACCGTGGGGCTGTGCTGGCCGCCTACCCGTGGGCACCCGTGATCAGTCCGGGCGCTACCGATTGGCGGAGCACCCCCCTGCTTGCGCTAATGTATGTGTCGCAGCGAGCACACGCCCCCCGGGACGCCATCCGGTGGGTACGTTCGGTGCAACGCAGCAATCCCCTGTAGCTCAATTGGCAGAGCAGCCGGCTGTTAACCGGCAGGTTACTGGTTCGAGTCCAGTCGGGGGAGCGCGATCCCCTGTAGCTCAATTGGCAGAGCATTCGGCTGTTAACCGGAGGGTTACTGGTTCGAGTCCAGTCGGGGGAGCGGTAAGAAAAAGGGCCCCTCAGGGGGTCCTTTTTCGTGTCTCCTGGAACCGCGCAGGCGGCAGTGCGGTCCTCATGGGCATGCGTGGCCGACCACCCGAGGCAGGAGATCGTATGAGCGGCTATGCTGCGGCAGACGGCGCGCACAAATGTGCGCGACGCGCCGTAAGGGGCGGTAGCTCAGCCGGTTAGAGCAGCGGACTCATAATCCGTCGGCCGTGGGTTCGAGTCCCACCCGCCCCACCACCCAGTGGTCACGCAGAAACGTTTCTTCCTTGAGAAGGGCAGAAACGGGGGCCGCCGCGCAGCCGTGGCGGCCCTCACTCACTCACCCCCGGCCGCCGCATCGCGGCGAAGCCCGGACGCCGGCCCGTCGCCGCTCGCGAGCGGCCAGTTCACGGCGAAGTACCACAGAAGAAGCCGTGGGCGGAACGACGCGGGGGATTCCCAGGAGCGGGTTCACGCCGACCGCTGCCGGCACCCATGTGCGCACGCGCCAGGTGTTCGGCTCCGGGCCGACGTCACTCGCTGCCGGATGGCTCCCAGGTGAACGTCGTGCCGTGGCGGCCCTGCTTGGCCGCCCCGTCGTCCGTGACCGTGAGCCGTACGGCCGCCCGCCCGTCCGCCGGCCGCCCCGTCGCGTCGATCTCCACCCGCACCGCCGTGACCCCCGCCCGGTGCGCCGCCGCGAGCGCTCCGCGCAGGGCGGTCAGGAGCCGGCTGCCCTCCGGTTCGGTCACCAGGGCGTCCACCGCGCCCCCGAAGCGCACCGACGGCTGGAAGCCCAGCAGCGTGGCCGCGCCCGCCGTCTCGCGCAGGACCCGGCCCCGGAAGGTGTCGGGCACGTCCGCCGGGGGCTGTTGCAGCGCGAAGATCGTGGTCCGTACTTCCTGGATGGTGGAGTCCAGCTCGTCGACGGCCGCGCCGAGCAGCTTGAGCAGCCGGTCGACCGCCGAGTACGGAGGTCCGCCGCGCCGCCTCGGCAGCGCCAGCGTGCCGATCAGCTTGCCGCCGCTCTGGAGCGGCAGCATCATGCTCGGCCCGAACCGGGCCCGTACCCGCGTCGTCATGCGTTCGTCGGTCGCCGAGTCCTCGATGAACACCGGCTCCCCGCCGAGCAGTTGCTCCAGGACCGGGCTGCCGGGCTCGATGACCGTACCGATCAGGTCGGCCGGATCGCCGTGGGTGGAGGCGGCGACGATCTCCATGCCGCCCTCGGCGGTGGGCTGGAGCACCACGCCCGCCGAGGCGTCGGCGAGGATACGGGCCTGCTCGGCCACCGTCCTCAGGGCGTCATCGGCGTTCTCACCGGCCAGCAGCGCGGTGGTGCACGCGGCGGCGCCCTCGATCCAGCGCTCGCGCCGGCGGGCCGTGTCGTACAGCCGCGCGTTGCCGATCGCGATGCCCGCCTGCGAGGCGAGCACCCGCAGCAGAGCCAGGTCGTCCGCGGTGAAGCCGCCCGCGCCCCGCTTCTCGGCCAGGCAGAGGTGGCCGAAGACCTCGGTGCGGACGCGGATGGGAACGCCCGCGAACGTGGTCACGGCCGGGTGCCCGGGGGGCAGGCCGGCCGAGCGTACGTCGGCCGGCACGTCGGGGACGATCAGGGGCCGCCGCTCCCGGAGCAGGTGGCCGATCAGACCGGTGTGCCCGTCGGGCAGCCGGCCGATGCGCTCGTACGTCTCGTCGTCGACGCCCGAGGTGAACAGGCCGGTGATGCCGCCGCGCTCGGGATCGACGACTCCGAGCGCGCCGTACCGCGCCCCGGCCAGCTCGGTGGCGGTGTCCACGATGTGCTGGAGGGTGGCGCGCAGTTCCAGGTCGGAGCCGACGTGCAGTACGGCCTCCAGCAGCATCGGCAGCCGGAGCGCCTCACTCGCGCCGTTCTCCGGGTTCACACACCGCCCCGTACGCGCGCCGCGCCGCTCAGCGGGTGGTGACCGGTTCGAGGGTCATCGGCTGGATCTTGCCCTCCAGCATCGCCCCGAGGCCCAGTACCGAGCAGACGTCGGGCCGCTCCGCGATGTGCACCGGCATCCCGGTCGCGTCCCGCAGCATCTGGTCGAGACCCGGCAGCAGCGCGCTGCCGCCGACCATCATGATGCCCCGGTCGGCGAGGTCGGCCACGAGGTCGGGCGGGCAGTCCCGCAGCACCTTGCCGATGCCGTCGAGCACGGCGGTGAGCGGCGTGTGGATGGCCTGGCGCACGGCGGCGGTGTCGACGTGCACGGAACGGGCGAGGCCGGTGGCCACGTCCCGGCCGTGGATCTCGGTGGACGCGGGGCCCTCCGCGGTCAGGCCGTTTCCGCGCAGTGCGAGCTGGAGGGGACGTACGGACTGGCTCGGCAGCATCAGCTCGTGCTGCTGGCGCAGGTGCTGGATCACCGCGTGGTCGATGGCGTTGCCGCCGATCGGGATCCGCTCGGCGGTGACGATGGAGCCGAGCGAGAGCACCGCGACCTGGGTGGCCGCCGCCCCGCACATCATGATCATGGTGGCCGAGGGCTGCTCCACGGGCAGCCCGCAGCCGACGGCCGCGGCGATGAGGGTGTCGACGAGTTCGACGCGGCGCGCGCCGAGGCCGATGAGGGTTTCCACGGTCGCGCGCTGGGCGAGCGGGTCGCTGTCGTGCGGCGTGCAGGCGGCGGCGCGCAGCCGCGGCTTGCGGCGGAGCTGGCGCCGGAGCTTCTCCCCGATGAGATGGCGCAGCATGCGCTGCGCCATCTCGATGTCGACGACGGTGCCGCCGGAGACGGGGCGTACGACGCGGATGTAGTCGGGCGTACGGCCCGTCATCTGTTCGGCGAGGGCACCGACGGCGATGAGCGCGCCGGTGCGGGTGTTGACGGCGGCCACACTCGGCTCGTCGACGACGAGCCCCACACCCTTCACGAAAACCCGGGTCCTGGCGGCCCCGAGATCGACGGCGATATGGCAACGGCGCAACTGCTCAAGACTGACGGTCACGGCAGGGTCTCCCGAGAGCGCTGACGGACCGGCGGGGGTGCCGGGTCCTGCTTCGCATCGTGCGCGGCCCGGTGGCCGGGCGCGCGCTGGGTGAGCCGGTCGGGCGTACGAGCTGACGCCGTGCCAGCAGCCCGGCCGCGCCGGTGCGCCACCGGTCCGGCCGACGTCATGCGCCGTCAGGAAACCCCACGCGCTGGAGCAGACCCCAGGTGAACTCGGCCACGCAGGGTTTACCGCCGGGCAGCGTCAGCGCCAGCCGCCAGCGGGTGGGCGCCGTTCCCTCCATCGGGCGAGCCGGCGGGAAGGCACGGGCCGCCTCGTCGACGGTGCACGACCACGGGCGCAGGTCGTCGGCCGTACGCAGCTCGGGGGCCTGGGTGCCGGGGGCGCGGACCAGCCATTCGTTCCATACGCCGCCGCCCGGCGCGGTGAGCACCTCGAAGCGCAGGCCGGGCCACAGCGGCACCGGCCAGGCCAGGGCGTCGCACTCCAGGTCGCCGATTCTGCGGCGTACGGACGTCTCGGGCGCCCCCAGCACCGAGCGGTAGCGCGCCACCGAGCCGCGTGCCCGGGGCGAACGCACCATGGCCTGCCAGCGCCGGTTGGCCTCGCGCATCCGCGCGAGCGTCACCCCCAGCTCGCGGCGGGCGTCCTCGACCAGCTCGGGCTGGTGGTCGGCCATCCGGCGCAACAGGACCAGCTGGAAGTCGAGCGGCCCGAAGGGAGGGGTGCCCGTAGATGTGCCCGTTCGCATACGTCCATCCTGCCCCGCAGGGCTGACACGCCGAGGAATACGCGCTTCCACACAGGATCCTCACAGCTCCGGCTCCCGATGTTGACCCTCGGCCGCATAATCTGCGGGCGCCATGGACTACTGCTACTCCTGCCGCAGGCACCTCAACGGCGCGCTGGCCTGCGCCGGATGCGGAGCCCCCGTCGGTGAACTCGGCCACGCCGCCCCCGGGGGCCACGCCGTGCCCGCGGCGCCCTCCGGACACGACGTCCGTCACGGCGGGAGCGCTCCCGGCGCGTACGGAGTCCATGAGGTGCCGGCCCATGAGGTGCCCGGAGCTCGCGGGGCCTATGGGATGTCGGCGGCTCACGGGTCCTATGAGGCGCAGGATGCCTACGGCGTTCCTGAGGTGCCCGATGCCTACGGTGCTCCTGAGGTGCCCGATGCCTACGGTGCCGCTGGTGTCGCCGGGGATTCTGACGATCACGGCTACGACGTTCCCGGGACGGAGCCCGACGCCTACGGCGGTGACGCGGCGGACGCCGGGCCCGACGACGACGCCGCGCCCGACGGCGCCTCGGAGCCCGTGGGCCCCGGCCGCGCCGCCCGGCGTACGGAGCGGGCCCGCGGCAGCGGCCGCAGGGCGCACCGGCGGCGCGGCCGCAAGATGGTGCTCGTGGGGATGGGGCTCGTGCTGGCCGGCGGTGCGCTGAGCCTGGCCGAGCTCGCCACGGAGTCCGGGGGCGCGGGGTGGGTCTCCAGAGCCGTGAACGGCGAGGACGAGGACGACGGCGAGGACGAGGGCGGCACGGGCGGGCCGGCCCCGGCCGGTGACGGTGCGAGCGACGGCACCACCGGCACCGTGGGCGCGGAGGCGGAACCGTCGGCGTCCGGGCCCAGTGCGTCCAAGTCCGCGTCGGCCTCCGCCTCGGCGAAGGGCTCGCCGTCCGCCAAGCCCTCGCAGTCCGCCTCGGTGAAGGCCACGGCCACGTCGCAGGCCGCCGTCCCGGAGCCGGGGTCCCCGTCCGGCGAGGCGCCGCCGGAGCCCGGAGGCGGCCCGTCGTCCGCACCCGCGCCCGAGCAGCCGGCCCCGCCGCCGCCCCCGGCGTCGTCCGCGGACCCGGGCCCCGCGCCGCAGCCGACGCCGGATCCGACGCCGACCCAGGACGACTGCGACCGGTTCCTGTGGTGGTGCGGCTGAGGCGTGGCCCGGCCGGTCCTGCCCGGCCCGGCGGGCGCGGTCAGTTCCCGAGCATCCGCCGCAGCAGGTCGCGCAGTGCCGTGCGCTCGTCGGCCGACAGTTCACCGAGCGGCTCGCGCGCGAAGTCCAGCGACTCGCGCAGCCGCGCCGCGGTGCGCCGCCCGTCCTCGGTGGCGGCGGCGAGCTTGACGCGCCGGTCGGCCGGGTCGGGCTGCCGCGCGACCAGGCCGCGCGCCTCCAGCCGGTCGACGATCCCCGTGATGTTCGACGGCTCGCACTTCAATTTCATGGCGATGCGCCGCATGGGCATCGCCTCGGTGGACAGCAGACCCAGCACGCGCGCCTGAGCGCCGGTGAGGGCGTGCTGGGCGGCCGCCTCGTCGTACTCCTCGTGGTACCGGGAGACGACCTCGCCGATGAGCTCGACGACTTCGAGGGTCAGGGGGTCTGTGCGCGGGGGCATGGAGTCCATCGTACCCATTTACTTGACAACGTGAAATATCCAGGAGCATGGTTGTTTCATTACGTGAAGCTTTTTCAAGGAGGTCGCACCGCATGACCGCACTGCCCACGACCGGCCGCTCCTGGCACCTCGTCGCCCGCCCGCACGGCTGGCCCAAGGCCGAGGACTTCGCGCTGCGTGAAGCTCCGGTGACGGAACCGGGCGAGGGCCGCATCCTGGTCCGCAACCTCCACTTCTCGGTCGACCCCTACATGCGCGGCCGCATGAACGACGTGAAGTCGTACGTACCGCCGTTCAAGTTGGACCAGCCGATGGACGGCGGCGCGATCGGCGAGGTCATCGCCTCGGCCGACGAGCGCTTCGCCGTCGGTGACCACGTCCTGCACGGGCTCGGCTGGCGCGAGTACGCCGAGGTCCCCGCGAAGCACGCGACCAAGGTCGATGCCTCGCTCGCCCCGCTCTCCGCCTACCTCGGCGTCCTGGGCATGCCGGGCCTCACCGCCTACGCGGGACTCTTCGAGGTCGCCTCCTTCAAGGAGGGCGACGCGGTCTTCGTCTCCGGCGCGGCCGGCGCCGTCGGCAGCCAGGTCGGCCAGCTGGCGAAGCTGCGGGGCGCCTCGCGCGTCATCGGCTCGGCGGGCTCCGACGAGAAGGTCAAGCACCTGGTCGAGGACCTCGGCTTCGACGCCGCCTTCAACTACAAGAACGGACCGGTCGCCGAGCAGCTGCGCGAGGCCGCGCCCGACGGCATCGACGTCTACTTCGACAACGTCGGCGGCGACCACCTCGAAGCGGCCATCGGCTCGCTGAACGTGCACGGCCGGGCAGCCATCTGCGGCATGATCGCGCAGTACAACAACACCGAGTCCACGCCGGGCCCGCGCAACATGGCGCTGATCATCGGCAAGCGGCTGCGGCTCCAGGGACTGCTGGTCAGCGACCACGCGGAGCTCCAGACGCAGTTCGTCGAGGAGGTCTCGGCCTGGATCCGCTCCGGCGAGCTGAAGTACAGCGAGACGGCAGTCGAGGGCATCGAGAACGGCTACGACGCGTTCGTCGGTCTCCTCCGGGGCGAGAACACCGGCAAGATGATCGTTTCGCTCACCCGATAAGCTCACCCCCAGCCGCCGCGGTCGTGGGCGCGAGTCGCGGCGTACACAGCAGGAGGAATGCTTCAGCATGACCATTCTCGACATAGACGTGAAGTACACCGCTGTCGCCACCGCCGAGAACGGCCGTGACGGCCGCGTGGCGTCGGACGACGGCAAGCTCGACGTCGTCGTCAACCCGCCCAAGGAGATGGGCGGCAGTGGCGCCGGCACCAACCCGGAGCAGCTCTTCGCCGCCGGCTACAGCGCCTGCTTCCAGGGTGCGCTGGGGGTCGTCGCGCGCAAGGAGAACGTGGACATCTCCGGCTCGACCGTGACCGCGAAGGTCGGCATCGGCTCGAACGGAAACGGCGGCTTCGGCCTTGAGGTGGCGCTCTCCGCGCACATCCCGACCGTGGACGAGGCCACCGCGCTGGATCTGCTGGAGAAGGCGCACCAGGTGTGCCCGTACTCCAACGCGACCCGCGGCAACATCAAGGTCGACCTGGCCGTCGTCTGACGTCTGCCGGGACGCGGAGCACCGCTGACCTGAAAGGCCGCACCCCGTCCAAGGGGTGCGGCCTTTCGCGGTCGTTTTCGCAGTCGCTTCGGCTTTCGCGGGCGGCCAGGACCAGCAGCCTCGCGGGCGGACGTCCTGGCCCACGCCGCCCGGTCATTGAGTGACGGCCGCCGGGGAAATGTTCCCGACTCAGCCGGCCGCGACGACCAGTGCCCGGCCGAGCTGCGCGTATGCGCCCTTCGGGTGCGCCCGGAACAGCGGTTCCGTACCGAACAGCACGACCTCCGCGCCGCCCTTCGCCGACGTACCGCTGACCACGGCCGCCTTGCCCGCCGCGTCACCGGGACCGCCGCTGCCGTCCCCGGCCGCCCGCCAGTGGCCGGACACGAGCGGGTTGCCCGCGCCGTACGACTGGTCGGCGCGGACGCCGGGACCGAGGTCGGTGAACCACATCGGCGAGTAGACGAAGGTGTGCGCGGGCGCGCCGCCGGTCACCGCGCCGCCCGCGTTGACGACCCGGACGACGCCGTTCGCGTCCCCGTTGCCCTCGACCGGCTTCGCCGCCAGCAGGCCGGCCTCGGAGTTGAACGCGGCTCCCGCCGCGCCCCGGCCGACCACGCCGCCGCCACCGCTCAGGAACGCGTCGAGCGCGCCGCGCGCGGCCGCGTCGAGCTTCCCGTACTCCAGCCCGGACGACACGAACAGGACGTCCGCCTTCGCCCAGTCGAAGCCCGAGTTGAGCGCCGCCGTCGAGACCGGCAGCACCTCGAAGCCCATCTCGCGCAGCGCGAACAGCTCACCGGGGGTGACCGCCGCCGCGACCCGCGTGCGGTGCAGCGTGCCCGTACTCCTGGCCTTGGTGGCGCGGAAGGCGACGCCGTACCGGTCCGCCAGTGCGGCGGCCTTCTTACGGGCGGAGGCCGGCACGAGCGCGCTGCCGTCGGCCGTACGCCGCACCTCCACCCCGTCCCGGAGCAGGGAGTTCAGCGCGGCCAGCTCCTTCGGGTCGTCGAGCCGCAGCCGGAGCGCGCCGCGCGGAGCGACGTAGCCGGCCGGCGACGCGGCCTGGACCGTACGCCCCGCCACGTCCACGCCGCCCGAAGCGCTGCGCACCTTCTCCACGCTCGCGCCCCACAGCAGGCCGAGGCTCCAGCCCGAGATGTCGTACATCGTCGAGACGTCCGCGCTGATGTCCCGGCCCTCGTGCAGGATCACATTGGCCAGGCCGCGCTTGGGCTGGCGCATGTCGACGACGTACGACCCCGCCTCGTACGACCGGCCGCCGAGGCGGAAGTCCCGGTGGGCGCGCCGCACGCGCACGTCATTGGCGACGAGGTGGTCGACGAGCCGGGCCGCGGCCGTCGCGGAGCGCTGGCCCCGGCCGGCCGGGACGACGTACGCCCGCGGGAAGTCCGTCGTGTAGACGTCCTCCGGTCCGATCCCGGGCACGCCCGGAACGGTCTCCGCCGACACCGGCACCTGCGCGGCTCCCGCCGCGCCGCGCCGGAACGTCTCGATCTGGTCGGCCACGACCGAGGACCGGTTCTCGGCCGTGTAGGTGAGCGTCGCGCGCATCGCCGCACCCGCGATGTCGGTGTTGACGGCCGCCCTGCGGCGCAGCTCAGCGACCGGAAGGGTGTCGTACGCGCGGTTGTTGACCTGCATCGGGAACTCGATCGTGTGCGCCGCGACCGCGCCCTGGAACGGCATGTACTGCGGCGTGAAGATCGGCGGCCAGTCGTCCCAGCCCTCCTCCTGGTCGCGGAAGGGGATGACGGCGGGCTCGACGCCGTCCTTCGCCGGCGTGTAACCGAGACCGTTGACGGCGCGTTCCATGCCGAGCGCGTTGGCGTAGGAGTTCTTGAGGAAGAGGTCGTACTCGTAGTTCTCGCCGTGCGGCGGGGTCGTCGGCTCGATGAGCGTGCCGTTGACGTACCCGTGCAGGTCGATCATGACGGCCGGCTGCTTGTCGATGGCGATCCGCCGGATCGCGCGCGCCTCGGGCTGGGTCGCGGTGATGAAGTCCCGGTTGAGGTCGAACCCGTTGGCGTTGGCGCGGGTGCCGGCGATCCGCCCGTCGGGATTGGCCGTGACGTTGAAGTGGACACGCGTCTTGGCCAGCAGATCGGCGGTCTTGCGGTCCTTCGCCTTCGCCAGGTCCCCGATGAGCTTCAGGGCTGCGTCCGTGCCCTCCCACTCGTTGCCGTGGATGTTGTTGTTGATGAACACGGGTGCTTTGTAGGCCGTCTTGATACGACGGTCCTTCGCGGCGGCCGCGGGGGCGTTCTCGATCAGCTCGCGCATCCGCTCCTGCTCCCGCGCCTCGCGGTCGCTCTCCGGCGCGGTGACGGTCACCAGGTACAGCTCGTGCCCGCCGGCCGACCGCCCGGCGACCTCGACGCTGACCCGGTCGCCCAGTTTCTGCAACGTGTTGAGGGCCGGGGCGATCGAGTGGTACGGCGTGAGCCCCAGCTTTATCGACTTGTCGGCCGGATTCGGCGCGGGCGGGGTGAGGTGCGTACGGCGCGGGTACCCGGCGCCCTTGCGCGGCGCGGCGGCCGTCGACCGTCCGCCGTCCAGCGCCTGCGCGGCCGCGTCCGCAGGAGTGCGGGCCGCCTGCCCCTGGCCGGTGGCCCGCTCCCGGTGCACGCCGTCCCCGGCGCCGCCGCCGGTCCCGGGCGGACCGGGCTGTGCGGTGGCGGTGACGGGGAAGAGCAGGACCGCGCTCGCCATGGCGGTCGTGAGGAGGAGGGGTCTCGGTATGCCTGTGCCCATGCGTGTGTCTCCGGGTGCGTCGGAAGCGATCAGAGAAGATCGGTAAGCAGGGGTCTACCCGGTGAATCCCGGTACGACAAGGGGGCGTTGAGGCCGGTGCCGGCCCGGGCCAGCCGGCTCGCGTGGGCCCCGTACCAAGCCGTCGGGACCGCGACGGTCGCTCCCGCCGGACCGGTCGGGTCCCGCGGACGGTCCCCGGAACGCACATGACGAGCGCGGCCATGCCTTGTACGGTCCCCCCATGCCGCCGACGCCGTCCTCGCCCCCGCCCGGCTCCCCGCCCCCGCCCCTGCCTCCCTCCGTGCACCTGACGCGCCTGCGTGCGGAGCACGCCCGGGCCGTGCTCGCCTTCGAGCGGGAGAACCGCGCCTACTTCGCGCGTTCCATACCCGACCGGGGCGACGACTACTTCGCCCACTTCGACTCCCGGCACGCCGCCCTGCTCGCCGAGCAGGAAACCGGCGCGTGCCACTTTCACCTCCTCCTCGACGACCACGGCGACGTACTCGGCCGCGTCAACCTGGTCGACGTCAACCTGGTCGACGACACGGACTCGACCGCCGACCTCGGCTATCGCGTCGCCGAGCGCGCTGCCGGACGCGGCCTGGCCGGAGCAGCCGTACGCGAGATCCGCGCCCGCGCCGCGACCGACTACGGCCTCACGGCTCTCACCGCCGCCACCACGCTCGACAACCCCGCCTCGCGCGCCGTCCTGACCCGCAACGGCTTCGTCCCGGTCGGCGACATCGACCTGGGCGGGCGGCCGGGTACGCGGTATCAGCTCCGCCTGGGCCAGTGGATAGGCTGAAGCCATGCGTGATCTCGGGGTGGGTTTCGGTTACTTGATGAAAGGCCAGCGCTGGGCAGGCCGGCACGGCAAGTCCTACGGCTTCGGGCTGCTGCCCGGCCTGGTGACCCTGGTGCTGTACGCCGGTGCGCTCGTCGGGCTCGGCCTCGGCGCCGACGACCTGACGGCCTGGGCCACGCCCTTCGCCGACGACTGGGGCTCGCCCTGGCTCGGCCTCTTCCGGGGCGCGCTGACCGCCCTGCTCTTCGCGCTGGCGCTGTTCCTCGCGGTGATCACCTTCACCGCCGTGACGCTGCTCGTCGGCCAGCCCTTCTACGAGGCGCTGTCCGAGCGCGTCGACCGCTCGGTGTCCCCAGACGGGACCGCCCCCGAGTCGGATCTCCCGCTGATCCGCGAACTGTGGATCTCCGCCCGGGACAGCCTGCGCGTCCTCGTCCGGGTGCTGCTGTACGGCATCCTGCTCTTCGCCTGCGGTTTTATCCCGGTGATCGGCCAGACCGTCGTCCCGGTCATCGGCTTCTGTGTCTCCGGCTTCTTCCTCGCGCAGGAGCTGACGTCGGTGGCGCTCCAGCGCCGGGGCATCGAGCTGAAGCAGCGGCTCGCGCTGCTGCGCGGCCGCCGCCTCCTCACGCTCGGCTTCGGGGTCCCCATCACCCTCGCCTTCCTCGTGCCGCTGGTCGCCGTCTTCCTGATGCCCGGCGCGGTGGCCGGGGCCACGCTGATGGCACGTGACCTGCTGGAGGAGCCGTCGGCCGACGCGGACGACGTCGTGGCCGGCGACGTGGTGACGCCGCCGCCCGCTACCGCGTAGGCACGTCGGGCCGCACCAGGCCCGCCTCGTGCCGCGCCGCCTCGGCGACCGGCGTACCGTCCGGCCCGCACACCGCGCCCAGCCCGGCCCCGGCGTGAACTGCGCCGCTGCGACCAGTATGCGGACCATTGTCGGCAATCCCTTGATCGGCGGGGGCGGGACGGCAAGCATCACTGGCATGACAGAAGTGATAGCCGTAGCCGTCATCACCCTTCTCGCCGTCATCAGCCCGGGCGCCGACTTCGCGATGGTCGTCCGCAGCAGTTGCCTCTACGGGCGTACGACCGGCCTGTTCGCCGCCGCCGGAGTGGCCGCGGGCGTACTCGTCCATCTGCCGGTCAGGGCGTGCCCGCCGCCACCGTGACGATCGCCCGCACCTGCGCGACGATGTCCAGCCGGTCGCGCTCGAACTCGGGGTCGGTGACCTCGGTCGTGTTGCCCGCGCCGAACCGGAGCACCGGCGTGTGGACATGCCCGCCGGGCAGCTCCCGCAGCCCCAGGCGGTCGCGCAGCAGTGTCGCGCGGTAGGCGATCTCGTTCGAGAGGTAGTCGCCGCCGCCCCCGGCGCGTGCGGCCGAGCCCGGAGTCGGGCCGTCCGGCCGGACCACGGGGGCGGTCGCGCCCGCCGGTACCTCGGTCACCGACGTGTTGTCGTACACGGGGAAGCGCCCGGTGTCGGCCGCCACGATCTCCCGGTACGGAAGCGTGGTGGCGGTCCACTGCGGCTGCGAGGCGGGGTCGTCCACCGGAACGGTCCCGGTGAACGACTCGTTCGCGTTGTCCCCGAAGCCCCCGCGCCAGGCCCCGTTGTGGCGCTCGACGTCGAACCGGCCGACCCTGCCCTGGCTCACCGTGGCGAAGAGGTCGACCCCCGGCAGGTGCGGGCGCAGGGCGCGTTCGACCGTGCCGTCCGCGAAGTCCCGCCACCGGACGGGGAAGACGGCCGTCTCGATCCGCGCGGGGCCGTCGGCGGTCCGTACGACCGTGCCGTCCAGCGCGAGCGCCGTCGCACCCGACGGGTTGCTGATCCGGATGTCCCGGTCCAGCGTGAACGGGTCGAAGCCGGTGACGAGTACGCGCTTGAGACCTTTGTCCGTGCCGGTGCCGGTGCCGGTGCCGGTGTCCGTGCCCTTGCCCGCTCCGGTCTTCGCCGCCGGGAAGCGGATCGTGTCCTGGCCGCGCGAGGACCGCTCCAGCCGGCCCAGCAGCCTCGCCCGCGCCGCGTCGGAGAGCCCGAACGGCGCCTGCCACTGGCGCAGTTCGCGCGTCATGCTCAACCGCGCCCAGTACAGCGGCCGGTCGTCGTCCCGGCTCATGTCGCCGCCGGCCGGGCCCCGCCCCTGCGCCCGGTCCACGGCCCGCTGCCAGAGCCGCGATCCGTGTCGTACGACGGCCCGTTCGGCAGCGGTGTACGACCGCACCCTGTCCAGCGTTCGCGCGAAGTCCGCCGCCGCGGCGTCGAATCCGCTGCGCCGTAGGATCTCCTGCGGAACGGCACGCTCCAGCCGCTGCTCCTCGACGGTCGCCGCAGCCGCGGCCGGCGGCTGCGCCGCCGCGGCGGGCAGCGCCCCGATCAGCGGCGCCAGGGTCAGGAGCGTGACGCCAAGTGCGGTGCGCCGGGAGCGATTCGGACGTGCCGGGCGTATCGGGGACACGGTGATCCTTCCGTCGGGTGGCGGCAGTATCCCGGTACGCCTGTGTCGCGCGCTACGGGGCAGGGGAGCGTTGCAGTAGGGAGAGGAAGTCGCGGAAGGCGGCCGGCATGTCCACCGACCGCGGATCGAGCAGCCACTGGTACTGGAGCCCGTCCATGACCGCCACCAGCAGCGGAGCCGCCTGTTCGGGTGTGAGCCCGCCGGGCAGCGCGTCGCCGTACTCCGCGCGCAGGGCGCTCGCCATGCCCGCACGGACCTGGGCGTAGCGGTGGGTGAAGAACTCCTGCGCCGGATGGTCCTCGGTGACGCTCTCGCCGAGCAGTGCGGAGAAGGTCTGCACGATCCCGGGACGCATCGCGTTGTACTCGACGAGCGAGTCGAGCAGGTCCAGCCGCCAGGCCCCGGCGCTTCGCCCCGAGCCGCCGGTGTCCCACTGGTCGCGCTCCTCGAGTACGGCGACCAGCAGGTTCTCCTTGGTGGGGAAGTAGTGCAGCAACCCCTGCTGGGTCAGGCCGACGCGCTCGGCGACCGCGCCGAGCGTCGCCCCCCGGTAGCCGCGTTCGGCGATCACTTCGAGGGCCGCGCGCAGAATCTCCGCCCGCCGCTCCTCGCTCCTGGCCCTGGCCATCGCGCTGGTCCTTTCCCCTCGTACGTGCTGGCAGGACGGTACGCCATCGCCAATAATCACGAAAGAATAACGAAGCCTACCACTCTACAGGTAAACGCGTGACGATGGACGGGCGCGAGACCCGCAGAACTTCAACGAGGAGGTACGGCCGTGGCAGCAGACCCCACCCCCCAGGACACCGGCGTGACCGACGGCGCCGACCGGACGCGCGAGGAGGCCGTCGAAGCGGCCCTGCGCAAACTCGGCCTCGAAGACAAGGCACGGCTGCTCGGCGGCCAGGACATGTGGTCCCTGCCCGCACTTCCCGAGATCGGCCTGAAGTCCCTCGTCATGTCCGACGGCCCGGTGGGCGTGCGCGGCGTCCGCTGGACCGCCGACGACCCGTCGATCGCCCTGCCGTCACCGACCGCGCTCGCCGCGACCTGGGACCCGGAGCTGGCCCGCCGCGCCGGCCGCCTGCTCGCCCAGGAGGCCCGCCGCAAGAACGTGCACGTCCTCCTCGCCCCTACGGTCAACCTGCACCGCTCGCCCCTCGGCGGCCGGCACTTCGAGTGCTACTCCGAGGACCCGCACCTCACCGGCGAGATCGGCACCGGGTACGTGCGGGGCGTCCAGGACGGCGGCGTCGGCACCACCGTCAAGCACTTCGTGGCCAACGACGCGGAGACCGACCGCTTCACCGTCGACAACGTCATCGCCCCCCGCCCGCTGCGCGAGCTGTACCTCGCCCCCTTCGAGGCCATCGTCAAGAACGCCCACCCCTGGGGCATCATGTCGGCGTACAACCAGGTCAACGGCGTGACCATGACCGAGCACCGCTACCTCCAGAACGAGGTGCTGCGCGGCGAGTGGGGCTTCGACGGCTTCATCGTCTCCGACTGGATGGCCGCGCGCTCCACGACCGGCGGCATCGAAGGCGGCCTCGACGTCGCGATGCCGGGCCCGGCCACCGTCTACGGCGACGCGCTCGCCGGCGCCGTCAGGTCGGGCGAGGCCGACGAGGCCGCCGTCGACGACGCGGTGCGCAACGTCCTGCGGCTCGCCGCCCGCGTCGGCATTCTGGAAGGCGCCCCGCCGGTCGTCACCGAGCTGCCGGAGGCGGTCGACGGGCAGGCGCTGGCCCGCGAGGTGGCCCGTCGCGCTTTCGTCCTCGTACGCAACGAGAACCACATCCTGCCCTTCGACGCTTCGAAGCTCCGCAAGCTCGCGCTCATCGGGGCGGCGGCGCGCGACGCGCGCGTCCTGGGCGGCGGCTCCGCCACCGTCTTCCCCGAGCGGGTAATCGCCCCCCTCGACGGCCTCGCCGCCGCGCTCCCGGACTCGGCCCTCACCTACGCCGTCGGGGCCGACCCCAGCGACGAACTCAGCCCCGCCGACAAGGGCTTCAGCCTCCAGGCCGTCTGCCGCGACGCCGCCGGCGACGTCATCGGTACGCGCTCGCTGCCCGGCGGCCAGGTCCAGTGGATCGGCAACGACCTGCCGGACGGCGTCACCCACGAGACGCTCCACAGCGTCGAGGTCAGGGGCACCTTCGTCCCGCGCGAGAGCGGCGAGCACGCCTTCGGCACCCGCGGCCTCGGCGCCTACACGCTGACCGTCGCCGGAGAGGTCCTCTACGACGGCGTCCAGCCCATCTCCGACGCCTCCGACCCCTTCGAGGCGTTCTTCGGCGCCCCGGCGGAACGCGGCCGCGTCCGCCTCACCGCGGGCGAGCCGGTGGAGGTCTCCCTCACCCACCCGGTCGACAGGCGGGACGACGCGCCGCTCCCGGCGGTCATGTTCTCGTTCCTGCACGGAGCGCCCCGGCGTGACGCCGACGAACTGATCGCCGAGGCCGTCGACGCGGCGCGGGACGCCGACGCGGCGGTCGTCGTCGTCGCCACGACGGAACGCGTCGAGTCGGAGGGCTTCGACCGTACGGACCTGCGCCTGCCGGGCCGCCAGGACGACCTGGTCCGCGCGGTGGCCGCCGCCAATCCGAACACCGTCGTGGTCGTCAACGCCGGTTCGCCGGTGGAGATGCCGTGGCGCGAGGACGTCGCGGCCGTGCTGCTCGGCTGGTTCCCGGGCCAGGAGGGCGGCGCGGCGCTCGCCGACGTGCTGCTCGGCGCCGAGGAGCCGGGCGGGCGGCTGCCGACCACCTGGCCGGCCGCATTCGCCGACGCGCCGGTCACGGAGGTCGTGCCCACCGACGGCGAACTCCGCTACCGCGAGGGCCTGTTCGTCGGCTACCGCGCGTGGGACAGGGCCGGTACCGCGCCCGCGTACCCGTTCGGCCACGGCCTGGGCTACACCACCTGGGAGTACGAGTCCCTGGAGGTGACCCCGGCGACGGCCAAGGTCCGGGTCCGCAACACCGGTTCACGCCCGGGCCGCGAGGTCGTCCAGGTCTACCTGGCCCCGCAGGCGGACGGGGTGGAGCGGCCGGCGCGGTGGCTGGCGGGCTTCGCGAGCGTCGGGGCGGGGCCGGGGGAGTGGGTGGACGCGGTGATCGCGCTGCCGGCCCGTGCGTTCGAGGTCTGGCAGGAGGAGACGGGTTCCTGGGCCTTCGTCCCCGGCGCGTACGAGGTGCGCACGGGCCGCTCCCTCACCGACACCCGCCTGACGGCGACCCTGGACCTCCAGGGCTGAGCCCTTGCGGGCACGTCCTCGAACGCCGGAGGGGCCGGATCGGCTACCGCGGCCGATCCAGCCCCTCCGGCGGCCCACCGGCCCCGCTCAGACCCCCCGCACCCCGAACCCGTACACCGTCGCCGACTCGAAGACCTCGCCCGGCCGCAGCACCACCGGCGGGAACTCCGGCCGGTTCGGCGTATCGGGGAAGTGCTGGGTCTCCAGCGCGACACCGTCGAACCCGTCCGGCGTGTACAGCTGCACCCCCGGCTCCGTCGTGGCGAGCGTCACCACCCGCCCCGACCCCGGGTCGTACAGCTCGCCCACCGCCTCGGGCCCGCCCGTCACACCCTTGTCCAGTACGAAGTTGTGGTCGTACCCGCCGCCCAGCACCCGCGCCTCGCGGAAGTCGAAGCGGGACCCGTCCACCGGCCGGATCTCCCCGGTCGGTATCCCGGTGCCGTCCACCGGCGTCACCGCCCCCGCCGCCAGCCGCAGCTCGTACGGGCCGCCGCCCCCGAGACTCCAGTACGTGTGGTTCGTCAGGTTCACCACCGTCGGCGCGTCCGTCACCGCCCGGTAGGCGATCCGCAGCGCCCCGCCCTCCTCCAGCGTGTACGTCGCCGAGACCTCGACGCGCCCGGGGAAACCCTCCTCGCCGTCGGGACTGACCCGCGAGAGCCGCACGCCCTGCGCGACCGCCTCCGCGTCCCACACCCGCTTGTCGAAGCCGCGCTCACCGCCGTGCAGACTGTGCGGCCCGCCGTTGCGCGTCGGCGCGTACCCGCGCCCGTCCAGCTCGAAGGCCCCGCCCGCGATCCGGTTCGCGTACCGCCCGACCAGCGCCCCGAAGTAGGGGCCGGGGCAGTCCAGGTACCCGGCGAGGCTGCCGAAGCCGACCCCCACGCCGCCGACACGCCCGTCCCGGTCGGGCGTTTCCACCGACTGGACGATCCCGCCGTACGTCAGGACGCGCACCACCACCCCGTCCCGTTCCAGGACCCAGCGATGGACGGGCGTGCCGTCGTGGAGTGTGCCGAAGAGGTCCGAGGAGTGCGCGCTCATGATCGGAAAGCCTAAGCGACCTACTCCGGGGGCCGCGCGGCCGTGATGTTGCGGTACGCGATCTCCGCGAGCCGCTGCTGACCGTTCCGGCTCGGGTGGAACCAGTCCCACTGGCTCAACTGGTCGCCCGTGAACCGGTACTCGAAGACCGCCCCGCCGTCGTACCGGCAGCGCGAGTCCCGCGCGCACACGTCCTCGAGCACCTTGTTGTACGCGACGACCCGCTCCCGCACCGACTCCCGCCGCGCCACCGCCGCCGCGTCCATCGCGTCCGGCGACGCCAGCATCGACTGGCAGATCCCCAGCGCCCAGATCTGCTTGCCCATCGGGTTCACACGACCCTCGGACCAGAGCCGCTTCAGATCCGGCACGCTCGACACGTACAGCTGGGACTTGGGCAGCTCGCCACGGAACTTCTTCACCGACGTCTCGAAGTACGTCCGGAAGTCAGCCACCGATGTCATGTGCGACACATCGTCACGGCAGGCGTCGTTCGCCCCCACCATGACCGTCACCAGCTCGGGCCTGTCCGCCACCGCCCGCGCCATCTGCTCCGGCAGCTCGGCTATCCGTGCGCCCGACTTGGCGTGGTTCCAGGTGCGCGCGGTCGCTCCCGCCCTGCCGAGCAGCCGCCACGCCACGCTGCGCACTGTCGGCTCCGTGCCCGTCGCCCAGGACACCTCGGGGCAGTCCGCGAGTACCGTGCACGCGTCGAAACCGCGCGTGATGGAGTCCCCGACCGCCGCGACGGAGTCCGGGCTGCGGTCCCACGGAGGAGTGGGCCTCGGTGAGGGCCGCCGGGCCTCGGACGAACCGCCCGGACCCGTGTCGTCCGCCGCGTCGCACCCGGCGACCGCGCCCAGCAGGACGAGCAGCGCCGCCGTCGCGGTGGCCACGGCGGCGCGCGAGCGGCGTTCGCGGCGGCGTACCCGCATCCCCTGATCCCCTCCGTTGCGTCGGACGGGGGTCCTGGCGAGTGAAAGCTTCGTGTCCACGGCCCCCCGGACCGACAGTACGTCACCCGCCGGACGCCGCCGCACGGTAGTTTTTCCCCGTCGAACCAGCAGCCCTTCGCCCATCCGGGGCTCCGGTAAATTACATCACGTCACATACTGTCCCTTTTCAGGAGATTAACTCCCGATGCTGTTTACTGTTGACAACCTCGGGAGCCGACCGGGAAGAGGCGGTACGGGCGCGAGGCCGCTGGGGAAGGCGAACCTCGTCCCACACTGGAGGTCCCGGTGACGACACGTGGAGTTCTGTACGTTCACTCCGCACCGCGCGCGCTGTGCCCGCACGTCGAATGGGCAGTAGCGGGCGTACTCGGTGTGCGGGTCAATCTCGACTGGATCAGACAGCCGGCCTCGCCCGGCACCTGGAGAGCCGAGTTCTCCTGGCAGGCCCAGGCGGGCACCGCCTCCAAGCTGGCCTCCGCCCTGCGCGGCTGGCACCTGCTGCGCTTCGAAGTGACGGCCGAACCGTGCCCCACGGCCGAGGGCGAGCGCTACAGCTCCACCCCCGGCCTCGGCATCTTCCACGCCGTCACCGGAATGCACGGCGACATCCTCATCCCCGAGGACCGGCTGCGCGCCGCTCTCGCCCGCTCGGTGGGCGGCGAGACCGACCTGGAGGCCGAGGTCGCCAAGCTGCTCGGCAAGCCGTGGGACGACGAACTGGAACCCTTCAGATACGCGGGCGAGGGCGCCCCGGTGCGCTGGCTCCACCAGGTGGTCTGACCCTCCCGACCGCGGCCGTCCGCCGCCCGGATACATTCCGCCCCACAGTGCACACACGGTGCACCACCTGTGTAGGGGTCGGTTGTGCGTATACGACCGGCGGCCAAAGTGGCCGCCGTCCTGTTGTCCTCGGTCGTGCTCTGCTGGGCCGTTCTCTTCCATGCCCTGGGCTGGACCGCGCTGGTACGCGAGAGCGGCGGTTCGTGCGGCGGTGACGACTGCCCGGAGGGCCTGCCCGCCGTGCTCGTCCTGGCCGTCGTGTTCTCCGTCGGCGGTGTGGCTCTCATCGGCTGGACGCTGACGCGGGCGAAACTGAGCCGGGGGGCCGCCGCGGCCGTCGTGGTGAGCGGCCTGCTGGCCGGCCTGCTGCCCGGCGTGTACGGCTACCAGTGGCTCCGCGGCGAGCAGGCGCGCGCCGACGCGCCGGCGACGGCCGACGGGCCGGTGCGCGGCGCCGAGCGGCTGAAGCTCGCCTGGCGGACCGAACCAAACAGCGGCGCCGCCCCCCGCGGACTTCGCGGCTGGTCCGCCGGCGACACCGTCGTCCGGGTCCGCGCCGACGGGCTCTCCGCCCACGCCGTGCGGGACGGCAAACAGCGGTGGAACGTCACGGCGCCGGTCCGCCAGTCCGTGTGCGCCCAGAGCACGCGCCCGGCCGAGGGCATCGGACTCGTCGCCTACGGACGCCAGAACAAGCCCTGCCTGACGCTCGCCGCCGTACGGCTCGACAACGGCACCACGTTGTGGAAGCGGACACTCAAGGGTGAAGGCATCGGCAAGGGCATCGCGCTGGGCGGCGCCACCGCCGTCACCCCGGAGGACGGGGCGGTGGTCGGACGCGACGCCGCGACCGGCGGCGAGCGGTGGCAGCGTCCGGTGCCCGAGCGCTGCAAGGCGCTGGCCGTGGGCGCGAGCGCCGCGCGCACCCTGGTGGTCGAGGAGTGCCTCCCGGCGAAGACTGGCGGCGCCGTCGGCGCGCGGCTGCTCGCCCTCGACACCCGTACCGGCGAGGAGCGGTGGGCCACGAAGCTGCCGGTGGAGAGCGCGGGCACCGCGTACGTGTACTCCGCCGAGCCGGCCGTGATCGGTTTCCAGGAGTCCGACCAGCGGGGCGTCCGCGCGGTGCTCGCCTTCGACGACCGGGGCACCAGGCGCGCGGCCGTGCCGTTCACCGGCCGTTCGGGTGACCTCGACATCAGACTCTCCGAGGCGGACCTGACCACCGAGGGCCCCTTCGTGGCGGGCGACACGCTGGTCGCCGCCATGAAGAAGCCGGGCGAGGACCAGCCCCAGTACGTCGGCGGGTTCTCGCTCGCGGACGGCAGGGAGCTGTGGCGTACCGGCAGGCTCGGCGTCATCGGCGCGCTCGCCCTGCGGGAGGACGGACGGGTCGCGGCGCTGACGTCCGGCTGGCCCCGTACGGACGTCGTCGTGCTCGACCCGGCCGCGAAGGGCGCCGCACGCAAGACGGCGCTGGGGGCGGAGGCGCCGGTGTCGATCGACGCCGACATGCTCGCGGTCAGCGACGGCTATGTCGTCGTCAACCGGTACACCGACGGGGAGCCGTCGGTGTTCGCCGTGCGCTGACCGGCGCCGGGAACCGCTGGACGGCGAAGGCCCTGCCGGGAGCACGGAGCTCCCGGCAGGGCCTTTCGGCTGTGCGACGCGCGGATCAGACCGAACGGAAGGCCAGCACCACGTTGTGGCCGCCGAAGCCGAACGAGTTGTTGATCGCGGAAATCGTGCCCTCGGGCAGGGCGCGCGGTTCGCCGCGCACGATGTCGGCGTCGACGTCGGCGTCCAGGTCGTCGACGTTGATGGTCGGCGGAGCCGTCCGGTGGTGCAGCGCGAGCACCGTCGCGACGGTCTCGATGCCGCCGGCGCCGCCCAGCAGGTGCCCGGTCATCGACTTCGTGGCGGACACCGCCACGTGGTCGAGGTCGTCACCGAGGACCCGGCGCAGCGCCTTGATCTCCGCGACGTCGCCCTGCGGGGTCGATGTGGCGTGGGCGTTGAGGTGCACGATCTCATCCGGCTTCAGACCGGTGTCGTCGAGCAGGTTCTGCATGGCGGCGGCGATGCCGCGGCCGCTCGGCTCGGGCTGCGCGATGTGGTGCGCGTCGGCGGACAGGCCCTGGCCGACGACCTCGCAGTACACCCGCGCACCGCGCGCGGCGGCGTGCTCGGCCGACTCCAGGACGACGACGCCCGCGCCCTCGCCGAGGACGAAGCCGTCGCGGCCCGTGTCGTATGGACGCGAGGCCTTCTCGGGCTCGTCGTTGCTCTTGGACATCGCCATCATGTTGGCGAAGGCCGCGATCGGCAGCGGGTGGATCGCCGCTTCCGTACCGCCGGCCACGACCACGTCGGCGCGCCCGGTGCGGATCATCTCGACGGCGTAACCGATGGCTTCGGCGCCGGAGGCGCACGCGGAGACCGGAGTGTGCACGCCCGCCTGGGCGTTGACCTCCAGGCCCACGTTGGCGGAGGGGCCGTTCGGCATGAGCATGGGCACGGTGTGCGGGGAGACGCGGCGTACGCCCTTCTCCTTCAGCACGTCGTACTGGTCGAGCAGGGTCGTGACGCCGCCGATGCCGGAGGCGATGACCGTCCCCAGGCGGTTCGGCTGGATCTTGTCGTCCTCGCCCGCCTTGCCGGTGTAACCGGCGTCGGCCCACGCCTCACGGGCCGCGATCAGCGCGAACTGCGCCGAGCGGTCCAGCTTGCGGGCCAGCGGGCGGGGCAGTACGTCGCCCGGGTCGACGGCCGCGAGGGCCGCGATGCGGACGGGCAGTTCGGCGAAGCGCTCGCCCTCCAGGGGCTTGACGCCGGAACGTCCGGCCAGCAGGCCTTCCCAGGTCGATGCGGCGTCGCCACCCAGCGGTGTTGTTGCGCCGATACCGGTGACGACCACGGTGCGATTGGTCGGGCTCACAGGAATTCTTTCTCCACGTGTAGAGGGTGCTGAATTTTCACGGCGCCACCGCCGGGCGGCGACACAGGACCGGCCGGATCAGGCCTGGTGCTTGAGGATGTAGTCGGCAGCGTCGCCGACCGTCTTGAGGTTCTTGACGTCCTCGTCGGGAATCTTGACGTCGAAGCGCTCTTCGGCGGCGACGACGACCTCGACCATGGACAGCGAGTCGACGTCCAGGTCGTCGGTGAAGGACTTGTCCAGCTGGACGTCCTCGGTGGGGATGCCGGCGATCTCGTTGACGATCTCGGCGAGACCGGTGACGATCTCTTCCTGAGTGGCGGCCATTGTGGCGCTCCTTCGGTGTTGAGCAGAGGGAATTGGGTGGTGCGGCAGGCCGGAAACGGTCCGGACGTGCCTAGGGGAGGGTAACGACCGTCGCGGCGTAGACGAGACCCGCCCCGAAGCCGATGACCAGCGCGGTGTCGCCGCTCTTCGCCTGTCCGGTCGCCAGAAGCCGCTCCATCGCGAGCGGAATCGAGGCGGCCGAGGTGTTACCGGTGGTTTCGACGTCACGGGCGACCGTGACGTGCTCCGGCAGCTTCAGAGTCTTCACCATCGAGTCGATGATCCGCATGTTCGCCTGGTGCGGAATGAAGACGTCGAGGTCGTCCGCGGTGATCCCGGCAGCGTCGAGCGCCTGCTGGGCGACCTTCGCCATCTCGAAGACGGCCCAGCGGAAGACCGCCTGGCCCTCCTGCGTGATGGCCGGGAACTTGACCTCGCCCTTGGAGTCCAGGGGCAGTTGGGACACGTCGCCGATGCGGAAGCGGTCCCACGGCACGGTCTGCTTGATCGTGCCTGCCTTGTCGCCCTCGGACCCCCAGACGGTCGGGCCGATGTGCGGTTCCTGGGCGGGGCCCACGACGACCGCTCCGGCACCGTCGCCGAACAGGAAGGCCGTCGCGCGGTCCTCCAGGTCGGTCAGGTCGGAGAGCCGCTCGACGCCGATGACCAGGACGTACTTCGCGCTGCCTTCGACGACCATGCCCTTGGCGAGGGTCAGGCCGTAGCCGAAACCGGCGCAGCCGGCCGAGATGTCGAAGGCGGCCGGCTTCTTGGCGCCGATCTTGTCCGCGATCTCGGTCGCGACGGCCGGGGTCTGCTGGAAGTGCGAGACGGTGGACACGATGACGCCGTCCACCTCTCCCGCGGTGATCCCGGCGTCGGCCAGCGCCTTGCCGGCGGCCTCGACCGACATGGCGGCCACGGTCTCCTCGTCGGAGGCCCAGTGGCGGGTCACGATGCCGGAGCGGGAGCGGATCCACTCGTCGGACGAGTCGATCGTCTCGAGGATCACCTCGTTGGGCACGACACGGGTCGGACGGTAGCCGCCGACCCCCATGATGCGCGCGTACGGGGCGCCCTGGCTGGGCTTGATCTTCGACATGCTCTCTCGGGCTCCTATCGCGCCGCGTGCTCAGCGATGAGCGCGCGGGCCGCGTCGAGGTCGTCGGGGGTCTTGAGCGCCACAGTCTGCACGCCGGGCAGCGCGCGCTTGGCGAGGCCGGTCAGCGTGCCGCCGGGGCAGACCTCGATGAGCGCCGTGGTGCCCAGCTCCTTGAGCGTCTCCATGCACAGATCCCAGCGGACCGGGCTGGAAACCTGGCTGACCAGACGCGCGACGACCTCGGAGCCGGTGGAGACGGTACGGCCGTCGGCGTTCGAGACGTACGTGACGGCCGGGTCGGAGACCACCAGATCCTGCGCGGCCTTGCCCAGCTCCGTGACCGCCGGCTCCATGTGGAGCGTGTGGAACGCGCCGGCGACCTTGAGCGGCATCACGCGGCGTACGCCCTCGGGCTTGTCCTCGGCGAGCGCGGCGAGCTGCTCCATCGTGCCTGCGGCGACGATCTGGCCCGCGCCGTTGACGTTCGCCGGGGTCAGGCCCAGCTTGTCCAGGTGCGGGACGACGACTTCGGCGTCGCCGCCGAGCAGAGCCGACATGCCGGTCTCGGTGACGGCCGCGGCCTTGGCCATGCCCAGGCCCCGGGTGCGCACGAAACCGAGAGCGGCCTCTTCGGTGAGCACACCGGCGTACGCGGCGGCGGTGATCTCACCGACGCTGTGACCGGCGACCGCAGAGACGTCCGGGCGGGCGTCGAGCGCGGCGGCGGACAACAGTCCGGCGGCCACCAGCAGGGGCTGCGCGACGGCCGTGTCGCGGATCGCGTCCGCGTCGGCCTGCGTGCCGTAGTGGACAAGGTCGAGCCCGATGGCGTCGGACCAGGCGGCGAGCCGGTCGGCGGCGCCGGGGAGGTCGAGCCAGGGAGTCAGGAAGCCGGGCGTCTGGGCGCCTTGGCCGGGAGCGACGAGTACGAGCACCCTCACACTCTCTCTTGTGGACGGTGCTGCGTACCCGTGGGGACAGGGACCAAGAACCGTCGGGGGATTTGTTGGTGTTCGACAAAAGTCTAGGACTGCGGGTCGCCGTCGGCCAGACGCCCCAGGATGAGGGCGATCCGCAGAGTGAAGGCGGATCGAACATCGGAGGGTGACCAGCCGGTGACATCAGTCACACGTCGGAGCCGGTATCGCACGGTGTTGGGGTGGACGAAAAGCATCCGCGCCGCCCCTTCGAGGCTGCTCGCCTGCTCCAGATACACACTCAGTGTCTCCAGCAGAGCCGAGCCCGCTTCTTCCAGCGGTCTGTAGATCTCCTCCACCAACTGGTCCCGCGCGGCAGGATCCGAAGCGATCGCCCGCTCCGGCAGCAGATCGTCCGCGAGAACCGGACGCGGGGCGTCCTGCCATGCCTGGCACGCCTTGAGCCCCGCCGCGGCGGCCTGCGCGGACCGGGTCGCCGCGAGCAGGTCGGGCACGATGGGCCCCGCGACCACCGGCCCGGCGGCGTACGGTCCGATCAGGGCCTTCGCGACCTGGAGGGGGTTGTCGCTGCCGCCCGCGATGACCACCAGGCGGCTGCCGAGCACCCCGGTCAGCACCTGGAGCTTGGCGTGCCGGGCGGCGCGGCGGATGGCCTCGACCGTCAGCTCGGAGTCGCCGTCGGGCGCGGTGCCGAGAACGACGCAGACGTGCTCGGGGGAGTTCCAGCCGAGCGCGGCGGCGCGGGACACCGCGCCCTCGTCCGCCTCGCCGGACAGCACCGCGTTCACGACGAGCGATTCGAGCCGGGCGTCCCAGGCGCCGCGGGCCTCGGCGGCCTGCGCGTACACCTGGGCGGTGGCGAAGGCGATCTCGCGGGCGTACACGAGCAGCGCCTCGCGCAGGATCGACTCGTCGCCGGGCGCCGCGACCTCCTCGATCGCCGTCTCCATGACCTCGATCGTCGTACGCACCATCTCGACGGTCTGGCGCAGCGTGATCGCCCGGGTCAGCTCGCGGGGCGCGGTGCCGAAGACGTCGGTGGAGATGGCCTGCGGGGTCTCGGGATGCCGGAACCACTCGGTGAAGGCGGCGATACCGGCCTGGGCGACCAGGCCGATCCACGACCTGTTCTCCGGCGGCATGGCCCGGTACCACGGCAGCGTCTCGTCCATGCGGGCGATCGCGTTCGCGGCGAGGCGGCCGGAGGACTTCTCCAGCCGGCGCAGGGTCGCGGAATGCGGGTGGGCGGCTTTCGCGGCGGGCTGCTCAGGATCGGGTTGGGGCACGGGACAAGACTGCCTTATCGGAACCCGTGGTCGGTGGGCCGGGGCTACGGTGGGCCTCGTGATTTCCGTACGGCGTTCCGCGGACCGCTTCCGCGGCGGTGACGCCCCCGCCGGCATCGAGTCCCTGCACGCCTTCTCCTTCGGGCACTTCTACGACCCGGACCACCTGCGCTTCGGGGCGGTCCTGGCCTGCAACGAGGAACGCCTGGCACCCGGAGCGGGCTTCGACGAGCACCCGCACAGCCACACCGAGATCGTCACCTGGGTCGTCGAGGGGGAGCTGACCCACCGCGACTCGGCCGGGCACGCGACCGTGGTGCGCCCCGGCGACGTGCAGCGGCTCAGCTCGGGCGGCGGGGTGCGGCACGTCGAGCGCAACGACGGCGACGTGCCGCTGGTGTTCGTACAGATGTGGCTGGCGCCGCGCGACCCCGGCGGCGAGCCGTCGTACGAGGTGGTGCGCGGCATCGCGGACGCCACGCCGTACGCCCTGCCCGCCGCCGGCGCGCTGCTGCACGTCCGGCGGCCGGGCGCCGGCGAGCGCACGGCCGTCCCGGACGCGCCGCTGGTGTACGCCCACGTCGTACGGGGCCGCTTCGGACTCGGGGAGTACGCGCTCGGGCCCGGTGACGCGGCCCGGATCACCGGGGCGGACGGCCTGGAGCTGGTGGCGGACGCCGGCCCGGCCGAGGTGCTGCTGTGGGAGATGAGCGGCTGAGGCGTACGTCAGCCCTTCAGCGCGCTCTTGGCCTTCCACTGCTCCCAGGACAGGTTCCACGCGCCGTAGCCGTTGCCCTCGGCGACCGTGCCCTTGGTGTCCTCGCCCTTGATCTCGAACGGGTCGCCCACCCGGACCTGGCCGTAGAAGTACGCCGCGTCCGCGTCGCTCATGCCGATGCAGCCCGAACTCATGTTGGCCCTGCCGAAGTAGCGGGCGTTCCAGGGGGCGGCGTGCGCGTACATCCCGGACCAGGTGAGCCGCATCGAGTAGTCGACCATCTTGTCGTACGCGTTCGCCAGGCCCACGGTCTCCGAGTTCATGTTGATGGTGCCCTCCTTCGACATGAGGACGGCCGTGCCCCGCCAGGACCGCTTGACGCCGCCGGGGGTGCCGCCGGAGACCGGGATCTCCCGGACCGTCTTCCCGTCCCGTACCAGAGTGAGGCGCTTGCGGTCGAGATCGACCCGTACGACCTGGTTCGCGCCGACGGTGAAGCCGGTCAGGTAGTCGCGGACGAACCAGCCCCCGCCGGGCCCGGAATCGGTGCCGTTGAGCTGGGCGTCGAGGGTCACCTTCGTGCCCGCCTTCCAGTACTCCTTCGGCCGCCAGTCCGCGCGGTCCTTGCCGGAGTGGTCCCGGACCCAGCCCCAGGAGCCCTCGGTGCCGTTCGAGGTGGTGACCTTGAGCTGCTTCTCCACGTCGGCCTTCCTCGCGACCGGGCGGTCGAAGACGACGGACAGCGGCTGGCCGACGCCGACCGTGGTGTTCTTGCCGGGTGCCAGCGACAGCTTGTTGACGTGACCGGCGGCGGCCGTGGTGAACGAGGTCCTGCTCGTGGCCTTGCGGCCGTCGCCGGTACGGGTCCTCGCCTCCACCGTGTACGTCGTGCCGGGCACCGCCTTGCGGTCCGAGGTCCACGACGCCTTGCCGGGCGCCGGCCGGCCGGGGAGCCGCCGGCCCTCGGCGTCGACGACCGTCACGGAGGTCAGCGTGCCGTCCTTCACCGTGACCACGACCGGCTTCCCGGCCGCCGCGCCCCTGCCGTCCGGGGCCACGGTGACGGTCGCCGGGCGGTCGGACCCGCCGGCCCGCTTGCCGTCGGCGGACGGCGCGACGCTCGCGCCGCCGGACGAACAGGCACAGAGCACGGCGCTCAGTACGCCGGCCACGGCAGCGGAACGCGACGCACGTATCTGACTCACGAAAAGCCTCCAGAAAGGGGTGGGATGTCCGGACTCTAGGCCGCGAAAAGCGCCGGAAACCGGCGTGGCGGCCATGTGACAGCGGCTGAAGACAAACCGTCGCCGTCCGGTCACATTCGTCGCGCGATGCGGTCATGGCGGGCTGTGAATCTCCTTGCCGCCCCACCGACGAGGGGGCGGAAAACGGAGGCTCACGCTGTGTCAGCTCTGCTCGTGACGGCGGCCGCCCGCAGCCGGGAGACGTGGCTCGGGCCCGTCACCGCCGAGACGTACCGCGCGTTCCTGGCGTCCCGGGCGGCCGGGCCGTCGGGTCCCAGCTTTCTCCAGTGCCCCTCCTGGGCCGCTGTTAAGGAGGGGTGGCAGTCCCGGCTGATCGGCTGGGGACCCGCGCCGCAGGGCTCCGGCCCGCCCGGCGCCGAGGGGCTGACCGGGGTGGCCCTGGTGCTGCTGCGCCAGTTCCCCGGCACCCGGAAGTACTTCGCGTACCTGCCCGAGGGGCCGTACGCCGACTGGGCCGATCCCGACATCGACGGCTGGCTGACCCCGCTGCTGAAGCATCTGCGGGAGGCCTGCGTCTTCGCCGTACGCATCGGGCCCGCGCCCGCCTACCGGCGGTGGAACGCCCCCCGGCTCAAGCAGCTCACCGGCCGTGGCCGGCGCGTCGACGACGTCCTCGCCTGCGAGGTCGACCCGCTCGGCACCGCCGTGTCCGAGCGGCTGCGCTCACGCGGCTGGCGGCGCTGCGGCGGCGACGGCCCGGCCGGCGACGGCGACGCGCAGCCCCGCCTCGTCTTCCAGGTGCCGCTCGCCGGGCGCACCGCCGACGACCTGTGGAACGGGCTCAACCAGGAGTGGCGCCGCAATGTGCGCCGGGCGCGGAAGTGCGGTGTCGAGGTGACCGTGGGCGGCGCGGCCGACCTCCCCGAGTTCTACCGGCTGCTGCGGATCACCGAGCAGCGCGACGGATTCCGGCTCGGCCGTTCCCTGGCGTACTACGAGCGGCAGTACGAGGTCCTCAACGCCGAGGAGCCGGGCCGGATGAAGCTCTACCTCGCCCGCCACGGCGGCGAGACGCTCGCCGCCCACACCATGCTCACGGTGGGCCGCCGGGTCTGGTACCAGACGGGAGCCTCCGCCGACCACCGGCGCGAGGTCCGCCCGTCCAACGCGTTGCAGTGGCGCATGCTGCGCGAAGCCCACGAACTGGGCGCCGCCGTCTACGACATGCGCGGGGTACCCTCCACCCTCGATCCCGACGACCGCGAACACGGTCTGCTGCGCTGGAAACTCGGCACGGGCGGACAGGTCGTCGAAACACTGGGGGAGTGGGAAACGCCGATGGCAGGCACGACCAACCACGCGCTGTACCGCGCGTTCCAGGCCTATCTGGCCCGCCGATGAGCACCACGACGCTCGCCGCGCCGAAGCCGTCGTCCGTGCTGCGCAGCGGCGCGCTCATGGCGGCCGGGTCCGTCGTCTCGCGCGCCACCGGATTCGTACGGTCCGCCGTCGTCGCGGCGGCGCTCGGCGTCGGCGTGACCGCCGACGGATACGCGGTCGGCAACACCGTGCCGACCATCGTCTACATGCTGCTGCTCGGCGGCGCCCTCAACGCCGTCTTCGTGCCCGAGCTGGTCAAGGCCGCCAAGGAGCACGAGGACGGCGGAGCCGCGTACACCGACCGGCTGCTCACCGTCTGCGTCGTGGCGCTGCTGGCGATCACCGGGGGAGCGGTCCTCGCGGCGCCCGCCATCGTCGACACGTACACCTCCTACACCGGTGCGCGGGCCGACATGACGGTCGCCTTCGCCCGCTACTGCCTGCCGCAGATCTTCTTCCTCGGCCTGTTCACCCTGCTCGGCCAAGTCCTCAACGCACGCGGCCGGTTCGGCGCCATGATGTGGACGCCGGTCCTCAACAACGTCGTGGTCATCGCCGTGTTCGGGCTCTACCTCGGGCTCGGGCTCGCCGCGCGGAGCGACGGGATCCTGACGCCGGGCCGGACGGCCCTGCTCGGCTGGGGCACGACCGCCGGCATAGCCGTCCAGGCGCTCGCCCTCCTGCCCGTCCTGCGCGCGGCCCGCTTCCGGTGGCGGCCCCGGTTCGACTGGCGGGGCAGCGGACTGACCAGGCCGATGCGCGCGGCCGGCTGGCTGGTGCTGCTGGTCCTCACCAACCAGGCCGCGTACTGGGTGGTGACGCGGCTCGCCACGTCGGCCGGAGAGCGGGCGCTGGCCCTGGGCATCGACGGCGGCGTCGGCTTCAGCGCGTACAACAACGCCTATCTCCTGTGGGCCGTGCCGCACGGCATCGTGACCGTCTCGCTCGTCACCGCCCTGGTGCCCCGGATGAGCGGGGCGGCGGCCGACGGGGACGGGCCTGCCGTCCGCCGTGACGTCTCGTACGCGCTGCGCACCAGCGCCGCCGCCGTCGTGCCGGCGGCCTGCGCGCTGCTCGCCCTGGCCCAGCCGCTGATGGCGCTCGTCTTCCAGTACGGCAGGACCGGCGCCGACGACATCGCGGCGATGTCCGGCATCCTCATGGCGTTCGCGCCGGGCCTGATCGCCTTCTCGGGCCAGTACGTCCTCTCCCGCGCCTTCTACGCCCTGCGCGACACCCGCACTCCTTTCCTCCTCAACCTGGTGATCGCCGCACTCAACGCGGGCCTGTCGACGGCCGCGTACCTCCTGCTGCCGGCGCGCTGGGCGGTGACGGGCATGGCCGGGGCGTACTCGCTCGCCCTGTGCGCGGGCTGGGCGCTCACGGCGTACACCTTGCACCGGCGCCTGCCCCCGGACCGGACGGCGGGACGCTCCCCCTCGCTGGCCGCCCATGCCCGCCTGCTGGCCGCCGCCGTGCCCGCCGCGGTCCTCGGCCATCTCGCCGCCGGATGGGCGTCCGGGGCCGGAGCCCCGGCGGCGACGGCGGCGGGAGCGGCCGCGATCCTCGCGGTGTTCGCCGCCCTCGCCAAGCCGCTGCGCCTGACCGAGGTCGACGCCCTGCTGACGGGAGCGGTACGGCGGCTGCGGCGATGAGGACGGCGGCCACGAGGACGGCGCGCGCGAGGACAGCGCCCGCCAGGACAGCGACGAACACCCGGCCCTCACCCCTTGGGATACTCCACAAATGCCACGCGTGCTCCTGATAGAAGACGACCCCGCCGTACGCGAAGGGGTCGAGCTGGGGCTGCGCCGCCGCGGCCACGACGTGCGGACCGCCGCCACCGGGGAGGCCGGGCTCGCCGCCCTCGCCGAGTTCCGTCCCGACCTGCTGCTGCTGGACCTGATGCTGCCGGGCATGAACGGCGTCCAGGTCTGCCGGCGGGTGCGCG
Source organism: Streptomyces agglomeratus (assembly GCF_001746415.1). Lineage (NCBI taxonomy): Bacteria > Bacillati > Actinomycetota > Actinomycetes > Kitasatosporales > Streptomycetaceae > Streptomyces > Streptomyces agglomeratus. Next base: position 5,438,472 of record NZ_MEHJ01000001.1, read on the forward strand.
ACACCAGCCAGTTGCCGATCATCATGCTCACCGCCCGCGGCGACGACTTCGACGTCGTCATCGGCCTGGAGGCGGGCGCCGACGACTACATCGTCAAACCGGCCCGTACGGAGGTGATCGAGGCCCGCATCCGGGCCGTGCTGCGCCGCATCGAGGAGCCCGGCGGCGGGCGGCCCGCCGTCGAGTTCCACGGCGAGCTCGCCGTCGACCGGGCCGGGCTCACCGTCGCCAAGTCCGGCGAGCGCGTCGCCCTCGCCCCCTCGGAGCTGAAGCTGCTGCTGCACCTGAGCGCCGCTCCGGAACAGGTCTTCAGCAGGCAGCAGTTGCTGGAACACGTCTGGGAGCACAGCTACCACGGCGACGCGCGGCTCGTCGACGCGTGCGTACGGCGGCTGCGCAACAAGATCGAGGACGTGCCGGGCAGCCCCCGCTACATCCAGACCCTGCGCGGCTTCGGTTACCGCTTCGGACCGCTGTGATGATCTCCGGGCTGCGCACGCGGCTCGTCCTCGCCTTCCTCCTCGTCGCCGCGGTGGGCTGCGGCACCACCGCCGCCCTCACCTACCGCGAGGCGCGCAACGCCCTCCTGGAACAGGCGCAGGACACGGCCGTCTCGTCGTTCCGCGACCAGGTCGAGGGCTTCCACCTCAACCTGCCGCCCAACACGGAACAGATGCAGGGGATGGCCCGTTCGCTCGCCCGGCAGGGCAAGCCCCGCAACTGGTGGGTGTACGTCGAGTACGGGTCGGTCCGGCTCTCCTCCGGCACCAACCCCACCTCCACCGTCATCACGCCCGAGCTGCGCCGCCGGGCCCGGGGCACCCCGCACGGCAGCTTCCAGCGGGTCGTCAAGAACGGCGAGCCCTACCTGACCATGGCCATGCCGGTCGTCTTCAAGACCGCCCAGACGGGCACCGGGGGACAGACACGACGGCCCGCCGGTCTCACCTTCTACGCCGTCATGCGGCTGACCGACGAACAGGTCAACGTCGACGCCATGGTCGTCGCCGCACGGGACGGCGCGCTGCCGGCGCTCGCGGTCGCCCTGGTGCCCGCCCTCCTCGCCGCCCGCAGCGTGCTGCGCCCGGTCCGCGACCTGCGACAGGCGGCCCGCAGCCTCGGCCGGGGCCGGCTGGACACCCGTATCCCCGTCAAGGGCGGCGGGGAACTCTCCGAACTCGCCCGTACGTTCAACGAGTCCACCGCCGCGCTAGAACGCTCCGTGGACGAACTCCAGCGCGCCGAGGCCCGCGCCCGGCGCTTCGCCTCCGACGTGTCGCACGAACTGCGCACCCCGCTCGCCGGGATGCTCGCCGTCACCGAGCTGCTCGACGAGGACGCGGCCGGCCTGGACCCGGACACGGCCGCCGCCGTCCGGCTGATCAGCAGCGAGACGGACAAACTCGCCGTACTGGTCGAGGACCTGATGGAGATCTCCCGCTTCGACGCCCGCGCGGCCGAGCTGAACACCGACGAGGTCGACGCGGCCGAGACCATCCGCAGGACCCTCCAGAGCCGGCACTGGACCGACCCGGAGCGGATCGTCCTCGACCTGCCCGACGGCATCCGCGCCCGGCTCGACCCCCGGCGCTTCGACGTCGTGGTCGCCAACCTCGTCGGCAACGCGCTGCGGCACGGCCGGCCGCCCGTCACGGTCGCGCTGCGCACCGAGACCCGCCCGCCGGGCCCGGCGGAGGCCGCCGAGGGGCCGGCGGACGGCACGCCGGACGCACCGGGCGGCGGCGTCACGCACTGGCTGGTCACCGAGGTGGCAGACCGGGGCCCCGGCATCCCGGCGGACGTGCTGCCGCACGTCTTCGACCGCTTCTACAAGGCGGACCAGGCCCGTACCCGCTCGGAGGGAAGCGGCCTGGGACTCGCCATCACCCTGGAGAACGTACGGCTCCACGGCGGTACCGTCAGGGCAGCGAACGGCCCTGACGGCGGCGCCGTGTTCGTCGTCGAAATACCGCTCACCACGAGCGAGGTGACCGCGTGAGGCGGGTGCGCGGCGGCGCCGCGGCATGGGTGTCGGCGTCGCTGCTGCTGCTCGCCGGTTGCGGAATCCAGGCCAGCGAAGTGGTCGAGGCCGGCGGCCCGGCCGTCGTCCCCGTCGTCCCCGACCAGCTGGAGAGGATGCTGCTCTTCTTCGTCGGACCGGACGGCAGGCCGATCCCCGTGGCCAGGCCCCTGGACGTGACGGACGTTCCCTCGCCGACCGCCAGGACGCTCGACGCGCTGCTCGGCGGCCCCACCGAGGAGGAGCGGGCCGTCGGGATCACCACCCGGCTGCCCGCCGCGGCGAAGGAGATCGAGGTGGTGCCGGCGGACCGGGAGGACTCCGGGCCCGGCCGGGAGGCGGGTGCGCCGGACGCCGTCCGCGTCACGACCGGGTTCGCGGTGCGTTCCCTCGACGCGGCCGCCGTCCGGCAGCTGGTCTGCACCGCGGCGCACGCCGAGGACCCCGAGGGCCTGGTGAAGGTGGCCCTCACGGGAAGCGACGGCTCGCTGCCGGCGACCGCCTGCTCGTAGGACCGCCTGCCGTCTCCCGGCGCCCGGACTAGCGCGCGGGGACCGGGCGGTCGTAGACGTTGTCCGGGGTGACGATCTCGGTGATCGCCCGGGCGAGGAGCGAGGACGGCTCCTGGCCCTCGTGCATGGCGTCCGTGTTCAGCATCAGCACCAACGTGGCCTTCTGCGAAGGGAGGTAGACGGTCACGCTCTCGTAGCCCGGCAGGGAGCCGTTGTGCCCGATCCATCCGCCGGTCTTCAGGATGCCGAGGCCGTACGACGTACCGGGGAAGCCGGTCGGCAGCGTCTTGAGACGCTCCCGCTGGGTCTCCGGGCTGAGCAGCGTCCCGGTGGCGACGACCCTGGCCCAGCGGCGCAGGTCGTGCAGGTTCGAGATCATCGCCCCGGCGGACCAGGCCCAGCTGGGGTTCCAGTTCGTCGAGTCGACGTACGCGCCGCTCAGCGTCTGGTTGGTGTAGCCGCGTGCGTGCGGCTCGGGGAACTCGGCGCCCTCGGGGAGCAGCGTGTGGTGCAGGCGGGCCGGGCGGAGCACCCGCTGGTGCAGGAAGTCGCCGAACTGCCGGCCGCTGACCTTCTCGATCACCAGCCCGAGCAGGATGAGGTTGCTGTTGGAGTACTGGAACTTCGTGCCCGGCGCGAAGGTGTTCCGGTGCTTGTAGCCGTACGCGAGCAGCTCCCGCGGGTCCCACGAGCGACTCGGGTCGCCCTCCAGCGCCCGCGTGAACTCCGGGTCGGCGGTGTACGGGAACAGGCCGCTGCGCATCTCGGCGAGGTGGCGCAGGGTGATCCGGCGGCCGTTGGGCACACCGTCGACGTAGCGGGCGATCGGGTCGTCCAGCCGGATCCGGCCGTCGTCGACGAGCTCGAGCAGCGCGGTGACGGTGAACGTCTTCGTCTCGCTGCCGATCCGCGTGTAGACGTCGGTGGTCATCGGCCGGCCGGTGCGGGTGTCGGCGACACCCGTCGCGCGGACGTAGCTCCCCTTGCCCGGCATCCACAGCCCGACGACGACACCGGGGATGCGGGCCTGCCGGCGGACGTGCTCGATGGTCTGGTCCAGCCGGGCGTTCAGCTCGGGACCGAGACCGCCCGACGGGTACGTGTCCTGGTCGTGCCGGTCGACGGCCGGCGCGTGGACGGCCGTGGCGGGAGCCGCTGCCAGGGGAGCCAGGGCGGACGCCATCAGCAGCCCTGCGGCGAACAGCCGGCGGGAGGGGGTACGTCGCATGTCAGGGCGCCTCTTCCAGGTCAAGGGCTCGGACGGCAAACATCACCATCCGTCCCCCCGGTGGAAGTCCTCGTCCGGTACGCGTTGCCCGGAGTCCACTCGTTCGGAGCCACGCCGCGAGCGCGTCCATGAGCGCGCGGCCCGTGGAAAGGCGTCCGCGCGGGCTCGCGGAACCTAGCGGGCGCCGAATCCGGCCAGTACCGCGTCCGTGAACGGCGGCCACACCTCGACGGCCCACGGGCCGAACGCGCGGTCCGTCAGCGCGACGCAGGCGAGGCCCGCGTCCGGGTCGACCCACAGGAACGTACCGGACTGGCCGAAGTGCCCGAACGTACGCGGTGAGGACGAACCACCCGTCCAGTGCGGGGACTTGGAGTCGCGGATCTCGAAGCCCAGGCCCCAGTCGTTGGGATTCTGGTGGCCGTAGCCGGGCAGGACGCCCTTCAGTCCGGGGTGGACCACGGCCGTCGCCTCCGCGACCGTGCGCGGGTCCAGCAGGCGCGGGGCCTGGAGCTCGGCGGCGAAACGGGCCAGATCGTCGACGGTCGAGACCCCGTCCTTCGCGGGCGAGCCGTCCAGCGAGGTGGCCGACATGCCCAGCGGTTCGAGCACCGCCTGGCGCAGGTAGTCGGCGAAGGGGATGTCCGTCGCCTTCGCGATGTGGTCGCCGAGCACCTCGAAGCCCGCGTTCGAGTAGAGCCTGCGCTCACCGGGCGGCGCCGTCACCCGGTGCTCGTCGAAGGCGAGACCGCTGGTGTGGGCGAGGAGGTGGCGGACCGTGGACCCCTCGGGGCCGGCCGGCTCGTCGAGCTCGACGGCCCCCTCCTCGTACGCGACGAGCGCGGCGTACGCGGCGAGCGGCTTGGTGACCGACGCCAGCGGGAAGCGGTGGCCGGTCGGGCCGTACGACCCGAGGACGGTGCCGTCCGCCCGCACGACGGCGGCCGCCGCGGTGGGTACCGGCCAGTTCTCGATCAGCGACGCCAGGCTCTGCATGCGTACGAGCGTAAAGGCTTCACAGGGTGAGCCGCATGGAGGGGTCGGGCTTGCGCACGAAGCCCAGCGAGGCGTAGAGCGGCTCCGCCTCGGCTGACGCGTTGAGGTCGACGCTCCCCGCGCCGCGCTCGCGGAACCAGTCGAGCAGCGCCTCGACGCACGCGCGGGCGTGACCCCGGCGGCGGTGGGCGGGGTCGGTGGCGACGCTGAAGAGCTGTCCGACCGAGCCGTGGGGATTGCCGGAGCGCCCGATGCGGTACTCGACCGTTCCGGCCGCGAGCGCGGCCAGCGCGCCGGGCCGGCCGGGGTCGTGGACGACGAAGGCGGCGAAGTTCCCGTCCGGGTCGGCGAGCTTCCTCCGTACCGTCGGAAGGGACTCGGCGTGCCAGTCCGTGGACGGGTCACCGCCGTGCACGGAGTCGATCATGACTTGACGCAGACGGAGCACTTCGGCGGCGTCCGCGGCGTTGGCGCGGCGTGCGGGATTCATGATCCCGGAGGCTAGTCATGGCGTCCGCGGAAATCTTCCGGTTTACGGTTGCTTGGAGTGCACTCCAAGGTCCTAGCGTGGAGGCCATGACCGTGACGGAAACCGTCCCCGCACGCACCGATTCCTGCGCCACCGAGCCCCGCCCGCACCCCCGTCCCGAGGGCCGGGACCATTACACGATCAGCGAGGTCGCCGCGCACACCGGCCTCACGGCGTACACCCTGCGCTGGTACGAGCGGATCGGGCTGATGCCGCACGTCGACCGCTCGCACACCGGCCAGCGGCGCTTCACCAACCGGGACCTGGACTGGCTCGCGTTCGTCGGCAAGCTGCGGCTGACCGGCATGCCGGTGGCGGACATGGTCAGGTACGCCGAACTGCTGCGGGAGGGCGAGCACACCTTCGAGGAGCGGCAGGAGCTGCTGGAGTCCACGCGCCGGGACGTACGGGCGCGCATCGACGAACTGCGGGACACGCTCGCCGTACTGGACTACAAGATCGACTTTTACGCGGACGCCCGGAGGGCGTCGGAGAGGGTCTGAAACCCACATGAGCGACGACAACAAGATCGACAAGGTCCGACTGGGAACCGGTGGGCCGGAGGTCGGCGTACAGGGCCTCGGCTGCATGGGCATGAGCTTCGCCTACGGACCCACGGACGCCGACGAGGCGCGGGCCACGCTGGAGCGGGCGCTCGAACTGGGCATCACCCTCTACGACACGGCGGACGCGTACGCGGTCGGCGAGAACGAGAGGTTCCTCGCGCCGTTCTTCCAGGCGCACCGCGACGAGGTCGTCGTCGCGACGAAGTTCGCGCTGTCGGTGGACCCGGCCGACCCGACGAAGCGGATCATCCGCAACGACCCGGCGTACATCCGCCAGTGCGTCGAGGGCAGCCTCCAGCGCCTCGGCGTTGACGAGATCGACCTCTACTACATGCACCGGCGTGACGTGAACGTCCCCATCGAGGAGTCGGTCGGCGCGATGGCCGAGCTGGTGCGCGAGGGCAAGGTCAAGCACCTCGGGCTGAGCGAGGTGACCGGCGGCGAGCTGCGGGCCGCACAGGCCGTGCACCCGATCGCGGCCGTGCAGTCCGAGTGGTCGCTGTTCAGCCGCGACATCGAGGCAGGCGTCGTACCGGCGGCCCGCGAGCTCGGCGTCGCCCTGGTGCCGTACTCCCCGCTCGGCCGCGGCTTCCTCACCGGCGCGTTCACCAGCGCCGAGAGGGACCTCACCGAGGACGACTTCCGCCGGAACCAGCCCCGCTTCACCGGCGACAACGCTGCCGTGAACGCCTCGCTGCTCGACCCGGTGCGCAAGCTGGCCGAGGGCCGCAACGCCACGCTCGGGCAGGTGGCGCTCGCCTGGGTGCAGCAGCAGGCGAGCGTGCACGGACTCGCGGTCGTACCGATCCCGGGAACCCGCAGCCGCATCCGGGTCGAGGAGAACGCGGCGGCGACGCGGCTGCTGCTCACCGACAGCGAGATGGAGCTGCTCGAACCGATCGCGAGCCAGGTCGCGGGCGGCCGGTACGCGGACATGACGTTCACTTCGGCGGGGCGCGAGTAGGGGCGGGAGCGCCGGGGCGGTGGGTTCGGGGCGCCGGTGCCCCGGGCCCCGCTCACGGCGCCGGCGCCCGGGGCCCCGCTCACGCCAGCCCCAGCGCGAACACCGCGAACCCCGCCGCCAGCAGCCCCGCCACCGCGCGCCGGGCCGCCGTCACGTTTCCCCACGGCGCCTCGAACGCCCGCGCGTACCGCCCGATCAGGAGCAGCAGCCCCGCGAACACGGGCAGCCACGCGACCCTCGCCAGGATCCAGCCGAGCGAGTCCGGCGCCCCGGTCAGGCCCGGAACCGTACCGAGGAACGAGGCGGGGACGGCCGCGGCGAGCATCGCCGTCTGGTGCCAGCACAGGATCGTCATCGCCGACAGGTTGATCACGACGACCGGCGCCCACAGCGCCGGCCTGCGCAGCAGCCGCCCTATCCGGTCGCGCAGCAGGATCGCCGCACCGCTCTGCGCCGCCGCGAGGGCCAGCACCAGCAGGGACGGCGGGTGCGAGTTGGTACGGGTCTCTCCCGGTACGCCGACCATCGACGCCGGATAGTGGAACACCACCAGCAGCAAGGCGAACAGCACCGCCCCACCGGCCAGCAGCACCGCCGCACCGCGCCGGCCGATGCGCTTCTCGCCCCAGCAGACGCCGAGTTGGTACGCGAACAGCCAGCCCGGCAGCAGGTTCAGCAGGCTCAGCCACGACGGCACGGCGTCGGCGTACGGCCCGTACCGCAGGAAGTCGACCACCGCCACGGAGGCGATGAGCGGTGCGGCGGCCCAGGCGCCCATCCTCCGCGAGGCGCGGACGCAGTACGGCGTCAGCGCCGTCACCGCGACGTACACCCCCACGAACCACAGGGGCTGGATCACCAGCGTCGACCCGGTCCGCAGCGTCGCGCCGGGCACCCCCGTCGCGTACAGCACCGGCAGCATCGCCGCCCACACGGCGGTCACGCCGAGCACCGGCCGGCCGAGCCGCACGATCCGGCCGCGCAGCCACTCGCCGGGCGGGCCCTGGTGACGGCGGTACGACAGGACGGACGCGTAGCCGCCGACCAGGAAGAAGATCCCCAGCATCTGGAGCACCCAGCTCACGGGCGCGAAGAACCCGAACGTGGCGAGCGGGCTCGCATTGTGCAGGGCGCCGTCGTCGTCCGGCGTGAAGCCGCCGAGCATCCAGTGGCCGACCGGCACCGCGAGCAGCGCCAGGGCGCGCAGACCGTCGACGGCCCGGTCGCGGTGGGCTGGGGTCCGTGCGTCGATGCGCACTGCCTGGGCCTTTATCGCCAGAGCCTTCATCGCGACGCTCCTACGGTGATCGAGGCGAAGGTACGGAGCGACTCGGTGCCGGGGGCGAAGTAGCCGGTGTGGCCGTCGGCGTCGGAGGCCGGGACGCGGCGGGCCCCGAAGGCCGGGTCGGTGGGGTCGGTGCCGTGGCCGAGGCCCGCGAACCGGACGTTCGGGATCCTGTCGATCCAGTCGGACGGGTCCTTGGCCGCCCACACGCGGGCGTTCGTGTGCAGGTCGGCGACCGTGTCCGCGCGCATCCCCGGGGAGCCGAGCGCGACGACGTCGGCGGCGTCGAGGCGCGGGCGGCCAGGCCGCAGACCACGGAGCCGTAGCTGTGGCAGAAGAGCGCCGGGTCCGGGGCGCCGGTGGCGTCGAGCCCTCGCGTCAGCCGGGCCAGGCGGTCGGCGCCCGCCTCGGCGAGGTCACCGGTGGCGGCGTCCACGCCCACGCCGACGGGCGTGGTGTAGCCGGCCCAGGCGATCACGGCGGTGCGGTGGCCCTTCGTCGCGTCGCGCAGGGACTTGGCCATGCCCGCCGGGGTGCCGTAGGCGTCGTTCGTACGGTCGAAGGTGCGGGCGTCGATGTCGGAGCCGGGGACGACGACGGCCACGTGCTCCGCCCGGCTCAGATCTCCGTACACCTCGGCGACCTGGCCCCGGCCGCGCGGGTCGAGGGCGAGGATCTGACGGCCGGGCCGGGCGAGGTCCTCGAAGCCGCCGGCTTTGGCGGTACGGGAGTTGGCGGCGTAACGCAGCTTCACCGGGGCGCCGTCGAGGTTGCCGACGACGGTGGGATGGCGGCGTACGAGGTCCTGCTGCCGGTCGGGTCCGAGCGTCGAGAAGAAGCGGGCGACCTGGGCGGGGGTGGTCGCGGCCGGATCGGGCAGACCCTCGCGCTGCCAGGCGGCGGAGCCGGGGGGCGGGCCGGTGACGGGCTCCTGCGCGGAGCCGGAGGCCCAGCCGGCGGTGCCGGATATGACGGTGGTGGCCAGCGCGACTGCGGCCATGGTCCTCTTGTAGCGGCGCATGGTGCCCTCTTCTTCTTCCGCTTCCGGTGGGTGGCGGGAGGAAGGTAGGAGGGCGACGCCTGCGGGGGCGTCACACCGGGGAGCCAAGTCGGTTGTGCTACTGGGGTATTGGGAGGGGCGGGGGTGCCGGGTCGGCGTACCGGTCCGGGGGTGCGGGCGGCGGCGGGGCGTCAGGCTCCCGGCGACACCAGCCCCGACTCGTACGCGAAGATCACCGCCTGCGCGCGGTCGCGCAGGTCCAGTTTGGCCAGGACGCGGCCGATGTGCGTCTTCACCGTCTGCTCGGCCAGGACCAGCGCCGCCGCGATCTCCTGGTTCGACAGCCCGCGCGCGATCAGCTCCAGGACCTCCGTCTCGCGCGGCGTGAGCCCGTTGAGCCGCAGCGACGGGTCCTTGCGCGGAGCCGGCCGCTGCTGCGCGAAGTCCGCGATCAGACGCCGGGTCACCGACGGCGCCAGCAGCGCGTCTCCGGCCGCCACCACCCGTACCGCCGAGATCAGGTCCGCCGGGGGTGCGTCCTTGAGCAGGAATCCGGACGCCCCGGCGCGCAGCGCCTCGTACACGTAGTCGTCCACGTCGAACGTGGTGAGCATCAGGACCTTCGGCCGGTGGACGACGCCGGGCGGCGGGTCCAGCAGCTCGCGCGCCGCCGCGAGCCCGTCCAACTCCGGCATGCGGACGTCCATGAGGACCACGTCGGGGTGGGTGGCCCGGCCGACCTCGATCCCCTGCCGCCCGTCCGGTGCCTCGCCGACCACGTCGATGTCGCTCTGCGCCGACAGCAGCGCGGCGAACCCCGCCCGCACCATGGCCTGGTCGTCGACGATGATCACGCGGATGGTCATGGGGAGACGGGTTCCTTCGTGCCGAGGGGAAGCCGGGCGGCGACCCGGAAGCCGCCGTCGGGCAGCGGGCCGGTGTCGAGCGTGCCGCCGGTCAACCGTACGCGTTCACGCATGCCCACGAGTCCGTGTCCGCCCGCCCCGCCGGCCTCCACGGGCGAAGCCGGCCCAGCGGGAGGGCCGTTGACGACGAGGACGGTGAGGTCCGTGCCGTCGCTGGAGACGGAGACGCGGGTGTCGGCGCCGGGTGCGTGACGCACCACGTTGGCCAGGGCCTCCTGGACGATGCGGTAGGCGGAGAGGTCGATGGTCTGCGGCAGTCGGCCGGGTTCGGCGAGACCCGCGGTGAGGGACAGCCCGGCCGGGACCCCCGCCCGTACCGTCGCCTCGACGAGCTGCTGGAGCCGGTCGAGGCCGGGCTGCGGGGCGCGCTCACCCGTGGCGTCCTCGCTGCGCAGCACCGACAGGAGCCGGCGCATCTCGGTCAGCGACTCGCGCGCGCTCGCGGCGATGGAGGCGAACTCCGCCTGTGCCTCGGGCGGGAGGCCGCCGACGCGGTACGGCGCGGAGTCCGCCTGCACCGTGATCACCGACATGTGGTGGGCGACGACGTCGTGCAGTTCGCGGGCGATACGGGTGCGCTCTTCGAGCAGCGTGCGGTGGGCGCGCTCCGCCTCGCTGATGGTCTCCTGCTCGACGAGCCGCCGCTGCGCCTCACCGCGCTCGCGCAGTGCCCCGCCGATGACGAGGACCACCGCGCTGAGCACGAGCAGGAGAACGTTCGTACCGTCGCTCTCCCCGGGGAAGAGCCGGCCGAGGACAGCGCCGGCCGCGCCGGTGACGAGCCAGACACCGATGAGGGTCTGGCGCGTCTCGCGCAGCGCGAGCGCGAGCATGAGGAACAGATACGCCACGATGACGGACGGGGTCCACGGCCAGGAGCTCTGCGAGGCGGGCCCGCCCAGCGCGAACAGCCCGCCGACCACATCGGCGGGCAGGATGATCCACCACGCCTGGAGGGGCCGGTGGGCGATCATCAGCAGCGGAACGGTCTGCACGGCGGCGATGGCCCCGGCCAGCCCGCCGGACATGCCGTAGTCGGTGAGGACGGTGATCGTGAGGGGGAGGAAGGTGGCGACGAGCGCGACCACCACGACGTACGGCAGCAGCCTCTGCCACCGCTTCGGCGCATCGGCGAACAAGGGCGTCGGCGGGTGCGAGGGGTGCGACACGGCGTGCGCGAGGGCACGCAGATTGCGTCGCCCGGCGGCGAGGAGACCGTCGGCGGGGGGCGGGGGAGCGGAGGGTGGGGTCATGGCCCGCTCAGCGTAGGCAGCCCGGCGGCGCGGGTCGTCATACCCGGGTCCGGACCCGGCCCTCATACCTGGGTACTACCCCCGCCGCCGAACGGTGCTGCGCGGTCCGGGAAGGGGCGGATCGGGGAACGCCCCGCAGGGGCCCCCGCGCGGATCAGCGGCCGCCCCCCAACGGCTAGAGCTCCGCGAGCAGTTCCGCCTTCTTCGCCGTGAACTCCTCGTCCGTGACCAGGCCCGCCTCGCGCAGATCGCCGAGGTGCCGGATCCGTTCGGCGATGTCCGCCGGGTCGCGCCGCGCCGCGACGGGCACCGGCACGGGTTCGGCAGGCACCAGGTGGTCCGGGGCCGCACTCCCGGTGCGCACCGCCCCGAGCACCGCCGCGGCGAACGGCAGCGACTCGTGCACCGGGCCGTACCCGAGGCCGAAGACGACGGCGGCCGGATCCTGGTCGGCCTGGGCCGGCTGCGCCGCGGGCGCGCCCAGGCCGCCGCCGCGCCGCAGCAGCCGCAGGTACCCGTCGAATACGTCGGGGGAACGCCACTCGACGCCGTGCAGCTCCTGCACGGGGAAACTCTGGTCGCCCGCCTTCCACTTCGCGGAGGACGCACCCGTCCAGAACCAGCGGAAGGACACCCGCGACCCGTCGAAGGACGCCTTGCCGTCGTACGCCTTGAAGTGCAGTGGCGCCTGCGGGGCGGCCACCAGGAACTTCTCGGCCGGCAGCGCCGCCTCTGGGCCGAGCAGGGCGCGCAGCTCGTCGGCGTAGTACTCGGCGAGCATCTCGCGCTCCGCCGGCAGCACCAGCCGGTACGGGTCGGAGCCGTCCCGCAGTTGCCCCGCCGCGGCCTCCATCAGCGGGTCGGCACCCGGTCGCGGGATCGCGTGCAGAACGACTGTGCCGCGCTTCCCCGGCGTCAGGGTCACCAACGCCAGCGCCTCGTGCGGGACGCGTCTTTCGCCGAGCGCCTGGAACAGCTTCGGCGTGCGGATCCCCCGTTCGAAGCGGATGAGCACGGAGTCGCTCTCGAACTCCCAGGTGGCATGAATTCCGGCCAGCACATCACCCATGCGGCTCATCGTATGCGGCGTGCGCCCGCGCGTCGCCCTCGGTGCCGGGGGCGATCCCCGGGCCATGCTCCGGCCGCACTCCGGTCGTCACGAGGTTCTACGCGCGTCAGTTCGCTTCCGCGCCGGAAATTCCACTCCGGCAGGCTCCGTCGCCGCCCGCGCAGCTGACGGTGGAGTACGAGCCGACGCCTATGCCGGCGAAGTTGCTCAGGCTTTCCGTACCCGGCTCGAAATAGCCGGTATGTCCCACCGCGCCGGCGGCCGAGACGACCCGCGCCCCGAACTCCGGCGTCATGGGATCGGCGCCGTGCCCGAGCCCGCCGACCTCCAGGTAGGGCACGTCCTGGATCCAGTCGTCCCTGTCGCGGGCGGCCCACACCCGCGCCCCGGTACCCAGTTCCTTCGCGCTCTCGACCCGCATGCCCGGACTGCCCGCGACCGCGATGTCGGAGACCCTGGACGGCAACGCGCCGGCGGCGACTCCGCACACCACCGAGCCGTAGCTGTGGCAGAAGAGCGACACCTTCGAGTCTCCGGGCAGCGCCCGCACGAGGGAGCCGAGCCGCTTCGACCCGTCCCGGGCGAGCCTGCCGATGGCCGCGTCCATGCCGACGCCCACGGGCGAGGTGTAGTCGGCCCAGGCGATGACGGCGGTACGGGTACGGGGCGACGCGGCGCGCTCGGCGGCGTACAGCGACTTCGCCATGCCGACCGGCGCGGTGTACTTGCGGCGCGTCCGCTCGAAGTTGACCACGTTGGTGTCGACACCGGGGACCACGACCGAGACCCGCTCGGCGCGCCCGAGGTCGCCGAAGACCTCCGCGACCCGGCCGGAGCCGTCGGGGTCGAACGCGAGGATCTGCCGCCCCTCGCCCATCAGCGACGCGAAGCGGTGCATCCTGCGCCCCGCCGTCTGACGGCCTGCGGGAGTCAGACGTTCGTCGTGCATGCGCTCCCGCTCGACCGCCCGTGCCTGCGTGAGGGCCAGGTGATTGGCCCGGTAGCGGAGGGTGAGCGGGACGCCGTTGAGGTTGCCCACGACCAGCGGGTGGCGGTCTACGAGCCGGGCGCGCTGGGAAGCCGTGAGTCCGGCGAAGAAACGGGCCAGCCGCTCGGGCGCCGACCCGGCCGCCGGCAACGCGCGGCCGTCGACGCGGTCCCGCGCCCAGGCGGCCAACGACGCGCCTCGGAGGTCGGAGTCGCCGTTGTGGTGGCGTATCGCGGTCCAGCCCGTGGTGGCCAGCAGGACGAACACCACGGCGAGAGCGAGCAGCGCGCGCCATGCGTTGAGGGTGGGGGAGGAGTCGAAGGAAGTCACTGCTGGCCACCCTAGGAGAAGCGTGGGGCTCCCCGCGAAATCCGTGATGCGAATCACGTTTCAAGGCAGAAGTGGCTGAGGCTCCGTCACTCTTCGTGTGCGCCCGGCGCTCCCGGCGTACGCGCCGGAGCGCGCCAGTCCGCGGCGAGCGCCGGTTCGAGGTGGTCCAGGTAGAGCTCGGTCAGGGACCTGATGGACTCCATGCTGGCGTCCTCGCCCTGCCCCCACAGCCGCCCCGTCACCCGCATGACGCCGGTGAACGCCGCGACGGCGATGCGCGGCCGCGGGTCGGCGTCGAGGTCGACGCCCTCGCGGTCGGCGACGATCCGGGCGGTCCGCTCCTCCAGCTCGGTGGAGCGGCGGAGATGCGCCGCGAGCAGGGCGGGCGTCGACTCGATCATCAGGTAGGTGCGCATGTGCAGTTCGACCGGCACGACGGCTTCGATCGCCTCGCCGATGGTGTTCCATGCGCACAGCACGGCGTTGCGCATGGCGGCGAACGGGCGCTCCTCCGGGGGCCGTACGAGCAGTTCCGCCACGAAGTGCGACTCCACCATCTCCTGGACGGCGAAGGCGACTTCCTCCTTGCTGGCGAAGTAGCGGAAGAAGGTGCGCTGGGAGACGTCGACGGCGTCGGCGATCTCGTCGACGGTCGTGCGCTCGTACCCCTGGGTGGTGAAGAGCTCCAGCGCGACCCGCAGGAGGGCGTCGCGGGTGCGCTGCTTCTTGCGCTCGCGCAGCCCCGCCGTCGACGCGCCGGTCGCCTGCTGCTCGGTCATGCGTAGGTACGCCTCTTTCGCCTTTTGTCCAGCTCAGGATACCTGTGAGCTACGTGACAGTTACCGGCTTGTGAATTCGTTTGTCAACTGTCAGCGACTGTCACTAGCGTGGTCCGTATGACTAGTCAGACCACCATCGACAAGACGCCGCCGCCGCGGGATCCCGCGCCCGCGCCGGCCAAAGGGCTCCGGGGCCACCCCTGGCTGACGCTCTTCTCCGTGGCGATCGGCGTGATGATGGTCGCGCTCGACGGCACGATCGTCGCGATCGCCAACCCCGCCATCCAGAAGGACCTCGGCGCCTCCCTCGCCGACGTGCAGTGGATCACCAACGGCTACCTGCTGGCGCTCGCCGTCGCCCTGATCACCGCGGGCAAGCTCGGCGACCGCTTCGGCCACCGCCAGACCTTCCTCATAGGCATCGCGGGCTTCGCTCTCGCCTCCGGCGCCATCGGCCTCTCCAGCGAGATCTCCCTGGTCATCGCCTTCCGGGTACTCCAGGGACTGTTCGGCGCGCTCCTGATGCCGGCCGCGCTCGGCCTGCTGCGCGCCACCTTCCCGGCCGAGAAGCTGAACATGGCCATCGGCATCTGGGGCATGGTCATCGGCGCGTCCACGGCCGGTGGCCCGATCGTCGGCGGTCTGCTCGTCGAGCACGTCAACTGGCAGTCGGTGTTCTTCATCAACGTGCCCGTCGGCGTCGTCGCGCTGGTCTTCGGCCTGGTGATCCTCAAGGACCACCGCGCGGCCAACGCCCCGCGCTCCTTCGACATCCCCGGCATCGTGCTGCTCTCCGGCGCGATGTTCGCCATGGTCTGGGGCATCATCAAGGCCGGTGAGTGGGGCTGGGACAGCCCCAGCACGTGGGCCTGGCTGGGCGCTTCCGTCGCCCTCTTCGTCGTCTTCGCGGTCTGGGAGACGAAGGTGAAGGAACCGCTCATCCCGCTCGCGATGTTCCGGTCCGTCCCGCTCTCCGCGGGCGTCGTCCTCATGGTGCTCATGGCCATCGCCTTCATGGGCGGCCTGTTCTTCGTGACGTTCTTCCTCCAGGGCGTGCACGGCATGAGCCCGGTCGACAGCGGCCTGCACCTGCTGCCGCTGACCGGCATGATGATCGTCTCCTCGCCGCTGGCGGGCGTGCTCATCACCAAGTTCGGCCCCCGCGTCCCGCTGGTCGGCGGCATGGTCGCCACGGCCGCCGCCATGTTCGGCATGACCACGCTCACGGCCGACACGAGCACGCTGATGATGTCGCTGTGGTTCGGCCTCCTCGGCCTCGGCCTCGCGCCGGTCATGGTCGGCGCCACCGAGGTCATCGTCGGCAACGCGCCCATGGAGCTCTCCGGCGTCGCGGGCGGACTCCAGCAGGCCGCCATGCAGGTCGGCGGCGCGCTCGGCACCGCGGTCCTCGGCGCGATCATGTCCTCGAAGGTCAGTGCGGACTTCGCCGGCAACTGGAAGGAAGCGGGCATCCCGATCCCGGCCGACCCCAAGCTGGAGGAGGCGGCCGAGTTCGCCTCCGTACCGACCAAGGAACTGGCCAAGGCCGGCCTGGAACAGCCCCTGATCGACAAGATCGGTGGCGTCATCCATGACACGTTCGTGTCGGGCATGCACCTCGCCTTCACCGTCGCCGGCATCGTCGCGGTCGTGGCGGCGCTCGTCGCCACCCTGACCAAGCGCGGCGAGAACGCGGACGCGGCCGCGGGCGGCGCCCACATCTGACGTCAACCCCGTACGTACGACAGCCCCGCCGGACGCGTCCGGCGGGGCTGTCGCCTATGCGGGTGGAACAGCCCCGGGCGTCTTCCGCGGCGGCGTCCGCGCAGCTCAGTGTGGGCCAACCGATCCACACCACACGGGGGTTGATTCCGATGCGCACGACCGTTCCGATGCTGCGTACGACCGTCCTCGCGGCCGGCGCCCTGGCCGTCACCGCACTGCTGCCGCAGCCCGCCCAGGCCGGGCCGCCGCGCCTCGGCACCTGCGCGCCCGGCGAGCTCTGCCTGTGGCAGAAGCCGGACTTCAAGGGGGCGCGCCAGACCCACGAACTGTCCGTCGTCGACATCGAGAGCTGCGTTCCGCTCCCGCCCGGCACCGACGCCCAGGCCGTCGCCAACCGCACCGGGCGGCCGGTCACGACGTACCAGTCAGCCGAGTGCGCCGAAACGGGAGAATTCGAGACATACCCCGGCGGCGGGACCTGGGTGCCCCAATCGCCGTACCGCGTACGGGCGTTCAAAGTGTGGGAGAACTGAGGGGGATGCGCGCCGGAAAGCGGGGCAACCGGTGGTCAAGCCCGGATCACACGAATTCCAGGGCACGACCTAGGGAGTGACCATGGCGACCAACAGCCGCGCACACAGCTCGTCCAACACCAGCGCCCTCAGCTGGGTCTCGCTCATCTGCGGCATCGTCGGATTCTTCACCTTCGGCATCGTTCTCGGCCCCGTCGCGCTGATCACCGGCTGGATCGCCATGGGCAAGCGCTTCAACAGCGGCAACGTGCCCGCCATGATCGGCTTCATCCTCGGCCTGATCATCACCGTTCTCGCGATCGTCGCGCTGATAGGCGGCGCCGCCGTCTACGGCATGTCCATCTGACGCGTCTGTTCCGGAAGCCGCGGTGAGGGGGCCGTCCGCACGGGCGGCCCCTCAGCCGTGCCCGGCGCGGGGACCGGCGCCCCCGGCGCCCCCGACGTCAGCTCCGAGACCTGCGCCCGCAGGGCGCGCACCTCCGCCGTGAGCAGCTCGATCGCCGCCGTCTGACGGCGTTCCTCGACGTCGTCCCGCTCGAAGCGGGAGATGAACCAGGCCGCGATGTTCGCGGTCACCACACCGAGCAGCGCGATTCCCGAAAGCATCAGGCCCACCGCAAGCACCCGGCCGAGGCCCGTCGTGGGGGGGTGGTCGCCGTACCCGACGGTTGTCATCGTCGTGAACGACCACCACACGGCGTCACCCAGCGTCTTGATGTTCCCGTCCGGTGAGTCCCGCTCGACCTCCAGCACGGCCAGCGAGCCGAACATCAGCAGACCCACCACCGCGCCGCCCACGTATGTCGTGAGCTGTATCTGCGGCGCCATCCTGGCCCGCCGGCCGACCAGCAGCAGCGTGGAGACGAGCCGCAGCAGCTGGAGGGGCCGCAGCAGCGGCAGCAGCACGGCGAGCAGGTCCAGCGGATGGCTGCGGACGAACAGCCACTTGCCGGGGGACAGGACCAGCCGTACGACGTAGTCCAGGGCGAAGGCCCCCCACACCACCCACTCGGTCACCAGGCACACCTGGCGCACCAGTCCGTTGGCGTCGGGCGCCACTATCGGGACCGCGTACGCGAGAGCGAAGGCCCCGGCCAGCCCCAGCAGGAGCCCGTGTGTGCGCTCTTCCCACCGGGTCTGCGCCGTCTGCACCTTCATGCCCGCATCGTAGGGAACGCCGAAGGGCGGCGGGACCAGAGGGCCCCGCCGCCCTTCGCGACCGTGCCGTGCTACGCGTCGCCCCCGGCGGCACCGGGGTCCGCCGCCGTCACGTCCAGCAGCTGGTAGCGGTCCACCGCCTGCTTCAGCGCCGAGCGGTCGATCCTGCCGTCCCTGGCGAGCTCGGTGAGCACCGCCAGGACGATCGACTGCGCGTCGATGTGGAAGTACCGGCGGGCCGCCCCACGCGTGTCGGCGAAGCCGAAGCCGTCCGCGCCGAGCGAGGTGTACGGACCCGGCACCCAGCGGGAGATCTGGTCCGGAACCGAACGCATCCAGTCGGACACCGCCACGAACGGGCCCTGCGCGCCGGAGAGCTTCCGCGTCACGTACGGGACGCGCATCTCCTCCTCCGGGTGGAGCAGGTTGTACTCGTCCGCCTCGACCGCGTCGCGGCGCAGCTCGTTCCAGGAGGTGGCGGACCAGACGTCGGCCTTGACGTTCCACTCCTCCGCGAGGATCCGCTGCGCCTCGACCGCCCACGGCACCGCCACACCGGAGGCCATGATCTGGGCCGCGATCTCGCCCTTCTCGCCCTCCTTGAAGCGGTAGATGCCCTTGAGGATGCCCTCGGCGTCCACGTTCTCGGGCTCCGCCGGGTGCTGGATCGGCTCGTTGTAGACGGTCAGGTAGTAGAAGACGTCCTCGGCGTTCTCGCCGTACATCCGCCTCAGACCGTCCTGCACGATGTGCGCGATCTCGTACCCGAAGGCCGGGTCGTACGAGACGCAGCCCGGGTTCGTCGACGCGAGCAGCTGCGAGTGGCCGTCCGCGTGCTGGAGGCCCTCACCGGTCAGCGTCGTACGGCCGGCGGTCGCGCCCAGGACGAAGCCGCGCGCGAGCTGGTCGGCCATCTGCCAGAACTGGTCGCCGGTCCGCTGGAAGCCGAACATCGAGTAGAAGACGTAGACCGGGATCAGCGGCTCGCCGTGCGTCGCGTACGCCGAACCCGCGGCGATCAGCGACGCCGTGCAGCCCGCCTCGGAGATGCCGTCGTGCAGCATCTGACCGGTCGGCGACTCCTTGTACGCGAGCAGCAGGTCGCGGTCGACCGCCTCGTACTGCTGGCCCAGCGGGTTGTAGATCTTCGCACTCGGGAAGAACGCGTCCATGCCGAAGGTGCGGTACTCGTCGGGCGCGATCAGCACGAAACGCTTGCCGATCTCCTTGTCCCGCATGAGGTCCTTGAGCACGCGCACGAACGCCATCGTCGTGGCGATCGACTGCTGTCCGGACCCCTTCTTCGCAGCCGCGTACGTCTTCTCGACCGGCAGTGGCAGCGGCTTCGCCCGCACGACACGGGTCGGTACGTACCCGCCCAGCGCGTTGCGCCGGTCGTGCATGTACTGGATCTCCTCGGACTTGCGGCCCGGGTGGTAGTACGGCGGGTAGCCCTCGTCCAGCTGCTTGTCCGTGATCGGGATGTGCAGCCGGTCGCGGAAGCGCTTCAGGTCCTCGACCGTCAGCTTCTTCATCTGGTGGGTCGCGTTGCGGCCCTCGAAGTTCGGACCCAGCGTCCAGCCCTTGACGGTCTGGGCCAGGATCACGGTCGGCTGGCCCTTGTGCGCCTTGGCCGCCGCGTAGGCCGCGTACACCTTCTTGTGGTCGTGACCGCCGCGTCCCAGGTGCAGGATCTGGTCGTCGGTCATGTTCTCGACCATGGCCCGCAGGCGGTGGTCGTCACCGAAGAAGTGGTTGCGGATGTACGCGCCCGTCTCCGTGGCGTACGTCTGGAACTGGCCGTCCGGGGTCGTGTTGAGCTTGTTGACCAGCACGCCGTCGCGGTCCTGCGCGAGCAGCGGGTCCCAGCTCCGGTCCCAGACCAGCTTGATGACGTTCCAGCCGGCGCCGCGGAACTGCGACTCCAGCTCCTGGATGACCTTGCCGTTGCCGCGCACCGGGCCGTCGAGGCGCTGGAGGTTGCAATTGACGACGAAGGTCAGGTTGTCCAGGCCCTCACGGGCGGCGATGGAAAGCTGGCCGAGCGACTCGGGCTCGTCCATCTCGCCGTCGCCGAGGTACGCCCAGACATGCGACTTGGAGGTGTCGGCGATGCCGCGCGCCTCCATGTAGCGGTTCATCCGCGCCTGATAGATCGCGCCGAGGGGGCCGAGGCCCATCGAGACGGTCGGGAACTCCCAGAAGTCCGGCATCAGCCGCGGGTGCGGGTACGAGGACAGCCCGTACGGAGCCTTCGACTTCTCCTGGCGGAAGGCGTCGAGCTGCTGCTCGCTCAGCCGGTCCAGCAGGAACGCGCGGGCGTAGATGCCGGGGGACGCGTGCCCCTGGAAGAAGATCTGGTCGCCGCCGTCGCCCTCGTCCTTGCCCCGGAAGAAGTGGTTGAAGCCCACGTCGTACAGGGAGGCGGAGGAGGCGAACGTGGCGATGTGACCGCCCACGCCGATCCCCGGGCGCTGCGCACGCGACACCATCACGGCCGCGTTCCAGCGGGTCGCGTTGAGGACCTTGCGCTCGATCTCCTCGTTGCCGGGGAAGAACGGCTCGTCCTTGGTGGCGATGGTGTTGACGTAGTCCGTGCTGCGCATCTCGGGGACGGCGACGCGCTTCTCACGCGCCCGTTCGATGAGACGGAGCATCAGGTAGCGGGCGCGCTCGCGGCCCCGCTCGTCGACGGCGGCGTCGAGGGAGTCGAGCCATTCCTGGGTCTCTTCAGGATCGAAGTCCGGGACCTGGCTCGGAAGGCCGCCAATGATGATCGGATTACGATCGGATCCGGAAGCCACGCTGTTCCTTCGCTGGTTGGGTCTTGAGGGCTGTCGCGCCGCCTCCATCGTGTACCCCGGAATCGCAAACGTCATCTCTACCGAGGGGTAACCCCCACGCGGTACGAGGCTCGGCGTCAGCCCGAGGATGGGTCCGGCCAAATCGCAACCTTACGCCCAACACGTTTATGCGTTCGGTACGGCTGTTCGGGTCCGATTGGCCTACCGAAGCCGCGTAGGCTTACAAACGTGTCGCAATGGTGTGGGATGGATCACCGGGGCCGTCTCCGGCCGGGTCTGGAGTTGCGGTGAACCGGCCCCATCCGTCACCGTTTCGGCTGTCTCCACGGCCGGGTACTTGCGCGATCGGTCCCGCACGTGTGGACTACGGCCAACGCCCACGCACGCGCGTGGAGTGAAGGTATTCCCCAAAACATGATCAGGAGGCAATCCGTGAGCGCGACCGCGGACCACGCGGAGGAGCGGACCAACCCGGCAGTACGCCTGGGGTTCGTGCCCGGACAGGTGGTCCAGGAGATCGGCTACGACGACGACGTCGAGCAGGAACTCCGTGAGGGCATTGAGGCGATCACCGGCCAGGAAATCGTCGACGAAGACTACGACGACGTCGCTGACGTCGTTGTTCTCTGGTTCCGTGACGAGGACGGCGACCTTACGGACGCGCTGGTGGACGCCATCGGTCTGCTCGAGGACGGCGGCACCGTACTGCTGCTGACCCCGAAGACCGGCCGCGACGGCTACGTCGAGCCCAGCGACATCAGCGAGGCCGCCCAGACGGCGGGTCTGTCCCAGACCAAGACCGTCAGCGCGGGCAAGGACTGGAGCGCCGGCCGGCTGGTGACCCCCAAGGGCAAGCGCTGAGCCACCGCCGCGTCCGAGCAGACTCCTCATGAGCAGGCTGCGCCCAAGGCGAAACAGGGCCCCCTCCGACATCGGTCGGCGGGGGCCCTGTGCGTACGCTGGCCGGACACATACGGCCCAATGAGGGGGTAACGCATCCATGGCGGTCGAGGTGGGCGACAGGGCCCCGGACTTCGAGCTGAAGGACAACCACGGACGCGCCGTGACGCTGTCCGGCTTCCAGCTCTCCGGCGGCTTCCCCGGCGACGCCCGGAACGTGGTGCTGCTCTTCTACCCCTTCGCGTTCACCGGGGTCTGTACGGGCGAGCTGCGGGCGCTGCGCGAGGAGCTGCCGAGGTTCGTCAACGACGACGTACAGCTGCTCGCCGTGTCCACCGACTCCATCCACACCCTCCGCGTCTACGCCGAGCAGGAGGACTTCGAGTTCCCGCTGCTGTCGGACTTCTGGCCGCACGGTGAGGTCTCGCGCGCGTACGGGGTCTTCGACGAGGACAAGGGCTGCGCGGTGCGCGGCACCTTCGTCATCGACAAGGAGGGCGTGGTGCGCTGGACCGTGGTCAACGGCCTGCCCGACGCGCGGGACCTGAACGACTACCTCAAGGCGCTCGGCACGCTCTGACCGCCGGGACCGCCGGGACCGCGGGGACCGCGGGGACCGCCGGGACCGCCGGGACCCCGGACGTCCCGGCGTGAACGCCCGAAAAATCGGGACACCGGGCATGCTGCGTACGGGAACCGGTCACTAGGATCGACTCGTTGATCCGATGCCAGCGCATTACGGGGGTCCCTCGGCCCCTCGACACACATGGGAGGACTCGTGGGAGTCAGCCTCAGCAAGGGCGGCAACGTCTCGCTGACCAAGGCCGCCCCCAACCTGACCGCGGTCATCGTCGGTCTGGGCTGGGACGCTCGTACCACCACCGGGGGTGACTTCGACCTCGACGCCAGCGCCCTGCTGACCAACGCTGAGGGCAAGGTCACCAACGACGCGAACTTCGTCTTCTTCAACAACCTGAAGAGCCCCGACGGCTCGGTCGAGCACACCGGCGACAACACCACCGGTGAGGGCGAGGGCGACGACGAGGTCATCAAGGTGAACCTGGCGGGCGTACCGGCCGATGTCGCCAAGATCGTCTTCCCGGTCTCGATCTACGAGGCCGAGGCCAGGCAGCAGAGCTTCGGCCAGGTCCGCAACGCGTACATCCGCGTCGTGAACCAGGCCGACAACACGGAGCTGGCGCGCTACGACCTGAGCGAGGACGCCTCGACCGAGACCGCGATGGTCTTCGGCGAGCTGTACCGCAACCAGGCGGAGTGGAAGTTCCGGGCCATCGGCCAGGGTTACGCCTCGGGCCTGCGCGGCATCGCGCAGGACTTCGGCGTCAACGTCTGAGCCGAGCCCCGTCCCGTCCGGCGCCGCATACGCACACGCACGTGCGTGTGTGGCGCCGGACGCGCCTCACCACTCATTCCGTACCGCGGGGAGGAATCAAGATCATGGGCGTTACGCTCGCCAAGGGAGGCAATGTCTCCCTCTCCAAGGCCGCACCGAACCTCACCCAGGTGCTGGTCGGGCTCGGCTGGGACGCGCGCTCCACCACAGGAGCCCCCTTCGACCTCGATGCCAGCGCGCTGCTGTGCCAGAACGGCCGGGTGCTCGGCGACGAGTACTTCGTCTTCTACAACAACCTCAAGAGCCCCGAGGGCTCGGTCGAGCACACCGGTGACAACCTGACCGGTGAGGGCGACGGCGACGACGAGTCGATGATCATCGACCTCACCCTGGTGCCGGAGAGCTGCGACAAGATCGTATTTCCGGTCTCGATTCATGACGCGGACAATCGAGGGCAGACGTTCGGCCAGGTCAGCAATGCCTTCATTCGCGTGGTGAATCAGGCGGACGGTCAGGAACTGGCCCGCTACGACCTCTCCGAGGACGCGTCGAGCGAGACGGCGATGATCTTCGGTGAGGTGTACCGGTACGGCGGGGAATGGAAGTTCCGGGCCGTTGGACAGGGGTATGCGTCGGGTCTGCGAGGCATCGCCCTAGACTTCGGGGTCAACGTTTCGTAAAGCCGCGCACGGCGCGGGGGAGACCCGTACTTACACGATGGGGTAGCCAGTGGTTCTGAAAACCTTCGGCTGGTCGTTTGCCGTCACGGCACTCGGACTGGCTTTCGCCGCCTGGCAGTGGGGGTGGGAGGCGTTCGGGGTCGTACTGATCCTGTCGATCCTCGAAATCTCACTGTCCTTCGACAACGCGGTCGTCAACGCCGGAATCCTGAAGAAGATGAATGCCTTCTGGCAGAAGATCTTCCTCACGATCGGCATCCTGATCGCCGTCTTCGGTATGCGGCTGGTCTTCCCTGTCGCCATCGTCGCGATCAGCGCCAAGGTCGGTCCGATCGAGGCGATCCAGCTCGCGATGGACAAGCCCGAGCAGTACGAAGCCCTGGTCACGGACGCCCACCCGGCGATCGCGGCCTTCGGCGGCATGTTCCTGCTCATGATCTTCCTGGACTTCATCTTCGAGGACCGGGACATCAAGTGGCTCGGCTGGCTCGAGCGCCCGCTGGCCAAGCTCGGCAAGGTCGACATGCTGTCGGTCTGCATCGCGCTGATCGTCCTGCTCGGCACGGCGATGACGTTCGCGACGCACGCGCACACCAGCTCCGGCTATCAGGACAAGTCGGCCACGGTACTGCTCGCCGGCGTCGCCGGCCTGATCACGTACCTCGTCGTCGGCGGTCTCTCCAGCCACTTCGAGAACAAGATCGAGGAAGAAGAGGAGCGCGAGCACGAGGAGGAGGAGAAGGCCAAGGCGGAGGGCAAGGACCCGTCCCTCGTCGGTCTGGCGGGCAAGGCCGCGTTCTTCCTCTTCCTCTACCTGGAAGTCCTCGACGCCTCGTTCTCGTTCGACGGCGTCATCGGCGCCTTCGCCATCACGAACCACATCTTCTGGATGGCGCTCGGCCTCGGTATCGGCGCGATGTACGTACGTTCGCTGACGGTCTACCTGGTCCGCCAGGGCACTCTCGACGACTACGTCTACCTGGAGCACGGCGCGCACTACGCGATCGGCGCGCTGGCGGCCATCCTGCTGGTCACCATCGAGCACGAGATCAGCGAGATCATCACGGGTCTCGTCGGTGTCCTCCTGATCGCCGCCTCGTTCTGGTCCTCGATCCGCCGCAACAAGCGGCTCGAGGCCGCCGAGAGCGGCAAGGGACCGGACGGTCCGGCGCCGGGCGACAAGACTGAGGTCCAGTCCGGGGTGTGACCCGGCAGGGATTGAGGAACGCTCTGAAGCGGGGCGGTCACGAGGCGTCGGGCCTCGGGGCCGCCCCGCGAGGCTTTGCAAGCCTATGCGCGGGGGCTCACGAGACACCTGGGGGTGGGGGCGGTATGGCTATCTGGGACAGCCTGCGGAGGGACAGGGCGGCAGATCAGTTCGCGTCCGGCAACGCCGCGAGCAACACGATCGAACTGACCAGGAGGAACCCCTCGGTCTCGCTCGCCAAGCAGGGCGCGACGACCGGAAATCTGCGCGTCAACCTTTCGTGGCGGATGCGCACCTCGGACATCGGGGGCACGTCGTCGCGGCGCAGTGGCAGCCTGCTGCGCCGGCCGTTCAAGTTCTTCCAGCCGGAACTGGTGCAGGCCCACACCCAGGGCATGGTCAACGTGGACCTCGACCTGGGCTGCCTGTACGAGCTGACGGACGGCACCAAGGGGGTCGTGCAGCCGCTGGGCGGCTTCCTGGGAAGCCTGAACGCGCCGCCGTACATCAAGCTGAGCGGCGACGACCGGTTCGGCGCCCCGTCGGGCGAGACGATCTACGTCAACCTCGACCACCGCGAGGAGATCAGGCGACTGCTGGTCTTCGTCTACATCTACGACCAGACCCCGGCGTTCGACCGTACGCACGCCGTGGTGACCTTGTTCCCGGGCAACGGCCCGCGCATCGAGATCGAACTGGACGAACGCGCCCCGCAGGCGCGCTCGTGCGCCGTCTTCACCGTCGAGAACAGCAAGGGCGAGCTGATGGTGCGCCGCGAGGTGAAGTTCGTCTACGGCTTCCAGGCGGAACTGGACCGGCTGTACGGATGGGGCCTGCAATGGGGCCGCGGCTACAAGACGAAGGCGTGAAGAGCCCGCTTCCGGCCCGGATCTACTGGGCGCGTACGAACTGCGGCCCCTGCGGCGGCAGCCGGAAGTTCGGGTCGGGAGCGAAGGCGGCGGCAGCGGCCGGCTGCGGGTAGCCGTAGGCGGGCTGGGTCGACGCCGACTGCGGAAACCCGTAAGCGGGCGCGGCCGTGGCCGCGGCCTGGCCCTGGTCGGCGGCCGGCTGCGGGTACCCGTACGCGGGCTGCATGGGCTGCGTGGGCTCGGAGGGCGATGCCTGAGGCGGCGTCGCGGGCGCCGCACCGGCGCCGGACGCCTCCTCCGCCGCGTCTCCCGTCTCGTCCACGGAGATCCCGTGGTCCGTGGCCAGCCCGATCAGCCCGTTCGAGTACCCCTCGCCCAGCGCCCTGAACTTCCACCCCTCGCCGCGCCGGTACAGCTCCCCGCAGATCAGCGCGGTCTCCGCCCCCGTCTCGGGCCTGATCTCGAAGTACGTGAGCGGCTCGGCGCCCCCGGCGGCGGAGGCGTCGTACACCTCGATGCGCAGATCCCGTACGCGCTCGAACGGGACATCGTCCGTCGAGGCCACGATCAGTACCCGGTCCACGGCCGGTTCGAGTGCCGCGAGGTCCGTCTGCACCGAGTCGGTGACGCCGTCCGGGAGCCGCTTCTTGCCCAGGCTCCGCACCAGACCCGACGGGTGGCGGGGCTGGTTGTAGAAGACGAAGTCCTCGTCGGACCGCACGCGCCGGTCGACGCCGAGCAGCAGGGCCGAGGCATCCACTTCGGGGACGTCGGGGCCGGGGGTCCAGCGCAGCACAGCCCTTACGGCCGTGGCTTCGAGCGGGACGTTCGAGCCCTTCAGCATGGCGTGCGTCATGCCTGTCATCCTGCCCTCCCGGGGCTCCCACCGACAACGCGGGGGCCCATAGCCGCATATCTGCTTTCACGTGGGTAACCTGAAATTCACGTATGCGGGGAACTCTTGACACTGTCCCTACGTACTATTACCGGCCATACAACGATGGGCCGACACGGCAGCACGGGGGGATTTACATGCGTCATTTCGGGCATATCCCGCCCTCTGTCCGGGAGAATCTGTTCCACCAGGAGCCGGTCGCGTTCGACGCCGGGTCCTCGGCCCGCACGCTCTCCGCCGCTCTCGGCGCCACGCTCTACAGCCCCGCCACCCGGCCCCGGCTCGCCGGCGACGTCCTGAAGCAGGCGGGGCGCGGAGTCGTCTCCATGGTGCTCTGCCTGGAGGATTCCATCGACGACGCGGAAGTCGCCGGGGCCGAGGAGAACCTCGTCCGGCAGTTCGCGGAGCTCGAAGCGCTGGGCGCGGAGCTGCCGCTGCTCTTCGTCCGGGTCCGGGAACCGGGCCAGATTTCCGACCTCGTCCAGCGTCTCGGGACCTCGGCGCGGCTGCTGTCCGGATTCGTACTGCCGAAGTTCACCGAGGAGCGCGGCGTCGCGTTCCTGGAGGCGCTCACGGCCGCGGAGGCGGTGAGCGGACACCGGCTGTTCGCCATGCCCGTTCTCGAATCGCCGCAGCTGCTCCACCTGGAGACCCGCGCGGAGACCCTCCGCGGCATCGCCCGCACCATCGACAAGTACCGGGAGCGCGTACTGGCGCTGCGCCTGGGCGTCACCGACTTCTGCTCGGCGTACGGGCTGCGCAGGGCGCCCGACATGACGGCGTACGACGTGCAGATCGTGGCCGGGGTCATCGCCGACGTGGTGAACGTGCTGGGGCGCTCGGACGGCACCGGCTTCACGATCACCGGCCCGGTGTGGGAGTACTTCCGCGTCCAGGAGCGGATGTTCAAGCCGCAGCTTCGCCGCAGCCCCTTCGTGGGGCAGGCGGAGGCGCTGCGCGCGTCGCTCATCGAGCACGACATGGACGGGCTGCTGCGGGAGATCGCGCTCGACCGCGCGAACGGGCTGCTCGGCAAGACGTGCATCCACCCGTCGCACGTGCTGCCCGTGCACGCACTGTCGGTGGTCAGCCACGAGGAGTTCAGCGACGCGCAGGACA
This sequence comes from Streptomyces agglomeratus, assembly GCF_001746415.1. Lineage (NCBI taxonomy): Bacteria > Bacillati > Actinomycetota > Actinomycetes > Kitasatosporales > Streptomycetaceae > Streptomyces > Streptomyces agglomeratus. The sequence continues at coordinate 5,466,161 of NZ_MEHJ01000001.1, forward strand.
TCCTGCGCCCCGAGCGGGACGGTGGCGGAGTGATGCGTTCCGCGTATACGAACAAGATGAACGAAGTGAAGCCGCACCGCGCGTGGGCCGAGCGCACATTGCTGCGCGCCGAGGTCTTCGGTGTGGCACGCGAGGACGTCGGCTTCGTAGAGCTGCTGACAGCGGGGACGGCCGGCTGAGATGGGAACGGACGACGTGGTGTGGTCGGGTACGTGGGTCGCGGAGCGGCTGGGCGTCGAGCTCGTCGCCGACGGCGGCGGACAGGGGTCCGGCGGCCTGCGGGACCTGCTGGGCCTGGCCCTGCGCCGCAACCCGAAGCGGGCCCATCTGCTGGTGTCGAACGTGCTGGGCAAGCACGTGCCGCAACTGCCGTCCCGGGTGTACGGGGCGGGGTTCGCGCTCGGCGAGGACGTCCGCAGGCTGCTGGGCGACGAGGCGGCCGCCCGCGCGGTGGTCCTCGGGTACGCCGAGACGGCCACCGGGCTCGGCCACGCGGTGGCCGACGGCGTCGGCACAGCGCCGTACCTGCACTCGACGCGCCGCCCGGTCGACGGCGTCGCCACGGCGGGCGGCTTCGAGGAGTCCCACTCGCATGCCACCTCCCACCTGCTGCTGCCGGAAGACCCAGCACTGCTGGCGGGCGACGGACCGCTGGTCCTGGTCGACGACGAGTTCTCCACCGGCAACACGGTGCTCAACACCATCCGCAGCCTGCACGAACGCTACCCGCGTGAGTGGTACGTCATCGTCGCCCTGGTCGACATGCGCTCGGCGCGGGACCGGGGGCGGCTGGAGGACTTCGCCCGTGAGATCGGCGCCCGGGTCGACCTGATCGCGACGGCGTCGGGCACGGTCCGCCTGCCCGAGGACGTACTGGAACGGGGCCAAGCCCTGGTGGCGCGGTACGAAGCCACCCCCGGCGCCGTCCCGGCGCGCACAGCGCCCCCCGGCGCGGCGCCCGTCCGCGTGGAGCTGAACTGGCCCGCGGGCGTGCCCGACGGGGGCCGGCACGGGTTCGGGCCCGCGCACCGGGCCGCGCTGGAGGCCGCGCTGCCGGGCATGGCGGACCGTATCGCCGGGGCGCTCCCCGAAGGCGCCCGCCGCGTACTCGTCCTCGGCTTCGAGGAGCTGATGTACGCGCCGCTCAGGCTGGCCACCGCGCTGGAGGAGCGCGTCGACGCCGAGGTGCGGTACTCGACCACCACGCGCTCGCCCGTCCTCGCCGTCGACGACCCCGGCTACGCCATCCGTACCCGCATCGTCTTCCCCGCGCACGACAACCCCGCCGACGGGCCCGGCGCGCGCTACGCCTACAACGTGGCGGGCGCCGGATTCGACGCCGTCGTCGCCGTGGTCGACTCCGCGGCCGACACCCCCGCGCTGCACGCCCCTGACGGCCTGCTCGCCGCGCTCGCCGCCCACACCGGGCACGTGGTGCTGGCGGTCGTCCCCTCGTACATACCCGGTGCGCCCGGCATACCCGGCGACGTACCCGAGCAAGCCCCCGGACGGCAGGAGCCGCACATGCCCGAACCTCTCCGCGGCCCCGCCTTCTCCTCCTACGCGGCCGAGGACGTGGGCTGGCTCCTCCAGGACCTCTCGGACATCCAGCTCGAAGCCCCGACGGAGGAGCGCGAGGAAGCGATCCAGAGCGGCGGCGCCCACTACGCCGAGTCGCTGCCCGTCGAGTACCAGCCGAGCGCCCAGTACCAGCAGCTCTTCAAGGCCGCCCTGGAGACCTCGGCCGCCCGTATCGCCCGGGCCGTCGCCACCGTCACCGAGACGGTCCTCGCCGAGCGCTCCCCCCGCCCCGTGCTGGTCTCCCTCGCCCGCGCGGGCACACCCGTCGGCGTACTGATGCGCCGTTACGGCCGCCACCGGCACGGTCTCGACCTCCCGCACTACGCCGTCTCCATCGTGCGGGGCCGGGGGATCGACGAGACCGCGCTGCGCTGGCTCGCCGCGCACCACGACCCGGCCGACGTCGTCTTCGTCGACGGCTGGACGGGCAAGGGCGCGATCACCCGCGAACTCGCCCAGGCCCTCGACGACTTCGCGGCCCGGACCGGCATCCACGGCTTCGACCCGGAGATCGCCGTCCTCGCCGACCCCGGCGGCTGCGTGAAGACGTACGGCACCCGCGAGGACTTCCTCATCCCGTCCGCCTGCCTCAACTCGACCGTCTCCGGCCTGATCTCGCGCACGGTCCTGCGCGCCGATCTGGTCGGCCCCGACGACTTCCACGGGGCGAAGTTCTACCGCGAGCTCGCCGGCGACGACGTGTCCGGTCTCTTCGTCGACACCGTCGCCGCCCGTTTCGACGAGGTGGCGGACGCCGTGGGCGCCGACGTCAAGGAACTGCTCTCGGCGGACCGCGCCCCGACCTGGGAGGGCTGGGCGGCCGTCGAGCGGATCAGCGAGGAGTACGGCATCCACGACGTCAACCTCGTCAAGCCCGGCGTCGGTGAGACCACGCGCGTCCTGCTGCGCCGCGTCCCCTGGAAGATCCTCGCCAAGCGCGGCGCCGGACCCGACCTCGACCACGTACGGCTCCTCGCGGAGCAGCGCGGGGTCCCGGTCGAGGAGGTCGACGGGCTCCCGTACACCTGCGTCGGGCTGATCCACCCCCAGTACACACGCGGCGCCACCGGCGCGGACGGCAAGGCGGTAGCAGCGAAGTGACCAGCCACCCTCCCGTCCTGATCGCCAGCGACCTCGACCGCACGCTGATCTACTCCACCGCGGCGCTCGGCCTGCGCATGCCCGACGCCGAGGCGCCGCGCCTGCTCTGTGTCGAGGTGTACGAGAGCAAGCCGCTGTCCTACGTCACCGAGACCGCCGCCGGCCTGATGGGGCAGCTCGCCGCCGAGACCTGCTTCGTGCCGACGACCACCCGCACCCGCGAGCAGTACCACCGCATCCGGCTCCCCGTTCCCACCCCGGCGTTCGCGATCTGCGCCAACGGGGGGCACCTGCTGGTCGACGGAGTGTCCGACCCCGACTGGCAGGTCCAGGTCGCCGCGAGACTGGCGGACGAGTGCGCCTCCCTGGCGGAGGTCCGCGCCCACCTCCTCGCCGCCGCCGACCCCGCCTGGCTGCTCAAGGAGCGGATCGCCGAGGACCTCTTCGCCTATCTCGTCGTCGAGCGCGCCCTGCTGCCGGACGAATGGGTCAAGGAACTAGGGGAGTGGGCGGAGGAACGCGGGTGGACGGTCTCCCTCCAGGGCCGCAAGATCTACGCCGTGCCGAAGCCGCTCACCAAGAGCGCGGCGATGCGCGAGGTGGCCCGGCGCACCGGTGCCACGCTCACCCTCGCCGCGGGGGACTCCCTGCTCGACGCCGACCTGCTGCTGGCCGCGGACCACGGCTGGCGGCCGGGACACGGCGAGCTGGCCGACACCGGCTGGACCGCCCCGCAGGTCACCGTGCTGCCCGAGGCGGGCGTCGCGGCGGGCGAGGAGATCCTGCGGTCCTTCATCCGCGCCGCCGGCCGGCACCCGGCCTGACCACCCGGCGGCCCACGAAGAGCAGTACCGCCAGCACGGCCCCCACGAGCACGACCTTCGAGTACGCCGAGACGTAACCCGTCACGTCCTGCCAGTTATCGCCCAGCGCGTACCCGGCGAGGACGAAGACGGTGTTCCAGATCGCGCTGCCGAGCGTGGTGAGCCCGAGGAAGACCGGCAGCGGCATGCGCTCCACCCCGGCGGGCACCGATATTAGGCTCCGGAAGACGGGGATCATCCGCCCGAACAGCACCGCTTTGGTCCCGTGCCGCAGGAACCACGCCTCGGTCCGTTCGATGTCGGACACCTTCACCAGCGGCAGCCTGGCGGCTATGGCCACGGTCCGCTCGCGGCCGAGCAGCGCCCCCACCCCGTACAGCGCGAGCGCGCCGACGACCGAGCCCGCCGTGGTCCACAACAGGGCGGCGACCAGGCTCATCCGCCCGGTACTGGCGGCGAACCCGGCCAGCGGCAGGATCACTTCGCTGGGCAGGGGCGGGAACAGGTTCTCCAGGGCGATGGCGAGGCCCGCCCCCGGCGCCCCCAGGGTGTCCATGAGGTCGCTGATCCACTGTGGTGCGCCGCTTCCGATCATGCGCGTCACAATAGAATTCCGCGCCTGAAGCCACGCTGAAGAAGCCCGCCGGCCACTGCCGTGCGGGCGGGTCGGCGGGACCGGGCCGATGACGTGACTGGTGACTACTGTCCGGGAACGCGCCGACTACCGTGAGGAACGCGATGAGCAAGGGAAACAGCACTCCACTCACCGACGAGCTGTACGCCTACATGCTGGCGCACAACCCGCGGCTGGACACCGTGCAGCGGGAACTCGTAGAGACCACCTACCGGCAGTTTCCGGAGCACGCGGGCATGCAGTCGGCCGAGGAACAGGGGCCGCTGCTGGCCTTCCTGGTCCGGCTGACCGGGGCCCGGCACGTCGTCGAGATCGGTACGTTCACCGGCTTCTCCGCGCTGTCGATGGCGCGGGCCCTGCCCTCCGACGGCCGGCTGATCACGTGCGACGTGTCGCAGGAGTGGACGGAGTACGCACGCGAGGCATGGGCGAAGGCGGGCGTCGCCGACCGCGTCGAGCTGCGCATCGGCCCCGCCCTGGACACCCTGCGCGCGATGCCCGCCGAGCCGCACATCGATTTCGCCTACCTCGACGCGGACAAGGTGAACTACGTGCCGTACTGGGAGGAGTTGGTGCCCAGGATGCGGCAGGGCGGTGTGATCGCCACCGACAACGTCTTCTTCCACGGAGGCGTCACCGACCCGGACGCGACGGGTGCGGCGGCCGCGATCAAGGAGTTCAACGACCGGGTGACGGCCGACGAGCGCATGGAGAGCGTCATGATCCCCGTGGCGGACGGAGTGACGCTCTCGCGAAAGCGCTGATCGCGGCGGTAGCGCGTCCTCGCGAGCCCGTCCTCGGGAGGACGTCCGGCGCACCGCGCCGGCCGTCCCGCGCCGCCTCAGCCGCAGCATCCACCGCCGCAGCAGCCGCCGCCGCCACCTCCACCGGAAGGTGCGGGAGCGGCGGACCTGGCCGTTCCGCCCACGGCGACGGCGGACAGCAGCTTGACGGTGTCGTCGTGCCCGTCCGGGCAGGTGGCGGGCGCGGAGGACTCGGCCATCGGCCGGTTCAGCTCGAAGCTGGTGCCGCAGGAGCGGCAGCGGTACTCGTAACGGGGCATGCCCACAGGTTACTGAGTCATCGGGCCGTTCAGGAGCCCGCGCCCCGTTCCTCCCGGATGCCCGAGACGACCCGCGCCACCGTGCGCCGTACCCCCTCCATCTCCGTCAGGAAGTGCCAGTAGTCGGGGTGACGGCCTTCCAGACCCGCGACGGCCCGCTCCACCCGGGCCACCGAATCGTCCAGCGGGCGGGCATGGCGGGGGTCGGGCGTACTGCGACCGGCCATGGCCAGCCGCTGGGCGTCCCTGATCGCGAACCGCGTCCGCTCGATCTCGTGTTGCGGGTCCTTGGACACGGCGTTGAGCCGTTGCAGCCGGTCGCCGGCCGCCGAAACCGCCTCGTCGGTGGAGTTCAGCAGGGCACGGACCGTACTGAGCAGAGCGGTGGCGTCGGGCCACCGCTGCTCCTCGCGGGCCTTGACCGCCTCTTCGAGCTTCTCCTCGGCCTGGCGGACCGTGCTCGCCGTCTGCGCGGGCACGGCCTGAAGGTCCTGCCAGCACGCGGCGGTGAACCGGCGGCGCAGCTCACTCAGGATCGGCTCGACCTTGCCCGCCCGGGTCGTGAGCGCCTGCGCCCGGGTCCGCAGCGACACCAGCCGCCGGTCGATCTCCGCCGCCCGCTCCGGCAGCCGCTCGGCCTCGGTCCGCACGGCCTCCGCATCCCGGAGCACCCGGTCCGCGCGTTGCAGCGTCTCGGGCACGCCGTGCCGCCCCGCACCCTGGTTGAGCTTGGTCAGCTCGGGTGCGAGGGCGGCCAGCCGGGCCGCGAGATCGTCCGCCCTGAGGCCGGAGGTCCGTACCGCGTCGAGTGCGTTGCTCGCGGCGAGCAGCGCCTGGCGCGCCCGCTCCACCGCCGGGGCGAGCCGGGCGAGCTCCGTCTCCGCCGTGTCGAGCAGCGGCCCGAGTTCCTGTGCGTACCGGTCGAGCTCGCCCTTGACCCGTACCAGCTCGTCCTTCGCCCGGCTCAGCTCCGCGCGCGCCTTGGCGGCGGTGGCGGCTTCCAAGTCGTCGCGGTCGAGGTCATGGGCGTCGACGGCGGTGATGTACGTATGACTGACCTCGTCGATACGCCGCCCCAGCGCCGCGAAGTCCTCTACGGCCTTGCGGCCCCTGGGCGAGCTGTCCACCGCCGTGATCGTCTCGATCGAGATCCGGAGGTCGCGCTGGGCGGTGTCCAACTCGTAGAAGGCCGCCGCGGCGGCGTCCTTGGCGGCCTGGGCGTCGGCGCGCACGTTCTCCCCGCGGCCGCCGAACCACCGTCTCGTACCACCGCCGGCGAAAGCCAGGGGAAGCGCGGCGAGCAGCGGCACCGGCAGAAGCACGAGCGCGACGACATCCCTGACGGCACCCGCTTTCGTACGGCGGCGTACTCGCTGCGGGTACGGCTGCGCGTGTGTCGCCGTCACATCCCTCTCCCGTGCTGTGTCCGCCCCTGCCCGGTTCATTCTCCCACCAGTAAGGACGAACACACGGGCCTGTTAGTTCGCGCTTCGCAGCGTGACTTCCCCGTTGTCGCTCCGCGCCCGCACCACGTGCGGGCTGGCCGGGTCGCGCGGCACCTCGACCTTGACGTCGCCGTTGTCGCTCTTGGCGGTCACGCTGTACGTCGCCCGGGGCAGGTCGATACCGATCTCCCCGTTGTCGCTGACGCTCTCCACGAGGTCCGGGACGACGGTGAAGGCCATCCGGACACTCCCGTTGTCGGAGACCGCGTTCACCCGCTTGGACGAGATCCCCTCCGCGACGATGCCACCGTTGTCGCTGGTCAGCTCCAGGGGGCCGCTGGAGTCCTTGACAGTGACCGACCCGTTGTCGGAGCGCAGATTGAGAGCGGTGTCGAATCCGGAGGCCGTCACACTCCCGTTGTCGTCCTTGACGGTCACGGCGACTCCCCTCGGCACCTTCACCCGGTGCCACGCCTCGCAGTCGCTGACCATCGCGTCGCAGCGCTGGCGCAGCACGAGCTTCCCGTCCTTCAGCTCCCAGGTGGACTCGGGCCCCTCCCCGAGGACCACCCACCCGTCCGCGCGCCGCGTGACCTCCACGTCCTTCACATCGGCCGGAACGAGCTCCAGCGCCGAGTCGTCCGCGTCGATGGTCAGCGTGTCCCCACTGAACGGGAACGACCGCTCCTCGGGCGCCGCGTCCTTGGCCTCGGTGCCACAGCCGGTCAGGGCGACCACGCCGGCGACAGCCCCGGCGACGGCGAGAAACGTGCGGGTACGAAGTGCCACGGTGATCGATCCCCCAAGTAGTGCCACGTAATGAGCCTTCACCGTACGAACGGCCCCCACCCCGCGGCGATGCGGCCCACCACCGAACCGGGGTGGGGTTATCCCCACCGGCCCCCGAGGCGCCCGCGACCAGCCAACCGATTGCAAACCTTCTCCCCGGTCCATGTACGCTGTTCCCTCATCCACGGGTGCGTAGCTCAGGGGTAGAGCGCTGCTCTTACAAAGCAGATGTCGGCGGTTCGAAACCGTCCGCGCCCACCGGTACGAAGGCCCCCAGTCGATCACGGCTGGGGGCCTTCGGCATTCACTTCTGACACCAACCGGGGCGAGCGTCGTTCATGACGCTCGTCCGGTCACCCGGCCCATGGCCGTCACCTCGAATGGGTGTACTGAATTTAGTACAATTTGACCAGAACTCGCCATGCGTGCCCGGCTCTCGCCGAGGTGGTGGTGATGTTGAGCTGCCCGACGAGCCGGACGCAGGGGAAGAACGGCTGCGGACCCAGGAGCCCGGGCGGAGCCGCTGGTTGAGTGAAGGAGCGCGAGATGAGCAGGGCCATGTGGGGCCTGATCGCCGGAATGGCGCTCGGTTTCGCCGGGTACTTCGGTGGCTTCGAAGCCTTCCTGCTGGTGCTGGGGCTGGGCGCCGCCGGACTCGTGATCGGGCGGTTGCTGGAGGGTGACCTGGAACCGGGTGACTTCGTCCGCCGCCGTGACAGCGGGCAACGAATTCGCGATGACCAGCGACGGGCCCGGAGAGACTGGCGTCGGTGACCCAGGGAGGTCGATCGGCGCCGGCTGCCCCTCGCGGGGAGCGGGGTGCGACCACGGTCGACCTGATTTGCCGTGGGTGTCACGCGATGACGTGGCTTCTGTGTGGGAGAAGCGATGCCGGCGGTGACCCCGCTCTGGGGTGGCGCTGCTGAAGAAGTCCGAGCTGCGGGCCGAACGCGCCGTCCGGCGCAGGCCGGCCGGGTCGTTTCGTCGTGGTCGGCGCTGGGGTGCCGGGCGTTGGCGGGGCGGCTCGGGCGCGGGCCGTGAGTCGCCTTCATCCGCTTGCCGGTCCTAAAGTTGACGTTAATGTCGTTATATAGGCCAAATGTGCACCCTTGCTCCCCGAGCAGTTCCGGCGAAGGGAGGGGCGTACGGAAGGAGCCTCCCATGACGCGCATACTGCGGGGCGCGGTAGCCCTCGCCGGAGCCGTGGCCCTGTCCCTGGGAGCGGTGGCGACCGGCGGCGCGGCCCAGCCGACAGAAGACGACATAAAGATCGGTCTGCTGCTGCCGGAGAGCAAGACCACCCGGTACGAGAAGTTCGACCGGCCGTACATCGAGGAAAAGATCAAGGAACTGGCGCCCAACGCGCAGATCGACTACTACAACGCGGCCGAGAGCCCTACCACGCAGCAACAGCAGGTCAACACCGCTCTCGCCAAGGGTGACCAGGTGCTCATCCTCGACGCTGTGGACGCCAAGTCGATCCAGTCCTCCGTGGAGAAGGCCGCGGACGCGGGTGTCAAGGTCGTCGCGTACGACCGCCTCGCGCAGGGGCCCGTCGACTCCTACGTCTCGTACGACAACCGCAAGGTCGGCGAGTTGCAGGGCAGGGCGCTGCTGGAGGCGCTCGGTGACAAGGCCCAGGACGGCCAGATCGTGATGCACAACGGTTCCCCGACCGACCCGAACGCGGCCGAGTTCAAGGCCGGTGCCCACTCGGTGCTGGACGGCAAGGTGAAGATCGGCAAGGAGTACGACACGCCGAACTGGGACCCGAACAACGCCAACCAGCAGATGTCCGGCGCCATCAGCGCACTCGGCAAGGACAACATCGTCGGCGTCTACTCGGCCAACGACGGACTGGCCGCAGGCATCGCCACCGCCCTCAAGGCCGCCGGTATCAACGTGCCGTTGACCGGTCAGGACGCACAGCTCGACGCGATCCAGCGCATCCTTCTCGGCACGCAGACGATCACGATCGAGAAGCCGTACAAGCCGGAGGCCGACATCGCCGCCACGATGGCCGTGGACCTGGCCCAGGGCAAGGAACTCCCCGCCAACCTGACGCCCACCACCGTCACCAGCGGCAGCGGCGACAAGGTCCCGTCCACTCTGCTGACACCGGTCGTGGTCCACAAGAACAACATCAAGGACACGGTCGTCAAGGACGGCCTGTACACGGTCAACGAGATCTGCACGCCGACGTACGCCGCAGCCTGTGAGGAGGCCGGTCTCAAGTAGCCCGTGTTCCACCCCGACGGGGCGCTGCCCATACGAGCGGAGGAGGCGGTTCCGTTGCTGGACGGACCTGTGCTCACACTGCGAGGGATCTCCAAGCGGTTCGGCGCTGTCCAGGCGTTGTCCGGCTTCGACCTGGAAGTCCACGCCGGCGAGGTGGTGGCGCTTGTCGGTGACAACGGCGCCGGCAAGTCCACGGCGGTCAAGGCGATCGCCGGGGTGAACCCGCCGGACGAGGGCGTCATCGAATGGGAGGGCCGCCGGGTCACCATCAGCCGGCCCCACGACGCCCAGAACCTCGGCATCGCCACCGTCTACCAGGACTTGGCGCTGTGCGACAACCTGGACGTCGTCGGCAACCTCTTTCTCGGCCGCGAACTGCGCCGGTTCGGTGTGCTCGACGAAGTGCGCATGGACAGGCGTGCGCGCGAGCTGCTCGACACCCTGTCCATCCGCATTCCCAGCGTCCGTATCCCCGTCGCTTCCCTCTCCGGCGGACAGCGCCAGACGGTGGCCATCGCCCGCTCGCTGATCGGTGAACCGAGGGTCGTGATCCTGGACGAGCCGACCGCGGCCCTCGGCGTGGAGCAGACCGCCCAAGTCCTCGACCTGGTCGAACGGCTCCGCGACCGCGGCCTCGCGACCATCCTGATCAGCCACAACATGGTCGACGTGATGGCGGTCGCGGACCGGATCGCGGTCATGCGCCTCGGCCGGAACAACGGATTCTTCGACCGGCGCTCCACGACCACCGAGGAGATCATCTCCGCCATCACCGGGGCCACCGACAGCGCCGTCACACGCCGTGAGGCCCGCAAACGGGAGGAGGAGCGATGAGCCGTGACCGACGGGGCCCGGACGACGCCTCCACCCAGGAACCGGCACGCGACGCCCTGCCGGCCGTCGACACCCGCCTGCTCGTGCGCGAGGAAGGCGTCCGGGGATACCTCCGCGAGTTCGGGCGCAAGCTGCGCAGCGGTGAGCTGGGGTCCCTGCCCGTCGTCGTCGCGGTGATCGTCATCTGGACGGTGTTCGGAAGCCTGAACAGCACGTTCCTCTCCGCCCAGAACCTCTCCGACCTCAGTCAGCAGATCGTCGGCACCGGCATGATCGCCGTCGGTATCGTCTTCGTCCTGCTGCTCGGCGAGATCGACCTCTCCGTGGGCTCCGTCAGCGGCCTGTGCGCCGCCCTCTTCGCTGTGCTCAACGTGCTGAACGGCGTGAACGAGTGGCTGGCGCTCCTGATCGCCATAGCCGGTGGTGCGGCCGTCGGGCTTGTCCAGGGCTTCTTCTTCGCCAAGGTCGGCGTGCCGGCGTTCGTCGTCACCCTGGCGGGCAACCTCGCCTGGAACGGCCTCATGCTGCAAATCCTCGGCAGCAGCGGCACGGTCAACATCCCCAGCGAAAGCGTCGTCTCCAAGCTCTACTCGACCATCTTCCACAGCCCCGTCGCCGCCTATCTCGCGGCGGCCGTGGGGGTCGGGCTGCTCCTGGCGGCCTCGCTGCTGGACGCCGGGCGCCGCAAGGCGGCCGGCGTGCCGTTCAGGCCGCTCGGCGAGATCGTGCTGCGTACGGTCGTCATCGCCGCGATCGCCTTCACCGCCGCCTACATCCTGAATCTGTACCAGGGCCTGCCGCTGGCGCTGCTGATCTTCCTGATCCTGCTGGTGATTCTGGACTTCGTGCTGCGCCGCACCACGTACGGCCGCCAGGTCTTCGCCGTCGGCGGCAACATCGAGGGCGCGCGCCGGGCCGGTATCAGTGTGCCGTTCGTCCGGATGAGCGTCTTCTCGATCGCCGGCACCATGGCCGCGGTCGGCGGTGTCTTCCTGGCCGGACAGATTCAGTCCGCGAGCCAGACCTCCGGCGGCGGCAACCTGCTGATGAACGTCATCGCCGCGGCCGTCATCGGCGGCACGAGCCTGTTCGGCGGACGCGGCTCGGTGTGGTCCGCTCTGCTCGGGGCCCTGGTGATCGGGTCCATCCAGTCCGGGATGAACATCATGGGCCTCAGCAACGCCATTCAGTTCATGATCACGGGAGCGGTACTGCTCGCGGCCGTGGTCGTCGACTCGCTGTCCCGCAGGAGCCAGAAGGCCGCCGGCCGCGCGTGACCGTCGCCCGGCCCCGTGGCGGTCCCGGCGGCGGCGCGCCCCCCGGCCGTGACCGTGGCCGTGACCGCCGCCAGGCTCAACGTCGTCAGGCTTGAGCAGGATCCGAACCGCAGTAGAACAGCCGGCCGGGCTGCGCCGAGTCGTTCAGGCAGACCGTGAGCTTCAGAAGCTCCCCTTCGCGGATATCCACGGTCCGCGAAGTGCAATTACCATTTCCGCTGGCATTCAGGGTTGCGTAAATGGGACCGTCATGTCGGCGAAGAGTCGCCGTGGCGCCGTACCCATCCGCTTCGCCGTCACAAACGCTAACCTTATCTCCATCGTGTATGAAGCGTGCCACCCCGCCCTGCTCAACTCCCCAGTCGGTGGTACGGGCAAGCGCGTTGCTGCCGGCCCACGCGTTTCCGCTCAAAAGCAGGAACAAGCCTGCCGACATCGCGGCGGTGAGAGTGAGTCGCTTCTTCATTGTTCTTCCATTCCCTAGTAGGGCTTGGTCAGGTTGGGGTCGGTGTGGGTATGCCGCGGTGACATGTTGGGCAGGCGCCGGCCCAGGTGGCGAGGAGGGTCTGTAGCTCGCGGACGACGTGGTAGAGGCTCAGGCCGGCGCCGTGTCTTTTGGGGCTCTGGCCAGTCGTTGCAGGGTGCAGAAGGCGTGTGCCACGGAGACGAGGGTGACGTGGTGGTGCCACCCGTTCCAGGTGCGGCCCTCGAAGTGGGCCAGGCCCAGGGCCTGTTTCATCTCGCGGTAGTCGTGTTCGATGCGCCAGCGGAGCTTGGCCAGGCGGACCAGGGTGGTCAGCGGGGTGTCGGCGGGCAGGTCGGAGAGCCAGAACTGGACGGGTTCGGCCTGGTCGGCGGGCCACTCGGCGATGAGCCAGCACTCGGGCAGTTCCGGGCGGTCAACGGCTTGGCGGACCTCGCGTCCGGCGGGCCGGATCCGTAACGTCATGAACCGCGAGTACATCCGTTTGAAGCCGCTGCGGCCGGTGCCGGGCCGGGAGCCCTCACGCCACTGGACCGGCTTCGCCGCCTTCCGGCCTGCCGCGATGACCAGCTGTTTCACCGACTGCGGCTTGTCGGGGTACTTCGCCACCGGTGGGCGTCCGGTTCCGGAGTACGGCTCGGTCACGGGCACGGCTTCGCCGGGCTGAGCCGACAAGGTCGTGGAGATCCCCACGACGTAGTTCAGGCCGCGGGCTTGGAGGCCGTGCCGGAAGGCCGCCGCGTCGCCGTATCCGGCGTCCGCGACGGCCAGCGGCACCTCGATGCCCCACGAGCGGGTCTCATCGAGCATGTCGAGTGCGAGCTGCCACTTCTCCACATGCCCGATGTCGTCGGGAATGCCGCAGGCGGTGCGGCGGGTGACCTTGGCAGGATCGGCCTTCGCGGACCCGGGCGCCCAGGTCTCGGGCAGGAACAGCCTCCAGTTGACCGCCGCCGACGCGTGGTCGGACGCCAGGTGCAGGGATACACCGACCTGGCAGTTGGTGACCTTGCCGGCGGTGCCGGTGTACTGCCGCGACACACACGCCGAGGCATTGCCGTCTTTGAGGAACCCGGTGTCGTCGAAGACCAGCACGGTGGGCCGGATGGCCTTCTCCATCCTCCACGCCAGCCGGGCCCGCACATGCGCGGGGTCCCACGGGCTGGTGGTGATGAAGTGGGCCAGGGCCTGCCGGTTCCCGTCCTCCCCGAGCCGGGCGGCCATCGGCTCGACCGACTTGCGCTGCCCGTCCGTGAGCAGGCCCCGGAGATAGACCTGCCCCACCGACGCTGGTCGTTCCTCGCGAACGGCTCGAAAACCTCCGCCGCGAAATCCTCCAACTCACCACGCACAGCAACAATCTCATCCGGAGTCACACCCCCTCAACGCAACACCGGGCCAGAAGGAAACGCTCAACCACAACCAACCTGACCAAGCCCTACTAGTAGCCGCTTTATTCGAGTGCTGCCCGCACTGGCTGACCCCGGTGGTCTGCGTCCCCCGGGGTCGGCAGGCGAAGATCGCGACACTCGATATCGCAAGCGTCGCTTTCGTGGTACCGCAAACCAGTGTTGTTCGCCCGAACCTCTTGCGTCTCCGCTTTTATTTCTTGTCGCTGCGTGCATCCTTTTTCGATATTGAGTGAATCATTGAGTGATGGCAGGTGCGAGCGATTTGAGTAAAGCTTGAGCTTCAGGTCGGTCGGCCAATTTTGGTTCATTTGTAAATCAGCTCGACCCCGTACCGAATTCCCATGGCGAGGTACGAGCCTGCCCCCGGTGGCCGCGATGTGGCGGGCTGTTGTGGTGAGCTGCTTGCCCGTTTCCCTGTCGGCCGCGTGCATGTGGTGCGGGCTGTGGGCGGGCGTGCTGCACTGGGATCAGTAGAGGAGGTGTGTCGTGTCAGGTCTTGTAGGCAAGCCCCGGAACATCTTTCTCGTCTGGCTGGTCTGGCCGTTGATCACGCTGGGCATCTACCACCTCGTCTGGTACTACAAGGTGAATCGCGAGGCCCGGGACTTCGACCGGCGGATCGAGGTCAATCCGGTGTACGCCGTTCTGGCTGTCACCGTGGGGTTCCTGGTGATCGTTCCGCCGTTCGTGTCGGTGTTCAACACCGGTCAGCGCATCGCGCGAATGCAGCAGTCGGCCGGGTTGCGGCGCACCTGCAACCCCTGGATCGGGCTCATCCTCATGATCGTCGCTGGTCTCCACTCGCTCTACTACCAACACGAGCTGAACCAGATCTGGGACCGCTATCAGAACGTGGCGGAGGGCGAGCGGGTCCCCCTTGCGGCGTGAGCCGTTCATCGTGGCGACCGGGCGGCAGGTCAGGGAGCACACTGGGCGTATGGCCCTACCTGAAACGCATCAGTGCTCGACCTGCTCGGACGGCGCCGCGCAGGACACCGTTCTCCATCAGGACCTCGTCGTCGGAGCACCGCTGTCCATGGAGGACCTCACCGACGCGCAGCGCCTCGACCGGTTCGCCCGCAAATACGCCCACGACGGTTGTGAGGTCAGAGAGGTCCGCCGGGTTCCGCACGACAATCTGAGTGGTTACGCCTGGGCCGTCAGCTTCACCGAGACCGCCTGACGCGCCCACCACGACGACGGCCCCCAGCCGACAGGACGGGGGCCTTCGCCGTGCACGCTGGGCGGAGTCCCCCATATCCCTTACGTCCGTATCGGTGGGGCACTCAGCATCGGTGGGGCACTCAGCCCGGCCACAGGGTGAGCAGCGCGACCATCAGCAGGACCAGCAGCGCCCAGCCGAGCACTCCGGTTTTCCGGCGCTGCGGGTTGCGTCCCTGGGGCCATTCGCCGGCCTCGTGCGGAGTGTCTCCCATGGCCGAGCAGCATACGACCTCTCGTCCGCGCGGTGTCGGGAGCCGTCGAACGGCCGCCTCGACGTCCGGTGCGGAGTGCGGTCACCCCGCCCGGAATTCTGCCCGTACGGCTTGATCGATCGGAGGTGCGTCGCGAGGGGTGGGCTATGTTGAGCACCAGTGGGACGAGAGGGAGGCACACCGGTGCCATCACGGCAGCAGGCACGTGCACAGGCGTCTGCGATCACGCCTGGTAAGCGGTCTCCGGGTACGGAGGCCACTCCCACGGACAGAGTCCGGGCGCTCTTCGGCGGACACCGGCTTTCCCCCGCACAGCGGCGTATCGCCCAGTACATCGTCGACCACCTCACCGAAGCCGCGTTCTTGTCGATCACGGATCTGGCGGAGCGCGTGGGGGTGAGCCAGCCGTCGGTGACGCGATTCGCGTCCTCCCTGGGGTTCAGCGGGTTTCCCGCTCTCCGGGAGGCTCTTCAGCCCATCGCGCTCAGCTCCGTCGCCGGCGCACCGGACACGCGCGAGGAGATCCGCCGCAACGAGCTCCAGGCGGCCGTCGATGCGGAGATCGAGAATCTGGAGAGTCTGCGGCGCACCCTCGCCGACCCCGGCCGGGTGCTCGACATCGGCCGGGAGCTGGCCCGTTCCATGCCTCTGACGGTGCTGGGGCTTCGGATCTCGGTGTCGCTGGCGGAGTACTTCGCATACGCGGCGCGCCGGATTCATCCCGACGTACGGCTGGTGACCCGCGGTGGCAGCGTCGCCTACGACGCGCTGCTCCAGTCGCGCGAGGCGGGCGGGACCTGGGTGGTGGCGTTCGCGATGCCCCGGCACGCCAACGAGACGCTGGCCGCGATGCAGGCCGCCCGCAGCACGGGGCTGCGCGTCGCGCTGATCACCGACCTGACCCTCGGGTCGCTCGTGGAGGAGGCCGATGTGGCCCTCACGGCCGGCACCGGCTCCCGCCTCGTCTTCGACTCCTACTCGGCGCCGGGAGTCCTGTCGGCGGCCGTCCTCCAGGCCATGGCGGACGCCGACCCCGTGCGTACGCAGTCGCGTCTCGAAGGGTACGAGCAGGTCGCCGAGCAGCACGATTTCTTCCTCGAGGACTGACCGGCCCCGGTCCGAGGGCTGACCGGCGCGGTCCCGGTCGTCACGCAACGGGCCTTTCATGACACGGAGGGTATGAATTTTTTCATACCCTTGCGTACTCGGCGGTATATATGTTTACTGCGTGAGGCCGGTCGGCGCCTTCGCGCTTCACATACTTCACAGAATTGGGCACCCCGGGCGACGCGTTCCTCCTCACGCCGCCCGGGGATGGTCCATCAGGGTGCTCCGCTTTCCTCGGCGGACGCCCCCCTTGGCGGTCCCGGTCTACCCCTGGGCCGGGACCGCCACATATTCCGCGGCACCCCGCGATCAGAGCCCGTCCCCCATTTTTCGCCGGAGCGACGACGATGTCCCAGACCCTCTCCCCGATCAGCCCGGACTGGCCCTGTCAGGTCAAGGTTCCGGGCAGTCGCGACTGGGAGCGCACGGCGACCCGATGGCTGCGCGACCTGCTGCCGGCCCGGTACGCCGGGTACTCGACGCTCACCCGCCATCCCGTACTCCTCGCCCGCCACGCTCAGCTCCAGGTCGAGCACGAGATCCGGGCCGTGCGCGTCGCGCTGCGGACCTGCCGGGCGGAACTGCCCACCGTCGGCGTCGCCGAGGCGGTCATCGAGGGAACCATCAAGATGTACGCCGTCGAGCTGGAGCAGCTCAACCGCCTCGCCCGCGCCGTCCGGCTCATCACCGAAGCGCTCCTCGCCGGCACCGGTGCCGGGCGCGGCTGGCCCGGTCGCTGAAAAGCTCTGAAAGGCCGCTGAAAGTCCCCACGGCCGTGCCGGCGGCGGGGGTGCGGGGATACCGTCGTGTTATGTGCCGCAGCATCAAGACGCTTCGCCCGCCCGTCCTCCCCGAAGAGGCCACCGACGAGGACATGCACGCCGCTGCCTTGCAGTACGTGCGCAAGGTCTCCGGATTCCGGGTGCCCGCCGCTCACAACCGCGAGGTCTTCGACCGGGCCGTCGCCGAAGTGACCGAGGCGACCCGCAAGCTCCTCGACGGCCTCGAAGTGCGCGGAGCGGTCAAGCAGAAGTCGTAGTAACGGGGCCTGGCCGCTCTCAGGTCGTGGCGGGAGCCGGCGCCGGTGCCGGGGCCGGCCGGCGTACGAACATGGCTGCCAGCGAGCCCGCCACGAACAGTGCCAGCAGCGAAACCGCCGCGCCCAGCCAGGAGGCGCCCAGCAGCTGGCCGCCGAAGTAGCCGAGGCCCACGCTGTAACCGGCCCACGCCACGCCCGCCAGGACGGACCACGGCAGGAACTCCTTCACCTTGCGGTGCGCCGCGCCCGCGCCGAGGGAGACCACGGAGCGGCCCGCAGGGGCGAAGCGGGCGATGACGACGAGGATGCCGCCGCCGCGGCTGAGCGCTGCGCCGAGACGTTCCTGCGCGGTGGTCAGGCGGCGGGAGCGGGCGATGGCCCGGTCGAGCCGTGCGCCGCCGCGCCAGGCCAGCCGGTACGCCGCGAGGTCGCCCAGTACGGACGCGGTCGCCGCGCACGCCAGCAGCGCGAGGATGTCCGGCACCTGGTGCGCGACCTGGCCGGCGGCCACGACGGTGGTGGAGCCGGCCGCGGCGGCGGTGGCCGCCGTGATCACCAGCACTCCGCTGGGCAGGACGGGCAGAAAAACATCCATGACCACGCAGAACGCGATCACGGCGTAAATCCATGGGCTGCCGGTCAGCGCCCCCACACTTTCGAACAACGTGACTCCCCGGTTCGTAACAACGCCGCGACGTCGCAGGGGAGCGGCAGGGGCGGCTGTACAGCCATACAGCGTACGCCTGCCATATCGGCGGAGATCGTCAGGGGCCCGGCGATGTTGGACATGTCACGTTCAATGGGGGGACGGGAATACGGCGGGGCACAGGGGCCGCCAAGGTCGGGTAACAGCGCCCGGACAGGTCGCTCGGGTCGCTCAGGTCGCTCGGGTCGCTCGGGCCGCTCGGGCCGGTCAGGTCGGTGTGCGGTCCGCCGTCTGCGGGGAAGCGGCCAGGACCGCCGCCGCGCGTCGTCGCGTCGCCGCCGCCCGCAGTGCCGCCCGCGCCACCGCGTCCGCGTCCGTCAGTGTCACCGAGTCCACCCCCGGCCTGGCGCCCGCCGCCGTCACCCAGTGCACGCCCTCCGTGGGCACCCCGAACGCGAACCGCCCTGGGTGCGCCCGTCCGTGACGGTCAATCAGATGGTACGGGCGGCGCGTGACGTCGAGGCCGCCCGTCTCGTACCCGTCGACGGTGTGGGGCCGGCACTCGCCGGTCCGCAGGAGCCGGGCGAGGAGCTCGTCGGAGGTACGCCGCAGATCGGGTTCCGGCAGCCGCGCCTCGACGAGGGTGGTGGCGCGGACCTCGGACCCCGCTATGTCGGGGGAGCGGGCGACGAAGGCGTCGCCGGTCGTCTCCACCGTCATGCGCGGGCCGATCACGTCCAGCACGCCCGCCTCGATCAGCGCCGTCATCTCCTCGATCCTGCGGCGCGGCGGCCCGATCGAGAGGAACGCGTTCAGCGGGGTGTACCACCGGTCGAGGTGGTCGCGGCGGGAGGCGCCGGACAGACCGGCGTGGTCCACGATCTGCCGCAGCTCGTTGCGCAGGTCGCGCAGTACGTCGAGGGCCGCCTTGCGCGGACCGGCGACATTGCCGAGCGCTGCGTGCGCCGCGTCCCGCCGCAGATGGCGCAGCAGCCAGGCGCGGTGGTCCGCCGGGTCGCGGAAGGTCACTCCGGCGTACGGGCGGGCCGTCAGGTCCCAGCACCAGCGCTCGCCGTGCGGTATGCCGAACTCGCCGAGGACGTCCGCCTCCTGGGCACTGCCGTGCGCGGTGGCGAGGAAACGCCCGCGAAAGCCGGTGCCCCGCGCGGCGGCACCGAGCAGCACCTCGTAATAGACCGTCTCCACCTCCTTCGCGACCAGCGGCCATATCGCGGTCAGGAAGTCGGGCGGATTTCCCGCGTCCGCGCGGGCACGGAATGCCGCGATCACGCGCGGGGTGAGGAGCAGCGGCTCGTGCCTGCCGTACGGGCCCTTCGCGTTGTCGCCGCGCGCCTGGTGCGGTACGCCGCGCCGCGATCCCGCGTACAGGCGGGGCTCGCGGCCCGAAGGGTGGTAGACGAGGCCGCCGCCGGGGGCGCGGGTGAACGTTCCGCCGCGTCCCGCCGTCAACAGCGCCATGTGGTCGAAGAAGTTGAGGCCGAGGCCGCGCAGCAGGACGGGTTCGCCGGGTGCGAGGGCGGAGAGGTCCAGGTCGGCGGGGTTCGCGGGAGGCAGGTGGCGCAGGCCGTGGCGGGCCGCGTGCGAGGCGAGGTACGCGTCCGACTCGTCCGGGCGCACCGGCAGATGGCCCTGGGCGAGGACGACCGCGCCCAGACCGGTGAGCGTCTCGCCGGTATCGAGTACCAGGCTCTGCGTGGAGTCGGGGGCGTCCATCAGCCTCACGGCGCGGGCCTGATGGACAACCACGGTCACCGAGTCGGGGGCGCCGCGCACCACTTGGCCGAACACCCACTCCAGGTAGCGGCCGTAGCACGCCCGGGTCGGATAGTCGTCCGGGCCGGGCGCGTGACCGCCGGGCGCCTCGCTGCCCCTGGAGGCGGCCCATTCGTACAGGCTCGGGCCGGGACGTACCGGACCCTCGCAGGCGACGCTCGCGTCGGTGAAGAGGGTGACCTGCGAGGCGACCGTGTTCATCAGCAGCTCGGCGGGCTGTCCGGTGCGCCACACCTGGCCCGCCCCCGGCGGCGCCGGGTCGACGACGTGCACCGTCAGCCGGGTGTCCGGGGCCAGCGCGGGTACGGAGGCGCAGAGCCTTTCGAGCACGCTGGTGCCGCGCGGGCCGGCGCCCACGACGGCGAGGGCTTGGTGCACTGCGGACAAAGCGGTGACTCCCGGGGCGAGCGTGGTGTGGAGGCGCTGGAAGCGGAGGGTCCGCATCATCATGCCGGTGGAGTGCGGGATGTCGTAGCCCTGCCGGACAGGATCACCGCCGCTGTGGGAAGGATCACGAGACGGCCGCGGGAGGGACCGCCGGGGGCGGCCCCGGGACCCGGTTCAGGGCGGCGGCCGAGGGACCCGGTTCGTGCGGTCCCGGGACCCCGTTCGCGGGGGCGGTCCGGGGCCCCGTCACGTCCGCACCGCGTGATCCGCGCCGGGGTCCGCCAGTTCCCTCTCCAGTACGGTCGCCAGTACCGGCCGCGCCCCCTTCCTCGCGCGTGCCTGGTCCAGCCGCAGCACCGCTGACCGGCCGCGCAGCGTCAGGGTCATCAGCTGGTTGCCGAACCAGGGGCCCGACGTCTTCCGCCAGTCGATCCGCGGCTCGCCGGCCCGCCCGTGCCGTGCCAGGAAGCGGCCGAGACGGCGGCCCACCCCGCTCCAGCCGAAGCGGAACCCGAGCCGTATCGAAGCCGGAATGCTGTTGTGCACGGGCGAGCAGGTCAGTTGGAGCACCCGCGCCGCCGGACCGCCCCCGCCGTGCCAGTCCGGCTCGGCGACGTACGCGTGATGAACGTCGCCGGACAGCACGCAGACGGTCGCCGGCGCGGCGGGGCCCGAACCCGCCTCCGCGATCAGATCCGTCAGCTCGTCGAAGGACGACGGGAACGCCGCCCAGTGCTCCAGGTCCGATCTGCGGCGCAGGTCCTCACCGATGCGCGCCCAGCGCCCGCCCGGACCGCCGCGTTCGCCCCGGCACAGGGCCGCGTTCCAGCCCTCGGCGTCATGGATGAGCGGCGGCAGCAGCCACGGCAGGGAGGTCCCGATCAGCAGGTGGTCGTACGATCCCCGGTCCTCCAGCGCCTGGTCCCGCAGCCACCGCGCCTCGGTCTCGTCGAGCATCGCGCGCCGGTGCTCCTCCAGGACGCGGGCCGCCCGGGTGTCGACCATGAGCAGCCGCACCCGTCCGAAGTCGCGCCGGTAGCTCCAGCGCACGCGGGACGGTTCGGCGTCGGCCAGGGCCGCGAACGCGCGCAGCCGGTCCGTCCCGTCGGGGGCCGCCCGTACGGCCGCGAACAGCCCGTCGGCCGCCAGCTCGGCCGGTGTGAGGTTCCCCAGGTGCTGGTAGACCCAGTAGGACATCAGGCCGCTGAGGACCCGCTCGTGCCACCACGGGGTGGTGCGCATCTGCGACAGCCAGGACGCGCTGGTGTTCCAGTCGTCTATCACGTCGTGGTCGTCGAAGATCATGCAGCTGGGAACGGTGGAGAGCAGCCAGCGCACCTCCGGGTCCAGCCAGGACTCGTAGTACAGCCGGGTGTACTCCTCGAAGTCCGCGACCTCCGCGCCGGGCGGCTCCCGCAGATCGCGCCGGGCCGCCAGCCAGTTCCGCGTGGCCTGCGACGTCTCGTCGGCGTACACCTGGTCGCCGAGCAGTACCAGCACGTCGGGGCGGAGCGCCGAGGGGTCCGTCGCGAGGCTCGCGGCGAGCGTGTCCAGGGCGTCGGGTCCCACCGGGTCGTGCTCGCCCTCGGCCGGTGCGGCCCACCGGCAGGAACCGAAGGAGACGCGTACCTCCTCGGCGGGCCCGGCGGGTGTCCGGATGGTGCTCGGCGGGAAGCGGGAGTCCTCCGGGGGCCACACCCGCCGCCCGTCGAGCAGCACCTCGTACGCCGTCTCGGAGCCGGGGCGCAGCCCGGTCACGGTGATCAGCGCGTAATGGTGCCCGGCGATCTGGAACGTACGGGACGAACCGCCCGCGCCCCCGGCAGGGCCCGCGCCGTCCGCGCCGTCGTCGCACCGCACCTGCGCCGTGCACGGCCGGTCCGCCTCGATCCAGACGGTCGCGGTGTCACCGGCCTCGCGGTCGACGTACCGCAGCAGTGGTCCCAGCCGAAGCCCGGCCATAAGTCGTCCTCCTCAGTCGCCCCGTACGGTACGGAACGACGGAGGGGGATGGCGAGGTTCCTGCGTTTTCCGGTCCGGTGCTGGTCAGAGGTTCAGCAGGCGTTCAACACGCCCTGGAGCGCGCTCTTCTCGGCCGAGTCCACGGTCAGGTTCCAGTGGTGCTTCACGTGCACCCACATCCGGGCGTACGTGCAGCGGTACGCGGTGCGCGACGGCAGCCATTCCGCCGGGTCCAGGTCGCTCTTGGCCTGGTTGACGTTGTCGGTGACGGCGATGAGCTGCGGGCGCGTCAGGTCGTTGGCGAAGGACTGCCGCTGGGCGGTCGTCCAGCCGCTGGCGCCGGAGCGCCATGCCTCGGCGAGCGCCACCACGTGGTCGATGTCGAGGTCGGAGGCGGCGGTCCAGGTGGCGCCGTCGTACTCGGAGTACCAACTGCCGCTCACGGCGGCGCAGCTGGAGTCCTGCTGGACGTTCGTACCGTCGCGCTTGAGGACGACTTCACGGGTGTTGCAGGCGCCGGACTGCGTGATCCAGTGCGGGAACTTGTCGCGGCTGTAGCCGGTCGACGAACCCTCGGCGCGCTCGGTCAGCGCGGCGAGGTACGTGCGGGCGATGGCGGCGCTCACGGGAGTGGGCGGGGCGGCCTGGGCGGTGGGGGCGGTGAGCAGGAGGCTCGTGCCGGTGAGCGCGGCGGTGGCGGTGAGCACGGCTATTCGGCGGGTTCGGCCCATGGCTCGGCGCACCGCTCGGCCGGCCGCTCGACGCGCGTAGACACCTGACATGCGAACTCCCTTGATGTGGGGGGGGCGGCCGAAGCCGCGCCGGGGCTGGGACTGCCCGTCGCCGGGCTCGGTCATCGTGGCGGCGCCAGGTTGCCGGGGGATGGGCAGCGGGTAACAGCGTGACGACATGAGCACGTCACATCAAGAGGTACTGACATCCCGACACCGTTCCTTCACCGCCATAGAGTTGAGCGGTGCCCGCTCCGCCAGCGACCCCCCTCGCCGCCGACGCCCAGGTCCTGCTGCCCGTGAACCTCACCCTCGGAGCGGTTCTCGCGGTGCTGCTCGCGGTCGCCGTGACGGTGGTCGCCTGCGCCCGCCTGTCGGACGACGGCTCCCGCCGCCGGGCCCGGTCGGTCGCCACCGCAGGGCTGCGGGCCGCCGTCCAGCTCGCCGCCGTGTCGCTGCTGATCGGCTGGGTCGTACGCTCCGGATGGCTGCTGCTCGCGTTCCTCGCCCTGATGTACGCCGTCGCCGTACGCACCGCCGGACGCCGCGTCACGCCCAACGCCACCTGGTGGTGGGCCGCCCTGCCGATCGCCGCCGGTGTCTTCCCCGTCGTGGCCGCGCTCGTACTCACCGGGCTCGTGCCGCCCGACGGTATCGCGCTCGTCCCCGTCACGGGCATCCTCATCGGCGGCGCGCTCACCGCGACGGTCCTGGGCGGGCGGCGCGCCCTCGACGAGCTCCGGACGCGGCACGGGGAAGTGGAGGCCGCGATGGCGCTCGGCTTCCTGGACCGCGACGCCAGGCTGGAGATCGCCCGGCCCGCCGCCTCCGACGCGCTGCTGCCCGGCCTCGACCAGACCCGGACCGTGGGCCTGGTCACCCTGCCCGGCGCCTTCGTCGGCATGCTGCTGGGCGGCGCGTCTCCGCTGCTCGCCGGGGTGGTCCAGCTGTTCGTCCTGGTCGCCCTGCTCGCGGTGCAGGCGATCGCGGTCGCGGCGGTGCTGGAACTGGTGGCGCGGGGGCGGCTGCACCGGCGGGGCGCGGAGGCGGGGGAGGGGGAGGGGGCGCGGGACCCAGGGCCCTGACCGGGCCCGGGGACGGTCGCGTACCCTGTTCGGAGCAGAAGGGGAGTAGCTCTTCGCCGGACCGTCGACATACTGCTGAGCACGCCTCAGCCGGCGCCCGGAGGCGGACAGGGGTCCAGCAGGATTCCGGCCCGCCAGCGAGACCTTCGGCCGCAGTGTTGTTGTCTTTTACGACGCCGCCGTGCCGAAGCGACCCCTGATTCACGCAGGTTTCTCTCGGTACGGGCAGCCCGACCGATTGAGGAACCCCACCCCATGATCAGTTTCACCATCATGGCGATCGCCTTCGGCACCGTCTTCCTGGCCGAACTTCCCGACAAGACCGCCCTGGCCGGCCTCATGCTCGGCACCCGCTACCGCGCCTCCTACGTCTTCGCGGGCGTCGCGGCCGCCTTCGCCGTGCACGTGGCCCTCGCCATCGCGGCGGGCAGCGTACTGACGCTGCTGCCGCACCGGCTCGTGCAGGCGGTCGTGGGTGTCCTCTTCCTCGCGGGCGCGCTGGTGCTGCTCTTCAAGAAGGACGAGGGCGAGGAGGAGATCAAGGCGCCCGCCGACCAGTCCTTCTGGAAGGTCTCGGGCGCGGGCTTCATGCTCATCCTCGTGGCCGAGTTCGGCGACCTCACCCAGATCATGACGGCCACCCTGGCGGCCCGCTACGACAACCCGGTGTCCGTGGGCGTGGGCGCGGTACTGGCCCTGTGGGCGGTCGCGGGCATCGGCATCGTGGGCGGCCGCACGCTCATGAAGTACGTACCCCTGAGCCTCATCACGAAGGTGGCGGCGGCGCTGATGCTGGCACTAGCGGCGTTCAGCCTCTACGAGGCGATCGCCGGGTGACGTCGGGCCGTACGGGCCCGTACGGGCGGCTCGGGCGGTACGGGGCCTGTACGGCCGGCTCGGGCGGGTGACGGCCCGTACGGCCGGGCTGGGCGGTAAGGGCCCGTACGGCCGGCCCAGGCGGTAACGGCCCGTACGGCGGCTCAGGCGGTGATGTGCAGCCGCATCGTGCCGTCGGGCAGCGCCTCGATCCGTACCTGCGTGAGGTCGTCCACATGCGCCGTGGGGCGGTGGACGGCCGCGCGCGGCCCCACACCCACCACGCGCATCCCGGCCGCCACGCCCGCCGCGATGCCCGCTTCCGAGTCCTCGAAGACGACGCAGTCGGCCGGGGAGTGCCCGAGCTCGACGGCGCCCTTCAGGAAGCCCTCGGGGTCCGGCTTGCTCGCGCCCACCAGCTCGGCGGTGACGCGCGTGACCGGCATCGCCAGCCCTGCCGCGCCCATGCGGGCCTGGGCCAGCGCCTCGTCGGCCGAGGTGACCAGGGCGTGCGGGAGGCCCGCCAGCGCGGCCATGAAGGCGGGGGCGCCGGGGACCGGCACGACGCCGTCGACGTCGGCGGTCTCCTGTGCAAGGAGCTCGCGGTTCTCGGCGTGATTCCGCTCGACGGGGCGGTCCGGGAGGAGTACGGCCATGGTCGCGTACCCCTGGCGGCCGTGGACGACCTTGAGGGCCGCTTCCGGGTCCAGGCCGTGTGCCTCGGCCCAGCGGCGCCAGACGCGCTCCACCACGGCGTCGGAGTTCACCAGCGTCCCGTCCATGTCCAGCAGGAGCGCGCGGGCGTTCAGAACGGTGGTGGTGGCCGGCATCGGCGTACTCCAGAGGCGGACGAAAGAGAACAAGCGGCCCCGCCCGCCGGTCAGGGAAAACGGGCGGAGGCCACTTTGTTCCATCACGATACAAAACGAAAGGGGGTAGCGCCACCCCACCCCCCCCGTCCAGGCCGCCGTGACCCTCGTGAGGCTGCCTCAGGGCTCCTGCGTCTCCGCCTCCAGCGCGCGCCGCGTGTGGGGGCCGTAGGTGCCCTCGGGGTCGCCCTCGATGGACTTGTACGACTGGTACGTGCGCACGGCTTCCTCCACCCGCTCGTTGAAGCGGCCGTTGCGCGGGCCGTTGTAGAGCCACACCTGTGCCAGCCGGTCCTGGAGTTCCGTGACCTCGGGACCACGGGCGCCCCTGCTCAGCACGGTTCCGGCGGCGGGCTCGGGCGACTGCTCCACCGCGTCGGTGGCCCGTACGGTCGACGCCGACACCGCAGCGGTCGGCGCGGCGGACTTCGACGAGCCGGGCAGCGCGCCGACGGCGGAGGCACCGGCCACAGCCGGCGAGGCCGACGCCGATACGGAAGCGGACGCCGAAGCGGAGCCCGAGGCGGAAGCGGACGCCGAGGCGGAAGCGGACGGGAGCGCGGACGGCGATCCCGCACCGGTCCGCGACGCGGACGCCTCGGGGGCGTCGCTGACGCTCGGGGCGCCGGTCACCATGTCCGGCAGCGCGCGGTCCCGCTCGTCGGCCTCGGAGAACAGTCCGCCGGCGAACGCCGCGATGCCCACGACGGCGACGGCGGCCGCCCCCACCGCGAGCCACACGGCCGGTCCCCTGCGCTGTTCCGGCAGCGGTGCGGCGGACCCCCGCTCGAAGTCGAGTTCGTAGCCGTTGCCGAAGCCGGAGTCAGAACCGGAACCGGAATCGAAGTCGGAACCGGAAACGGAACCGGAACGGTACTCCCGGCCCTCCCCGGCGCCGCTCTCCGGGCCCCTCACCACGCCCAGCGTCATCGTCGCCGCACCGCCGTCGGGCTCACCCTCGGCGTACGGCTGCGCCGACGGTGACGGCGGCAACGACGCATAGCCGTCGTGCGCACCCGGCATACCCGGCGCGGCAGGAGCATGCGGCGAGTCCGGTCCCTCGAACGTCACGTAGGGCCGTATCCGCAGCGGATGGAAGTCCGCCGCCGCTGCTTCGGCCGAGCGCTCGGCCCGTGCGGCCTCCGCCGCCCACTCCGCGCACCCGCAGCCGGGTCTGCCGTCTTCGGACGCGGCACCCCGGTCCGTACCGCACTCGGGACATATGTGTCCGTTCACCGTGGGTCCCCTCCCTCGAACTGCCAGCGATTATGCAGACCGGCCGACGGGATGCCCAGCGGGGTCCGGCGGGGCCCCGCGCGGGGCCGGCCGACTCGGCAGGCCATATCCGCCCACAACGATCAGGATGGAAGGTGCACGACTCCCTGGGGACCCGAGGAGCAGCCCATGGCCCAGCAACCGAGCGGCGCCCCCGCCGCCACCCCGGTGGCCGGCCCCGGCACGGGCACGGGCGACAGCCGACGGACCGTTGTGGCAGCCATCGGAGCGCTGCTGCTCGGCATGTTGCTCGCCGCGCTCGACCAGACCATCGTCTCCACCGCGCTGCCGACGATCGTCAGCGAACTCGGCGGCATGGAGCACCTGTCCTGGGTCGTCACGGCCTACATGCTCGCCGCCACCGCGGTCACACCCCTGTGGGGCAAACTCGGCGACCAGTACGGCCGCAAGAAGCTCTTCCAGGCCGCGATCGTCATCTTCCTGATCGGCTCGGCGCTGTGCGGCGTCGCGCAGGACATGTCGCAGCTCATCGGCTTCCGCGCGGTCCAGGGCCTGGGCGGCGGCGGCCTGATGGTGCTGTCCATGGCGATCGTCGGCGACCTCGTGCCGCCACGCGAACGCGGCAAGTACCAGGGCCTGTTCGGCGCGGTCTTCGGCGCGACCAGCGTCCTGGGGCCGCTGCTCGGCGGGCTCTTCACCCAACACCTGAGCTGGCGCTGGGTCTTCTACATCAACCTCCCCATCGGCGTCGTCGCCCTCCTCGTGATCGCCGCCGTACTGCACATCCCGGTCCGCTCCTCCCGCCACACCATCGACTACCTCGGCACCGCCCTCATCGCCTCCGTCGCCGTCTGCCTCGTCCTCGTCGCCTCACTCGGCGGCACCACCTGGGACTGGGGCTCGGCGCAGATCATCGGGCTGGCCGTCCTCGGCGCCGTACTGCTCGTGTGGTTCGTGCGCGTCGAACGCGAGGCCGCCGAGCCGGTCCTGCCGCTGAAGCTCTTCAAGCTCCGTACGTTCACGCTCGTCGCCGTCATCAGCTTCGTCGTCGGCTTCGCGATGTTCGGCGCGATGGTCTACCTGCCGACGTTCCTCCAGGTCGTCCAGGGCGTCACCCCCACCATGTCCGGTGTGCACATGCTGCCGATGGTGCTCGGCATGCTGCTCACCTCCACCGCGTCCGGCCAGATCGTCAGCCGTACGGGCCGCTGGAAGGTGTTCCCGATCGCCGGTACGGGCATCACCGCCCTCGGCCTGCTCCTCCTGCACCAGTTGACGGAGACCACCGGAGCCTGGGAGATGAGCGCCTTCTTCTTCGTCTTCGGCGCCGGACTCGGCCTGGTCATGCAGGTGCTGGTGCTCGTCGCGCAGAACGCCGTCCGTTACGAGGACCTGGGCGTCGCCACCTCCGGTGCGACCTTCTTCCGCTCCATCGGCGCGTCCTTCGGCGTCGCCGTCTTCGGCACGATCTTCGCCAACCGGCTGATCGACAAACTCGACACCGCGCTCGCCGGGCAGCAACTGCCGCCCGGCATCGGCCCCGAGCAGGTCGCGGCCGACCCCCGGGACATCGCGCTGCTGCCGCCCGGACTGCGCCCCGCGGTGCTGCACGCGTACTCCACGTCCATCACCGACGTCTTCCTCTACGCCTCGCCCGTCGTGCTGATCGCCTTCGTGGTGGCCTGGTTCCTCCGGGAGGACAGGCTGCGCAGGTCGGTGACGGCGCCCGACACCGGCCAGACGCTGGCGTCCAACCCGGTCGAGCGTTCCTCGTACGACGAATGCGTGCGAGCCCTGTCGGTGCTCGCCACGCGCGAGGGGCGCCGCAGGATCTACGAGACGATCACCGCCAGGGCGGGCTACGACCTGCTGCCCGCGGCCAGTTGGCTTCTGCTGCGCATCAAACGCGCGGGAGCCGTCGAACCCGCCCTGCTCGCCGATGTCACGCCCGTACCGCTGCGGGTCGTCACCGAGGCGTCCCGGCAGCTGGAGGAGCGCGGGTTCGCCCGGCGCGAAGGGCTGCGGATGGTCCTGACGGACAAGGGCACGGAGGCCGCCGCGAAGCTCACCACGGCGCGCGAGGAGTCCCTGGCCGAGCTGCTGGGCGACTGGTGGGGGCCCGACCGTCCCACCGACCTGATCAAGCTGGTCGAGGAGTTGACCGCCGAGGTGAGCGGCTCCGACGAGGACCGCCCGGACACCCGGGGCCCGACGCCCGACCACCACCTGTGAAACCCGCCGGCAGCCGAGCCCTGCCTGCCACGAGCCGGCGGGCTCCGGCCCGCCGGGCGGGCGGGAGCCGGGCCGCGCGGGCTCAGAGTGACTTGGCGAACCAGTGCTCGGCGTACGGGCCCTGGTTGAACGCCGGCACCTCGTCGTACCCGTGCCGCGCGTACAGCGCGCGTGCCTCCACCAGGTCGTTGCGGGTGTCCAGGCGGACGCGCCCGACGCCCAGATCGCGGGCCGCCGCCTCCGCCGTGGCCAGCAGCAGCCCGCCGCCGCCGGTGCCCCGGAAGGCGGGCCGTACGTACACCCGAGTCAGCTCGGCGACGCCCGGGTCCACCACGCGCAGCCCGGCGCAGGCCGCGGCCGTCCCGCCGTACCGGCCGACGACGAACTCGCCCGTGGGGCGCGCGAGAAGCTCGACGCCGTCGTCGGCCAGCCCCTCGTCGATCTCCCGGGCCGTGGCGGGCCGGCCCCAGTAACGGCCGGCCACCTCGCCGTAGTAGTCGCGGCGCAGGGCCGTCGACTCGGGGGTGTCGTAGCGCTCGGGGTCACAGTCCAGGTCATGGTCATTTCTGTACCGGTCCGCCCGTTCGTTTGGCCAGCGAATTACGGGCAACCCGCTGCGTGACAAGCCGTTGACAGACCGAGAACCGGGAAGGCAGCCATGTCCACAGTCTGGATCATCGCCCTGATAGCGGTGGTCGTCGTCCTCCTCGTCGCCGTGTTCCTCGTCGCCGGACCGGGCAAGGGCGGTGGCGGGCGCGGACTGAAGAGGCGGTTCGGTCCCGAGTACGACAGGGTCGTCGCCCACCACGACGGCGACACGAAAGCGGCTGAGCGCGAGCTCGAAGCACGCGTGAAGGATCACGGGTCGCTCGAACCGCGGCCGCTGACCCCGGAGATCCGTGAGCAGTACGTCGCCCGCTGGGCCGGCGTCCAGGAGCAGTTCGTCGACTCCCCGCAGCGCGCCGTCGCCGAGGCCGACCGCCTGCTGGCGCGGCTCGCGGCCGACCGTGGCTTCCCGGCCGACAACCAGTACGACGAGCAGGTCTCCGCGCTCTCCGTGCACCACGCGGACAAGGTGCAGGGCTACCGCAGGGTGCACCGCGCGGCGCACACCGAGAACAGCAGTACGGAGCAGATGCGCGAGGCCATGCTGGACGCGCGTGAGCTGTTCGAGACGCTGGTCACCGCCAAGCCGGCGGACAGCGGCAAACACCGCCCGCAGCACGCCGAGGAGCGCCACGGCCGTGCGCAGGCCCCGTGGTCGCTGGGCAAGGGCCATCACCCGAAGGGGAGTGGTGCGTGATGACGTACGACGCCGATCCGGACGCCAAGGCCAGGGCCCGGCAGCAGCCGCGCGAACAGCGGCCGCTCGCACAACAGCCGCTCGGGCAACCGCAGCCCCCACAACCGCAGCCCGGACAACAGCAGCCTGGACAACAGCAGCACCACGAGCAGCAGCCGCCCCTCACGGTGCCTGAAGTGGGCATAAGGCAGCCGGCCGCATCCGAGCCGCACCCGGCCCCCGGATCACCGCCCGCTGGCACGTCCGAATCCCACGCCCCGCTGATCCCGCAGGGTGAGCGCGACAAGCTGGCCCTGCGCCTCCAGCAGGCCGTCAACACCTTTGTGGACGGCCCCCGGCGGGCGGTCGAGGAGGCCGACGGCGTCTTCGAGGAGGCGGCTCGCCGCCTGACCGACGCCGTGGCCGAACGGCGCGGCTCCCTCCGCTCCGCCTGGGCGGCCGAGGACCGCGAGGCCGAGACGGAGGAACTGCGGATCGCGCTGCGCACGTACCGCGAGGCGACGGAGCGCCTGCTGCGGATGTAGGCGCGACCGGCGGATGTGAGGCGCGGTCCGGAGCGGGTCAGCCGTTCTTCGGACCGGCCTGCTGGACCACCTCGAACGACCACACCGTGGAGCCGGAGGCGGCGGGCTTGGGACGCTCGCCGCCTTCACCCGCGCCCGGACCCTGGTGCGCGGCCTTCATCGGCCCCTCCATCCACGCCTGGAACGACGCCTCGTCGGCCCACCGCGTGTACACGAGGTACTGCTCGGTGCCCTCGACGGGCCGCAGCAGCTCGAACCACTCGAAGCCGTCGGAGTTCTCCACGGCGCCGGCCCGCGCCGAGAAACGCTTCTC
The DNA here is from genome assembly GCF_001746415.1 of Streptomyces agglomeratus. NCBI lineage: Bacteria > Bacillati > Actinomycetota > Actinomycetes > Kitasatosporales > Streptomycetaceae > Streptomyces > Streptomyces agglomeratus. Next base: position 5,497,323 of record NZ_MEHJ01000001.1, read on the forward strand.
CAGCACCTCACGCTGTTCGGCCGGCACGGTCAGCACATTGATCTTCACGATGCTCATGTGCCCATCCTGCCGTACCCGGCCCGGGGTTCCCGGGCACCCTCCCCGCCCGCGCCCGCTTTCCTACCCTGCCCGCTTCCTGCCCTGCCCGCCCAGATGCCCCGCCCATGATCCATCTCGCGCCCGCCCGGCGGAACGGGGATCGTGGAAAGTGAGGCCCTCCGGACAGAACCGGGTGACAGCCAGGCGAACCGGGGGTTGCCTGCGTCTTCTGTACGGGTCAGTGCGAGGCTCTACGCACCGTGCACGCGGGGTGCGGGGACAGGTGGGGAGGGTCAGCGCGACGTGGCGAATGCGGAGCGGGGCGTACGGGGTGGCGCCGCCGGGGCGATGGGCGCCGGAAACAGGGTCGGAGCGGCGCGGATAGCCCTCTGGGCGGTCGTGGCCGCGCTGGGCGCGCGCCAGATCGCGATGGTGCTGCGTACGCCGCCCGGCGAGCGTTTCACCGACCTGGAGACGTGGATCGGCCCCGAGGGCGTACTGCACGTGGCTGGCTCGCTCTACGACTCCGACCGCTTCATCGGTACACCGTTCGCCGGGCTCGTCCTGAAGCCGCTGGCTCGCTCGGCCGAGCAGAGTCTCGGCGTCGCCTGGACCTTCGGGACGCTGCTGCTCGTCGCCGTACTGGGCATGGTCGCCGCCCGCGCGCTGCCGGGTCCCGTCTCCCGGCGCACCGCCCTGCTCGCCGTGCCCGTCGCCATCAGCCTGCTGATGCTGTCGCTGCCCGTCCGCAACACCCTCCACCTCGGCCAGACCAGCGTCATCCCCGTCCTCTTTGTCCTCCTCGGCTGCTTCCGGGCGCGGGGGGAACGCAGTTCGGGCGTCCTCATCGGGATCGCCGCCGCCCTCCAGCCCACCGTGCTGCTGTTCGCGCCCCTGTTGTGGCTGACGGGCCGCAGACGCGCCGCGCTCACCACCGGCGCCACGTTCGCCGCCTGCTCGGCGCTGGCGTGGGCCGCGCTGCCGCAGGACTCGTGGACGTACTGGGTGCACCACGTGGCCGGTGCCGGGCTCGGGGCGCGCCCCGACAGCCTCGCGAACCAGTCGCTGCACGGCGCGTTGCTCCGGTTCGGCCTCGAAGGGCCGCTGGAGATCGCGCTCTTCCTGCTGCTGGGCGCGGCTGTAGTCGTCCTCGGACTGCGGCGGGCCGTCCGTTACGCCCGCGACGGTCAGCTGCTGCTGGCCGTCGCCGTGACCGGCTGCGTCGCCGTCGCCGTGTCGCCGACGGCCTGGCAGCACCAGCTTCTGTGGGTGCTGCTCGCGGTGGTCGGCCGGGTCGGCAAGCGGGCCTCGGACCGCCTCGTGTGGCCCGCGGCCGTGGTCCTGGTGATGACGCTGCCGGGCACGATGCTGCTGCCGAACGTGGGGCCGCTCGTGCTCGTGCGCGACAACGTCCTGCTGCTGGCGGCCCTCGCGGCGGCCTGCGCGGTGCCCTTCCTGTCCCGCACCTCGCCGTACTGGCTCCAGCCCGTTCCCACCGACTACGCGAGACCCGTCGCGGGCCGCTGGAGACGGGTGCCGCTGCTGCCGTTCTGGCGCCGGGTCCTCACCCGTCCGAACCTGCTCCTCGAACTGCTGCTGATCCGTGCCGGTTACTCCGCGTACTCGCAGGTGCGCACCGCCGCGACGGGCGGACGCGCCGCCGCCGAGGAGAACGCCCGGCAGGTGGTCTCGGTGGAGCGGTTCCTGCACATCGACGTCGAGCACTGGATCAACCACGCGGTCGTCCGGTCGGACGGCCTGGAAGCCTTCTTCGACTTCTACTACTCCTCCTTCCACTTCGTCGTCCCGCTGGCGATCCTCGGCGTGCTGTACGCCCGGCGCCCCGCCGACTACCGCTGGGCCCGCAGCTCGCTCGGCTTCGCGACCGTCCTCGCCCTGGCCGGCTTCTGGCTGTACCCGCTGGCGCCGCCGCGCCTGATGCCCGGCCTCGGCTACATCGACACGATCCACGGACCGCAGGACCTCGGGAGCCCCGAGTACGGCGCGCTGACCGCCCTGACCAACCAGTACGCGGCCATGCCCTCACTCCACTTCGGCTGGTCGCTCTGGTGCGGCCTGGTGGTCGTCCTGCTCGCTCCGAAGCTGTGGATGAAGCTGCTCGGGCTGCTGCACCCGTTCTTCACGGTGTGCGCGATCGTCGCCACCGCCAACCACTGGGTCCTCGACGCGGCCGGCGGCGCGGTGGTGGTCGTGGCGGGCTTCGGCCTGACGTACGTCCTGGCGGGGCCGCGCAGGCTCCTTCAGCCCCCGTCGGCGGAGCGCGAACCGTCGGCGTCCAGTGCCGCCGGGCGCGGCGGTGCGGACCTCCCGGCGGGCAGCGCCGGTTCCGGGTCCGGTACGCCGTCCGGGTCCGGTACGCCGAAGTAGGCGCCCGTTCGGTACGACGTCCGACCGCTGTTGCCGTTCCCTCGATGTCATCTTCCCGCTGATTCCGGCCGGTTGATCTGCCGGACCCGGCCATCGCAGTCGGCACTGTGGATCGACACGGTAAATCGGGAGGTTCTGCGCGCCTGCCGGAGGCAAGGGACGACCCCACCCTGGCGCGTGACGTTCGGTGGTTACCATGGCCAATGCTCAGCGGAACCTCAACGTCAACTCCGCACCGTCCGCCACTCGGTGGCGGCTCCGCTGCCGTCATTCCCCCCACACCGTCTGAGGGACCGTGCTATGACAATGCCCGCCGCAGCCCGCCCGCGCCGTGCACCGGGGCGGCGCCCGCCCTGGATCCTGCCGGCGGCCGGCCTGGCCGTCGTCGCGGCGGCCGGCGGCACCGTGGCGGCGCTGGCCCCGGACACCGCCCGCTCCTGGGTGCTCTGGACGGTCGTCGTCGCCGGCCTGTGCGTCGCAGCGCTCGTCGTCACCGCCGCCGCACTGGCCCACCGCCTCGGCGCGGCACGGCAGTCCGCCCGCGACGAGCAGGCCGCCCTGCGTGAGCGCATGGCCCGGAGCACCGGCGACACCGCGCACCTGGTGAACATCACGCTGCCGCAGATGGTCCAGCGCCTGCGCGACGGCTCGGACGCGGACGACGCCCTGGCGTCCGCCCAGCGTCCCGCCGACCCGCAGCTGGAGAGCCTGCTGCGCGTCTTCACCACCGAACTGGGGGAGGCGGCCCGTCGGCGGGAAGCCGCGGAAGCGGCCCGGGAGGACGCCGTACGCCAACTCGCCCGGGGCGTCGAAGACCTGGAGCGCCTGACGTCCACCGCGCTGCCCGCCGCCGTGGCGGCGCTGCGCCGGGGCGCCTCCGCCGACACCGTCCTCGCCGGGCTCGACATGCCCGGTGAGGGGTGGCTGCGCGTACTGCTGGAGCAGATGGTGCGGGAACTGGGCGTCAGCGAACGGCGTGCGGCCGCCGCGCAGGCAGCCAGCGCCAAGGCACTGGGCCGGGTGCAGGCCAGGGCCGTCAGCATGCTGGCCGACCTGCGCGAGATGCAGGACCGGCACGGCGCCGACGTGTTCAGCGACCTGCTCAGGCTGGACCACAGCACCTCGCAGCTCGGACTGCTCACCGACCGGCTGGCCCTGCTCATGGGCGGCCGGGCGAGCCGTGCCTGGAACAAGCCGATCGTCATGGAGAGCATCCTGCGCGGCGCGGTCGGCCGTATCGCCGACTTCCGGCGGGTACGGCTGCACTCCGCCAGCACCGTCGCGATCGCGGGGTTCGCGGCCGAGGGCGTCATGCACCTGCTGGCCGAACTCATGGACAACGCGGCCAACTTCTCGCCGCCCATCGACGAGGTCCACGTGTACGTGGAGGAGCGCAGCGCGGGCATCGTGGTCACCATCGAGGACAGCGGCCTGCGGATGGCAGACGCGGCGATGCGCCGCGCCGTGGAGTCCGTCTCCGGCAGGTCCACCGACCTGGCGACCCTCCAGGGCACCCGGCTCGGCCTGGCGGTGGTGGGAATCCTGGCGGCCAAGTACGGCATCTCCGTCAACTTCCGGCCCTCCTCCCGCGGCGGCACCGGCGTAGTGGTCCTGCTCCCGCCGCAGTTGCTCGCGCAGCAGCGCGGCCCGGTGCCGGCGCAGGTACGTACGACCGCGGTGCCCGCCCAGGCACGGACGGCCGTCGAGGCACCGGCCACCACCGCCACCGCGCTCCCGCCCCTGCCGGCCCGCGCCGCGAGTGCCCCCGAGGCCGCCGGCGGGACCGCGCGGGCCGCCACCGCGGGCGGTCTGCCCGTACGGCCGCCGGGACGCACGATGGCCGAGGCGGACCGGGGACGCCCGGGACCGGGCGACGAGCCTTCCGCCCCGCCCGCCCCGCCCGCGCGCAACCCCGGCGCCGGCTTCGGCGCCTTCCACCAGTCCCAGCGCCGCAAGGACCCACGTCCGCCCGCCTGAGCACCACCGTGCCCCACTCCGCGCGCTGCCGCCCCCACGGGCGGCAGACCCCCCGACCTGACCACCGAGATTGGAGGCACGGGCCGACCGGAGCACCGCCCCCGGCAGGCCCATGACCACCGTGCAGACCACCGACACCAGCCTGACCTGGCTCCTGGACAACCTCGTGGAGCGCACCCCCGGCACCCGGCACGCCCTGGTGCTCTCCCGCGACGGCCTCAAGCTGTGCCGCAGCAGCCACCTCACCCTCGACCAGGCCGACCAGCTCGCGGCCATCTCCTCCGGTATGCAGTCCCTCGCCCACGGCGCCTCGGTCGAGTTCGGTGACGGCACCGGGGGCGTCAACCACCTGATGGCCGAATTCCACGGCGGGCTGCTCCTCATCGTCGAGGCCGGCGAGGGCGCCCACCTCGCCGTCGTGGCCGCCGACACCGCCGACCCCGGTGTGGTGGGCCACAACATGAGCGAACTGGTCGAGCAGATCGGCGAGCACCTGCGCGCCGAACCCCGCAACCGTCCGCAGGACAGTCCGACGTCATGACCCGCCGTCCCGTCGACACCGGGTCTCCGGACCGCCTCTACACGGTGACCGGCGGCCGCAGCCACACCGCGGACACCACGGTGTTCGATCTGGTCACCCTGGTGGTCAGCGAGTGCGAGCCGACGCCGGGCATGCAGTCGGAGCACGTCCGCATCCTCACGCTGTGCCGCCATCCCGCCGCGGTAGTGGAGATCGCGGCCGAACTGCGGCTGCCCATCACCGTCGTACGGATCCTCCTGGAGGACCTGCTGGCCGCCGGGCGGATCACCGCCCGGCGGCCGAGGGCCGCCGCGGCCGCCGCCGACCTGCCCGAATCCGCCCTGCTGAAGGAGGTGCTGCATGGACTCCGCAATCTCTGACCCACCGGCGCGGGCGCCGGAGCGCACGCCGCTCGCCGATGCCGCCGACACCGGCCTGAAGATCGTCATCGTCGGTGGGTTCGGCGTGGGCAAGACCACGCTCGTCAGGTCGGTGAGCGAGATCCGCCCGCTCAACACCGAGGAGTACATGACGCAGGCCGGGGTCGGTGTCGACGAGACCACGGGGCTCGCCGACAAGACCACCACGACGGTCGCCTTCGACTTCGGCCGGATCAGCCTCAACGCGACCAAGGTGCTCTACCTGTTCGGCGCTCCCGGGCAGGAGAGGTTCTGGTTCCTGTGGGACCGGCTGTTCTCCGGCACCCTCGGCGCGGTCGTCCTGGTCGACACCCGGCGCATGAGCGACTCCTGGTACGCCATCGACCGCCTCGAACACCACCGCACGCCCTTCGTCGTCGCCGTCAACCGCTTCGACGACGACGCCGCGTACTTCTCGCTGACCGAGATCCGCCAGGCCCTGGCCCTGCCCGAGCACATCCCGCTGCTCGACTGCGACGCCCGGGTGCGCAGCGACGGCAAGCGGGTCCTGATCACCCTCGTCGACCATCTCTACAAGCTGGCCCTGGCCCAGGAGACGACCTCATGAGCGACCCCACCGCCCTGCCTTCCGGGGCGACTCCTCCGCCGGGCTGCCCCGCGCACGCCACGGGCGCGATCCGGCTCAGCGGCCTCCAGTACCAGCAGACGCCCGCCGAGCTGTACCGGGAGATGCGGCGCGAACACGGCGCCGTGGCACCGGTGCTGCTCGACGGCGACATCCCGGCCTGGCTGGTCCTCGGCTACGCCGAGGTCTCGTACGTCACCACCCACGACGAGCTGTTCGCCCGCGACTCACGGCGCTGGAACCAGTGGGACAACATCCCCGCCGACTGGCCGCTGATGCCGTACGTCGGCTACCAGCCCTCCGTACTGTTCACCGAGGGCCTCGAACACCAGCGGCGCGCCGGAGTGATCAGCGAGGCGCTGGAAGCGGTCGACCAGTTCGAACTCGGCTACAACTGCCGCAGCATGGCCGACGAGCTCATCGACGGCTTCGCGGGCAGCGGCCAGGCCGAGCTGATGGCGGCGTACGCCCACGCCCTGCCCATGCGCGCCGCGGTCCGGATGTGCGGCATGCCGGCGCACGGCACCGACACCGACGACCTCGTCGAGGACCTGCGGATGTCCCTGGACGCGGCCGAGGGCGACGATCCGGTCGCGGCGTACGGACGCGTGGGCCAGCGCCTTCAGCAGCTCGTCAAGGAGAAGCGGGACGCGCCCGGACCGGACATCATCTCGCGCATGCTCGCCCATCCGGCGGGCCTGGCCGAGGAGGAGATCGTCCAGGACCTGATCTCCATCATCGCCGCCGCGCAGCAGCCGACCGCCAACTGGATCGGGAACACGCTGCGGCGGCTGCTCACCGACGACCGGTTCGCCCTGAACGTGTCCGGCGGGCGGCTCAGCGTCGGCCAGGCGCTCAACGAGGTGCTCTGGCTGGAGACCCCCACCCAGAACTTCATCGGCCGCTGGGCGGACCGTGACGTCCAGCTCGGCGGCCGTCACATCAAGGCTGGCGACTGCCTGGTGCTCGGCTTCGCGGCCGCCAACACCGATCCGCAGATCTGGCCGGAGGGCCACGTCGGTGCGGAGGGCAACTCCTCGCACCTCTCCTTCAGCAACGGCGAGCACCGCTGCCCCTACCCCGCGCCGCAGCTCGCCGACGTCATGGCCCGCACCGCCATCGAGGCCCTGCTGGAACGCCTTCCCGACGTCATGCTCGCGGTCGATCCGCAGGAGCTGTCCTGGCGGCCGTCGATCTGGATGCGCGGCCTGACCACACTGCCGGTCTCCTTCACGCCGTCGTCCCACTGAGGGAGTGAAGGGCCGGGCTCAGCAGGCGATGCCCCGGGACCGCAGCCACTCGCACTGTGTCTCACCGGACGTCTTGCCCCCGTCGTACGCGCGCGGGTCCCGGTAACCGGGGCCGACGGGCTCGTGCGGTTCGAAGACGCCGTCGCCGTCCACATCGCCGCCGTTGGGGTCGATCTTCCCGCCGGGGTTGCGGCAGGCCGACCGGTCGGCCGGGTCCGTCGTGCACACCTTCCGGCTCTCCGGGGCGGAGCCGGCGGCCTCGCGTGCGGCGGCCTGCCTGGCCGCCGCGTCCTGCGACGTGACCTGCGCCTTGAGCGCGGCGGTGAGTGAGGAGCCGAACCGCGCGGACACGAGAGCCGGTTCGGCGGCCCGCTGCCCCGGCTCGGGCGCGTCGGACCCGCACGCGGTGAGCGTGAACGGGAGACCCGTGACAAGAAGGGCCGAGCCGGCGAGGACTGCCGCCCGGCGGCGGACGCGGAACGCAACCATATTGAGCCCGATGAGCGATTGGCGCTGTTGGTCCGCTCAACCCTACGGCGGCGGCCGAGAACGGGTCAACGCGTGGTCGGCGGATGCCCCCGGATCCGGGTGCCGTCAGGACGAGCGGGGGAGCGTTCACGCCTGAGCCCGGCGCACGTCGGCCCTGTCTCGGCGACACCCCGTTCCGAGACGGCGGCGGGCGATCTCCAAGTAGTTCGTGCACAGGTCTTGCCACGTTCCGGATACCCGGCAGTAACCTTGCGCCACCTTTGCAGCACTGCACTGCTGGTGCCTCCGGTTGTTCCGTGGTCCGGGACGACTGCTCTTCACCTCTTCACCGCTCCCCCCGTCTCCCGGCGCTCCCCCACGCGCTGCCCCCCTCGCCCGGAAACCCGTGAGGTACCCGTGAGAAAGCCCGCGATCGCTGCCGCTGCCGCCCTCCTGCTCGCCCTGCACGTCACGACGCCGGCCGGTGCCGCCGGTGTGGCCTCGACGTACGGTCCCGCCAGCAATCCCGTCCTGTTCGTCCACGGCTACAGCGGCAGCGCGTCGAACTGGAACACCATGGTGGGCCGGTTCAAGAACGACGGCTGGCCCGCCTCCCACCTCGACCAGTGGGGCTACGACTCCCGTCAGTCCAACGTCACCACCGCCCAGCAGCTCGCCACCGAGGTGGACCGGCTGCTGGCAGCCACGGGAGCCTCGAAGGTCGACGTGATCGCCCACTCCATGGGCGGGCTCTCCTCGCGTCACTACGCGAAGAACCTCGGCGGCGACGCGAAGATCGAAGCGTGGGTCTCGCTCGGCGGACCCAACCACGGCACCGACACGGCCAACGGCTGCTTCGACGCCTCGTGCGCCGAGATGCGCGCGGGATCGAGCTTCCTGACCGCGCTCAATTCCGGCGACGAGACACCGGGAAGCCCGCGCTACGCGACCTGGTGGTCGCCCTGCGACACGGTGATCAATCCCGACAGCAGCGTCGCCCTCTCCGGCGCCACCAACACGCGCACGGCCTGCGTGAGCCACAACGGACTGCTCAGCGACGCCACTGTCTACGCCCAGGCCCGCGACCTGATCAACAGCTGACAGGCGGCACCCCCCCCACCGCTCCGGAGACCCGCTCGGTCACCATCGGATCCACCGGCGCGGTGGGGCGTGGGGCCCGTGGCCCTCAGCCCACGGGCGTGAACACCACCGGCACCGCCTGCGGCCCCCGGGTGAACACCCCCCGCTCCGTGATCCCGGCACCGTCCGCGAGCCGGAGGTCCGGCATCGCGCCGAGCAGCTGGTTCACGCCGGTCTGCACCTCGGCCCTCGCCAGCAGGGCGCCCACGCAGAAGTGCCGCCCCAGGGCGAAGGCGAGGTGGTCGGCGGCGGCGGAGAAGGCGTTCGTCGCGTTGAGGTCCTCGCGGAAGATGTTGAACGAGTCCGCGTCGGCGTACCGGCTCTCGTCCCGGTTGGCGGACCCGATCAGGCACGTGACGGTCGCGCCGGCCGGGACGGTGCCACCGCTGAGCGTCACCTCCGCCGCCGTCTGACGCATGATCATGTGTACGGGCGGTGTGAAGCGCAGGGTCTCCGCGAAGGCCCGGTCGATGAGCGTACGGTCCCGCTGTACGGCGGCGAGCTGCTCGGGGTGGGCCAGCAGGTTCGCGAAGAGCGCCGCGATCGCCTTGTCGGTGGTCTCGCCCCCGGCGGCGAGCAGCAGGCTGCAGAAGGCCTTGATGTCCTCGTCGCTCATCCGGACGCCGTCGACCTCGGCCTCGCACAGCGTGGACAGCAGGTCGTCACCCGGCGCCTTCCGGCGTTCCTGGATGATCGGGATCATGTACTCGGCGAACTCGACGCGGGTGCGCTCACCCGCCGCCGCCACCTGCGGGTCTCCGGCAAGGTTGCCGAGGAACGCGATCACGGTGGTGTACCAGTGGTGGAACTTCGCGTGGTCACCCTTGTCGAGACCGAGCATGTCGGCGATGACGTTCACCGGGAAGCGGGTCGCGAACGCGTCGACGAGATCGACCGCACCCCGGTCCCGGAAGGTGTCGATCAGCTCCCGGGCGTTGCGCTCGATGACCGGGAGGAACATCTCCTGGAGGTCCTTGCCGCGGAAGGCGGGAGCCACCAGTGCGCGCCGCACGGCGTGTTCTCGTCCGCTCAGCTGAAGGATCGTCCTCCCGTGCACGGGTTCGATCTGCCAGTCGTAGTTGTCGGTGGTGAACACCGACTCCTTGTCCTTGAATGCCCGCTCGACGTCCTCGTACCTCGATATGACGTAACTCTGCATCGCCTCGTGCCAGAAGAGCGGCGCGGACTCGCGCATCACCTTGTAGGCGGCGTACGGGTCACGGGCGAACTCGGGCGAGAGTATGTCGGGGACGTGCTGGGCCGTGGGCATGGTCGGGTGCTCCCTTGAACGGTAAACAGGGTGACAGCCGAACGTTATTGATCAAACGTCAGTCCCGATAGCCCGTACCTGGTCCGGCCCGGTGAGAGGTGGGGGCGGGGCGCAGGGGATCGCCCCCACCTCCCTGTCCGGGCACGTCCCGGAGTCAGCGGTGGGTGACCTGGAGCTCCTTGATCCCGTTCAGCCACGCGGAGCGCAGCCGGCGCGGATCGCCGGCGAGTTCCAGGTCCGGCAGGGCGTCGGCGACGGCGTTGAAGATGAGGTTGATCTCCAGCACGGCCAGCGACTTCCCGAGGCAGAAGTGCGGCCCGCCGCCGCCGAATCCGAGGTGCGGGTTCGGGTCACGGGTGACGTCGAAGGCTTCCGGGGCCTCGAAGACCTCGGGGTCGTTGTTGGCCGACGAGTAGAAGAGGCCGACGCGGTCGCCCTTCCTGATCCGCTGCCCGCCCAGCTCGAGGTCCTGCGTTGCCGTCCGCTGGAACGAGACCACGGGTGTCGCCCAGCGGACGATCTCCTCGGCGGTGGTGTCCGGGCGTTCGCGCTTGTAGAGCTCCCACTGCTCCGGGTGGGTCAGGAAGGCGTGCATGCCGTGGCTGATCGCGTTGCGCGTCGTCTCGTTCCCGGCCACGGCCAGCAGGATGACGAAGAAGCCGAACTCGTCCGAACCCAGGTTCCCTTCGCCCTCCGCCGCGACGAGCTGGGACACGATGTCCTTGGCCGGGCACTCCTTGCGCGCGGCGGCGAGGTTCATCGCGTACGAGACGATCTCCATGGCCGCCTCGGTGCCGACCTCCTCGGTGATGGCGTACTCGGGATCGTCGTACGCCGCCATCTTGTTCGACCAGTCGAAGATCTTGGTCCGGTCCTCCTGCGGAACGCCGATGAGCTCCGCGATGGCCTGGAGGGGGAGTTCGACGGCGATGTTGGTGACGAAATCGAAGGTGCGGTCCTCACCCGCGCCGGCGAGGGCCGTCTCGACGATCGAACGGGCGCGGTGGCGCAGGGCGTCCTCCAGGGAGCGGATCGCGCGGGGGGTGAAGCCGCGCTGGACGATCTGGCGGACGCGGGTGTGCTCGGGCGGGTCCATGTTGAGCATGATCAGCTTCTGGACCTCGATCTGGTCGCGGCTGATCGACTCGTTGAAGCGGATGACGGCGGTGTTGGTGTTCGAGGAGAACAACTCCGGATGCGTGGAGACGTACTTGACGTCGGCGTGCCGGGTGACGGCCCAGTAGCCCGCGTCGTCGAAACCGGAGATGCCGGGAGGCTGCGCGCACCACCACACGGGAGCGGTCTGCCGCATCTGTGCGAACTCCGGATGCGGCACGCGGGCTTGGAGCAAGTCGGGGTCGGTGAAGTCGAACCCGTCGGGCAGCGCGGGGCAGTGCATCGGCAGCTCCAATGTCTGACGACCCATCAGAAGTTGCCGGGAATGTAGTAACGAGTTCTACAAGTGGCAAGGGGCGCGGCGCCATCTGTTGCGTGTGGAGTGCGTGCATAAGGCTTGCAAGACCCTTGCGCTGCCGGGGCGGCACTCATAAGACTGCTCAGAGAACTAGAACGCGTACTAGTTCGAAGCCTGCCGCGGGCCGCCGGGACGTCCCGCGGGTATGGAGAGGACGAGCTCATGGCCGCGGAACCCGTCATCGTCGAAGCTGTACGCACCCCCATCGGCAAGCGCGGAGGCGCGCTCGCCAACCTGCACCCCGCCTACCTGCTGGGCGAGACGTACCGCGAACTCCTCGGCCGTACGGCCATCCACGCCGACTGCGTCGAACAGATCGTCGGCGGTACGGTCACACACGCCGGCGAGCAGTCCATGAACCCCGCCCGCAACGCCTGGCTGGCGGTCGGTCTGCCGTACGAGACGGCCGCGACGACCGTCGACTGCCAGTGCGGCTCCTCCCAGCAGGCCAGTCACATGGTCGCCAACATGATCGCGGCCGGAGTCATCGACGTCGGCATCAGCTGCGGGGTCGAGGCCATGTCGCGGGTGCCGCTCGGGTCCGGGTCCAAGCACGGGCCGGGGAAACCGTGGCCGGACGAGTGGAACGTGGACCTGCCCAATCAGTTCGAGGCCGCCGAGCGGATCGCCCGCAAGCGTGGCCTGACCCGTGAACGGGTCGACTCGCTCGGGCTGTTGTCGCAGGAGCGGGCGGCGGTCGCGTGGGCCGAGGAGCGGTTCAAACGGGAGACCTTCGCCGTACAGGTGCCGACGACCGAGGAGGAGCAGGCGGCCGGACAGGGCATGTGGCGGCTCGTCGACCGCGACGAGGGGCTGCGGGACACGTCGATGGAGGCGCTGGCCCGGCTGAAACCCGTCATGCCGACAGCCGTCCACACGGCCGGGAACTCGTCGCAGATATCCGACGGGGCGAGCGCGATCATGTGGGCGTCCAAACGGATGGCCCGCGCGCTGAAGCTCAGGCCGCGCGCCCGGATCGTGGCCCAGGCGCTGGTCGGAGCCGACCCGCACTTCCACCTCGACGGGCCGGTCGACGCGACGCGGGCGGTGCTCGGCAAGGCCGGTATGTCGCTCAAGGACATCGACATCGTCGAGATCAACGAGGCGTTCGCCTCGGTGGTGCTGAGCTGGGCGCAGGTCTTCGAGCAGGACCTGGCGAAGGTGAACGTCAACGGCGGGGCCATCGCGCTCGGTCATCCGGTGGGTGCGACGGGCGCCCGTCTGATCGCCACCGCCCTGCACGAACTGGAGCGCCGGGACAAGGAGTTCGCGCTCGTCACGATGTGCGCGGGCGGCGCGCTCGCCACCGGGACGATCATTCAGCGGCTGTAGGGGCGGCGGCGGGCGTCGCGGAAACCGGCCCGCACGCACGCCGTCGCCGGACGGTCCCTGCGGGACTGTCCGGCGACGGAGGTACGGCGGCTCCCGGGCGGGCCACCGACGGGCCGGTCAGTACCAGCCGTTGGACTGCCAGAAGTCCCAGGCATCGCACGGGCTGCCGTAGCGCTCGTTCATGTAGTCCAGGCCCCACTCGATCTGGGTGGCCGGGTTCGTCTTCCAGTCCGCGCCCGCGGACGACATCTTGGAGGCGGGCAGGGCCTGGACCAGGCCGTACGCGCCGGACGAGGCGTTGCTGGCCTGCGGGTTCCAGCCGCTCTCGTGCGAGACGATCTTGTCGAAGCAGGAGTACTGGGCGGCATCCGGGATCATCTGCTTGGCGACGGTCTGCGGGCTCGCGGCAGCGGCCTCGGAGACGCCGCCACCCATGACCACACCCGCCGATCCGAGCAGCACGGCGGCGCCGGCGGCGAAGGACCTGGGGCGGGAGACGAGGCGGTTGATGATCGGGAACGACACGTGAAGTCCTGACGTCGGGTACGGGGGATGTCGCGGGCGGGCCGGTGGAGACCGGCGAACCGCTCCCGGCGACCGCTCCAATGAAGCAGCCCCGCAGTCCCGTCGCAATCACCCCTCTTACTAGAAGAGCCGGTGAACCGGGCCCATCGCCCCGAGGTGCGCTGGAGTGCGTCTGTGCAGGTCAGGGCGGTGGTAAGGGGGTCGCAGGCGGTGTCGGCGACGTACTATCCGGGCTAGTCGAGGACCAAGGTCCTGTGGGCCCTCTCACCGCCGCCTCAGCGCTGCGGGCCCGCGAATCTGACCTGGGCCTCGAAGGCGGCACGGCGGGTGGCCCGGCGCAGGGCCCTGAGGAGGGTGCCGCCGACGGTGAGGGTCAGTACGACGGTGAGGGTGGCGCGGCCCAGGTCCCAGCCGAGGGACGTGGTGACGTAGTACACGAGGAAGCGGACCAGGTTCTCGTGCAGCGGGTCGCCCGGGACGAAGGAGGTGCCGGTGGCCGCGTCCCCGCCGATGTACGGCCAGCCCTGGAGGTTCATGACGAGGCCGTAGAGGAAGGCGGCGAGGCAGCCGTACGCCGCCAGCAGCGCCAGCTCCGCCCGGCCGCGCAGGCGCCAGGCGCCCGGCAGCAGGCCCGCGCCCATCGTGAACCAGCCCAGGGACAGCATCTGGAACGGCATCCACGGCCCGACCCCACCCGTGAGCAGCGCGGACGCGAACATCGTCACCGAGCCGAGTACGAAACCGAAGCCGGGCCCGAGGACACGGCCGCTCAGCAGCATCAGGAAGAACATCGGTTCCAGCCCGGCCGTCCCCGCCCCGAGCGGGCGCAGCGCCGCCCCGACGGCGGCCAGTACGCCGAGCATCGCCACGGCCTTCGCGTCGAGTCCGGCGTCGGCGATCGTCGCGACGACCACCGCCACGAGGAGGGGCAGGAGGGCGGAGAGCAGCCAGGGGGCGTCCTGGGAGTGGTCCCGGCTGAGCCCCGAGGCGGGGTCCGCGAGCAGCGGCCAGCCGAAGGCGATCACGCCGATCGTGCTGACGAGGAGGAGCGCGGCGACGGAGCGGGCGCCCAGTCGGACGGGACGGGACGGCTTCGGCCGCGTTGTGTTCACGGAGTCGTCCCGTCGTCCAGCGCGTCGCGTACCTGCGAGACGGTCAGCCACTTCTCGGGGGCGAGGATCTTCGCCACCTGCGGGGCGAAGGCGGGGGAGGAGACGACGACCTCGGCCGTCGGGCCGTCCGCGACCACCTCGCCGTCGGCGAGGATCACGACGCGGTGCGCCAGTTCCGCCGCCAGCTCCACGTCGTGCGTGGCCAGTACGATCGCGTGCCCCCGGGCGGCCAGGTCGCGCAGCAGACCGACCAGGCGCGCCTTGGCTGCGTAGTCGAGACCCCTGGTCGGCTCGTCGAGGAGCAGGAGCGGGGGGCGGCCGGTGAGCACGACGGCCAGCGCGAGGGCGAGGCGCTGGCCCTCGGACAGGTCGCGCGGGTGGGTGTCGCCCTGGATGCCCGGCAGCAGTTCGGCGACCAGGGCCCGGCAGGTACCCGGCGCGGCTCCCGCGTCGCCGTCGGCCGCCGCGCACTCGGCGGCGACGGTGTCGGCGTACAGCAGATCGCGCGGCTCCTGCGGGACCAGACCGACCTCGCGGACCATGTCGCGGGGGCGGGTCCGGTGGGGGGTGCGGCCGCCGACGACGACGGTGCCCGAGGTGGGCTCGATCATGCCGACGAGGGCGGAGAGCAGGGTGGACTTGCCGGCGCCGTTGCGCCCCATCAGGGCGATGGTCTCGCCGGGGGAGACGTCGAGGTCCACGCGGCGCAGGGCCTCGACACGGTCGCGGCGGACGCCGAGACCGGTGACGGTGGCCACCGCCCCGGTGTCGCGGCGGGGCGCCGCCGCCGGCGCGGCGGAAGCGCGGCGGCCCAGCAGGCGCCGGAGCTTCCCCGCCGGCCGCCCCTCCCCGGCCGCACCCTCCCCGGCCGCGTCCGCGCCGGGCGCGGCCCCCGACGGCGTTTCCGGGGCCGGGTGCGGGGCGGTCACCTGGGCCGGGGTCCTGCCGGTCAGGTGCTCCCGCAGAGCCGTCGCCCGGCGGCGGGCGTCGCGTACCGACAGGGGCAGCGGGGTCCACCCCGCGAGGCGGCCCAGGGCCACCACCGGGGGGTGCACGGGCGAGGCGGCCATGATGTCCGCGGGCGCGCCCATGCGCGGCGCCTCCCCCGGGCCCGGCAGCAGGATGACCTGGTCCGCGTACTGCACCACCCGCTCCAGACGGTGCTCGGCCAGCAGCACGGTCGTCCCCAGGTCGTGGACCAGGCGCTGGAGCACCGCGAGGACCTCCTCCGCCGCCGCCGGGTCCAGCGCCGACGTCGGCTCGTCCAGCACCAGCACCTTCGGGTGCGGGGTGAGCACCGAGCCGATCGCTACCCGCTGCTGCTGGCCGCCGGAGAGCGTGGCGATGGGGCGCTCGCGGAGCTCCGCGAGGCCGAGCAGGTCCAGCGTCTCCTCGACCCGGCGCCGCATCACGTCCCGCGCGAGGCCGACGGATTCCATGCCGTACGCCAGCTCGTCCTCGACGGTGTCGGTGACGAAGTGGGCGAGCGGGTCCTGGCCCACCGTGCCGACGAGATCTGCCAGTTCGCGCGGCTTGTGCGTCCGGGTGTCGCGTCCGTCGACCGTCACTCGTCCGCGCAGGGTGCCGCCCGTGAAGTGGGGGACCAGACCGGAGACCGCGCCCAGCAGAGTCGACTTGCCCACCCCGGAGGGCCCGACCAGGAGCACCAGCTCGCCTTCCGGCACGGTCAGGTCCACGCCCCGGATCGCCGGCGACACGGCGCCGTCGTAGCTGACCGACACATTCTCGAACCGGATCACTTCGAAGTCGCTTTCACTACGGGAGGTACGGCAGCCGCGGGAGCCGGGTGAGGCAGGACGGGCGCGGCAGGCGCGGCGGGTACCGGAGCCACGAAGGCCGGGAGCAGGCCGATCAGTACGGACGCCGCCGGCCACAGCGGGAACCCGGGAGCGACCAGCGGGACCACCCCGGGGTGCAGGGCCGCCGGATCGTACGTGGCGGCCCGGATCATCAGCGCCGCGACGGCCACCCCGGACCCCGCGACCAGCCAGGCCCGCACGCCCCACCGGTCGGGCCGGTAGCGCGTACGGACGCTGCGCCGGCCGCCGAGGCGCAGCGCGGCCAGCACGGCGACGAGCCCGCCGGCCAGGACGGTCAGACCGTACGCCGCGCCGTCGGGGGTCAGCAGCCCGTACGCCCCGGCGCACACCCCGAGCAGCCCGCCGAGCGTCAGGGCGGTGGTCGTGTGCCGTACGGCGGGCGGGACGGGGGCGGTGCGGCCGTAGCCGCGCGCGTCCATCGACGCGGCCACCGCCACCGACCGCTCCAGCGCGCCCTCCAGCACCGGCAGCCCGATCTGGAGCACCGCGCCCACGCCCCCGGTAGGCCGGCCGCGCAGGCGGCGGGCGGTGCGCAGCCGGACCACGTCGGCCACCATGTTCGGCGCGAAAGTCATCGCCACGACGACGGCGACCCCCGCCTCGTACAGCGCGCCCGGCAGCGACTTGAGCAGCCGGGCCGGGTTGGCGAGCGCGTTCGCGGCGCCCACGCAGATGAGGAGCGTGGCCAGCTTCGCCCCGTCGTACGCCGCGAAGACGAGCTGCTCGGCCGTCACGCGCCCACCGATGCGAACGCCCTGTGCCCAGTCCGGCATCGGCACCTCGGGCAGGGTGAACAGGGCGTGGGTGCCGGGGATCGGTGAGCCGAAGAACGTCGAGAAGACGAGGCGGATGCCGATGACCAGCAGCCCGAGCTTCACGAAGACCCCGTACGAACGCGCCCACGGCGCATCGGTTTTCCGCGCCGCCACGACGTACCCGGCCA
Source organism: Streptomyces agglomeratus (assembly GCF_001746415.1). Lineage (NCBI taxonomy): Bacteria > Bacillati > Actinomycetota > Actinomycetes > Kitasatosporales > Streptomycetaceae > Streptomyces > Streptomyces agglomeratus. The sequence goes on from NZ_MEHJ01000001.1 coordinate 5,514,607, forward strand.
CCCCCACCAGCATCCCGAGCAGCAGCGGATTGGTGGTCCTGGACGCGGCGGCGGCCAGTCCGAGCGCCCACAGCCACCACGCCCCGGCGTGCAGGGCGTTGCTGCGGCTCGCCACAGGCGCCCGGAGGGCGGCCAGGGCGGAGGGACGGGAGGAGGGTGCCGAGGCCGTGGCGGGCCCGGGACGCGTCGGGGGCACGGATGTCCTCCGGGTCGGCCGGTCCGGGGTCATCCGCGGCGGCGGCGCGCCTGCCACACGCCCGCGGCGCCCATCGCGAACACGGCGGCGAGACCGACGAGCAGGCCCGCGGAGGGGCCGCCGCCGTCGTCCTCGCCGGACCCGGCGCCTGTGGCGGAGGCGGGGGAGCGGGGCGTTTCCTCGCGCCCGGACACCTGCTCCCCGCACCCCTTGTCCGGGTAGCCCGAGATCGCGCAGAGCAGCGCCGTGCTGTCGTAACGCAGCGGCTTCGCCACGTTGGCGAGCGCGTCCGCCGCCGTCGCGTCCGCGCCGGTACGGGCACACGCCGTGCGCCGCGCGGGCGGCCGCTCGCCCTCGGGGGCGTCGGCCGCCGTACCGGGGTCGATGACGACGGCGATCCGCTTGGCGCCGGCCCCGGCGGGCGTCCCGCCGCAGACGGCGCCGAAGGAGTCCGCCGGGTGACGCGGCTTCGCGGAGTCCCGCGAGTCCTCGCTCACCGAGAACCGGAAGCCGATCACATCGCCGTCGGCGGGCCTGGCGGAGGCCGGTCCCAGGGTGGCGTACGTCCACGCGCCGCTGTCGCTCTCCCAGAACGACCAGTAGCGGTAGCCGCCCGACGCCGCCGCCTGCGCGGGCCCGGCAGACCCGCCCAGCACCGCGAGCGCGGCGCCGAGCGTGGTTCCGAGCACGAGGAGCAGGGCCGTCAGCCGCGTCCGCACCACCCCGGCCGTCACAGCTGCTGGTTCTTCTTGCGGCCGCTGAACAGGATTCCGGCGCCGACGCTCGCGACGAAGAAGACAGCGACGATCCACCAGGTGCCGAAGCCGCCGCCGTCCTCCTTCTCGTCGTCCTTCTTCTCGTCGGCCGCCCGGTCGGTGGCCTCCGGCGCGGGTCCGGTCGCGTTGAGCGCCTTCACCAGGTCGGTGCCGCCGAAGTCCGCCGGGTCGGTGCCGGTCGCGTGCGCGGCGAAGACGAGCTGGGCGTACGCGGCGGGGCCGTTCTCCTTCGCCCAGGGCGCCGCGTTCTTCTTCAGCCACTCCAGCGGCTTCGCCGCCCGCTCGGCGCCGCCCTGCGCGGCCAGCGCGACGACGGCGTCCGCCGTGTTGCCGAAGTCGGGCTGCGGCTTCGTGTCCTCGGCGCCCGGCATGGGGGGCGTGTCGAGGTGCCCGGTCCCGGCCAGTACGCCGTCGAGGTACGCGGCGCCGTTCGCGGCGGCCCGCTCGGGGGTCGGCTTCCCCTTCGCGCACTTCGCGGGCTTGTCCCCGGGCTTCCCGGCCTCGGCGCCGAGCCCCTGGCCCAGCCCGCCCAGTACACCGGCCGCCGTCGCGTCGGCGTTCGGGGCGAGCTTTTTGTCCTTGTCCGGCTGGTAGGCGAACGCGCCGCCGCCCGTCTTGGCGTCGCACGGGACGGCGAAGGTGACGAGCGCGTCGTACGCCGACCTGCCCTGCTGGGACGTGACCTCGCCGGGCTTCTCACCCGTCGCGGCCAGCGCGCCGATCACGATCGAGGTGGAGTTGGCGTCGCTCGCGCCACCCGGGTTGTAGCTCCAGCCGCCGTCCTGGTTCTGCGAGGACTTCAGCCAGCTCACGCCCTTCTTCACGGCGGCGTCCTGCCCGCCGAGCGCGCTGAGCGCCTGCACGGCGGCGGCGGTGGCGTTGCTGTCCGTCATCGTCTTCGACGTGCACGGTTCGGCGGCGTCCGCGCGGAACGACGGGAAGCCGCCGCTGTCACACTGCTGCCCGACGAGCCAGTTCACGGCCTTGGCGGCGGGCTCGACGCCCACGGTGTCCTGGGCGAGGAGGGCCAGCGACTGCCGCCAGACACCGTCGTACGTCGGGTCCTTCTCGCCGTAGAGCCCGGAGGGAATCACGGGCGTGGGGGAGGGCGCGGCGACGGCGGTGGTGGCCGTGGCCGCGCTCGCGCAGAGTACGGCGGAAGCTGCGAGCACGGCGGCTGCGCTGCGGCGAAGGGTCATGACGGGCGGGGGCCTCTCCTGCTGAGGAGCCGGGCCCGGGCGCGCGGAAACCACGCACCAGGCTCCGGCTCCGTATACCTCGACGGTGCCGAGCCAGTACTCATGCCGGACCGGGCGTTCCGACTCACCGTCGCGGGGGACGGATAACGGCTGCGGGTCAGTGCCGGATTCGCACCGGCTTCTCCCAGAACGGCATGATGACGACTCGCACACTCTACCGGCCCGTACCCGGCGGCCCCCGGGGCGGTCGGGCCTGGCAGTGGCCCCCGGCCGCGCCCCCTACAGCGGCGCGGACGCGTCCGCCGGGAACGCGCCGCCGTGGCCGGGGACGATGACGTCGGCGATCGCGAGGACCCGCTCCCTGCTGGCCCTCAGCTGTGCGAGGTCCGGGGAGACCGGGTCCTCGACCGGTCCGTTCGGCCGCCACCACAGGTCTCCCACGAACGCGACCACCTCGTCCGGTGTGCCGACGAGCACCGTCACGTCCTCCCGGCTGTGCCCCGGAGTCCTGATCAGCCGTACGGACGGGGTCAGTTCGTACCCCTCCGCGTCGCGGTCGGTCCACTGGTCGCCGTGGTAGATCGCCTTGTGGTCGTGCATCCTGGCCCGCCCGAACAGCCCCGCGTTGATGATGTTGTCCGGGTGGTGGTGGCTGAGGACGACATCGGTGATGTCGTCCGCGCCCACGCCCATCGCGGCGAGCGGGCCCAGGATCCGGTCGCGGCCGGCGACCATGCCCGGATCAATGACGATCCGCAGGTCCCCGTCGCTCACGTACGAGACGGTCGCGGCGACGCCGGGGCCGGTGGAGGTGGTGTAACCCGTGGTCAGGATCGTGTAGCCGGCCGTACGGCCGCGCGGTGCGTCGCTCATGGGGACCAGCTTTCCGCCGATGCGCCGTGCCCACGAGTGGCACATCTGCCACGCATCGCGGGATTCGTGCCGGGCCCGGCACGTGCCTGCCGCCGGCGGGGCGGCCCGCCCCGCCGTTGCCTGCGCGCCTTCACACCGCGACGTACGTGACCGGGTCGTCGCCCGGGACCGCCTCCGCGTGGCCCAGCTTCACCAGGCGGCGCAGGTGGGCCTCCGCCTCCGAGACGGCGATGTTCCTCGACCCGTACGGGATCTCGTCCCAGGGCCGGTTCCACTCCATGCGCTCGGCGAGCTGCCAGGGGGTGAGGGGCGTGGCGAGCAGCGCGCGTAGTCCGGTGAGGCGGTCCTCGTGGTGGCCGAGGAGTTCCCGTACCCGGCCGGGAGCGTCGGTGAACGCGTGCTGGTGGGCGGGGAGGACCTCGGCCGGGGCGAGCCGGGCGACGCGCTCCAGGGAGTCCAGGTAGTCGCCCAGGGGGTCGGTGACCGTGGCGTCGTCCGGGTCCTCGTACAGGCCGATGTGCGGGGTGATGCCGGGGAGCAGGTGGTCGCCGGAGAAGAGGCGGCCGTTGCCGGGGAGGCCCGCCGGGTGGGCCTCCGCCAGATGCAGGCAGACGTGGCCGGGTGTGTGGCCCGGCGTCCAGACCGCGCGCAGACGGCGGCCGGTGAGGGGCAGCAGGTCGCCGGGGACGATCTCGCGGTCGGGCAGGGCGGCCCGCAGGCCGGGCAGGGTGCGCATGCGGCCGGAGTCGAGGGCGGCGCGGAGCGGGGCGAGGTGGCCGTCGGGGGCGCCGGCGGCGGTGAGCTTCGCGGTGATGTAGCCGAGCCATACGCCGGGCTCCGCGTCGCGGGTGCGGCGTACGACCTCCGCGTCGGCGGCGTGCATGGCGATCCACGCGCCGGACGCTTCGCGCACCCGGCCGGACAGGCCGTGGTGGTCGGGGTGGTGGTGGGTGATCACCACGCCGTGGATGTCGGTGACGGACGTACCGAGCGCGGCCAGGCCGGTGACCAGGGTGTCCCAGGACGCCGGGTCGTCCCAGCCGGTGTCGATCAGGACCGGCCCGTCGTCGGTGTCGAGCAGGTGGACCAGGGTGTGGCCGAGCGGGTTGTCCGGGATGGGGACCCTGAGGGACCAGACGCCGCCGCCGTGCCCGGTCACCTGCGTCATGGGTCCCCGATTCCTCAGCTGTTCCCCGCCCCGGACTAGAACTCGTTCCAATAGTCGCCCAAGTCGACTTCTTTGCAAAGGGGGTTCGCGCCGTGCCGGGTCATGGACTCCCCGGACCGGAACTGGTATCAGTTCTGATGCACCGTCAGAAACTCGGACAAGAGTCGCGGCCCTGGGAGGCAGACAGTCATGACCGAGCTTGTGGAGCACCGGAAGCTTTACATCGGCGGCCAGTTGACCGATCCGCTCGGGAGCGAGGTCATCGAGGTCGTCTCGCCGCACACCGAAGAGGTCATCGGCCGGGTGCCGCACGCGTCCCGCGCCGACGTCGACCGGGCGGTGGCGGCGGCGCGCAAGGCGTTCGACGAAGGGCCCTGGCCCCGGACGACGCTCGACGAGCGGATCGCCGTGGTCACCCGGATCAAGGACGCGATCGCCGTACGGCACGAAGAGATCGCCCGCAGCATCACCTCCGAGAACGGGACGCCGTACACCGCGAGCGTGATGATGCAGGCGCTGGCCGCGATGATGGTGTGGGACGCCACCATCGCCGTCGCGCGCGACTTCCCGTACGAGGAGCGGCGGACCGGTGTGCTCGGATCGCTTCTCGTACGCCGCGAACCGGCCGGGGTGGTCGCGGCCGTCGTGCCGTGGAACGTCCCGCAGTTCACGGCGGCGGCCAAACTGGCGCCCGCGCTGCTCTCCGGGTGCACGGCCGTGCTCAAGGTGTCGCCGGAGACTCCGCTCGACGCGTACATCCTGGCGGAGATAGCCACCGACGCCGGGCTGCCCGAGGGCGTCCTGTCGATCATCCCGGCCGACCGCGAGGTCAGTGAGTACCTGGTCGGCCATCCCGGCGTCGACAAGGTGTCGTTCACCGGCTCGGTCGCGGCCGGGAAGCGCGTGATGGAGGTCGCCGCGCGCAACCTCACCCGGGTGACGCTGGAACTCGGCGGCAAGTCGGCGGCCCTGATCCTGCCGGACGCCGACCTGACGACGGCCGTCGAAGGCATCGCGCCCTTCGCCTGGATGCTCAACGGCCAGGCGTGCGTGGCCCAGACCCGCATCCTCGCCCCGCGCTCGCGCTACGACGAGTTCGCCGAGGCGTTCGCCGCCGCGGCCGGCGCGCTCAAGGTCGGCGACCCGCTCGACCCGGCCACCGAGGTCGGCCCGCTCGTCGCGAAACGCCAGCAGCAGCGCTCCCTCGACTACATCAGGATCGGCCAGGAGGAGGGTGCGAAGATCCTCGCGGGCGGCGGCCGCCCGGCCGGTACGGATCGGGGCTGGTACGTCGAGCCGACGCTCTTCGGCGGGGTCGACAACACGATGAGGATCGCCCGTGAGGAAATCTTCGGGCCGGTCATCTGCCTGCTGCCGTACGACGACGAACGCGACGCGGTGCGGATCGCCAACGACTCGGAGTACGGGCTCAGCGGCAGTGTGTGGACCGCCGACACCGAGCACGGGATCGACATCGCGCGGCAGGTCAGGACCGGTACGTACTCCGTGAACACCTTCAGCATCGACATGCTCGGGCCCTTCGGCGGCTACAAGAACTCAGGACTCGGCAGGGAGTTCGGGCCCGAGGGGTACGGCGAGTACCTGGAGCACAAGATGATCCATCTGCCGGCCGGCCACGGCCTGGGGGAGGCGTGACGGTGGACCGCTGGCACGTCGAGGTCGACCGGGGCGTGTGCATCGGCTCCGGCATGTGCGTGAACCACGCGCCGGACTCCTTCGCCCTGGACACCGCCCGCCAGTCACGCCCGGCGGAGCCCGACCTCGACGCGAACGAGAGAGTGCTCGCCGCCGCCGAGGGCTGCCCGGTCGAGGCGATCGCGATCACGCTGGCGGGCAGCGGGGAGGTGGTGTTCCCGCCCGAGGAGTGACGGGCGGAGCCGCCCGGCGGCCTGCGCGCTCGAACGGGGGCGAACGGATCTTTACCTATGAGTACCGCACGGCCATGACGTGACAGGTGTGACTATTCCTCCCCCGCGGCGGCGTGGAAATCTCGGTGTCACCGCAGCCGAGGGGGGACCCATGGACAACCGGTACGAGGTCTTCTGCCTCGCCGACAGACAGTTCTACGAGACCCCGGACCGTCTCTCCGGGTCCGGAGCCGGTTCAGGTTCCGAGTCCGGGTCCGGGACGTCCTCGTCCGTGCCGCTCTTCGAGGCCGCCCAGCGCGAACTGCCGCCCGGCTGGCGGAGGTTCGTCTCCGGCGACTGGATGCACATCAACCCGGTCGACGACAAGGGCGCGCCGCTCCCCGGCCGGCCCACCCAGGGCTGGAAGATCCACGTCTCGGCCTGCCTGGACAACGCGGAGAAGACCGCCGCGAAGGTGTGGGACTACTGCGTGCCGCGAGCCGTCCCGTTCAAGTTCGTACCGGGCCCGCAACCGCTCCACCTGCGCAACTCCAAGTACGCCGGACGCGGCTCCAGCGGCAAGTTCGTGACCGTCTACCCGGCCGACGAGAACGAGCTGCACGTCATCCTCCGGGAGCTGGGCGAGCTGCTCGACGGCGAGCCCGGGCCGTACATCCTCACCGACCTCCGCTGGGGCGACGGCCCGCTGTACGTCCGCTACGGCGGCTTCGCGCACCGCTACTGCGTCGACGGCACGGGCACCCTCGTCCCGGCGATCGAGAACCCGGAAGGGACCCTCGTCCCCGACCTGCGCGAGCCGGCCTTCCACGTGCCGGACTGGGTGGAGCTCCCCGCGTTCCTGGAGCCGCACCTCGCGGCCCGCAACGCCACGACCACCAACGACCTTCCGTACCGCATCGAAAGCGCCCTGCACTTCTCCAACGGCGGCGGGGTGTACCTCGGCGAAGACCTGCGCAGCGGCGAGAAGGTGGTCCTCAAGGAGGCGCGGCCGCATGCCGGACTCGCCGCCGACCGGGCCGACGCCGTCACCCGCCTGGAGCGGGAACGCGCCGCACTGGAACGGCTCTCCGGGCTGGGGGTGGCCCCCGAGGTCCGTGACTGGTTCATGCTCGGTGACCACCGCTTCCTGGTGATGGACCACCTGCCCGGCCGCACTCTCAACTCCTTCTTCGCGCAGCGCCACCCGCTGCTGGAACCCGAGCCGGACCCGGCCGCCGTCGCGGACTACGCGCGCTGGGCGCTGCGGATCCACCGCGCCGTCGAGGAAGCGGTCGCCGCCGTGCACGGCCGGGGCGTCGTCTTCAACGACCTGCACATGTTCAACATCATTGTCGGGCCGGACGAGGAGTCCGTCCGCCTGCTGGACTTCGAGGCCGCCGCGCGCGTCGAGGAGAACCACCGCCAGGCCATCGCCCACCCCGGCTTCATCGCGCCCCGCGAACGCACCGGCTTCGACGTCGACCTGTACGCCCTGGCCTGTCTGCGGCTGGCCCTGTTCCTGCCGATGACCACCCTGCTGGTCGTCGACCGGGACAAGGCGCGCCATCTGGCGGACGTCGCCGCGGCCCAGTTCCCGGACGTACCACGTGAGTTCTTCGACGAAGCGGTGGCGGTGATCTGCGGGACGGACGCCGCGAGCGACCGGCCGTACGTGCCCGTGGAGCCCTCCGACTGGCCCGGCGGCCGCGACTCGGTCGCCGCCGGCATCCTGGCCTCCGCCACGCCGGCCCGCGACGACAGGATCTTCCCCGGCGACATCGCCCAGTTCGCCGACGGCGGCGGTCTCGGGATCGCGCACGGCGCCGCCGGGGTCCTCCACGCGCTCGGCCAGGCCGGCGCCGGCCGGTACGAGGAGGGGGAGGAGTGGCTGCTGCGGCACACCGCGCCACCGCCGCTCGGTACCCCGCTCGGCCTCTACGACGGACTGACGGGCGTGGCCCACGTGCTCGACGGGCTCGGCCACCGCGAACGCGCGCTGGAGCTGGTGCAGCGGGTGCTCGACGAGAAGTGGCAGCGTCTCGTTCCCGGCCTGTACGGCGGCCTCGCCGGCGTCGGCCTCGTCCTGGCGGAGCTGTCCCGTACCTCCGGGGAAACGTCCCTGCGGCAGCGGGCCCTGGAAGCCGCGCAGATCCTCGCCGACCAGCGGCGGCCCGGCAGCGGCTCCGCCGGCACCGGCAAGCGAGCCGGCCTGCTGCACGGCGCCACCGGCCCCGCGCTCCTCTTCCTGCGGCTGTACGAGGACACCGGCGCGCCGCAGCTCCTCGACCTGGCCGCCGACGCCCTGCGCGCCGACCTCGCGCGCTGTGTGCGCAACAGCACCGGCACCCTGCTCGTCGACGAGGGGACGCGCACCATGCCGTACCTCGGGGCCGGGTCCGTCGGCATCGGCATGGTCCTCGACGACTTCCTGGCGCACCGCGAGGACGAGGAGTTCGAAGCGGCGCGGGACGGCATCGTACGGGCGGCCAGGTCGCGGTACTACGCCCAGCCGGGGCTGTTCAACGGACGCGCCGGCATGGCCCTCTACCTGGCGAGGACGACCGCGCCGCAGGCGCGCCCCGCCCACCTCGCGGCGCAGCTCGACGGACTCGGCTGGTACGCCCTGCCGTACGAAGGGCACCTGGCCTTCCCCGGCGACCAGATGATGCGCCTCTCCATGGACCTGGGCACCGGCGGCGCCGGCGTGCTCCTCGCGCTGGCAGCGGCGCGCGGCACCGGCGCGCACCTGCCCTTCCTCCCGCCGCTCCGGCGGCCCTAGAACCGGTACGGCTCCGACCCGGAGCCGTTCCGCCCAAAAGAACCCGTCCCCACGGGAACGGACAACCGAAGGGAACCACCATGGCACTTCTCGACCTTCAGAGCCTGGACACCCCCGAGACCGACGGCGGAGACCAGAGCAGCCTGAGCCTGCTGGCGTGCGACAAGCACAGCTCCAACAGCTTCCTGCTGTGTCTGTGACGTCGAGAGAGATCTCTGCGGAACTCTGACAGAGACGCGGCCCCGGGAGGCACTGCTCGCCTCCCGGGGCCGCCGATCTGCCCGCACCGAGGAAAGGGCGAAGGCGCATGGCACCGGAGCTGGACCAACTCCGCGCCGCCGACCGGCTGCTGCTCGGCTCCGTCCGGCACTGCGCGCTCCCCGGTACGGCGATCCTGCTCCTCAGCACCACGGGCGCCCTGACCGGCCTGGCGCTGCCCGCCGTGCTCGGCCGCACGCTGGACCTGCTGCTCTCCGGGCGTCCCGCGACCGCCTGGCTCACCGCCTGCGCGGCCCTGACCTGCCTGCTCGTCGTGGTCGACGCCCTCGACGGAGTGCTGACCGGCACCACCAACGCCCGCTCCACCGTCTGGTTCCGGCGCCGCCTGCTCGGGCACGTCCTGGCCGCCGGGCCGCGCTGCACCGACCGGGTCCCGCCCGGGGACGTCGTGGCCCGCCTGGTCGGCAACGCCGCCCACGCCGGAGGCGCCCCCGCCACGCTCGCGGGCACGCTGGCCGCCGTGGTGACACCTGTCGGCGGGTTCGTCGCGCTCGCGCTCGTCGATCTGTGGACGGCCGGAGCGTTCCTCGTCGGCATGCCCCTGCTCGCCCTGCTGCTGAAAGCCTTCGTCCGCGCGTCGGGCGACAGCGTCGCGCGCTACCAGGAAAGCCAGGGCGAGATCGCCGCACGTCTCGTCGAGGCGGTGGGCGGCGCCCGCACGATCGCGGCAGCCGGTACGGCCCGCCGCGAACGGGCCCGCGTCCTGGAACCACTCGCGGCCCTCAGCGCCCAGGGCTACCGGATGTGGCGGGTCCAGGGCCGTTCCACCGCCCAGGCCGCCGTGCTCGTGCCGCTGCTCCAGATCGCCGTACTGACAGTGGCCGGAACACGCCTTGCGGCGGGCGAGCTCTCGGTGGGCGGACTGCTCGCCGCCGCCCGGTACGCCGCGCTCGCCACCGGCATCGGGATGCTGGTCGGCCGGCTCAACGGGCTGGTGCGCAGCCGGGGCGCGGCCCGCCGCCTCGCCGGACTGCTCGCCGTACCGGCCACCGCGCACGGCGACGCGGAACTCGCGCCCGGCGACGGGACGCTGGAGCTGCGCGGCGTCACGGTCGCCCACGGCGGGCGCACGATCCTGGACCGGCTCGACCTCACCGTCCCGGGCGGCACCTCGCTCGCCCTGGTGGGCCGCTCGGGCTCCGGCAAGTCCACCGTCGCCGCGGTCGCGGGCCGCCTCGCCGACCCCGACGCGGGTACGGTCACGCTCGACGGGGTACCGCTGCGCGAGCTGCCGCGCGACGTGCTGCGCCGCGCGGTGGGCCAGGCGTTCGAGCGGCCGGCGCTGCTGGGCGCCACGATCGGCGGCACGATCGCCTTCGGCCCCGGTGAACCGGACGCCGCGACCGTGCGGGAGGCGGCCCGTACCGCCCGCGCCGACGACTTCGTACGCCGCCTTCCGCACGGCTACGACACCCCCTGCGCCGAGGCCCCGCTGTCCGGCGGCGAGGCCCAGCGGCTCGGCCTGGCCCGGGCCTTCGCCCACCCCGGCCGGCTGCTGATCCTGGACGACGCGACCTCCAGCCTCGATACGGTCACCGAGCTGCGGGTCGCGGAGGCCCTCACCCGGCAGGCCGGTGTCCGTACCCGCCTGATCATCGCGCACCGGGCCTCGACGGCCGCCCGCGCCGACCGGGTCGCGTGGCTGCACGAAGGCCGCATCCGCGCGGTGGGGCCGCACGCGCGGCTGTGGGAGCAATGGGAGGACTACCGCGCGGTGTTCACAGGCACCGACGACACACCAGAGGACCGAGGCAGGTCATGACGCCAGAAACGCCCCGCCTGCGCACCGAGGGCCTGCGCTTCCTGAGCCGGCGGCGGCCCGTGCTGGCCCGGCTGGGAGGCTGGTCGCTGCTCGAAGCCGCGCAGACCTTCCTCTTCGGGTACGCCGTCGCCCGCGCCCTCGACCACGGATTCCTGGCCGGCCGCACGTCCGTGGGGCTGGGCTGGCTGGCGGCGGCGGCCGTGGCCGTCGCGGCCGGGGCGTACGGCACCGGGCGGGTGTTCCGGGCGGTGTCCGAGCTGGTGGAGCCGCTGCGCGACGGCCTCGTGCGCCGCGTCGTCGACCACGCTCTGGAGAGCGCCGACCATGGGGCGGTGTCCCGGCTCACCCACCAGGTGGAGATCGCCAGGGACACCTTCGCCGGTCTGGTCATGGTCTCCCGGTCGTTCGTCTTCACGGCCGCCGGTGCGCTGGCCGGGCTCGCCTCACTGGCGCCCGCGCTGCTGCTGGTCGTGGTGCCGCCGCTGGTCCTCGGCCTCGGGCTGTTCCTCGTGACCCTGCGCCCGATGGCCCGCCGTCAGGAGACGTTCCTGGCCGCCGACGAGGAGGTCGCGGAGGTACTGGACGCGACCGCCGCCGGGCTGCGGGACATCGCGGCAGCCGGCGCGGAGGCCCGGACCGCCACCGAGGCGGACACCCGGTTCGACGCCGAGTTCCGCGCCGCGCGCACGCTCGCGCGCTGGGGGGTGCTGCGGGTGCTCGCGGTGGCGGTGGCCGGCCGGCTGCCGGTGGTGCTGCTGCTGGTGGCGGCGCCCTGGCTGCTGCGCCGAGGGGTGACGCCCGGCGACCTGGTGGGGGCTCTCACGTACCTGATGTACGCCCTGCTGCCCGCGCTCCAGAGCCTGATGCAGGCCCTGGGCACGGCGGGCTCCCGCCTGACGGTGGTACTGCGCCGCCTGACGGGACGGCCGTCTGGGGGGACACCCGCCGCCAGGCCGCCCGAGGGCGAGCCGGGCGCGCGTGGCCCGGCGCCTTCCGGCACCGGTACGGGACGGGAGGAGAACCCGCCCCGCCCGGCCGCCGTGGAGCTTCGGGGGGTGACCTTCGCCTACGGTCCGCACGCCGAGCCGGTGTTCCGGGAGCTCGACCTCACCGTTCCGGCCGGCGGTCACCTCACGGTCGTCGGGCCCAGCGGTATCGGCAAGTCCACCCTGACCGCCCTGGTCGCGGGCCTGCTGGTGCCCGGCCGGGGGGAGGTGCTGCTCTGCGGCGGGCCGGTGCGCGGCGCGGTGCACCGGCGGGTGCTGGTGCCGCAGGAGGCGTACGTCTTCTCCGGGACGCTGCGCGACAACCTCACCTATCTGTGCCCGGACCCGCCGCCCGACTCCGCCGTGCTCGCCTCCGCCCGCGCGGTCGGGGCGTACGAACTGCTGCTGCGGCTGGGCGGCCCGGACGCCACGGTGGCGCCGCGCGAACTCTCGGCAGGGGAGCGGCAGTTGATGGCACTGGCCCGCGCGCACCTCGCGCCCGTGCCCGTCGTCATGCTCGACGAGGCGACCTGCCACCTCGATCCGGCGGCCGAGGCCCGCGCCGAGCGCGCCTTCGCCCGGCGCCCGGACACCACGCTGATCGTCGTTGCCCACCGGATCAGCTCGGCCCGGCGCGCGGACCGTGTCCTGGTGATGGACGGTACGCACGCCGTGAGCGGCAGTCATGACGAACTGATCCGGTGCTCCGCGCTCTACCGGGACCTGGCCGGCGGCTGGTCAGAGCCAGCCGGCGCCCTGCGAGATGCGAATGGCGTCCACACGATTGCGGGCGCCCGTCTTGCGGGTGATCGCGGCCATGTAGTTGCGCACCGTTCCGTTGGTCAGGTGCAGGCTGTGGGCGATCTCGGTGACGTCCGCCCCCTCGGCGGCGAGTGACAGCACGCTCAACTCACGCTGGGTCAGCGGGCTGCGGGCCGCGTCCAGGAACGCGTGCGCGAGCGAGTCGTCGACGAAGCGTTCCCCCGCCGCGACCCGCCGTACCCCTTGGAGGAGCCGCTCGGTCGTGGCGTCCTTGTTGACGTAGCCCTGGGCGTCGGTCTCGTACGCGCGCCGCAGGAGCCCGGGTTTGCCCGCGGGGACCAGGACGAGCAGCGCGCAGCCCGGGTACGCGCCGCAGGCGCCCGACACTTCCGCGGCGGCCACCAGACCCGGTGATCCGGGCCCCTCCGCGTCGACCACGCAGACCTGCGGCGGTAACGACCGCGCGCTGTGCACCGCTCCCGCCGGGGTGCTCGTCGATATCTCGATGTCGGGCTCCTTTTCCAGTAACGCGGCCAGTCCCGACCGCACCAGACAGATGTCGTGCACGAGAAGAACGCGGATCGTGTTGATCACTGACTGCTCCCCCGGAGAAACCCTGCGTAGCCCTGCATGGACATGGCACGTCGCTCATTAGTACCCGGGACGGCCGATCTCACGGGTGCGGATTCAGGCCATTGGCGGGTGCGGGAGGGGCGCGCAGGGCGCACTTCCGTTGCGTATGCGCCCCCTGTTACCGGCGGGAAGGTCCCTCGGTGGCATCCGCCGGGCCGGTCAGGTCGATCAGCCTGCACACCGTCTCGATGTCGATCTTCACCTGCGCGATGGACGCCCGCCCGGAAAGCCACGTGATCAGCGCCGAGTGCCAGGTGTGCTCGATGACCCTGACCGCCGAAAGCTGCTCCGGGGTCGGCGCTCCCGCCAGGTCCATCGCGTCCAGGATGATCGCCGTCGTCTGGCGCGACACCGTGTCCACCTCCGGGCTGACGCTGCGGTCCGCGAAAGTCAGCGCCCGCACCATGGCGTCCGCCAGCTGCGGTTCCCGCTGGAGGGCCCGGAAGGCGCGCATCAGCGTCTCGGCGACGCGCTCGGCCGCGGTCTCGCCCGCCGGGGGCCGCTTGCGCAGTGTGGTGTGCATGTGGTGGAGCTGGTCCTGCATGGTGGCGACCAGCAGGTGGACCTTGGACGGGAAGTAGCGGTACAGCGTGCCCAGTGCGACACCGGCGGCCTCGGCCACCTCGCGCATCTGCACCGCGTCGAAGCCGCCCCGGCTGGCGAGCTGGGCGCTGGCGTGCAGGATGCGGCGGCGGCGCGCCTCCTGGCGTTCCGTCAGAGGCGGCGACGAGGGCTTGACTTCCGCTGTCATGCGTCCCATTCCATGGCATTTGTCCGTACGCCGGGCGTGGGGGACCGGGACCCCCGGGTGGCACAGCATGGCAGGGAGCCGGTCGTGGCGCGAATCACCTGATCCGGCGCTCACGGTCGCGCTACCTGCCGGTAGATTCAGACGTCGTCGGATGTGTGTGGACCGATCGATACTGAAACTTGTTCTAGGTTAGCGCCAGCGGTTACGCTCCCGGCTACGCTCCGGTGAAAGAGCAGCGAGAAGGGGGCCGAGAGTGACCGCTGAGGCCATAGAGGCGGGCCCCCACACGGGGGACCCGGTCCAGGGCGACCGTCCGCTGCGCATCGCGCTCCTGACGTACAAGGGCAACCCCTTCTGCGGGGGCCAGGGCGTCTACGTACGCCACCTCTCCCGCGAGCTCGCCCGTCTCGGCCACAGCGTCGAAGTCCTCGGCTCCCAGCCCTATCCCGTACTCGACGAGGGCGTACCGCTGACCGAGCTGGCCAGCCTCGACCTGTACCGCAGCCCCGACCCCTTCCGGACGCCGAAGCGCGACGAGTACCGCGACTGGATCGACGCCCTCGAAGTCGCGACGATGTGGACCGGCGGCTTCCCCGAGCCCCTCACCTTCTCGCTGCGCGCCAGGCGCCACCTGAGCGCCCGCCGGGGCGCGTTCGACGTCATCCACGACAACCAGACGCTCGGTTACGGACTGCTCGGCGACCTCGGCGCCCCCCTGGTCACCACCATCCATCACCCCATCACCGTCGACCGGCGGCTCGACCTCGATGCCGCGACCAGCCGCCTCAAGCGCGCCTCCGTGCGCCGCTGGTACGGCTTCACACGGATGCAGAAGCGCGTCGCCCGCCGCCTGCCCTCCGTGCTCACCGTCTCGGGCTCCTCGCAGGAGGAGATAGTCGAACACCTCGGCGTACGCCGCGACCGGATCCGCGTCGTGCACATCGGCGCGGACACCGGCCTCTGGTCGCCCGACCCGTCCGTCGCGGAGATCCCCGGCCGCATCGTGACGACCTCCAGCGCCGACGTACCGCTCAAGGGCCTCGTCCACCTCGTCGAGGCCCTCGCCAAACTCCGCACCGAGCAGCCCGACGCCCACCTCGTCGTCGTCGGCAAGCGCGCCGAGGAGGGGCCGGTCGCCCAGGCCATCGAGCGGTACGGGCTCGGGGGCACCGTCGAGTTCGTCAAGGGCATCAGCGACCAGGAGCTCGTCGACCTCGTACGCAGCGCCCAGGTCTCCTGCGTCCCCTCCCTGTACGAGGGCTTCTCGCTGCCCGCCGCCGAAGCCATGGCCACCGGTACCCCGCTCGTCGCCACCACCGGCGGCGCGATCCCCGAGGTCACGGGGGCGGACGGCGAGACGTGCCTGGCCGTGCCGCCCGGCGACGCGGGCGCGCTGGCCGCCGCGCTCGGCCGGCTCCTGAGCGACCCCGCGCTGCGCCGGCGCCTCGGCGCGGCCGGACGCGAGCGGGTACTGGACAAGTTCACCTGGGCCAGGGCCGCCCAGGGCACCGCCGAGCTCTACCGCGAGCGGCTCGCCCACAGCACGGCGCACAGCGCGGTGCGCGGGGGAGCCCGGTGAGACCCCGCTGAAGCAGGCGCCGCCGACCGCGCGGTGCCCGCAGACCCCCGCCGCCCCGCGGCCCCCGCCATGCGTGCCCGGTGACCCGGCGCCGTAACCACCCCCATCCGGAAGGGCAGACCCCGTGCTGACCGTGGACTTCTCCCGCTTCCCGCTCGCCCCGGGCGATCGCGTGCTCGACCTGGGCTGCGGCGCGGGCCGGCACGCCTTCGAGTGCTACCGGCGCGGCGCCCAGGTGGTGGCCCTCGACCAGAACGGCGAGGAGATCCGCGAGGTCGCCAAGTGGTTCGCCGCCATGAAGGAGGCCGGCGAGGCCCCGGCGGGCGCCACCGCCACCGCCATGGAGGGCGACGCGCTCAACCTCCCCTTCCCCGACGCCTCGTTCGACGTCGTGATCATCTCCGAGGTCATGGAGCACATCCCCGACGACAAGGGCGTGCTCGCCGAGATGGTCCGCGTGCTGAAGCCGGGCGGGCGCATCGCTGTCACCGTGCCGCGCTACGGGCCGGAGAAGATCTGCTGGGCGCTCAGCGACGCGTACCACGAGGTCGAGGGTGGCCACATCCGCATCTACAAGGCCGACGAGCTGCTCGGCAGGATGCGCGAAGCGGGCCTCAAGCCGTACGGCACGCACCACGCCCACGCGCTGCACTCGCCGTACTGGTGGCTCAAGTGCGCGTTCGGTGTGGACAACGACAAGGCGCTGCCGGTCCGCGCGTACCACAAGCTGCTGGTCTGGGACATCATGAAGAAACCCCTCGCCACGCGCCTCGCCGAGCAGGCGCTGAACCCCCTGGTGGGCAAGAGCTTCGTGGCGTACGCGACCAAGCCCCACCTGCCGGCCACGTCGGTCGCGGCGGACGCGAAGTGACCATTCCCGAGCGTACGGAACACCTCGTCCTGCCTGGCGTCCTCACCTCCGAGGAGGCCGCCGAGACCGTGGCCGGCATCCTCGCCGCACAGCGCGAGGACGGCGCCATCCCGTGGTTCCGGGGCCACCACCTCGACCCGTGGGACCACACCGAGGCCGCCATGGCGCTCGACGCGGCGGGCGAGCACGACGCCGCCGCCCGCGCCTACGAGTGGCTGGCCCGGCACCAGAACGCGGACGGCTCCTGGTACGCGGCGTACGACGACGGGGACGCCGAGCGCGTCACCGACCGCGGCCGCGAGACGAACTTCTGCGCGTACATCGCCGTCGGTGTCTGGCACCACTACCTCGCCACTGGCGACGACGCGTTCATCGACCGCATGTGGCCCGCCGTCTACGCGGCGACGGAGTTCGTACTCGCGCTCCAGCAGCCCGGCGGCCAGATCGGCTGGAAGCGGGAGGACGACGGCACGCCCGTCAACGACGCCCTGCTGACCGGCAGTTCCTCCATCCATCAGGCGCTGCGCTGCGCCCTCGCCGTCGCCGAGCAGCGCGAGGAGCCGCAGCCTGACTGGGAGCTGGCGGTCGGCGCGCTGCGGCACGCCATCCAGCGCCACCCCGAGCGGTTCCTCGACAAGAGCCGCTACTCGATGGACTGGTACTACCCGATCCTCGCGGGCGCGATCACCGGCCCGGAGGCCAAGGCCCGCATCGAGGCCGACTGGGACAGCTTCGTCGTCCCCGGCCGCGGCGTGCGCTGCATACTCCCGAACCCCTGGGTGACCGGCGGCGAGAGCTGTGAGCTCGCCCTCGCCCTGTGGGTCATGGGGGAGTCGGACCGGGCGCTGGAGATCCTCCAGTCCATCCAGCACCTGCGCGCACCGGGCGGCATGTACTGGACCGGGTACGTCTTCGAGGGCAACCGGGCCGTGTGGCCCGAGGAACTCACCACCTGGACGGCGGGTTCCCTGCTGCTTGCGGTGGCCGCCCTCGGAGGCGACGAGGCGACCACCGCGGTCTTCAGCGGCGAACGGCTGCCGCTCGGACTGGACCCGGACTGCTGCTGACCGCCCGGCCGCCGGCCCCGCCCCGGGGCCGGCGGGCTCAGTGGCGGCGCAGGACGTTGGCCAGGGCGTGACCGACGAAGAGGTACACGATCGCCGCCAGTCCGTAGCCGGCGACGACGCGCGCCCACGCCTCGTCGAAGGTGAACAGGTCGTGAGACCAGCCGGCGAGCCAGCGGGCGGCGTCCTGGACGAAGTTCACCAGGTCGTTCGCGCGGTTGGCGTCCAGCAGGTACATCAGGATCCACAGACCGAGTATCACGGCCATGATGTCGGCGATGACGATGATGATCGTCGCTGCCTGGTTGCTTCCACTGCGATGACGGGGGGACATGTCGAACGTGTTGCCGTTTTACGCCCGGTGAAACGGGGCCGTTCCGCTCGCGGGTTCACTAGAGTGCCCGCATGAACGACCTGGATCACACCCGCTACTGCGAAGAAATCGTCCGCCAGACCGACCTGCTGCGGGCCGTGCTCGTCGGCGCGGACCTGAGCACGAAGGTGTCGACCTGCCCCGGATGGACTCTCGGCCACCTCGCGCGGCACGTCGGCGGCGCGCACCGCTGGGTCGAGACGATCGTACGGACGAAGTCCTCGCAGGACGTGCCCGAGGACATGGTGCCCGGACACACCGGCCCCGGCGACGCCGAACCGGCCGCTCTGGACGCGTGGCTGGAGGAGGGCGCGCAGAAGACGGCCGACACCCTGCGCGCGGCCGGCCCGGACGCCAAGGTGTGGACCTGGAACGGGGACAACAGGGCGGCGTTCTGGGCGCGCCGCCAGACCCACGACACGGTGGTGCACCGCGCCGACGCGGCGATCGCCGCCGGCATCGTCTTCGAACTCGACCCCGGCATCGCGGCGGACACCATCGACGAGTGGCTGGAGCTCGTCGCGTGGTCGCAGTCCACGGGGGCCGACGAGCAGGCGAACGAACTGCGCGGCGCCGGCCGCTCCCTGCACCTCCACGCGACGGACGTGCCCGGCGCGGAGTGGCTGATCGAGTTCGGCGAGGACGGCTTCACCTGGCGCCGGGCGCACGAGAAGGCAACGGTCGCCCTGCGCGGCCCGCTCACCGACGTGCTCCAGGTCTTCTACCGCCGCCTGCCGCCCGGCAGCGACCGGGTGGAGGTGCTGGGCGACGCGGCACTGCTGGACTTCTGGCTGGAGCGGGCGACGTTCGGCTGAAAGCGGGCTGTTGAGCGGCGCGGGGTGAGTGAGAGCACCGGCCGTCAGCCGTTCAGCTCCGCCAGCACCCGCAGGGTGCGCGGGTCCGGGGCCGTCACCAGCAGGTCGGTCACCGGCCCCGCGCGCCACAGCTCCAGGCGCTCCGCGATCCGCTCACGCGGGCCCACGAGGGAGATCTCGTCGGCGAACGCGTCGGGCACGGCCAGCACCGCCTCCTCCTTGCGTCCGGCGAGGAAAAGCTCCTGCACCCGGCGGGCCTCCTCCTCGAAGCCCATGCGGGCCATCAGGTCCGCGTGGAAGTTGCGGGCCGCGTGGCCCATTCCGCCGATGTAGAAGCCCAGCATCGCCTTGACCGGCAGCAGGCCCTCGGCCACGTCGTCGCAGACCTTCGCCCGAGCCATCGGCGCCACCATGAAGCCGGGGGGAAGCCCGGCCAGCGACCGTGCGTACACGCCGGTGCGCATCGGCGACCAGTAGAGCGGCAGCCAGCCGTCGGCGATACGGGTCGTCTGGGCGATGTTCCTCGGGCCCTCCGCGCCCAGCAGGACCGGGAGGGTGGACCGGAGCGGATGCGTGATGGGCTTGAGTGCCTTGCCGATGCCGACGGCGTCCGCACCCCGGTACGGAAGGGGATGGAAGCGCCCGTCCACCTCCACCGGCGCCTCGCGGGCCAGCACTTGGCGGATGGTGTCGACGTACTCGCGCGTCGCCGTGAGCGGACTGGCGGGGAAGGCGCGCCCGTACCAGCCCTCGACGACCTGCGGACCGGAAAGACCGAGCCCGAGCATCATCCGGCCGCCGGACAGGTGGTCGAGGGTCAGGGCGTGCATGGCCGTGGCGGTGGGCGTACGGGCGGCCATCTGCGCGACGGCGGTGCCCAGCCGGATGCGGGAGGTGTGCGCCGCGAGCCAGGTGAGCGGCGTGAAGGCGTCGGAGCCCCACGCCTCGGCGGTCCACACCGAGTCGTATCCGAGGCGCTCCGCCTCCTGGGCCAGGGGGAGATGGCCGGGGTCCGGGCCGCGGCCCCAGTAGCCGAGAGCGAGTCCGAGGCGCATCCCTGAATCCCTCCGGAGCGACGGCTGTCGAGTACCTGACGCTACGTCAGTTCCGTGCCCGGTCGACTGTACGACAACGGCCCCCCGCCCGGAAGGGGCGAGGGGCCGTCGGAGTCGCGTCGCGGGGCGTCAGCCGCGCTGGATGCCGGTCGTGTCCGGCAGGACGCCGCGGCGGCCGTCCTGCGTCTGGGCGACCAGACCGGAACCGCGCTGCTCCACCGCCAGGTACCAGGTGCCGGGCGCGAGTTCGGCGATCGGCGTCGGCGAACCGTCCTCGGCGTACAGCGGACGGGCGACCGGAACCGCGAACCAGAACGGCGCGAAGTCCCCGGCGGCGGCAGCGGGCGCACCGGCCTGCTGCGCCTGCGCCGGAGCCTGCTGCGCCGCCTGCGGCTGGCCCTGCTGGGGCTGCGCGCCGTACGGCTGCTGCTGACCCTGGCCCGGCTGGCCGCCGTACGGCTGCTGCTGGGCGCCGGGGTAGCCATAGCCACCGGGGCCCGGCTGACCGGGCTGCCCGCCGTACGGCTGCGCGACCTGCGGCTTCGGGGCGCCCATGAGCGGGGCCTTGAGCGCGGGGACGAGCGGGGCGGCGACGGCGCCGGCGGCGAGGATCAGCACCGCCAGCAGGCCGAGGATCTGGCCGGGGCCCGAGTCGCTGCCGTCGACGATCGTCCAGAACGCGGTCCACGCCGCGAAGACGGCGAACGCGACGCCGAACTGTCCGAGGTCGATGCCGGCGATCTTGCGCTGCTGCGGCAGGGAGCGGGACACCACGATGAGCGCCGCCGCGATGACGCCCGCGAGGTAGATGCTCATCAGGAGGCCCAGGCTGTCCCAGGCGTTGAAGGAGCCGACGGCCGGAGGGCAGAAGTTGCCCGAGCAAGCCGGCTTCTCGTACGACTTGAAATCGAGGAACGAGGCGATGAACAGCACCACCGCTGCTCCGATCACCACGCCGTCGCCTCGAGTGAGGGAGCGGATGTTCACTTTGAAGGTCCTTAGTGGGTCGACTCGTCGGGGCGGCACAGTGTGAAGCTCGGGGGCAGCTCCCCATCGTACGGATGAATGTATCGTCCCCTCCGGGAGGTCGGCCCCCGGGTATCGGACCTACCCCTTGAGGTAACTTCCGATGCCGTCGGAGATGCCCTGCGCCGCCTTCTGGCGCCAGCTCCCGTCCGTCAGCAGAGCCGCGTCCTTCGGGTCACGCATATTGCCGCATTCGACGAACACCTTGGGCACGGTCGACAGATTGAGCCCGCCGAGGTCCTTGCGTACGTCCAATCCCGTCCCGTCCCCTACGTAGTTGGACGGAGCGCTTCCGGTCGCCTGGACGAACTTGCCCGCGATGCGCGTCCCCAGATCGCGCGAGGGGGCGACGATTTTCGTCGTGTCCGCGGAGCCGCCCTTCACCAGGGCGGGCAGGATCACGTGGAAGCCTCGGTTGCCGACCGCCGAGCCGTCGGCGTGCACGGAGACCACGGCGTCGGCCTTCGCCTCGTTGCCGATACGGGCCCGCTCGTCCACGCACGGACCGTACGGGCGGTCCTCGTTCTGCACCAGCTTGACCGTCGCGCCCTGCTCTTCGAGGAGGGTGCGCAGGCGGCGCGAGACGTCGAGGGTGAACGACGCCTCGGTGTAGCCGCCGTTGGTGGACGTACCGGTGGTGTCGCACTCCTTGCGGTGTGTGCCGACATCGACCAGTTTGTTGATTTCGCGTGTATGACGGAAATTGCCCGGGTTGTGGCCGGGGTCGACCACCACGACCTTGCCGGCGAGCGGTCCGGTGCCGGCCGGCTTCCCGTCCTTCCCGGTCGGGGAAGGGGTCGCCGCCGGTGGCTGCGTGGTGGCCGACGGCTTCGCGTCGGCGGGCGACGAAGCGGACCGGCTCTGGCTCTGCCCCGGCTGCGGACGCACCTTCGGCGCGTCGCTGTCACCGGGGCCGCTCGTCGCCTGCCATACGAGCCAGCCCGCCAGGGCGGTCGGTACGAGCGCGGCGACCGCGACGGTGAGGTTCCGGCGGCCGGGGCGGCGGGAAGGGGCGGGGGGAGCGGGGGGCTGGCTGTCGTACGACACCCGGCCGATGCTATCCGGGCCGGTCAGATACCCGCGGCAATGCGGCGCAGGACGCGCAGCGAGTCGGTGACCGAGATCTCGGTGAAGGCGCCGGACGCGAGCGCGCGCTGGTGCACGCGGTACGGGGCCTGGCCGCCGTCGGCCGGGTCCGGGAAGACGTCGTGGATCACGAGCAGCCCGCCGATGGCCACGTGCGGCGCCCAGCCCTCGTAGTCGCCGCCCGCGTGCTCGTCGGTGTGGCCGCCGTCGATGAAGACCAGGCCGACCTTGCCGCCCCATACGGCCGCGACCTGCGGCGACCGCCCGACGACCGCGATCACGTGCTCTTCGAGCCCCGCCTTGTGCAGCGTGCGACGGAAGGTCGGGAGGGTGTCCATCAGGCCGACCTCCGGGTCCACGACCGTCGGGTCGTGGTACTCCCAGCCGGGCTGCTGCTCCTCGCTTCCCCGGTGGTGGTCGACGGTCACGGCGACCGTGCCGGCCTCGCGGGCGGCGTCGGCGAGCAGGATCGTGGACCGCCCGCAGTACGTGCCGATCTCCACCAGCGGCAGCCCGAGCGCCCCGGCCTCGACGGCGGCGGCGTACAGGGCGAGGCCCTCGCGTACCGGCATGAAGCCCTTGGCGGCCTCGAAGGCGGCGAGCGTCTCGGGCTTGGGCGCGGCGGCGGCCATGGGGTCCTCCGGTCGTACGGACGGCGTGTACTGGGCGGTCACATCGTAGGCGGGCCTGAACAGGGCTTCGCATCGCACTCGAACCAGACCGTCTTGCCCCCCGGCGCCGGCACCGTGCCCCAGCGGTCGGTCACGGCCTCCACCAGCAGCAGCCCACGCCCGCCCTCGGCGAGCTCACCCCCTTCGCCGTCTCTCGTACGGGCCGGGCCGGGGCACCGGTCCGCGACCTCCACCCGCAGTCCGCCCGGCCGGCGCAGGATGAGGAGCGTGCAGTGCCGGCCCGGCACGTGCCGTACGACGTTGGCGACGAGCTCCGTGAGGGCCAGTTCGGCCGCGTCGGTCAGCTCCGCCATGTCCCAGCGGGCCAGAAACGTCCGCACGATGCGCCGCAGGTGCCGTGCCGAATGCTCACCGACGGTGAAGCCCATGCGGTAGCCGGTGGCAAGGTGCGCTGGTGAGTGGTCAGTTGCGTGATTCATGTCACCAGAGTGCGGTGGCGCGATTACGCTCGGCTACCGACCGAAACGAACGCCGCACGGCGTGAACTTGGGGGTGGCCGCCGCATGGTCAACATCCGCGACCTCGATCCCAGCGCGTCGCCGCTGGACTACTACGGCTCCGAACTGCGCCGCCTGCGAGAGGCGGCCGGGCTCAAGCAGGGACAGCTCGGCGACATCGTCTTCTGTACGGGCTCGCTGATCGGCCAGGTCGAAACGGCGCGGAAGGTGCCGACCCGCGACTTCTCGGAGCGGATGGACGCGGCGCTCGGGACGGGCGGGACGTTCTCGCGGCTGGTGGGCCTGGTACTGCGCAGCCAGCTGCCGCACTGGTTCCAGGCGTACGCGGAGATGGAGGCGCGGGGCGGCGTACATCTCCTCGTACCAGGCGCAGGTGGTGCACGGACTGCTTCAGACGAAGGAGTACGCAACGGCGATCCTGGGCGTCGACTACTCCAGCAAGCTGGACCGGATGGTGGCGGCCCGAATGGAGCGGCAGCGCATCCTGGAGCGAGTGCAACCGCCGGTTCTGTGGGTGGTGCTGGACGAGTCGGTTCTGTGCCTGGAGATCGGTGGCCGCGAGGTCATGCGGAACCAACTTGCGCACTTGTTGCGCTTCAGCGACCGGCAATGGGTCCAGATTCAGGTGCTGCCCTTCTCGACGGGCCAACATGCGGGGATGATGGGATCGTTCACTCTCCTGCGCTTCGATGACGACCCTGATCTCCTCTACGCCGAGAGCTACGACTCGGGCCACATGACCGCCAACCCGCAAGTGATCAGGGAGCGTTCACTCGGATACGCTCGCTTGCAGGCCGCAGCCCTCTCCCCGGAGGACTCAGCGGCACTGATCGCTCGTGTAATGGAGGAACGTTATGGGCAGCAGCCGGGACCTGACGGGCGCGCAGTGGCGTAAGTCGTCCTACAGCGGCAGCTCCGGCGGCGAGTGCATCGAGTGCGCCCCCCTCGGCGCCACCGCCTGGCGCGCGTCGTCGTACAGCGGTGATACCGGCGGCCACTGCGTCGAGGTCGCCGCTCAGCCCTGCCGTGTCGCCGTCCGCGACTCCAAGAACCCCGAAGGCCCCGCCTTCGCCGTCGCTCCCGCCGTCTTCGCGGCATTCGTCACGGCCGCCGCCGAGGGCGGTCTCTGAGGATCGTCGCCGTACAGCTCCGCCCCGGTCCCCGCGCAGGCGCACAGCGCGGGGACCGGGGCGGAAGTCGCTGTGCTCAGTGGAAGACGACCGAGCGCACCTTGAGGCGGTCGGAGCCGTGGCCGGTGTGGGCGCGGAGGTCGAACTGCGGGCCCGTGCACTCCGAGCCCGCGTAGACGGTGGCGACCGCGTCCGTCGCGTTGCCCGGCGTATGGGCCGGCAGGACCTGCTCGTCGGCCACCTCCGGGAGCGTGATGCACTCCCCGCTCGGAGGGTTGGTCAGCACGCCGGACTGGTCGGCGTACTGGTACGTGAAGATGCCGTCGGCCGCGTTGGCGGAGGTGGGCAGCGTCAGTACGAGTGCGAAGGCGCCGACAGTGGCGGCCAGGGTGCTGCGGAGTCGCATGAAGTTCCATTCGTTGACGTTGGCGCTGACATTGCTTGGCAGGTTTTGGTGCCTTCTGTCCGTTGCCCACGTAGATGGCCCGTGATGTCCCTGCCACTCGAACGGACGTAGCCGTATCGATTCTTCCGTCCGTTTCTGACCTTCCGTCAGATTGGAACGTGTTCTAGTCTGCCGCGCATGGGTATCGGAATCACGCAAGAGCATCGCGACCTGGCGGACTCCGTACGCCGCTGGCTCGCGCGGGCGGTGCCGCCCGAGGCCGTGCGGAAGGTGCTCGACGGGGCTGTGACCGGCGGGGCGGCGGAACGGCGGCCCGCGTACTGGGACGGGGCGGCCGAGCAGGGCCTGCTCGGGCTTCACCTGCCCGAGGAGTGCGGGGGCGGGGGAGGCGCGCTGCTCGACCTCGCCGTCGTGCTGGAGGCCACGGGCCGCGCCGCGCTGCCGGGCCCGTACCTGCCGAGCGTGCTCGCCTCGGAGGTGCTGCGGCGCGGCGGACAGGAGCCGCTCGTCGCGGCGCTGGCGGCGGGCGCCCGCATCGGGGCCGTGGCGCTCGGCGCGGGCACGCTCACCGCCACCCCCGTCGACGGCGGCTACCGGCTCGACGGGACGGCTCCGCCCGTCCTCGGCGGCGGGCAGGCGGACGTCCTCGTGCTCGCCGCCGGTGACGGGTGGTTCGCCGTGGACGCCGGGGATCTGGTCGTCCGTACCCACGAGAGCGCCGACCCGGCCCGGCCCACCGCCGAGGTCACCGCACACGCCGTCACCGTGCCCGCCGACCGCCGGCTCGTCTTCGGGGACGGCGGCGACCCGGTGCCCGGCCTCGCCGCCGTGCTGTACGCCGCCGAGGCGTGCGGCGTCGCCCAGTGGGCGCTGGACACCGCCACCGAACACGCCCGCACGCGCGTACAGTTCGGGCGTCCCATCGGGCAGTTCCAGGCGGTCAAGCACCTCTGCGCCGACATGCTCGTACGGCTGGAACAGGCCAGGGCCCTCGTCTGGGACGCGGCCCGCGCCGCCGGGACCGATGCCGCCGACCTGGTGGCCGCGCTCGCCGCCTCGGCCGCGCTCGACGCCGCGTACACCTGCGCCAAGGACTGCGTGCAGATCCTCGGCGGCATCGGCTTCACCTGGGAACACGACGCCCACCTCTACCTGCGCCGGGCGCTGGTCGCGCGCCAGTTGCTCGGCTCGGGCGACGCACACCGGCAGCGCGCCGCACGCCTCGCGGTGGGCGGCGCGCGGCGCGAGCTGCGGCTGGAACTGCCGCCCGAAGCGGACGCGTACCGCCGGCAGGCGCGCGAGGCGATCAGCGGCGTGCGCGGCCTCGACCCGGCCGCCGCCCGCCGCGCCCTCGCGCCGACGGGATACGCGGCCCCGCACCTGCCGCCGCCGTACGGACTGGGGGCCGGGCCTGTGCGGCAGCTCGCCGTGCAGCGGGAGACGCGCGAGGCCGGGGTGAAGGTGAGCGACCTCGGGATCGGCACCTGGGTCGTGCCCTCGCTGCTCGCGTACGGGACGCCGGAACAGCAGGAGCGCTACCTGGGGCCGACGCTGCGCGGCGAGACCCTGTGGTGCCAGCTCTTCTCCGAGCCGGACGCCGGGTCGGACCTGGCGTCGCTGCGGACGAGGGCGGAGAGGACGGCGGACGGCTGGCGCGTCAACGGGCAGAAGGTGTGGACGAGCGGGGCGCGGTGGGCGGACTACGGGATCTTGCTCGCCCGCACGGACCCGGACGCCCCGAAGCACAAGGGGCTGACGTACTTCGTCGTCGACATGAAGGCCGGCCCGAAGGCGTCCGGCGGCATCGACATCCGGCCGCTGAAGGAGATCACCGGCGACTCGCTCTTCAACGAGGTGTACTTCGACGACGTGCTTCTGCCGCACGACGCGGTGGTCGGCGAGGTGAACGGCGGCTGGCAGGTCGCCCGCAACACCCTGGGCAACGAGCGGGTCCACATGGCCGACCAGGTCGCCTTCGACACCGGACTCGAAGCGCTGATAGCGGCGTCCGCCGGACTCGACGCCGCGTACGGGGTGCGTATCGGCGCGCTCGCCGCCGAGGCGCACGCCCTCGCCTGCATCGGGCTGCGTACCACCACCCAGCAGGTGTCGGGTCTGGAACCGGGCGCGGGCGCGAGCGTGCGCAAGCTCGTCCAGACACAGCACCAGCAGAAGGTCGCCGAACTGGCCCTCGAACTGCTCGGCCCGCAGGGGGCCGTGCGCGAGGGGGCCGGGGAGCGGGCCGTGCACGGGTTCCTGATGTCGCGCTGCCTGACGATCGCGGGAGGCACGACCCAGGTCCAGCTCAATGTCGTCGCCGAGCGTCTGCTCGGCCTGCCGCGTGACTGAGGGGAGCTGTGCCGTGAGCACGAAGGCGTACGTCGTCGGTGTCGGGATGACGAAGTTCGAGAAGCCCGAGAGCCGTGACTGGCAGTACTGGGACATGGCGAAGGAGGCCGGCGGCGCGGCCCTGGCCGACGCCGGGATCACGTACGACGAGGTCCAGCAGGTGGTCGCCGGGTACTGCTTCCAGCCGTCGACCGCCGGCCAGCGGGCGGCGTACGGACTGGGGCTGACCGGCGTCCCCGTCTACAACGTCAACAACAACTGCGCGACGGGCTCGACCGCGCTGATGACGGCGCGGCAGTTCGTCGGGGGCGGCGTCAGCGACTGCGTGCTGGCGCTGGGCTTCGAGAAGATGAAGCGGGGGGCGCTGGGCGGCGGCTCGGACGGCGGCGACTTCGCCACCTCGCCCGTCGCCCGTCACTACGGTGTGATGGCCGCCGCCCACGGCTTCGAGATGACGCCGCCCACCGCGCAGATCTTCGGCAACGCGGCGCGCGAGCACATGGAGCGGTACGGCACGACCGAGGCGCAGCTCGCGGCGGTCGCGGCCAAGAACCACCGGCACTCGGCGGACAATCCGAACGCCCAGTTCCAGGACGTGTGGACGGTGGAGGAGATCCTCGCCGCCAAGACCATCCACCGGCCGCTCACCAGGCTCCAGTGCTCCCCGACGTCCGACGGGGCCGCCGCCGCGCTCGTGGTGTCCGAGCGCTTCCTGGTCCGGCACGGCCTGCACGACAGGGCCGTCGAGATCGTCGCGCAGGCGATGACGACCGACACCGAGGAGTCCTTCGCGTCCGGTTCCTGCATCGACGTCGTCGGCCGGCCGATGTCGCGGGCCGCCGCGCTCCAGGTGTACCGGGCGTCCGGCCTCGGCATCGAGGACGTCGACGTGGTCGAGCTGCACGACTGCTTCTCCGTCAACGAGCTGCTGACGTACGAGGCGCTGGGCATGTGCCGGGAGGGCGAGTCCGGCAAGCTCGTGGAGAGCGGCGCGACGACGTACGGGGGCCGCTGGGTCGTCAACCCCTCCGGCGGACTGATCTCCAAGGGGCACCCCCTGGGGGCGACCGGCCTCGCGCAGGCGGCGGAGCTGACCTGGCAGCTGCGGGGCGAGGCGGGGGCCCGGCAGGTCGAGGGCGCGCGGGTGGGGCTGGCGCACAACATCGGGCTGGGCGGGGCGGCGGTGGTGACGCTGCTGCGGGGAGCGTGAGGCCCGGGCCGTGGGAGAATTCCGGCGGGCCGGCAGCGAGCCGGACCCTTGAAAGGGCGTCATCACATGGCAGCGGGTTTCTCGGAGTGGAAAGTAAACCGGCGGTACGCGGCGAATGATCGTGTCGCCTACCTGGGCAAGCAGTACCGCTGCCTGGTGGCGCACACGTCGAATTCCGCGTCCAATCCGAAGACGACCGTCAAGACGTGGCGTAAGGACACCGACTAGGACCGCGCCGCGCGTGGAGGTGTGCCCGGAGGCGTCCGTGCGCCCCCACGCGGATGTACGGGGCACATTGTTGCTGCGAGCATGACAGCCATGGTCCAAGCCTCCTCTTCCTCCGCCAAGATCCGGATACCCGCCGCCCGTAAGCCGTCCCGCACGTGGGTCGTCGTACTCGCCGCCTGCGCGGGCCAGTTCCTCGTGGTCCTCGACGTGTCCGTCGTCAATGTCGCGCTGCCTTCCATGCGCGCCGACCTCGGGCTCAGCGCGATCGGCCTGCAATGGGTGGTCAACGCCTACTCGATCGCCTTCGCCGGCTTCATGCTGCTCGGCGGGCGGGCCGCCGACCTGTTCGGCCGCAAGCGGACCTTCCTGACCGGGCTCGGACTGTTCACCGCCGCGTCCCTCGCGGGCGGGCTCGCCCAGGAGGACTGGCAGCTGCTGGCCGCCCGCGCCGTACAGGGGCTGGGCGCGGCGGTGCTCGCTCCCGCGACGCTCACCATCCTCACCTCGGCCGTCCCCGAAGGGCCCGCCAGGACGCGTGCCATCGGGACGTGGTCGGCCGTCGGCGCGGGCGGCGGTGCGGCGGGCGGGCTCGTCGGCGGCGCCCTGACGGACGCGCTGTCCTGGCGCTGGGTCCTGCTGATCAACGTCCCGGTCGGCGCGCTGGTGCTCGCGGCCGCCGCCCTGTGGCTCGCCGAGAGCCATGCCAGGGACGGCCGGCGGCTCGACCTGCCCGGCGCGCTGCTGGTCACCGCCGGGCTCGCGACCCTCGCGTACGGGATCGTGCAGACGGAGGCGGAGGGCTGGACGGCTGCGGCCACCCTCGTGCCCCTGGCCGCGGGACTCGCGCTCCTCGGCGTCTTCGTGGCGGTGGAGGCGCGGACGAAGGCGCCGCTGATGCCGCTGAAGTTCTTCCGGGTCCGGGCCGTCTCGGCGGCCAACGCCGCGATGTTCGTGAACGGCTCCGCGCTGTTCTGCATGTGGTTCTTCATGACGCTGTACGTACAGAACGTCCTGGGCTACACCCCGCTCGGCGCCGGGTTCGCCCTGGTGCCCAGCTCGCTGGCCATCGTGCTCGGCTCCAAGCTCGCCCCGCGCCTCATGGCCGGGGCCGGTGCGCGCCGGGTCGCGATCACCGGCACGCTGGTGGCGGCCGGCGGTATGGCGTGGCAGTCCACGATGGGCGCCGGAGGGTCGTACCTCACCGCCGTCCTCGGGCCCGGCATCGTGATGATGGTCGGCGCGGGACTCGCGTCGACCCCGCTCGCCTCCCTCGCGACATCCGGCGGCGGGGCGGGCGACGCCGGACTGCTGTCCGGGCTCATCAACACCTCGCGCACGATGGGCGGCGCGCTGGGCCTCGCGGTGCTGTCGACGGTCGCGGCCTCGCGGACGGCGGGCGACGCCACCCCGGAGGCGCTGACGGCCGGCTACGCCCTCGCCTTCAGGGTCGGGGCGGGCGCACTGCTCGCGGGAGCGGTGCTGATGCTGGTCTGGCTGCCGCGCCGTACGCAGCGGACGTAAGGCGGGCACGCCTCACTCGCGGGCGGTGAGCGGGCCAGGGCCCGGACCGGCGTCGGCGGCGGCGAGGGCCGGGTCGACGACGGTCTCGCCGGTCAGCACCCGGCGGATCGTCGCGGCCAGGTCCCGCACCGGGCCGTCCTTGACCAGCAGGCCCGCCGCCCCCGCCTCCCGCGCCCGCCGCAGGTAGCCGGGCCGTGCGAACGTGGTGAGGATGACGACCCGGCAGTCCGGCGCCTCGTCGCGCAGCAGCGCCGCGGCGTCGAGGCCGCTGAGGCCGGGGAGCTCGATGTCCAGGAGCGCCACGTCGGGGCGCGAGACCAGGGCGGCGTCCACGATCTCGTCGCCCGCCGCGACCTGGGCGACGACCTCGATGTCCGCCTCCAGGCCGAGCAGCCGGGCGAGAGCCCCGCGCGTCATGCCCGGGTCCTCGGCGAGGAGAACTCTGATCACGGGTGGCTCCAGATTCGAGGTCGGGACCGGCGGGCCGGTCGGAGCCTATGCCCCGGACCGGGTCCGTGAGGCGTACACGCGCGAGACCGCACGCGTTCGGGTGAGCTGTCGAACCCGGTCCCGGCCCGGCGTCCCGCGCCCGCCCCCCGGAGCGCCGGAGTTCATCTGACGATGTGTCAGCACGGTGTCTTCACAACTGCCGGGGGGTGCGTTATACATAGGCCCCATCGGCCTAGAACGCGTTCTAGAACGGGCGGTCCGCGGCCGGTCCCGTACGACCTCGGTGCGACCGACGGTGCGGACGGCCGCACCGAGGTCTTCCATCCATCAAGGAGCAGCATCCCCATGCCCATCGATGCCGCAAAGGCCGTCGCCGCCGAACCCCGCAGCGCCGAGATCGCCTGGGACCACAAGGACGTCCAGCTCTACCACCTCGGCCTCGGCGCCGGCACCCCCGCCACCGACCCCGGCGAACTGCGCTACACCCTCGAATCCCGCCTGCACGTCCTGCCGAGCTTCGCCACCGTCGCGGGCGCCGGCATGGCGATGGCCGGCGGACTCTCCGCGCCCGGCATCGAGGTGGACCTCGCCCACGTCCTGCACGGCGGCCAGAGCATCGAGCTGCACCGGCCGATCCCGGTCCGGGGCGAGGCGGTGCAGACGTCCAGGGTCCAGGCGGTGTACGACAAGGGGAAGGCGGCGGTCATCGTGCTGCGCTCCGAGACCGCCGACGCCGACGGGCCGCTGTGGACCAGCGACACCCAGATCTTCGTACGCGGCGAAGGCGGCTTCGGCGGCGAGCGCGGCCCCTCCGCCCGCACCGAACAGCCGACCCGCGCGCCGGACACCGAGGAGCTGCGGCAGGTACGGGAGGACCAGGCCCTGCTCTACCGCCTCTCCGGCGACTGGAACCCGCTGCACGCCGACCCGGACTTCGCGAAGCTCGCCGGTTTCGACCGGCCGATCCTGCACGGCCTGTGCTCGT
This sequence comes from Streptomyces agglomeratus, assembly GCF_001746415.1. Classification (NCBI taxonomy): domain Bacteria; kingdom Bacillati; phylum Actinomycetota; class Actinomycetes; order Kitasatosporales; family Streptomycetaceae; genus Streptomyces; species Streptomyces agglomeratus. The sequence continues at coordinate 5,545,937 of NZ_MEHJ01000001.1, forward strand.
ACGGCATGACGCTCAAGGCCGTCGTCGACACGGTGCTCGGCGGCGACGTCACGCGCGTCGGCGCGTACAGCACCCGCTTCGCCGGGGTCGTCTTCCCCGGCGAGACCCTGCGCCTGCGGATGTGGAAGTCGCCGGGGCGCGTCCAGGTGTCGGTCACCGCCGTGGAGCGGGACGACGCGCCGGTACTGGCCGACACCACCGTCGTACACACCTGACCTGAACTTCGTGAAGGGAGCCGTACCGTGCGCGCAGCCGTACTGCACGAGATAGGGCAGGACAAGCTCGAAGTCCTCGACGACGTCGAGGCGGTGGGCTTCGGGCCCGGCAAGGTCAAGATCCGCGTCCGGGCCACCGGCCTGTGCCACTCCGACCTCTCCGCGATGAGCGGCGTACTGCCGCAGCCCGCGCCCTTCGTCCCCGGACACGAAGGCGCGGGCGAGGTCGTCGACGTGGGCGACGGCGTCACCACGCTGAGCCGGGGCGACCGGGTCCTCGTCTGCTGGCTGCCCGCGTGCGGCGCCTGCCCGTCGTGCCGGCGCGGCCAGACGCACCTGTGCCTGGCCGGGCTCATGAACGCGGGCACGCCCAACTTCAAGCGCCCCGGCGGTGACGTCTTCGGCTTCGCCGGGACCGGCACCTTCACCGAGGAGGTCGTGGTCGACGCGGGCTGCGCCGTCCCGATACCCGACGACCTGCCGTACGAGATCGCCGCGCTGATCGGCTGCGGCGTGACGACGGGCCTGGGCGCGGCCATCAACACCGCGCGCGTGGAGGCCGGCTCGTCGGTCGCGGTCATCGGCTGCGGCGGCGTCGGCATCTCCGCGATCCAGGGCGCGCGGGTCCAGGGCGCGGCCCAGATCGTCGCCGTCGACCCGGTCGCCTCCCGGCGCGAGTCGGCGCTGAGGTTCGGAGCCACGGAAGCGGTCTCGCCGGACGGACTCGCCGACGCCAGGCAGCGCGTCACCGCGGGCGAGGGCTTCGACTACGTCTTCGAGGTCGTCGGCCGGTCGGCCACGGCCCGGACCGCGTACGAGACGACGCGGCGCGGCGGCACCCTGTGCGTCGTGGGCGCGGGGGCGATGGACGACTTCTTCCAGCTCAACATGTTCGAGCTGTTCTTCGACGAGAAGCGGATACTGCCGTCCATGTACGGGGGCGGTGACGTTCTGAGGTCGTACGAGCGGGCCATCGCGCTGTGGCGCGCCGGCCGGATCGACCTGGAGGGCCTGATCACCCACCGGGTGCGGCTGGAAGGGATCAACGACGCCCTGGACCAGATGCGTACGGGCGAGGCCCTGCGCACGTGCATCGAGATCTGAGGGGGCGGCGGATGTCACTGTCACCGGGAGCGCTGCCGCTCGACGGCCTGTGCGCGATCGTCACCGGCGCGGGCCGCGGGCTCGGCCGCGCCGAGGCCCTGGAACTGGCCCGGCTCGGCGCGAGCGTCGTCGTCAACGACTACGGGCAGCCGGGGCGCGACGGATCGGGCGAGGCGTCGGCGGCCCCGGCCGAGGAGGTGGCCGCGGAGATCCGGGCGGCCGGCGGCCGGGCGGTGGCCCACCTCGGCGACGTGGCGGACCACGAACAGGCGGGCGCGCTCGTCCGGCTGGCCGTCGACACGTACGGCAAGCTGGACATCCTGGTCAACAACGCCGGGATTCTGCGCGACCGGATGATCTTCTCGATGACCGAGGACGAGTGGGACTCGGTGATCCGCGTCCACCTCAAGGGCCACTTCAACACCACGCACTTCGCGGCGGCACACTGGCGCGCCCGCTCCAAGGCGGCGGGCGCCCCGGTCTACGGCCGGATCGTCAACACGTCGTCGGAGGCGTTCCTGGCGGGCTCGGCAGGCCAGCCCAACTACGCGGCGGCGAAAGGCGGGATCGTCGGGCTGACGACGTCCACGGCGCTGGCGCTGGGAAAGTACGGCGTGACGGCCAACGCGATCTGTCCGCGCGCGCGGACGAGGATGACCGCCGACGTGTTCGCGGGCTTCGCGGAGCCGGCCGGCGGCGAACTCGACGCGCTGGCCCCCGAGCACGTGTCCCCGCTGGTCGGCTACCTGGCGTCGCCCGCCGCCGGGAAGGTCAACGGCCAGTTGCTCGTCGTGCACGGCGGCATGGTCGCGGTCATGGAACGCCCCAGGGTCGCGGCCAAGTTCGATACGGCGAAGGAGGCGTTCTCGTACGAGGAGCTGACGGAGCGGCTCGCGCCGTACTTCGACGACCGCCCCCCGAACGAGACCTTCGCCGCCACGGAGGTACTGGGCCTGAAGCGGGGATGAGGGCGCCGGGGGGCTGCTCCCGCCCTCCCGCCGCCGATCGCCGCACGATCCGAAGTGGCCGGGGGCGGGCCGCGGCGGCCCGCCCCCGGCCGGGAACTCCGGTGCTACGCCCGGCGGTGGCGGCCCTGGGCCGGGGCGCTGGAGTCCTCCGTCGTGGCCGCACCCCCGCGGTGCTTGCCGGAGCGGTGGCCGGCGTCGTCCCGTTCGGCGGCCGAAGGCCGCGGTCGCGTCTGGGTCGTGTCGGTTCGGGCTTCAGACATGTTGGGAGATCCCCTGGAATCGCTGCGATCACTTTCAGTGGTGCAAGGCCCGCCCCGCCGTCACCACCGGCGTTCAGCCGCAACGACCGCGTAGCCCCGCACAAGATCTAATCACGTGCTCCGCGCCCGGTCAGTGGCGCCTGCTGGAGCGGTACGGGCTTGCACACCACAGGAGTGTCAGGAGCCGCGGATGGTTCCCCACCTGCGCGTTCCACTTGTGCGGGTTCCGTGATCACCGCATCCGCGGGGGCCTCGATCCGAGCCACCCCGCACGGCACCGCCCCCGTCGCGTACGGCAGGCGCAGCACCCCCTCGGGCGTCCAGAGCCCCGCACCCGGCAACCACCCCTGCGGCGCCGGGAGGTGATGCAGCCGCCGCCCCGAGGGACGCCACACCCCCACCCAGCTCCCCGCCGTCCCGTCCACGCGCAGGGCCACCGCGCAGCTCTCCGGCGTCAGAACCTGCCCCGGCTGCACCGCGAACGGCGTCACCGTGAGACCGGCCGGGCCCAGGCACTCCGGGAAGCGCACCGGCCGCATGCTGCCCAGCACTCCCCACCCCAGGCGGTCGTGCCCCGGCGCGTCCGACCGGATCAGCAGCAGCCCGCTGTCCGGATCGGCCAGCAGCAGCCGGTCGTTGCTGCCCTCCGCGATCTGGAGCAGCGGCGTCACCTCCCCGCCCCGCTCCAGGTCGACCGCCACCGCCTTCGTCACCCCGTCGCTCTCCCGGTCCAGGGCGAGCATCCGTCCCGTACGGTCCAGCCAGACGCCTCCCGAGCAGCGCCCCGCGATCTCGGCGACGTACTCGGGCCCGAAGGCGCCGCCCGCCACCAGCCACACCGTCGTGGACCGTTCCCCGACGGACAGGGCGTACGCGCACGAGCCGTCCGGGGCAGGCGGCAACAGCTCCAGCCGCTCGCACTCGACCGCCCCCACCGGCAGCTCCCCGGTCCGCGGCCCCGTCGGATACAGCAGCGAGAAGGAGTGCCGCCCTTCGCCACCGCCGAAGGCGTGCGAGGCGCCGCCGTGGCGCCGGTGGATCAGCACCCGACCGTCCGTCAGCGGCAGGAGCCCGGTGTCCGGCTCCTCGGGCTGGTCGGCGGGCAGCGGTACGGCGTAGGGCTCGGGTCCGCCGAGCGTCCACCGCTCGGGGAACCGCGCGTCGCCCTCGCCCGCCAGCCGCGCGGCGTAGGAACCGTCGGCGGCGATCGTGAACACCGCCTCGCGCACCGCGTCACCGTCGGCCGCGGTCTCGATGGCACAGGCCGTCATCAGGCCATCACCTCCGGCTGACGAAGCTAGTTTTCGCACTTCCTGCCGAACAACACGAGACCGCCCACTTCACACATAAGGGTGGCCATCGTCCGATTCCGCTGAGGTCGCGGGGGCCGGTGTGCTGGGAGATGTCCCCATGTCGATAAAGTAAGGCGAACCTAACCGCCCCTGTCAGGAGCTCTTGATGTCCGTACGACGCCGCGGTGCCACCGCTGTCTCCCTGGCCGTGGCCGCCGCGCTCGCCCTCACCGCCTGCGGGAGCGGCGACACCGACGCCAAGAGCGACGCGGCGAAGGGCGGCGACAAGAAGGCCGTGGCGCAGGGCGGCAAGGACTTCGCCGACGCCGCCGCCAAGACCGCCGCGTACGGTACGGACGCCAAGGCCGGCCAGTTCCCGCGCACCCTCACCCACGCCATGGGCACGACCGAGCTGAAGGCCGCGCCCGAGCGAGTCGTCGTCCTCGACGTCGGTGAGCTCGACAACGTCGTCTCGCTCGGCATCAAGCCCGTCGGCTACGCGCCCGCCGAGGGCGACGAGGGCATCCCCGGCTACCTCAAGAAGGACGCCGGCACCCCCAGGAGCGTCGGCACGATCAACAGCCTCAACCTGGAGGCGATCGCGGCCCTCAAGCCCGACCTCATCCTCGGCAGCCAACTGCGCGCCGCCGACAAGTACAAGGAACTGTCGGCGATCGCACCGACCGTCTTCTCCATCCGTCCGGGCTTCACGTGGAAGGAGAACTACCTCCTCAACGCCGCGGCCCTCGACAAGAGCGCCGACGCGGAGACCGCGCTCGCCGCGTACGAGAAGAAGGCGAAGCGGCTCGGCACCGACATCGGCGAGGAGAAGCCGACCGTCTCGATGGTCCGCTACCTCCCCGGCAAGATCCGCCTGTACGCCAAGGCGTCCTTCATCGGCACCATCCTCCAGGACGCGGGCCTGCCGCGGCCGGCCAACCAGCGGGTCAACGACCTGGCCGCCGAGATCAGCCCCGAGAAGATCGACGAGGCGGACGCCGACTGGATCTTCACCGGCGTCTACGGCGACCCCGGCGCCACCAGCCGGGACAAGGCCGAGGACAACGCCCTCTGGAAGAAGCTCGGCGCCGTGAAGAACGGCCGGGCCAAGGACGTACCCGACGAGACCTGGTACCTGGGCCTCGGCGTGACCGCCGCCGACCGGGTCCTCGACGACCTGCGCACGTACCTGGTCAAGTAACGGGGGCCGGCCGAGCGGGCCACCCACGCCATGGTGGGTGGGGCACGCGGCGCAGGTAACCTGTCTGCGTGCCCCGTCTGTCTGAAGTCATCGCCGCACTCGACGCCCTATGGCCCCCCGAGCGGGCCGAAAGCTGGGACGCGGTCGGCACGGTCTGCGGCGAACCCGACGCGGAGGTGACCCGGGTCCTCTTCGCCGTCGACCCGGTCCAGGAGACCGTCGACGAAGCGGTGAAGCTCGGCGCGAACCTGCTGGTCACCCACCACCCGCTCTACCTGCGCGGGACGACGACGGTCGCGGCGTCCACCTTCAAGGGCCGCGCCGTGCACACCCTCATCAAGAACGACATCGCGCTGCACGTCGCCCACACCAACGCCGACAGCGCCGACCCCGGGGTCTCCGACGCCCTCGCCGGAGCGCTGGACCTGCGGGTCACCGGACCGCTGGTCCCCGACCCCACCGACTCCTCCGGCCGCCGCGGTCTCGGCCGCGTCTGCGAACTCGATCCCCCGGCCACCCTCGGCCACTTCGCCGCCCGTGTCGCCGCCCGGCTGCCCGCCACCGCGCAGGGCATCCGCGTGGCCGGTGACCCAGACGCCCTCATCAGCCGGGTCGCCGTCAGCGGCGGCTCGGGCGACAGCCTCTTCGCCGACGTACGGGCAGCGGGCGTCGACGCCTTCGTCACGGCCGACCTGCGCCACCACCCGGCGTCCGAGGCCCGCGAACAGACTCCCCTCGCGCTGATCGACGCCGCGCACTGGGCCACTGAGTGGCCCTGGTGCGAGCAGGCCGCCGCCCAGCTGGACGAGATCTCGGACCGTCACGGATGGGACCTGCGCGTCCACGTCTCGAAGACGGTCACCGACCCCTGGACCTCCCACCACGCCCCCACTTCCGCCCTTCCGACGAGCGCTTCGCGCGCCCCCTTTGATCCTTCTGGAGCCCCCAACTGAACGCCGCGCCCGCCGACCAGATCCGTCTCCTCGACGTACAGGCCCTCGACCTGCGCCTGTCCCAGCTCGCCCACCGGCGCAACTCCCTCCCGGAGCACGCCGAGATCGAATCGCTCACCAAGGACCTCGCGCAGCTTCGCGACCTGCTGGTCGCCGCGCAGACCGAGGAGAGCGACACCAGCCGCGAGCAGACCAAGGCCGAGCAGGACGTCGACCAGGTCCGCCAGCGCGCCGTGCGCGACCAGCAGCGCCTCGACTCGGGCGCCGTCTCGTCGCCCAAGGACCTGGAGAACCTCCAGCGCGAGATCGTCTCGCTCGCCAAGCGCCAGGGTGACCTGGAGGACGTCGTCCTCGAAGTCATGGAGCGCCGCGAGTCCATCCAGGAGCGGGTCGCCGAGCTGACCGAGCGCGTCTCCTCCGTCCAGGGCAAGGTCGACGACGCGACCGCGCGCCGCGACGCCGCCACCCAGCAGATCGACGGCGAGGTCGCCACGGTCACCAAGCAGCGCGAGGTCGCGTCCGCGACCATCCCCGCCGACCTCCTGAAGCTGTACGAGAAGCTCCGCGTCCAGTCCGGCGGCGTCGGCGCGGCCCGCCTCTACCAGCGCCGCTGCGAGGGCTGCCAGCTGGAGCTCAACATCACCGAGGTCAACGAGGTGCGGGCCGCCGCCCCCGACACGGTGCTGCGGTGCGAGAACTGCCGCCGCATCCTGGTCCGTACGTCCGAGTCCGGCCTGTAGCCGTGGGACGCAGCTTCGTCGTCGAGGCCGACGGCGGCTCCCGGGGCAACCCGGGCCCCGCCGGCTACGGCGCGGTCGTCCTCGACCCGGAGACGGGGGAGACGCTGGCCGAGGCCGCCGAGTACATCGGCGTCGCCACGAACAACGTCGCGGAGTACAAGGGCCTGATCGCCGGGCTGCGCGCCGCGCACGCGCTCGCGCCCGACGCGACCGTCCATGTCCGGATGGACTCCAAGCTCGTCGTGGAGCAGATGTCCGGCCGCTGGAAGATCAAGCACCCCGACATGAAGCCGCTCGCGGCCGAGGCCGCGACCGTCTTCCCGCGCGTGCGGGTCACCTACGAGTGGATCCCGCGGGAGAAGAACAAGCACGCCGACCGGCTCGCCAACGAGGCGATGGACGCGGGCAAGAAGGGGAAGAAGTGGGAGCCCTCGGCTTCCACCGCCGACCTCGCCTCCCGTGCTTCCGCCCCGCCGCGGGTGGTGGGCGACGCGGTGGCCGGCGCGGCGAAGGCCCGGGCGGCGCTGGGCCGGGCGGTGGCCGAGCCGCTGGCTCTGCCGGACGCCGCCGAGGCCGAGCCCGTCCCCGCCACCCCCGCCGTGGGCTGGGGCGCCTCCGCGGACCTGGGCACGCCCTCGACCTTCGTGCTGCTGCGCCACGGCGAGACCGCGCTCACCCCCGAGAAGCGGTTCTCCGGGAGCGGTGGCTCGGACCCGGAGCTGTCGGCGGTCGGCCGCCGCCAGGCCGAGGCGGTCGCCAGGACCCTCGCGGCGCGCGGCACCGTCCAGGAGATCGTCAGCTCCCCGCTGCGGCGCTGCCGTGAGACGGCGGACGCAGTGGCGGCGCGGCTCGGACTCGACGTACACGTCGAGCAGGGCCTGCGCGAAACGGATTTCGGGGCGTGGGAGGGCCTGACCTTCGCCGAGGTCCGCGAGCGCTACCCCGACGACATGAATGCCTGGCTGGCTTCCCCCAAGGCGGCACCCACGGGCGGCGGCGAGAGCTTCGCGACGGTGGCGCGGCGGGTGTCGACGGCCCGGGACAAGCTGATCGCCCGTTACGCGGGCCGCACGATCCTGGTCGTCACGCACGTGACGCCGGTCAAGACGCTGGTACGCCTGGCGCTGGGGGCGCCGCCCGAGTCGCTGTTCCGGATGGAGCTTTCGGCGGCGTCACTGTCGGCGGTGGCGTACTACGCGGACGGCAACGCGTCGCTGCGCCTGCTGAACGACACGTCGCACCTGCGGTGAGCCGTCGGGCTCGGCCGCGCTGTGCCGGGCGGTCCGGGGCGCAGCCCCGGTCCGGGAAGCAGCGGGGCGGGGAAGGGCCCCACGCGGGCCCTACCTGCGCAGGGCCGCCGCCTCCCGGGCCAGGGTCTCCACCCGGCCCCAGTCCTTCGCGGCCAGCGCGTCCGGCGGCAGCATCCACGTGCCGCCCACGCAGCCGACGTTCGCCAGCGCCAGGTACGAGGGCGCCGACGCAAGGGTGATGCCCCCCGTCGGGCAGAAGCGGGCCCGGGGGAGCGGCGCGCCCAGCGACTTCAGGTACGACGTACCGCCCGCCGCCTCGGCCGGGAAGAACTTCATCTCCGTCACGCCGCGCTCCAGCAGCGCCACCACCTCCGACGCCGTGGAAACCCCCGGCAGGAACGGGACCCCGGACAGCGCCATCGCGTCCAGCAGCGCGTCCGTCCACCCCGGGCTGACCAGGAACCGGGCCCCGGCCGCCACCGCGTCGGCCACCTGGGCCGGGGAGATCACCGTGCCGGCGCCGACCACCGCGTCCGGCACCTCGGCCGCGACGGCCCGGATCGCGTCGAGCGCGGCGGGCGTCCGCAGGGTCACCTCGATCGCCGGCAGCCCGCCCGCGACCAGTGCGCGGGCGAGCGGCACCGCGTCGGCGGCGTCCTCCAGGACAACGACAGGGACGACGGGCGCGAGGTCGAGCACGGAAGTCATGCCGCCATCGTGCCGCCGCGAGGCGCACTACGCAACGCGCGTTGCGTATCCTGCAACGCTCAGTGGATCTCGGTCACCACCACGTCCAGGGCCCACGCCTTCCCCGCCTTCTCCGGTGCCGACGCCTCCACGACGTACCCGAGATCACGCAGCACCGACACCAGCTCCGCCGGGCCGGCGGGAGCCGCTCCCGCCACCAGCAGGTCCCGTACGATCCGGCCCTTCGTCGCCTTGTTGAAGTGGCTGACGACGGACCGCTTCTCGACCCCGTTCGCGTCGGTCCGCGCGTGCAGCACCCGCACGGTCGCCGTCCGCCCGGCCACGTCCCCCTTGGGCTTCCACGCCGCCGCGTACGCCGACGACCGCAGGTCCAGCACCAGCCCCTTCCCGGCGGCCGCCGGCATCGCGGCGGCCATCGGCTCGCGCCAGAACGCACCCAGCGCTCCCAGCGCCGGCAGCTTCACGCCCATGGAGCACCGGTACGAAGGGATCCGGTCGCCGATGCCCACCGCGCCCCACAGCCCGGAGAACACCAGCAGCGACTGCCGGGCCCGCTGGCGCGCGGCCGCGTCGAGGGTGGCCAGGTCCAGCGCGTCGTACAGCACGCCGGTGTAGATCTCCCCGGCCGGCCGCGCTCCCGCCGTCCGCAGCCCGGTGTTCTTGGCGATCTCGCCGCGCAGCCCCTCGCTCAGCCCGAGGACCACACGCGCCTTCTCCTCGTCGGCGGCGCACAGCTCCACCAGCTCGTCCAGCACCGCGGCCCGCGCCCCGGCCAGCTCCGGCAGCGAGAGGGACTCCGGCTTCAGGGGCGCGCCGGAACCGCCGGCGGCCTTTCCCTCGGACGGCGGCAAGAGCACGAGCACGGCGGAACTCCTTCGGATACGTACAGGCGAAACGCCAGGGTAAGCCGCTCCCGCCATGCCGCCCGGCCCCACCCGGCCTACGCTCGGACCATGCCCCGCCGCCATATCCATGTGACCGGCGCACCGGAGGCGCCCCTCCGGGCAGCCCTGCGCGCCCTGCGCACCACGCTCGACGTGCCGCGGGAGTTCCCGGCCGAGGTCCTCGCGGAAGCGGAAGAAGCCGCGAAGTCCCCCCGGCTGCCCGGGTACGACGCGACCGGCATCCCGCTGTTCACCGTCGACCCGCCGGGCTCCGTCGACCTCGACCAGGCGATGCACCTGGCCCGCCGAGGCGGCGGCTACCGCGTGCACTACGCGATCGCCGACGTCGCCGCCTTCGTCGCGCCGGGCAGCGCGCTCGACGCCGAGGCGCACCGCAGGGTGATGACCCTGTACTTCCCGGACGGGAAGATCCCGCTGCACCCGCCGCGGCTGTCCGAGGGCGCCGCGAGCCTGCTCCCGGACCAGACCCGGCCCGCTCTGCTGTGGCGCGTCGACCTCGACGAGCACGGGCACACCGAAGCGGTCGACGTGCGGCGTGCGCTCGTACGCAGCCGGGCCAGGTTCGACTACTCCGGCGTCCAGCAGCGGATCGACGAGGGCACCGCCGAGGAGCCGGTCGCGCTGCTGCGCGACATCGGACTGCTGCGCGAGGCGCTGGAGCGCGAACGCGGCGGGATCTCGCTGAACGTCCCGGAGCAGGAGATCGTCGAGCGCGGCGACTCGTACTTCCCGGGTTTCCGCGCCCCGCTGCCCGCCGACGGCTGGAACGCCCAGATCTCCCTCCTCACCGGCATGGTCGCCGCCGACCTGATGACCGCCAGCGGCACCGGCGTCCTGCGCACCCTGCCCGCCGCCCCGCTCGGCGAGGTGGCCCGCCTGCGCCGGTCGGCGCAGGCGCTGCGGATCGAGTGGCCGCACCACACGTCGTACGCCGGGATCGTCCGTTCGCTGGACCCGACGAAGGCCGCGCACGCCGCGTTCCTCCAGGAGTGCACGACGCTGCTGCGCGGGGCGGGCTACACCGTCTTCACCAACGGCGAGGTGCCCGTACCGGCGGTCCACGCGGCGGTCGCGGCCCCGTACACGCACTGCACGGCCCCGCTGCGCCGCCTCGTCGACCGTTACGCGGGCGAGCTGTGCGTCGCCGCCGTCGCGGGCGAGGAGCCGCCGCAGTGGGTACGGGACGCGCTGCCCCGCCTCCCGCAGGAGATGGCGCGCGGGACGCGGCTGGCCGGGACGGTCGAGCGCGAGTGCGTCGACATCGTCGAGGCGGCGCTGCTGAAGGACCGGGTGGGCGATGTGTTCAACGCGCACGTGGTCGACGTGAAGGAGGGCGACCGGGCCGTCGGCACCGTACATCTGGAGGACGTGGCGGTCGTGGGGCGGGTCGAGGGCGGCGAAGGGGAACTCCCGCTGGGGGAGCGCATCAGGGTCCGGCTCACACAGGCGGACCCGGGATCGGCGAAGGTGGTGTTCGCCCCCGCGTGACGGCGGCGACGAGCGCGCGCGGGTCGTCGGCGTGGAAACGCACGGCCCGCGCCTCGGCGCGCGCCCCGAGCGGCCGCAGGTAGGAGACGGGCTCGGTCAGTTCCACCAGCACGGTCGTCTGCCCGCCCACGCCGAGGCCGAGTACGCCGTCCTCCTTGGCGTCGGAGTGGCGCCGGTCGACGCGTACGGAACCGATGGCGGCGGCCGGTACGCGCACGTCGTAGAACCCGCCGTACCGGATGCGCAGCGAACCGTCCGCCGCCACCACGTGCGGCCGGGTGACGCAGCCGGCGTGCAGTCCGAGGATCTGGACGACCGTGTAGACGTCCAGGAAGAGCACGACGGCGTGCACCGCCGGCCACGGGATGAGCAGGGCCAGCATCACCGTCTCGACGACGGCGACGAAGAGAAGGCCGTACATCATCGCCGTTTGCGGCCCGGTGTACGGCGCCGCGTACGCGCCCGGCCTGCCGACCCCGTGCCGCCGCCGGGCCACCCACAGCGCGAGGCTGTGCAGGGCCCGCAGCTCGTGGCCGACGAGCCGCAGGAGACGCACCGGCGCGGCGGCGCGCACCGCCGCCCAGCCCTCGTCGGCGTACAGCCGCCACACCCGGGGGCCCTGCCACAGCAGCATTACGAGCACCACGGCTTCGGCGGCGACCACCACCGGCGGCGGCACGCGGACCCCGGCCACCAGGCACGTGACCAGCGCGATCTCGGCCCCCGCGACGAGGACCCCCACGGCCCCCCGCCCCGTCATCGCCGCATCCTTTCCGCGAGCAGCTCCATCACCCGTCGTACGACGGCGGCCTGGGCGGGAGCGAAGTCCGCGAGCATGGCGTCCCCGTACGCACCGGCCGCCGCGACGGGCCCCTCGGCCGGGATCGCCGCGATCACGGCGTCCGGCACGGCCGCCGCCAGCTCGTCGGCGAGCGGCCCGATACGGGGGTCGCCGAGCGGGGCGTCGGCGAGCGCGTCGAGCCGCTCGTACAGCGCCGGTACCCGGGGGTCCTGGGTCACCGGCGCGAGCGCCTCCAGGACCGCGTCGCCGCGCCCGTCCCCGGCCAGCAGGGTCAGGTGGGCCCGGTCCTTCGCCGCCGATGGCGAATCGGTGACCGGCAGCGCGCCCAGCAGCCCGGCCAGCGCGGGCGGGAGGGGCCCCTCGGCGGGCAGCGTCCCGGCCTCGGCCTGCGCGAGCAGCTCCCCGAGCCGCTCCCGCCGCCGCCGGATCTCCGTCTCCTGGCGCGCGAGGTCGTCGTCGAGTTCACGCAGGACGACGGCGAGCTCGGCCCCCGCGTCGTCGGCGAGGACGTCCCGCACCTCGTCGAGCCCGAGCCCGAGCTCGGTGAGCCGCCTGATCCGCGCCAGTACTACGGCGTGCCGCACCCCGTACACCCGGTACCCGTTCGGCCGCCGAGGGGGCTCCGGCAGCAGCCCTTGATGGTGGTAGTGCCGCACGGCCCGCGGGGTGACCCCGGCGAGCGCGGCGAGTTCTCCGATCCGCATGCCCTCAGTAGAAACCCTGACGCTGCGGCAGGGTCAACCGTGGTCCGTCGGGCGGGCGGCGTGGGCAAGGCCCTCACTCTCCCCGGCCCCTTCGGGTTCGACCTGGAGGCGGCGGCCTTCGTCTGAGCGGGGAGGTCCTGGCGGGTAGCATGGTCGGCACGGCAGACGAGCCGGGCGGACGGCCGCGTGGAGATCTCCGGATCTCCCCGAGGAACGTCCGGGCTCCACAGGGCAAGGTGGTGGCTAACGGCCACCCGGGGTGACCCGCGGGACAGTGCCACAGAAAACAGACCGCCGGGGACTTCGGTTCCCGGTAAGGGTGAAACGGTGGTGTAAGAGACCACCAGCGCCTGAGGTGACTCAGGCGGCTAGGTAAACCCCACCTGGAGCAAGGTCAAGAGGGGCCGTCGCGAGGCGGCCCTGCGCGGACGATCGAGGGCTGCCCGCCCGAGTCCGCGGGTAGACCGCACGAGGCCGGCGGCAACGCCGGTCCTAGATGGATGGCCGTCGCCCCGACGACCGCGAGGTCCCGGGGCACAGAACCCGGCGTACAGCCCGACTCGTCTGCCCCACCCGCCCCCGCCCGTCACCGGCGGCGGTGGTGGTCCCCGCGGATGCGGGGGACGGCAAGCGTGCGCATCCTTGACGGGGGTGTCCCAGCGAGCCGAGGAGTCTTCCCGTGGTCATGACCGCCGATCAGCTTTCGGAGCCGGCCGTACGCGCGTTCGTCGCCGCGGTCAACGCCAACGACCGTGAGGCGTTCCGGGACGTTCTCGCGCCCGGGGCGACCATGGCCGACGACGGGACGGAGCGCGACCTCGCCGAGTGGACGGAGCGGGAGATCTTCTCCTCGGGCGGCCGGATGGTCGTCGAGTCGGAGGAGGCGGGCGGCCGGTCCCTGGTCGTCCGGTACCGCAACGACACCTGGGGCGAGATGCGTACCGCCTGGAACTTCGTCGTGGACGGCGGGAAGATCGCCCGCTTCGAGACGGGGCAGGCCTGACGTACCGCCGGGCCTGCCCCGCGGTGCGTCAGTGGCAGTACTTCGTGCCGTTGTTGCTGGTGGTCCAGGCGCAGGAGTCCAGCTGGGTGCCGCTCGGCTTGATCAGGCGGGCCTTGTCGCTGGTGTTGTTCCAGACGTACGAGCCCCGGCCCCAGTAGCGGTGGGCCGCCGTGTTGGTGCCCTTGCCCGTGTGGACGCGGACCGTCTTGTACGCGCCGATCCGGTACGAACCGAAGGTGTACGTGTAGCCCGTGTTGTCCTTCAGCTTGTAGCCCTGGAGTTGGATCGCCGAGCGGGTGTTGTTGTGGATCTCCACCCACTCCGCGTTCAGCGAGGTGTTGGTGCGGGTGTCACTGCCCGGGCTGTCGTACTGGATCTTGCCGAGGTGCAGTCCGCCCTGGTGCGCGGCCGCCTGGGCGGGGGTGGCGGCGAGGAGCAGGGAGCCTGCCGCTACGGCAAGGGCGGCGACATGTATGCGCAAGGTGCACTCCGTGTGTGTGAATGGTGAAGAGAACTGGAGTATAGGGGTGCACCTCGCGAAATGGCCCCGTCCGGCCGGGCGTTCACACGTTCGGGCCGTCGGCCGCCTGCTCCGGGATGCGCGCGCCCGCGCCGCCGACCCTGATCCGCCCTTCGCCCGCGCGGAGTTCGACCGTCAGCACCCCTGGGCGTCCCATGTCGTCCCCCTGGTGGAGGGTCAGTACGGACTCCTCGGGGACCAGCCCGCACTCGCGCGCGTACGCCCCGAAGGCCGCCGCCGCGGCGCCCGTCGCCGGGTCCTCGACCACGCCGCCCACCGGGAACGGGTCGCGGACGTGGAACGTCGTCGCGTCCTCGCGCTACACCAGCTGCACCGTCGTCAGGTCCATCCGGCGCATCAGCGCGGCCAGCCGCTCGAAGTCGTACGACAGCTTCGCCAGCCGCTCGCGCGTCGCGGCCGCCAGGACCAGGTGGCGGGCACCCGCGTACGCGACGCGCGGCGGGAACGCGGGGTCCAGGTCGGCGGCGGGCCAGGCCAGCGCGGCTAGCGCCTCCGCCACGTCGGCCCCGGCCACGTCCTCGGTGTGCGGCTCGACGCTGGTGAGGGCGGCCCGGTACGTGCCGTCGGCGCTCGTGGTCACCGTCACCGGGACCGTGCCGGCCCGCGTCTCGAAGACCAGGTCGCCGGGACGGCCGTGGTGCTCGGCGAGAGCCACCGCCGTGGCGACCGTCGCGTGGCCGCAGAACGGGACCTCGGCCTGCGGGCTGAGGTACCGCACGGTGAAGGCCCGTCCGGGCTCCAGCTCCCGCGTGAGGAAGGCCGTCTCGCTGTAGCCCACCTCGGCGGCCACGGCCAGCATGTCCGCGTCGTCGAGCCCGGCCGCGTCCAGGACGACGCCCGCCGGATTACCGCCCTCCGGGTCGGTGGAGAAGGCGGTGTAGCGCAGGACCTCGGTGTCTGTGAATGACTTTATAAGGCGGCCAACGGCGGGCGTGCCCCCGGTGTTCCCGTGATCCGTCCACCGCGAGTCGCGGGTTGTGCCGCCCCAGGTGTCCCCGGCGTGGCGCGGTGTACCCCGGCGCCCCGGCGTGCCCCCGGCTTCCTCAGCCTCGTCCGACGTACGGCATCGCCGTCGCCAGTACCGTCGCGAACTGCACGTTCGCTTCCAACGGCAGCTCCGCCATGTGCAGCACCGTGCGCGCCACGTCCCGCACGTCCATCACCGGCTCCGCCATCAGTTCGCCGCTCGCCTGGAGAATGCCGGCCTGCATCTGCTCCGTCATGTCCGTCGCCGCGTTGCCGATGTCGATCTGGCCGCACGCGATCCGGTACGGCCGCCCGTCGAGCGACAGGGACTTGGTCAGGCCCGTCATGGCGTGCTTGGTGGTGGTGTACGCGATCGAGTGCGGCCGGGGCGCGTGCGCCGAGATCGAGCCGTTGTTGATGATCCGGCCGCCCTGCGGGTCCTGACTCTTCATCTGCCGGTACGCCGCCTGCGCACACAGGAAGGCACCCGTCACGTTCACATCGACGACCGCGCGCCACTCCTCGTACCCGACGTCCTCCAGCGGCACACCGCGCGGCCCGAACGTGCCCGCGTTGTTGAAGAGCAGGTCGACGCGTCCGTAACGCTCCCGCACGGCGGCGAAGAGGGCGTTCACGTCGGCCGGGAGCGACACGTCCGCCGGTACGCACAAGGTCTCGCCGCCCGCTTCCTGCGCGGTCTCTTCCAAGGGCGCGACACGCCGTCCGGCCAGCGCCACCGACCAGCCCGCCCCCGCCAGGGCGAGGGCGACGGCCCGGCCGATGCCCGAGCCCGCTCCGGTCACGACGGCGGTTTTCGTCTGAGGGTTCATGGCCCAGCAGCGTACGTGACACGTACATGAAAGCGTGGCGACGCCCCGTACCACTCCAATACCTCTGACAACAGCCGTTAGGGGAGGGGCAGATGACCAGCACATCGGGCCATGACCAGGAGCTCAGGGCAGCAGCACGGCACATCCACCGCCGCAGGTTCCTCACCGTCACCGGGGCCGCCGCCGCGCTCGCCTTCGCGACAAACCTCCCGGGCACCGCCCAGGCGGCGGAGCTCGACGCGAAGCGGATCACCGACGACCCCTTCACCCTCGGCGTAGCGTCCGGAGACCCGCTCCCCGGGTCCGTGCTCCTGTGGACGAGACTCGCCCCCAAGCCGTACGAGCCGGACGGCGGCCTGCCGCGCGCCCGCGTCCAGGTGCGCTGGGAACTCGCGCACGACGCCCGCTTCCGCCGGACCGTCAGGCGCGGCCACGTCACCGCGCACCCCGAGTTCGCCCACAGCGTCCGCGTCGAGGCCGGCGGGCTGGACCCCGACCGCGTCTACTGGTTCCGCTTCCGCGCGGGCGACTGGACCAGCCCGGCCGGCCGCACGCGCACGGCTCCCGCACGCGGCGCCCGCATCAGCGAGCTGCGGCTCGCGGCCGTCTCCTGCCAGGCGTACCACGACGGCTACTTCACCGCGTACAAGCACCTGGCCGAGGAAGACCTCGACGTGGTCTTCCACCTCGGCGACTACCTCTACGAGTACGCCGTCAACGGCGTGGGCGGCGCCCGCGCCTACACCGACCGCCGCCTGCCCGCGCACTTCAACCGCGAGACGGTCACGCTGGAGGACTACCGGCTGCGGTACGCCCTCTACAAGTCCGACCCGGACCTCATGGCCGCGCACGCCGCCCACCCCTTCGTCGTCACCTGGGACGACCACGAGACGGAGAACAACTACGCGGGCGGGACGCCGGAGAACGACGTACCGCCCGAGGAGTTCCTGCTGCGCAGGGCGGCGGCGTACCGCGCCTACTGGGAGAACCAGCCGCTGCGCGCCCCGCAGCGCCCCGACGCGGCCGACATGCGGCTCTACCGGCGGCTGCACTTCGGGCGGCTCGCGCAGTTCGACATCCTCGACACCCGCCAGTACCGCTCCAACCAGGCGTACGGCGACGGCTGGCAGCTCCCCGGCCCCGAGTCCGAGGACCCGTCGCGCACCATGACCGGCGCGGAGCAGGAGCGGTGGCTCATCGACGGCTGGCGCGAGTCGCGGGCGCTGTGGAACGTCGTACCGCAGCAGGTCACCTTCTCCCGGCGGCGCACCGTGGGCGACCCCAAGGTCAGCATGGACGCGTGGGACGGCTACCCGGCCTCGCGCAGGCGGGTGCTCGACGGGGCGGAGGCGGCGGGCGTCGACAACCTCATGGTGCTCACGGGTGACGTCCACGTCGCCCACGCCTTCGACCTGAAGAAGGACTTCGAGGACCCGGACTCGCGCACCGTCGGCACCGAGTTCATCACCACGTCCGTGTCCAGTGGCAAGGACGGGGCGCAGCGGCCCGCCAACTACGACCGCCTGATGCAGGGCAACGCGCACCTGAAGTTCTGCGGCGGCAGGCGCGGCTACACGACGGTCACGCTCGGCGGCGACGCGGCGCGCGCGGACTTCCGTACGGTGTCGGCGGTCACGACGCCGGGCGCGCCGGTCACGACGGCGGCGTCGCTGGTGACGGAGGCGGGAAACCCGGGTCTGAAACCCGCTTGAACCGTGTCACGCCTCGTCCGCCGGATAGCGGACGCCGACGCGGTCGCGCACCGCGTCGAGCGTCCGCATGACGGCGAGGCTGCCGGCCAGCGGGACGAGCGGCGACTCCTTCTCGCCGGCCCGCAGGCAGCGCATCACCTCGGCGGCCTCGTACCGGAGGCTGTGACGGCTGTCGACCCCGGCGGTGAACTCCTCGGGCTCCGCCCCGTTCCGGTGCAGTACGAACCGGTCGGGGTAGAAGAAGCCGCGGCCCAGCTCGATCCGGCCCTTCGTCCCCGTCACGGCCGCCGTGATGGGGGTGTCGGCGGTGAGGGAACAGCTCAGCAGCGCCGTCGCGCCCGCGTCCCATCCGAGCAGCATGCCGGTGTTCAGGTCCACGCCCTCGGGCGACAGCAGCGCGTCCGCCTGTACGCGGTCGGGCTCGCCCAGCAGCAGGTGCGCGAACGACACCGGGTACACGCCGAGGTCCAGCAGCGCCCCGCCGCCGAGCGCGCGGTCACGCAGCCGGTGCTCGGGGGCGAAGGGCCCGGCGAGTCCGAAGTCGGCCTGTACGGTGCGCACTTCGCCGATCGCGCCGTCCCGGACCAGCTCCGCGAGGCGCCGGACGACCGGGTTGCAGTACATCCACATCGCCTCCATCAGGAAGCGGTCGTGGTGCCGGGCCGCGGCGACCAGTTCCTCTGCCTCGCGGGAGTTGAGCGTGAACGCCTTCTCGCACAGCACCGCCCGGCCCGCCTCCAGGCACAGGCCGGCGGCGGCCCGGTGCGCGGAGTGCGGGCCCGCGACGTACACGACGTCGACGTCCTCGTCCGCGGCGAGCTCCGCCCAGCTTCCGTACGCCCTGGGTATCCCGAACCGCTCGGCGAACGCCTTCGCGGTCGCGAGCGTGCGCGAAGCCACCGCGACGACCTCCGCGCCGTCGGTCTCCCGCATCGCCAGCAGGTCCGCGGTGAACGACGACGCGATGCCGCCCGTGGCCAGCACGCCCCACCGTACGGTTTCCTTGCGCATCCCAGCCCCCGGGGAAAAGGTCTCGACCACTCTGGACGAGCTGAGAGCATAGGTGCAGATTCAACGAAATGGAGATGCGAATGCCGGAGACAGGCCAGTCGACGCAAGGTCACATATCCGGCGCTGGGGACAAATCGGGAGCTTCGACTCCGTCATCACCCGCATCTCCGGCCCCACCGGCAACTCAGCCCCCGCTCTCCACTCCGTCCCCAGCCCCGGCCGGCTCCGCCCCCGCGGCCCGTCGCGCGAGCCTTCTCGTCACCCTCGTACTCGGCGGGCTGACCGCGCTGCCCCCGCTCTCCATGGACATGTACCTCCCGGCTCTGCCCGAGGTCACGGAATCCCTGCGCGCGCCCGCCGCCACCGTGCAGCTCACACTGACCGCCTGTCTGGCCGGCATGGCGCTCGGGCAGCTCGTCGTCGGCCCGATGAGCGACCGGTTCGGCCGCCGCAGGCCGCTCCTCCTCGGCATGCTCGTGTACGTCGTGGCCACCGCGATCTGCGCCTTCGCTCCCTCCATCGAGCTCCTGATCGCCTTCCGCCTGCTCCAGGGGCTCGCGGGGGCGGCGGGCATCGTGATCGCGCGCGCTGTCGTCCGTGACCTCTACGACGGTGTGGAGATGGCCCGGTTCTTCTCCACGCTGATGCTGATCTCCGGGGTGGCGCCGGTCATCGCGCCGGTCATTGGCGGCCAGGTGCTCCGCCTCACCGACTGGCGGGGCGTCTTCGTGGTCCTCACCGCCGTCGGTGTCCTGCTGACGCTGGTGGTGTGGAAGTGGCTGCACGAGACACTTCCGGCGGACCGGCGGCACGGGGGAGGCGTCGGCGAAGCGCTCCGTACGATGCGCGGCCTGCTCGCGGACCGCGCCTTCACCGGCTACGTACTGGCCGGCGGCCTCGCCTTCGCGGCCCTCTTCGCGTACATCGCGGCTTCCCCCTTCGTGGTGCAGGAGATTTTCGGCGCCTCCGCCCAGACCTTCAGCCTGCTCTTCGGCATCAACTCGGTCGGCCTGATCGCGGTGGGCCAGATCAACGGCAAACTGCTGGTGGGCCGGGTCAGCATGGACAAGGTCCTGGCGACGGGCCTGTCCCTCATCGCGCTGGCCTCCCTCGCCCTCCTCCTGATGACCACCGGGGTCTTCGGCGAGACCGGGCTGATACCGGTCGCCGCCGGCCTCTTCGTCCTGATGTCGTCGATGGGCCTCGCCCTGCCCAACACGAACGCCCTGGCACTGATGCGCACCCCGCACGCGGCGGGCTCGGCGTCCGCCCTGCTCGGTACGTCGTCCTTCCTGATCGGCGCGATCGCGTCCCCCCTGGTGGGCATCGCGGGCGAGGCGACGGCGGTCCCGATGGCAGTGGTCCAACTGAGCTGCGCCCTGGCGTCCCTGACGTGCTTCGCGGTGATGTGCCGGCCGTGGCGGCGAACCCTGTTCGTGTGACAGCACCGGCCGGACGGTGGCGGCGTGCCGCCCGACGGCCCGACGGCCCGACGGACGGGACGAGTCCGACCCGTGGGACGACTTCCCACAGGGGGAGGACTCGCCCCACAGGTCCGCGCACGCCCCCCGTCAGGCGCCGACGTAGGCCGCGAGGTGCTCGCCGGTGAGGGTGGAGCGGCCGGCGACGAGATCGGCGGGCGTGCCCTCGAAGACGACCTTGCCGCCGTCGTGACCCGCGCCGGGGCCGAGGTCGACGATCCAGTCGGCGTGGGCCATGACCGCCTGGTGGTGCTCGATGACGATGACCGACTTGCCGGCGTCGACCAGGCGGTCGAGCAGGGCGAGCAGGTGCTCCACATCGGCGAGGTGGAGGCCCGTGGTCGGCTCGTCCAGGACGTAGACGCCGCCCTTGTCGCCCATGTGCGTGGCGAGCTTGAGCCGCTGGCGCTCGCCGCCGGAGAGAGTCGTGAGGGGCTGGCCGAGGCTGAGATAGCCCAGTCCCACCTGGTCCATCCGCTCGAGGATCCGGTGCGCGGCCGGTGTACTCGCCTCGCCGGCCGCGAAGAACTCCGCGGCCTCGGTCACCGACATCGCGAGCACCTCGCTGATGTCCCGGCCGCCGAGGGTGTATTCGAGGACCGACGGCTGGAAACGCCTGCCCTCGCAGTCCTCGCAGACGGTTTCGACGCCGGCCATCATCGCCAGGTCGGTGTAGATGACGCCGGCGCCGTTGCAGTTGGCGCAGGCGCCCTCGGAATTGGCGCTGAACAGAGCCGGCTTGACGCCGTTGGCCTTGGCGAACGCCTTGCGGATCGGGTCGAGCAGCCCGGTGTACGTCGCCGGGTTGCTCCGCCTCGAACCGCGGATGGGCGCCTGGTCGACCGAGACGACACCCGCCCCGGCGGGGATCGAGCCGTGGATCAGCGAGCTCTTGCCGGAACCGGCGACGCCCGTGACCACGCAGAGCACCCCGAGCGGGATGTCGACGTCTACCTCGCGCAGGTTGTTCGCCGTCGCGCCCCGGATCTCCAGCGCGCCGGTGGGCTCGCGTACCGTCTCCTTGAGGGTGGCCCGGTCGTCGAGGTGGCGGCCGGTGACGGTGTCGCCGGCCCGCAGCGCCTCGACGGTGCCCTCGAAGCAGACGGTGCCGCCGGCCGTTCCGGCGCCGGGGCCGAGGTCGACCACGTGGTCGGCGATCGCGATCGCCTCCGGCTTGTGCTCGACGACGAGGACCGTGTTGCCCTTGTCCCGCAGCCGCAGCAGCAGGTCGTTCATCCGCTGGATGTCATGGGGGTGCAGGCCGATGGTGGGCTCGTCGAAGACGTAGGTGGTGTCGGTGAGCGAGGAGCCGAGGTGGCGGATCATCTTGACGCGCTGCGCCTCGCCGCCCGACAGCGTGCCCGACGGCCGGTTGAGCGAGAGGTAGCCGAGGCCGATCTCCACGAACGAGTCGAGAGTCTGCCGAAGCGCGGTGAGCAGCGGCGCCACCGACGGCTCCTTGAGACCGCGTACCCATACGGCCAGGTCCCGGATCTCCATCGCGCAGGCGTCGGCGATGCTGATCTTCTTGATCTTCGACGACCGGGCCCCCTCGCTGAGCCGGGTGCCGTCGCACTCGGGACAGGTGGTGAAGGTGACCGCACGTTCCACGAAGGCCCGGATGTGCGGCTGCATCGCCTCCTTGTCCTTGGACAGGAACGACTTCTGGATCTTGGGGATCAGCCCTTCGTAGGTGAGGTTGACACCATTGACCTTCACCTTGGTCGGCGCGCGGTAGAGGAAGTCCTGCATCTCCTTCTTGGTGTACTCGCGGATCGGCTTGTCCGGGTCGAGGAAGCCCGACTCGGCGTAGATCCCCACGGTCCACACGTTGTCGGACTTCCAGCCCGGGATGGTGAACGCGCCTTCGGCGATCGACTTGGTGTCGTCGTAGAGCTGGGCGAGGTCGATGTCGGAGACCGAGCCCCGGCCCTCGCAGCGCACGCACATGCCGCCGGTGCGCTCGTACGTCGCCTTCTCGGCCTTGGTCTTGTTGCCGCGCTGGACGGTGATCGCGCCGCTCGCCCGGACCGAGGCGGTGTTGAAGGAGTACGCGCTGGGCGGGCCGATGTGCGGCTTGCCCAGCCTGCTGAAGAGGATGCGCAGCATCGCGTTGGCGTCGGTGGCGGTGCCCACGGTGGAACGGGGGTCCGCTCCCAGCCGCTGCTGGTCGACGATGATCGCGGTCGTCAGTCCTTCGAGCACGTCGACCTCGGGCCGCGCGAGGGTCGGCATGAAGCCCTGCACGAAGGCGCTGTAGGTCTCGTTGATCAGCCGCTGCGACTCCGCGGCGATCGTGCCGAACACCAGCGAGCTCTTGCCCGAGCCCGAGACGCCGGTGAACACCGTCAGCCGGCGCTTGGGGATCTCGACGCTGACGTCCTTGAGGTTGTTGACGCGCGCGCCGAGTACGCGGATCAGATCGTGGCTGTCGGCAACGTGCGGCGCGGGCGACGGCGTACCCGTCTTCGTGGCCCTGCTCATCGTGACTCCATCTGTGGGGCGGGGCCGCCTCGCGGTCTCCCTGGTCGGGGTAGCGCCCGGCGCACGCGCACGGGACCGGAGCTCATCGCTTGCGGGGCTGGTTGAAGCGCAGCATGTTGCCGGAGGGATCGCGGAAGGCGCAGTCGCGGACGCCGTACGGCTGGTCGACGGGCTCCTGGAGCACTTCGCCGCCCGCCGCGCTGATGCGCTCGAAGGTGGCGTCGACGTCGTCGGTCCTGAAGATGACGCCGCGCAGCAGACCCTTGGCGAGCAGTTCCGCCATCGCCTTCTTGTCGGCGGCCGAGGCGTTGGGGTCCGCGAGCGGGGGTTCGAGGACGATGTCCACATCGGGCTGCGACGGCGAGCCGACGGTCACCCAGCGCATCCCCTCGAACCCGACGTCGTTGCGCACCTCCATGCCGAGGACGTCCCGGTAGAAGGCGAGGGCCTCGTCGTGGTGGTGGACGGCGATGAAGCACTGCGAAAGCGTGATGTCCATGCGTTTCACGTTACGGGCGGGGGCTCGCGTTTCGCTTCTCCATTCCTGACCGGTCGCGTGTAGATCTTGGCGACGCAGGCGGGGACGGCGGCGCCGTCGTCATGGCGGCGGGCCCGGTACGAACTCGGGCTCTCGCCGACCAGTTCGGTGAACCGCGAGCTGAACGAACCCAGTGACGTACAGCCGACCGCGAAGCAGACCTCCGTCACCGTCAGGTCGCCCCGCCGCAGCAGCGCCTTGGCGCGCTCGATCCGCCGCGTCATCAGATAGCTGTACGGCGACTCCCCGAAGGCGGCGCGGAAGCTGCGGGAGAAATGGCCCGACGACATGAGGGCGTCGCGCGCCAGCGCCGGAACGTCGAGCGGCTGGGCGTAGTCGCGGTCCATCCGGTCACGGGCCCGGCGCAGCCGGACGAGGTCCTCCAGATTCACGTGACCACCCTCCCACAGCACCGCGCGCCGGTGACGGCGCGGAGGAGGACCGGGCGCCCCGGCGCGGGCGGCTCCCGGCCCGCCGACCGCTCGCGTCCCCCGGACCGCCCCCGCTCTCAGTCCCGGCGCGCGTACGCGATGAGGTGGTGGCGGTCCTTGCGGTCCGTCCAGGGGAACAGGGCCGTGGCTGCCACCTCCACCGCCGGGACGTGCACGTTCGCCGGCAGTGCCGTCGGCCGGGACGTCGGGAGGTCGGCCGACACGGGCGTGCGCGTCGCCGTGGTGCCGTACGCGATGCCCGTGTCCGTCACCACCGTCAGCGACAGCGGCTTCGTGCCGTCCGCCTCCTCGAAGCAGTGCCCGGCCCCTGTCTCCAGGTCGAAGCCCAGACTCCCCGCCACCATGTACCGTCCCTCCGGCGCCACCGCCGCGGGCGGGTACGTACCCGGCTCTATGGCCGGCTTCCGGCACTCGGCCCTCGCCAGCACCTTCCCCGTCGTCGCGTCGTGCACGGCCCACACGTCGTAGTCGGCCGCGCCCTCGCTGCCCCGCTTCTTGCGCCACTTGGCGAGAACCCGCCCGTCCGCCACCGCCGTCGGCACCCCCGAAGCCGCGTCCGTCCCGCCGGGCGCGGTCTTGCGGCTGTGCCAGCCGCCCCGTACCCAGAACTCCCGGCGGCCGCTCACCAGCAGCCCCTTGTCCGTCACCGCCCGCACCTGCGTCTGCACCCGGCAGTCCCCGCAGCCCTTCGGGTGGCGGAGGTCCTGCGGGGTGAAGCGGGTCACCTGGCCCGTCACCGGATCGACGACCGCGCTCAGGGCGCCGCCGTCGCTGACGAGGATGCCGGGGCCGGTCCCGTTCACGGTCGGCGGCTGCGCCCACGGCAGCTCGACCCGACGCTGCGTGCCGTTCTCCACGTCGTACACGTCGAGCGCCACGATCATGTCGGCGGCCGTCAGCGCGTCCTCGCCGACCCTGCCGTACGACCAGGTCACGAAGAACTCGCGGCCGTCCTTGGCCACGGTCAGCAGCCGGGGGAAGTGCGCCGGATCGGACAACGGCTGCCACGCGTCGCCCGTCCACCGCGTCCTGCCGCTCGCCGCGTCGACGGTCCGCAGCCGGAAGCGGGTCGCGGACACGCGCTCCAGGAACCCCACGCGTCCCGCGCCCTTCGCGACCGCGTGCTCCACGGACGCGCCGGTGACCTCCCAGCCCCGCGTGGTGGTGTACGCCGGCGGAACGTCGAGCCGCGTCGCCGGCCCGGCCGCCGCGCTTGTCCTCTTCGCGGGTTCCGGCGCCCCGGGCGGCTTACGCTTCCCGTCGCCGCCGCTGTCGCCACCGCACGTGGCCAGCAGGAGCAGTAGCGCCAGGACGATCACACCGGCCACCAGAGCCACACGTACGACCCGCTGTCCCATGGTCCCCCCGAGGGTCAAGTCAAGGGCGTCAGCGTAGCAACCGGCTCTGGCGGGACATCAGTTCAGCCGCACGCCGCCGCGGCCCGACCGGGACGTCCGCGACGTACTCCGAAAGTGCCTAAAATTCGACAGTGAACTCCACCCTCCCCACCGCGGAAGCCCTGCGCGGCGCACTCGCCGGACTTCTCGACGGGCTGCCGCCCAAGCAGGCGGCGCAGGCCGTCGAGCGGCTGATCGCGAACTACCGGGGGACCACCCCCACCGGTGCCCCCGTGCTCCGCGACCGCTCGGACGTCGCCGCGTACGCCGCGTACCGGATGCCCGCCACCTTCGAGGCGGTACGTTCCGCGCTCGCCGCGCTGCGCGACGCGGCCCCGGAGTGGACCCCGGCGACGCACACGGACATCGGCGGCGGTACCGGCGCGGCGACGTGGGCCGTGGCGGAGGCGTGGCAGGAGAAGGCGGCCAGTACGGTCGTCGACTGGGCCGAGCCGGCCCTCGCGCTCGGCCGGGAACTGGCCGAACTCTCCGGGTCCCCCGCCCTGCGCGCCGCGGCCTGGCAGCGCTCTCGTATCGGATCGGCGCTCCGGATCGAGAGCAGTGATCTCGTCACGGTCTCGTACGTCCTGAAGGAACTCACCCCCGCCGACCGCGCCTCGCTCGTCACCGAGGCCGCCCGCGCCGCGCAGGCCGTCGTGATCGTGGAACCCGGCACCCCCGACGGCTACCTCCGCGTCATCGAGGCCAGGCAGCAGCTGATCGACGCCGGCCTGAGCGTCGCCGCCCCCTGTCCGCACAGCGGCGCCTGCCCCATCGAGCCCGGCACGGACTGGTGCCACTTCTCGGCGCGGGTGAGCCGCTCCTCTCTCCACCGCCAGGTCAAGGGCGGCTCGCTGCCGTACGAGGACGAGAAGTTCAGCTACGTCGCCGCCGTGCGCGACGGGGTGGACGCGGACCCGGCGGCCAACCGCGTGATCCGCAGACCGCAGATCCGCAAGGGCATGGTCCTGCTGGAACTGTGCGCGAAGCCGGAGGAACTCACCCGCGAGACGGTCACCAAGAAGCGCCACGGCGACCTCTACCGCGCCGCCCGCGACGTCGACTGGGGCGACGCGTGGCCCCCGCCGGAAGCCGGACGGCAAAAGGGCAGCGGACCGAGCGCCGCTGAGCGCTGATCCGCCGCCTGGAGGTTCAGGGAAGGGTTTCCACCTTCTTCCCGATCGATGGATCGTCGGGTGTCAGTTGTGTCCTGGCGGGGCGTGGCCCGAGGGGTTCCGGTTCTCGGTCTCCTGCGTGTGCGCGCCGCCCTTGCAGGTCGGCTGCTGGCCACCGGGCTCATTACCGGACGGGTTGGTACAGGAAACGTCGACCGGCTGGATCTTGGCTTCGGCGATCCCCGCGCCGCCGAGGCCCATTGCGAACGCTGCGGCTCCAGCGGCAACTGCCGCTCCGAGCCGCTTCCTCATCGTCATGCTTGCCATGTTCAGCTCAGCCGCCAGTCTGTTTTCACATGCCGTGCGGCAGAGCGTTCGAACTGTCGCACCTCCCCGATCCACCTTTCTCGGGTGGGCGATATGTGTCAAGTTGTCCTAAAATTCCTCCCTTGCGTCGACGGCCGGGCCACGCGGCGGCATGGCCCGGCCGGTCGCATCCGGGACCCGCGGTCGCTCACTGGGACGGAACGTGCCCGGTGCCGCGCAGTTCCTGTGTGCAGCACTTCACGCTGCCGCCGCCCTTGAGCAGCTCCCCGAGGTCGATCCCCACCGGTTCGTACCCGCGTGCCCGCAGCGGGGCGAAGAGCCCGAGCGCGGTCTGCGGCAGCAGTACGTGCCGCCCGTCGCTCACCGCGTTGAGCCCGAGGGCCGCCGCGTCGGCCTCCTCCGCGATGATCGCGTCGGGGAAGAGCCGGGCGAGGACGGCCCGGCTGCCGGGGGAGAAGGCGCCGGGGTAGTACATGACCTCGTCGTCACGGTCGTCGAGGACGGCCAGTGCGGTGTCCAGGTGGTAGTAGCGCGGGTCGACGAGGTCCAGGCCGATGACCGGGCGGCCGAAGAACTCCTGCGCCTCGTCGTGCGAGAGCGGGCTGGAGCGAAAGCCGCGCCCGGCGAGGATCCACGACGACGTGACCGCGAAGTCGCCCTCGCCCTCGTTGATGTGCGCGGGCTCGCAGATCTCGGTGAATCCGTGGGCACGGAACCACTCCAGGTGCGCCTCGGCCTCCAGGGTCCGCTCCGCGTACGCGAACCGGGCGCCGAGCACCCGCCCGTCGATGACGGTGGCGCCGTTGGCCGCGTACACCATGTCGGGCAGGCCCGGCCTGGGGGTGAGGAGTTCGACGGTGTGGCCGAGGCTCCGGTAGCGGTCGCGCAGGTCCTCCCACTGGGCGAGGGCCAGCGGCAGGTCGACCGGCTTTCCGGGGTCCATCCAGGGATTGATGGAGTAAGTCACCCTGAAGTGCTCCGGGGGGCACATCAGGTAGCGGCGGGGCGAGGCGTCACGAGGCAATGAGGGCTCCTCACGAGCGGCGGCAGGGGCACGGAGTGTGCGTGTGCAGCCATGGTCCGCCGAACGGAGCCGTACCGCAGTGAACCGATCGGGTGGTTCCCGAGTGGTCAGCCCGGATTCACTCAACGAGACGTGACGTCTCGCCGCGCTGGTAGATTGGACCCATGGCCGAGACCGGAACTCCCCGTACCGCACGCACCTCCAGCGCCGCACAGCCCCCCAGCGCCCCGCGGACCACCGGCGCCCCCGGCGGCCCCGGCGGCCCCGGACCCCGACTCCACGCGCCGCAGCGAGCGCTCCCGCCGTGCGATCTACGAAGCCGCCCTCTCCCTCGTCGGCGAGGTGGGCTACCCCAGGACCACGATCGAGGGCATCGCCGCCCGCGCCGGCGTCGGCAAGCAGACGATCTACCGCTGGTGGCCCTCGAAGGCCGCCGTCCTGCTCGAAGCCTTCATCGACCTCGGCGAACAGGCCGCCCGGGCGGCGGGCACCGAGGCGGGCGACTACGCGATCCCGGACACCGGCGACCTGGCGGCCGACCTCAGGACGGTCCTGCGCGCGACCGTCGACGAACTGGTCGACCCCAAGTACGAAGCCCCCTCCCGCGCCCTCGCCGCCGCGGGCGTGGTCGACCCCCAGCTGGGCGCGGAGTTCGTCGAGAAGCTGCTCGAACCGCAGCTCCAGCTGTACGTCGAGCGACTGCGCGCCGCGCAGGAGACCGGCGACGTACGCGCCGGGATCGACCCCCGCATCGCCCTCGAACTCCTCGTCGCCCCGCTCGCCCACCGCTGGCTCCTGCGCACGCTCCCGCTCACGCACGCGTACGCCGACGCGATCGTCGACTACGCGCTCGGCGGCCTCGCGGCACGCTGAGCCGGACCGGGCCGGCCCCACGCCGCCGCCCTGCCGCCGCCTCGGGTGAGTTCGCTCACCACGTTCGCCGCGCGTTCACCGCGAGGTCATTTATCGGGGCAAAGGCGCCAATCGAACCGCCGCTGTGGTATCGGCCCATGTACCCCGGATGGGGACTGCGGCCACCCGAGGCGCAGGATGGTGGCAGCATGGACAGCGCAACGCTGAGGTGAGGGGTTGAATGGGCGCCGACTTCGGCCGCTATCGCGGCACAGAGAGCAGGCAGACAGTGGAAAGCAGGCTTCCCCAGTGGCTGCGCCGCCGCCCGAAGGCCACCGACGCGGACGGCCTGGCCGAGAGCCGTGAGGCCCTGCTCCTGGCCGCCGCCGCCGCGGGTCTGCCGCTCGCCCCTGCCGCGTACCCGGCCGGATACCGATGTTCGTGCGAACGCGTCGGCTGTCCCACGCCCGCCCGCCACCCCGTCTCGTTCGCCTGGCAGACGCAGTCGACGACCGACGCGGCGCAGATCAAGCGCTGGGCGGAGGGCCAGCCGCAGGCGAACTTCATCACCGCCACCGGCATGGTCCACGACGTACTCGACGTCCCCCTCGAAGCGGGCCGCAGCGCGCTGGAGCGGCTGCTCGCGGCGGGAGTCGACGTCGGCCCGGTCGCCGAGTTCGGCGGCAGCAACGGCGACGACGCCCGCCTGCTCTTCTTCACCGCCACCCGGGGGACCCCGGACGACGAGGACGAGTGGTGGCCGTGCGAGCTGGACTGCCATCCCGAGACCATGGACGAGCATCCGGGGCTGCGCTGGCACTGCCGCGGCAGCTACGTCCTCGTACCGCCGGCGAAACTCCCCGGCGAGCACGCGGTCAGCTGGGTCCGCGGCCTCGAACACCCGCTGCCCGACCCGCTGACCCTTCTGGAGACCCTGACCGACGCCTGCGCGCGGTACGTCGGCGAGGACGACCCGGACGATCACCACGCGGTGGCCTGGCCCCTGGGCCGCTGAGCGACCGGCCGCCCCGGAAGGCGGCGGCATCGGGACCTGGCGTATCAGGAGCCGGCGGTACAGGCACTCGGCGGCAGAGAGGCCCGGCCGCATCGGGACCCGGCGCCGTCAGGAGCCCTTGGCGCCCGTGAGGCCCTGGATCCGGGCCAGCACCGTGACCTTCTGCTCGCCCTTGGGCGGCACCTGTGCGACCTGGCTGGACACCCGCTCCTTCGTCAGCCTGGTCCGCGCGGTGCCGGTCATCAACGCCCGTACGTCGGCGTTGAGGTCCAGCCGGACCCCCCGGGCCACGGTCTGCTGCTCGAACTGACGGGTGGCGAAGAAAACCGTCGCCCCGCCGTCCTCCGTGACCAGCCCCAGCGGCGCGAACGCCCCGGCGTCCAGGCGCTGGTCGCGGTACTGGACGACCCGCCCAAGCTGTCGCGCCGACTTCTGACGCGTCTGGCGTACGGCCGAAGTGTGCGGCCCCGGCGCAAAGTTCTCGGGCTTGCCGTCCTGCATGTACGACGCGTACTGCACGCTCAGGTCCTTCGGCGGCACGACGAGATCCGGAGCGTCCGGCCGTACCGGCTCCGCCCAGCCGTCCTCGTCCTTCTTGAACGCGGGCATCTCGTCCGGCGTCAGCACCGACAGGTGCGAGACCTCCCACAGCTGGTCGGCCCCACCGCGTACGAACACCAGCAGCCAGCGCGTGTCGAGCTTGGCCTCGTCCCGGTCGCGGTTGCTGTCGGTGTCCGCGACGAACCACCGGGGCCAGCCCGCCTTCTTGGGGATGGCGTACTTCGCGTCGGTCAGCTCCAGCGGCTCGTGGCGCGGGTTCCCCTGCGGGCTCTGCACCTGACGTGCCCTGAGCCCCGCCTGGTTGATCGCGCCGAGTGGCCCGGTGACCCGCCCCGCGTCGAGGGCCGGGTCGTACGCCTTGTCCGCCTTGTTGTACGCGGCAGTGAAGTCCTTCAGAGCCTGCGCGGCCTCGGACTCCGTCGCCGCCGGTACGACTTCCAGCTCGCCGTGCACTGTCACGCAACCGCTCGCTGTCAACGACAGCGCCGTCGCTGTCGCGAGCGCCGTTCCCAGCCGCCTCAGCGTGCTCCGCCTGCCCAGCCTGCTCATGCGCTGCCTTCTGTGTCTTCGTCCCCACCGACTTCCGGAACCCTACCGGGGACGGGGAAGGCACGAGCGCGGGGATCAGGTACAGCGGCCACACCGTGACCTGGCCGCGGCGGCCGGTGTTTCAATGCCTCCGTGAACGAACTCGACGTACTGCGCGTCTTCTGCGGTCCGGACGGACGCCACGGCAACGCCCTCGGCGTCGTACGCGACGGACGTACGTACCCCGACGAGGCGTCCCGACAGGCACTGGCCGCCGAACTCGGCTTCAGCGAGACCGTGTTCGTCGACGACCCGGAACGCGGCGTCGTCGACATCCACACCCCGGGCCTGCGCCTGCCCTTCGCCGGACACCCGCTGGTCGGCGCCGCCTGGCTGCTCGACCTGGAGGTGGTCAACCCGCCGGCCGGGGAGGTATGGGCGCGCCACGACGGCGAGTTCACCTGGATCACGGCCCGCCCCGAGTGGGCGCCGCCGCGCCGTCTCCAGCGGTACGCGTCGGCCGCCGAGGTCGACGCACTGCCCGCGCCGCCGCCCGGCGACGGCTGGCTGTACGCGTGGGCCTGGGAGGACGAGGCGGCGGGCCGGGTACGCGCCCGGGCGTTCCCGCGCCGCGACGACGGCATCGTGGAGGACGAGGCGACCGGCGCCGCGGCGCTGCTGCTCACCGCCGAGCTGGGCCGCGCGCTGAACATCACGCAGGGCCGGGGCTCCCAGATCCTGACGGCTCCGGGCCCCGGCGCCACGATCGAGATCGGCGGCCGGGTCCGCTTCGCCCGGTCCGCCGGCTTCCCGCAATCCGCCGGTTTCGCCTAGGCGCTGAGGGGGAACTCGCCGCCCAGCTCGCGGAACACCGCGCCGTTGAAGTCGAAGGCGCGCTTGCACTCGTCGATGATGCGCTGCTTCTCCAGGTCGTCCGCGTTCACCCGGTCCAGCAGCTCGCGGTAACCCCGCTTGAAGGCGGCCGGGTTGGAGATGTCCTCGAAGACGTAGAAGCGCACACCGTCGCCCTTGCGCTCGAAGCCCCACGTCCGCTCCGCCTTGTCGCGGATGATCTGGCCGCCGGACAGGTCGCCGAGGTAGCGCGTGTAGTGGTGCGCCACGTACCCGGCCGGCCAGTCGCGCGCGCATTCGGCGACGCGGGCGGCGTACGCCGCGGTGGCGGGCAGCGGCACGGCCCGCGCACGCCAGCCGGCGCCGCGCAGGTGGGCGAGGTCCCGCTCCAGCTCGGCGGTACGCATCAGCTCGGGCTGGATGAACGGTCCCGCGACCGGGTCGTCCGCGAGCGACTCCGCGGCCTCCTCCAGCGCCCGGTACACGAACCACAGCTGCTCGGTGTAGCGCGCGTACGCGTCAACGGGCAGCTTCCCGCCGAGCAGGTCGCTCATGAAGGACGAGGTCTCCGCCTCCGTGTGCTGCTCGTGCGAGGCGACTCGGATGAGCGTGGAGAAGGGCGTCTGGGCAGTGGCTGCGGCTGTGACGGTTGCGTCCAAGGCGGACCTCCGGGGACCGAGGGGTACGGGAAAGGAGGACGTGCGGTGGCAGCACGCGCAGCCGCCACCGCCGATCTTCCTACTTAGGCTTGCCTAAGTCAATGAGTTCCCGACGACCTGTCGGTAAAAACGCTACCGCGCCGACCGGTTCACGGCAGCGTGAGGATCTCCGCGCCGGTCTCCGTCACCACCAGCGTGTGCTCGAACTGAGCCGTCCGCTTCCGGTCCTTGGTCACGACCGTCCAGCCGTCTTCCCACATGTCGTAGTCGTGGGTACCGAGCGTGAGCATCGGCTCGATGGTGAAGGTCATGCCGGGCTGCATCACCGTCGTCGCGTGCGGGCTGTCGTAGTGCGGGACGATCAGCCCGGAGTGGAACGACGAATTGATGCCGTGCCCCGTGAAGTCACGCACCACCCCGTACCCGAAGCGCTTGGCGTACGACTCGATGACCCGCCCGATGACGTTGATCTGGCGCCCCGGCCTGACCGCCTTGATGGCGCGGGCGAGCGACTCGCGGGTGCGCTCGACGAGCAGCCGCGACTCCTCGTCGACGTCGCCGCAGAGATACGTCGCGTTGTTGTCGCCGTGCACGCCGTTGATGTACGCCGTCACGTCGAGGTTCACGATGTCGCCGTCGCGGAGCACCGTGGAGTCGGGGATGCCGTGACAGATGACCTCGTTGACGGAGCTGCACAGCGACTTCGGATAGCCGCGGTATCCGAGGGTAGACGGGTACGCACCGTGGTCGATCATGAAGTCGTGGGCGACCCGGTCCAGCTCGTCCGTGGTCACACCGGGCGAGATGTGCTTGGCGGCCTCCTCCATCGCCTGCGCGGCGATACGGCCCGCGACGCGCATCCGCTCGATGGTGTCGGAATCCTGGATCTCCGGGCCGGTGTACGGCGTCGGCGCCGGCTTCCCGACGTACTCGGGACGCCGGATGTTGCCGGGAACGGAACGGGGGGGAGAGAGCTCCCCTGGTACGAGCAGCGACTGGCCAGACATGCAAGCGAGTGTATCCAGCCGCCATCGGGCAGCATGGCGACAGAGGAAGGAGCCGACGATGGCCCTGTTCAAGAAGCGCACGGCCGGAAAGCCGGGCGAATGGTTCTACTGCCTGGAGCACAAGAAGGTCGAGGAGGGGCCCGAGTGCCCGGCCAAGGACCGTTTCGGCCCCTACGCGACGCGTCAGGAGGCGCAGCACGCCATGGAGACCGCGGCCGATCGCAACCTCCAGTGGGAGACGGACCCGAAGTGGCACGACAAGAACGGCCCGCAGCAGGGCGGGGAAGACGCCTGAGGCGGCCCGCGGCGGGGCCGCTGTCCTGAGGGCGCCTCGTACGGGGCTGCGGCGCTGCGGCGGCTTCTACGGGGCCGCTGTCGTGAGGCGGCCGGTACGGGCCGCCGTCACGAGGCACCTCGTACGGGGCCGGCGGCCCGACGGCGCCTGTACGGGGCCCCCGCCGCCGCGTCTCTCCCCCCGGCCCGACGGCGCAGGCGTCGGAGGGTGCGGGCGGGTGCCGGACTGCCACCGCCCGGGCGGCGCCGTACCCCCGGGTCCTCCTACCAGCGCCCCGGCGGCGGCGCCGTCAGCTGGTCGGCCAGGCGGGAGAGCCGGTCCCGGAGACGGCGCGGCCCCCGGGGCGCGGGCAGGCTGTTCTCTCCCGCCGCCGCACTCACCAGGTGCTGCACCGTGTCGAGGTCCACGTCCCCGTCGCCGGGGACCGAGAGTGCCTCGTGCGCCAGCCCGTGGATCTCCCGGTCCCCTCCGTCCAGCGACAGCACGGTCGCCCCGGCCCGCCGCGCGTCGTGCACCCGCTCCAGCAGCCCCGCCCCCGGCCGCTCCGGCGCCACCACGAGCAGCGTCTCGCCCCGCCCCGCCGCCTCGATCCTGCCCAGCCCCACCGACAGGTGCGCCGGCTCCCCGGGGCGCACCCGGTGGCGTACGAGCGTGGGATTCAGTTCCGGCAGGCCGGACCACGCCGCCTCGTCGACCAGGTGCGCGGCCAGGTGCCACGGCTCGTACACGTCGGTCCCGACCAGCAGCAGCCCGCCGCCCTGCGGCACGACCGACGACCGCAGCGCCCCGGCGAACCGTCGCGCGGCCGGCAACCACTCGGTCCCGTCGAGGACTTCACGCAGCAGGGCGACACGCACGGCATCCATGCCGCCGCATCCTGCCGCACCCCGGCTCGGGTCGCCCGCGAATGCGTCCGCCTCACCCGTACGAGCGTGCTACCTGCAAGTAGGGTCGCCCCATGACTTCCACTGACAACAGCACCGGCAGCACCGGCGGCGCGGACGGCGCCCAGAAGCCCGCCGCCAAGGCCGCCAAGGACCCGTGGGACCTGCCCGACGTGTCCGGCCTCGTCGTCGGCGTGCTCGGCGGGACCGGCGACCAGGGGCGCGGCCTCGCGTACCGCCTGGCCAGGGCCGGCCAGAAGGTGATCATCGGCTCGCGCGCCGCCGAGCGGGCGCGGAGCGCCGCCGACGAGCTGGGCCTCGGCGTGGAGGGCGCGGACAACGCGGAGTGCGCGCGGCGCAGCGACATCGTGATCGTCGCGGTGCCCTGGGACGGTCACGCCAAGACGCTCGAAGCGCTGCGCGAGGAGCTGAGTGGCAAGCTCGTCGTCGACTGCGTGAACCCTCTCGGCTTCGACAAGAAGGGCGCGTACGCCCTGAAGCCCGAAGAGGGCAGCGCCGCCGAGCAGGCCGCCGCCCTGCTGCCGGACTCGCGGGTGACGGCGGCCTTCCACCACCTGTCGGCGGTCCTTCTCCAGGACGAGGCGATCGAGGAGATCGACACCGATGTGATGGTGCTGGGCGAGACCCGCGCCGACACCGACATCGTGCAGGCTCTGGCGGGCCGTATCCCCGGCATGCGCGGCGTCTTCGCCGGCCGGCTGCGCAACGCCCACCAGGTGGAGTCCCTGGTGGCCAACCTGATCTCGGTGAACCGCCGCTACAAGGCGCACGCGGGTCTGCGAGTGACCGACGTATAAGCACGATCGGGGCATGGTGGACACTGGACCGGAAGCATTCGCACCCGGACAGGAGCCGCCCCCCATGCCCCGCCTCGCTCTGTACGCCTTCGTCGTCTGCGTCCTCGCCGTGGCCGCGGCGGTGGTGTCCTTCGTCCAGGGCAGCTGGCTCGGGATCGTGTGGGTCCTGCTGGCCGGGGTCGCCTCCAACATGGCCTGGTACTACGTACGCAAGGCGAAGGCGGGCCGGGGAACCCCCGTCAGGGGCTGACCGGCGCCCCGGTCTCCGGCTCGCCCTCCCAGAACTGGTAGTACTCCCGGCCCGTCCGCCAGTCGTCGACCCCCAGGCCCCGCAGCACGGCGTCGACCGCGTCGAAGAACAGCCCGCCGACCTCGGGAATCCACAGGACGGCGAAGATCAGCAGCAGCCCGAACGGCGCGAGCGGCTCGACCTGGCGGCGGATCCGGTACGACAGCCAGGGCTCGATCACGCCGTATCCGTCGAGCCCCGGCACCGGCAGGAAGTTCAGGATCGCGGCCGTGACCTGGAGCAGGGCGAGGAATCCGAGCGCGTAGCGGAACGGGTCCGGCACGCCGTCCAGCGCGTCCAGCCAGAACGGCGCGGTGCAGACGACCGCGAACAGCACATTCGTCAGCGGCCCCGCCGCCGAGATGAGGCTGTGCTTCCAGCGGCCCTCGATGCGGCCGCGCTCGATGAAGACGGCGCCGCCCGGCAGGCCGATGCCGCCCATGATCACGAAGAGCACCGGCAGCACGATGCTGAGCAGTGCGTGCGTGTATTTGAGTGGATTGAGGGTCAAATACCCCTTTGCCTGTACCGAGATGTCCCCGCTGTGGAGAGCGGTGCGGGCGTGCGCGTACTCGTGCAGACAGAGCGAGACGATCCACGCGGACGTGACGAACAGGAAGACGGCGAAGCCCGTACTACCCGAGAACTCCGTCCACACCGCCCAGCCGGAGACCGCCATGACGGCGACGATCCCGAGGAACACGGGACTGATCCGCCGGTCGCGACGGGTGAGGGCGGTGGTCATGTGCGGATCTCCAGGGGTGGGCGCGGGCCGGACAGCAGGTCTACCTACCCAGCGGGACTACGAAAACGTCTCGCGCGGCGGTGGTAGTTCCGGCGAAGCTGCACGCATGGCGCTCTGGCGAATCTTGTACGACGACTGGCAGATGGAATGCTGCGGTGAGCCGTTCTCGGTCGGCGACGAAGTGCGGTGGCGGCTGTCGCTGCGCACGCCGGAGGATCCGACGTTCCCGGACGGGTGGGAGGAAAGCTACAGCGAGCTGGAGCCGGTGGCGGGAAACGCCCGGCTGGTGGGCGGCCCCGGCGTCATCGCTCTCCGCGCCGGCCCCGACCACGGGAAGTGGCCCGCCCGCCCCGGGCCCGTCGTCGGACTCCTCGCCGTCGAGACGCACGGACCCGGACCTCGGGACGTCCCGGAGACCACCGGGACGGTCCGCTCCATCCGCATCGTGACCGAGGGGTACACCGAGACGCACGCCGGTTCGCGTTCGTACGAACCGGTGGCCGGCGAACGGTGGCTGCGGCCGGTCGGCACCTGCCCCGACTGGTTCGGCAACGAGACCCGGCCGGACCGTGACGGCCGCGGCTACCGGCACGACGAGACGGGCGTTCTGGTCGAGCTGGAGACACCCGGCGACGGTCACGGCGGCCCGGCGTCCGCGCTTCCCGGACAATAGGGCCGTGCGCTACCGCATCCTCGGCCCCACGCAAGCACTCCGCGACGACGGCACGCCCGTCGCCGTCGGCGGAGCGCGGCTGCGTGCCCTGCTGACGGTCCTGGCGCTGCGTCCCGGCCGTACGGTCACGGCCGGCGCCCTCACCGACGAGGTGTGGAACGGCGAGCCGCCGGCCGACGCGACCGGCGCCCTCCAGGCACTGATCGGCCGCCTGCGCCGGGCCCTCGGCCATGCGGCGATCGCCTCGGCCGACGGCGGCTACCGCCTGTGCGCAGCCCCGGAGGACGTGGACCTGTACCGCTTCGAGCGGCTGGCGCGGGAGGGCGCGGCGGCCCTGGAGCACGGCGCCCCGGCCAAGGCGGCGGAGCTGCTCGACGAGGCGCTGGGCCTGTGGCACGGCCCGGCCCTGGCCGGCCTCCCGGACCGCTCCGCCGAAGCGGCCCGCTGGGAGACCCGCCGCCTCGCGGCCCGCCGCGCCCGCCTGACCGCCCTGCTCGCCCTGGGCCGGGCGGAGGAGACGCTGCCGGAGCTCGCGGCCCTCTGCGACGACCACCCGCTCGACGAACACCTCCACGCCCTCCGCCTGCGCGCTCTGCGGGACACCGGGCGTACGGCGCAGGCTCTGGCGGCGTACGACGAACTGCGCCGCGACCTGGTGTCCCGCCTCGGCACCGACCCCTCCCCGAGCCTGCGCGCACTCCACGCCGAACTGCTGGCCGCGCCCGCCCCCGGCCCCTGGGACGAGCCCACCACCGCCCCGCAGGCCGCCGTCCCCACACCCCCGCCCCGGAGCCCCGGCGCCCGACGTGGCCCCCGCACCCGAAAGGGCCTCCGCGCACGGCAACCTGTGTGCTCGACTGACGTCCTTCGTGGGCCGCGAGAGCGACATCGCCGCCATCACCGCCGACCTCGGCCGGGCCCGCCTGGTCACCCTGCTCGGCCCCGGTGGCGCCGGAAAGACGCGGCTGTCGCAGGAGGCGGCCGAGGCCGCCGACGGCGCCTGGCGCGACGGCACGTGGCTCGCCGAACTCGCCCCCGTCGACGACCCCGACACCGTGCCCGAAGCCGTACTCGTCGCCCTCGGCGCGCGCGAGACAGTGCTGCGGGGCGCCGGCGCCGAGGAGCTGCGGGCTGCGGACCGGCACGGCGACGATCCGCTCGTACGCCTGGTCGAGCACTGTGCCCGCCGTCAGATGCTGATCCTGCTCGACAACTGCGAGCACGTCATCGACGCCGCCGCCCGCCTCGCGGAGGAACTGCTGGCCCGCTGCCCCGGCGTGACCGTACTCGCCACCAGCCGCGAACCGCTCGGCGTCCCGGGCGAGATCGTCCGGCTCGTGGAACCGCTTCCCGACCCCATGGCGCTGCGCCTGTTCGCCGAACGCGGCGCCGCGGCGAAACCGGGCTTCCGCACCGACGACGACCCGGCCGCCGCCGCCGAGATCTGCCGCCGCCTCGACGGACTGCCGCTGGCCATCGAACTGGCCGCCGCCCGCCTGCGGATGCTCACCCCGCGCCAGATCGCGGACCGCCTCGACGACCGGTTCCGGCTCCTGACCGGCGGCAGCCGCACCGTACTGCCGAGGCAGCAGACGCTGCGCGCGGTCGTCGACTGGTCCTGGGACCTGCTGGACGAGGAGGAACGGGCGGCCCTGCGGGCGCTGTCCGTCTTCGCGGGCGGCTGCGACCTGGCCGCCGCCGAAGCCGTGATCGGCCCCGACGCGCTGGACCTGCTCGGCTCGCTCGTCGACAAGTCGCTGGTGGTCGCGACCCCTTCGGGCGACGGCGCGATGCGCTACCGCCTGCTCGAAACCGTCGCGGAGTACGCCGCGGAGCGCCTCGACGAGGCGGGCGAGCGCCCCACCGCCGAGCGCCGCCACCTCGTCCACTTCCGCGAGCTGGTGCGCCACGCCGACCCCCTGCTGCGCGGCCGGGAACAGCTCGCCTGCATGAGCCGCCTCCAGGTCGAGTACGAGAACCTGCGCACCGCCCTGCGCCGCGCCGTCGCCGCCCGCGACGAGCACGAGGCACTCTGCCTCGTCCTCTCCCTCGCCTGGTACTGGACGATCCGCGGCCTGCGCGCCGACGCCCGCCACTGGTCCGGTGCCGCCGCCGCACTCGGCCCCGACCCCTTCGCCCCGCCGTCCGTCCCCGCCCCCGCCCTGCACGAGCGGTGTACGGACGCGCCGCCGCCCATGGCGCACGAGCAACTGCTGGAGGCCAGACGGGGGGCCAGGCTCATCCACCTGGCGAGCATGAACCACGAGCTCGACCAGTGGACCACGGAAGAGGCGGCGGCGTGGCTTCGCCGCGTCACCGAGGTGTACCGGCCGGGCCTGCCGCAGACCTGCCGGATGCCGGGGACGCACTGGCTCTACGCGATCATGCTGACCGGCAGCCCCGGCCAGCTGTACGAGGTCGCGAACGAGACCGTCGCCGCCTGCCGCGAGTACGGCTACGTGT
This sequence comes from Streptomyces agglomeratus, assembly GCF_001746415.1. Taxonomy (NCBI): domain Bacteria; kingdom Bacillati; phylum Actinomycetota; class Actinomycetes; order Kitasatosporales; family Streptomycetaceae; genus Streptomyces; species Streptomyces agglomeratus. Next base: position 5,585,049 of record NZ_MEHJ01000001.1, read on the forward strand.
GGGAGCTGGCCATGGCCCTCCAGCTGCGGGCCAACCTCCTCGCGAACCGGAGCGACTGGGCCGGCGACGCGAGCCGCGACGCCGACGAGAGCCTGGAGATCTTCACCCGGATCGGCGACGCGTGGGGCGCGGCCGAGGCCATGGCCGCGCGCGCCGAAGCACGTGAGCGCAAAGGTGAGTTCGCCCTCGCCGCCGAGGACTACCGCGCGGCGATCGGTCACGCGGATCTGCTCGGCGCGCAGACGCAGGTGCTGCTGCTGCGTGCCCGGCTCGCGGGCGTACTGGGGGAGACGGGCGACGGCGAGGAGGCCGAGGCGATGCTGCGCGACGTCCTCGCCAGGGTCGAACACCAGGGGCACGAGTCGGAGCCAGCCGCCCGCCTCTTCCTCGCGATGCGGCTCGGCCGCACCGGCCGTACCGCCGAGGGACGGGAACAACTGGAGCTGATGCGCCGCTCCTTCAACCGGCCCAACCTCGCGATCTTCGAAGGGTTCGTCATCGGCCTGCTGGCCTGGATGGACAACCTTGACGGCCGGTACGACGAGGCGCTCCGCCAGGCCCGTGAGGCGCTGGAGCGTGCCCGTGAGCCGCTCTCCCGGATGGTCGCCCCGCAGATGCCCGCAGTGCACTTGATGACGGCGGCCCGCGCGCTGGCCGGGCTGGGCGGCCCGGCCCGGGCCCGTGCCGCCGCGCGGCTGGTCGGCGCGTACGCAGGGCTGCTGCCGCCCGGTCACTTCGTCACGGCGCAGGACCGGGAGGCCCTGGCGGACGCCGAGGCGGCGGCCCGCGCCGCGCTGGGCGACGCCGCCTACGAGGCGGCATACGCCGAGGGCGGCGGCCTGACTCTCGATCAGGCCGCCGCCCTCGTGGCCCCCTGACGCGATCCGCCAACGAGCGCCGGACCCGAGGGCTTCGGGTCCCGGATCTCACGACCCGGGACCCGGCCCCCGGTCCGACGTCACGTCTTCTTTCGGAACTTCGAGATCGCGAGCGGAGCCGTCACCAGCGTGATGACCGCCGCCCAGACCAGCACCATCCACACGTCGCGGGCGACAGGCCCGCCGATGAACAGCCCGCGCGCAGCGTCGGCCAGAGCCGACAGCGGGTTGTAGTCGGTGAAGGTCCGCAGCCAGCCCGGCATCGTGGACGGCGGGGTGAAGATCGAGGAGCCGAACTGCAACGGCATCAGCACGAGCATCGCCATGCCCTGAACGGCCTGCGCCGTCTTCACGGACAGCCCGATCAGGATGAAGACCCACATCAGTGAGGCTCCGAAGGCGAGCGAGAGCCCGATTGCCGCCAGCACGTGCAGCGGCGACGTCTCGACCGACATGCCCAGGATGAAGCCCACGGCCAGCAGGATCGCGAAGGCGACCATCATCCGGCCGACCTCGACGACGATCTTCGCTATGAGGACGGAGGACCGGGCGATCGGCATCGTACGGAACCGGTCCATGACCCCCTTCTGGAAGTCCTCGTTGATGCCGGTGCCGACCGCCATGGAGACGTTCAGCCCCATCATCGCCATCAGGCCGGGGACCAGGTAGCTGACGTACTCGTCCTGCTTGCCGTTGCCCGCGACCGCGCCGCCGAACACGAAGACGAAGAGCAGGGTGAAGACGATCGGCATCAGCAGGACGTCGAACATCGACTGCGGATCCTGCTTGATCTGGAGGGTGTTGCGGCGGGCGAGCGCGCCGATGTGCCGCAGATTGGCCCGCAGCCCGATCCGGCCCTCGCCGTCGTGGGCCTTCACGGGCGCCGGCGCCGGCGTCTGTTCCGTCGCCGGCGGTGTCACTGTCGCCGCGCTCATGCCGCGACCTCCTCGCGCTTGTCGTCGGCGGCGGTCCCGACCGTTCCGGCCGCCGCGTCGCTCGTCTTCTCGCCCGTGATGGCCAGGAACACCTCGTCCAGGCTGGGCAGATGGGTCCCTATGTGCGCGATGCCGAATCCCCGCGCCCCCAGCAGGCCGACCACCGCCGTCAGTTGCTCGTCGCTCAGGATCGGTACGTACAGCAGCCCTTCGCCGGCGTCGACCTGCGAGCCCGCGATGCCGTCCAGCCCCGCCTCGCGCAGCGCCCGCGCCATGGCCGGCAGCAGCGCCGGGTCGGACGGGCGGACCTCCAGGGTGCGGCCGCCGACCTTCGCCTTGAGTTCGTCGACCTTGCCGCCCGCGATGACGCGGCCCCGGTCGATGACCGTCAGCTCGCTCGCGAGCTGTTCGGCCTCCTCCATGTACTGGGTGGTGAGCAGGACGGTGACCCCCTCGCCCACCATCCGCTTCACCTCGTCCCACACTTCGTTGCGGGTACGGGGGTCGAGTCCGGTCGTCGGCTCGTCCAGGTAGAGCACGGCGGGCTGCCCGATCATCGACGCCGCCAGGTCGAGGCGCCGCCGCATGCCGCCGGAGTACTGCATCACCGGCTTCTTCGCGGCCTCGGTGAGCGAGAAGCGCTCCAGCAGCTCGTCCGCCCGCAGCCGCGCGTCCTTGCGGGACAGATCGAGCAGCCGCCCGATCATGTACAGGTTCTCCCAGCCGGCGAGCTTCTCGTCGACCGAGGCGTACTGCCCGGTCAGCCCGATGGTGCGGCGGAGCTGCCGGGGCTGCTTCACCACGTCGTACCCGGCCACGAAGGCCGTGCCGGCATCGGGCTGGACCAGGGTGGACAGGCAGCGTACGAGAGTGGTCTTGCCCGCGCCGTTGGGCCCGAGGACTCCGAGCACGGTGCCTTCCCGTACGTCCAGGTCCACGCCGTCCAGTGCCTTGGTCTCGCCGTAGTGCTTGACCAGCCCCCTTACCTCGACGGCGTTGGCCGCGCCGCCTGTGGGCCTCTTGTCGAATCGCGTCATGCCGACTATCAGAACAGCTGCCACTGACAAACCGCCGACAGACCACTGACAGACCGCCGACAGACCACTGACAGAATCGCCCGCCGGCCCCCCGCGGACGACGCCCGCGCCTACCGGCGGCGGACACGCCGACAGCCCGCCGATGGGGGATGTCGGCGGGCTGTCTGTGGTGCGGCAGTGGCTCGGTGAGTCCTAGTGGAAGGTGTGCTCCTCCTGCGGGAACGTTCCGCCGACGACATCGCCGGCGAACGCCTTCGCCGCGTCCCCGAGGGTCTGCCGCAGGTTCGCGTACTGCTTGGTGAAGCGCGGCACCTTGCCGCCCGTCAGACCCGCCATGTCGGTCCACACGAGGACCTGCGCGTCCGTGTCGGGCCCCGCGCCGATGCCGACGGTCGGGATGTGCAGCGAGCGCGTCACCTCGGCGGCCAGCTCGGCCGGTACGAGCTCCAGCACCACAGCGAAGGCGCCCGCGTCCTGCGCCGCCTTCGCGTCCCGCAGCAGCTGGTGCGCGGCCTCGTCACTGCGGCCCTGGACCCGGTAACCCATGGTGTTCACGGACTGCGGAGTCAGGCCGAGGTGCGACATGACCGGGATGCCGGCCTTCACCAGCAGCTCGGTCTGGGCGTGCGAGCGCTCACCGCCCTCCAGCTTCACCGCGCCCACGCCCGCGTCCTTGATCAGCCGGGTCGCGTTGCGCAGGGCCTGGACCGGGCCTTCCTGGTACGAGCCGAAGGGCAGGTCGCCGACGATGAGGGCGCGCCTGGTGCCCCGTACGACGGCGGCGGACAGCAGCGTCATCTCGTCCATCGTGACGGGCACGGTCGTCTCGTATCCGAGGTGACAGTTGCCCATGGAGTCGCCGACGAGCATGACCGGGATGCCGGCCTCGTCGAAGACGGACGCGGTCATCGCGTCGTACGCGGTGAGCATGGGCCACTTCTCACCGCGCTCCTTGGCGGCGGCGATGTCGTGGACGGTGATGCGGCGAGTGCCCTTGCCGCCGTACAGCGCCTTGCTGCTGTCGGCGGAAGTCTTCTGGGCAGCCTGAAGCGTCATGACCAACGGCTCCTTCGAAATCTCGAGGCGCCCTGACGGCGTCCCCGGACCACGTCCATGGTGGCATCCCGGCGGTGCTCACGGGAAGTGGGGGCTCGCCGCCGTCCTCGGACACTGGCTGGTTTGTGCGCGTTTCGTTACAGGGGTCCCGTGACGCGCCCGGACCGGAACCCCTCACGCCGCACCGTCGTCCTCGTGGCAGTACGGCCGTCGTGTGGCGACGGCGGGGAAAGACACCGGCCATCCCCTAGGGTCAGACCCGGGGGCGCGGCGGTGTGCACGGGCAAGGCAGTCAGTGAGGGCAGCGGAATGACGCAGGCGTACATGACGGACACGGGGAACGTCAGCTCAGGGCCTGAGCGTCCCGGATCCCGGATCCGGCGTCGCCTCGAAAGCCTGCGTCACGATCGCGGCATCTGGCGGCGCGGCATCCTCCTCGCGCTCTGCGCGCTCCTGCTCACCCTGCTGATGATCTTCCACGCGGAGATTCCCAACAAGATCGGCAACCTCGGCAGCCTTACCGAAACCTTCCTCCCCTGGCTGGGCCTGGGTATTCCGCTTCTGCTGGCCGCGGCTCTGCTGCGCCGCTCGGCGACCGCGCTCGTCGCCCTGCTCCTGCCGGCCGTGGTCTGGCTCAATCTCTTCGGCGGCCTGCTCACCGACAAGGCGGGCCCCGGCGGGAACCTCACCGTCGCCACCCACAACGTCAACGCCGACAACCCCGACGCCGAGGGCACGGCCCGCAAGCTGGCCGATTCCGGCGCCGACGTGGTGGCACTGGAGGAGCTCAAGGCAAGCGAGGTCCCGTCGTACGAGAGCGCGCTGGCCGACACGTACAAGTACCACTCGGTGCAGGGCACGGTCGGCCTGTGGAGCAAGTACCCCATGAGCGACACCGGGCCCGTCGACATCAAGATGGGCTGGACGCGGGCGATGCGCTCGACGGTCTCGACCCCGGCGGGCGACGTCGCGGTGTACGTCGCCCACCTCCCCTCGGTACGGGTCAAGGTCAACGCCGGGTTCACGGCCGGCCAGCGCGACGACAGCGCGGACGCGCTGGGTGAGGCGATCGCCCGCGAGCCGGTCGGCAAGGTCGTCCTCCTCGGCGATCTGAACGGCACCATGAACGACCGGGCCCTGAACGCCGTCACCTCGCAGATGCGGTCCACGCAGGGCGCGGCGGGCGACGGCTTCGGCTTCAGCTGGCCGGCGTCGTTCCCCATGGCGCGGATCGACCAGATCATGGTGAAGGGCATCACACCGGTGTCGTCGTGGGCGCTGGCGGACACGGGCAGCGACCACCTGCCGATCGCGGCGCGCGTGGAGATCTGAGCCCGGCGCACGCCCGCCCGCAATCCGGCGTTCACGCGGCGGAATACTTCACCTGAGAGACTTTGTTCAGTACGGGAACCTAATCGGCGTACCGCACGTGCGCCGTCCCCGTACCCGAGCACGCCGCCCCGCCCACGGAAAAGGTCCCTCATGCCCCGGCCGCCCCGGCCCATAGCCCTGTTCGCCCTGGCCGTCAGCGCCTTCGGCATCGGAACCACGGAGTTCGTGATGATGGGCCTGCTGCCCAACGTCGCGGACGACCTGGGCACCTCGGTGCCCACCGCCGGCCACCTGGTCGCGGCGTACGCGATCGGCGTGGTCGTCGGCGCCCCGCTGCTCACCGCGCTCGGCTCCCGCATTCCCCGCAAGCGCATGCTGCTGCTCCTCATGGCCCTCTTCACCGTGGGCAACCTCGCCTCCGCCCTGGCCCCCGGTTTCGGCTGGCTGGTGGCGGGACGGGTGCTCGCCGGGCTGCCGCACGGCGCGTTCTTCGGAGTCGGCGCGGTGGTCGCGGCGCGACTGGTCGCGGACGGGCGGCAGGCACGGGCCGTGGCGACGATGTTCCTCGGTCTCACGGTCGCCAACATCGTCGGCGTACCGGCCGCCACCCTGCTCGGCCAGCACCTCGGCTGGCGCGCGACGTTCCTGGTGGTGGCCGTGATCGGGCTGGTCGCGATGGCGGCGCTGGCCCGGCTGGTGCCGTACGTCCCGGTGGACGCGCGGCAGAGCGTACGCCGCGAACTGCGCACCCTCGGCGACCGTCAGGTGCTGCTCGGCCTGCTCACCGCGGTCTTCGGCTTCGCCGGTGTCTTCGCGGTGTACTCCTACCTGGCCTCGATGACGACCGAGGTCATGGGCTTCGGCGAGTCCTCGGTCACCGTCGTCCTGGCCCTCTTCGGCATCGGCATGACGCTGGGAGCCCTCGCCGCGGGCCCGCTGACCGACCGCGCCCTGCGCCCCACCCTGTACGGCTCACTGGCCGCGCTGGCGGTGGTGCTCGTGGCCTTCAACTTCACGGCGCACGTCCGGTGGGCGGCGCTGGTCACCGTGGTGGTGCTCGGCGCGGTGGGCTTCATGACCACCACGCCGCTCCAGATGCTGGTGATGAACAAGGCCAAGGAGGCGCCCACGCTGGCGTCGGCCTCGAACCACTCGGCGTTCAACCTGGCCAACGCGGGCGGCGCGTGGCTCGGCGGCACGGCGATCGCGGCCGGCTGGGGCTGGATGTCCCCGACGCTGGTGGGAGCGGTGCTGGCGGTGGCGGGCCTGGGCATCGCGGTGACGGCCGGCCTGCTGGACCGGGGCCCCGGATCGTCCCGCTCGCGCGTGGTGGCCTCGGGTGCGGCGTCCCGGGAACCGGCACGCGACACGGTGGGCTGACGGCGGCTGTCTCCCCGGGACCGGAGGTATGACCCCGGCCTCGGGGGAGGGCCGGCGGGGGAGCCCCGTCGGCCGTCCCCTCCGTCACCCCGACTCGCGCCACCGATTGGTGATCGGCAGCCGGCGGTCCTTGCCGAAGCCCTTCGCCGAGATCTTCGTGCCCGGCGGGTACTGACGGCGCTTGTACTCCGCCGTGTCCACCATCCGCAGCGTCTTCGTGACCAGTGCCCGGTCGAAGCCGGCGGCCACGATCGCCTCCAGGCCCTGGTCCTTGTCGACGTACAACTCCAGGATCCGGTCGAGGACCTCGTAGTCGGGCAGCGAGTCCGTGTCCACCTGACCCGGCCGAAGCTCCGCGCTCGGTGGCTTGGAGATGGAGTTCTCCGGGATCGGCGGCGTCTGGCCCCGCTCGGCGGCCGCCCTGTTCCGCCACCTCGCCAGCGCGAAGATCCACGTCTTGTAGACGTCCTTGACCGGCCCGTACGCGCCCACGGAGTCGCCGTAGAGCGTCGAGTACCCCACCGCCAGCTCGGACTTGTTGCCCGGCGCCAGCACGATCTGTCCCTCCTGGTTGGAGATGGCCATCAGCGTCGTGCCGCGCAGCCGCGACTGGAGGTTCTCCTCGGCGAGCCCGGTGAGCCCGAGCGCGTCCATGTAGGCGTCGAACATCGGCTCGATCGCGACGGTCCGGTAGTTCAGCCCGGTACGCCGCGCCAGCTCCGCCGCGTCGTCCTTGGAGTGGTCCGAGGAGTACTTCGACGGCATGGACACGCCGTACACGTTCTGCGCACCCAGCGCGTCGCACGCGATCGCCGCCACGAGCGCCGAGTCGATGCCCCCGGAGAGCCCGACCAGGACCTTGCCGAAACCGTTCTTGGCGGCGTACGCGCGCAGGCCCACGACCAGCGCCGAGTACACCTCCTCCTCGTCCTCCAGGCGCTCCGCGTAACCGCCCGTCAGCTCGGGCTCGTACGAGGGCACGGGCTCCTCGGAGAGGATCACGCGGTCGATGTGCAGTCCGTCGTCCACGACTCCGGTCGGCGCTTGTCCGACCGGCAGCGCCGCCGGCAGGTCCAGGTCGAGCAGCATGCTGCCCTCCGAGAACTGGGGTGCGCGCGCGACGACTTCGCCGTCTTTGTCGCAGACGATCGAATCGCCGTCGTAGACCAGTTCGTCCTGGCCGCCGATCATCGCGACGTACGCCGTCGTGCAGCCCGCCTCCTGGGCGCGCTTGCGCACGAGTTCGAGACGGCTGTCGTCCTTGTGGACCTCGTACGGCGAGGCGTTGATGGAGACCAGCAGTCCCGCCCCGGCGGACCGGGTGGCCGGCACGCGGCCCCCGTCCTGCCAGAGGTCCTCGCAGATGGCGAGGGCGACGTCGACGCCGTGCACGCGGATGACGGGCATCGAGTCGCCCGGCACGAAGTACCGGAACTCGTCGAAGACGCCGTAGTTCGGGAGGTGGTGCTTGGCGAAGGAGAGCGCCACCTTGCCGCCGTACAGCACGGCGGCGGCGTCCTGCGGGGACCCGGCCGGCTGGCCGTAGCGCGGCTGGGCCTTCTCGCAGCGGTCGAGATAACCGACGACGACCGGGATCTCCCCGAAGCCCTCCTCGGCGAGGCGCACCGCGAGCGCGCGCACGGCCTCCCGCGACGCCTCGACGAAGGACGACCGCAGCGCGAGGTCCTCGACGGGGTACCCGGTGAGCGCCATTTCGGGGAAGGCCACGAGGTGGGCGCCCTGCTCGGCGGCGTGCCGGGTCCAGCGGACGATCGATGCGGCGTTGCCCGCCAGGTCGCCGACGGTCGAGTCGATCTGATTCAGAGCGAGGCGTAGTTGAGGCACGGACTCAGTCTAATCGTCTGTCTGACGCGATGTGCTGGTGGATCGGTGAGTCGGTGGATCGGCCGCGTCGGCCGGCGGAGCAGCTTGCCGCTGAGGACCTTCCGGCGGCCGCTGCCGTCGGTCACCGGCTCCGCGTCGGCCCGTCGGCGTCGCCGCCCGTGGCGGCCGCGCTCTGTGTGTCCCCTCTCATCCCCGCCACCGCCGTGCCGCGGTCCGTGGTCCCGAAGTAGCGTTCACCCCACTATGCCGATTGCGTCTCTCCGCGGTACCCGGCCGGTCGCCGTCCTTCTGGCGGCTGGCGCCGTCGTGTACTCCGCGTGGGTGTTGGAAGCCGTCCTCGCGACCGGCCTCGACCCCCTGCGTACGTACGTCAGCGAACTCGCCGCTGCGGGAAGGCCGTTCGGCGGCCTCTTCCGGACCACCGACCTGATCGCGGGCCTGCTGGTACTGGCGGGCGCGCTCGGCGCCCTCGTCAGGTACCGTCCGCGCGGGCTATGGGACCGCACGGGCTGGGCGGCGCTCGCCCTCTTCGGCGCCGCGACCGCCGCCGACTCCCGGCTGCCGCTGAGCTGCGCGCCGACCGTGGACGCGGCGTGCGCGGCCCGCGAGGCGGCCGGGTTCGTCCCGGCCACCCACGCGGCGCACGCGTGGAGCAGCAGCATCGCGTCGACCGCGGCGGTCGTCGCCGTCGTGGCGCTCACCGTCGCGGCCCGCCGCCACGGCCGTCACTCGCTCCTCGCCCGTACCGGACCGGCCCTCGCCGCGGCCGAACTCGCCGCCACCGCGTGGACCCTCTCCTCCATCGCCGCGTTCGAGTCCGGGAACGGCACCTGGCTCCTGGGCGCCGGGCAGCGGCTCCAAGTGCTCCTCGCGGCGCTCTGGCTCGGCCTGCTGGCGTGGTCAGTGGCACGCGAGAAGCTGTACGAATGACCTCGACCGGGAGTTTCCTCAACATCAGCGGCACCCCGCACCACGTGGTCGTGGAGGGCTGCGGCCCGGTGTGCGTGCTGAGCGCCGGCCTCGGCATGAGCTGGTTCGACTGGGATCCCGTCGTGGAGCTGCTCGCGCCCTTCCGCACGGTCGTCCGTTTCGACCGCCCCGGCCACGGCCTGAGCGCCCCGGCCCCCGCCGCCACGCCCCCCAGCGCCGAAGGCGAGGCGCACCGTATCGCCGCGATCCTCGACGCGCTGGGCCCGGACGGCGCGGGCGGCCGGGGCCCCGTCACCGTCGTCGGGCACTCCGTGGCCGGGTTCCACGCCGAGGCGTTCGCCCGCCTGTATCCGGCGCGTACGGCCTCGGTCGTGCTGGTCGACTCCAGCGTCGAGGAACACGCGCGCGTGCCCGCCGCCCCCGGCCTGCGGACCGCCGCGACACGGGCACTCGCCGCCGCGCTCTGCGCCGCCGGGCTCCCCGCCGCGCTCGGGCCGCTCGCGCGCGGCGCGGTGGTGCGCGCGGGGCGGGCGCACCCGGCCGGCCGGGGCCCCGGCAGCGGCGACCCGGCGCCCGAGCCGCTCGTACGCCGCTGCTACCGCACCTCCCGCGTCCTGCGCGGCGCGCTGCGGGAGAACACCCACTACCGCGCGGTCGCGGCCGGACTCCTCGCCCTGCGCGACCGCCACCCGCTGCCCGAAGACATCCCTGTCACGGTCCTCGCGGCGTCCGACGGCAGGGGCGGACGCGGTTCGCTGCGCTGGCTCGAACGTCAGCGGGACCTCGCGGCCACCCTCGGCGCCCGCTTCGAAGTCGCCGAGCCCTGCGGCCACTTGGTGATGCTGGACCGCCCGGACGCGGTGGTCCGGGCGGTCCGGGCGGCGGGACCGGCCGCCGGGGCCGGTTCCGCCGGACGGCCCGGCCCGGTCACGGACGAGGGGCCGCGCCCCGCGCCTTGAGCAGGTCCGCCATCAGCGCGATCTCCGACTCCTGGGCATCGACCATGCCCTGCGCCAGGGACCGCTCCACGGCGACCTCGCACCGGTCGGCGCACCCCTGGGCCATCGTGACGCCGCCCTTGTGGTGGGCCGTCATCAGCCGGAGGTAGAGGATCTCCGCCTGCCTGCCGTCCGCCGCCCGCAGCTTCGCCAGGTCGGTCCTGGTCGCCATGCCGGGCATCAGCGACCCGTCACGCACCTCGTGGGTCCCGTGCGACCCGTGCCCGCCGTGGCCGCCGTCCGATCCGGGCTTCGTCATCCAGGCCATCGGCTCGCCGGCGGAGACCTTCGGCAGCCCCCACAGGTCGAGCCAGCCGAGCATCATGCCCCGCTGGTTCGCCTGCGTGTTGGCGATGTCGTACGCCAGCCTGCGCACCTCTTCGTTCTTCGTGCGGTCACGCACGATGAACGACATCTCCACCGCCTGCTGGTGATGCACCGACATGTCCCGCGCGAAGCCCGCGTCCGCCGAGTCCTCGGCGGGCGTACGGGACGCCGGGGAACCGCCACGGCCGCCGTCCTCGTTCCCGTTCCCGGCGGCGACCGTGACGGCCCCCGCCGCGAAAAGCAGCGCGAGCACGACGGCCGTGACGGCGGCCCAGTACGTACGCGTCATCACTGAGCCAGTCCGCCGGTGCACGCCGCACCGGGCTCCGGCGTCTGCGGGCCCTGCACGTACTTCGTGAAGAACTGGTCGACCCGCGGGTCCGCGGCACTGTCCACGGTCACCTGCTTGCCCCAGGCGCTGAGCATGAGCGCACCGGACTGGTCCTTGAGCGGGCTCATCAGCGAGTACGGGGTCTTGCCAACCTTCTCGGCGAGCTTCTTGACGTCCGCGTCGGACGCCTTGTCGTTGTACGTCACCCACACCGCGCCGTGCTCCAGCGAGTGCACGGCGTTGACCTTGGGGATCTCCTTCTTGTAGACGTCGCCCTCGCAGTTCATCCAGACCTGGGAGTGGTCGCCGCCCACCGGCGGTGTCATCGGGTACGAGACGTCCTTGTTGACGTGGTTGCGTCCCAGCTTCTTGGCGTCCCAGGACTTCTCGTCCGTCACGGGGGCCTTGGCCTGGGCCACCTTCTGTTCCTTCTTCTCCGACTCCTTGAGGAAGACGTAGGAGCCGAATCCGACCAGGCCGGCCACGACGGCCGTACTGATGCCGATCACGAGGAACCGGTTCCTGCGCTCGCGGGCCTGCTCGGCGCGGCGCATCTCCTCTATTCGGGCCTTGCGCGACGCGTTGGCGGTCTTGTTCGAAGCCATGGTGTAAGTCCTTCGCCTGCTGGGAGGGGGGTCTGATGCGGGTCCGGGTGCGGGCGGCCCGGCTACGTCCGCATCACCTGAAGGACATGGCGTCCGGGCGCCCGCGGGAGCACCCCGGGGCCGCGTACCGGATCGGCGGCGGCCGGCGGGGGGAGGTGCTGCGGCTCCGCGGCCACCGGAGTGGCCGGCGGCGGCGCGCTGAGTACGGCGGGGGACAGGTGCGGGGAGACGCCGCAGTGGCGGGAGTCGTACGGGCAGATGTACGCCGACCCGTCCCGCGCGGAAGCGGCGTCCGGCGCCGGGACGTGCGGGGCGGCCGGTGCGCCGGCGAACGCGCCGGGCGGTACGGCCGCCGGTACGGCTTCCGCGGCGACCGCGGCCGGGGCGCCGGTCCCGTGGTGATCCCGGGGCTCGGGGCCCGTACCCAGGCAGACGAAGAGCGCGGCGAGCAGCGTCGCCACGGCGCTCAGCAGCGCCGTGGGACGTGTGGTGCGCCTGTTGCGCCCGGTGCGGGATTGCCGCCGTCCCCCCATGGGCGGAAATCGTAGTGTGCGACGGCGCTCCGTACGTCACACGGGCCGCAACCCGTTGTCCTCGCAGGCGGGGATGTTTTGCGCCGGGGCGACCGGCAACCCGACGTTCATGGTGCAAATCGGATACACGATGATGACCGAGCAGGCCGGGCCCCGTGAACTGGTCGACCATGTGGTCGCCGCGGAGCGCGCCGGTTTCGACTTCTCCGTCACGTCGGACCACTACTTCCCGTGGCTGGCCGAGCAGGGACACGCCCCGTACGCGTGGAGCGTGCTCGGAGCGGCGGCCCAGGCCACCTCCCGCATTCCCCTGATGACGTACGTGACCTGCCCCACGGTCCGCTACCACCCCGCCGTCGTCGCCCAGAAGGCCGCGACCGTGCAGTTGCTGGCGGAGGGCCGGTTCCGGCTGGGGCTCGGTTCCGGCGAGAACCTCAACGAGCACGTCGTCGGCGGGGGCTGGCCCGCGGCCCACGTCCGCCTGGAGATGCTGGAGGAAGCCGTGGAGATCATCCGCGCGCTGTTCGCCGGCGGCGACGTCAGCCACCACGGCACGCACTACGACGTCGAGAACGCGCGCCTGTGGGACCTGCCCGACCCGCTTCCGCCGATCGGCATCGCCGTGTCCGGCGAGCGGTCCTGCGAACTCGCCGGCCGTCTGGGCGACCTCGTCATCGCCACCGAGCCCAAGGGGGAACTCCTCGACGCCTTCGACCGCCACGGCGGCGGCGGAAAGCCCCGGATCGGGCAGCTGCCGGTCTGCTTCGACACCGACCGGGACGCGGCGGTCGAGCGGGCGCACGAGCAGTTCCGCTGGTTCGGCGGCGGCTGGAAGGTCAACGCGGAGCTGCCCGGACCGGCCGCGTTCGCCGGCGCCACCCGGTTCGTACGGCCCGAGGACGTCGCCGAGTCCATTCCCTGCGGCTCGGACGTCGGGGCGTTCGTCGAGGCGGTACGGCCCTACGCCGACGCGGGCTTCACCGAGATCGCGCTGGTCCAGGTCGGCGGCGAGCACCAGCGCCCGTTCATCGACTGGGCGGAGAAGGAGCTGCTGCCGGCCCTGCGCGAACTCTGAACCCGGCCCGGCCCGGCCGCGGCCCGGGGTCAGCGCGGAGCGAACCGGTGCGCCAGCGTGAAGGAGTGTCCGGCCGGATCGGAGTACACGCGCTCGTCGCGCGGCCCGCTGTTGTCCTTCGTGTCCACGGGCCGCGCGCCGAGGCTCACGGCCTCGCGCTCCGCCTCGTCCATGTCACCTCGCTCGACCAGGATCCGCAGATGCGCCTGCTGCGAGTCCTCCGGGCGCGGCCAGCTGGGCGGCGCGTAACCGTGGTCCCTGCGGATCGCCATGAAGACACCCTGATGCCCCACGACCTCGACGAAGTCGGGGTTGGTCCCGGTCCGGGCCTCCCCGCCCAGCAGTCCGGCGTAGAACTCCGCCAGCACCTCGGGCTCCGCGCAGTCCAGTACGAGAACGCTCTGCTTCGCCACCGTCATGTGCTCTCTCCCCAATCCCCGGTGGGCCGGGCGGCCCCTCACCCGCGTACCCAGCGGGTGCGACGGCACACGGACCGTCACGGAGCGACAACCCGTAGCGGAGCGGCGACGCATCACGGCCGGGCGAGCGGGTACCCGCTGCTGTCTCCGGTCGCGCAGGCGATCCCGCCGGGTGAGCCTGGGGATCGGCGACGACGAGAGAAAGAAGCCCCACAGTGAACAGCACGGAACACTCCGGAACGCAGGTCCTGGTCGAACTCACCGGCAGCTCCAAGGAGGACGCCAACGCCGTCTTCGGCGCCCTGTGCACCGCCTTCGAGTCCGACCGTGAGGCCGACGAGGAACTGCACAACGGCGTGAACGGACGTCCGATGGTGTGGAGCGCCACCTACGACGTGTTCGGCGTACGGGAACAGGCCGCCCCCGCACGGCTGACGGCGCCCGTCACCGTCACGCTCCAGGGCGGCTACCGCGCGGTGGACCAGGTGCGCGAGCAGCTCGCGGTGGCGTTCGCGGTCCAGGAGGAGGGCTCGGCTTCCGGCGACCAGGAGAAGGAGCTCCAGCTGCGTCTGGAGAGCGGGCCCGGGACCTCGCCATGACCGACGGCGGCGGGACGGGCGAGGGCGGAAGGGTCCGGGAACCGGACACCAACCTCCGCCGGGGCCGCCACGAGACCGAGGAAGAGCGGGCGGACCGGCTCTGGGCCGAGCTGCTCCAGGAACTTCGGGTCGCGCAGACCGGCGTACAGATCCTCTTCGGCTTCCTGCTGACCGTCGTCTTCCAGCCGCGTTTCACCGACCTGTCGGCGACCGACAAGGACTTCTACGTCGTCACGGTGGTGCTCGGCGCCGCCACGGTGGGCGCGCTCGTCGGACCCGTGTCCTTCCACCGGCTGGTCACCGGCCGCCGGATCAAGCCGCAGACCGTCCGGTGGGCGTCGCGGCTGACCGTCGTCGGCCTGGTGCTGATGCTGTGCACGATGGCGTCGGCCCTGCTGCTGATCCTGCGCGTCGCGGTACGCGACACCACCGCGATGTGGCTGGTCGGCGGCCTCGTGCTGTGGTTCGTCCTGTGCTGGTTCGTACTGCCCGCCTGGGCCCGGTACGCCAGTGCGGGCAGGCACTGACCGAAGTCACTGCCTGCCCGCACCGGATGTCGGACCGTGCCGCTGTGCTTACGCGGCGCCGCCGCGGCTGCTGCCCGCGCTGCTGCCGGCGCCGGTGCCGCCGTACGAGCGGCGGCGCGCCTGCGCCGGAGCGCTGCGGCGGCCACGCTGCGAGGACGCGCTGCGGGCCGGGCGCTCCCGGACCGGCGACGAGATGACGACGGGAACGCCGGACGGGGCCTGCGCGCCGGTGATCCGGCTCAGCTCGGCGTCACCGGAGCGGACCTGGGCGGTCTGCGGGGTGATGCCGGCGGCCTGCATCAGGCGGGACATCTCACGGCGCTGGTTGGGCTGCACCAGCGTGACGACGCTGCCGGACTCGCCCGCGCGGGCGGTACGGCCGCCGCGGTGCAGGTAGTCCTTGTGGTCGGTCGGCGGGTCGACGTTGACGACCAGGTCGAGGTTGTCGACGTGGATGCCGCGGGCCGCGACGTTGGTCGCCACCAGTACGGTCACATGCCCGCTCTTGAACTGGTCGAGGGTGCGCGTGCGCTGCGGCTGCGACTTCCCGCCGTGCAACGCGGCCGCCCGTACGCCGCTGGCCAGCAGGTCCCGGGTCAGCCGGTCCACGGCGTGCTTGGTGTCCAGGAACATGATCACCTTGCCGTCGCGGGCGGCGATCTCGGTGGCCGTGGCCTGCTTGTCGGCCGGGTGGACGTGCAGCAGGTGGTGCTCCATCGTCGTCACCGCGCCCTGTGCGGCGTCGACCGAGTGGACCACCGGGTCGGTCAGGTAGTTGCGGACCAGCTTGTCGACATTGCGGTCGAGGGTGGCCGAGAACAGCATCGTCTGGCCCTCGGGCGCGACCTGCTGGAGCAGCTCGGTGACCTGCGGCATGAAGCCCATGTCGGTCATCTGGTCGGCCTCGTCCAGCACCGTGATCTTCACCTGGTCCAGGCGGCAGTCCCGGCGGTCGATGAGGTCCTTGAGCCGGCCCGGGGTCGCCACGACGACCTCGGCCCCGGTGCGCAGGGCGCCGGCCTGGCGGCCGATCGACATGCCGCCGACGACCGTGGCGACACGCAGTCGCACGGCGCGGGCGTAGGGGGTCAGGGCGTCGGTGACCTGCTGGGCGAGCTCACGGGTCGGTACGAGCACCAGAGCCAGCGGCTGACGCGGCTCGGCGCGCTTGCCGGCCGTCCTGGCCAGCAGCGCCAGCCCGAAGGCGAGCGTCTTGCCGGAGCCGGTACGGCCGCGGCCCAGGACGTCGCGTCCGGTCAGCGTGTTCGGCAGGGTGGCGGCCTGGATGGGGAACGGCACGGTCACGCCCTGGGCGGTGAGCGCCGTCAGCAGGGCCGCGGGCATGTCCAGCTCGTCGAATGCCTCGACCGCCGGCAGTGCCGGCGAGGTGCCGACCGGAAGGGCGAACTCACCCTGCGGCGCCGAGGAACGGCGCTGGGGGGACCGGCCCGACGAGCCGGAGGAGCGGTTGGGCGCCGCGGGGCGGAAGCGCTCGCCGCGGTCGCTGGTGCGGCCGGCGAAGTTGCCGCCGGCGCGGGTACGGGAAAATCGGTCACGGTCGTTGGAGCGTGCTGCGCGGTTCATCTGAACCCTCCTCGATGGGCACGTATCGAGGAATTCCGGGCAGCGGTTACCGCGTGGGTTACTGCTGCAAGGAATCGCAAGAACGAGCCGATAATTAAAAAGCCGAAATGAAGCCGGTCGAAAAGGTTTGGAAGCCTTTTGGCCGGGAGCTTCGAAGTGGCTGCATTCCGCGCGAAGAAAGCGCGGAGGCGGCGGGGCGACGAGAATCGTGGCCGACCGCTCATGAGTCGGACGCGCTGGAGGGGCGACCGAGTCGGGGCAACGATTCAAAGCAACGAGACGGGGCCCGCACCCTCAGGTGCGGGCCCCGTCCGTGTAGTACGCGTCAGCGTCAGGCGGGAACGATGTTCTCGGCCTGCGGGCCCTTCTGGCCCTGCGTGACGTCGAAGGTCACCTTCTGGCCTTCCTGAAGCTCACGGAAGCCCTGGGTGGCGATGTTGGAGTAGTGGGCGAAGACGTCAGCGCCGCCACCCTCCTGCTCGATGAAGCCGAAACCCTTTTCGGCGTTGAACCACTTCACGGTGCCAGAAGCCATGTCAATTCTCCTTTGGAGCAGTGCCGAAGGCCGCCCTGTGCGGACTTCGAGTCGCGTTGCCGCGATGATTGCCCCGTCCGGAACAAAGCACCGGAAATACGAAAGTGCGCCCGCAGCGGATGAGCCGCGGGAGCACTTGAAGTTTTGGGAACCACAACTGCAACTGAGATCAACAGTAGCACGGTGCGGCCGACGCGCCAGGGGGCTTTCGTCACATCCGCCGTGGCGCCATAAACCCTCCACGCACGCCGCTTTAATTTCTACAGCTGCCGCGTCAGATATTTTGCTCGCGGAGTTGCTCGTTCATACGCAGGGCGTCTTCCAGCTGGTCTTCGAGGATGACGATCCGGCAGGCGGCGTCGATCGGGGTGCCCTGGTCGACCAGTTCGCGGGCCCGGGCGGCCACGCGCAGCTGGTAACGGGAGTAACGGCGGTGGCCGCCCTCCGAGCGCAGCGGGGTGATGAGCCGCGCCTCGCCGATGGCCCGCAGGAACGCGGGGGTGGTGCCGATCATCTCGGCGGCCCGGCCCATGGTGTAGGCGGGGAAGTCGTCGTCGTCGAAGCGGTCGGCCTTGGTGGTCCGATGGGACTGCGCGGTCACTTGCACCATCTTCTGTAGCGCTCGGGGCGGACACTACGAGTGTGGCATGTCTGCTGCCGCCGTGGCAGATTTTCCTCCGCCGACGCCCGAGCCCGGGGCCGCTCCGGCGTGCCGTGGGCACTATGGAGGAGGCGGCGGGGAGACGGGACACGGGCGTTCACCCGTACGGCCCCGGATGTCGGCCCCGGGGGCCGCAATGTGTTGGAAACCGTGTGGTGGGATGCTCAAGTGCCCCGACGTGCGCCCGAGGCGTGGGAGCAGGCGGCTTGACCAGCAAGGATGGGTAGGAAACCAGATGGATAAGCAGCAGGAATTTGTGCTCCGTACGCTGGAGGAGCGCGACATCCGGTTCGTGCGCCTGTGGTTCACCGACGTACTCGGCTTCCTGAAGTCGGTCGCGGTGGCCCCGGCCGAGCTTGAGCAGGCGTTCGACGAGGGCATCGGCTTCGACGGCTCCGCGATCGAGGGCTTCGCCCGCGTCTATGAGTCGGACATGATCGCCAAGCCGGACCCCAGCACCTTCCAGATCCTTCCGTGGCGGGCCGAGGCCCCCGGCACGGCCAGGATGTTCTGCGACATCCTGATGCCGGACGGCTCGCCGTCGTTCGCGGATCCCCGGTACGTACTGAAGCGCATCCTGGCCAAGACGTCGGACCTGGGCTTCACCTTCTACACCCACCCCGAGATCGAGTTCTTCCTGCTGAAGAACAAGCCGCTGGACGGAACCCGGCCCACCCCGGCCGACAACTCCGGCTATTTCGACCACACGCCGCAGAACGTCGGCATGGACTTCCGCCGCCAGGCGATCACCATGCTGGAGTCGATGGGCATCTCGGTCGAGTTCAGCCACCACGAGGGCGCGCCCGGCCAGCAGGAGATCGACCTCCGTTACGCCGACGCGCTGTCGACGGCCGACAACATCATGACGTTCCGCCTGGTCATGAAGCAGGTCGCGCTGGAACAGGGCGTCCAGGCGACGTTCATGCCGAAACCGTTCTCCGAGTTCCCGGGTTCCGGCATGCACACCCACCTCTCCCTCTTCGAGGGCGACCGCAACGCCTTCTACGAGTCGGGTTCGGAGTACCAGCTCTCCAAGGTCGGCCGCTCCTTCATCGCCGGCCTCCTCAAGCACGCGGCGGAGATCTCCGCCGTCACCAACCAGTGGGTCAACTCGTACAAGCGCATCTGGGGCGGCTCGACCCGCACGGCCGGTTCCGGCGGCGAGGCCCCGTCGTACATCTGCTGGGGCCACAACAATCGCTCCGCGCTGATCCGCGTCCCGATGTACAAGCCGGGCAAGACGGGCTCGGCGCGGGTCGAGGTCCGCTCGATCGACTCGGGCGCGAACCCCTACCTCACCTACGCCGTCCTGCTCGCCGCCGGCCTCAAGGGCATCGAGGAGGGCTACGAGCTCCCGCCGGGCGCCGACGACGACGTCTGGGCCCTGTCCGACGCCGAGCGCCGCGCGATGGGCATCGAGCCGCTCCCGCAGAACCTCGGCGAGGCGATCGCCCTGATGGAACGCAGCGAACTGGTCGCCGAAACCCTCGGCGAGCACGTCTTCGACTTCTTCCTCCGCAACAAGAAGCAGGAGTGGGAGGAGTACCGCTCCGAGGTCACCGCCTTCGAGCTCCGCAAGAACCTGCCGGTGTTGTAACCGCAGGTCAGCGCGTACTTTCTGATCGAGCGACCCTCCGGGCCGGCACCGCCACGGTGCCGGCCCGGAGCTCGGTCGGCGCTCCGGCGGCAAAGCCGGTGCGGTGGGGCCGTGGTGCGGCCCGGACCTGGCGGGGCACTGCGCCGGGTGGGACCATTCGGGTGAGGGCACCAGGTACCCCAGAAGCGCCAGAAAGGGGGAGAAATGTCCGCGATCACGGAAAGCATCGACATCGCGCGGCGGCCCGAGGACGTCTTCTCCTACGTGACCGACCCTTCGCACCTCCCCGAATGGCAGGAGAGCGCGGTGGCCGTGCGCCAGGTGGACGAAGGGCCTCTGACCGTGGGATCGCGCGTGGTGGTCACCCGCCGGATGGGCCGTCGGGAGATGTCGACGACCATGCGGATCGACGCGCTGGAAGCGCCGCGGAGCTGGCACATGCACGGTGTGGACGGGCCCGTACGAGGAGAGGTGACCGGCAGGATCGAGCCGCTCGGCGACGGCGAGCGGTCGCGGCTGACCCTGTCCGTCGACTTCGAGGCGCACGGGATCGGGAAGCTGCTCGTTGCGCTCGTCGTGCGGCCGCAGGTGCGCAAGGAGATGCCGGCGAACGAGGAGACACTGAAGCGCGTGCTCGAAGGCAGCGCGGCCTGAGGGATTCCGCCGGTCAGAAGAGCCAGCGGGTCTGGCTGTAGACGCCCTTGCCGAAGCCGAAAGCGGCGGTGGGCGCGACGCGGAACACCACCGCGCGGTCGCCGTCGTGCTGGAAGGCCCCGTCCCGGACGTCGAAGTGCCAGTCCGGGCCGTACTTCGCCTCGTACGCCGCCGCCAGGCGCCGCAGCCGGGCCTCGTCCCTCTCCCACACCGCCTTGCCCTCGACCACCAGGTCGAAGCCCTCGCGCAAGGTGTTCTGGCCGGTGGTGAGGACGACGTGCGGATTGGTGGCGAGGTTCTTCGCCTTGCGTTCCGCCGGGCCCGTACAGAAGTGCAGCGCGTTGTCCTGCCAGACGGCCAGCAGCGGGGTGACGTGCGGGCGGCCGTCCGGGCGTACGGTCGTCAGCCAGAACAGCTCGGCCCGTTCCAGCCACGCCACCGCGTCGGACCAGGGCGTCGCCGTCGCGGTTTCCTCGCTGTAGCGGCCGTCCAGGTCGGTACGCGGCTCGGGTGTGTCGCGCGGGGCTTCCCCCGGGGTGTCGGGCGGTGTGTCGCGCGGGGCTTCGTGCTCCATGGTGCGTGCCTCTCGCTCGCGGTCTGTTCTGCCTCGGTACGTCTTCACTACGTCTTCCGAGGGCAGACCGCGAGCGGGAGCCGGACTCATCGGGACGTCAGCGGACGTCCGTCGCCGGCCCGGTCGTGACCGGCGCCGGGCCCACCGGCTGCCAGGCCGACGCACCCCTGCCCGTCCAGTACAGGCGGCCGTCCAGTGCCACACCGGCGACCCAGGGGTTGCCGGCCGTGTCCGTGGTGGCGGCAGGCGCGCCGCCGAAGAGGAAGCCGCCGCGGTTCCAGCGGGGTGCGCCCGCCGCCCCCGGAGGAAGCTCGGCCGTGCCGAGCCGGCCCGCGCCGTCGCGCGCGGCCAGCAGGCCGCCCGAGGCGCTTACCGGACCGAAGCCGGCCCGGCCGCCCAGGTCGGTGACCGCGTCCGTGGGCGCCGCCGCGGTCACCGCGCCGGGGGATGCGCCGACGGAGAAGCGGGTGGCGAGGACGGCGCCGGAGCCGGGCTTGCGGAAGTACAGGCGTACGCCGTCCCCGTCGGGGCGGACGGTCGGCGGCAGCGGCGTCGCGGGCAGGGCTGTGGGCAGGGGGCCGCGCATGGGGGAGCCGGGTGCGTCCTGGGTCCAGACGACGGTCGAGGTGAGGGTCTGTGCGAAGACGTAACCGCGGCCCGTGCTGTCGACGGCCGCCGACGGGTCGCCGAAGACCTGCGAGCCGCCCAGCGACCGCCAGGGAGTCCAGCTTCCGTTGGCCAGCTGCGTCCGGGAGCTGAGCGCGTGGCCGCCGTCGCGGAGGTAGAGCGTCGCGCGCCCCTCGCGGTCCACGGTCACGGCCGGGGCGCTGATGTCCAGGGAGCCGGCCGCGTGGGCGGCCGGCGGCAGGCCGAGGGACTGCCAGGGGCCGAAGGGCCCGCCCACGGCGCTCTGCACGGCGGTGACGACGTCGCGGCGGTAGCCGGCCGGACCGTCGAAGGACGTGCGGGTGCCGAAGAGGGCTATTCGGCCGTCGGGCAGCTTCTCGGAGGTGATCCCGCTGTCCAGGCCGGTCCCGCCGAGCAGCGTCGGGCCGGTCCACGCAGGCCGGGAGCCGGCCTTCGTGCCGGGCTCGCGGTGCCAGACGGCGAGGCGCGTGTCCAGTACGGAGAACGCCCACAGTTCGCCCTCGCGGGCGCCGCTCTGGAGCCACGAGGTGCTGGTGTTGCGCGAGTGGCGGATGCCGTACACCCAGCCGGGGCCCGTCGGGCGCCCCGCCACCTTGCGGTCGCCGCAGCCGGCCTCCGCGTCGCAGTAGTTGTCGGGGTAGTCCGTCCAGGCGTACGTCTTCAGCGTGTGCAGCTTCTCCCGCACGGCGTCGGGGTCCAGTACGTGCGGCAGGCTGCCGTTGAGGTAGCCCAGGTAGTTCTGGACGGTGAAGTGCGGGTGGCCGCCGGACCTGCCGTACTCGGTGAGCGCCAGCTGGGCGAACCTGGCGCCGTACATGTGGTCCTGGTGGTCGGGCAGCATGCGCGGCGTGGCCTCGCGGCCGTTCGTCGGGTCGAGCATGCGCACGAAGGTCGGCTGGAAGCGCTCCAGCAGCCCGGTGATGGTCCGGACGACCTGGTCCTTGGAGTACGAGAAGTTCTCCGTGACCGGGGTGTCCGACGACAGCTCCGACTCCAGGGCCGCCACCCGGCCGTCCCACAGGCCGTGCAGGCTGTGCGGCCGGTTCGCGGCGCTGGCGCCCGCCTCGTGCAGCTGGACCCAGACCAGGCTGACCTCGGGGCGTGCCTTCAGCGTGTCGAGCTCGGCCCAGCCGCCGCCGTCCGTGCGGATCGCGGAGCGCTGCCAGGGGCTGGTGCGGTCGCCGGTGGCCATTTCGGCGTACGCGGCGCGTATGCCGTTCTGCCGGGCCTCCGCGTAGCGCGCCTTGTCGGGGGCGGGCAGCGGGACGCCCTCGTTCGCGCCGCCGCGGAAGGAGTTGACGCCGTCCGCCTCGCCCGCCGTCAGGTAGACCGAGGTCAGGCGGTGGCCGGTGCGTATGGACTGGCTGAGGTCGGGGTTCATGAAGAACAGGTCGTCGTCCGGGTGGGAGACGATCTGCAACACCGACTCCCCGGCGGCGCGCACCGGCTCGGCCCGGCCCGCCGTCGCGTCCTTCCCCGCCCTGTCCGCCGGGCCGGCCGCCACGGTCCCGGCCGCCTTGGGGCCGGTGGCCGCCAGTGGGACGGCGGGACGGGCGAGCTGGATGCCCGTCACGGTCAGCAGCAACGTCGCGAGGACGACGCTGGGCAGAGCGCGGCGCGGCAGGCGGAAGGTATTACGGGCCCTGGGCGGCATAGGAATGGTGCTTTCGGTGTGCGAGATGTGGCTACGGGATGGGGTGCGCCCAGGACGGCGCTGATCATCGCGCGTGACTGTGGAGCAGAAGTGAAGAGGGTTTCACGTGGGATCCGGTTCACCGGCCCCGGAAACCCGTGATGTTGCGGATCTCACTGGCCTTCTCGGTCACAGTTCTTCGCACAGTCCGTCTCGGTTCTTCGCACAGTCCGCCCTGGTCCCGGCCCGGGCCGGAGGCCGTGCCGCTGCTCCTGCGGATAGGCTCGTGAGCCGGACCTTGCCGGACGGTTGTACGGACCGTGGGACGGCCGGAGCAGGAGGCAGAATGTCGGCGCCGGGACGCAGGAGCAGTACCTTCACACGGCTGCTGCGGCACGGTTTCACGGACCCGTCCGCCGCCGAACGGCTGCTCGACGCCCCCGAGCTGGGGGCCGTACGGGGCGACCCGGTGCTCCTCGACGCGCTCGGCGCGACCGCCGACCCCGACCTGGCGCTCCTCGGCCTCGTACGGCTCGTGGAGGCGCAGGACGTCGCCGAGCGGCGCGTCTTCCTCGACACCCTCGTCACCGCCAAGCCCATGCGTGACCGGCTGCTCGGGGTGCTCGGCGCGTCGGAGGCGCTCGGCGACCACCTGGCGCGGCATCCGCGCGACTGGCACGCGCTCGTCACCTACGAGGCGGCGGATCTCCACCCCGGCGTCGCCGAATTCGAGCGGTGCCTCGCCGGCGCCGACGACGCGGTGTCGCTGCGGGTCGCCTACCGTCGCTGCCTGCTGTCGATCGCGGCCCGCGACGTGTGCGGTACGACCGACGTCGCGCAGGCGGCGGCCGAACTGGCCGACCTGGCCACGGCGACCCTGCGCGCCGCACTCGGAATCGCCCGCGCGGCCGCTCCGGAGGACGCCGCCATGTGCCGGCTCGCGGTGGTCGCGATGGGCAAGTGCGGCGGCCACGAGCTGAACTACGTCTCCGACGTGGACGTGATCTTCGTGGCCGAGGCGGCGGACGGGCCGCAGAAGCAGGGGGCGCAGGGCGGGCAGGGGGCCGACGAGGACAAGGCGCTGCGCGCCGCCACCCGGCTCGCCTCCCACCTCATGCGGATCTGCTCGGAGACGAACATCGAGGGCACGATCTGGCCGGTCGACGCGAATCTGCGGCCCGAGGGGCGCAACGGGCCGCTGGTACGGACGCTCTCCAGCCACCTCGCGTACTACCAGCGGTGGGCCAAGACGTGGGAGTTCCAGGCGCTGCTCAAGGCGCGGGCGGTCGCGGGCGACCTGGCGCTGGGCGAGGCGTACGTCGCCGCCGTCTCGCCCCTCGTGTGGCAGGCCGCCGAGCGCGAGAACTTCGTCCCCGACGTACAGAAGATGCGCCGCCGCGTCGTCGACAACATCCCGGCGGCGCAGATCGACCGCGAACTGAAGCTCGGGCCCGGCGGGCTGCGGGACGTCGAGTTCGCCGTACAGCTCCTGCAACTGGTGCACGGGCGCAGCGACGCGACGCTGCACCAGGGCTCGACGCTGGGCGCGCTGAAGGCGCTCTCGGCGGGCGGGTACGTGGGGCGGGCGGACGCCGTGCAGCTCGACGAGGCGTACCGCTTCCTGCGCGCCATGGAGCACCGCATCCAGCTGTACCGGCTGCGCCGCACGCACCTGGTGCCGCAGGACGAGGCCGATCTGCGGCGGCTCGGCCGCTCGCTCGGGCTGCGCACCGATCCCGTCGTCGAGCTGAACCGCGCCTGGCGGCGGCACGCGGGGTGGTGCGGCGGCTGCACGAGAAGATCTTCTACCGGCCGCTGCTCGACGCGGTGGCCCAGCTCGCGCCCGGTGAGATCCGGCTCAGCCCGAAGGCGGCGGGGCAGCGGCTCGAAGCGCTGGGTTACGCCGATCCGGCCGCCGCGCTGCGCCACCTGGAGGCGCTCGCGTCCGGCGTGACGCGCAAGGCGGCCATCCAGCGGACGCTGCTGCCCGTGCTGCTGGGCTGGTTCGCGGACTCCGCCGACCCGGACGCCGGGCTGCTCGGCTTCCGGAAGGTGTCCGACGCGCTGGGCAAGACGCCCTGGTACCTGCGGCTGCTGCGGGACGAGGGGGCGGCGGCGGAGAACCTGGCGCGGGTCCTGTCGGCCGGGCGGCTCGCTCCCGACCTGCTCCTGCGGGCGCCGGAGGCGGTGGCGCTGCTCGGCGACCCCGAGGGGCTGAAGCCGCGCGGGCGGGCGCATCTGGAGCAGGAGGTGCTGGCCGCGGTCGGGCGCGCGGACGGTGCGGAGGCGGCGGTGGCGGCGGCACGCGGGGTGCGGCGGCGGGAGCTGTTCCGTACCGCCGCGGGCGACATCATCGGATCGTACGGAACCGAGGAGAGCCCGGCCGAGGAGGACCCCGGCGCCCTCGTGGACCGGGTCGGCAACGCGCTGACCGACCTGACCGCCGCCACGCTGGCCGGGGCGCTGCGGGCCGCCGTGCGCGAGCGCTGGGGGGACACGCTGCCGACGCGGTTCGCGGTGATCGGGATGGGGCGCTTCGGCGGCCACGAGCTGAGTTACGGGTCCGACGCCGACGTCCTGTTCGTGCACGAGCCGCGCGAGGGGGCGGACGAGCAGGAGGCCGCTCGGGCGGCGAACACGGTGGTGGCGGAGATGCGGCGGCTGCTCCAACTGCCCACCTCGGACCCGCCTTTGCTGATCGACGCGGACCTGCGGCCGGAGGGCAAGAGCGGGCCGATGGTGCGTACGCTCCCCTCCTACGCGGCGTACTACCGGCGGTGGTCGCTGGTGTGGGAGAGCCAGGCCCTGCTCCGCGCGGAGCCGATGGCCGGGGACGTGGACCTCGGGCGGCGGTTCGTCGAGCTCGTCGATCCGCTGCGATACCCGAAGGCGGGGCTCGGTGACGACGCGGTGCGCGAGATCCGGCGGCTCAAGGCGCGCATGGAGTCGGAGCGGATGCCGCGCGGCGCGGACCCGACCCTGCACGCGAAGCTGGGGCGGGGCGGGCTGAGCGACGTCGAGTGGACCGTGCAACTGGTGCAGATGCGGCACGGCTCCCAGGTTCCCGGCCTGCGCACCACCCGCACCCGTGAGGCGCTGGCGGCGGCGGTCGCCGCGGACCTGGTGACGGCGGACGACGCGGCGGTCCTCGACGAGGCGTGGGTACTGGCGACGCGGGTGCGCAACGCGGTGATGCTGGTACGGGGGAGGCCGGGCGACACGTTTCCCTCGGACGGGCGCGAGCTGGGTGCGGTCGCGCGGTACCTGGGGTACGAGGCGGGCCATGTCGGAGACATGCTCGACGACTACCGGCGCACGACGCGTCGGGCGCGGGCGGTGGCCGAGGAGCTGTTCTACGGCGGGTAGGCGCCGCGATACGCGCTACCGGACGGGGGCGCGGGTGCGCATCAAGCCCGTCCGGAGTGCGGTGGTCCTATGGGCCCCGGACTACATCCTGGCCGGCCACACCCGGCGGCGGCCCGTCCGGGGCCGGGACGCGTCCTCGGCGACCAGCTTCGGGAGGCGGTGCGGCAGCGAGCCGTACCAGGTGCGGCTGAGGGTGTAGCCGAAGGCGAGGCAGACCAGGCCGCCCACCGCGTCCAGCCAGAAGTGGTTGGCTGTGGCGACGATGACCACCAGGGTCGCCGTCGGGTAGAGCAGGCCGAGGACCTTCACCCAGGGCACGGAGGCCAGGGCGAAGATCGTCACGCCGCACCACAGGGACCAGCCGATGTGCATGGAGGGCATCGCGGCGTACTGGTTCGACATGTTCTTGAAGTTGCCGGACGCCATCGAGCCCCAGGTCTGGTGCACCAGGACCGTGTCGATGAAGCCGTGCCCGTTCATCAGGCGCGGCGGCGCCAGAGGATACAGGTAGTAGCCGAGCAGGGCGATTCCCGTAGTCGCGAAGAGGACGAGGCGGGTCGCGGCGTAGCGGCCGGGATGGCAGCGGAACAGCCAGACCAGCACACCGATCGTGACGACGAAGTGCAGCGTCGCGTAGTAGTAGTTCATCGACACGATCAGCCATGTCACCGAGTTCACGGCACGGTTGACCGTCTCCTCGAAGGCGACGCCCAGGCTCTGCTCGGCCCGCCAGATCCAGTCCGCGTTGCGCAGGGCCGCGGCCTTCTGCTCCGGCACCGCGTTGCGGATGAGGGAGTACGTCCAGTAACTGACCGCGATCAGCAGGATCTCGAACCAGATGCGCGGGTGGCGCGGGGAGCGCAGCCTCCTCAGAGCAGCGGACCGTGCGGAAGGCTGCTCCTGTTGCTCCTCGTCCACGACGGGTGAGGGGTCGGTGGCCGTCCGGCCTTCCAAAGTCTTCACGGTCGCGTCACCCATGGGGAGAGAGTCTGCCAGATGAGCACCACCCTTCCGATCATCCTCCGGTCGGGTGACGCATGCACGTGCTGCGCGCTACGGGCGGGGGCCCGATGCGGTTGAACCGCGTACTACCAACTCGGGCATGAAGACGAACTCGCTGTGCGGTGCCGGTGTGCCGCCGACCTCTTCGAGGAGCGTACGGACCGCGGCCTGCCCCATCGCCGTCACCGGCTGCCTGATGGTCGTCAGCGGAGGGTCCGTGAACGCTATGAGGGGCGAATCGTCGAAGCCGACCACCGAGATGTCGCGCGGTACGTCGAGACCCAGGCGGCGGGCGGCGCGGATCGCTCCGAGCGCCATCATGTCGCTGGCGCAGACGACCGCCGTGCAGCCCCGCTCGATCAGGGCCGAGGCGGCGGCCTGGCCGCCCTCCAGCGTGTAGAGCGAGTGCTGGATCAGCTCCTCCGCCTGCTCGGGACCGAGGCCGAGCCGCTCCTGCATCGCGGCGCGGAAACCCTCGATCTTGCGGAGTACGGGAACGAACCGCTTCGGGCCGACGGCCAGGCCGATACAGGTGTGGCCCAGCGACGCCAGGTGCGTGACCGCGAGCCGCATCGCCGCGCGGTCGTCGGGGGAGATGAAGGGCGCCTGGACC
Source organism: Streptomyces agglomeratus (assembly GCF_001746415.1). Classification (NCBI taxonomy): domain Bacteria; kingdom Bacillati; phylum Actinomycetota; class Actinomycetes; order Kitasatosporales; family Streptomycetaceae; genus Streptomyces; species Streptomyces agglomeratus. The sequence continues at coordinate 5,612,723 of NZ_MEHJ01000001.1, forward strand.
TTTGGCGAGAAGCCGTTGACCAGGACGAAGGGGACACCCTGGGCGCGCAGCTGCTCGTAGCGCTGCATGTCCGCCGTGGTGTCCGCGTGGAGCCCGGAGACGAAGATGATGCCGGAGACCCCGCGGTCCACGAGCATCTCGGTGAGTTCGTCCTCCGTCGAGCCGCCGGGGGTTTGGGTCGCGAGGACCGGCGTGTAGCCCTGACGCGTCAGACCCTGGCCGATGACCTGGGCCAGGGCCGGGAAGATCGGGTTCTCGAGCTCGGGGGTTATGAGGCCGACCAGTCCGGCGCTGCGCCGGCGCAGGCGTACGGGGCGCTCGTATCCGAGGACGTCGAGCGCGGCAAGTACGGATTCGCGGGTGGCCGCGGCTACCCCGGGCTTGCCGTTGAGTACGCGGCTGACCGTCGCTTCACTGACCCCCGCCTGGGCTGCGATGTCGGCAAGCCGTGCGGTCATGGGAGTGGACTGTACCGGGCGCATGTCAGATTGCCCACCAAGCGCACGAATCGGCCGGGAGGGTGACGGTGGCGCCGTCCTCGGCGGGCGCCTCGGAGGCGATCAGCAGGCGACCGGGGGTGGGGAGTTCGGCGGGCCTGGGCGTGGTGTTGAGGGTGCAGACGAAGCCGGGGCGGCTGAACATGAGCAGCCCGTCCGGATAGCCGCCGGGAGGCTGCTCCCAGGTCATCGGCCCGTCGCCCAGGCCCGGCAGCTCGCGGCGCAGGGCGAGCGCCGAGCGGTAGAGCTCCAGGGTGGAGTGCGGGTCCCCGGTCTGGGCCTCCACCGTGAGCGACTTCCAGGCGTCGGGCTGCGGCAGCCAGGACGGGGCCGCGCCGTCGGGCGAGAAACCGAACGGCGGCACGTCGCCCGACCAGGGCATCGGCACCCTCGATCCGTCGCGCAGGCCGTCCTGGCCGTCGGTGCGGAAGAAGGACGGGTCCTGGCGGACCTCGTCGGGCAGGTCCGTGACCTCCGGCAGGCCCAGCTCCTCGCCCTGGTAGAGGTACGCCGAACCCGGCAGCGCCAGCATCAGCAGCGCGGCGGCGCGGGCACGCCGCAGCCCCAGGGTCTCGTCACCGCCGCCGTAGCGGGTGAGGTGGCGGACCACGTCGTGGTTGGACAGGACCCAGGTGGTGGGGGCACCGACGAGGGTGGTCGCGGCGAGTGACGTCTCGATCACGGCGCGCATCGCCTGCGCGTCCCACGGACAGTTCAGGAACTGGAAGTTGAACGCCTGGTGCAGCTCGTCGGGGCGTACGTACAGGGCGAGCCGCTCGGGGGAGGGGGCCCACGCCTCCGCGACGCCGATGCGTTCACCGTCGTACGAGTCCAGCAGCCGGCGCCAGGAGCGGTGGATGTCGTGCACGCCGTCCTGGTCGAAGAACGGCAGGACCTGGGAGCCGATCATCTTGGCCTGCTCCCGGGCGCCGATGTCGGGCAGCCCCTCGGCCTTGACCATGCCGTGGGCGACGTCGACACGGAAACCGTCGACGCCCAGGCCCAGCCAGAAACGCAGGATCGAGTCGAACTCCTCGTGCACCTCGGGGCTGTGCCAGTTCAGGTCGGGCTGCTCGGGCGCGAAGAGATGCAGGTACCAGTCGCCGTCCGGGGTGCGGGTCCAGGCCGGGCCGCCGAAGACCGACTCCCAGTCGTTCGGTGGCAGTTCCCCGGCCGCGCCCCTGCCGGGATGGAAGTGGTAGCGCTCGCGGGCCGGGCCGCCCTGCTGGTCGGCCAGGGCGGCGCGGAACCACGCGTGCTGGTCGGAGGTGTGGTTCGGGACGATGTCGACGATCACGCGCAGGTTCAGGTCGTGCGCCGCGTTGATCAGCTCCGCGGCGTCGTCGAGGGAGCCGAAGAGCGGGTCGACGGTGCGGTAGTCGGCCACGTCGTACCCGCCGTCGGCCTGCGGCGACGCGTAGAAGGGGGTCAGCCAGACCGCGTCGGCGCCGAGGGCCGCCACGTGGGGGAGCCGCTCGCGGATGCCGCGCAGGTCGCCGATGCCGTCGCCGTCGCTGTCTGCGAAGGAGCGCACGTACACCTGGTAGATGACGGCGTCGCGCCACCAGCCGCGCTCCGGTGCCGTCCGGGTGGGTGCGAGCTCCTGCGTCATGAAGATCCCTCTCGTATACGGGGGCGGGCCGGTCCTTGGTCTGTCTACGAGATCAACGCTGGTGCACCTTGAAAGTAACAGCCCTGCAAGACCTTGCGGTAGTGCTTGCAGGTGCCCGCGCAAGCCCGATATGCCGTGTGCGCCCCCTCTGACAAGGGGCTCGACGGCAACCGTGAGGACACGCCGATGTAACGATCGGCTGCTCTTGCGGAAAATCTTCGCAAGCTCTTTCGGACTCCTTGCATCCTTGTTACGTTCCTCGACGACCCGGCGCCGCGACGGAGCGGTTCGGCAGTTGAAGGAGTTCAGATGCGACGTGGCATAACGGCCACCGCCCTGGTCGCGACCCTGGCGCTCGCGGCGACCGCATGCGGCGGAGACAGCGGTGAAACCGGTGGCAAGAAGGCTTCGGGCAAGCTGTCCGGCACCGTCACCTGGTGGGACACCTCCACCGTCGGCAGCGAGGACAAGGTCTTCAAGAAGCTGGCGGAAGGCTTTGAGAAGAAGCACCCGGACGTCGACGTCAAGTACGTCAACGTTCCGTTCGGTGAGGCGCAGAACAAGTTCAAGAACGCCGCCCAGTCCGGCTCCGGCGCCCCCGACGTGATCCGCTCCGAGGTCGCCTGGACCCCCGAGTTCGCGGACCTCGGCTACCTCGCCCCGCTCGACGGCACGGCCGCCCTGAAGAACGACAAGGACTTCCTGGCGCAGGCCGCGGCCAGCACGAAGTACAAGGGCAAGACGTACGCGGTGCCGCAGGTCATCGACTCCATGGGTCTCTTCTACAACGAGAAGATCTTCAAGGACGCCGGTGTCGAGGTGCCCAAGACCATCGCCGAGCTGAAGACCGTCTCGAAGAAGATCAAGGACAAGACCGGCAAGACCGGCCTCTACCTGCGCGGCGACGACGCGTACTGGTTCCTCTCCTTCCTGTACGGCGAGGGCGGCGACCTGGTCGACGCCAAGAGCAAGAGCGTCACGGTCGACCAGGAGCCCGGCGTCAAGGCCCTGAAGGTCGTGAAGGACCTGGTCGACTCCGGGGCCGCCAAGACGGACGCCACCGACGGCTGGGAGAACATGCAGTCGGCGTTCAAGGACGGCAAGGTCGCGATGATGATCAACGGCCCGTGGGCCGTCGCCGACACCTTCGCCGGCAAGGAGTTCAAGGACAAGGCCAACCTGGGCATCACCACCGTCCCGGCCGGCAGCAAGGGCCAGGGCGCCCCGCAGGGCGGCCACAACCTCGCCGTCTACGCGGGCTCCAAGAACCTGGAAGCCTCGTACGCCTTCAGCGAGTACATGACCTCCGCCGAGAGCCAGGCGCTGGTCGCCAAGGAGCTGAGCCTGCTCCCCACTCGTACCGCGGTCTACTCCCAGCCGGGCGTCTCGGACAACCAGATCGTCGGCTTCTTCAAGCCGGTCGTCGACAAGGCCGTCGAGCGCCCCTGGATCCCGGAGACCGGCAGCCTCTTCGCGCCGCTGGTGACCGAGTACACCAAGGTCCTCACCGGCCAGACGACCCCGGAAAAGGGCGCCAAGACCACTGGCGACCAGTACCGCAAGCTCCTCAAGGGCTGGAAGTAACAGGAAGGCAGGCCGACTGATGGCTGTCCACACCAGCCAGTCGGTGGCGGAGGCCGCGGGCGACGACGTCGCCCGCGGCCCCGGCCGCGGTGCTGGCAGAAATCCGGACAAGGGCAGGGGCATGGTCACGTTCCGGCGATCGCTCTCGACCCACTGGTACGCCTGGACCATGGTCGCCCCCGTGGTGATCGTGATCGGCGTGATCATCGGGTATCCGCTGTTCCGCGGCATCTACCTGTCGATGACCGACGCCAACGAGCGCAACGTCGAACGCAGCATCGGCGTCAACCAGATGCCCGCGACGTACGAGTTCGTGGGTCTCGACAACTACGCCGACGCGCTCACCGGTGACCAGTTCCTCGGCACCCTCGGCTGGACACTGGTGTGGACGGTCTCCTGCGTCAGCGTCACGTTCCTGCTGGGCCTCGGCCTCGCGAACATCCTCAACCGGCGGATCGCGGGCCGCTCGTTCTACCGGATGATGCTGATCCTGCCCTGGGCCATCCCCGGCTTCGTCTCCGTCTTCGCCTGGCGCTTCCTCTACAACGAGGACCGCGGCTTCCTGAACCGGATCCTGGCCGGCGGCGGCATCGACGCGGTGCCGTGGCTCAACGACCCGACGATGGCGAAGATCTCGGTCATCGCCGTCAACGTCTGGCTCGGCGTGCCGTTCATGATGGTCGCCCTCCTCGGCGGCCTCCAGTCCATCGACAGCGCCCAGTACGAGGCCGCCGAGATGGACGGCGCCAACGCCTGGCAGCGCTTCCGGCACATCACCCTGCCCGGACTGCGCCCGGTCAGCGCCACCGTGATCCTGCTGAGCACGATCTGGACCTTCAACATGTTCCCGGTGATCTTCCTGCTCACCCGCGGCGGACCCGGCGAAGCCACCCAGATCCTGGTCACCCAGGCGTTCAAGTTCTCCTTCGAGATCAGCCCCCGCGACTTCGCGCAGTCGTCCACCTGGGGCGTACTGATCCTGATCCTCCTGATGCTCTTCGCCGCGGTCTACCGGCGAGTGCTCCGCAAGCAGGGAGATGTCTGGTGAGCACCGACACCGCCACCCCCACCCCGGGCTCCAAGGTCGCCGCGGTCCTCGCCCCGGCGAACGCCCCGCTGCGCGGCCGGCGTTCCCCGCTGGCCTCGGTCGGCCTGCACGCCACGCTCGTCGTGGCGTCCGTGATCGCCGTGTTCCCCGTCCTGTGGGTCCTGCTGACCTCGCTCAAGCCGCCGGCGTACGCGACCAGCACCGACTTCTTCAAGGACACGACGCTCACCAACTACACGAACCTGCTGAACGACACCCCGTTCCTCACCTGGTTCGCGAACTCGCTGCTCGTCGCCGGCCTGACCACGGTCCTCGGCGTCTTCATCGCCGCCACCACCGGTTACGCCGTGAGCCGCTTCCGCTTCCCCGGCAAGCGCGGTCTGATGTGGACCCTGCTCATCACGCAGATGTTCCCGGTCGCGGTCCTGATCGTGCCGATCTACAACATCATGTCGAGCATGGGCCTGCTCAACCAGCCGGTCGGCCTCGTGATCACATACCTCACGATCGCCGTGCCGTTCTGCGCCTGGATGATGAAGGGCTTCTTCGACACCATCCCGCGCGAGATCGACGAATCGGGCCAGGTCGACGGCCTCACCCCGTTCGGCACCTTCTGGCGGCTCATCCTGCCGCTCGCCAAGCCCGGCATCGCGGTGACGGCGTTCTACTCCTTCGTCACCGCCTGGGGCGAAGTGGCGTACGCCTCCGCCTTCATGGTCGGCGACGAGAACCTGACCCTCGCGGGCGGCCTCCAGAAGTTCGTCAACCAGTACGGCGCCCAGTGGGGCCCGATGGCCGCCGCCTCCGTACTCATCGCCATCCCGGCCGCGCTGGTGTTCCTCTTCGCCCAGCGCCACCTGGTGACCGGTGTGTCCGCGGGAGCCGTCAAGGGCTAGCGCTCTCTTCCTTTACGCCGGCGGCGCCGGACCCGCACCGAGGACCCGGCGCCGCTCCCACCCCATGACTTCCAGGGACGACATGACCCAGCACCTCGCTGCTCCCACCGCCCCCACCAGTGCCGCCGCCTTCGGCAACGAGCGCACCGGCTGGTGGCGCGACGCGGTGATCTACCAGGTCTATCCGCGCAGCTTCGCCGACGGCAACGGCGACGGCATGGGCGATCTCGAAGGAGTACGCCGCCGCCTGCCGTACCTGCGGGACCTCGGCGTCGACGCTGTCTGGCTCAGCCCCTTCTACGCCTCCCCGCAGGCCGACGCCGGCTACGACGTCGCCGACTACCGGGCCATCGACCCCATGTTCGGCACCCTCCTCGACGCCGACGCCCTGATCCGCGACGCCCACGACCTGGGCCTGCGCATCATCGTCGACCTGGTGCCCAACCACTCCTCCGACCAGCACGAGTGGTTCAAGCGCGCCCTCAAGGAGGGCCCCGGCTCCGCGCTGCGCGAGCGCTACCACTTCCGGCCCGGCAAGGGCACGGACGGCGAACTCCCGCCGAACGACTGGGAGTCCATCTTCGGCGGGCCCGCCTGGACCCGTACGGTGAACCCGGACGGCACGCCCGGCGACTGGTACCTGCACCTTTTCGCGCCCGAGCAGCCCGACTTCAACTGGGAACACCCGGCCGTCGCCGACGAGTTCCGCTCCATCCTGCGCTTCTGGCTCGACATGGGCGTCGACGGCTTCCGCATCGACGTGGCGCACGGCCTGGTCAAGGCCGAAGGTCTGCCGGACCTCGGCAGCCACGACCAGCTCAAGCTGCTCGGCAACGACGTCATGCCGTTCTTCGACCAGGACGGCGTCCACGAGATCTACCGCTCCTGGCGGCAGATCCTCGACGAGTACCCCGGCGAGCGCATCGGCGTGGCCGAGGCGTGGACCCCGACGGTGGAGCGTACGGCGAACTACGTGCGCCCCGACGAACTGCACCAGGCGTTCAACTTCCAGTACCTCGGCACGGAGTGGGACGCGGCCGCGCTGCGCGAGGTCATCGACCTGTCGCTCGCCGCGATGCGGCCGGTCGACGCGCCCGCCACCTGGGTGCTGTCCAACCACGACGTGACGCGGCACGCGACCCGGTTCGCCAACCCGCCCGGTCTCGGCACCCAGATCCGCACCCCCGGCGACCGCGGGCTCGGTCTGCGCCGGGCCCGCGCGGCGACGCTGCTGATGCTGGCGCTGCCCGGCTCGGCGTACGTCTACCAGGGCGAGGAGCTCGGGCTCCCCGACGTCACCGACCTGCCCGACGAGGCCCGCCAGGACCCGTCCTTCTTCCGCGCCGAGGGCCAGGACGGCTTCCGCGACGGGTGCCGCGTGCCGATCCCGTGGACGGCCGGGGGGCCGTCCTACGGCTTCGGTACGGGCGGCAGCTGGCTGCCGCAGCCGGCCGGCTGGGGCGAGCTGAGCGTCGAGACGCAGACCGGCGACCCGGGCTCGACCCTGGAGCTGTACCGCTCGGCGCTGGCCGTACGCCGCGACCACCCCGGCCTGGGAGCCGGCACGGACGTGGCCTGGCTGGACGCGCCGCAGGGAGTGGTGGCCTTCGCGCGCGAGGGCTTCGTCTGCACGGTCAACACCACGGGTGCGCCGATACGCCTCCCCGCTCCCGGCCGCATCCTGCTCGCCAGCGGCGAAGTCACGTACACCGACGGCGACTTCGACCTGCCCGCCGACACCACGGTGTGGTGGACGGTGTGACCGTCCCCGCGCCGCGGCTGGCGCACATCGCGGAGCACGCCTCCGTCAGTGAGGCCACCGTGAGCCGGGTCCTGAACGGCAAGCCGGGCGTCGCGGACACCACGCGTCAGCGGGTGCTCGCGGCGCTCGACGTCCTCGGATACGAACGCCCCGTGCGGCTGCGGCGCCGCAGCGCGGGGCTGATCGGGCTGGTGACGCCCGAGCTGACCAACCCGATCTTCCCGGCGTTCGCCCAGGTCGTCGAGCAGGTCCTGGCGGGCCACGGCTACACGCCGGTGCTCTGCACCCAGCTGCCGGGCGGAGTCACCGAGGACGAACTCGTCGAGCAGCTCGTGGAGCGCGGGGTCGGCGGCATCGTCTTCCTCTCCGGGCTGCACGCCGACCTCTCGACCGACCCCGCGCGCTACGCCGACCTGGCGGCGCGCGGGGTCCCATTCGTGCTCATCAACGGCTACAACGAGGCGATCAGCGCGCCGTTCGTCTCACCGGACGACCACGCCGCGATGCGGATGGCCGTCGGCCACCTCGCCGAGCTGGGCCACGAGCGGATCGGCCTGGCGGTCGGCCCGCAGCGGTACGTGCCGTCCCGGCGCAAACGCGAAGGCTTCGTCGACGCGCTCGGCAGCGCCCTGCGCACGCCGCGGGACGAGGCCGAACTGCTCGTCCAGCACACCCTGTTCAGCGTCGAGGGCGGCCAGGTCGCGGCCGGGGCGCTGCTCGACAAGGGGTGTACGGGCATCGTCTGCGGCAGCGACATGATGGCGCTCGGCGTAGTGCGGGCGGTGCGCGAGCGCGGCCTGGCGGTCCCGGACGACGTCTCGGTGGTGGGCTTCGACGACTCGCAGCTGATCGCGTTCACCAATCCGCCGCTGACCACGGTGCGCCAGCCGGTGCAGGCGATGGCGACCGCGGCGGTGGGCGCGCTGCTGGAGGAGCTGGGCGGGAATCCGGTCCAGCGCACGGAGTACGTGTTCCAGCCGGAGCTGGTGGTCCGGGACTCGACGGCGCAGAAGCGCGCGTAGCGGAGCCCGCCGGCGAGGGGTGGGGCGGCAGGGGAACCCCGGGCCTGCCCAGGTAGGGCCGCGGGGAATCGACGGTCCGGGGGGTCCCCCTGTCGTACCCGACCCGGCCGGTCGGGCGCGTGGGGCCCGGACCTGCCGGGACCCCCGGCCGGCCGAGCCGGAGTCGAGGAGAACGTAGCAGCTTCGCAATTGCTTGCGAAAGAGCTTGCAAGAAGAAATCCGGTGGATTTCCCGCAGGTTAGCGGAGTGTGTCACAAGGGTTGACCCCGCAGGTGAGGGCTCGTACGGTCTGCCCCGCAGCAGGTTTTCAACTATTGCTGCAAGAACATTCAAGCCTTGAGGGCAAGGCGCGTTGCCGCGCGAGGCTGCACCGTCGCACCCGCACCTCCCCCCATGCAGGAGGAAAGAATGGCTCGCAGACCTCTCTCTGCCGCGCTCGCCCTAGCCCTCACGGCCGGCGTCGGCGCACTGGCCGGCCCCGCCGGGTCCGCCCAGGCCGCACCGCCCGGGACCAAGGACGTCACCGCCGTCCTCTTCGAGTGGAAGTTCGACTCGGTCGCCAAGGAGTGCACGCGGACCCTCGGACCGGCCGGTTACGGCTTCGTCCAGGTATCCCCTCCGCAGGAGCACATCCAGGGCGGCCAGTGGTGGACCTCGTACCAGCCCGTGAGCTACAAGATCGCGGGACGGCTCGGTGACCGCGCCGCGTTCGCGAACATGGTCAGCGCCTGCCACGCGGCGGGCGTGAAGGTCATCGCCGACAGCGTCATCAACCACATGGCGGCCGGCAACGGCACCGGTACCGGCGGCTCGTCGTACGAGAAGTACAACTACCCCGGCACCTACGCGGGCGCGGACATGGACGACTGCCGGTCGAACATCACCAACTACGGCGACCGGGGCAACGTACAGAACTGCGAGCTCGTCGGGCTCGCCGACCTGGACACCGGCGAGGACTACGTGCGCGGCCGGATCGCGGCCTACCTGAACGACCTGCTCTCGCTCGGCGTCGACGGCTTCCGCATCGACGCGGCCAAGCACATGCCGGCCGCCGACCTCGCGAACATCAAGACGCGGCTGAACAACCCCGGCGTGTACTGGAAGCACGAGGCCATCCACGGAGCCGGGGAGGCGGTCTCCCCGGGCGAGTACCTGGGCTCGGGCGACGTGCAGGAGTTCCGGTACGGCCGGGGCCTCAAGCAGGTCTTCAACAACGAGAACCTCGCCAACCTCAAGAACTACGGCGAGGGCTGGGGCTTCATGGAGAGCGGCAGGTCCGCGGTCTTCGTGGACAACCACGACACCGAGCGCGGCGGCGACACCCTGAACTACAAGGACGGCGCCAACTACACGCTCGCCAGCGTGTTCATGCTCGCCTGGCCGTACGGCGCCCCGGACGTCCACTCCGGCTACGAGTTCTCCGCCCACGACGCGGGACCGCCCAACGGCGGAACCGTGAACGCCTGTTACAGCGACGGGTGGAAGTGCCAGCACGACTGGAACGAGATCAAGAGCATGGTCGGCTTCCGGAACGTGGCGCGCGGTCAGGGCGTCACGAACTGGTGGGACAACGGCGGTGACCAGATCGCGTTCGGGCGCGGCGACAAGGCGTACGTCGCGATCAACCACGAGGGTTCCTCGCTGACCCGCACCTTCCAGACCTCGCTCGCCGCCGGCACCTACTGCAACGTCCAGCACAACACCGCCGTGACGGTCAACGGCTCCGGCCAGTTCACGGCCACCCTCGGTGCCAACACCGCCGTCGCACTCCACGTGAACGCCAGGACGTGCGGCAGTGGCGGCACCGACCCGGTGCCGGTCTCCGCCGGCGCCTCCTTCAACGTCAACGCCACGACCACCGTCGGCCAGAACATCTACGTCACCGGCAACCAGTCCGCACTCGGCAACTGGAACACCGCCGGCGCGCTCAAGCTCGACCCGGCGGCCTACCCGGTGTGGAAGCTCGACGTCTCCATGCCCGCCGGCACGTCCTTCGAGTACAAGTACATCCGCAAGGACGCCTCCGGCAACGTCACCTGGGAAAGCGGCGCCAACCGTACGGCGACCGTCCCCGCGAGCGGCAAGGTCACGCTGAACGACACCTGGCGCAGCTGACCGCCCGCCCGTCTCCCCTCCCCGCACTCTCCGCACATCCGAGGAGTTCTCGCTGTGATACGCCCGCCCCTGCGAAGAGCGGCCGTCGGCGTCGTGAGCGTGGCGCTGTGCGCCGCGCTCGCGCCCGCCGTACCGGCCGCCGCCGCGAAGCCGCCCGCCCCGCCGTCGGACAAGGCGCTCGCCGCCGAGCCCGCGCGGCACGACCTGACCCGGGAGCAGTTCTACTTCGTACTGCCCGACCGGTTCGCGAACGGCGACGCGTCGAACGACAGGGGCGGGCTCACCGGCTCACGCCTCGAAACGGGCTACGACCCCACCGACAAGGGCTTCTACCAGGGCGGCGACCTCAAGGGCCTCACCCGGAAGCTCGACTACATCAAGAACCTCGGCACCACCTCCATCTGGATGGCGCCGATCTTCAAGAACAAGCCCGTGCAGGGCACCGGCAAGGACGCCTCCGCCGGCTACCACGGCTACTGGATCACCGACTTCACCCAGGTCGACCCCCACTTCGGAACCAACGCCGACCTGGAGACCCTGATCGACAAGGCCCATGCCAAGGGCATGAAGGTCTTCTTCGACGTCATCACCAACCACACCGCCGACACCGTCGACTACGCCGAGAAGAAGTACGGCTACCGTCCCAAGGGCGCGTACCCCTACCTCGACAGGTCCGGCCGGCCCTTCGACGACCGCGAGGGCGTCCCCGCCACCGACGCCGACGCCTTCCCGTACACGCCCCAGCGGGCCACGGCCGAGAAGAAGGTCCCGGCCTGGCTCAACGACCCGGCGATGTACCACAACCGGGGCGACTCGACCTTCGCGGGCGAAAGCTCCGAGTACGGCGACTTCGCCGGGCTCGACGACCTGTGGACCGAGCGTCCCGAGGTCGTCGACGGCATGGCGGATATCTACCGGAAGTGGGTCCGCGACTTCGACATCGACGGCTTCCGCATCGACACCGTCAAGCACGTCGACCTGGACTTCTGGACCCAGTGGGCCACCGCCCTCGACGCGTACGCGAAGAAGCGGGGACGCGACGACTTCTTCATGTTCGGCGAGGTGTACTCCGCCGACACCGAGGTCACCTCGCCCTACGTCACGCGGGGCCGCCTCGACTCCACCCTCGACTTCCCGCTCCAGGACGCGACCCGCGCGTACGCCTCCCAGGGCGCGCCGGCCGGCCGGCTCGCCAAGGTCTTCGGCGAGGACTACCGCTACACCACCGACAAGGCCAACGCGTACGAGCAGGTCTCCTTCACCGGCAACCACGACATGGGCCGCATCGGGACGTTCCTCAAGCAGGACAACCCGAAGGCCGGTGACGCCGAGCTGCTCAAGCGCGCCCGCCTCGCCAACGAGCTGATGTTCCTCTCGCGCGGCAACCCGGTCGTCTACTACGGCGACGAGCAGGGCTTCACCGGCGCGGGCGGCGACAAGGACGCCCGTCAGACACTCTTCGCGTCGAAGACGGCCGACTACCTCGACGACGACCAGCTCGGCACGGACCGTACGCACGCCTCCGACGCGTACGACACCACCCACCCCCTGTACACGTCCATCGCCGAGCTCTCGAAGCTGACGAAGGACCACCCCGCCCTGCGCGACGGCGTACAGCGGCAACTGCTCGCGGAAGACTCCGTCTACGCCTTCTCCCGTACGGACGCCGAGCGCGGCACCGAGTACGTCGTCGCCGCCAACAACGGACCCGCACCGAAGACCGTCGAGCTGACGGTGGGCACGGCGGACACCGGTTTCCGTGCGCTGTACGGCACTTCCGAAGCGGTACGCAGTGACGCCGGCCGGAAGCTGACCGTCACCGTGCCCGCGCTCTCGTCCGTCGTCCTGCGGGCCGCCCAGCCGCTCCCCGCTCCGGCGGCCGAGCCGGCGCTCACCCTCAAGGCCCCGGCTGCGGGCGCCACCGGCACCGTCGAGATCAGCGCGGACGTCGACGGCGGGCAGCTGAACCGTGTCGTCTTCGCCGCCCAGACGGGCAACGGCAAGTGGCGCACGCTCGGCTCCGCCGACCACGCTCCCTACAAGGTCACCCAGTACCTCGGCCGGGACATCGCGGCGGGAACCGCCCTGCGCTACAAGGCGGTCGTCGTCGACCGCGCCGGCCGCACCGCGAGTGCGCTCGCCTCGACGACGGCCGGCCAGGCCCCCGCGCCTGGTACGCCGACGGCCGTCGAGCGCGATTACGCCGTCGTCCACTACAAGCGCGCCGACGGCGACTACGACGGACAGCAGCTCAGGTCCGGCGACAAGACCGCCGCCTTCACCGGCCGCGACGCCTACGGCGCCTTCGCGTGGATCAAGCTCGCCCCGGGTGCCTCGTCCTTCGAGTACACCGTCGAGAAGAACGGCACGGCCGACGGCCCGCAGCGCACCGTAGACCTCGGGAAGACCGGCGAGGTCTGGATCGAGCAGGGCAAGGACGGCCAGGCCACCAAGGCGCCGGAAGGTGCCTATCCGCCCCAGGACAAGTCCGTGGCCGTGCTCCACTACCAGCGCGCCGACGGCGACTACGACGGCTGGGGGCTGCACACCTGGGCCGGCGCGAAGGAAACCACCGACTGGTCGAAGCCGCTGATGCCGGTGAAGAAGGACGCGTACGGCGTGACCTACGAGGTCCCGCTCGCAGCCGGTGCCACCTCGCTCAGCTACATCCTGCACAAGGGCGACGAGAAGGACCTGCCCAGCGACCAGTCCCTCGACCTCGCCACCTTCGGGCACGAGGTGTGGATGCTGGCGGGGCAGCCGAAGTACCTGCTGCCGCAGAGCGCCGGGGCGGCCTCGCTCGACCTCACCAAGGCCGAGGCGCAGTGGATCGACAAGGACACGGTCGTCTGGAAGGTCAAGGCCACCGAGGCCACCAGCCAGCAGCTCGTGTACGCCCGTGGCGGCGGCATCTCCGTCGTCGACGGGGCCCTCTCCGACGAGGGGCGCTGGCTGCGGCTCACCCCCGCCGCCCTCACCGACGCGCAGAAGGCGAAGTACCCTCACCTCAAGGACCACCCGGCGTTCACCGTCGACCCGCGCGACCGGGACCGCGTCCGCGAGTCCCTGCGCGGCCAGATCATCGCCACCCAGCGGGCCGCGAACGGCGCCCTGCTCGCCGCCACCGGCGTGCAGCTGCCCGGCGTACTGGACGACACCTACAGCGCCGGGGCCACCAAGGCGTCCCTCGGCCCCGTCTTCCGCAAGGGCCGTCCCACCCTCTCCCTCTGGGCCCCCACCGCCCAGCACGTCGCCCTCGAACTCGACGGCCGCACCGTCCCCATGCGGCGCGACGACCGCACCGGCGTCTGGTCCGTCACGGGCACCGCGTCCTGGACGGGCAAGCCGTACCGGTACGCCGTGAAGGTCTGGGCGCCCAGCGTCCAGAAGGTCGTCACCAACAAGGTCACCGACCCCTACTCCACCGCGCTGACCGCCGACTCGGCCCGCAGCCTCGTCGTCGACCTGACCGACCCGAAGCTGGCCCCCAAGGGCTGGTCGACGCTCAAGAAGCCGGCCGCGACCCCGCTGCGCGACGCGCAGATCCAGGAGCTGCACGTCAGGGACTTCTCCGTCGCCGACCGCACCGCGAAGCACCCGGGGGAGTACCTCGCCTTCACCGACCGCGGCTCGAAGGGCATGAAGCACCTCGACAAGCTGGCGAAGGCCGGCACCTCCTACGTCCACCTCCTCCCCGTCTTCGACATCGGCACCATTCCCGAGAAGAAGACCGACCAGCAGCGCCCCGCCTGCGACCTCGCCGTGTACGCGCCCGACTCCGAGGAGCAGCAGGCGTGCGTCGCCAAGGCGGCGGCGAAGGACGCGTACAACTGGGGCTACGACCCGCTGCACTACACCGTCCCCGAGGGCTCGTACGCCAGTGACCCCGACGGCACCCGCCGCACGGTCGAGTTCCGGCACATGGTCAAGGGCCTGAACGACTCCGGCCTGCGCACGGTCATGGACGTCGTCTACAACCACACGGTCGCCTCCGGCCAGGCGGACAAGTCCGTACTCGACAAGATCGTCCCGGGCTATTACCAGCGGCTGCTGGCCGACGGCAGCGTGGCCACCTCCACCTGCTGCGCCAACACCGCGCCCGAGAACGCCATGATGGGCAAGCTCGTCGTGGACTCCGTCGTCACCTGGGCCAAGGACTACAAGGTCGACGGTTTCCGCTTCGACCTCATGGGCCACCACCCGAAGGCGAACATGCTGGCCGTCCGCGAGGCGCTGGACGAGCTGACCGTGGCCCGCGACGGCGTCGACGGCAAGAAGATCGTCCTGTACGGCGAGGGCTGGAACTTCGGCGAGATCGCCGACGACGCCCGCTTCGAGCAGGCCACCCAGAAGAACATGGCCGGCACGGGCATCGCCACCTTCTCCGACCGCGCCCGTGACGCGGTGCGCGGCGGCGGGCCCTTCGACGAGGACCCGGGCGTGCAGGGCTTCGCCTCCGGCCTCTACACCGACCCCAACTCCTCGGCGGCGAACGGCACCGAGGCCGAGCAGAAGGCCCGCCTCCTGCACTACCAGGACCTGATCAAGGTGGGCCTGACGGGCAACCTGGCGGCGTACACCTTCACCGACACCGCCGGACGTACGGTCAAGGGCTCCGAGGTCGACTACAACGGCTCACCCGCCGGTTACGCGGAGGCCCCCGGCGACGCCCTCGCCTACGCCGACGCCCACGACAACGAGACGCTCTACGACGCCCTCGCCTTCAAGCTGCCGCGCGCCACCCCGGCGGGCGACCGTGCGCGCATGCAGGTCCTGGCCATGGCGACGGCGGCGCTCTCGCAGGGACCGGCGCTGTCCCAGTCGGGCACGGACCTGCTCCGGTCCAAGTCGCTCGACCGCAACTCGTACGACAGCGGCGACTGGTACAACGCGATCCACTGGGACTGCCGCGACGGCAACGGCTTCGGCCGGGGCCTGCCGCCCGCCGCCGACAACAAGAGCAAGTGGTCCTTCTCCAGGCCCCTGCTGACGGCGCCGGCGCTGACCCCGGACTGCGGGGGCATCGAGGGCGCGGCGGCGGCGTACCAGGACCTGCTGAAGATCCGTACGACGGAGAAGACCTTCAGTCTCGCGTCGGCGGACCAGGTGCAGAAGGCGGTCTCCTTCCCCCTGTCGGGCAAGGAGGAGACACCCGGCGTGATCACCATGCGCGCCGGCGACCTGGTCGTGGTCTTCAACGCGACCCCGTCGCAGCAGAAGCAGCAGGTCACCGGCCTCGCGGACACGCCGTACGCCCTGCACCCGGTGCAGGCGGCGGGCGCGGACGCGACGGTCAGGAAGTCGGCGTACGACCCGGCCACCGGCACCTTCACGGTTCCGGCCAGGTCGGTCGCCGTCTTCACCAAGGAGTAACGAGCGCCTGCACGGGCCGGGGGTCTGCCCCCGGCCCGTGCGGGGGCCGGGGCCCGGAGTCAGAGCCGCCGCTCCAGCAGTGTCACCCCGTAAGAAGCTCCGCCGGGCCCGCCGGCCTTGGCCGGCTGCTCGCCCACCACCCGGTAGCCCGCGGCCTCGTAGTACGTCCGCAGCCGCGGATTCGACGTCAGGCAGTCGAGCCGGGCCAGTTCCCGCCCGGCCTCCGCGATCCGCCGCTCCGCCTGGGCGAGCATCACACGGCCGAGCCCCGGGGGCGCGGCCGTGAGGTCGTTCATCAGGCGGTGTATGTACCCGGCGACCGGCGGCCGGGCCCCCCAGGCGGGCTCGTCGTCCCACCACAGCTCGAACGCCCCGACCGTCACCCCGCCCGCCTCCGCCAGCCACACCTCCCCTTCCTTGATCCGCAGCCGGAAGTGTTCCTCGTCCTTCCCGCCCGGCTGCCACTGCTCGATGCCCCGGCTCCGCATCCATCGGGCGGCCCCGTCGTAGAGGTTGACGAGACGGGCGAGGTCGGCACCGGCCCCGGCGTCCGCCATCCGGAAGTGCACTTGTGTCGTCATGCCGATCACCGTAAAGGTGGCCGGGACAGCACCTGAGCGCCCCCACCTGGAGTGTGTGCCATGCCGCAGATCACCGTCGACTACTCCGACTCCCTTGCGGACGCCTTCGACCGCCGCGGCTTCGCGCTCGCCCTCCACCCGCTCGTCGCCGACATCGTCGACACCCGGCTCGCCGCCTGCAAGACGCGCTTTCGCCGCACCGACGACACCGTGGTCGCCGACGAGGCCACCGGCCACGCCCTCGTGCACATAGGCATCGCCCTCCTGCCCGGCCGGACACCCGAGGTGAAGGCGAAGCTCTCGGCCGCCGCCCTCGACCTCGTCGCCCAGTACGTCCGGCCCGCCGACGGGACGGCGGAGCCGCACCTGTCCGCCGAAGTACGGGACCTGGAGGCGTCGTACGTCAAGCGCTGAGTGACCAAGGGGTACGGGGGAATCCGTACCCCATGACTCTCACCGACGCCGCACAGCGGCGGCCCGGCAAGCCCCCGCGCCGCACCGGCCTGCCCGGCTGGGCCAAGGTCGCGGGCGTGCTCGCGGTCGTGGTGGCGCTGCTGTTCGCCGGCACCAGGCTCAGTCTGCTGCCGGGCTTCGACGACTTCTTCGGCGAGGAGACCCACGACCGGTCCGGCCCCGCCCTCCTGAAGTCCATCCAGGACATGAGCCGTTACGAGGCGGCGTCCGGCAACTTCCAGGTCGTCGTCGACCTGGAGAAGGACGCCAAGGTCCTCCCGGACGCCGTGCGCGGCACCCGCACACTGTTCGTGGGCGCCGGCACGGTGGGCGCGTACGTCGACCTCGGCAAGGTGGGCGAGGGGCAGGTCACCGTGAACGAGGACCGCACCGCCGCCACCCTGCGCCTGCCGCACGCGCGGCTCGGCAAGCCGGCCCTGGACCCGGACCGTTCGTACGCCGTGTCCAAGGAGCGCGGCCTGCTCGACCGGCTCGGGGACCTCTTCTCCGACAACCCGGCCGACGAGCGCGCCGTCAACCGCCTCGCCGCACGTCACATCGGGGAGGCCGCCGAGGAGAGCGAGCTGACCGCCCGCGCCGAGAAGAACACCACCAGCATGCTCCAGGGCCTGCTGCACTCACTCGGCTTCAAGGACGTCACCGTCCACTACGGCGACACGGGCCGCTGACCGGGCACGGCCTCCGCCGCCGCCCCCGGCGTCAGCGCGGCCAGCCGCACGATCAGATCGGCGAACAGCCCGTCGGCCGGCTCCAGCGCGAGGATGTCCAGCAGGATGCGGGCCATCTCCTCGTCGTACGCGGCGCTGACGGCCGCCAGCGCCGCGAAGTCGTGCACCAGCTGCAACTCCAGCTCGGCGCGCGGGATCTCCCGCCCGTCCAGCCAGATCAGCGCCGTCGACTCGGCGAGCGACACCCACGACCGCACGACCATCGCGAGCCGGGCCGGGGGGTCGGTGATGCCGAGGTGCGCGAGGATCTGCTCGTACGCGGCCTGGCGCACCTCGTCGATCATGGCGTTCGTCGTCGACGAACCGACGGCCGGGCCGCCGCGCATCAGCGCGGAGAAACCGGGCCCGTGGTCGTCGACGAAGTCGAAGAACCGCCCCATCACGCGCAACAGGCGTACGCCCAGCGGCCCTTCGCGCGGCTCGACGAACCGCCCGGCGAGCTCGTCGGCCGCCCGCCGCAGCGCGGCCTCGTACAGACTCTGCTTGCCGGGGAAGTAGTGGTACACGAGCGGCCGCGAGATGCCCGCGGCGGCCGCTATCTCGTCGATCGACACGTCTTCGGGCGAGCGGTGGCTGAACAGCTCCAGCGCGACACTGATCAGCTGCTGCCTGCGTTCCTCGACGCCCATTCTTCGGCGCACCCCGGTCGTCATACGAGCAGCGTAACCGCCACCGCCCGCTACAGATCCAGCACCAGCCGGTCCCCGTACGCCCGCGAGACACAGATCAGCATGGAGTCGTCGCGCTCCGAGTCCGTCAGCAGCTCGTCGCGGTGATCGATCTCGCCCTCCAGGACGCGCTGTTGGCACGTACCGCAGAAGCCCTGCTCGCAGGAGTACGAGACGTCCGGGACCTCGGGGCGGACCGCCGCCAGGACCGTACCGCCCGCCGGGACGCTCACGGTGCGGCCGGTGCGCCGCAGTTCCACCTCGAAGGCACCGCCGGCGGCGGACGCACCCGGGGCGAAGCGCTCCAGGTGGAGGGTGCATCCGGCGGGGACGGCCGCGGTCACGGCGGCCATCAGCGGCTCGGGGCCGCAGCAGTAGACGGCCGTGCCCCCGGCGATGCCCGCGAGGGCGGCCGGTACGTCGGGCAGGCCGTCCTCGTCCTCGGCGACGATCGTCACGCGCTCCGGCCCGGCCAGCTTCTCGATCTCCCCGAGGTACGGCATCGAGGCGCGGCTGCGGCCTCCGTAGAGGAGCTTCCAGTCCGCACCGGCGGCCTCGGCGGCGCGCAGCATCGGCAGGACGGGCGTGATGCCGATGCCGCCGGCGACGAAGACGTAGGAGGCGGCGCCGGTCAGCGGGAAGCGGTTGCGGGGGCCGCGTATCTCCACCTCCGAGCCCTCGTGGAGCTGCTCGTGCACTTCGCGGGAGCCGCCCCGGCCGTCCTCGACGAGCCGGGTGGCGAGGGTGTACGTGCTCCGGTCGGCCGGGTCGCCGCACAGCGAGTACTGGCGTACCTGGCCGGAGGGCAGCACCAGGTCGACGTGCGCGCCGGGGTCCCAGGCCGGGAGGTCGGCCGTGTCGAGGGCCTCCAGGTGCAGCTCGACGACGCCCTCGGCCGGTGCGCTGCGGCCGGTGACGAGCAGGCGCAGGGCGGAGGGGGAGCGGGAGGCGCGGGCGCCGGAGACGGGGTTCTCCAGGGCGGGCATCGGCCAGAGCGGGGAGCGCCGGATGCGGCGGCGCAGGGCCCGCCGGGCCAGCAGGGCGGCACCGGCGGCGAGGGCGATCGTGCGTACGCGGGGCATCTCAGGCACCTCCGGTGGTGGCGGTCCGGCCGGTGGCGGCAGGGGAGTTCGCTAGGTAGGCCAGGGCCTGGGCCGTGCTGGCTTCCTGGGAGGGGTGGTACGTACGGCTGAGGTAGCGGGGGACGGAGCGGACGATGTCCCCGGTCGCGGGCAGCACGCCCTGCCGGCCGCGCCGTACGAGGTCGGTGAGGGTGGCCCTGCCTTCGAGGAGGGTCGGGTCGTTCTCCATGAAGAAACGCGTACCGCGCTGCCAGAGGAAGACCAGCGCGGTGAAGGCGGTCGCCCAGGTCCGCACGCGGCGCCGGTAGCCGCCGTCGACGTGCATGAAGAGTTCGAAGGCGACGGACCGGTGCTCGACCTCCTCCGCGCCGTGCCAGCGCAGCAGATCGAGCATCGTGGGGTCGGCGCCGCGCCGGTCCAGCTCGTCCGCGTTGAGCACCCAGTCACCGAGGAACGCGGTGTAGTGCTCGATGGCGGCGATGATCGCGACCCGCTCCATCAGCCACCACCTGCGGGCCCTGCCGGGCGGCAGGGTGCGGTCGCCGAGGAGTTTCTCGAAGAGCCAGTCGACCTGCGCGGTGTACGGCGTCGGGTCGAGCCCGAGCTCCTTCAGGTGCGGGAGTACATCGTCGTGGGCCTGGGAGTGCATGGCTTCCTGGCCGATGAAGCCGATGACGTCCTCGCGCAGGCGGTCGTCGCGGATGTACGGCAGCACCTGCTTGTAGACGTGCACGAACCAGCGCTCGCCCGCCGGGAGCAGCAGGTGCAGCACGTTGATGGTGTGCGTGGTGAACGGGTCGCCCGGGACCCAGTGGAGAGGCGTGCCGTCCCACTCGAAGGAGACGTCGCGGGCCTTGAGCGGCGTCCGCTCGGACGCGATCGCGGCCGGTGCGGGACCCTGCTGCGTATTAGACATGGCGTCAATGTACTGACGGGTACGACCTTGGCAACAGGGTCGTGCGACGGGTTTCTCCGGCGGGCGGTCCGGCGCGTGGGCCGCCCGAGCGCGTCGGCCGTCCGGTCGGTGTCCGGTACCGCCGGGGGTGTCCGTACCGCCGGGTGTCCGGTACCGCCGGGGTCCGCCTACCTCAGCGCTCCCACCCGTTCCCCGCTCACCACCCGTCCCTCCAGGTCCGCCTGTACGCCCGCCTTCGCCGGTACCGCCAGCAGGTTGCCGCGGGCCGTACCCTCCACGCCGCCCGAGGTGGTGACCGACGTGAACTGGCCGCTTCCGGCGGCGAGCACGTACCAGTTCCCGCCCCTCGACTTCCACAGCACCCCGGCCAGCACCCGCGGATCGCGCACCCCGCACGCCGGCGAGTGCTCGGCGCGCGCCGCGATCGCTCCCGGTGCGCCCCGCTTCGCGGACGGCGCCTGGAACTGGGCCAGCACCCGGCTGCCCGTGCCGCGCCACGTCTCGGCGCGGGTGCACAGCCAGACGGCGGTGCCGTTGCCCTCGGGGAGGGGCTGCTGGGCGTACGTCCAGGAGTTCACGGTGCGCACGCCGTGCGAACGCACGGCGGGCAGCAGGCACGCCGTACGGGCCCAGCGCGCCCGCTCCTCCGGTCCGCTCACATCGCGCGGCGCCGACGGCGGGCCCGACGTCAGCCGGGCGGGTGCCAGTTCACCGAGGTCGGTCATCAGGCGCGGGCCCGCGTCGTCCCGCAGTTCGAGCGCGTCCCAGGAACGGCAGTCACGGGCCTGCGCGGGGCTCGTCAGCGGGTCCGTCACCCCGTCCGCCGTGCGCTTCAGCGCCACGGGGGTCCCGGTGGGATCGAGGAGATCCCGTACGGACGCCTCGCGCACCCAGGGAGCGGTGAGGTACCGGACGTTGCCGTCGGTGCGGCCCACCACCAGCGCGTTCGCCGCCGCCGCGTCCGCGCCGTCCACGCGCGCGAAGTCGAGCGCCGCGCCCGCCGCCCCGTCGCGCGGCTCGGCGTACCGGACCACCCGCAGGCCGTCGTACAGCAGCACCACGCGCGCCCGGTCCACATCGCCCGCGAAGAGCATGTGCGGAGAGCCCATCGGCGGGCCCACCGGCGTGGCGGGGGTCGCGGAGGTCTGCACCGACGGGCCGGGCCTGGCCCACACGGCGAGGGCGCGGCGCAGCAGAGCGTTGTCGTCGGTGAGGTTGCCGCGGGCCGGCCAGACGGAGAAGTCGGTACGGGACGACCGCTTCCACACCTCGGCGGCCACCCGGACGGTCTTCGACGGGTCGAGGGCCCGCTCGGCGGCCGGGTTGCGGACGTAGGCCGGCGCGGCGGCGCCGTCCGGCCCCCAGCCCTCGCCCGGCAGGCCGAGCAGCGCCCCGCACACCACCACGGCGGCGGTCGCGGCGAGCGCGGCCTTCGCGTGCTGCCTGCGCCGCATCAGGTCGGTGGGCCGGGCCTGGAGGGAGCACGGGTCGAACTCCCCGGACCCCAGCAGCGCCGCCGCGCTCACCCCGCCCGGCGCCTCGACCCCGTCCGCCTCGGCCAGCGCCGCCTGCGGGTCGGCGGCACCCGCGGCGGCGAGCGTCTGCACCACCTCCGGGTCCTGCATACGCTCGAGGCCGCGCAGTACGTACGCCGCCCGGCCGGGTCCGCTGAGCGCGGAAAGGCGCTGGTCCAGGGCGAGTTCGTCGGCTCCGCCGGAGCGCGGGAACAGCCGCAGCCCCCACACCTGCGGCAGCAGCGGCGGCAGCTGCGCCCGCTTCGGCCAGGCCCGGCGGCGCAGCGGCAGCCCGGCCTCCAGCGCCTGGCGCAGCACCCGCTGGCGGACGTACGCGTAACCCGGATCGGCCGACGCGCCACCGGCGCGGCGCGGCAGGGGGAGGCCGGCGGCGACTCCGGGGGTGCGGCCGCGCGGCAGCGAGCGCTGCGCGAGCGAATGGGCGGTCAGCACGCGCCGGTTGCGGCCGAGCCGCGGCGGCAGCACGAGGTACGCCAGCCGCACGAGCCGCGGATAGTGTTCGACGAGCGCGGCCTCGGCCTGCTCGACATCGATGGGGTCGGTGACAGGGCGGCTGATGACAACATCCTGTGGGCGCACGTTCAGCAAAACGAGCGAATCGTCGGATGGTCACCTCGCGGGCACGCCGTGCGAGTGCGGGTCCGCCTGCGGCGCCGTCCGCTGCCCGCCCCTTCCGGAAACCGGGGGAGGTTCCCCGGCTCCCGGCCCCCAGCCCTCAGATCCCAGTGCCGGCCCCGGCACCGCTCAGGACGTGCCCCACCCGCTGAACTCCACCGTCCCCCGCGCCCCGCTCCCGCCGTGCGCCGCGCTCATGAACATCCCGGCGTCCTGGGCGCCCTCCGCCGCGCCCCGCACCGCGACCGTGGCAACCGTCCGCCACGTCACCCCGTCGTCCGCCGAGTACTCGCCCGTGTACCGGTCAGCGGCCCGCGAGAGCCGCAGCGTCACCGGGGCCCCGACGCCGGTGACGCGCCGGTAGGTGTCGAGCGTGCCGTCGCCGTTCGTGTCGTACGACAGCACCACACCGTTCGCCGGGGTCACCGCGAGGTTGAGGAACCCGGGGGCGCCCGGCGTACCGAGGCTGTCGCGGACCACGAGGCCCGCCCGCGCCCACGCGCCCGTCACCTCCTGCGCGTCCACCCGCACCACGACACCGCCCCCGTCCCGCAGGGCCCCCTGCCGGTAGAGCGCCCCGAACTGCGCGGTGGCCTTCCACAGGTCGTCGCCGCCGCCGTTGATCCCGTACCGGTCCTCCAGCCGCCCGAAGACGGCCCCGTTGTTCGTGTACGTCCGCCAGCCCGCGCCCAGCGGCCCGGCGACGTACAGGCTGCCCCGCTGGACGGAGGTGACCCGTGGCTCGCCCTCGGGACCGTACGACGTGCTCAGCTCGTACGGCAGCGGCGTGAGCGGAGCGGCCGGCGGTCCGGCGGGGGCCTTCGCACGCCACGACGCCGTCCCCGAGCCCGCCGCCGGCACGGACGCCAGCGACTCCGGTCCCTCCGGCCGTGCCTCCACGCCCGCGAGCGCGAAGTCCACACGGCCGGTCGCCCGCAGACCGTTCATGTTGCGGAAGGCGGCGGTGAGCAGCGCGGAGCCGCCGGGCGGCAGGGCGGCCGGGGCGGCGGTGACCGTGACCGCGCCCTGGTAGGGGGCGCGGGCCAGCACGTCGTGGACGCGCCGGGCCGTGCGGTACGCGTCGTTCGGCGGGCGCAGCGGATACGCCGTGCGCCCGCGCGTCCACGCCTCCTCGACGGCGTACCAGTCGAAGGTCTTCGGCGCGCGGTCCGCCGCCAGCGCGTCCTCCAGCTCCTCCAGGTACGCCCGCCACTGGGGCAGGTGGAAGTCGCCGATGAGGCCCTGCCAGTCGCGGTTGGCGTAGTTGGCGAGGCGCCCGCCGTCCGCTGCCGAGCGGCCGGCCCAGGTCGTGATCAGGACGCGTGCCGTCCGCTCCAGCTGCTCCGACTCCGCCGGCGAGGACGCCATGCGCTTCGCGTCCTCCAGCCACGGCCCGAGCAGGAACGCCCGGTGCGACCCCGCCATGTCCTCGCTCAGCCGCATCAGCTTGAGCCACAGCGCGGCGAGCGCGCGGAAGGCGGCCAGGTCACCGCGCCCGTACGCCGACCTGAGCTGCGGCAGCAGCTGCCAGGAGCGGTGGGCGAGTGCCTGGCGGCCCAGGTCGGTGAGGTCGTAGCGGTACGCGTCCGAGCGGCGCAGCGGTTCCCGTACGCCGAGCAGCGCGCCGAACGCCTTGTCGAACTCCGCCGGGTCGAAGGCGGGCCGGTGCGCCGAGTACTCCGTGCCGGAGGACGCGGTCAGCCCGGGGCGGGCCGCGAAGAGCGAGTCGTGCGGGCGGCCGTCGCGGCTGGTGGTGCGGTACGCCGTCTCGCGCAGCACGGCGAACGCGGCGCGCGCGTCCGCGTCCCGGCCCCCGTAGCGCAGGTCGGCGTACCCCTCGAACCACCGTGTCCGGTCCACCGCCTCCCGGCGCCACGCCAGCTCCGAGAACAGCTCCAGTGCCGCCGGGTCCCGCTCGGCGGCCTCCGGCATGTAGGCGGTGCCGACGAGGGCGGACCCCGGCCGGTCGCGCCAGGCCGTGAAACGCTCGGTCCACGCGTGCGTCTTGGCGCCGATCGTCGTCCGGCCGCCGAAGTTGTGGATGGTGCCGAAGGCGTACGGGGCGCCGTCCCAGTCCTTCTCGCGGTCGGTGACGGCGTCGTGGTCGGACAGGCCGTCCACGACGAGCAGGTGCTTCTTGTCGAGCGCGTCGAGCAGTTCGCGGCGCGGGTTCGCCTGCCAGCCGAGGATCACCCAGGTGGCGCCCGGGCGCGAGGCCCGCAGGGCGGTCTCGACGGCGCGGGCGGCCTCCGCCACCGGCACGTCGCCCGCCGAGCCGCCCTCGTGGAGGAGGTCCATCTTGAAGTGCCGCACGGGGCCGAAGAGTTCGTCCTGGTGCCGGTAGAAGGACGACGCCACCTCGCCGAACGAGGTGGTGCGCGGGTCGAGCCAGTCGGGGCGGCGCAGGCCCAGCCAGGTGCCCTGCGGGACGGTGCGGGCGCCGGGGTTGCGGGCGGCGAAGCCGTCGGGGACGGTGCCGAAGTATCCGGGGAGGACCGGTGTCATGCCGAGCTCGCGCATGCGGTCGGTGATCCGCCGGCCCAGAGCGGCGCGTTTCGCGATGAGCTCCGGGGAGAGCGGGCCGCCGTACGCGCTCATGTTCTGGAGCAGCCACCACGGCTGGTGGGACGGCGCGGGCAGCCAGGTCCGGGCCTCGGTGTCGGAGTAGCCGAAGTCCTTGAGGAGGCGGTGGTAGACGGCCTCCTGGCCGGTCGTCACCAGGACCTCGTTGCAGCCGTGCAGGGCGAGTACGTCGATCATCCGCTCCCAGCGCGGCCAGTCGGCGTACGGCGCGGTGTAACCGTCGTGGGTGTCGTTGAACGCGAACCGGTGCGGGACGGTGGCCGAGCGTTCCAGGGGCGCGGCGGGCGCGGGGAGCCGCCGGGGGAGCCCGAGCTGGGTGCCGGACCAGGAGATGTGCGCTCCGCAAACGTACTTGAGGTACCAGTGGACGCCGGTCAGCGCGGCTGCGGGACTCGTGCCGGCGACCTCGATACGGTCGGTGGCGCCGTCGACGCGGAAGCGGTCGGGACCACCGGCGTCGAGGGCGGTGAGGTGGAACTGGCCGGCGTGGTCCGGGAGCAGTCGCTCCAGGGCGGCGCGGGCGGCTGCGGTGGGCTCGGAGGGCGCGATGGGCTCGGTGGCGCGGGGGCGGGATGCGGCCATGGCTGAGGTGTGCCCGCCCACCGCGGCTCCGACGCCAATGGCTCCGGCGGTGCCCAGCAGCGTGCGGCGCGACAGACGGTCGGTCATCGGTGGGCGCTCCTCGGTGGGGACGGCGGGACGGCGCGGAACGGCGGGACGGCACGGCACGGGTCGACACATGCGCGTCGACACGTGCGCGTCGACCGGTGGGCACCTGGACGGCAGGGGCATACCGGGCGCACGTTAATGACGGGGAGGGGGCGCGGCAACGGGGCGTGCGATGTGTTCGTATCCGCCCCACCGTGTGGCCCAACGGGGCACGATGGGCGCATGCGCAACCAACGCCGACGTACAGCAAACGCAGCCTCCGCCATAGCCGTTCTGGCCCTGCTCGCCACGGCCTGCGGCGCGGGCGGTGACGACGAGAAGCCGGTGCCGGAAACGGCGAAGGGCAGCCTGGAGCAGCTCGCCGGGAAGGTGGAGTGCGAGCCGAACATCCAGACGGACGCGAAGGAGCTCCGCCAGGCGAACTGCAAGACCGGCGACGGCCGCTACGTGCTGGCCACCTTCGCGACCGATCGCGGACAGCGCGAGTGGATCAACGAGGCCAAGGACTACGGCGGGTCGTACCTGGTCGGCAGGAAGTGGGTCGCGGTGGGCGACCAGAAGGTGGTCACAGCACTGCGCGGCCGGCTCGGCGGGACGGTGGAGACTTCCTCGCACCACTCCGGGGAGAGCGGCAGTGGGGGGAACGAGGAAAAGCACTCCGGTCACGGGAGCTGACCGCGCAGACGGAGAGGGCGGCCGGTGGGGCGGCCGCCCTCAGGAGGGATCAGGTGCAGCGGCGTCCCTCGTTCACACAGGCCACCACCTTGTTCATCAGCCGGTTGTTGAAGACGTTGATGAAGTCGCCGTGGTCGGTGCCCGGCTTGTGGAGCTGCTCGGGGAACGAGTCGACGGCGAAGCCCGGGCCGGGCGGGACGTCGTACACGATCCGCTGCACGAGCTGCGGGATCGCACGGAATCCGTTCGGGCAGGCACCGTTCTCCTGGGCGAACGCCACGTGGGTGCGGTGATTGGCGCTGTCGGTGTTCTGTCCGTCCCAGCAGCTCTGGAAGTTGAAGGTACGGACGACCTGGCTGCCCTCCGGACAGATCGGGTACTTGTCCTTGAGCTGGCGGTCCTCGAATCCGGTGCAGCTCCACGACGCGTTGGCATTGGCGTCACCGTTGGTGAACGCCTTGGCGTCACCGGTGATGATGCGCAGGAAGCGCGGCATCGCGGTCACCTTGCCGACGGGGCTTCCGACGAATTTCAGCGTGACCTCGGTGGGAGTCTGGATCTCTCCCACGTTGCTGTCCTTGCCTCCGCCGTCGGCATTGGCGTCGTTCTCGTTCTGGCCGTTCTGGAGACGCAGGACGGGCCAGTAGTAGGTCGACTTGTCGCCCTGGTTCTGGCAGGTGGTCTGGCCACGGGCCAGGTCGTCGTCGCTGGCGAAGGCGTCGTTGGCCTGGTTGCCGACGTAGTCGTGCATGTGGTGCGCGCCGTTGCTCACACCCGGGGCGACGATGACGTTGTCCGGGTTGAACTTCCCGTTCTCGTTCGTCCCGCAGTTGGTGGTGAACTCGCCGCGGGAAGCGCCGCGCAGTTTGCGGGGCTGCTGGACGTTCGGCTGTACGGACTGGATGTCGACGAAGTCGGCGGCGTTGGGGCCGTTGCCGGCCTGGCCGCCGTTGCCGTTGTTTCCGTTGTCCTGGCCGCCGTCCTGCTCGCCGTCCGCGTTGCCGTCGCCCTGGTCACCGCCCTGGTCACCGGCCTGGTCGCCGCCTTGGTCGCCGCCTTGGTCGCCGGCCTGGTCGCCGGCTTGGTCGCCGCCCTGGTCACCGTCCTGACCTGCGTTGTCGCCCTGGCCTGCGTCACCCTGTCCGTCTTCGCCGACCCCTCCGTTGTCGTCGGCGCGCAGCGTGCAGGGTGCCAGGCCCTCAAGGCCCTCGGGACGTTCGGCCGCACGGTCGATGGAGATGACGATCCGGCCGATGGAGGCCAGCCGCTTGTCCTTCAGCGGGCCGAGGATGGCGTTCTGCGCGAGATTCGGGTCCTGGGCGATCTGCTCCTTCGAATCGGCGAATCGCTGGTAGGCCTCCGTGATCTGGGAGTCGAGAGCCGCCAGCTCCCGGTCGACTTCCTGGCGTGCCGAATCGGGGATCTCCTGAGGCAGGCCGTTCGCCACCTCCGGACAGTCGATGGTCGACATCTGCTGACCGGCGGCCTTGATCTGACCGGATTGAGCCGGTTCGGGGTCGGACCAGCCTTCACCTGCGGATGCGTAGACATTCACCGCGAGCAGTCCACCCCCGCCCAGGATCAGAGCGGCCGATGCGGCAATCGCCCGGTTCGCCAGCGTGGAACGTTTTCTAGATGCGCGTCGCATGGAACTCCTCTGCTTCGATGCCGGGTGAAGGTAAGGGGGGTCCCGGCAGGGGAGAAGCGCTCCGTCCCATACGGGCGCGGTTCGCGCCCTGTTCAAACCTCCTCAGGATTCGTAGATATCTCCATTGGCAAACACGGACGGACCCCGACGTACGGGATGATCCCTCAGCCGGACCCGGTCGGCGTGCCCACCCGGAGCCGGTTGCCGTCGGGGTCCCGCAGTTCGACCTCGCGCGCCCACGGCTGATCCGCCACCGTCACGCCGAACTCCGCGGCCACGGCGTCCACGTCACGCGGACTTCCTCGTTCATGGTCATGAGGTCATCGTCCTTCCCGCCCCGTCACTCCTCCCAGGCGAACGGCGCGAGCTGCTCGTCGAGGGGTGCGCCGGTCATGCGGTTGGCCAGGGTGGACATCGTGTAGGCGCCGATGCCGAGAACGACCTCCAGCGCGTTCTGCGGGGTGTGGCCGTGGGCGAGGAAGCGCCGCAGGGTGTCGTCGTCGACCGCGCCCGAGGTGGCTATGACGTCCAGCGTGAACCGGCGTACGGCTTCGAGGCGTTCGTCGCTCAGCGGCCCCGCGTCCGGGTCGCGCAGTGACGCGATCAGACCGGCGTCGGCGCCCAGTGCGGTCAGCTTCGCGGTGTGCATCGCGACGCACACGTGACAGCCGTTGCGGGTCGCCATCGTCATGATCACGACCTCGCGGGCCAGGGGGTCGAGGGTCGTCGACTCGAAGATGGCGCTGATCTTCAGGAAACCGTCGAGCAACTGCGGGGAAGTGGCCAGGCGGGCGACGGGGGCCGGCAGGTAGCCGAGGCGCTTGGTGGCCGCCTCCATGGAGCGGCGGGCGGTGGCGGGAGCGGACTCGGCGGTGTGGTCGGGGAACAGCGCGGTGGTCAAGGGGTCTCCTCGCGGGTAAACTCGTCAACGTGATTGACGGAAAGGTAAACGACGTTGACGAGTTTCGCAATGGCTGAGGGGTACGCGCTCCCGCTGCTGCTGTTCGCCGGATTCCGCTCGCTCATCGACGACTTGCACGCCGAACTCGCCGAACAGGGCCACCCCGACGTCCGCCCCGCGTACGGCTTCGCCCTCCAGGCGGTCGGCCGCGACGGTGTGAC
Source organism: Streptomyces agglomeratus (assembly GCF_001746415.1). Taxonomy (NCBI): domain Bacteria; kingdom Bacillati; phylum Actinomycetota; class Actinomycetes; order Kitasatosporales; family Streptomycetaceae; genus Streptomyces; species Streptomyces agglomeratus. The sequence continues at coordinate 5,641,928 of NZ_MEHJ01000001.1, forward strand.
GCCGGGCGAGCTGGGCCGGCGGCTGGGGGTCTCCAAGCAGGCCGCGGGCAAGACCGTCGACCGCCTCGAGCGGCTCGGCTACGTCGAACGCGCCGACGACCCCGACGACGGCCGGCGCAAGCTGGTCAGGCTCACACCGCGCGGAGTCGACGTACTCGTGCGGTCGGCCGCGATCTTCGACCGGCTGCGGGCGGGCTGGGCCGGGCGTCTCGGCGCGGACCGCGTGGACGAACTCGAGGCGGCGCTGCGGGAGGTGGTCCCGGCGGGCGGCATGCGACTGGACGCCGCCGGCTGGTTCGGGTCCTAGCCCGGCTGTCGCGTCACGGGCGAAGGTGCGACGACGGCCGGCGGATGGTCTGCCCCCGGTCCAGGTACGCCAGTACCGCCAGCACGCGCCGGTTGTCGTCGTCGGAGACCGGCAGACCGAGCTTGGCGAAGATGTTGGACGTGTGCTTGGCCACCGCCCGCTCGGTGACGACGAGCCGGCTCGCGATCGCCGCGTTGGACCTGCCCTGCGCCACCAGCTCCATGACCTCCCGCTCGCGCGGCGTCAGGCCGCCCATCGGCTCGTCCTGGGCGCGGCGCGAGAGGAGCTGGGAGATCACCTGCGGGTCCATCGCCGTGCCGCCGGCCGCCACCCTGCGTACTGCGTCGACGAACTGCTCCGCGTCGAACACCCGGTCCTTGAGCAGGTAACCGATCCCGCCGTTGCCGTCGGCCAGCAGTTCGCGGGCGTACAGCTGCTCCACGTGCTGGGAGAGGACGAGCACCGGCAGGCCCGGCCGCGCCCTGCGGGCCTTCAGCGCGCACTGGAGGCCCTCGTCGGTGTGGGACGGCGGAAGCCGGACGTCGACGACGGCGACGTCCGGCTCCAGCTCGGCCAGGGCGCGGGAGAGTTGGGGCCCGGTCTCCACGGCGGCCAGGATCTCGAAGCCGAAGGCTTCGAGCATCCGGACCAGGCCGTCACGGAGCAGGAAGAGATCTTCGGCTAGGACAACGCGCAAGGGATCTCCATGGTCACCGTGGTGGGACCGCCCGCGGGGCTGCTGACGGCCAGGACACCGTCGAATGTACCGAGCCGGCGTTCGATTCCGCTCAGTCCGGAGCCGGCTGCGAAGGCCGCCCCGCCTTGACCGTTGTCGGTCACGGAGATGCGCAGCATGCCGTCGGTGTGCTGGACGTCGGCATGGATCCGGTCCGCCCCGGAGTGCTTGACGGCGTTCGTGAGGACCTCGCCGACCGCGAAGTACGCCGCCGACTCGACCGGCGCGCCGGCCCGTCCCGCCAGGTTCACCGTCACCTCCGTCTCGACGGGCAGGCGCAGCGCCAACGCCCGTACCGCGTCCCCGAGTCCGCGCTCGGCGAGTACCGGCGGATGGATGCCGCGCACCAGGTCGCGCAGTTCGGTCAGGGCCTCGGCGGAGGACGCGCGGGCCATGGCGAGGAGCTTCTTCGCCTGGGCCGGGTCCTTCTCGACGAGCGCCTCGATGGTGCCGAGGTTCATGCCCATGGCGACCAGCCTGGCCTGTGCGCCGTCGTGCAGGTCCCGCTCGATGCGCCGCAGCTCGGCGGCCGAGGCGTCGACGGCGTCGTGCCGTGTCTCGGTGAGCCGGTCGACGCGCCTGGCCAGCGTCATCTCCCTCGTGGGGCCGAGCAAGGACCTGCTGAGGGCGAAGTGCGCGCGCAGCAGTGCCGGGTTGAAGCGCAGGGACCCGGCGAAGACGGCGAGACCGAAGACGACCGCGAGAAGGGCCGTCCCCTGGCTGTGGACGGCGACAGGGCCGTACCAGTACGCGCCCCCCTCCGTGAACAGCCGCCACAGCCCCGCCGCCAGGACCAGGCTCTCCACCGGATACAGGAACAGCGCGGCGGGCAGCAGCGCGCTGACGCAGCCGGCCGTCATGTCGACCAGGAGCCACAGGAGGTCCCGCCCCGTCGCCGGGTCCTTCAGCATCAGCGCGCACCGCTCGACCTGTCCGACGAAACCCCCGCGCAGGTCGGCGGGCATCGGCCGGTACGGGGACGGGACGGGCACGTCCGACCACTCGGCGGCCAGCAGCCGCCGCCGGCCGGCGTAGCTCCGCAGCAGCGTCAGGACGGCGGGGGTGGCGAACAGGCCGATCCCTACGGGGATCAGCGCGAGGGAGACGACCGTGAACGTGAACAGGACGACCGATGCCGTGACCGCCATGAGCATCAGTGCCAGTCCGCGCACTCCGGCAAGGAACGCGCTGCGTATTCTCGTCACGATCATGGTGTCCAGCCTCTCCCCGACGGCCCGTCCGCCGGGCACGTCCACAGTCTCGCCCGTGCCGCCCGTCAAGGTCATGGGGCCGGGCACCCGGGCCGGGGGTGTACCTGCCACCACCACCACCTCCAGCCGCCCCGCAACACCCGCCGCACAGCAGTGTCCTGCACCTGTGCGTACACACCGGCCGCCGGGATGGCACCATGTGCGGACCATGACGGACATCCGGTCGCCCCTGCGCGCCCTGCGAGCCGCGCTCTTCGCGGCGGTCTGCGTCATCCCGGCCGCCGTGGGGCATTCGTACATGTCCGGGCATGAAGTCCCGGTTTCGGGACTGCTCGCGGCCTTCGCGGTGACGGGCGGCCTCGCCTGGACCGCGGGGCACCGGTGGCACGGTGCGGCCACCGTCGGCGGCGGGCTCCTCGCCGTCCAGGGCATCCTGCACCTCGTCTTCGGTACGGCGCGCGAACCGGGCGCGGGCCACCACCGGATGCCCGTCACGTCGCACCAGCCGGCCATGGACCCCGAGGCGATGGCGGCCGCGGCCGCCCACGGCCAGGGATCGTCGTCGCTCGCGATGACCGCCGCCCACCTCGCCGCCGCGCTCGTCTGCGGCCTGTGGCTGGCGCGCGGCGAGGCGGCCTTCTTCCGTCTCGCGCGCGCCGTCGGCGCCCTGGCGGCCGCTCCGCTGCGGCTGCTGCTCGTCGTCGTACGGGCCCCCGAACTGCCGCAGCCGGCACGCCCCGCGGGGCCCCGCACCACGCGCCGCCACGGCCACGGCGTCGTCCTCGCGCACACCCTGTCGCGGCGCGGGCCGCCGCGGGTGCCGATCACCCGCGCCACGGCCCCCGCCCTTCCCACTGTCTGACCGCGTCCGACGCGTGACCAGGGGGCCGCTTCCCATGCCCCGTGACCGAGGTCACCAGTCGACAACTCCGAGGACAGCCATGGCCATTGACGACCCCGTACAGCCCGCGCGAGCGGAAACCGACTCGGCGTCGCCCGCCGCCGGCGAACGCGCGACCACCTGGAGCGCACTGCGCCCCCTCGTCCTGCGCATGCACTTCTACGCGGGCCTCCTCATAGCCCCGCTCCTGCTGGTCGCCGCCACCAGCGGGCTGCTCTACGCGCTCTCCTTCCAGGCGGAGAAGTTCCTCTACAGCAACGAACTCACAGTCCCGGCAGGCGACCGGACCCTGCCCCTCGGCGACCAGCTCAAGGCCGCCCGCGAGGCCCACCCCGAGGGCACCGTGACCGCCGTCTGGCCCTCCGCCGAGGACGGCGCCACCACCAGGGTCCTGATGACCTCGCCCGAGGTCGAAGAAGGCAAGTCGCTCGCCGTCTTCGTCGATCCGTACACCGCGGAGGTACGGGGCGAGCTGGCCAGTTACGGCGGCTCGGGCGCCCTGCCGCTGCGTACCTGGCTCGACGAGCTCCACCGCGACCTGCACCTCGGAGACCTCGGCCGCCACTACAGCGAACTCGCCGCGAGCTGGCTGTGGGTCGTCGCACTCGGCGGCCTGCTGCTGTGGCTCGGGCGCAGGCGGGCGGCCAGGCGCGAGCTCTTCGTGCCCGACCGCGCGGCGAAGGGCCGCCGCAGGACGCTGTCCTGGCACGGCGCCGCCGGCCTGTGGGTGGTCCTCGCTCTCGTCCTGCTCTCGGCGACCGGCCTCACCTGGTCCCGGTACGCCGGCGAGAACGTCGACGCTGTACAGGAGCAGCTCGGCGGCGCGACCCCGGTGGTCTCCGCAGCACTGACCGAGGGCGGCGGCGCCGGCGGCGACGCGCACGAGGGCCACGGCGGTGGCGGCGGGGGCTCCCACGAGGGCATGGCCGGCACGGACGTCGGCATCGACAACGCCCTCGCCGCCGCCCGCACGGCCGGTGTCGAGGGCAAGCTCGCGGTCACCCTGCCCACCGAGGGCAACGGTTACGTCGTCAAGGAGACCGACACGCAGTTCCCGGTCCACCTGGACTCGGCGGCCGTCGACCCCGCCGACGGCAGGGTCATCGACACACTGCGCTTCGCCGACTACCCGCTGTTCGCCAAACTCACGCGCTTCGGCATCGACGCCCACACGGGCGTCTTCCTCGGCCTCCCCAACCAACTCGCCCTGGCGGCGGTCGCCTTCGTGCTCATCATGCTGATCGTCTGGGGCTACCGCATGTGGTGGCTGCGCCGGCCGACGAAGGAGCGCAGGCTGAGCGCCGGCCGCCCGATGCCGCGCGGAGCCTGGCGGAAGGTGCCGGTCACGGCGCTGCTGCCGCTGGCGGCGCTCACCGCGCTGGTCGGCTGGTTCGTGCCGCTCCTGGGCATCAGCCTGCTGGCGTTCCTGGCGGTGGACCTGCTGCTGGGTCTGGTGGCCAGGGTCCGCGCCCGTACGGCGTCCTGATCCCCGGGAGGCCCGCACGGCCCGGGAGGCCCGTCCCGCCGGGGCGGGCCTCCCGGCTGCCGTACGACTGGTCCGTCCCGCCGGGGCGGGCCTCCCCGCTGCCGTACGACTCGACTGCGGTCACAAGCGCCTGAGTGCCTGTCAGGAGCGCCTGCCCGAGGAGCAGCCGGGTGGGGGCACCGGGGACGGGTCCGGCCGCATGCGGCAGGATGACGACCGCGTCGGACCGCCCCCGTACGCCTTCAGTACGCCGTCGGTACGTCCCGACGCGACCGCGCCGCATCCCTCGGACCACCGGAGAGAATCACTGATGTACCGGGCCCTCACACTGCACGACGTGATCGTCGCCGGAATCGCGGTGGCCGTCGGCGTCACCGCGGGTCTGCTCCTGCGAGCGACCCTGCGCTGGCTGGGCGAACGCGCCAGCCGGACGCGGTGGGGCGGAGACGACGTCATCGTCGACGCCCTGCGGACCCTCGTCCCGTGGGCGGCGGTGGCGGCCGGCGCCGCCGCCGCGGCGGCGGCGCTCCCGCTGACCCCCACGACCGGCCACACCGTCAACGTGGCGCTGACCGCGCTGCTCATCCTGGCCGGCACGCTCACCGCGGCCCGGGTCATCGCGGGCCTCGTGCGGTCCGTGGCGCAGTCCCGGTCCGGAGTCGCCGGCTCGGCCACCATATTCGTCAACATCACGCGCGTCGTGGTGCTGGCCATGGGCTTCCTCGTCGTACTCCAGACCCTGGGCGTCTCCATCGCACCGCTGCTCACGGCGCTCGGCGTGGGCGGTCTGGCGGTGGCGCTGGCGTTGCAGGACACCCTGGCCAATCTCTTCGCGGGCGTGCACATCCTCGCCGCGAAGACCGTCCAGCCCGGCGACTACATCCGCCTCAGCAGCGGTGAGGAGGGCTACGTCGTCGACATCAACTGGCGCAACACCGTGGTGCGCAACCTGTCCAACAACCTGGTGATCATCCCCAACGCCCAGCTCGCCGGCACCAACATGACCAACTTCAGCCAGCCGGAGCAGCAGCTCTCGATCATGGTCCAGGTGGGCGTCGGCTACGACAGCGACCTGGAGCACGTCGAGCGCGTCACGACCGAGGTCGTCGAGGCCGTCATGTCGGAGATCACCGGAGCCGTCCCCGACCACGAACCGGCCGTCCGCTTTCACACGTTCGGGGATTCCAGGATCGGCTTCACGGTGATCCTGGGCGTCGGCGAGTTCAGCGACCAGTACCGGATCAAGCACGAGTTCATCAAGCGCCTGCACCAGCGCTACCGGGCCGAGGGCATCCGCGTCCCCGCCCCCAAGCGGACCGTGACCGTGCAGCAGGGCGAGGCGCAGGAAGAGCCGCCGGTGCCGACGGCGTTCCCGCACCAGCGTGAGGCGAGCGAGCCGGTGCGGTGACGCCGGGCCCCGGTCAGGGCGCGTAGGTGTAACCGACCCGCCGCACCGTCCGGATCGCGGCGCGGTGCTCGGCGCCCAGCTTGCGGCGCAGGCGGGCGACGTGGACATCGACGGTCCTGCCGTCGCCCACATGCCCGTAGCCCCACACCGTGGTGACCAACTGGTCGCGGGTGTGAACCCGGTTGGGGTGCGCCACCAGGTGCGCGAGCAGTTCGAATTCGAGGTACGTCAGGTCCAGGGTCCGCCCGTCCACATCGGCGGTGCGCCGCGCGCCGTCGATCCGCACGGGCCCGTCCGCCGGGGGCTCGCTCTCCCGGACCGGAACGACGGGCGCGGTGGCGGGCTGCTGATCGGCCGGTACGAGGACGAGGTAGCCGATCATCGGCGGCTGCCCCGGCAGCGTGGGCACCGCGTGCTGCGGAGCGGGCAGCCACGTGGCGCCTGGCGGAAGGAAGTCACCCACGTCCAGGGGCCTGCCGGTACGCACCACCTCGTCCCGGTCGACGGCCCGCAGCCGGTGCCGGCCGAGCGGCGCGGGGGACTGTGCGGAGGACTGGACATGGGCGGCGGTGAAGGTACGGGTGTTCGCCATGAGAGGTCAGCTCTTTCGCGCGGAGGAGTCGTCGAGGGACGTACTGCGTCGTGCGCGCTGGACCGAAGACCGGGGAACGGCTTTAGAGGGCCCGCGCGTTCGTCGCGCGACAACACACCCGGTCGAAGTCATGATGCTGACGGGAAGGCCAGAACGGCTCCAGGTCGGTGCGACCCTTCGCGGTGTTCCGGTGGCTGGCCATGGAACCCATTGAATCAGACGGCCGCCCGTGGCGGAACGCGAAGGGGGCGCCCGCCGGACCGGCGGGCGCCCCCAACTGCATGTGGCCCACGGTCAGACCTGGCCGGCCTTCTCCAGGGCGGTGCAGCAGGTGTCGACGATCAGACGCGTGACGACGTACGGGTCGACGTTCGCGTTCGGCCGGCGGTCCTCGATGTAGCCCTTGCGCTCCAGGCCGACCTGCCACGGGATACGGACCGAGGCGCCGCGGTCGGAGACGCCGTAGCTGTACTCGTTCCAGGGGGCGGTCTCGTGCAGGCCGGTGAGGCGGTCGTCGATGCCCGCGCCGTAGTTCTTGACGTGGTCCATCGGCTTCGAGCCCTCGCCCAGCGACTCGCACGCGGTGATGATCGCGTCGTAACCCTCGCGCATCGCCTTCGTGGAGAAGTTGGTGTGCGCGCCCGCGCCGTTCCAGTCGCCCTTGACCGGCTTCGGGTCGAGGGTCGCGGAGACGTTGAAGTCCTCGGCGGTGCGGTAGAGCAGCCAGCGGGCGACCCACAGCTGGTCGGCGACCTCCAGCGGCGCCAGCGGACCGACCTGGAACTCCCACTGGCCCGGCATGACCTCGGCGTTGATGCCGGAGATGCCCAGACCGGCGGCGAGGCAGTGGTCGAGGTGCTTCTCGACGATCTCACGGCCGAAGATCTCGTCGGCGCCGACACCGCAGTAGTAACCGCCCTGCGCGGCCGGGAAGCCGTTGACCGGGAAGCCGAGCGGACGCTGGCCGTCGAAGAAGGTGTACTCCTGCTCGATGCCGAAGATCGGCTCCTGGCCGGAGAACTGCTCGGCGACCGGACGCAGCAGCGCACGCATGTTGGTCTCGTGCGGCGTCATGTCGATGTTGAGGACCTCGCACATGACGAGTACGTCGTCGCCGCCGCGGATCGGGTCCGGGCAGGAGAACACGGGGTTCAGGACGAGGTCGGACGCGTGACCCACGGCCTGGTTCGTGCTGGACCCGTCGAAGCCCCAGACAGGCAGCTCGGCGCCGTCGGCCTGTATCTTCGTCTTCGAGCGAAGCTTGGCGGTCGGCTCGGTGCCGTCGATCCAGATGTACTCGGCCTTGAAGGTCACGGACGCCATCCTTTGCGGGTGCTGCTGCGGTACTGCGGCTGGTGAGGGCAGCTTCGCAAGCGCTGATTTCCCGTCCGTTGCCCGATTGTGAACCCCGTGTTACTCAGGTTTCCTCCGTATCACGCCCGCGCGTCACGACCGTTTTCCGGTCACGAAGGCGAGGACGGCGCCGACGGCATCCAGCGCCTTGCTGGTGGGGCGGAGTCGGGGCGCCCGTTGACGGCCGACTCGGCGAGGTGTGGCCGCCGCCGTGTACGACGATCAGCTCGGCGCCGCCGGGGAGAGGGGGAGTCGCCCGGATCGCCGTCGACGCCCTGCGTGCCCCCCGACGGTCCGGGCACACTGGCGGGCATGACCGAATCATCGACGCGGCCCCGCATCGGACTGCTCGGCACCGGCCCCTGGGCGGCCGGCACCCACGCTCCGGCGCTCGCCGCGCATCCCCGCGCCGGTTTCGCGGGCGTCTGGGGCCGCAGGCCCGAGGCGGCCGCCGCGCTCGCCGCCGCCCACGGCACGACGGCGTACGACGACGTCGACGCCCTCTTCGCGGCGTGCGACGCGGTGGCGATCGCACTGCCGCCGGACGTCCAGGCCCCGCTGGCGGTACGGGCCGCTGCCGCCGGCTGCCACCTGCTGCTGGACAAGCCGCTGGCGACGACGGTGGCCGGGGCACGGGAGGTCGTGGCGGCGGTGGAGAAGGCGGGCGTGTCGTCGGTCGTCTTCTGCACGCTGCGCTTCGCGACGGGCACGACGCCGTGGATCGACGAACAGGCCGCGACGGGCGGCTGGTTCACGGCGCACGCGCGGTGGCTCGGCGCGCTGTACTCGCCCGGCGCGGACAGCCCGTACGCCGCGTCGCCGTGGCGCGGCGAGAAGGGCGCGCTGTGGGACGTCGGACCGCACGCGCTGTCCGTACTCCTGCCGGTCCTCGGCGACGTCACGTCGACGACGGCGACGCGCGGCCCCGGGGACACGGTCCATCTCGTACTGCGCCACACCTCGCAGGCATCGAGCACACTCACGCTGAGCCTGAGCGCCCCGGTGGGCGCGGTGGGCGCGACGGTGGAACTGCGCGGCACGGCGGGGGTGGCCGAACTGCCGGAGTGGGGGGACGGGGTCAGTTCCTTCGCCGCGGCCGTCGACGCGCTGCTCGACTCGGCACGCGACGGAGAGCCGCACCCCTGCGACGCGGCGTTCGGCCTGCGCCTGACGGAGATCCTCGCCGAAGCGGAAAGCCGGCTGCGCGACTGAACACCCAGGGGCGCCGTCGACTCCCCGGCGCGCCGCTGACTGCTCGGCGCGCCGCCGACTGCCCGGCGTCGCGTGACTCGTCCGCCCGCCGCTTCATTGCGGCTCGTGGTGGCCGGGGGTTCCGCCCCCCGGCCACCCATTACACCGCCCGCCGCGCCCTACCCGACGCGCTCGATCCGCGCCTTGCGGATCAGGAACTTCCCGGGCTCCCGCACCTGCTCAAAGGCCGCGTTGTTGAGCAGCGCACAGCTTCCGGAAGCCGAAGTGACCTCGACGGTCGTCGACTTGTTGTTGTCGAGGTTCGTCACCTTGAGCCGGGTGCCGACCGGGAACTCCCCGCTGGAGGCGGCAGGCGCTCCGGCCTCCCCCGAGAGCGTGACGGTGGAGCCGGCACAGACCACTTCCCCGACCGCCCCGTCACCCGCACCCGCACCCGCGCCGGCATCCGCACCAGCCCCGTCACCGGGGGCCGCACCGTTGCCCGCACCCGCGCCACCCTCGGCCGGCGGTGCCGTCTCCTCGGCCGGCGGTGCCGTCTCCTCCGCCGGCGGCGCCTGCGCGTCGTCCGGCGGAGCCGCCACGTCGCACCCGGACGCCTCCTGCTGACGCCTGATCTGCGCGATGACGGCTTCCCGGTTGGCGATCCGCGCGTTCGACTGTGCATCGGGATTCGCCCGCTGCCCGGCGATGAACTGCTCGTTGTTGCTCACCGCGGTGGCCAGCCCGTCACAGGCCACCGACGCCTGGCTTGTTCCGGTCATCACCACGGCGGTGCCCGCGACCAGCGCGGCGGCGCCCGCCAGCAGGGCGATCTTCTTCTTACGGCTGAGGGTCTTCTTGCGCGACACGTGCGACTCCTGTCCGCGGCCGGGTGCCCCACGGCCGCCTGGATTTCCGTGTGCCGTTACGTACGAGTAGCAACCGCATCCGTCTCAACCGTCCCACTCACAATTTTCGTATCAGGCAGGCGGCAGCGCCCGGCACAGTGCGTCCAGCGCACCCGCGTACGCGTGCTCGGCGGGCGTGGAATAGCCCACGACCAGGCCGTCACGCCCGCCACCGGCACCCCCCGCCCCGCTCCCGCGCCTGCTGTCCGGGTGCCGGTAGTCGGACAGCCCCTCCACCGCCAGCCCCTGCCACGCCGCCGCCTTCACCACCGCCCGCTCGGTCCCGGGCGGCAGCTCCAGCACCGCGTGCAGCCCCGCCGCGATCCCCGTCACCCGCACGTGAGGCGCCCGCTCGGCCAGTACGGCGACCAACTGATCACGCCGGCGCCGGTGACGCTGCCGCATCCGGCGCACATGACGGTCGTACGCACCCGAGGCGACGAAGTCCGCCAGGGTCAGCTGCTCCGTGGCGCTCGACCACTGCTCCCGCTCGCCCTTCGCCGCCACGACCGCCCCCAGCAGCCGCTCCGGCAGCACCATCCACCCGATCCGCAGCGTCGGCGACAGGCTCTTGCTCACCGACCCGATCAGCACCACATGGTCGGGATCGAGCCCCTGCACCGCCCCCACGGGCTGCCGGTCGTAACGGAACTCGCCGTCGTAGTCGTCCTCCAGAACCAGCCCGCCCGTCGCCCGCGCCCAGTCCACGACGGCCGCCCGCCGCTCCGGACGCAGCGGCCCGCCGGTCGGGAACTGGTGCGCCGGAGTGAGCAGCACGGTGCCGGTCCCGGCCAGGCCGGCCAGTTCACCCACCTCGGCCCCGTCGTCGTCGACCTCCAGGGCCACCGTACGTACCCCTTCGTCCGCCAGCAGCGCGCGGTGGAACGGCAGTCCGTACGCCTCCACCGCCCATGTCCCGCCCACCACCCGGGCCAGCAGCCGCAGCGCGTGCGCGGCTCCCGAGCAGAGCACGATCCGGCCGGCGTCCGCCCGTACCCCCCGCACCCGCGCCAGGTACTCCGCCAGCGCCTCCCGCAGTTCCGCCCTGCCCCGCGGGTCACCGGGCCCGAACGCGTCGGGGGGCGCGGCGGTCAGCGCCCGGCGGGCCGAGGCGAGCCAGGCACCGCGCGGGAAGGCGGAGGGATCCGGTCTGCCCTGGACGAGGTCGTACGCCGGACGGGAGTCCCGCACGGGGGTACGCCGCCGGGGCGCGGGGGTGGCCGGCGCGGCCCGCAGCGCGACGCGCGTGCCGGAACCCTGCCTGGCCGTCAGCCAGCCCTCCGCGACCAGTTCGGCGTACGCGTCGGCGACCGTGTTGCGGGCGAGTCCGAGGTCGGCGGCGAGGGAACGGTACGGAGGCAGCCGGGTCCCCGGCGCCAGCCGGCCGCCGCGAATCGCCTCCCGCAGCGCGCGCATGAGGACGGCGCGGCGGCTTCCTGAGCCGGCGGCCGCCAGCTCCAGATGCAGATCACTGCCGAGTCCCTCAGCCGAATTGACCCATGATTCCGCCATGCGATTGCACCTCTGTCCCGGTCGCCTGTGCTCATAGTGTCGTACGCATGACGACGACAGAGATCAAGCAGACGCTCGCCGGTCCCGCTCCCCGCCTCGACTTCGCCAAGGCCGCCCCCAAGGCGTTCCGGGCCGTGATCGGCCTCGACGCCGCCGCCCGCGAGGGACTCGACCCGGCGCTGGTGGAGCTGGTGCAGATCCGCTCCTCGCACCTCAACCACTGCGCGTACTGCCTGCACATGCACACCTGCGACGCGCGCAGGGCGGGCGAGAGCGAGGAGCGGCTGCACATGGTCGCGGTGTGGAAGGAGGCCAGGCACTTCTTCACGGAGAGGGAGCAGGCGGCCCTGGCCCTGACCGACGCCGTGACGCTGATCGCGGACGGCGGTCTCCCGGACGACGTGTACGCGCGGGCGTCGGCCCACTTCGACGACAAGGAGCTGGCCCACCTGCTGGCCCTGATCTTCACGATCAACACCTGGAACCGCATCGCGCTGGCGACCGCGAAGACGGCGGGCGAGGACGAGCGGGTGTCCTGACGAGCCCGGGGCCGCACCCGAACGGGCGCGGCCCCGCCCCGTTCGGCGCCGGCCCTTGCCCCCGCACGCCTCCGCCTCCTTACGGTCCGGCCCGGTGGCCCGGTGGCCGGCGGCGCGTCAGCGCGACAGGGCGTCCCGTACCGCCTCGTCCGTACGCGCCACGACGGCCGTACCGTCCTCGGCCGTGATGATCGGCCGCTGGATCAGCTTGGGATGCTCGGACAGCGCCGCGATCCACCGCTCCCGCGAACCGGCGTCCCGCGCCCAGTCCTTGAGCCCCAGCTCCTTCGCCGTCGGCTCCTGCGTGCGCGTGATGTCCCACGGCTCCAGCCCGAGCCGCTTCAGCACCGCCCGGATCTCGTCCTGGGTCGGCACGTCCTCCAGGTAGCGGCGGACGGTGTAGTCCGCGCCCTCCTCGTCCAGCAGATGCAGCGCGCTGCGGCACTTCGAACACGCGGGATTGATCCAGATCTCCATGGCCACAACCGTACCTCCAGCCCCCCGTCAAACGCCCTCTGGCCAGGGCCGATTGTCAGTGGTGGGCAGTAAAATCGAAGGAGTCAGAGAGGGTTCCCGACCGCCTCAGGAGGACGCCCGTGACCGCAGCCGCACTGTTCCCGACCGCTCCGCAGCCCCTGTCGAAAACGCCGCTGCCGGCCGGCCGGCCGCGCGCGTGGTACGAGACGCACAACCGCCGCCTCAAGGCCATGCGCCTGGCCATCGCGCTGCTCGACACGGGTGTGTACCACCCGTCGCAGGCGCCCAACCGCAGGATACGCAGCACGGCGGAGCGCATCGGCATCCACCCGCCGTCGGACACCACCTGCCGTATGGTGCGTGCCCTGATCCGCTACGGCCGCTGAACCGGGGCCGGTGAGGGGCGCGCTCCCACGACCAACCGGGTCGCGCCCCTCACCGGCACTTCCACGGCACGTTGCCTCCGCGGCACTCAGTCTCTCCGCGGTACTTGGTCTCCGCGGCACCGCGTCTTCCGCCGTTCGGCCGGAGAAGCGCATTCCAGGGCCCGGCGGGGGCGCACTCCCGGCCGGTCGCCTCCCCCACAGCAGCGGACCCGCGGGACCGGCGCCGTGTGACGTGTCACAGACGCCCCCAACTCCATTACTGATCAGTAGAGTTGCCCGCCACACACGGTCTGTCCCTGTGCGGAGAGGATCGCATGAGCACTCTGGAAGCCACCACGCTCGACCAAGTCGTCGACACGGCCAGATATCCCCTGACGGAACTCGAAGGCGCCCATGGGCAGGACGTGGTCTCCCGTGCCCGGCGCGAACTGGCCGCCCTCGGCTGCACCGTGCTGCCCGACTTCGTCCACCCGTCGCTTCGCGGCCTTCTCCGGCAGGAGTGCGCGGCCATCGCTCCCCGGGCCCACTACGACGTCGAAACGGTCAACGTCTACAACATCGACGTGGACTCGGCCCTGCCGCCGGACCATCCCGGCCGCAGGACCTTCCAGCGGGGCAACGCGTTCGTCGCCCGCGACCGCATTCCCGCGAACGCGCTGATCAGCCGGCTCTACTCCCACCCGGCGTTCCAGCGGTTCGTCGCCCGCTGCTTCGGGCTGCCGAAGCTCCACGAGCTGGCCGACCCGCTCTCCGGACTGGTGCTCAACGTCGTCGCGCCGGGCATGGAGCATCCCTGGCACTTCGACACCAACGAGTACACCGTGAGCATGCTCACCCAGCAGGCCCGGTCCGGCGGGGACTTCGAGTACTGCCCGGACATCAGGTCCGCGCAGGACGAGCGCTTCGACGACGTCCGCGCCGTACTGGACGGCCGGGGCGGGCATCTGATCCGGCGCCTGCCCCTGCGGCCCGGCGACCTCCAGCTGTTCAAGGGCCGGTACTCCCTGCACCGGGTGAGCCCCGTGGCCGGCGAGGCCGCGCGCCACTCCGCGATCTTCGCGTACAGCGAGCGCCCCGGTGTCGTCGGCAGCGTGGCCCGCACCCGCCAGCTCTTCGGCCGGGTGCTGCCCGCGCACCTGGAGTCCGAAAGCCGCGCCGTCCGGGGTGACCGGCTGCTGGACTAGCGGTTCCGCGTTCCGCAACTCTGCCGATCCACGGAGGAGCAAGCCCTGTGCGTTTCGACGCGACCGGAAAAGTAACGCTCGACCACATCTACACCCAGCCCGACCCGCGCGCGTACTTCAGCGTGCTGCGCCCACTCGGTTACCGCGTCCCGCAGCTGGCCAAGCCCTACTTCGCGAAGTTCATCGAGGAGTACGCGGAAACCCGGCGGGTGGCGGTGCCGCAGGTGCTGGACATCGGCTGCTCGTACGGAATCAACGCCGCCCTGCTGAAGTACGACGCCACCATGGACGAGCTGTACGCGCGCTACGGCGGCGAGGAGGGCCGGGGGGCGGATGAGGGAGGCACTCGTGAGGCCCTGCTGGCCCGCGACCGCGAACTGTCGCGCTCCCGCCGCCCCGCGCGCGACATCCGTTTCGTCGGCCTGGACACCTCCGCGAGCGCCCTCTCCTACGCCTTGGAGGCCGGGTTCCTCGACGACGCGGTTAACGCCGACCTGGAGAGGAACGAGCCCACACCCGTCCAGCGCGCCCAGTTCGCCGGCACGGACCTGGTGATCTCGACGGGCTGCCTCGGGTACGTGACCGAGCGGACCCTCACGCGCGTCGTGCGGGCGCAGGGCGGCCACCGCCCCTGGATGGCGCACTTCGTGCTGCGGATGTTCCCCTTCGATCCGGTCGAGCACGCGCTGGCCGGGCTCGGGTACCGGACGACCCGCGTCGACGCGGTGTTCAAACAGCGGCGGTTTGCCTCCCCCGAGGAGCAGGCGCTCGTACTGGAGAAGATGTCGGCCGCCGGCGTGGACGCGCGCGGCCTGGAGACGGAAGGCTGGATGTACGCGGAGCTCTACCTCTCCCGGCCGGCCGCCGAGCACACGTCAGGTCCCCACGACGCGAATCGAGAACAGCTGTGAACACGAGTGAGGCAACAGCGGTCGCCGTCACCACCTTCTCGCAGGAGGACAGCCTCCCGCGAGTGCCGCTCCCGACCCTGGAGGCGAGCTGCGAGAGGTTCCTCGCCTGGTGCGCGCCCCTGCTGACGGCCGCAGAACGGACGGAGACCGAGGCCGAGGTGGCCGCGTTCCTCCGCCCCGACAGCCCCGGCCGGGTCCTGCACCGGGCCCTGGAGCAGTACGACGCCACCGACGGTGTGCACAGCTGGCTCGACACCTTCTGGCCGTACCGCTATCTGGGCCGCCGGGACCGGATCGCCCTCAACGCCAACTTCTTCTTCCTGTTCCAGGACTCCGGCGAGGAACAGGTGAGCCGGGCGGCCGGTCTCGTCACCGGAGCCCTCCACTACAAGAGCCGGCTCGACCGGGAAGCCGTTCCGCCCGTCACCCAGCGCGGACGGCCCCAGTCGATGGTCCAGAACAAGTACCTCTTCTCCACCACCCGGATTCCCGGAGCGGAACTGGACACTGTCCGCAGCCCGTACTCCGAGGCGTGGCCCGGCCCGTCCGACGCACGGCACATCGTGGTGTTCCACCGCGGCGCCATGTTCCGGCTGGACGTGCTCGGAGCGGACGGCGTGCCGCACAGCCCGGAGGACCTGCGGGCCGGCCTGCGCGCCGTCATGAAGGCAGGCACCGAACCGCCGGCCCCCGGCACATCGGTGGGCCACCTCACCACCATGGCCCGGGCGGAGTGGGCGGCCGCCCGCCGGACCCTGCTCGCCCGCCCGGGCAACACGGAGGCGCTGAACACCGTCGAGACGGCCCTGTTCTGCCTCTCCCTGGAAGATTTCGCCCCGGCGGACACACAGGCGGCATGCGACGAACTGCTGTACGGGGACCGGGGCAACCGGTGGTTCGACAAGGCCGTGACCTTCGTCGTCTTCGCCGACGGCCGGGCCGGCATCAACGTCGAGCACTGCGAGCTGGACGGCACCACCATCCTCAGCTTCACCGACGCCCTCCTGGGCACCCCCGCCGACGAGCACGCCCGCCGCTCCGGAGCCCGCACCCAGGGTCCACCGGTCCCGGAGGCGATCACGTTCGACCTGGACGACGAGACCCTTCGCTCCCGGGCGCGCTCCGCCGCCGACGCCTTCGCCCAGTACGGGCACGACACGGCCACCACCACCGTCTCCTTCGAGGACTTCGGCGCCGACACGGCCAAGGCGCTCGGCGTCTCACCGGACGCCTTCGTCCAGGCCGCCTACCAGCTGGCACACCAGCGCGCGAAGGGGCACCTGGGCGCCACGTACGAGTCGATCGCCACCCGGCAGTACCGGCACGGCCGGACCGAGGCCATGCGCGTGGTCACGCCCGAGATGCAGGACTTCGTCACCGCGATGGACGACCCGGCGGCGGACACCAAGGCGAAACGCACCGCGCTGCGCGCCGCAGCCGGAGCGCACGTCGCCCGCGCGAAGGAGTGCCAGGCCGGCCAGGCGCCCGAGCAGCACCTGTGGGAACTGGAACTGATCCAGCGCCGCCGCGGCGCCGACCTCGGCGTGACCGAGCAGCCCGCCCTCTACCGCACCCCCGGCTGGCTGAAGATGCGCGACGACTACCTGAGCACCAGCTCGGCCCCCTCGGCCAACATCCAGTACTTCGGCTTCGGCTCCACCAGCCCCCGCTGCATCGGCGTCGCCTACGTCCTGCTCCCCACCCGCTTCAACGTCTACCTGAGCACCCCCCGCCCGGTGGCCCCCCAGATGCACACCTTCGCCACCGAACTCCGCCGCGCGATCACCGAACTGCGCGATCTCCTGGCACCGGGGGCCTGACCCACCACAACGCGGAGGGCCGCCACCCGAATCCGGGTGGCGGCCCTCCGTGCTGCTGCGTGCTTGTCCGTACTGTCCGTGCGGTCCGCGCGATTTAGAGGTCGAAGTACAGCTCGAACTCGTGCGGGTGCGGGCGGAGCTGGATCGGGGCGATCTCGTTGACGCGCTTGTAGTCGATCCACGTCTCGATCAGGTCGGGGGTGAAGACACCGCCGGCCAGCAGGTAGTCGTGGTCCGCCTCCAGGGCGTCCAGCACGGCCGGCAGCGAGGTCGGGACCTGCTGGACGTTCGCGTGCTCCTCGGGAGCCAGCTCGTACAGGTCCTTGTCGATCGGCTCCGCCGGCTCGATCTTGTTCTTCACGCCGTCCAGGCCGGCCATCAGGAGTGCCGAGAACGCGAGGTACGGGTTGGAGGACGGGTCCGGGGCGCGGAACTCGACGCGCTTGGCCTTCGGGTTCGAGCCCGTGATCGGGATACGCATCGCGGCCGAGCGGTTGCGCTGCGAGTAGACCATGTTGACCGGGGCCTCGAAGCCGGGCACCAGGCGGTGGTACGAGTTCACCGTCGGGTTGGTGAAGGCGAGCAGCGACGGGGCGTGCTTCAGGATGCCGCCGATGTAGTACCGGGCGATGTCCGAGAGGCCCGCGTAGCCCTGCTCGTCGTAGAACAGCGGGTTGCCGCCGGACCACAGCGACTGGTGGACGTGCATGCCCGAACCGTTGTCACCGAAGATCGGCTTCGGCATGAAGGTCGCGGTCTTGCCGTTGCGCCAGGCGACGTTCTTCACGACGTACTTGAAGAGCATCAGGTCGTCGGCCGCGGCGAGCAGCGTGTTGAACTTGTAGTTGATCTCGGCCTGGCCGGCGGTGCCGACCTCGTGGTGCTGGCGCTCGACCTGGAGGCCGTTCTTGTCCAGCTCCAGGGAGATCTCGGCACGCAGGTCGGCGAAGTGGTCGACCGGCGGGGTGGGGAAGTAGCCGCCCTTGTAGCGGACCTTGTAACCGCGGTTGTTCTCGACCGCACCGGTGTTCCAGGCGCCGGCCTCGGAGTCGATGTGGTAAAAGGACTCGTTCGCGGAGGTCTGGAAGCGCACGTTGTCGAACACGTAGAACTCGGCCTCGGGGCCGAAGTACGCCGTGTCGGCGATGCCGGTGGACGTGAGGTACGCCTCGGCCTTCTTCGCCACGTTCCGCGGGTCACGGCTGTACTGCTCGCCCGTGATCGGGTCGTGGATGAAGAAGTTGATGTTGACCGTCTTGTCCTTGCGGAACGGGTCGAGACGGGCGGTCGACAGGTCCGCGCGGAGCGCCATGTCGGACTCGTGGATGGCCTGGAAGCCGCGAATCGACGATCCGTCGAAGGCCAGCTCCTCGTTCGGGTCGAACGCCGCGGCCGGGATCGTGAAGTGCTGCATCACTCCGGGCAGGTCGCAGAACCGGACGTCGACGAACTTGACGTCTTCGTCGGCGAGGAACTTCTTCGCTTCGTCGGCGTTCTGGAACATCCAACTCCTCCTACTCCCACCCGGTGGGGATGGGGTTGCAGCTCTCCGTGCGGCCAGTGCGGTGGCACACGCTGGACCCGACCATAGGCAGACGGGATTTCTCAAGCATGACCCATTTGTTTCGCGCAAGTTAACCGGACCGGCTCCGGATCCGTTCCGGACCGGGCCCCGGACCGGCCCCGACGGGTCTCCGCCGGGCCCCGACCTCCAGGGTACGAAAGCGGTCGCAGTACCTTGTACGGGTGGACAACAGGCAAGCAATCGGATCGTGGCTCTCCGGGCCGGGTGAAGCCGCCAAGGAGATGGGTGCCGACACCGGGTACCGCGGCGAGCGGCTCGGACTGCCGGAGCACGGGCCCGGGGCCATCGCCCCGCTCGGCCGGCGCTTCGGCGCCCTCTTCACCGACTGGGCCCTGTGCATGCTCATCGCATACGGGCTGCTCACCGGCGGTAACGGGCAGGCGACGGGCAACTGGGCGCTGGGCGTACTGCTCGTACTGAGCGTGCTCACCATCGGTACGGTCGGTTCCACCCCCGGCAAGCGCCTCTTCGGTCTGCGCGTGGTCGCGGAGAACGGCGAACGCCTCGGCTTCTTCCGCGTCCTCGTCCGCAGCGTCCTGCTGTGCCTGGCGATCCCCGCGCTGGTGTGGGACCGCGACGGCCGCGGGCTGCACGACCGTCTGGCCCGCGCGGTCCAGGTCAGGATCTGACCCTTCCGTCCGAGCCTCCGTCCGGGCCCAGGGTCCGCCCCCTCCGTCCGGGCCTCGGGTCCGACGCCTCCGTACAGAGCGAGAAGGGCGGCCCGGAACCTCTCGGTTCCGGGCCGCCCTTCGACGTATGTCGTACGGGACGGGAAGGTCAGCGCATCTTTCCGCGCGGCATCCGCCCGCCCTTGGGCATCGGCCCCTTCGGCAGCGGCATGTTCGACATCAGGTCGCCCATGGCGCGCAGCCGGTCGTTGGCCGACGTCACCTGCGGGCCGGTGAGGACGCGCGGCAGCTTGAGCATCGTGGTGCGCAGCTTCTTCAGCGGCACCTGACCCTCGTCGTTGCCGATGATGAGGTCGTGGACGGGTACGTCGACCACGATCCGCGCCATCTTCCGCTTCTCGGCCGCCAGCAGGCTCTTCAGCCGGTTCGGGTTGCCCTCCGCCACCAGCACGATGCCCGCCTTGCCGACGGCCCGGTGCACGACGTCCTGGTTGCGGTTCATCGCCACCGCCGGGGTCGTGGACCAGCCGCGGCCGACGTTCTGAAGCACGGAGGCCGCAGCGCCCGGCTGTCCCTCCATCTGGCCGAAGGCCGCCCGCTCGGCGCGGCGTCCGAAGACGATCGCCATCGCGAGGAAGGCCAGCAAGAAGCCCAGAATGCCCAGATAGACCGGGTGATCGATCAAGAAGCCGATCCCGAGGAAGACACCGAACGTGACGATGCCCACACCCGCGAGAACGAGACCGATCTTGGAATCGGCCCGCCGGGTCATCTTGTAGGTCAGGGCGATCTGCTTGAGTCGCCCGGGGTTCGCAGTGTCCGCGTTGTCTGCGCGTTCCTTCCTCGCCATGCTGTGAAGTTTACGTTGCCC
Organism: Streptomyces agglomeratus; assembly: GCF_001746415.1. Lineage (NCBI taxonomy): Bacteria > Bacillati > Actinomycetota > Actinomycetes > Kitasatosporales > Streptomycetaceae > Streptomyces > Streptomyces agglomeratus. Next base: position 5,661,935 of record NZ_MEHJ01000001.1, read on the forward strand.
GTGAAGCCCGGCCCGCCACGGCCTCCAGTACGTGCTGAGCCTCGACCCGGTCCTTGGCCCGGCGCCGGTCTTCGAGCACCGAGGTCCAGGCGTTGCGGCGGGCGGTGCGCTGTCCGGCGCCCATGAGCAGGGACTCGACGGCGCGCAGCGCGTGGGTGACGGACGGAATGGCGTGCGCGCGGACGGGGGTCGCGGCCTGCATGGTGTGGGTCCCTCCTCGGAGCGGTCACTCGGGAACGGGGGGTGTGTGAGCCGGGGGTGCGGCGGGGCGGCGATGGAGCTGTGCGTAAACCCAGGGTCACTGATTGGTGTTACCAGCACATGACCGGGCGGTCAAACACCCATGAATGCCGGACCCGTACGGACGCAACGACGGCGCGGCCCGCACGGTCCCCCTACCTGCGGGGACGGTGCGGGCCGCGCCGTCTCGGCCATTACTGGCCGGTAACCACTTGTGCCGGGATTCACACGGTCGGTGCGGCCGCCAGCGCCTCGCGCCGCTCCATGGCCTGGCCGAACAGCCGGCCCGCGCGGTACGACGAACGGACCAGCGGCCCGGACATCACACCGGAGTAGCCGATCTCGTCGGCCTCCTCCTTCAGCTCGACGAACTCGTGCGGCTTCACCCAGCGCTCGACGGGGTGGTGCCGCGGCGAGGGCCGCAGGTACTGCGTGATCGTGATGAGCTCGCAACCCGCGTCGTACAGGTCCTGGAGGGCCTGGCTGACCTCTTCGCGCTCCTCGCCCATGCCCAGGATGAGGTTCGACTTGGTGACCAGGCCGGCCTCGCGGGCTCGCGTGATCACTTCGAGGGAACGCTCGTACCGGAAGCCGGGGCGGATGCGCTTGAAGATGCGCGGCACCGTCTCGACGTTGTGCGCGAGCACCTCGGGGCGCGAGGAGAAGACCTCGGCGAGCTGCTCGGGGACCGCGTTGAAGTCGGGGATCAGGAGCTCGACCTTGGTACGGCCGGCCTCCCGCTCCGAGGTCATCGCGTGGATCTGGCGCACGGTCTCCGCGTACAGCCAGGCGCCGCCGTCCTCCAGGTCGTCGCGCGCGACGCCGGTGATGGTGGCGTAGTTCAGGTCCATCGTGACGACGGACTCACCCACGCGGCGCGGCTCGTCCAGGTCGAGCGCGGCAGGCTTGCCCGTGTCGATCTGGCAGAAGTCGCAGCGCCGGGTGCACTGGTCACCGCCGATGAGGAAGGTGGCCTCGCGGTCCTCCCAGCATTCGTAGATGTTCGGACAGCCGGCCTCCTGGCACACCGTGTGCAGTCCTTCGCCCTTCACGAGCGCCTGCATCTTGGTGTACTCGGGGCCCATCTTCGCCCGGGTCTTGATCCACTCGGGCTTGCGCTCGATGGGGGTCTGGCTGTTCCGGACCTCCAGGCGCAGCATCTTGCGTCCGTCGGGTGCGACTGCGGACACGTCCGGCTCCCTACGACTTCGATTCTTCGGCGCCCACCAGGGTACGCCCGATATTTGTATGGGGATTACGTCACGCCAACCCATGGCCAGCGGTCCGCATTCCCCGGGGGCTAGACGGTGGCCTGCGCCACGGGGCGAGGCGCGAGATCCGCGTGCTCCAGCACGTCCCGCAGATGCTTCTCCACGACCGGCACGACTTCGCCGATGGTGACATCGCGGCCCAGCTCGCCCGCGAGCGAGGCGACGCCCGCGTCACGGATGCCGCACGGCACGATCCGGTCGAACCAGGTGTTGTCCGGGTTCACGTTCAGCGCGAAGCCGTGCATCGTGACGCCCTTGGCGACCCGGATGCCGATGGCGGCGAGCTTGCGGTCCTCGCGGCGCTGGCCGGCGTTGGACGGGGCGTACTCGGGGCCGTTCAGCCTCGGGTCGAACTCCTCGTCCTGGAGCCTCGGGTCGAAGTCCAGGGAGAGGCCGCCGGGCGACGGGCGCCGCTCCACCGGGTCGCCCAGCACCCAGACACCGCTGCGGCCCTCGACCCGGCTCGTCTCGACGCCGAAGTCCGCGCAGGTGCGGATGAGCGCGTCCTCCAGGCGGCGTACGTGCGCCACCACGTCGACCGGGCGCGGCAGCTTCATGATCGGATAGCCGACCAGCTGGCCGGGACCGTGCCAGGTGATCTTGCCACCGCGGTCCACGTCCACCACGGGGGTGCCGTCCAGCGGGCGCTCACTGTCCTGCGTACGTCGGCCGGCCGTGTAGACCGGCGGATGCTCTAGGAGCAGGCAGGTGTCCGGGACCTCGTCCGCGAACCGTGCCGCGTGCACCTCGCGCTGCTTCTGCCAGGCCACCTGGTACTCGACCGCTTCCTCGCCGAACCCCAGTCGGACAAACCGCAGGTCACTCACGGCAACGCCTCCCTAGAACCACCACCGGCGCGTTGTGCGCGCCCCAGCCACTGTACGACCGCGGGGAAGCGGGTCACGGGCCAGGTCGTTTCCGCCTGAGTTCGTCAGCGTCCCCATAAATCCTCACACGATCGGATGAATGCGGGCCGAAGGGGCCGGGGCGGGCGGCCTGTGGAGCTAAATTCGCGCCGTTCCATGAGGGCTGCTGCCCGGGCGCCCAGAAGGCAGGAGACCGCACAGCTGATGACGGAACGACCCCCGCAGCGCACGCCGAACCGCCAGCTCGCCGCGCTCATCGCGGAAGCGGGATTCTCCAACGCGGGCCTGGCCCGACGGGTGGACCAGCTCGGTCTGGAGCACGGCCTCGACCTGCGGTACGACAAGACGTCGGTGACCCGGTGGCTGCGCGGCCAGCAACCTCGCGGTACCACACCCGCGCTGATCGCCGAGGTCTTCACCCGCCGCCTCGGCAGACGGCTGACGGCCCAGGACCTCGGCCTCGACGCCTGCGCGCCCGTCTACGCGGGGCTGGAATTCGCGGCCACCCCCGAGGAGGCCGTCGACATCGTCAGCGGCCTGTGGCGCAAGGATTCCGGCAGCCATGCCGAGCTGCGCAAGATCGCTTTCACCCCGGCCGGGCTCGTCGTCCCGAGCCGGGACTGGCTGATCGGGCGCGCCGACGACCGTGTCGCACGGGGCGACCCCCCGCAGGCGAACGGCGCCCGGGTGCCCTCCCAGGGCCGCCCGGCCGTGCCCCGGCAGCGCCAGACCGACCGCGGGGCCGGGCAGCGTGTGACCGGCGGGGACATCGCGGCCCTGCGCTCGGTCGGCGAGTTGTTCCGGACGCTGGACCACGCCTACGGCGGCGGCCACGCCCGGCAGGCGCTGGTGCGCTACCTGGAGCACGAGACCGAACCGATGCTGCGCGGTACGTACGGCGAGGCGACCGGACGGCGGCTCTTCGCGGCCGCCGCCGATCTGACCCGGCTGGCGGGCTGGACCTCGTTCGACATCGCCGCGCACGGTCTCGCCCAGCGGTACTTCGTCCAGGCGCTGCGCCTGGCGCAGGCGGCGGGCGACCGGCCGTACGGCTCGTACGTCCTGGTCACCATGAGCCGGCAGGCGGTCTACCTCGGCCACGGCCGGGAGGCGGTGCAACTGGCCCGCGTCGCGCAGCAGGGCGTCGGCAGCGCGGCGCCAGCCGTCGTGCAGGCGCTGCTGCACTCGGCCGAGGCGCGCGGGCACGGGGTGCTGGGAGAGGTGCGGGCGTGCACGGCCTCGCTCGTACGGGCGGAGCGGGCGATGGAGGCGGCGCGCCCGGGGGACGAGCTGCCGCACTGGGCGCGCTTCTTCGACGAGGCGCAGCTGGCGGACGAGTTCGGGCACTGCCACCGGGATCTCCAGCAGTACCGCGCGGCGGCGCAGCACGCGGAGCGGTCGCTCCAGCTGCGCGCGCCCGGCTATGCGCGCAGCCGGCTGTTCTGCCGGGTGGTGCTGGCGACCGCCCGGCTGGGGCTGGGGGAGCTGGACCAGGCGTGCGCGCTGGGCGCGGAGTCGGCGCAGCAGGCGTCGGAGATGCGGTCGGCGCGGGCCCTGGAGTACGTGCGCGAGTTCGAGAAGCGCCTTGAGCCCTACCGGGACGCCGTGGCGGTCCGGAACTACCGGGACCGGGTGGCGGCACTGGGGTGACGCCCGGCCCGGCGCTGCCTCCGGCCGCGCTGCCCCTCGGTCCCGCTACCCCCGGTCCTGTGCTGCCCGGCCCGCGCTGCCCGGTCTCCTGGCCCCCGCGTGGCGCTGCCCTCAGGCCGCCTCGCGCAGTGCCTCGGGTGCGTAACCGGGCTGGATGCCGAAGTCGAGCAGGATCTCGTGTGCGGCCCGGCGGCCCGAGTGGAGCGCGCCCTGCACCGTGCTCGTCCCGCGGTGGTCGCCGCAGACGTACAGGCCCGCGAGCAGCCGTACGGGACGCCGCAGGTCGTGCGGCGCCGGCATGGCCGGAACGGCCTCCCGGTCGTGGTGGACCGCGAGGAGCTCCCAGTCGTCGGTGGGGATGCCGTAGAGCCTGGCCAGGTGCGCGCGCACCGCGCGGTCGGGGCTCGGCGGCGGCGGGCCGAGGACCGTGGAGGAGATCAGCGACCGGCCGCGCGGCGCGCGTGAGGGGTCGACCTCACTCAGTACGGCGGTGTGCGAGACGGGGCCGCTCCGGTCGGCGTCCAGCAGCAGGGCGGGGTCCGCGAGCGGGGAGGCGGGCGCCGCGTGATGCAGCACCGTCACCGGGTGGAAGGGCGGCACCCGCAGGCCCGGGAGCAGGCTCGCGGCGGCGCGGGCGCCGGTGGCCAGCAGCAGGGAACGGCAGCCGAACTCGCCGTGCTCCTCGGTGGTGACGGAGCTGGTGGACGCGCCGGTCACCCGTACGCCCGTATGTACCGTTCCCGGTGGCAGTGTGGCCGCCAGCAGTTCGGGCAGCGCCGACGCCCCGCCCTCGGGCACGCACAGCCGGCCGCGCGCGAAGCCGCGCAGCGCGAGGTCGGCGCAGCGGCTGGAGGTGGTGAGCTCGGGGTCGCTGAGCAGTGCCGAGAGCAGCGGGCGCAGGAAGCCGTCGACCGTACGGGGCGGCAGTCCGCGACTGGAAAGGGCTTCGGCGGCGGGCCGTTCGGGCCGCGCCATGAGCCGGCGCACCGGTGTGGCCGCGAACCGCCCGAGTGCCGCGCCGAGCCGCGCCTGGTCGAGCGCCCCGCCGAACGGAGGGCGGGGCGCGCCGGCCAGCGCCCGCGCCGCGGTGAGTGCGCCGCGCGCGCTTCCGGCCTCGCCCGCGCGATAGCGACGGCCGCCGCTGTGCACCAGGACACCGGGGGAGAACGTGCGCAGCGCCATCCCTTCGAGGCCCGGGGTCCGGAGCAGCTCCGGATACGCGGTGCTGAGCACCTGGCCGATGCGGTCGAGCCGGAAACCGTCGACCTCCTCGGTAGTCATCCTTCCGCCGACGTGAGGGGCAGCCTCCAGGACGCCGACCGTTACACCGGCGCTGGTCAGCTGATGGGCGGCGGAGAGACCGGCGACCCCGGCCCCCACTATGACGACGTCCGCGTGGTGTGCGGTGGTGAGCACGTGACCCTCCCCGAGGTCGGCGCGACTGTGGGGGTCTCATGCCCTCAACAGGTCGACGGAATGCCCGAGTTCGAGTCGAAGCGTAAAAGGGGACACGGCCGGGCACAGTCGCGCATGGACCGGGGCATCGGAGCACAACCGGAGCACAATCGAAGGGCAACGATCGCGTCCCGGACAGAAAGTGACCAGAACCGGTCAGTTGGTGCTGGGTTGGGAGCGGGGGTCAGCTGCGCAGTGCCGACCGCAGGGTGTCGTCGATCTCCGGGAACGCGAAGACGAAGCCCGACTCCTCCAACTGCCGTGGCAGAACCCGCTGGCTGCCCAGTACGTCCGAGGAGAGCTCACCCAGTGCGAGCCGCAGAGCCGGCGCCGGGATGGTAAAGAGCGTGGGCCGCTTCAGTACCCGCCCCATCGCCTCGGTGAGCTCCCGGTTGGTGACCGGGCGCGGCGCCGTGAGGTTCACGGGGCCCGACAGCGACTGAGTGTCGATCAGATGACGCAGCGCCGCGATCTGATCGTGCATCGCGATGCAGCTCATGTACTGACGGCCGGACCCCAGCCGCCCGCCGAGCCCTGCCCTGAAGAGAGGGAACAGCCGACCCCACGCCCCGCCCTCACGTGCCACCACGAGTCCCGTACGGGCGAACACCGTTCGTACGCCCGCCTCCTGAGCCGGGGCGGCGGCCTCTTCCCACTCCACGCACACGGACGGCAGGAAACCCTCGCCGGGCGGCGCCTGTTCGTCCACCGCGCGTTCGCCGGTGTCGCCGTAGAAGCCGATCGCCGAACCGCACACGAAAACCTTCGGCGGCGCGTCCAGGGAAGCGACCGCTTCGGCGATCGCGGCCGTACCGAGGACCCTGCTGTCACGGATCTCCCTCTTGTACGTCTGCGTCCAGCGGTGATCGCCGATGCCCGCCCCCGCGAGGTGGACGACGGCCTCGCAGCCGGCGAGTCCGGCGGCGTCGACGTACTGCCGCTTCGGGTCCCACGTCACCTCCTCCCGGCTGTTCGCCGGGCGCCGTACCAGGCGCCGCACCTCGTGCCCGTCCGCGCGCAGGGAGCGCACGAGCGCCGTACCGATGAGACCGGTCGAGCCGGTGACCGCAATCCGCATGACGCCCATCCTGCCCCGCATTCCGGCTCACCGGGCGGGGATGGCAGGGTGGCACCCATGTCGGAGCCCCCTGTGCCGAAGCCCGCCGCCTCCCTGGCCGCCCCGGTGATACGTCCCGCCACCACGGCCGACGAGGAGGAGCTGGCCGGGCTGGACCGGGAGACCTGGTCGCCGGTGCACTCCGTGCAGGAGCGGCCGCGGCCGCCGTACGCCACGTTCTTCGACGAACGCCACCGGCCCGAGGACATCCTGGTGGCCGAGCTGGACGGTGCGATCGCCGGCTACATCCGGACGGTCCCGCCCACGCCGCTGGCGAGCAACGCGCACGTACGGCAGATCCAGGGCCTGGCCGTCGCGGACGGCGCGCGCGGGCGCGGGATCGGGCGGGCGCTGCTGCGCGCGGCAGCCGACGCGGCGCGGAGCGGCGGCGCGGTGCGCATGACGCTGCGAGTGCTCGGCCACAACACTCCCGCGCGTGCGCTCTACGAGGCCGAGGGATTCGTGGTCGAGGGTGTGCTGCCGGGAGAGTTCCTCCTCGGCGGCCAGTACGTCGACGACGTCGTCATGGGGCGTGCGCTGACAGACGGGCGCTGACAGACGGCGCTGACGGGCGTGGCTGACGGGCGTGAGTCGACGGGCCGCGCCGACGGCCGCGCTGACGGGCGTGGGCCGAGTCCCTGGGCCATAGTGGGAGAGGTATGGACAAGATCCGGATGCAGCCCACGCCAGCGACCCGCGTGATGAGCCGCGGGCCCTACGTCCGATGAGTTCGAGGCGGGCCAGGGGCGCCGAAGAGGCCCCCGCATGGCTGCGCGGAACACCGCAGCCGCGCTGGCTCAGGGCCCTGCCCGCGATCATCCTCGCAGCGCTCACCGTCGCGCAGATCGTCACACCCGAGACCCTTCAGCTGGGCTACTTCGTGGTGGCCGTGACCCCGGTCGCGGCCCTCGCCTACGGCCCCGTCAGCGTCGGAGTGCTCGGCTGCCTCACCCTCCTGACGCTGAGCCTGCCGTACGGCCGCCGGATCTGGGACGTCGAGACGCCCGACCTGCTCGCGGTGGTGGTCGTCGTCGTGCTGAGCGTGGTCATCTCGTTGGTGCGAACCCGCAGGGAACAGCAGCTCGTGACGGTCCGCACGGTGGCGGAGGCCGCGCAGCTCGCCGTGCTGCCGCCGCTGCCCTCCTCTGTCGGCCGGGTGCGGTGCGCGGGGCTGTACCGGTCCGCCCAGCGCGGGCTGCTGGTGGGCGGGGACCTGTACGACGTGCGCGAAGGTCCCTACGGTGAACGGGCTCTGGTGGCCGACGTGCAGGGCCATGGCCTGGAGGCCGTCGCGACGGTCGCCGCGCTGCTGGGCGCGTTCCGCGAGGCCGTGCTGGACGAGGCGGACCTGGCGGGGGTGGCCGCGCGGCTGGACCGCCGGCTGGTCGTGGACTCCGCCGCCGTGGAGCACGCGGAGCTGTTCGCCACCGCGGTGGTGATGGAGTTCCCGCCCGGCCAGGCCGTCGTACGGGTGGTCAGCTGCGGCCACCCGGCGCCCCTGCTGCTGCGGGGCGGGACGGCGAGCGAGATCGCCCTGGACCCGGCGCCGCCGCTGGGGCTGGGTCTGGCGGCGACGGTACCGGTCGGGGTGACCTCCGTACCACTGGAGTACGGGGACCGGATCCTCGCCCACACCGACGGGGTGACGGAGGCGCGCGACGCCTCGGGGGCCTTCTACCCGCTCGCGCAGCGGCTGCCCGTCCTGGCCGCCACTGTCCCGGCGGACGACCTGATGGCTCTCAACGAGGCCGTGCGGGAGGACCTCGTGCGCTTCGCGGGCAAGGCGGAGAACGTACAGGACGACGTGGCCCTGCTGGCGCTCGGGCACGAGGACACCGCCGACCGGGAACCGGCGGCCACGTCCCGCCCGTGAGCCGGTACGGGCAGTGCAGTGCGGCGGTCGGGAGCGCTCGCGGGTGGCAGGAGGCGTTCCGCACGGTCGCAGCGGCGCACCGGGTCACTTGCCGAACCGCTCCCACAGCCGCGGGTACCGCTCGGCCAGGGCGTCCTCGTCCTCCAGGTCGAGCGGTGTGCCCTCGGGTTCCGGGGCCTGCGCCGGAACCCCCAGATCCGGCGCCACCGCGCCGGTGAGCTGCTCGTACGCCTCGTCGGCCGCGTACCCCAGCTCCTCACCGTCGCCGTCCACCTCCTCGTCGAACTCGTCGAGGAGGTCGGCCAGATGGTCCGGTCCGTGCAGCGCGCCCTCGAAGACCTCCCGGCCCTGGCCGATCAGCCAGCAGCGGAAGAAGTCGAAGGCGTCGTCGCCGGCACCGCCGAGCAGTACGGCCGCAGCGCCCCACAAGTCCCAGCGGTAGGCGCGGTTGTAGCGGACCTCGAAGTGTCTGGCGAAGTCGAGCACGGAGTCGGGATCGAGCTGGAGCAACGCGTCGACCAGCAGGTCCGCGTGATCCTCCGGGTCGCCCTCGGCGGCCTCGCGGGTGTGGTCGATGATCTCCCAGAATTCCGTCTCGTCCATCACGGGACAAGCATCGGCCTTGCCCCATGCCCGCGCACGCGGAGTACCCCGGATGCGGCTGTGTCGTTACCGGACGTGCGGCTCCTCGCGGTAATACCCGACAGAAGGTGTCGGCTTTGGGTGCCAGTGTCGATGCGTACGGAACAGATCCGTACGCGCGCACGGATGCGTACGACGTGTACGACACGGATCTGTACGACACGGAAGCGGAGGCGAGGAGCAGGCATGAGGGAGCAGGACGCGGCACCACTCAAGGGCAGGATCGCACTCGTGGCGGGGGCCACCAGGGGAGCCGGGCGGGCGATCGCCGTGCAGCTCGGGGCGGCCGGCGCGACGGTGTACGTCACCGGGCGCACCACCCGCCGGCACGTCAGTGAGGTGGGGCGCCCCGGCGAGACCATCGAGCAGACGGCCGACCTCGTCAGGGACGCCGGTGGCGAAGGCATCGCCGTCCCCACCGATCACCTCGTGGAGGACCAGGTCCGGGCGCTCGTCGAACGGATCGACCGGGAGCACGGGCGGCTGGACATCCTGGTCGACAGTGTCTGGGGCGGTGACCATCTGCTGGAGTTCGGCAAGAAGATGTGGGACACGGACCTTGCGGTCGGCCTGCGGATGCTGGAACTCGGCGTGAAGACCCACGCCATCACGCTCGGACTCGCGGTGCCCCTGCTGGTGCGCAACCCCGGCGGACTGGTGGTCGAGATGACCGACGGGACGGACGAGTACAACCGCACCCACTTCCGCGAGAACTTCTACTACGACCTCGTCAAGAACGCGCCGATCCGCATGGCGTTCGCGCTGGGCCACGATCTCGCGGACGTGGGCTGCACGGCGGTCTGCGTCACCCCGGGCTTCCTCCGCTCGGAGGAGATGCTGGACGCCTTCGGCGTCACCGAGGAGAACTGGCGCGACGCGATCGCCAAGGTCCCCGGCTTCGAGGTCGCCGAGTCGCCGGTGTACGTCGGCCGGGCGGTCGCGGCGCTCGCCGCCGACTCCGGCCGGGCCCGCTGGAACGGGCGCTCGCTGTCCAGCGGGCAGCTCGCCAAGGAGTACGGCTTCACGGACACGGACGGCAGCCGGCCGGACGGCTGGCCGTACTACGAGGAGGTCGTGCAGGGCGGCAAGAAGGCCCCGGTGAGCGACTACCGCTGACGCCCCCGCTCGTACAGCCGGGCCGTACGGGCCGCCGCCTCCGCGAAGCGCTCGCGCAGGTCGGGCGGGCCCAGCACCTCCAGGTCCGGCCCGACGGAGAAGAGCTGGCCGAACGCGACCTCGTACGACTCGACCGGCAGCGTCACCGTGACGCGCCCCTGTTCGTCCGGCGGCCCGGCCTCGGCGAGTGCCTCGGTCGCGGCCGCGCGGTCCACGGCGTACGGCAGCCGCCGCACACCGGCCTCCGACAGCCGCACCACCACCTCGGCACGCAGGATCGAGCGGGCGAAGTCCGTCGCCCGCTCCTCCCAGAACTCCGGCAGGACGAAGCCCTCGTCCCGTACGAAACGTTCCTCCGAGACGGCCACCGCGGTGAAACGGTCGATCCGGTACACCCGGAACTCGTCGCCCGAGCGGGCGCACAGGTACCAGACGCCGGCTTTCAGCACGAGGCCGTAGGGGGCCAGCCGGCGCTCCACCTCACGGTCGTGGCCGCGCCGGTAGCGACCGGTGATCATCCGGTCGTCCCAGACCGCCTCCGCGATCGTCGGCAGCAGCTCGGGCGTCCTGGGTTCCTGGTACCAGCCGGGGGCGTCGAGATGGAACCGCTGCGCGGCGGTGTCGGAGGCGTCCCGCAGGGAGGGCAGCAGGGCGGCCGACACCTTGAGCCGGGCCGCGGACGCGGCGTCGTCGAGGCCCATCTCGCGCAGCGCACCCGGGAGCCCGGAGAGGAAGAGCGCCTCGGCCTCGCTGCGGGCGAGCCCCGTCAGCCGGGTGCGGTAGCCGCCGATGAGGCGGTAGCCGCCGGTCCGGCCCCGGTCGGCGTACACCGGCACGCCCGCCTCCGACAGGGCCTGCGCGTCCCGCGTGATGGTCCGCTCGGAGACCTCCAGCTCACGGGCCAGCTCGGCGGCGGTCATGGAGGGGCGGGACTGGAGCAGAAGCACCATTTTGATGAGGCGGGCTGCGCGCATGGCGGCCATTGTGCCGGGTGCCGGCCGCGCTGCGGGCGGCCCGTGCGGGTGCGGCCATGCGCGAGGCGCGTGGTGCCGGCGCGACGGCGGGTGGGTGCCGCGCGAACGCCGGAGGGGCCGGACGGCGCCGCGCGGCGCGGGCGTCCGGCCCCTCCGGCGTTCGGAAGGTGATCGGTCAGCGGCTCAGAAGCCGTACCGCTCCCGGGCTTCCTTGACCGCCGACGCCGGTACCTCACCGCGGCGGGCGAGCTGGGCCAGGGCGGCGACCACGACCGACCGGGCGTCGACGCCGAAGTGACGGCGGGCCGCCTCGCGGGTGTCCGAGAGACCGAAGCCGTCCGTACCGAGCGAGGAGTAGTCCTGCTCGACCCACTGGCTGATCTGGTCCGGCACCTGACGCATCCAGTCGCTCACCGCGAGGACGGGACCCTGCGCGCCTTCGAGGGCGCGGGTCACGTACGGCGTGCGCTCCTCGCCGCGCAGCAGCGCCTCGTCGCACTCCAGCGCCTCACGGCGCAGCTCGCCCCACGACGTGGCGGACCAGACGTCGGCCGCCACACCCCAGTCGGCGGCGAGGAGTTCCTGCGCCTCCAGGGCCCAGTGGATCGCCGTGCCGGAGCCGAGCAGCTGGATGCGCGGGGTCTCGGCGGTGGCGTTCGCCGCCTCCTTGAAGCGGTAGAGGCCCTTGACGATCCCCTCCTCGACGCCTTCCGGCATCGCGGGCTGCGGCTTGGGCTCGTTGTAGACGGTCAGGTAGTAGAAGACGTTCTCGGCCTCGGGGCCGTACATCCTGCGCAGACCGTCCTTGACGATGACCGCGATCTCGTACGCGAACGCCGGGTCGTAGTTGAGCGACGCCGGGTTCGTGGACGCGATCAGGTGCGAGTGGCCGTCCGCGTGCTGGAGGCCCTCACCCGTCAGGGTCGTACGGCCGGCCGTCGCGCCGACGATGAAGCCGCGGCCGAGCTGGTCGCCGAGCTGCCACATCTGGTCGGCGGTGCGCTGCCAGCCGAACATCGAATAGAAGATGTAGAAGGGGATCATCGGCTCGCCGTGCGTCGCGTACGACGTCGAAGCGGCGATGAAGTCGGCCATTGCGCCGGCCTCGGTGATCCCCTCGTTGAGGATCTGGCCGTCCTTGGCTTCCTTGTAGTACATGAGCTGGTCGCGGTCGACCGGCTCGTACGTCTGGCCCAGCGGCGAGTAGATGCCGGCCGACGGGAACAGCGACTCCATGCCGAAGGTGCGGGCCTCGTCGGGGACGATCGGGACCCAGCGCTTGCCGGTCTCCTTGTCCCGCATCAGCTCCTTGGCCAGGCGTACGAACGCCATGGTGGTGGCCATCTCCTGCTTGCCCGAGCCCTTGAGGAGGGCGCTGAAGGCGCGGTCGGCGGGCTCCGGCAGGGCGACCGCGTGCACCCGGCGGGCCGGGGCGGGGCCGCCGAGGGCGGCGCGGCGCTCCTGGAGGTAGCGGACCTCCGGGGAGTCGGCGCCGGGGTGCCCGTACGGTACGAGGTCCTCGTCGAGCTTCGCGTCCGGGATGGGCAGGTCCAGCAGGTCCCGCATGGCGCGGAACTCCTTGCCGGAGAGCTTCTTCATCTGGTGGTTGGCGTTCTTCGACTCGAAGCCCGGACCGAGGGTGTAGCCCTTGACGGTCTGCGCGAGGATCACCGTCGGCGCGCCCTTGAACTCCACGGCCGCCTTGTACGCCGCGTACACCTTGCGGGCCTCGTGGCCGCCGCGCGAGGTGTGGAAACACTCGGCGATCTTCGCGTCGGTGAGCAGCCTGCCCAGCTCGACGAGCGCGGGCTCGGCGCCGAAGAAGTGCTCGCGGATGTACGCCACGTCGCGGGTCGCGTACGTCTGGAACTGCGCGTCCGGCACCTCACGGAGCCGGCGTACCAGCGCGCCCTGGGTGTCGAGCTGGAACAGCTCGTCCCAGGCGGAGCCCCACAGCGTCTTGACGACGTTCCAGCCGGCGCCGCGGAACTGCGCCTCCAGCTCCTGCACGACCCGGAAGTTGGCACGGACCGGGCCGTCGAGGCGCTGGAGGTTGCAGTTGATGACGAAGGTCAGGTTGTCGAGCTGCTCGCGGGCGGCGAGGGTGATCGCGGTGGTCGACTCGGGCTCGTCCATCTCGCCGTCGCCGAGGAACGCCCAGACGTGGGAGCGGGACGTGTCCTTGATGTTGCGGTTCTGGAGGTAGCGGTTGAAGCGCGCCTGGTAGATCGCCGAGAGCGGGCCGAGGCCCATCGACACGGTGGGGAACTCCCACAGCCAGGGCAGGCGCCGCGGGTGCGGGTACGAGGGCAGGCCGTCGCCGCCGGCCTCCTGGCGGAAGCGATCGAGCTGGCCCTCGGTGAGGCGGCCGTCGAGGAAGGCGCGGGCGTAGATGCCGGGGGAGGCGTGGCCCTGGATGTAGAGCTGGTCGCCGGAGCCGTCGCCCTCCTTGCCGCGGAAGAAGTGGTTGAAGCCGGTCTCGTACAGCCAGGCCGCGGAGGCGAAGGTGGCGATGTGGCCGCCGACGCCGAAGCGGGAGCCGCGGGTCACCATGGCGGCGGCGTTCCAGCGGTTCCAGGCGGTGATACGGGCTTCCATCGCCTCGTCGCCGTCGAAGGCGGGCTCGGCGGAGGTCGGGATGGTGTTGACGTAGTCCGTCTCCAGCAGCTTCGGCAGCGCGATGCCGGCGCCTTCGGCGTGCTGGAGCGTGCGGCGCATCAGGTAGGCCGCCCGCTGCGGGCCTGCGGCCTTGGTGACGGCGTCGAGGGAGGCCGCCCACTCGGCGGTCTCCTCGGTGTCACGGTCCGGGAGCTGGTCGAGCTCGCTCGGAGAAATGCCTACGGGGTCGGTCATGATGGCCGCCTTCCGGACAGGAGGGGGGTGGAGAAAAGGGGGGCCTTGTCTGGCAGGACAGGGCCGTGGGGTCGGTGGACCCGCCGTCGACTGTAAGTCCCTGATCGATGATCGATCAAAGCCTGGGGCCGAAAAACTTCTCCGTACAACGAAATTGGCATTCCGTGCCGCGAAAGAGGGCACGCGGTGCCGTGGCCTTTGTGGCATTTCGGGCGGTGCGGGCGGTCGTGGGACCACCCGCGCGGGACCGTCTCAGGCCCGTGGGGCGCAGCCCAGGACGTGTTCCTTGACCAGGGTGCCGATCGCCGGGTCGCTGCGGCGGAACGCCTGTACCAGCGCCTCGTGCTCCTCCGCGTACGACTTCTGGACCGTGCCCAGCCAGCGGATGGACAGGGCCGTGAAGACCTCGATGCCCAGGCCCTCCCAGGTGTGGAGCAGGACGCTGTTGTGCGCCGCCCGCACCAGCTCGCGGTGGAAACCCACCGTGTGCCGCACCTGCGCGGTCCCGTCGGCCGTCCGGTCCGCCTCGTACAGGGCCGCTACGTGCGGCTCCAGCGCCGAGCAGTCCTCCGCCAGGGCCGACGCCGCCAGCTCGGCCGCGATCTGCTCCAGACCGGCCCGTACCGGATAGCTCTCCTCCAGGTCGGCCGCGGTGAGGTTCCGTACGCGTACGCCCTTGTTCGGCGCCGACTCGATCAGCCGCAGGGACTCCAGCTCACGCAGCGCTTCGCGCACCGGGGTCTGGCTGACCTCCAGCTCGGTGGCGATCCGGCGCTCTACGATCCGCTCGCCCGGCTTCCAGCGCCCGCTGACGATCCCCTCCACGATGTGCTCGCGGATCTGCTCGCGCAGCGAGTGGACGACGGGCGGGGTCATGAAGCGCTCCTTCAAGCCGTGTGCGGTCCTCTAGACCATACGGCGGCGCCCCCGTCCGGAGGACCTCCGGACGGGGGCGCGGACGCTGGTGAGACGAGCGTTACAGGCCGAGCTCGACCTCGAACTCGCCGGCCTCCAGGATCGCCTTGACGGCCGTCAGGTAACGGGCCGCGTCGGCGCCGTCCACCAGACGGTGGTCGTAGGAGAGAGCCAGGTACGTCATGTCACGGACCGCGATGGTCTCGCCGAGGTCCGGGTGGTTGATGACCACCGGGCGCTTGACGGTGGCACCGATGCCCAGGATGGCGACCTGGTTCGGCGGCACGATGACCGTGTCGAACAGCGCACCGCGCGAACCGGTGTTGCTGATCGTGAAGGTCGCGCCGGACAGCTCGTCCGGGGTGATCTTGTTGCCGCGGACCTTGCCGGCCAGCTCCGCGGTCTTCTTCGAGATACCGGCCAGGTTGAGGTCGCCCGCACCCTTGATGACCGGAGTCATCAGACCCTTCTCGGAGTCCACCGCGATACCGATGTTCTCGGTGCCGAAGTAGGTGATCGTGCCCTCGTCCTCGTTGATCCGGGCGTTGACGACCGGGTAGGCCTTCAGTGCCTGGGCCGCGGCCTTGACGAAGAACGGCATCGGGGACAGCTTGACGCCCTCGCGGGCGGCGAACGCGTCCTTCGCCTTGTTGCGCAGTCGCATCAGCTTCGTGATGTCGACCTCGACGACCGAGGTCAGCTGGGCCTGCGTGTGCAGGGCCTTCATCATGTTGTCGCCGATGACCTTGCGCATGCGCGTCATCTTGACCGTCTGACCGCGCAGCGGGGACACCTCGAGGGACGGAGCCTTCGAAGCGGCCGCCGGGGCGGCGGCAGCGGGAGCCGGGGCAGCGGCGGCGGCCTTCGCGGCCTCCGCGGCGGCTACGACGTCCTGCTTACGGATGCGGCCACCGACGCCGGTGCCCTTGACCGAGCCCAGGTCGACGCTGTTCTCGGCGGCGAGCTTACGGACCAGCGGGGTCACGTACGCACCGTCCGCGTCGCCCGTGGAAGGCGCCGCGGGGGCGGGGGCGGGGGCGGGAGCGGCCGGTGCGGCGGCGGCCGGAGCCGGAGCCGCGGGAGCCGGCGCGGGGGCGGCCGGAGCGGGCTGGGCCGGAGCCGGAGCCTGGACAGCGGCCTCGGCCGGAGCCGGAGCCGGAGCCGGTGCGGGAGCGGCGGCCGGCTCGGGAGCCGGAGCGGCGGCGGGGGCCGGGGCCTCCTGCGCCGGGGCGGCGGCCGGAGCCGCGCCCGCGGCACCGATGACGGCGAGCTTCGCGCCGACCTCGGCGGTCTCGTCCTCGCCGACCAGGATCTCCAGCAGCGTGCCCGCGGCCGGGGAGGGGATCTCGGTGTCGACCTTGTCGGTCGAGACCTCGAGCAGCGGCTCGTCCTCCGCGACCTCCTCGCCGACCTCCTTCAGCCAGCGGGTGACGGTGCCCTCGGTGACCGACTCGCCCAGCGCGGGCAGCACGACGTCGGTACCGGAGGCGCCACCGGCCGGGGCGGCGGCGGGGGCCTCGGCGGCCGGGGCCGGCGCGGCCTCGGCCTGCGGCTGAGCGGCGGCCGGGGCCGGAGCCTCGGCGGCGGGCGCCTCGGCAGGGGCCTCGGCGGCAGCCGGGGCGGGCTCGGCAGCGGGCGCACCCGTGCCGTCGTCGATGACGGCCAGCTCTGCGCCGACCTCCACCGTCTCGTCCTCGGCGACCTTGATGGACGAGAGGATGCCGGCGGCGGGGGCCGGGATCTCGGTGTCGACCTTGTCGGTCGAGACCTCGAGCAGCGGCTCGTCAGCCTCGACGCGCTCGCCCTCGGCCTTGAGCCAACGGGTGACGGTGCCCTCGGTGACGCTCTCGCCGAGCGCCGGAAGGGTTACGGAAACCGGCATGGTTTCTGTTGCTCCTTACGAATTGCGGAAGTGGTCGTCGCGCCCGGACTGGGTCAGTCGTGGGAGTGAAGAGGCTTGCCGGCCAGAGCC
The DNA here is from genome assembly GCF_001746415.1 of Streptomyces agglomeratus. Lineage (NCBI taxonomy): Bacteria > Bacillati > Actinomycetota > Actinomycetes > Kitasatosporales > Streptomycetaceae > Streptomyces > Streptomyces agglomeratus. Next base: position 5,678,879 of record NZ_MEHJ01000001.1, read on the forward strand.
AGGTGGGCTTCGCCCATTGCCTCGTTCTGCGTCGGGTGGGCGTGGATGAGCTGCGCGACCTCGGCCGGCAGCGCCTCCCAGTTGTAGATCAGCTGAGCCTCGCCGACCTGCTCGCCCATACGGTCACCGACCATGTGGACACCGACCACGGCACCGTCCTTGACCTGGACGAGCTTGATCTCGCCGGCGGTCTTCAGGATCTTGCTCTTGCCGTTGCCCGCGAGGTTGTACTTCAGAGCGACGACCTTGTCCGCACCGTAGATCTCCTTGGCCTTGGCCTCGGTGATGCCGACGGAAGCGACCTCGGGGTGGCAGTACGTGACGCGCGGCACACCGTCGTAGTCGACCGGCACGGTCTTCAGGCCGGCCAGGCGCTCCGCGACCAGCATGCCCTCGGCGAAGCCGACGTGCGCGAGCTGGAGGGTGGGGACGAGGTCACCGACGGCCGAGATGGTGGGCACGTTGGTCTGCATGTACTCGTCGACGAGGACGTAGCCGCGGTCCATCGCGACGCCCTGCTCCTCGTAACCGAGGCCCTGCGAGACCGGGCCGCGGCCGATGGCGACGAGCAGCAGCTCGGCCTCGAACTCCTTGCCGTTGGCGAGGGTGACCTTGACGCCGTCCGCGGTGTACTCGGCCTTCTCGAAGAAGGCGCCGAGCGAGAAGTTGATGCCGCGCTTGCGGAACGCGCGCTCCAGCAGCTTCGAGCTGTTCTCGTCCTCGACGGGCACGAGGTGCTTGAGGCCCTCGACGATGGTGACGTCGGTGCCGAAGGACTTCCACGCGGACGCGAACTCGACGCCGATGACGCCGCCGCCCAGCACGATCGCGGACTTCGGGACGCGGTCCAGCGTCAGCGCGTGGTCCGAGGAGATGATGCGGTTGCCGTCGATCTCCAGGCCCGGCAGCGACTTCGGCACGGAGCCGGTCGCCAGCAGGACGTGGCGGCCCTGGACACGCTGGCCGTTCACATCGACGGAGGTCGGGGAGGAGAGCTTGCCCTCACCCTCGATGTACGTCACCTTGCGCGAGGCGACCAGGCCCTGGAGACCCTTGTACAGGCCGGCGATGACGTCGTCCTTGTACTTGTGGACGCCCGCCATGTCGACACCGTCGAAGGTGGCCTTGATGCCGAACTGCTCGGACTCGCGCGCCTGGTCGGCGATCTCGCCCGCGTGCAGCAGGGCCTTCGTCGGGATGCAGCCGTTGTGCAGGCAGGTGCCGCCGAGCTTGTTCTTCTCGATCAGGGCGACGTCCAGGCCCAGCTGCGCTCCGCGCAGCGCCGCGGCGTAACCGCCGCTGCCACCGCCGAGGATCACTAGGTCGAAAACGGTGCTGGCGTCGTTCGCCACGTCACGTCCTCCATGCATGTGCGCCGGTCGCCGGTCATCGACCGGGCGGCGGCTGGTGTTCGGCCGCTTTTATTCGGCCCTGTGGTGGGGGCCCTGTCCTGCCGAGAACCCATCTTCGCACTTGTTGACGGACGGCGGGACGCGGGGCCGGTGTCCGAGACGGCCGCAGGAGCTGCCGCCTCGGGTTACTGGGGCGTACGGATGTACGGATTTCGTTGAAGGCGGAATCGGGCGCGGGCATTCCGGCCCGCGTTCCGACGCGCCTTCCACGCGTGCGTACGGCCCCGGACGCGTGCCCGGGACCGTACGCACCGTACCTACGGCGAAATCGCGCCGGTCAGCCGAGGTCGCCCGCGGCGGTGCGCTCGGCGAGCGACACCAGGGTGCGGATCGCGGAGCCGGTGCCGCCCTTGGGGGTGTAACCGAACGGGCCGCCGTCGTTGAAGGCGGGACCCGCGATGTCCAGGTGGGCCCAGACGATGTCGTCGCCGACGAACTCCTGGAGGAACAGACCGGCGACCAGGCCGCCGCCCATCCGCTCACCCATGTTGGCGATGTCGGCGGTGGCGGACTCCATGCCCTTGCGCAGCTCGGCCGGCATCGGCATCGGCCAGGACTGCTCGCCGGCCTCCTCCGCGATCTCGTGGATCGCGGTACGGAACGACTCGTCGTTGCCCATGACGGCGAACGTGCGGCTGCCGAGCGCCAGCACCATCGCGCCGGTCAGCGTCGCCACGTCGACGATCGCGTCCGGCCGCTCCTCGGACGCGCGGGTCAGCGCGTCGCCCAGGACGAGACGGCCCTCGGCGTCGGTGTTGAGCACCTCGACGGTCTTGCCGCTGTACATGCGCAGCACGTCGCCGGGGCGCACGGCGCTGCCGGACGGCATGTTCTCGGCGAGCGCCAGCCAGCCGGTGACATTGACCTTCAGGCCGAGGCGGGCGGCCGTGATGACGGCGGCGAACACGGCGGCGGCGCCGGCCATGTCGCACTTCATCGTCTCGTTGTGGCCGGCCGGCTTGAGCGAGATGCCGCCCGAGTCGTACGTGATGCCCTTGCCGACGAAGGCAAGGGTCTTCTCCGCCTTGGGGTGCGTGTAGGCGAGCTTCACCAGCCGCGGGCCGTGCTCCGCGCCCTGGCCGACGCCCAGGATGCCGCCGTAACCGCCCTTGGCCAGCGACTTCTCGTCGAGCACCTGCACCTTGAGACCGTGCTCCTTGCCGGCCGCGGCGGCCACCGCGGCGAAGGACTCGGGTACAGGTCGTTCGGCGGGGTGTTGACCAGGTCGCGAGCGCGGTTGATCTCCTCGGTCAGCGCGAGCGCCCGCTCGGCGGCGGCCTTGAACGCCTTGTCGCGCGGCTTGCCACCGAGCACGGTGACCTCGGCGAGCGGCTGCTTCGGGCCGTTGTCCCCGGACTTCGCGGCCTTCCCGTCCTTCTCGCCGCCCTGGTACGCGGTGAAGGAGTACGCGCCGAGCAGCGCGCCCTCGGCGATCGCGGCGGCGTCCTCGACGGCCTCGACGGGCAGGGCGAAGCCGGCCTTCTTGGAGCCGCTCAGCGCCCGGGCGGCGGCGCCGGCCGCGCGGCGCAGTGCCTCGGCGCTGTACGTGTCGTCCTTGTCCGCGGCGGTGCCCAGGCCGACCGCGAGGACGACGGGGGACTTGAGGCCCGACGGTGCGGGCAGCTTGGTCACCTCGCCCTCGCCGCCCGTGGCGCCGAGGGTCTCCAGGACGGTGGCGAGCTTTCCGTCGAACGCCTTGTCCACGGCCTCGGCGCCCGGTGCGACGACCAGGTTCCCGGACTTGGACCCAGCGCCCTTCGCCACGCCGACGACGATGGCGTCGGCGCGCAGCGCCGCCGCGCCGGAAGTGCTGAGAGTGAGAGCAGTCACGGTGGTGAAATCTCGCTTCCGTTGAGTTCTTCGGCCGATGGGGTGGGGCCGGCCGTGCCCGGCGCGTCCGTACCTGGTGGCCCGGCCGCCCGGCCGGTTGGCGCCGGGCACGAGCCTACGCGCGGTTGCGCCGTTCGATCACAGCAGCGAGCAGTTCACTCATCAGAGGTGTCCTTTCGGCGTTTTCCGTGCGCGATGTGAGGGCTCCGTCACACTCGTGGAAATCCAGCAAGTGACAACAGCCTTGCTTTGCGACATTTCCACATATCGTCCGCGCAATCTCCGCAGGCGATGGGCTGAGGGGGAGGGTGCGCCATGGCGTACAGGATGCGTATGGGCCGGACCGGAGCGGCATTGGTGGCCGCCGGTCTGCTCGTGGTGGCGGCCCCGCCGACGGGCGCCGGGGCGGCCACCGTGCCCCGCATCGACCTCCGGGTGCTGGTCGTCGACGACGGCGGCGACGCCGTGGAAGCGGTCGAGTCCGAGCTGCGCGGCACCGGCGTCCCGTACACCCTCGTACGGCTCGGACAGGAGGGCCGGCCGGTGATCGACGCGGCCTTCCTCGCCGACACGGTGGACGGACGGCCCCGCGCCAAGTACCAGGGCGTCGTCCTGCCGAACGCGGACCCGTTCGGCGCCGGCTCGGCCGAGGCGGACGCCCTGGCCGCGTACGAGCGGACCTTCGGCGTCCGGCAGGTCGACGCGTACAGCTGGGCACATCCGGGTGTCGGGCTCGACTACACCACCGACGGCGGGTACGCCGGACCGCTCGACGGCGTCGAAGCGGCGGTGACCCCGGCGGGCAGGGCGGGCCCGTTCGGGTACCTGGACGGCGCCGTCGAGTTCGAGGACAACTCGCCGTCCGTCGGCGAGAGCTACGGATACGCGGGCCGGCCCCGCGAGGGCTACACCAGCTACCTGGACATCCCGGTCGGCGGGGACGGCGGCGGCCGGGCCAGCCTGGTCGGCGAGTACGCCCACGACGGGCGCCGCGAACTGGTCGTCACCTTCGCCCACAACCAGCACCAGCGGCAGTTCCGGCTGCTCGCGCGCGGCATCGTCGAATGGCTCACCCAGGGTGTCCACCTCGGCCAGAGCCGCAACTACTTCTCCGTCCACGTCGACGACGTCTTCGCCCCCGACAGCCGCTGGGACACCGCACTCAACTGCACCCCCGGCGACTTCGACTGCGGCGACGGCGAGGGCGGCGGCACCACGCCGATCCGGATGAGCGCCGCCGACGCGCGGTACGCCGCCGAGTGGCAGCAGAGCGCCGGTTTCACCCTCGACATGGTCTTCAACGGCGGCTCCGGCGAGGCGTGGAAGGCGGAGAATCCGGCTAGTGGCGGCAGTGACCCGCTCACCGCGCAGCTGCTGGCCGACCGGGCGAAGTACCGCTGGGTGAACCACACGTACACGCACCCCTTCCTCGGCTGCGTGCAGGACACCTCGACCGTCCCCTGGCAGTGCGCGAAGAACGCGGCGGGCAGCACGCTGTGGATGAGCCGCGCAGAGATCGCCGCCCAGATCAGGAACAACCACAGCTGGGCGGCGGCCAGGGGCATCGCCGTCGACCGGACGGAGCTGGTCACCGGTGAGCACTCGGGCCTCAAGACCCTCCCGCAGCAGCCGGCGGACAACCCGAACCTGGCGGGCGCCCTCGCCGACAGCGGCGTGAAGTGGGTGGCGAGCGACAACTCGCGCGAGCCGGGCCAGCGGGCCGTCGGCGGCGCCCTCACCGTGCCCCGCCACCCGATGAACGTGTACTACAACGTCGGCACCGCCGCCGAGATGACCGACGAGTACAACTGGATCTACAGCAGCAGGGCCGACGGCGGCAGCGGCGTCTGCGAGGCCAACCCCGGCTCGACCTGCCTCGGCGAACCGCTCGACCCCGCCACGGGCTACGCGGAGTACATCGCGCCGCAGGAGGCACGTACCGCGCTCGGCCACGTCATCGCCAACGACCCGCGCCCGCACTACGTCCACCAGTCCAACCTGGCCGAGGAGCGGATCCTCTACCCCGTCCTGGACAAGGTTCTGGGCGACTACCGCTCCCTCTTCGCGGACAACACCCCGGTCGTCAACCCGCGCCACCGGGACGTCGGTACCGAGCTGTCCCGGCGCGCCGCGTGGGACAAGGCGCTCGCCGACGGCAGGGTCACGGCGTACCGCATCGGAACGACCGTCACCGTCAAGGCGCCGTCGGGGGTCGTCGCGCCCGTCACCGCCCCGGAGGGGGCGCGCAAGCAACTGCTGTTCGGTACGGGCGTGTTCGGCGCGGCGTACGCGGGACAGCGCTCGGCCTGGACCGCGCCCGAATCGCTCCAGCAGGCGGTCACGCTCCGGCTTCCGGCCTGACGGCCCAACTGCCCAACTGCCCAACTGTCCGACTGTCCGACTGTCCGGCCCGGGCGGGCCGGGGACCCGTCCCCGGCCCGCCCGCCGCCCTGCCCGACCGCCCGGTGCTGCCCGACCACCAGCACCGGCACCGCACTCCGCACTCGCCCTGGGGGACACGCACATGAGCCGCGGGCATCACGTCAGCATGCTCACCGAAGGCACCTATCCGCACGTCCAGGGAGGCGTCAGCACCTGGTGCGACCAGCTCGTCCGGGGGATGCCGGACGTCGACTTCCACATCGTCTCGCTCACCGGCAGCGGCCGCGAGCCCGTCACCTGGGAGCTCCCCGACAACGTCTACCGGCACACGACGGTCCCGCTGTGGGGAGGCCCGGCCGGGGCGCGCGGCGCACGACGCGGCCCGCGCCCCCTCGTCGGCCGCGACCGCCGCCGCTTCCTCGGCGCGTACGAACGCTTCCTGCTCGCCGTCCTCGACCCGGAGGCCGGCTGCGACTTCGGCCACGAGCTGTACCTCCTCGCCGCACTCGCCCGCCAGGGCCGGCTGACCCCCGCCCTGCGCTCGGACGCCGCCCTGCGGACACTGACCCGCGTCTGGACGATGCGGCACCTGGCGACCGCCCGCGCCGAACCGACGCTCCACGACGCGCTCACCGCCGGCGACCTGCTGGAGCACCTGCTGAGGCCGCTGGCCACCCGGATCCCGGCCGACAGCGTCGCGCACGCCGTCAGCAGCGGACTCGCGACGCTGCCCGCGCTGACCGCCAAGCACTTCGACGGCGCGCCCTTCCTCCTCACCGAGCACGGCATCTACCTGCGCGAGCGCTACCTCGGCCAGCGCACCGCGACCCAGCGCTGGCCGGTCAAGGCGCTGCTGCTCGGCTTCTACCGGGAGCTGAATTCGCTCGGCTACCGCGAGGCCGACCTGATCACTCCCTGCAACCAGTACAACCGCCGCTGGGAGGAGCGGGGCGGCGCGCCCGCCGAGCGCATCCGCACCGTCTACAACGGCGTCGACCCGCACCTCTTCCCGCACGCGGGCCCCGAACCGGACGTCCCCACCCTGACCTGGGCCGGCCGCATCGACCCGATCAAGGACCTGGAAACGCTCGTACGGGCCTACGCGCTCGCCCGCGCCCGGCTGCCGGAGCTGAGGCTGAGGCTCTTCGGCGGGGTGCCGGAGGGCGGCGAGGAGTACCGCACGAAACTGGAGAAGCTGGCGGCCGAGCTGGGCGTGAGCGACGGCATCACCTTCGAGGGGCGCATATCCGACGTGGCCCGCGCCTACGGGGCCGGGCACGTCGTGATGCTCTCCAGCATCAGCGAAGGCTTTCCCTTCAGCATCCTCGAAGCGATGTCGTGCGGGCGGACGACGGTGTCGACGGACGTCGGAGGCGTACGGGAGGCCGTCGGCGACACGGGGCTCGTGGTGCCGCCGCGCGAACCGGACGCCATGGCGCGGGCGGTGCTCGACCTGATGGGCGACGAGGCCCGGCGGACCGAACTCGGGCGGCTCGCGAGGCAGCGGGTGATCGACCTGTTCACGCTGCGGCGCTCGGTCGAGGGATTCCGCGAGATCTACCGCGAACTGGACGACCGCGGCGTACCGGAGACCGTCGCGCCCGCCGCTCCGCTTCTTCCCGCCCACTGGACGACCGAGCTCAGGGACCCCTGGTGGAACGACCTGACGACGCACGGGGCGGCGTGATGAGCGGCTCACCGCGCATCGACGCGGGCACGGGCGCGGGCGCCCGGCGGGACAGACCGGCCCGCATGCCGCAGCAGCGGCCGCACTGGGCGGCGGATCCCCTGCGCGAACTGGCCGACCGGCTGGGGGAGTCGGTGCCGGCCGCCGTGCACCCCGACGAGATCGCCGCGATCCTCGAATCCGACGGCATGACGGACGACCACATCCGGCTCACATACGGCCGCGAGGACTCCTTCGCCCTGGCCGAGGACCTGTTCGCCCGGGTGCCCCGGACCGGCCCGCCGCCCCGGCCGGAGCCCCCGCCGCCGGCCGCGGTCCCGTGGCGCGCCGGCCTGGCCGGATGTCTGCTGCGCGGGCTGGTGTTCGCGCTCCCGGGGCTCGCGTACGTCCTGGGGGCGCCGTTCCTGGCCGACGCGGCGGGGGAGGGGCGCGGACTGCCCGCCGGGACGGACGTGCTCCTGGTGGGCGCGCTCGCCGGCTGGGCGTGGAACCAGGCGCTGGCGCACCGCGCGTACGCCTGGCTGGGCCTCGGTGACCGCGCGTCGGCGGCCCGCGCCCTGCTCATCGGGGCTCCGGCGGGCGCGCTGCTCGGCACGGCGGCGGCGCTCGCGGTGACCGGGCCGGGGGAGGGCGCGGCGCTCGCCTTCGCCACGGCGCAGGCGGTGTACCAGGGCGCGGCGACGGCACTGCTCGTCCTGGCCCGCGACCGCCTGCTGCTGTACGCCCTCACCCCGATGGCCCTCGGCGCCCTGCTGACCCTGGCGCTCGACGTCCCGGTGGTGGTGCGGGCGGCGCTGCTGGCGGTGTCGGGGGCGGCCGTCCTCGCCCTGGCCGGCCGCGAGGTGCTGCGGGCCGGGAAGGTCCGGCGCGGGAGCGCGCGGGCGGCCTCCAACCCCCGGGCCGCCTGCGGCCCTTCGCTGTGGCGGTCGCTGCCGTACGGGATCTTCGGCCTGGCGACCGGTGTGCTCGTGCTGTACGCCGTCCTCCAGAACCTGCTCGGCCCGGGCACCACCGGCGTTGTGGCCGCCCCGGGAGCCGTCGCGCTCACGCTCAGCATGGGGCCCGCGGAGTGGCTCCTGTACCGGTTCCGGCGCGGGTGTGACGCGGGGCTGCGGGCGAGTACCGCCCACTCCGCGTTCCGGCGGGCCGCCACGCTCACCCTCGCCCGGTGCCTCGGCGGCTACCTCGTCGTACTGCTCGCACTCCTCGCCGCGACGACCGTACTGTGGATCGGCGCGCCCGTGCCCGACACGACCCGCGCGGCCGGTCTGCTGTTCATAGGCGTCATGCTGTGGACGGGGCTGCTGCTCCAGGCGTTCGGCGCGGTGGCCGTCGCGGCGACCGTCTGCGCGGTGGCCGCGCTCCTCCAGACGGCGGCCCTGTTCACCGGCCCGGCCGTCACCGGCACCGTCGCGCTCGCCGTCCCCGGCGTCGCGTCGGCCGTACTGGCGGTCCTCGTCTGCGTACTGCTCGGCCGTGCGACGGCCCACCGCCCCTGAGGATGCCCACGTGAAGAACCTGCTCGTGCCCTTCTACGAGCACCCCGCCGGGCGCCCGGACGCCTGGGACGCCGTCGTCCGGGCGGCCCCCCGCCTGTACGGCGTCGTGCTCAACCCCGACAGCGGCCCGGGCGCCGCGCCCGATCCCGCCTTCGCCGCCGTGTCGACGCGCCTGCGCGGGGCGGGCGTTCGCGTCCTCGGGTACGCCGACACCGACTACGCGCGCCGCCCGCACGCCGCCGTGGTCCGGGACCTGCTGCGCCACCGCGACTGGTACGGCGCGGACGGCGCGTTCCTGGACCGGGTGACGTCGGGGGCGGACGCGCTCGCCCACTACCGGCGGCTCGCCGCCGGCGCCCGCGTGGCCGGCGCGGCGGCCCTCGTGCTCAACCACGGCGTCCACCCCGACCCCGGCTACCTCGAACTCGCCGATCTGCTGGTCACGTTCGAGGGCACCTGGGACACGTACCAGTGCGCCCCCGGGCCCCCGCCGTGGACGGCGGCGCACCCGCCCGGCCGGTTCTGCCACCTGGTGTACGCCGCACCGCCCGGCGCCGCCTTCACCGCCGGCGTCGGCTGTGCCGTACCGGGCGGGACACCGCACCCCTGGGGGACCCTGCCGCACGCCCTGGAGGCGGTCCGGTGAGGCGCCGACGCGTGTTCCTCCTCGTGCTGCTCCCGCTGCTGCTCCTCGCGGGCTGCACGGGCGGCGGCCCGCCCGCCCCCGACGACCGCGGACCGGCAGCCGCCCGCTGGCAGCCGGAGCCCGGTCTCGCCTGGCAGTGGCAGCTCAGTGGCGCACTGGACCCGGCCGTCGACGTGCCGGTGTACGACATCGACGGCTTCGATCACCCCGCCTCGGCCGTCGCTGACCTGCACCGCCGGGGCCGGAAGGTCATCTGCTACCTCTCCACCGGCGCGTGGGAGGACTTCAGGCCGGACGCCGGCGAGTTCCCCGCGTCCGTACTGGGCCGGGGCAACGGCTGGAAGGGCGAGCGCTGGCTCGACATCCGCCGTACCGACGTGCTGGAGCCCCTGATGGCCCGCCGCATGGACCTGTGCCGCGAGAAGGGCTTCGACGCCGTCGAGCCCGACAACATGGACGGCTACCGCAACCGGACCGGCTTCCCCCTCACCGCGGCCCACCAGCTCGCCTACAACCGCCTGATCGCCCGCCTGGCCCACGACCGGGGCCTGGCCGTCGGCCTCAAGAACGACCTCGACCAGATCCCGGAACTGGTGGGCGACTTCGACTTCGCGGTCAACGAGCAGTGCGCCCAGTACGACGAATGCCCGAAGCTCACCCCGTTCGTACGGGCCGGCAAGGCGGTCTTCCACGTGGAGTACGAGCTGCCGACGAGCCGCTTCTGTCCGCAGGCGCGCGAGCTGGGGCTCAGCTCGATGCGCAAGAAGTACGACCTGGGGGTGTGGCGCCAACCCTGCGCGTAGCGCTGCCTGTCGGCGTCCGCCCGCGATCCGTCCCCCCGCGACCCGTCAGCCGAGCACCAGCACCACCAGTGCCGCCGTCGCGGCCGTCTCCGCCACCCCGCCGAAGACGTCCCCGGTGACCCCGCCGAAGCGCCGCACGCAGTGGCGCAGCAGCACGTGCCCGGCGGCGAGTGCGCCCAGCACGGCGGCGGCGTACTGGAGCGCGCCGTACGGGCCCCACAGCGCACCCCCGGCGCCCGCTCCGGCGGCGGCCACGACGGCCGCCACGGCTGCCCCCCGCGCTGTCGGCACCGTCCCCGCCACCACCGCGCCGAGCCCGTCCGGACGGGCCGCGGGAACGCCCGTACGGGAAGCGAGAGTCAGGGCGAGACGGGCGGCGACGGCAGAGACGACGGCGCCGGCCGCGCCGTGCGCCCACCCGGCGGCGTACAGCTCACCGAGGGCGGCGACCTGGGCGAGGAGCACCAACAGCAGCGTGATGACGCCGAAGGGGCCGATGTCCGACTGCTTCATGATGCGCAGCGCCTCTTCGGCCGGTTTGGCGCTGCCCAGCCCGTCGGCCGTGTCGGCGAGGCCGTCGAGGTGCAGGCCCCGGGTGAGGACGGCGGGCACGGCGGCGCTCGCCACGGCGGCGAGCAGCGGCCCCGCGCCGAGCAGGAGGAGTACGGCGCCGGCGGCCGCCGCGCACAGGCCCACGACGAGCCCGGCGAGGGGAGCGCACAGCATTCCGGCGCGCGCCGCCCCGCGGTCCCACCGGGTCACGCGTACGGGCAGCACGGTGAGGGTGCCGAAGGCGAAACGTATGCCGTCGCTGAGGAGAGAGGTCACGGCGCGCACGCTAGTCGCCGGGGGCGGCCGGTAGGTTGCGCATAACGCACAAAACCGCCCAGAGGGGAACCGAGTGGCATGGGTCACTGGTGGTATCGCAACATCCTCGAGCCGGGAAAACTTCCGCTGCTGCTGGCCCTGCTCTCCTTCGTCCTCACCTTCGCGATCACCCGCACCATCACCCGGCTGATCCGGGCGGGCCGCGGCCCCTTCCGGAACGTCTCACCCGGCGGTCTGCACATCCACCACGTGGTCCCCGGCGTGATCCTGATGACGATCGGCGGCTTCGGGGCGGTGGCCACCGGCGCGCACGGCGTCAGCTCGGCGATCTGCGCGGTGATCTTCGGGATGGGCGCGGGGCTGGTCCTCGACGAGTTCGCGCTCGTCCTCCATCTCGACGACGTGTACTGGAGCGAACAGGGCCGGCAGAGCGTGGAGGTCGTCGTCGTGACCGCCGCCGTGGTGGGACTGGTCCTCATCGGTTCCGTGCCGTTCGGGGTGAACCAGCTGACACCGGACGAGCGGCAGAGCCGCGCCGCGCTGATCCTGAACGTGCTCTTCAATTTCATGCTCGCGCTGATCGCGCTGAGCAAGGGCAAGGTGCTCACCGCGCTCTTCGGCACCGTCGTGCCCGTCGTCGCGCTCGTCGGCGCGATCCGGCTGGCCAAGCCCGGTTCGCCGTGGGCCAGGCGCCTCTACCGCCGGCGCCCCAGGGCCCGCGCCAGAGCGGCGCTGCGCCTGTGGCACCACGACCGCCGCTGGTCGGGGCCCAGCCGGAAGGTTCAGGACTGGATCGGCGGGACTCCGACCCCCGAGCGGGCGCCGGTGTCCGGCAAGAAGTGAGCGAGCGCGCACAGGACCAGCACCGCGGCGATCGCCGCCAGATGCTCCTTGCCCGCGAGATTGCTCTTGACGCACACCTCCACCACCATCGCCACGATCACCGCACCGCCCGTCCAGTACGCCCCGAACCGCAGGCACAGACAGACGGCCAGGCCGACGACGGCCGCCGACGGCCCGGTGTCGACGACGTGCGCGTCGGAGGCGGGCAGGCCGAGCGGGCTGCCGGGGCCCAGCGCGATACCGGCGCGCGCGTACAGCGTCCCGGCGAGCGTCGCGACGTACGCGACGACCAGCGTGCGCGGCCGCCCCAGGCAGATCTCCGCGATGCCGAAGACCAGCAACACCTGTGCGAGCGCGCCCCAGACCGGCAGGTCGAGCGCGGGCACGAACAGCGACAGCGGGGTGCGCAGCAACGCGAGCCACAGCGGGTCCTCGGCGCGTACGAAACCGATGTCGTGGACCGGGCCGTAGCCCCAGGTCTGGTGCTGTAGGGCCTGGAAGAGCGCCGTGAGGCCGACCGCCGCGAGCGTCAGCGGGACGGCCCGCCACCGGCGGGTGACGAGCGCGCTCCGTACGCCGGCGTACATCGGACCCCACTCGCGGCGCGTGAACGCGCGCACCGGCGGAGGGGCGGCGAGCGTCGTCACCGTCTCGTCTCCAGGTGCTTGCGGTGCATCCACCGGGGCAGGCCGGGCGCTTCGAGGAAGCCCTCCGCGCGGGCCGACGCGAGGCCGATGCGCAGCAGGTCGGAACTCTTCTCGAAGAGCATGAAACGGGGCTCCCAGATCGGCCGGTACTTGGCGTTCGCGCGATACAGCGACTCGATCTGCCACCAGCGCGAGAAGAAGCTGAGCAGTGACCGCCACATCCTCAGAACCGGCCCCGCGCCGAGCTTCGAGCCGCGTTCGAAGACGGACCTGAACATGGCGAAGTTCAGCGAGACCTGTGTGATCCCGATCTCCCCGGCCGACTGGAGCAGCTCGATGACCATGAACTCCATCAGGCCGTTCTCGGAGTCCCGGTCACGACGCATCAGATCGAGGGAGAGCCCGTGCGGCCCCCACGGCACGAAGCTCAGTACGGCCCTGAGCTCCCCTTCCGCGTCGGTGCATTCGAGCATGACGCACTGCCCGTCCGCCGGGTCGCCCAGGCGTCCGAGGGCCATCGAGAAGCCGCGCTCGGTCTCCCCGTCGCGCCAGTCGTCGGCCCTGCGCAGCAATTCGGCCATCTCGTCGTCGGGGATCTCTTGGTGGCGGCGGACGCGGACGGTGTAGCCGGCCCGCTTCACCCGGTTGTACGCCTGGCGCACGGTGCGCATCGCGCGCCCCTCCAGTGTGAACTCGGCGATCTCGACGATCGCCTCGTCGCCCAGCTCCAGCGCGTCCAGGCCGTGCCGGGCGTAGACGGTGCCGCCCTCCTCGCTCGCGCCCATCACGGCGGGGATCCAGCCGTGCTCACGTGCCTCGGCCAGCCACGGCTCGATCGCGCCCGGCCATGCCTCGGGGTCGCCGATCGGGTCGCCGGAGGCGAGCGACACGCCGCCGACGACCCGGTAGGTGACGGCCGCCTTGCCGGTGGGGGACCAGACGGCGCTCTTCTCGCGGCGCAGCGCGAAGTAGCCGAGGGAGTCGCGCTCGCCGAACCTGTCGAGCAGGGCGCGGAGTTTCGCCTCGTCCTCCTCGGTGATCGGGTCGACGGTCCTGCGGGAGCGGAAGGCGGCGTATAGGACGGCCAGGAGCAGCAGCGTGCTCATGACGTTGATGGTGACGTTGACCCAGCCCGGTGTGGTGATGCCCTGGAGGCGGACGTCGTCGGGGGCCAGCGACACCAGCCGCATCACGCCGTAGTGCCAGCGGTCCAGGAACGAGGACCGGTCGTCGTCGGGCGCGGTGTTGCTGACCGTGACGAGGAGCGCGGCGATCAGGGAGGTCACCAGCAGACCGCCGAGGGCCACCACGGCGGCCAGGGCGGGATTCGAGCGGTCGCCCTTGGCGTAGAACTCGCGCCGGCCGATCAGCAGGGCCGCGACGAAAGCCGCGGTCAGGATCAGGGAGACCCAGTTCTGCCAGTACTGGCGTACTTCGGGGAAGACCATCGCGAGAGCGAAGAGCAGCAGGAACAGCCCGCCGAGTACGAAGTTGAGAATCCAGGCGGCGCGCTTGCGGCGGCGCATGGTGATGGCGAGGAAGAGCGTGAAGGCACCGGAGGCGAAGCCCGCCGTCAGCAGGTAGGGCGTGAAGTAGTCGTCGGTGTTGTGGCGTCGCAGATCCTGGCCGAGTGAAACCCAGACGGCGCTCAGGAAGTTGATGAACGTGACGATCCGCAGGTACCAGACCGCGAAGGCCGCGGCGCGGCGCGAGCGGGGGGTGCCGCGCCCGTTCGCCGGATTCGCCGGGCCCGTCTGACTCGTCCGGCTCGTTCGGGTCGTTCCTTCGGTGGCCAAGCGGACTTCTCCCATGAAACGCGATGATATGAGGCATCGCTGTACGGGTCGTGCGCGTGTGCGGCCGGTGGTCGCCGGCCGCACACGCGGTCAGTCCGTATCGCTTTCGCTCTCGGCGGCCGTGACTCCGGCCGTTTCCGCTTCCTCGTTCTCCGCCGCCGCGGCGCCCTGGTCCGACGGCCGCTCGGGCAGCTCCGCCGCGAGTGCGGCGGCAGCCTGTACGAGGGGAAGCGCGAGCAGTGCCCCGGTTCCTTCCCCCACAGTGACGCCCTGGTCGAGCAGAGGGTTGAGCGCCATCCGGTCCAGCGCCTTGGCCTGGCCCGGCTCGCCGCTCACCTGACCCGCGAGCCACCAGTCCGGCGCCCGGAAAGCCGCGCGCTGGCCCACCAGGGCGCAGGCGGCGGACACCACGCCGTCGAGGATCACCGGCGTACGCCGCACAGCGCACTGGAGGAGGAAACCGGTCGTCGCGGCGAGGTCGGCGCCGCCGACGGTCGCCAGCAGCTCCAGCTGGTCACCGAGGACGGGCCGGGCCCGGCGCAGCGCGTCGCGGATGGCGGCGCACTTGCGCATCCACGCCAGGTCGTCGATGTGCTCGCCGCCGCGGCCGGTGACCACCGAGGCGTCCGTGCCGCACAGGGCGGCGATCAGGGTGGCGGCGGCGGTGGTGCCGCCGACGCTCAGATCGCCGAGCACGACGAGATCGGTGCCGGAGTCGGCTTCCTCGTCCGCGATCGCCATGCCGAGGCGTACGGCCTGCTCCGCCTCTTCCAGGGTGAGCGCGTCCTCGACGTCGATGCGCCCGGAACCGCGCCGGACACGGTGGCGTACGACCTCCTCCGGCAGCAGCGCCGGATCGCAGTCCAGTCCGGCGTCGACGATCCGTACGGTCGCGCCCGTACGGCGGGCGAGCACGGCGGCGGGGCTCCCGCCGTCCAGCACCGCGCGCACGAGCCGGTGGGCGCCGCCGGCGGGCCGGGCGGAGACCCCCAGCTCCGCCACCCCGTGGTCACCGGCGAAGAGGACCACGCGGGGCCGCTCGATGGGCCTGACCCGTACGGACGCCTGGGCGGCCGACAGCCACTCGCCCAGCTCGTCGAGCCGGCCGAGCGCGCCGGGCGGCACGATCAGCCGCTCCCGGCGCTCTTCGGCGTCGCGCCGGACGCCGCCGTCGGGGCGTTCGATCAGGTCGGAGAAGTCGTCGAGGTTAAGCGAGCTCATTCGCCGAACAGTACCGGGCCGCCTGCTGACGCACCGTCAGGGGCAATGGGCTCGCGCCCCGCTCAGCCGCGCAGCACCACCGCCTGCCCGGCCACCACCAGCAGCACCTGCTCGCACTCCCCGGCGAACGCCGCGTTCAGGCGGCCCAGTTCGTCCCGGAAGCGGCGGCCGCTCGCCGTGGCCGGCACGACGCCCGAGCCGACCTCGTTGCTCACCGCGACCACCGTGCGCCGCGTCCCGCGCACCGCCTCCACCAGCTCCGCCACGCGCTCCGTCAGTGCCGTCTGCCCGTCCGCCGCCCACTTCGCGTCGTCCCACGCCCCGACCCTGTCCATCGCGTCGGTCAGCCACAGCGCCAGGCAGTCGATCAGCAGCGGCGGCCCGTCCGCCGCCAGCAGCGGAGCCAGCTCGCACGTCTCCTCCGTGCGCCAGGCGCCCGGCCGGCGCTCCCGGTGCAGGCCCACCCGCTCCGCCCACTCCCCGTCGCCCTCCCGGGTGCCGCCGGTGGCGACGTACACCACCTCCGGGAACGTCTCCAGGCGCCGCTCCGCCTCCAGCGACTTGCCCGACCGCGCCCCGCCCAGCACCAGCGTCCGCCGGGGGACGTCGGGCACCGCGTGGTACTCGCCGACGATCACGGTCGTCCCGTCCGGCACGGCCCGCGCGCCCGCCGCCGCGAGCCGGCGCTCCAGCTCGGCACCCGGTGGCACGTCGTGATCGAGGTGTACGGCGATGACGTCCGTGGCCGCGCCGACGGCTCCCGCCGCCCGCAGCCGGGCCAGCGCGTCCGGGCGGCCCGTGACGTCGGCGACGACCATGTCGTACGTACGGCCGTCCGTCGTCCCGCCGGCCGGTCCGCCGCCCGGCGGCAGGTACAGCAGCAGCTCGCCGTCCGGCGCGGTCACCTCGTACCCCGTGCCGGGCGAGTCCATCGGGACGGCGCGCACCCGGTGCCCGCTGATCAGCGTCAGCTCCCGCCCGTCCGGCACCCGGCCCGCCGCCGGAAGCCCGGGGGGCAGTTCCACCGGCGGCCCGTCGTGCGGGTGCGTCAGCAGCACCTGCCGTACGCCGGTGAGCGAGTGTCCGGCGCGGGCGGCGGCCAGCGCGGCCCCCGGCGTCAGATCGAGCAGCAGGGCGCCGTCCACGAGCAGCGCGGTCGCCGCCCGGGCGAGCGGGCCGCGGGCGGTGGCGCACGAGGCGCAGGGGCAGTCGGGGCGGGGCAGGCCGTCCGGGGCCCCGGTGCCGAGGAGAGTCAGTTCCACGAGGAGATCCTCCCGCGTACCCGCTGGTGGTGCGCGCCCGGCTACTCTGCGGGGCAGGCTGTGCTGGACAAAAGCACGGGTGGGACCCGGGAGGCGAACATGGCGTGGACGTGGCGGTTCGAGAAGGCCGACGGTACGGAGGTCCAGCCGGCGGTGGTGCCGGAGGAGTTCACCACGCAGGGCGACGCGGAATCGTGGATCGGCGAGATCTGGAAGGACCTGGTCGAGGGCGGCGCCGACCAGGTGGTGCTGTTCGACGACGGCACGAAGATCTACGGCCCGATGAGCCTGCACGCGGAAGGGGCCTGACGGCCTGAAGGCGCGACCCGGCCGCCGGACGCTCCCCGTCGAGCCGTCCGGCGGCCGGTGCCGGCAACCCCGCCCAGGGCAAGCCGCCGGGAGGCGGCCGAGGACACCGGCACCTCCGGCGTCCGATCACGACCGCCGGCGCGCGGCGGTCCCCGCGGCCTACAGCTCGCCGAGCGTCACCTCCGCCGTGCGGCGTTCGTCGCCGCGCAGGTAGGCCACCCGCACCCGGTCGCCCGGCTTGTGTTCGGCCAGGGCCTCCGACAGCGAGGTGATCGTCGTGATCTCCGCGTCGTCGAGCGCGGTGATGATGTCGCCGGCCCGCAGCCCGGCCCGTGCCGCGGCGCCGTTCTCCTCCGCCGATACGACGGCCACGCCCGACGGCTCGAAGTCGTCGTCCACGACCGTACGGGCCGTGATGTCCAGCGCGGCCCGCCCCGAGTCGGTGACCCTGCCGTCCCTGACGATCTGGTCGGCGATCGTCCGTACCGCGGAGGACGGGATCGCGAAGCCGATGCCGGCCGCCGGGCCGCCGCCCATCTGTGGATCGGTGGCCGCCAGCGTCGGGATGCCGATGACCTCGCTGTCGAGGTTGACCAGGGCGCCGCCGCTGTTGCCCGGATTGATCGCGGCGGAGGTCTGCACCATGTTCGCGAGGGTCACACCCGTACCGCCGTCCGAACGCCCCGTGCTCACGGTCCTGCCGACCGCCGACACGATGCCCTGCGTGACACTGCTGGACAGGCCCAGCGGGCTGCCCATCGCGAGGACGATCCGCCCCACCTCGACCCGGGACGAGTCCGCGAACCTCGCGGGCCGCAGCCCGTCGGGGACCCTGTCCAGCTTGATGACGGCGAGGTCCTGCTCCGGGTACGCGGCGACGAGCCGCGCGCCCAGCGCGGCTCCGCCCGTGGCGGCCGTGACCTTGAAGTCCCGCTCCCGGGCCACCACGTGGGCGTTGGTGACGACATGACCCCGGTCGTCGTAGACGATGCCCGAGCCGAGGCTGCTGGACGCGTCGATCTGGACGACCGACGGCAGTACGTTGCGGATCACCCGCTGGTAATCGCTCTCCAGGTCCTGTCGCGCCACGGGCGCCCCCGCCTCCGCGGTGGCCTTCGGTGCGGCGGAGACCCCGCCGGAGCCGGAACAGCCGCTCAGCGTGAGCAGCACGGCCCCGCAGACGGCGGTGGTCAGGGCGACCGGAAGCCGGCGACGCGCACGGCCGGAAAGCACACGGCTGGAAAGCACACGACCGTGGTTACGTGATCCGTCCATGCCTGGAGTGTCCCTTTCGAGGGAATCCAGGGCCCGTGGAGCACGTCCATCGGAGCGGCGTCCGGGGCCGGCGGCAGACCGCGATCAGCCCCGTACGCCGCACAGGTGCAGCAGCGCCGCGACCCCGCGGTAGGGGTCGGTCCGCCCCGCGCGTTCCTCCAGGGCCACGATCCGCTCCAGCTCCTCGGCCGGCAGCCGCGACGCGTCGTTGGCCTCGCCCTCGACGGTGTCGGTGAAGACACGCACGCCGTACCAGGCGTGCAGCGGAGCGGCGATCCCCGCGAGGGTCGACCTCAGGGCGTCGAGCCGGTCGGCCCGCACCCGCAGGCCCAGCCGGCTGGTGTACGCG
Source organism: Streptomyces agglomeratus (assembly GCF_001746415.1). Lineage (NCBI taxonomy): Bacteria > Bacillati > Actinomycetota > Actinomycetes > Kitasatosporales > Streptomycetaceae > Streptomyces > Streptomyces agglomeratus. The sequence goes on from NZ_MEHJ01000001.1 coordinate 5,697,668, forward strand.
TCCGAGTCGAACGCGGCCAGCGCCCCGGCCCAGTCCCCGGACAGCCCCGGCCGCATGGCGAGCGCGTCAGCGTTCCGTACGAGCAGCGACAGCAGCCCGCCGGGCGCCAGCATCCTGCCGAGGCCCGCCACCATGGCGTCGGGCTCCTCGACGTACATCAGCACCCCGTGGCACAGCACCACGTCGAAGCTGCCCGGCAGGAAGTGCACCCCGGTCTCCAGGCCGTCGCCCTCGACCAGGCACATCCGTTCGCGGATGCCTTCCGGCTCGCCCGCGAGCGCCTCGCGCGCCGCGACCAGCATGTCGGGGTCGGACTCCAGACCGGTCACCTTGTGCCCGGCCCGCGCCAGGCGCAGGGCCTGCGTGCCCTGGCCCATCCCGACGTCCAGCACGGCGAGCCGGCGGCCCACCGGGAAGCGCGCGGATATCTGCTCCTCCAGCTGGCGGGCGACCAGTTCCTGGCGGACGGTGTCACGCAAAGTGCCGACACCCTTCAGCCAGTCGGCCGCCGCGCCCTCGAACCGGGAGATCCCCGTGACGTCGTCCGCGCTCAGGGCCGTTCCCCGCGCTTGACCTGGGGCTTCGGCAGACGCAGGCGGCGCATCTGGAGCGTCCGCATCAGGGCGTAGGCGACGGCGCCGCGCTTCGGCTCGTTCGGGAAGCGCTCGTTCAGCTGCTTCCTGAGCCGGAACGTCAGCCCGATCGAGTCGATGACGATCATCACGATCACACCGAGCCACAGCAGCAGCGCGATGTTCTGGATGTTGCTGATCCGGACCATGCTGAGGACGAGGATCACCACGGCCAGCGGCAGGAAGAACTCGGCCACACAGAAGCGGGAGTCGACGAAGTCGCGCACGAAGCGGCGGACGGGGCCCTTGTCGCGGGCCGGCAGGTAGCGCTCGTCTCCGCTCGCCAGTGCCTCCCGCTGCCTTGCCAGGTCCGCACGGCGGGCCTCGCGCTGACGCTTCATCGCCTCCTTGCGGTTCGACGGAGCCACCGCACCGTTGCGGCGCTGCGACTGTGCGACAGCGCGCTTCGGGGTGGGGCGGCCCTTGGGGGCCTGCGGGTCACGGGACGCTTTGGAGAGGTCCACCTGCACCTTGTCGGTGGGGGCCTTCTCTTCCTTGGAGGAACGGCTACGGAACACAAAGCCCAAGGGTACGGGGTACGGCGCATGGACCCCAGCCCGGAGGGGAACGATCCCGCAACGGTCGGTTTCCCCGGCCTTCACCTACTCCCTGAGCTGGAGCCCGGCGGGCCGCAGTCGTCCTGGAGGAGGAGCGCATCGGCCCGCGAACAGTGCGGTAATGGACGCAGGGCCCGTAGTGTGGGTTCAAGTGCTGGAGCTGGTTCCGTAGTCCGTCAGAAGGGGGCGCGCGAAGCCCATGAGCGGTGTCATGAAGCGTATGGGGATGATCTTCCGCGCGAAGGCAAACAAGGCCCTTGACCGGGCCGAGGATCCGCGCGAGACCCTCGATTACTCGTACCAGAAACAGCTGGAGCTGCTTCAGAAGGTACGCCGCGGAGTCGCCGACGTGGCGACCTCGCGCAAGCGGCTCGAATTGCAGCTGAACCAGTTGCAGGGACAGTCCTCCAAGCTGGAGGACCAGGGCCGCAAGGCGCTCGCGCTCGGCCGGGAGGACCTCGCCCGCGAGGCGCTGTCCCGCCGGGCCGCGTTGCAGCAGCAGGTGACCGACCTGGAGACGCAGCACCAGACGCTCCAGGGCGAGGAGGAGAAGCTGACGCTCGCCGCGCAGCGCCTCCAGGCCAAGGTCGACGCCTTCCGTACGAAGAAGGAGACCATCAAGGCCACCTACACCGCCGCGCAGGCGCAGACCCGGATCGGTGAGGCGTTCTCGGGCATCTCCGAGGAGATGGGCGACGTCGGCCTGGCGATCCAGCGGGCCGAGGACAAGACCGCGCAGCTTCAGGCGCGGGCCGGCGCGATCGACGAGCTGCTGGCGTCCGGCGCCCTGGACGACCCGTCCGGGATGGCGAAGGACGACATCGCCGCCGAGCTGGACCGCATCTCCGGTGGTACAGACGTAGAGCTGGAGCTCCAGCGCATGAAGGCCGAGCTGGCGGGCGGCTCGACGGCGCAGCAGCAGGCACTCGAAGGCGGCGCGCAGGACGGCGCCCAGGCGCCGCAGGACCGGCACAAGTTCGACAAGCAGTAGGCCGCCGCACTCCGCACTCCGCGCGAAGGAGCACGTCGTGATCGTACGGATCATGGGGGAGGGCCAGGTGAGGGTGGCCGACAGCCACCTCACCGAACTCAACAGGCTCGACGACGAACTGCTCGCCGAAATGGAGAGCGGCGACGGGCCCGGCTTCCGGCGCACGCTCGGTGCGCTCCTCGAAGCGGTACGCCGTCTCGGGGAGCCACTCGCGGACGACTCCCTCGAACCGTCCGAGCTGATCCTCCCGTCGGCGGACGCGACCCTGGAGGACGTACGGGCGATGCTGTCCGACGACGGCCTCATCCCCTCCGGCACACCGGACTGAGCCCCCATCGCGGGAAAGGGGCGGGCGGACGGCCCGCGCAGCGGACCACGTCCGCGCCCGGACGCCGTACCGTTGCGTGACATGACTGCCCTCGGTACGGGATTCACCCGGTCCCGGTGCTGGTTCCGCGCCCACCCGCCGGCCCTGGACGCCGCCCTGGCGCTCGCCGTGCTGGTGACGATGGTGATCGGCTCCTTCGCCGACCCGCACGGCGGCCCCAACGGCCCGACCTTCGGCACGCGCACCCCGGGCGTGCTCAGCCTCGTACTGATGCTGCTCTCCTCCGGCGCCCTGGTCTTCCGCCGCCGCAGGCCGCTGGCCGTGCTCGCCTTCACCGGCGTGGTCACGCTCGCGGAGCTCGTCTCGGGCGACCCGCCGGCCCCCGTCGCCATGAGCGCCGTCATCGCGCTCTACACGGTCGCGTCCCGCACCGACCGCCCCACCACCTGGCGCGTCGGGCTGCTGACGATGACCGGCCTGACCGCCGCGGCCATGTGCTTCGGCGACGGCCCCTGGTACTCCCAGGAGAACCTGGGGATCTTCGCCTGGACCGGCATCGGGGCGAGCGCCGGAGACGCCGTGCGCAGCCGCCGCGCGTTCGTCGACGCCATCCGCGAGCGCGCCGAACGGGCCGAGCGGACCCGTGAGGAAGAGGCCCGCCGCCGGGTCGCGGAGGAGCGGCTGCGCATCGCCCGCGACCTCCACGACGTCGTCGCGCACCACATCGCGCTGGTCAATGTCCAGGCCGGCGTCGCGGCGCACGTCATGGACAAGCGTCCCGACCAGGCCAAGGAAGCCCTCGCGCACGTACGGGAGGCCAGCCGCTCGGCCCTGAACGAGCTGCGCGCCACCGTGGGGCTGCTCCGCCAGTCGGGCGACCCCGAGGCGCCGACCGAGCCCGCCCCCGGCCTCGGTGTGCTCGACCAGCTCCTCGACACCTTCCGGAACGCCGGCCTCCCGGTGGAGGTGGCCAGGCCGGACCGGGGAGTGGCCGCGCCGCTGCCGGCCGCCGTCGACCTCGCGGCGTACCGGATCATCCAGGAGGCCCTGACCAACGTGCAGAAGCACGCGGGCGCGCACGCGAAGGCCGAGGTCAGCGTGGTCTGCGTCGGCTCGTCCGTGGAGATCACCGTGATCGACAACGGCGGGGGCACGCGGAGCGCGGACGACCGTCCGCGGGACGGCGGCGGGCACGGTCTCACCGGCATGCGCGAGCGCGTCACGGCCCTCGGCGGGACCCTGACCGCGGGGCCCCGGTACGGCGGCGGATTTCGCGTACATGCGATCCTGCCGTTCCAGGTGCGTACGGGGGAGAAGACGGTGGAGAACGCATGACGGCGGACACGGCCGCGATCCGGGTCCTGCTCGCCGACGACCAGGCACTGCTGCGCAGCGCGTTCCGGGTCCTCGTCGACTCCGAGCCCGACATGGAGGTCGTCGGCGAGGCGGCCGACGGCGCCGAGGCGGTCGAGCTCGCCCGCTCGCTGCGCGCCGACGTCGTCCTGATGGACATCCGCATGCCCGGTACGGACGGCCTCGCCGCCACCCGGATGATCAGCGAGGACCCGGAACTGGCCGGTGTGCGCGTGGTGATGCTCACGACCTTCGAAGTCGACGAGTACGTCGTCCAGGCGCTGCGCGCCGGCGCCTCCGGGTTCCTCGGCAAGGGCGCCGAACCGGACGAACTGCTCAACGCCATCCGCATCGCGGCGGCCGGCGAGGCGCTGCTCTCGCCCGTGGCGACCAAGGGCCTGATCGCCAAGTTCCTCGCCCAGGGCAGTACTTCGGACGACGACGAGGCCGCGGCGGCCCGCACCGAGCGGCTCTCGGCACTGACCGTGCGCGAGCGCGAGGTCCTCGGCCAGGTCGCGGGCGGCCACTCCAACGACGAGATCGCCGAGCGGCTCGTGGTCAGCCCGCTCACCGTCAAGACCCACGTGAACAGGGCGATGGCGAAGCTCGGCGCCCGCGACCGCGCGCAATTGGTGGTAATCGCGTACGAAACGGGACTCGTACGGCCGAGGGTGGAGTGAAGGCGTAGCCGCGCGTACTCCAGCTGCGGTATGCGCCGCATAAGAAAGGGACTTGGGAGCGAGAGTTCGCCCTCTTCGCATGGCTGATCGTATAAGCGGGCCGTTGTGCTCGACTGCCTCACTGCCTTGCACGCCACGGAAGAGAGACCCACCCATGTCCTGGCTGTCCAGATTCAGCCTCGCTCAGCGGGCGCTGATCGGTCTGATGTCGATCATCGCGATCGTCTTCGGCGCCATCGCGATACCGCAGCTCAAGCAACAGCTGCTGCCTACCATCGAGTTCCCGATGGTGTCCGTGCTGGCGCCCTACCAGGGCGCGTCCCCCGATGTGGTCGAGAAGCAGGTCGTCGAGCCGCTCGAAGGCACCATCAAGGCAGTCGACGGCATCACCGGCGTCACCTCCACGGCGAGCGAGGGCAACGCCGTGATCATGGCCCAGTTCGACTACGGCAACGACACCAAGCAGCTCGTCGCCGACGTCCAGCAGGCCGTGAACCGCTCCCGCGCCCAGCTCCCCGACGACGTCGACCCGCAGGTCGTGGCCGGCTCCACGGACGACATCCCGACCGTCCTGCTCGCGGTGACCTCCGGCCAGGACCAGCAGGCGCTCGCCGACCGGCTGGAGAACTCCGTCGTCCCCGTACTGAAGGACATCGACGGCGTCGGCCAGGTCACCCTCGACGGTGTGCGCGACCTCCAGGTCGCCGTCACCCCCGACGACAGGAAGCTCGCGGCGGCCGGCCTGAACGCCGCCGCCCTCGGCCAGGCCCTCCAGGCGGGCGGCGCGACCGTCCCGGCCGGTTCCTTCGCCGAGGACGGCAAGAGCCGCACGGTCCAGGTCGGCGGCGGTTACACGTCGCTGAAGCAGATCGAGGACCTGCGCGTCACCGCGCCGCCCACGGGTGAGGGCAAGCCGCCGAAGCCGGTGCGCCTCGGTGACGTGGCCACCGTCAAGGAGCAGCCCGCCACCGCGGTCTCCATCACCCGTACCAATGGCAGGCCGAGCCTGTCCCTGGCGATCACCATGGACCAGGACGGCAGCGCCGTCGCCATCTCCGACGCGGTCAAGGACAAGCTCCCCGGCCTGCGCGACACCCTCGGCTCCGGCAGCCGGATCGCGGTCGTCTTCGACCAGGGTCCGGCCGTCTCCAAGTCGATCTCCGGCCTGACCACCGAGGGCGCCCTCGGCCTGGTCTTCGCCGTCATCGTCATCCTGGTGTTCCTCGCGTCGGTCCGCTCGACACTGGTCACCGCCGTCTCCATCCCGCTGTCGGTCGTCCTCGCGCTCATCGTGCTGTGGACCCGCGACCTGTCGCTCAACGTCCTCACGCTCGGCGCGCTGACCATCGCGATCGGCCGCGTCGTAGACGACTCGATCGTCGTCCTGGAGAACATCAAGCGGCACCTCGCGTACGGCGAGGAGCGCCACTCGGCGATCATCACGGCCGTCAAGGAGGTGGCCGGCGCGGTCACCGCCTCGACCCTGACCACCGTCGCGGTGTTCCTGCCGATCGGCCTGGTCGGCGGCATGGTGGGCCAGCTGTTCGGTTCGTTCTCCCTCACCGTCACCGCGGCCCTGCTCGCCTCGCTGCTGGTGTCCCTGACCGTGGTGCCGGTCTTCTCGTACTGGTTCCTGCGCCCGCCCAAGGGCTCCGAGGGCGTGGACCCGGCCGAGCTGCGCCGCAAGGCGGAGGAGAAGGAGGCGCGCAGCGCGCTCCAGCGGGGTACGTCCCGGTCCTGCGCTTCGCGACCCGCCGCCGCCTCATGAGCCTGGCCATCGCGATCGTCGTCCTTGTCGGTACGTTCGCCATGGCGCCGCTGCTGAAGACCAACTTCCTCGACGAGGGCGAGCAGGACACCCTGTCCGTCACCCAGGAGCTGAAGGCGGGCACCAGCCTGGAGGCGGCCGACCAGGCCGCCCTGAAGGTCGAGAAGGCGCTCGACTCGATCGACACGATCAAGGACTACCAGGTCACGGTCGGCTCCTCGGGCTTCGCGGCCGCCTTCGGCGGAGGCACGGGCGCCAACCAGGCGACGTACCAGCTCACCCTCAAGGACGCCTCCGACTCCGAGGCCACCCAGAAGCGGATCGACGAGGAGCTGGGCAAGCTCGACGGCATCGGCGACACGACCATCGGCGCGGGCGGCGGCTTCGGCAGCCAGGACCTGAGCGTCGTGGTCAAGGCCGGTGACGGCGACGTGCTGAAAAAGGCGTCCGAGCAGGTACGTGACGCGATCGCCAAGCTCGACGACGTCACCGACGTACAGAGCGACCTGGCCCAGAGCGTGCCGCGGATCTCCGTCCAGGCCAACGACAAGGCGGCCGGGGCGGGCTTCGACCAGGCCACGCTCGGCGCGGCCGTCACCCAGGCGGTGCGCGGCACCACCTCGGGCAAGGCGATCATCGACGACACCGAGCGCGACGTCGTCGTGAAGTCGGCCCGGCCGGCCACCACGATGGACGAGCTGAAGAAGCTGAACCTCGGCCGGGTGAAGCTCGGCGACATCGCCGACGTGAAGCTCGTCGCCGGGCCGGTCTCCAAGACCCGGATCGACGGCGCCCGCGCGGCGACGATCACGGCCAAGCCGACCGCCGACAACACGGGCGCGGTGACCGCCGCGCTCCAGACGAAGATCACCGAGCTGAAGAAGGAGCTGCCGGCGGGCGCGAGCGTCGAGATCGGTGGCGTCTCCTCCGACCAGAACGAGGCGTTCGCCCAGCTCGGCCTGGCCATGCTGGCGGCCATCGCGATCGTCTTCATGCTGCTGGTCGCGACGTTCCGCTCGCTCGTCCAGCCGCTGATCCTGCTGGTCTCCATCCCGTTCGCGGCGACCGGCGCGATCGGCCTGCTGCTCGTCACCGGTACGCCCCTGGGTGTCCCGGCGATGATCGGCATGCTGATGCTCATCGGCATCGTGGTCACCAACGCGATTGTCCTGATCGACCTCATCAACCAGTACCGGGCGCAGGGTCTGGGCGTCGTCGAGGCGGTCCTGGAGGGCGGGCGTCACCGCCTGCGGCCGATCCTGATGACGGCACTGGCGACGATCTTCGCGCTGTTGCCGATGGCGCTGGGCATCACCGGCGAGGGCGGCTTCATCTCGAAGCCGCTGGCGATCGTGGTGATCGGCGGCCTGATCACCTCGACGCTGCTGACGCTGCTCCTGGTGCCGACGCTGTACGCGATGGTGGAGCTGCGCAAGGAGCGCCGCGCCAAGAAGAAGGCGGCCAGGCGCGCGGCGAAGGCCGGGGGCCCGGACGGCTCCGAGCCCTCGCCGACGGCGGAGGACACCGAGCCGGCGAAGGTCTGACCGACGTCACCACGTCCGTCGCACAACGGCGAGCCCCGGCACCCCCCCCCGCGAGGAGGGGCCGGGGCTCGCCCCGTTGCCGGCCGCTCTCAGGCTTCGGGGACCTCGGGCGGGCCCTCGGGGATGGCGTGCACCTCGACCGGATCGTTCCCGGGCTTGCCCCCGGGCCCGGGGCAGGCGGAGGCCCGGGCGGCGATCTCCAGGGCCCGCTCCTCGTTCTTGACGTCGACCACCCAGTAACCGGCCAGGATGCGTCCGGGCTCCGCGGGGCCGTCGGTCACCTTCGCGCGTCCGTCGTCCGTCGCCCGTACCGTCTTGACCAGCCCGGGCCCGCCGAGACCGCGGGCCTCGACCAGCTCGCCCGCCGCGCCGATCTCCTGGTTGAGCGCGTCCATGTGCGCGAACATCGCGAGCATGTCTTCCTTGGAGAACGACGACATCAACCCGTCCCACTCGTCGGCGGGCACGTTCATCTGGATCATGTACTCCATGGTCTTCACCCTTCCCTCGCTTCCACGGTGGCAGGTGCGAGGAACCACCGCACCCCCTGACACGGCGGCGTCAGGGGGTGCGTGGTCGCGTACGGGGAAGAGCCGCCGGCCCTACGGCAGGGCCAGCATCCGCTCGAGCGCGAGCTTCGCGAACTGCTCGGTCTCACGGTCGACCTCGATGCGGTTGACCAGGTTGCCCTCGGCCAGCGACTCCAGCGTCCACACCAGGTGCGGCAGGTCGATGCGGTTCATGGTCGAGCAGAAGCAGACCGTCTTGTCGAGGAAGACGACCTCCTTGCCCTGCGCCGCGAACCGGTTGGCGAGCCGCTGCACCAGGTTCAGCTCGGTGCCGATGGCCCACTTGGAGCCGGCCGGCGCCGCCTCCAGCATCTTGATGATGTACTCCGTCGAGCCGACGTAGTCGGCGGCCGCCACGACCTCGTGCTTGCACTCGGGGTGCACGAGGACGTTGACACCCGGGATGCGCTCGCGGACGTCGTTGACGGACTCGACCGAGAAGCGCCCGTGCACCGAGCAGTGCCCGCGCCACAGGATCATCTTGGCGTTCCGCAGCTCCTCGGCGGTCAGGCCGCCGTTCGGCTTGTGCGGGTTGTAGAGCACGCAGTCGTCCAGCGACATGCCCATGTCCCGCACGGCGGTGTTGCGCCCCAGGTGCTGGTCGGGAAGGAAAAGTACCTTCTCGCCCTGCTCGAAGGCCCAGTCCAGCGCCCGCTTCGCGTTCGACGACGTACAGATCGTGCCGCCGTGCTTGCCGGTGAACGCCTTGATGTCGGCCGACGAGTTCATGTACGAGACGGGCACGACCTGCTCGGCCACGCCGGCCTCGGTCAGCACGTCCCAGCACTCGGCGACCTGCTCGGCGGTGGCCATGTCGGCCATCGAGCAGCCGGCCGCGAGGTCGGGCAGGACCACCTTCTGGTCGTCGGACGTCAGGATGTCCGCGGACTCGGCCATGAAGTGGACACCGCAGAAGACGATGTACTCGGCCTCCGGCCTGGCGGCCGCGTCCTTGGCCAGCTTGAAGGAGTCCCCGGTGACGTCGGCGAACTGGATGACCTCGTCACGCTGGTAGTGGTGACCGAGGATGAAGACCTTGTCCCCGAGCTTTTCCTTGGCGGCGCGGGCGCGCTCCACCAGGTCCGGGTCGGAGGGCGAGGGCAGGTCGCCGGGGCAGTCGACACCCCGCTCGCTCCTGGCGTCGGCCTCGCGGCCGAGCAGCAGCAGAGCGAGCGGCGACGGCTGGACATCCAGTGGCTGGGCGGTGGTCACGACACGCACCCTTTCTTGTCTGCGAACACGCTTTTCGTCGATTTGACGTTATCTATCATAACCGCTTCATGTCACTTTGACGATGCCGATGTCGTCGATGTGACGAATTGCCGCCGCACGCCTGCCGCGTCCCCCAGCGGAACCGGGTGTGCGAGCATGAATGAGAAGACAAGCGCTCAGGTCCGGAATGAATCCGCGGCCGCGCCGGTTGCAAACGTCGGCAAGCAGTCCGTACAACCCGGGAGAGATGTAGATGTCCGTTCAGGACGACAAGACCACCGTGAGCGACGGCATTCTCCTGTCCGACGCCGCCGCCTCCAAGGTCAAGGCCCTGCTGGACCAGGAAGGCCGGGAGGACCTCGCCTTGCGCGTCGCCGTCCAGCCCGGTGGCTGCTCCGGCCTGCGGTACCAGCTCTTCTTCGACGAGCGCTCGCTCGACGGCGACGTCGTCAAGGACTTCGACGGTGTGAAGGTCGTCACCGACCGCATGAGCGCCCCGTACCTGGGCGGTGCCTCCATCGACTTCGTCGACACCATCGAGAAGCAGGGCTTCACGATCGACAACCCGAACGCCACGGGCTCCTGCGCCTGCGGCGACTCGTTCAGCTAGACCTGAACCGCGTATGAGAAGGCGGCGGCCCCGAACGGGGGCAGCCGCCTTCCGGCGTACCCGGGGGACCTACACGCGCGGCACCGTCTCGCCGCTCCGCGCGTCGACGACCTTGCGGCCGTCCAGCGGCTTGTCGAGCGTCACCGTCTCCTTCAGCTCCTTGGCGACCATGATGCAGACCCGCCCGGGATCCGGGTTGCTCTCGGTGATCTCCACCTCCACCGTCCCGTTCTTCTCGCTCGCCTTCGCGGCGTACTCGCTGCACACGCCGCCCCAGAAGTGCAGGGTGAGCCGGCGTCCGTCAGCGCCGTACGACGTGACCTGCCGCGGCTCCGCCGGGGGCTCGCCGCTCTCGGACGGAGCCGGCGAGGCGGGCGGCTTCGCCAGGTGGTCGGGATCCACGGCGGGGTGCGTGATGGTGAACGGCTGCGCGCCGCCGCCGGGCTTCACCTCGAAGAGCCACGACGGTACGAGGGCCTGGCGCCCGTCGACGTACTGCGCGGCCAGTCCGAAGACCGCCCCGCCCACGGTCACGGGCTCCGGCGCGGCCGGTGGCCGCGCGCCCGGCTCGCAGGGCGATGCGTCCTCGTCGCCCGCGCCGCTCCCGTCGCCGTGCGGTACGGGCGTGGCGCAACCGCCGATCCCGGTCCTGCCGGCGCCCTGACCGGACTTGTTCAGCTCCTTCAGCGTCTCCTGCGCGCTGATCACCGGATACTCGGCACCCTTGGTCAGGCTCTTCAACCGGCCACTGCCACCGACCGGTTCACCGTCCGGGCCGATCTGGATACCGGTCGCCCAGCCGTACGTCGGCAGCCCGCCCACCTCCGGGTCGGCGTTCACCACCCGTACCGCGCCCATCAGCTGGCGGGCGTCCAGCGCGGCGTCGTCCTGCCGCAGCGCCTTGAGCACGGGCGCGGCGGCCTCTTTCGCGGCCTTCTCGCTCACCGCGGGCCCCTCCCCGCCGGGCTGGTGCGAGGTGCCCGGGCACGTGTCGGGCTTGGCGCAGTTGTCGCCGCCGTGCGGTCCGTACTTCGCGAACGTCCACGTGCCCGGCGCCTGCTTGTTGACCTGGAGCACCGGCCCCGAGCCGTCCTTGGTACCGCCGGCCTTCCAGACCTCGCCCTCGGCGCGCGGCTTGCCCGGTACGCCGAGGGCCTCGGCCAGCCGTGCCACCTCGGCCGCGGTGACGGTGCCCGACGCCCTGTACACGTGGGCCGAGCGGGGCCCCTGGGGCAGCTTTCCCTCGGCGCGGTACGTCACCCCGCCGTTGGGGTCGGGCTCGCCGGGCGCGACGCCCGGCGCGTCGCCGTCCGTGTGGGCGTCGAGGTTCAGCGGCGGCGGACTGCCGTCGCCCGCCCCCGCCCCCGCGCCGCTGCCCGTACCGCTGCCGCCGCCCGAGGCGGTCGACGCCCAGTACGCGCCGCCGCCCCCGGCCAGCAGCACCGCCGCGGCCACTGAGGCGGCCACCAGCGGGGAACGCCGCCTGGGGACGCCCGCGTCCTCTTCCGGTCGCTCGGTGCTCACCGCATCGCTCCTTCGGCTGCTCGCCGTCCTGTGCCCTATGTCGTACCCGCTCCACGGGGAGACACAGGTGGGACGGAACGGGGGAGCGCGCGGTTCCCCCCGCGCTTCCCCCGGGCGGCCCAGGAGCCGGCGTCAGCCCCCGTACTCGGACATCCCGCCCACCATGCGGGCCGACGCGGGCGGCACCGTGATGCCGTGGATGAGCGAGGCCGGAACAGGAGCGGGCGCGGCCGCGACGGGCACGGCCCAGTGCGGGACCATGCGGGCGCAGTCCCCGCGCAGTTCCTCCAGGCCCCCGTCCTGATCGCGCCGGGCGGACGACGTAACGCTGTGCTTCTGCATGCGGGATGCTCCCGAGGCTCTGGGGACCGCCACGCCGCGGCCCCTGATGCTGGCACCGTAGGCAGCTGGGACGTCACGAAAAAAGCCCTACTATCGGGTAGTTTTGCCGCTTAGTGCGAGAGGGCTACGACCGGGTAGCGTGGACTGTCCTCACTCACCGCCCGCAGGAGCGTCCTCGTCGTGCGTATCGCAGTCACCGGCTCCATCGCCACCGACCACCTCATGACCTTCCCCGGCCGGTTCGCCGACCAGTTGGTCGCGGATCAGCTGCACACGGTCTCCCTCTCCTTCCTGGTCGACAACCTCGACGTACGCCGGGGCGGTGTCGGCGCCAACATCTGCTTCGGCATGGGCCAGCTTGGCACGGCCCCGATCCTGGTCGGCGCCGCCGGCTCGGACTTCGACGAGTACCGCGCGTGGCTCGACCGGCACGGCGTGGACACCGGCTCGGTGCGCATCTCCGAGGTCCTGCACACCGCCCGCTTCGTGTGCACGACCGACGCCGACCACAACCAGATCGGCTCCTTCTACACGGGCGCGATGAGCGAGGCCCGCCAGATCGAGCTCCAGGCGGTCGCCGAGCGCGTCGGCGGACTGGACCTCGTCCTGATCGGCGCGGACGACCCCGAGGCGATGCTGCGCCACACGGAGGAGTGCAAGACGCGCTCGATCCCGTTCGCGGCGGACTTCTCGCAGCAGATCGCCCGCATGTCGGGGGAGGACATCCGCACGCTGCTCGACGGCGCGACGTACCTCTTCTCCAATGAGTACGAGAAGGGCCTCATCGAGTCCAAGACCGGCTGGACCGACGAGGAGATCCTCGGCAGGGTCGGACACCGCGTCACGACGCTCGGGTCGCGCGGTGTACGCATCGAGCGCGTCGGGGACGAGCCGGTGGTCGTCGGCTGTCCCGAGGAGGAGGGCAAGGTCGACCCGACCGGCGTGGGCGACGCCTTCCGTGCGGGCTTCCTGTCCGGTCTGGCCTGGGGCGTCGGCCTGGAGCGCGCCGCGCAGATCGGGTGCATGCTGGCGACGCTGGTGATCGAGACGCTGGGCACGCAGGAGTACACGCTGCGCCGCGCGAACTTCATGGACCGCTTCACGAAGGCGTACGGCCACCCGGCGGCGGAAGAGGTCCGCGCCCACCTGTCCTGATCCCGGGACACGCAGCCGGACGGGCCGGACGGTCGTCACTACCGGACCCGGCCCCTCCGGTGGTGGAGGAGCGGGGCCGGGGGCCGTAGCCCCGGGCTCCGCCTCCGTCAGCTCACGCGCCGCACCACGTACGCGACGCCCCGCTCGGCCGGGCGCTCCCCGACGTACTCCTGTCCCCGCATCCCGCACCACGCGGGGATGTCCAGCCGCGCCGCCTCGTCGTCCGAGAGCACCGTCACCGTCCCGCCGACCGGCACGTCCCCGATCACCTTGGCCAGTTCGATCACCGGGATCGGACACCGCTTGCCGAGCGAGTCCACGACGAGCGACTCCACGCCGGCCGGCCCGGACGCGGCGACCGGCGCCCCCAGCCGCTCCCGCACGCCGGCCACTGCCCCCGGCAGCACCTCCAGGAAGCGGTCCACGTCCGCCGCCGCCGTCCCCGGCGGCAGCGAGACCCGGACGTTGCCCTCCGTCAGCACCCCCATCGCCTTCAGCACATGGCTGGGCGTGAGCGTGCTGCTCGTGCAGGACGAACCGGACGATACGGAGAAACCGGCCCGGTCCAGCTCGTGCAGCAGCGCCTCGCCGTCGACGTACAGGCACGAGAAGGTGACGACGTGCGGCAGCCGGCGCACCGGATCGCCCACCACTTCGACATCCGGTACGACCTCCGGCACCGCGGACCGGATCCGGTCCACCAGTGCCCGCAGTTTTTCCGCCTCCCCGGCCACCCCGGCCCGTACGGCCCGGAGCGACGCCGCGGCCGCCACGATCGCCGGCAGGTTCTCGAAACCGGCCGCCCGGCCGGACTCCCGCTCGTCGGCGGGTCCTTGGGCGGCGAACCGCACCCCCTTGCGCACCACTAGCAGTCCGACCCCCGCCGGGCCGCCCCATTTGTGCGCACTTGCCGCGAGCAGCGACCAGTCGCCCTCCACCGGCCCCCACCCCAGCGACTGCGCCGCGTCCACCAGCAGCGGCACACCCACCGCCCGGCACTGCTGTGCGATTTCGGCCACCGGCTGCTCGGTACCGACCTCGTGGTTGGCGGACTGGAGACACGCCAGCGCGGTGTCCTCCCGCAGCGCCGCGGCGAACGCCGCCGGGTCCACCCGGCCCGCCCGGTCCACCGCCACCTGTGTCGTCGTGCCGCCCGCGGCCTCGTGCGCGGCGGCCGAATGGAGCACCGAGGAGTGCTCCACGGCCGAGACGGCCAGGTGCCGGCCGACACGCCGACGCGCGGCGAGCGCGCCGGAGATCCCGGTGTGCACGGCGTGGGTGCCCGAAGAGGTGAATACGAGCTCGTCGGGGCGGCAGCCCACGGCCTCCGCGGCCGCCTCGCGGGCCGCGTCGAGGAGCATCCGGGCGCGCCGCCCCTCGCGGTAGAGGCGGGACGGGTCGGCCCAGCCCTCGTCGAGCGAGGCCAGCAGGGCCTGCCGGGCGACGGGGTGCAGCGGGGCGGAGGACGCGGCGTCGAAGTAGGGCACACCGCCACGCTAATCCTTGGCCCCGCGGGTCCGCGCCCCGCTACCGGGGAGGGGCCGTCGCCGGCCGGTCGTACGGGGGGCCGGATGCCCGGTCAGATGGCGGGCGGAGGCCGGGATTCCACCGAGAAGCCACCCCTTCGTGGAGGCGCACGGCGCGTTGGGCACCCTCCCCGCGCGACCCCAAATGGCGTCCAGTAGGGTTTGGTCCGCATAAACATCCAAACCCCTGCCCGCGTCAGGGCCGGCGACCGACCAGCGAGACGGCCGCAACCAACCGCGCGGGCGAGACTCTCGGGAAGGCGCTACGTGAGTCCCAACGGCTCCGACCGCTCGTCGCGGCGCCCGATGCGGCGGAAGCTGCTCCAGGTGCTGACCGCGGGCGTGGTCCTGGCGACCGCCTCTGGTTGCTCGTACACATGGGAAGACTTCCCCCGCCTCGGGATGCCTACCCCGGTCACCGAAGAGGCTCCCATTATTCTGTCCCTCTGGCAGGGCTCGTGGGCGGCAGCGCTCGTCACGGGCGTCCTGGTGTGGGGACTGATTCTGTGGAGCGTCTTCTTCCACCGGCGTAGCCGCACCAAGGTAGAAGTACCTCCGCAGACCCGGTACAACATGCCCATCGAGGCGCTGTACACCGTGGTCCCGCTCATCATCGTCTCGGTCCTCTTCTACTTCACCGCGCGCGACGAGTCGAAGCTCCTCGCGCTCGAGGACAAGCCGGCCCACACCGTCAACGTGGTCGGCTTCCAGTGGAGCTGGGGCTTCAACTACGTCGAGAACGTGGACGGCGACGCCGCCACGGGCACGAAGCTGCCCAAGCAGCTCAACGCCATCCCGAAGCGCTACGTCGACGAGTTCCCCGCGGGTGCCGAAGGCGTCTACGCGGTCGGCACTCCGGGCGAGCGGAACCCGCAGAACGGCAACCCGGGTCCGACCCTGTGGCTGCCGAAGGGCGAGAAGGTCCGCTTCGTCCTGACCTCGCGCGACGTCATCCACTCCTTCTGGGTGGTGCCGTTCCTCATGAAGCTGGACGTCATCCCGGGCCACACCAACGCCTTCGAGGTGACCCCCACGCGTGAGGGCACCTTCCGGGGCAAGTGCGCCGAGCTCTGCGGTGTCGACCACTCCCGGATGCTCTTCAACGTGAAGGTCGTCTCCCCGGAGCGGTACCAGCAGCACCTCAAGGAGCTGGCGGAGAAGGGCCAGACCGGCTACATCCCGTCCGGTATCGAGCAGACCGACCCGGCCAGGAATGCGGAGACGAACAAACTGTGAGCATCCTCAACGAACCCAAGGGTGCCGCGGCGGCAGACGGCTCGTCCTACGAGAACGAACTGCCGGTACGGCGCAAGCAGCCGGGAAATGTCGTCATCAAGTGGCTGACCACCACTGACCACAAGACCATCGGCTCGCTCTACCTGATCACGTCGTTCGTGTTCTTCTGCGTCGGCGGCGTGATGGCGCTCTTCATGCGCGCCGAACTGGCCCGTCCCGGCACGCAGATCATGTCGAACGAGCAGTTCAACCAGGCGTTCACGATGCACGGCACGATCATGCTGCTGATGTTCGCGACGCCGCTGTTCGCCGGATTCGCGAACTGGATCATGCCGCTTCAGATCGGCGCGCCCGACGTGGCGTTCCCGCGGCTGAACATGTTCGCGTACTGGCTCTACCTCTTCGGCTCGATCATCGCGGTGGCCGGCTTCCTCACCCCGCAGGGTGCGGCCGACTTCGGCTGGTTCGCCTACGCCCCGCTGTCGGACGCGGTCCGGTCGCCGGGTGTCGGCGCCGACATGTGGATCATGGGTCTGGCCTTCTCCGGCTTCGGCACGATCCTCGGCTCGGTCAACTTCATCACCACGATCATCTGCATGCGCGCGCCCGGCATGACGATGTTCCGGATGCCGATCTTCACCTGGAACGTGCTGCTGACCGGTGTGCTGGTCCTGCTCGCCTTCCCGGTGCTCGCCGCGGCTCTCTTCGCGCTGGAGGCGGACCGCAAGTTCGGTGCGCACATCTTCGACGCGGCCAACGGCGGATCGCTTCTGTGGCAGCACCTCTTCTGGTTCTTCGGACACCCAGAGGTGTACATCATCGCGCTGCCGTTCTTCGGAATCATCTCCGAGGTCATCCCGGTCTTCAGCCGCAAGCCGATGTTCGGCTACATCGGCCTGATCGGCGCGACGATCGCCATCGCCGGCCTCTCGGTCACGGTGTGGGCGCACCACATGTACGTCACGGGCGGCGTGCTCTTGCCGTTCTTCTCGTTCATGACCTTCCTGATCGCGGTACCGACCGGTGTGAAGTTCTTCAACTGGATCGGCACCATGTGGAAGGGCTCGCTGTCCTTCGAGACCCCGATGCTCTGGGCCGTCGGCTTCCTGATCACCTTCACCTTCGGTGGTCTGACCGGCGTCATCCTGGCCTCGCCCCCGATGGACTTCCACGTCTCCGACTCGTACTTCGTCGTCGCGCACTTCCACTACGTCATCTTCGGCACCGTGGTCTTCGCGATGTTCTCCGGATTCCACTTCTGGTGGCCGAAGTTCACCGGCAAGATGCTGGACGAGCGCCTCGGCAAGATCACCTTCTGGACGCTGTTCGTGGGCTTCCACGGCACGTTCCTGGTGCAGCACTGGCTGGGCGCCGAGGGCATGCCGCGTCGTTACGCGGACTACCTCGCCGCCGACGGCTTCACCCTGCTGAACACGATCTCCACGATCGCCTCGTTCCTGCTGGGCCTGTCGATGCTCCCGTTCTTCTACAACGTCTGGAAGACCGCGAAGTACGGCAAGAAGGTCGAGGTCGACGACCCCTGGGGCTACGGCCGTTCGCTGGAGTGGGCGACGTCCTGCCCGCCACCGCGGCACAACTTCCTCACCCTGCCGCGTATTCGTTCCGAATCCCCGGCGTTCGACCTGCACCACCCTGAGATCGCCGCTCTCGAACAGCTCGAGAACCACGGACAGAAGGACACCGCGCTGTTCGGCGGCAAGGAGGTCGGCAAGTGAAGATCCAGGGCAAGATGTTCATCTGGTTGAGCATCTTCATCCTCGCCATGGCAATCGTCTATGGCGTGTGGTCGAAGGAGCCGGCCGGAACCACGGCGCTCTTCCTGGCCTTCGGCCTGAGCATCATGATCGGCTACTACCTGGCCTTCACGGCCAAGCGTGTGGACGCCATGGCTCAGGACAACAAAGAGGCCGATGTGGCGGACGAGGCCGGCGACGTCGGCTTCTTCTCCCCGCACAGCTGGCAGCCGCTCTCGCTCGCCCTCGGTGGCGCCTTCGCCTTCCTGGGCGTCGCCATGGGCTGGTGGCTGGTGTTCTTCTCCGTTCCCCTGCTCCTGATCGGCCTCTTCGGCTGGGTCTTCGAGTACTACCGCGGCGAGAGCCAGAACCAGTAGAAGCACCCGCGACACGCCCGAGGGGCCCGTTCACCTGCACATCAGGTGGGCGGGCCCCTCGTTTGGCATCTCTCGGCGCGCCGTACACGTGAAATGTTCTTAATGTGTGATCATGACCCATTCACCTCGACTCCGGACGGTTCTGAGCTGCTCCCTGCTGATCGCGTCCCTCGCGGCAGCCGGGACGGCGTGCAGCGGGTCCGGTGACGGCCATCCGCTGTCCGCGGCGCCGTACGACGCGGCGGACCAGGTCTCCTTCAACGCGGCCACCGGCACGTCCAAGGCGGACCCCGAGAAGCCCTTGGAGATCACCGCCAGGAACAAGGACGGCCGGATCACGGACGTGACGGCCTCCGACGCCGCAGGGCGCTACCTGGCGGGCGAGCTCTCCGCCGACGGCTCACGGTGGCACAGCACCGCCCCGCTGGCGGCCGGAGCGCGCTACACGGTCAAGGTCGCCACCGAGGACGAGGACGGCGCGCCCGGTGCGCGCACCCTCACCTTCGAGACCTCGGTCCCCCCGCGGAAGCGCCTGATGGTCACCTTCGGCCCCAAGGCGGGCACGTACGGCGTCGGCCAGCCGGTCACCGCCGAACTCAGCGTCCCCGTCAAGGGGGAGGCGGCCAGAGCGGTCGTCGAGCGCGCCCTGAAGGTACGCTCCGAGCCCGCGGTGCAGGGTTCCTGGCACTGGGTGGACGACAAGAAGCTGCACTTCCGTCCGAAGGAGTACTGGCCCGCCAACGCCCGGATCACGGTGCGGAGCACCCTGGAGGGCATCAAGGTGGCCGACCGGCTCTACGGCGGCCCGGCGAAGCCGCTGCGGCTGTCCACCGGGGACCGCATCGAGGCCATCACGGACGCCGGCTCCCACCAGATGACGGTCCTGCGCAACGGAAAGGTGATCAACACCATTCCGGTGACCACCGGCAAGCCGGGCTTCTCCACCCGCAACGGCGTCAAGGTCGTACTGGGCAAGGAGTACTTCGTACGGATGCGCGGTACGACCGTCGGCATCGCGGAGGGCACGGCCGACTCGTACGACCTGCCCGTCTACTACGCGACACGCGTCACCTGGAGCGGCGAGTACGTCCATGCCGCGCCCTGGTCGGTCGGCTCGCAGGGCTCCGCCAACGTCAGCCACGGCTGCACCGGCATGAGCACGTCCAATGCCGCCTGGTTCTTCAAGACCGTCCGTGAGGGCGACATCGTCAAGGTCGTCAACAGCGCCGGCAACACCATGGACCCGTTCGGCAACGGCTTCGGCGACTGGAACGTCCCCTGGGACAAGTGGCGCAAGGGCAGCGCACTGCTGGCCGGCCTCGGGGAGGGCGGAAGCCCCGTCGACGCGGCCAGACTGCGGCCGGAGGTCTGACGGGGCCCCGCGCGGGTGTCACGCCTCGACGGCGAGCCTTCCCCGCAGCAGCGCCGCCAGGGCGTCCGCGAACTCGACCGGATCGACCGGAAGAGTGACAGCGCTCTCCGCGCGGCTCCAGGTGGCCAGCCAGGAGTCCTGCGGACGCCCGATCAGCAGCAGTACGGGCGGGCAGTTGAAGATCTCGTCCTTGATCTGCCGGCACACGCCCATGCCGCCCGCGGGCACCGCCTCGCCGTCCAGCACGCAGACGTCGACGCCGCCCTCGTCCAGCGCCTTGAGGACGGCAGGCAGCGTGGCGCACTCCAGGAACTCGACCGGCGGCACGTCCGCGGCGGGCCTGCGACCCGCTGCCAGCCGCACCTGTTCGCGGGTGTTGGCGTTGTCGCTGTAGACCAGGACCGTGGCGGTCATTGTTCCTCCATGCATCGAGGAGCCCTCGGAGGCTCGGTGTTGGATCAGGAACCGATGCGCGGATGCTACTCCGTCCGACAGCCGCTCAGCAGGCGTTCGTATCTGCCTTCGAAGGTACCTCCGATGGGCCGTTCGGCTCAGGTCACAGGGCCTTCCCAGAGCATGGACACACCGAATGGCACCCCCGGGAGTGAGGGCGGGATAAGCGACCGACATAATGTCGGTCGTGGCGACAGCAACGACAGTAGATACCGGGCACGCGCACCCGTCGGTCAATCGACCGAACCTCACCAGCGTCGGAACCATCATCTGGCTGAGTTCCGAGCTGATGTTCTTCGCGGCCCTATTCGCGATGTACTTCACCCTGCGATCGGTGACGGGTCCCGAGTTCTGGAAGCAGCAGGCGGAACACCTGAACTTCCCGTTCTCGGCGACGAACACCACCATCCTGGTGCTCTCCTCCCTCACCTGCCAGCTCGGCGTCTTCGCCGCCGAGCGCGGGGACGTGAAGAAGCTCCGGGCGTGGTTCATCATCACGTTCGTGATGGGTGCGATCTTCATCGGAGGCCAGGTCCTCGAGTACACCGAGCTGGTGAAGGACGCGGGCCTCTCGCTCTCGTCCGACCCGTACGGCTCGGTGTTCTACCTGACGACCGGCTTCCACGGACTGCATGTGACGGGCGGACTCATCGCCTTCCTGCTGGTCCTCGGCCGTACATACGCGGCCAAGAGATTCACCCACGAGCAGGCAACCGCCGCCATCGTCGTGTCCTACTACTGGCACTTCGTCGATGTCGTCTGGATCGGCCTCTTCGCCACGATCTACATGATCAAGTAGGTCGGGTCCGAAACCCGGCCCACATCCAGCTCCATCGACGCAGAAGATCCTGACACCGGGGTAATCCGTGAAAAAGCTCTCCGCACGACGACGCCATCCGCTGGCGGCGGTCGTCGTACTACTCCTCGCGCTGGCGGCCACCGGGGGGCTGTACGCCGCGTTCGCGCCCGCGGGCAAGGCCCAGGCCGAAGAAACCGCCCAGTCCCTCGCCATCGAGGAGGGCAAGAAGCTCTACGCCACTGGCTGCTCCAGCTGCCACGGCACCGGCGGTCAGGGCGGCTCGGACGGTCCGTCCCTCGTGGGCGTCGGCTCGGCCGCAGTGGACTTCCAGGTCGGCACCGGCCGTATGCCGGCGCAGCAGCCCGGCGCCCAGGTGCCGGAGAAGAAGAAGATCTACTCGCAGGCCGAGATCGACCAGCTCGCCGCGTACATCGCTTCCCTCGGCGCCGGCCCGATCACGCCGACCGAGGAGCAGTACAACCCTGAGGGTGCGGACATCGCCAAGGGTGGCGACCTGTTCCGTACCAACTGCGCCCAGTGCCACAACTTCACGGGCGAGGGCGGTGCCCTGACGAACGGCAAGTACGCCCCGAGTCTCGAAGATGTGAGCCCGAAGCACCTCTACGAGGCCATGCAGACCGGCCCGCAGAACATGCCGTCCTTCCCCGACACCACGATGCCGGAGCAGCAGAAGAAGGACATCATCGCGTACGTCAAGACGGTGAACGGCGAGGAGACGGAGACGCCGGGAGGCTTCGCGCTGGGCGGCCTCGGCCCCGTCAGCGAGGGTCTGTTCGGCTGGATCTTCGGTCTGGGTTCGCTGATCGCCGTCGCCGTCTGGGTCGCGGCCCACACCGCTAAGGCCAAGAAGTCATGAGTAGCCAAGAGATTCCAGAGAAGAACCTGCCCAGTGAGCAGGACACCGCGCACGGCGCGGTAGCCGTGGCGGAAGACCCGTTCGCGGACCCGGGGCTGCCGCCCCACAAGCCGCGTATCCAGGACATCGACGAGCGGGCCGCCAAGCGCTCCGAGCGCACGGTCGCCCTGCTGTTCACGCTGTCGATGCTGTCGACGATCGGCTTCATCGCCTCGTTCGTGGCGTTCCCCGTCGAGAAGATCGTGTACGTCTGGCCGCTCGGCCACGTCAGTGCGCTGAACCTCTCGCTGGGCGTGACCCTCGGTCTCGCGCTCTTCTGCATCGGCGCGGGCGCGGTCCACTGGGCCCGCACCCTGA
Source organism: Streptomyces agglomeratus (assembly GCF_001746415.1). Taxonomy (NCBI): domain Bacteria; kingdom Bacillati; phylum Actinomycetota; class Actinomycetes; order Kitasatosporales; family Streptomycetaceae; genus Streptomyces; species Streptomyces agglomeratus. Next base: position 5,719,684 of record NZ_MEHJ01000001.1, read on the forward strand.
TGTCCGACGTGGAGGTCGCCGACGACCGGCACGCCATCTCGGCCGAGCCCGAGGTCAAGGCCAAGGTCATGGCCGACTTCAAGGCCGGCGCCGAGGAGTCCGCGATCGGCCGCCGCAAGCTGATCCGCACCACGATGTTCGGCGCGCTGGCCATGGTGCCGCTCTCCGGTGTGGTCCTGCTGCGCGACCTGGGCCCGCTGCCCGAGGACAAGCTGCGCCACACGCTGTGGGGCAAGGGCAAGCAGCTCATCAACATGAACACGAACGAGCCGCTGCGTCCCGAGGACGTCGCGGTCGGTTCGCTGACCTTCGCCAAGCCGCAGGGCCTGGAAGAGGACAACCACGAGTTCAACAACGAGATCGCCAAGGCCGCCCTGATGATCGTCCGGCTCCAGCCGCAGGACATCAAGGACAAGCGCGAACTCGACTGGTCCCACGAGGGCATCGTGGCGTTCTCGAAGATCTGCACCCACGTCGGATGCCCGATCAGCCTGTACGAGCAGCAGACGCATCACGTGCTCTGCCCGTGCCACCAGTCCACCTTCGACCTCTCCGACGGTGCCCGCGTCATCTTCGGCCCGGCCGGTCACGCCCTCCCGCAGCTGCGGATCGGTGTGAATGACGAAGGATTCCTCGAGGCGCTCAGCGACTTCGAAGAGCCCGTCGGTCCTAGTTTCTGGGAGCGCGGATGAGCACCGTGACCGACGACAAGCGCAAGGCACCCGCCGGTGAGCGGGTAGCCGACTGGGCGGACGGCCGGCTGGGGATCTACAGCCTCGCCAAGGCCAACATGCGCAAGATCTTCCCGGACCACTGGTCCTTCATGCTCGGTGAGATCGCGCTCTACAGCTTCATCATCATCATCCTCACGGGTGTGTACCTGACGCTGTTCTTCCACCCGAGCATGAACGAGGTCGTGTACCACGGCTCGTACGTGCCGATGCAGGGCATCCGGATGACGGAGGCCTACGCGTCGACCCTGGAGATCAGCTTCGACGTCCGTGGCGGTCTGCTCATCCGGCAGATCCACCACTGGGCCGCGCTGATCTTCCTCGCGGCGATGTTCGTGCACATGATGCGCGTGTTCTTCACGGGCGCGTTCCGCAAGCCGCGCGAGATCAACTGGCTGTTCGGCTTCCTGCTGTTCGTCCTGGGCATGTTCACCGGTTTCACCGGCTACTCGCTCCCGGACGACCTGCTCTCCGGCACCGGTGTCCGCTTCACGCAGGGCGCGATCCTGGCGACGCCCGTCGTCGGCACGTACATCTCGTTCTTCCTGTTCGGCGGCGAGTTCCCCGGCCACGACATGGTGGCGCGGTTCTACTCGATCCACATCCTGCTGCTGCCGGGCATCATGCTCGGCCTCGTGGTGGCCCACCTGATCCTGGTCTTCTACCACAAGCACACGCAGTTCGCGGGTCCCGGCCGTACGAACAAGAACGTCGTCGGCATGCCGCTGCTGCCGGTCTACATGGCCAAGGCCGGAGGCTTCTTCTTCCTGGTCTTCGGTGTCATCGCGGCCATCGCGGGACTGTTCACGATCAACCCGGTCTGGGCGCTCGGCCCGTACCGTCCGGACCAGGTGTCCACCGGCGCCCAGCCCGACTGGTACATGGGCTTCGCCGAGGGACTCGTCCGTGTGATGCCGGGCTGGGAGATCAACCTGTGGGGCCACACGCTCGCCCTGGGTGTGTTCATCCCGCTGGTGGTCTTCGGTCTGGTGCTCGTGGCGCTGGCGGTCTACCCGTTCATCGAGTCGTGGGTCACCGGCGACAAGCGCGAGCACCACATCCTGGACCGCCCGCGCAACGCGCCGACCCGGACCGCGCTCGGCGTCGCCTGGGTCACCGGCTACGTGATCATGCTGCTCGGTGGCGGCAACGACATCTTCGCCACCCACTTCCACCTGTCGATCAACTCGATCACGTGGTTCGTGCGGATCTCCTACTTCGTGGGACCGGTCCTGGCGTTCATCATCACCCGGCGCATCTGCCTCGGCCTTCAGCGTCGCGACAAGGACAAGGTGCTGCACGGACGCGAGTCCGGCATCATCAAGCGCCTGCCGCACGGTGAGTTCGTCGAGGTCCACGAGCCGCTCAACCAGGAGCAGCTGCACAGCCTCACGGCACACGAGCAGTACGCGCCGGCCGAGATCGGTCCGTCGGTCGACGAGAACGGTGTCGAGCGCAAGGTGACGCGCGGCCAGAAGCTCAGGGCCAAGCTGAGCAAGGGCTACTACGGCGAGGGGAACCAGATCCCCAAGCCGACCGCCGACGAGTACAAGGAGATCACCAGCGGCCACGGCCACCACTGATCTCTGATCTCCGGCCTGACAAGGTCGCCACAGCAGGAGCCCCGTCCATTCGCCGGACGGGGCTCTTCGCTGTCCGCCCGGCTGGATAGGGTGGAACCATCCTTACTGGCTGTGGACCCTGGAGCGGACCATGAACGTGGTGACCCCGGTTGGCGGCGACAGCGTGGCGGCCGGCTCCTGGCCGGGTGTCCTGAACGCCCTGCTGCGCGGCAAGGACCTCTCCGCCGACGACACGGCCTGGGCCATGGACCAGATCATGAGCGGCGAGGCGACCGACGCCCAGATCGCCGGCTTCGCCGTCGCTTTGCGCGCCAAGGGCGAGACGGTCGGCGAGGTCACCGGCCTCGTCCGGGCCATGTACGCGCACGCCAACACCATCGAGGTGCCCGGCCGTACGGTCGACATCGTCGGCACGGGCGGTGACCTGGCCAAGACGGTCAACATCTCCACGATGTCCGCGATCGTCGTCGCCGGAACCGGCGCCAAAGTCGTCAAGCACGGCAACCGGGCCGCCTCGTCCGCGAGCGGCGCCTCGGACGTCCTGGAGAAGCTGGGCGTCAACCTGGAGCTGACGCCCCGGCGTGTCGCCGAGGTGGCGGAGGAAGCCGGCATCACCTTCTGCTTCGCGGTGAAGTTCCACCCCGCTCTGCGGTACGCCGCGAAGGCACGCAAGGAACTGGGCGCGCAGACGACGTTCAACATCCTCGGCCCGCTGACGAACCCGGCGCGGGTGAAGGCGCAGGCGGTCGGTGTCGCGGACGCCCGGATGGCCCCCATCGTGGCGGGTGTGCTCGCCGAACGGGGGAATTCCGCGCTGGTCTTCCGCGGCGACGACGGCCTCGACGAGCTGACGACGACGGCGACCTCGCGGGTGTGGGCCGTACGGGACGGAGCGGTCACGGAGCATGCCTTCGACCCGCGTGACGTGGGCCTGGAGATCGTGCCCGTCGAAGCGCTGCGCGGCGCGGACGCGTCGTACAACGCGGATGTCGCCCGGCGGCTCCTGGCCGGCGAGACCGGGCCGGTGCGGGACGCGGTGCTGCTGAACACGGCGGCGGCGCTGGTCGCCCTGGACCCGTCCGGCGCGTCCCTGGAGGAGCAGCTCGCGGCCGGGATCGCCAAGGCGGCCGAGTCGATCGACTCGGGCGCGGCGCGTGCCGCCCTCGAGCGCTGGGTGGCGGCCAGCAACAGCTGAGCGGCGGGTGAGTGTGACGCGAGGCGTGGTCCAGAGTCTGGACTGCGCCTTGCGTCTTCTTGATCGTGTGGCAGGATGCTTGGCAGGTCATGAGTGACAGCGTTTTGGCCCCGGCTTGCTGTCCGGCAACCCTCCGTCCGTGGCGGGGTGCCCCGGGTGAAGACCAGGTCGTGGACAGAAAGGTCCACGGCAAGCGCGGACCCCTCGAAGACTTGGGGTCCTGGTTCTCAGGGAGCCTCTTGTGAGCAAGCGAATGCGATAGGGCCTGTCGCCCCTTCTTCGCACACCCCTCTTTCTTTTCTCCTCCAGCGCTGCCGCGTACCCGCCGGCGCGAGGAATTCGCCTGCCTTCTTCGGGAGTTCGCCATGTCTGTCTCCACCGCTGCCGCCGACCAGTCGCTTTGTACTCCGCTGCCCGTTCTCGGGCGGGATGTCCGCGTGCCGCTCGTGACCGGCGGTGAGGTCACCTACGCCGCCCTCGACTACGCCGCCAGCGCCCCGGCCCTCCAGCGTGTGTGGGACGACGTGGCGGCGTACGCCCCGTACTACGGCAGCGTGCACCGCGGCGCCGGATACCTCTCGCAGCTGTCGACGGACCTGTTCGAGAACAGCCGTGCCACCGTCGCCGAGTTCCTCGGCTGCCGCGACAGCGACCAGGTCGTCTTCACCCGCTCCACGACCGACTCGCTGAACCTGCTGGCGGCGGCCCTGCCCGCCGACTGCCAGGTGTTCGTCTTCGAGACCGAGCACCACGCCTCGCTCCTGCCCTGGCGCGACGCGCGGGTCAACTTCCTGAACGCGCCCCGGACTCCGGCCCAGGCCGTCGAGACCCTGGAGCGCGCGCTGGCCGCCCGCGACCCCTACGGCCCGGCCCTGGTGTGCGTCACCGGCGCGTCGAACGTCACCGGTGAGCTGTGGCCCGTGAAGGAACTCGCCGCGGCCGCCCACGCCCACGGCGCGCGCATCGTGCTCGACGCCGCGCAGCTCGCGCCCCACCACCCGCTGGACATCGCCGAGCTGGACGTCGACTGGGTCGCCTTCTCCGGGCACAAGCTGTACGCCCCGTTCGGCTCGGGCGTGCTCGCGGGCCGCGCCGACTGGCTCCAGAGCGCCGAGCCGTACCTCGCCGGCGGCGGCGCCTCCCGCAAGGTGGCCCGCCGCGCCGACGGCGGCGTGGACGTCGAGTGGCACACCACGGCCGCCCGGCACGAGGCCGGTTCGCCCAACGTCATCGGCGTGTACTCCATCGCCTCCGCCTGCAAGGCCCTGACGGAGGCCGGCTTCGACTCGCTCGTGGAGCGCGAGCAGCGGCTCGTGACGAAGGTGCTGGAGGGCCTGGCCGACGTCGACGCCGTGCGGGTGCTCTCCCTCTTCGGTGACGACGCCCCGCGCGTCGGCGTCATCTCCTTCGTCGTCGACGGCTGGAACAGCTCGCACTTCGCCGCCGCGCTGTCCGCCGAGTACGGGATCGGCGTACGGGACGGCCTGTTCTGCGCCCACCCGCTGGTCCGCACGCTGCTCGGCAGCGACCCGCAGGACCCGGGCGAGTGCGGCGCGCCGGAGGCCGAGCCGGGCGAGCGCTCGCTGAACGCGATCCGCGTGAGCTTCGGCGCCGGTACGCCCGACGAGCACGTCGAGCGGTTCATCGGCGCGGTCGGGGAGCTCGTCCGGGACGGCGCGAAGTGGAACTACCGCACCGAGGAAGGCCGCTGCGTCCCGGCGGTCTGACAGCTCCCGGCCCGCGGCAGGACCGTCCGCGGGCTCCCGCCCGGTCGCATCGGTGAGAAGCCCGCCGCCGCGGCCGGGCGCCCGCGTCGGCGGCTGCTACGCGTCGAGGCCGATCGCGAAGGCCGCTTCCAGGTCGTGCTGCGAGTACGTACGGAACGCGACATGGGTGTCGGTGCCCTCGACGCCGGGGATCTTGCTGATCCGGCCGGGGATGACATCGGCCAGATCGTCGTGCCTGGCCACCCGCACCATGGCGATCAGGTCGTACGTACCGGTGACCGAGAAGACCTCGCTGACGCTGTCCAGCGCGGCGATCGACTCGGCGATCTCGGGGATCCGGTCCACGCTGGTCTTGATGAGCACGATCGCGGTGATCACGGTTGGCTTTCTCCCTCGGTGGCCGGCGCTGATGACCTCACTCTATCCGTACGCCGACTACGCCCCCAGGCGTAGAGGAAGCCCGCGCAGAACCCCGCCACGTGCGCGAGATAGGCCACCCCCGGGCCCGGTCCCGCGCGCTGCGCCGCCACCCACTGGAGGGCGAACCAGAAGATCAGGACGAGCCAGGCGGGGAAGCGCAGCGGGAGGAAGAAGAGGAAGGGGAACAGGCTCGTGACCCGCGCCCTGGGGAAGAGGTAGAGGAAGGCGCCCAGCACCGCCGAGATCGCGCCCGAAGCCCCCACCAGCGTCTGCTCCGAGTCGGCGTGGACCACGGCGTAGGTGACTAGTGCGAGGTACCCGCAGCCCACGTAGAACAGGGCGAACTGGACGCGGCCCATGCGCTCCTCGGCCATCGCGCCGAAGACGAACAGGAAGAGCATGTTGCCCAGCAGGTGAAGCCAGCTGCCGTGTACGAACAGGGCGGTGAGCGGGGTCGTGAGCAGGGACGGGTCGCCGCTCAGCAGCTCGTCCGGGATCACGCCCCAGCGCTCGAAGTATCCGCTCTGCGCGGCGAGGAGGAAGTCGCCCGTGCCGTAGACCGGATTGAGTCCGGACAGGGGGCCGATGACGAAGATCAGACAGCAGAGGCCGATCGCGCCGTACGTCACCACGGGTCCCCGGGCCGCTTCCCGCCAATTGATCATGGCCAGATCATCCCGTAACAGGACTGGCCAGGACAGAGCGCCTCGCCGGGCCCCGTCCCGGAGCGTGGACGGTCCGCCGCACGGGGTACGCGTGAGGCCGTAGGGTTACGGGCAGTAGGCACGATGAAAGAGGACGTGGACGCACGATGACGACGGTTCCCCTGCCGACTGCCGAGACCCGGTGGCGCTGCGCCCTGTGCGGCAACCTCACCCGTTTCGATGTGACCCGCTCGTCGAAGGTGATCGAGTACGTCCATCTCGACCTGGCCGGAGAGCCGAAGGTCGAGGAACGCGAGGTGGTCAGTGAGACCATCGAGTCCGTGCGCTGCCGCTGGTGCAACGCGGTGGACCAGATCGAACTGGTGGACAGGCCGGGCGCCGGCTCCTGAGAGGACCGGCCCGAGAGTAGTGGGGTGACGGATTGTGGAGCATGCAAGCGGCGGTGAACCGGCCGGCTCGGCCGGGGACGCCGCCGAGGTGCTCGACCGCCCGCTGCCCGAAGGCGTACGGCACAAGGTCGTCGCACTGGTCTCGGACGCCTTCGGCGGGCTCACCGTCGCCGAGCTCCCGTCCCAGCTGAGGCAGTACGCCCGGTTCACGCCGTCCCGGCGCGCCAAGTTCGCGGGCAACGCGATGGCGGCGGCGCTGGAGGGCGACCCGGAGTTCCGCCGGCGCATCGGCGAGCGGCTGCGCGAGGCGCAGCCCGAGCTCGCCCGCGCCCTGGAGTCCGGGTCTCCGCCGGCCGCCGCCGACCCCCTCGACGTGGCGGCCGCGGCGTACGTCCTGCGCCCCGTCGGCTGGGTCAAGCTGGTGGCCGCCGCGGGCGAGGAGGCCCTGCGGGCGGACGCCGAGCGGGCCGACGAGGCCGCCCAGCGCGAGCTGGAACGGCTGCGCGGGGAGCTCGCGCACGCGCGCGAGCAGACGAAGAGCGAGACCGAACGGCTGCGTACGGAGCTGGAGGCCGCCCGCAAGGAGGCCGACGTGCTCAGCCGCAAGCTGCGCAGCGCGCTGAGCGACGTGAAGCGCGGCGAGGCGGCCCTGCGCCGTACGAACGCCGAGACCGAGACACTCAAGTCCGACGCCGCCGCCCGGGTCGCCGCCGCCGAGAGCGAGACGCGGCGGCTGCGGACCCGGCTGGGGGAGGCCGAGGCGTCCGCCGAGGCGAGCCGCAGAGCCGTGCGCGAGGGCCGCAGTATCGAGGACATGCGGGTGCGGCTGCTGCTCGACACGGTGCTGGACGCCGCTCAGGGGCTGCGCCGTGAACTGGCCCTGCCGCCCGCGTCCGTGCACCCCGCGGACACGGTGGACGCCGTGGAGCCCGGACGTATGACCCCCAAGGACATCGCCGCCAGGGCGCTCTCCGAGACCGACCCGGCGCTGCTCGACCAGCTTCTCGAACTGCCGCAGTGTCACCTGGTCGTGGACGGTTACAACGTCACCAAGACGGGCTATCCGCAGATGCCGCTCGACAAGCAGCGGCTGCGGCTCCTCGGCGGCCTGTCGATGCTCGCCGCGCAGACGGGCGCCGAGGTGACGTGCGTCTTCGACGGTGCCGAACTGGTCGCGCCGGTACTGCTCGCGCCGCCGCGCGGGGTGCGGGTGCTGTTCAGCAAGCCGGGGGTGACGGCGGACGAACTCATCAGGCAGCTCGTACGGGCGGAACCGCCGGGCCGGCCCGTCGTGGTGGCCTCGACCGACCGTGAAGTGGCCGACGGAGTCGCCAAGTCGGGCGCGAGGCCCGTTGCGTCCGCCTTGTTGCTGAAGAGGCTTTCGCGCGTCTAGTGACTTCTCGGCGTAATGCCCGAATTCGGGAAACGCACCGTCAATTGGCCATTACTGCCAGTGTGATGTAAGTAAAGATTGTGACCAGCGGGTGAGTTTTTACACCTGAGGATTTGAACTGATCACAAGAAGGTCACTAAGGTCTGCCCTCGAACCTTCGAACGGTAGACCACCCATCCGGGGTGTCTGCGAAGGTACCGCCGAGTCCATGCAATTCGGTCTATTTCCGCGGGGGAGCCGAAGCGTGGAGCCGGGGATCACGTCCCCGACCCCGGTAGGCGGCTCGAGGAAGAAGGAGCTCGCCTTCGTGGCGTCCCACCGTCGTCCCAAGCAGCCGAGCCGCACTCGTGTGACCGTGCTCACCGCGACCGCAGCCGCAGCCGTCGCTCTCACGTCCCAGACCGCTCAGGCCGACCCCAAGCCGACCAAGAGCGAGGTCAAGGCCAAGGTCGACAAGCTCTACCACGAGGCCGAAGCCGCGACGGAGAAGTACAACCAGTCCAAGGAGCGGCAGGACAAGCTCAAGGAAGAGGTCGACAACCTCCAGGACAAGGTCGCCCGCGGCCAGGAGGACCTCAACGACCTGCGGGGCGAACTCGGTTCGGTCGCCAGCGCGCAGTACCGCTCGGGTGGCATCGACCCCTCCGTGCAGCTCTTCCTCTCCGCCGACCCGGACAGCTACCTCGACAAGGCCGGCGCGATCGACCAGTTGAGCGCCAAGCAGGCCGAGTCGCTCCAGAAGATCCAGGCGAAGCAGCGCACCCTCGCCCAGCAGCGGGCCGAGGCGACGGACAAGCTCGCCGACCTCGAGGACGTACGCCAGGAACTCGGCGACAAGAAGAAGAAGTTCCAGGGCAAGCTCGCCGAGGCGCAGCGGCTGCTGAACACGCTGACCGCCGCCGAGCGCGAAGAGATGCGGGAGAAGGAGCAGCGGGCCAGCCGCGCCTCCAGCGAGCGCGTGGAACTCGGCAACGAGAAGCCGGCCTCCGGCCGGGGCGCCGCCGCGCTGAGCGCCGCTGCCACCCAGATCGGCAAGCCGTACATCTCCGGCGCGACCGGCCCCAACGCGTACGACTGCTCCGGGCTGACCCAGTGGGCTTTCGCCCAGGCCGGTGTCTCCATCTCCCGGACCACGTTCACCCAGCACAACGACGGCACGAAGATCTACAGCAAGAGCCAGCTCAAGCCGGGCGACATGGTGTTCTTCAACAACCTGGCGCACGTAGGCTTCTACGCCGGCAACAACCAGGTCCTGCACGCCCCGAAGCCCGGCGCCAACGTGCGTTACGAGTCGATGGACTACATGGGCACCTTCCAGTTCGGCGTGCGTGTCTGACAAACGCCAAACACAACGGCCGTTGCCCACACCGCCCATTCGGGCGAATTTCAGGTGACTCCCGCTGACCGCCCGCCCCGCCGGTGACCTGGTTCTCCGGCGGGGCGTCGCTGTTTGTGCCCGGCAGCCGCCCGGCGAGGTCTTTGGCCGCTGTGTGATCGCACCGCTACTGTCTGCTCGCGCAGCTCCCCGGTCCATTGGTCCGCCCGTCCGGGCGGCAGGGGGCTGCCCGCAGCGGAAGGAGTGCGGCTTCCTGTGGCGACCCACCGGCGTCCCTCACAGTCCGGCCTCACGCAGAGCGCCCGGGTCACGGTTCTGTCCGCTGCCGCGGCGACGGCGGCGGCAGCGCTCGTCGCGTCCCCGGCGAGCGCCGACCCCCACGACACGTCGTCGGCCGCTGCCCCGGCTTCCTCCGCCGCCGTCACGGCCACCCGGGCGCGGGTGGACCGGCTGTTCGAGCAGGCGGAGCGGGCGACCGAGCGGTTCAACAGGGCCGACGAACGCGCGGACCGGCTGCGCGAAGAGGTCGGCCGGGCCCGGGACACGGCCGCACGCGGCCAGGAGCGCATCAACCGCATGCGGGGCGCCCTCGGTGCGGTCGCGGGCGCCCAGTACCGGGCGGGCGGCCTGGACCCGGCCCTCGCCCTGCTGCTGTCCGCGAACCCCGACAGCTACCTCTCCCAGGCCGCGGCACTCGACCGCGTCGGCGCCCGGCAGGTCAGCGCCCTGAGCGAACTCAAGGCCGCGCAGCGCAAACTGGCGCAGCAGCGCGCGGAAGCCTCCGTGACCCTCGGGGAGCTGGAGCGCAGCCGGGCCGCCGTCGCCCGCCACAAGCGCACGGTCGAGGGCAAGCTCGCCGAGGCGCGGCGGCTGCTCAACTCGCTGCCGACGCAGGAGCGGGAGGAGTTCGAGGGCCGTTCCTCGCGTTCCGGCGACCGGGGCGTCGCCCCGTCGTCCGGCCCGGCCGGGGCGCCCGCGTCCTCGCGTGCCTCGGCCGCCGTGCTGGCGGCGCAGCGGGCCGTGGGCAAGCCGTACGTGTGGGGCGCCAACGGTCCCTCCGGTTTCGACTGCTCGGGCCTCACCCAGTGGTCGTACGCACAGGCCGGCGTCTCCCTGCCGCGGACGTCGCAGGCGCAGCGGTACGCAGGGCGGCAGGTTCCCCTCGACCAGGCGCAGCCCGGGGACCTCGTGACGTACCGCGACGACGCGAGCCACGTCGGGATGTACGTGGGCAACGGCCAGGTGGTGCACGCGCCCTACCCCGGCGCCCCGGTGCGCTACGACCCGGTCGGCATGATGCCCGTCGCGTCGGTGACCCGGGTCTGACGCGCCCGGCCTGAACCCGCCGCCTTCCCCGTACGATCGGCGGGGTGGCGGACAGACGGCGCGGGACCCGGCGGCGGTGGACGGGCCCCGGCCCCGTCGTCGCCCTCGTTATGCTGCTCGTGTCCGCGTGCGCGACGCCGCGGGAACCGGCGGACGTCGCGGCCCGGGACATCCAGCGGACGCTGGACCGCAGGGCGGCGGCCGTGGTCTCCCGCGACGAGGCGGCGTACCTGGCGCCGCTCGACCCCGCCGCGACGCGGCTGAGGGCGGCGGAGCGCGAGGAGTTCCGGAACCTCGCGCAGGTGCCGCTGCGCTCCTGGGAGTACCGGCTGACCGGCCTCGACCGTACGGGCACGGGGCGCGCCACCGCGCGGGTGGAGCTGCGGTACCGGCTCGCGGAGTACGACGAGGTCCCCGTGAAGGTGGCCGAGCGGCTGGACCTGACGCGGCGGGACGGACGCTGGTACGTCGCCGCCGAGCGCCCGCCGGAGCGCGGCGGGGCGCGGCTCTGGGAACAGGGCGAGGTCACCGCCGTACGGGGCGAACGCAGCCTGGTCCTCGGCGTCGGCCAGGACACGGAGCTGCTGCGCTCCATGGCGCGTACCGCGGACCGCGCGGTGCCGGCGGCCGGGCGGGCCTGGCCGGGCCGGTGGTCCCGCCGGCTGGTGGTCCTGGTGCCGGCCTCGCTCGACGGGATGGGCGCGCTGCTGGGTGCCCCGGCGGCGGGGTACCGGGGGATCGCGGCGGTGACCACGGGGTCGGCGGGGGGTCCGGGCGCCGCTTCGTCGGCGGACCGGGTCATCGTCAACCCGGAGGCGTACGGGCTGCTCGGCGACTTCGGCCGGCGGATCGTACTCACCCACGAGGCGACGCACGTCGCCACCCGCGCCCACACCTCCGCCGCCACCCCGATGTGGCTCTCGGAGGGCTTCGCCGACTGGGCGGCGTACCGCGGGACCGGACGCACGGCGGGCCAGGCGGCGCCGGAGCTCCAGCGGTCGGTACGGGCCGCCGACGTGCCCGCCGCTCTGCCGGCGGACAAGGACTTCGGCTTCGCCGGGGACGCGGGGGCGCTGGCGCGGGCGTACGAGGGCGGCTGGCTGGCCTGCGAGCTGATCGCACGTGAGTGGGGCGAGGAGCGGCTGACCGCCTTCTATCGCGCGGTGGGCGGGCACGGCCGGCGCGAGGGCGCGGTCGAGAAGGCGATGCACGAGGTGCTGGAGACGACCCCGGAGGACTTCACGGTGCGATGGCGGGAGTACCTGCGCAGTCGGCTGGCCTGAGGAAGCGCCGCAGCTCGGCGGTGCCCGGCCCGTCCTGCGTCCGGGGAGCGGAGCCGGGGGCGGCGGGGTCCCGGTCCACCACGCCCGCGCGCTGCGCCGGCAGCGCGCCGGTGTCGCCGCCGCGCGGCTCGGGCACCGTGTCCCGCCACAGCCGGCGGCAGGCGATGAGGGTCGCCGCCACCAGCAGTCCGTTGCGTACGAGAAGCAGCAGTACACCCAGCGCGTCACTCGTCACCACGTGCGAGAACCACACCGGGAACTCCAGGAACGTCACCCCGGTCGCGGCCAGCACCAGCAGCGCCGGCCGCCCCATCCGGCTGCCCCGGAAGACGAGGCACGCCGCGGCGAGCCCCACCAGCCACACCAGGTACTGCGGACTGATCACCCGGCTCGTCGCGGTGAACAGCAGGACCGAGGCGAAGGCGGCGTCGCAGGGCGTCGACGCCCGGAACCGGCCCGCCCGCAGCCGCCACACCAGCAGCCACGCGAAGGCGAGCGCAGTCAGTCCCATCGCGGCCGAGCTGACGACAGGCACGTACGGGCCGACGAACTCCACCGAGCCGTAGTTCAGCAGGACCTCGCCCCGCCAGCCGAAGTGCCGGGCCACATGGAACACGAGAGCCCCGACCGACTCGACCTCGGTGCCCCGGTCGCGCTGGAAGGTGAGGAAGGCGAGGGCGCCCGGCATCGTCGCGCAGAACGCCACCACCAGAACCGCCCCCGCCCCGGCCGCGGCCGTCCAGGCCGAGCGGGTCGCGCGCCCCCGTGCCGTGCCCGCGAGCAGCAGCACCGGCCACACCTTCAACAGCGCGCCGAGGCCCGCGAGCGCCCCCAGGACGCGCGGATGGCGCGCGCCCGCCAGCAGGGCAGCCACGGCGACGGCGGTGACCATCACGTCGTACCGGGCGTACGCCGTCGGGCCGAGCAGCGGCACACCGGCCACCCACACCCACGCGCCCGCGAGCCGCTTGCCGGGGCGTCGCCCGGCGTACAGCAGCAGGCCGGTGACCAGGGCGTCCGCCAGGCAGACCAGGACGAAGAAGGCCGTCGCGTAGCCGAGGAAGGGCAGCAGGGCGGGGGAGAGGACCGGGAGGGCGGCGGCGGGCGGGTACTGCCAGGTGATGTCGTCCAGGGGGAAGGTCCCGGTGCGCAGGATCTCGTACCAGCCCTGGTAGATCACCGAGACGTCACTCGTCACGTCGGGGCCGGGCACGGCGAGCACCTTGAAGACGCACAGCAGCAGCACGGTCCGGGTGAGCACCCACACCGCGACCGGCATCCCCACCGTGATGGGCTTTGTACTGGCTGCGCCCGTCATGACCACCCTCGTCCGTTTCCTGCGTGACTGAGGGAGTCATGATGCAGGGCCGGACTGTGCGAGCCAAGGAGCTGGGCCGTTCGGTACTGTCGGCGGCGATGGACAAGACCCTGATCGTGACCAATGACTTTCCGCCCCGCCCCGGCGGCATCCAGGCGTTCCTGCACAACATGGCGCTGCGCCTGGACCCCGAGCGGCTCGTCGTCTACGCCTCCACCTGGAAGCGCGGCAGCGAGGGCGCGCAGGCGACCGCGGACTTCGACGCCGAGCAGCCGTTCACCGTCGTACGCGACCGGACGACCATGCTGCTGCCGACGCCGCGCGTCAGCCGCCGCGCGGCCGGGCTGCTGCGCGAACACGGCTGTACGTCCGTGTGGTTCGGGGCGGCCGCGCCGCTCGGGCTGATGGCACCGGCACTGCGCAGGGCGGGCGCGAAGCGGATCGTCGCCACCACGCACGGCCACGAGGCGGGCTGGGCCCAGCTGCCCGCCTCCCGGCAGCTGCTGCGCAGGATCGGCGAGGGCACGGACACGATCACCTATCTCGGTGAGTACACCCGCTCGCGGATCGCGGCGGCGCTCACCCCGCAGGCCGCCGCGCGCATGGTCCAACTGCCGCCGGGCGTCGACGAGAAGACCTTCCACCCCGGCTCGGGCGGCGACGCCGTGCGTGAGCGGCTCGGGCTCACCGACCGCCCCGTGGTGGTGTGCGTGTCCCGGCTGGTGCCCCGCAAGGGCCAGGACACGCTGATCCTGGCGATGCCCCGCATCCTGCGCGAGGTGCCGGACGCGGTGCTGCTGGTCGTCGGCGGCGGACCGTACGCCGGGGAGCTGAGGAAGCTGACCGCCGAGACGGGCGTCGCGGACTCCGTGCGCTTCACCGGCCCCGTGCCCTGGGCGGAGCTTCCGGCGCACTTCGGCGCGGGTGACGTCTTCGCGATGCCGTGCCGTACGCGCCGGGGCGGGCTCGACGTCGAAGGGCTCGGCATCGTCTACCTGGAGGCGTCGGCGACCGGACTGCCCGTGGTGGCGGGCGACTCGGGCGGGGCGCCCGACGCCGTACTCGACGGGGAGACCGGGTGGGTCGTGCGCGGCGGGCCCGCCGCCGTCGCCGCCGACGAGTCGGCCGACCGGATAGTCACGCTGCTGGGGGACCCCGAACTGCGGCGCCGGATGGGGGAGCGTGGCCGCGAGTGGGTCGAGGAGAAGTGGCGCTGGGACCTGCTCGCGGAGAAGCTCAAGACGCTGCTCTGACACCCGCGCCCGCCGCGCGGGACAGCGCGGCGGCCCCCGGATGCTTCCCGGGGGCCGCCGTCGTTCACACGGAGGGTCAGCCCCGGTAGAGCGCCTCGATCTCGTCCGCGAAGTCCTTCGCGACCACGTTGCGCTTGAGCTTCAGTGAGGGCGTGATGTGACCGGCCTCCTCGGTGAACTGGCTGGGCAGGACACGGAACTTGCGCACCGACTCCGCCTTCGACACCGCCGCGTTGCCCTCGTTCACCGCCTGCTGGACGACCGCCAGCAGCTCCGCGTCGTCGCGCAGCGACGCCGCCGTCGAACCGGCCGGCTTGCCCTGCTCGGCGGCCCAGCGGCCCAGGAACTCCTCGTCGAGGGTGACCAGTGCGCCGACGAACGGACGCCCGTCGCCCACCACCATGCACTCGGCGACCAGGGCGTGCGCCCGGATGCGGTCCTCGATCACCGCGGGGGCGACGTTCTTGCCGCCGGCCGTGACGATGATCTCCTTCTTGCGGCCGGTGATGGCGAGGTAGCCGTCTTCGTCGAGCGTGCCGATGTCACCGGTGTGGAACCAGCCGTCGGTCAGCGCCTCGGCGGTGGCCGCCTCGTTGTTCCAGTAGCCCGAGAAGAGGTGCTCGCCGTGCAGCAGCACCTCGCCGTCGTCGGCGATGCGCACGACCGACCCGGGCAGCGGCTGGCCGACCGTACCGATCTTCTGGCGGTCCCACGGGTTGAAGGCGGTCGCGGCGCACGACTCGGTCAGGCCGTAGCCCTCCAGGACCGTGAAGCCGATGCCCCGGAAGAAGTGGCCGAGGCGCTCGCCGAGCGGGGCGCCGCCGGAGATCGCGTACTCGCCCCGCCCGCCCAGCACCGCGCGCAGCTTGCTGTAGACCAGCTTGTCGAAGAGCTTGTGCTTGAGCTTGAGGCCGAGCGACGGGCCCTGCGGCGTGCCGATCGCCCGGCTGTACGCGATCGCGGTGTCCGCGGCCTTGTCGAAGATCTTGCCCTTGCCGTCCGCCTGCGCCTTGGCCCGCGCCGAGTTGTAGACCTTCTCGAAGACGCGCGGCACACCGAGGATCAGCGTCGGCCGGAAGGAGGCCAGTTCGTCGGTGAGGTTCTTGATGTCCGGTACGCAGCCGAGCTTGATCGGCGCCATCACCGCGGCGATCTCGACCAGTCGGCCGAAGACGTGCGCGGCGGGCAGGAACAGCAGCACCGAACACTCGCCGGTACGGAACAGCGGCTTCAGGCGCTCCACCGCGTTCCCGCACTCCGCGAAGAAGCTGCGGTGGCTGAGTACGCAGCCCTTGGGGCGGCCGGTGGTGCCGGAGGTGTAGACGATCGTCGCCGGGTCGTCGGCCTTGGCGCTCGCGCTGCGCTCGTCGACCGTCTCGTCCGTGACGTCGGCGCCCGAGTCGCGCAGCTGCTGCACGCCGTCCCGGTCGATCTGCCAGACGTGCTTGAGGGCGGGCAGCCGGTCGCGTACGGACTCGACGGCGGCGGTGTGCCCGTCGCTCTCGACGATCACGGCGACCGCGCCGGAGTCGCCCAGGATCCACTGCACCTGCTCGGCGGAGCTGGTCTCGTACACCGGCACGGTCACCGCGCCCGCGCTCCAGATCGCGAAGTCCATCTGCACCCACTCGTAGCGGGTGCGGGACATCAGGGCGACCCGGTCGCCGGGCTGGACGCCCGCGGCGATCAGGCCCTTGGCGGCGGCGCGGACCTCGGCGAGGAACTCGGTGGCGGTGACATCCGTCCAGACGCCCGCGACCTTGCGGCTCATGACGGCCACATCGGGATGCTGCGTGGCGTTGCGGCGGATGAGATCTGTCAGGTTGCCGTCCGAGGGGACCTCGTACAGGGCCGGAAGGCTGAACTCGCGCAAGACTGCTGCTCCTCATCGGGCGCCGGCGCCACGTCAATGTGCGCGTCGGTTCCGGTCCAAGACCGGGCAGGTGCTCAGTGGGGTGAGCACGGTTGGACTGCCCGGACGTTACCCATCAGTAGTCGGTTCCCGATAGGGGGTTCCGGCCAGATGTTCGCTGCGTCACACGCGATGGCGGTGCTCCGGGCAGACTAGTCCAACCACGCGGAAACCCGGTAGTAACCGCAGGTCCGGCCCCCTCTACCCAGGCGAGGGGCGGGCGTCCTAGGGTGATCGTCATGCGAGTGCATGTGGTCAGCGACGTACACGGGAACGCCAGGGACCTGGCCAGGGCGGGAGACGGGGCCGACGCGCTCGTCTGCCTCGGTGACCTGGTGCTCTTCCTCGATTACGCCGATCACTCCCGAGGTATCTTCCCCGAACTCTTCGGCACCGGGAACGCGGACCTCATCGTCGAGCTGCGCACCGCCCGCCGCTTCGAGGAGGCCCGGGAGCTCGCCCGCCGGCTCTGGGCGGACGTCGACCGCTCGGCCGCCATCGAGAAGGCGGTCCGCAAGCAGTACGCAGAGCTCTTCGCCGCGTTCCCCACGCCGACGTACGCCACGTACGGCAACGTCGACCTCCCGCGGCTGTGGCCGGAGTACGCCCAGGCGGGCACCACGGTCCTCGACGGCGAGCGAGTCGAGATCGGCGGCCGCGTGTTCGGCTTCGTCGGCGGCGGGCTCACGACACCGATGCGCACGCCCTACGAGATCGACGACGAGGAGTACGCGGCCAAGGTCGAGGCGCTGGGCGAGGTCGACGTGCTGTGCTCGCACATCCCGCCGGAGGTCCCCGAGCTGGTGTACGACACCGTCGCCCGCCGGTTCGAGCGCGGCAGCCGGGCGCTGCTCGCGGCGATCCGCAGGACCCGTCCCAGGTACGCGCTCTTCGGCCATGTCCACCAGCCGCAGGTCCAGCGCATGCGCGTCGGAGCCACGGAATGCGTCAACGTCGGCCACTTCGCCTCCTCCGGCCGGCCCTGGGCCATGGAGTGGTGAGCGCGGAGCGGTGAAGGGCGGGCCGGCCGGTCGCGGTAGCCTTCACGCGGTGCATGCCCCCGAGCACATGCCACCGGGTCCATGCCCCCCGCGCACCTGCCCCCTGACCGGAACCGCACTGGAGGAGCCACAGCGATGGCGGAACACACCAGCTCGAGCATCACGATCGAGGCGGCACCGGCCGACGTGATGGGCGTGATCGCCGACTTCGCCCGCTACCCCGAGTGGACCGGCGAGGTGAAGGAGGCCGAGGTCCTCGCCACCGACGCCAAGGGCCGCGCCGAGCAGGTACGCCTGCTCCTCGACGCCGGCGCGATCAAGGACGACCACACCCTCGCGTACACCTGGACCGGCGAGAACCAGGTCAGCTGGACGCTGGTCAAGTCGCAGATGCTGCGCGCCCTCGACGGCTCGTACACCCTCGCCCCGGCGGGCGGCGGCGACCGTACCGAGGTCACCTACCAGCTGACCGTCGACGTCAAGATCCCCATGCTCGGCATGATCAAGCGCAAGGCCGAGAAGGTCATCATCGACCGCGCTCTGGCCGGCCTCAAGAAGCGCGTCGAGAGCAACCCGAGCCACCCGAAGGTCTGAAGCCCTGATGCGTACGGTCCTCGTCACCGGTCCCGGCGGCGCGGGCCGCACCACCGTCGCCGCGGCCACCGCCCTGGCGGCCGCGCGGGACGGGCAGCGCGTGCTGATCCTCTCCAGCGACCCGGCGGACACCCTCGGGGCCGCCCTGGGCATAGCCACCGGACCCGTGCCCGCCGAGGCCGCGCCGGGCCTGTGGGCCGCGCGGGCCGACTCCGGCGCCCAGTTCCGCGCCGAACTCGTCGCTCTCCAGGAGCGCGCGGCCTCCGTACTCGACCTGCTCGGGGCGAACCGCCTGGCCGCCGAGGAACTGACCGAGCTCCCGGGCAGCGAACAGTTCGCCCTGCTGCGCGCCCTGCGGCTGTGCGCTCAGGCGCCGGCGTCCGGTCCGGCGTACGACCTCGTGGTCGTCGACCTGCCGCCGCTGCACGCAGCCCTCGCCACTCTCGCGCTCCCCGAGCAGCTGCGCCGTTACCTGCGCCGGCTGCTTCCGGCCGAGCGGCAGGCGGCCCGCGCTCTGCGGCCCATGATCGCCCAGCTCGCCGGGGTCCCGATGCCGGCGCAGTGGCTGTACGAGACGGCCGCCCGCTGGGACGGGGAACTGGCCGCCGTCGAGGCGCTGCTCGCGCACGCGGACACGACGGTACGGCTGGTGGCCGAGCCGGGACCGGCGGGAGCCGACGCGCTGCGCACCGCACGCACCGGCCTGGCCCTCTTCGGCCTGCGCGTCGAGGCGGTGACGGCGAACCGGACGCTGCCGCGCGACTCCCCGGACACCTGGTTCGCGTCGCTCGCCGCCCAGCAGCACAAGTGCCTGGCCGAGTGGTCCGACGCGTGGCGGCCGGTGGCTCCGGTCCGCGAGGTCCGCCACCTGGGCGCCGACCCGCGCGGTCTGGACGACCTCGACGCGCTGGCGGCGGACGGGACGCTGGCGGTGGAACCGGCGCGCGAGGACGCGGACGAGCCCCGGTCCGTGGAGGACCGGATCGCCGAGGACGGCTTCCTCGTCTGGCACCTGCCGCTGCCCGGGGCCGTCAAGGAGGAGCTCGGCCTGGTCCGCCGGGGCGACGAACTCGTCCTGGACGTGGGCCCGTTCCGCCGCGTGCTGCCCCTGCCCTCCGCCCTGCGCCGCTGTGACGTCTCGGGCGCGGGCCTGACCGACGGCGTACTGAAGGTGCGCTTCACGCCCGACCCCCGGCTGTGGCCCCGGACGAAGTGAACCGCCTGCCACCGTTCGGGTAACGTCGGGGGTACGAGGCCTGCGTACCGTACGGGCCGCCGCCTGCCGCAGGAGTCCGCCATGAGCGATGCCACCGAGCGTCCAGAAGCCGCCGAGGCCCCCGAAGCCGACGCGTGGGCGAAGGCTTGCGCCGAGGACCTCGCCGCCGAGCGGGCCCGCCGCCGCGCCGACACCGGCGGGGCGCAGCCGGGGTCCGCGGGCGAGGAACTGCGCAAGCTCCTCGACGCCGTCGCCGACAAGGTCACCTCGCTCCAGTCGTCGCTGCCCGGCATGGCCGCGCAGGGCACGGTCAGCCAGCTCATCAACCAGGCGAAGTCCGCCGTCGAGCCCGTCATAGAGCGCAACCCGGAGGTCTTCGACCACCTGGCCGCGGCCGGAAACGAGCTGCTGGCCGCCTACCGCTCGGCCGTCCAGGGCCAGGAGGGCCGCTGGACCCGCGGGCCCGCGCGGCCGGCGGACCGCGAGGACGGGAAGTACGACGGAAACGACGGAGACGACGGTCCCGAAGGCCCTTCGTCGAGCAAGCACATCGACCTGGACTGAGCTGCCACTCGGGTACGGTTGCCCTTAGCGGGGCTCGACCGAAAACTGAGGGACACATGGGACTCACCATCGGCGTCGACATCGGCGGCACGAAGATCGCGGCAGGCGTGGTCGACGAAGAGGGCACCATTCTCGACACGCACAAGGTGCCGACGCCGCCGACCGCCGAAGGCATCGTCGACGCGATCTGCGCGGCCGTCTCCGAGGCGGGCAAGGGCCACCAGATCGACGCGGTCGGCATCGGGGCCGCGGGTTACGTCGACGACAAGCGCGCCACCGTCCTGTTCGCGCCCAACATCCACTGGCGGCACGAGCCGCTGAAGGACAAGGTCGAGCAGCGCGTCGGCCTGCCCGTCGTCGTGGAGAACGACGCGAACGCCGCCGCCTGGGGCGAGTACCGGTTCGGAGCGGGCAAGGGCCACGAGGACGTCATCTGCATCACCCTCGGCACCGGCCTCGGCGGCGGCATCATCATCGGCAACAAGCTGCGCCGCGGACGCTTCGGCGTGGCCGCCGAGTTCGGCCACATCCGGGTCGTCCCCGACGGCCTGCTGTGCGGCTGCGGCAGCCAGGGCTGCTGGGAGCAGTACGCGTCCGGGCGGGCCCTCGTCCGGTACGCCAAGCAGCGCGCCAACGCCACCCCCGAGAACGCGAAGATCCTCCTTGCCCTCGGCGACGGTACGGCCGCGGGCATCGAGGGCAAGCACGTCAGCGCCGCGGCGCGGCAGGGCTGCCCGGTGGCCGTGGACTCGTTCCGCGAGCTGGCCCGGTGGGCGGGCGCGGGCCTGGCCGACCTGGCCTCGCTCTTCGACCCGTCGGCGTTCATCGTCGGCGGCGGTGTCTCGGACGAGGGCGAGCTGGTGCTCGACCCGATCCGCAAGTCATTCCGGCGCTGGCTGATCGGCGGCCAGTGGCGTCCGCACGCGCAGGTGCTCGCCGCTCAGCTGGGCGGCAAGGCCGGCCTGGTCGGCGCGGCGGACCTGGCGCGCCAGGGCTGACGCCGTTGCCCGTGCCCGCCGTGCCCCCTTGGGGTGCGGCGGGCATTTCCGTATCGTGATCGACATGGCGACGAGCCCGATCAGTACGCTGCCCGAGTCCCGCACCGAGGCCGACGGTTCGGCCGTCATCCGTGTGCTCAGCTACAACATCCGCTCGATGCGCGACGACCGGGAGGCGCTGGCCCGGGTCATCGGTGCCTGCGAGCCCGACCTGGTCCTCATTCAGGAGGCGCCGCGCTTCTTCCGCTGGCGCAAGCACGCCGCGTGGCTCGCCGCCCACAGCGACCTGGTGACGCTCGGCGGTGGAGCGACCGCTTCCGGCCCGCTGCTGCTGTGTTCGCTGCGGGTGACGGTGGAGCGTACGGACGATGTCCTGCTGCCGCGTACGCCGGGGCTGCACCAGCGGGGGTTCGCGACGGCGGTGGTGCGGATCGGGGGCGCGAGACTCGGCGTACTGAGCTGCCACCTCAGCCTCCAGCGCGAGGAGCGGTACGCCCAGGGCGGGATGCTGCTGGACCGCCTCGAAGCCATGGGCGTCCCGCACGCCGTGGCCGGCGGCGACCTCAACGAACGCCCCGACGGGCGGACTTTCCGCCGGCTGGCGGGGGAGCTCCAGGACTGCTGGGCGGTGAAGCCGTGGGGCGGCGAGTACACCTCGACCCCGGACGACCCGCACCAGCGCATCGACGCGGTCTTCGCGACCGAGGGGATCGAAGTCCTGGGCTGCGGCGTCCCGTTGGGCCTTCCGGAGGCCGACGTACGCGCGGCCACGGACCACCTCCCGGTCCTGGCGGCGCTGCGCGTACCGGCGTCCTGACCCCGTTCCGTCCTCCCCACCGGGGCGGCATTCCCCGGCGGGGGAGGGCGGTGGCACCAGCGGCCCCTAGACCACGGCGCCGCGGCCCGGGTCGTCGTCCTCGTCGTCGCCGTGTGCCATCCGTGCCACGAGCGTGGCGAAACCGCCGAGGAAGCCGCCGACGCCGAGCGTCGTCAGCCACCACGTCATGTCCCACTGGAGCAGCACCGCGGCGAGCAGCAGCACCGGGCCGCCGATGACGGCGAGCCAGGCGAACCGGGACGTGGTGTCGGCGGGCGGCAGCGGCGGCGGCTCCGGTGGCACGAAGTGGCCCTCGTCGCTCTCGTCGAGGTCCTCGTCGTCCGGCTCCTCCAGCGAGTAGTTGCGCGGGCCGCCGACGCCGGGCGCGAAGACGACGGAGCTGCCGAGCGGTCTCTCCCCGTCCGGCGCGGCGCCGGTCTCGGTGGCCGGCCCCGCGGGATCGGCCCCTTCCTGCCCGGCCGTTCCTTCGGCGTCCTTCTTCAGCGACTTCTCCGGCCGTTCACCGCCGGTGCTCTGGCCGTCGGCGCTGTTGAAGTCGCCCTCCGGCAGGGCGAGGTCCTCTATCGACTTGAACGGCTTGGCGCCCGGCGGGTCCGGCGGCTCCTCGCCGTACCCCGCGACGATCGCGGCCCACGCCGCGTCCTCGTCGACGGGCTTCGCCGCGGACGCGGCTCCTGACGCGGCCCCGGCTGCGGCGGCGGCCGCAGTCGTGTCCGCCGCCGTCTCCTCCGGCTCCCGCTCCTCTTCGCGGCCCGCGGGCTCCGCGTCGTGCTCAGCCACCGGTCGTGCTCCCCTTCTTCCCGACACTCGGAGCGAGGCGGCCGATGAACGCATAACTCTCGTCGAAGATCCGCTCCGCGTCATGGTCCAACGTCGCGACGTGGTAGCTCTGTTCCAGCAGGATCTCGGTGACGTCCGTCGACGAGACCCGGCTGAGGATGCGGGCCGAGTCCGCCGCCGGCACGACGTGGTCCTGCGGGCTGTGCAGCAGCAGCATCGGCTGGGTCACCTGGGGCAGCTCCGCGTCGACGAGCCGGAAGAAGTTCCGCACGGAGTGCGCCGCGTGCAGCGGGACGCGGTCGTAGCCGACCTCTTCGACGCCCGCCTTCGCGATGTCACTGCGCAGACCCTTCGTCGTACGTACGAGATGACGGGCGACCGGCAGGGCGTACGCCGACAGGCCGTGCACCTTGTTCGCCGGGTTGACCACGGCGATGCCGGAGATCGCGTCCCCGTGCTTCGCGGCGAGGCGCAGCGTGAGCGCCCCGCCCATCGAGAGCCCGAACACGAAGACCTGTGCGCACCGCTCGCGCAGTACGCGCAGCTCGCGGTCGACCTCCGCGTACCAGTCCTGCCAGCCGGTGAGCTGCATGTCCTCCCAGCGGGTGCCGTGCCCGGGCAGCAGCGGCAGGGAGACAGTCAGCCCGCGCTCGGCCAGGTGGCCGGCCCAGGGGCGCAGCGACTGCGGGGAACCGGTGAAGCCGTGACAGAGGAGGACGCCGACCTCTCCGCCCTCGTGGCGGAACGGCTCGGCTCCAGGAAGGACCGGCACCGGGGTCTCCTGTTCATGAGTGTGGGTCTGGGAACTGGACTGCGAAGAGGACTGCAAAAGAGGACTGCCGAAGAGGAGTCTCAGGATGCCCTTCACCGTACGCGACCGGACCGACACCGACCAGGTCCGTCGGGCGGCCTTGTGGGCGGGAGCGCAGGCCCGGCACGGGTTATGGTCTGTTCGACAGACAAGGGAAGGCACTCGGTTGATCTACGGCGCAATGAAGTTCTCCATCGGAGGGTCACTGAAGGTCGCCTTCAGGCCCTGGGTGGAGGGCCTCGAGAACATTCCCGCCGAGGGTCCCGCGATCCTGGCGAGCAACCACCTGTCCTTCTCGGACTCCTTCTTCCTGCCGGCGGTCCTCGACCGCAAGGTCACCTTCATCGCCAAGGCCGAGTACTTCACCTCGCCCGGTGTGAAGGGAAAGCTCACCGCCGCCTTCTTCAAGGGCGTCGGCCAGCTCCCCGTGGACCGCTCGGGCGCGCGCGGCGCCGGTGAGGCGGCGATCAAGGCCGGTATCGACGTGATCAAGGGCGGCGGCCTCTTCGGCATCTATCCGGAGGGCACCCGTTCGCCGGACGGCCGTCTGTACCGGGGCAAGCCGGGCGGCCTCGCCCGTGTGGCGCTCGCCACCGGCGCCCCCGTCATCCCGGTCGCCATGATCGACACCGAGAAGATCCAGCCGCCCGGCAAGGTCGTGCCCAAGCTGATGCGGCCGGGCATCAGGATCGGCAAGCCGCTGGACTTCAGCCGCTACCACGGCATGGACGGCGACCGGTTCATCCTGCGCTCGGTGACCGACGAGGTCATGTACGAGATCATGAAGCTCTCGGGCCAGGAGTACGTCGACATCTACGCGACGGCGGCGAAGCGGCAGATCGCCGACGCGGAGAAGGCCGCCAAGGCGGAGAAGGCGGAGCTGGAGAAGGCCGAGAAGGCCGCGCAGGCCGGCAAGGCGGAACGGTCCGGCGCGTAACAGCGTCCGTCCAGGGGTGGGGATGATGGCCAGGGCTCAGCGCGAACGTGTCGTGCGCATGTCGGTCGAGCAGCCGCTGTGGCGTGCGCTCACCGCCTACCGCGTGCTGACGATGCTCTACGCGGTGCTGCTGTTCGTCTTCACGCGGGACAAGTTCGAGCGTCCCGCCGTGGCCGTCGCGTTCCTCGCGGTGATGTCCGTCTGGACGCTCATCACGCTCCCCAAGGTGGCGAACGCGGCGAGCTGCACCAAGCGCTTCCTCGTCGCCGACCTCGCCGTCGCCCTCACCGGCATCATGCTCACCCCGCTCGCCGACGCGCACGCGCAGCAGATCGACGGCGCCACCCTGCCGTCGATATGGACCGCGGGTTCCGTCCTCGCGTTCGCCATCAAGGGCGGCTGGCGCTGGGCCGCCTTCGCCTCCTCCTTCGTCGCCGCCGCGAACATCGTCGAGCGCGGCGAGCCCAGCCGGGACACGTTCCACAACGTCCTGCTGGTGTGGGTCGCCTCCATCGCGATCGGTTACGTCGTCGAGGTCGCCCGCGCTTCCGAGCGCACCCTCGCCCGCGCCCTGGAGATCGAGGCGGCCACCCGCGAACGGGAGCGCCTCGCCCGCGACATCCACGACAGCGTGCTCCAGGTGCTCGCCATGGTGCAGCGGCGGGGCACCGCGCTCGGCGGCGAGGCGGCCGAGCTCGGCAGGATGGCCGGCGAGCAGGAAGTCGCCCTGCGCACCCTGGTCTCCAGCGGCCTCGTGCCGGCGACGCGCGCCTCGGAGGACGCCGCGATGGGTGCGGTCGTCCGTACGGTCGAGGTGGACGAGGACGAGGGCGGCCCCGGGCGGGACACCCGCCCCTGCGACCTGCGTTCGCTGCTCGCCCCGCACGCCGGGTCGAAGGTCAGCTTCGCCGAGCCCGGCGCCCCGGTCCTGCTGGAGGCGGCGGCCGCGAGGGAGCTGGCGGCGGCTGTCAGTGCCGCACTGGACAATGTGCGCAGGCACGCCGGGGACGACGCCCAGGCGTGGATCCTGGTCGAGGACTGGCCGGAAGAAGTAATCGTGACGGTACGGGACGACGGCCCCGGCATCCCGGAGGGCCGGCTCGCGCAGGCGGAGGGGGAGGGGCGGCTCGGCGTCGCCCTGTCGATCCGGGGGCGGCTGCGGGACATCGGCGGAACGGCCGAGCTGATCTCGGTACCGGGGCAGGGCACGGAAGTAGAACTGAAGGTTCCACGGGGGAAGGCAGGACAGGCGCGATGAGCGGCGAACAGCAGGCGATCAGAGTGATGGTGGTCGACGACCACCCGATGTGGCGGGACGCGGTCGCCCGCGACCTCGACGCGGCGGGCTTCGACGTGGTGGCGACGGCGGGCGACGGCCCGCAGGCCGTGCGCCGCGCCCTGGCCGTCAAACCCCAGGTCCTGGTCCTCGACCTCAACCTGCCGGGCATGCCCGGCGTTCAGGTCTGCAAGGAGCTGGTCGGCGCGGACCCGGCGCTGCGCGTCCTGGTGCTCTCCGCGAGCGGCGAGCACGCCGACGTACTGGAAGCGGTGAAGTCGGGCGCGACGGGCTATCTGCTGAAGTCCGCGGGGCCCGACGAGCTCATCGACGCGGTCCGGCGCACGGCCGCCGGCGACCCGGTCTTCACGCCGGGGCTGGCCGGCCTGGTCCTCGGCGAGTACCGCCGGCTGGCCTCCGACCCGGCGCCCGCCGCCTCCTCGAACGAGCCGAAGGCGCCGCAGCTCACCGACCGCGAGACCGAGGTGCTGCGGCTGGTCGCCAAGGGGCTCTCGTACAAGCAGATCGCCGAGCGCCTGGTGATCTCGCACCGCACCGTCCAGAACCACGTGCAGAACACCCTCGGCAAGCTCCAGCTGCACAACCGCGTGGAACTCGTCCGTTACGCGATCGAACGCGGCCTCGACGACGCCTAGTTCACCCCCTCCGCGCCCCGACGCCCCATGTCGCTGTGACCTGGGTCACCACTAGCGTGTCCGCCACACGGCACAGCTGGATGTGGCGAAGGGACGAAGTCATGCGGGTCGGAGTACTGACCGGGGGAGGCGACTGCCCCGGGCTCAACGCGGTCATCCGCGCCGTCGTCCGCAAGGGCGTGCAGGAGTACGGCTACGAGTTCACCGGCTTCCGCGACGGCTGGCGCGGACCGCTGGAAGGCGACACCGTACGGCTCGACATTCCGGCCGTACGCGGCATCCTGCCCAGGGGCGGCACCATCCTCGGCTCCTCGCGCACCAACCCGCTCCAGAGCGAGAACGGAATCCACCGGGTCAAGGAGAACCTCGCCAAGTGCGAGGTCGACGCGCTCATCGTGATAGGCGGCGAGGACACGCTCGGCGTGGCCACCCGGCTGTCCGACGAGTACGGCGTGAAGTGTGTCGGCGTACCCAAGACCATCGACAACGACCTGTCCGCCACCGACTACACCTTCGGTTTCAACACCGCCGTCGGCATCGCGACCGAGGCGATCGACCGGCTCCACACGACCGCCGAGTCGCACATGCGCGTGCTCGTCGTCGAGGTGATGGGGCGGCACGCGGGCTGGATCGCCCTGCACTCGGGCCTGGCCGGCGGTGCCAACGTCATCCTCATCCCCGAGCAGCGCTTCGACGTCGAGCGGGTCTGCGGCTGGATCACCTCACGCTTCAAGGCGTCGTACGCGCCGATCGTCGTCGTCGCGGAGGGGGCGATGCCCAAGGACGGCGAGATGGTGCTCAAGGACGGCACGCTCGACTCCTTCGGGCATGTCCGGCTCTCGGGAGTCGGTGAGTGGCTCGCCAAGGAGATCGAGAAGCGGACGGGCAAGGAGGCGCGCACCACCGTCCTGGGCCACGTCCAGCGCGGCGGTACGCCCAGCGCCTTCGACCGGTGGCTCGCCACGCGGTTCGGGCTGCACGCGATCGAGGCGGTGCGCGACGGGGACTTCGGCACGATGGTCGCCCTGCGGGGGACGGACATCGTGCGGGTGCCGATGGGGGAGGCGACGGAGCGGCTGAAGACGGTCGACCCGGAGCTGTACGCGGAGGTCGGCGTCTTCTTCGGCTGAGCGGGGCGGGGGAGGGGGCGGGCCCGTTGCCCGGGGCTTTTCCCGGCCCGCCCCTTCCCGGCCCGCCTACCGCTGCCCGAGCAGGGACGGTGTCAGCAGGTCCGTGACCATGGACGCGCCGCGCAGCGTCAGTACCGACTCCGGGTGGAACTGCACGGAGGCGAACCGCGCCGCCCGCAGCGCGTGCACCTCACCCGTCGCCGGGTCGCGGCTGACCTCGACCCCGTGCGCGGCCAGCTCGGCCGCCTCGTCGTCACCGCAGCGAGCCACGAAGCTGTTGTAGAAGCCGACGGTCTCCGGCCGTCCGAAGAGCTCGATCCGTGTCTGCGCCCCCTGGTACGGAACCCGCTTGCGCACGATCTCCAGGCCGAGTTCGGCGGCGAGCAGCTCGTGCCCGAGGCAGACCCCCAGCAGCCCGTGCCGGTGCCCGCGCACCAGCTCGGCCGTGAGGCCCCGCAGGAACCGCATCTTCGGGTCGCCCGCGCCGGAGGGATCGCCGGGCCCGGGGCCGAGCACGACGGGGCCCTCGTGCGCGAGCGCGGCCGTCCGCAGCCCCGGCTCGTCGTACCGCCGTACGGTCACGTCCAGCCCCGACGAGCGCAGCAGATGCGCGAGCATCGCCGTGAAGGTGTCCTCCGCGTCGATCACCAGCGCGTGGCCGCCCAGGGACCGGGACCGCTCCCGCATCCGCAGCCAGAACGGCGCGAGGGACGCCCGCCGCGAGTCGAGTGCCTCCCGTACGCGCGGATCGTCGGCGAGCCTCGGCCGTACGGCCTCGTGGTCCGGCCTGCCGGGACGCACCCCCAGCGCCGCCAGCACCCCCGCCGCCTTGGCATGCGTCTCCGCCACCTCGCTGTGCGGGTCCGAGTCGCGCACCAGCGTCGCGCCGACCGGCACACGGAGCCGGCCGTCGGCCGCGATGTCGGCGGTACGGATGAGGATGGGCGAGTCCAGGGTCTGGGCACCGCCCGCGTCGCGGCCGATCAGCGCCAGCGCGCCCGCGTAGTAGCCGCGGCCGCCGGGCTCGTACCGCTCGATGACGCGGCACGCGTTCTGCACCGGCGAACCCGTGACGGTCGCCGCGAACATCGTCTCCTTGAGGACTTCCCGCACGTCGAGCGAGGAGCGGCCGCGCAACTCGTACTCGGTGTGCGCGAGATGCGCCATCTCCTTGAGCCGGGGGCCGACGACGACGCCGCCCATGTCACCCACCGTGCACATCATCTTGAGCTCCTCGTCGACGACCATCGAGAGCTCGGCCCGCTCCTTGCCGTCGTCGAGGAAGTCCAGCAGACCCTCGGCGCTCGGCCCGTCTGAGGGGTAGCGGTACGTGCCGCTGATCGGGTTCATCACGACCGTCCCGCCGCTCATGCGGACGTGCACCTCGGGGCTCGCGCCCACCAGCGTGCGCTCCCCGGTGTGCACGACGAACGTCCAGTACGCCCCCCGCTCCCCGGCGAGGAGCCGCCGGAACAACGCCAGCGCGTCGGCGCGAGAGAACCCGGGGATGCTGCCCTCGAAGGTCCGGCGGATGACGAAGTTCGCGCCCTCGCCGCGCCCGATCTCGTCCTCGACGACCCGCCGCACGACCCCGGCGTACTCCTCGTCCGCGATGTCGAAGGCCCCGCCCTCGACGCGGACGTCGTGCGCGGGCAGCTGCGCCAGGACGTCGTCGAGCGGCAGCGCGTACGTCTCTTCGGCGACCAGCACGCTCAGGGGCGTCCCGTCGTCGCGCACGTCGAACCCGCGCTCTCTGATCTGCCGGAACGGCACCAGCGCGAGGGCGGGCAGGTCGTCGGCGCCGGCCGGGATGTCGGCCAGGCGCGCGGCCTCGTGGACATCTCCGATCAGCAGCTCGACGGTGTCGTGGTCACGGCCCGGCGTCCGCCGGCGCAGCAGCGCGAAGGGGCGGGTGTCGTCGAGGAGCGTGCTGATGAGCATCGGTGGGGTTCCTTCCGGGTGGAGAGGAACAGCCCTGGAAACACCAAAGGCCGCCCCTCGGGCGGCCTTCGCGATTCAGTGCGCGCGATGTCAGTGGGCCGCCGGATGAGCGGTCCACCACCAGTTCTGAGTCGTCTGCGCGAACATGCTCCGCACCCTAGCGGACCCCGGAGCCCGGCGTCATGCGTGTCTCACGAGTCGATCCCCGGATCACCCGATCACGCCGGCCCCCCACGATCACCGGGCACCCGCCACCCGGGCGGCGCCGGAGCGTCCCGGCGATCCGGTCAGAGGCGCATCAGCGCGTCGAGCGCCGATTCGAGGTACGAGCCGAGTTCGTCGCCCTCGGGCAGCACGGAAGGGGCGGCGTGCCCCAGCTGGCTGTGTCCCAGGTAGACGCTGTACGCGAGCAGTCCCCGGCGGCGTGCCTCCGGCTCCGGGAAGCCCAGATCGGCGAAGAGCCCGGCCACGTAGTCGACGCGGCGCTCGGTCACGCGCCTCAGCGCCGCCGCGACCTGCGGGTGCGAGGCGGTGGCGAGCAGGGAGACCTCCAGCGGGTCGTCGATGGCCGACACGGTCGCCTCGGTGAAGAGCCTGCGGATGCGGGAGGCCGGGTCGGGCTCGGTGTCGATCTCGGTGATCGCCGCCTCGGTCGCGGTCTCGGCCCAGCGGGCGAGCGCGGCCTCGATGAGCGCCTCCCGATTGGTGAAGTGCCAGTAGAAGCTGCCCTTGGTCGTGCCGAGCCGAGCGGCCAGCGGTTCCACAGCGACCGCCGCGAGGCCGCCCTCACCGATCGCGGTGAGCGCGGCGTCCGCCCAGTCCTGCGCGCTCAGCCGGGCCTTCTTCTCCCTCTTGTCCTGCTTCTTGTCCTGCCGTTGTGCCATGTCCGTACGGTACCGTATGGTTGACCATACGCAAGCGTATGGAGGTTCGTCATGAGCGAGATCCGCGATGTCCACGAGCGCACCGTCGAGGCCCCCGCCGAGGTGGTCGGGGCGCTGCTCGACCGCCTCTCCGCGGCGGACGACCCGGTCTTCCCCACGCCGGCCTGGGAGCCCATGCGCTTCGACGGCCCGCTCGCGGTGGGGGCAGCCGGCGGCCACGGCCCGGTCCGCTACAGCGTCTCGGCGTACGAGCCGGGCCGCCGGGTCCGTTTCACCTTCGCGCCGCCCGACAACGGGTTCCACGAGATGACGGTGGAGCCGCTCGGGCCCGGCCGCTGCGTCGTGCGGCACGTACTGGAGCAGGACCTGCGGGGCGCCCAGCTCCTGCTGTGGTCGGCGGTCGTGAAGGCGGTCCACGGCACGGTGGTCGAGGAGTGCTTCGACAACATCGAGCGGGCGGCGGCCGGCAAGGTGGAGAGCCCCGTGCGGTGGTCGGCGTGGGTGCGGCTGCTGCACCGGCTGAACTGGGGAAGAGCGGCTGCCGTGGACATCCCCGAGAGCGCCGGGCTGATCCGTGCCTCCCTCGACCGCCCGTCCTACCAGGACGGCTACCGGATGGAACTGCTGCCCGGCATGCCGCGCGATCCGGACGGCTGGACGGGCATTCTGCGGGACGCCTTCCCGGTCGTGGCGCGCGAGGGCGGCGAACTGCTGATGAACGTCGACACGGCGGGCGTCAAAGCGCGGGCGTCCATCCTGGTCGACGACCGGTACGTGACGCTCAGCACGGTGGCCAGGGCCGACACCACGCGCGGGCGTCTTTACTGGGGCGTCGTCCGCAGGGTGCATCCCTTCATGGCCCGCCTCATGCTGCGCCGTACCCACCGCGGCCTGGCGCTCGCCGCGCCGAGCGCGGGGGAGCGGGCCCTGGCCGGAAGTGCCGTCTCATCTGGTGGGCCAGAGAATGGACTGGCGGGCTGACCCCGTAATGTTGTCAGGGTGACCGTGAACGCTAAGACCACCCCTGAGGGTGGCAACACCTGGCGAGACCTTCCCGCGGCGCAGCAGCCTGAGTACCCCGATACCGAGGCTCTGCGCGATGTGATCGCGGACCTCGAGTCGTATCCGCCGCTCGTCTTCGCGGGCGAGTGCGACCAGCTGCGCGCCCGACTGGGAGCCGTCGCCAAGGGCGAGGCGTTCCTGTTGCAGGGCGGCGACTGTGCCGAGGCATTCGACGCCGTGTCCGCCGACCACATCCGAAACAAGCTCAAGACCCTTCTCCAGATGGGCGCGGTACTGACGTACGCCGCCTCCGTGCCCGTCGTGAAGGTGGGCCGGATCGCCGGCCAGTACTCCAAGCCGCGCTCCAAGAACACCGAGACCCGTGACGGCGTCACCCTGCCGACCTACCGCGGCGACTCCGTCAACGGCTTCGAGTTCACCGAGAAGGCCCGGATCCCGGACCCCGAGCGGCTGAAGCGGATGTACCACGCGTCCGCTTCGACGCTGAACCTCGTGCGCGCCTTCACTACCGGCGGTTACGCGGACCTGCGCCAGGTGCACGCCTGGAACCAGGACTTCGTGAAGTCGTCGCCCTCCGGGCAGCGTTACGAGCAGCTCGCCCGCGAGATCGACAACGCGCTGAACTTCATGAAGGCGGCCGGCACCGACCCCGCGGAGTTCCGCACGGTCGAGTTCTACGCTTCGCACGAAGCGCTGCTCATGGACTACGAGACCGCCCTGACCAGGGTCGACTCGCGTACGGGCCACCTGTACGACGTATCGGGCCACATGCTGTGGATCGGTGAGCGCACCCGCCAGCTCGACGGCGCGCACATCGAGTTCGCCTCGAAGATCCGCAACCCGATCGGCGTGAAGCTCGGCCCGACGACCACGGTCGACGAGGCGCTGAGCTATGTCGACAAGCTCGACCCCGACCGCGAGCCCGGCCGGCTGACCTTCGTCGTCCGCATGGGCGCCGACAAGGTCCGCGACAAGCTCCCCGAGCTGGTCGAGAAGGTCACGGCGTCCGGCGCGGCCGTGGCGTGGGTGACCGACCCGATGCACGGCAACACCTACGAGGCCGCCTCCGGCCACAAGACGCGTCGCTTCGACGACGTGCTCGACGAGGTCAAGGGCTTCTTCGAGGTGCACAAGGCCCTCGGTACGCACCCGGGCGGCATCCACGTCGAGCTCACCGGTGACGACGTCACGGAGTGCGTGGGCGGCGGTGACGAGATCTTCGTCGACGACCTGCACCAGCGCTACGAGACGGCCTGCGACCCGCGGCTCAACCGCAGCCAGTCGCTGGACCTGGCGTTCCTGGTCGCCGAGATGTACCGCGATCAGTAAGCCGTAGAAGCACAGAACGGCTGTGGGGCGCGGATCGAATGTGATCCGCGCCCCACAGCCGTATCCGGGGCTTTTGCGTGCGGGGGACGGCGGGTAAGGTTAGGTTGACCTTACCGATTAGTCGTCCCCCTCGCCCGTGTCAGGAGGTGTGCCGCGTGTTCGTCTGTTCCTGCTTCGGCGTAACGGATCAGCAGATCAAGGAGCACGCTGCCGCCGGTGCCTGCACACCGCGCCAGATAGCGTCGGTCAGCAAGGCGGGAACGGACTGCGGCTCCTGCGTACGCACGATCCAGGGGCTTCTCGGCCGCGGCGCGTGCCCGCGCCGCGCGCTGATCGAACAGGGCGAGACGGCGCTGGACCCGGCGGCGCTCGCCGACCCGTCACCCCTCGCCGGGGCACGCCTCTCCGAAGCGGCCTGACCGGCCCGCCCGGTCAGCTCTCCGGCTGCTCGATCAGCTGGGCGATGTAGAGCGACTCCCCCAGCTTGTTGACCAGCTCCAGCTGGGTGTCGAGATAGTCGATGTGGTGCTCTTCGTCCTTGAGGATGTCCTCGAAGATGTTCGCCGAGGTGATGTCACCCTTGGCCCGCATGACCTCGATACCGCGCTTGAGGCGGTCGATCGCCTCGACCTCGATCTGCCGGTCGGCCTCGAACATCTCGGTGACGGTCTGCCCCACCCGCACATGGAAGAGCCGCTGGTAATTCGGCAGGCCGTCCAGGAAGAGAATCCGGTCGGTCAGTGTCTCCGCGTGCCTCATCTCGTCGAAGGACTCGGCCCGGGTGTACTTCGCGAGCTTCGTCCAGCCGAAGTTGTCCTGCATTTTGGCGTGCAGGAAGTACTGGTTGATGGCAGTCAGCTCGGCGGTCAGCTGCTCGTTGAGGAATTCGATGACCTCGGGGTCGCCCTGCATCGCAGAGGCTCCTTCCAGGCGTGGTACTGGGCAGGTTTCGCGCATCCTTGCATCGCGGGTGAAGGGCGTCCAGTAAGTGCAGGCTTATTAGGAGTTGCCCCGAATAGGGTCAGACCTGGTCATGACCACCCTTCGCCGTCTGTCACCATGGAGTCATGGGTCAGCCGGAAAGCCGGGAACATCACGAAACAGCGCAGCCCGAGCTTCCGCCGGGGCAGCGGTTGCAGCGTGGCTGGCCCGTCACCCACTACGGTCCTGTACCCAAATTCAAGCCGGATCGCTGGGAGTTCCGAATTTTCGGTGCGACAGCCGACGGCGACAAGCACTGCTGGAACCACGAGCAGTTCTCGGCACTCCCGTTCGCCACGGTCGAGGCCGATCTGCACTGCGTCACCAAATTCAGCATGCTTGGGGCCGAATGGGGTGGCGTACTCGCTCGTACGCTCGTCGAACTCGCGCCTCCCGCGCCGAGCGTCACCCATGTCATGGTCTGGGCCGAGTACGGCTTCAGCGCGAATCTGCGGCTCGCGGACTTCACTTCCGAGCGGACCATCTTCGCCACCCACAAGGGCGGTGAGCTGCTCACCGCCGAGCACGGGTTTCCGCTGCGCCTGGTCGTACCGCATCTCTACGCCTGGAAGGGGCCCAAGTGGGTCCGGGGCGTCGAGTACATGACGGCGGACCGCCGGGGTTTCTGGGAGGAGCGCGGCTATCACAACGTGGGCGATCCCTGGCGCGAGCAGCGGTACTCCTACCAGGAGGAGCCGGGGGACGGCCCGGAGCTGTAGGGCCGGGGACGGCCGTTCGTACGCTCTTCCCGCCCGGTGTCAGTGGTGGTACTGGTGGACCACCGCATGGCCCTTGCCGCGGCCGATCATCCACTTGTTGACCGGTGTGGTGATGAGGAAGGCGGCGAAGAGCGCGAAGGCGAGTACGCCCCAGAACATCCCGTCGGTGAGGTGGGCGTCCATCGCGCCCGGCCACAGGGCGAGGACCCCGTTGTCGATCAGCTCCA
Source organism: Streptomyces agglomeratus (assembly GCF_001746415.1). Taxonomy (NCBI): domain Bacteria; kingdom Bacillati; phylum Actinomycetota; class Actinomycetes; order Kitasatosporales; family Streptomycetaceae; genus Streptomyces; species Streptomyces agglomeratus. The sequence continues at coordinate 5,754,120 of NZ_MEHJ01000001.1, forward strand.
TCACCGCGATCGAGAGGGTGTCGGCGGCGAGGGCGACCCGGAAGGCGGTCCGGAAGTCCACGCCGGCCTTCAGGACGCCGCGCAGGGTGAGGGCGTAACCGAAGAAGAACGCCAGCACGATCGCCAGGATCATCGTCTGCGCGTTGCCCCAGCCGAGCGCGGTGCCGATGACCATGCCGAGCACCTCGCCGATGGCGCAGCCGGTGAGGCAGTGGAGGGTGGCCCGGGCGGCCATGGCCCAGCTGACCTTGCCGGAGGTGCTGTGGGCGCTGTGCGTGCCGTGATGGGCGTGATCTCCGTGGCGGCTCGCGTGATCCGCCTGGTTCTCATGGCTGTGGTGCGTGTCGTGCGCGTGCGGTTCGTGCTGCATGGTGTGCCCCCAGGGTCAGGTAGAGGTTCCTGCCGACACGACAGAACCTATACCCCCCTGGGGTATTCATCAATGGGTTTCAGCACTCCTGGAAGTCGCGCAGCTCCTTCAGTCGGGCGACATCGGCCGCATGTCCCTCTTTGCCGCCCGGCGTCTCGATCGTCAGCGGTACGCCCTCGGTCGCCGGGTGCGAGAAGAGCTCGCGGAACGGCTCCTCGCCGATGTGGCCGGACCCGATGTTCTCGTGACGGTCCTTGTGCGCGCCGACGCCTTCCTTGGAGTCGTTGGCGTGGATCAGCTTGAGCCGGCCCTCGCCGACCGTGTCGACGAGCAGGTCCAGGGTCTGCTTCATCCCGCCGGGCCCCGCGAGGTCGTGTCCCGCCGCGTAGATGTGGCAGGTGTCGAGGCAGACGCCCAGCTTGGGGTGGGCGTCGAGCGCCTCGAAGTACGGGCCGAAGTCCCAGGTGCGCGAGCACAGCGAAGAGCCCTGTCCCGCGGTGGACTCCAGCAGCAGGAACGGGTCGTCGTCGTGCGTCAGCTCGTCGAGGAGGGGCAGCAGGTGGGCGCGTACCTGGGCGAGTGCCTCGGAACGCGGCCGGCCGCCGGTCGCGGAGCCGGTGTGCACCACCACGCCCAGGGCGCCGATCGCACGGCCCCGGCGCAGCGAGTGCCGCAGCGACTCCACGGACTTCTCGACGGTCGCCTCGGTGTGCGAGCCGAAGTTGATCAGGTACGGGGCATGGACGTACGCCGGTATGCGTTCGGCGGCGCAGGCCGCGCGGAACAGTTCGTCCTGCGCCGGGTTGCCGGTGGGGGTCGCCCAGCCGCGTGGGTTGGCCACGAAGACCTGAACGGCCTCGGCGCCCATGTCACGGGCGTACGCGAGACCGGTCGTGGCGAGGCCGCCGGCCACGGGAATGTGGCCGCCGACGGGGTTGCGGGAGGGGAAAGGTGCGTTGCTCATCGCCGTCAAGGATGCCAGGGCCGCCGGGCGGCCCTGGCCAGTGCCTCCGGACCTCTCCCAGGCCCTTCCGGACCTTCCGGGGCCGGGGGAAGGGCTTTCTCCGGGCCGGCGGTCCGGGACGCCGGCCTACAGGCCGCCCTTGGTCCTGATGGTGATCGTGCTGCCCTCCGGGGCTTCTTCGCCGTCCCCGGCGGACTGGCTCGCGACCTCGTCGCTGAAGGACAGGAACGGACGGTCGACCTCGACCTCGAAGCCCGCGTCCTGGAGCGTGCTCTTCGCGTCGTCGACGTTGTCACCGACCACGTCCGGTACCGGGACCATGCGCGGCCCCTTGGAGACGGTGAGCGTGACGGTGTCGCCCTTGGCGAGCTCCGCCCCCTCGGCCGGCGACTGCCGGGCGACGGATCCGGCTTCCTCGGGCGAGTTCACACGCCCGGCCGCGACCTTCACCATGAACCCGGCCTCCTCCAGCTCGGAGGTGGCGTCCGGCACGCTCTCACCGGTCACGTCGGGCACCTCCACACGGGAGCCCTTGCTCACCACCATGGCGATCGCGGAGTCCGGGTGCCGCTCGGTCCCGGCGCGCGGGTCCGTACTGATGACCGAGCCCTGCGGGACCTCGTCGCTGAACGCCCTGGTGACGATGCCGGCGGCCAGACCGGTCTTCTTGAGCTCACCCTTGGCCCTGGCCAGCGGCAGGCCCTCGACGTCGGGGACCTTCACCGTCTCGGGGCCGCGCGAGACGACCAGCGTGACGGAGCCGTTGTCGCGGATGCGGGCGCGGGAGGCCGGGTCGCTGTTCATGACGGTGCCGCGGTCGTAGGTCTCGCTGTACTCGCGCTTCACCTTCTTCACGTCCAGACCGGCGGCGGACAGCCGCTTCGCGGCCTCCTTCTCGGTCTGCCCGAGCAGCGACGGGACGCGGGTGAACTGCCCCGCGTTGATGTACCAGACACCCGCGCCGACCCCGAAAACGAGCAGGACGGCGGCGACGGTCGCGAGCACGCCGCGCCGGGGTGCGAGGGCGCGTCCCGCCGCCGCCCGGGTGCGCCGGGGGGCCGCCGGCCCGGCCGGGGCCATCTGGAGGCGGCTGGTGCGGTTGAGCGGCTCGTCGTGGCCGGCGCCGGCGTTCGTACCGGCGTGCGTGGTGCCGAGGGCGCGCGGGATGACGCTCGTACGGTCCTCGGCGCCGTGGTGCGTCACCTCGGCGCGGCCCCGCGGCGGCATCGCGTCGAGCTGTTCGTCACTGAGCGCGGCACGCGCTTCCCTGGCCTGCGCGAGCAGGGCCACGGCGTCGTACGGACGGATCGCCGGGTTGCGCGCGGTGGCGCCCGCGACGAGCTCGTCCAGCTCGACGGAGAGGCCCGGTACGGCGGCGGAGGGGGCGGGCACGTCCTCGTGGAGGTGCTGGTAGAGCACCTGCGCGGGGGTGCCGCCGGTGTGCGGCTTGGCGCCGGTCAGCATCTCGTACAGCACCACACCGCACGCGTAGACGTCGGCGCGGGTGTCGGCCGTGCCGTGCTCTATCTGCTCGGGCGCGAGGTAGGACACGGTGCCGAGGACGGAGCCGGTCGTGCTGGTGACGGTGTCCACGGCCCGTACGAGACCGAAGTCGGCGACCTTGACGCGGCCGTCGTCCCCTATCAGGACGTTCTCCGGCTTCATGTCCCGGTGCACGAACCCGGCACGGTGCGCGGCGCCGAGCGCCGCCAGCACGGGCTCCAGGATGTCCAGGGCGGCGCGGGGCTGGAGAGCGCCGCGCTCGCGCAGCACGTCGCGCAGCGTGCAGCCGGCGATGTACTCCATGGCGAGGTAGACGTACGGCCCGTCCGTCCCCTGGTCGAAGACGCCGACGACGTTGGGGTGCGCGAGGCGGGCGACCGACTTGGCCTCGCGGATGAACCGGTCCACGAAGGAGGCGTCCGCGGCGAGGGACGGGTGCATCACCTTGAGGGCGAGCACCCGGTCGAGGCGGGTGTCGACGGCCCGGTAGACCGTGGCCATGCCGCCGACGGCGATGCGCGCGTCGATGCGGTAGCGGCCGTCGAGCACGTGCCCGACGAGCGGGTCCTGAAGGGTCGTATCCACGGGGCGAGTCTACGAGCCGCCGCTGACACCCCTGCCGCCCCGGACGGGGCCGGGGCGGTATTGCAGCGGAGCTGTGACAGCCGGCGGGACGTCGCCGGGCCGGCGGCGGCCCCCCTGCGCGGCGGACGCGCGGGGGGGGTGCCTCTATGGGTTTCGTCAACCCTGTCGTGCCGGGTTTGAGTTAATTCGTCGGGGTGGGGTTCATGCGGCGAGGGCGGCGGTCCTGGGCTCGCGAGGTTCGTAGAAGGTGCCGTCGCGGAGCATGGCGAACAGGACGCTGATGCGTTGGCGGGCGAGGCGGAGGAGGGCCTGGGTGTGGGTCTTTCCGCGGGCTCGCTGGCGGTCGTAGTAGTTGCGGGAGGCGGGATCGGCGTTCATGCAGGCGAAGGCGGAGAGGAACATGGCGCGTTTGAGCTGCCGGTTTCCGCCTCGGGGCGCGTGTTCGCCGTGGATCGAGGTCCCCGACGACTTCGTGGCCGGGGCGAGGCCGGCGTAGGAGGCGAGGTGGGCGGCGGAGGGGAAGCTGGTGCCGTCGCCGACGGTGACCAGCAGGACTGCGGCGGTCCTGACGCCGACGCCGGGCATCGAGGTCAGGACCGGGGAAAGAGGGTGTGCCTCCAGCAGGGCGTTGATCTGGGCTTCCAGGGCCCGGCGCTGTTCGTGGACGGCCGCGAGGGAGCGGGCCAGGGACGGGATCACGATGTCGAGGGTGCCGGTCCCGGGCACGACCACGGTCTGTTCGTCGAGGGCGTCGAAGACGTCGTCGATCAGCCGGGCTGCCATGCGCGGGGCCTTGGGCCGGATGACCTCGACGAGTCTGCGGCGGCCGGCCTTGCGCAGCGCGGCCGGGGAACCGTGACGCTCCAGGAGCCAGGTGACGGCCTGGTGGTCGAGGCGGGGGCCCAGGACGCGCTCCAGGCTGGGGTGGAACTGGGTGAGCAGGCCGCGTATCCGGTTGGACGTGCGGGTGGCCTCGGCGGCGAGGTCCTGGTCGAAGCCGACGAGCACGGTCAGCTCGGCGGTGATCTCGTCGGTGAGTTCGAGCGAGCGCAGGGTGTGCGGCATGGTGCGGGCCGCGTCCGCGATGACCGCGGCGTCCTTCGCGTCGGTCTTGGCCTCACCCGGGTAGAGATCGGCGATCCGTCGCATCGCCAGTCCGGGCAGGTAGGCGACCTTGCAGCCGGCGTCGCGGGCAACCGTGAGCGGGAGGGCGCCGATGGAAGCGGGCTGGTCCACGATCACCAGCACGGTGCCGAACTTCGCGATCAGTTTGTCGAAAACCGCTCGCAGTTTCGGCTCACTGTTGGGCATGGCCTTGTCGAAGACCTTCTTGCCGACCGGGGTGAGCCCGTACCCGTGGTGGGCGCTCTTGCCGACGTCCATGCCAAGGAAGACGCCCACGTTGCCGGTGTCGAACATCTCACCCCTCCAAGGGAGTTGACTCTGCCTGGCCTCGGCTTCGGTGTCGTACGCGCGCATCCACGTTATGCAGACCTGCCGCCCGCGAGCTGTCCGGCATTGCGCCGGACCGGGTGGTGGCCGGACCTCTCATCAGCGTCTCCGACGGCACCTCCCAGGCCCGGTGACACCACCCCCCAGGTCATCCGTTCGACAGGGGGACACAGTCATGCCGGGCCCGGAGGCCAGCGGCCCTCTTGCAGGACCGCGAAGAACATAACGGGGGGGGGCGGGCCCGGGGGAGGGGAAACACTCCCGCGCGGCGGCCGGCCGGGCCGGTCAGAACGCGGGGCGTTCCGGGTCCAGCACCGCCCTGCCCTCCGTGGGCGACGACGCCTCGGCGAAGTGCCGCCGGGGAATCCGCCCCGCCCGGTACGCCAGCCGCCCCGCCTCCACCCCGTGCCGCATCGCCTCGGCCATGAGTACCGGCTCCTGCGCCCGCGTCACCGCCGAAGCCAGCATCACCGCCGCGCACCCCAGCTCCATCGCGAGCGTCGCGTCCGACGCGGTGCCCGCCCCCGCGTCCAGAACGACCGGCACGCGCGCGTGCTCCACGATCAGCTGGAAATTGTGCGGGTTGCGGATGCCGAGCCCGGACCCGATCGGCGACCCGAGCGGCATGATCGCCGCACACCCGACGTCCTCCAGCTTCCGTGCGAGTACAGGGTCGTCGTTCGTGTACGGCAGCACGGTGAAGCCGTCGTCCACCAGCGTCTCCGCCGCGTCCAGCAGTTCGACCGGATCGGGCAGCAGGGTCCGCTCGTCGGCGACGACCTCCAGCTTCACCCAGTCCGTGCCCAGCGCCTCCCGCGCGAGGCGCGCCGTCAGCACCGCCTCGCCCGCCGTGAAGCAACCCGCAGTGTTGGGCAGCACCCGGATGCCGAGCTTCTCCAGAACCGAGAGCACCGATCCCTGGACGCTCGGATCGAGCCGCCGCATCGCGACGGTCGTCAGTTCGGTCCCGGACGCGACCAGTGAACGTTCCAGTACGTCGAGGCTCGGCGCCCCGCCCGTACCCATGATCAGACGCGACGAGAACGTCGTGTCGCCGATGGTCAGAAGGTCGTCGGCCATGGTTCAGCCTCCCTGGACTGCGGTGAGGACTTCGATGCGGTCGCCGTCGCCGAGCGCGGTGGAATCCCACCGCCCGCGCGGTACGACGGTTTCGTTGAGGGCGGCGGCGACACCGGAAGGGGCCCGGGTGAGGGTCGCGACGAGCGCGCCCAGCGTCGTACCGGCGGCGACCTCACGGCTCTCGCCGTTCACGGAGACGGTCATACGGGCTGCTCCTGCGGTACGGAGGCGGGAGTGGTGGCGGTGGCGGGAGCGGGAGTGGTGGCGGCGGGAGCGGCGGGCGGCGGGAAACGCAGCGGGCTGAAGGGGCGCGCTTCCTCAGGCAGCTCGCCACCGGCCAGCACGGCGGCCATCGCGTCACCCGTGACGGGCGTGAGCAGCACCCCGTTGCGGTAGTGCCCGGTGGCCAGATGCAGCCCGGGCAGCGCGGTCGGGCCCAGCAGCGGCGCGTTGTCGGGGGAGCCCGGGCGCAGGCCCGCGCGGGTCTCCGTCAGGGGCAGCTCGGTGATCCCGGGCACCAGCTCGTGCGCGTCGCGCAGCAGCTCGTACACGCCGCCCGCCGTGACCGTGGTGTCCCAGCCGAGCTCCTCGCTGGTCGCGCCGACGACCAGCTCGCCGTTCTCGCGCGGCACCAGATAGACGTGACTGCCCCGCACCACCGCACGTACCGTCCGGTGCAGGAAGGGCGCGTACGCGGGCGGCACGGTCAGCCGCAGCACCTGCCCCTTGACGGGCCGCACCGGCGGCAGCACCTCTTCCGGTACGCCGGCGAGCCTGCCGCTGAGACTGCCGGCCGCCAGCACCACCTGGCCCGCGGCGAGCCGTGTCCCGTCGGCCAGTACGACTCCGGAGGCCCTTTCCCGTACGACTGAGAGCCTGTCCGCCCAGCCGAGGTGGAAGATCACCCCGGCCCGCTCGCAGGCCGTCAGCAGGGCGGTGGCGAGCCTCCTCGGATCGACCTGGTGGTCGCCGTCCACCCGCAGGCCCCCGCGCACGCCCGGCGCGAGCATCGGCTCCAGGCGGCGGCATTCGCGTCCCGTGAGCCACTCCGATTCCAGACCGGAGCGGCGCTGGAGTGCGTGGAGTTCGCGCAGGTGGGCGCGGTCGTCCGTGTCGAGGGCTACGGCGAGCGTGCCGCACGAGCGGTAGCCGGTGTCCAGCCCGCTCGCCGCCTCCAGCTCCGCCACGAACGCCGGATAGCGCTCGGCGGACGCGAGGTTCAGGCCGAGCAGCGTCTCCTCGCCGTAGTGCAGCTCGGTGACCGCGGCGAGCATTCCGGCCGCTACCCGGGCGGCCCCGCCGCCCGGCTCGGGATCCGTCACGGCGACGCGCAGCCCCCGCTGCGCGGCGCGCCAGGCCGTGACCAGGCCGATGATTCCGCCCCCGATGACAAGGACGTCTGACGATGTACGCGACATGGGCGTCCAGCCCCTCCCTTCGCCGGCATGACCCGGATCAGGTTCGTACGGTCGGAGGCCGCCCAGCCTCCCTCTCAGCCCGGTACGCCCGGACTCCCGCGAGTTGTTTTCCTGCTGGGGGTCCCGGGGGAGTCCCCCGGAAGGCAGCAGTACGGTGGCCACCCTAACGCCCGGCCCCCACGCGCTGTAAGGGAGCAACTCCAGTGGCCCGTTCGCTCGACGGACTCGTCCTCGCACCGGTCGCCGACCAGGCACCGGGTCAGGTGGGTACGCGGACCCGCTTCACCTACCACGAGCAGGACGGCCGGATCTGGGCCGAGTACGCGGGCGGCGACGTCGTACGCGGCCACCTCGTCGGCACCCGCGCGGGTGACGCGCTCGACTTCCGGTACGTACAGCTCAAGCACGACGGAACCACCTCCTCCGGTCACTGCGCGTCGACCGTCGTCGGCCTGCCGGACGGGCGCGTACGGCTGGAGGAGTCCTGGTCCTGGGAGTCCCAGGAGGGCAGCGGGACGAGCGTCGTCGAGGAGCTCCCGGCGGGCTCCCTGTGACGGTGTGTCAGAGATCTCCTCTCCGTGGCCTTGAGGACGGCGGGACGCGCCGTCCTAGAGTGACCGGGTGAGCGACCAGAGTCAGACAGAGCGGCGCGTCGTCATCGTCGGCGCGGGAATGGCCGGCGTGCAGACCGCCGTGGCCCTGCGCGAGCAGGGCTGGAGCGGCTCCGTCACGCTGATCGGCGCCGAGCCGCATCAGCCGTACGACAGGCCGCCCCTGTCCAAGGCGGTACTGCTCGGCAACGCCGAGGGGTCGGCCTTCGACGTCGACTTCGAGGCGCTGGGCGTCGAGCTGCACCTCGGGCGCGAAGTGACGGGCGTGCGCCCCGGGGCGCACGAGATCGACACCCCCTCGGGCCCGGTCCCGTACGACGTGCTGGTCGTCGCCACGGGGGCGCTGCCGGTCACCCTGCCCGGCAGCGAGGGGGTCCAGGGCGTTCACCTGCTGCGCACCCTCGACGACGCCGCCCGGCTGCGGCCCGTCCTGGACCGCAAGCACGACATCGTGGTCGTCGGCGCGGGCTGGATCGGCGCGGAGTTCACCACGGCCGCCCGCGAGGCGGGCTGCGTAGTGACCGTCGTCGAGGCGGCCGACCGGCCGTTCGCGGGCACCATGCCCGCCGAGGTCGCCGCCCCCATGGCCGGCTGGTACGCCGAGAGCGGCGCCGAACTGCTCACCGGCGCGCGCGTCGCAAGCGTCGAGCCCGGCACGGTCGTCCTCGCCGACGGCCGGCGGATCGCCGCCGGCGCGGTGGTCGTCGGCATCGGCGCCCGGCCCGCAACGGCCTGGCTGGACGGCTCCGGCATCGCACTGGGCCCCGACGGGTCCGTCACCGCCGACTCGCACCTGCGCACCTCGCAGCCGGACGTGTACGCCGTCGGGGACTGCGCGTCCTTCCCGTCCGCCCGCTACGGCGAACGCCTGCTGGTGCACCACTGGGACAACGCGCTCCAGGGGCCGCACGCGGTCGCGGCCAACATCCTGGGCGGGGCACCGCAGGACTACGACCCCGTCCCGTACTTCTGGTCCGAGCAGTTCGGCCGCTTCGTGCAGTACGCCGGTCACCACGCCCACGCCGACACGACGGTGTGGCGCGGCGACCCGGCCGACGCCGCCTGGTCGGTGTGCTGGCTGCGCGACGGGGCGCTCGTCGCGCTGCTCACCGTGGCGCGTCCGCGCGACCTCGCGCAGGGCCGCAGGCTCATCGCGTCGGGTGCGCTCCTGGACCCGGACCGCGTCGCCGATCCGTCCGTCCCGCTCAAGTCCGCCACCCTTTAGGCGGGCACCGCGGCCCGTACGGCAGGCCCCGACTACCGACTGTCAGTCCCAGATGGCACGCTTGTCCCGTGACCGAGATTGACGCAAAGATCGATGCTCTCGTCCCCGCCTGGCTCAACCTCCCCGACATCGCGGAAAAGCTCGATGTCGAGGTGACGCGCGTCCGGCAGCTGGTCAAGGAAGGCCAGCTGATCGCCGTACGCCGCGGAGAGAACAGGGTGCTTCAGGTGCCTGCCGCCTTCATCGACGGCGACAAGGTGGTCAAGGGTCTCGCAGGGACCCTGACGCTCCTGAGGGACGACGGCTTCTCCGACGAAGAGATGCTCGAGTGGCTCTTCACTCCAGACCCGACCCTGCCGGGCACCCCCGCGCAGGCGTTGAGTGAGAATCGCGGCACGGAGGTGAAGCGGCGCGCCCAGGCGCTGGCCGTCTGACCTCAGCCGACACAACCGCACGCGGTGTACGGGCCTTCGCCGGCCCGTGCACCGCCCACCCACGGGGGGACACCACCATGCCCGCGCCCACGCCCATGCCCACGTCCGCGGCGTCGTCGGGAGAAGGCGTCACCGCGCGCGAGCGGCTCGCCGGTGCCCGGCTGTACCTGTGCACGGACGCCCGCAAGCGCCAGGGCGACCTCCCCGAGTTCCTGGACGCCGTGCTCTCCTCCGGCGTGGACATCGTGCAGCTGCGCGACAAGGGCATGGAGGCCGGTGAGGAGCTGGAGCACCTCCAGGTCTTCGACGACGCCTGCCGCAGGCACGGCAAGCTGCTCGCCGTGAACGACCGGGCCGACGTGGCCCACGCCATCGGCGCCGGTGTGCTGCACCTGGGGCAGGGAGACCTGCCCGTCCCCGCCGCGCGGGCGATCCTCGGTGCCGACGTCCTCGTCGGCCGCTCCACGCACGGCGAGTCCGAGGTCGACGCGGCCGCGGCGGAGCCCGGCGTGGACTACTTCTGCACCGGGCCGTGCTGGCCCACCCCCACCAAGCCCGGCCGGTACGCCCCCGGTCTCGGCCTCGTCCGGTACGCCGCCGGGCTGCGCCAGGACCGGCCGTGGTTCGCGATCGGTGGCATCGACGCCGGCAACCTCGACGAGGTCCTGGACGCGGGCGCCCGCCGGGTCGTGGTCGTACGGGCGATCACGGAGGCCGACGATCCGGCCGCCGCAGCGGCGGCCCTCGCGAAGCGGATCCGGGCGTACGCCTGACAGCCCCGCCTGGTGGCACGGGTGTCCACGGCTGTCCGACAGGTGGACAATAATCCGGCAATATGGACAAAGTCCCCTCTTTTGTTGGGTCCCCGCCGAGCCCTCGCTAACCTGCCGTTATGGCCCTTGGCACAGCTTCGACCAGGACGGATCACGCGCTCACGGTGCGTGACCTGCTCGCGACCGGTAAAACCTCGTACTCGTTCGAGTTCTTCGCGCCCCGGACCGAAAAGGGTGAGCGGAACCTCTGGAACGCGCTGCGCCGGGTCGAAGCGGTGGCCCCCAGCTTCGTCTCCGTGACGTACGGGGCGGGCGGGTCCACCAGGGCCGGCACGGTCGGGGCCACCGAGCAGATCGCCTCCGACTCCACCCTGACCCCGGTCGCGCACCTCACGGCGGTGGACCACTCCGTCGCCGAGCTGCGCAACATGATCGGCCAGTACGCGGACGCCGGAATCCGGAACATCCTCGCCGTACGCGGAGACCCGCCCGGCGACCCGATGGGCGAGTGGGTCGAGCACCCGCAGGGCGTGCGGTACGCGGCGGACCTGGTGCGCCTCATCAAGGAGTCCGGAGACTTCTGCGTGGGTGTCGCGGCCTTCCCCGAGATGCACCCGCGCTCGACCGACTGGGACACCGACATCGCGCACTTCGTGGACAAGTGCCGGGCCGGCGCGGACTACGCGATCACGCAGATGTTCTTCGAGCCGGAAAGCTATCTGCGACTGCGCGACCGGGTCGCGGCCGCGGGCTGCGAGACGCCGATCATCCCCGAGGTCATGCCCGTGACGGGGGTCAAGCAGCTCGCCAGGCTCCCTCAGCTCAGCAACGCGCACTTCCCGCCCGCCGTGAAAGAGCGGATCCTCGCCGTCAAGGACGATCCGGCCGCTGTACGCTCCATTGGCATCGAGTTCGCCACGGAGTTCTGCGCGAGGCTGCTCTCCGAGGGTGTACCCGGATTGCACTTCATCACGCTCAACAACTCCACGGCGACGCTCGAGATCTACGAGAATCTCGGACTGCACGAGCAGTCCTGACCGGCCGTACCCGCCTCCATTCGCGGGCAGCGGCCGTACGAGAGGGGCGGGCATGGGCTGGGCGGTCCTCTACATCGCGTTCGGAGTCGTCGCACTGTGGCTGCTCGGCGAAGTGCTGTTGCAGTACAAGGCACGGCTGAGGTGGCGGCTCCTGGCCTTCGCCGGCTTCATGGGCGTGGTCCTCGGTGTGCTGATGCCGTCCGTGTTCGTGATCGCGGGCGGCGCCGTCGCCTTCGCGATCGGCCAGACGTACGTCACGCTGTCGTTCCGCCGTGGCTTCTCGACCGGCTGGGCCATCGGCGGCAAGCCGGGTGACAGCCGCCGCCGCAAGCGCGGCGCCCGCCCCGTGGCGCAGGAGCCGACACTGGAGGTGTCGGACCTGGAGTACGAAGCGGACGCCTCCGAGTACGCGCCGGACGTCCCCGCCGAGCCCGTCTTCGCGCCGACGCAGCCGCTGCCGGACGAGACCGGGCAGTACGGCGTGTACGACGTGGCGGCGTACGCGGCCCAGCAGCAGGCGCAGAGCGACGCCTTCGGAGCCGGCGCGGGCTACGGCGGGTACGACACCTACTCGGACTACGAGCGGCCGAACCAGGACACGTACACCGGCCAGTACGACTACCAGTCCGGCCAGCAGCAGTACGCCGCCTACTCCGACCCGTACATCGGCACCCAGCAGTACGGCACGCAGGGGTACGGCACCCCCGAGTACGGCGGTCAGGACTACGGCACCCCGCAGTACGGCAACGACACACCCCCCGGCGGTGTCTGGGTGCCGCAGCAGCGCGACGGGGAGCAGCCCTTCGGCGGCGACCAGCCGGCCCAGGAGCCCTACCAGGGCGGGTACGACACCACCGGCTACAACGAGCAGTACCGCTACTGACCTTCCGGGCGCCGCCGCGCGGCCCCGGCGCCCCTTACTGCGAGCCCCGGAAGCCTTCTCCCTCGACGACGAGTCCCGCGACCAGGGCCCCCGACATTCCGGCATGCGCCAGTCCGCCGCCGGGATGCGCCCAGCCTCCGGCCATCAGGAGGCCGGGCAGCCGCGTGCTGTTGGACGGGTGCAGCAGCCGCCCCCCGGCGCCCGCCAGCGACGGCGGCGGCACGCAGCCCCCGGGAGATCCCGTCGCGGCCGCCGTGTCGGCGGGGGTGCGGACCTCGCGCCACAGCAGACGCTCCCGCAGATCGGGAACGGCCGCGAGCGCGGCTGCGACCACCTCGTCGGCGTACCGCGCGACCAGGGCCTCGTCCGTCCAGTCGACCGGCCCCTGCGGGGCGACGGTCGCGGTCAGTGTGACGGCCTCGTGGGCCTCGTCCGGGCGGGTCAGCGGGTCGTCGGGTCGCAGCACGGTCACGGTGGGCCGCTCCGCGTGCTCCCCGGAGAACGCCGCCGACGCCTCCGCGCCCGCGTCGGGGGAGTGGACCACCGTCCGGTGCACGGTCCCGTCCGGGCCGCCGCGCAGCGCGAGGAAGACCGTGAGCCGGCCCGGGGGCAGGGGGCCGGGGACGACATCGCCCCCGGCCCACACCTCGCGCCCCGGTGTCATGCCGCCGAGGAGACGCGGATCGCCGCCGAAGACCACCGAGTCCGCTTCGGCGACCGTTCCGTCGGCCAGCTCCACGCCCGCCGCGCGGCCGTCCTTCTCGGTGACCGCGACGACCTCGGCGCCGAAGACGAACTCCACCTTCCGGGCCACACAGCGCTCGTGGAGCGCCCGCGCCAGCTCCCGGATCCCGCCGCGCACGTACCAGCTTCCGAAGGTCTGCTCCATGTACGGCAGGACGGCGGCCGCCGCGGGGGCGGTGCGCGGATCGAGTCCGTACGCCAGGGCACAGCTGCCCAGCAGAGCGGCCAGCCTGGGGTCCGCCAGCTCCCACTCGCCGATCTCCCCGACCGTGGCCGCCACCCGGTCGCTCCGCAGCAGCCTGCGCCGGCGCACCGACGGGTACGGGTCGCGGCCGAGGACCTGCCAGTCCGGCCACAGCGGCTCTTCCAGCAGCGGCCGTCTCGTCCGGTCCCACGCCTCGCGGGCCCGGTTCATGAAGTCGCCCCAGCGCTCACCGGCCCCGGCGCCGAGCGCCGCGTCCAGCGCGGAAACGACCCCCGCGCGCGAGGCGTTGGGCAGCGAGACGTCCGTGCCGTCCTCGAAGAGGTGGCGGCTCGCCGGGTCCACCGGGGCGAGTGCGACGCACTGCTCCAGGGACTCCTTGCCGGTCTTGGCGAACAGGTCGCGGTAGACGGCGGGCAGGTGCAGCAGGCCCGGTCCCGTGTCGAAGACGAAGCCGTCCCGCTCGAACCTGCCCAGCGCGCCGCCGTACGTCCGCGCCCGCTCGTACACCACCACGCGGTGGCCCGCGACGGCCAGCCGGGCGGCGGACGCCATCGCGCCCATCCCGGAGCCGATCACCACAATCCGTGCCATGCCAGGGACTTTAGCGGCCGCCACTGACACCCGGCCGGGGCAGGGTGAGTACGGGCGCGGACGCGATCGGCACCAGTCGCCGTCCCGGGCCGCCGGGCACCGGACACAGGCGTGAGTACCCGTACCTAGTACCGGAGATGAGTAGCTGCGCGGATGGGCTTCCACCTGCGCGGACGGAAGAGTGGGCGGCACGGAAGGGGCGCGGCGCCCGCACCGCCGGCACGGGGCGGCGGAGCGGCGCGGCTCCCCTGCCGGAGCGGGGGTGTACGGCGGGGTCGGGGACCCGCGGGGGAACACGAAGACGCCGGTCCGGCGTGGCTCGGGGGGATCGAGCCTCGCGGGACCGGCGTCTTCGCCGTACGGGAACGGCCGCTCTCCAGCGGCTGTTCCCCAGCGGCAGGGGCGCCGCCGGCTCACTTGGGCGCAGCCCTAGCGCCGGCCGCTCACCCGGCCGTGCAGCAGCAGCGACAGCGCGGAGTGCACGTCGTCGATCGTCCGCTCGCGCTGGAACGCCTGCCAGTCGAGCGCCGCCACCAGCACCATGCCGACCAGCGCGGCGGCCGTCAGCGGAATGTCGATCTCCGAGCTCAGCTCACCGTTCTCGACGCCCTCGCGCAGCACCGTCTCCACGACGGCGACGGCTTCCTGCCGCACCACCAGGAGCGTCGACTGCCAGGCCCTGTTGGTGCGCCACAGCTCGGCGACGTACAGCTGCGTGAAGGCCGGGTAGCGGTCGATGAAGCCCAGACCGGCCCTGATCATCGCGTCGAGGGCCTCGACCCTGGTGCCGCCGCGCTCCGCCGTCTCGTCGGCCGCGGCCTGGAGGGACGCGGTGAGCAGTCCGACCCCGTGCCGCAGCAGCTCTTCGAAGAGCTCCGTCTTGCTTTTGAAGTTGTAGTAGACCGTGCCCTTGGCGACCCCGGCGCGCTCGGCGATCTCGTCCACTGTCGTCGAGGAGAAACCCTGCTCCGCGATGAGAGTGACGGCCGCCTCGTAGAGCTTCTGCCGGGTGACCTCGCGGCGGGTTCTGCTGCTGTCCATGGGCACGATTCTCACAGGCTGAGCTCCGGGTGCAGACGATCGAGGGTCCACACCTGCTTGCGCCGGGCGGAGATGGCCGTCAGTGCCAGGGCTCCCGCGGTGAAGGCGAGCAGTACGGCGCCGCCCGTCCAGACCGGCTCCAGGCCGCCGCCGGTGATGAGCCGGCGCAGGCCCTCCACGACGTACGTCATGGGCAGGAAGGGGTGGATCGCGTTGAAGAACCCGGGACTGGTCTGTACGGGGTACGTACCGCCCGCCGAGGTCAGCTGGAGCATCAGCACGGCGAGGACCAGGATGCGGCCCGCCGCTCCGAACCGTGCGTTGAGCCACTGCACGATCGCCGCGAAACAGCCCGTCACGAGCACCAGGAAGCCGATCGTTCCGGCCGCGCGCTCCATCTGGAGCCCGAGGCCCCAGTGCAGTACGGACATGAGCGCGGCCACTTGCAGTACGCCGAGCGCCGCCACGGGCAGCCAGCCCGCGAGGGCGATCCGCCAGGCGGAGGCGCCCGCCGCGAGGGCGCGGCGGTTGAGCGGCTGGATCAGCATGTACGCCACCATCGCGCCGACCCACAGGGACAGCGGGATGAAGTACGGGGCGAACCCGGTGCCGTAGTTGGGCGCCTTGTGCATCGACTGGGAGGCGAGCTGGACCGGGTCGGCCATCACGCCGGTGCGCTGGTCCCGCTTGTCCTTGTCGTAGTCCGGGATCTTGCCGACGCCCTTGTGCAGGCCGCTGGCGAGCTCGCCGGAGCCGTCGACGAGCTTGACGAGACCGCCGTTCAGCTCGCCGGCGCCGGACTGGAGCCGGCCGACGCCGTTGTCGAGGTCGGTGGCACCCGTGCCGAGCTTGGCGATGCCGTTGTCGAGGTCGACCGCGCCGGTCTTGGCGGAGCCCAGGCCGGTGTTGATCCTCGCGGCGCCCTGGGCGACCTTCTTGGCACCACTGTTCAGGGCGTTGACCTGGCTGACGGCGGCGTCGAGGTCCTCGTCCAGGTGGGGCGCGCGCGCGGCGATCCGGCGCGCCTGTTCCTGAAGCTTGGCCAGTTCCTTGTCGAGCCGCTCCAGATCACCGCGCTGGTTCTTGACGAGGTTGTTGACGTCCGAGGCGATGAGAGCCGTGTCGGCCGCCGCCTTGTCGGCCTTCTGCAAGTGGGGGCACGCGGGGTCGTCGAGAGGCTGGTCCACACAGCGCTCCTGGTAGACGGTGTGCAGTGCGTCCGCGGCCACCCGCGACTTCTCGGCCGCGCCGGGCGCGCGCTCGACCAGCGAGTCGAGGTTGTCACGGACGATCCGGGTGCTGTCGGCGACGAGCTTCGCCGTGTCCCCGACCGTCTTGCCGTTGTCCCTGAGGTACGGGCTGACCGAGTCCGCGAGGCCGTTGACCGTGTCGGCGAGCTTCTGGGTGCCGTCGGCGACCCGCTGGGCGCCGGTCTTCAGCTCGCCCGACTTGGTGTGCAGGGTCTTCAGGCCGCCGGTCAGCTTGGCGCTGCCGTTCTTGGCCTTCGTCAGCCCGCCGGAGAGCTCCTCCGAGCCGGCCTTGGCCTTGTTGAGGCCACCCTTGAGATCGCTGGAGCCCTTCTTCGCCTTTCCGATACCGCCCTTGATGTCGTCGGCGCCCTTGGCCGCCTTCTGGGTCGAGTCGTGGATGTCGGAGAAGGAGATGAAGATCTTGTCGAGGAACGAACGCGAGGCGTCCTTGGAGGCCGCGGTCCGCACCTCGGAGAAGACCGTTCGCGAGATCTGCCCGACGATGTAGTTGTTCGCGTCGTTGGTGCGCACTTGAAGGGCGCTCGTCTCGGGAACGTCGCCCGAGCTGGACGCGATCCGCTTGCTGAAGTCCTCCGGCATGGTCAGGGACAGGTAGTACGCACCGTCCTCGACGCCCCGGCGGGCCTCGTCGGAGCTCACCTCGTGCCACTCGAAGACCTTGCTGTCCCGCAGCTTTCCGGTGATCTCGTCACCCGCGTGGATCTTCTTGCCGCTAGCGGTCGCGCCCTTGTCGTCGTTGACCAGGGCGACGGGTATCCGGTCGAGCCGGCCGTACGGGTCCCAGAACGACCACAGGTACAGCGCGCCGTACAGCAGCGGAAGCAGCAGCAGCGCGACGAGCGCGGCACGCGGCAGCTTCCCCCTGCCGAACCGCTTCAGCTCAAGCGCGGCCAGCCTCGGCGATCGCATCGCCCGCCCCCTCTTCGGTGTCGTCCGTGTTGTCGGTGTCATCTGAATCGCCGGTGTCGCCGGTTTCCTCGGCGTCGCAGGCTTGATCGGTGTTGTCGGTGTTGTCGGTGTCGTCGGTGGCGCCGGTGCTGTCCGTGCCGGCTGCCTCGTCTTTCTCTGCTCCGGTGCCGTCGTACTCCGGGTCCGCCGCCGCGTTCGTGCTGTCGGCGCCGGCTCCCGTGGTGACCCGCAGAGCGTCGTCGGGAGCCTCGCTGCACACCGCGATCACGGTCGTCCCCGCCCGCGCGACGGAGCGCAGCAGCTCCCAGGCCAGGGCACGTTCGGTGTCGGAGAGCTTGAGGTCCAGGTCGTCCACGGCGAGCAGCCGGGGCTTGCCCATCAGGGCCAGTCCGACGGACAGCCGCAGTATTTCGAGGCGTTCGAGGTCCCGTACGGACGTACGTGCTCCCTTGGGCAGCGCGTCGAGGTCCAGGCCGACGGCGTCCATCGCGGCGTCGATCCTCGCCCGCGCCGCCGCGGCGCGCTCGGCACGCGGACGCAGCAGCGTGCGCAGCGAGCCGTCGAAGCGGCGCTGGAGGAGCGCGCGTTCCCGCAGATGCTCGGCGACCGTGAAGGCCGCGTCGAGTTCATTGACGCCGGTGACCGGGCCGAGCGCGCTCATGCGGCGTACGGCGGCCATCTTCTTCGGCAGACGCACACCGCCGACTTCCGCGTGACCCTCGGTGGCGCGCATGCGGCCGGTGAGGGCGAGCAGGAGACAGGTGCGGCCGGAGCCGGACGGCCCCTCGACCGCGACGAGTGCCCCGGGCTCCGCCGTGACGCTTACGCCCCGGAACGCCCAGCCGCGCGGGCCCTTGAGGCCGAAGTCCTCCGCGGTGACAGCTGCTCCGTGCGTGGTGCTCGGGCTGTCCACGAGCCCCTCCCCTTTTTGAACTGACCAGTCAGTGCAAAAACTATCCCGAAGTGGCGACTGAAGCAAAAAGACCAGGTCAGAGGCGACTGTCAGTGGTGCCCTTCACGATGGACACATACGGCTACAGAGCCGTCACGCGACGAAGGAGGTTCGTCATGGCTCGCACGTCTCGCACGTCCTCAGCTGCCGCACACCGCCGCCGCGCCACCGGCCCCGCCCCCTCGGCGACCGGGCCCGCCGCCGACGTCCACCCGGTCCTGCGCAGGGCCGGTGCGCCGCCCGCCGCCCTGGACCTGCTCGCCCAGGCGCACACCGGCCTGGACGAGGCCGCGACCCTCGACGTCCCGAACGAGCGGTACGCCACGGCCCACCTCGCCGCCCTCCGTACCGCCGCCGCCGTGCTCGCGGCCCGCGGCCGCCCGGAGACCACCGCGCCCCGGCGCCGGCGGATCCGCAGCGCCTGGGAGGTCCTCCCGGAGATCGCGCCGGAACTGACCGAGTGGAGCGCCCTGTTCGCCTCCGGCGCCCGCCGCCGCGCGCTCGCCGAGGCCGGAATACAGGGGGCGGCGAGCACCCGGGACGCCGACGACCTGCTGCGTGACGCGGCGATGTTCCTGCGCCTCGTCGAGCGGCTGCTCGTGCTGGATCCGGTGCTGCCCCGGCCGCGCCCCGGGAGTGCGGAGCGCACGGACGCGGGATGACGGGACGGGTTCCCGGAGGCAATAGGGTGGGCAGGGCCTTTATCACTCGCACCGTTCACCGCCCCGCCGTTCGCGGCGGCACCGCGCCGAGGAGTCAACTGCCGTGTCGGACCCGATGCGCCCCCGCGCCTCCCTCCGTACCGCCGTGGTCTGGGAGGTCCTCAAGGACGCTCTCGACCGTAAGGTCAAGGCGGCCGGGAGCGAGGCCCTGGACGTCCTCGACACCGGCGGCGGCACGGGCAACTTCGCGGTGCCCGTCGCCCGCCTCGGCCACCGTGTCACGGTCGTCGACCCCAGCCCGAACGCGCTGTTCGCGCTGGAGCGCCGGGCCGCCGAGGCCGGCGTCGCCGAGCGTGTGCGCGGCGTGCAGGGCGACATCCACGGGCTCTTCGACGTCGTCGAGCGAGGCGGTTACGACGCGGTCCTGTGCCACGGCGTCCTCGAATACGTCGACGACCCGGCCGAGGGCGTCCGCAACGCCGTCGACGCCCTGCGCCCCGCCGGCACCCTCAGCCTGCTCGCCGCGGGCCTCGGCGGCGCCGTCCTGGCCCGCGCCCTGGCCGGGCACTTCACCGAGGCCCGGCAGGCCCTCAGCGACCCGGCGGGCCGCTGGGGCGAGGGCGACCCGGTGCCGCGGCGCTTCACCGCCGACCAGCTCGCCGAACTGGTCGCCAAGGCCGGCGTCGAGGTCGGCGCCGTGCACGGCGTACGGGTCTTCGCCGACCTCGTGCCCGGCGCCCTCGTGGACACCGAGCCGGGCGCTCTGGAAGCACTGCTCAAGCTGGAAACGGCGGCGGCCGAACTCCCCGCCTTCCACTCCGTGGCCACCCAGCTGCACGTCCTCGGCGAGAAGCGGGAGTCCGGCGAGCGCTGAGGCCACCGTCCAGCGGGGCGCGAGAAGCGGCTGATCAGCAGCGCAGTGGCACATGGAGTCCGCCACAGGCCCCCCGATCGGCCGCCTTGCCCCGTATGATCGGAGCACACCGTGCGCATGGCGGATCGGCCAATGGGGAATGCACTCCTCAGGCAACCGAGACGGCATGGCGGCCCGGATTGTGAATTGGCGTAGAGGGCGGGTTTCACGGGGGCGATTCCCTGCCTATTCTGAAAGGGCCGCAAACGGTCGCCCCCCCCGCGACCGACGAGTAGGAGGACTCCCGTGCCGCTCTCGGAGCACGAGCAGCGAATGCTCGAGCAGATGGAGCGAGCGCTGTACGCCGAAGATCCCAAGTTCGCGACAGCGCTTGAGGGAAGCGGGCTGCGTACGTACACCCGGCGACGGGTCTACCAGGCAGTCGCAGGCTTTCTGGTGGGTATCGCGCTCCTCATGGCCGGAATGGTCGCACAGCAGATCTGGGTCAGCGTGGTGGGCTTCCTTGTGATGCTCGGCTGCGCGGTACTCGCGGTCACCGGCTGGCGCAAGGCCCCGAAGCCGGGGGAGCAACCGGCTCCCGGTACCGGTACCGGTGCGGCTGCTCGCAGCCGGCCCCGGCAGCGGCGGTCGGTCATGGACCGCATCGAGCAGCGGTGGCAGCGCCGCCGCGAAGAAGGCCAGGGCCACTGACACCGGCCGCGTTCGCCGACCACACCGGTCGATCGCATCCAACACTTGCTGACGAGTGAGGGGTGACCGCTTCCACGCGGTCACCCCTCACTTCGTTGGTCCACCCCCGGCCGTCGGGGGTATGAGCCGGCCCGTCGCCGTCCCGTCAGCCGCGCTGCCGGGACGGGCGGCGCCTCAGGGCCACCGCCCACCGCTCCAGGTTCCAGCGGCTCGCACCCCACCGGTCCGTCACGGCGGCCCAGCGCGCCGAGGCGGCCCAGACCACCCGGACAGCCGAGCGCGGCGCGAGAACCGCCCGCAGGCGCGCCCCCCGCCCCGCCGCGGCCCGCAGACCCGCGCGTACCAGCCCTGCCTCTTCGGCGAGGCTGCCCGAGACGGCGGGTCGCGGGGCGTAGAGCACCTGCTCGACCGCGCCGGCCGCCCGGTGCACCGCCTCGGCCGCCGCACCGTCGAGCCTGCCGAGGCGCACCATCCGCGCCGCGGCCTTGCGGGGCGTCTGCGACTCGTCCGGCGCGACACCGTAGTCCCAGGCGGTGTCGCTGATCTCACGCCAGCCGGCGAGCGTACGGGCGGCCGCGTCCGCGGACGTGCGCCCCGCGGACCCCAGCCGGCGCGCCCGGACGCGGCCGCGCCACATCAGCGGCAGCAGGGGCAAGAGCACCACGACCACCGCACCCAGGCCCACCAGCAGCAGCGGACCCAGCGGGAACCCCGTGTCGGTGGGCCCCGCCCCGCCCTGCTGCGCCTCACCGTCGCACTCGCCCTGAAGCCTCATCTGCGGAGGGCAGCTGTCCGTGACGCTCGGCGCCGCCGAAGGCGCCGTGGAGGTGCTCGGCGTCGCCTGCGCGGCGCCGGACGGGGTGCTGGACGGTGCCTCGTCACGGGTGTACTCCGGAACAGAGCCACGGGTCGGCGTCGGCTCGAACCGCGTCCACCCCACACCCTCGAAGTACAGCTCGGGCCAGGCGTGCGCGTCGCGCAGACCGACCGACATCGTCCCGTCCGACTGCACGGTGCCGGGCGTGAAGCCCACCGCCACCCGCGCCGGAATGCCCAGCGTGCGGGCCATCGCGGCCATGGAGAACGAGAAGTGGACGCAGAAGCCCTCCTTGTCCCGGAGGAAGCGCGCGATCGCGGCCGTACCGCTGCCCGACTGCACCTGCGTGTCGTACGTGAAACCGCCCTTGGAGGCGAACCAGTCCTGGAGCGCGACCGCCCGCTCGTAGTCGTTGGACGCGTCCTTCGTCACCCGCAGCGCGGTCGACTCGACCACCTGCGGCAGTGAACCGGGGACCTTGGTGTACTCGCGCAGCAGGCGGGCCGGCGGCGTGGTGGCCGCGGCCAGCTGCCCGGCGGTCGGCTGCACTATCAGGCTGCCGGCCGTGAACCGCACGCCGCGCGTGGTCTGGCCCTTGTCGCCGACGAGGGTGCGGCCGGCCGGCTCGTACCGCCAGCGGCCGTCGATGTCCACCCGCGTCACCGGATAAGGCATCGGCAGATAGCTCTGCGCGTACCAGCCGGCGGCCGAGACGCTGGAGTTGATCTCGGTCGTACGGACGTCAGGGCCGAGCCCTTGAGGGCGCGGCAGCCGTTCCGGAACGTCCTCGATCCGGCGCTCCGACGACTTCCACGCGGCGCCGTCGAACTGATCCAGCGAGACGATCCGCAGATAGAGGTCCTTCGTACTGCCCGAATTCGTGCGGTAGCGCAGGACTTCCCGGTCCTCGGGCTGGTTGAGGCTGTTCTGGAGCGAGACCAGCGGATTCACCGCCGAGATGGTGCCGCCGCCGGAACCGCCACCGTCGCCCGCCCCCCTGCCGCTCAGCAGCCCGCCGTCCAGCGCGGGCAGCGAGGCGGGCACGACCAGGGCGATGCCCATCGCCACTACGCCGATGCGCCTGCCCGTACGGACCGGGGCCGGCGCGGAGCCGCCCGCCGTCTCGAACCCGGCGGCCGTGCGCCCCTGGGCGCGCGGAGCGCCGCCGAAGACCCGGCCCCACTGCGAGAGCCGGTCCCGGCCCTCGGCCAGCAGGAGCAGCAGGTAGCCGGAGGCGGCCAGCAGGAACCACAGCCAGCTCGCGCCACCGGGTGAGAGTCCCGCGGCCACCGAGTAGAGCGCGAGCAGCGGCAGCCCGGCCGGGGCGGCGCTGCGGAAGGTCACCGCGATCGTGTCCACCGCCAGGGCGATCAGCAGGACACCGCCGACCAGCATCAGCCTGATGCCCTCGGTCGCGGGGGCGGGGATGGCGTACCGCCCCACGTCCTCGGCGCCCGTCGTCAGCAGCCGCGTGAACGCGCGGAACGCCTCGGGCCCCGGCAGGACCCCGCCGATCGCCGAGTCCCTGGCGAAGACCACGGTCAGCATCACCAGCGCCACCAGGCCCTGCGCCGCCACCGTCAGCCCCCGGGCCAGCGGCACCCGCCGGGCGAGCGCTCCCACCCCTGCCTGGACCGTCACCAGGAGTGCGGCCGTCAGGATCCAGGCCGACTCGCCGACCAGCGGCAGCAGCGCGCCCGCCGTCAACAGGGTGGCCGCCGTGGCGCACAGCGCCAGCCGTCCGCGCCCGCTCATGACCAACCCCCAGTTGTGCCCGCCGCGCCGCCCGCGGGGTAGGCCCCCGAGCCGGTGCGCTGTCGTTCGGCCATCCGCCACAGATCGGCGAGCGGCATGCCGGGCGGCACGATCAGCACCGTCCACCCCGCCTCGCGCAGCGGCCTGACCCGTTCCTCGGCGGCCGCCGGGACCCGCGCCGTCAGCCGGGCCGCATCCGGCGCCCGGCCCTGCCCGGGCGCCCGCCCGCGCGTCCAGGTCTCGCTGTCCAGCACGAAGGCGACGGCGGCCCCGCTGCGCCGGCGCATGCGCGCCGCCACGGCCGCCTGGTCCTCGTCCAGGTCCCCGAAGAACGCGACCAGCAGTCCTTCGTTCCCGCCGCGCAGTACGTCGTACGAGGCCGACAGCCCCGCGCCGTCCGAGTGCCCGACGACCGCGAGGGTGTCCATCATGAGCCCGGCGGAGTCGGCCGTCTCCTGCGTGGCCCCCGCGAAACCGTCGGCCCCCTCACCGGGCACCGAATTGCCGGTGTCCGTCAACAGCCTTACGGAGAAGCCCCGTTCGAGCATGTGCACCAGAGCGGAGGCCGCCCCCGACACCGCCCACTCGAAGGCCGAGTCGGGCCCGGCCCCCTGGTACGCGTCCCGCCGCGTGTCCAGCAGCACCGTGCACCTGGCCCGCTGCGGCTGCTCCTCCCGGCGCACCATCAGCTCGCCGTAGCGCGCCGTGGAGCGCCAGTGGACGCGGCGCAGATCGTCACCGTGCCGGTAGCCGCGCGGGATCACGTCGTCCTCGCCGGCCAGTGCCAGCGAACGGTTGCGCCCGTCGCCGTACCCGGAAGCCTCGCCGGTCATCCGCACGGCGGGCAGTGCCTCGACGCGCGGGATCACGGTCAGGGTGTCGTGCGCGCTGAACGAGCGGGTCAGCTCGCACATGCCGAACGGGTCGGACAGGCGCAGCTGGAGCGGCCCGAGCGGGTAGCGCCCCCGCAGGTCCGAGCGCACCCGGTACGACACCTCGCGCCGCCCGCCCGCCTCCACCCGGTCCAGGACGAACCGCGGCCGCGGCCCCAGGACGTACGGCACCCGGTCCTGGAGCATCAGCAGACCGGTGGGCAGCCGCGACACGTTGTCCATCCGCAGGTGCACGCGCGCCTCCGAGCCCGTCGGCACGCGGGACGGCGTCAGCCGCCTGCTGCCCGCGACCCGGTAGCGCGTGCGGTACAGCACGGCCACGCACACCAGCGGCAGCACGGCGAGCAGCAGCCCGACCCGCAGCAGGTCGGCCTGGCCCAGCACGTACGCGCACACCGCGGCGGCCACCCCGGCCGCCAGGAACGACCGGCCGCGCGTGGTCAGCCCCGACAGCGCGGCCCGCACACCGCCTTTGTCGCCGTCACTGTCCCCGCCGTCGTCCGCGGCGGGTCCCCCGGACGCCATCACAGCCGCCGGGCGCCGGGCTGCTGGTGGCCGTAGAGCGGAGCACCGGCGGGCGGCGCGGTCCCGCGCTCGGCCGTGGGTACGGGGGTGCGCTGGAGGATGTCCTGCACCACCTGCTCGGAGGTACGCCGGTTCAGCTGGGCCTGGGCCGTCGGCAGCAGCCGGTGCGCCAGCACCGCCACCGCGAGCGCCTGTACGTCGTCGGGCAGCGCGTAGTCGCGCCCGCTCAGCGCGGCGGACGCCTTGGCGGCGCGGAGCAGATGCAGTGTGGCGCGCGGCGAGGCGCCGAGGCGCAGGTCGGGGTGGCCGCGGGTGGCCGAGACCAGCTCCACGGCGTACCGCCGGACCGCGTCGGCCACGTGGACCGCGCGGACCGCGTCGATCAGCTTGAGGATCTCGTGCGCGTGGGCCACCGGCTGGAGGTCGTCCAGCGGCGAGGCCGCGCCGTGCACGTCCAGCATCTGGAGCTCGGCCTCGGCACTCGGGTAGCCGATGGACACCCGGGCCATGAAGCGGTCGCGCTGGGCCTCGGGCAGCGGATACGTGCCCTCCATCTCCACCGGGTTCTGCGTGGCGACCACCATGAAGGGCGAGGGCAGCTCGTACGTCTGCCCGTCGATCGTGACCTGGCGCTCCTCCATGGATTCCAGCAGCGCGGACTGCGTCTTCGGCGAGGCGCGGTTGATCTCGTCGCCGATGACGATCTGGGCGAAGATCGCGCCCGGTTTGAACTCGAAGTCGCGCCGCTGCTGGTCGTAGATGCTCACGCCGGTGATGTCCGAGGGCAGCAGGTCCGGCGTGAACTGGATGCGCCGCACCGAGCAGTCGATGGATCTCGCGAGCGCCTTGGCGAGCATCGTCTTGCCCACGCCCGGCACGTCTTCGATCAGCAGATGCCCCTCGGCGAGGAGCACGGTCAGCGAAAGCCGTACGACCTCCGGCTTGCCCTCGATCACGCTCTCCACCGACCTGCGCACACGCTCCGCTGTGGTGGTCAGATCTGTGAGGCTCGCTCGATCGTCATAGGTCGTCACCCCGGCCCTCCTAGCCCGTTCAACGGGCCGGCGCCACGACGACGGAACGGCCCACCCCGAAATACGGACACCACGCGCGGACGGTTCCGGCGCGATGTCACACCCCGCATTGTTGTTGCCGTTACCGCTTCGTGTCACTCGCCTGTGGATAACGTGGAGGGATAAGTCGGGGTTGCCGTGTTTTCGTCCGCTCGACCACTGCTTCTCGGGTACTACTTCTCGGGGTCGATCTCCCGCAGCAGACCGGTGGTCACGTCGAAGACGAAGCCGCGCACGTCGTCGGTGTGCAGCAGGAACGGCGAGGTCCGCACGCGCTGCATCGACTGACGTACGTCCTGGTCGACGTCCCGGAACGCCTCAACGGCCCAGGAGGGCCGCTGTCCGACCTCGTCCTCCAGCTCGTGCCTGAAGTCCTCGGTGAGGCTCTCCAGACCACAGGTGGTGTGGTGGATGAGTATGACGCTGCGGGTGCCCAGCGCGCGCTGGCTGATGGTGAGCGAACGGATCACGTCGTCGGTGACCACACCGCCGGCGTTGCGGATGGTGTGGCAGTCGCCCAGTTCGAGGCCCAGGGCGTCGTGCAGGTCCAGGCGGGCGTCCATGCAGGCGACCACGGCCACGTGCAGCACGGGCCGTGCGTCCATGCCCGGGTCGTGGAAGCTCGCGGCGTATTGCCGGTTGGCCTCCACCAAGCGATCGGTGACCGTACCGCCCGTACGGGCCGCGACGGTCCTCGCGGCGGTGGGCTCGGCGGGAAGAGGCGCGGAAGTCGACATGCCATAGACGTTAATGGCCACGGGGGGCGCGGGCCCGCTGTGAGATGGGACAAAGAACGTCAACCGGGGTTGTTGTGAGGTAACCCACAGGCTGCGCCGAGCGTCCTCCGTACGAGTGAAAACGATGCCGTGCGGCGCGCTGGTCCGTTGATTGACCGGAAGGACGAGTCGACTAAAGTGACGCGAAGTGGGTGGCGTGACGCGTCCCTTACTGCTCTACGGACACATCTCGCACATTCCGATTTTTTCTCCCGCGTGCGCGGCGTACGTACGGCCCGGCCTCCTCCCGCTCGCCGGTCGGCCGACGCCACTTCCCCGGCGCCGGCAGGCCGTCCCCTTTCGAGCGGGTGGGGACCAGGCCGTACGTACACGACCGCGCCGGTACCTGAGAGGGCGCATGAGCCAGACCCGACACGTCCCGGTGATGCTCCAGCGATGCCTGGACCTGTTGGCCCCGGCCCTCCAGGAGCCGGGATCGGTGGTCGTCGACTGCACCCTCGGCCTCGGCGGACACAGCGAGGCGCTGCTCACCGCCTTCCCCTCGGCGCGGCTGATCGCGCTCGACCGGGACAAGGAGGCGCTGCGGCTCTCCGGCGAGCGGCTCGCCCCCTTCGGCGACCGGGCCACCCTCGTCCACGCGGTCTACGACGAGCTGCCCGAGGTACTGGAACGGCTCTCCGTCCCCCGCGTGCAGGGCGTCCTGTTCGATCTCGGTGTCTCGTCCATGCAGCTCGACGAGCGCGAGCGCGGTTTCGCCTACGCCCACGACGCCCCGCTCGACATGCGCATGGACCAGACGACGGGCGTCAGCGCCGCCGAGGTCCTCAACACGTACCCGCCGGGCGAGCTGGTGCGGATCCTGCGCCAGTACGGCGAGGAGAAGCAGGCCAAGAGGATCGTGTCCGCCATCGTGCGCGAGCGCGACAAGGAGCCCTTCACCAACAGCGCCCGGCTCGTCGAACTGATCCGCGACGCGCTGCCGCAGGCCGCCAAGCGCACCGGAGGCAACCCCGCCAAGCGCACCTTCCAGGCGCTGCGCATCGAGGTCAACGGTGAGCTCTCGGTACTGGAGCGGGCCATCCCGGCGGCGGTGAAGACCCTCGCGGTCGGCGGCCGGATCGCGGTCCTCTCGTACCACTCGCTCGAAGACCGCCTGGTGAAGCAGGTCTTCGCGGCGGGCGCGGCCAATACGGCGCCGCCCGGCCTGCCGGTCGTACCGGAGCAGTACCAGCCCAGGCTGAAACTGCTCACGCGCGGCGCGGAACTGCCGACGGATGAAGAGATCGCGGAGAACCGCCGCGCCGCCCCGGCGCGGCTGCGGGGGGCGGAGCGCATCCGGGAGGACGTGCTGTGAGCAAACCGGCCAAGCAGTTGAAGGGACGGGCCGCGCGGTTGTCGCGGCTCATGCCGTCGGGCCCGCACCAGGCGGCCAGGACCCCCTTCGTGCTGCTGGTCGTGCTGCTGCTCGGCGGCGGCCTCATCACTCTGCTGCTGCTGAACTCCTCGCTCAACGAGGGTTCGTTCAAGCTGAGCGAACTCAAGAAGCGGACCACCGAGCTGACCGACGAGGAGCAGGCGCTCCAGCAGGACGTGGACGACAGGTCCGCGCCCGGTGCGCTGGAGCGCAGGGCCCGGGAGCTCGGCATGGTTCCCGGCGGCAGCCCCGCCTTCCTCCAGCCGGACGGTACGGTCCGGGGCGTGCCCTCGCGGGCTTCCGCCGGCGCACTCGCCCGGCGCGCGCCGCTCGGCCTTCCGGCTCCCGGACCGCCCCCGGCGGCCTCGTCGCCCGCGGCGCAGGGCACGGCCCCGCTCGGCCCGCCCGCCGCGCCTGCCCCGGCGTCACCCGTGTCCACTCCCGCACCGGCCCCGGTACCCGCCGGCCCGCCCGCCCCCGCGCCGGTTCCCCTCCCGTGAGCCCGCCGGTGATCCGCGAGCCCCTGGCCCACAAGCCGTATCCCGTAACCGAAGCCGAAGCCGAAGCCGAAGCCCGAGCCGCAGCCGGTCACCCGACACCCGCAGCCCGTCAGCCCTAGCCCGCAGCCACCGCAGCCCGTCCCGACCCCGCCCCGTCCCCGTCCGTACCGTCCGCGAAGCCGACCCCGACCCCCGGCAGGTGACGCAGTGCCCCCCCAGGAACCACCGCGCCGTCGCGTGCCCGGCCCCGGGCGCCCGCACGGCGGCGGGCGCCCCAGGCCCACCGCCAGGCCCGCCGCGCGCCCCAAGGGGCGCCCCCCGGCGGGGCGGGCGCGCCCCGCGCCCAAGCCCGCCCGCTCCCTGGTGCTCGGCAGTCCCAAGCCCCGGCTGCGGCTGGTCGGCGTCGGTCTCACCCTGGTCATGCTGGCCTTCGTCGTACGGCTGCTCCAGGTCCAGGCCGTCGATGCGAGCACGTACACCGCCAAGGCGGAGAAGAACCGGTACCTCAGCTCCACGCTGGCCGCCGAGCGCGGCCAGATCACGGACCGCGGCGGCATCGCGCTGGCCACCAGCGTCGACGCGCACAACATCACGGCCGACCCGTTCATGTTCACGGCCAAGTTCACCAAGGTCCCGGACGCCCCCGAGCAGGCCGCCGCGCTCCTCGCGCCGATCCTCCGCAAGGACGCGGACGACCTGGCGAAGAAGCTGCGGACCCCCAAGATCAGGTACGTCGTCCTGGCCCAGCGCCAGACGCCGCAGATCTGGAACCAGATCAAGGACCTCAAGAGCGTCTTCGCCGAGAAGGCGGGCGAGGACAAGGCCAGGGGCGGCAAGGGCGTCAACGTTCTCGCCGGGGTCTTCCAGGAGGCCAGCAGCAAGCGGGTCTACCCCAACGGCGACCTGGCCGCCGGGATACTCGGTTACGTCAACGCCGAGGGCAAGGGCGCGGGCGGCCTGGAGACGCAGCTGGACGACGAACTGGCCGGCAAGGACGGCGAGATCAAGTACGCCCAGTCCGGCGGCCGCAGGGTGCCCACCGTCGGCGCCCGCGAGGTCCCGGCCGTCCCCGGCTCGGACATCGAGCTGACCATCGACCGCGACATCCAGTGGGCCGCCCAGGACGCCATCACCGAGCAGGTCAGGAAGTCCGGCGCGGACCGCGGCTACGTGATAGTCCAGGACACCCGCACCGGCGAGGTCCTGGCCATGGCCAACGCCCCCGGCTTCGACCCGAACGACCTCTCGCAGGCCAACGCCGCGGCCATGGGCAACGCGGCCCTCCAGGACGCGTACGAACCCGGCTCCACCGCGAAGGTCATGTCCATGGCTGCCGTACTGGAGGAGAACGCGGCCGCGCCGGGCACCCATGTCGTCGTACCGAACCGGCTGCACCGCGGCGACCGGCTGTTCAAGGACGACATCGACCACCCGACCTGGTACCTGACGCTCAACGGCGTACTCGCCAAGTCCAGCAACATCGGCACGATCCTGGCCACCGAGCAGCTCGGGAAGAGCCGGCGCGAGGCGAACCGGATCCTCCACTCCTACCTGCGGAAGTTCGGTCTCGGCCGGCCCAGCGGGCTCGGCTACCCCGGCGAGACGTCGGGCATCCTCGCGGCGCCCGGGGACTGGAGCACCTCGCAGCAGTACACGATCCCGTTCGGCCAGGGCCTGTCCCTGAACGCCATGCAGGCCGCCTCGGTGTACTCGACTATCGCCAACGGCGGCGTACGGATCCAGCCAACGCTCGTACGCGGCACCAAGGGGCCCGACGGCCGCTTCACCCCGGCCCCGGCGCCCAAGAAGACCCGGGTGGTCAGCGAGAAGACCGCCAGGACCCTGGCCACCATGCTGGAGTCGGTCGTCGACGACGAGGAGGGTACGGGCACCAAGGCCCGCATCCCCGGCTACCGCGTCGGCGGCAAGACCGGCACCTCCAACCGGGTGGATCCGGCCACCGGACGCTACAAGGGCTACACCGCGTCCTTCGCCGGCTTCGCGCCCGCCGACAAGCCGCGGATCACCGTGTACTGCGCCATCCAGAACCCGACCAGGGGCAGCTACTTCGGCGGCCAGATCTGCGGCCCCATCTACAAGCAGGTGATGGAGTTCGCGCTCAAGACCCTTCAGGTCGCACCGACCGGCAGCAAGCCCGCACGGCTGCCGGTGTCCTTCACACCCGGCGAGTGACTCAGGACCACCAGTGACAACCATCACCCGGAACCCCGGAAACCACGAAGATCCCGACGCGGGCCGGCACCCCTCGTTTCGCGGGGGGCCGGGTACGCCCGGTACGCTCACCGCCGTGCCACACGCTGATCAGTCCCAAACCACCCAGAAGGACGCCCCGGTGACGTACCCCGGAGCGCCCCGGCCGGTCCAGGTCCGCCCGACACCCCTCGGGGAGCTGGCCGAACGGCTGGGTATCGAGGCCCGAGCCGCCGGGAGCGCGGCCGAGGTCACCGGTATCACGCACGATTCCCGCGCGGTCAGGCCCGGTGATCTGTACGCCGCCCTGCCAGGGGCGCGCCTGCACGGCGCCGACTTCGCCACCCAGGCGGCGGGACTCGGCGCGGCCGCGATCCTCACCGACCCGACCGGCGCCGCGAGAGCCGAGGCCACGGGCCTGCCCGCCCTGGTGGTCGACGACCCCCGCGGCCGGATGGGTGAGCTCGCCACCGAGATCTACGGCCACCCCGGCGACGCCCTGCTCCAGCTCGGCATCACCGGCACGTCCGGCAAGACCACCACGGCGTACCTCGTCGAGGGCGGTCTGCGGGCGGCCGGGAGACTGTCCGGCCTGATCGGTACGGTCGAGATGCGCATCGGCGACGAGCGCATCAAGTCCGAGCGCACCACCCCCGAGGCCACCGACCTCCAGGCCCTCTTCGCCGTCATGCGCGAACGCGGTGTCGACGCGGTCGCCATGGAGGTCTCCAGCCACGCGCTGGTGCTCGGCCGGGTCGACGGCTGCGTCTTCGACGTCGCGGTCTTCAACAACCTGAGCCCCGAGCACATGGAATTCCACTCCGACATGGAGGACTACTTCCAGGCGAAGGCACGTCTCTTCACCCCGGAGCGCAGCAGGACCGGCGTCGTGAACTTCGACGACGAGTACGGCCGCCGGCTCATCACCGAGTCGGGCGTCCCGGTCACCTCCTTCTCCGCCGAGGGCCACCCGGACGCCGACTGGCGCGCCGAGGACGTCGAGGTCGGGCCGTTCACCAGTACGTTCACGGCGATCGGCCCCAAGGGCGAGCGGATCACCGCGACCGCCCCGCTGGCCGGCCCGTTCAACGTGGCCAACACGCTCGCGGCGATCGTCACGCTCGCCGTCGCGGGCATCGACCCGCAGACCGCCGCCGACGGCATCGCCGCCGTACCCGGCGTACCGGGCCGCCTCGAACGCGTGGACGAGGGGCAGCCGTACCTCGCCGTCGTCGACTACGCCCACAAGACGGACGCCGTCGAATCGGTCCTGCGCGCCCTGCGCAAGGTCACCGAGGGCGAACTGCACATCGTGCTCGGCTGCGGCGGCGACCGCGACAAGCAGAAGCGGCCCTCGATGGGCGCCGCCGCCGCCCGCCTCGCCGACACCGCCGTACTGACCTCCGACAACCCGCGCTCCGAGGACCCCCTCGCGATCCTCGCCGCGATGCTCGCCGGCGCCGCCGAGGTCCCCGCGCACGAGCGCGGCGACGTCCTGGTCGACGCGGACCGGGCCTCGGCCATCGCGGCCGCGGTCGCCCGCGCCAAGCCCGGTGACACCGTGCTCGTCGCGGGCAAGGGACACGAACAGGGCCAGGACATCGCCGGAGTGGTACGCCCCTTCGACGACCGCCAGGTGCTCCGCGCCGCCATCCGCAGCGCCGGAGCGGCCCACGACAGCGGGGTGACCCTGTGATCGCACTCTCCCTGGCCGAGGTCGCCGGAATCACCGGCGGGCAGACGCACGACATACCGGACAGCACCCTCCAGGTGACCGGGCCCGTCGTCATCGACTCCCGCGAGGTGAAGCCCGGCAGCCTCTTCGCAGCCTTCGCGGGCGAGCGCGTCGACGGCCACGACTACGCCGCCACGGCCGTCGCCTCCGGCGCGGCCGCTGTCCTGGCCACCCGGCCCGTCGGCGTACCGGCCATCGTCGTGGACGACGTCACCGAGGCGCTGGGCGCACTGGCCC
The DNA here is from genome assembly GCF_001746415.1 of Streptomyces agglomeratus. NCBI lineage: Bacteria > Bacillati > Actinomycetota > Actinomycetes > Kitasatosporales > Streptomycetaceae > Streptomyces > Streptomyces agglomeratus. The sequence goes on from NZ_MEHJ01000001.1 coordinate 5,786,291, forward strand.
GCGCCGTCGTCGAAAAGCTCGGCACCAAGGTCGTCGCCCTCACCGGCTCGGCCGGCAAGACCTCCACCAAGGACCTGATCGCCCAGCTGCTGGAGCACAAGGCCCCCACGGTCTGGACCCCCGGCTCCCTCAACAACGAGATCGGCCTGCCGCTCACCGCTCTGCGCGCCACCGAGGAGACCGAACACCTGGTCCTCGAAATGGGCGCGCGCGGCATCGGCCACATCCGGTACCTCACCGAGCTGACCCCGCCGCACATCGGGCTCGTACTGAACGTGGGCACCGCCCACATCGGCGAGTTCGGCGGCCGCGAGCAGATCGCGCAGGCCAAGGGCGAGATGGTCGAGGCGCTGCCGGCGGCGGAAGCGGGCGGAGTGGCCGTTCTCAACGCCGACGATCAGCTCGTACGGGCCATGGCGTCCCGTACGAAAGCCCGGGTCGTTCTCTTCGGCGAGGCCGCGGACGCCGATGTACGTGCCGAGAATGTCCGTCTCACGGAGAATGGACAGCCCGCCTTCAGTCTTCGCACACCCACCGGGTGCAGTGACGTGACCATGCGGCTGTACGGTGAGCACCACGTGTCGAACGCGCTCGCCGCGGCCGCCGTCGCCCATGAGCTGGGCATGTCCGTGGACGAGATCGCCACCGCGCTCTCCGAGGCGGGCACGCTGTCCCGCTGGCGCATGGAGGTCACCGAGCGTCCTGACGGCGTGACAGTCGTCAACGACGCCTACAACGCGAACCCCGAATCCATGCGAGCCGCCCTGCGCGCGCTCGCGGCCATGGGCCAGGGGCGTCGTACGTGGGCGGTGCTCGGCCAGATGGCCGAGCTCGGTGACGATTCGCTCGCCGAGCACGACGCGGTCGGACGGCTCGCCGTCCGGCTCAACGTCAGCAAGCTCGTGGCAGTCGGGGGCAGGGAAGCGGCCTGGCTGCAACTGGGCGCTTACAACGAGGGTTCGTGGGGTGAGGAGTCGGTGCACGTGTCCGACGCGCAGGCGGCGGTCGACCTGTTGCGCAGTGAACTGCGTCCGGGTGACGTCGTGCTGGTGAAGGCTTCCAGGTCGGTCGGTCTCGAGCGGGTCGCGCAGGCGCTCCTCGACCACCGCACCGAGGGTGAGGTCACCGGCCGATGAGGCAGATCCTCTTCGCGGGAGCCATTGGGCTCTTCCTGACCCTGATCGGCACCCCGCTGCTGATCAAACTGCTGGCCCGCAAGGGATACGGGCAGTTCATCCGGGACGACGGTCCGCGCGGCCACCACGGCAAGCGCGGCACCCCGACCATGGGCGGCATCGCCTTCATCCTGGCCACGCTTATCGCGTACGCCCTGGCGAAGGTGATCACCGGCGAGAAGCCGAGTGTTTCCGGCCTGCTGGTGCTCTTCCTCATGGCGGGCATGGGCCTGGTCGGCTTCCTCGACGACTACATCAAGATCGTCAAGCAGCGTTCGCTGGGCCTGCGGGCGAAGGCGAAGATGGCCGGCCAGCTCATCGTCGGTATCGCGTTCGCCGTGCTGGCCCTCCAGTTCAAGGACGTGCGCGGCAACGCGCCGGCGTCCACCAAGCTCTCCTTCGTCCAGGACTTCGGCTGGTCGATCGGCCCGGTGCTGTTCGTGGTCTGGGCGCTGTTCATGATCCTCGCGATGTCGAACGGTGTGAACCTCACCGACGGCCTCGACGGACTCGCGACCGGCGCCTCCGTGATGGTCTTCGGCGCGTACACCTTCATCGGCCTGTGGCAGTTCCAGGAGTCCTGCGCCGACGCCCCGAGCCTCACCAACCCCGAGGCGTGTTTCGAGGTACGGGACCCACTGGACCTCGCGGTCGTCGCCGCCGCCCTCATGGGTGCCTGCTTCGGCTTCCTGTGGTGGAACACCTCGCCCGCGAAGATCTTCATGGGTGACACCGGCTCGTTGGCCCTCGGCGGCGCGCTCGCGGGTCTGGCGATCTGCTCGCGCACCGAGTTCCTGATGGCGCTCCTCGGCGGTCTGTTCGTCCTCATCACGATGTCCGTCGTGATCCAGGTCGGCTCGTTCAAGATGACCGGCAAGCGCGTCTTCAAGATGGCGCCGCTCCAGCATCACTTCGAACTCAAGGGCTGGTCCGAAGTCCTGGTGGTCGTCCGCTTCTGGATTATCCAGGGCATGTGCGTGATCATCGGCCTCGGGCTCTTCTACGCGGGCTGGGCGGCCGACAAGTGACCGAAGCGACCTGGACCGGCAAGCGGGTCACCGTCGCGGGTCTCGGTGTCTCGGGGCTCCCCGCAGCACGTGTGCTGCGGGGCCTCGGGGCCCACGTCACCGTCGTCAACGACGGAGACGACGAGCGCTCGCGCGCCCAGGCCGCCGAACTCGAAGCCCTGGGCGTCACCGTGCGCCTCGGCGACGGCGCCACCCTCCCCGAGGGCACCGAACTGATCGTCACCGCGCCGGGCTGGAAGCCCGACAAGCCGCTCTTCCTGGCCGCCGCCGAGGCGGGCGTGGAGATCTGGGGCGATGTCGAGCTTGCCTGGCGCCTGCGCGGACCCGGGGCCGCCCCCTGGCTGGCCGTCACCGGCACCAACGGCAAGACCACGACCGTGCGCATGCTGGCCTCCATCCTGGAGGCCGCCGGCCTGCGTACCGCCGCCGTGGGCAACATCGGCGTATCGCTGCTGGACGCCGTCCTCGGTGACGAGAAGTACGACGTCCTGGCCGTCGAGCTGTCCAGCTACCAGCTCCACTGGGCGCCCTCGCTGCGCGCCCACTCCGCGGCCGTGCTGAACCTCGCCCCCGACCACCTCGACTGGCACGGCTCCATGGAGGCGTACGCCGCCGACAAGGGCCGGATCTACGAGGGCAACCAGGTCGCGTGCGTCTACAACGTCCAGGACCCCGCTACCGAGGCCCTGGTGCGCGAGGCCGACGTCGAGGAGGGCTGCCGCGCGATCGGCTTCACCCTCGGCCCGCCCGCGCCCTCCCAACTCGGTGTCGTCGACGGCATCCTGGTCGACCGCGCCTTCGTCGAGAACCGGCAGAAGAACGCGCAGGAGCTGGCGGACGTCTCCGACGTCAACCCGCCCGCCCCGCACAACATCGCCAACGCCCTCGCGGCAGCGGCCCTCGCCCGCGCCTACGGCGTCGAGCCCGCCGCCGTGCGCGACGGACTGCGGGCCTTCCGCCCCGACGCCCACCGCATCGAGCACGTCGCGGACGTCGCCGGTGTCGCGTACGTCGACGACTCCAAGGCCACCAACACGCACGCCGCCGAGGCATCCCTCGCGGCGTACGACCCCATCGTGTGGATCGCCGGCGGCCTCGCCAAGGGCGCCACCTTCGACGAGCTCGTGGAGAAGTCGGCGAAGCGGCTGCGCGGCGCCGTCCTCATCGGCGCCGACCGCGCGCTCATCCGCGAAGCCCTCGCGCGACACGCCCCCGAGGTACCGGTGGTCGACCTCGACCGGACCGACACTGGGGCGATGTCGGCGGCGGTCCGGGAAGCGGCGCGGCTCGCACAGCCCGGGGACACGGTCCTGATGGCCCCGGCCTGCGCCTCCATGGACATGTTCACCAACTACAACAAGCGCGGCGAGGCATTCGCCGACGCCGTACGCGAGTTGGCTCCGGAGCGCGACTAGCGGACCGGTCCCCGCGCCACGGACCGGTCGGCGCAGCTCATGAGTGGAGGGGACACCGAGATGTTGGCCGACGACAGTGCCCCGCGCGGCCGCACCGCGCTACGCGCCCGCACCGCCCTGCGCGGGCGCGGCGGGGCCGCCGGGGCGCGGCCCGCCCGCCGCCCGGCCGCCGTACGCCGCCGCGGCGGGTTCCTGGCCGGGCCGCCCGGCGAGAACCGTCTGCGCCGGCTGTACGAGCAGGCGCGGCGCACCTGGGACCGGCCTCTCACGGCGTACTACCTCATCCTGGGCAGCGCCCTGCTGATCACCGTGCTCGGCCTCGTGATGGTCTACTCCGCCTCGATGATCAAGGCGCTGGAGCTGTCGCTGCCCGCGTCGTACTTCTTCCGCAAGCAGTTCGTCGCGGCGGTCATCGGAACCGCCCTGCTGCTCGCGGCCTCCCGGATGCCCGCCAAGCTGCACCGCGCGCTCGCCTACCCGCTGCTGGCCGTGACCGTCTTCCTGATGGTCCTCGTCCAGATCCCCGGGATAGGAGTCGCCATCGGCGGCAACCAGAACTGGATCTCGCTCGGCGGCCCGTTCATGCTCCAGCCCAGCGAGTTCGGCAAGCTGGCGCTCGTCCTGTGGGGAGCCGACCTGCTCGCCCGCAAGCAGGACAAGCGGCTGCTGACCCAGTGGAAGCACATGCTGGTGCCGCTGGTCCCCGTCGCCTTCTTGCTGCTCGGCCTGATCATGCTCGGCGGCGACATGGGTACGGCGATCCTCCTCACCGCGATCCTCTTCGGCCTGCTGTGGCTCGCGGGGGCGCCCACCCGGCTCTTCGCCGGCGTGCTCGGCTTCGCCGCCTTCGTCGGTTTCGTCCTCATCGGCAACAACGCCAACCGCATGTCACGGCTCGCCTGTACCGGCGCGACCGACCTCGGTCCCAAGGGTGAATGCTGGCAGGCGGTGCACGGAATCTATGCTCTCGCCTCGGGCGGACTGTTCGGTTCCGGGCTGGGGGCAAGTGTGGAAAAATGGGGTCAACTCCCCGAGCCCCACACCGACTTCATCTTCGCGATCACCGGTGAGGAACTGGGTCTCGCGGGGACGCTGTCGGTACTCGCCCTCTTCGCGGCTCTAGGCTATGCGGGTATCCGCGTGGCCGGACGCACGGAGGACCCCTTCGTGAGGTATGCCGCGGGAGGTGTGACCACCTGGATCACGGCCCAGGCCGTGGTCAACATCGGTGCGGTGCTCGGCCTGCTGCCGATCGCCGGTGTCCCCCTCCCGCTGTTCTCCTACGGGGGCTCCTCTCTGCTGCCGACCATGTTCGCCGTAGGGTTGCTGATCGCCTTCGCGCGAGAGGATCCCGCTGCGAAGGCCGCCCTCGCCATGCGAAGGACTGTCCTTGGCAAAAGGGCCGGGGTGAGATGGAAGACGATGAGACGGCGCGTCAAGAAGCGTCCGTCCGGAGAGCGGTGAATTTCGGTGCATGTCGTACTCGCCGGTGGGGGGACCGCCGGCCACATCGAGCCCGCGCTTGCCCTCGCGGACGCACTGCGGAGGCAGGACCCTTCCGTGGGCATCACAGCCCTCGGCACGGAGCGCGGACTTGAGACCAGGCTCGTACCCGAGCGCGGCTACGAACTCGGGCTGATCCCCGCGGTCCCGCTGCCCCGCAAGCCCACCCCGGAACTGATCACCGTCCCCGGGCGGCTGCGCGGCACCATCAAGGCCGCGGAGCAGATCCTGGAGCGTACGAAGGCGGACTGCGTCGTCGGCTTCGGCGGCTACGTCGCCCTGCCCGGCTACCTCGCGGCCAAGCGCCTCGGCGTGCCGATCATCGTCCACGAGGCCAACGCGAGGCCGGGCCTGGCCAACAAGATCGGCTCGCGCTACGCGCACGCCGTGGCCGTCTCCACCCCCGACAGCAAGCTGCGCGGCGCCCGCTACATCGGCATCCCGCTGCGTCGCACCATCGCCACCCTCGACCGGGCACGGGTCCGCCCCGAGGCGCGTGCGGCCTTCGGCCTCGACCCGAACCTGCCGACGCTGCTGGTCTCCGGCGGCTCGCAGGGCGCCAGGCGACTCAATGAGGTGATCCAGCAGGTCGCTCCGGTGCTCCAGCGCTCCGGCGTCCAGATCCTGCACGCGGTCGGTCCGAAGAACGAACTGCCGCGCGTGGACAACATGCCCGGGATGCCGCCCTACATCCCGGTACCGTATGTGGACCGGATGGACCTCGCGTACGCCGCGGCCGACATGATGCTCTGCCGCGCGGGCGCGATGACCGTCGCCGAACTCTCCGCCGTCGGGCTCCCCGCCGCCTACGTCCCGCTGCCCATCGGCAACGGCGAGCAGCGGCTGAACGCCCAGCCGGTGGTCAACGCCGGCGGCGGCCTGCTGGTCGACGACGCGCAGCTGACGCCCGAGTGGGTGCAGGACCAGGTGCTGCCGGTGCTCGCCGATCCGCACCGGCTGTTCGAGATGTCCCGCGCCGCCGCCGAGTTCGGCCGCCGGGACGCCGACGACCTGCTCGTCGGCATGGTGTACGAGGCGATCGCCGCACGCAGGGCCGGCTGAACGGCCCACCGACGCAGGTGCCAGGAGGCGACAGGGAGTGGCCGGACCGACGACCGCCCAGCGCGGTGAACGACAGGCGCAGGGGTCGTCGGCGGCCCGTCCGCCGCGCCGTCCCGGCCGGGACGGCGCCGGCCGCCGGTTCCGGCTGCCAGGGCGCGGCGTGCTGATCCTGGCGCTCGCCCTGGCGGTCCTGCTCACGGCGGGCGCGATCTGGCTGCTGTACGGCTCTTCGTGGCTGCGCCTGGAGCGTGTGAAGACGTCCGGCACACAGGTTCTGACGTCCGACGAGGTCCTGGACACAGCGGCCGTCCCGGTCGGGGCGCCACTGGTCTCGGTCGACACCGACGACATCGAGGCCCGGCTGCGCCGGAAGCTGCCCCGTATCGACTCGGTGGAGGCCGTCCGCTCCTGGCCGCACGGCATCGCGCTGAACGTGACCGAGCGCGAGCCGGTCCTGCTCATCGAGAAGGGCGCGGAGTTCGTCGAAGTGGACGACGAGGGTGTCCGGTTCGCCACGGTCGCCAAGGCACCCGCCGGAGTGCCGCTGCTGGAACTGTCGTCCGGCGATTCGCCCAGCCTGCGCCGCTTCGGCCCGGACCGGCTGCTGCGCGAGGCGGTACGGGTCACCGGCGACCTGCCCAAGTCCGTCGCCCCCGACGTGCGCACCGTCCAGGTCGGCTCGTACGACTCCATCACCCTGGGGCTCGGAGGGGACCGTACTGTCATCTGGGGCAGCGCGGAGCAGGGTGAGGCGAAGGCGCGTGCGCTGCAAGCCCTCATGAAAGCAGCACCGGGGGCCGCACACTTCAATGTGAGTGCGCCCACCGCGCCTGCGGCATCGGGGAGTTGACGGTCATACGCGCTGGCCAGCACCCTGGTTGGCCAGCGATATGGGTGATCACATAGGGTGAAAAGAAAAACGGGAGGTTCGGCGTGTTCGTTGAACGTGCGCCACTTGTCGACTTAGTGTCCTGTTCGGAGAGTCCAAGGAACAGACACACTGGTAACCCTAAACTTCACCGTTAGGGTTCGGGTCGGCGTTCGGACCGTCCCAATCGGCATCAGTCGTCGCGGCGCTGCAACCCCGCGGCGGCACGTAACTCGAGGCGAGAGGCCTTCGACGTGGCAGCACCGCAGAACTACCTCGCAGTCATCAAGGTCATCGGTGTCGGCGGCGGTGGTGTCAATGCCATCAACCGAATGATCGAGGTCGGTCTCAAGGGCGTCGAGTTCATCGCGATCAACACCGACGCGCAAGCTCTGTTGATGAGCGACGCCGACGTCAAGCTCGACGTCGGACGTGAACTGACCCGCGGCCTCGGCGCCGGAGCCAACCCGGCAGTCGGCCGCAAGGCGGCAGAGGACCACCGTGAGGAGATCGAGGAGGTCCTCAAGGGGGCCGACATGGTCTTCGTCACCGCCGGCGAAGGCGGTGGCACCGGAACCGGTGGCGCACCCGTCGTCGCCAACATCGCGCGCTCGCTCGGCGCCCTCACGATCGGTGTGGTCACCCGCCCGTTCACCTTCGAGGGCCGGCGCCGCGCGAACCAGGCGGAGGACGGCATCGCCGAGCTCCGCGAAGAGGTCGACACCCTCATCGTCATCCCGAACGACCGGCTGCTGTCCATCTCGGACCGTCAGGTCAGCGTGCTGGACGCCTTCAAGTCGGCGGACCAGGTCCTGCTGAGCGGCGTTCAGGGCATCACCGACCTCATCACCACCCCGGGTCTCATCAACCTCGACTTCGCCGACGTCAAGTCGGTCATGTCCGAGGCCGGTTCGGCGCTCATGGGCATCGGCTCGGCGCGCGGCGACGACCGCGCGGTGGCGGCGGCGGAGATGGCGATCTCCTCGCCGCTCCTGGAAGCCTCCATCGACGGCGCCCGGGGCGTGCTGCTCTCCATCTCCGGCGGCAGCGACCTCGGTCTCTTCGAGATCAACGAGGCCGCGCAGCTGGTGAGCGAGGCCGCCCACCCCGAGGCCAACATCATCTTCGGCGCCGTCATCGACGACGCGCTGGGCGACGAGGTACGGGTCACCGTGATCGCCGCCGGCTTCGACGGCGGACAGCCGCCGGCCCGCCGGGAGAACGTGCTCGGCGCCGGCGCGGGTTCGGCCGCCAAGCGCGAGGAGCCCGCGCCGTCCCGGCCCGCGGAGACCTCGCGGCCGGCCAGTGGCATCGGCACGGTTCCTCCGCGCGAGCGCGAGGAGCAGGCGCCGGCCCCCGTCCAGGCCGAGGCCGCGCCGGTGACCGAGCTGCCGAACACGCAGTCGTCGCCGCCGCACGTGCCGCCGGCCCGGCCGTACGACAGCCAGGCCGAAGAGCTGGATGTCCCGGACTTCTTGAAGTGACAGTGCGGGACGACGCGATACACGTGGACGGCGCCCACTTCGCCTTCACCGACAGGTGGGGCGGGGTGAGCGCCGTTCCGTACGAGGAGCTCAACCTCGGCGGCGCGGTCGGTGACGACCCCGCCGCCGTGCGCGGCAACCGCGAGATCGCCGCCAAGTCGCTCGGCCTCGACCCCGGCCTGGTCGTCTGGATGAACCAGGTGCACGGACGGGACGTGGCCGTGGTCGAAGGACCGTGGGGCGACTGCGAAGTTCCCCGCGTGGACGCGGTCGTGACCGCCCGGCGCGGGCTCGCCCTCGCCGTACTCACCGCGGACTGCACGCCTGTTCTGCTGGCCGACCCCGTCGCCGGTGTCGCGGCCGCCGCTCACGCCGGGCGCCCCGGCATGGTGGCGGGGGTCGTCCCCGCCGCCGTCGAGGCGATGATCACACTGGGCGCCGACCCCTCCCGTATCACCGCCCGTACCGGTCCCGCGGTCTGCGGGCGCTGCTACGAAGTGCCGGCACAGATGCGGGACGAGGTCGCACAGGTGGTGCCGGCGGCGTGGTCGGAGACCAGTTGGGGCACGCCGGCCGTCGATGTGAGCGCCGGAGTGCACGCGCAGCTCGAAGCGCTCGGGGTGCGCGACCGGTGGCAGTCGCCGGTGTGCACGCTGGAGTCGCGCGACCACTTCTCGTACCGCCGGGACCGCACCACGGGGCGGCTCGCCGGATATGTCTGGCTGGATGGGTAGGACATGACGGACCGTAAGGCTCAACTCGCCGCAAACCTGGCGCACGTGGAGGAACGTATCTCCGCAGCGTGCGCCGCCACTGGGCGGGCACGTGAGGAAGTGACCCTGATCGTGGTCACCAAGACGTACCCGGCGAGCGATGTACGCCTGCTCGCGGAGCTCGGCGTACGCCATGTCGCGGAGAACAAGGACCAGGAGGCGGGCCCCAAGGCGGCCGAGTCGGCGGATCTGCCGGTCAGCTGGCACTTCGTCGGACAGTTGCAGACGAACAAGGTCCGTTCTGTGGCGAGTTACGCCGATGTGGTGCAGTCCGTGGACCGGGTGAAGCTCGTCACGGCGCTGTCCACGGCGGCGGTACGGGCCGAACGCGAGCTCGACTGCCTCATTCAGGTCGCCCTCGACGCGGAGTCGGGCGAGCGGGGGGAGCGCGGCGGCGTCGCGCCGGACGGGATCGAGGAGTTGGCCGCGAAGGTGGCGGAGGCTCCCGGGCTCAGGCTGGGCGGACTGATGACGGTCGCCCCGCTCGCCGGACCGTACGCGGGGCGCGAACAGGCCGCGTTCGAGCGGCTGATGGAATTCGCATCCAGCCTGCGCAAGGCCCATCCTGCTGCGAACATGGTCTCGGCAGGGATGAGTGCGGACCTTGAGCAGGCCGTGGCCGCCGGGGCGACACATGTACGCGTCGGTACTGCGGTACTCGGAGTCCGACCCCGGCTCGGGTAACGTCGCGAAGCAAGTCGGACCACAGCAGAAAATATGGTCATTCCCACTGATAGGTGGGCAGGCCGAGTGGATCGCGGGCACTTGGTGACGCTGCACGTTGGCAACAACGGCGATCCACCACAGAGCGGAGGACTCAGAGAATGGCCGGCGCGATGCGCAAGATGGCGGTCTACCTCGGCCTCGTGGAGGACGATGGGTACGACGGCCGGGGTTTCGATCCCGATGACGATTTCGAACCCGAGCCGGAGCCCGAGCGGGAACACCGCCGGCACCAGCCCCCGCACCAGGAGCGGCACGAAGAGCCGGTCCGAGTGGTGCAGCCGCCCGCGCAGCGCGAGCCGGTGCCGCACCCCGTCGCGCTTCCGGCGGAAAGCGGACGACCGGCACGTATCGCCCCCGTGGCATCCATCACACCTGAACGTCCGAACCTGGAGAAGAACGCACCGGTGATCATGCCCAAGGTCGTGTCCGAGCGGGAGCCGTACCGCATCACCACGCTGCACCCGCGGACCTACAACGAGGCCCGTACCATCGGGGAACACTTCCGCGAGGGCACTCCGGTGATCATGAACCTGACCGAGATGGACGACACGGACGCGAAGCGACTTGTCGACTTTGCGGCGGGACTCGTCTTCGGCCTGCATGGCAGCATTGAACGAGTGACGCAGAAGGTGTTCCTGTTGTCGCCTGCTAACGTCGATGTCACGGCGGAGGACAAGGCCCGTATCGCAGAGGGCGGTTTCTTCAACCAGAGCTGAGACACGACACCGGGAACGAACCCGGCCGGGAGGCCGGAAACACGAGAGCACGGGGAGAGGGAAGCGCGAGATGAGAGTCGCACTGGACGTGATCTACATCGCGCTGATGTGTTTCCTCATCGTGCTGATCTTCCGGCTGGTCATGGATTACGTCTTCCAGTTCGCGCGCTCATGGGAACCCGGCAAGGCGATGGTGGTCGTTCTGGAGGCCACCTACACTGTCACCGATCCACCGCTCAAGCTTCTGCGGCGGTTCATTCCGCCGCTGCGTCTCGGGGGCGTGGCACTCGACCTGTCCTTCTTCGTTCTGATGATCATCGTTTACATCCTGATCAGCATCGTGATCAGGCTGTGAGCGATACGGTCTTGCCGACTGCCGACGACTACGTAGAGGTGAAGAAGAGATGCCGTTGACCCCCGAGGACGTGCGGAACAAGCAGTTCACGACCGTCCGCCTCCGAGAAGGCTATGACGAGGACGAGGTCGATGCCTTCCTCGACGAGGTCGAAGCTGAGCTGACGCGCCTGCTGCGCGAGAACGAGGATCTTCGCGCGAAGCTGGCCGCCGCGACGCGTGCCGCCGCGCAGAACCAGCAGCAGCAGGGTATGCGCAAGCCGCCGGAGCAGCAGGATCGTCCCGGCGCTCCGGTGCCCGCGGCCATATCGGGCCCGCCCGTCCAGCAGCAGCCGCAGATGGGTCCGCCCCAGCTTCCCGGTGGCGCTCCCCAGCTGCCCGCCGGCCCCAGCGGCCACGGCCAGCAGGGTCAGCACGGCCAGGGCCAGATGGGTCAGGGTCAGATGGGCCAGGGCCAGCACGGCCAGGGTCCGCAGGGCCAGCACGGTCCCGGTCCGATGGGGCAGGGCCCCATGGGTCAGGGTCAGATGCAGGGCCAGATGGGCCAGGGCCAGATGCAGGGCCAGATGGGCCAGGGCATGGGCGGTCCGATGGGCGGCCCCATGGGCGGTCACGGTCCGCAGCTCCCGCAGCCCGGTCAGGGCCCCGGCGGCGACAGCGCCGCGCGTGTGCTCTCGCTGGCCCAGCAGACCGCCGACCAGGCGATCGCGGAGGCCCGTTCCGAGGCCAACAAGATCGTTGGCGAGGCTCGCAGCCGCGCCGAGGGTCTGGAGCGGGACGCCCGTGCGAAGGCCGACGCCCTGGAGCGGGACGCGCAGGAGAAGCACCGCGTGGCGATGGGCTCGCTGGAGTCCGCCCGCGCGACGCTGGAGCGCAAGGTCGAGGACCTGCGCGGCTTCGAGCGCGAGTACCGGACGCGTCTGAAGTCCTACCTGGAGAGCCAGCTGCGTCAGCTGGAGACCCAGGCGGACGACTCGCTGGCTCCGCCGCGTACCCCGGCGGCCGCCTCGCTGCCGCCGGCCCCGCAGATGAGCGGGTCGATGGCGCCGGCAGGTGCGGGTGCGATGGGTCACTCCATGGGTGGCAACCCGTCGATGGGCGGCCACGGTGGTCCGTCCTCGAACGGTCCGTCGTACGGCGGCCAGCAGCAGATGTCGCCGGCCATGACCCAGCCGATGGCTCCGGTCCGGCCGCAGGCTCCGCAGCCGATGCAGCAGGCGCCTTCGCCGATGCGCGGGTTCCTGATCGACGAGGACGACAACTGACGGCCGTGCGCGCGCTGAGCGCGTAGCCGTCGGCAGGCTGAGGGCCGGGCCCCGGGGATTCTTCCCCGGGGCCCGGCCCTTTTGCATGTCCGTGAACGCCGGACGGGGTGATCCCGGCTGAGCGGTATGTGCAGCCCGTCCGTCGTCAAGGGAATGCGGAAGGGCCCGGCCGACGGGGTCGGCCGGGCCCTTCGCCGGGGGTTACGCCTCAGTCTTGCGGAGGCGGAAGGTCAGGGACAGGGACTCGTCCGTGAAGGGGTCGCCGTACGTGGCGTCCGCTTCCGCCGCGGCGAAGTCCAGTGCCAGGACCTCGTCCGCGATCAGCGCCGTGTGCTCCGTGAGCGCCTCCGCCGTCTCGGGGGAGTCCGCCGACCAGCGCACCGCGATGCGGTCCGCGACGTCGAGGCCGCTGTTCTTGCGCGCCTCCTGGATCAGGCGGATCGCGTCACGGGCCAGGCCCGCCCGCCGCAGCTCCGGGGTGATCTCCAGGTCCAGCGCGACCGTCGCGCCCGAGTCGGAGGCCACCGACCAGCCCTCGCGAGGCGTCTCGGTGATGATCACCTCGTCGGGGGAGAGGGAGACCGTCTCGCCGTCGACCGTGACCGTCGCCGTGCCCTCGCGCAGGGCCAGGGAGAGCGCGGCCGCGTCGGCGTCCGCCACCGCCTTGGCCACCGCCTGGACGCCCTTTCCGAAGCGCTTGCCCAGCGCGCGGAAGTTCGCCTTGGCGGTCGTGTCGACCAGCGAACCGCCGACCTCCGAGAGGGAGGCGAGCGAGGAGACGTTCAGCTCCTCGGTGATCTGGGCCTGGAGCTCGGGGGTCAGGGACTCGAAGCCCGAGGCCGCCACCAGCGCGCGCGACAGCGGCTGACGGGTCTTGACGCCCGACTCCGCGCGCGTCGCGCGGCCCAGCTCGACCAGGCGGCGCACCAGCGCCATCTGCCGGGAGAGGGTGGGGTCGATGGAGGCGAGGTCCGGCTCCGGCCAGGTGGAGAGGTGGACCGACTCCGGGGCGCCGGGGGTGACCGGCACGATCATGTCCTGCCAGACCCGCTCGGTGATGAACGGGGTGAGCGGGGCCATCAGGCGCGTGACCGTCTCGACCACGTCGTGCAGCGTGCGCAGCGCCGCCTTGTCGCCCTGCCAGAAGCGGCGGCGCGAGCGGCGTACGTACCAGTTCGAGAGGTCGTCGACGAAGGCCGAGAGGAGCTTGCCCGCCCGCTGGGTGTCGTACGACTCCAGGGCTTGCGTGACCTGGTCCGTCAGGGCATGCAGCTCGGAGAGGAGCCAGCGGTCCAGGACCGGGCGGTCGGCCGGGGCCGGGTCCGCGGCGCTGGGGGCCCACTTCGACGTACGGGCGTACAGGGCCTGGAAGGCGACCGTGTTCCAGTACGTCAGGAGGGTCTTGCGGACCACTTCCTGGATCGTGCTGTGGCCGACCCGGCGGGCCGCCCACGGAGAGCCGCCGGCCGCCATGAACCAGCGGACCGCGTCCGCGCCGTGCTGGTCCATGAGCGGGATGGGCTGGAGGATGTTGCCCAGGTGCTTGGACATCTTCCGGCCGTCCTCGGCGAGGATGTGGCCCAGGCAGACGACGTTCTCGTACGACGACTTGTCGAAGACCAGCGTGCCCACCGCCATGAGCGTGTAGAACCAGCCGCGGGTCTGGTCGATCGCCTCCGAGATGAACTGCGCCGGGTAGCGCTGCTCGAAGAGCTCCTTGTTCTCGTACGGGTAGCCGTACTGCGCGAACGGCATCGAGCCCGAGTCGTACCAGGCGTCGATGACCTCGGGAACGCGCGTCGCCGTCAGCGAGCAGCCTTCGCCGGTGCACGGGAAGGTGACCGCGTCGATGTACGGGCGGTGCGGGTCCAGGTCCGACTGGTCGGTGCCCGTGAGGTCGGAGAGCTCGGCCAGCGAGCCCACGCAGGTGAGGTGGTCGTCCTCGCAGCGCCAGATGGGCAGCGGGGTGCCCCAGTAGCGGTTGCGGGACAGCGCCCAGTCGATGTTGTTGTTCAGCCAGTCGCCGAAGCGGCCCTGCTTCACCGAGTCCGGGAACCAGTTGGTCTTCTCGTTCTCGCGCAGCATCGCGTCCTTGACCGCGGTGGTCCTGATGTACCAGGACGGCTGTGCGTAGTAGAGGAGCGCGGTGTGGCAGCGCCAGCAGTGCGGGTAGCTGTGCTCGTACGGCGTGTGGCGGAAGAGCAGACCGCGCGAGTCCAGGTCGGCGGTCAGCGCCTCGTCGGCCTTCTTGAAGAACTGGCCGCCGACAAGGGCGACTTCCGGGGTGAAGGTGCCGTCGGGCAGGACCGGGTTCACGACCGGCAGGCCGTACGCCCGGCAGGTCCTCAGGTCGTCCTCACCGAAGGCCGGGGCCTGGTGGACCAGACCGGTGCCGTCCTCCGTCGTGACGTACTCGGCGTTCACCACGTAGTGCGCCTCCGACGGGAACTCCACCAGGGCGAAGGGGCGCTCGTACGTCCAGCGCTCCATCTCGGCGCCCGTGAAGGTACGGCCGGTCGCCTCCCAGCCCTCGCCGAGCGACTTCTCCAGAAGCGGCTGGGCGACGACCACCTTCTCCTCGCCGTCCGTCGCGACGACGTAGGTGACGTCGGGGTGCGCGGCGACCGCCGTGTTGGACACCAGGGTCCAGGGGGTCGTCGTCCAGACCAGCAGCGAAGCCTCGCCCGCGAGCGGACCCGAGGTCAGCGGGAAGCGGACGAAGACCGACGGGTCGACGACGGTCTCGTACCCCTGCGCCAGCTCGTGGTCGGACAGGCCCGTGCCGCAGCGGGGGCACCAGGGGGCGACGCGGTGGTCCTGGACCAGCAGGTCCTTGTTGAAGATCTCCTTCAGCGACCACCAGACCGACTGGACGTACGAGGGGTCCATGGTCCGGTACGCGTCGTCGAGGTCGACCCAGTAGCCCATGCGGGTCGTGAGCTCGGCGAAGGCGTCGGTGTGGCGGGTCACCGACTCGCGGCACTTCGCGTTGAACTCCGCGATGCCGTACTCCTCGATGTCCTTCTTGCCGTTGAAGCCCAGTTCCTTCTCGACGGCGAGCTCGACCGGCAGGCCGTGGCAGTCCCAGCCGGCCTTGCGGGCCACGTGGTAGCCGCGCATGGTGCGAAAGCGCGGGAAGACGTCCTTGAAGACGCGGGCCTCGATGTGGTGCGCGCCCGGCATGCCGTTGGCGGTGGGCGGGCCCTCGTAGAACACCCACTCGGGGCGTCCCTCGGACTGTTCGAGACTCTTCGAGAAGACCTTGTTCTCGCGCCAGAAATCGAGCACGGCGTGCTCGAGCGCGGGAAGGTCGACCTGGGCGGGCACCTGGCGGTACAGCGACATCGATTCCTCCGGCGGACTGTGACTTCCGTCGGAGGGACGAGAGCGCTGGGCTCCCGCGGTACCACCCTCCTTGGCCGCGGGCGGCGCCCGTGACCCCCTCATTGGGGCAGCGATGCCGGTTCTACTGGCCGTGCGCCCGTGGACGGAGCCCACGGCGCGAAGCTTTCTTCCGGCGGCTCAGGGGTGATGCTTCACGCCGCGCTCGCCGCCGGGCTCACACCGTCCCCGGATCGCTCTTGGCTGCGTACGGCGCTACTCGTCCCCTTCGAGGCCTTTCGCTGCGCCCAGTGTACGGGCCGGGCGGCCGGCCGGCCGCCCGGTTTCCGCGCGGCGCCGGAGCGTACGCCGATAGCCCGAATGGCCATACGGGCTCCGCCGTCTCCGTCCGCGTCTTCCTGAGCGGATTACCGGGCGGAGAGCTGGGCACAACCGAGGCAGGCTCATCGCGTCCGGCGCGCGGCAGGGCCGAAGCGGCGGCGTGCCCCGTTGCCGCGGGCCTGGAGTCGACTTATCGTCCCAGCACGATGCGCGAGCAAGATCACAATATGTGAAGGGGCCGCGGCCATGGTGGCTAAGAAGACCGCCGCACAGAGCGCAGAAGGGACCGGCTCGGCGGACAACGACGCCGTCGGGAAGAAGGCCGTCGGGAAGAAGACCCCTGCCGGGAAGACCGCCGCGAAGAAGACCGCCGCGAAGAAGACGGCGCCCGCCTCCGAGGCCGTGCCGGCCAAGAGGGCGACGCCGGTCAAGACGGCCAGGACGGCCAAGAAGGCATCTGCCGAGAAGGCGGCTGCGAAGAGGGCCGCTCCCGCGGCCAAGGGGGCGGCCCAGGCCGCGAAAGAGACAGGAGCCAAGACGGTGGTTGCGAAGAAGGCTGCGAGCAGGACCACGGCCGCCAAGAAGGCGGTCCCGGCCACGGTGACGGCGCTCCCCGCGTCCGGGACGGTCGCCCCGGCGGCCCCCGGCGAGCTGGCGGTCAGGCCGGGCGAGGAACCGTGGACCCCGGAGGAGGTCGCCGAGGCGCGCGCCGAGCTGGAGAAGGACGTCGCGGGCCTGCGGGCGGAGATCATCGCGTCCGAGGAGGCGGTGACCGGACTGATGCGGGACTCCGGGGACGGCGCGGGCGACGACCAGGCCGACACCGGGACCAAGAACATCTCCCGGGAGTACGAGCTGGCGCTGGCGGCCAGTGCCCGTGAGCGCCTGGAACAGACCGAGCGGGCCCTGGAGCGGCTGGACGCCGGTACGTACGGGCTCTGCGAGGTCTGCGGGAAGCCCATCGGCAAGGCGCGCATGCAGGCATTCCCGCGCGCCACGCTGTGCGTCGAGGACAAGCAGAAGCAGGAACGCCGCTACTGATCCGACGGCGCCGGCCCGTCGGCACCGCCCCGCGACCCGGCCGCCTCACCGGTCACCGGGGCTGTCCGTACGTGTGTGCCGTACCCTCGTCCTCAGTCAGGCACCTAGGTTGAGGGACTCACGTGGCAGAGGCGGAGCGCATCATCGGTACGCCGGATACCCCTGAGGCCGGGGGACCCGAGCCGGAGGAGTCCTCCGATGCGGCGGCCCCCGACGAGCAGCCGGCGAGCAGGGGCAAGCGGAAGATCGCTGTGCTGTTCGGCGTGGCCCTCGTGGCCTACCTGCTCGATCTGAGCAGCAAGATGCTCGTGGTGGCCAAGCTGGAGCACCACGAGCCGATCGAGGTCGTGGGTGACCTGCTGAGGTTCGAGGCGATCAGGAACGCGGGCGCCGCGTTCGGCATCGGCGAGGCCTTCACCGTCATCTTCACGGTCATCGCGGCCTCGGTGATCGTGGTGATCGCCCGGCTCGCGCGCAAGCTCTACAGCCTGCCCTGGGCCATCGCGCTCGGGCTGCTGCTCGGCGGCGCGCTCGGCAATCTCACGGACCGGATCTTCCGCTCGCCCGGTGTCTTCAAGGGCGCCGTGGTGGACTTCATCGCCCCGGCGAACTTCGCGGTCTTCAACCTCGCGGACTCCGCGATCGTCTGCGGCGGGATTCTGATTGTGATCCTGTCGTTCCGGGGGCTGGACCCCGACGGGACCGTTCACAAGGACTGACAAGGCATACTCGACGGGTGAGTACCATTCCCGAGTTCCGCACCCTGCCCGTTCCC
This sequence comes from Streptomyces agglomeratus, assembly GCF_001746415.1. Classification (NCBI taxonomy): domain Bacteria; kingdom Bacillati; phylum Actinomycetota; class Actinomycetes; order Kitasatosporales; family Streptomycetaceae; genus Streptomyces; species Streptomyces agglomeratus. The sequence goes on from NZ_MEHJ01000001.1 coordinate 5,804,139, forward strand.
GATGGCCTTGAGGGCGAGCGCGTCGACGCCGCCATTTCCCGGATGTTCGGGTTCTCCCGCACGAAGGCGGCCGAGCTTGCCGCCGCCGGGAAGGTTCAGGTCGACGGGTCGGTGGTCGGGAAGTCCGAGCGGGTCCGGGGCGGGGCCTGGCTCGAGGTGGAGATGCCGCAGGCCGCAGCCCCCGTACAGATCGTCGCCGAGCCCGTCGAGGGCATGGAGATCGTGCACGACGACGACGACATCGTCGTCATAGACAAGCCGGTCGGCGTCGCCGCCCACCCGAGCCCCGGCTGGACCGGCACCACGGTCATCGGCGGCCTCGCCGCGGCCGGGTACCGCATCTCGACCTCGGGCGCCTCCGAGCGCCAGGGCATCGTGCACCGCCTCGACGTGGGGACGTCGGGCCTCATGGTCGTGGCCAAGTCGGAGCGCGCGTACACGCTGCTCAAGGCGCAGTTCCGGGACCGGGTCGTCGTGAAGAAGTACCACGCGCTGGTCCAGGGCCACCCCGACCCGATGAGCGGCACCATCGACGCCCCGATCGGTCGCCACCCCAACCACGACTACAAGTGGGCCGTGACGGCCGAGGGCAAGCCTTCGGTCACGCACTACGACCTGATCGAGGCGTTCAGGGCCGCGTCGCTCCTCGACATCAAGCTGGAGACCGGGCGTACGCACCAGATCCGCGTGCACATGTCCGCGCACCGTCACCCCTGCGTCGGTGACACGACGTACGGCGCCGACCCCACGATGGGCAAGCGCCTCGGCCTGACGCGGCAGTGGCTGCACGCGATGCGGCTCGGCTTCGAGCACCCGTCGGACGGCCGGTGGGTCGAGTTCGAGAGCTCGTACCCGGCGGACCTCCAGAAGGCGCTGGACGTGATCCGCGCCGAGAGCGAGTGACACCCGTTCCATGACCGCGGAACCGACGAGCACCCGGCCGACGAGCACCCGGCCGATGGGTTCCGAGCCGGCCGGCGCCGTCCCGTACGACGTCCGGATCGCGGAGGGGCCCGCCGACCTGGCGGCCTGCTTCGCCGTCCGCGAGCAGGTCTTCGTCGTCGAGCAGCGGGTGCCCGCCGACATCGAGTACGACGCGTACGACGCCGGCGCGGTGCATGTCCTGGCGATCACCGCCGACGGGCTGCCGCTGGGGACGGGACGGCTCCTGTACGGCGCCGCCGCTGCCGCCAAGACCGGCGGCGACCCGGCGGTCGGCTCGCTCGGCCGGCTGGCCGTCGGCCGCGAGGCGCGCGGTCTCGGCGTCGGGGCGGCCTTGGTGCGGGCCATCGAGGACGCGGCGGGGGAGCGCGGTCTGAGCGCGGTGGACCTGCACGCGCAGACGCACGCCCTCGGCTTCTACGAGCGGCTCGGGTACGCCGCGTACGGGCCGGAATTCCCGGACGCGGGGATTCCGCACCGGGCGATGCGGCGCGCGCTGTAGGCGCAGCTCAGCACGGCTGATGGGGTCACAGCTCACCGCTGTGGCCCCATTTCGCTCGTCCGCTGATAGTTAGGAAAGTTTCCCAACACTCTTGACGTCAACTGGAAACAACCCTAACTTTCACGCGAACTCCCGTGCCGGAACCCCACACCCGAAGGGAGCACCACCCATGTACCGACGTACGGCCCGCATCCGCAAAGCCCTGCTTTCCGCCTCGGCCCTCGGCATCGTGGCCGCCTTGCAGTCACCCGTCAGCGCCTCCACCCCCTCCACGTCCTCTCCCTCCACGTCGAAGTCCGCTTCGGCCTCCCCCCTCGCCGCCAACGGGCAGCTCAAGGTCTGCGACCGCCGGCTCTGCAACGAGCAGGGGCAGGCCGTCCAGCTGCGCGGCATGAGCACCCACGGCACCCAGTGGTACGCCCAGTGCGTCACCGACGGCTCGCTGGACGCCCTCGCCGGCGACTGGCGCGCCGACGTCCTGCGCGTCTCGACGTACGTCCAGGAGGGCGGCTACGAGACCGACCCGCAGCGCTACACCGCTCTCGCGCAGAAGTTCGTCGACGGCGCCCACCGGCGAGGCATGTACGCCGTGATCGACTGGCACATGCTCGACCCGGGCGACCCCAACTTCAACCTCGCGCGGGCCAAGACGTTCTTCACGGCGATGGCGAAGAAGTACAAGGACAACCCGGGCGTGCTCTACGAGATAGCCAACGAGCCGTCAGGGGTGAGCTGGTCGAAGGTCAAGTCGTACGCCGAGAAGATCATCCCCGTCATCAGGGCACAGGACCCGGACGCCGTGGTCCTGGTGGGTACGCGCGCCTGGTCGTCGTTCGGCGTCTCGGAGGGCGCGGACGAACAGGAGGTGGTCCGTAACCCCGTGAACTCCTCCAACATCATGTACACCTTCCACTTCTACGCCGCCTCCCACCGGGACGAGTACCTCAACGTCCTCGACCGGGCCTCCGACCGGCTCCCTGTGTTCGTCACCGAGTTCGGCACGCAGGACTACGCGGGCGAGGGCGCCAACGACTTCGCCCAGTCCCAGCGCTTCCTCGACCTGATGAAGCGCAAGAAGATCTCCTGGACCAACTGGAACTTCTCCGACGACCACCGCTCCGGAGCCGTCTTCAAGACCGGCACCTGCTCCGGCGACACCTGGGCGGGGACCGGCGTGCTGAAGGAGGCCGGCGTCTGGATCCGGCAGCGGATCCGGGAGTAGTGGCACCCTTGGGGTCTTGATCGTCGAGACTCCGAACCGCCGGATGGTGCACCGTGGATCAATTGGCCCTGCTGTTCCTGCTGTTGCTGGGGGCCGTTGTCACGGTGCCCCTGGGGGAGCGTCTCGGGCTGCCGGCGCCGGTGCTGATGACGGTCGCGGGGATCGTCCTGGCGCTGCTGCCGTTCGTACCGAACGTCGAGATCCCGCCCGAGTACATCCTCCCGCTGGTGCTGCCGCCGCTGCTGTACGCCGCCGTGCAGCGCACCTCGTGGCGGCAGTTCACCGCGAACATCAGGCCCATCCTGCTGCTCGCGGTAGCCCTCGTCTTCGTGACGACGGCCGCGGTCGCGGCGGTGGCGGGCGCCGTCGTTCCGGGACTGCCGCTCGCCGCAGCCATCGCGCTGGGCGCGCTCGTCGCCCCGCCCGACCCGGTCGCGGCGACGGCCGTGGCCGGGTCGCTGGGGCTGCCCCGGCGGCTCGTGTCGATCCTGGAGGGCGAGGGGCTGTTCAACGACGTGACGGCCATCGTGCTCTACCACGTGGCGATCGCGGCGGCGGTGAGCGGAACGTTCTCCTGGCCGGCGGCGGTCGGGGAGCTCTTCCTGTCCGCTCTCGTCGCCATCGCCGTCGGGTACGGCCTCGGCTGGATCACCGACAAGCTGATGGACTATCTCGGCGACGCGACCCTCCAGATCAGCCTCACGCTGCTGGCGCCTTTCGTCGCCTATGTGCTGGCCGAGGAGTTCAAGGGCTCGGGCGTACTCGCCGTGCTCGTCATCGCGCTCTACCTCGCCGAGCACGCCGTCGACGCCGACGACGTACTCGGCCGCCTCGCCGGACAGACCTTCTGGCAGATCGTCGACACGCTCGTCACCGGAATCGCCTTCGGTCTCATCGGCCTGGAGCTGCACCACGTCTTCGGGACGGCGGACGGCCGCCTCGGCGAGATGCTCGGCTGGGGCGCGGCGGTCGTCGCCGTCGTCGTCGGCGTACGGCTGCTGTGGCTGCTGCCCGCGACCTGGCTGGCGAAGCGGCTGCACACGCTCCGGGACTACGACGAGGACATTCCGGTCAGCTGGCGGGAGACGGTCGTCATGTGGTGGTCGGGGATGCGCGGAGTGGCGTCGGTCGCGCTGGCGCTGGCCATCCCGCTGAAGACGGACGACGGCTCGCCGTTCCCGGCGCGCGAGGAGATCGTGTTCATCGCGTTCTCGGTCATCATGGCCACCCTCCTGGTCCAGGGGCTCACACTGCCGTGGCTGGTGCGCAGGCTCGGCGTACGCGCGGACACGGGGGCGGAGCGGGAGCTGGAACACGACCTGGCGGTACGGGCCGCGAAGGCCGCCAAGCGCCGGCTCAAGGAGATCCAGGAGGTCGAGGAGCTGCCGGACGACGTCCTGGACCGTCTGCACCGGGGAGCCCTCGACATCGGGGCGAGGATCAGCCCCGAGATCGTGGACGACGAGCGGCGCGAGGCGTTCGCGCAGCGGGTGGCGCGGGTCAAGTCGGTGCACCGGATCCAGCGGGAGATGATGTCCGCCGCGCGGCACGAGATCCTCGCCGCGCGGAGTGAACCGGGCAACGACCCCGAGGTGGTGGACCGGGTCCTGCACCACCTGGACGTGCGCAGCCTCAGGTAGCGGCCGGCGGCCCGGCCCCCTTCGGGCCGAGGGCCCTACCCCCGGCCCGTGCGGCGCGGTTCCTCGTCCGGCACCGGCGGCTTGCCGTTCGGGGGCCGGTCCGCCGGAGCGGTGGCTATGCGCGGGAGCGCGTACGGGTGCTTCTCCGTCAGCCAGGCGATCAGCTGCTCGCGCACGGTGCACCGGACCGTCCACACGTCGTCGGCGTCCTTGGCCGTGACGACCGCGCGTACCACCATGGTGTTCGGCGTCGTGTCGGTCACGGCCAGACTCCAGTCGCGGCCGTCCCACGCCTTGCACATGTCCAGGATTTCCTTGAGCTTCTCGCGCATCAGGTCCACCGGCGCGGTGTGGTCGAGGTGCAGGAAGACCGTGCCGGTCATCTGGGCACCGCCGCGCGACCAGTTCTCGAACGGCTTGCTGGTGAAGTACGACACCGGCATGGTGATCCGCCGCTCGTCCCAGGTCCGTACGGCCAGGAACGTCAGCGTGACCTCCTCGACCACGCCCCACTCGCCGTCCACCACCACCGTGTCCCCTATGCGCACCATGTCGCCGAAAGCGATCTGGAAGCCCGCGAAGAGGTTTCCGAGGGTCGACTGGGCCGCGACACCGGCGACGATGCCGATGATTCCGGCCGAGGCGAGCATCGACGTACCGACCGCCTTCATGCCGGGGAAGGTCATCAGCATCGCGCCGGCCGCCACCACCGCCACCACAGCGGTGACGATCCGCATGATCAGCGTCACCTGAGTACGGACACGCCGGACCCGCGCCGGGTCGCGCGTCGTGGAGGCGTAGCGGGCGTACGACGACTCCACGATCGCGGAGGCGATCCGTATCACCAGCCACGCGCCGGCGCCGATCAGCACCAGTGAGAGCACCTGCCCGATACCGGCCTTGTGGTCCTGGACGATCCCGAGGGCGGTCTTCTCGTACGCGCCTCTCAGGACGGCGGCCAGGATCAGGACCTGGAGCGGCACGCGGCAGCGGCGCAGCAGGCCCCACAGCGGGGTCTCGTGGTGGCGGGCATCGGTCCGGCGCAGCAGCAGGTCGGCGGCCCAGCCGACGACCAGCGTGAGCACGACCGAGCCGCCGATGACGATCAACGGGCGCAGTACGTTCTCCATGACTCCGACGCTCAAATGGGAGGATGGCGGGATGGACATCATGCTTTTCCACTCCGCCTACGGTCTGCGCCCGGCGGTGCACGCCGCAGCAGAGCGGCTGCGTGCCGCCGGGCACCAGGTGCACGTGCCCGACCTCTTCGACGGGCAAACTGCCGAAACCATGGAGGAGGGCATGGCGATCAAGGACGGCATCGGCCGGGACGAGCTTCTGCGCCGCGCCGTTCTCGCCGCCGCCCCGCACTCCGACACGGGCCTGGTGTACGCCGGTCTCTCCTTCGGCGGGTCCGTCGCGCAGAACCTCGCGCTCGGCGACGAGAAGGCCCGTGGCCTGCTGCTTCTGCATGGAACGTCGGACATCGCGGACGACGCCACGGCGCACGACATGCCCGTACAGCTGCACGTCGCCGAGCCTGATCCCTTCGAGTCCGACGACTGGCTGAACGCCTGGTACCTGCGGATGCGGGGGATCGGCGCGGACGTGGAGATCTATCGCTATCCCGGTGCCGGACATCTCTACACCGATCCGGATCTGCCGGACTTCGACGCCGACGCCGCCGCGCAGACCTGGAAGGTCGCGGCCGGGTTCCTGGCGACGCTGTAGCCCCCTAGGGGCGCGTGCAGCGCCCTGTCGCGGCGCCGGCCGGCGGGAGGCACAGGTAGACCCGGTCGGCCGGGCTGTCGCTCACCCAGCGGCCGACGCACTGGTCGGGCGTCGTACGGCCGTGCTCGGCGCAGAAGGACAGCGCCGCGCGGCCGTCGGCGAACGGGCCGGCGGCGTAGATCACCCAGTACCCGGGCCGAAACGACCGAAAGTCGTCGCTCCGCAGCACCTGGGCCCCCGGTACCTGGTGCCGGACGGCGGCGAGGCGGCGTTCGAGGGCGGTCCGCCCGGCGGTCAGCGGCTCGGAGTGGAGCTGCGTGATCCAGCCGCCGGCGACGGAGGGCGGCCGGGGCGGCGAGGTCTTCGTGGCCGGCGCGGGTGGGGCGGACGGTGGGGCCGACGTGGTCGCAGGCGCGTCCGGGCCCGGAGGTGAGGGGGACGGCGGGGCCTTCCGGGGCGCGCTCGTGGTGATCGCGGACGTGCCGCCGTTCCCTTTGTCCGCCGTGTGCGACCGCGGTTCCGGCTTCAGCGCGGCGTACGCCCCGGCGCCCAGCAGCGCCAGCGCCACGACGGCCGCCGCTGCCGCCAGCGGCGCCCGGCCGCGGCGCGGGCCCGCGCTCACGGTCGCGGACGCGCTCCCCGGGCCGACGGTCGGCAGCACGTGCGGCGTCGGCGCCCCGGGCCGTGGCGTGCCGGGCCGCGGTGTGTCGGTCCGCGTCGGCGAGGGCGGTACGGGCACGGGCGGCGGCGCCGGGAGGTGTCCCGCCTCGGCGACCGCCAGCAGCGCGTCGAGCCGGTCGGCGGACGGGCGCGCGGCAGCGTCCCGTACGAGCAGCTCCGCGAGCACCGGACCCAGCGGCCCGGCCTGCCGGGCCGGCGGGACGGGGTCGTCCAGCACGGCGGCCAGCGTGGCGAGGGTGCTGCCGCGGCGCATCGGGCTCACGCCCTCCACGCAGACGTACAGCGTCATGCCCAGCGACCAGAGGTCGGACGCCGGGAGGTCGGCGGAACCACGGACACGCTCCGGCGCCATGTACTCGGGGGACCCGATGACCTCGCCGGTCATGGTCAGGGACGCGGACCCCTGGACGGCGGCGATGCCGAAGTCGGTCAGGACCGCCCGGCCGTCGGCCCGCAGCAGGACGTTGGCCGGCTTCACGTCCCGGTGGTGGATACCGGCGGCGTGGGCGGCGCGCAGGGCGGCGAGGATCTCGCGGCCGGTGCGCGCCGCCTCCCGGGGCGGCAGGGGCCCTTCCTCCAGGCGGTGCTGGAGGGTACGGCCCGGCAGGAGCTCCATCACGAGCCAGGGGTGCGGCTCTTCGTCGATGATGTGATGGATCGTCACCACGTGGGGGTGGCTGATTCTTGCCAGTGCTCTGGCCTCGCGCAGTACGCGCTCCCGCAGGACGCGCGTGGCCTCGGCGTCACCGGCCGCCACCGGGCCGGAGGACAGGACTTCCTTGAGGGCGACCTCGCGGTGAAGGGCGGTGTCGCGGGCACGCCATACGGTGCCCATGCCCCCTCTGCCGAGCCGCTCCAGCAGCTCGAAACGCCCGTCCACGATGTCCCCGATGTCCCCCGGCCCGTTCATGGCGTCAGGGTAGAGGACCGGGCGTCAGCCGGCGCGGTACGCGGTCCAGCTGTCAGTCATCCGCGTGACCTGGCCCGCGGTGAACTGGTACATGCAGTTGTCGTACGTGTAGTCCATGAAGTTGTGGACCGGGTCGACGCCGGTCTTGCTGGCGCAGGAGTCGCGGCCGGTCGGGCACTGGTACGCGGCGCTCTTCTCGGCCGGGGTGTCGGTGACGTAGTCGCCGTTGCCGTTGCAGCCGCCCTGGAAGGTGTGGTAGAGCCCCATCCAGTGGCCGACTTCGTGGGTGGCCGTGTCGCCCTCGTTGTAGTTGGCGGAGCTGCCGCCCGGCAGCGACTTGTCGAGTACGACGACGCCGTCCATGCTCGGGTTGGAGTTGTACGAGCTCGGGAAGGTCGCCCAGCCGAGCAGGCCGCCGCTGAGGTTGGCGGTGTAGAAGTTCAGCGCGCCAGCGCCGCCCTTGCGCAGGGTCGACTTCATCTCCTTCTCGGCGGTCGAGCCGGACGCCAGGTTGTACCAGGAGGCGTTGTCCGTGTAGTCCGTACCGGCCAGCGTGAACTGGAAGTTGGAGTTGACGTTTCCGGTGCCCTGGCCGCCGAAGGCCGAGTTGAGCACCGCCATCTGGTTGTTGATGTCGGTAGCCGTGAGCTTGCCGGTGGTGCCGCTGTGCACGACGTGGAAGTAGACGGGGACGGTCGTCACGGCGGTGGCGGAAAAGCCCCTGGCGGTGGCGCCCGACGAGCGCAGCTTGTCGAGTCTCTTGCGCAGGTCCGCGTCCATGGCCTTGGCCTTGGCGGCGGTCACCTCGTTGGGCTCATGGGCGTGCTGGTCGCCGGAGGGGCGCGCCTCGCGGGCGGCGCTCACCGGGGCCTCCTCGACACACTTCTCGGCGGACGCCTTGGCGACGGCGACGCCTGCGGGTGCGGACAGCGTGGAAAGAGCCAGGGTTCCGGCCATCATCGCCGTACCGATGAAGCGCTTGCGCAGAAGGGGGGATATACGAGCAAGAGCACGCACGTTGACTCCTCGCGGGGGTGGGCGAGGTTGGGTTTTCCTCGCCGCTGCCCGGAGGTTATGTGTGCATGTCATATGTCGATGAGAAGCGATCAAGCCCAATCAATCTTCAGAGCAATTGGGGCATCGGGACGAAAAGTTTCGGCCTGGTCCAGACTTTGAGATGCGCAGGTAAGCCCTGGGGTTACCGAGGCGGGTGGTGTGTCCGCATTCGGATGGCGGATTCAACACCACCCGCCTCTTCGCGTGATCTACGTGTAACAGGTCGAGGATTGGCTGAAAATCGTCGGTCAGCGGACCGGCTGGTTCACCCGCTCGACCTTCTGCGTTCCGCTGAGCGTGCGGTACGAGCGCGCCCACCGCGCGGTGGCGTCCTGCCGCGCCTTGTCAGAGATGACGTAGTAGTCCATCTGCGAGCGCTCACCGGTGACGTCGAGGACGCCGTAGCCGTGCGAGTCCATGTCCAGCCACTTCACATGCCGGTTGGCGGCCTTGACGGCCGTCGAGGCGACCAGGGAGACGGTCTGCGGCGCGACGTGCAGGATGTCGTCGAGGTTGTCCGAGGACACCGAGGTGACCACGAACTCGGTCGCAGCCGAAGGCGAGAGCGGATACGTCGCCGCCTTGACCGGCACGTCGTTGGCCCAGGCCATGTGGATGTCGCCGGTCAGGAAGACCGTGTTCTTGATCGCCCGGTCCCTGAGGTGGTTGATCAGTTCCTTGCGGTCGTCGGTGTAGCCGTCCCACTGGTCCACGTTGACCGCGAGACCCTCCTTGGGCAGACCGAGCAGCCCGGCGAGCGGCTCCAGCAGATGGGCCGGTACGGAGCCGAACGCCACCGGCGAGATCATCACCGACGTACCGACCAGCTTCCAGGCGGCGTCGGAGGAGGCGAGCCCCGACTTGAGCCAGTCCAGCTGCGCGCGGCCGGTGAGCGAACGCTCCGGGTCGTCGACCGCGCCGCTGCCGACGCTCGCCTGCTGCGAGCGGAACGACCGCAGGTCGAGCAGGTGCAGATCGGCCAGCTTGCCGAAGCGCAGCCGGCGGTAGACCGTGCCCTCCGTGGAGGCGCGGACCGGCATCCACTCGAAGTACGCCTGCTTCGCGGCGGCCACGCGTGCGGCCCACTCGCCCTCGGCGCCGGGCGTGTGGTTCTCCGCGCCCCCGGACCAGGCGTCGTTGGCCAGCTCGTGGTCGTCCCAGATGGCTATGACCGGGTGCGTGGCGTGCAGAGCCTGGAGGTCGGCGTCGGTCTTGTACGCGCCGTGGCGGGTGCGGTAGTCGGCGAGCGTGACGATCTCGTGGGCCGGCTCGTGCCGCCGGACGACGTACGGGGCCGTGGGATAGGCGCCGGTGGCGTACTCGTAGACGTAGTCACCGAGGTGCAGGACCGCGTCCAGGTCGGTACGGGCGGCGAGATGGCGGTACGCGGAGAAGTAGCCCGACTCCCAGTTGGCGCAGGAGACGACACCGAAGCGCACACCGGGCGTGGCCGCGTCGGCCGCGGGAGCGGTGCGGGTGCGGGCGACGGGGGACACGGCGTCGCCCACGGTGAAGCGGAAGTAGTAGGCGGTCGCCGGGGACAGGCCCCGCACATCGGCCTTGACGGTGTGGTCGGTCGCCGCGCTCGCGGTCGTCGTGCCGGAGGCGACGGTTCTGGCGAACGCCCTGTCCTCGGCGACCTCCCATCTCACCGCCACATCGGGCCCCTTGCCGGAACCCGGCACGGCGTCGGGGGAGGGGGTTATCCGGGTCCACAGCAGGACGCCGTCGGGCAGTGGATCGCCGGAAGCGACCCCGTGGAGGAACGTGGGAGCCGGTACGGCGGCGGCCGCGGCGGCGGCACTCGTACCGGTGGCGAGGGGAACGGCGACAGCGGTCACGGCAGCGGCCTTGACGACCGTACGGCGACTGGGAGATGAAATGAATCGACTGGTCACGGCCGTACATTACTGATCAGTACGGCTCAAGGGTGGGCAAACGCAGGAACGTTCGCCCACCCTTCGGTGAAGTGCCCTGTTTCCGCTATCCCTTGAGGGCCTTGTCGATCGCGGTCCGGAACTCCGCCGGTGTCATGGGCGGGTTCTCGTTGTCCGAACCGGTGACCGTTTTGCCGTCCATCCTGAGCGTCGGGGTGCCCTTGACACCGCTCTTGTCGAAGACGGCCGACATCTTCAGCGCCCAGGCGTCGAAGGTGCCGTCCTGCACGTTCCGCTGGAACTTCTTGTTGCCCTTCAGGGCGTCCACCTCGTCGGCCACCTTGATCAGGTAGTCGTCGTCGGCGAACTTGTCGTCCTGCTCCGCCGGGTGGTTCTTCTGCGAGTACAGCGCGCCCTTGTACTCCAGGAACGCCTCCGGGCCGACGTCGAGCGCGGCGCCCAGCGCGCTGAGCGCGTTCCGTGAGCCCTCACCGGGGATGGTCCGGTCGATGAAGGTCGCACCGACGTACTTGACCCTGTACTTGCCGGCCTCGACATCCTTCTCGATCGTCTCGCCGTTCGCCTGCTCGAAGGTCGCGCAGACGGGGCAGCGCGAGTCCTCGTACAGCTCCAGGGTCTTCTTGGCGTCCTTCTTGCCGACGAGGACGGTCGTGCCGTCCTTTCCCTCGGTGTTCGCGGGCGCGGTGACCTGCTTCTGGTTCTTGGCGGCCTCCCAGGCGGAGGGCTCGTTGGCCTGCATGACGCCGTATCCGACGCCGCCGGCCACCGCGAGGACGCCGACGACGGACAGGGCGACGATCACCTGGCGGCGCGTCCTGTCCTTCTTCGCCTGGCGTTCGCGCTCGATGCGCAGCCGCTCGCGGGCGGCTGCCTTGCTGGCCTGGTTGTTGCGTGCGCTCATGGTCGTGTTCTCCGTACGGGAAATCGAGGGGGTGAGGGGTGCCGGTCTGGCTCAGGCGGAAACGAGCGCCGAGCGCGGCGGACCCCTGCGTCCCACGGAGTGCACGAACAGGCGGCCGGGGGAGGCGGTACGGACCCGGCGGGCGGGCCGCACCGTGCGGCGTACGGGAAGGTCGAGCGCACCGGCAGCGGCGGCCGCGAGCAGCAGCGGCCGGAAGGTGACCGCCCCCACGCTCCGCAGCAGCCCGGCGAGCGCCGCCTCACCGCGCCGCAGCCAGGCCGCGGCGAGCAGCCCCACCGCGACGTGGGCGGCGAGCAGCGCCCACGGCAGCGCGGGATCGGGCGAGCTGAGGAGGGCGGCGGCGCTGCTCCGGGGGTCGGTGGCCTCCACGAGCTGAGCGCCCAGTCCGCCGTCGGCGCCGCCGCCGCACAGTACGTCGAACCCGACCGAGCGCAGCGAGCCGGCCACCGGCCCGCCCGCGGCGCCGTAACAGAGGTGCTGCCCGGTGGTGAAGACGGTGTCGGCGGCCAGCTCCAGCGGTACGAGCAGCCCGGCGATGGCGCCGAAGCCCCGCTCGCGGCCCGCCAGCGCGTACGCCACGGCGAACACGGCGGCCGCGATCCCGGCCACCACGGTCAGCGGCAACGGCACCCGGGACAGCAGCACATGGGAGGCAGCCGAGAGCGTGACGACGAGCGCGGTGAAAAGCGCCGCACGCACCACCCTCAGCTGCGTCCCCGATACGTCCATGGAACGTGAGTTTGCCACGGCCTCCTGTAAGGGAGTCCTAAAGCCGTCGCGGTCCGGCCGCTCAGAGGCCGGGGATGCGGCCGTTGCGGAACAGGTCCACGAAGATCTGGTGGTCGGCCCGCGCCCGCGCCCCGTAGGAGTGCGCGAAGTCCACCAGCAGGTCCCCGAAGCTCTCCTCGTCGCCCGCGATCGCCGCGTCGATGGCCCGCTCGGTGGAGAACGGCACCAGCGAGTGGCCGCTCTCGTCGTCCGCCGCCGAGTGCATCGTGGCCGTCGCCCGGCCGAGGTCCGCGACGACCGCCGCGATCTCGTCCAGGTCGTCGATGTCCGACCAGTCGAGGTCCACGGCGTACGGCGAGACCTCCGCGACCAGCTGTCCCGTGCCGTCCAGCTCCGTCCAGCCGAGCCACGGGTCCGCGTGCGCCTGGAGGGCCCGCTGCGAGATGACCGTGCGGTGGCCCTCGTGCTGGAAGTACTCACGGACGCTGCCGTCGGTGATGTGCCGGGAGACCGCCGGGGTCTGTGCCTGCTTCATGTAGATCACGACGTCGTTCTCCAGGGCGTCGCTGTTGCCTTCGAGCAGGATGTTGTACGACGGCAGGCCGGCGGACCCGATCCCGATGCCGCGCCGCCCGACGACGTCCTTCACCCGGTACGAGTCGGGCCGGGTCAGGCTCGCCTCGGGCAGCGTCTCCAGGTAGCCGTCGAAGGCCGCGAGCACCTTGTAGCGGGTGGCGGCGTCGAGGTCGATGGAGCCGCCGCCGGGGGCGAAGCGGCGCTCGAAGTCACGGATCTCGGTCATCGAGTCGAGCAGCCCGAACCGGGTCAGCGAGCGGGCGGAGCGCAGCGCGCCGAGCAGCGGCCCCTCGGCCGTGTCCAGCGTGAACGGCGGCAGGTCCGCTATACCGCTGCTCTTGGCACCGGTGGCCAGCGCGCGGATGCGCTCGCGGTAGGCGGCGGCGTACGTCAGCACCAGTTCGGTGATCTGCTCGTCGCTGAGCGCCTTGGTGTAGCCGATGAGCGCGACGGAGGCGGCCAAGCGCTTGAGGTCCCAGGTGAAGGGGCCGACGTACGCCTCGTCGAAGTCGTTGACGTTGAAGATCAGCCGGCCCTGGGAGTCCATGTACGTGCCGAAGTTCTCGGCGTGCAGGTCGCCGTGGATCCACACCCGCCCGGTCCGCTCGTCGAGGTACGGCCCGCCCTGCTGCTCGCGCTCCAGGTCGGCGTAGAACAGGGAGGCGGTGCCCCGGTAGAAGGCGAAGGCGGAGGCTGCCATCTTGCGGAACTTCACCCGGAAGGCGGCGGGGTCGGCGGCCAGGAGCCGGCCGAACGCGGTCTCGAAGACGGCGAGGATCTGCTCGCCGCGCTGAGCGGCGTCTGTCTGCTGGACCGACATCGCCGGTTGCCTCCTGGTGCATGACGTTTTTGACAAAATGGACAGGGCATTCCCTGGGTCCAACGCCTGACCGTACTCGTGAGTGCCCCTTCGTTGTCAGTCGGCCGACGTAGACTTCCGAGCTGTCCCCCCACCCGTCACCGACCGTTCTGCCGGAGGCCCTCGCCGTGACCAAGCCGCCCTTCACGCACCTTCACGTACACACCCAGTACTCGCTGCTGGACGGTGCCGCGCGGCTCAAGGACATGTTCGAGGCGTGCAACGAGATGGGCATGTCGCACATTGCGATGACCGACCACGGCAACCTGCACGGGGCGTACGACTTCTTCCATTCGGCGAAGAAGGCCGGGGTCACGCCGATCATCGGCATCGAGGCGTACGTCGCCCCCGAGTCGCGGCGCAACAAGCGGCGCATCCAGTGGGGCCAGCCGCACCAGAAGCGCGACGACGTGTCCGGTTCGGGTGGTTATACGCACAAGACGATCTGGGCGGCGAACAAGACCGGCCTGCACAACCTCTTCCGGCTGTCCTCCGACGCGTACGCCGAGGGCTGGCTCACGAAGTGGCCGCGCATGGACAAGGAGACCATCTCCCAGTGGTCGGAGGGCCTGATCGCCTCCACCGGGTGCCCCTCGGGCGAGGTCCAGACGCGGCTGCGGCTCGGCCAGTTCGACGAGGCGGTCCAGGCCGCGTCGGACTACAAGGACATCTTCGGCGAGGGCCGCTACTTCCTGGAGCTGATGGACCACGGCATCGAGATCGAGCGCCGGGTCCGCGACGGGCTGCTGGAGATCGGCAAGAAGCTGAACATCCCGCCGCTCGTCACCAACGACTCCCACTACACCTACGCCGGCGAGGCGACGGCGCACGACGCGCTGCTGTGCATCCAGACCGGCAAGAACCTCTCCGACCCGGACCGCTTCCGCTTCGACGGCACCGGCTACTACCTGAAGTCGACCGACGAGATGTACGCCGTCGACTCCTCGGACGCCTGGCAGGAGGGCTGCGCCAACACGCTCCTGGTCGCGCAGCAGATCGACACGGAGGGCTGGTTCAAGGAGCGGAACCTGATGCCGAAGTTCGATGTGCCCGAGGGGTACACCGAGGTGACGTGGTTCCGCGAGGAGACCATGCGCGGCATGGCCCGCCGCTTCCCGAACGGCATCCCGGACGACCGGCTCAAGCAGGTCGAGTACGAGATGAAGATCATCATCGACATGGGCTTCCCGGGATACTTCCTGGTGGTCGCCGACTTCATCATGTGGGCCAAGAACAACGGCATCGCGGTCGGCCCCGGCCGTGGCTCCGCGGCCGGCTCGATCGTCGCGTACGCCATGGGCATCACCGACCTCGACCCGATCGAGCACGGCCTGATCTTCGAGCGGTTCCTCAACCCCGAGCGCATCTCGATGCCCGATGTCGACATCGACTTCGACGAGCGCAGGCGCGGTGAGGTGATCAGGTACGTCACCGAGAAGTACGGCGCCGACAAGGTCGCCATGATCGGCACGTACGGAAAGATCAAGGCCAAGAACGCGATCAAGGACTCCGCACGCGTCCTCGGCTACCCGTACGCGATGGGCGACCGCCTCACCAAGGCCATGCCCGCCGACGTCCTCGGCAAGGGCATCGACCTCAACGGCATCACCGACCCCAAGCACCCGCGCTACAGCGAGGCCGGCGAGATCCGGTCGATGTACGAGAACGAGCCGGACGTCAAGAAGGTCATCGACACCGCCAAGGGCGTCGAGGGCCTCGTCCGGCAGATGGGCGTCCACGCGGCCGGCGTGATCATGTCCAGCGAGACGATCACCGACCACGTGCCCGTCTGGGTGCGGCACACCGACGGCGTGACGATCACGCAGTGGGACTACCCGAGCTGTGAGTCGCTCGGCCTGCTGAAGATGGACTTCCTCGGCCTGCGCAACCTCACGATCATGGACGACGCCGTCAAGATGGTGAAGTCCAACAAGGGCGTCGACCTGGAGCTGCTCAGCCTCCCGCTCGACGACCCGGCGACGTACGAACTGCTCTGCCGCGGTGACACGCTCGGCGTCTTCCAGTTCGACGGCGGCCCGATGCGGTCCCTGCTGCGGCTGATGAAGCCCGACAACTTCGAGGACATTTCCGCCGTCTCGGCCCTGTACCGGCCGGGCCCGATGGGCATGAACTCGCACACGAACTACGCGCTGCGCAAGAACGGCCAGCAGGAGATCACGCCGATCCACCCGGAGCTGGAGGAGCCCCTCAAGGAGGTCCTCGGCCTGACGCACGGCCTGATCGTGTACCAGGAGCAGGTGCAGAAGGCCGCGCAGATCATCGCGGGTTACTCGCTCGGCGAGGCCGACATCCTGCGTCGCGTCATGGGCAAGAAGAAGCCCGACGAGCTCCAGAAGAACTTCGTCCTCTTCCAGGCGGGCGCGAAGAAGAAGGGGTACTCCGACGCCGCGATCCAGGCGCTGTGGGACGTGCTGGTCCCCTTCGCCGGATACGCGTTCAACAAGGCGCACTCCTCGGCGTACGGACTGGTCACCTACTGGACGGCGTACCTCAAGGCTAACTACCCCGCCGAGTACATGGCGGCGCTGCTGACCTCGGTCAAGGACGACAAGGACAAGTCGGCCGTCTACCTGAACGAGTGTCGGCGCATGGGCATCAAGGTGCTCCCGCCGAACGTGAACGAGTCCGAGTCGAACTTCGCCGCGCAGGGCGACGACGTGATCCTCTTCGGCCTGACCGCCATCCGCAACGTCGGCCAGAACGTCGTGGACTCGATCATCCGGTGCCGCAAGGCGAAGGGGAAGTACAGCTCCTTCCCCGACTTCCTCGACAAGGTCGAGGCGGTCGTCTGCAACAAGCGGACCGTCGAATCCCTCATCAAGGCCGGCGCCTTCGACGAGATGGGCCACACCCGCAAGGGCCTCGTCGCGCACCACGAGCCGATGATCGACAACGTGGTGCAGGTCAAGCGCAAGGAGGCGGAGGGGCAGTTCGACCTCTTCGGCGGCATGGGCGAGGAGGAGAGCGACGAACCGGGCTTCGGGCTCGACGTCGAGTTCTCCGACATCGAGTGGGAGAAGTCGTACCTGCTCGCGCAGGAGCGCGAGATGCTCGGCCTGTACGTCTCCGACCACCCGCTGTTCGGGCTGGAGCACGTCCTGTCGGACAAGGCCGACGCCTCGATCTCGCAGCTCACCGGCGGCGAGCACTCCGACGGCGCGATCGTCACCGTCGGCGGCATCATCTCGGGCCTCCAGCGCAAGATGACCAAGCAGGGCAACGCCTGGGCGATCGCGACCGTCGAGGACCTGGCCGGCTCCATCGAGTGCATGTTCTTCCCGGCGACGTACCAGCTCGTCTCGACCCAGCTCGTCGAGGACACCGTGGTCTTCGTCAAGGGCCGCCTCGACAAGCGCGAGGACGTGCCGCGGCTCGTCGCGATGGAGCTGATGGTCCCGGACGTCTCGTCGGCGGGGACGAACGCGCCGGTGGTCCTCACCATCCCGACGGTGAAGGTGACGCCGCCGATGGTGACCAAGCTCGGCGAGATCCTCAAGCACCACCGGGGCAACACGGAGGTCCGGATCAAGCTCCAGGGGGCGCGCAAGACGACGGTCCTGCGGCTCGACCGGCACCGCGTGCAGCCGGACCCGGCGCTCTTCGGCGACCTGAAGGTGCTGCTGGGCCCGTCCTGTCTGGCGGGCTGAGCAGGCGTACGAGAAGGGGCGCGCCCGTCGTCACGGGCGCGCCCCTTCTTCTTCGCGCGGTTACTCACACAGTGATCAGTTGTGGCCGAAGCGCCGCTGGTGCTTCCGCGCCACATCAGCGGGGCTGCCCTGGGCATGCGTCTGAGGCTGGGCGTGGGACTCGAAGGCGCTGTCCTTGGCGCGGTCGACACCACGCGCCGCCGAGGACGTACGGTCCTGCGGGGCGCCCTGCTTGCGATTCTTGTTCTTGGCCATGGTGCTGCCTCCTGTGGGGTTTCTGGGGGCCAGGGCCGGGATCAGATTCACACAGGCGGACATAGCTCGCATTTTGGATCATTACCGTGCGTAATTGGGGCTGTCGCGCGACAACTTCGCCATCCGCCACGCCGATGATCGAGTTCCGGCCGTTAACCCTCACGCAGTCGGGCAGACTCGAAGGAAGCCTGAACACGCGGTACTCAGCACCGAGTACCCAGCACCCCAATACCGGCCAGTCCGAACTCCCGACCCCCGAAACACCTTTCGATCCCGAGGTTCCCGAAAGAGGGTGGAACGCGTGGACCGCTGCGTCGTCCTGGTGGACGCCGGCTATTTGCTGGGCGCCGCCGCGAGCCTGCTCGCCGGAGAACCGGCCCGATCCCGCATCACCGTGGATCACGCCGCCCTCATCCAGGGCCTGCGAGAACGGGCCGAAGCGGATACGCAGCAGCCGCTGCTTCGCATCTACTGGTTCGACGGCGCACCCGACCGCGTCCCCCAGCCCGAGCACCGGCGGCTGCGGGTCATGCCGCGCGTGACGGTCAGGCTGGGCGCGCTGACCCGGAGCGACGGACGGTGGGCCCAGAAGGGCGTCGACGCGGCGATGCACGCGGAGCTGACCGAGCTGGCCAGAAATCGCGCCTGCTCGGACATCGTGCTGGTGACCGGGGACGGCGATCTGCTACCGGGGCTGATGTCCGCCAAGGAACACGGCGTGGCCGTGCACCTATGGGCCGTGCAGGCCGCCGACGGGGACTACAACCAGTCCGAGGACCTGGTCGCCGAGGCCGACGAGCGGCGCGTCCTGGACCGGGCCTGGATCACCAAGGCCGTACGGGCCAAGGACCTCACCGGTCTCTGCGCGCCGCCGCCGGTGCCGCGGCCGGAAATCGCCGCGATCCTGTCGGCCCCGCTGCCGGAATCGGCGCTCGCGGCTTCGGCGGAGCGGGCCGAGCGCGCGGAGCGGGCGGCGCGGGCGCAGGCCGAGGACCGGGCGCCGGGATCGGCTGTACGGAACGGGGCGGACGCGACGGCGACGGACTCCGCGACCCCGGCGCCGCCACCCGCCACCGCCGCGGTGAACGGATCGGGACCCGAGGAGCCGCACCCCGCGCACGGCACCAGAGGCGTGCCGACCCCGAAGGACCTCGCGAGCCTGCGCGGCCCGGGAACGCAGGCGGCGCAGCATCCGCACCCGAACGGCACCCCGGCGACGGCGGCCGTCTCCGCCGGGGCGACGCTGCGCTGGTCGTCCGACAAGGGGTGGGCGGAGCGTCCGGGCAACGGCGGCGCACTCGGCGAGCCGCCCGAGACCGCGTCGCTGCCGACACTGGCCCAGCTGACGAGCGCGGAGCAGCGCTGGGCGGACCGGGAGGAGGACATCACCACGGTCGGCGGTGACCCCTTCGAAGTCGGCCAGGTCTTCGCCCGCCGCTGGATGGAGCGCCTTCCCGACCCCGCGCACACCCAGAAACTCTCGACGATGTACCCCAGGATCCCGCACCGGATCGACGGCGAACTGCTGCGGTACGCGGCGCGCTTCGGGCTGCTGGCGCACAAGGACGACCAGATCGACGAGCACGACCGGTACGCGATCAGGGCGGGCTTCTGGCGCGAGATCGACGTACGGGCGGCGGCCGAGCACGTGAGCGCGGGAGAGTAGTTCCCCGCCCCGAGGGCGTCGGCCCGCCGGGAACCCCGTAGGCTCGTTCCTCGTGAGTACGGGCACAGCGCAGGCGGGACGCGGCACGGGAGTCGTGTGTGCCGTGCGGGAGCTGGTCAAGACGTATCCCGCGGTCCGTGGCCGCCGCGGAGTGCCCGCGACCCCGGCCGTGCGGGCCACCGACGGGATCTCCCTCGACGTGCGCCGCGGCGAGATCTTCGGGCTCCTCGGTCCCAACGGCGCCGGCAAGTCCACCCTCGTACGGCAGCTGACCGGTCTCATGCGACCGGACTCGGGGGGTGTCGAACTGCTCGGGCACGATCTCGTCCGCCATCCGGAACGCGCCGCGCGCCTCGTCGGCTACCTGGGGCAGGAATCCACCGCGCTGGACGAGCTGACGGTCTCGCTCGCCGCCGAGACGACCGGACGCCTGCGCGGGCTCACCGCGAAGGCCGCGCGGGCGGAGCGCGACGACGTACTCGAAGAGCTCGGTCTGGGCGAGATCGCCGGACGGCCGCTCAAGAAACTGTCCGGCGGCCAGCGGCGGCTCGCTTGCTTCGCCGCCGTGCTGGTGGGCGAGCGGCCCGTACTCGTACTGGACGAACCGACCACCGGCATGGACCCCGTCGCGCGCCGCGCGGTGTGGGCGGCCGTCGACCGGCGGCGGGCGGAGAACGGTGCGACCGTGCTGCTCGTCACCCACAACGTGATCGAGGCGGAGACGGTGCTGGACCGCGTCGCGGTGCTGGAGAGCGGCCGGGTGATCGCCTGCGACACCCCTGCCGGGCTCAAGGCGCGCGTCGCCGGTGAGGTGCGGCTCGACCTCGTGTGGCGGGAGCGGGCACCGCTGGACGTGCCCGAGGTCGCGGCGCTGCGGGAATCGGCCCAGGAGTCCGGGCGGCGCTGGGTACTGCGGCTCGCCCCCGACGAGGCGCGCGCGGCCGTCGCCGCCGTGACCGGGGGCAAGGCGTTCGCCGCACTCGACGACTTCACGCTGGCGACACCGAGCCTCGAAGACGTCTACCTGGCGCTCGGCGGAAGCACGAACGGTACGAAGGGGCTGGTCAAGGCGTGAGTGTCGTGCCTGCGGAGACCGAGACCGGCTCCATGCGGACCCGGACGGCGAAGAACGCGAAGAACGCGAAGAACGCGGAGGACGGTGCTGCGAGCGCGTCCGTGCCCGCGCCGCTCGCGCCCAAAGCGCGGTTGCTGCCGTCGCTCGCCGCCGTCTACCGGGCGCAGCTGTCCCGCGCGCGGGTCGCCCGTATCCCGCTGCTCTTCGTGGCGACGTTCCAGTCCGTCGGGATCATGGTCCTGATGCGCGGGGTCGTCGACGGGGGCGGTGAGGCGCGGGCCGTCGTCGCCGGTTCGAGTGTGCTCGTCGTCGCCTTCGTCGCGCTGAATCTGCTGGCCCAGTACTTCGGCCAGCTGCGGGCCAGCGGCGGCCTCGACCACTACGCCACGCTGCCGGTGCCGCCGGCGGCGGTGGTGCTGGGAGCAGCCGCCGCGTACGCCTCCTTCACCGTGCCGGGCACCTTCGTCACCGCCGTGGTGGGCTGCGTGCTCTTCCAGCTGCCGCTCACGCATCTGTGGGTGCTGGCGGCCGTGGTCCCGCTCGCGGGAGCCGCGCTGGCCGGTCTCGGCGCGGCGCTCGGACTGCTGGCGCCGCGTCAGGAGCTGGCGACGCTGCTGGGGCAGCTCGGCATGTCCGCGGCGCTCCTGCTAGGGGTGCTGCCGGCCGAGCGGCTGCCCGTGCCGATCTCGTACGCCAGGGATCTGCTGCCTTCGACGTACGGCGTCGAGGCCTTCGCGCGGACCTTCGACGCGCATCCGGACTGGAGCGCGGTCACCCTCGATCTGACCGTGTGCGCGGCCGTCGGGGTCTTCTCGCTGGCGGCCGCGACCTGGGCGTACCGCCGCGCGGCGGTGCGTTAGCCGGTCGGCGGCGCGTCGGCCGGCCCGGCTTCCGGCCGGTGGCCGGCCGCCCGCAGCGGTCCGGTGAGGCGGGTGCCGGGGCCGCCTGGCACGATGGCAGGGTGACCGCTCCTCTGACGCCGCCTCACCACCAGCCGCCGAACGATCCCTGGCAGAAGTCCGACGCCGGGGCCCCCGACGCGCGGCCTCCGTCCGGTCCCCACGCGGGGACCGGCGCCCGGTCCGATGCCGGAGCCGCCGACGGGTCCGCCGCGCCCGGGGGACCGGAGGACCGCACCCCCGTGTCCACGGAGGTGATACGGGCCGCCGTGGTCGTCCTGGCGCTGACGGCCCTCGGGGTGGCACTCGGCCTGCTGTGGATGTGGCTGGCGCCGCGCGTGCCGCTGATCGCCACCGACAAGGCCGTCTTCCTCAAGGACACCGAGGGCGAGGAAGCGGTCGGGGCCGACGGCACGTTCGTGCTGCTGGCGCTCGGCTTCGGTGCGGTCAGCGCGGCCCTGGTCTTCTGGTTCAACCGCCGTGGGGGCATCCCGCTGGTGATCGGTCTGGCGCTGGGCGGGCTGCTCGGCTCGATGCTGGCGTGGGGGACCGGCGTGTGGTTCGGCCCGACGGGCGATGTGGTCGCGCGGGCCCGGGAGGTCGGTCAGGGCGTGCCGTTCGACGCGCCGCTCAAGCTGGGCGCGAAGGGGGCGCTGCTGGCGTGGCCGATGGCCGCGCTGCTGGTTCACCTCGGGCTGACGGCGCTGTTCGGGCCGCGCGACCCGGAGCCGGAGTGGGGCGTGGGGTACGGGGACCCGGCCCCGACGCCCGGTGCGGGTTCAGGTGCGCGGGAGGGTACGCAGGGCTGACGCCAGGGTGGCGGGCCGGGTGGTCCCCGACGGGTCAGACGCGGCCGATCGGCGCCGTCACCGCGTCCGTCAGCGTCGCCAGGTCCGTCGGGGAGAGTTCCACCTCCAGGCCCCGGCGGCCCGCCGAGACGCACACGGTCTCGTACTCCGACGCCGACGCGTCCAGTACCGTACGGAGCTTCTTGCGCTGGCCCAGCGGCGAGATGCCGCCCCGGACGTAACCCGTGGTGCGTTCCGCCGCCACAGGGTCCGCCATCGCCGCGCGCTTGCCGCCCACCGCCGCGGCCAGTGCCTTGAGGTCCAGCGAGCCCGCCACCGGCACGACCGCGACCGTCAGCGTGCCGTCGATGTCGGCGACCAGCGTCTTGAAGACGCGCTCCGGCGGAACGCCCAGCGCCCGCGCCGCCTCCTCGCCGTAGGAGGGGGACGCCGGGTCGTGCTCGTAGGCGTGCAGGACGTACGCCGTCCCCGCCGCGGCCAGGGCGACCGTCGCGGGGGTTCCTCCGGCCTGGCGCTTGTTCTTGGTCACTGCGGCTCTGCCTCCGGGGCGTCAGTTGGGGCTCGTGGGTTTCCTGGTCAGTTCGACCGCCGGCAGCGAGGGGAGATGGCGGATCACCGCGGTCTCGGCGCGCAGCAGCTTCAGCTCCTCGCGCAGCCGGGTCGCGGTGTCGGGCGCCTGGAGCAGCCGCTGCTTCGCCGGGATGTCGAGCACCGTCGCGGCGGCCACCAGGTACGAGACGGCGGACGGCTCGTCCGGCAGCTCCGCGCCCGTGGTCAGCGAGCGCTCCCGCGCCCCCGCCAGCCGCTTCTGGTAGCTGCGGAACGCCCGCAGCACCCCCTCCGCCAGCGCACCCGCGTCGTCACCCGGTTCCTCGGGCAGCTCCTCCACCTCGGCGGTGAGGTACGGGCCGCTCGCGTCGACGGAGAGGATCCTGACGCGGGTCGTCCCGGTGGCCAGCACCTCGAAACCGCCGTCCTCGCGCTCACGGATCGTCGCCGCGTCCGCGACGCAGCCCACCCGGTGGAAAGCCTGCACCGGGTCCGGGCCGAAGCCCGCGGCCGGGCCCCGCTCGGTCATGGTGGTGGAGTCCGGCATGCCGGGCGCGGTCGGGGCGACCTCCCGGCCGTCGCGGATGGCCACGACCACGAAGCGGCGCGGCTCGTCGTCCGAGGACGAAGGTGAGGGTGAGGGCGAATCCGCGGGCAGTGCGGAGTCGCCGGAGTCCGCGCCCTTCGACAGGTCGCGCATCATGGCGCGATAACGCTCCTCGAAGATGTTCAGCGGCAGCACCAGGCCGGGGAACAGCACCGAGTTCAGCGGGAAGAGGGGAAGGCGAGCGGTGGTCACAGCGCTCAAGCGTAATGGCCGCCGGAGCGGGCCCGGCGGCCCGTCCTGCGCAAAGGCGGCAGAGGCATGCCCGTGGCCACCTGGAGCCTCGCGGTGTCGCGCAGCTCCAGGAACCGTCCCAGTACGTCCTCGCCGAGATACGCCCAGGGGAACGAGGTCGCGTACGGCCCGATCAGCCGGAACTGCTCCAGGGCGTCGGACCACCGCCCCCTGGTGATCAGGACGTACGCCAGCAGATTGCGGACCTCGGCCGGCCACGGGTCGCCCGCCGCGTACTCGGCGGAGAGCGCGATCGCGAGATCCGCCGCCGCGTCGACGCGCTCCGGCCCGACCGTCGTGGTCGTACCCGCCGTGCCGGCGGCGCCGCCGCTCAGCAGGTGCGCGAAGGCCGCTCGTACCGGCAGTGCCTGCACCAGCGATCCGGGCAGAGCGTCCTCGGCGGCCCGCTCGGCGAAGTCGAAGCACTCGCGGTGGGAGCCGTACCACTGGGCGGAGAGGTACTGGAGCGCGGAGACGTGGCATCCGTAGTGGTGCGAGGAGCGGCCCACCGCCTCCGCCCACAGCTCCTCGAAGGCGGAATGCGACGCGTGCGTGCCGCGCGCGTGGTCGAGGGCGATGCGCCACGGCACCGGGTCGCGCGGAGCGGCGTCGGCCGCCGCCTCGATCAGTGGGCCGACGTCACGCAGCCGCTCGGCGCGCGCGGGCGACTCCCACGCCCTGCACACCGACAGTTCCGCCTTCACCAGCAGGGCGTCGGGGTCGCGCGGCGACGCCGCCAGCCAGTCGCCGAGCCAGTCCCCGCGGTGGTACGCGAAGGTGGCGAGGCGGGTGGCGTACCGGTCGCGGTTCTCCCACTCGGCGCCCTCCCGGGTGGCGGCGAGCAGCTTGGCCGCGGGCCCGTGGTCACCGAGGGCGGCGGCGACGAGCGTCGGTCCCAGGCGTTCGTCTGCGACGTCGAGCAGCACCTCGTCGTCGCCGAGCAGACCGGCGCCGAGATCCGGGGTGTGGCGGATCATGCGCGCGGTGCTGATCAGAGCGCGAAGGAATGACATGGTGCGAACCATTGAAAACCGCAGGTCGGGGCGGCGCCAGGGGGTGTCGGTGAAGCTTTCGTATCGGCTGGAAAGGTTGTGCCACCGCCGGTCAAGGGACGGTAAAGGAAGGGTGGGTGGCGGGGGCGACGTGGTGCGCCGGTGACCCCGCCACCGGGGATCGGAGCCGGGGAGCCCGGCCCCTCACCCCCTCCGCAGCAGTCGTGACGCCCCCGCCGCCACCGTCGTCGCGAGGATCCACCCGAGCAGGATCAGGCTCGCCGCCGCCCACTGCCAGAGGCCGGCCAGCCGCCAGTAGCCGTCCTGCCCCAGATTGATCACCGGCAGCAGCAGGTCGAGCGCGTAGAGGGACGCGTTCCAGTCCGGGTGCTGGTCGGGATTGATCGCGGGCGGGTCGAGCTGCGCGAACGCCACCGCGCCGGCCGCCCACAGCACGGCCATCCACACGGCGGCCCGGCCCGGGCGGTAGCCGTACGCCACCGTCCAGTCCTGGAGGACGCCCCACAGTTTCCCGGCGAGCGGCAGCGTCTCGCGCCGTCTTCGCTGCTTGGCCAGCAGCACCTCCCGCGCGTCGGCGTCCTCGCCGCAGCTGCGCAGGACGGCCGCGAGCCGCTCGTACGGCTCCGGGGCGTACTCCGGAGTCGCGGCCGTCACCCACTCCAGCCGCTGCGCGAGCGTGAACAGCCCACGCGGTATGAGGCTCTCGTACGTGAAGCCGTGCATCGTCAGGCCGCCGGGCCGCGGCCAGCTGTCCGCCCTGTCCACCAGGTTGCCCACCTTCGCGCCGGACAGCACCACCTTTCCCTCGTCGGGCCGCTCGCAGAGGAACCGCAGCTCGGGAGCCTGGACCCGGCGCAGCGACAGCTCCTGGCCGAGCGACATCACGAACCGCGCCCCGTCGAAGTCCACCGCGTCGCCGAAGCGTCCGTCGTCGAGCCGCAGCCCGCCCTCGCACTCGAACCGCTGGACGCGGGTGCCGCGCACCGGGGTGTTCCCTATGCCGTACGGCGGAGTGGTCCCCGGAGCGGCGCCCCGGGGGCCGATGCCGGCCGGTGTCATGTAGAGCGTGCGCTCGACGGTCAGCTGCGGGGCGTTGAGCGCACGCCGCCCCTCCACGCCGTACGGCCTGCGCAACCGGCTGCCGCGGAGGCTCAGCGACACGCCGACCTTCGCGCCGCGCAGGCTGAACTCGCCGTGCGACTCGATCATCTCGGCCTGGAGGTCCTGGGCCACGCACAGACCGTCGGCCGCGATCGAACGCCCGTTGCGGTCCTGGTGCACGACGATCTGGTTGATGAGCAGATCCGTGCCGATCTGCGCGTCGGTGAGCCGGATGCCGCCCGGGACGCTGCACCGGGGCAGATGGAGATCGCCCTCGGTGTGCAGCCGGGCGGCCTCCAGCCTGGGAATGGAGCAGCCCACCATGCGAAGGGTGGTGAAGTGGCACTCGGGCAGCAGAACCTCCTTCTCGAAGCGGCAGTTGCTCATCTCGACGTACGGCTCGACGCGGCCGCCCGAGAGCTTGAGCGTGCCGGTGATCTGTACGCCGCTGAGCTTGAGCGCCGCGACCCGCCCGGGCAGCGCGGCCGGTCCACTGAGCAGCAGCAGTGCCACGACGCGCGCGCGGACGCTGCGCTCCTGGGGCCACGGCCGGGTGGACAACGGGTCGTCCAGGACGGGATTGCGGGTGCGAAGGTCGTAGGTACTGCCGTTGCGGAACGCCTGCCACATGCCCCTCTCCGGGGCACTGAGCCAGTCGGGCGCTTCGACGTCTTGCTGCGGCTCGGTCAAGGCCGCCCCTTTCGCCGATTCGTACAGCCGTTCTTCCCTCTGGGTGACGGGCTGAACGCTAGTGGTGACGAAAGACTCCTGGGGCGTGTATCAGCCAGTGATACGGAGGCTCGGCCGCCGGACGCGGTCTGAGAGAATTGGCAGCGTGATCTCTCGAATCGATCTGCGCGGCGACGCCCTCCCCGAGGGCGCCGACCTGCGCGACCTGCTGCCCCGTGCCGACTTCGACGTACAGGCCGCCCTGGACAAGGTGCGGCCCATCTGCGAGGACGTGCACCATCGGGGAACGGCGGCGCTGATCGAGTACGCGGAGAAGTTCGACGGCGTGAAACTGGAGCGCGTACGCGTGCCCGCCGAAGCGCTGAGCACCGCCCTCGAAGGGCTCGACCCCAAGGTCAGAGCCGCGCTGGAGGAGTCGATCCGGCGCGCCCGCATCGTCCACCGCGAGCAGCGCCGCGGCGAGCACACCACCCAGGTCGTGCCCGGCGGCACGGTCACCGAGCGCTGGGTGCCGGTCGGACGCGTGGGCCTGTACGCGCCCGGCGGCCGGTCTGTCTACCCCTCCTCCGTGATCATGAACGTGGTCCCGGCGCAGGAGGCCGGCGTCGAGTCCATCGCGCTCGCGTCCCCCGCCCAGAAGGAGTTCGGCGGCCTGCCGCACCCGACGATCCTCGCGGCCTGCGCGCTGCTCGGCATCGACGAGGTGTACGCCGCGGGCGGCGCCACGGCCGTTGCGATGTTCGCGTACGGAACCGACGAGTGCGCGCCCGTCAACATGGTCACCGGCCCCGGCAACATCTGGGTCGCCGCCGCGAAGCGCTACTTCACGGGCCTCATCGGCATCGACACCGAGGCCGGCCCGACCGAGATCGCGGTCCTCGCCGACGAGACGGCCGACCCGGTGCACGTCGCCGCCGACCTGATCAGCCAGGCCGAGCACGACCCGCTGGCCGCCGCGGTCCTGGTGACCGACTCCGAGGACCTCGCGGACGCGGTCACCAAGGAGCTGGAGCCGCAGGTCGCGGCCACGAAGCACCGCGACGACCGGATCCTCCCTGCGCTTGCCGGCAAGCAGTCCTCGATCGTCCTGGTCGACTCCTTGGAGGAGGGCCTCAAGGTCGTCGACGCGTACGGCGCCGAACACCTGGAGATCCAGACCGCCGACGCCGCGGCGCTCGCCCGGCGGGTGCGCAACGCCGGCGCGATCTTCGTCGGCCCGTACGCCCCCGTCTCCCTCGGGGACTACTGCGCCGGCTCCAACCACGTCCTGCCCACCGGCGGCTGCGCCTGCCACTCGTCGGGCCTGTCGGTCCAGTCCTTCCTGCGCGGCATCCACATCGTCGACTACACCCGCGACGCCCTCGCCGAAGTCACCCACCACGTGGTGACGCTGGCCGAGGCGGAGGACCTGCCGGCGCACGGCGCCGCCCTGAAGGCCCGGTTCGGATGGAAGGTGCCGACGGAATGACCCGCAGCATCCGGATCGACGATCTCCCCGTCCGCGACGAGCTGCGCGGCAAGTCCCCCTACGGCGCGCCCCAGCTCGACGTGCCCGTACGCCTCAACACCAACGAGAACCCGTACCCGCTGCCCGAGGCGCTCGTCGAGCGCATCGCCGAGCGGGTACGCGACGCCGCCCGCGAGCTCAACCGCTACCCGGACCGGGACGCCGTCGAGCTGCGCACCGAGCTGGCCCGCTACCTCACCCGCACCGCCGGGTACGAGGTGTCCATGGCCAACGTCTGGGCGGCCAACGGCTCCAACGAGGTCATCCAGCAGCTGCTCCAGACCTTCGGCGGCCCCGGCCGCACCGCGATCGGCTTCGAGCCGTCGTACTCGATGCACGGCCTCATCTCGCGCGGCACCGGCACCGGCTGGATCTCCGGGCCGCGCAACGACGACTTCACCATCGACCTCGCGGCGGCCCGGAAGTCCATCGCCGAGAACCGGCCGGACGTCGTCTTCATCACCTCCCCCAACAACCCCACGGGCACGGCCGTCGGAGCCGACACCGTCCTCGCGCTGTACGACGCGGCCCAGGAGGCCAAGCCGTCACTCGTCGTCGTGGACGAGGCGTACGGCGAATTCAGCCACCACCCGTCCCTGCTGCCGCTCATCGAGGGCCGGCCGAACATGGTGCTCTCCCGCACGATGTCCAAGGCGTTCGGCGCCGCCGGCCTGCGCCTGGGGTACCTCGCGGCCGACCCCGCCGTGGTCGACGCCGTACAGCTGGTGCGCCTGCCGTACCACCTGTCGTCCGTCACCCAGGCCACCGCGCTCGCCGCGCTGGAGCACACCGATACGCTGCTGGGGTACGTCGAGCAGCTCAAGGCCGAGCGGGACCGCCTGGTCACCGAGCTGCGCGCCATCGGATACGAGGTCACGGACTCGGACGCGAACTTCGTCCAGTTCGGTCGGTTCGACGGCGCGGCAGGCTCCCACGAGGCGTGGCAGCGGATCCTCGACCAGGGCGTCCTGGTCCGTGACAACGGCGTACCGGGCTGGCTGCGGGTCACCGCCGGCACCCCCGAAGAGAACGACGCGTTCCTCGATGCGGTACGCGCACTGAAGAAGGAGCACAGCTCATGAGTCGCGTAGGACGCGTCGAGCGCACGACCAAGGAGACCTCGGTCCTCGTCGAGATAGACCTCGACGGCACCGGCAAGGTCGATGTGTCGACAGGCGTCGGCTTCTACGACCACATGCTCGACCAGCTCGGCCGCCACGGCCTCTTCGACCTCACCGTGAAGACCGACGGCGACCTGCACATCGACTCCCACCACACGATCGAGGACACCGCTCTCGCGCTCGGCGCCGCCTTCAAGCAGGCCCTCGGCGACAAGGTCGGCATCTACCGCTTCGGCAACTGCACGGTCCCGCTGGACGAGTCGCTCGCCCAGGTCACCGTCGACCTCTCCGGCCGCCCCTACCTCGTGCACACCGAGCCCGAGAAGATGGCGCCGATGATCGGCGAGTACGACACGACGATGACCCGGCACATCCTGGAGTCCTTCGTCGCGCAGGCCCAGATCGCCCTGCACGTGCACGTCCCGTACGGGCGCAACGCGCACCACATCGTGGAGTGCCAGTTCAAGGCCCTGGCCCGTGCCCTGCGGTACGCGTCCGAGCACGACCCGCGCGCGGCCGGCATCCTCCCCTCGACCAAGGGCGCACTGTGACGGGCCTGTCCACCATCCTCATCGTCGTCGGGCTCTTCCTCCTCGGCGGCGTGTACTCCTTCTGGAAGCAGCAGCTGCCCAAGGGCGTGATCGTGCTTCTGGGCATCGGCGCCGTGATGTGCCTGGTCGCCGGTGTCATGCGAATCCAAGGAATCTGGGAATGAGCGACGCGAGCAAGAAGGTCGTCGTCTTCGACTACGGCTTCGGGAACGTCCGGTCCGCCGAGCGGGCCCTCGCCCACGTCGGCGCGGACGTCGAGATCACCCGCGACTTCGACAAGGCCATGAACGCCGACGGACTGCTCGTCCCCGGCGTCGGGGCCTTCTCCGCCTGCATGAAGGGGCTGCGCGAGGCGCGCGGCGACTGGATCGTCGGCCGCAGGCTGTCCGGCGGCCGCCCGGTCATGGGCATCTGCGTCGGCATGCAGATCCTCTTCGAGCGCGGCATCGAGCACGGCGTGGAGACCGAGGGTCTCGACGAATGGCCCGGCACGGTCGGCCCCCTCCAGGCGCCGGTCGTCCCGCACATGGGCTGGAACACGGTCGACGCACCCGCGGACAGCGAGCTGTTCGCCGGCCTCGACGCCGAAGCGCGCTACTACTTCGTGCACTCGTACGCCGTGCACGACTGGAGCCTGGAAGTCACCAACGCCAAGATCCGTGCGCCCAAGGTCACCTGGAGCACGCACGGCGAGCCCTTCGTGGCGGCCGTCGAGAACGGCGCGCTGTGGGCCACCCAGTTCCACCCCGAGAAGTCCGGCGACGCCGGCGCCCAGCTGCTGACCAACTGGATCGGAACCCTCTGATGTCCTCCGCGAACACCGCGAAGCTCGAACTCCTCCCCGCCGTCGACGTCCGCGACGGCCAGGCCGTACGCCTCGTCCATGGCGAGTCCGGCTCCGAGACGTCGTACGGCGACCCCCTCCAGGCCGCCCTCGCCTGGCAGCAGGCGGGCGCCGAGTGGCTCCACCTCGTCGACCTCGACGCGGCGTTCGGCACCGGTGACAACCGGGAGCGCATCGCCGAGGTCGCCCGCTCGATGGACATCAAGGTCGAACTGTCCGGCGGCATCCGCGACGACGCCTCGCTCGCCGCGGCGCTCGCCACCGGCTGCAAGCGCGTCAACCTCGGCACGGCCGCGCTGGAGACCCCCGAGTGGGTCGCCAAGGTCATCGCGGAGTACGGCGACAAGATCGCCGTCGGCCTCGACGTACGCGGCACGACCCTGCGCGGACGCGGCTGGACCCGCGACGGCGGCGACCTCTACGAGACGCTGGCGCGCCTCGACTCCGAGGGCTGCGCGCGGTACGTCGTCACCGACATCGCCAAGGACGGCACGCTCCAGGGCCCCAACCTGGAGCTCCTGAAGAACGTCTGCGCCGTGACCGACAAGCCCGTCGTCGCCTCCGGCGGCGTCTCCTCGCTGGACGACCTGCGCGCGATCGCGTCGCTCGTCCCCGAGGGCGTGGAGGGCGCGATCGTCGGAAAGGCGCTGTACGCGAAGGCGTTCACGCTCGAAGAGGCGCTGGCGGCGGTGTCCGGATGACGGTCTCCTCTTCCGGTTCGGTACGCAAGGTGACGACCGGCGCCCCGTGGGAGGAGCAGTTCGGCTACTCCCGCGCCGTGGAGCTGCCGAACGGGCTGGTCCTGGTGTCCGGCTGCACGTCGGTCGTGGACGGCGTCATCGACGCCGGTACGCCGTACCAGCAGACCGTCACCGCCTTCGGGGTCGCCTTCGGCGCGCTGGAGCAGCTCGGCCTCGGGCGCGAGGACGTCGTACGCACCCGCATGTACATCACGCACGCCCGGGACGTCGACGACGTGGGCCGCGCGCACAAGGAACTGTTCGACGACGTGCGCCCGGCGGCGTCCATGATCATCGTCTCCGGATTCGTGGACCCGAGCCTGGTCGTCGAGATCGAGGTAGAGGCGTACCGGGGCGACCGGGCGGACCGAGGAGACCAGGAGTCATGACCCTCGCGGTACGAGTGATCCCCTGCCTGGACGTCGACAACGGCCGGGTCGTCAAGGGCGTCAACTTCCAGAACCTGCGCGACGCCGGCGACCCCGTCGAGATGGCGAAGCTGTACGACGCGGAGGGTGCCGACGAGCTGACGTTCCTCGACATCACCGCGTCCTCCGGCAACCGGGAGACGACGTACGACGTGGTGCGCCGCACCGCCGAGCAGGTCTTCATCCCGCTCACGGTCGGCGGCGGCGTACGCACCACCGAGGACGTCGACAAGCTGCTGCGGGCCGGCGCGGACAAGGTCGGTGTCAACACCGCCGCCATCGCCCGCCCCGACCTGATCCGCGAGATCGCGGAGCGCTTCGGACGCCAGGTCCTCGTCCTGTCGGTCGACGCCCGCCGTACGGACTCGGGTTCCTTCGAGGTCACCACGCACGGCGGCCGCAAGTCCGCAGGCATCGACGCGGTCGAGTGGGCGCACCGGGCGGCGGAGCTGGGCGCGGGCGAGATCCTGCTCAACTCGATGGACGCGGACGGTACGAAGGACGGCTACGACACCGAGATGATCGCGGCGGTGCGCAAGCACGTCACGGTCCCGGTGATCGCCTCCGGCGGCGCGGGCAGGCTGGCCCACTTCCCGCCGGCGATCGCGGCAGGGGCGGACGCGGTCCTCGCGGCGTCCGTGTTCCACTTCGGCGACCTGCGCATCTCCCAGGTCAAGGACGCCCTGCGCGAAGCGGGCCACCCGGTCCGCTAGACGCGACGCGCTGCGCCCTGCGGGGCGCAGCGGCGTCGCGCTACTACATCGCGATGCCGAGCTGCGCCTCGCGCAGGCGCTCGACGGCGTCCTTGTCGCCCGCCGTCTCGACCCGCGCCACCTCCTGCCGGCCGAAGGCGAACAGCACCAGCTCGCCCGGCTCGCCCGTGACCGTCACCACCGGCGTCCCGCGACGGGCCACCGCCGTCTGGCCGTCCGGCCGACGCAGCACCACACCCACCGGCGCCTTGCGGCCGAGCAGCCGCGCCGCCTTCTCGATCCGCGACCACAGGGCGTTCGCGAAGACCGCGTCGAGTTCGCGCGGCGTCCAGTCTGGCTGCGCCCGCCGGACATCCTCGGCATGGACGTAGAACTCGACGGTGTTCGCGGCCTCGTCGAGCTGCTTTAGGGCGTACGGGGACATGCGTGGCGGACCCGTTCGGATGAGCTGGATCAGCTCCTCGTACGGCTTGGCGGCGAACTCCGCCTGCACCCGATCCAGCCGGCTCTTCAGCGCCGCGAGGACTATCCCGCCCGCCGCGTCGGCGCGGCGCTCGCGCACCACCACATGGGCGGCCAGTTCACGGGTGGTCCAGCCCTCGCACAGCGTCGGGGCATCGGGTCCGGCCGCCTCCAGCAGGTCGGCGAGGAGCAGTCGTTCGCGCTTGGCATGAGTCGACATGACGGCCAGCGTACGGCCGCCACCCCCGCCACGGCCACGGCGCCGCGCGTCCAATGACCGGACGGCGGCGCGGTGACGGACCGTCGGCGCGGCACAATGGCGGACATGACCAGTACGCCCCCTCAAAGCAGCCTCGACCCCGCCGTCGCCGCCCGCCTCAGGCGCAGCGCCGACGGCCTGGTCCCGGCCATCGCCCAGCAGTACGACACCGGCGAGGTGCTCATGCTCGGCTGGATGGACGACGAGGCGCTCCACCGGACCCTCACCACGGGCCGCTGCACGTACTGGTCGCGCAGCCGTCAGGAGTACTGGGTCAAGGGCGACACCTCCGGCCACTTCCAGCACGTCAAGTCCGTCGCGCTGGACTGCGACGCCGACACCGTGCTCGTCAAGGTCGACCAGGTCGGCGCCGCCTGCCACACCGGCGACCGCACCTGTTTCGACTCCGACGTCCTCCTCCCGCTCGCGAAGTAAGGTCACCGGCCATGGACATCGAGACCTTCCGCAAGCTGGCCGCCGACCGGCGAGTCGTCCCCGTCAGCCGCAGGCTGCTCGCGGACGGCGACACCCCGGTGGGGCTCTACCGCAAGCTCGCCGCCGAGCGCCCCGGCACGTTCCTCCTGGAGTCCGCCGAAAACGGCCGCTCGTGGTCCCGGTACTCCTTCGTCGGCGTACGCAGCGCCGCCACCCTCACCGCCCGCGACGGGCAGGCGCACTGGCTCGGGACGCCGCCCGTCGGCGTACCCCTGGACGGCGACCCGCTCGACGCGCTGCGCGCCACCATCGAGACCCTGCACACCCCGCGCGACCTCACGGGCGGACTGCCGCCGTTCACCGGCGGCATGGTCGGCTACCTCGGGTACGACGTCGTACGCCGCCTGGAGAAGATCGGCGAGCACGGGCGCGACGATCTGAAGCTGCCCGAACTGACCATGCTCCTCACCTCGGACCTCGCCGTCCTCGACCACTGGGACGGCTCCGTCCTGCTGATCGCCAACGCGATCAACCACAACGACCTCGACACGGGCGTCGACGAGGCGTACGCCGACGCGGTCGCCCGGCTCGACGCGATGGAGGCCGACCTCAGCCGCGCCGTGCCGACCACGCCCGCCGCCCTGCCGCCGTCCGAGCTGCCGCCGTACACCGCCCTGTGGGGCGGCGAGAAGTACCAGGCGGCCGTCGACGACATCAAGGAGCGCATCCGGGCGGGCGAGGCGTTCCAGGTCGTGCCGTCCCAGCGCTTCGAGACGCCCTGCACGGCGAGCGCGCTGGACGTCTACCGGGTGCTGCGCGCCACCAACCCCTCGCCGTACATGTACCTCTTCCGCTTCGACGGCTTCGACGTCGTCGGTTCCAGCCCCGAGGCGCTGGTCAAGGTCGAGGACGGCCGCGCGATGGTGCACCCGATCGCCGGGACCCGCCACCGCGGCGCCACGCCGCAGGAGGACCAGGCCCTCGCCGACGAGCTGCTCGCGGACCCCAAGGAGCGCGCCGAGCACCTGATGCTCGTCGACCTCGGCCGCAACGACCTCGGCCGCGTCTGCGAGCCCGGCAGCGTGGAGGTCGTCGACTTCATGTCCGTCGAGCGGTACTCGCACGTCATGCACATCGTGTCGACCGTGACCGGCCGCGTCGCCCCCGGCCGCAGCGCCTTCGACGTACTGACCGCCTGCTTCCCGGCCGGGACGCTGTCCGGGGCGCCGAAGCCGCGCGCCATGCAGATCATCGAGGAGCTGGAGCCGTCGCGGCGCGGCCTGTACGGCGGCTGCGTCGGCTACCTCGACTTCGCCGGCGACTCGGACACCGCCATCGCCATCCGGACCGCCCTGCTGCGCGACGGTACGGCGTACGTGCAGGCCGGAGCAGGTGTGGTGGCCGACTCCGACCCGGTCGCCGAGGACAACGAGTGCCGCAACAAGGCGGCCGCCGTCCTGCGCGCCGTCCACACGGCGAACCGCCTCTGAGCGCGATCGGGACGTAAGGGATAGTGGGGTACGTGAGTGCCGCATCCCCCGTACCCGTTCCGCTTCCGCGCGGCGAGAGCGCGCCGGCCCCCTCCACGGGCCGGCGCAGTCTCGCCGCCGCGCTCCTGCTCGGCGCCCTCGGCGCCGCCGTCGTGCTCCTCGCCTCCGGCCGTGTCTGGGCCGAGGGCGCGGCCGCCGTCCCGGGCGGCGCGCTGCCCCTCGACGCCGAGGGGCAGGACGTCACCGGCGCCCCCGCGGCGCTGGCCGTCGTCGGCCTCGCCGCGCTCGTCGCGGTCTTCGCCGTCCGCCGGGCCGGCCGTGTGCTGGTCGCCGGGCTGCTCGCGCTGAGCGGCGCGGGCGCCGCCGTCACCGCCCTCCTCGGGGCGACCGGAGGCGCGGCGCTCGACGAGAAGGCCGCGCAGATGACCGGCGACACCGCCGCCACGGCCGACTCGCTGACGCACACCGCATGGCCGTACGTGACCGCGGCCGGCGGCCTGCTGATCCTGGCCGCAGGGCTGCTCGCGCTGTGGTGCGGCCGGAAGTGGCCGTCCATGTCGGGCCGTTACGAGCGCGACGGCAGCCCCCGCACCCGCAGGGCGCCCGCCGCTTCCAGCCCCGACCGGCCCGAGGACCTCTGGAAGGCACTCGACCGCGGCGAGGACCCGACGCGCGACGCATGACCCCCGAGATCACCTCACCGCTGCCCGTACGGGACAATGCTCGTACGGGACAATGAGCGGCGAGCGCACGCGTCGCCGAGCACGCACTCACCACCCCACCACAGAGCAACAGCAACGAGGAGCAACTCATGGCGGGCAGCAGCCACGGACACACCCCGGCCGCCTGGACCGGTGTCACCATCTCCTTCATCGGTTTCTGCATTTCGGGCGCCTTCACGGTGCTGGCCAGCCCGCTCGGCTTCTGGGCGGGATTCGTCGTGATACTGCTCGGTGGTGTCGTCGGAATGGCCATGAAGGCAGCGGGCCTCGGCGCGCCGAAGGAGTCCGACGAGATGCGGCAGGCCCGTGAAGAGGCCGGCCGGGCCCAGCCCCACGCCCAGATCCGCACCCACTGACCGGATCTCCCCGGCCCGGCCTTCGCCGCGCCGACGCGGTGCCGGTACGGTCCGGCGCGAGGCGCAGCCCCCCGAGGGCTGCGCCTTTCCTCATGAGCGGGGACAATCGGCGGGTGGATACCGCGCCTACGCCCGCCCCCGCCCCCGCGCCGCACCCCGCGCGGCCCGCTCCCGCGCCCCTCGCCCGGCGGCTCGCCGTGCCCGTCGTGGCGCTGGCCGGCGTAGCGGCGGCCTTCGCGTACGTGGGCATGGTCGACCCCAACGAACCCGGCCACTACCCCGCCTGCCCGCTGCTCCGGCTGACCGGCATCTACTGCCCCGGCTGCGGCGGACTGCGCAGCGCGCACGCCGTCGCCACCGGCGATCTGGTCACCGCGTTGGGGGCCAACGCCATGGCCGTCGCCGGGTACGGCGCCGCCGCCGTGCTGTGGACCGTATGGGTGGTCCGGGCGAGCCGCGGAATCCCGATGCGGATCGCGCTGCGGCCCGTCTGGTGGTGGAGCATCGGCGCGGTGGCGGCGGTCTTCAGCGTCGTCCGGAACCTGCCGTTCGGCTCGGCGCTCGCGCCGTGAAGTTCCAGGTAGTGGGACTGATCGCCACTCGATGCGAGACCTGAGGCCACCTGCGGATACCATTGGTATGGCTGATCCTGGTCCACCATCACCCTCCCGGAAGGGGGCCGCTCGCGTGAGTGTGCTCGACGAGATCATCGAAGGCGTGCTCGCCGACCTCGCGGAGCGGCAGGCAGGCGTGAGTCTCGACGAGCTCAAGGACCGCGCGGCCAAGGCCGCCCCGGCCAAGGACGGAGTCGCCGCCCTGCGCGGCGACGGCGTCAAGGTCATCTGCGAGGTCAAGCGTTCCAGCCCCTCCAAGGGCGCGCTGGCAGCGATCGCGGACCCCGCCGGGCTCGC
Organism: Streptomyces agglomeratus; assembly: GCF_001746415.1. Classification (NCBI taxonomy): domain Bacteria; kingdom Bacillati; phylum Actinomycetota; class Actinomycetes; order Kitasatosporales; family Streptomycetaceae; genus Streptomyces; species Streptomyces agglomeratus. Next base: position 5,840,909 of record NZ_MEHJ01000001.1, read on the forward strand.
CGCCGACTACGAGGCGGGCGGCGCGGCCGTCATCTCCGTACTCACCGAGCAGCGCCGCTTCGGCGGCTCGCTGGCCGACCTGGAGGCCGTACGCGCCAAGGTCGACATCCCGGTGCTGCGCAAGGACTTCATCGTCACGGCCTACCAGCTGTGGGAGGCGCGGGCATACGGCGCCGACCTGGCGCTGCTGATCGTGGCCGCCCTGGAGCAGGAGGCCCTCGTCTCCCTCATCGAGCGGGCCGAGTCCATCGGACTCACGCCCTTGGTCGAGGCGCACGACGAGGAAGAGGTCGAGCGCGCGGTCGAGGCCGGCGCGAAGATCATCGGTATCAACGCGCGCAACCTCAAGACCCTCAAGGTCGACCGCGGCACGTTCGAGCGCGTCGCCCCCGAGGTCCCGGCCGGCATCGTCACGGTCGCCGAGTCCGGTGTCCGCGGCCCGCACGACCTCATCGCGTACGCCAACGCGGGCGCCGACGCGGTGCTCGTGGGCGAGTCCCTGGTCACCGGCCGCGACCCGAAGGGCGCCGTCGCCGACCTGGTCGCCGCGGGCGCCCACCCGGCCCTGCGCCACGGCCGGAGCTGACCCGGCCCCATGACCGCAGTCCGCCGTACCGCCGCACTCGCCCGGCCGGGCCTTCGCCCGTTCGCCGGGCCGTCGGCGCGCGACCCGCACGCCCCGCTGGCGCGCGGGTGCCGCCCGCGCGGGTGCCGGGCGCCGGCGCGGCGGGTACGGGGACGCCGGGTGAGGTACCACATCGGCTCCGAGCCGGGCCAGATCAACGGCATGCGATGGCGTCGCGCCCACGGCGCGCTGTAGCGATCCTCGATCCGTCGTACCCGTACGCCCGAATGCCCTGACGCAGTGGGGCGCACGGGGGCGTACCGGGGTGGATTCGCGCGGCGCGCATACGGTCAGTCCACCCGTTGATCTTTCATGGGGCGCGAGCCCCTTCTGAGGAGTACGTCGGATGTCTTCTGACTTCTTCATTCCGGACCCCGAGGGCACCGTCCCCAGCGCCGAGGGCTACTTCGGCGCGTACGGCGGCAAGTTCATCCCCGAGGCGCTCGTCGCCGCGGTCGACGAGGTCGCCGTCGAGTACGACAAGGCCAAGTCCGACCCGGCCTTCGCGGCCGAGCTGAACGAGCTCATGGTCAACTACACCGGCCGGCCCAGCTCGCTGACGGAGGTACCGCGGTTCGCCGAACACGCGGGCGGGGCGCGGATCTTCCTCAAGCGGGAAGACCTCAACCACACCGGCTCACACAAGATCAACAACGTGCTGGGCCAGGCACTGCTCACCAAGCGCATGGGCAAGACACGCGTCATCGCGGAGACCGGCGCCGGCCAGCACGGCGTCGCCACCGCCACCGCGTGCGCCCTGTTCGGCCTCGAATGCACCATCTACATGGGCGAGATCGACACCCAGCGCCAGGCGCTCAACGTCGCCCGGATGCGGATGCTCGGCGCCGAGGTCGTCGCGGTGAAGTCCGGCAGCCGGACGCTGAAGGACGCCATCAACGAGGCGTTCCGCGACTGGGTCGCCAACGTCGACCGTACGCACTACCTCTTCGGCACCGTCGCCGGACCGCACCCCTTCCCCGCCATGGTCCGCGACTTCCACCGGGTCATCGGCGTCGAGGCCCGCCGCCAGATCCTGGAGCGCGCGGGGCGGCTGCCCGACGCGGCCGTCGCGTGCGTCGGCGGCGGGTCCAACGCGATCGGTCTCTTCCACGCCTTCATCCCGGACACCGACGTACGCCTCGTCGGCTGCGAGCCCGCCGGGCACGGCATCGAGACCGGTGAGCACGCGGCCACCCTGTCGGCGGGCGAGCCCGGCATTCTGCACGGCTCGCGGTCGTACGTCCTCCAGGACGAGGAGGGCCAGATCACCGAGCCCTACTCGATCTCGGCGGGGCTCGACTACCCGGGCATCGGTCCCGAGCACGCCTACCTCAAGGACAGCGGACGCGGCGAGTACCGGGCCGTGACGGACGACGCGGCGATGCAGTCCCTGCTGCTGCTGTCGCGCACCGAGGGCATCATCCCGGCCATCGAGAGCGCCCACGCGCTGGCCGGCGCGCTGGAGCTCGGCAAGGAACTGAGCAAGGACGGACTGATCCTGGTCAACCTGTCCGGGCGCGGCGACAAGGACATGGACACGGCCGCCCGGTACTTCGGCCTGTACGACACCGACGCCGCGGTCGAGGCCGACGCCTCCGCCGCCGACGGCGCCGCCGAGATCCAGAGGGACACCAAGTGAGCGGGAACATTCAGCTGCTGAGCGACACCCTGGAGCGGACCAGGTCCGAGAACCGGGCGGCCCTCATCGCCTACCTCCCGGCCGGATTCCCGACCGTCGACGGCGGCATCGACGCGGTCAAGGCCGTCATCGCGGGCGGCGCGGACGTCGTCGAGATCGGACTGCCGCACAGCGACCCGGTCCTCGACGGGCCGGTCATCCAGACCGCCGACGACATCGCGCTGCGGGGCGGCGTGAAGATCGCCGACGTGATGCGGACGGTGCGCGAGGCGCACGAGGCGACCGGGGCCCCGGTGCTCGTCATGACGTACTGGAACCCGATCGACCGGTACGGCGTCGAGCGCTTCACGGCGGAGCTGGCGGAGGCGGGCGGCGCGGGCTGCATCCTGCCCGACCTCCCGGTGCAGGAGTCCGCGCTGTGGCGCGAGCAGGCCGAGAAGCAGGGCCTGGCCACGGTGTTCGTGGTCGCGCCGAGCAGCAAGGACGAGCGGCTCGCCACGATCACCGCGGCCGGGTCCGGGTTCGTCTACGCGGCCTCGCTGATGGGTGTCACCGGCACCCGTGAGTCGGTCGGAGCCCAGGCGCAGGACCTGGTGCGGCGGACCCGGGCCACGACCGCGCTGCCCGTGTGCGTCGGGCTCGGGGTTTCCAACGCCGTGCAGGCCAAGGAGGTCGCCGCCTTCGCGGACGGCGTGATCGTCGGCTCGGCGTTCGTGCAGCGGCTGCTCGACGCGCCGGACGCGGCGGCCGGTCTCGACGCCGTGCGGGCACTCGCCGGCGAGCTGGCGGAAGGCGTCCGCAGGAGCGGCACGAGCGCCTGACGCGAACACCTGAGCGGTGTAGCTCGTACGGGTGGACCTGGACCGGGGAGGCACGCTGGTGCCTCCCCGGTTCGTTGCTGCGGGTGTGAGTGACAAGAACCGTGACGGAAAACGAACCGCCCGCGAGCGCCTGATCCAGGAGCGCGAGGCGCAGAAGGCGCGCGACAGGCGCAGGCGGACACTGATCGTGGCCGGCGCCGTGGTCGGCGTGCTGGGCCTGGCGGCCGTGGTGGGCATCCTCGCCGCGAACTCGGGCTCGGACGGGGACGGCGACGACAGCGCGAGCGCCGTGGTGGCCCCCCGGGGCGCGGGCGACAGGAGCGGTCCGATGATCCCGGTGGGGGCGACGGACGCGCCGTCGACGCTCACGGTGTGGGAGGACTTCCGCTGCCCGGCGTGCGCCCAGTTCGAGAACGCCTTCCGGGACACGATCCATGAGCTGGAGGAGGCCGGCCAGATCAAGGTCGAGTACCACCTGGCCACCCTCATCGACGGCAACATGGGCGGCTCCGGATCGCTGAAGTCGGCCAACGCGGCCGCCTGCGCGCAGGGCGCGGGCAAGTTCGTGCCGTACCACGACGTGCTGTACCAGAACCAGCCGCCGGAGCCGGACGACGCCTTCAGCAAGGACAGCCGTCTGATCGAGCTGGCCGGCAAGGTCGACGGGCTCGTCACAGAACCGTTCAGGCAGTGTGTGGCCGACGGAACGCACAACGGCTGGGTGCGCAAGTCCAACGAGGCGTTCCAGAAGGGCAACTTCAGCGGAACACCGACCGTGCAGCTCAACGGGGAGTCGGTCTTCCCCAAGAAGGGCGACGAGCAGATCTCCCCGGAGAATCTGAAGAAGTGGGTCGCCGAGGCGAACAAGGGCAAGAAGACAGGGACGGCGAGGGCCACGCCGTCGGCGCCCACCGGGTCCCCGGCGCCGGGGGCTCCGGGGTCGTCCGTGCCTGCGTCGCCGTCCGTGCCGCAGGGCGCCGTGCCGCCGGCGGCGGGCTCGTCCGTGCCGCCCGCTTCTGTGCCGCCCGCCTCCATGCCGCAGGCTTCCGTGCCGCCGGCCACCGTGCCTCAGGGGTCCGTGCCCCAGGGGTACGTGCCTCCGGGCACTCCGTAGGCGCTGGGCGTGGGGCTCGGGACGGGCGCCCGTTATCCAGACGTTGCCGGGTGGGTTGCCGTACGTCCCGCCCGGCAGGGTAGCGTCGACCTTGCCATGGACCTTGCCTATATCCCCAGCCCGTCGACCGGTGTGATCGAGCTCGGACCGATCCCGCTCCGCGGCTACGCGTTCTGCATCATCATTGGCGTTTTTGTGGCCGTCTGGTACGGCAACAAGCGCTGGGTCGCCCGGGGAGGTAAAGCCGGCACGGTGGCCGACATCGCCGTGTGGGCGGTGCCGTTCGGCCTCGTCGGCGGGCGGCTGTACCACGTCGTCACCGACTACCAGCTGTACTTCAGCGAGGGCCAGAACTGGGTCGACGCGTTCAAGATCTGGGAGGGCGGCCTCGGCATCTGGGGCGCCGTCGCTCTCGGCGCGGTGGGTGCCTGGATCGGCTGCCGCCGCCGCGGGATCCCGCTCCCGGCCTGGGCCGACGCGATGGCTCCCGGTCTCGCGTTCGCGCAGGCGATCGGCCGCTGGGGCAACTGGTTCAACCAGGAGCTGTACGGGCGGCCGACGGACGTGCCCTGGGCGCTCAAGATCTCCGAGGGCGTGAACCGCGAGGCGGGGACCTACCACCCGACCTTCCTGTACGAGTCGCTGTGGTGCGTCGGCGCCGCGCTGCTGGTCATCTGGGCGGACCGGCGCTTCAAGCTCGGCCACGGCCGGGTCTTCGCGCTGTACGTCGCGCTGTACTGCGCGGGCCGCGGCTGGATCGAGTACATGCGGGTCGACGAGGCGCACCATGTGCTGGGGCTCCGGCTCAACGTCTGGACCTCGATCGTCGTGTTCGTGTGTGCGGTGGCGTACTTCGTGATCTCGGCGAAGATGCGGCCGGGGCGCGAGGAAGTCGTCGAGCCGGTCTCCCTGGAGAAGTCCGGGTCGTCGGACACGTCGGACTCCGGTTCCGGCGACGGCGCCGGTTCCGACGACGGTGCTGATGCGGCGGCCGAGGACTCCGCCGGCCACAGGGCCGACGCGGAGGCCAAGGACTAGTTCCCGGCGCCGCGCGACGCCAGGATCAGGGTGCGGTGGGCGGCCGTCACCACGGCCGCGTCGACGAAGCGGCCGTCGGGGAGTGCCAGCGCGCCCCCGTCCGCCGCTGCCGCCTTGACGGTCTCCTCCGCCTCCTCGATCTCCCGGGGGGTGGGCAGGAACGCGCGCTCGATGACCGGCAGCTGGCGGGGGTGCAGCGCCGTACGGCCCAGGAAGCCCAGCGCCCGGCCGCGCGCGCACGACGCCGCCAGTCCCTCCAGGTCCCGGATGTCCGGGTAGACCGACTGGGCCGGCGGCTCAAGACCCGCCGCCCGTGCCGCGACCACGACCCGGCTGCGCGGCCATGCCAGGCCGGCGTCGTCCCGTACGCCCAGATCCGCGCGGAGATCCGCCTCGCCCAGTGCGATGCCGCGCAGGCAGGGGTGCGCACTCGCGATCGCGTGCGCCTGTTCGATGCCGAGCGCCGATTCGAGCAGGGCGTACAGCGGTACGTCCGGCATCCGGTGCGCGGTGTGCCGTACCTCCGACGGGTCCGTCACCTTGGGGAGGCGGAGGGCCGACAGGCCGGGCAGGCCGGCCAGGGCCCGGATGTCCGCCTCGGCGTACGGCGTGCCGAGGGCGTTCACCCGGACGTGGACGGGCACCCGAGGGGGCTCGGCGAGGAGTTCGGCGGTCGCCGAGCGGGCGTACTCCTTGCGGTCGGGCGCGACCGCGTCCTCCAGGTCGACGATCACGACGTCGGCGGCGGACCGCAGTGCCTTGGCCACCGTCCCGGGGCGGTCTCCGGGAACGTACAGCCAGGTCAGGGCGGTCAGGGTGGTCGTCATCGGGTGCCGCCGGTGGCCCGGAGCGTGGCGATCTCGGTTTCGGACAGGCCCGCCTCGGTCAGCACCGCGTCCGTGTCGGCGTTGTGCGGGCGGCCGGCCCAGCGGATCGCGCCGGGAGTCTCGGAGAGGCGGAACAGGACGTTCTGCATGCGCAGCGGGCCGAGTTCGGGGTCCTGTACTTCGGTGATGGTGTCCAGGGCGCGGTACTGCGGATCGGTCATGACGTCCCGTACGTCGTAGACGGGAGCGATCGCCGCTTCGGCCTTCTCGAACGCCGCGAGGGCCTCGTCGCGGGTGCGGCGGGCGATCCAGTGGCCCACCGCCTCGTCCAGTTCGTCGGCGTGTTCGGCGCGGCCGCTGCCGGTGGCGAACCACGGTTCGTCGATCAGGTCGGGGCGGCCCACCAGGCGCATCACCCGCTCGGCCACGGACTGGGCCGACGTGGAGACGGCCACCCAGGCGCCGTCGGCGGTGCGGTAGGTGTTGCGCGGGGCGTTGTTGCGGGAGCGGTTGCCGGTGCGGGGCTGGACGTAACCGAGCTGGTCGTACCAGAGCGGCTGGGGGCCGAGGACGGTGAGGATCGGTTCGATGATCGCCATGTCGACGACCTGGCCGCGCCGGGTGGCGGTGCGGGCCGCGAGCGCGGTCATGACCGCGTAGGCGGTGGCGAGCGCCGCGATCGAGTCCGCCAGGCCGAACGGGGGAAGGGTGGGCGGGCCTTCCGGCTCGCCGGTGATCGCCGCGAAGCCGCTCATGGCCTCGGCGAGCGTTCCGAAGCCCGGGCGGTGGGAGTACGGGCCCGACTGGCCGAATCCGGTGACGCGGGCCAGGACCAGGCGGGGGTTGACGGCGTGCAGTTCCGCCGGTCCGAGGCCCCACTTCTCCAGGGTGCCGGGCCGGAAGTTCTCGATGATCACGTCGGTGGTCTCGGCGAGGCGCAGGAGGGCGTCGCGGCCGCTGGGGGCGGAGAGGTCGAGGGTGATGGTGCGCTTGTTGCGGCCCAGCAGTTTCCACCACAGGCCGATGCCGTCCTTGGAGGGGCCGTGGCCCCGCGAGGGATCGGGCCTGGTGGGGTGCTCGACCTTGATCACGTCCGCGCCGAAGTCGCCGAGCATGGTGGCGGCCAGGGGGCCGGCGAAGAGGGTGGCCAGGTCCAGGACGCGCAGGCAGCCGAGGGGGTGGGGTTGTGGTGCGGGTGCGGGTGCGGGTGCGGGTCCGGGTGGGGGGGTGGAGACCTGGGTCATGGGCGTAGTGCCTCCGTGAGGGTGAGGTGGGCCAGGGTGTCGAAGCCGATGCCGTCCAGGCCCGCCACGGAGGTGGCGAGGCGGTTGCGGAGGGGAGCAGTCCACCGGGTGGGAATGGCTTGTGGGGAGCCGGCGACGAGGCCCGCGATGCTGCCGGTCGTGGCGCCGTTGGAGTCGGTGTCCCAGCCGCCGGACACGGCTCGGCAGATCGAGGCGGTGAAGTCGCCGTCGGCGTGGGTGAGGGCGGCGGAGATCAGGGCGGCGTTCGGGATCACGTGTACCCAGTGGTGGTGGCCGTAGGCGGCGTGGAGCTCGTCCACCACCGTGTCGAAGGAGTCGCCGGAGGCCCTGGCCGCTGTCTCGATGCCGTGGCGCACGGCGCGGGCGAGGCGGGAATCCGGGGGGACGACCGTCAGGCCGGTGCGCAGGCAGTGGTGTACGTCGCCGGCGCCGGCGGCGGCTTCGGCGATGGTCGCGGCGATGAACATCGCGCCGTACACGCCATTGGCGGTGTGGGTCAGGGTGGCGTCCCGGTGCGCCTGTCCGGCGGCGGCGGCCGGGTCGCCGGGGTGGGTCCAGCCGTGGACGTCGGCGCGGATCAGGGCGCCGATCCATTCCCGGAAGGGGTTGTGGTGAGTCGCCGTTGCGGGAGGCGTCAGGCCCTGGAGGAGGTTGCGGTAGGCGATGCGTTCCGCGGTGAAGGTGCGGCCCGCCGGGAGTTCGTCCAGCCAGAGGGTGGCCAGCTGGGAGGTCGTGAAGGACTTCGTGTGGCGTTGGAGGAGCAGCAGGTTGAGGAGGGGGTAGTTCAGGTCGTCGTCCTCGGGCATGCCGTTGATGTTCTCGGCCAGGGAGGTGGGGGCGGAGCGGCGGTTCCACGGGTGACGGGCGAGGAGGGCCGGGGGGACGCCCCGGGCGGTGAACCACGTTCGCAGGGGCCAGTTCCCCGTGGCGGTGGCCAGTTCCCGGATGGCGGGCAGGGAAAGCTTCTCGACCGGTTTGCCGAGGAGACAGCCGGCGGCGCGGCCGAGCCAGGAGGCGTGCAGGCGGTTGAGGAGCGGGGCTGTGGTCGCTTCAGGGGTGCGGGCGCGTCCCCCGTTCGCGAGGGCTTCGTGGTCGGAGCCGCGCCGGAGCGTCGCCTCGGGCGCCGTACGTGCGGGCAGCGCTGCGGTGTGTTCGGGCGCGCGGTGTCCGGCGCCCTGCGGGGAGCGCCCCGACCCGTCCCCTCCTGGCGGCGAGTGGACCGGTGCGGCGGGGTCGGGCCGGGCGACGCCGACCAGCACCTTGACGGCGGCGGTGGGTGGAGCCGGTGCCCGTGTGCCGGGAGCGGGCCAGGCGGGGCACGCGGATTCGATGGCCGGGAGGTCCGTCGGCTCCGATGCGGCGGTGGGCACCGGGAGTTGGGACAAGGCGTCCAGGAGCCGTTCCGCCAGAGCGCGCAGATGGGGTGGCGCGGGGGCCAGCGACGCGCCCGCGCGCGGCGGTGACGGCGGGCCGCCCGCCGATTGCCAGCGCGTACGGACCGCTGTCGCGTCGCGGCCGTCCTCCGCCGCCTGGCGCAGTTCGTGGGTGATCAGGTCCTCCGGTTGCACCCAGGTCAGCCGTACGGTCACGGTGTGCCTGTCAGGGCCGCGAAGGCCGTCTCGTGGGACCGGCGGCGCGCCGTGTCGCGGGCGTAGATCTCGCGGGTCACGGCCGCGAGGGTGCGCGGCGGAGCGTGCAGGTCGGTCCGGCTTGCTTCCGCGACGGTCTTCGCCCAGTCGGAGGGGATGGCCGATTCGCCGTACAGGGCCCCGGAGACGGCACCGCTCATCGTGGCGATCGAGTCGCAGTCACGGCCGTAGTTGACCGACCCCAGGACGGTGTGGCGGTAGTCGCCGCCGGCCACCAGGAGCATGCCGAGGGCGATGGGGAGCTCCTCGATGGAGTGCAGGCGCGAGGGGCGGCGGGCGGCGAGGGTCGGTTTGCGGTAGTCCGGGCCGACGGTGTCGAAAGGAGCGACGGCGGCGCGGAGGGGGGAGAGCGCCGACTCGAAGTCGTGGTGGCGGACCGCTGCTTCGGCCACTGCCTCGATCGCCGCGCGGGTGCCGTCCTTGGCCAGGGACAGGCACGTGTCGACCACGGACGCGGGCGTGGCGTCCGGTGCGCAGGCGGCGGCCACGGCGGCGGCGAACACGCCCGCCGCCTCACGTCCGTACGACGACTGGTGCGCGCCGGCGACGTCGATCGCCTCGGCGTACGCGGCGGTGGGATTGCCCGCGTTGACCAGTCCGACGGGGGCCATGTACATCGCCGCGCCGCAGTTGACGATGTTTCCGTTGCCGGCCTCGCGCGGGTCCACGTGGCCGTAGTGGAGGCGGGCGACGATCCACTTCTCGGCCAGGAAGACGCGCTGGAGGGGGAGTGCCTCCGCCTCCAGCTCCGGGATCCATACGGGGGATTCGATGAGCTGGGGGACCAGGTGGTCGGCGATCGCGTAGGCGTCGAGGTGGTCGCGTACGGCGTCGTACACGCGGATCAGGGCGTGCGTCATCAGGGTGTCGTCGGTGATGTGACCGTCGCCCTTGTGGTACGGGGCGATGGGGCGCGCCGTACGCCAGTTGTCGTGGAACGGGCCGACGATGCCGTTGACGCGGCCGCCGTGGCGTTCGCAGATCTGCTCGGGGGACCAGCCCTCGACCGGGCCGCCGAGCGCGTCGCCGACGGCCGCGCCGATCAGGCTGCCGGTGATCCGGTCCTCCAGGGTGAGCGGGGGGAAAGTGGTCATGGTGCGAGGCGTCCGTTCGTGGGGTGGGGGTGGCGTCGGGCCAGCCGGGCGGCGAGATCGACGAGGTCCGTGCCGGCCAGGCGGGGGAGGGCGCAGCCGACCAGCGTGCGGCAGGTGTCGCGCCAGCCCGGGGGGAGCGCGTCACCGCCGCACAGTGCGCCGGTCAGCGCGCCGGCCAGGGCGGGGGCGGAATCCGCCACCCGGGAGAGGCACGCGGCGGCCGGTACCGCCTCGGTGACGCGGCCGCGGGCGGCGGTGGCGAGGGCGAGGGCGACGGGGACGGTTTCGGCGGCGGCGATGCCGTAGCTGTAGACGTGGTCGACGATCTGGTGTTCCAGGGTGGGCACCAGGGCGAAGGCGCCGCCGAGCGGCGATCCGGTCGCTGTGGCGCGGGCTTCCCGGGCCAGGCGGACGGCGTGGGTGGCGTTGCGGCCGATCTCGGTGGCCCGGGGGAGCTGGGCGAGGGCGGCGTCCACCGCTTCGTCGACCCCGGCGCCGCCCAGGGCCGCCGCGACGGCCGCGGCCGTCGCGCGGGCGCCGTGGACTCCGTCGCCGTCCTGGGTGTACCGGGCGTCGAACTCGGCCAGCTCGGCGGCTGCGGCCGGGTCGCCGGGGTGCGCGGCGGCGAGGACGGCGGCGCGGATGCAGGCGGCGTCGTCGAAGTAGTGCGGATTGTCGTGGCCGGTCGCGGGCGGGCGCAGTCCGGTGGCGAGGTTGCCGAGGCCCGCGCGTACGGAAATCCGGGCGCGCAGGGGCAGTACGGCCGACTCGACCTCGGGGGCGCGTTCCGCCGCGGCGGCCACCTCGGCGGCGAGGGCGGTCCACGCCCGGTCGACCGCGGCGCGGATCTTGCCCGGGGCGGCGGCGAGGAGCGTACCCGCGGTGAAAGCGGCCCATTCGGCGTCGTCGGAGGGGCCCAGGCGCAGTGGTTCGGGGGGCTGGTTGAGGGCGATGGGGACCGGGAGGGTGGTGGTGGCGTTCTGCTCGGCGAAGGTGTCGAGTTCCCTGGTCAGACGCCGGGTCCAGTCGGGCATGCGGGCGGCGCGGTGGCGTGCGGCCGGCCATCCGGCGGCGTCTCCCGCGGCGAGGCCGAGGAGGAGCCCCTCGATCCGGCGCGGGCCGGGGGCCCCTTGTGCGGTGGCGGGCGCGGGCGGGGCCGCGACCGCCACCGCCGCTCGGGCGGGGGCAGCGTCCGTTCCGGCTGCGGGACCGGGGGACGTGGGCCCGCTCCCGGTCGCCGGGTGGAGCGGGGCCGCGGACTCCCTGATGCCGTCCTCCGGGCCCGGGAGCGGGTGCGGAGGGTTGTAGGGGGTCATGAGACAGGCCCGGGGGTGGGGGCGCCCGCGTCGGCAGCCCGGCCTTCGCGGAGGTCGCCCGCGTCCCGGGCGAGGCCGTCCGGGGGGTGGTCGTCATCCGGGGAGCCGTCGCCGGGGCAGTCGTCGGCCGGGTAGTCGTCGTCGGGGTAGTCGTCGTCCGGGGTGAGGAGGTCGGCCACGTCCAGGACGTGGTGGCCCCGCATGGACGGGAGGCAGCTGCCCCGCGCCGGGGCGATCACCGACGACCAGGCCGGCGGGATCGCTCCCGCGCCGCACAGCGCGCCGGCCAGCGCGCCTGCCACCGCCGCCGTCGTGTCGGCGTCGCGGCCCATGTTCACGGCGGTGAGTACGGAGGCCCTGAAGTCGCCCCCGGCCGCCGCGAACGCGCCGAACGCCAGGCCCACCGCCTCCGGGGCCAGGTCCGTCCACGGGTAGCCGCCGATCACCACGGCCGAGCGCACCGCACGTTCGCCGTCGGGGGCCGCGGCCACCGCGCGGCGCAGGGAGCGGGCCGTCCAGGAGTCGGAGGGGACGACCGACAGCGCCGCGGCGGTGACGGCACAGGGGCCGGAGCCCGTCATGGCCGCCGCCACTCCCGCAGCCACCGCCTGGCCGCCGTAGATTCCCTCGCCCTCGTGGCTCACGCTGCCGTCGATCGCCACCAGCCGCGCCGCCTCCGCCGGGCGGCCCGCCGCGAACACGCCGAACGGCGCGGCGCGCATCGCCAGGCCGTCGCTCCACGCATGGCGGTGCTGGGCGGAGATGGGGGCGGCCAGGCCCCGGCGGAGGTTCTCCAGCGTGCCGCGCTCGCTGAAGCCCGCACCGCGGAACGGGCCCTCGTCCAGGTCGGCGATCCACAGGTGCCAGGCGTTCTCGACGTGGGCCACGGTGAGCGCCGAGCCGTGGCGGGCCAGCAGGAGGCCGGAGAAGATGGCGTACTCCGTGTCGTCCGTGCCGGCGGGGTCGGCGGACATGAACCCCTGGATACGGCCCCAACGGCGGCGGATCTCGGAGGGTTTCATGTTCTCCGCGGGAGCCCCGAGCGCGTCACCCACGGCGAGGCCGAGCAGGGCGCCCCGCCCTCGGTCGCGGAGTGCGCGGACGGCGTGAAGTTCGCGCAGGGCCTGCCGCGCGCGGCCGTGATCGGTGCGGGATTGCATGCAATCAACTCCCTGGGCTCGTTCCTGGATCTGTGCCACGCGAGGGCCCGGCGAAGGCTTCGAAACGTCAGCGTCACCCGGTCGGCGTGGGGTCTGAGCTGCGGGTAAGTACGGCCTGCCTTGCTGGCGGGGCTCGCGAATCGTGCGTACTTTCGATGCTGTTGAGGGGGCGGAGGGGCCGCATACGGCCCCGCCTCCTGGGAGAGGGGAACAGGCGAAATGGCCATCATCGAGACCGAGGCGACGCTCCACGAGGCGCACCGCGACAACCACACGCACCGTGACGTCAATGGGGGTTGGCTGCGCCCGGCGGTCTTCGGCGCCATGGACGGCCTGGTCTCGAATCTGGCCCTGATGACCGGGGTGGCCGGCGGGTCCGTGGGGCAGCAGACGATCATCATCACCGGGCTCGCGGGGCTGGCCGCCGGTGCCTTCTCCATGGCCGCCGGTGAATACACCTCGGTCGCCTCGCAGCGTGAGCTCGTCGAGGCCGAACTCGACGTGGAACGCCGGGAGTTGCGCAAGCACCCCAAGGACGAGCTGGAGGAGCTCGCCGCGCTCTACGAGTCGCGGGGGGTCGACGCCGCGCTGGCGCGCGAGGTCGCCACCCAGCTCTCCAGGGATCCCGAGCAGGCGCTGGAGATTCACGCCCGCGAGGAGCTCGGGATCGACCCTGGAGACCTTCCCTCACCCCTGGTCGCCGCCGTATCGTCGTTCGGGGCGTTCGCGCTGGGCGCCCTGCTGCCCGTACTGCCGTACCTCCTCGGGGCCTCGACGATGTGGCCCGCGGTGGTGCTCGCGCTCGTCGGGCTCTTCGCCTGCGGGGCACTCGTGGCGAAGGTGACGGCGCGGTCGTGGTGGTTCAGTGGAGTCAGGCAGCTGGCCCTGGGCGGGGCGGCCGCCGGTGTGACCTACGCCCTCGGCGCTCTGTTCGGAACAGCCGTAGGGTGAGATGCTATGCAGGGCTCCACATAAGTAATCTGTTACCTGGTGGTTTCGTTCTCGCGTCCACCGGGCAAGAGCCCTCAACACCGGCAGGCAATGAAGCCTGCGCTGTGGCGACCGGAGGATGCCGGTCCGTCCGCCTCTGAGTCACCCTCACCGCTATGAGCGGTGTCCGCATGCTGGAATGAGCTATCCACTTCGCGAGAAGCCAGCCATCATGTAACCTGCACGAAATTTCGCGGAGGGCCAACGTCGTCCCTCGGTAGTTGCATATGCCACGACGACGACGGGAGTGCCAATGCGTTCCGACGCCTGGTCGCCCATGGACGGTCGCCCCGCCCAGCAGGGGATGTACGACCCCCGTAACGAGCACGACGCCTGCGGCGTCGGCTTTGTGGCCACCCTCACCGGTGTGGCCAGCCATGAGCTGGTCGAGCAGGCGCTGACCGTACTGCGCAATCTCGAACACCGCGGTGCCACCGGATCCGAGCCCGACTCCGGCGACGGCGCCGGCATCCTGCTCCAGGTCCCCGACGCGTTCCTGCGCGAGGTCACCGCGTTCGACCTTCCCGAGGCCGGCGCGTACGCCGTCGGTATCGGTTTCCTCCCCGCCGACGGCTCCGCACAGGCCGTCTCGCGGATCGAGGCGATCGCGGCCGAGGAAGGGCTCGACGTCCTTGGATGGCGTGAGGTCCCCGTCACTCCCCAGCTGCTGGGCAACGGCGCCCGCGCCACCATGCCGGCCTTCGGCCAGCTCTTCGTGGCGGACGGTACGTCGACGGGTCTTGAGCTGGACCGCAAGGCGTTCGTCCTGCGCAAGCGCGCCGAGCGCGAGACCGGTGTCTACTTCCCGTCGCTCTCCGCGCGCACCATCGTCTACAAGGGCATGCTCACCACCGGGCAGCTGGAGCCGTTCTTCCCGGACCTGTCCGACCGGCGCTTCGCGACCACGGTCGCCCTCGTTCACTCGCGCTTCTCGACGAACACCTTCCCGAGCTGGCCGCTGGCCCACCCGTACCGCTTCGTCGCGCACAACGGCGAGATCAACACGGTCAAGGGCAACCGCAACTGGATGAAGGCCCGCGAGTCCCAGCTCGCGTCCGACCTCTTCGGTGCGGACAAGCTGGAGCGGATCTTCCCCGTCTGTACGCCCGACGCCTCCGACTCCGCGTCCTTCGACGAGGTGCTGGAACTGCTGCACCTGGGCGGCCGCTCGCTGCCGCACGCGGTGCTGATGATGGTCCCCGAGGCGTGGGAGAACCACGACTCCATGGACCCGGCCCGCCGCGCGTTCTACCAGTACCACGCCACGATGATGGAGCCCTGGGACGGCCCGGCCTGCGTCACCTTCACCGACGGCACCCAGGTCGGCGCCGTACTCGACCGCAACGGTCTGCGTCCCGGCCGCTACTGGGTGACCGACGACGGGCTCGTCGTGCTGTCGTCCGAGGTGGGCGTGCTGGACATCGACCCGGCGAAGGTGGTCCGCAAGGGCCGGCTCCAGCCCGGCAAGATGTTCCTCGTCGACACCGCCGAGCACCGGATCATCGAGGACGACGAGATCAAGGCCGGCCTCGCCGCCGAAGCCCCCTACCAGGAGTGGCTGGAAGCCGGCGAGATCGAGCTGGAGGACCTGCCCGAGCGTGAGCACATCGTGCACACGCACGCCTCGGTCACGCGCCGCCAGCAGACCTTCGGCTACACCGAGGAAGAGCTGCGCGTCATCCTCGCCCCGATGGCCCGCACCGGTGGCGAGCCCCTCGGCTCCATGGGCACGGACTCTCCCATCGCGGCGCTGTCCGAGCGGCCCCGGCTGCTCTTCGACTACTTCACCCAGCTCTTCGCGCAGGTCACGAACCCGCCGCTGGACGCCATCCGCGAGGAGCTCGTCACCTCGCTGCGCTCCTCGCTCGGCCCCCAGGGCAACATCCTGGAGCCGACCGCCGCGACCTGCCGCAACGTGACGCTGCCGTTCCCGGTGATCGACAACGACGAGCTGGCCAAGCTCATACACATCAACGCCGACGGCGACATGCCGGGCATGACGGCCGCCACGCTGTCCGGTCTCTACCGTGTCAGCGGCGGCGGCGACGCACTGGCCGCCCGCATCGAGGAGATCTGCGCCGAGGCCGACGCCGCCATCGAGGCCGGCGCCCGCCTGATCGTGCTCTCCGACCGGCACTCGGACGCCGAGCACGCGCCGATCCCGTCGCTGCTGCTCACCTCCGCCGTGCACCACCACCTCATCCGTACGAAGCAGCGCACCCAGGTGGGGCTGCTCGTCGAGGCCGGCGACGTCCGCGAGGTGCACCACGTCGCGCTGCTCATCGGTTTCGGCGCCGCCGCCGTCAACCCGTACCTGGCCATGGAGTCCGTCGAGGACCTGGTCCGCGCGGGCACCTTCATCGAGGGCGCCGAGCCCGAGCAGGCCATCCGGAACCTGATCTACGCGCTCGGCAAGGGCGTCCTGAAGGTCATGTCCAAGATGGGCATCTCGACCGTCGCCTCCTACCGGGGCGCGCAGGTCTTCGAGGCCGTCGGCCTGGACGAGGCGTTCGTCGAGAAGTACTTCAACGGCACCGCGACCAAGATCGGCGGCGCCGGTCTCGACGTCGTCGCCAAGGAGGTCGCCGCCCGGCACGCCAAGGCGTACCCGGCCTCCGGCATCGCCGCGTCGCACCGCGCGCTGGAGATCGGCGGCGAGTACCAGTGGCGCCGCGAGGGCGAGCCGCACCTGTTCGACCCGGAGACGGTCTTCCGCCTCCAGCACGCGACGCGGGGCCGCCGGTACGACATCTTCAAGCAGTACACGGACCGGGTGAACGAGCAGTCCGAGCGGCTGATGACGCTGCGTGGGCTCTTCGGCTTCAAGAGCGGGCGTACGCCGATCTCGATCGACGAGGTCGAGCCCGTCTCCGAGATCGTCAAGCGCTTCTCCACCGGCGCCATGTCGTACGGCTCCATCTCCCAGGAGGCGCACGAGACCCTCGCCATCGCCATGAACCAGCTGGGCGGCAAGTCCAACACCGGTGAGGGCGGCGAGGACGCCGAGCGGCTGTACGACCCGGCGCGGCGCTCCAGCATCAAGCAGGTCGCCTCCGGCCGCTTCGGCGTGACGAGCGAGTACCTGGTCAACGCCGACGACATCCAGATCAAGATGGCGCAGGGCGCGAAGCCCGGCGAGGGCGGCCAGCTGCCCGGCCACAAGGTCTACCCGTGGGTCGCCAAGACGCGGCACTCGACGCCGGGCGTGGGCCTCATCTCGCCGCCGCCGCACCACGACATCTACTCCATCGAGGACCTGGCTCAGCTGATCCACGACCTCAAGAACGCCAACCCGGCCGCGCGCATCCACGTGAAGCTCGTGTCCGAGGTCGGCGTCGGCACGGTCGCCGCGGGTGTGTCCAAGGCGCACGCCGACGTGGTGCTGATCTCCGGCCACGACGGTGGCACGGGTGCCTCGCCGCTGACCTCGCTCAAGCACGCGGGCGGACCCTGGGAGCTCGGCCTCGCCGAGACCCAGCAGACGCTGCTGCTCAACGGGCTGCGCGACCGCATCGTCGTGCAGACCGACGGCCAGCTGAAGACCGGCCGCGACGTCATCATCGCCGCGCTGCTCGGCGCCGAGGAGTTCGGTTTCGCGACCGCGCCGCTCGTCGTCTCCGGCTGCGTCATGATGCGCGTCTGCCACCTGGACACCTGCCCGGTCGGCATCGCCACGCAGAACCCGGTCCTGCGCGACCGGTTCTCCGGCAAGGCCGAGTACGTCGTCAACTTCTTCCAGTTCATCGCGGAGGAAGTGCGCGAGCTCCTGGCCGAGCTCGGTTTCCGTACGCTCGAAGAGGCCGTCGGCCACGCCGAGCTGCTCGACACCGACGCGGCCGTGGACCACTGGAAGGCGCAGGGTCTCGACCTGGAGCCGCTCTTCTACGTGCCCGAGCTGCCGGAAGGCGCGGTGCGCCACCAGGTCACGACCCAGGACCACGCGCTGGAGAAGGCGCTCGACAACGAGCTGATCAAGCTCGCCGCCGACGCCCTGGCCGTGGACAGCGCAGAGGCCGCAGGACCGGTCCGCGCGCAGGTCGCGATCCGCAACATCAACCGGACCGTGGGCACGATGCTCGGTCACGAGGTGACGAAGAAGTTCGGCGGGGCCGGTCTGCCCGACGACACCATCGACATCACCTTCACCGGCTCGGCCGGTCAGTCCTTCGGCGCCTTCGTGCCGCGCGGCGTGACGCTGCGCCTCGAAGGCGACGCCAACGACTACGTGGGCAAGGGCCTTTCGGGCGGCCGGATCATCGTCCGTCCCGACCGGGGCGCCGACCACCTGGCCGAGTACTCGACGATCGCGGGCAACACCATCGCGTACGGCGCCACGAGCGGCGAGCTCTTCCTGCGCGGCCGGACGGGCGAGCGCTTCTGCGTCCGCAACTCCGGCGCCACGGTGGTCTCGGAGGGCGTGGGCGACCACGGCTGCGAGTACATGACCGGCGGTCGCGCGGTGGTGCTGGGCGAGACCGGGCGCAACTTCGCGGCCGGCATGTCGGGTGGCGTCGCGTACGTCATCGACCTCGACCCGGACAACGTCAACTCCGGCAACGCCGGGGCGGTCGAGGCGCTCGACGACACCGACAAGCTGTGGCTGCACGATGTGGTGCGCCGCCACGAGGAGGAGACCGGGTCCACGGTCGCCTCGAAGCTGCTGGCCGAGTGGGACACCGCCGTGGCCCGCTTCAGCAAGATCATCCCGTCCACGTACAAGGCAGTGCTCGCCGCCAAGGACGCCGCTGAGCTCGCCGGTCTCTCCGAGCAGGAGACCACCGAGAAGATGATGGAGGCGGCGACCAATGGCTGACCCCAAGGGCTTCCTGACCACCGGCCGCGAGGTCGCCAAGACCCGTCCCGCCGGTGAGCGCGTCAAGGACTGGAACGAGGTCTACGTTCCCGGCTCCCTGCTGCCGATCATCAGCAAGCAGGCCGGGCGCTGCATGGACTGCGGCATCCCGTTCTGTCACAACGGCTGTCCGCTCGGAAACCTCATCCCCGAGTGGAACGACTACGCCTACCGCGAGGACTGGGCGGCCGCTTCCGAGCGGCTGCACGCCACGAACAACTTCCCGGAGTTCACCGGGCGGCTGTGCCCGGCTCCCTGCGAGTCGGCGTGCGTGCTCGGCATCAACCAGCCGGCCGTCACCATCAAGAACGTCGAGGTCTCGATCATCGACAAGGCGTGGGGCAACGGCGACGTCACGCCGCAGCCGCCGGAGCGCCTGTCGGGCAAGACCGTCGCCGTCATCGGATCGGGCCCGGCGGGTCTCGCCGCCGCCCAGCAGCTGACCCGGGCCGGCCACACGGTCGCGGTGTACGAGCGCGCCGACCGCATCGGCGGACTGCTGCGCTACGGCATCCCCGAGTTCAAGATGGAGAAGGTGCACATCAACCGCCGCATCGAGCAGATGCGCGCGGAGGGCACCAAGTTCCGTACCGAGGTCGAGATCGGCCGCGACATCGACGCCGCGAAGCTGCGGCGCCGGTACGACGCGGTGGTCATCGCCGCCGGTGCGACGGTCTCCCGTGACCTGCCCGTGCCGGGCCGCGAGCTCAACGGCATCCACTTCGCGATGGAGTACCTGCCGCTCGCCAACAAGGTGCAGGAGGGCGACCTGACGGTCTCCCCGATCACCGCCGAGGGCAAGCACGTCGTGGTCATCGGCGGCGGCGACACCGGCGCGGACTGCGTGGGCACCGCCCACCGCCAGGGCGCGGCGTCCGTCACGCAGCTGGAGATCATGCCGAAGCCGGGCGAGGAGCGTAACGCCAACCAGCCGTGGCCGACGTTCCCGATGCTCTACAAGGTCACCTCCGCGCACGAGGAGGGCGGCGAGCGGGTCTACTCCGTCTCGACCACCCACTTCGAGGGCGACGAGGACGGCAACGTCCAGTTCCTGCACCTCGTCGAGGTGGAGTTCAAGGACGGCAAGCTGGAGCAGAAGGCCGGTACGGAGCGGAAGATCCCCGCGCAGCTGGTCACGCTGGCCATGGGCTTCACGGGCACGGACCAGGAGAACGGTCTGGTCCAGCAGTTCGGCCTGGAGCTCGACGCGCGTGGCAACGTCGCGCGCGACGGGCAGTACGCTACGAACGTCGACGGCGTCTTCGTCGCCGGTGACGCGGGCCGTGGTCAGTCGCTCATCGTGTGGGCGATCGCCGAGGGCCGCTCGGCTGCCCGTGGCGTGGACCGGTTCCTGACCGGCACGAGCGAGCTGCCGGCCCCGGTGCAGCCCACGGACCGTGCGCTGACTGTCTGACGCACGCCGGGTGAACCCGGCCAACAAACGTCCCGCACAACGGCGTGCGGAACTGAACGCGGCGCCTGCCCTGTCCCCGACCGGACACTGGGTGGGCGCCGCGGCGCGTTTGCGGCCCGGCCGGGCCGGGGCTGTCAGGCCGGGGCTGTCAGGGCCGCAGGGCCGGGTGCTTGTCTCCTCCTTCCCGCACCTCGCCGGACCCGGCGGGCAGGGGGGGTGGCGACGGGCTCGGCGGGAACGTGCGGGGCGGCGGGCCGGTCCTTCGACGGGGCCAGCATCCGGTGGACCAGGACCGCGGCCACCGCCAACGTGAGGGCCACCAGCGTCAGCGCGACCTGCCAGGCGTACGTGAACTGCCCGGCGAGTTCGGCGTGGCGGGGGCCCGCGAGCTTGCCTGCCGCGACGTCCGCGGCCAGGGCGGCGTCACCCACGCGGGTCTGGACCAGCGTGATCAGAGCGGCGCCGAAGATGGCGAGCACCAGGGAGTTGGAACCGGCCCGGATGGTGTTCAGCAGACCCGACGCCATGCCCACCTGCTCCCGGCCGACCATGCTCATGGCCTGCGCGTCGACCAGGCCCATGCTCAGACCGCCGGCCACACCGATCAGAATCAGCGGGGCGGCGAGGGTGGCGGCGCCGGCGCCGGGGTGCAGCAGGAGAACCAGCAGGGCGTTGCCGGCGGCGGACAGCAGCAGGGCCGTACCGAGCAGGTGACGGGGCGGGACGCCGCGGTTGACCAGACGGCCGCCGATCTGGGGGACGACGAAGACGGGGGCGGTCATCATCAGCATGACCAGGCCCGCGTCACCGGCGGTCAGGCCGTTCGCGCCCTGGAGGTAGGTGGGGAAGAAGATCATCACCCCGGTGGAGCCGATCGCCACGGACGTCGCGCCGACGATCCAGCCCATGAACCGGCGATTGCGCAACAGCGCCAGATCCAGCATCGGGCGGGCGGCGCGGCGTTCTACCCGTACGAAGAGCGCGATCAGCGCCAGGCCGCCGAGGAGGGGCGCCAGTACGCGCGGACTCGCCCAGCCCGCCTGACCCCCTTGAGTGACGGCGAACATGACGAGTCCGAGCGCCGCGATGAACGTGACGGCGCCGGCCTTGTCCAGGTGCGGGCGGGCCGTGGCGCGCGACTCGGACATCAGGAAGGTCGCGGAGACGATGACGACGCCGGCCACCGCGAACACGAGGAAGGCCGTACGCCAGCCGAACGCGCCGACCAGCGCCCCGGAGACGGTCGGGCCGACCGCGATGCCGATGCCCGCGACCGTGCCGACCGTCGCGAACACCTTCGTGCGGGCCGGTCCCTCGAAGGCCGTCGCGAGGATCGCGCCGCCGCCCGCCATCACACCGGCCGCGCCGATGCCCGAAAGGGTCCGGGCCGCGTCCAGGACCAGGATGTCCGGGGCGGCGGAGGCGACGAGGGTGCCGGCGGTGTAGACGGCGGCTCCCGTCGCGTAGACCTTCCGGCGTCCGAAGAGGTCACCGAGCGAACCCGCGACGAGCATGAAGGCGGACGCGGTCAGGAAGTAGCCGGTGACGACCCACTGGAGGGACGCGCCCGACGCGTCGAGGTCCCGGCCGATCTCGGGGAGGGCGATCGTCGTGCCGGACATGGACATGGGGAAGGTGAGGTAGCCGAGCAGGACGATCAGCAGGGTGAGCTGGGGGCGGTGGGCGCGTATCGCGGGACGTATCGGCTTCATGGCCAAAGGCTCGTACCTCAAGCGGAGTTGAGGTCAAGTGGTCACCTGCCGCTCGGTACCGTCCGCCCCTCCTCCCCCTTTCCCTCGTCGCCGCCGCCGCTGCCGTGGCGGCCGGCGGCCCGGGCTGTCAGCCGGCGAAGGACGTCAGCGCCGACGTCTTCATGAGGACGAGCGCGATCAGCAGCACCAGTACTCCGGCGCCCGCCGCCACTTGCACGACGGTGCGGTGCTTGGGGGGTGCGTATGCCAGGGCCAGGCTGACCAGGCCACCGGTGAGCAGGCCGCCCAGATGGGCCTGCCACGAGGTGAACAGTGCGGAGAGCACCATCCAGATCATGAGCCCGGCCAGGAAGCGGTTGACCGCCTGCATGTCGCGGCCCAGGCGGCGGCAGATCACGTAGTACGAGGCGGAGATGCCGAAGATCGCGCCCGAGGCGCCCACGACGACGGTATGCGGGGTGAGGAGGTAGACCAGCACCGAACCGCCGAGTGCGGACAGCAGGTAGAGGCCCGCGTAGCGCGCGCGGCCGAGCTGGTCCTCGACGGTCCTGCCCACGTTCCACAAGCAGAACATGTTCATGATGATGTGCATGATCCCGAAGCTGCCGCCGGTCACGGGCAGGTGGAGGAACGCGCCGGTGAGCAGGCGGTACCACTCGTCCTCGGCCACCCCGACGAGGGTCGGGTGGGGGTACACCCCGCCCTCGGGCCCCAGCAGGCCCCAGCCGAGCATGCCGAAACGGTCGACGAGATCGGGGCGCGCCAGTTCACCGAGGTAGGCGAGGACGTTCAGGGCGATCAGCGTGTACGTCACCACCGGCGCGGCTGTTCCGGCCACCGAGCCGCCGAAGACCGTGCGCGCCCGGCGGACGGACTTGTGGCCTTCCTTCACGCACTCGGGGCACTGGTGGCCGACGGCGGCCTCGCGCATGCAGTCGGGGCAGATGAACCGTTCGCACCGCGTGCAGCTCACGTACGTCTCGTACTTGGGGTGGCGGTAACACGTCGTGACAGCGGCTTCCACGGCCGGCTCCTTGGACTGCTGGGCGAACGGGGGAGAGCCGGTGGGGGTCGGCGCGCCGATCAACATAACGCACGGGCCCCGGTCACTCGTTGGGGCGTCCGGCCTGGATCGTGGCCGCCCGGTCATCGGCCCACAACCTGTGGGCATGGGGATCGGTACCGGCCCCGCGTCATCCGGCCGTCGATCCGCCGTCCACCGTCAGCTCGGCGCCGGTGATGTACGAGGACGCGTCCGACACCAGGAACCGTACGAGTTCACCGACCTCCTCCGGACGCCCCATCCGCCCGAGCGGCAGGTGCGACCAGTCCCGGCCCGCGACCGACGACACCATCGGGGTGTCGATCGCACCGGGATGGACGGAGTTGACGCGGATCCCGTACGGCGCCAGGTCCAGTGCGCAGGAGCGGGTCAGTCCGCGCAGGCCGAACTTCGTGGACCCGTACGCCGCATGGCCGGGGATGCCGACCAGGCCGGCCGTCGAGGACACGTTCACGATCGAGCCGCTGCCCGCTTCCTTCATCGCGGGCACGACCGCCTGGATGCCGAGGAACGGCCCGAGGAGGTTGACCCGTACCAGAGCCTCGAAGTTCTCCAGCGTCTCGTCCTCGACGGGCGCGGTGCGCCACAGGGCGGCGTTGTTCACGAGCGCGTCGATCCGGCCGTACGCGGCGAGCGCGGCGCGGGCCGTCCCGGCCCAGCTCTCCCGCGACGACACGTCGTGGCGTACGAACAGACCCTGCTCGCCCAGCGCCTTCGCGACCTCCCGGCCCTCTTCCTCCCGCACGTCCGTGAGGACCACGCGCGCGCCGGACTCGGCGAGGAGCCGGGCCCCCGCCGCGCCCTGGCCACGGCTCGCGCCCGTGACCACGACCACCTTGCCGTCCAGCGGTACGAGGCTCACTTGTCCTCCGGCGCACGCGTCGTCCAACTCGGCTGGGGATATGCCTAATTGAAATACATCTACCAGGAGTACGCCTCTCGCGGGAAGACCCGCCCGCGCTCTGTCTCCGCCGGAACCGGGGGTGGATCCCGGTGACGTAACCTCAGCAGTCCTGCCCGTGCCTCAGCAGTCCTGTCCGTGTGCGTCTGTTCTGCGCCGGCCCCTTTCGAACCCGTATGGAACGGAGACCCGACGTGGCGATAAGCCTTCACAAGGTCGAGGAGACCGCGCCCGCCCTCGTCAACCTCTACAAGAGCGCCGGTGTCTCCGTGCGGAAGCACGGGCTGAGCGGCCGGCGCGCGGCGGTCTACCTGGTGCTCGACTACTCGGGATCGATGAAGCCGTACTACCAGGACGGCAGTGTGCAGGCACTCGCCGACCGGGTGCTCGGGCTCTCGGCCAATCTCGACGACGACGGCACCGTCCCTCTCGTCTTCTTCTCCACGGACGTCGACGCGATCACGGACATCGCCCTCGACAACCATCAGGGGCGGATCGACAAGATCGTCGCCGGGCTCGGGCACATGGGCAAGACCAGCTACCACCTGGCCATGGACGCCGTGATCGACCACTACCTCGACAGTGGTTCGACGGCCCCGGCGCTGGTCGTCTTCCAGACCGACGGCGGTCCGATCAACAAACTCGCGGCCGAGCGGTACGTCTGCAAGGCCGCGAAGCTGCCACTGTTCTGGCAGTTCGTGGGTTTCGGAAACACCCGGAGCACCCAGTTCGACTTCCTGCGCAAGCTGGACGAACTGGCTGTCCCGGCGAGGCGCCCGGTCGACAACGCCGGCTACTTCCACGCCGGCCAGGACCCGCGCCAGGTCTCGGACGCGGAGCTGTACGACCAGTTGGTGCGGGAGTTCCCGGTGTGGCTGGCGGCCGCGCAGGCGCAGGGCATCGTGCGGTGACGGTCAAGGTGCTGAGGGCGGCGGACCGTGAGGCCGTGGCGTGGAAGAACGGCGGCGGGCTCACGCGGGAGATCGCGGCATTCCCCGAGGGCGCGGGTGCGACCGGCTTCGACTGGCGGATCAGCCTCGCGGATGTCGCGGGGGACGGCCCCTTCTCGGCGTTCCCCGAGGTGGACCGGATCCTGACGATGGCCGAGGGCACGGGAATGGACCTCACGGTGGGCGGCGAGCGGCGGCTCGTCGACGAGCGGTACGTCCCGCAGCACTTCCCCGGGGACGTCGCCACCGACTGCCGGCTGCTCGGCGACCCGGTCGTGAACCTCAACGTCATGTACCGCAGAGGCCGGACGGCGGCGAGCGTGGCGGTGCTGCGCGGTGGCCCGCACGTCGAAGTCCCCACCGGCTCCACCGTGGTGATCGTCGCCCTGGACGGCACCGCGTCCTTCGACGGCGCACCCCTGGCCCGGTACGACGCCGTGGTGACCACGTCACCCGGAACCCTGGTCACCCGGGGACACGCGGTGGTCGTCACCCTCACGCCCACCGGCTGACCCGCGCCGCGGCCGGGGCGAGGATCAGGCGCGCGGTATCGGCGCCGGTGCCAGGCGGTTCCAGGAGATCCGCACGGCGCCGCCGCCGAGCCTCGCGGTGACGGAACCTGCCTGATCCTCTTCCGAAGCCCAGGCCGCGTATCCGTCGGGGCGGACGAGCAGCGTCGTACGGCGGTCACTCGCCCAGTGCGCCACGGTGAGCCACTCGTCATGGTCGATCTGCGTGCCGCGCGGGGTGACCAGCACGAACTTCCCGTCCCGCAGCCGCTCGTACAGCCTGCCTTCCCGGAGCTCGACGTCGGGTACGCGCTTGCCGGTGAGCGGATGGGCGCCGCGCGGAGCCCCGTACGCGTAACCGAGGCCGGTGATCCGGCCGACAGCCCCGCGCGTCACGGGGCCCACACGGTCGGCGGCCGTGGTCAGCAGAGTCCGCAGTCCGCGCTGGAGTGGCGTGTGGGCCATCGAGAGGCGCAGCAGGGCGCCGCTGCTGCGCAGCACCGACTTGCCGACCGGATGCCGTTCGTCGTGATACGAGTCCAGCAGGCCCTCCGGCGCCCGGCCGCTCGCCACGGCAGCCAGCTTCCAGCTGAGGTTGGCCGCGTCCTGGAGTCCGGTGTTCATGCCCTGGCCGCCCGCCGGGGAGTGGGTGTGCGCCGCGTCGCCGGCCAGCAGGACCCTGCCCACCCGGTAGCGCGGGACCTGCCGTTCGTCGCTGTGGAAGCGGGACATCCAGCGCGGGTCGTGCATGCCGAAGTCGCTGCCGAAGGCGCGGCGGGTGATGTCGCGCAGCTCCTCCAGCTCGACGGGGGCGGAGTCGGGAGTCGCGCCGCGCGTGCAGTCCCAGCCGCCCACACGCCAGTGCCCGTCCCCGAAGGGGATGAGGAAGCCGAAGGCCGTCCCCATGCCGTTGATCGCCACCGCCCCGTCGGGCTCTTCCGCCAGCAGCACGTCGGCCAGGACGATCGACTTGATGGCCGAGCGCCCGGGGAAGGGCAGGCCGAGGGCCTCACGCACGGCGCTGCGCACGCCGTCGGTGCCGACGGCGTAGGCCGCCCGCAGACTGCCGGCCGTGCCGTTCTCGCGCCGCACGTCGAGCGTCACTCCCGTGGCGTCCTGTGCGACCCCGGTGACTTCCGTTCCGTACACGAAGGTGGCGCCGTTCTCCTCGGCCCGGCGCAGGAGCAGTTTCTCCACCTCGTACTGGGGGCTCACCAGCAAGTAGGGGAAGCGGGAGGGGAGATTGGAGAGGTCGAGGGAGAGGGAACCGAAGAGCCGGAGCCGGGTGACCGCCCGGCCGGTGAGGATCAGGTCGTCCGCGAGGCCGCGCGCGTCGAGCTGCTCAAGGGTGCGGGCGTGCACGCCGAAGGCCCGGGTCAGATTGCTGATGCCCCGGGGGCGCCGCTCCACCACCGTGACGGGGATTCCCGCCGCGGCCAGGTCTCCTGCGAGCAGCAGGCCGGTGGGGCCCGCGCCCACGACGACGACGGTGTGCTGGGACGGGGCGGTGATCGTGCCGTTCATGGCGGCCTCCTGATGCCAACAGGCTGTTGGTCAACGTTTGTTGGTCAACGCTTGTTGGTGAATGTAGAGCAGGTGTGACGCTGATGTCAACGGTTGTTGGCCTACGGGTGTTGTTGTCTCGCTCGGCCGCCGGTCCGTGCGCGGCGGCCGAGGTCGGGACCGGCCGGGACGGATGCCGATATCCGGACAGTGGGTGTCCGGTATACCGGGTTCAATGACGCCATGACGAAGAGCGGCTGGACAGAGTTCGAGGCGGCGGAGCCGGAGTTCGCAGTGGCCGTGCGGCAGCGGTTTCAGCAGTACAGGCACCATGTCCTCGCGACGATCCGCAAGGACGGATCGCCGCGCGTCACCGGTCTCGAAGTGACTTTCGTGCACGGTGAACTGTGGCTTGGCATGATGCCGAATTCACGCAAAGCGCAGGA
Source organism: Streptomyces agglomeratus (assembly GCF_001746415.1). NCBI lineage: Bacteria > Bacillati > Actinomycetota > Actinomycetes > Kitasatosporales > Streptomycetaceae > Streptomyces > Streptomyces agglomeratus. The sequence goes on from NZ_MEHJ01000001.1 coordinate 5,867,797, forward strand.
CCTCAGGCGCGGCCCGCGCTTCGCCGTCCAGGCGAACCCCGGTCCGGACGACGACATGCGGGACGGGGACGCGCGGATCAGTGGCCGCGCCGTCGAGGTGACCGATCCGGAAGAGATCGCGCGTTTCTCCGGGGAGGTCAAGCCGCCGGAGCCGTTTCATCTGTTCCGTGTGGAGCCGACCGAAGTGGTCACTACCTCCATCGAGGCGGAGACGCTCGTCGTACGGGCCTGGCGGCCGGGCCGTCCGGTACGCACGATCCGCCGGGGGAACAGCGACGAAGCGGCCCAGGAGGAGTGAGCGCGCCGCCCCGGCGGCCGGTGAGTGTGCCCGCCCGGCGCCGCCCGGCGCCGCCCGGCGGCGCGTCGAGCGTGCCGGCCCCGCCGAGCGCCCCCAGCCGCCCCGCCTCCGCCGAGCGCACCTCACCCCCTGCCGAGCGCACCTCGCCATCCGCCAGGGGAAGCGTCACGGACCGGACCGGCCAGCACTCGCGACCGGCAGTGTGACGGCGTGCCCCAGGCGTCCCGAAGCGGGCGGGCCTTGCGCAGCCACAGGGACAGGTCCAGCTCCTCGGTGTAGCCGACCGCCCCGTGGAGCTGGAGCGCCGTCCGGGCGGCGGCGTACGCGGCCTCGCCCGCCGTGAGCTTCGCGGCGGCGACGTCGGCCGTCGTCATGGACAGCGCGGCGCCGAAAAGCAGCGGCCGGGCGAACTCCAGCCCGATCAAGGTGTCGGCCAACCGGTGCTTGACCGCCTGGAAGCCGCCGACGGCCGTCCCGAACTGCGTGCGCTGCTTCACGTACGCCACCGTACGGTCCAGCAGCGCGAGCCCCGTCCCCAGGGCCTGCGCCGCCGTGGCGAACGCCGCCCAGTCGGCGGCGTACCCGGCGGCCGTCACCACGGCGGGCCCCGAAGCGAGCAGTTCACCGCCCGCCTCGGGCCGGTACAGCCGTCGCGCCGGATCCGCCGACGCGTGGAGCGCGCCGTACCCGGGAGCAAGCCGCAGCTCGTCGCCGCGCACGGTCAGGAGGTACGTCGCCGTATCGGCGTCCAGCGCGTACGGGCCGCCGTCCGGGAGCGTCAGCGTCGCGCGCGCCCCGCCCGAGGACAGGGCCGGCAGCAGCCGCTTCGCGGGCCCGTCCTCACCCTGCCCGGCGAGCCCGGCCAGCAGGGCGGCGGCCGCGACCGTCTCCACCACCGGGCCGGGTACGGCGTGGCGTCCGACCGCCACGCACGCCACCGCCAGTTCGACCGGCAGCGGCCCCATCCCCCCGTACGTCTCGGGAACGGCCAGCGCGAAGACGCCGGCCCCGGCGAGCCGCTCCCACAGAGCGTTCCCGGGAACGGCGTTTCCCGCCGCCCACGCCCGTACGGCCGACGGCGTGTCAGCGGCCGTCAGCATCGCTTCCAGGGAACGTCCGAAAGCGGCCTGCTCCTCGGTCAGCAGGAACCTCATCAGCGGCGGCCCTTCGGGAGGCCGAGCAGCCGCTCGGCGATGATGTCGCGCTGGATCTCGTTCGTGCCCGCGTAGATCGGTCCGGCGAGCGAGAACACATGGCCCTCTGCCCACTCGCCCTGCGCCAGTTCCCCGTCGGCGCCCAGCAGATCGAGCGCGGTCTCGTGCAGAGCGATGTCGTAGTCGGACCAGAAGACCTTGTTGAGGCTGGCCTCCGCTCCGATGACCGACCCCGCCGCGAAGCGTGAAGCGTTGGCGTACGTGAACAGCTGATAGGCGCGGGCCCCGACGACGGCGTCCGCCACCCGGTCGCGCAGCGCCGTGTCCGCCGGATCCCCCGACGTACGCCACAGCTGTACGAGCCGCTGCGCGGCGGCGAGGAAACGGCCGGGAGAGCGCAGCGTCAGACCGCGTTCGTTTCCCGTCGTCGACATGGCGATCCGCCAGCCCTGCCCCGGCTCTCCGACGACGTCCTCGTCGGGTACGAACACCTCGTCCAGGAAGATCTCGGCGAAGGCGGGCTTGCCGTCGAGCCGGCCGATGGGGCGGATCGTGACCCCGTCCGCCCGCAGGTCGAACATCAGGTAGGTCAGGCCCTGGTGGGGCTTCGGCGCCTTCGGATCCGTGCGGAAGATCCCGAAGGCCCGGTCCGCGAAGGCCGCCCGCGACGACCACGTCTTCTGCCCCGACAGCAGCCACCCGCCGTCCGTCCGCACGGCGCGGGACCTGAGCGAGGCCAGGTCCGAGCCCGACTCCGGTTCGGACCATGCCTGGGCCCAGATCACCTCGCCGCTCGCCATGGGCGGCAGGACACGGGCCCGCTGCTCGGCGGTCGCGTGGTCGAAGAGCGTCGGCGCGAGGAGGTTGATGCCGTTCTGCGAGACGCGCCCAGGGGCGCCCGCCGCGAAGTACTCCTCCTCGAAGACCAGCCACTTGAAGATGTCGACGCCCCGGCCGCCGTACTCCCGCGGCCACGACACCACCGACCAGCGGTCCGCGTGCAACCGTGCCTCCCACGCGCGGTGGGCGGCGAAACCCTCCCGTGTCTCCAGGGAGGGGAGCGGCCGGGCGGGGACGTGCTCCGCGAGCCATGCCCGCGCCTCGTCGCGGAAGGCGTCCTCCTCGAAGGTGTGCAGCAGGTCCATCAGGTGCTCGCCCGCTTCATCGCGGACACGTCCATCCCGCCGAGCGGATCCGCCGCCGTCTCGGCGTTGTGGGCGTGGGCCAGGTGGTGCAGTCCGAACACCGAGTCCATGCCGGCGTGCATGCCCTGGAGGTCCTCCGCCTGGTTCACGGCCCGTTTGGTGAGGGCGAGCCCCAGACGCGGCATCGCGGCGATCCGAAGGGCCAGTTCCCCGGTGCGTTCCGCGAGTTCGGCCCGCTCCACGACGCGGTTGACCATGCCCACCTCGTACGCCCTGCGCGCGGACATCCGGTCGCCCGTGTAGAGGAACTCCTTGGCGATCCGCGGCGGCATCACCCAGGGATGCGCGAAGTACTCGACCCCGGGAATGCCCATCCGCACCACGGGGTCGGCGAAGAACGCGTCCTCGGAAGCGACGATCAGGTCGCAGATCCAGGCGAGCATCAGCCCGCCCGCGACGCACGCTCCCTGGACGCACGCGACGACCGGCTTGGGCAGTTCGCGCCAGCGCCGGCACATCCCCAGGTAGACCTCCGACTCCCGTGCGAAGCGCGACTCGGCGCCCTGCTTGTCGGAGTGGTCCCACCACAGGCCCGCCCTGCGCTCGAACGGGAGATGGGCGTCGCGCTCCGGCGTGCCGATGTCGTGACCGGCGCAGAAGTGCTCACCCGCTCCGGCCAGCATGATCACCTTCACGTCGGAGTCCTCCGCCGCGCGGTAGAAGGCGCCGTCCAGCGCGTAGGTCATCGCGGAGTTCTGGGCGTTGCGGTAGCGCGGGCGGTTGAGGGTGATGTACGCGAGCGGGCCGCGGCGCTCGTAGAGCACGGGGTGTCCGGCTTCTTCCGCTTCCTGGGGAGCAGTGGGCATCAGCGCATCCTTCCCTAACAAGTGTTTGGTAGGTTACCGTACGGCCATGAGCAGCGTCGAGGAGTCCCGCGCCCCACGCCCCGAGTACGTTCCGGGGCACGGCCTGCTCAGGCGGCGTACCGCCGTCGTCACCGCGGCCGCCGGCGCGGGCATCGGCGGAGCGACCGCGCGCAGGTTCCTGGAGGAGGGGGCGCGCGTCCTCATCGGTGACGCCCACGCCCGCCGCCTGGCGGAGACCGAGAAGGCGCTCGCAGCGGAGTTCGGCGCCGCGAACGTCGCCTCCCTGCCCTGCGACGTCACCGAAGAGGCGCAGGTGCGGGCCCTCTTCGACCTGGCCGTACGCGAACACGGCGCCCTGGACATCGTCGTCAACAACGCGGGCCTCGGCGGTACGGCCGAGCTGACCGACATGACCGACGAACAGTGGTCCAAGGTCATCGACGTCACGTTGAACGGCACCTTCCGCTGCACCAGGGCGGCCCTGCGTGCCATGCGGACGGCCGGGCGGGGCGGCGTCGTCGTCAACAACGCCTCCATCGTCGGCTGGCGCGCCCAGACCGGCCAGGCGCATTACGCCGCCGCCAAGGCCGGAGTCATGGCACTCACCCGCTGCGCCGCGGTGGAGGCGGCGGCGTACGGCGTGCGCGTCAACGCCGTCGCCCCCAGCCTGGCCATGCACCCGCACCTGGTGAAAGTGACCTCCGCCGAGCTGCTCGCCGAACTCACCGAGCGCGAGGCGTTCGGGCGGTACGCCGAACCCTGGGAGGTCGCGAACGTCATCGTCTTCCTCGCCAGCGGCTACTCCTCGTACATGACCGGCGAGACCGTCTCCGTCAGCAGCCAGCGTGCCTAGGCGCGCCCGGGGCGGACAATGGCAGCGTGCCTAACAACGTGTCTGACAACGTGCCCGCCAAGAAGAAGAACCAGGTGACCGCCTCACCCGAGCGGCGCCGTGAACTCCTCGGCACGGCGGCCGGGGTGTTCGCCGCCCAGGGCTACAACGCCACCACCGTCCGCAAGATCGCGGACGCGGCGGGCATGCTCGCGGGCAGCCTCTACTACCACTTCGATTCCAAGGAATCGATGCTCGACGAGATCCTGTCGACCTTCCTCGACGAGCTGTGGGAGGGATACGACGCCGTGCTCGCCGCGGGCCTCGGGCCGCGCGAGACCATCGAGGCGCTCGTCACCGAGTCCTTCCGGGAGATCGACCGTCACCGCGACGCCGTGGCGATCTACCAGAAGGAATCCCGGCACCTGTCGACGCAGCCACGCTTCCACTACCTCGCCGACTCGCAGCAGAAGTTCGAGAAGGCATGGCTGGGAACGCTGGAACGCGGGGTGGAGGCGCGGGTCTTCCGCGCCGACCTCGACATCCGGCTCACCTACCGATTCGTCCGCGACACCGTCTGGGTCGCCGCGTCCTGGTACCGGCCGGGCGGCCTGCACAGCCCCGAGGAGATCGCCCGCCAGTACCTGTCGATGGTCCTGGACGGCATCGCTCTGCGTACGTGAACAGCTTGTCGGACGTTCGTCATACGAAGGAGCAGCAGCCATGGCCGAGGCATACATCGTCGAAGCGGTACGCACCCCTGTCGGCCGACGCAAGGGGGGCCTCGGAGCCGTCCACCCGGCCGACCTCGGGGCGCACGTCCTGAAGGCCCTCGTGTCGCGCACCGGCATCGACCCGGCAGCCGTCGAGGACGTCGTCTTCGGCTGCCTGGACACGGTGGGCCCGCAGGCCGGCGACATCGCCCGTACGGCATGGCTGGCGGCAGGACTGCCCGAGGAGGTGCCCGGGGTCACGATCGACCGGCAGTGCGGTTCCTCGCAGCAGGCGGTGCACTTCGCGGCGCAGGGCGTGATGTCGGGGACCCAGGACCTCGTGGTCGCCGGAGGCACCCAGAACATGACGCAGATCCCGATCGCCTTCGCGTCCCGGCAGGCAGCGGAGCCGCTGGGCCTCACCGAGGGCCCGTTCGCGGGATCGGAGGGCTGGCGGGCGCGGTACGGCTCCCTTCCCGTGAACCAGTTCCACGGGGCGCAGCTGATCGCCGCGAAGTGGGGCATCTCGCGGCCCGACATGGAGGAGTTCGCCCTCCTGTCGCACCAGCGCGCGGTGCGCGCGATCGACGAGGGCCGCTTCGAACGGGAGACCGTGGCGTACGGGGACGTGACGGTCGACGAGGGGCCGCGCCGTGACACCACGCCGGAGAAGATGGCGGGGCTGAAGCCGGTGGTGGAGGGCGGCACGATCACGGCGGCGTGCTCGTCGCAGGTCTCGGACGGGGCCGCGGCGATGCTGATCGCCTCCGAACGGGCGGTCGCCGAACACGGGCTCACGCCGCGCGCCCGTATCCACCATCTGTCGGTGCGGGGCGAAGACCCGATCCGGATGCTGTCGGCGCCGATCCCGGCGACGGCGTACGCACTGAAGAAGGCCGGCATGACGATCGACGACATCGACCTGGTCGAGATCAACGAGGCGTTCGCACCGGTCGTGCTCGCCTGGCTGAAGGAGACGGGCGCGGACCCCGCCCGGGTCAACGTCAACGGCGGCGCGATCGCACTCGGCCACCCCCTGGGTGCGACCGGCGCCAGGCTGATGACGACGCTGCTGCACGAACTGGAGCGCACAGAGGGCCGGTTCGGCCTCCAGACGATGTGCGAGGGCGGCGGCCAGGCGAACGTCACGATCATCGAACGCCTCTGAGGGGCTCGCCGGTACGTTCACCGCGAGCCGCAAGCCGTTCCTCCGTACGGCGATCTTCCTGCCGTCAGGGGCTGGTGCTCCGGCGCCATCGTGTTAGAGTGGGCGAGTTGCAGTTTTGGTACCCATAAACATTATGTGCGCCTGACGGGAATGCTTCCTCAGGCGCATTTTGTTTTCCGGTTCTCCGGATGGGGCTCATTGCGGCGACGTGGAATCCGTACAGTGCGGATTTCCGGATCTGCCCCAGTTTTTTAGGAGAATGACATGGCTACTGGAACCGTGAAGTGGTTCAACTCGGAAAAGGGCTTCGGCTTCATCGAGCAGGACGGCGGCGGCGCTGACGTCTTCGCTCACTACTCGAACATTGCCACCCAGGGCTTCCGTGAGCTCCAGGAGGGCCAGAAGGTCTCCTTCGACGTCACGCAGGGCCAGAAGGGCCCGCAGGCGGAGAACATCGTCCCGGCCTAATTCGCCGACGCGATACCTCGCCAGCCGGGGCCCGCACCGTGAAGGTGCGGGCCCCGGCTTGTGCTTGTTTCCAGGAAGGCAAAACCTGAATGACCCGCTCCGAACGCCCGGCCGCCGCCACCGCACGCTCCGCGCGTCCCGCCCGCAACCGCTCCGCGCAGCCCGCCCGCGGCAAGGCCCCCGCAAAGGGTCCCGCCCGCAGGGCCACGCCTGTGCAGGGTGAATTCGCTATGCCGGAGACGATTACCCCGGCGCTGCCGCCCGTCGAGAACTTCGCCGATCTCGACATGCCCGCGGCACTGCTCAAGACCCTGGCGGCCCAGGGTGTGACCGAGCCCTTCCCCATTCAGGGCGCGACCCTGCCGAACACGCTCGCGGGCCGCGACATCCTCGGCCGCGGACGCACCGGTTCCGGCAAGACGCTCGCCTTCGGCCTCGGACTGCTCGCCCGCACGGCCGGCCGCCGCTGCGAGCCCCGCGCGCCGCTCGCACTGGTCCTGGTGCCCACGCGCGAGCTGGCACAGCAGGTCACCGACGCGCTCACGCCGTACGCCACGGCCGTGAACCTGCGGATGGCCACGGTCGTCGGCGGCATGTCGATCACCAAGCAGGCGAACACGCTGCGGCGCGGCGCGGAAGTGCTCGTCGCCACTCCCGGCCGCCTGAAGGACCTCATCGAGCGCGGTGACGCGGACCTCGGCCAGGTGTCGATCACCGTCCTCGACGAGGCCGACCAGATGGCCGACATGGGCTTCCTTCCGCAGGTCACGGCGCTGCTGAAGCAGGTCGAGCCGGACGGGCAGCGGATGCTGTTCTCGGCGACGCTCGACCGGAACGTCGACCGGCTCGTACGGATGTTCCTGACCGACCCGGTGGTCCACTCCGTCGACCCGTCGGCGGGCGCGGTGACGACGATGGAGCACCACGTGCTGTACGTCGCCGACGAGACCGACAAGAAGGCCGTCGCCACGCGCATCGCCGCCCGCGAGGGGCGGGTCATCCTCTTCGTCGACACCAAGCGCGCGGCGGACCGCTTCGCGAAGCGGCTGCTGGCCAGCGGCGTCTACGCGGCGGCGCTGCACGGCGGCCGTTCGCAGCCCCAGCGCAACCGGACGCTCGACCAGTTCAAGACCGGGCAGGTCACCGCGCTGGTGGCGACCAACGTGGCGGCCCGCGGTATTCACGTCGACGACCTCGACCTGGTCGTCAACGTGGACCCGCCGACCGACCACAAGGACTACCTGCACCGAGGCGGCCGTACCGCCCGCGCGGGCGAGTCCGGCAGTGTCGTCACGCTGGTGCTGCCCGACGAGAAGCGGGAGATGACGCAGCTCATGTCTGCCGCCGGCATCGTCCCGCAGACCGCGCGGGTCAAGTCCAGCGACGACGAGCTGACCCGGATCACCGGTGCGCGCGAGCCCTCGGGCGTCGCCATCGTGATCGAGGTCCCGCAGCAGCAGCAGGCTTCCGCGAAGCCGAAGCGCCGTCCGCAGCAGAGCGGCGGGCGCGGTGGCGGCGCGGGTCGCGGTGGTGCGGGCGGTGCCGGTGGTACGGGTGGAGGCGCTCGTACGCAGGGTGGCGGCCGCGCGCAGGGCGAGCGAGCCCAGGGCGGCGCCGGCGGTCGTACGAAGACTGGTGCTGGTGCTGGTGCTAGTGCCGGTGCCGGCGGGCGTGGACGGGGTGGCGCTGGTGGGCGCGGGCAGGCCGCTGGGCGCCCGGCGCCGCAGGGCGAGCGCGCGCAGGCCGGTGGCGGGCGTGGCCGTGGGCGCGGGGGACGTTCCCAGGGCGGCAGCCGGAGCGCGGCGGCGTAGAACTGCCGCGGCGCAAAGCGAGGGCGGGGGACGGCGGCGTCATGCGGGCCGTCCTGCGGGGCGTGTCCTGTGGGGCCGTCCTGTGGGAGGTTCCTTGCTTCCGCTCTTCACCGCGTACCGTCCGGGCCCGGGGCAAGTAAGTCCCGGGCCCGGACGGCCTTTTTGCGTAATGCGAGTTCGGTAATGCGCGTCAATGGCGCAGCAGTCCCGCCCGCAGCTTCGCGAGCGTACGGCGGTCCAGGCCCAGCCCCTGCGTGAGATAGCGGTCGAAGCCGCCGTACTCCGCCTTCATCCGCTCCAGCGCCGCGTCAAGGTATTCCAGCCGTACTTCCTGGAGCGGAATCAGCAGATCCGGGTTCTGCATCATTCCGGACTGCTTCAGCCCGTCACGCACCTTGGCGTCGTGCGCCGCGCGATATGTGTTCGATGCCAGATAGTCGCGTTCCGCCGTGCGCGACGGTACACCGAGCGCCCGCAGCAGTACGTAACTCGTCCAGCCCGTCCGGTCCTTGCCCGCCGTGCAGTGGTACAGCAGCGGTGAGCGGCGGTCGCTGTCCGCGATGTCGCGCAGGGTCTCGGCGAACCGCGCGCGGTTCTCGGGGGACGTGACGAACGTACGGTAGACGTCCCGCATGAACGCCGCCGCCCTGCCGTCCCCCAGCAACTCCTCCTGTCTGACCGGGTCTCTGGAGCCGATGGCGGTCATCAGCCGCGCGAACAGGCCGTTGTCGGTGACCGGCCGGGACGTGGGCGTGAGGCCGGCCGGGAGCCGGTCCGCACCGTCGTACTGGATCTCCGCGGCGACCCGGAAGTCGACCACCTTCGCCAGTCCGAGCCGGGCGAGCGCGGCGACGTCGGAGTCGGTGAGCTTGCTGAGCGCGTCGGCCCGGTAGACCTGTCCGTACCGCACCTCCTGCCCGCCGTAGGTGCGGTAGCCGCCCAGGTCACGGACGTTGATCGCGCCCTGAAGCGGTATCCGGCGGGCGGTTTCCCCCTGCGCGACGGCGCTGGTGGTGGCCGTCTCGGGTACGGCGAAGGCCGATGCGGGAAGGCAGCCGATCGCGAGAGCGGAGACGACCGCTCCGGTCGCCAGGCCGAGGCGGGTTCGGGTACGGCTCATCTGATCACTCCTGTGAGGAGACGGAGTCACCCTGGTGTCGGCAGGGTGCTGGGCGTGCTGCTGGGCGTGCTGCTGGGCGTTGTGCCGGGGGACGTGCCCGGTGAAGCGCTGGGTGCGGTGCCGGGGGGAGCGCCGTGCGATGTGGCGAGGGGTGTGCCTAGCGGTGTGCCGTGCGATGTGGCGGGTGAGGTCCTGGGGGCCTGGAGTCGTTCGAGGGTTTGGTCCGCCTCGGCCATGACACGTGCCACCAGTTCGGCGCAGGACGGCAGGTCGCCGATCAGCCCCGCCACCTGCCCGGACGCCATCACGCCGAGATCCGTGCGGCCGTCGACCATGGACGCCCTGAGCAGCATCGGTGCGTTGGCGGCCAGCAGTACCTGACTCCAGGTCAGCTCCTTGCCGTGCCGCATGGCGAGGCCGTCGCGCACCATCGCGGCCCACCCGAGGCCGGAGATCTTCTTGAACTCCGTCGCGTGGCGCACTGCCCGCACCAGCGTCCTCGTACGGCCCGAGTCTTCGAGGGAGTCGACCAGGGCCGTGCGGAGCATGCGGTGCGGGAGCCCGTCCACGGCCGTCGTGACCGTGACGTCCTGCACGCTCGCCGCCAGGTACCGGGCCTTGACCGCGTCCGGGACCGTCGAGTCGGAGGTGAGCAGGAAACGCGTGCCCATCCCGATGCCCGCAGCGCCGTACGCGAGTGCGGCGACGAGGCCGCGGCCGTCGCAGAAGCCACCCGCGGCGATCACCGGAATGTCCACGGCGTCGACAACCTGGGGGAGCAGGACGGTGGTCGCCACGTCTCCGGTGTGGCCGCCGCCCTCGCCGCCCTGCACCATCACCGCGTCCGCGCCCCACGCCGCGACTTTCTCCGCGTGCCGGCGCGCGCCGATGGACGGGATGACGACCACACCGGCGTCCTTCAGCTCCGCGATGAGGTCCCTGGAGGGCGCGAGCGCGAAGGAGGCGACCTTCACGCCCTCGTCGATGACGATCCGTATCCGTGCCCGCGCGTCGCTCGCGTCGGCGCGCAGATTGACGCCGAAGGGTGCGTCCGTACGGGACTTGACCTCCCGTACGGCGTCACGGAGCTGCCCGGTGGTCATCGTCGCGGACGCGAGGATGCCGAGGGCGCCCGCGTTGGCGGAGGCCGAGACGAGGCGGGGGCCCGCGACCCAGCCCATGCCGGTCTGGACGATGGGGTGCGCGACGCCGGTGAGAGTGGTGAGCGCCGTCTCCATCAGCTCCCCACCTCCCTGTCGCGCAGGCCGTCCGGATCGATGACTTCGCGGATCAGGCGGAGTTCCTCGGCGGAGGGCTCGCGGGTGTACGGCACGTCCCGGGGGACGGTGAGGGCGAAGCCCGTCGCTTCCTGGACCTGCGCGGCCGTGACGCCGGGGTGGAGGGCGGCGAGGCGCATCGAGTGGTCGGCGGTGTCGAAGTCGAGGACGGCGAGGCCGGTGACGACGCGCGGGATGCGGTGGTAGCGGCGCGCGCTGGGACCGGCGGCCGCCGCGCTGTCGTAGCCGACGCCGCACACCATGTCGACGCGGTCGACGAAGACGCGGGGCGAGTGCCGGGGGATCCAGTAACTCGTCGGGTTGTTCAGCGTGTTGACGGGGGCTCCGCGTACACCGAGGAGCTGTCGGGAGGGCTGCCGCCAGTCGCCGACGCAGGAGATGTTCTGGTTGCCGAAGCGGTCGATCTGGCTCGCGCCCATCATCACGTGGCGCCGGCCTCCGGTGACCATGGCGAGGTGACGGCGGTACGGGAGCCACCCTTCCGGCGTCCCGTCGAGGGCGACCAGCAGGGCCTCGCCGTCGGTGAGCAGCAGGTCGGGGGAGAAGGTGTGCTTCGCGAGGCGGGCGCCGATGCCGGGGACCGTGCCCATGGGGCTGGCGAGGATCTCGCCGTTGTCGCGCCAGGTCTCGGCGCAGGCGATCACGCAGTACTCGGCGCGGGTGACGGGAGCGGATGTGTCCGCTGCGCCGGCTGCGGCTGCGGCTTCGGTTTCGGCTGCTGGGCTGTGTGGGGTGGTCACCTTTGCTCCTCGTGCCAGGCGTGCACGGCGCACTGGTATGCCTTCTCGTCGCCGGACAGGAAGCGCTCGGCGAACTCCGCCCAGGGGGTGGCGGCGTACAGCCGCTGGAATGCCTCGTCGCGGTCGTAGTCGGGGGCGCAGGACGTGTAGTGTGCGCCGTTCGGCGTCTCGATCACGCCGGTGACGTACTGGCGCTGGAGGAGCAGGCTCTGCGGCGGCGCCTCCTTCGTCAGTTCCGCCGTCTCGACCACTTGCTCGCAGGAGACGTACGCGGTGTCCGCGGCCTCGCAGAAGAGGTCGTCGAAGTACGGGTCCGGGCCGAGGTACTGACCGTTGCCGAGCCGGTCGGCACGGTTCATGTGGACCAGCGCGGCGTCCAGCCGCAGGGCGGGTGCGGCGACGAACTCCTCCCCGTCCTCGTACGGCGAAGTGACCGTACGGAGAGACGGATTGACGCGCATCACGTCGGAGCCGATGCCCGCGCGGACCGGCAGGAAGGGGAGCCGGTTGGCGGCAGCGTGGAGCCCCCACATGAACATCGCCTCGTCGATCTCGGTGAGTTCGACGGTGCCGCTCTGGCGGGCCGTACGGAAATGCGGCTCCAGGGGGATCGAGTCGAGGGTGACGAAGGCGGTGACGAGTTTGCGGATCCTGCCGGCGGCGGCGAGGAGGCCGATGTCGGGACCGCCGTACGAGACGACGGTGAGATCAGTGATCTCGGAACGGAGCAACGCTCTCACAAGGGCCATCGGTTTGCGGCGCGAACCCCAGCCGCCGATGCCGACGGTCATGCCGCTGTGGAGTCGCGCGACGGCTTCGTCGGGCGTCATCGTCTTGTCGGTCACGGCCGGCTGTCCTCCTGGGGGGTGGTGGTGCCGGGGGCACTGCCGAAGGTGTCGCGTACGCGGTCCGCGACGCCGCTGAGGTTCGCCTCGAAGGTGAAGCCCTGCTCGAAGCGGTAACTGCGGCGTACGTCCACCGGGTCGATGCCGTTGATGGCGGCCTTGGCCAGCCGTACGAGACTGCCGTCCTTCCGGGCGATCTCGCGCGCGAGGGCGAGCGCTTCGCCCAGGAGTTCGGCGCGCGGGACGACCTTCCAGACCGAACCGTGGGCGTGCAGGTCGGCGGCGGTGGCGGTGCGCGAGGTGTAGTACAGCGCGCGCATGAGGTGCTGCGGGACGAGGCGTGAGAGGTGGGTGGCGGCGCCTAGGGCACCCCGGTCCAGCTCGGGAAGGCCGAAGGTCGCGTCGTCGGACGCGACGATCGCGTCGGCGTTGCCGGCCAGGCCGATGCCGCCGCCGAGGCAGAAGCCGCCCACGGCGGCGACGACGGGCACCTCGCACTCGTACACGGCGGCGAACGCCTCGGCGCATGCGTGGTTCGCGCCGATGAGCGAGGCGTGACCGGTGTCGCGCTGCAACTCCTTGATGTCGACGCCCGCGTTGAAGCCCCGGCCCTCGGCCGCCAGCACGACACAGCGGACGTCGGGATCCCGGCCGGCGGTGCGCAGGGCGTCGGCGAGGTCGTACCAGCCCTGTACGGGAAGCGCGTTGACGGGCGGGAAGTCGACCGTGACGACGCGGATGCCCTTGTCCGGCCCTGTCGGGCCTGCCGGGCTGGAGGTGGAGACACCCATGAGCGGATCAGCTACCTTTCCACCAAACATTTGTTAGGTGGGGAAGGTAGCAGCGAATGGAACTGAACGGGAGGGTCGCCGTCGTCACCGGCGGCACGCGCGGCGTCGGCGCCGGCATCGCGCGCGCGTTCCTGGCAGCGGGCGCACGGGTGGTCGTCTGCGCCCGCCGGCCACCTGACGAGGCGGTGGAAGCGGCAGGCCGGGCGGCGGAGTTCCGGCCGCTGGACGTGCGCGACGGGGCGGCCGTCCAGGAGTTCTTCGCGGGCGTAGTCACGACGTACGGGCGCCTGGACGTTCTGGTCAACAACGCGGGCGGGACCCCGTACCGGCTCCTGGGCGAGGGCGAGGCCACCCGCCACGCGCGCGTGCTGGAACTCAATCTGACCGCACCGCTGACGGTCTCCGTTGCGGCGTACGAGCACCTCCGCGCGGCCGGCGGCTCGGTCGTCATGATCGGCAGCGTCAGCGGGACCCGCCCTTCGCCGGGAACGGCGGCGTACGGGGCGGCCAAGGCGGGGCTGGAGAACCTGGCCAGGTCAATGGCCGTCGAGTGGGCGCCCGGAGTGCGGGTGAACACGCTCGTCCTCGGCATGGTCCGCACGGGGCTCGCGCACCTGCACTACGGCGACGAGGCCGGCGTCGCGGCCGTCGGCCGGACGGTCCCGGCGGGCCGGCTCGCGGAACCCGGGGAGATCGGCGACGCCGCCGTCTTCCTGGCGTCCGCGCGGGCGGCGTACGTGAGCGGCGCGTCGTTGCTCGTCCACGGGGGAGGGGAGCGTCCGGCGTTCCTCGGCGCGGCCACCGCGAACACCCACGCCAGACAGACCTGACGCACCGGACAGACCTGACGCACCTGACGCACCTGGTGCACCTGGCGCACCGACACCACATCCGACACATCCGCCCGTCTCAAGGAGAAGCCGAATGACCGACACCACCCGCACGGGAATCTGCGCCGGACGCGTCGTCGTCGTCACGGGCGCGGGGAGAGGACTGGGCCGGGCCCACGCCCTGGCCTTCGCGGCGGAGGGCGCGAAGGTGGTCGTCAATGACCTGGGGGCCGGACTGGACGGCGCCGGGGCGTCGGCCGGCCCCGCGCGGGACGTGGCCGAGGAGATCGTGGCGGCGGGTGGGGTGGCGGTGGCGCACGGCGCGGACGTCGCGACGGCCGAGGGCGCGGCGTCGCTGGTCACCACGGCGGTCGAGACGTTCGGGCGGCTGGACACCCTCGTCAACAACGCCGGTTTCCTGCGGGACCGGATGCTGGTCAACCTGGAGGAGGACGACTGGGACGCCGTCGTGCGCGTACACCTGAAGGGGCACTTCCTTCCGCTCCAGTACGCCGCGCGGTACTGGCGCGCGGAGGCGAAGGCGGACCGGGAAGTGGCGGCACGAGTCGTCAACACCAGTTCGGGGGCGGGCCTGCTGGGGAGCGTGGGGCAGGGCAACTACGCGGCGGCGAAGGCGGGGATCGTGGGGCTGACGCTGGTAGCGGCGGAGGAGATGGGCCGCTACGGCGTCCTGGTGAACGCGATCGCCCCGGCGGCCCGTACCCGCATGACGGAGCGGACCTTCGCGGCGACGATGGCGGCGCCGGACGAGGGCGACGCGTTCGACGCCATGGCCCCGGAGAACGTCTCGCCGCTGGTGGTCTGGCTGGGTTCGGCGGCGTCGGCGGGGGTCACCGGCAGGGTCTTCGAAGCGGAGGGGGGCCGCATCACCGTCATGGAGGGCTGGCGGCCCGGCCCCTCGGCGGACAAGGGTGCGCGGTGGACGCCGTCGGAGGCGGGCGAAGCGGCGTCGAAGCTGGTGGCGGAGTCCGCGACACCGGGGGAGGTGTACGGGGCGCGGGGCGGCGTGTGACCGCCCCGGGGGCCCGGTGAGCGGCCGCGGCCCTGTCGGCAGCCCGGCAGCCCGGCAGGGCAGCAGCCCGGCAGGGCAGCCCGGCCGTCACACGCAGCCCCGCGCCCCCGCGAACGCGCTAGCGGTAGCGCGGTGGCGTGCGTTCCAGGCGGCGTCGTGTGGGGGCGTCCTTCACGTGCTCCAGTGCCTCGACCGCCGTCGCGTACGCGTACCCCTCCGGATCCTCTTCCCGCAGCAGCCGGGCCAGCGCGTCGACCGCGCGGGCGTCACCGCGCGCCGCCAGACCGCGTGCCGCCTCCGCCGCCGTGTCCGGATCGTGGTCCTCCAGGCGGTCCGCCAGCGCCTCTCGGACCTCCGGCGTATCGGCGTCGAGACCGGCGAGCGCCAGCGTCGCCCAGTCGCGCACCTCGTCGTCCGGGTCACCGCTGAGCGCGATCAGCGCCGCCGTGCCCTCCTGGTGACCCGCCGGGACAAGCCCGATGAGGGACAGCGCGACCCGGTGACGTACATCGGCGTCGGGGTGGCCGACGTGGCGCAGGATCTCGGGAAGGGCCGCGGGGTCACCGTGGTGCCCCAGCGCCAGCACGGCCGCCTGGGCCAGCTCGGAATCGGAATCCCCCGCCTCACGTGCCAGCTCCCGCAGCAGCGGCAGCGCACGGGCCGCGAACGGCTTCCCGCCCTGCTCGAAGCCGAGCTGCGCCAGTACGTCGGCGGCGAACGCCTGCCGCAGCGGATCGCCGCTCGCACACCACTCGGCCGCCGCCCGGAACGTCTCCTCGTCACCACGCCTCCACAGCGCGGCCACCGACTCCATCCACTCGTCCCGGCCGGGGTCACCCGCACCCAGGGCCCGCTCGGCGAGCTCTTCGAAGGGGGTACGGACGCCCAGCCGCTCCTCCAGGAGAGTGGCGATCGCGGCGTGCCCGGTCTGCTGCTCCGTTCCGGCCGACGGCCTGCCGTTCCGCAGCAGCTCCACCACGACGGTCACCCCGCCGTCCTCCTCGACGAGACTGGTGACCGTCTCGGGCTCCTCGCCACTGGCCGACCCGTCGGCGAAGGTTGCCAGAAGGCCCGCACGCAGCTCCTGTTCCACGTCGACTCCCAGCCAGCGCCGGGCCTCCTCCAGCGCCTCCTGCCGCGCGGCGGCGCCGTGCCGCAGAAGGGCCCGTACGGTCTCCGTGGACCCGCGCCGCGCGGCCAGTACCAGCGGCGCCTCCGTACCAGGAGCGGGCAGGTCGGGATCGGCGCCGTACTCCAGAAGCGTCTCGACGGTGTCCGCGTGCCCCTGGCGGACGGCCCACGCCATCGCGGTGAACCCCAGAGCCTCGCGCAGGTCGGGCGTCGCGCCCGCCGACAGCAGGGCCTCCACGACCTCCGTGTGGCCGCCGACCGCGGCGCCGCACAGGGGCAGGTCACCGCCCTCCCGGCCGCTCGCCCGGTCGGGGTCGGCGCCCGCCGCGAGCAGCAGTCGCACGATGCCCGGACGGTTCTGTACGGATGCTCTGTAGAGCGCGGTCTCGCCCTCGTCGTCGGTGGCCTCGGCCGGTACGCCGGAGCGCAGCAGCCGTACGACGGAGTCGTCCCCGCCCTCGTACACCGCTTCGAACAGTGTCTGCGGACCCGCCGCGGGATCGTTCGTCATGGTGCGACCCTACGTGTGCGTGTTCACGTGTCGCATTCGAGAACCGTGCGGCACAGCGCGCAGCGCGCCCGTATCCGGCCGTTCACGGGAACGCGGAGGCGCTGCTGGCACGTCGGACACGGGAACGACACGCGCAGCGTGTCGCGCCCTCCTCCCTCGAAGGCGTACGACACGGGGGACGACGCGGAGGAGGGGGAACCGTGGTGGGTACGGCTGCTGTTCTCCTGCGCGTACCGCCGCTCCTTGGCGTACCGCCGGCGCCCCGCCCAGCCGGCGGCGGTCAGCGGTGGCTGCTGCTCGTCGCGGCGGGCCTGCGCGAGACCCTTCGTGTACGCCGTGTACGCCTGCGCGCTGGTGAACCAGGGCGAGGGGTCCTCACCGAAGGCGATCGACCGTTTCGCCAGGACGTACCCGAACTCCTCCGGGGTGAGGTAGCCGAGCTTCTGGCTGGACACGTCGTCCTCCCGGAACGCGTCGAGCAGCAGCCAGCCCGCCCCGAGATACGTCGTCACCGTGTCGGTGAGGATCTCGTTGTCGCGGCGGCCGGCGAAGGCGAGGCCGAGCCGGTGCAGCAGCACATGGGTGATCTCGTGCGCGAGGGCGGCACCGATGTCGTTGCGGTGGGTCCTGAAGCGGTCGTTGAGCTCCATGAAGTACTCCGGCCCCGCCGCGAGCTCCACGCTCGCGGCGTGCTCCATCTCGCGGAAGCTCACGATCACGCGGGCGTCCGGCAGCCGCAGGTGGTGGACGAGGGCACGGGCCACGCGCTGGGTGCCGAGGTGGAGATCGTCCTGGTCGGAGAAGGCCACGTCGACGGGGAGGACGCTCGGGGCGTAGGAGTGCACACCGTCGTACGAGAGCCGTTTGTGCAGCGCGGCGAGGGCGGACCGCACGGTTGCCAGGTGCGGGTAGCCGTGCACGACCTCGCTCCCGCTGGTCACGTCAGAACTCACCCCCACACGTCCGGTACGACGGTGAACAGGTCTCCACTGTAGGCCGATTCGGCGGCGCAGGACGGGCTCGATGGACCGGCACGGGCCGTGGACGGGCCGAGGGCGGGCCATGGACGTGGCCGTGGGCGGGCCGTGGACGTGGCCGTGGGCGGGCCGTGGACGGCCCGCCGGGCGACGGCCGGTTGTGGCGGGTGCGCGGGCTGTGGCTGGAATGCCTCCCTTGTCGAGCGGGTGAAACGCTCCGCATAATCCAACAACGCTTTGACGGGCACATGCCATGTTTCTCGCTGGTGTGCGTGCTGTCCGCCGCGCGTGAGCACAACGACCCCCCACGGTTTCCCACGAGAGGCAATTCGTTGAAGAACCTTCTGCGTGCCTTCAAGAGATGTGCCGCCGCAGGCGCAGTGATCCTCGCCGCGGTCAGCCTCCAGCCCGCCGGCGCGTCCGCGGCCTCCGCTTCGACGCCACCCGTCGTCGGCGGAACCCGCGCCGCCCAGGGCGAGTTCCCGTTCATGGTCCGGCTCTCGATGGGCTGCGGCGGCTCGCTCTACGCCCAGGACATCGTCCTGACCGCCGCCCACTGCGTGAGCGGGTCGGGCAACAACACCGGCATCACCGCCACCGCCGGTGTGGTCGACCTGCGCAGCAGCAGCGCCATCAAGGTGAAGTCCACCAAGGTCCTCCAGGCCCCCGGCTACAACGGCAAGGGCAAGGACTGGGCGCTGATCAAGCTCGCCAGGCCAATCAGTCTGCCGACCCTCGGCATCGCCACCACGAACACGTACAACAAGGGCACGTTCGACATCGCCGGATGGGGCGCGGCCACCGAGGGTGGCGGCCAGCAGCGCTACCTCCTCAAGGCGAAGGTCCCGTTCGTCGACGACGCCACCTGCCAGAGGGCGTACGGGAACGAACTCGTGCCCGCCGAGGAACTGTGCGCCGGCTTCGTCGAGGAGGGCGGCACCGACACCTGCCAGGGCGACTCGGGCGGCCCCATGTTCCGCAAGGACGACGCGGGGGCCTGGATACAGGTCGGCATAGTCAGCTGGGGCACCGGCTGCGCCCGGCCCGACTACCCGGGCGTGTACACCGAGGTATCCACCTTCGCCGCCGACATCAAGAAGGCCGCGGCGACACTGTGAGGCACGCGCTGAAGTGCTGAGGCGCTGAAGTACAGATGCGCTGAAGCACCGCATCGGAGGGGCGGGTCCGGACGCGTTAGTCCAACACCCGCTCCTCCTTTGTCCATGGGCGCACCCGTCCCTCCCGGCGCATGTTGGCGTGCACACCAGCCGACGAGCGACAGGAGAGCGAGCGTGCACGCACAAGACCCGGGACCGAGCCGCAGGACCGTGGTGGCCGCCACCGCCGCGACCGCCGCCACCGCACTGGCGGGCGGCGCCGGCCTCGTCCTCGCCGGGCCGTCCGCCGTCGCCCTGGCGGCGGAGGCCGAGACGGTGCTGCGTTCCCGTGAACTGGAGGTACGGGTCGACCCGAGCTTCCCGCGCATCGTCTCGTACACCGACCGCCGCACGGGCGCGACGCTGTACGGGCAGGAGGACCCGGTCACCTCCGTGCTGATCGACGGAACGGCACGTACCCCCGAAGTGAGCTCCCGCGCCGACGGCGACCAGGCGGCGTACACCCTGGCCTTCGACGGCGGAACCGAGATACGCGTGGAGATCCGCGTCACCGGCCGGCAGGTCGACTGGCGCGTCACGGAGATCACCGACACCACCGCACTGCGCGTCGGCACCCTCCAGATCCCCTCACTCGCCTTCCTGTCCGTACGCAGCGACCAGCCCGGCGCCGCACTCCTCGCCGCCCGTGTCCAGCTCGACAAGGCGAAGAGCGGCGACACGCTCGTGAAGCCCGCGGCCGACACCGTCCCCGACGCCGCCCCGCTCGGCTGCGCGTACGCCGTCGTCGCCCACGACCGGCTCGGCGGCGCCGTCGAGACCAACACGTCGTACGACAAACCCGACAGCGCGGCCGGCACCACCTGGGAGAACGGGCGGCTGTGGCGGCAGACCCTCAAGAGGGAGGGTTACGTCAAGGCTCAGCTGTCCTGCGGACAGTGGACGCACCGCGCCGCGACCGCTCCCGTGAACGCCACCGAACCGCTCCCGTACGCCACCGTCGTCATCACCGGTGACCGCAACGGCGACGGCGTCGTGGACTGGCAGGACGCCGCCATCGCATTCCGCGACATCATGGTGAATCCGCTGGGCGCGGACGAGCAGCACCTGCGCGTCGTTCCGCACATCCCTTTCAACTTCGCCAGCCAGGCGACCAACCCGTTCCTCGCGACGCTCGACAACGTCAAGCGCGTCAGTCTCGCGACGGACGGGCTGCGCCAGTACACGCTCCTCAAGGGCTACCAGTCGGAAGGCCACGACTCCGCCCACCCCGACTACGCGGGCAACCACAACAAGCGCGCAGGGGGTCTCGCCGACCTCAACACCCTGATGCGTGAAGGGCGCGCGTGGGGAAGCGACTTCGGCGTTCACGTGAACGCCACGGAGTCGTACCCCGTCGCGCACGCGTTCTCGGAAACGCTCGTCGACAAGACCAACGAACAGTGGGACTGGCTCGACCAGAGCTACCGCATCGACCAGCGGCGCGATCTGGTGTCCGGCGACATCGTCAAGCGCTTCCAGGACCTGCGGGACGAGACGGACCCCGCACTGAACATGCTCTACATCGACGTCTTCCGTGAGTCCGGCTGGACCTCCGACCGGTTGCAGAGGGCACTGCGCGAACAGGGCTGGCAGGTCACCACCGAATGGGGCCACGGCCTGGAACGCTCGGCCCTGTGGGCGCACTGGGCCACCGAGACCGACTACGGCGGCGACACCTCGCGCGGCATCAACTCCCAGCTGATCCGCTTCATCCGCAACCACCAGAAGGACGTCTTCGCCGACAAGTGGCCGACCCTTCTCGGCATCCCGCGCACCGGGAACTTCGAGGGCTGGGTCAACAAGACCGACTGGAACACCTTCTACCAGCAGATCTGGACCGACAGCCTGCCCGCCAAGTACCTCCAGGCGTACCCCGTCAGGACCTGGGCCGCACACGAGATCACCTTCTTCGGCCCCACGAAGACATCCGTGAGCGACGCGGACGGCACGCGCCGCATCACCACCGACGGGCGGACCGTGTACGACGCCGGGCGCTACCTGCTGCCCTGGGAGCCGCGCGAGGCCACCGACCCCCACCGGCTCTACCACTACAACCCGGCGGGCGGCAGGAGCGGCTGGCAGCTGCCGCGCGGCTGGGCGGGCGTCTCGAAGGTGGCGCTCTACAAGCTCACCGACCAGGGACGGCAGTACGTCCGCGAGGTGCCCGTCCGCCTTGGCAGGGTCACCATCGACGCCGAGGCGAAGCAGCCGTACGTCGTCCACCGCACCCGGCTGCCGGCGGCCGCCGACCCGCGCTGGGGGCAGGCCACCCCGCTGCGCGACCCGGGATTCAGCTCCGGCTCCCTGGCCGGCTGGGACGTGAGCGGGCCTGCCTCCGTCGAACTGAGCGCGACCGGCGACTACGAACTGGTCATCGGTGCGGGCGCCGCCGCCTCCGTCGGACAGCGCCTCGCGCGCCTTGCGCCCGGAACGTACGCCGCGTCCGTACAGGTCGAGGTCGGGGCGACCGCGGGGGAGCGGCGGCGCGCGGCGCTCACCGTACGGACCGCCGACGGGACCACCGCGGAGAACTGGACCGACTCCTCCACGGCCGTCAACCTCGTCGCCGCGGACCGCAAGCACGACACCCGCTTCCAGCGGATGTTCACGTACTTCACCGTGCCGGAGGGCGGGGGCAGGGTGGACCTGGCTCTGCGGGCCGGTGAGGGCGACGCGCGGGTGCGCTTCGACAACGTCCGGATCGTTCCCGCGAAGCGAACCACGAAGCCGGGAACGGTCGCCTTCGAGGACTTCGAGAACGTGCCGCAGGGGTGGGGCGTCTTCGTCAAGGGCGACGCGGGCGGCTCCACCGACCCGCGCACCCACATCGCGCAGCGGCACGCACCGTTCACCCAGCGCGGCTGGAACGGCAAGGTGATCGACGACGTCATCGACGGCTCGGAATCGCTCAAGTCGCGCGGCGAGAACTACGGACTGGTCTACCGGACCGTGCAGCACACCGTCCGCTTCGACGCGGGCAGACGCTACCGGGTCTCCTTCCGCTACGAGAACGAGAAGGCCGGGCAGTACGCGTGGATCACCGGTGCCGACGAACCGGCGACCCGGGAACTCCACCGCCAGGCGCTGCCCGTCGCGACGCGGCCCACCCTGCTGAGTTACGAGTTCACCGCACCCGCCCAGGGGGAGACGTGGGTCGGGCTGCGCAAGACCGGCGACGACGGGACGGCGGAGTTCGTCCTTGACACCTTCGAAGTCCGAGAGGTGTAGAGGAACGCGAGGTGTAGAGGGACGCGAGGTGTGAAGGAGCGCGAGGTGTAAGGGGCAGCGCCCAGGAGGGCCGGTCCTTACTACGGACGGACCGGACCCCCCGCCGTACGGCGTCAGTCAGGAGAGTTCCGGGGAGCGCTCCCCGGAACTCTCCAGCTCCAGCACCCACACCTCGTTCGTACCCTCCCGCAGAACGGGCCCGGGAACGTACAACGACTCCTGCGGGCCCACCGCCCAGTACCGGCCCAGACAGAAGCCGTTCACCCAGACGAAGCCCCGTTCCCAGCCCGGGAGCCTCAGCGACGCGTCACCCGCACCCCGGACTTCGAACGTTCCCCGGAACAGTCCCGACGCGCCCGCTTCCGGGGAACGGTACGGGACCTTCCCCACCGCGCCCGCGTCCTCGAACGAGTCCAGGGACAGCCCCCGCGCCCGCACGCCGTGCAGGTACTGCCGCTCGTGCAGAACGCCGCCCGTGATGCCCTTCGGCTCGGCGACACGCGGCCCGTAGTTGACCCGCCCCAACGACTCCACCCACAGCTCCACCGAAGCCGGCCCCGCGACCGGCTCCTCCAGCGCCGCGTAGTCGTCCGCCCCGCCGTCGAGCACCCCCGCCCGGACCCCATCGACGTACACCACCGCCCGGTCCCGCAGCCCCGTCACGCCCAGCGGATACGCCTGCCGAGGCCCCGGCACCTCCACCCGGTAGCGGACAAGCCCCCGGTCGACCCCCAGGTCCTCGAACGTCGGCGGCATCGCGCGCTCGGTCTCCGGTCCACCGAGCACCTCCAGTACGTCGCCGAGCGGCGCCCACTGCGTGATCCCGGCCCGTACCGGCTCACCCAGCACGTCGGGCGCGGCCGGCAGGCCCGGCAGCGGCGCCCCGCCGTCCTGGTAGAGCGCCAGCAGATCGCGGAACAGCCAGAACTTCTCCGTGGGACGGCCGTACTCGTCGACCGGCGCGTCGTAGTCGTACGACGTCACGGTCGGCTGGAGCTCGCCCCCGTGGAGCCGCCCGGAACGGTTCGCTCCCGACCAGCCCGCGAAGTTCGTGCCCCCGTGCGCCATGTAGATGTTCACCGAGGCGCCGCACCGGAGAATCTCGTTCAGCGCCGCCGCCGCGTCCGCGGGGTCCCGTACGACAGGCTCCGCACCCCAGTGGCCGAACCAGCCGCACCAGAACTCCATGCACATCAGGGGACCCGACGGCTGGTACCGGCGCAGCGTCTCGAAGCCCTCGCGCGCCCCCGACCCGAAGTTCGCCGTCGCGAGCACCCCCGGCACCGAACCGCCCGTCAGCATGTGGTCCTCGGGACCGTCGGAAGTGAACAGCGGAACGCTCACCCCGCACTCCCGCAGGAACGCCGTCAGGTGCCGCAGATACACCTGGTCCGACCCGTAGCTGCCGTACTCGTTCTCGACCTGCACCATGATCACCGGGCCGCCCCGGTCGATCTGCCGGGCCACCACCTGCGGCAGCAACTGCCCGAACCACCGTTCCACGTGCGCCAGGTACTCCGCGTCGCGCGTGCGCACGCGCGTGCCGAGCGCACCGGTCAGCCAGTGCGGCAGCCCGCCGTTCTCCCACTCGGCGCAGATGTACGGCCCAGGGCGCACGACGGCCCACAGCCCCGCCTTCCGCGCCGCGTCCAGGAACCGGCCCAGGGCCCCCGCGTCACGCAGCCGCCCGGGCTCCGGCTCGTGCAGGTTCCACGGAACGTACGTCTCCACGCAGTTCAGCCCCATGGCGCGCAGCATCGCGAGCCGGTGCCCCCACTGCCCCTCGTGCACCCGGAAGTAGTGCAACGCCCCCGACAGCAGCCGCACCGGCCGCCCGTCCAGCTCGAAGTCCGACTCACCCACCGTGAAGTCAGCCACGGTCCCGCCTCTCGCTCCACCAACAGCGCCTCAGCGTCACCCTCTGGCGGCCGAGCGGTCCATGGACAAAGATCAGCGCTGTTTGGACACAACGGAACGCATACGAGCGGTCGGGGAGGAGCAAAGCGGATGTACCACACCTGGATGCGCTATTTCACCCCCAGCCCCACCCACCACAAGCTCGGGCTGGTCTGCCTGGGTGTCGGCCTCCAGCACGGAGCCCTGCCCGCCGTCGGCCCCCGCACCCTCGACCACCACGTCGCCGTCGTCGTCAGCGCCGGCGCCGGCTGGTACCGGCACCCCGACGGGCGCCGCGTCGCCGTCACCGCACCCGCCCTCATCTGGCTGATACCGGGTGTTCCGCATCATTACGGCCCCGACCCGGCCACCGGCTGGGACGAGAGCTTCGTCGACTTCACCGGGCCCGCCACCACCACCTACACCGAACTCGGCTACATAGAACCCGACCGCCCCGTCGTCCCCCTCGCCGACACCGCCGCCGCCCGCGCCGCCGTCGGCCGCATCGCCCGCGCCGCACGCCGCGGAAACCCATTCCTCGAAGTGGAGACCGGCGCCGCCGTCCACGAACTCCTCGTCGCACTGCGCCGCGCCCGCGCCGACGTCGGAGCCGACGGAGACCCCGTACTCCAGGCCCTCGCCCGCGACGCCTTCCAGCCCCTGTCCGTCGCCGAGCACGCCTCCCGCCACGGCATGACCCCCGCCGAGCTGCGCGCCGCCGTACGCAGGGCCGCCGGATGCAGCCCCAAGGACTACCTCCTCGGCATCCGCCTCGGCCGCGCCAAGGAACTCCTCGCCGCCACCGAGCTCCCCGTCGCCGCCGTCGCCCGCCGCGTCGGCTACGACGACCCCGCCTACTTCTCCCGCCTCTTCACCCGCCGTGTCGGCACGGCGCCCGTCCGCTTCCGGGACCAGCAGGGCCGCACCGTCCACGGCGGCTGGAGCCACCGGATCCCAGATCCCGAACACCCACCGACCATCGCCACCCGGCCGACGTAAGCTCGCTGACCATGACCTCCAGCGAATCCAGCGAAATCGACGAGTCCGTCATCGCCGAACTGGGCCGGCTGCGCGACAGCATCGACAACATCGACGCCGCCGTCGTCCACATGCTCGCCGAGCGCTTCAAGTGCACCCAGCAGGTCGGCCTCCTCAAGGCGCGGCACCAGCTGCCGCCCGCCGACCCGGCCCGCGAGGCCCGCCAGATCGTGCGCCTGCGCGAACTCGCGGAAAGCGCCAAACTCGACCCGGCCTTCGCCGAAAAACTGCTCAATTTCATCATCGCGGAGGTCATCCGCCACCACGAAACGATCGCGAAGTCCTAGAAGCGGTCACCGGTGGCCCCCGGCCTGCTCCGGCAGGGGGCTCACGACGTACCAGGACCCGCTGTGCCACCCGCACCCCATCGGGCAGCATGTCCCCATGTCCGTACTGACGCGCGACGAAGCGCAGACCCGAGCCCAGCTCCTCGACATCCACCGGTACACGATCGAACTCGATCTCACCCGCGGCGAAGAGACCTTCGACTCCCGCACCGTCATCCACTTCACCGCCCGCACGACCGGGGACACCTTCGTCGAGCTCAAGCCCGCCGCCCTGCGCACCGTCACCCTCGACGGACAGCCCCTGGACCCCGAAGCACTCGCCGGGAACCGCCTGCCCCTCACCGGCCTCACCGCCGGCGAGCACGAGCTGCGCGTCGAAGCCGACATGCGCTACTCCCGCACCGGCGAGGGCATGCACCGCTTCACGGACCCCACCGACGGGGAGACGTACGTCTACACCCAGCTCTTCCTGGAAGACGTCCAGCGCGTCTTCGCCGCCTTCGACCAGCCCGACCTCAAAGCCGTCTTCGCCCTCACCGTCACCGCCCCCGAAGGCTGGACCGTCCTCGGCAACGGCGTCGCGGACCACCAGGGGGCCGGACGCTGGACACTCGCCCCCACCCCCCTCATCTCCACCTACCTCGTCGCCGTCGCCGCCGGCCCCTGGCACTCCGTACGCACCGAACACGCGGGCCTGCCCTTCGGCATCCACTGCCGCCGCTCCCTCGCGCCGTACCTCAACACCGACGCCGACGAGATCCTCGACATCACCCGCGCCTGCTTCGACCGCTACCACGAGAAGTTCGAGGAGCCCTACCCCTTCGACTCCTACGACCAGGCGTTCGTCCCCGAATTCAACGCCGGCGCCATGGAGAACCCCGGCCTCGTCACCTTCCGCGACGAGTTCGTCTTCCGCTCCGCCGTCACCGACACCGAACGCCAGACCCGCGCCATGGTCATCGCCCACGAGATGGCCCACATGTGGTTCGGCGACCTCGTCACCCTCCGGTGGTGGGACGACATCTGGCTCAACGAGTCCTTCGCCGAGTACATGGGCTACCAGACCCTCACCGAAGCCACCCGCTTCACCGACACCTGGACCGACTTCGCCGTCGCCCGCAAGGGCTGGGGATACGACGCCGACCAACGCCCCAGCACCCACCCCGTCGCCCCCGACCCGGACGCCGTCCCCGACACCGCGTCCGCCCTGCTCAACTTCGACGGCATTTCCTACGCCAAGGGCGCCTCCGCCCTGCGCCAGCTCGTCGCCTGGCTCGGCGAGAAGGACTTCCTGGCCGGCATCAACACCCACTTCGCCCGCCACAAGTTCGCCAACGCCACCCTCGCCGACTTCCTCGACAACCTCGCCTCCGCCACCGACCGCGACGTCCACGCCTGGGCCGGCCAATGGCTGCGCACCACCGGCGTCGACACCCTCACCCCCGCCGTCACGGAGGCGGACGGCATGTGGCACGTCACCGTCGACCAGCAGGGCACCCGCCCCCACCGCCTCGCCGTCGGCGCGTACGACCGCGACCCCATCGACGGCGCGAGCCTGATCCTGCGCGAGCGCTTCGAAGTCGACGTACCACAGGGCGAATCCGCGACGGGCCGCCCCGGCCGCCGCCCCGCGCTCGTCGTACTCAACGACGGCGACCTCACCTACGCCAAGATCCGCCTCGACGAACGGTCCGAAGAACCGGCGCTGCGCAACCTCTCCGCCGTCCCCGACGCCCTCACCCGCGCCGTGCTGTGGAACACGCTGCGCGACATGGTCCGCGACGGCGAACTCGGACCGGTCGAGTACCTCGAAACCGCGCTCGCCCACCTCCCCGAGGAAACCGACCTCGCGATCGTCCAGGGAGTACTCGCCTTCGCCCACGGCCAGGCCACGGACCGCTACCTTGGCGCGGCCGAACGCCCTGCGGCCCTCGCCACCCTCCGGAACATCTGCCGCGACCTGATCCGCCGCACCGAGGACGGCAACGGCACCGGCCTGCGACTGACCGCCGTACGCCACTTCATCGATGCCGCCAGCCAGCCCGACGGCATCCAGGAATGGCTCCACACCGGCAGCGTCCCCGGCGGCCCCGAACTCGACCCCGAACTGCGCTGGCGCATCCTGCGCCGCCTCGCCGTACTCGGCGCCACCGACGAAAGCGCCATCGCCGCCGAACTCGACCGCGACCCCAGCGCCACCGGCCAGGAAGGCGCCGCCCGCTGCCGCGCCGCCCTGCCCACACCCGAGGCCAAGGCCGCGGCCTGGACCCGCATGTTCGAGGACGACACCCTGTCCAACTACCTCTTCAGCGCGACCGCCCAGGGCTTCTGGCAGCCCGAACAGACCGCGCTCACAAGCGATTACGTCCTCCGCTACTACCGCGACGCCAAGGCCGTCGCAGACCGCCGCGGCCCCGCCATCGCCGAGGCCGCCGGCCGCTACGCCTTCCCCCAGTTCGCCGTCGACAAGGACTCCCTGCGCCTCGGCGAGGACTTCCTGCGCGACGCCGAACCGATCCCGTCCCTGCGCCGCAAGCTCGTGGACCAGCTCGACGACCTGCGCCGAGCCCTGACGGTACGGGGGAACTGAGCCGCCGGGGGCCGGCGCCCGTCCTGCTCCGGGGGTGGTTCGCGTCCCGCCCCCGGAGCAGGCTCTCTGGTCCGGCTCTCACGCCCACCCGGGGGCCCGGCCTTAGCCTCCCCGGCCGCCGGGCCCTCGCCTCCCACGGTCGCCGCGCCCGCCCGGCGCCCCGCGCGCAACTGGGCGCGGCCCACCGCACCGCGCGGCCCACCGCACCGCGCGGCCCCGCCCCCACCCACCGCGCCCTATATCAGCTGCACGTCGCCCGACTCTGCCCACCCGCACGGCAGTACCACTTTCGGGTTGAGATCGTTGAGCAGTCCGGACGCGCCCGCTGATGCCTGTACACGCTGGTGTGCCAGCCAAGCGCACCGAAGGACCTCGCATGAGTACGCCGCCCCCCGCCGACCCCCTGCCGCCCCTCGCCGGCGGCGCAGGCGGGCCCGCTGCCCTGCGGCCCCTGCTCGACACCGTCCTCGACGCCCTCCGCGAAGGCGCCCTCGCCCGTCGCGGCCCGCTGCCCGCCGGCGGACCCGACGCCGTCACGCGCCAGCTCCTGGACACCGCCGGGCCCGTGCTCCCCGACATCGGCACAGGAGCCGAAGAAGCCCTCCGTACGTTCGTCCACGCACTCGCGCGCGGCTCCGCCGACCCGGCCGACCCGCTGTGCGTCGCGCACCTCCACACCCCGCCGCTCGCCCTCGCCGCAGCCGCCGACCTCGCCGCGTCCGCGCTCAACCCCTCCATGGACTCCTGGGACCAGGCACCCGCCGCCTCGGCCCTGGAAGCCCAGGTCACCCGCACGCTCGCCGCCGAGGTCTACCCCCACGCCACCGCACCCGACGCCCTCGTCACCACCGGCGGCACCGAGTCCAACCAGCTCGCCCTCCTCCTCGCCCGCGAACGCCACGGCCCCGTGCAGCTCGTCCACGGCGCCAACGCCCACCACTCACTGTCCCGCGCCGCATGGCTCCTCGGCCTCCCCGAACCGGTCGCCGTCCCCGCCCCCGCAGGCGTCATCGACCTCACCGCGCTCGACGAAGCCCTCACCCGCCTGCACCACCCCCTCCTCGTCGCCGCCACCGCCGGCACCACCGACACCGGCCGCATCGACCCGCTCCCCGCGATCGCCGACCTCTGCGCACGCCACCACGCCGAACTCCACATCGACGCCGCGTACGGCGGCCCACTCCTGTTCAGCGACGTGCACAAGACCCGCCTCGACGGCCTGGACCGCGCCCACAGCGTCACCCTCGACCTGCACAAACTCGGCTGGCAGCCCGTCGCCGCAGGACTCCTCGCCGTACCCGACACCGCCGCCCTCACCCCCCTCGGCCACCAGGCCGACTACCTCAACGCCGACGACGACACCGAAGCGGGCCTCCCCGACCTCCTCGGCCGCTCCCTGCGCACGACACGACGCCCCGACATCCTCAAGACCGCCGTCACGCTCCGCGCCCTCGGCCGCCGAGGACTCGCCGACCTCGTCGACCGCACCTGCGCCGCCGCCCACCAGCTCGCCGACCTCGTCGAGAACACCCCCGGCCTCGAACTCCACGACCGGCCCGCCATCAGCACCGTCCTCCTGCGCCCCACCGGCGCCACGGACGACGACATCGCCGGCATCCGCCGCACCCTCCTCACCCACGGCCGCGCCGTCCTCGGCCGCGCCCGCGCCGACGGACGCCTCTGGCTCAAAGCCACCGTCCTCAACCCCCACACCACCCGCAAGGACCTCGAAGCACTCCTCGCGCTCCTCTCCCACCCGGCACCCCTGTCACTCCCGGAAGGCAGCACCCACCGATGACCGCCGCCCCCGCCCGCCGGCCCCAAGAACCCGAACAGCCACACGACCTCATCGGCATCGGCATCGGCCCGTTCAACCTCTCCCTCGCCGCCCTCGCCGACGGTGTTCACGGCGGCCTCGCCACCGCCTTCTACGAACAACGCCCCGCCTTCCACTGGCACCCCGGCCTCCTCATCGACGGCGCGACCCTCCAAGTCCCCTTCCTCGCCGACCTCGTCACCCTCGCCGACCCCGCCAGCCCCTGGTCGTTCCTCAACTACCTGCGCACCCGCGAACGGCTCTTCCCCTTCTACTTCTCCGAGCGCTTCCACATCCAGCGCGCCGAATACGACGCCTACTGCCGCTGGGTCAGCGACCACCTCCCCGGGCTCCACTTCGGCCACCAGGTCGACGCCGTCCGCTGGAACGCCGAACGCGACGCCTTCGAAGTCGACTTCACCCAGCTCGACGCCGACGGCGAAGCCGAAGCCCTCGGCCGCGCCTACACCCGCAACGTCGCCGTCGGCGTCGGCACCCAGCCCTACATCCCCGAACCCCTCAAGCCCCTCGCCGAAGCCCCCACCGTCCCCGTCATCCACTCCTCCGCCTACCTCGACCACCGCCAACGGCTCCTCGCCGCCGAACACATCACCGTCATCGGATCAGGCCAGTCCGGCGCCGAAGTCTTCCTCGACCTGCTGCGCGCCCGCCCCGAGGGCCGCGAGAAGATCACCTGGCTGGCCAGGACCGAAGCCTTCGCCCCCATGGAGTACTCCAAACTCGGCCTGGAACACTTCACCCCCGACTACAGCCGGTACTTCCACGCCCTGCCCGAGTCCGTACGCGACGACCTCGGCCCCCGCCAGTGGCAGCTCCACAAGGGCATCGACGCCGACACCATCGCCGCCATCCACGACGAGCTCTACCGGCGCACCCTCCACGGCGGCTGGCCCGACGCGGTCCTCACCCCGGGAGTCTCCGTACGCACCGCCGGCCGGGTCGGCACCACCAAGGTCGAACTGCACCTCGAACACCTCCAGCAGGGCACCCGCTCCCGCCTCACCACCGACGCCGTCGTCCTCGCCACCGGCTACCGCGAACGCCCCCTGGGACAGCTCCTCACGGGACTCGACTCCTACATCCGCCGCGACGCCGCCGACCGTCCCCGGATCGACGACCAGTTCCGCATCGTCCTCGACCCCGCCGTCACCGGTTCCGTGTACGTACAGAACGCCGAACGGCACACCCACGGCGTCGGGGCCCCCGACCTCGGCCTCGCCGCGTGGCGCAGCGCGACGATCCTCAACTCACTCACCGGCCTGGACCCCTACCCGCTGCCCCGCCGGACCGCGTTCACCAGCTTCGGCCTCGAACGCCGCGAAGCTCCCCGGGTCCCCGCCCAGCAACCGGCCCTCACCCCACTGGCCCAGGGCCGCTAGCCGCCGCCGTGCGCACCGGGGGAGCGGGCGCGGTCAGGCCCGACGAGCGGGCGCGGTGAGCCCGGACGCGTGGGCGCGGTGAGCCCCGGCGAGTGGTAGCGGTCAGGCCCCGGCGCGCTCCAGGGCGGGCAGGAACTGGTCGTAGAAGTCCACCTTCAGCCGGAGGGACCGCTCCTCCACCTCCCGGAAGCAGCCGGCCGACTCCTCGCGGGCGAGCAACTCGCTCAGCCGCGTGGCCAGACGGTCGGAGTGGGACGTCGACAACCGCGACACCGCCGCGAGCGAATTCGCCTTGGCGTCGTGCACGTAATGCGGGTGGTAGAAACGGGAGCGGTTCTCCCCGTCGCGCGTCAGCAGCGGCCCCATCCGCTCCCACAGCCGCCCGTACTCGACGGAGACCAGCACCTCGCCCCAGAACCGCAGCATCGTCAGCAGACGCAGGTCCGCGCGGGCATGAGCGCCCGCGTCCGCGATCAGCTCGAACGTGTCCTCGATGACCCGCTTCGTCGCCGTCGTCGGCCTCGACCCCACCAGAGCACTGCGGGAAACGCCGAGCTCAAGGAGATCGTCCTTCATGTCCTCACGGTGCGAGCGCGTGTTCCCGTGGCTGTCCGGGTACTCCTCCCGCAGAATGCTCCGCGCGATCCGCAGCCCCGCCTCGTCGCGCAACAGGTCGATCGCCAGGTCGTACGACGGAGTGAATGCCAGCGACACGAACCGCCGCTGAAGCAGGATCGCGACGAAGTCCTCCTCCGCCAGCGACGCGATGTTCGCCAGTACCGGATGCCCCTTGAACCGCTCGATCAGTTCGTCCTCGAACCTGTCCAGCTCCCGCACGATCGTCCTCCGTCCCCCAGATCACAGATTGATGTTTCGGATCGACTGGCGCCAGTCACGGAGATCCACAGTGCGGCCGATGCTCCACAACGTGTCCAGCTCGCCCTGGACCTCCCTGCCCATCACGGTGTCACAGCCATCGATCTCGATCTGGGTGGACTCGATGGCGAGCCGGCCGTGCAGAAACGAACTGACCAGATAGTGCTCGTCCGTCTTGAACACGGCAACCGACGGGAGCGAGTTGTACACGCGTACCTGGAGCCGCCCCCGCTCGTCCTCCGGAACGTCGTGGAAGACCGACCCCAGGAGCGACAGGCACCGCTCGATGCCCCGCTCCACGTCCTCCTCCTGCGCGGGATCCCGCACGGTACGCAACGCCTCGTCCCGCAGCCGCGCCACGGGCGAATGCGGATGCAACAGCAGGACCCGCACCAGCACCCGCCGGTCGACGATCGCCTTTCTCAACTCACCGTGGAACTGGTGGAGGTTCGGAATCCACGTCTGAAGAATGGTCACCTCATGACCCGTGCGCCCCAGCATTTCGGTGAACGCCGCCTCCGGGAAACGCTGATGCACCCGGATCACGCCCCCGTAGTGCTCCTGCTTCAATTCGCGGGCGATCGCGTCGATGTCCAGCTTCGAAAGCTGCGCGTCGACATGGTCGAGCACCTTCAGACGGTCGACCTCCAGCAGAAGGAACAGGGTGACCGTACTCAGAATGAGCAACGTGATCTTCGGGAGCGCACCACCCGGAGCCAGCTTGTCGAGCCACCCGAGCAGATCGGCGAGCAGGACCGCTATGCCGGCCGTGGCCATGAGCGCGAGCGCGATCCGCTCGGCCCGGTAGCGAATACCGCTCCCCATCGCCCGCTCCAGCTCTAGGCCCCCTGTGGTCGCGACGACCGTACAACGGGAAGATCAAGCCCGTCCGGCACTTTCGAACAACGCTCCCGAAGAACCCGCACCCCTAGAACACCGGCACACCGTCCCGCGTCAGCTTCCAGCCAACCGTCGCGAACTCCGCCGGATTTAGCGTCCCCTTCGCCTTCACCCACGTGATGATCGTGTTCCGGATCTCCTCCGAATTCGCCCACAACTGCTTCGCGCCCGCGACATGCGGAAACGCCCCGCCGCCACTCGCCCGGTAGTTGTTGACCGCCAGAACGAACTCCGCCGCGGGGTCCACCGGCTTCCCCTCGAACGCCAGATTCACCACGCGAGAACCGGCCGCCTTCGCGATGTCGATCTCGTACGTCAGACCCGACACCACGTCGTAGTTGTAGTCCGGAATGCTCCCCGCGTTCGTCAGCTTCGACGTGTCCACCGGCGCCCCCGCCGGCGTCTGCACGTAGTACCGCGCCGAGAACTCCACATACTCCTTCAGCTGCGCACCCGTGAGCAGGCGCGCCTCAAGGGTGTTCTCGAACGGGTACAGACCCGCCGCGTCCTTGATCGTGACCTCACCCGCGGGAACCGCCGCCGTCCGGGAGAAACACGACGCCTGCGACAGCACCGGCAGCCCCGCGTACGCCCCGCCCGCCAGCGCCGCCTTCACCGTCTCGGCCTGTACGTGATTGATCAGGTCGATCAGCGGCTCGTCCTTCCACGGCGCCTGCGCCGTCGTCATCGCCACCGTCGACGTACCGATGACCTGATTGACGTACGCGACGACCTTCCGGTGCTCGTCACCGAGCAGCCTCGTGATCGCCGGGTCCTCCGCGACCGTATTGGAGTTGAGGACCTTCGCGCCCACCTTCTCCACCACCCAGCGGCCCTTCGACCACACCAGGTCGAAGTCGAACAGCGTCAGCCGCTGCCCCCACTTGAGCGGCTCCGACAGGACGACCTTCTTGCCCGTCTCCTTGTTCTCCACGAGGTACTCGGGAATCTCAGTGTGCGCGTGCCCGACCAGGATCGCGTCGATACCGGGGACCTGCTCGGCGACCAGAGCCGCCGCGTTCTCGACGTACGGAAGCTGGTCACCGTAGGACGACGTACCGCTCGAACCCGAGTGCGCCGACACGACGACGACATCCGCACCCATGGAACGCAGCTTCGGCACCCACTTCGCCGCCTGCTCCTCCAGACCCGGGAACGTCATCTTCCCCTGCACGTTCTGCTTGTCCCAGATCGCGATACCCGGGTTCGTCAGACCGAGCACCGCCACCCGCACATCACGGCCGTGCGGCGTACGCAGCCTCTTCATGAAGTACGGAGGAAACGCCGGGCGCAGCGTCTTCGCATCCAGCGCGTTCGCACCGAGCAGCGGAAAGTCGCACTGCTCCTCGAACTTCCGCAGCACCGGTATGCCGTAGTTGAACTCGTGGTTCCCGAGAGCGGCCGCGTCGTACCCGATCGCGTTCATCGACTGCGCCATCGGGTGCACCGGGCCGTGCTGCGCGGTGATCGGGTCGACCTTGGCGTAGTAGTACGAAAGCTGCGTTCCCTGGATCGTGTCGCCCGCGTCGATCAGCAGCGTGTTACGGCGCCCCTTTTCCGCGCGGACCTGGTTCACCAGGGTGGAGATCTTCGCCAGGCCCACGTCGTTGTGCGCCTTGTCGTCGAACTCCTTGTCCGTGAAGTAGTCCCAGTTGAAGACATTGCCGTGCAGGTCCGTCGTGCCCATGACGGTGAAGGAGTAGCGCTTCGGCGGGCGTCCGTCGCCGCCGCCGTGGCTGTGGGCCGCGGCGGGCGCCGCCACCGCCCCGCCGGCCACGGCCACACCGGCACCGGCGGCGGCCGAGCGGCCCAGGAACGTCCTACGGTTCAGCGGCATTTCTTGTCTCCTCGTTCCGAACTGCGGTCGCGCCCTCTTGGTCGCGACTTTTTTGGTCGCGACTTCAGGGGGCGCGACGTGACGCGCGTAGATTCTGGCCCAGCGAGCCACACCGGCAACACCCCTCACACGTTTCGATCTGATGACCGCCCGCTGTCACACCCGGGTGCGACAGTGGAGAGCGTGACCGACGAACCCACGAACCCCGCAGCGAGCCACCCCGCCCCCTACGGCACCCCGGCGGCCCCCCGCCTCGCCGTCCAGGGCGAAGCACACCTCGAGTTCGACCCCGAGACCGCCCACATCGGCATCACCGTCAGCGCCCGCGGTACGGACCGCCGCACCGCACTCGACGACCTCACCCGGCGCAACGGCATCGCCCTCGACCTCGTCAAGAGCTACGGCGACGCGGTCGAGAAGCTGGAAACCGGCACCTTCTCCATCAGCCCCGAACTCACCCGGCACGGCCGCGGCGAGCGCGTCCGCGCCTACCACGGACGCGTCCACCTCACCGCCGTACTCACCGACTTCACCGCCCTCGGTGAGCTCACCACCCGCCTCGCCGACCTCGAACTGACCCAGGTCGACGGCCCCTGGTGGGCCATGCGCCCCGACTCGCCCGCCTACGGCGAAGTGCGCCGCCAAGCCGTACGGGAAGCCGTCAAACGCGCCCGTGAATACGCCCAGGCCCTCGGCGCCGACCTCGCCGCCCTCGTCGAACTGGCCGACCCCGGAGCGGAAGAGGCCCACCCCGTACCGATGGGATTCGCCGGCGGCCTCACCCGCCGGTCCATGAGCAGCGAAAGGGCCGAGGACGCCCCCGCCCTCGACCTCGAACCGCAGCGCCAGACCCTCCACGCCCTGGTGAACGCCCGCTTCGTCATGACTCCGCCCCAACTCTGAAGCGGGCCGGGTGAATGCTCATCAGAGCACCCCCGTGCACAATTCAACACTTGTCAATAACCTTTCATGCAAAGGTTGTTGGACAGTCATGTGCGGCCAATTACCTACTGACTGGTAAGCCCTAGGCTCGACGTATGCGCCGAGCAAAAATCGTTTGTACCCTTGGCCCCGCCACCGACACATACGGCCAGATCAAGGCACTGGTCGAAGCCGGAATGGACATCGCCCGCTTCAATCTCAGCCACGGCACCTACGCCGAACACGAAGAGCGCTACCAGCACGTACGCAAAGCCTCCGACGAGACCGGCCGCAGCGTCGGCGTACTCGCCGACCTTCAAGGCCCGAAGATTCGCCTGGGGCGCTTCCGTGAAGGACCCGTACTCCTTGAACGGGGCGACGACTTCACCATCACCGTCGAACCCGTCCAGGGCGACCGCCACACCTGCGGCATCACCTACGACGGCCTCGCGACCGACGTCAGCACAGGCGAACGCATCCTCGTCGACGACGGCAAGGTGACCCTCGAAGTCACCAGCGTCGAAGGACCCCGCGTCAACACCCTCGTCATCGAGGGAGGCATGGTCTCCGACCACAAGGGCCTCAACCTCCCCGGGGTCGCCGTCTCCGTACCCGCACTCTCCGAGAAGGACATCGAAGACCTCCGCTGGGCCCTGCGCACCGGAGCCGACATCATCGCCCTCTCCTTCGTGCGCAGCGGACGCGACATCGAGGACGTCCACCGCGTGATGAAGGAGGAAGGCCGCCACCTCCCCGTCATCGCGAAGATCGAAAAGCCGCAGGCCGTCGAGAACATCGACGACATCGTCGCCGCCTTCGACGGCATCATGGTCGCCCGCGGCGACCTCGGCGTCGAAATGCCCCTCGAACAAGTCCCGATCGTGCAAAAGCGCGCCATCAAACTCGCCAAGCGCAACGCCAAACCGGTCATCGTCGCCACCCAAATGCTCGACTCGATGATCGAGAACTCCCGCCCCACCCGTGCGGAAGCCTCCGACGTCGCCAACGCCGTCATCGACGGCACCGACGCCGTCATGCTCTCCGGCGAAACCAGCGTCGGCAAATACCCCATCGAGACCGTCCGCACCATGGGCCGCATCGTCGAAGCCGCGGAGGAGGACATCCTCGCCAAGGGCCTCCCGCCACTCACCGAACGCAACAAACCCCGCACCCAGGGCGGAGCCGTCGCCCGCGCCGCAGCCGACATCGGCGACTTCCTCGGCGCCAAGTTCCTCGTGGCCTTCACCCAGTCCGGCGACACCGTGAAGCGCCTCTCCCGCTACCGCTCGCCCATCCCACTGCTCGCCTTCACACCCGACCCGGCGACCCGCTCCCAGCTCAACCTCACCTGGGGCGTCGAAACCTTCCTCGGCCCCCACGTCGACTCCACGGACGCCATGGTCGCCCAGGTCGACGAACACCTCCTGCGCATCGGCCGCTGCCAGAAGGGCGACATCGTGATCATCACGGCCGGCTCCCCGCCCGGCATCGCCGGCTCCACCAACCTCGTCCGCGTCCACCACATCGGCGAGGACGACACCGCCGCCGGCCAGGCCGTCAACGCGTAACACCGCCGATGCGGCCCGGCGACCCCGGGCCCCGCACCGCACACCGCACACCACGCGGCACGACGACAAGGGCCCCCGCACCCCTGGGGGCCCGCCCTGCGGGGCGTCAGTACTTCGGTCCTATATGCGCGTCCATCGCGGCGACAGAAGCGCGCTTGGCGACGGAGATGTTGTACGGCCTCCCATGGCGCGTGCAGTGCTTCCACTCGACGCCGAGACGGTCGAGGGTTCCGGTGTACAGCTGGCGGATGTCGTCCGAGACATTGGTGAACCAGTAGCGCGGGTACTCGTACCTCTTCCGTTCGCCGCGCACGACGCGCGTGGTCCAGTTCATGTTCCGGCAGCCGTCGGAGTGGACCAGGCCCCGGACGAAAGCCCACGGGTGTTCGTCGACCACGTGCTGCTGCCAGGGTTCCAGCGCGATCCGGCGTGCGTGCTTCTTGCCGGGGCCGTGCTGCGGAAACAGACACGCGAGGTGCTTCGAGTACACCTTGATGTTGTGACAGCCGGTCCTGCGGACCCGGCACGTGGCATTGTCCGGGAACACAGCCCGCATCGCCGCTTCGGCCTCGTCCTGAATGCCCGGCCAGGAATCGTCGAGCGTGATCATCAGGCTCGGGGATCTGTGCGTCGAGTACTGACTGATGTGGCCGTCGCCGAGGTAGAGCCCGAGCAGGTACGCGTAGGCCGCGTGGTCCAGGGGGCGACCGTCGCAGCGGGGACATTTCGCCCCTCGCCGGCCGGGGCATTCGCCGCGACTGGCACGGTCCATGTGGCGCCAGTATCCCAGCGTGCCGCTGGGCACGTTCAGCTGACGGGCCACCTCGGCATTCGTCACCCTCTCTCTGAGGAGTGCGAGAGCCTTCTGCCTTACCTCGATACCGTGCATGTTCACACCGCCACTCTGCGTGATAGGGAGTCGCGGTGCGCAGCAAAAGCGGACGTTCACGAGAAGGTGAACATCCGCTTGGTGATCAGTGTGCCGGGTGCGGGATTCGAACCCGCAAGCCCTTTCAGGCAGAGGTGTTTGAGACCTCCGTGTATACCATTCCACCAACCCGGCCCGGTGCTGCACGGAAGTGTACCGGGTCACCGCACGTCGCCGCCCCTAGGTAGGCTCAAGGGGCAGCATCTGCCCCGGAACGAGGAGCCCCGTGACCACCCCCGAGTCGCCCCAGCCCGCCGCCGACGACGACAACAAGTCGCACGTCCCGCCGCTGACGACCCGCGTCGTCATCGCCGAGGACGAAGCCCTCATCCGCCTCGACCTCAAAGAGATGCTCGAGGAAGAGGGCTACGCGGTCGTGGGCGAGGCCGGTGACGGGCAGCAGGCCATCGAGCTCGCCCGCGAGCACCGGCCCGACCTCGTGATCCTCGACGTGAAGATGCCCGTGCTGGACGGGATCTCGGCCGCCGAGAAGATCACCGAGGAGTCCATCGCCCCCGTGCTCATGCTGACGGCGTTCTCGCAGCGGGATCTCGTGGAGCGGGCGCGGGACGCCGGTGCCATGGCGTACCTCGTGAAGCCCTTCAGCAAGAGTGACGTGGTGCCGGCCATCGAGATGGCTGTCTCGCGGTTCACGGAGCTGAAGGCGCTGGAGAACGAGGTCGCGGACCTGACGCAGCGGCTGGAGACGCGCAAGCTGGTGGACCGGGCGAAGTCGGTGCTCCAGACGCAGTACGGGCTGTCGGAGCCGGCCGCGTTCCGCTGGATCCAGAAGACGTCGATGGACCGCCGTCTGTCCATGCAGCAGGTGGCGGAGGCGGTCATCGAGGACGCCGAGGAGAAGAAGGCGGCGAAGGGCGAGTAGTACGCCCGCGTACGCGACGGAAGAGGCCGCCCCCGCATCGCGCGGGGGCGGCCTCTTTCTTGCGTACGGTGCGGTCAGTCCTCGCCGAGGTACGTCTTGCGGACGGACTCGTCGTGGAGCAGCTCCCGGCCGGGACCGGAGAGCTTGATCGTGCCGACTTCCATGACGTGCGCCTCGTCCGCCAGTGAGAGCGCGGCCTGGGCGTTCTGCTCGACGAGCAGGATGGTCGTGCCCTGGGCCTTGAGCTCGACGATGGTCTCCATGATCTTCTGCATCATGATCGGGGAGAGGCCCATCGACGGCTCGTCGAGCATCAGGAGCTTGGGCTGGGACATGAGCGCGCGTCCCATGGCCAGCATCTGCTGCTCACCGCCCGAGAGGGTGCCCGCGGCCTGCTTCCGGCGTTCTCCCAGGATGGGGAAGAGGTCGTAGGCGCGCTGGATGTCCTTCTCGATGCCCGCCTTGTCCGTCCGCAGGAACGCTCCGAGCTGGAGGTTCTCGGCGATGGTAAGGCGGGGGAAGATGTGCCGGCCTTCGGGGGAGTGGGCCAGCCCGAGGGACACGATCTTGTGCGCGGGTACTCCGTGCAGCGGCTTGCCGTCGAACAGGATCTGGCCGCTGGAGGGCTTG
This sequence comes from Streptomyces agglomeratus, assembly GCF_001746415.1. Classification (NCBI taxonomy): domain Bacteria; kingdom Bacillati; phylum Actinomycetota; class Actinomycetes; order Kitasatosporales; family Streptomycetaceae; genus Streptomyces; species Streptomyces agglomeratus. The sequence continues at coordinate 5,907,483 of NZ_MEHJ01000001.1, forward strand.
AGCAGTCCGGACAGCGTCCGCAGGGTGGTGGTCTTGCCCGCACCGTTGGTACCGATGAGGGTGACGACCTGGCCGGCTTCGACGCTGAAGGAGATGCCCTTGACGGCTTCGATCTTGCCGTAGGCGACCCTGAGGTCCTCGACCTCGAGGAGAGCGGTCACTGGGTTTCCCCTTCCGGGCTGGTCTTGCTGGTCTTGCTGGTGGTGCCCTCGGCCGGGGTGGCTTCGGTGGCCGCGGCCGGCTCGGTGGCCTCGGCTTCCTCGGTCGCCTCAGCTTCCTCAGCGGCCTCGGTCGGCTCGGCGGTTTCAGCAGCCTCGGCGGTCGCGGCGGCTTCGGCGGCGTTCTCCTCAGCGGCGGCAGCCTCAGTGGCGGCCTCGGCGGCCTCAGTGGCCTCGGCGGCCTCAGTGGCCTCCGCCGCTCCGGTCGCCTCCGTCACCTCGGCCGACGTGGCCTTGCTCGCCCCGGCCGCTTCCGCGACCGCTTCGGCGGCTTCGACCGCGGCGACCTCGTCCGCGCCGGGTGCGCCCTCGAAGGGCGTACCGAGGTAGGCGGCGACGACGCGCTCGTCGCCCTGGACGACGGCGGGTGTGCCCTCGACGAGCTTCTCGCCCTGGACCAGGCAGGCGACCCGGTCGCAGAGGTTGAAGATGAAGCGCATGTCGTGCTCGATGACGAGTACGGCGATGCCCTGGTCCCGGATCGCGAAGATGAGCTCTTCGGTGACGCGGGTCTCCTGGGGGTTCATGCCCGCGGTGGGCTCGTCCAGGAGCAGGAGGCCGGGGTCGCTGGCGAGGGCGCGGGCGATTTCGAGCTTGCGCTGCTCGCCGTACGGGAGGTTGCGCGCGAGGTGGTCGGCCTTGTGCTCCAGGCCGATGAACTCGAGCAGCTCCATCGCCCGCTTGTGCGACGCGGCTTCGGCCTTCTTGAAGCCGGGGCCGCGCAGGAGGGCCGACCAGAGGCCCTCCTTGGTGCGGGTGTGGCGTCCGACGAGGACGTTCTCCAGAACGGTCATGTTGGCGAAGAGCCGGATGTTCTGGAAGGTACGGGCGATGCCTGCCTGCGTGACCAGGTGCGGCTTGGGCGGCAGGACGGTGCCCTTGTACGAGACCTTGCCCTCGGTCGGCACGTAGAGACCGGTGAGGCAGTTGAAGAAGGTGGTCTTGCCGGCGCCGTTGGGGCCGATGAGACCGACGATCTCGCCCGCGTTCACGGTGAGGTCGACCGAGCGTACGGCGGTGAGGCCACCGAAGCGCATGGTGACGCCGCTGGCGTCCAGGACCGTGGTGGTCTCGGCGGTTGCGGTGGTGTTCTCGGTGGTGGTCGTCATGTTGTTCACGCCCCCGCCTTCGTGATGCCGACGCCGGTGTCGGGCAGGCCCTTTTCCGGGACGTCGAGTTGGTCGGTCTCGTGGTACTCGAGCTGGGCGCGCCGGTTGGCGATGAGGCCCTCGGGGCGGAAGCGCATGAGGAGGATCAGCGCGATGCCGAAGCCGAGCAGCTGGTAGTCCTGGAGGAACTGCAGCTTGGCGGGGATCATGTAGAGGAGCGTGGCGCCGATGAGCGGTCCGCTGATCGTTCCCATGCCGCCGAGGATGACGGCGGCGAGGAGGAAGGCGGAGTTCGGCGGTACGGGGCCGGCGAAGACGTACATCTCCGGGACCACGGTGCTCTGGACGTGCGCCTGGACGGTGCCGGCCAGGCCGGCGAGGGTGGCGCCCAGGGCGAAGGCGATGAGCTTGACCCGGAAGCCGTTGATGCCCATGGCGGTGGCGGCGGTCTCGTCCTCGCGGATGGCGACCCAGGCGCGGCCGATGCGGGAGCTGCCGGCGCGGCTGAAGACGAGGATCACGAGGATCATCGCGAGCAGCATCAGCAGGTAGTAGTTGGCGTACGACCCGAGTTCGAAGCCGGCGATGGTGTGGGACTCGCCGAAGTCGTATCCGAAGAAGTTCAGGTCGGGGACGTTCGGTACGCCGTTGGGGCCGTTGGTGACCTGCGGCCCGGACACGCCGTCGAGGTTGCCGACGGTGATGCGGAAGATCTCGCCGAAGCCGAGGGTCACGATGGCGAGGTAGTCGCCGCGCAGCCGCAGGGTCGGGGCGCCGATGACGACGCCGAAGACCAGGGAGACGGCGCCGCCGGTGAGGACGGATGCCCAGAAGGGGAACTGGACGTCGAAGGCGGATGCGGTGGTGCCTGAGACGAGGGCGGCCGTGTAGGCGCCGACGCCGAGGAAGGCGACGTATCCGAGGTCGAGGAGTCCGGCCAGGCCGACGACGATGTTCAGTCCGAGTGCGACGGTCGCGAAGATGAGGATGTTGACCGCGATCAGCGTGAACTGGTCGGTGTTCTGGGTGAAGGGGAAGGCCGCTGCGGCGACGAAGGCGGCTGCCACGGCGATCGAGCGGTACTTGGCCGTGAGCGCCGACAGGCGTGCCATGAGGCCGGCCTTGAAGAGCGCGGCGATGGCGAAGCCGGCGGTGATCATGTAGCCGGTGAACAGTTCGGCGTACTCGGTGTCGATGCCGTAGGTGACGACGAACAGGCCGATCGCGAACGCGGCGACGATGATCAGGATTTCGGCCCAGGAGGGCAGTTCCTTGGGGCGCCGGGCCTTGCGGGTGTCGTCGGGCAGCTGGAACGCCGCGGCGACGGGGATGGCGGAGGCCACGGCCGCTACGAAGCCGCCGGGTTCGAGGTTGACCACGCCGCCGAGTTCGACGGCGATGGCGACGACGGTGAACCAGGTGGTGCCGAACGCGCCGAGCGCGAAGAGGCGCAGGGCTTTGGTCGTGCCGGTGGGCGCGAGCCAGCGCAGGCCCTTGAAGTCCTGTGCGGCAAGGGCGTACAGGGTGGTGAGGAGGCCCGCGACGAGGGTGAGGACCTGGAGACCGCCGGGGTATCCGTAGACCGTGAGGTCGCCGGGGAACTCGTCGGTGTAGGTCCAGGACATGAAGGTGCTGGCGACGGTGGCGAGGCCGCCCGCGGCGATGATCCAGCGGAAGAGGTCGGCGCGGGCGCCGGTGTCGGCGGTCGCCGTCTTGACTGTCGTGGTGTCGGTTGTCATGGCTCTCACGCCCGATCCGCGACGCGCTCGCCGAGCAGGCCCTGTGGCCTGACGAGAAGCACGACGATGAGAAGTACGAATGCCCAGACGTTGGCCCAAGCGCCACCGCCGAGCTGCTGCATCCCGGGTATCTCTTCGATGTAGGCGATCGACAGGGCTTCCGCGAGACCGAGGACGACTCCGCCGACCATGGCTCCGTAGATGTTGCCGATGCCGCCCAGGACGGCGGCGGTGAAGGCCTTGAGTCCGAGGATGAAGCCCATTTCGAAGTTGATCTGGCCCTTGTCGAGGCCGTACGCGACGGCTCCGACGGCGGCGAACGCGGCACCGATGGCGAAGGCCATGACGATGATGCGGTCGGTGTTGATGCCCATCAGCTTCGCCGTGTCGGGGTCCTGTGCGGTGGCCTGCATGGCGCGGCCGCTGCGGCTCTTGGCCACGAAGAGGCCGAGGGCGAGCATGCACAGGGGGGCGAGGACGAGGACGAAGGCGTCGGCGCGCTGGAGGTAGAGGTTGTCGAAGATCTTGAACGACTCGCCCTGGAACTCCGGGAAGCTGCGCGGCTTCTTCGCATCGGGGTAGAAGCCCCAGATGAGCTGCTGGAGAACGATCGAGAGGCCGATTGCGGTGATGAGCGGAGCGAGCCTGGGGGCGCCGCGCAGGGGGCGGTAGGCGAAGCGTTCCGCTGCGGTCGCTACGCCGACAGAGGCGAGGGCGCCACCGATGATCATGACCGGGATGGCCACGAGGAGCGTTGTCCCGCTGGGGAGCACGAGGTACGCGGTGAGGGCGCCGAAGCCCCCGATCATGAAGATCTCGCCGTGGGCGAAGTTGATGAGCTGGACGATGCCGTACACCATGGTGTACCCGATGGCTATCAAGCCATAAAGGGCGCCGAGTGCAAGGCCGTTGGCCAGCTGTTGCGGCAGTTCGTGCACCGCAGGGCCTCCGATGAGCTTGTCGGATATGACACCGCGCGAGGGCGCTGTTGCGCCCTCGCGCGGTTCGATCAGATGGATCGGGTGAAGCGGGTCAGGCAGGTGGTGCGGGTCGAACGGGGACCGTGGTGGATCAGTCCTTGAAGGTGGCGGACTTGACGTCCTTCCAGACCTTGCCCTCGACCTTGTAGACGGTGAGCTGCTTGTTCGTGGTGTCGCCGTACTGGTCGAAGGCGACCTTGCCGGTCACACCGTCGAAGGAGACCTTCGACATGGCCTCGACGACCTTGGCGCGGGCGTCCTCGGGCAGCTTGCCGTCGTTCTCCGCGACGACGGCCTTGACGGCCTGGACCACGGCCCAGCCGGCGTCGTACGAGTAGCCGCCGTAGGCCGCGTACGGGTCGTCGTACTTCACTGCCTCGTAGTCGGCGATGAACTTCTTCGCCGTCGGGAGCTTCTCGACCGGGTAGCCGATCGAGGTCGCGAAGTCACCGTCGTTCGCCACGCCGGAGGCGCTGATGAACGCGGGGTCGTAGATGCCGTCGCCACCCATGGTGGGGATCTTGGCGCCGGTCTTCTTGATCTGGTCGGAGAGCAGGCCGCCCTCGGGGTACTGGCCACCGAAGTAGACGGAGTCGGCCTTCGACGCCTTGACCTTGTCGGCGGTGCTGGAGAAGTCGGTCTCCTTCACCGTGACGTGGTCGGTGCCGACGACCTTGCCGCCGAGCCGCTTGAATTCGGCGGAGAAGATCGCGGCGAGGCCGGCGCCGTAGGTCTGCTTGTCGTCGACGACGTAGACCTTGCGCTTCTTGGCGTCGTTGTAGAGGTACTGCGCGGCGAACTTGCCCTGGACGACGTCCGTGGCGGCGGTGCGGAAGTACGTCTTGAACGGACGCTTCAGCTCACCCTTGCCCCAGTTGTCACCCTGGCTGAGCGCCGGGTTGGTGTTGGCCGGGGAGACCTGGACGAGGCTGGCCTTCTCGAAGACGCTCTGCATCGACTGGGCGACGCCGGAGTTCAGCGGGCCGACGACACCGATGACGTCCTTGTTGCCTACGAGTTTGGTGGCGTTGGCCTGGCCGGAGGCAGGAACAGCCTGGTCGTCGAGGGCTTCGATCTTGAATTCGATGCCCGGGACCTCGTTGTTCTTGTTCGCGGTCTTGGCCGCGAGGTCCACCGAGTTCTTGATGCCCTGGCCGAGCGCGGACAGCGAACCGGTCAGCGGGACGTCGACACCGATGACGACGGTGGTCTTCTTGCTGCTGTCGTCGCCGCCCTTGGCGTCGTCGCGCGACCCACAGGCGGTGAGCGTCAGCGCTCCGGTCGTGAGCGCTGTGGTGAGTATGAGCAAAGAACGGTGTCGCACGAAAGGTCCTTTCCCTGGCGCGGCCTCCTCTGCTGAGGTGCCGTGACGATCGCCGGGCCGTACTGGTCGATACAGGGGCCGTGCAGCAGACGCGCCCGGCGGCGCGGTGACTGGCCGTGACTCTAGGCGGAGGTGGAGGGGTCGTGGAGGTGTGAAGTCAGGATGTGACGCTCTTGTTATGCCAAGGCCAATGCTGGGTGGGGCAGTGTGGACAGATGGGTTGAAAGTTCACCAACAAGAATGCCCACATAGTGAGAATCCCCAGTTCCGCAGCAGCGCTTGAAGCGATCTTGCCGTCCGCTTCCGAGGGTGGCCGAAACGCTGTCGCCGGGACAGGGGTGGGCGGTGCTGAGCGCGAGGCCCCTGATTTCGACCGCGTCGCTGTTACGGAGTGTTACGCCGAGGAGGCGCGCTCCCTCGTCGAGTGGCGCCTCCACCTCGCTGACCTGCGGTTGATGCCGCGATCGCCCGCAGCGCAACTAGCCTGCTGTGAACGGGAGTTGGTGGTCCCGCGGCTTGAGGAAGGGCGGCTCGGAGGCCCAGGCGCCGGGGAGGGGGAGGCCGGTGCGGCGGCGCGGCTCAGCGGGGCGGGCGCCAGTTCTCCGAGCTGCCGGTCGCGCCGTTCGCCGCCCTGCATTCCTTTTCGGCCAGCTGGTCGGTCAAGCGCAGGCCCGCTGCACGCCCCCGCCGGGCGGCCTCCGCGCGGCCTGCCGCGACGACCTCCTCGTGGATGGCGTACTGCTCGTTCGACAGCCCCTTCTGTTCCCAGTCGAGGCCGGCCCACTTGCTCCCCTTGAGCGCTTCTCCGGCCCAGTAGGACACCAGCTTCGTGCATGTCACGTGGGGCGCTGTCGTGGACGCAGCGGGGCTCGGCGTCGCGGGCCGCCCGGCCGTACGGGAGGCCGAGCAGCCCGCGACGCCGACGGTCATGGCGGCCATGAGGGCGCAGGCGGCGTACCTGCCCCGCGCGTGAGGTCTCGTCCCCATGCGGAAACGCTAGGCCGTCACGATCTGTGACACAACAGGCCGTGCGTGTGCCTTACGGAAGCTTGGTGAAGGGAGCGAGGAAGGCGCGGGCTCCCGGCGTGTCGAGCCGGTAGGTGACGTTGGTCGCGTAGCAGGGGGTGTCGCCGGTGATGGTGGTGGCGACCAGGGTGCGCCTGCCGCCGATCGTCGCGAAGTTCGGGCCGCCCGAATCGCCGTAGCACGCACCGCCGTTGCCCTGGGGGGCGGTCATGGACAGGCGCAGCCAGGCGTCGTTGAGCGCGTTGTACGTGACGGGGGCCTTCATGCGTACGCCGCCGCCGGGGTGGGTGTGGCCGCCGGGTCCGCGTTCTGCTTCCCGTGTGCCGTAACCGGCGACGGTGAAGTCCGTGTCGTTCAGACCCTGCGGGCCGAGGGCGTCGAGGGCGCCGGCCTTCGGGAGCGTGGCGGGGCTGAAGGTCCAGCGGGCCTTGACCTGGGCGGCGGGCAGTTCGACGACGGAGATGTCGTGGTTGTCGGAGGCCGGGCCCGGGTACGCGGGGTGGTTGTGCGCCGTCCCCGGGATCGCCACGGCGCGGGCCACGGCCGCCGGGTCAAAGGGGTGCTCGGCGGCGGCCTTGTCGAGTCCGGCCTGCACGTCCTGGTCGAGGGAGACGTAGAACTTTGCGTTGTCGGGCCAGTCGGTGGTGCAGTGCGCGGCCGTGAGGAAGGTGTCGGCGTCGACCATGGTGCCGGAGCAGACCCAGTCGACGCGGTCCGGGGTGGCGGGGTTCGCGTCGGCGTCCCAAGTGGCGACGAGCGCCCCGACTTCGGTTCGCTCGGGTGCGGGCGTCGCGTTGTACGAGTTGATCGCGGAGGACGGCAGGGCCGCCGCCAGTACGAGCGCGCAGGCCCCGGCGGTGGCCGTGGCGACCGTGGCAGCGCGTGCTGCGGTGATGCGTACTGCGGTCAAGAGAACCCCTTGTGTGTGACGGGACGGGCGGTGTTCTCCTGTGGGGGTGGGCGACAGTGAACCGGTTGACGATCTGCGGAGCAAGTGGCTTCGCCGCGGCGTCACTTGACGGTGCCGATGTCCGAGGGCGAGGCGGCCGGCGGTGCGGTCGCGCCCCGGCGAGAGCGGCTGGGGCGCGGGGCGCCGGGCCGTCCGCGCCGGCGGTCGGAGGGTGTCCGCGCGGTTCGCCCGTGTGGTCACCGGCCCTCGGGCGGGCCGGGCGTGGTCACGGTGCGTGATGGCTCTGGCCGTCCGGCCACGGCGTTGGTTCACGGCCCGCCTCGTGGCGCGGTGACGGATCGGCGCGCGTCGGTGCCGCGTCGGCGACGGGCGTTCTCGCGGACAGCGGGTACGTATATCGAACAGGGAGTGGTGACGGGAAAGCCGCCCGCAAGCGCGATTTCGAGGCGTGGCGGGATGCTCGTAACCGGACATCCGGGGCGTGCCGCGGACGGGCCTTGGGGGGTGACGAATGCGGGATGAAGCGGGCGCTACGACTGCGCCGGCGCGTCGCGGGGGAGGGGCGCCGGAGGAGTTTGGTGGCGATATCGGCGGCGAGTCCGCACGCTCCGTCACCACGGCCCGGCCGGACGCGCGCGGTCCGGCCGGGGCTCACGGTGCGACAGGTCGGGTCAGGCGACGCCGTTGGCGTTGCGCAGCAGGCAGGTGAGGCGGGCTGTGCAGACCCGCTTGTCCTGCTCGTCGGTGATGACGATCTCGTACGTCGCGGTGGAGCGCCCGCGGTGGACGGGGGTGGCCACGCCCGTCACCAGGCCGCTGCGGGCGCCCCGGTGGTGGGTGCAGTTGAGGTCCACGCCGACGGCGATCTTGGAGGCGCCGCCGTGCAGCATCGAGCCGATGGAGCCGAGGGTCTCGGCCAGGACGGCGGAGGCGCCGCCGTGCAGGAGCCCGTACGGCTGGGTGTTGCCCTCCACGGGCATGGTGCCGACGACGCGCTCCGCGGCGGCTTCGACGATCCGCACTCCCATGCGGGTGCCGAGATCCCCTGCGGAGAAGAGTGCGGGCAGGTCGACGCCCAGTTGGGCGTACTCGTCGATGACCTCTTGCGGGAACTTCACACCTGCGGTCTGCTCGCCCATGGGGCCCGGCTCCGATCGTCGTACGGCATCCATCGTCCTTAAGCGAACGCTTAGGCGGTTGGTGATTGTTCCAGACGTACGACGACGGACTTGCTCGCGGGGGTGTTGCTGGTGTCCGCGGTGGCGTCGAGGGGGACCAGGACGTTGGTCTCCGGGTAGTACGCGGCGGCGCAGCCGCGCGCGGTCGGGTAGTGCACCACGCGGAAGCCGGGCGCACGCCGCTCGACGCCGTCCTTCCACTCGCTCACGAGGTCGGTGTACGCGCCGTCGGCGAGGCCCAGTTCGCGGGCGTCGTCCGGGTTGACGAGGACGACGCGGCGGCCGCCCCTGATGCCCCGGTAGCGGTCGTCGAGGCCGTAGATCGTGGTGTTGTACTGGTCGTGCGAGCGCAGCGTCTGAAGCAGGAGCCGGCCCTCGGGGAGCCGGGGATACTCGACGGGCGCCGCGGTGAAGTTGGCCTTGCCGGTCGGGGTGTTGAAGCGGCGCTCGTCGCGCGGACCGTGCGGGAGGGTGAAGCCGCCGGGGCGGGCGACGCGCGCGTTGAAGTCCTCGAAGCCGGGGACGACGCGGGAGATGCGGTCGCGGATCGTGCCGTAGTCCTTCTCGAACTCTTCCCAGGGTGTGCGCGACGCGGGGCCCAGGACCGCCCGCGCCAGCCGGGCGACGATCGCCGGCTCGGACAGCAGGTGCGGGCTCGCGGGGGCGAGGTTGCCGCGCGAGGCGTGCACCATGCCCATGGAGTCCTCGACGGTGACGAACTGCTTGCCTCCCGCCTGTACGTCCTTGTCGGTGCGCCCGAGGGTGGGCAGGATCAGCGCGCGGGCGCCGGTGACGGCGTGCGAGCGGTTCAGCTTCGTCGACACGTGAACGGTCAGCCGGGCCCGGCGCATCGCGGCTTCCGTGACGTCCGTGTCGGGGGTCGCGCCGACGAAGTTGCCGCCCATGGCGAAGAAGACCTTGGCCTCGCCGTCGCGCAGCGCCTGGATGGACCGTACGACGTCGAATCCATGGTGGCGGGGAGAGGTGATCCCGAATTCCTTGTCGAGGGCGTCGAGGAAGGCGGGGGCGGGGCGCTCGAAGGTGCCCATGGTGCGGTCGCCCTGCACGTTGGAGTGGCCGCGCACGGGGCACACGCCGGCGCCGGGGCGGCCGATGTTGCCGCGCAGCAGCAGGAAGTTGACGACTTCGCGGATGGTCGGCACCGCGTGCTTGTGCTGGGTCAGGCCCATGGCCCAGCAGACGATCGTGCGCTTCGAGGCCAGGACCATGGCGAGCGCCTGCTCGATCTTCGCGCGCTCCAGGCCGGTCGCGGCGAGGGTCTCGTCCCAGTCGGCGTCGCGCGCCGCCGCGGCGAAGTCCTCGTACCCGTGGGTGTGTTCCCGTACGAACGCTTCGTCGACGGCGCCTTCGGTCTCCACGATCAGCCTGTTCAGCAGCCGGAAGAGGGCCTGGTCGCCGCCGAGGCGGATCTGGAGGAAGAGGTCGGTGAGGGCGGCGCCCTTGATCATGCCCTGGGGGGTCTGCGGGTTCTTGAAGCGTTCGAGTCCGGCTTCGGGCAGCGGGTTCACTGAGATGATCTTCGCTCCGGCGGCCTTGGCCTTCTCCAGGGCGGTGAGCATCCGCGGGTGGTTGGTGCCCGGGTTCTGTCCCGCGACGATGATCAGGTCGGCCCGGTGCAGGTCTTCGAGGGAGACGCTTCCCTTGCCGATGCCGATGGTCTCCACCAGGGCCGAGCCCGACGATTCGTGGCACATGTTGGAGCAGTCCGGCAGGTTGTTCGTGCCGAACTCGCGGGCGAAGAGCTGGAGCAGGAACGCCGCCTCGTTGCTGGTGCGGCCCGAGGTGTAGAAGACGGCCTCGTCGGGGGAACCGAGCGCCTTGAGCTCCTCCGCGATGATCTCGAACGCCCGCTCCCAGGTCACCGCGTCGTACCGCTCCGCGCCCTCCGCCAGGTACATCGGCTGGGTGATGCGGCCCTGCTGGCCGAGCCAGTACCCGCTGCGGGTGGCGAGGTCGGCGACGGGGTGAGCGGCGAAGAAGTCGGGGCTGACGCGGCGCAGCGTCGCCTCCTCGGCGACGGCCTTCGCGCCGTTCTCGCAGAATTCCGCTTTGTGCCGCTTGTCCTCCTCGGGCCAGGCGCAGCCGGGACAGTCGAAGCCGTCCTTCTGGTTGACCTTGAGGAGCGTCTGCGCGGTGCGGCGCACGCCCATCTGCTGTTGGGCCATCTTCAGCGTGTGCCCGATGGCGGGGAGCCCTGCCGCGGCGTGCTGGGGGGCCGCGACCTGCGGCGCGTCCTGGACCGGGTCACCTGCGGGCGGCTTGGCAGCCATGGCGCTCCCCTTTGAGCGTGCGGTTCTGTTACGTACATCTCCGATCCTGTCACGCTGCGCCGACAGTGCGAGGGCACGGGCCCGCATTGTCAGTGGTGCGGCCTAGGATCGGGTGCGTGTCAGAGACAGCATCGAAGAAGACCGCAGAAAACCGTCCCCGCCTGCTCCTCATGGACGGGCACTCCCTGGCGTACCGAGCGTTCTTCGCGCTGCCCGCGGAGAATTTCACCACCGCGAGCGGCCAGCCGACGAATGCCATCTACGGCTTCGCGTCGATGCTGGCGAACACGCTGCGCGACGAGGCGCCCACGCATTTCGCGGTGGCCTTCGACGTGTCGCGCAAGACGTGGCGCTCGGCCGACTTCCCGGAGTACAAGGCGAACCGCTCGAAGACCCCCGACGAGTTCAAGGGGCAGGTCGAGCTGATCGGCGAGCTGCTGGACACCATGAACGCGGAGCGTTTCGCGGTGGACGGCTTCGAGGCCGACGACGTCATCGCGACCCTCGCCACCCAGGCCGAGGCGGCCGGCTTCGACGTGCTGATCGTCACCGGCGACCGGGACTCCTTCCAGCTGGTCTCCGACCACGTCACCGTGCTCTACCCGACCAAGGGCGTCTCCGAGCTGACCCGGTTCACCCCCCAGAAGGTCGCGGAGAAATACGGGCTGACCCCTTCGCAGTACCCCGACTTCGCCGCACTGCGCGGCGACCCGTCGGACAACCTGCCGGGCATCCCGGGCGTCGGTGAGAAGACCGCCACGAAGTGGATCAACCAGTTCGGCTCGTTCTCGGAGCTGGTCGAGCGCGCCGACGAGATCAAGGGCAAGGTCGGGCAGGCCCTGCGCGACCACCTGGAGTCGGTCAAGCTCAACCGCCACCTCACCGAGCTCGTGCGGGACGTGGAGCTGCCCAAGACCGTGGCCGACCTGGAGCGCGCGCCGTACGACCGGGCCGCGCTGAAGGGGTTCCTGGAGGTCCTGGAGATCCGCAACCCGAGCCTGCGGGAGCGGCTGCTCGCCGTCGACCCGGGCGCGGAGGAGGAAGAGGCTCCCGCGCCGGACGTCGGCGTACAGCTGGACGGCACGGTGCTGGGCGCCGGCGAGCTGGCGGCCTGGCTGGAGCAGCACGGCGGGCAGCCGCTCGGCGTCTCCACCGTGGCGACCTGGGCCCTGGGCGTCGGCAATGTCAGCGAGGTCGCGCTGGCGGCCGCCGACGGCAAGGCGGCGTGGTTCGACACGACCCAGCTCGACGAGTCCGACGAGCGGGCCTTCGCCGCCTGGCTCGCCGACCCGGCCCGGCCGAAGGTCATGCACAACGCCAAGGACGCGCTGCGGGTCTTCCCCGAGCACGGCTGGCGCATCGAGGGCATCACGATGGACACCGCCCTCGCCGCCTACCTCGTCAAGCCCGGCCGCCGTTCCTTCGCACTGGACGCCCTGTCGGTCGAGTACCTCCACCGCGAGCTGGCTCCGGCCGCCGCCGACGGCCAGCTCTCCTTCGGCTCCGAGGAGGACGAGCAGGCCGAGGCCGACGCCCTGATGGCGCAGGCCCGCGCGGTCCTCGACCTCGGCGACGCGTTCGGTGTGAGGCTCCAGGAGGTGGGCGCGACCGAGCTGCTGCACGAGGTGGAGCTGCCCACGTCCGTGCTGCTGGCCCGGCTGGAGCGGTACGGCATCTCGGCCGACCGCGCCCATCTGGAGGCGATGGAGCAGCAGTTCGCCGGCGCGGTGCAGCAGGCCGTGAAGGAGGCGCACGCGTCGGTGGGGCACGAGTTCAACCTCGGCTCGCCCAAGCAGCTCCAGGAGGTCTTCTTCGGTGAGCTGAACCTCCCCAAGACGAAGAAGACCAAGACCGGTTACACCACGGACGCGGACGCGCTGGCCTGGCTGGCCGCGCAGACCGAGCACGAACTGCCGGTGATCATGCTGCGCCACCGTGAGCAGGCCCGCCTGCGGTCCACGGTCGAGGGGCTGATCAAGACGATCGCCGGCGACGGGCGGATCCACACCACCTTCAGCCAGACGGTCGCGGCCACCGGCCGGCTCTCCTCCACCGATCCGAACCTCCAGAACGTGCCGGTGCGTACGGACGAGGGCCGGGCCATCCGGCGCGGTTTCGTCGTCGGCGAGGGCTTCGAGTCGCTGATGACGGCGGACTACAGCCAGATCGAGCTGCGCGTGATGGCGCACCTGTCGGAGGACGAGGGCCTCATCGAGGCGTTCACCTCGGGCGAGGACCTGCACACCACCGTCGCCTCCCAGGTCTTCGGCGTGGAGCGGTCCGCGGTCGACGCGGAGATGCGGCGCAAGATCAAGGCCATGTCGTACGGGCTGGCGTACGGCCTGTCCGCCTTCGGCCTGTCGCAGCAGCTGAACATCGACGCGGGTGAGGCCCGGGTCCTGATGGACACGTACTTCGAGCGGTTCGGCGGGGTCCGCGACTACCTGCGCCGCGCCGTCGACGAGGCCCGCGCCACCGGGTACACGGCGACGATGCTCGGCCGCCGCCGCTACCTCCCGGACCTCAACAGCGACAACCGGCAGCGCCGCGAGGCAGCCGAGCGGATGGCGCTGAACGCCCCGATCCAGGGCACGGCCGCCGACATCGTGAAGGTCGCCATGCTGAACGTCGACCGGGCTCTTACGCAGGCCGGTCTGAAGACCCGGATGCTGCTCCAGGTGCACGACGAAATCGTCCTCGAACTGGCCCCGGGGGAGCGCGAGCAGGTGGAGGAGATCGTCCGCCGCGAGATGGCCGGTGCCGTCAGCCTGCGCGCCCCGCTCGATGTGTCGGTGGGTGTGGGGACGGACTGGGAGTCCGCCGCCCACTGATCCCCGCGCCCGCTCCCGGGGGGGCGTCCTCAGCCGCCGGACCGGCCGCGCTGTCCCGCCCGTACGGGCAGGCCGCGCCCGTCCGGCGGCCGGGTGGTGCCGTCCGGTGCTTGAGGACCACTGCCGTCCGGTGGCCGAGGGCCACTGCCGTCCGGGGACTGAGGGCGGCCGGCCGGCGACCGGAGGTCGTCGGCCGTGGCGGCGGAGTCCCGGTGCTCGGCGCGGCGCGGCCACAGCCGCACCGCCAGGGCGTACAGGACAAGCCCTACCGCGAGCCCGGCCCCGGCGCCGAAGCACGCGGTCGGGACGAAGTCGAGCGGCTTCAGTGGCACGGTCTGCGCGGCGTACCAGCGGACGCACCGGTGTACGACACCGGCGAGTACGCACAGCGCGAGCAGCCCCCAGGCCGCCCACCTGCCGCGCGCGTCCAGCAGCGGTACGCAAACGGGGGCGGGCCCGTCCGGACGGCGCCGCAGCGCCGACACGGTGAACCACACGATCACCACGAGGGCCACCGCCGAGCCGCCGTACTGCGCGTACAGGTACATCGGGAAGCCCGCGACGATCTCGCTGAGCACCGGGAGCACCTTCATGCCCCACCGGTCGAGATGCGTGAAGCTGTCCCAGAAGACGTGCGTGCAGCTGCCGATGGCGGCCGAGAGGAAGAACCTCCAGGCCAGGGCCGGCAGTTGCGTACCGCTCCAGTCCTCGCCCCGTACGAAGCCGTGGAAGCGGGCCTGCCGGCGCCGCGGCACGAGCGCCACCAGAGGTTCGCGCATCAGCAGCCACAGACCCACGAGCGCCGCCGTGATGAGCACATCGACCGTGACCAGGCCCGGCAGGGAGTGCGTGACGTCCCCGAAGCTCATCGCTGCCGGTGCGGCGGTGGCCGCGAAGTAGGTCATGTCGGGCGCGAACGACCCTGCGACGAGCGCCGACGCGAGCAACGGCCCGCGTCCGGTACCGTCGCGTCGAATGCCCGGCAGCACCGCTGCCGCATGGCTCAGTGTGAACGGCAAAAATCCCCCTCGGACCGCTTCTGTTCAATGACGATCAGTATGCCGCCCGTGGTTCCGAGTTGAATTTCCGTGAACAACCGGCAATAAGACGACAGCGGCCGGTGTCACGCCGCCCGGAGTTGTCGTAGTGTCGCCTGAGTCTCGCGCTGGGGAGCGCGGTCAGCCGTTGACGGGAGGGGCCAGACGATATGGCAGCGCAATTCGGTCGCAGGCTGCGCAAGGGTGCTACAGCCACCACGGTGGCAGCGCTCGTAGTGGCAGCGCTCTCCGCCTCCGAGGCACCGGGCAGTACGTCCCTGCGCGCCGACGAGAGAGCAGCGGAGGCGACCGAACCGCCCGGCACGCCGGTGACGGGCAACTCGCCGTACTTCACGGACCTTCCGCCGCTGAACACACCCAACAAGCCGGGCACTTCGATCGATCTCCCCGTGGTGACCGGCCCGGCCGAAGCGGGCATACCCGCCACGGTCCTCGCCGCGTACAAGCGGGCGGAAGAGAACATCAGGGACACCCAGCCCGGCTGCCGCCTCCCCTGGCAACTGCTGGCCGCCATCGGCAAGGTCGAGTCGGGCCAGGCGCGCGGCGGCCGGGTCGACGCCAGTGGCACGACGCTGACGCCGATCCTCGGCCCGCAGCTCAACGGGGTCGGCTTCGCCAACATCTCCGACACCGACAACGGCGCGTACGACGGTGACCCGACGCACGACCGCGCGGTCGGCCCGATGCAGTTCATCCCCTCCACCTGGGCGACCTGGGGCCAGGACGGCAACGCCGACGGCCGGAAGAACCCGAACAACATCTACGACGCCGCGCTCGCCGCCGGACGCTACCTCTGCGCCCACGACCGCGACCTCTCCGCCCAGGGCGACCTCGACCAGGCGATCCTCGGCTACAACCGCTCGCGGGAGTACCTGCGTACGGTCATGTCGTGGTTCGACTACTACCGGCGCGACAACCATGAGGTGCCGGACGGCACAGGAGTCCTGCCGGGCAGCGGCGTACCCGACAGCCACGTCGGCGGTGCCGGAAACGGGAACGGCGGCACCAACGGCACCGGCAACGGCAACGGCCGTCCCGGTACCCGGGGTCCGACGACACCGCCTGCGAAGCCGGACAGGCCCGGCAGTGGCAAGCCGGGCGGCGGCGCCACCAAGCCCCCGAAGACGCCGCCGGTCAAGCCGCCCACCACGCCCCCGGTCACCACGCCTCCGCCCACCACGCCACCGTCCCCGCGTCCCCCGGCCCAGGCGCCTGTCGCCACTCTGGAACGGCTCGGCAGCCAGAGCGTGAGCGCCACCGAGGGGGAGAAGTTCACCGAGCGGCTGCGGGTACGGGCCAAGACCTCCGCGGGCAAGGTGGTCCCGGGCGCCAAGGTCCAGTTCCAGATCGTCGGCGACACGGGTGCGCGTTTCGCGGACAGTGAGACCCGCATCGTCGTCACCACCGGTTTCGACGGCATCGCGACCGCCCCGGTGCTCAGCGCGGGCGACCGCCCCGGCCGGTTCGTGGTCCACGCCAAGGCGCTCGGCGCCACGGCCCCCGCCGTCGCCTTCGCCGGTACGGTCAAGGCCGAACCGGCGCCCGCGCCGCGCTCCGACGCCCTGGCCCGCACCACCGACAAGGAGCTCAAGGCCGAGACCGGCGCCGCCTTCTCCGACACGGTCGAGATCAAGGCGACGTACAAGGGCAACGCGGCGGCAGGTGTCGGCGTGACCGCCACGATGGTCACGGACGACGCCGACCATCCCGTCCCCAACGACAAGGGCCCGTACTTCAAGGACGCCGACGGCGAGCCGGTCCGTACGCTGACCGCTCTCAAGACCGACGCCAACGGCCTTCTGAAGCTGCCCGTGATCCGCACGGACGGCAACGCGGGAACGTACAAGCTGCGTCTGACGACAGCCGACGGCGTGGTCCTCACGATCGCACTGACCGTCACCGCGGCCACCACCGCACCGACGACCGACCCGTCCACGCCGGCACCCTCGTCCCCCACCCCCACCCCCACCACCTGACCACCGCTCCTCCCCGATCCGCCGCCGCTGCCCCGCCCGGAACCGAACGCGTTCCGGGCGGGGCAGCGGCATGTGCGGCCGCATGTGCAGCCGCGTATCGGTACGACGTGTTCTCATCTCACGGCCGCGTTGCTACGGTGCCCCCGCCGATTCGTCTGACGCCGTATCAGATCCCTGGAGGCCGAGCATGCGTGCTCTCGTCGCCGCCGTTGTCGGGCTGGCCGCCGCCCTCGCGCTCGTCCTCACGGTCACGGCCGTCGGCAGCCCGCCGGGGGAGACGTCGCCCAAGCCCCTGCTGACGACCGTTCCCGGGCCGAAGAAGTAGAGGGGCTCCCGTCGTGCGCCGCAAAGCCAGCCTCGTCCTGCTCGCCTTCGCGGTCTTCTTCGCCGCCCTGTCCCCGCTGCTGCGCTGGTACGCCTTCCCCCGCCTCGCCAAGATCCCGGCCGGTCAGTACCAGGAGATGGTGCTGGAGGCGAAGCCCGCGACGCTCCTCGAGTACGGCTCCATGAAGGCGAAGAAGGTCGAGAAGGTCACCATCGTCCAGACCCTCAAGGGCAACGTCGAGGAATCCGAGAAGATCGAGCGGAGCGCCGGGCGCGACGTGGTCGTCTGGGACTCGCTCTCG
Source organism: Streptomyces agglomeratus (assembly GCF_001746415.1). Classification (NCBI taxonomy): domain Bacteria; kingdom Bacillati; phylum Actinomycetota; class Actinomycetes; order Kitasatosporales; family Streptomycetaceae; genus Streptomyces; species Streptomyces agglomeratus. Next base: position 5,924,749 of record NZ_MEHJ01000001.1, read on the forward strand.
TACGTCCAGGGCCCCGACGGCAAAATGGTCTCGGCCATACCCGAGCGCTACATCTTCGACGCGCACACCCAGGCCCCCGTGCACGCCACCGGAGAGATGGTCGACGGGGACCGGGTCAGGCGTGAGGGCATCGAGTTCAAGTGGCCCTTCCTCACCGAGAAGCGCGACTACGCGTACTTCGACGCCCAGACCCGCACTTCCGCGCCGATCCACTACAAGGGCGAACGGACGTTCCGCGGAATGGACGTCTACTACTTCGAGCAGACCATCCCCTGGACCAAGGTCAGGTACCCGAAGAAGATGCCGATGCCGGGGATCGACGCGACGAAGCTGGAGGAACAGACCGGTACGACGCGCTGGTACACGACGAAGCGGATGTTCTGGGTCGACCCCGTTACGGGCGCTCCCGTGAACGGCGAGGAGATCCACCGGGAAGAGCTGCGCGGCGGCAGCCTGCTGGGCGGCCGTGACAAGGTCACCGCTTTCGCCGGTCACGTGAAGATGCGCGAGGACTACATCGATTCCACCGTGGAGCTGGTCAGCGCGAACCGCGTCGCGGTGCTCATGCTCACGTCGTACCTCCCGTGGGGCTTCCTGTTCCTCGGAGCGGCCCTGTTGGCGCTCGCCCTCTACCTGGAGGCGCGCGGTCGCGGGCCGAGGGACCCGGCTGGCGGAGAAGCCCTCCGGCCCGAGCCGGTCGGCGTCTGAACGCAGCGAACCGCCAACTGCGTTCAGCCGCGCCCGAGAAGCCCCTGCGTTCAGCCGCGCGCGAACCGCACTCTGCGTTCAGCCGCGTCCGGACCGCCCCTGCGTTCAGCCGCGTCCGAGACGCGCCTTGGTGTACTTCGTCGGGACGGCTGCCGCCGGGTCCTCCGGCCACGGGTGCTTCGGATAGCGGCCCCGCAGCTCCGTCCGCACCGCGCGGTACCCGTCCCGCCAGAAGGACGCCAGATCGGCGGTGACCGCCGCGGGACGCCCCGCCGGGGACAGCAGGTGCACCAGCACCGGCACTCCGGCCACGCGCGGCGTCTCGGCCAGCCCGAACATCTCCTGGAGCTTCACCGCCAGTACGGGCTGCTCCCCGCCGTACTCCACCCGCACACGCGACCCGCTCGGCACCGCGATCCGCTCCGGAGCCAGCTCGTCCAGGCGCGCGGCGTCGCCGGTCGCCCACGGCAGCAGCCGGTTCAGCGCCTGGCCCGCCTCGATCCGGCCGAGGTCGGCCCTGCGGCGCGCCCGGGACAGCTCCGGCTCCAGCCACTCGTTGGCGCGCTCCGTCAGCGCCGCGTCGGACACGTCCGGCCACGGCGCACCGAGCACCCTGTGCAGGAACGCGAGGCGCTCCCGCAGGGCCTGGGCGTCGCGCGTCCAGCGCAGCAGCCCGAGACCCTCGCGCCGCAGTCCGTCGAGCAGCGCTTCCCGTACACGTTCCATGTCCGGCTTCTTGAGCGCCCGTACGGTCAGCTCCACCGCACCGAGGCGCCGCACGTGCCGCGCCACGACGTCCCCGTCCTCCCAGCGCACCTCCTCGCAGGACACCAGCAGGTGCTCGGCGGCCAGCTTCGCGGTGTCCTCGTCGATGACGGCCGCGAGGCGCACCCGCGCGGAGGCGGCGTGCACGGGGCGGTCGGCGACGGCGACCGCCAGCCACGGCGCACTGCGCAGCCGCGACCCGTCGCCGAGCTCGGCCCCGGTCCCGGACGCCATGAGGAAGGCCCCTTCGCCCCGCGCCCTGGCGACCCGCTCGGGAAACGCCAGGGCGGCCACGAGGCCGGCGACGGCGTCGTCGCCGCCTGCCGCACCGGCTTCACCGCCGCCGGCGCCGTTCGCGGCCGGTCCCTCGCTCCTGACCGCGGCGGTACCCGCGTGTGCGACCGGCGCGTGCACGGCTGCCTCGTGGGCGGTCCCGGCGGCGCGGACGGCGGTCCGGCCGCCCCGCGGCTCCGTGACCGGGCCGCCCGCAGCCGAAGCCAGCCGCCTCGCCTCCTGGCGCCAGCGGGCCCCGTACCCGTCGTTCCCGCGCCGGGCCGCCCGCCAGGCCCCGGCCAGGTCGTCGCCGTACTCCCTCGGGGGTTCCTCGCTGAGCAGCGCGACGACCTCCGCCGCACGCCGTACGCCGACCTCCCGCGCGCCGTCCACAAGCGCCCGCGCGAGCCGGGGATGCAGGCCGAGCCGGGCCATCCGTACGCCCCTGTTGGTGGCCCGGCCCGCATCGTCGACGGCCCCGATCGCGGCCAGGACCGTACGGGCCGCCGCCATCGCGCCGCCGGGCGGCGGATCCAGCAGCGCCAGACCGCTCGCGTCGGGGTCGCCCCAGCACGCCGCCTGGAGGGCGAACGCCGTCAGGTCCGCGACCTTGATCTCGGGTGAGGGGAAACGCGGCAGCCGTACGTCGTCGGCCTGGTCCCAGCACCGGTACACGGTGCCGGGAGCCTCCCGGCCGGCCCGCCCCGCGCGCTGCCGTGAAGCCGCCTGCGAGGCCCGCACGGTCGTGAGCGCGCTCAGTCCCCGCGCGTGGTCCGTACGGGGCTCACGCGCCAGCCCGGCGTCCACCACGACCCGTACACCAGGCACGGTCAGACTCGACTCGGCCACCGAGGTCGCCAGCACGACCCTGCGCGTGCCGGCGGAGCCGGCCAGTACCGCGTCCTGCACGGCGGCCGGTGCCCGGCCGTGCACCTGGAGCACCTCGGCGCCCACCCCCGACAGCTGTCCCGCCACCCGAGCGATCTCGCCCACGCCGGGCAGGAAGCACAGCACATCTCCCTCCCGCTCGGCGAGAGCTCTGCGCACCACCGCCGCCACATGCGTCAGCAGCGCCGGATCGACCCGCATGCCGTGCGGTGGCCGCACCGGACGGGCCGGCGGCGCCCAGACGGCCTCGACGGGGTATGAGACACCCTCGGCCTCCACCACGGGCGCACCGCCCAGCAGCCGCGCCCAGCCCTGCGCGTCCGTCGTGGCCGACGCGGCGAGGAGCCGCAGCTCCGGGCGCAGGGTGGCCCGTACGTCGAGGAGGAAGGCGGCGACGGTGTCCGCGTCCAGATGCCGCTCATGACACTCGTCCAGGACGACCACATCGACCCCGCCGAGCTCCTGGTCCCGCTGGAGGCGCTGGAGGAGCACACCGGTGGTCACGACCTCCACCACCGTGTCGCGCCCCACCACGCGCTCCCCGCGCACGGTGAAGCCCACGCGCCCCCCGGTGCTCTCGCCCAGGAGCCACGCCATGCGCCGTGCGGCGGCGCGGGCGGCGATCCGGCGCGGCTCCGCCACGACGACCCTCCGTACGGGCCGCCCCGTGTCGAGCAGCCCGGCCAGCACCAGCGGAACGAGCGTCGTCTTGCCCGTCCCCGGCGGCGCGCACAGCACCGCTGTCCCGTGCGCGTCCAGGGCACGTTCCAGGGCGGGCACTGCGGTGCGTACGGGAAGCTGCCCGAGGGCGTCGGTGCGGATCACGCCCCTAGTCTCGTACGCAGACGAAAATCGCCGTTCCCGGGATCAGATTCCCGCGCAACGGGGACCAGCCGCCCCACTCCTGCGTGTTCCAGGAGGGCCATTCCGGCTCGACGAGGTCGACCAGACGAAAGCCGCCCGCCACCACGTCGCGTACCCGGTCGCCGATCGTTCTGTGGTGCTCCACGTAGACCGCGTTCCCGCGCTCGTCCTGCTCGACGTACGGGGTGCGGTCGAAGTAGGAGGCGGCGACGGACAGGCCCTCGGGGCCGGGCTCGTCGGGGAAGGCCCACCGGACGGGATGCGTGACGGAGAAGACCCACCGCCCGCCGGGCCGCAGGACACGCCGTACCTCGCGGAAGACCTCCACCGGATCGGCGACGAAGGGGACGGCCCCGTACGCCGAGCACGCGAGGTTGAAGGACGCGTCCCGGAACGGCAGCGTTCCGGCGTCCGCCTGCACCAGGGCCACGCCCGGATCACCGCCGCCGATCCGCAGGGCGTGCTGGAGCTGTCGGTGGGAGAGGTCCAGGGCCACCGGGCGGGCGCCCTGTGCGGCGAGCCAGCGTGAGCACTGCGCGGCGCCCGCGCCGATCTCCAGAACGTCGAGTCCCTTCAGGGACTCCGCCGGACCGAGCAGGCGGGCCTCCGCCTCGTCGAGCCCCTCCGGGCCCCACACGAAACGGTCGTCACCCAGGAACGCTCCGTGCTCGCTCTGGTACTCATCCGCGTTCCGGTCCCACCAGCCCCGGCTCGCCCGGCTGCTCTCCGCCTCGCCGGCCTCGCGCCGGGTCGCCTCGCCCTCGTCCCCGCCGGACCCGTCCTCCGGGACGTAGGTGTCGAGTGCCTCGAAGGCGTCTTCGGGGCCGCTGGTGTATTCGCTCTGGCTCATTGCGCCCGTCTGTCTCGTCTGCATAGGCTCCGCTCGAACCTGTAGCTGCGGAGTGCGGTGCGGCCGTTGTGGCCTCGCCAAACATTGATTGTGCCGGGTATGGGGCGTTCCGCCCCGGGTGTGCGCCTTCGCGCATTGACCCTGCCCGGCTGCCCCCGTATGCTACAAGTTGCGCTGCGAGCCTGCGCACCTCAGACAGAGCAGGCTGCGCTTGCACCGGTTGTATGTCCCCTCGGTTGTCGAGGCGTTTCCGTTGTCCGGAATCGCGCCTCCTAGGCTGCCCGGCGTCAGCAGGTGCCGATACGGGCTCCCGGCGTAGCAGTACCTACGACTTACTGTCCGTACCGGAGCCCTTACCCACATGACGAGCAGCACCGAGACCACCGCTTCCACCACCCCGCAGGTAGCGGTCAACGACATCGGTAACGAGGAAGCCTTCCTCGCCGCGATCGACGAGACGATCAAGTACTTCAACGACGGCGACATCGTCGACGGCGTCATCGTGAAGGTCGACCGGGACGAGGTCCTGCTCGACATCGGTTACAAGACCGAAGGCGTCATCCCCTCCCGCGAGCTTTCGATCAAGCACGACGTCGACCCCAATGAGGTCGTCAAGGTCGGCGACGAGATCGAAGCCCTTGTTCTCCAGAAGGAGGACAAGGAAGGTCGCCTCATCCTGTCCAAGAAGCGCGCACAGTACGAGCGCGCCTGGGGCACGATCGAGAAGATCAAGGAAGAGGACGGGATCGTCACCGGCACCGTCATCGAGGTCGTCAAGGGTGGTCTCATCCTCGACATCGGCCTCCGTGGCTTCCTGCCGGCCTCCCTCGTCGAGATGCGGCGTGTCCGCGACCTCCAGCCCTACGTGGGCAAGGAGCTCGAGGCCAAGATCATCGAGCTGGACAAGAACCGCAACAACGTGGTCCTGTCCCGCCGTGCCTGGCTCGAGCAGACCCAGAGCGAGGTCCGTCAGACCTTCCTCACGACCCTCCAGAAGGGCCAGGTCCGCTCCGGCGTCGTTTCCTCGATCGTCAACTTCGGTGCGTTCGTGGACCTGGGTGGCGTCGACGGTCTCGTGCACGTCTCTGAGCTCTCCTGGAAGCACATCGACCACCCCTCCGAGGTTGTCGAGGTCGGCCAGGAAGTCACCGTCGAGGTCCTCGACGTCGACATGGACCGCGAGCGCGTCTCGCTGTCGCTCAAGGCGACGCAGGAAGACCCGTGGCAGCAGTTCGCCCGTACGCACCAGATCGGGCAGGTTGTTCCCGGTAAGGTCACGAAGCTCGTTCCGTTCGGTGCGTTCGTGCGCGTCGACGAGGGCATCGAGGGTCTGGTCCACATCTCCGAGCTGGCCGAGCGCCACGTGGAGATCCCGGAGCAGGTCGTCCAGGTCAACGACGAGATCTTCGTCAAGGTCATCGACATCGACCTCGAGCGTCGCCGCATCAGCCTCTCGCTGAAGCAGGCCAACGAGTCGTTCGGCTCCGACCCGGCCTCGGTCGAGTTCGACCCGACCCTCTACGGCATGGCCGCGTCGTACGACGACCAGGGCAACTACATCTACCCCGAGGGCTTCGACCCCGAGACCAACGACTGGCTCGAGGGCTTCGAGACGCAGCGTGAGGCCTGGGAGACGCAGTACGCCGAGGCGCAGCAGCGCTTCGAGCAGCACCAGGCCCAGGTCATCAAGTCCCGCGAGGCCGACGAGGCCGCCGCTGCCGAGGGTGCTGCTGCCCCGGCCGCCGGCGCCCCGGCTGCCTCCGGCGGCAGCGGTGGCGGCTCCTACTCCTCGGAGTCGGCGGACAACTCCGGCGCCCTGGCGTCGGACGAGGCCCTGGCGGCGCTCCGCGAGAAGCTGGCGGGCGGCCAGAGCTGACGCTCCGGTCCTGGTCGGTAACTGGCTGAAAGCCTGAAAGTAAGGCCCGCTCCCCATGGGGGAGCGGGCCTTACTCATGTCCGCTCCGGAACGCTTCCGGGGAACGGCCGCGAAGGCCGCCCGAGAAGGGGCGCGGCGCGGGAATGCCCACGCACCACGACACGTTCTTCCGTACGAACACGAGGAGGAGCGGTAATCGTGCTTGATCCGCAGGATTTGTATGAGTGGGAGCCGAAGGGCCTCGCCGTCGTCGACATGGCGCTTGCGCAGGAATCGGCCGGACTGGTCATGCTCTATCACTTCGACGGGTACATCGACGCGGGTGAGGCCGGCGAGCAGATCGTCGGGAAGCTGCTGGACACACTGCCCCACCAGGTCGTGGCCCGTTTCGACCACGACAGGCTGGTGGACTACCGCGCCCGCCGCCCCCTCCTGACGTTCCGGCGCGACAGGTGGGCCGAGTACGAGGCACCCGAGATCGACGTCCGGCTCGTCCAGGACGCGACCGGAGCGCCCTTCCTGCTGCTCTCGGGACCCGAGCCGGACGTGGAGTGGGAACGGTTCGCCCTCGCCGTACAGCAGATCGTCGAGCGGCTCGGTGTGCGCCTCTCGGTGAACTTCCACGGCATCCCGATGGGCGTCCCGCACACCCGCCCCGTCGGCCTCACCCCGCACGGCAACCGCACCGACCTCATGCCCGGTCACCGCAGCCCGTTCGACGAGGCGCAGGTGCCCGGCAGCGCGGAGTCGCTCATCGAGTTCCGCCTGGAGGAATCGGGGCACGACGTCCTCGGCGTCGCGGCGCACGTGCCGCACTACGTCGCGCGTTCGTCGTACCCCGACGCCGCGCTGACGGCCCTGGAGGCGATCACGGCGGCGACCGGACTGGTGCTGCCGGCCGTCGCGCATTCGCTGCGTACGGAGGCCAGGCGCACCCAGGACGAGATCGACCGGCAGGTGGGGGAGGGCGACGAGGAGCTCGTCTCGCTCGTACAGGGCCTGGAGCACCAGTACGACGCGGTGGCGGGAGCGGTGACGCGGGGCAACCTGGTCGCCGAACCCGTCGATCTGCCGTCGGCCGACGAGATCGGCCTCGAATTCGAACGCTTTCTCGCGGAGCGGGAGGGCGACGTCTAGGCCCCTCCAGGCCCCTCGTCTAGGCTTCCGCGCATGCTGAAAGTGGGCCTGACCGGCGGAATCGGTGCCGGCAAGAGCGAAGTGTCGCGGCTGCTCGTCTCGTACGGAGCCGTACTGATCGACGCCGACAAGATCGCGAGGGAGGTCGTCGAGCCCGGAACTCCGGGGCTCGCGGCCGTCGTCGAGGCGTTCGGGGACGACATCCTCACGGCGGACGGGACCCTTGACCGCCCGAAGCTCGGCTCGATCGTCTTCGCGGACGCCTCCCGTCTCGCGGTGCTGAACGCGATCGTCCACCCGCTGGTGGGCGCGCGGTCGGCGGAGCTGGAGGGCGGGGCCGGAACGGACGCCGTCGTCATCCACGACGTACCCCTGCTCGCCGAGAACGGACTCGCGCCCCTGTACGACCTGGTGGTCGTGGTGGACGCGTCACCGGGCACCCAGCTGGACCGGCTGGTGCGGCTGCGCGGCATGACCGAGGACGAGGCGCGCGCCAGGATGGCCGCGCAGGCGAGCCGGGAGCAGCGGCTGGCGATCGCGGATCTGGTGATCGACAACGACGGCCCGCTGGAGGCCCTTGAGCCGCAGGTGCGCAAGGTCTGGGCGGAACTCACGGAGCGGGCCGGCAGGTCCGGGCGGTAGCGAACCGGCGGGCGGTCGCGGCGGTCCAGGGGCCGTGGGCGACGTCCGGCGCTCCGGGCGTCGCCCAAGGTTTCCCCGGAATACGGCATGGTGCCGGGGCTGTTGGAAAGAATGAGGCGAGCGGAAGGAAGCCGGTGTGCCCGAAAGCAGCCCGGAGACCCACATCATCGACTACCGCGCGGCGGAGCACCTGCTGGCCGCACGCAATCCACGCGGAGCCGTGAAGCTCTTGGACTCGGTCATCGCGGCCCATCCGGAGAACACGGCGGCCCGTCTGCTGAGGGCGCGCGCCTTCTTCGCGTCCGCCCAACTGCGCTCGGCGGAGCTCGAATTCCAGCTCGTTCTGGAGCGGGAGCCGGACAACGCGTTCGCTCATTTCGCCCTGGCCCGGACGTACGAGCGTGCCTTGCGCGCTGACCGGGCGAAACGGCACTTCAGGCTGGCGGCGGCGCTCGACCCGAAGCCCGAGTATCTGGCGGCGGCGCAATTCGACGCGGACGAGTGACCCGGGGGCGACACCCCGGAGGGACGGCCGGACAGGTCTGCGGACACAGGCCCAGATCTGCGGACACCGGTCCACAGACACAGGTCCACGGAGGTCCGCAGAGGTCCACGGACACAGGTCTACGGACGCGGCGGATCGTACGGCGGGACGTCGCGGCCGGGCTGGTAGTGCGGGCCCTGACGCATGTGCCGTACGACCATCACCAGGTCGGCGGTGACGACGAGGGCGAGGCAGCCGCAGGCGATGGCCCAGCCGGTGCGGCCGGTGGAGGCGAAGGCGAACGCTCCGCCGACGGTCCAGAGCAGGCCCCAAAGGCTCAGCCACAGCCGCAGCCGCAGGGGACTGCGCGCGGTCCTGGGTTCACTCCCCGTACGCATGATCATGATGAATCGCCCTCTTCCCGTAGGACGTGTACCCGCCCGGGCAGGAAGTCGCTCATGATCCGGCCATGAGTTCCGAGGCGCGGCGCGTTCTTGTCCGTGCAAGCACAAGGCCCACGGCTTCCCGGGCCGTAGCGAGTGCGTAGCCCAAGCTGGTCGGCCACGCGTCGGCGTCGGAGAGCTTCGACAAGACCGGCTTCGGAGACATGGTTCATGCGTAGGCCGCCGCCTCCCCTGCGCCGGGCCATGATCCAGGACCGGTGTCAGACCCCGACCGTAGACTCGCACGTGGACAGGAACACAAGGCCACGAACGCCACGTGTGCCACGAGTACGCCACGGACGACGAGCGGGGACGGGGGGAGTGATGACGTATACGGGACGTCGCGCCGCGGTTTTTCTGCCCGCCGAGCTGCCGCGCGAAGGCAGGATCGCCCTCTGGGACCCGGACGGCGGGACGCCGCCCGACGCCACCACCGAGATCACGGTCGTACGCCGGCACGGCACCGATGGCGCCCCCGTACGCGGCCACAGCACCAGCGACAGCCCCGTACCCCTTCACACGGTGCCCGCCGTCCTCCTTTCTCTCTCCGACGCGCTGCCCCTGCTGGCCCGAGCCCGTCACGACCCCGCCGCGCACCCAGCCACCCGCTGCTGGGGCGCGGCCGCGCTGCACGCCCTGCACCTCGCCGCGCGGGGCCGGCTGCTGCCCGGACTCACCACCGGGGACCACGACGCCTGGCGGGCCGGGCCGCTCGACGCCGACGACATCGCGCAGGTACGGGCCATCGCCGCGGCCATGCCCCCCGAGGCCCACGCCGTCCCGCTGCCCGGCCGTACGCCCCTCCAGCTCCCCGCCCCCGAGGCCCTGGTGAAGGCGTTCCTCGACGCGGTCGTGGACACCCTGCCCCGGACGCCTTCGGCGGCCTACGCCGTCGGCGCGCCCTTCGCGGCACGCGCCGCGCAGCACCTCCCCGGCCTGCGGGAGTGGGCGGCGGAGGTAGCGGCGGGAATGGACGCGGGGGTGCGCGTATCGCTGCGCCTCGACCTGTCCCAGTTCGAGCTCTTCGACAGCGCGGCGAACGAGACGCCGCACGAAGAAGCACACGTCGAAGGGAAGGACGGCAGCGGGCACGACGGAAGCGAGTACGGCGGCAGCCGGTACGAAGACAGCGTGAGCGGCGACAGCGAGAACGCCGGAGCCGAACGCCGGGCGGGCACCGCCCTGGTCCAGGTCCACAGCCTGGCCGACCCGACGCACGTCATCGACGCGGCCGCCCTGTGGTCGGGCGGCGGCAGGGAGGGCTTCGGTCCGCGCGCCCGCATCGACGCGGTGCTGGCGCTGCGTCGCGCGGCCCGTGTGTGGGCGCCGCTCGGCCGCCTCCTCGAGCGCCCGGTTCCTGACGTACTGGCTCTGTCGGAGGACGAGTTGTACGAGCTGCTGGGCCCGGCGTCGGCCAGGCTCGGCGCGGCGGGCGTAGCGGTCCACTGGCCCAGGGAGCTGGCCCGTACCCTCACGGCGACCGCGGTCGTCCGCCCCGCGCCCGGATCGGCGACCGACGGCACATCCTTCTTCGACGCCCAGGAGCTGTTCGCCTTCAGCTGGCAGCTGGCGGTCGGGGGCGAGCCGCTCAGCGAGGCGGACATGGACGCCCTCGCCGAGGCGCACCGCCCGATCGTCCGGCTCCGGGACCAGTGGGTCGTGGTCGACCCGGCGCTCGTGCGCAAGGCACGCAAGCGTGAGCTGGGACTGTTGCAGCCGGTGGACGCACTGGCGGCAGCTCTCACGGGCAGCGCGGAGGTCGACGGCGAGCAGGTCGAGGCGGTCCCCGTAGGCGCCCTGGCCGCCCTGCGCGACCGGCTCACGAACGGCCCCGGCACGTCGACGGCGGTCGCCCAGCCGCCCGGTCTCGACGCCACCCTGCGCGACTACCAGTTGCGCGGGCTCGCCTGGCTGGACCAGATGACCTCCCTCGGCCTCGGCGGCTGCCTGGCCGACGACATGGGCCTCGGCAAGACGATCACCGTCATCGCCCTCCACCTCCGCCGCGCCCGGAGAGCGCCCACGCTCGTCGTCTGTCCCGCGTCCCTCCTCGGCAACTGGCAGCGGGAGATCAAGCGCTTCGCGCCGGGCGTCCCCGTACGACGCTTCCACCGCACGGCCCGCACGCTCGAAACCGCCGGGGAACCCGACGGCGGCTTCGTCCTGACGACGTACGGCACGATGCGTACGAGCGCGCCCGAACTGGCCGCCCACACCTGGGGGATGGTCGTCGCCGACGAGGCACAGCACGTCAAGAACCCGTACTCCTCCACGGCCAAGGCGCTGCGCACCATCCCCGCCCCCGCGCGCATCGCCCTGACCGGCACCCCGGTGGAGAACAACCTCTCCGAACTGTGGGCCCTGCTCGACTGGACGACGCCGGGCCTGCTCGGTCCGCTCAAGTCCTTCCGCGCCCGCCACGCCCGCCTGGTCGAGAGCGGCGAGGACGACGAGGCGTCCGAGCGCCTCGCTCGGCTCGTACGCCCCTTCCTCCTGCGCCGCAAGAAGTCCGACCCGGGCATCGTGCCGGAGCTGCCGCCCAAGACGGAGACCGACCACCCCGTCTCGCTCACCCGCGAACAGGCATCCCTCTACGAGGCGTCGGTACGGGAATCGATGGCGGCCATCGAGGTGTCGGAGGGCATCGCGCGCCGAGGTCTCGTCATGAAGCTCCTCTCCTCCCTCAAGCAGATCTGCAACCACCCGGCGCAGTATCTGAAGGAGGACACGCGCCGGCTCAGGGGCCGTTCCGGCAAGCTGGAGCTCCTCGACGAGCTTCTCGACACGATCCTGTCCGAGGGCGGCTCGGTCCTGATCTTCACGCAGTACGTGACCATGGCCCGCCTGCTCGCCGACCACCTCACGGCCCGCGCGGTCCCCTCCCAGCTCCTGCACGGGGGAACGCCCGTGGCCCGGCGCGAGGAGATGGTGGACCGCTTCCAGTCCGGAGAGGTCCCCGTCTTCCTGCTCTCCCTGAAGGCGGCCGGCACCGGCCTGAACCTCACCCGGGCCGCCCACGTCATCCACTACGACCGCTGGTGGAACCCGGCGGTCGAGGACCAGGCGACCGACCGGGCGTACCGCATCGGCCAGACGCAGCCGGTGCAGGTGCACCGGCTCGTCGCGGAGGGCACAGTCGAGGACCGTATCGCCGAACTGATCGCGTCCAAAAGGGCGTTGGCGGACGCCGTCCTCGGCGGCGGAGAAGCGGCTCTGACGGAACTGACCGACCGTGAACTGGCCGATCTGGTCTCGCTGCGGAGGCCGTCATGAGTGCGAACAGCGCCGGCAGCTGGTGGGGCAACGCCTGGGTCGAGGCCCTGGAAGCCCTCTCGCTCGACCCCGCCCGCCTGGCCCGCGGCCATGCGTACGCCGGCGAGGGCAACGTCGGCGCGATCAGTGTGACGCCGGGGCGGATCATCACGTACGTACGGGGCAGCCGCCCCCGCCCGTACCGTACGGAGATCCGCCTGCGCACGCTCTCCGACGACGACTGGGACCGTTTCCTCGCCATGGCCGCGGCCGATCCGGCGCACATGGCGGCCCTGCTCGACAAGGACATGCCGCACTCCCTGGTGGATTCGGCGGCCGAGGTGGGCGTGGACCTGCTGCCGGCCCCCGGCGACCTGGTCCCGTCCTGCTCATGCCCGGACCGCGGCCACCCGTGCAAGCACGCGGCGGCGGTCTGCTACGAGACCGCACGCCTCCTGGACGCGGACCCCTTCGTCCTGCTCCTCATGCGCGGGCGGGCCGAGCGTGAGCTCCTCGACGAGCTGGCCCGCCGCAACGCGGCCCACTCCGCCCGCGAGAAGCCCGCACCCCCGCCCTTCCCGGGCGTACCGGCAGCAGCGGCCCTGACCCCGCGTACGCTGCCACCGCTCCCGGGCCCGCTGCCCGTACCCCCGCACCCGGGCCACGCGTCCGGCGCGTACCCCGGCACGCGGGGCGCTCCGGACCCCCTGTCCCTGGATCTCCTCGTCACGGACGCGGCGGCCCGCGCCCACACGCTCCTCACCACCGGCACCGACCCGACAGCGGCGCTCACCCCCTGGCAGGACGCGGTCCGGCTGGCCGCCGCCCAGCCCGGCTCCGGCCTGACCGCCTCGACCCGCAAGCTGTACGCCACCCTGGCCGCGGCCCACGACCGCAGCCCCACCGATCTCGCCCGCGCGGTGGCCGCCTGGCAGCAGGGGGGCCTGACCGGCCTGTCCGTACTCGAAACCCCGTGGGACCCACCAGCAGGCCCCTTCGACCGTGCCCGCCCGGCCCTGGCCGCCGCCGACCTCCCCCGCCTGCGGCCCCACCGCAACCGCCTCAGCGACGCGGAACGCGGCATCCAGCTCCGCCTCGGCCGGGACGACCGCTGGTACCCCTACGAATCCGACCCCGGCACGGACGACTGGTGGCCCACGGGCGCCCCGGACCCGGACCCGGTGGGCGCACTGACCGAACTGCTCGACACCTGACGCCCGCGCCCGCGAGGTGATCCAGCCCGCCCGCGACCCTCGTCCGCGGACCGTCGTGCCGTGGCCCGTGCGCGCGGTCCCGGCGCCAGTCTTCGGCCGTCATGACCGTGCGGGCCACTCAGGCCGGTGCCCCCTCCGGCGACCGGCGGCCGGCCCATGCCTCCAAGTGCACGATCACACTGGAGTAGAAGCGGTCCACCGCGTCGTCGACACTGCGGATGAATCCGGACTCGGCGTTGCCCCGCGTGCTGCCCACGCTCTTGGAGAGGGACAGCCGGAAACCGGAAATCTGTCCGGCATTCCTCGGGACGAGATCCCCGGGTTCCGGCCGCAGCTTCTCCAGTGTGCCGCGCGGGCCTGCCCCCTGACCGTCAAGCAGGGTTTGCACGTGCAGGTCGGCCGGTGCTTCCACGAGCTGCTTCAGCAGACGCTTGACTCTGCTGAGCGGATAGACCTGATCGGGAGCCGCGACGTCGATGGAGGTGCGCAGCTTGCCGAGCCGGAGGTCCGCGGTGACAGCCAGCACTCCGGCCGCTCCGTCGATGCGGATTTCGGCGTGCAGCCGCCCGTCCTCGCAGAAGCGCTCCGCGAGCGCGGTGCGCCGGGACTGCGGATCCGTTCCCCGCCTGGCGCGCTGGACCGGCATGACCTTCTCACCGAGCTCACCTCCCAGCCTCAGGCAGACCTGCCGGATGAGCCGTTCCCAGCTCTCGACGACGAGCACGGCGCGCTGGTCGCCCGGGCAGAGGGTCTCCTGGTCGATGCCGTTGCGTACCGGTACCCAGGCAGGCCCCATGTTCTGGAAGCCGTGGCAACCGGAGTTCTCGTGCTGGAGGTACTGGAGCAGTTCCTGGAGCATCCAGGCACGGATCTCGTTCCGTACGCCTTCGTGGCGGATCAGCATCTGAGCCTGATGGGTTACCTCGGCCCAGGACAGGTGCCACAGGGCCACCTTGTGCTTTCGCCGGCCGTCGACCTTGACGAGGACGAGAGGGCTGCCTTCGAGTGCCACATCGTTGGAGAGGGTGATCACGGCTTCGTACCCGCGTCGGGCAGCGATGTCCATGTAGTCCTGGACCTGCTGGGCCTTGAGCGGATTCCCGTTGGTCTTGGTCTCCACCAGTGCCGTCCAGAGCTTGCCCGCGCGCTCGATGCGGATGATGCCGTCCGGTCGCCTGGGGCTGTCGCCGTTCGGCAGCGTGACTTCCGTGAACGTCTCGATGTGGCCGGACGGCGCCCCGAAACCGGCGGTGAGGCGCCGGCCGAACTCCGGCACATGAGCCATGACGGACAGCAGGATGGAGGTCGCCCGGATCTCACGCTCCCTGTCGTTCTTGAGGGAGGAAGCGGGGAACAGCCGCGCGCTTCGCCAGGAGTCGTTCTCCGCCAGTGACTTCCGGGGCGCCTTGGGGAGCGTCACCTTCTTCCTGGCGGTACGCAGCCGGCGCCCGGCCGCAGCGGTGGCAGGGCCGGCTTCAGCCGTGGCGATCACCGGAACGTCGGCGGCCGGAGCGTCCACGACGGGCCCTGCCGGCCTCGGCGCCGGGACACCGGCCGAGGCCGGCGGCGCCGCACCGGAGACGTCTTCCCGCTCCTTCTTGCCCTCCGGCTCCGCCTGCGGGGCCTCCGCGTCCTGCTCGTCGTCATCGTCGATCTCGATGCCGTAGTCGGTGGCCAGCCCGGCCAGCCCTGTCTCGTAACCCTGTCCGACGGCCCGGAATTTCCACTCGTCGTTGCGCCGGTACATCTCCCCGAACACGAACGCGCTCTCCACGCTCGCCCCGGAGATCGAGAAGCCGAGGAGCCGCTCGCCGCCGGCGTCGGTCAGCGTGATGCGGAGGTTCTCCAACTGGCCGAAGGCGGCGCGCTGATGGCGACTGGCCGCGACCACGGCCCGCTCGACGTCGGAGGGTAAGGCGGTGAGGTCCAGCTGGATGCGGTCCTCGTTACCGTTGCCGGTCGGCGTCTGACCGAGGAGCTGCACGCTGCCGTTGGCCGCGGCGGGGTTGTTGTAGAAGAAGAAGTCGGCATTGCTGCGCACCTTTCCGTCCGCACCCAGCAGCAGTACGGAGACGTCGGCGTCCCCGTCCCCGTTGGGGCTGCTCCATTCCAGGCTGATGGTGACGGATCCGGTGTTCTCGCTGAGCGTTGCCAGAGCGACGTTGGCACCCTTGGTCATCTCGTGCACGTGCAGCCCCCCAGGCGGTGCAAGGGCTGCACGGCGGAGCCTGGGCAGCCCTCCCTCAACGCTTCCGGGGATGCCCACGGAAGCGGAATGAGAGCGTATCGGCCAACCGTGTTCCTATAGCATATGTCTGCACGAACTGTCTCGACCAGGAGGTGCCGGGGGCACACACGTTCCGGGACGTTCGGCTTCGGACGTGTCCGGGTCACGGCCTTGACCGCCAGGCCGTGAGGACCGCCTCTATCGCCGGTGCCACCCGCGCCCGCGCCTTGTTCCTCGGGACGCCGCTCATCAGCAGGTTGTCGTACGGGGTGTCCTCGTGGCGGACGGCGGCCCGTACCGCCGCCGTTACCGCGCCCTCGTCCAGTGCGCGGCCCGCGGCGGTGCGGCCCACGCGGCCGCTGCCGCGTTGCGAGGTGTGGGCCGCGACGGCCTCGGCCCGGGGGAGTGGGCAGGAGGGGAAGAGGCGGAGGATCTCGGTGGTCAGGGCGGCGGTGAAGCGTACGTCCTCGGCCGCGCGGCGGGCCGCGTCGCGGGCGCGGCGGCGGGCGCGGACTTCGGCGTCCGCCAGGCAGGCGCTCTCGGCCCGGGCCAGGGCCGGAGCCTCGACCAGGAGGCCCTGGCGTTCGTAACGTCTGCGGCGCCGGCTGTGGCGGATCACGACCGCCCAGAGCGAGCTCGCCTCGCGGGCTCTGCGCGTCAGGGCCGCGTTGCCCCGCGGGAGGTACACGAGGTGGGCCAGGTCGGCGCAGTCGAGGCAGATCACCGCGTTGAACTCAAGGGTGTGGAAGCGCAGAGGGCCTTGGCGGCACTCGGCGCAGTGTCTCCGCTTGTGTGGTTCTGGTTCGATCGCCACCAGGTCCATACGGGGAGCGTA
This sequence comes from Streptomyces agglomeratus, assembly GCF_001746415.1. NCBI lineage: Bacteria > Bacillati > Actinomycetota > Actinomycetes > Kitasatosporales > Streptomycetaceae > Streptomyces > Streptomyces agglomeratus. The sequence continues at coordinate 5,941,207 of NZ_MEHJ01000001.1, forward strand.
CCCAGCTGTCAGCGCACGCTCGGCGCCGCGGCGTCGATGAATCCGTCCAGGGCTTCCTTCGCCTGCTCGGAGCGGCGGGCGCGTTCCGGCTCGTCCGCCGCCCCGTGCATGCTGTGCGTGAACTCCAGCGCGTCCTGGGCCAGTCGTACCGCTTCCCGGTCCGCGCAGACCAGCTGCACGCGGATCAGCGCCTGCCGGGCGGACGAGCGCAGCGGGTACGAGTCGAGCCGCGAGTTCTTGGCATCGGCGCTGTCCGGCGCCTCCGCCTTGCGGTGCCAGCGGTCGTTCTGCGCACGGCGGTAGTCCACGAGCGCGCCGGCGAAAGCGCTGTACGCGGAAATCCGCTCCTGGCGCAGTTGCTCGGCGCGCGCCAGGGCGGCGGTCCGGTCGGCCGCCTGACGCTGAAAGAGGTGCGTGGCGACCGAGCCGAGCAAGGTGCCTATGACGGCGATGAGGGCTGTCCCCATGGCGGTGTGTTCTCCCCGGGCCTGGTGAATAATCGTTCGAGTTCAGGCAGTTGATGTTGCTAGCGTCATGGACGTGGCGAAACTCAATCAGATCATCGCAGTCGAGAAGGGCGTCAAGTCCAAGGCGCAGCAGGACCTGACGGCAGCCCAGCGCAGCCTCCAGAAGCCCGCCCTGCTCGCGGGCATCTCGCGTACGTACCAGGCCAAGGACGAAGAGGGCGAGCAGCTGCCGCCCGAGTCCACGCGTGTCCAGGTCAGGGCCGAGGACGTGCTCCGGGAGACCGCGAAGACGCTGACGCGGCTGTTCGACGTGACCGCCACCAAGGACTGGGCCAACTGCACCGCCCGCGCCGATGTGACCGTCGACGGGCGGGTGCTGGTGAGCCAGGCGCCGGTTCCCTATCTGCTCTTCCTGGAGAAGCAGTTGGCGGACATCAACGCCTTCGTGCGCAAGCTGCCGGTGCTCGATGCGTCCGAGGCATGGACGCTGGACCCGTCGACCGACGACTGGAAGACGGACGCGGTCCGGACCCTCCGTACGAAGAAGGTCCCGCGCAACCACGTGAAGGCGGAGGCGACCGACAAGCACCCGGCTCAGGTGGAGGTGTACTACGAGGACATTCCGGTCGGGTACTGGACGACCGTGAAGTTCTCCGGGGCCCTCACCGCCCGCCGCGTGAACGAGCTGCTCGACCGGGTGGAGAAGCTCCAGCAGGCCGTGAAGTTCGCGCGGGAAGAGGCGAATGGCGCCGAGGTCGTCGACCAGCGGGTGGGAGACGCCGTCTTCGGCTACCTGTTCGGGTAGCCTCATTGACTCCCCGGGCGCCATCGTGCGCCCGGGGTGCGCGAGGAGCGCAAGCTGAAACTGAAGTTCGTCGTGACTGCCGTGGTGTGCGACCGGATGCCGGACGTGCGCCGCGATCAATCTCAGACTCTTGCTCCAGACTCAGCATTCGCTGCCGATCGCCGTTCCAACCGGGCCCAGGCCCCGCACGTCGAGATGCCGGTTCAATTCCGGCCCGTGGAGCTCGGTCCGCGGTGGTCTAAAGGCATGACACGGCGACATGAAGACTGACCTGGTCCCGTTACTGGACGGCGTGCCAGACGGGCGGCATTGAACAGGGCTCGGGGGCCGGCTACGCCCCCGGGCCCGCTTCCGCGTTCTGGAACGAGACCCCGCGGCCCGCGAAGAAGCGTACGAACGTGGTGAGCGGCAGATCCGCCGCTCGCGTGCCGGCGGTCGTGCCGGACGGGTTGTGGAAGTGGATGCCTTCGCCGTCGGGCGTACGGGCCGTGATCAGCACCAAGTGGCCTCCCTTGCCCGGCGGTTCCTGGTCCGGGTTGCGGATCTCGTAGTGGACCGACGCCATCACGGTCCGGCCCCGGTCGAGGAGGCCGAGGATCTCCGGCGCGGTCAGATGGCGGTGGACCGTGGCGGACAGGCCGTGCTCCCCTTCGGCGTACGCCGCCAGCGGGGCGTAGATCAGACCCCGGATCGAGCCCCGTTCGTCCTGCGTGTACGCGCCATACTTCAGCGCCCCGTCACGGAGGGCGAAGAGGGAGGGCGCGTCCGGACCGAGCACCATGCGCAGGCACGTGATGCCGCAGAGGTGGCCGCACCACCGGGCGTACTCCTCCACCGTCGCCGCACCCGAGGACTCCCATGCCGGGTCCGCCGCCGGGTCGAGGCCCCCGTACACGATCTGCTCGATCAGGTCCGGGGAAGCGAACTGGGTGTGGAGGGGCATGTGGCAGGTGGTGCATGTGGTGCTGGGGGCGGTCTGTGTGATGGGTGAGGTGTGAGGGCTGGGTGGGGCGTGAGGGCTGGGCGAGATGTGAGGGCTGGGTGGGATGGGTGAGGCGGGGGAGATGGGGGAGATGGGGGAGTCGGCTGGGCTGGTCACTGGGGGTTCCACTCCGGAAGCGGCCGATACGGCTGATCACCGCATCCAGATCATCAGCGTACGGGAGTGGCGGCGGCGACCGTGGGAGCCGAACGGCCTTCCGATCTCCCGGACAACCGTCGTGCCCAACCCCTGTGGCCTGGGGTGGTGTCTCGGATACGGTGAGGCCGTTTCGGCGGCTCAGGCGACGGGGACTCCGCTCGAATCCTCTTGCCATGCACGAGAGTTGGAGGGTCTCGATGGGATTCTTGGGGTTGTTGCGGTTCATGCGGACCCGTGAGCTGACGTGCCGGCGCAAGGGCATGGTGCTCGGCGGGTGCGTGGCCGCGCTCGGCATGGTGCCGTCCGCCGCGCTCGCGACGCCCGGCAGTGGAGTGAGTGGCACGGTGCTCGCCACCGGAACCTCCGCCGGGACCATGAAGGTGAAGGCCAGGGGGGTCACCGATGTGGTCGTACGCACCATCACCATTGCCCCGGGCGGCTCGACCGGCTGGCACCACCACCCGGGGCAGCTCATCGCCGTCGTACAGAAGGGCACGCTGTCGCGGACGTTCGACGACTGCTCGGTGGAGACGACGACCGCCGGTCAGTCCTTCATCGAATCGTCCGGCCCCAAGCACCGGCACATAGGACGCAACCTCGGGACGGAGCCGGTCGTGCTGTACGTGACCTACATGCTGCCCGCGGGCAGTCCGCTGTCCGTGGACGCCGAACCGCCGGCGTGTGCGGCGGGGGAGTAGAGAGGGGCGGCCGGGGACCGGGTCGGGCGGGCCGCGGAGGGAGTGCGACTAGGGTCGGTGCCATGACTTCCGAACTCTGGGCCGCACTGCCCGCCGCCGTACGCGACAAAGTGGACGAATTGATCGTCCAGGAGCGCTCGGTCCAGGCGGTCTTCGCCGTCCGTTCCTCGGGCGTCACGCCGAGGCCCGGCCTGCGTGCCTGCCAGGACCTGATCGCGGAACGCGGTGCGGTGCTCGCGGGCGGGGCGGAACCGGGTTCGCCCGGCCTGACCTCGTGAGGTGACGATGCGGTTCGAGGCGATCACCTGGGAGCGGCTCGCCGACGCCCTCGCCGACCATCTCTGCGGCCGGAAGGCGGAGGGCAGTGAGCAGCCCTCGCCGCCGCGGTGGCACAGGGTGGCGGTCGACGGCGCGTCTGCCGCCCGTACCGGTGAGATCGCGGAGCGGCTGGCCGGAGCGCTGAGGCTGCGCGGCCGGACGGTCCTGGTCGTCGGTACGGAGGAGGGCTTCCTGCGGCCCGCATCGCTGCGCTACGAGTTCGGCAAGAAGGACCCCGACTCGTACTACGACGGATGGTTCGACACCGGCGCCCTCTGGCGCGAGGTCTTCGGGCCCCTGGAGCCGGGCGGCAGCGGGCGCGTACTGCCCGACCTGTGGGACCCGGCCACCGACCGGGCGACACGCAGTCCGTACGTAGAACTCCCACCCGGCGGTGTGCTGCTGCTGCACGGGCCGATGCTCCTGCGGCACTGGTTTCCGTTCGACCTGACCGTGCATGTGCGGCTGTCACCCGGCGCGCTGGAGCGCAGGACGGCGGCGGGGGCGAAGTGGACGCTGCCTGCCCTTGCCCGTTACGAACGGGAGGTGGGCCCGGCGGAGGCCGCCGACGTACTCGTACGGGCGGACGACCCGCGGCATCCGGCCTGGACGGGCCTGCGGCGCTGAGGTGCGCTCCCAGCCGCCCCCTCACCGGCCCACCCTCACCGGCCCACCTCTCACCCGCCCCCTCACCGGCCCACAGACCCTGGCGTCCCCTTCAATGCGGCATCGCCGATCCCGTCACGGCATCGGCGGTCTTCCGCCCACCGATGCCACCGCACGTGCCCCTGCCCGGCATCCCGCCGCCGCCGCTCCCGCGTCGTCCGCACCGGCGAGGCGCGCCGCCAGGAACGCCCCCGCGAACGCGTCGCCCGCACCCGTCGTGTCCACCGCCTTCGCCGCGACGGCCGGAACGCGCTCGTGCACGGCGCCACCGGCGGCGAGCAGCGCACCCCCCGCGCCGAGAGTGACGGCCACCACCGGAAAGTGGCGGCTCAACTTGGCGGCGGCGTCCGCCGGATCCGGCAACCCGGTGAGCAGCCGGGCCTCGTCCTCATTGGGCAGCAGCACGTCCGCCCCCGTCACCGCCTCCAGGAAACGGTCCACCCCGAGCTCCGCGATGAACCCCGCCGACGCCGGGTCCACGCTCACCGGCACCGCCCGCTCCCGGGCTTCCCGCAGCGCCAGACGGGCCGCCTCCCGGCTCGTACCGGCGAAGAAGAGATAGCCGGAGATGTGGAGATGGGCTACGCCCTCCAGGAGGGACGCGGACCAGTCGGCGGTGGAGAGGCGCAGCGCGGCGCCGCTGTCGGTGAGGAACGTGCGCTCGGCGGTGGCGTCGACCAGGGAGATCACGGTCGCCGCCGCCGCCTCCCCGTCGAGCACCACCTGCGGACGCACGCCCGCAGCCCGCAACTGCTCTTCGTGCCAGCCACCCGCGTCCGTCCCCACGCGCGCCAGGATCCGTACGTCCGCCAGTCCCGAGTACGCCGCCCAGCAGGCCACGTTGGCACCCGCCCCGCCCGGCAGTGTCCTGATCTCCGCCGCCGTATCGGTCGCCCGCACCAGCGGCGTGCGATGGCGGGCCACGACATCGGTGACCACATCGCCGACCACCAGCAGTGCGCCCGCCGAGCCGCCGTTCCCACGCTCATGGGCGCCCCCTTCCACTCCCCCTCCCGTGTCCTCACTCATGCCCGCGTCCACGCGGCCGCGACCCGCGCCGCCAGTCGTACGTTGCCGCGCACGGCCGCCAGGTTGGCCTCCAGCGAAGCCCCTCCCGTCTCCCGCGCCAGATAGTCCAGCAGGAACGGAGTGACGCCCTGCCCCGTGATCCCCCGCTTCCCGCACTCCGCCAGCGCCTCGGTCAGTACCCGGTCGTGCAGCTTGGGGTCGAGCTGCTCGGCCTCCGGTACGGGATTGGCGACGAGCAGCGCCGCCTCCCCGCCCAGCGCGTCCTGCGCACGCATCACCGCCGCCACTTCGCCGGGCGTCCGCGCGGTCCAGTCGACCGGCCGGCCCGAACTGCTCAGGTAGAACCCCGGGAAGTGATCGGTGCCGTAACCGAGGACACCCACGCCGAGCGTCTCCAGCCGTTGCAGCGTCGCCGGAACGTCGAGGATCGACTTGACCCCGGCGCACACCACAGTGATCCGCGTCCGTGCCAGCAGTCCCAGATCCGCCGACTCGTCCTGCGTCTCGGTCCACTCCCGGTGTACCCCGCCGAGCCCGCCGGTGGCGAAGACACGCAGGCCGGCCCGGGCGGCAAGGAACGCCGTCGCCGACACGGTCGTCGCCCCGCTCGCGCCCGCCGCCAGTGCCGGTGCGAGATCGCGGTGACCCAGCTTGCGTACCGAGTCGTCGTTGGCGACCCTCTCCAACTGAGCCTTGTCCAGCCCGACATGGGCTCTGCCGTCGAGGACGGCGATGGTGGCGGGAACGGCGCCCGTAGTGCGTACCACCTCCTCCAGCTCCTCCGCGACCCGCAGATTGCGTGGACGCGGCAGACCGTGCGCGATGATCGTCGACTCGAGAGCTACGACGGGACGGCGTTGCTCCAGCGCCTCCCGGACCTCCCCGGACATCTGAAGTGCGGTGTCAGGCATGTCCCCATTCCTGGCGCGCAGGCCGGGCCCTCAAACGTCACGCGGCGCGCCCCTTGTGTCCGGCGACGATCACGCCGGAGGCTGTGGGGATGAAAGAAACGCATCTCGATCACGTCGTTCTGTGGGTGAACGACCCCCTCGCCTCGGTGGAGTTCTACGAGAAGACCGTCGGCCTGACCGGTGAACGCGTCGCCGAGTTCGCCGAGGGCAAAGTGCCCTTCCCCTCCGTGCGGGTCTCCGCCCGGTCCCTGTTCGACCTCGCCCCGCTCACCATGGCAGGGTCCATGAACGCCATCCCGGGAGCCGAGGGCACGGCCGGCCATCCGGTCAACCATGTGTGCCTCGCCATGGACAGGGCGGCGTTCGAAGCTCTGCACGGCCGGCTGCGGGAGAGCGGCGTCCCCGTCTCGCCGTACTCCCACAACAGCTTCGGTGCCCGCGGCGCCGCCCCCCGCTCCTTCTACTTCCGCGATCCCGACGGCAACATCATCGAGGCTCGCCACTACGACGAATGACCGATGCCGCATGGCGGATGGTGGCTGACGCACGGCGGGCGAGAGACGGGGTGCGGGGGCCGGAATGCGAGGGACGGCGGGCGGGAACGGTGGCCGGCGCACGGCGGGTGACCAGTGCCTACACCAGGCGCTTTATCTCGCCCCGTACCCGGTAGAAGCCGCCCTGCGAGCTGTGCAGCGCGTCCACGACATAGCGTGCGCCCACCTGCCGTATGGAGCGCGGGAACTGGACGTTCCAGGACGGCTCGTAACCGTCGGACACCACATGGACCCGAAGGCGCCCGCCTGCGCCCTGGACGCATTCGACGACGACTCCCGATCCGGGGGCGGGCTGTGAGCTGACCGTCGCGACGGTCGCCGTCGGCTCATAAGTGGGCAGCGCGGCAGCCTGCTTGACGTCGACGGCGACCGGCACCGAACCCGACTGCGCCGCCGCGATCGCCGTCTCGCTCGCGTCGATGCAGGCCAGTGAGCCGTCCGTGGTGACGATGTACAGCTTCTCGTCCCGGTACTGCATGGACAGCGCCGAGCCGCTGCCCGTGCGGAGCTTCCACAGCCGGGTGCCGTCCGCGTCGAAGCAGTAGACGGACGAGGACGAGTCGCCCGCGAAGACGTAGCGGCCGCCGGGGGAGGTGGCGCAGGAGTACACCGCTCCGTCACACCGGTACGTCGCCTCGATCCGGCCGGTCGCCTTGGACATCCGCTGGACGACGTGCCGGCCAGTGCCCGCGTACACCGCCGTGTCCTCCTGCCAGCCGAACAGGACGTTCCCCGTGGTCGCGGTGTGCCACAACTCCCCGCTCCCGTCGCTCGCGTAGGCCGTCACGCCGCGCGTGTGGCCGTGGTAGACCGCCTCCTCGTCCGACCGCACCATCCAGGCGCTGCCGCCGGTCGAGCGGCGGGACCACTGGAACTCGTCCTCGTGGTCGATGACGGTCAGCCCGCCGTTGCGGTCCGCGACGTTCAGCACGCCCTCGTGGATGTCCAGCCAGAAGATGTCGACGTCCTCGGCGATCTCGTACGCGGCGAACGGCATCTTGGAGGACAGGTCGTACACCCGGCCGTCGTCACAGCCCGCGTAGATCCAGAAGTCGTCGGCGACCAAGCACTTCACGCCCTCCGGCAGCCGGTACCTGGCGAGCACCTCACCGTCGTGACCCAGGGTGTAGACGTCGCCGTTCTGGTTGCCCACCCAGCACCGGTCCTCCTCGATGTGGATGCCGAGGGCCGTCGCGCCGGTACGGAAGCGCCACAGCACCGGAGCCGTCGCACGGGCCGTCGAGGGCGCCGAGGTCACCTGGCGCCGGGTCACCGACCGTGCGGCCCGCTGTCCACGGACGGCCGGCGCGTACCCCTTGCGGACCTTCTCACCGATCTTCTTCGCCGCCGCTGCCTTCGCCTTCTCCTCGGTCGGGAACGCCGAGGTCTGCCGCTGGCCGTCGGCGCCGATCCGCCCGTACCGCACAAGAACGGCCGTCCCGTCGACGGTCACCTCGTAGAACTTGTGCGCACTGCCGTCGTCCTGGGACAGCTCCAGGTACGTCGTTTCCTGATTTCCCCGCGTTCCCCGCACACCGGCAGCAGACATGGCACACCCCTCCCCAGGGACCGGCCGTGGCGGCCGGTTCGACTGATCCCAAAGTAGAGGTCACCACTGACAACGCCCCTCGGTGAGGCACTGCGGGCGCCCCCGCTAAGGTGACGCGCCATGACGACAATCGATCAGGTTCCCCCCTCCTTCTCCGTGCACATCCCGGACGCCGGCCTGGAACCGGAGCCGCTCGACCCGGAGCAGATCGTGTCCGGCGAGCCGGTGGTGACGGGCAAGGTGCTGTGGGAGTCCCCCGACGGCAAGCAGGTGCGCGGCATCTGGCAGATCACGCCCGGCGTGGTCACCGACACCGAGGCCAACGAGCTCTTCGTGGTGGTCAGCGGCCGCGCCACGGTCGAGGTGGAGGGCGGCGACACCCTGGAGATCGGTCCCGGTGACGCGTGTGTGCTGCGCGAGGGGGACCGTACGACCTGGACGGTGCACGAGACCCTGCGCAAGGCGTACCACATCAGCCTTTAGCGGCCGGTTCCGTCGCGTCGGCGGGGTTGGCGGGGGCCGGTGCGGCAGCCGGTTCGGTGGAGCGGCTCCGGCCGGCCAGCAGCGCGAGGGCGGCCATCGGCAGCAGCAGGCAGGCGCCGACCGCGTTGAGCCAGCCGTAGCCCGCCCCGGCGACGATCAGCCCGGCGGCCGCGCCGCCGATGCCCGCCGCCGAGTTCATGGTCAGGTCCGACAGGCCCTGGACCGCGGCGCGGGCGGCCTGCGGCACCGAGTCGGTGAGCAGGGCCGATCCCGATACGAGCCCCGCGGACCAGCCGAGGCCGAGCACGAAGAGGCCGGCGGCGGTCTGGGCGTGGCCGGCGCCCGCCGTACCGGCCAGCAGGGCGGCGAGGCTGAGCAGTCCGGCGGCCAGACCGATGACCGCGAGCCGGCCGACGCGGTCGGCCAGCCAGCCCATGACCGGCGAGAAGGCGTACATGCCGGCGATGTGACCGCTGATGACAAGACCCACGAGTTCGAGATCGGCTCCGTGGTGGCCGAGGTCGACCGGGGTCATCACCATGATCGAGACCATGACGGTGTGGCAGACGGCCACGGTCACCAGGGCGAGCCTGGCACGCGGAGACGCGGCCACCGCCGCCACTCCGGCGCGCAGCGAGCGGCCCTGGGCGGACTGCGATTCCTGCGGGGCCAGGGCGCGGGCGGTGAGGAGCGGGTCGGGGCGCAGCAGTACGGCGACCACCAGGCCGGTGACGAGGAATATTCCGGCGGCCCACAGGAACGGGCCCGCCGTCTCGGGTATGGAGGTGCCGGTGAAGGCGCGGCCCGCCGGCGCCGCGATGTTCGGGCCGAACACCGCGCCGATCGTCGTGGCCCAGACGACGGTGGAGATCGCCCGGGCCCGCCGGTCCGGTTCGGCCAGATCGGCCGCGGCGAAACGTGCCTGAAGGTTGGCCGAGGACGCTGCGCCGAACGCGGCCATGCCGAGCAGCAGGAGCGGGAAGTTGCCGAGGACGGCGGCGGCGACCACGAGTGTCGCGCCCAGCGCGCCGATCAGGTAGGCGAGGACGAGGCCGGGACGCCGGCCGCGCGAGGTCATCAGCGAGGCCAGCGGGATCGACAGCAGGGCCGTGCCGGCGACCGAGGCGGTGGGGGCGAGTCCCGAAACGGCTTCGGTGCCGCTGACTTCCACCGCCAGGACGGGCGCGAGCGCGATGCCGATGGGCACGCCGAGCCCGCCCAGGATCTGGGTGATGACGAGCACGACGGACGTACGCCGCTGGAGGGCGCGCAGCGCGTCGGGCGTCAGGGCGGCCGCTGCCTCGGTCGCCCTGTCCGTCGCCCTGCCGGTCGTCGTCAAGGCGCGCACACCCTTCCCGCGTAGCGGGGGAGGGCGGACGCCTGGGGCGCCTCGAACCGCACCTGCCCTCCGGGCGGGAAGGGGCCCCGGGCCGCTAGGACATCACTGGGTGTCGCCGCGTTCTCGTCGTCCGGCGAACACCCGGCGACGGAGGCGGGTACGGGCACGTGTGCGGCAGGGGTGGTAGTCACCGCCGCAGTGTGCCAGCCCTTACCGGCGGGCGGAACCGGGTATGCCCGGCCGGTCCCTCCGTCCGGCTCCCGCGCTCAGAACAGCGGCTGGGGCAGCACCCCTTCGAGCGCCAGCAGCGCCCGCTTCGTCTCCAGGCCGCCGCCGAACCCGCCGAGTCCGCCGTCGCTCTCCACCACCCGGTGGCAGGGCACCACGACGGGCAGCGGATTCGACCCCATGGCCGCGCCGACCGCCTGCGCCGCTCCCGGCTGCCCGACCCGCCCGGCGAGGTCGCCGTACCCGACGACCGTGCCGTACGGAACCCCCGTCGCCAGCTCGCGCAGGACCTGCCGGTTGAACCCGGAGCTGAGCGACCAGTCAAGCGGCAGCGCGAAGTCGCGCAGCTCGCCCGCGAAGTACGCCGCGAACTGCCGTACGGGCTCGGCCAGCCGCGCGGAGCCGGGCGCTTCCACCACCTCGGCCCCCAGCCGCGCCCCCAGCCGGGCGAGTGTCCTCTCGCGCACTTCGGGACCGGCGTGGAAGGCCACGCACACCAGGCCCGCGCCGGTGGCGGCGACGAGCAGCGGCCCGATGCCGCTGTCGCCACTGCCGATGACCGCCCACTCCACGACCTGCCCGTCGCTGTCCATGCGCACCACGGTACGACCGGGCACTGACAATGGTCCGCGGGCTACTCGCCGACGGCGTCCCGGACGATGTCGGGGTTGTTGGTGATGATCCCGTCCACGCCGAACTCGTCGACCCGCGTCGCCGCCGCGGCCGTGTTCACCGTCCAGGTGTTGACCTGGAGACGCCTGCCGTGCGCGCCCTTGAGCTTGTGCACCGCCGCGACATAGTCGGCCGTGATCGAGGTGTGCGTGGGATTGATCTGGTCCGTGAACCGCGCGTACTCCGGCAGGTCGGCGACCGCCGGCGTCCCGAGGAAGCCGGTCGTGAGGTCGGGGCGCTGCGCGTGCACGGCCTTCACGCTGTCCACGCCGAAGCTCTGGATGACGAGCCTGTGCTTGACGTGGTGGCGGTTCAGCCACCCCGCCTTGCGCAACACGCGCAGGGTGTCCCTCTCGATGCCCGGGTAGAGCTCCGGCTTCTTGATCTCCAGGAGCAGCTTCTGACGGTTGCGCTCGACCCGGTTCACGTACTGCTTCAGGGTCGGCACGCGCGCGCCCGCGAACTCCGGGCCGAACCAGCTTCCCGCGTCGAGGGTGGCGATCTCCGCCGCGGTGAAGTCCTTGATCTTCCACGGCGCCCGGCCGGGGAAGACCTGCTCCACGTTCGTGGTCCTGGCGAGGCTGTCGTCGTGGACGACGACGAGTTCGCCGTCCTTGGTGCGCTGTACGTCGTTCTCCACCCAGTCGAAGCCCATCCGGTCGGCCAGGTCGATCGCCGCCAGGGTGTTCTCGGGAGCGTAGGCGGACGCGCCGCGGTGAGCGATGACGGCGGGTTCGTCATCGGCGCCGAGGCGGACCGACGCATGGGCGCCGGAGGGGGCGGACGCGTGCGCGGCCGTCGCGGGCAGCAGCAGGGCGGCTGCGCTCAGGAGCGCTGTGGCCGTGGCCGGGGCGGTGCGTGCTGACACAAGGACTCCTCGCGTGGAGTGATCACGGATGGTCCGAGAGTGACAGCACATGGTCAACGGTGGACAGGTGAAGGATGGCCACGAAGTGAACGAAATCGACCGGCCGACGTCACGTGTCAATTTCCCTGCCGCTGAATTGCCGGGAAAGCGTGTACTGATCACCTGGATCCGCCTACTGTCGCCCGAAACGGGCCGCCATACCACGAGTGGGGCCCACCCGCACAGCGACGGAAGCCGAAGGGCGCAAAAGAGTATGCAGGGCACTGTCGACGGATTCAGCTACGGCCTCGTCACCCCGGTCGCGGCGTACCTCATGGCCTGCCTCGGCGGCGCTCTCGGACTGCGCTGCACCGCCAGATCACTCACGCGCGGGAACGGCTGGAAAGCCGGCTGGCTCGCACTGGGCGCGATCGCCATCGGCTCGGGAATCTGGAGCATGCACTTCATCGCCATGATGGGCTTCGCGGTGAAGGAGACGCCTGTCCGTTACGACGCGGCCCTGATGTACGCCAGCCTCGGCGTCGCCGTCGTCATGGTCGGCATCGGCCTCTTCATCGTGGGGCACCACGGCGTGACGCCGATGGCCCTGGTCACCGGCGGAACGATAACCGGCCTGGGGGTCGCGTCCATGCACTACCTCGGCATGGCCGGAATGCGACTGCGCGGCCAGCTCCAGTACGACACGCTCACGGTCGCCCTGTCCGTGGTGATCGCCGTGGTGGCCGCGACCACGGCGCTCTGGGCGGCGGTGTCGGTCCGCGGATTCCTGCCGAGCCTCGGCGCGGGCCTTGTCATGGGTGTGGCCGTGAGCGGCATGCACTACACGGGTATGGCGGCGCTCAGCGTCCATCTTCACGGACCCGCGACGGCCGGCGGCGGCGAGACGTCCGTCCTGGACCTCGCCCCCATGATGGCCGGGCCGTTGATGTTCCTGGTCCTGGCCGGCGTGGTCGTGATGTTCGATCCGCAGCTGGTCATGGGCCGCCGGGAGTGGCAGCGGGCGGGCGGAGCCGGCATCCCGCGCCAAGCAGCGGAAACCTCCCGGCGCGGCTGACCCGGCGCGATCACCACCTGAGTGTCAGTGCCGGGTCGTACGGTTGATGCATGCGGCCCGTTTCAAGCATCGAACGTACGGTGGCGCCCTTCGAGGTCGTCAGTTCCTACCAGCCCAGCGGTGACCAGCCGGCGGCCATCGCCGAGCTGGAGCGGCGCATTCGCGCAGGTGAGAAGGATGTCGTCCTGCTCGGCGCGACCGGCACCGGCAAGTCGGCGACCACCGCCTGGATGATCGAGAAGCTCCAGCGCCCCACGCTCGTCATGGCGCCGAACAAGACCCTCGCGGCCCAGCTGGCGAACGAGTTCCGCGAGCTCTTGCCCAACAACGCCGTCGAGTACTTCGTCTCGTACTACGACTACTACCAGCCCGAGGCGTACGTACCGCAGTCGGACACGTACATCGAGAAGGACTCCTCCATCAACGAGGAGGTCGAGCGGCTGCGCCACTCCGCGACGAACTCGCTGCTCACCCGGCGCGACGTCGTCGTGGTCGCGTCCGTCTCGTGCATCTACGGCCTCGGTACGCCGCAGGAGTACGTGGACCGCATGGTGCCGCTGAAGGTCGGCGAGGAGATCGACCGCGATCAGCTGCTGCGCCGCTTCGTCGACATCCAGTACACGCGCAACGACGTGGCCTTCGCGCGCGGCACCTTCCGGGTCCGCGGCGACACCATCGAGATCTTCCCGGTCTACGAGGAGCTGGCCGTCCGCATCGAGATGTTCGGCGACGAGATCGAGGCGCTCTCCACGCTGCACCCGCTCACCGGCGAGATCATCAGCGAGGACCAGCAGCTGTACGTCTTCCCCGCCAGCCATTACGTCGCCGGACCCGAGCGCATGGAGAAGGCGGTCAGGGGGATCGAGAAGGAGCTGGAGGACCGGCTCGCGGAGATGGAGAAGCAGGGCAAGCTGCTGGAGGCCCAGCGGCTGCGCATGCGTACCACCTACGACCTGGAGATGATGCGCCAGATCGGCAGCTGCTCCGGCATCGAGAACTACTCGATGCACATGGACGACCGTGCACCCGGCACCGCGCCGCACACCCTCCTCGACTACTTCCCCGAGGACTTCCTGCTGGTCATCGACGAGTCGCACGTCACCGTCCCGCAGATTGGCGCGATGTACGAGGGTGACGCGTCCCGCAAGCGGACGCTCGTCGACCACGGCTTCAGGCTGCCGTCCGCCCTCGACAACCGCCCCCTGAAGTGGGAGGAGTTCCAGCAGCGCGTCGGCCAGGCGGTCTACCTCTCCGCGACCCCCGGTGCGTACGAACTCTCCCGCTCCGACGGCTTCGTGGAGCAGATCATCCGCCCCACCGGCCTCATCGACCCCGAGGTCGTCGTCAAGCCCACCGAGGGCCAGATCGACGACCTGGTGCACGAGATCAGGAAGCGCACCGAGCGGGACGAGCGCGTCCTGGTCACCACGCTCACGAAGAAGATGTCCGAGGACCTGACCGAGTACTTCCTCGAACTGGGCATCCAGGTCCGCTATCTGCACAGCGACGTCGACACGCTGCGCCGTGTCGAGCTGCTGCGCGAGCTGCGGTCCGGCGAGTACGACGTCCTGGTCGGCATCAACCTGCTGCGCGAGGGCCTCGACCTGCCCGAGGTGTCACTGGTGGCCATCCTCGACGCGGACAAGCAGGGCTTCCTGCGCTCGGGCACCTCCCTGATCCAGACCATCGGTCGCGCGGCACGCAACGTCTCCGGCCAGGTCCATATGTACGCCGACAAGATCACCCCGGCGATGGAGAAGGCCATCGACGAGACCAACCGGCGCCGGGAGAAGCAGATCGCGTACAACACGGCGCACGGTGTCGATCCGCAGCCGCTGCGCAAGAAGATCAACGACATCGTCGCCTCGATCGCGCGCGAGCAGGTCGACACCGACGAGCTCCTCGGCACCGGCTTCAGGCAGGCGAAGGAGGGCAAGGGCGCCAAGGCCCCGGTGCCCGTACTCGGCAGCAAGGCGGGCAAGGGCGCCAGGGCGGGCAAGAAGGGCGATGTCCTCACGGACCGCCCCGCCGCCGAACTGGCCGCCCTCATCGAGGAGATGACGGAGCAGATGCGCGGAGCGGCCGCCGAGCTCCAGTTCGAGGTCGCCGCGCGGCTGCGCGACGAGGTGGGTGAGCTGAAGAAGGAACTGAGGCAGATGAGGGAGGCGGGGCAGGCCTGACGGCCGGTGCGGTGCCCGGCACCCGCCCCGGTACCTGGTGTGTTGCAAGACCGACACAAAGTGCGCCGCGACTGTGGCGGCCCGGGCGCGACTGCGTAGGGTTCTGGGCAGCCGCACGCACATGGGCGGGCCGCGGGGTAAGCAAGAGAGGGGACAGCGCGTGGTGGATGTATCCAAGGGCAGCGCGCCCGGGGGACCTGGCGTCAATCTGACCAAGGGTCAGGCCATCAGCCTGGAGAAGAAGGGCGGCGGCACGCTGACCGCCGTCCGGATGGGGCTCGGCTGGCAGGCGGCGCCGCGGCGCGGTCTGTTCGGCTCGCGCACGCGGGAGGTCGACCTCGACGCCTCGGCGGTCCTGTTCGCCGACAAGCAGCCGGTCGACGTCGTCTTCTTCCGTCACCTCGTCAGCGACGACGGCTCGGTGAAGCACACCGGCGACAACCTGGTCGGCGGCGCCGGTCAGGGCGGGGACGACGAGGCGATCCTCGTCGACCTCCAGCGCGTCCCGGTGCACATCGACCAGATCGTCTTCACGGTGAACTCCTTCACCGGCCAGACGTTCCAGGAAGTGCAGAACGCGTTCTGCCGCATCGTCGACGAGACCAACGGCCAGGAGATGGCCCGTTACACGCTCGACGGCGGCGGCCAGTACACGGCCCAGATCATGGCCAAGGTGCACCGCGCCGGCGCCGGCTGGCAGATGACGGCCATCGGCACCCCTGCCAACGGCCGTACCTTCCAGGACCTGATGCCGTCGATCCTGCCGCACCTCTAGCAGGCGACCGCCGCTGTACGCGCAGCTCCCGGAGGCATCACGCCGCCGGGAGCTGCGCCGCACACACTCCACAACACACACCACGAGGCATGCCGCACATGCCACCACCGGCCACCGCTGTGGCCGTCGACGACGCGACGCGGGGGAGACAGGCGATGACGGCCGAGCTGGTCCGGGGACAGAACCACCCGTTGCCCCAGGCCCGTTTGGAGATCCGGGTCTCGGCCGGGAAGCCGGTCGTGGCCGGGGCCACCCTCGGCGACGAGCAGGGCACCGTACGCGGCACGGAGTGGGTCGCGCATCCCGGTTCGCCCCAGCTCCCCGGCCTCGAAGTGTCCAAGCAGGCCGCCGCCGACCACCGGCTCGCGGTGGACCTCGAGGCGCTGCCCGAAACCGTGCACCGCGTGAGCGTCCTGCTCGCCCTGCCCGTGGGCGTGGGCGGTCCACTCCGCTTCGGCGCTGTCGCCGCGCCTTTCGTCTCCGTCACCGGACTCGACGGTTCGGAGGTCGCCAACTACACCGTGACCGGCCTGGACAGCGAGTCCGCCGTCGTCGCCCTGGAGCTCTACCGCAGGCAGGGCATCTGGAAGGTCCGCGCGGTCGGGCAGGGCTACGCGGGCGGCCTCGCGGACATGCTCGCCGACCAGGGACTTGCCGAGGCCCACGAACTCGCCGCCGCCATCCACGCGGCCGTCAGCAGCGGAATGGCCCGCTCCGTCGCGCCGCCCCCGGCCCGCGGCCGGGACGACGACCGGATGCGGCGTACGACGTCCCACGCCGCCAACGGCGGACGCGACGCGCAGAGCGACGCGCCGCCGCCTCCCTCGCCGGCGCCGGCGGCACCACCCGTTCCGCCCGTGCCGCAGGCGCCGGGCGGCCCGGACAGCGGCGCGACCGGGCCCGCCGCACAGGGCGGCCCCATCGACTACGCCCACCCGCGCCGCCGGACCACCGCGCCGCCGCCCCCGCCGCCCACCGCGCCGCCCGCACCGCCGGGCGGGTTCCCGCAGCCCGTCGCCGGTGACGCGACCGGCTGGTCCATGGAGGAGCGCCTGTACAACCAGGTGTGGGGCATGTTCGAGGACCTGGCCCGTACGGTCGCGGCGTACCGCAGCGCGGTCGACTTCGCCGAGTCCCGGATGGACCAGGAGCTCGACAAGGCCCTCTCCGACCCGCGCAGCCGGATCGGCACCGCGGGCGACACGGCCCGTGCGACGGCCCAGGCCAAGCACGACGAGCTCGTCGGCCGGGCCCGCGAGGTGCTGGAGCGCGACCTGACGCAGCTCGCCGCCGAGGCCGACGTGGTCGAGCCCGCCCTGCCACCCGCCTTCGCCTCCTGGGGCAACCTGGTCTGGCACGGCTACCGGGTGCCCATGGAGATCCCGATGGCCCTGCGCGTCGGCGACCTGCATCTGCCCGAACGCCCGGACCTGCGTATCCCCATGCTGATACGGCTTCCGCTGGAGCGCGGTCTGTGGATCGACAGCGGCCGTTCCGGCTCCGACGCCGCGCTGATGATGGAGTCCGACCAGCTCCGCAGGGCCGCCGTGGAGACCGCCGCAGCGCACGCCGCACGCCTGCTGGCGGTCTACCCCGCGGGCGAGTTCACCGTCCATGTCATCGATCCGGCCGGCACGGGCGCGACCGCGCTCGCGCCGCTGACCGAGTCCGGAGTGCTCGACGAGCCGGCCGCAGCCGGCGCGCAGGGGGTGACGGCGGTGCTGGCCAAGCTCACCCAGCGGGTGGAGCTGGTGCAGATGGCCGTCCGCGGCGGGGCCGTGGACTCGCTCCCGCCGGACCTGGACACGGCCGAGCAGCTCCTGATCGTCAACGACTTCCCGCACGGCTTCGACGACCGCGGCGTCACCCAGCTCCGGTACCTGGCGGACGAGGGCCCGTCGGTCGGCGTCCACCTGATGATGGTCGCGGACCGCGAGGGCGCGACCGCGTACGGGCCCGTCCTCGACCCACTGTGGCGGTCGCTGCTGCGCGTCACCCCGGTGCCCGACAACCACCTGATCGACCCGTGGGTCGGTCACACGTGGACGTTCGAGCCGCTGCTGCCGCCGCCGGGCAGCCAGGTCGTACGGCAGGTGCTCGCGCAGGTGGCCGCGGCGCGGCGGGCACTGCCCCGCTGAGCCACTGCGGTCAGTCCCTGACGCGCTGACCGGTGCTTTTGGTAGTGCTTTACCCATCCCTTTACCTTCTCTTGGGTGTTCCTGTACCCTTCGAGGAGCGGAGGGGAGTACTCCCGGCTGCGACGTACCCGTCAATACGGACCGCCATCGGTCCCGGGGCGTCGGCCCGAGTCGCGCGGATACGCACTCGGGTGGAAGAGACCTCCGGCAGCGACGACGCTGAGTGAGATGCCGTAGCTATCTGCCGGAGGCGCAGTGGACGTATCAATGACCCTTTGGGCGCTGACCATTCTTGGTCTGATCGCCCTGATCGCAGTCGACTTCCTCATCGGCCGCAAGCCGCATGACGTGTCGATCAAGGAAGCCGGAATCTGGACGGTCGTCTGGATCGTCCTGGCCGTGCTGTTCGGCCTGGGACTGCTGACCTTCGGTACCGCACAGGCATCGGGCGAGTTCTTCGCCGGCTTCATCACCGAGAAATCGCTGAGCGTCGACAACCTCTTCGTCTTCGTCCTGATCATGGCGAAGTTCTCGGTACCGAGCCACCTCCAGCAGCGCGTGCTGCTCGTCGGGGTGCTCATAGCCCTGGTGCTGCGTGCGATCTTCATCGCGGCCGGTGCCGCGGTCATCGCCAACTTCTCCTGGGTCTTCTACATCTTCGGCGCGTTCCTGATCTACACCGCCTGGAAGCTCATCCAGGAGGCGCGGGCCGACGAGGAGGAAGAGGCGTTCGAGGAGAACCGTCTCCTCAAGTCGATCGAGAGCCGCTTCGGTGTCGCCGACAGGTACCACGGCACCAAGCTTTTCATCCGGAACAACGGCAAGCGCGTCCTGACGCCGCTCATGGTCGTCATGCTCGCCATCGGCACCACCGATGTGCTGTTCGCGCTCGACTCGATCCCGGCGATCTTCGGCCTCACCCAGGACCCGTACATCGTCTTCACCGCCAACGCCTTCGCCCTCATGGGTCTGCGGCAGCTGTACTTCCTCATCGGCGGACTGCTCAAGAAGCTGGTCCACCTGAGTTACGGCCTGTCGGTCATCCTGGGCTTCATCGGCGTCAAGCTGGTGCTGCACGCCCTGCACGAGTCCGGGGTGCACGTGCCCGAGATCTCCATCCCGTTCTCGCTGACCGTCATCTGCGGCGTGCTGATCGTCACCACGATCACCAGCCTCATCGCGAACAAGAAGACGGAACAGCGCGCGGCGGCCGAGGCGGCAGACGCTGCCCGGGCCGACGACAAGGAGAGCGTCGAGTCCTGACCGCGTCACGGACTCACCGGCCGGTGCGAGCGGAGCGATACCGCCCGCACCGGCCGGTTCCGTGTGTACGGCCCGGGGTCAGGCAGTGGCGGGTTCCGCCACCGGATCGGCCACCGGCCTGGTCTCCGGCAGCAGCGCGAAGCAGCCCAGGCTCAGCAGCGCGATGGCGGTGAGATACAGGCCGACACCCCACGGCGGCCCTTCGCCGTCCGCCACCGCCGTCGCGACGAGGGGGGTCAGCGCGCCGCCGAGCACCCCCGCGAGGTTGTAGCCGACGGCCGCGCCCGTGCACCGCACCCTGGGCTCGTACAGCTCCGGCAGATACGCGGCGACCACCGCGAACATGGTGATGAAGGCCAGCTGCGCCCCGAGGAAGCCCAGGAACATCAGCAGCGGTTCCGCGGTGTGCAGCAGCGCGACCATCGGGAACATCCACAGCGCTGTCGCCGCGCAGCCCGCCAGGCACAGCGGCTTGCGCCCGTACCGGTCACTGAGCATCGCGGCGAACGGAGTGGCCGCTCCCTTGATCGCCACGGCGGCCATGATGCAGGTGAGCATCACCGTGCGGCTCACACCCAGGTGCTCGGTCGCGTACGACAGGGACCAGGTCGTCACGGCGTAGAACACGGCGTATCCGACGGCGAGCGCGCCGGCCGTGAGCAGGACGAGCCGCCAGTGGTCGCGTACGACCTCGGCGAGCGGGACGCCCGCGCGCTCGCCCGTCTCGGCGAGCTCCTTGAACTGCGGGGTCTCGGACAGGGACGTACGCAGCAGGAGTCCGGCCGCTGCCAGCAGCCCGGCCGCCCAGAACGGCACACGCCACCCCCAGGCCGCGAACTGCGCGTCGGTCAGCGAGGCCGACAGGGCCAGCATGACGCCGTTGGCCAGGAGGAAACCGACGGCGGGACCGATCTGGGGAAACTCGCCCACAGTCCGCGGCGGTTCGCGGGGGCGTGCTCGGCGGTCAGCAGTACCGCGCCGCCCCACTCGCCGCCGAGCCCCAGACCCTGGAGAAAGCGCAGCACCAGGAGGAGTGCGGGCGCGGCCACTCCGATCGACCCGTACGTCGGTACGCAGCCGACCGCGACGGTCGCGATTCCCGTGAGCAACAGTGAGGCGAACAGGACAGGACGGCGTCCGTAACGGTCGCCGATGTGCCCGAAGACGACAGATCCGAGCGGTCGTGAAATGAAACCGACTGCGAAGGTGCCGAACGCCGCGAGCGTTCCCGCGAGCGGTGAGAAGGTCGGGAAGAAGAGAGGCCCGAGAACGAGCGCGGCGGCCGTTCCATAGACAAAGAAGTCGTAGAACTCGATGGCTGTTCCGGCGAGCGACGCGGTGGCGAGGCGGGCCATGGAGGGAGGTCGTTCCTGGTGCATGCGGCCACAACTACCCGGCACGAACCATGGTTACGGGGCGCGCGGAAGCAGTCGTACCGGCTGCCGCGGGCCCCGTGCTCTACCAGCCGCGCTCGCGCCACTCCGGCAGGTGCGGGCGCTCGTTCCCCAGGGTGGTGTCGTTGCCGTGCCCGGGGTAGACCCAGGTCTCGTCGGGGAGTTGTCCGAAGAGCTTGTCCTCGACGTCACGGATGAGGCTCGCGAACGCCTCCGGGTCCTCCCACGTGTTGCCCACCCCTCCCGGGAAGAGGCAGTCCCCGGTGAAGACGTGCGGGTGCCCGTGCGGGTCGTCGTAGACGAGGGCGATGGAGCCCGGGGTGTGACCCACCAGGTGACGTGCGGTGAGCTCGACGCGCCCGACGCGGACCGTGTCGCCGTCGTCCAGCAGGACGTCGGTCGGGACCGGGATGCCCTCCGCGTCGTACCGGCCCGCGTACGTACGGGCCCCGGTCGCCTCGACGACCTCGGCGAGGGCCTGCCAGTGGTCGCCGTGGCGGTGGGTGGTGACGACGGACGCGATGCCGTCGTCACCGATCAGCCTCAGGAGGGTCCGCGGCTCGGCGGCCGCGTCGATCAGCAGCTGCTCTCCGGTGGCCCGGCAGCGCAGCAGGTACGCGTTGTTGTTCATGGACCCGACCGCGACCTTGGAGATCATCAGGTCCGCGAGCTCGTGCACGTTCGCAGGACCGCCGACCTTGACCGCTCCGCTGTACGTCATGGGGTCAGCCTATAGCGGCGGCAGTGCGGGCAGCGGGGCGCCGGCGGTGTCGAGAGCGGCGCCGTCACGCCGCCCCGCGAGCCACCCCAGAAGGTCGGGAGCGGTCCCGGTGACGTTCACGGGAACGCCTTCGGCGCTTCCCGTACGCCACTGGCCTCCGCCGGTGGCCGTCAGCGCGATCGCGGGTACGCCGGGGTGCCCCGCGAAGCGGTCCGCGAGGAACTCGATCTCGCGTCCGGTGAACTCCTCCGGCAGGTCCTCCAGCTCGTAGCCGATGCCCAGGTCGACGTGGTGCAGCTCGACCTCGACGAGGCGGCGGAAGGGGATGCGGGACGCGGAGTCCGTGACGCCGTTGCGCAGGGCGACCGTACGGGACCAGTCGGCGGGGGCGGCGGCCGTTTCGTCGAAGCGGGCCGCACTGTCGCGCACGTCCTCCAGCTGTACGGCGAGCGGGCGCGGGGCGTCGCGCTCGATGTCGGCGTCCCGGACCTCGGCACTGGCGTACATGGGCCGGCCGGCCAGGACGTTCACCAGAGCGTCCGCGTTACGGGCCACGTGGGCCAGTACGTGGCCCCGGGTCCAGCCGGGCAGCCGTGACGGTTGCGTCACGTCGGCGTTGTCCAGTTTGCCGGTCGCGGCGAGGAGCCGGTCGGTCGCTTCGCGTACAGAGGCCAGGTCGCGCACGTGATCGTTCATGGCGCCGACGATAGTCCTGTCACACGATCGGGTGAAGCCGATCGGGCGAGGCCGTAATTCGAATGCACGTGCTATACGCTCGTCAGAGGCATCAGGAATCCTTACAACATCGCTGTGGTTACCCCCATAGTCTGAGAACCGGGGGGCTCAGTCCTCTCTGCCTCTCTCAAGAAAGGTGCGGACCGGCGTGGCCGACCGTCTCATCGTTCGTGGCGCTCGCGAGCACAACCTCAAGAACGTCTCGCTCGACCTCCCGCGTGACTCCCTCATCGTGTTCACCGGGCTGTCGGGGTCGGGCAAGTCCTCCCTCGCGTTCGACACGATCTTCGCCGAGGGGCAGCGCCGGTACGTCGAGTCGCTCTCCTCCTACGCCCGTCAGTTCCTGGGCCAGATGGACAAGCCCGATGTGGACTTCATCGAGGGCCTGTCGCCCGCGGTGTCCATCGACCAGAAGTCGACCTCGCGCAACCCGCGCTCGACGGTCGGCACGATCACCGAGGTCTACGACTACCTCCGCCTGCTGTTCGCCCGCATCGGCAAGCCGCACTGTCCCGAGTGCGGCCGGCCGATCGCGCGGCAGTCGCCGCAGGCCATCGTCGACAAGGTGCTGGAGCTGCCCGAGGGCAGCCGCTTCCAGGTCCTGTCCCCGCTCGTGCGCGAGCGCAAGGGCGAGTTCGTGGACCTCTTCGCCGACCTCCAGACCAAGGGCTACAGCCGTGCCCGGGTGGACGGCGAGACCATCCAGCTGAGCGAGCCGCCCAAGCTCAAGAAGCAGGAGAAGCACACCATCGAGGTGGTCATCGACCGCCTGACGGTGAAGGACAGCGCCAAGCGCCGGCTCACCGACTCGGTGGAGACCGCCCTCGGGCTGTCCGGCGGCATGGTCATCCTCGACTTCGTCGACCTGCCCGCGGACGACCCCGACCGTGAGCGGATGTACTCCGAGCACCTCTACTGCACGTACGACGACCTGTCGTTCGAGGAGCTGGAGCCCCGGTCCTTCTCCTTCAACTCGCCCTTCGGTGCCTGCCCGGACTGCACCGGCATCGGCACGCGCATGGAGGTCGACCCGGAGCTGATCGTCCCGGACGAGGACAAGTCCCTCGACGAGGGCGCGATCAACCCCTGGTCGCACGGCCACACCAAGGACTACTTCGCACGCCTGGTCGGCGCGCTCTCCGACGCCCTCGGCTTCCGTACGGACATCCCCTGGGCGGGGCTGCCGCAGCGCGCCAAGAAGGCGCTGCTGCACGGCCACAAGACGCAGATCGAGGTCCGCTACCGGAACAGGTACGGACGTGAGCGGGCTTACACCACCTCTTTCGAGGGCGCGGTGCCGTTCGTCAAGCGGCGGCACTCCGAGGCGGAGAGCGACTCCAGCCGCGAGCGCTTCGAGGGCTACATGCGCGAGGTGCACTGCCCGACCTGCGAGGGCACCCGCCTGAAGCCGCTGGTCCTCGCGGTCACGGTCATGGAGAAGTCCATCGCCGAGGTCGCCGCGATGTCCATCAGCGACTGCGCGGAGTTCCTGGGCCGGCTGACGCTGAACGCCCGTGACAAGAAGATCGCCGAACGGGTGCTCAAGGAGGTCAACGAGCGGCTGAGGTTCCTGGTCGACGTCGGTCTCGACTACCTGTCGCTCAACCGGGCGGCCGGCACGCTGTCCGGCGGTGAGGCGCAGCGCATTCGGCTCGCCACCCAGATCGGCTCCGGCCTCGTCGGGGTGCTGTATGTCCTGGACGAGCCGTCCATCGGCCTGCACCAGCGCGACAACCACCGCCTGATCGAGACCCTGGTCCGCCTGCGCGACATGGGCAACACCCTGATCGTCGTCGAGCACGACGAGGACACCATCAAGGTGGCCGACTGGATCGTCGACATCGGCCCGGGCGCCGGTGAGCACGGCGGCAAGGTCGTCCACAGCGGCTCGCTGAAGGAGCTGCTGGACAACAAGGCGTCCGTCACCGGCCAGTACCTGGCCGGCAAGCGGTCCATCGCGATGCCGGACATCCGCCGCCCCGCGCACCCGACGCGGCAGCTCACCGTCCACGGCGCCCGCGAGAACAACCTGCGCGACGTCGACGTGTCCTTCCCGCTCGGTGTGCTGACGGCCGTCACCGGCGTCTCCGGATCGGGCAAGTCGACGCTGGTCAACGACATCCTCTACACGCACCTGGCGCGCGAACTGAACGGCGCCCGTACGGTGCCGGGGCGCCACACGCGCGTGGAGGGCGACGACCTCGTCGACAAGGTGGTCCACGTCGACCAGTCGCCCATCGGCCGTACACCCCGGTCCAACCCGGCGACGTACACCGGTGTCTTCGACAACGTGCGCAAGCTGTTCGCGGAGACGATGGAGGCGAAGGTGCGCGGCTACCTGCCGGGCCGCTTCTCCTTCAACGTCAAGGGCGGCCGCTGCGAGAACTGCTCGGGCGACGGCACCATCAAGATCGAGATGAACTTCCTGCCGGACGTGTACGTCCCGTGCGAGGTCTGCCACGGCGCGCGCTACAACCGGGAGACCCTGGAGGTGCACTACAAGGGCAAGTCCATCGCCGAGGTGCTGGACATGCCCATCGAGGAGGCCCTCGACTTCTTCGAGGCCGTCCCGACGATCGCCCGTCACCTGCGGACGCTCACCGAGGTGGGCCTCGGGTACGTCAGGCTCGGTCAGTCCGCGCCGACGCTGTCGGGTGGTGAGGCGCAGCGCGTGAAGCTCGCCTCCGAGCTCCAGAAGCGGTCCACGGGGCGCACGGTGTACGTCCTGGACGAGCCGACCACGGGCCTGCACTTCGAGGACATCTCGAAGCTCATCAAGGTGCTGTCCGGACTGGTCGACAAGGGCAACTCGGTGATCGTCATCGAGCACAACATGGACGTCATCAAGACGGCCGACTGGGTCATCGACATGGGTCCCGAGGGCGGCAACGGCGGTGGCCTGGTCGTCGCCGAGGGCACGCCCGAGCAGGTGGCCGCCGTCCCGGCGAGCCACACGGGCAAGTTCCTCCGGGACATCCTGGGCGACCGGGTGAGCGACGCGACGCCGGTGAAGAAGGCCGCCAAGAAGGCGCCGGCCAAGAAGGCGGTGGCGGCGGCGAAGTCCACCCCGGCGCGGAAGACCGCGACCGCCAGGGCCACGGCGGCGAAGAAGGCTCCGGGCTCGACCGCTCCGGCGAAGGCGGCGCGCTCCCGCAAGGCCTGACATGTGGGTGCGCTCTGCGGCCCCTTACCCGTGTTCCGGGTGGGGGGCCGCTCGCGTGAGCCGCTCGCCCGGGGCGGGCCCCACCCGTCGGGCACGACCACGGACCAGGCACGGCCACGGACCAAGACAGCCACGGACCAGAGACGGACCGGGCACGTATTCGGACCGGGCACGTATGCGGACAGGGCGCGGATACGGATCCGGGCCGGGCGCGGACACCGCCCGGACGCGGATACGGCCACGCCCGCTTTACCCTGCGAGCTCCGTCGCGTACGGCGGGTCCGCGCCGGGGCGCGAACACGTGACCGCGGCCGCACGGGCCGCGAAGGTGAGGATGTCTGTCCACGCGGCCGGGTCGAGCGCCCCCACGGCCGGCGCGGACAGCGCGTCGTGCTCCGAAAGCCGGTGCAGCAGCGCCGCGTTCACCGTGTCGCCCGCACCGATCGTGTCGGCCACCCCCACCCGAACCGCCGGAACGCCCACATCGGCCCCGGAGCCCCGTGTCCGTACGGTCATCCCCTCCTCGCCCCGCGTCAGCACCACCGCCGCGGGACCGGCCGCCAGCCATTCCTCCACCGACCCGCCGAGCCACGCCGCGTCCTCCTGCGACACCTTGAGCAGCGTGACGTACGGCAGCCAGCTCCTGAAGCGGGCCCGGTAGCCGTCCCGATCCGGGATCAGGCCGGCCCGGATGTTCGGGTCGAGCAGGGTGAAGACCCCGCGCCCCGCCTCACGTCGCAGCAGCGCCTCGTACGCGCTCGCGCCCGGCTCCAGCACCAGGGAACAGGTCCCGAGCGCCAGGGCCCGTACACCGTCCGGGAGAGCCGAGGCGGGGAGCTCGAAGAGCCGGTCCGCCGTGCCCTGCGCGTAGAAGCCGTATCCGGCCGATCCGTCGGTGCCGACCGTCGCCACCGCCAGCGTCGTGGGCTCCGTACCGCGCTGCACCAGCGAGGTGTCCACCCCGGCTGTCCGCAAGCCGTCGAGCAGTGCCTCGCCGAAGCCGTCCGCCGAGATCCGGGAACAGAACGACGTACGGGAGCCGAGCCGCCCCAGGGCCACAGCGGTGTTGTACGGGCCCCCGCCGGGCCGCGGAGACAGGGGCGCCAGCGCGCCCGTCCCTTGCGGCACCAGGTCGATGAGGGACTCTCCGGCGACGACGATCACGGGCCCGAACGTAACCCATCACCGCCCGCCGGGACAGCCCCCGCGAGAGCCGCCGATGTCCGCCGGTATCGTCGGGTCTGTCATACGTACATCACATCCCCTGACCAGTGGAGAACGCATGTCCGGCCAGTCAGCCCCCCGCCGCACCGTGCTGAAGGGCGCAGTCCTCGCCGGCGCGGCCGGACTGGGGGTGGCGGCCTGCTCCACCGAGTCGAAGCTCGGCCACGCCAAGCCGCTGCCGTCCACGCCCGTGAACCTCGGGACGGCCGACGCGGTCCCGGTCGGGAGCGCCAAGCTCTACCGGGAGCAGCGGATCATCGTGAGCTGCCCGGCCGAGGGGAAGTACACGGCCTTCAGCGCGCAGTGCACGCACGCGGGCTGTGTCCTGGACAAGATCGTGGAGGGCGAAGGCAACTGCCCCTGTCACGGCAGCCGCTTCGACGTCACGACAGGTGAGGTCCTCCAGGGCCCGGCGACCGTGCCGCTGCCCGCCATCCCGGTCAGGGCCGAGGGCGGCGAACTCATCACCGGTACGGGCACAGGCAAGGACGCCGGCGCGGCTTCCGAGGGCCCGAACGCCTGACCCGGGCGGATCCGACCGCGCGGATCACTCCCAGTCCCAGTCGATCCCGAGGATCCCGGCCCGCACCCCCTGCTCCACCAGGTGCACCGTCCCGTGCCGGCCGCTCAGCGTGAGGTCCCCGCGGGCGCCGCGCGCCGCGCCCGCCGAGGTCTGTGTGAAGCGCCGGCACCGTACCGGAAGCGCTTGTTCGTCGAAGTGCACCTGGAGGACGTACTGGCCGCCGGTGAAGCGGAAGCCACGCACGTACTCACTGCTGGGGCCGGCTGTGCCGTCCTCGACCGAGTAACCGAAGAGGTACGTCTCTCCCGCCCGCAGCCGCGCGTCGAAGAGCAGCTCGGCCACGAGGACCCCCGATTCCTCGTCCCACCGCACACGGCCCGTTCGGCAGTTCTCCCGCGCCCGCACCACCACCCGGGAGGGGTCGCAGCCGGGGTCCCCGTGGTGGATGGCCAGGTACCGGTCGATGCCGTCGCGGTGGGCCCGTACGACATGCTGCGAATCGCGGCCGATCAGTTCCCGGCCCGCTCCGATCCGTACCCGCTCGTGATGGCCCACGGTGTGCAGCCCCCCGTCCGCCGGGAACTCCAGCTCGGAGAGCAGCGCTTCCAGGGCGTCCGAGGGCTCTACGAGGGCGCGGTACGAGCGCGAGGCGGGGCGCTCGGTTTCAATGTGCGTGCTCCCGGGGCCCAGCAGCCGGATCAGCGCGTCACCGGGCAGCCGCAACAGCTCTTCCAGCGCGCGTACGGCGCGCAGCGACTCGGGGCGCTGCGGGCGCCGCGCGCCCTGCTGCCAGTAACTGAGGCTTGTGACACCGACCTTGATGCCGCGGCCCGCCAGATGATGCTGTACGCGCTGCAAGGGCAGCCCGCGCGCGGCGAGGGCGGCACGCAGCGCCAGGTGGAACGGGCCGGTGCGCAGAGCCTGCTCCAGATCGGCCGCCGCGCCGGGGTCCGGTTCGCCGGGCGCCCGGCCTTCCGCGGCCCGGCCTCCCGGCGCCCGGCCGCCTGGCGCCCGGCCTCCTGGCGTCCGGCTGCCCGTCGGGAAGCGGCCTCCTGCCGCCTGCTGCGTGATCTGCGGCATGGGGAACCTCCAGTGAACGTTCACGGCGTGACCGGTGCGGCGCGCGCAGACGGGGCCGGTGGGCCAGGTCGGCGGAGCGAGGAATGTTCACTCATGGGTCGCACCGTTCACAGCGCTGTGTCACCCGCATTGAAGCGTGTTGACCTGCCCGCGACAACACCCTGATGCTCCTCAACAGCGTCCGGACGCGCTCCTCCACCCCCCCCCCCGCCTCGGGAGGAACGCGATGCGCAACCGAAAGAGACGGCTCTCCCCGGCCGTCGTGACCGCCGCAGTCCTGCTCTGCGTCCCCGCCACTACGACCAGCGCCATGGCAGCCACCACGGCCACCGCCACGGCCACCGGCAACGCCACCACGGCCGCCACCGCCACGGCCGTCACTGCCACCGACACCGCCGAGCCGTCGGCCGTGCTCGCCGCCAAGCGCCTCGACATCACGATGCAGGCCCAGCAGAAGACGAACTGGTGCTGGGCGGCCGGCGGCAACACCATCGCCGCCTGGTTCGGCAGGAACCACACCCAGAACCAGTTCTGCAACGCAGCCTTCGGCCGCCAGCAGGGCACCGAATGCCCCAACAGCCAGGCCACTCTCGGGAACGTCCAGAACGGCCTCGCATGGGCGGGCGTCAACCCCGGTACGTACGTGAGCGGCTGGCTCCGCTACCCGACCGTACAGACCGAGATCAACGCCGACCGCCCCATAGAGACCCGCATCCAGTGGCAGAGCGGTGGCGGTCACATGCACGTCGTCTACGGCTACGACACCGCGAACAGCTGGGTCTACTGGGGCGACCCCTGGGCCACCGGCGACCGCTACAACTGGGCGTCCCACAGCTGGTACGTCAACAACAACTCC
The DNA here is from genome assembly GCF_001746415.1 of Streptomyces agglomeratus. NCBI lineage: Bacteria > Bacillati > Actinomycetota > Actinomycetes > Kitasatosporales > Streptomycetaceae > Streptomyces > Streptomyces agglomeratus. The sequence goes on from NZ_MEHJ01000001.1 coordinate 5,970,041, forward strand.
TTCTCCTGGACCCACTCGCTCTACCGGACAGGGGCGTGACAGCGATGACCGCCGCACATGTCACCAGGGCCGCCGTCGCCGCGGCGGCCGCGACCCTCCTCCTGGGCCTCGCCCCGCTCGCCCGCGCCGACGTGAACCCGGTGCCTCCTGCCCCGGCGGCGCCCTCCGCCGAGCACCTGGCCGCCGCTCACAAGGCGGCCGCCGCACCCGCCGTCCGCGCCACCCTCGCGCGCTTCTTCGCCCGTGAGGCAGCCGTCACCGAGGCGGCGGCCGCCCCCCGTGTCGGCGACGCCACCGTGCCCGTCCACACGCTCGCCCCCGACTTCGTGGCGGGCCGCGAGGGCGCTCCGGTGGCGGAACTGGAGTACCTGGCGGGAACAGCCGTCTCCGCGGACGGGCAGAAGGCGTCGCTGTGGACCGTTCCCGGGAACGGCCCGGACGGCTCCTGGCAGGTGGTGAACATCGCCACAGGCGACGACGAGGCGCGCTTCGCCGCGAAGGGCGCCCGCACGCTCCCGGGAGGCACCGTTTTCCGCGAGCCGCAGATCGACGCCTGGTACGTGCAGCGCCACGCGCGCGTGCTGCCCCTGGACGAGGACGCCGTACGCGCGGTGGGCGCCGGCGGCACCACGCTCGCCGCCTACCGGGACCGCGTCCGGAAGGCGTACGGCGACAAGCTCCCCGGCTCGGCGTACGCGAAGAAGGGCGGCGCCGGCGGTTACGGTGCGCCGGCGCCGGCAGCCACCGGTTCCGGCGCCGCCGCGTCTTCCGCCGAACCGTCGCCCGTCGCCCCTGTGGCCGCGGGCGCCGGGGGACTCGCCGCCCTGGCCCTGGCCGCGACGGCACTGCGGATGCGCCGCCGCACGGCTCCGGGCGGCTAGCGAAGCGGGGGCGGGAGGCCGAGTGCCCCCCGCCCCCGCACCGGGCCCCTGCCGGGCGTCCCGGCACCCGCGCGTCCGGGCCCCGGCCGCACCCGCGTTGTCACCGCCCGCAAGTAGGGTGTGTGGCATGGCAGACCCCTCCAGCTACCGCCCCAAGCCGGGACAGATCCCCGACTCGCCGGGGGTCTACAAATTCCGCGACGAGCACCGCCGGGTGATCTACGTCGGGAAGGCGAAGAGCCTGCGCCCGCGCCTGTCCTCGTACTTCCAGGACCTGGCCAATCTCCACCCGCGTACCCGCACCATGGTCACCACGGCCGCGTCCGTCGAGTGGACGGTGGTCTCCACCGAGGTGGAGGCGCTCCAGCTGGAGTACTCCTGGATCAAGGAGTTCGACCCCCGCTTCAACGTCAAGTACCGGGACGACAAGAGCTATCCGTCTCTCGCCGTGACGCTCAACGAGGAGTTCCCGAGGGTCCAGGTCATGCGCGGCCCCAAGAAGAAGGGCGTGCGCTACTTCGGTCCGTACGGTCACGCCTGGGCCATCCGCGAGACCGTCGACCTGATGCTCCGCGTCTTCCCCGTACGCACCTGCTCGGCCGGCGTCTTCAAGAACGCCGCCAGGACCGGCCGGCCCTGCCTCCTCGGCTACATCGGCAAGTGCTCCGCCCCCTGTGTGGGCCGCGTCACGCCCGGCGAGCACCGGGAACTGGCCGAGGAGTTCTGCGACTTCATGGCCGGCCGCACGGGCCAGTACCTCAAGCGCATCGAGCAGCAGATGCACGAGGCCGCCGAGGACATGGAGTACGAGAGGGCCGCCCGCCTGCGCGACGACATAGGGGCGCTGCGCCGCGCCCTGGAGAAGAACACGGTGGTGTTCAACGACGCCACCGACGCCGACCTGATCGCTCTCGCCGAGGACGAGCTGGAAGCCGCCGTGCAGATCTTCCACGTACGCGGCGGACGGGTGCGCGGCCAGCGCGGCTGGGTCACCGACAAGGTCGAGGCCGTCGACACGGCCGGCCTCGTCGAGCACGCCCTCCAGCAGCTGTACGGCGAGGAGCAGGGCGACGCGGTGCCCAAGGAGGTCCTCGTCCCGGCCATGCCCGAGGACGCCCCGGCGGTCTCCCAGTGGCTCGCGGAGCGGCGCGGGGCGAACGTGTCGCTGCGCATCCCGCAGCGCGGCGACAAGAAGGACCTCATGGCGACGGTCCAGCGCAACGCCCAGCAGGCCCTCGTCCTGCACAAGACCAAGCGCGCGTCCGACCTGACCACCCGTTCCCGCGCCCTGGAGGAGATCGCGGAGGCGCTCGGCCTGGACTCCGCCCCACTGCGCATCGAGTGCTTCGACATCTCCCACCTCCAGGGCGACGACGTGGTGGCCTCCATGGTCGTCTTCGAGGACGGGCTGCCGCGCAAGAGCGAGTACCGCCGCTTCCAGATCAAGACCTTCGAGGGCCAGGACGACGTCCGGTCCATGCACGAGGTGCTCACCCGCCGCTTCCGACGCTATCTCCAGGAGAAGGAGAGGACGGGGGAGTGGATCCAGGAGAACGGGGCCACGGAGGTGTCCGCCGAGCCGGACCCGAACGGGGAGGACGACGGCAGGCCCAAGCGTTTCGCGTACCCGCCGCAGCTCGTCGTCGTCGACGGCGGACAGCCCCAGGTGGCCGCCGCCCAGCGCGCCCTCGACGAGCTGGGCATCGACGACATCGCCGTCTGCGGCCTCGCCAAGCGGCTCGAAGAGGTCTGGGTGCCCGGCGAGGACGACCCGGTCGTCCTGCCCCGCACCAGCGAGGGCCTCTATCTGCTCCAGCGCGTCCGTGACACGGCTCACGACTTCGCCATCCGCTACCAGCGCACCAAGCGCGCCAAGCGCTTCAGGGCGGGCCCGCTGGACGAGGTGCCCGGCCTCGGTGAGACGCGCAAGCATGCCCTGATCAAGCACTTCGGTTCGGTGAAGAAGCTCCGGTCCGCGACAATCGACCAGATCTGCGAGGTTCCGGGGATAGGCCGGAAGACGGCCGAGACGGTCGCCGGGTTCCTCGCACAAGCGGCACCCGCCGCACCCGCCGTGAACACGGCGACAGGAGAGATCATTGAGTACGACGAGGACACCGCGAACGCCGCGGAAGCCGCGGCGGTCTCGCCCGCGGTCTCCCCGTCGGATCGGGGGCAGCAGGAATGACTGAGCACCACGGAGACGGAGCAGACGTGAGTACGGGCACCACCGGGGACAACGGGGATACCGGCCAGAACGGCCTCAGCGGGAACAACGGCAACAACGGCGACGCGGCCGAGCAGCCCATCCCCGAGCTGGTGATCATCTCGGGCATGTCGGGAGCGGGCCGCAGCACCGCCGCGAAGTGCCTCGAAGACCTCGGCTGGTTCGTCGTCGACAACCTGCCGCCCGCGCTGATCCCCACCATGGTGGAGCTCGGCGCCCGCTCGCAGGGCAACGTCGCCCGTATCGCCGTCGTGGTCGACGTCCGGGGCCGGCGCTTCTTCGACAACCTCCGCGAGTCCCTGGCCGACCTGGACGCCAAGGAGGTCACCCGGCGGATCGTCTTCCTGGAGTCCTCCGACGACGCCCTCGTGCGGCGTTTCGAATCCGTACGCCGCCCCCACCCGCTCCAGGGCGACGGCCGGATCACCGACGGCATCGCGGCCGAGCGCGACCTCCTGCGCGAGCTGCGCGGCGACGCCGACCTGGTCATCGACACCTCCAGCCTCAACGTCCACGAGCTGCGCGCCAAGATGGACGCCCAGTTCGCGGGCGACGACGAGCCGCAGCTGCGCGCCACGGTCATGTCGTTCGGCTACAAGTACGGCCTGCCGGTCGACGCCGACCTCGTCGTCGACTGCCGCTTCCTGCCGAACCCGCACTGGGTCCCGGAGCTGCGCCCCTTCACCGGCCTCAACGAAGAGGTCTCCGGGTACGTCTTCAACCAGCCGGGCGCCAAGGAGTTCCTCGACCAGTACACCGAGCTGCTCCAGCTCATCGCGGCCGGTTACCGCCGTGAGGGCAAGCGCTACGTCACCATCGCCGTCGGCTGTACGGGCGGCAAGCACCGCAGTGTCGCCATGTCGGAGAAGCTGGCCGCCCGGCTGTCCTCCGCGGGCGTGGAGACCGTCCTCGTCCACCGGGACATGGGGCGCGAGTGACCGGACGCAACTTCCGCCTGCGGCGGCTGCGCGGCAATGACGCCGCGCGGCCGCAGCGCAAGCGCGGCGCCCAGCCCAAGGTGGTCGCTCTCGGCGGCGGCATGGGGCTTTCCGCGTCGCTCACGGCGCTGCGGCGCATCACCGGCGACCTGACCGCCGTGGTCACGGTCGCCGACGACGGCGGCTCCAGCGGGCGGCTGCGCGACGAGCTGGGCGTTCTGCCCCCGGGTGACCTGCGCAAGGCGCTCGCGGCGCTGTGCGGGGACGACGACTGGGGCCAGACCTGGTCACGCGTCATCCAGCACCGCTTCTCCAGCCGGGGCGACCTGCACGACCACGCCGTCGGCAATCTGCTGATCGTCGCCCTGTGGGAGCAGCTCGGGGACCACGTCCAGGCCCTGGACCTGGTCGGCCGGCTCCTCGGAGCGCACGGCCGGGTGCTGCCCATGTCCGCCGTGCCCCTGGAGCTCCAGGCGCTCGTACGGGGGCACGACCCTCTGCGGCCGGACGACGTGGACACGGTCCGCGGCCAGGCCACCGTGGCGCTCACCCCCGGTGAGGTGCAGTCCGTACACCTCGTCCCGCAGGGCCCGCCGGCCGTCCCCGAGGCTGTCGCCGCCGTGCTCGACGCGGACTGGGTGGTGCTCGGTCCCGGCTCCTGGTTCTCCTCGGTGATTCCGCACCTCCTGGTGCCCGAGCTGCTCGACGCGCTCGTCGAGACGAAGGCCCGCCGGGTCCTGTCGCTCAACCTCGCGCCGCAACCCGGAGAAACCGATGGGTTCTCTCCGCAGCGTCATTTGGAGGTTTTGGGACGACACGCCCCTAAACTCGCCCTGGACGTGGTGTTGGCCGACGAGGCTGCCGTGCCCGATCGCGAGTCCCTCGCCGATGCCGCCAAGCGGCTCGGAGCCGCGGTCGAGCTGGCGCCGGTCGCCGCGCCCGATGGCTCCCCGAAGCACGACCCGGAGCTGTTGGCCGCCGCGTACGACCGTATTTTTCGGATGCATGGAAGGATCGGCCCATGGCGATGACGGCAGCGGTGAAGGACGAAATCTCCCGGCTTCCCGTCACCCGGACCTGCTGCAGGAAGGCGGAGGTCTCGGCGATTCTTCGGTTCGCGGGCGGGCTGCACCTGGTGAGCGGCCGGATTGTGATCGAGGCGGAGCTGGACGTGAGCTTCGCGGCCCGCAGGCTCAAGAAGGACATCCTGGAGATTTTCGGGCACCACTCCGAGCTGGTGGTGATGGCGCCGAGCGGTCTGCGACGCGGCTCCCGTTACCTCGTACGGGTGGTCGCGGGCGGCGACCAGCTGGCACGCCAGACCGGGCTGGTCGACGGCCGCGGCCGCCCCATCCGCGGTCTGCCCCCGCAGGTCGTCTCCGGCGCCACGTGTGACGCCGAGGCCGCCTGGCGTGGCGCGTTCCTCGCGCACGGCTCGCTCACCGAGCCCGGCCGTTCGTCCTCGCTGGAGGTCACCTGTCCGGGCCCCGAGGCCGCCCTCGCCCTCGTCGGCGCCGCCCGCAGACTCTCCATCGGCGCCAAGGCGCGCGAGGTGCGCGGCGTGGACCGTGTCGTCGTACGGGACGGAGACGCCATTGGCGCGCTGCTGACCCGCCTCGGCGCGCACGAGTCGGTGCTGGCCTGGGAGGAGCGGCGGATGCGCCGCGAGGTCCGCGCCACCGCGAACCGCCTCGCCAACTTCGACGACGCCAACCTGCGCCGCTCCGCGCGGGCCGCGGTCGCCGCGGGTGCCCGGGTCGGACGCGCGCTGGAGATCCTCGGCGAGGAGGTGCCCGAGCACCTCGCCGCCGCCGGACGGCTGCGCATGGACCACAAGCAGGCATCCCTGGAGGAGCTGGGCGCGCTGGCCGACCCGCCGCTCACGAAGGACGCCGTGGCGGGCCGTATCCGCCGCCTGCTCGCCATGGCCGACAAGCGGGCCCAGGACCTCGGCATCCCCGGCACGGAGTCCACGATCACCGAGGAGATGGCCGACGGCCTGGTCGGCTGATCCGCCTCACCCGCGCGACTCGTTTCCGCCGTCGGTGCCTCCCGGGAGGCACCGACGGCGATTTCGTGTACCCCTGTAGGCGCTATTGACATGACCATGGACTGTCATGAGCCTGTCGTCTGTTCACTTACGTGGCAGGCAACAGCAAGGGGGGCTCATGAGACGCAGAGCGAGATCGATCCTCGCAGCGGGCGCGTTACTGATCGGCGGCGCGACGGTGGCACCTGCCGCCCAGGCCGAGGGGCCGCGCGCGGGCGGAGCCGAGGCAGGCACCGACGCCGTCAAGGTGTTCAGCGCGGACGTCACGAAGGAGCAGATACCCCTGCTCCTGGCGGCCGGCCAGGACGCCCACGAGATGGGCGAACGCGCACCCGAGAAGGGCACGGCGCGCGTCGAGCTGTTCCTCACCGACGCACAGGCCCGGGAACTGGCCGCCAAGGGCGTCAGGAACCTCGCCGAGCGCAAGGTCTCCGCGAAGACGGAATCCCGTATCGCCGCCGCCGGGGACGACGTCTACCGCCCGTACAGCGGCAAGGGCAATCTCCAGGAGGAGATCGTCAGGACCGGTCACGCCCACCCGGACCTGACCAAGGTCGTCTCCCTCGGCAAGACCGTCCAGGGCAAGGACATCCTCGCCCTCAAGGTCAGCAAGGGCGCGAAGAAGACCAAGGACGGCGCCAAGCCCTCCGTGCTGTACCTGTCCAACCAGCACGCCCGTGAGTGGATCACCCCGGAGATGACGCGGCGGCTGATGCACCACTACCTGGACCGGTACGGCAAGGACCGCCGCATCACGAAGATCGTGGACTCCACCGAGCTCTGGTTCGTGCTCTCCGCCAACCCGGACGGATACGACTGGACCCACGACCCGGCCGGCGACCGCCTCTGGCGCAAGAACATGCGCGACACCGACGCGGACGGCAAGTACACCGCGAGCGACGGCGTCGACCTCAACCGCAACTTCGCCTACAAGTGGGGCTACGACAACGAGGGTTCGTCGCCCAACCCCGCAAGCTCCACGTACCGCGGCGCTTCCCCCATGTCCGAGCCCGAGACCCGGGCGCTGGACCGCCTCCAGAAGCGCATCGGTTTCGAGTACGGCATCAACTACCACTCCGCCGCCGAACTGATCCTCTACGGAGTCGGCTGGCAGGTCGCGACGCCCACCCCGGACGACGTGCTCTACAAGGCGCTCGCGGGAACGCCCGAAAAGCCGGCCGTTCCCGGGTACTACCCGCAGGTCTCCTCCGAGCTCTACACCACCAACGGCGAGGCCGACGGACACGCGGCCAACGTCAACGGCACGATGATGTTCACCCCCGAGATGACCACCTGCCAGACGGCGTCGAACATCGACCCCGACGACCGGTGGAAGCCCGAGGACTGCCAGTCCGGGTTCAACTTCCCCGACGACGAGAAGCTGATCCAGGCGGAGTTCGCCAAGAACGTCCCCTTCGCGCTCTCCGTCGCGGAGACCGCCGCGCACCCCGACCGGCCGTCCTCGGCCGTCGGCATGGAGGCACCCGACTTCACCGTCGACCCCTTCACGACGTCGTACGCGCGGTGGGCCGACCAGGAAATCTCCGTCACCGCCCGTAAGTCGGTGCGCGACAAGGAGCTCAGGTACCGCGTCAACGGCGGCCGCGTCCACGACCAGAAGCTGCGCCCCTGGAAGGGCGGCGAGACCTTCGGCGGCGAGGACAACCTGCACTTCGACGAGTACCGCGCCAAGGTCCAGGACGGCGACGTCGGCGACAAGGTCGAGGTCTGGTTCACCGGGCGCACCAAGGCCGGCGAACGCGTCTCCAGCGAGCACTTCACGTACACCCTCGCCGACCGCCCCAGGGCGGACGTCCTGGTGATCGCCGAGGAAGGGGCCCCCGCACATCACACCCGGACCTACGTCGACGCGCTCGCGACCACCGGACACAGGGCCGCCGTGTGGGACGTCGCCACCCAGGGCGCCCCGCACGCCCTCGGCGTGCTCTCCCACTTCCGTACGGTCGTCCACTACACCGGCGCGAAGGCCCCCACCGGCCCCACCCAGCTCGCCCTGCGCGCCTTCCTCAACGAGGGCGGCAAACTCCTGGAGGCCGGTGAACTCACGGGCGGCAACGCGGTGGTGGGCCGCGCCTCGACGAACGACTTCAGCCAGTACTACCTCGGTGCCTACGGACGGAGCAGCGCGCCCGGAGCCACCGCTTTCAGCGGCCTCGGCCCGCTGGCCGGTACGGCCGGTCCGCTGGCCGGCGCGCCCGGCAACCCGCTGGACGCCCCGGGAGCGTACATCTCCACGTCGTCGGTGCTGCCGGCCGCGCAGTTCCCCCAGTTCGCCAGTGAGCAGGCGGGCCGCTACACCGGCGCCGTCAACCCGTACGCCCCGTACGCCGGTCAGGGCATGGCGGCCGCGACCCACGAGGACAACGACTGGAAGCGGCTCACCAGGACCTTCGACCTCACCGCGGTGAGCGCCGCCGACAAACCGGAGCTGCGCCTCGCCCTGAACTGGAACACCGAGGCCGATTACGACCACGCCGTCATGGAGGCCCGCACCGACGGCGGCGAGGACTGGACGACGCTGCCGGAGGCGGGCGGCGCCACCACCGCCACCGTCCCGGCGGAGTGCGAGCAGGGCTACCTGCTCAGCGGTCACCCGTTCCTGAGGCACTACCTGACCCAGGAGTCCGACGCCTGCAAGGCCACCGGCACCTCCGGGGCGTGGAACAGCTTCACCGGCTCCTCCGGCGGCTGGAAGCAGCTCTCCTTCGACCTGAGCGCCTACGCGGGCAAGAAGGTCGAGCTCTCGCTCAGCAGCATCACCGACCCGGGCTCCGGCGGCCGCGGTGTCTTCGCGGACGACGCACGGCTCGTCGTGGGCGGCGCGGAGAAGGAGACGGAGGGCTTCGAGACGTCGCTCGGCACCTGGACGGTGCCCGGCGCACCGGCGGGCAGCCCCGCCGTGGCGGGCGACTGGACCCGCACGGGAGAGCTCTTCGTCCCGTACGGCGCGATCACGACCGGCGACACCGTGCTCCTCGGCTTCGGCCTGGAGCAGGTACCCGGCGCGGTCGAGCGGGCGGAGCTGCTCGGCAGGGTGCTGGGTGTCCTGCACGACTGACGTGCCCGGCGTCCCGCACGACTGACACCGCAGGTCCCGGCGCCGGGACCGGCGGGTCCGGCGGTCCGTATTCCCTACTGGGGAGTAGGGGCCGCCGGGCCGTTTCCGGCCCCGCTCGATGTCACCCGCGGGGCCACGTAGAGGTAGGGTCGGAAGCGGTCGGGGACATCCCATACATCTCGCCGGCGTCGAAACCCGGCGTACCAACGAGGAGATCGGTTTCGTGACGATCCGCGTAGGCATCAACGGCTTCGGCCGCATCGGGCGCAACTACTTCCGGGCGCTGCTGGAGCAGGGTGCGGACATCGAGATCGTGGCTGTCAACGACCTGGGTGACACTGCGACCACGGCACACCTTCTGAAGTACGACACCATCCTCGGCCGCCTCAAGGCCGAGGTCTCGCACACGGCGGACACCATCACCGTCGACGACCACACCATCAAGGTGCTCTCCGAGCGCAACCCGGCGGACATCCCCTGGGGCGACCTCGGCGTCGACGTCGTGATCGAGTCCACCGGCATCTTCACCAAGAAGGCGGATGCCGAGAAGCACCTCGCCGGTGGCGCGAAGAAGGTCCTCATCTCGGCTCCGGCCAAGGGCGAGGACATCACCATCGTGATGGGCGTCAACCAGGACAAGTACGACGCGGCCAACCACCACGTCATCTCCAACGCGTCCTGCACCACGAACTGTGTGGCGCCGATGGCCAAGGTTCTCGACGAGAACTTCGGCATCGTCAAGGGCCTGATGACCACGGTGCACGCGTACACCAACGATCAGCGCATCCTGGACTTCCCGCACTCCGACCTGCGCCGTGCCCGCGCCGCCGCCGAGAACATCATCCCGACCACCACGGGCGCCGCCAAGGCGACCGCGCTGGTCCTGCCGCAGCTCAAGGGCAAGCTCGACGGCATCGCGATGCGCGTCCCGGTCCCGACCGGCTCGGTCACCGACCTGGTCATCACGCTGGAGCGCGAGGTTACCAAGGACGAGATCAACGCGGCCTTCCAGAAGGCCGCCGAGGGCGAGCTCAAGGGCATCGTCGAGTACACGGTCGACCCGATCGTGTCCTCCGACATCGTCAACGAGCCCGCTTCCTGCACCTTCGACTCGTCGCTGACCATGGCCGAGGGCAACCAGGTCAAGGTCATCGGCTGGTACGACAACGAGTGGGGCTACTCCAACCGCCTCGTCGACCTCACGGTCTTCGTCGGCAGCCAGCTCTGACCCGTACGGCAGGCACCTCGATGTGAGCACACGGTCCGGGCAGCGCAACGCGGCGCTGCCCGGGCCTTGTCACGTGTTTTGTGTCCCAAGGAGTCCAGGAAACAGATGAAGACGATCGACGAACTTCTCGCCGAAGGGGTCGCCGGCAAGCGGGTATTCGTCCGCGCCGACCTCAATGTGCCGCTCGAAGGCACCACCATCACCGACGACGGCCGTATCCGCGCCGTCCAGCCGACGATCGAGAAGCTCGCCGCCGCGGGTGCCCGGGTCGTCGTCGCGTCGCACCTCGGCCGCCCCAAGGGTGCCCCGGACCCGGCCTTCTCGCTGGCCCCCGCCGCCGCGCGCCTCGGTGAACTCCTCAAGACCGACGTCGCCTTCGCGACCGACACGGTCGGCGAGTCCGCCAGGGCCGTCGTCGCCGGCCTGGCCGACGGCGAGGTCGCCGTCATCGAGAACCTGCGCTTCAACGCCGGTGAGACCTCGAAGGACGACGCCGAGCGCGGCGCCTTCGCGGACCAGCTGGCCCAGCTCGCCGACGTGTACGTCGGCGACGGCTTCGGCGCCGTGCACCGCAAGCACGCGTCGGTCTTCGACCTCCCGGCCCGCCTGCCGCACGCCGCCGGCGGCCTCATCGCCACCGAGGTCGGCGTCCTGAAGAAGCTCACCGAGGAAGTCGAGCGGCCGTACGTCGTCGTCCTCGGCGGTGCCAAGGTCTCCGACAAGCTCGGCGTGATCGACCACCTGCTGGAGAAGGCCGACCGCATCCTGGTCGGCGGCGGCATGGCGTACACCTTCCTCAAGGCCCAGGGCCACGAGGTCGGCATCTCGCTGCTCCAGGAGGACCAGGTCCCCACGGTCCTGGAGTACCTGAAGCGCGCCAAGGAGAAGGGCGTGGAGTTCGTGCTCCCCGTCGACGTCCTGGTCTCCGCGGAGTTCCCGGACCTCAAGACGAAGGCTCCGGCCAACCCGACGACGGTCGCCGCGGACGCCATCCCGGCCGACCAGGAGGGTCTGGACATCGGTCCCGAGACCCGCAAGCTGTACGCATCGAAGCTCGCCGACGCGGCCACCGTCTTCTGGAACGGTCCGATGGGCGTCTTCGAGCACCCCGACTACGCCGAGGGCACCAAAGCGGTCGCCCAGGCCCTCGTCGACAGCCCGGCCTTCACCGTGGTCGGCGGTGGCGACTCCGCCGCCGCGGTCCGCATCCTGGGCTTCGACGAGAACGCATTCGGCCACATCTCGACCGGTGGCGGCGCCAGCCTCGAATACCTCGAGGGCAAGACGCTTCCCGGCCTCGCCGCACTGGAGGACTGACCCTCAATGACTGCTCCTACCCAAGGGCGCACCCCGCTGATGGCGGGCAACTGGAAGATGAACCTCAACCACCTCGAGGCCATCGCGCACACCCAGAAGCTCGCCTTCGCGCTCGCCGACAAGGACTACGACGCCGTAGAGGTCGCGGTCCTGCCCCCCTTCACGGACCTGCGGTCCGTGCAGACGCTGGTGGACGGCGACAAGCTCAAGATCAAGTACGGCGCCCAGGACGTCTCCGCGCACGAGTCCGGTGCCTACACCGGTGAGATCTCGGGCGCGATGCTCGCCAAGCTCAAGTGCACGTACGTCGCCGTCGGGCACTCCGAGCGCCGGCAGTACCACAATGAGAGCGACGAGCTCTGCAACGCCAAGGTCAAGGCCGCGTACAAGCACGGCCTGACCCCGATCCTGTGCGTCGGCGAGGGCCTGGACATCCGCAAGGCGGGCAACCAGGTCGCTTACACCCTCGCTCAGCTCGACGGTGGCCTGAAGGACATCCCGGCCGAGCAGGCCGAGTCCATCGTGATCGCGTACGAGCCGGTGTGGGCCATCGGCACCGGCGAGGTCGCCACGCCCGAGGACGCGCAGGAGGTCTGCGGGGCGATCCGCGGGCGTCTCGCGGAGCTGTACTCGCAGGAGCTGGCCGACAAGGTCCGCATCCAGTACGGCGGCTCGGTCAAGTCCGGGAACGTCGCCGCGATCATGGCGCAGCCGGACGTCGACGGGGCCCTGGTGGGCGGCGCGGCGCTGGACGCGGACGAGTTCGTCAAGATCGTCCGGTTCCGCGACCAGTGAGTAGGCCGTAGGGCCGATCCGTCGTACCCTGGCGGGGGCCGTGGTGGCTGCGCAGCAGCTGTCCGGCCCCCGTTGTCCGTCTCCGAAGTCCGAAGTCCGAGGAAGTTGGTCCAGCCGTGGTTATGGGGTTCTCGATCGCCCTGATCGTCTTCAGCCTGCTGCTGATGCTGCTGGTTCTGATGCACAAGGGGAAGGGCGGCGGTCTCTCCGACATGTTCGGTGGCGGCATGCAGTCCTCCGTCGGTGGGTCCTCGGTCGCCGAGCGCAACCTCGACCGCATCACGGTGGTAATCGGTCTGATGTGGTTTGCCTGCATTATCGTGCTCGGTCTGCTGATGAAGCTGGACAGCTGACCCGTCGTCCGGTACGGAGGCGGGTACGCGGCTTATCATGGGGCCCGCGGCTCGCTCGCGGTGGTAACTCCGGTTACTGGACGCGCGTTGGGCCCTACGTAAAACTGGGGCGCTCGCGGCTGAGCTGTTTGACGACTCCGCGGCGGTAGCCGCTGATTGATGCCGTGCAGCACCATCACGCAGGGAGTTACGACCGTGGCAAGTGGCAACGCGATCCGGGGAAGCCGGGTCGGAGCGGGGCCGATGGGCGAGGCTGAGCGCGGCGAGTCCGCGCCCCGCCTCCGCATCTCCTTCTGGTGCTCGAACGGGCACGAGACGCAGCCGAGCTTCGCCAGTGACGCTCAGGTCCCGGACACCTGGGACTGCCCGCGCTGCGGGTTCCCGGCCGGACAGGACCGGGACAATCCGCCGGCTCCGCCGCGCACCGAGCCGTACAAGACGCACCTGGCGTACGTACGGGAACGGCGCAGCGACGCGGACGGCGAGGCGATTCTCGCCGAGGCGCTCGCGAAACTGCGCGGCGAAATCTAGGCTCACGATCCGGCCGGACACCTTCGGGTGACCGGCCGGACCGCGTTTACGGGTGCCTTCCCCGCCGGCGTCCGGATTCCGCTCCCGACTTCGCCCCGGATGCCGTCCGGGCACCTTCCCCGAGCCCGCTCGGACGCCGTCCGGATGCCGCCGCGGGCCGATTGTCAGTGGCACCGCCTACGGTCTGGAAAGACAGCGGACCGAGGGGGAGTTGTGGCGACGAGCGAGGACACGGCCGCCGGGCAGGCACCGACGGACGTGCGGGCTCCGGCCTGGCGCGGGGGGTTCGGACGGCTGTGGACAGCGGCTGTCGTCTCGAAGTTCGGCGATTCGCTGCGCACGGCCGCGATGCCGCTGCTGGCCGCCTCGCTGACCTCCGACCCGGTGCTGGTGGCGCTGGTGACGGCGTGCGGTTATCTGCCGTGGCTGCTGTTCGGGCTGCTCGGCGGCGCGGTGGCGGACCGGGTCGACCAGCGCCGGGCCATGTGGGCCGTGGATCTGGTGCGGGCGGTCCTGATGGCCGCGTTCGCGGTGGCGGTAGCCCTGGGCCACGCCTCCATCGCGCTGCTGATCGCGCTCGCCTTCGCGCTCACCACCCTCCAGACGCTCTTCGACAACGCGGCCACGGCCCTGCTGCCCTCGCTGGTGCCCAAGGCCGCGCTCGGCAGTGCCAATGCCCGGCTGCTGACCGGGCAGCAGATCGCGGGCGGCTTCCTGGCGGCGCCGCTGGTGCCGGTGCTGCTGCTCGCGGGCGCCGCCGTTCCGTACGCCGCGGACGCCGCGACGTACGTCCTGGGGGCCGTGCTGATCGCCTCGCTGCGGGTGACGGCGCCCGAGCAGGCGCCGAGACCGGCCGGCAGCACACTGCGCGGGGACATCGCCGAGGGCCTGCGGCAGCTGTGGCGCGACCGGGTGCTGCGCGGGATCTGCGTCGCCACCACGCTCTGCAACATCGGGATGGCGGCGCTCATCGCCACCCTGGTCCTCCACGTCACCGGCTGGCTCGACGCCGGCCAGGGCGGTTACGCGGCGGCCATCATGGCGTACGGCGTGGGCAGCGTGGCGGGCGGGCTGCTGGCCGCGAGGCTTTCCACGCGCCTGGGGCGGGTGCGCAGTGTGTTCACGGCCGGTGCCGTGCAGATCGGCTGCCTGGTCGCGATGGGCCTGGTCCGCGAGGTGTGGGTGACGATCGCGGCGATGGCGCTGTTCGGACTCATGGGGCTGGTGTGGAACACGAATCAGGTGACGCTGATGCAGGAGCGCAGCCCGGCGGCCATGCTGGGGCGCGTCGGGTCGGCGTTCCGTACGCTCGCGGTCGCCGGCGCACCGCTCGGTGCGCTGCTGGGCGGCGCGGCGGCGGCCACCTGGGGGCTGAACGCCCCCGCCCTGCTGGCGGCGGCGCTCTTCGCGGCGGCCATAGCATCGCTGGCCGCTCTGATCAATTAGGTTGGAGGAGCAGCGGGGCATGCACGCAGGTACGAGAAGAAGTGGGCTGATGTCCGGATGAACGCAGAAGGCCGTACGAGGCTCAATCAGATGCCCGAGTGGGCCGCGCTCGCGAAGCACCGCGAGCAGCTTGGCCAGACGCATCTGCGAGAACTGTTCGCAGCCGACCCGGAGCGGGGCGCCGGGTACACGCTCAGGGTCGGCGACCTCCATCTCGACTACTCCAAGCACCTGGTGACGGACGAGACACTGGGGCTGCTGCGCGAACTGGCCGGAGCGGCCGGGGTCGCGGAGCTGCGGGACGCCATGTTCCGCGGCGAGAAGATCAACACCACCGAGGACCGGGCGGTGCTGCACACCGCCCTGCGGGCCCCGCTCGACGCGGTGATCGAGGTCGACGGGGAGAACGTGGTCCCCGTCGTGCACGAGGTGCTCGACAAGATGGCCGCCTTCGCCGACCGGGTGAGGTCCGGGCAGTGGACGGGCCACACCGGAAAGCGCATCAAGAACATCGTCAACGTCGGCATCGGCGGATCCGACCTCGGGCCCGCCATGGCCTACGAGGCGCTGCGCTCGTTCACCGACCGGGACCTCACGGTCCGCTTCGTGTCGAACGTGGACGGGGCGGATCTGCACGAGGCCGTGCGGGACTTGGACGCGGCCGAGACGCTGTTCGTCATCGCGTCCAAGACGTTCACGACGATCGAGACCATCACCAACGCCACATCGGCGCGGAACTGGCTGCTCACGAACCTGCGCGCGGACAACGACGCCGTCGCCAAGCACTTCGTCGCGCTGTCCACCAACGCCGAGAAGGTCGCCGACTTCGGCATCGACACCGCCAACATGTTCGAGTTCTGGGACTGGGTCGGCGGTCGCTACTCGTACGACTCGGCCATCGGCCTGTCGCTGATGATCGCCATCGGCCCGGACCGCTTCCGCGAGATGCTCGACGGCTTCCACCTCGTCGACGAGCACTTCCGCACCGCGCCCGCCGCCGAGAACGCGCCGCTGCTCCTCGGCCTGCTGGGCGTCTGGTACGGCGCGTTCTTCGACGCGCAGGCACACGCGGTGCTGCCGTACTCGCACTACCTCAGCAAGTTCACGGCGTACCTCCAGCAGCTGGACATGGAGTCCAACGGCAAGTCCGTGGACCGCGAGGGCAATCCGGTCGACTGGCAGACGGGCCCCGTCGTCTGGGGCACGCCGGGCACCAACGGTCAGCACGCCTACTACCAGTTGCTGCACCAGGGCACGAAGATGATCCCCGCGGACTTCATCGGGTTCGCCCGCCCGGTCGCCGATCTGCTGCCCGGCCTGGAGGCCCAGCACGACCTGCTCATGGCGAACTTCTTCGCACAGACGCAGGCGCTGGCCTTCGGCAAGACGCCCGAGGAGGTGCGCGCGGAAGGGGTGGCGGAGGACCTGGTGCCGCACAAGACGTTCCGCGGCAACCACCCGACGACGACGATCCTCGCGGACGAACTCACACCCTCCGTGCTGGGCCAGTTGATCGCGCTGTACGAGCACAAGGTGTTCGTCCAGGGCGCCGTCTGGGACATCGACTCGTTCGACCAGTGGGGCGTCGAGCTCGGCAAGGTCCTCGCGAAGAAGATCGAGCCGGTACTGACCGGGACGGTGACATCGACCGCCGGCGCGGCGGGTGGTGGCGGCGACCGGCTGGACAGCTCGACGGCCACCCTGGCGGCCAAGTACCGCGCACTGCGCGGTCGCTGAGACGACGGACGGGGAGGCCGGGGACGATGACCGGGGGGACGGGGAACGTGCGGCTCAGGCCGCCGAACAACTCGCTCGACCGGCGGGTCGTCGGCTGGTGGCGGGCCCAGTGCCTGCTGCTGACCGCGGTGCCGGCTGCCGTACCGGCCGTGGTGGGCGCTTTCGTGGCGCCCGCACGGCCGTGGCTGCTGCTTGCCGCCGGCGTGGTCGCGGTCCTCGGACTGGCCTGCACGGTGTTCCTGCCGCTGTGGTGGTTCCGGGTACACCGCTGGGAGGTCACGGACGACGCGGTGTACGTACGCACCGGCTACTTCTGGCAGGAGTGGCGGATCGCGCCGATGTCGCGGATCCAGACCGTCGACACCATACGCGGCCCGCTGGAACAGGCGTGGGGACTCGCCACGGTCATCGTCACCACCGCGTCGTCCAAGGGGGCGGTGAAGATCGAAGGGCTCGACCACGAGCTGGCCGCCCGGCTCGCCGAGCAGCTGACCCTGATCACACGGGCCACGCCCGGGGACGCGACGTGAACGTTCCCGCGGGCCCGCCGCCTTCGGGAGGCGGCTCGGCGGACGGGACGCGGCCCGCCAGCGGCGACGGCTGGCGGCGGCTCGCCCCGCGCACTGTCCTGGTCGCCGCTCTCGTCATGGCGGGCGTCGCGACGGGCGCGGGGCTGCCCGCCTTCATCGGGCTGGCGGGCGGCAGGCCGGTGTGGCAGGCGTTCGCCTGGGTGCTCGGCGGAGCCGCGCTGCTGGTGGTGGGCGGCTCCGCGCTCGACTACGTCCGGTGGCGCCGGACGCGCTACCGCATCGGCGCCGACCGCGCCGAACTCCACACCGGCCTGCTGCTGGTCAAGCGCCGTTCGCTGGCGCGCGAGCGCATCCGCAGCGTCGACCTGACGGCGGATGTGCTGCTGCGGGTCCTCGGGCTGGTGAAGGTCCGTATCGGTACGGGCGAGAACACCGGCGCCGGCGAGTCGACCCTCGAACTGGACGCCGTCACGCGCGAAGAGGGCGAACGGCTGCGCAGGGAACTGCTGGACCGGGTGGCGGCAACCGCCGTGCCGGGCGCCCACCGTGAGGGCGAACTGGCGGTGCTCGACCCCGCCTGGATCAGATACGCCCCGGTGTCCTTCGTCGCCCCGGCGCTCGGAGGCGCCGCGGTGGGCGCGCTGCTCCAGGTCAGCGACTGGTTCGGCGCGCAGGGGAAGGTGATCGGCTGGGTGCGGGACCGGTTCCTGGACACACCGGTGGTCTGGGTGATCGTGGCGCTTGTCGCGGGGGCGTGCGCGGCGGGAGTGGTGGGGGCGCTCGGTCTGTGGATCGAGATGTGGTGGAACTACCGGCTGGAGCGGGAGCCCGGCGGCACGCTGCGGGTCCGCCGTGGCCTGTTCACCACGCGGTCCCTCTCCATCGAGGAGCGCAGGCTGCGGGGTCTGGAGCTGGTCGAGCCGCTCGGCGTACGGACCATGGGCGCCGCGCGGGTGGACGCGGTCGCCACCGGACTGGCCGCGGGGGAGGACAGCGGCCACGCGGATCACAGGACGCTCCTGCCGGCCGCGCCCCGGGATACGGCGGAGGCCGTGGCGGCGTACATCCTGCGCGAGGCCGCCTCGCCGACGCGCACGGCCCGCCTCACGCCGCACCCGCCCGCCGCGCGCACGCGCCGGCTGCGCTGGGCGGTGGGCGCGGCGCTGGCCCCGGTGCTTGTTCTCGCCCTTCTCGGTGTCCTGCTGACCGACGTCCTGCTGTACGTCGCGGCGGGGTGCGCGGTGGTGGTGCTGCCGGTGGCCGTGCTGCTGGGCAGGGACGCGTACCGGAGCCTGGGGCACGGCATGAGCGGCGGGTACCTGGTGGCGCGGTCGGGGTCGGTCCGGCGTGCGACGGTCGCGTTGCAGCGCGGCGGGGTGATCGGCTGGACGGTCAAGCAGTCCGTCTTCCAGCGCCGGGCCGGGCTGGTCACGCTCACCGCGACCACCGCCGCCGGGGCCGGGGCGTACTCCGTCTACGACGCCGGGGAGAGTGAGGGGCTGGGCTTCGCCGACGACGCGGTGCCGGGGCTGCTGGGCCCGTTCCTGGACCGCCGCGCGGAGGGCTGACCACGCGTAGCCCTGCCAAACCTTCCCCACGCCCGCCCCTTCCGGTGGTGGGCCTGGGCCGCTGTGGTAACGGTCTTCCTCGGCCGGCGGCGGGGCTCAGGCCGCTGTGGTCAAGGTGTCCGCCGGGCGGCGGTGGGTCGCCCGCGTGGCGGGGAGGGCGGAGGCCGCCATCGCTCCCAGGACCGCTGTCGCCACCACCACGAGCAGGGCGGGCACGGACGGGGCCTGGGCGATGCCCGCGCCGATCCCGCTCGACCGCCCCTGTGCGTCGATCAGCCCGCCGCCCAGCAGTACGCCCAGCGCCGTACCGGCCAGCGCGGCGGCCAGCGCCGTCAAGGCGGCGGACGTCACGATCATCGACGTGACCTGGCGCGGGGTCAGCCCCATCGCCTTCAGCGCGAGCAGATCCCGCTCACGCTCGCGCACGCCCGCACCGATCATGGTCAGCAGCTCCGTCAGGCCGATCAGCGCCAGCACCGCGATCAGGCCGACGACCACCCCCCGTGCGGGACTCAGCCCGTCGCCCGGCCCGGTCGCCCGGGCGGCATCCAGGCGGCCGCCCAGAGCGAGCGACAGCTGTTCGCCCACCGCCGCCGTGTCCGCGTCCGGGCGCAACCGCAACTGGTAGAAGGCGGGTTCCAGCGAGGGGTCGCGCTCCCGGAGCGTGTCGAGGTCCGTGGTGACCACCCGGCCGGCGTTCTCCGGCTCGATGGACCGGCCCACGATGTGCAGGATCTGTGGCCGGCCGCCGACCGTCATCCGCACCCAGTCACCGACCCCGATGTCGAGGTGGTCGAGCAGCCCCTGGCCCGCGACCGCCTCGTCCGGACCCTGCGGCGCCCGCCCCTCGACGGGAGCGAAGGGGTACGGGTCCGCCCGCGTACCGAGACCGCGCAGGGCTATCGTGCCCGTCTGGCCCGGAACCAGCGCGGCGACCTCCACGCCCGGGTGCACCGCGGCGATGCCCGGCTCCGCGTCCAGGACGGTCCGTACCTCGCGGTCCTTCAGACCGTCCGCCGCGCGAGCCGTCAGTTCCCCCGCCGCACCGTTGCCTCCCGCCCTGCCCTGGAAGCTGTCCAACGTGGACCAGGCGCTCAGCGCGACCGTGACCAGCAGGACCGGCAGCGCCAGCCGGACGACCGAGGCCAGCGAACGGGCCCGGTGACCGAACGCGTTGTGCCAGGCCAGTACGGCGGCGGGCGGGACGTTCAGCCGCAGCGCGCGCCGGGCCACGCCCGGCAGCCCGCCGCCCACCGGCCCGGCACCCCGCAGCGCCGGTACGGGCGGCACGCGCCCCGCCCGCCACGCGGCGAGGCCGGTCGCGGCGCCGATGAACAGGAGAGTGGCGGCGGGGAGGGCCAGGAGCACCGCGGTGTGGCCGGGGAGGTCCCGCCACACGCCGACCGCTTCGCCGATCCGGCCCGGAGTCCGGGCGCCCAGTGCCTCCACGAGCGCCGTCCCGAGGACGACACCGGACAGGGCGAAGGCGAGGTGCTGGACCAGGAAGATGCGTACCACCTGCCCGGGAGTGAAGCCGATCGCCTTCAGGACGGCGATGTCCCGCAGGTGGCCGCGCACCCGGGTGCTGATCGCGCCGGTCACCGCCAGCGCGGCGGCCAGCAGTGCGCCGAGGCCGAAGACGCCCAGGAGCAGGCCGAGCAGCCGGCTGTCGCTCTGCGCCTCGGCCCGTGCCTGGTGCCAGTTGGAGACCTCCGTGACCTCGTCGGCGCCGAGCGCGGTGACCGCCCGCTGCACGGCGAAGTCCGTGTCGTCCGGATGGTCGAGCCGTACGCCGACGACCTGCCCGGTGCGCTCGTCCGGCGCGTCCGTGAGCGCCGGTTCGCCGGGCAGCACCCAGCCGGTCCCCGGCCGGTCGCCCGGCCGGTACGGCGACTCCGCGCTGTCCGCGACACCGACCACGGTGAGGCGGCGTACGGACGCCCCGTCGGCAGCCGGCAGCGAAAGGGTGTCCCCGGGCCCGGCCCACAGGGCGCGGGCCACGCTGCTCTCCAGGACGATGCCGCCCGCCGTGCCCGGGTCGAGCCAGCGCCCCGAAGCGACCAGGGGGCGGCCCGTCTCCGGGCGGTCCGGGGCGGCGCCGCGCAGCTCGACAGCGGCCTCGGCGCCCTGCGACCGCACGGTCGTACGTGCGGTGCGATACGGACCGGAGAGCGCGTCGACACCGTCGAGTCGGGCCAGCCGCGCCACGTCGGCGGACGGGCTGGTGTGGATCCACACGTGGGCGCCGCGCGACTCGTTGAACACGCGCTGCCAGGGGTTGGCGGCGTAACTGAGGAGCGCGCCCGCCAGGAGCAGCGAGACGATGATCCCGGCGGTCGCGAGAACGATGAAAAGCGCCTCGCCGCGGTGCGTGCGCAGATCGGCGTGTGCCCAGCGCAAGGTGGCCCGCACCGTCGTCAGTCCTTCAGTTCCAGGACGCTCGAAACGCCCCGGCCGCCGGTCCCGGCGCCGAGTGCCGCGTCGTCGGCGATGCGTCCGTCGAAGAAGCTGACGACGCGGTCCGCCGTGCTGGCGAGCCGGTGGTCGTGGGTGACCAGCAGGATGGCCTGACCGCGCTGGTGGAAGCGCGACAGCAGCCGCATCACCTCGCGCGTGCCCTTGCTGTCCAGGCTGCCGGTCGGCTCGTCGGCCAGCAGCAGACCGGGGTGGTTGACCAGGGCGCGGGCCAGGGCCACGCGCTGCTGCTCGCCGCCGGACAGCTCGCCCGGCATGCTGCGCTCCTTGCCTTCGAGGCCCAGCTCGGCGAGGAGGTTCGCGCGCTCGGTACGGGCCTGGCGCGCGCTGCTGCCGGCGAGCAGGGCCGGAAGCTCGATGTTGTCCGCGACGGTCAGGTTGGAGACGAGGTTGAAGAACTGGAAGACCACGCCGATACGACGCCGGCGCAGCACGGCCCAGCGCGCCTCGCTGTGCCCGTCGACGCGCACGCCGTCCAGCCAGATGCTGCCGCTGTCCGGCCGCTGGAGACCGCCGAGCAGATGCAGCAGCGTCGACTTCCCGGCGCCCGACGGGCCGGTAACCGCGACGAACTCGCCCGGGCGGATCGTGAGGTCCACGCCGCGCACCGCATGGGCCGGGGCGCCTTCACCGTGATGCGACTTGACGAGCCCCTCGGCGCGCAGGACCGCAGCGGGAGCAGCGGGAACGGGAGGGGAAACAGGAGCGGGAGCGGGACGGGACGCCGGAACGGCATGTGCTTCGTCGCTCATTCCAGCTCCTCCTGACAGCGTTCCAGCCAGTCGAGGTCGGCTTGCAGATGCAGCATCGCGCCCTCGATCAGCAGCTGGGAGATCCGGTTGTCCCGGTCCTCGGTCGCGGCGAGTTTCGACAGATCCCGCAGGGTGTTGAGGTACTGACGCCGCTGTTTGTTGATGAGAGTGATCTGGTCGGCCATGCCGGACGCCGGTGCGAGGGCGAGCTTCATGAAGAACTCGTCCCGTACGCGGGGCTCGTCGGTCGGGTCCTCGAACCAGACATGCAGCGCTTCCCGCCCGGCGTCGGTCAGCCGGTAGATCTTCTTGTTGGGCCGGTTCGACTGGGCGATCTCCTCGCCCTCGATCAGGCCCGACTTCTCCAGCCGGCCGAGCGTGACATAGATCTGGCCGACGTTCGGCTGAGGGTACGCGGCACCCAGCAGTTGCTCAAGCCCCTGCTTGAGCTCGTATCCGTGGGCGGGCCCGCGGGCGAGGAGGGCGAGAAGGGGCAGGCGCACGCGTGCTCTCCTCCTCCCCGCTCCGTACGTCTTCGCGTACCTGCTCGTCGCGGCCGGACCCGACCGCCGTCGGAGTGTGGCCCGTATCGCCCTGGTGTTGATGGTCGGGCTCTAGTATCGCCCATGCCTAACGGGTATACATGGCCCCTGACGCCACTCAAGGACGAATGACGCCGGTCAAGGAGCGAACCTATGCGGTGGATACGAGCCGCCGGTAGGGGGCTCCTCGTCGTCGCCGTGATCATGGCCGGTTACGCGGGTGGTGGCGCGCGAGCCGGAGGGCCGCCGGACGGCCGGGACGGGCGCGGTCCCATGACGCTGGCCACGGCGGGTGATCTGACCGGTTATCTGGGGCCGTTGCTGGACGGCTGGAACCGTACACATCCGGACGAAAAGGTCACCCTCGTCGAGCTGCCGGACGCGGCCGACGAGACCCGTGCGCAGATGATCACCGAACTGCGCGCCGGCCGTGGCCGGTTCGACGTGCTCAACATCGACGTGGCCTGGACCACGGAGTTCGCGGCCGCCGGGTGGATCGCCCCGGTCGAGCGCGGACGCTTCCCGCTGGACGCCTTCCTGCCTCCGGTGGTGGACACCGCCACTTTCGACGGGCAGCTGTACGCCGTCCCTTATGTCACCAATGCCGGGTTGCTCTACTACCGCAAGGACCTCCTCCGGCGTGCGGGCGAGCAGCCGCCGCGCACATGGGCGGACCTGGAGCGGCAGGCCCGGACGATCGCCCCGAAGTACGGAATCGACGGGTACGCCGGACAGTTCCTGCCGTACGAGGGGCTCGCCGTCAATGTCACCGAGGCGGTGCATTCGGCGGGCGGGTCGTTCCTCCGGGACGAGGGCGAGCGCGTCACCGTGGACTCCGCCGCCGCCCGCGCCGGTCTGGGCTTCCTGGCGCGGGGCGTGCGGGACGGCTGGATTCCGCAAGAGGCGCTGCGCTTCAAGGAAGAGGAGTCGCGGCAGGCTTTCCAGGACGGCCGGCTGCTCTTTCTGCGCAATTGGCCGTACGTGCACTCCGCGGCCGGCGGCAAGGACTCCGGCGTCGCCGGGAGGTTCGGCGTGACGCCGCTGCCGGGGCCCGACGGTCCGGGCGCGAGTGTGCTGGGCGGCTCCAATCTCGCGGTCAACGCCCACTCACGGCACCAGCGGTCGGCCACCGACCTGATGGCCTACCTGACCAGCGAACCCGTGCAGCGCAAGGTGCTCACCGAAGGGTCGCTGCCGCCGGTGCGGGCCGCCCTGTACGACGATCCGCGACTGGTGCGCGCGTACCCGTACCTGCCGACCCTGCGCAGGAGCGTGCTGGCCGCCGAGCCCCGGCCCAAGAGCCCGCGCTACGACCAGGTGAGCCTGGCGGTGCAGGCGGTGGCCCATGACGTGCTGGCGCTGCGCCAGAGCCCGGAGCAGGCCGTCGAACGGCTGGCCCGGGAGCTTCGGGCCGTGGCCCGCAGGGGCTGAAGCTCTCTCCACTCGGCGTCTCTAGTTACGTGTTAGGTATCTGAGGCGTATCGATTATCGGGACATACATACGTAACTCCGGGCAGCTTTCTGTCTCATCGTTGACACCCTCTCGTCATGCCTACTTAACATGCATGCATAACGGGGGGCCTGCTCTGGGTGCTCCCGCACGCACAAGTAGGAACAGGTCCACGGGTGATGCTCACTGCCCCGGCCGACAACGGCCTCCCCCTTCGCCTCGCGCCCCACTGGTGGCGCGACGCGGTGATCTACCAGGTGTACGTCCGCAGCTTCCTGGACAGCACCGGCGACGGCATCGGCGACCTGGCCGGCGTACGGGCGGGGCTGCCGTACCTCAAGAAGCTCGGGGTCGACGGCATCTGGCTGAGCCCGTTCTACCCCTCGCCGCAGCACGACCACGGCTACGACGTCGCCGACTACTGCGACGTCGACCCCGTCTTCGGCGACCTGGACGAGTTCGACCTGCTGATCACGGCGGCCCGGCGGCTCGGCGTCAAGGTGCTGCTCGACATCGTCCCCAACCACTGCTCCAGCGAGCACGCCTGGTTCCGCGAGGCACTGGCCGCCGCACCCGGCAGCCCGGCCCGCGCCCGCTTCCACTTCGCCGACGGCCGGGGTCCGGGCGGCGAGGAGCCGCCCAACAACTGGCGGGCGATGTTCGGCGGCCCGGCCTGGTCGCGCGTCGTCGAGGAGGACGGCACGCCCGGCCAGTGGTACCTCCACATGTTCACCCCCGAGCAGCCCGACCTGAACTGGCGCAACCCGGAGGTCGGCGCCCACTTCGACCACGTCCTGCGCTTCTGGCTGGACCGGGGCGTCGACGGCTTCCGCATCGACGTCGCGGCGGGACTCTTCAAGCACCCCGACCTCCCCGACTCCCCGGACCCCGAGGCCGACGAGCGGACCCGCGACTCCGTCAACCCGCTCGCCTGGAACCAGCCCGAGGTGCACGACGTGTGGCGCCACTGGCGGGCGGTCTGCGAGGAGTACGCCGCCGTGGACGGCCGGGACCGGCTGCTGGTGGGGGAGGTCTCCGTACCCACCCCCCGGGAGCACGCCCAGTACGTACGCCCCGACGAGCTGCACCAGGCGTTCTTCTTCGACCTGCTCGGCGCCCCCTGGGACGCCGACGCCTTCCAGAAGATCATCTCCGGGGCCATGCAGGACATCGCGGGCACCGGCTCCACCGTCACCTGGGTCCTCAACAACCACGACCAGGTACGCACCGTCACCCGCTACGGCGAGTCCGGTACCGGGGGCAGCGGCCTCGGCTCCGCGCGCGCCAGGGCGGCCGCGCTGCTGATG
Source organism: Streptomyces agglomeratus (assembly GCF_001746415.1). NCBI lineage: Bacteria > Bacillati > Actinomycetota > Actinomycetes > Kitasatosporales > Streptomycetaceae > Streptomyces > Streptomyces agglomeratus. The sequence continues at coordinate 5,995,247 of NZ_MEHJ01000001.1, forward strand.
ATGGCGCTGCCCGGATCGGCGTACATCTACCAGGGCGAGGAACTGGGCCTGCCCGAGGTCGTCGACCTGCCGGACGACGTCCTCACCGACCCCATATTCCGCCGCACGGGCAGCCGCAAGCGCATCCGTGACGGCTGCCGGGTCCCGCTCCCGTGGTCCGGACACGCCTCACCGTTCGGCTTCAGCTCCGGTGCGGAAGGCGCCAGGCCGTGGCTGCCGCAGCCCGAGTGGTTCGCCGAGCACGCCACCGACCGGGCACTGGCCGACACCCGCTCGTTCTGGCACCTGTACCGCGACGGACTGCAACTGCGGCGCGGACTGCCGCAGTTCGGCGAAGGCGGCCTGCGCTGGCTGGAGAGCCCGCCCGAGGTGCTCGCCTTCGTCCGGGGCGACGGACTGGTGTGCGCCGTCAACTTCGGCACCGGCCCCGTCCCCGCCCCGGTCGCCGGAACCCCGCTGCTGGCCAGCGGCCCCTGCCTCAACGGTGTGCTGCCCGGATCCACCGCCGCCTGGTGGATCAGCGACAGTGCCACCGTGTGACCCCTCGTCCCCCTCCACCCCTTCGGAAGGAACAGCCATGATGAGACTGCAACGACGGACCGTGGCCGCCTGCTCCTCGGCGCTCGCCCTCGCTCTCGGCGCGACCGCCTGCGGCGGCGGTGACGTCGCCCCCGCCGGCAGCGGCGGCAAGAACCTCGACGGCAGCAAGGTGGCCGTCGCCGGTGTCTGGTCCGGCACCGAACAGAAGAACTTCCGCAAGGTGCTCGACGCCTTCTCCGAGAAGACCGGCGCCAAGGTCGAGTTCATCTCCACCGGCGACAACGTCTCCACCGTCATCGGCAGCAAGATCGAGGGCGGCAACGCCCCCGACGTGGTGATGGTCCCTCAGGTCGGCGTGCTCAAGCAGTTCGCCCAGAAGGGCTGGCTCCAGCCGCTCGGCAAGAAGACCGAACAGACGGTCACCGACAACTTCGCCCCGGTCTGGAAGAACTACGGAACCGTCGACGGCACCTTCTACGGCCTCTACTTCAAGGCCGCCCACAAGTCGACGGTCTGGTACAGCCCGGACGCCCTCGACCAGGCGGGCGTGAAGCCGCCGAAGACGTACGCCGAGCTGCTGAAGAGCTCCGCCACGGTCGCCGACTCCGGACTGCCCGCCTTCGCGGTGGCCGGAGAGGACGGCTGGACGCTCACCGACTGGTTCGAGAACATCTACCTCTCCCAGGCGGGACCCGAGAAGTACGACGCACTCGCCGCCCACAAGCTGCCGTGGACCGACCCCAGCGTCGTACGGGCGCTCACCACCCTGGGCGAGCTGTTCGCCGGCAAGGACCTCCTCGCGGGCGGCCGGCCGGGCGCGCTGAGCACCGACTTCCCCAGCTCCGTCGGCCAGGTCTTCGGCGACGACCCCGAGGCCGCGATGGTCTTCGAGGGCGACTTCGTCGGCTCCATAGCGAAGGAGGAGTACGGCAGGAAGATCGGGGAGGACGCCACCTTCTTCCCCTTCCCTGCGGTCGACGGCGGCAAGGCGCCCGTGGTCAGCGGCGGGGACGCCGCGGTGGTGCTGAAGGACGGCCGCAACCGCAAGGCCGCCATGGCGCTCATGGACTTCCTCGCCACCCCCGAGGCGGCCGAGGTCTGGGCTGCCGAGGGCGGCTTCCTCTCGCCCAACAAGAAGACCGACCCGTCCGCCTACGGCGACGACACCGCGCGCGAGATCGCCGAGTCGCTCGTCGAAGCAGGTGACACCGTCCGCTTCGACATGTCCGACCAGGCTCCGGCGGCCTTCGGCGGCACCAAGGGCATGGGCGAGTGGAAGATCCTCCAGGACTTCCTGCGCGACCCCGCCGACCCGAAGGACACCGCGGCAGCGCTCGAAGCCGCGGCGGCCAAGGCCTTCAAGAAGAACTGAGGGCGACCGCGATGACCGCCCTCACCACCCCCGCGCCGGGCCGGGCCGGCCCGGCCCCGGCCGGCCCGCCGCCCACCGCTCCCCGGCGCAGCGCCACCCGCCGCCGCTGGTTCGTGGCCGTGGTGTTCGCCCTGCCCGCCCTGCTGCTGCTCGGCGTACTGGTCGTCTACCCGATGCTGTTCTCCGTAGGGCGCAGCTTCTTCGACGCCACGGGCACCCGCTTCGTCGGCGGCGACAACTACACCGAGATGTTCCGCGACCCGGCGACGCTCAAGGCCATCCGCAACAGCACCCTCTGGGTGGTCGTCGCGCCCACCCTGCTGACCGGCCTCGGCCTGATCCTCGCCGTACTCACCGAGAAGGTCCGCTGGGCGACCGCCTTCAAGCTGCTGCTCTTCCTGCCGATGGCGGTCTCCTTCCTCGCCGCGGGCATCATCTTCCGGCTCGCGTACGAGGAGGACCCCGACCGGGGCGTCCTCAACGCGGTGGCCGTCGGCGTCCACGACACGTTCCAGGACTCCTCGTCCTATCCCACCGCCCGCGCCCGCGACGGGCAAGGACTCGCGAAGGCCGGTGACGGATCGTTCCGTACGACCGGTGAGAGCCGTCCCGGGCACACCGTCGCCCTCGGACTCGTCGGCGTACGGCCCGGCGAACTGCCCGCGGGCGCCGCACCCGCTCTGGGCGCGGCGGGCGCCGAAGCCGGCCCGGACGAGCTGCGCGGTGTCGTCTGGCTCGACTTCACCCCCGGCGGGGGCGGCGAACAGGGCAAGGTCGACGCGAAGGAGAGCGGCCTGCCGCACATGGAGGTCGAGGCGGTACGGGACGGCAAGGTGGCCGCGCGGGCCACCACCGCGGCCGACGGCTCGTTCCGCTTCGCCGGCCTGGCCGCCGGTTCGTACGGACTCCGGCTGCCCGCAGAGAACTTCGCCCCGCCGTACGAGGGCATCTCCTGGCTCGGCCCCGCACTGGTCACGCCCGCCGTCATCGGCGCGTACCTGTGGATCTGGACCGGCTTCGCGATGGTGCTCATCGGCGCCGGGCTCTCCGCACTGCCCCGGGAGACCCTGGAGGCGGCCCGGATGGACGGCGCGAACGAGTGGCAGATCTTCCGCCGGATCACGGTGCCGCTGCTCGCCCCCGTGCTGACCGTGGTCTTCGTGACCCTCGTGATCAATGTGATGAAGGTCTTCGACCTCGTCTACATCATCGCGCCCGGCCCGGTGCAGGAGGAGGCCACCGTACTGGCCACCCAGATGTGGCTGGTGTCCTTCGGCGGCGGCCAGGACCAGGGTCTCGGCAGCGCGCTCGGCGTGCTGCTGCTGGTGCTCGTCGTGCCCGCCATGCTCTTCAACGTCCGCCGCTTCCGCAGGAGTCAGTCATGACCGTCATCACTGACAAGCGGCCCCGGACCTGGCCCGCGCGGCTGACCCGCAGGCTGAGCAGCGGAGTCGTCCAGGCGGTGCTCGTCGTCACAGGGCTGATCTGGATCACACCGCTGGCCGGTCTCTTCCTGTCCTCGCTGCGCACCGAGCGGGACAACGCGGGCAGCGGCTGGTGGACCGCACTGGCCGAGCCGGGGCAGCTCTCGCTCGACAACTACAGCACGCTGCTGGCCGATACGGGCATCACGCAGGCGTTCTGGAACACCGTGCTCATCTCGGTGCCCGCCACCACACTGGTCGTCGTACTGTCCGCGCTGGCCGCGTACGCCTTCGCCTGGCTGGAGTTCCCGGGCCGGGACGCGCTCTTCCTCGTGGTGGTGGCCCTGCTCGTGGTGCCGGTCCAGGTCGGACTGCTGCCGGTGGCCAAGCTGTTCGGGCAGCTCGGACTCTTCGGCACCATCCCGGGCGTCGTGCTCTTCCACGTCGCGTACGGGCTGCCCTTCGCCATCTTCCTGCTGCGCAACTACTTCGCCGAGATCCCGCGCGAGATGCTGGAGGCGGCGCGGATGGACGGCGGCAGCGAATGGCGGATCTTCGCCCAGCTGGTGCTGCCGGTGGGCCGGCCGGCGATCGCCAGCCTGGCCATCTTCCAGTTCCTGTGGGTGTGGAACGACATGCTGGTCGCGCTGCTCTTCGCGGACAGCGCCTCGCAGCCGCTCACCGTGGCACTCCAGTCGCAGATACGCCAGTTCGGCAGCAACATCGACGTACTGGCGCCCGGCGCGTTCCTCTCCCTGGTCGTGCCGGTGGCCGTGTTCTTCGCCTTCCAGCGCCACTTCGTGCAGGGCGTCATGGCGGGCTCGGTGAAGTAGCCGCCGTACATGACGAGGGCCCGGCCGCCGTCAGGCGGGCCGGGCCCTCGTCATGTCTTCGCCGGGTCCCCGTCAGGGGGACGCCGGCGGATACAGATCGCGCGGCAGCCGGGACGCCGCCGCGTCGTCCAGCAGCCACAGCGTGCGGCGACGGCCGTACGCCCCCGCCGCCGGGGCCTGGATCTCCCCGGCGCCCGACAGCGCGACGGCCGCGGCCCTCGCCTTGTCCTCGCCCGCCGCCAGCAGCCACACCTCGCGCGCCGCGCGGATCGCGGGCAGCGTCAGGGTGACCCGGGTGGGCGGGGGCTTGGGGGCGCCGTGGACGCCCACCACCATGCGCTCCGTCTCACGGACCGCCGGCAGCTCCGGGAACAGGGAGGCGACATGGGTGTCGGGACCCACACCCAGCATCAGCACGTCGAACGTCGGTACCGGGCCGTGGTCCTCCGCCCCCGGGCCGGACCTCGCGGCCGAGGCCAGCTCGGCGGCGTACCCGGCCGCCGCAGCGTCCGCGTCGTCGCCGTACGGACCGTCCGAGGCCGGCATCGCGTGCACCCGGGAGGGGTCCAGCGGCACCGCGTCCAGCAGCGCCTCGCGCGCCTGGGTGACGTTGCGCTCCGGGTCCCCCTCGGGGAGGAAGCGCTCGTCGCCCCACCACAGGTCCAGCCGGGACCAGTCGATCGCGTCCCGCGCCGGGGACGAGGCCAGCGCGGCCAGCAGACCGTTGCCGTTGCGGCCACCGGTCAGTACGACCGACGCCGAGCCGCGCGTGGCCTGCGCGTCCACGACCTTGGTGATCAGCCGGGCCGCGGCGGCCTGTGCCATCAGCTCCTTGTCGTGGTGGACGACAAGCTGAGGTGCTCTCACTTCGACGCCGCCTTCTTGGCGGCCGAAGAGGCAGCGGACTTCTTCGCGGCGGCGGGCCTGTCCGCCTCCGGCTTGGCCTTCTCCGCGCTTTTCTCCGCGCCGCTCTGCTCACTGAGCCGCTCGACCCCGAACCTCAGCGCCGACGCGTAGGTGTCGTCCGGGTCCAGCCTGCGCAGCTCCTCGGCGATCAGCTCCGCGGTGTCCCGCCTCTTGAGCGCCACCGCGCGGTCCGGCTGCCCCTCGATGGACAGGGACGCCAGCGAACCGTCCGCCCGGCCGAGCTTGATCGGCCCGCAGTTGGTCTCCATCAGCACGCCCGTCAGGCCCGGACCGGAGGACACGGAACGCTTCACCGGTACGCTCAGCCGGTCCGCCAGCCACATGCCGAGCAGCTCCACGCTCGGGTTGAACTCCTCGCCCTCCACCTCGACCGAGGTGACTTCGCACTCCACCTGGTCCAGGGCGGCCGCGAGCATCGAGCGCCACGGCGTGATGCGCGTCCACGACAGGTCGGTGTCCCCGGGCGTGTACGCGTCGGCACGCGCCGACAGCTCCTCGACCGGGTGCTCGGCGGCGTAGGTGTCCGTGACCCGGCGCTGCGCGAGCGCGCCGAGCGGGTCGTTCGCCGGGTCGAGCGGCGCGTTGGCCGCCCACCACACCACCACGGGTGCGTCGGGCAGCAGCAGCGGAAGCACCACCGACTGGGCGTGGTCGATGACCTCGCCGTACAGCCGCAGGACGACCGTCTCGCCGGTGCCCGCCGCCGTACCCACCCGCACCTCGGCGTCGAGGCGCGCCTTGGCACGGTCGCGCGGCGAGCGCGAGACCCGCTTGATGACCACGAGGGTGCGCGAGGGGTGCTCGCGGGACGCCTCGTTCGCCGCCTTGAGCGCGTCGTACGCGTTCTCCTCGTCGGTGACGATGACCAGCGTCAGGACCATGCCGACGGCCGGCGTGCCGATGGCGCGGCGGCCCTGCACCAGAGCCTTGTTGATCTTGCTGGACGTGGTGTCCGTCAGGTCGATTTTCATGGCCGACGCCAGCTCCGTCCGTCTCGTGCGAGCATTTCGTCCGCCTCGACCGGGCCCCAGGTACCGGCCTGGTACTGCGCGGGCTTGCCGTGCTTGTCCCAGAACTCCTCGATCGGGTCGAGGATCCGCCAGGACTGTTCGACCTCCTCCAGACGCGGGAAGAGGTTGGCGTCGCCGAGCAGGACGTCCAGGATCAGGCGCTCGTACGCCTCCGGGCTGGACTCGGTGAAGGACTCGCCGTACGCGAAGTCCATCGACACGTCCCGCACCTCCATCGCGGTCCCCGGCACCTTCGAGCCGAACCGGACCGTGACGCCCTCGTCCGGCTGGACCCGGATGACCAGGGCGTTCTGCCCCAGCTCCTCGGTGGCCGTGTGGTCGAAGGGGGAGTGCGGGGCGCGCTGGAAGACGACCGCGATCTCGGTGACGCGGCGGCCGAGGCGCTTGCCCGTACGGAGGTAGAAGGGGACGCCCGCCCAGCGGCGGTTGTCGATCTCCAGTTTGATGGCCGCGTAGGTGTCGGTCTTCGACTTGGGGTCGATGCCGTCTTCCTGGAGGTAGCCGACGGCCTTCTGGCCGCCCTGCCAGCCCGCCGCGTACTGCCCGCGCACGGTCTCCGCGCCCAGGTCCTTGGGAAGCTTGACCGCGCCCAGCACCTTGGTCTTCTCGGCGACCAGCGCGTCGGCCTCGAAGGAGGCCGGCTCCTCCATGGCGGTCAGGGCGAGCAGCTGGAGGAGGTGGTTCTGGATGACGTCGCGGGCGGCGCCGATGCCGTCGTAGTAGCCGGCGCGGCCGCCGATGCCGATGTCCTCGGCCATGGTGATCTGTACGTGGTCGACGTACGACCGGTTCCAGAGCGGCTCGAACATCTGGTTGGCGAACCGCAGCGCCATGATGTTCTGGACCGTCTCCTTGCCCAGGTAGTGGTCGATCCGGAAGACCTCGTTGGCCGGGAAGACCTCGTGGACGATCCGGTTCAGCTCCTGCGCGGAGGCCAGGTCGTGCCCGAAGGGCTTCTCGATGACGGCCCGGCGCCAGGAGCCCTCCTTCTGGTCGGCGAGCCCGTGCTTCTTGAGCTGCTGGACGACCGCGGGGAAGAACTTCGGCGGCACGGACAGGTAGAAGGCGAAGTTGCCGCCGGTGCCCTGCGCCTTGTCGAGCTCCGCGATCGTCGACTTCAGCGTCTCGAACGCGTTGTCGTCGTCGAAGTCGCCCTGGACGAACCGCATGCCCTGGATGAGCTGCTGCCAGACCTCCTCGCGGAAGGGCGTACGGGCGTGCTCCTTGACGGCGTCGTGGACGACCTGCGCGAAGTCCTCGTTCTCCCAGTCGCGACGGGCGAAGCCGATGAGCGAGAAGCCCGGCGGCAGCAGGCCGCGGTTGGCCAGGTCGTAGACGGCAGGCATCAACTTTTTACGTGACAAATCGCCCGTGACGCCAAAGATGACCAGGCCCGACGGCCCCGCGATACGCGGGAGCCGTCGGTCCTGTGCGTCACGCAGCGGATTGCTGCTGGACAATTTTTAGCCCTCCGAAGGGGCGAGGCGCTTGAGCTCCGCCTCGGTCGACTTGAGCAGGTCGTTCCAGGACGCCTCGAACTTGTCGACGCCCTCGTCCTCGAGGAGCTGCACCACGTCGTTGTACGAGATGCCGAGCTTCTCGACGGCGTCGAGCTCGGCGCGCGCCTGCTCGTACGTACCGGCGATCGTGTTGCCCGTGATCCGGCCGTGGTCGGCGGTCGCTTCCAGCGTCGCCTCGGGCATGGTGTTCACCGTGCCGGGGGCGACGAGGTCCTCGACGTACAGGGTGTCCTTGTACGACGGGTCCTTGACGCCGGTCGAGGCCCACAGCGGACGCTGCTTGTTGGCGTTGGCCTTGTCCAGTGCGGCCCAGCGGTCGCTGCTGAACACCTCTTCGTACGCCTGGTACGCGAGCCGGGCGTTGGCCAGCGCGGCCTTGCCCTTGAGGGCCTTGGCCTCGTCCGTGCCGATGCCGTCCAGACGCTTGTCGATCTCGCTGTCCACACGGGACACGAAGAACGACGCCACCGAGTGGATCTTCGAAAGGTCCAGGCCCGCGGCCTTCGCCTTCTCCAGACCGGCCAGGTAGGCGTCCATGACCTCGCGGTAGCGCTCCAGCGAGAAGATCAGCGTCACGTTGACGCTGATGCCCAGACCGATGGTCTCGGTGATCGCCGGGATGCCCGCCCTGGTGGCCGGGATCTTGATGAGGGTGTTCGGACGGTCCACCAGCCAGGCGAGCTGGCGGGCCTCGGCCGTCGTCGCCCTGGTGTTGTGCGCCAGCCGGGGGTCGACCTCGATCGACACCCGGCCGTCCTGGCCACCGGTCGCGTCGAAGACCGGCCGCAGGATGTCGGCGGCGTCCCTCACGTCAGCCGTCGTGATCATGCGGATGGCCTCTTCGACGGTGACCTCACGGGCGGCCAGGTCGCCGAGCTGCTGGTCGTAACCGTGGCCCTCGGAGATCGCCTTCTGGAAGATCGAAGGGTTGGTCGTGACGCCCACGACGTGCTGCTGGTCGATCAGCTCGGCGAGGTTGCCGGACGTGATCCGCTGGCGCGAAAGGTCGTCAAGCCAGATCGCGACGCCTTCGTCGGAGAGGCGCTTGAGTGCGTCTGTCATGAGAGTTGCATCTCCTACTTGTCGTATATACCGGCGTCAGCGCGCTGCGGCAGCCAGGGATTCCCGGGCCGCAGCCGTGACCGCGTCCGCGGTGAAACCGAACTCCCGGAAGAGCACCTTGGCGTCCGCGGAAGCTCCGAAGTGCTCCAGCGAGACGATGCGGCCGGCCTCACCGACGTACCGGTACCAGGTCAGGGCAATGCCCGCCTCGACCGCGACACGGGCCTTGACGGACGGCGGCAGCACGCTGTCGCGGTACCCCTGGTCCTGCTCCTCGAACCACTCGATCGAGGGCATCGACACCACACGGGTCGGAATACCGGCCGCCTGGAGCTGCTCGCGCGCCTCGACGGCGAGCTGGACCTCGGAACCGGTGCCGATCAGCACGACCTGCGGCTGACCGCCCTCGGCCTCGGCGAGCACGTATCCGCCACGCGCGGCGTCCTCGTTGGCCTCGTACGTCGGCACACCCTGGCGGGTCAGCGCCAGACCGTGCGGAGCGTCGTTGCGGCGGAGGATCTCGCGCCAGGCGATCGCCGTTTCGTTGGCGTCGGCCGGGCGGACCATGTTCAGGCCGGGAATGGCGCGCAGCGCGGCCATGTGCTCGACCGGCTGGTGCGTCGGGCCGTCCTCGCCCAGACCGATGGAGTCGTGCGTCCAGACGTACGTCACGGGCAGCTTCATCAGCGCGGCGAGGCGGACGGCGGGGCGCATGTAGTCGGAGAACACCAGGAAGGTGCCGCCGTAGATGCGGGTGTTGCCGTGCAGCGCGATGCCGTTCATCGTCGAGCCCATGGCGTGCTCGCGGATGCCGAAGTGGACCGTACGGCCGTACGGGTCCGCCTCGGGCAGCGGGTTGCCGACGGGCAGGAACGACGACGTCTTGTCGATCGTCGTGTTGTTCGAGCCGGCCAGGTCGGCGGAGCCGCCCCACAGCTCGGGGATGACCGCGCCGAGCGCCTGAAGGACCTTGCCGGACGCGGCACGCGTCGCGACGGCCTTGCCGGGCTCGAAGAGGGGGAGCGACTTCTCCCAGCCCTCGGGCAGCTTGCCCGCGGCGATGCGGTCGAACGTGGCGGCGCGCTCGGCGTTGGCGTTGCGCCACTCCTGGAACTGCTTGTCCCAGGCGGCGTGCGCCTCACGGCCGCGCTCGGCCGCCTTGCGGACGTGCGCGAAGACGTCGTCGTCGACCTGGAAGTGCTGCTCGGGGTCGAAGCCCAGCACGCGCTTGGTGGCCGCGATCTCGTCCTCGCCCAGCGCCGAGCCGTGCGAGGCCTCGGTGCCCTGCGCGTTCGGGGCGGGCCAGGCGATGATCGTGCGCGCCGCGATGATCGACGGGCGCTCGGTCTCGTCCTGCGCCGCCTTCAGCGCCGCGTACAGCGCCTTGACGTCGAAGTCGCCGTTGGCGTTCTGCTCGACGCGCTGCACGTGCCAGCCGTACGCCTCGTACCGCTTCAGCACGTCCTCGGAGAAGGCGGTCTCGGTGTCGCCCTCGATCGAGATGTGGTTGTCGTCGTACAGGGCGACGATGCTGCCGAGCTTCTGGTGGCCCGCGAGCGAGGACGCCTCGGCCGAGATGCCCTCCTCCAGGTCGCCGTCGGAGACGATCGCCCAGATGGTGTGGTCGAACGGGGAGGCGCCCTCGGCGGCCTCCGGGTCGAACAGACCGCGCTCGTAGCGGGCGGCCATCGCCATGCCCACGGCGTTGGCGATGCCCTGGCCCAGCGGGCCGGTCGTCGTCTCCACACCGGTCGTGTGCCCGTACTCGGGGTGACCCGGTGTCAGGCTGCCCCAGGTGCGGAACGCCTTCAGGTCGTCCAGCTCCAGGCCGTAGCCGGCCATGTAGAGCTGGATGTAGAGCGTCAGGCTGGAGTGACCGGGAGAGAGGACGAATCGGTCGCGGCCGGTCCAGTTCGCGTCACTGGGGTCGTGGCGCATCAGCTTCTGGAACAGCACATACGCGGCCGGGGCGAGGCTCATGGCCGTACCAGGGTGGCCGTTGCCGACCTTCTGTACGGAATCCATGGCCAGGACGCGGACGGTATCGACAGCCCGCTGGTCCAATTCGGTCCACTCGAGATCTGTGGTGGTCGGCTTGGTGCTCACCCTGAGTCAGGGCTCCTCTCCACATGTCGAATCCCGGCGACTGGTAGCGCACCGGGCGTAGTCGAGCCTACCCCCGCGAGAACACGCCTCTTTTCGAGTCCAGGGCTTGGACGGCCTCGGGCAAAAACGGACACAGCCCAGCGTGCGGGCGGGTGGGAGACTTCGCCTCCCGGTGTTCACGTCCTGTTGTACGGACCCCGTCCCGGCGCTGCTCAACACGACCCCACCCCGGCGGAGATCGACGTCTGGGCAACGTCTAGAGTGGCGTGGTACGCGCAAGTCTTTACCGGGCCTTCACGCCCGGAGCTTGCTGGATTTCTCTGTCAGGGGTGTGCGTGACGGCCGTCGAGTCCCGACCCGCAGGGGTCGCCTTGACTCACAGCCCGGGGGGCCATCGGCCGTTCGGAGCCCGGGTCAAAGCGTTCGTGGCACTGACCAAGCCTCGGATCATCGAACTGCTGCTGATCACCACCGTCCCGGTGATGTTCCTGGCCGAGCAGGGCGTTCCCGACCTGTGGCTGGTCCTGGTGACCTGCCTCGGCGGCTACCTGTCGGCCGGCGGTGCCAACGCGCTGAACATGTACATCGACCGCGACATCGACGCGCTGATGGACCGCACGTCGCAGCGGCCGCTCGTGACCGGCATGGTCAGCCCCGCCGAATGCCTCGTCTTCGGCATCAGCCTGGCCGTGATCTCCACCCTGTGGTTCGGGCTGCTCGTCAACTGGCTGTCCGCCGCGCTCTCGCTCGGAGCGCTCCTCTTCTACGTCGTCGTCTACACGATGATCCTCAAGCGGCGCACCGCGCAGAACATCGTCTGGGGCGGCATCGCGGGCTGCCTGCCGGTCCTCATCGGCTGGTCCGCCGTCACGAACTCGATTTCCTGGGCCGCCGTCATCCTCTTCATGGTCATCTTCTTCTGGACGCCGCCGCACTACTGGCCGCTGTCGATGAAGGTGAAGGAGGACTACGCGCGGGTGGGCGTTCCCATGCTCCCCGTCATCGCCACCAACACGGTCGTGGCCCGCCAGATCGTCGCCTACAGCTGGGTGATGGTCGCCGTCTCGCTGCTGCTGACCCCGCTGGGCTACACCGGCTGGTTCTACACGACGGTCGCCGTCGTGGCCGGTGGCTGGTGGCTCAAGGAGGCGCACGGGCTCCAGGCCCGCGCGAAGGCCGGCGTGACCGGTGCCAAGCTCAAGGAAATGCGGCTGTTCCACTGGTCGATCACCTACGTCTCGCTGCTCTTCGTCGCCGTCGCGGTGGACCCCTTCCTTCGGTAGTGACCAGCGCCGCGCGGACTGCTGTAGACCCCCGATCTACCCGTCGGTAGCATCGGGGTCATGGCAGACACCAAGCAGGCAGAGCGCAAGGCGGCGAAGCTCGCCAAGGAGATCACCGCCTTCGCCAAGCGGCACGGCGGCGCCGAGGGACAGCTCGCGTACCTCGGCCAGATGGGCACCCGCATCGTGCTCGTCGGTGAGGACGGCGGCTGGGGCGACCTCGTCGCCCCGACCCACGCCGTCGCGCAGAACGCGGCCGAGAAGGCCGGGATCACCCTCCACGAGTCCTTCGACGGCGAGTTCGCCGCCAAGGTGCGCACGGGGCCGTACGAGTGGAGCCGGATGGCCGGCATTCAGGTCGGCGGCCCGTCCAACGGCCCGGCCGACACGCCCACGCCGAGCGCTCAGCCGTCCGCCTAGCAACACCTGACGCGGGGGTCACCCGTTAGAACCTGTGGAAGTACGTCCACCACAGGAGCCCCGGATGATCGAAACGCCTTCCCTGGTGGATCAGTACTGCCATGGAGTGCTCCGTACGGAGCTGGGTCTCGGCACCTTCGAGACCTACCTCGGCCGGACCCCCGCGCTGCCCGCACCCGGCACCACGTTCTTCGACACCCAGACGGGTTTCGCCGTACGCCGCTGGTGCCCGCCGCTGCTCGGCCTCGAACCGCACTGCCCGCCCGCCCACTACCTCGCGCGGCGCAGGGAGCTGGGCGTGGTGGAAACCGGCAGACGGCTGCTCAGAGGCAGCGGTATCTCCACCTATCTGGTGGACACCGGGCTGCCGGGCGACCTCACGGGGCCCGGTGAGATCGCGGCGGCCGGCGCCGCCGAGGCCCGCGAGATCGTGCGCCTGGAACTCCTCGCGGAACAGGTCGCCGACACCTCCGGCACCGTCGACGGCTTCCTCGCCAACCTCGCCGAGGCCGTGCACAGCGCGGCACGGTCCGCCGTGGCCTTCACCTCCGTGGCAGGCGTACGGCACGGACTCGCCCTCGCGCCGCATCCGCCGGGGCCAGGCGAGGTGCGGGGCGCGGTGGGGCGCTGGCTGGCCGGGCGCCGGGCCGGCGGCACACTCACCGATCCCGTGGTGCTGCGTCATCTGCTGTGGATCGCCGTCGCCTCCGGGCTGCCGCTGCAACTCCAGGCGGGAACGGCCGGCCCCGGCCTGCGGATCGACCGTACCGATCCGATGCTGCTCACCGACTTCGCCGCCGCGACCGCGGGCCTCGGCACCGACCTGGTGCTGCTGCACGGCTATCCGTACCACCGGCACGCCGCGCACCTCGCGAGCGTCTTCCCGCACGTGTACGCCGACCTCGGCCCCGCACTCGCGCACACCGGGGCGCGGGCGGCTGCCGTACTCGCCGAGATCCTTGAGCTGGCGCCCTTCGGCAAGCTGCTCTTCTCCAGCGGCGCCCGCGGACTGCCCGAGCTGCACGTGGTGGGAGCACGGCTGTTCCGCGAGGCGCTGAGCAGGGTGCTCGGCGGGTGGGTCGGCGACGGTGCCTGGTCGCGGGTGGACGCCGAACGGGTCGCCGGGCTGATCGCGGCGGGCAACGCCCGCCGCGTCTACGGACTGGTGGACGGCTCCTCAGACGGTGGCGGACACCGCTGAGCCGGACTGGACGGGCACCGGGGCCGGGGCTTCGAGCGGGCGCTCGCGCAGGCTCAGGGCCAGGCGCACGACCGCGATCCACATCAGGGCCGAACCGAGCATGTGGGCGCCGACCAGGATCTCGGGGACCCCGGTGAAGAACTGGACGTAACCGATGCCGCCCTGCGCGAGCAGGACGATCAGCAGGTCGCGGGCGCGCGCCCGGGTGTCGTCCGGGGCGTCCACCACGCGCAGCACCAGCCACATGGCGACGGCCAGCGCGCAGACGACCCAGGCGGCCGCGGCGTGCAGGTGGGCCGCGTCGGCCCAGTCCCACGGCATGCGCGGTACGTCGCTGCTGTCGCCGGCGTGCTTGCCGGAGCCGGTCACCGTCGTACCGAGGGTGATCAGCAGGCCCGAGGTGACGAGGAGGGCCCAGGACAGCTTCCGTACGGGGCGTGGGACGCGCGGGCGGGGCGCGGTGTCGCCCTCGCGGGTGCGCTGCCAGGTGATCACGGCCACCGTGAGCAGGGCGTTCGCCAGGAGGAAGTGACCGGCGACGGTCCAGGGGTTCAGCCCCGCCCAGACCGTGATGCCGCCGAGGACGGCGTTGCCCATCACGACCCAGAACTGGACCCAGCCGAGGCGGGTGAGACCGCGCCGCCACGGCTTCGTGGAGCGCGCCGCGATGATCGCCCAGCCGACCGCCGCCGACAGGACGTACGTCAGCAGGCGGTTGCCGAACTCGATCGCGCCGTGGAGGCCCTGCTCGGGCGTCGCGAAGAGGCTGTCGTCGGTGCACTTGGGCCAGGTGTCGCAGCCGAGGCCGGAGCTGGTCAGGCGTACCGCACCACCGGTGACGATGATGAGGACGCTCATCACGACGGCGGAGAGCGCGGCGCGCCGGAGCGTACGGGGGGTGGGCGTCCAGCGCCGCGCGATGAGGGCGAGGGGGGTCAACACGGGAACCATCGTAGGACGGGGCTTGTGCAGGAATTCACGAGGGGGGCCCAAACGGGGCGTATCTCACTGCCCGCGCCGGCCGCCGGCCCGTCTCACTCCCAGCGGAAGAAGCGGGCCGCCGCGCCGAGCCCCAGGACCGCCCACACCGAGAGGATTCCGAGCGCCCCCCACGGGACGGCCGCGCCGTGCTGGAGCACGTCGCGCAGGCCGTCCGACAGGGCCGAGATCGGCAGCAGCCCGAGGACCGCCTGGGCCGCGTCCGGGAACTTGTCGAGCGGCACGATCACGCCGCCGCCCACCAGGAGCAGCAGGAAGACGAGGTTGGCGGCGGCCAGCGTCGCCTCCGCCTTGAGCGTGCCGGCCATCAGCAGGCCGAGGCCCGAGAAAGCCGCCGTACCGAGAACGAGGAGGAGAAGGACGGAGAACGGGCTGCCGTGCGGGGACCAGCCGAGGCCGAACGCGATCACCGTCAGCAGGACGACCTGGAGCACCTCGGTCACCAGAACCGACAGCGTCTTCGCCGTCATCAGTGCCCAGCGGGGCAGGGGAGAGGTGCACAGCAGCTTCAGCACGCCGTACCGGCGCTCGAATCCCGTCGCGATGGCCTGCCCGGTGAACGCGGTGGACATGACGGCCAGCGCGAGGATGCCGGGGGCCAGGAAGTCGACGGCCTCGCCGGAGCCGCCCGCCGTCTCCACGGGCACGGTGATGATGTCGACGGCCGAGAACAGCACCAGCAGCAGCGCCGGGATGATCACCGTGAGCAGGAGCTGCTCGCCGTTGCGCAGCAGCATCTTCGTCTCGAAGAGGGTCTGCGCCGTGATCATCCGGAGCAGCGGTGCCGCTCCGGGCCGGGGTGTGTACGTACCGGTGCTCATGAACGGAGGTCCTTACCGGTCAGTTCGAGAAAGACGTCCTCCAGGGAGTGCCGTTCGACGGAGATGCCGTCCGGCATCACGCCGTGCTGGGCGCACCAGGAGGTGACGGTGGCCAGCAGCTGCGGGTCGACCTTGCCGGTGATCCGGTACGTCCCGGGCGTCAGCTCCGCCGCGAGGGTGTCCGTGGGCAGCGCCTTGAGCAGGGACGCGATGTCGAGGCCGGGGCGCCCGGTGAAGCGCAGGGTGTTCTCGGCGCCGCCCCGGCACAGCTCTTCGGGGCTGCCCTGGGCGATCACCTTGCCGCCGTCGATGATGGCGACGTCGTCCGCGAGCTGCTCGGCCTCGTCCATGAAGTGGGTGGTGAGGACGACGGTGACGCCGTCGGTGCGCAGCTCGCGTACGAGGTCCCAGGTGGACCGGCGGGCCTGCGGGTCGAGGCCCGCGGTCGCCTCGTCCAGGAAGACCAGTTCGGGACGGCCGACGACGGCCATCGCCAGTGCGAGCCGCTGCTGCTGTCCCCCGGAGAGCCGCCGGTACGCCGTACGGCCGCAGCCGCCGAGCCCGAGGCGCTCGACGAGCGCGTCCACGTCCAGCGGGTGGGCGTGGAGCTTCGCCACGTGGCGCAGCATCTCGTCGGCCCGGGCCCCCGAGTACACGCCACCCGATTGGAGCATCACCCCGATACGGGGGCGCAGCTCGGCCGCGTCGGCGACCGGATCGAGACCGAGTACGCGGACCGTCCCGGCGTCCGGCCTGCGGTAGCCCTCGCAGGTCTCGACGGTGGTGGTCTTGCCGGCCCCGTTGGGGCCGAGGACGGCGGTGACCGCGCCCGGGCGGACGTCCAGGTCGAGGCCGTCGACCGCGGTCCTGGTTCCGTACCGCTTGACCAGTCCTGTGACCCGGACGGCGACCTCGGCGGTCTCGCTTCTCATGCCAGGAAGTCTAGGGAGGGTGCCGGCGGCGGTGGCCGGGGGCTCCGGTCAAGGAGGGAAAGCGCCTGGTCAACCAGGGCGTAGTGCCGGAAAAGTCCCTTCCGTTCCCACCGTGACCGTGGGCGGCCGACGGTCGTCCGCCGACTCGGGTCTGATCGTTTCCGCAGGTCAAGTTAGGTGTACCTAAGTGATGCAGCCCACCGGAGCTTGATCAGGACGCGGGTTGTCACGCTCCGGCGAATTACGCAACAATGACGTTGTGAAATACGGTGTGAGTTCGACTGAGCCTCCCCAGGAGGAGCTCGCGACCGGTGAGCGCTCGACGCGCAACCGGATCGCGCGGTCAGTCCTGGACCACGGCCCGTCCACCGCCGCCGATCTCGCGAAGCGCCTCGGGCTCACCCAGGCCGCCGTCCGCCGCCACCTCGACTCGCTCGTCGCCGAAAACGTCGTCGAGCCCCGCGAGCAGCGCGTGTACGGGACCAGGACCAGGGGCAGGCCCGCCAAGGTCTTCGCGCTCACCGACTGCGGCAGGGACGCCTTCGACCAGTCCTACGACAAGCTCGCGGCCGACGCCCTGCACTGGATCTCCCAGGCGGCCGGCGGCGGCGAGAAGGGCGAGGCGGCGGTCGCCGCGTTCGCCCGCGCCCGGTTCGCCGCCCAGGCCGGGGCGTACCGGGAGACGGTCGAGGCCGCACCGCCCGAGGAGCGGACCGAGGCGCTTGCCAGGGCCTTGTCCGCCGACGGGTACGCTGCTACGGCGCGTAACGCACCGGTCGGAGAGCAGCTCTGCCAGCACCACTGCCCGGTCGCCCATGTCGCCGAGCAGTATCCGCAGCTGTGCGAGGCGGAGACCGAGTTCTTCTCCGAACTGCTCGGAACACATGTGCAGCGTCTGGCCACCATCGCCCACGGCGACGGGGTGTGCACGACGTTCATTCCGCGCGGCTCCAGCGGCAGCAGCACAGGCCAGACCACACGTTCAGCATCTTCATCTTCTGCAAGTACGGCCGGGAGGAACCCCGCATGACTCTCCCCACGGAGACTGCCCACCCCGAACTCGAGGGCCTGGGTACGTACGAATTCGGCTGGGCCGACTCCGACACGGCAGGCGCCACGGCCAAGCGCGGCCTCTCCGAGGAGGTCGTCCGCGACATCTCGGCGAAGAAGAACGAGCCCGAGTGGATGCTGAAGCTGCGGCTGAAGGGTCTCAAGCTGTTCGGCAAGAAGCCCATGCCGAGCTGGGGCGCCGACCTGTCGGGCATCGACTTCGACAACATCAAGTACTTCGTGCGCTCCACGGAGAAGCAGGCGGAGTCCTGGGAGGACCTGCCCGAGGACATCAAGAACACGTACGACAAGCTCGGCATCCCCGAGGCGGAGAAGCAGCGCCTCGTCGCCGGTGTCGCGGCCCAGTACGAGTCCGAGGTCGTCTACCACCAGATCCGTGAGGACCTGGAGGAGCAGGGCGTCATCTTCCTCGACACGGACACCGCGCTGAAGGAGCACCCGGAGCTCTTCCAGGAGTACTTCGGCACGGTCATCCCGGTCGGAGACAACAAGTTCGCCTCGCTGAACTCGGCCGTGTGGTCCGGCGGCTCGTTCATCTACGTACCCAAGGGTGTGCACGTCGACATCCCGCTCCAGGCCTACTTCCGCATCAACACGGAGAACATGGGCCAGTTCGAGCGGACGCTGATCATCGTCGACGAGGACGCGTACGTCCACTACGTCGAGGGATGCACCGCCCCGATCTACTCCTCCGACTCGCTGCACAGCGCCGTCGTGGAGATCATCGTCAAGAAGGGCGGCCGCTGCCGCTACACGACCATCCAGAACTGGTCGAACAACGTCTACAACCTGGTCACCAAGCGCGCCGTGGCGTACGAGGGCGCGACCATGGAGTGGGTCGACGGCAACATCGGCTCCAAGGTGACGATGAAGTACCCGGCCGTCTACCTGATGGGCGAGCACGCCAAGGGCGAGACGCTGTCGATCGCCTTCGCGGGCGAGGGCCAGCACCAGGACGCCGGCTCCAAGATGGTCCACATGGCGCCGAACACGTCCTCCAACATCGTCTCCAAGTCGGTGGCGCGAGGCGGCGGCCGGACCTCCTACCGCGGTCTCGTCGAGATCGGCGAGGGCGCCGCGGGCTCGAAGTCCAACGTGCTCTGCGACGCGCTGCTCGTCGACACGATCTCCCGCTCGGACACGTACCCGTACGTCGACGTGCGCGAGGACGACGTGTCCATGGGCCACGAGGCGACCGTCTCCAAGGTCTCCGAGGACCAGCTCTTCTACCTGATGAGCCGCGGCATGACCGAGTTCGAGGCCATGGCGATGATCGTGCGCGGCTTCGTCGAGCCGATCGCCAAGGAGCTGCCGATGGAGTACGCGCTGGAGCTCAACCGGCTGATCGAGCTTCAGATGGAGGGCTCGGTCGGCTAAGGCCGCAAGGCCGCCGTCCCGCCCCGCAGCGACAGATTCCTTGACCCAGAGAGAGAGCACTACGACAGCCATGGCTGAGGCTCAGAACATTCCGGTGGGTTCCACGACCGCCGGGTCCATCGCGGTGGCCGCCGAGTCCACCGTCGCCACGCGCATGAGCGCCCCGCCGTCCTTCGACGTGGCGGACTTCCCCGTGCCGCACGGCCGCGAGGAGGAGTGGCGCTTCACGCCGCTGGAGCGCCTGCGCGGGCTGCACGACGGCACCGCGGAGTCCGGCGGCGTACTCACCGTCGACGTGAGCGCCCCCGAGGGCGTCACCGTCGAGACGGTGGACCGCTCCGACGCGCGGCCCGGCAAGGCCGGCACCCCGGTGGACCGCGTGGCCGCTCAGGCGTACAGCTCCTTCGAGAAGGCCTCGGTCGTCTCGGTGCCCAAGGAAGCCGTACTGACCGAGCCCATCCGGATCGCCGTCCACGGCCAGGGCGGCACCGCCTACGGCCACCAGGTCGTCGAGCTGGGTGCCTTCGCCGAGGCTGTCGTCGTCATCGACCACACCGGTGACGCCGTGCTCGCCGCCAACGTCGACTTCGTCGTCGGCGACGGCGCGAAGCTGACCGTCGTGTCCGTCCAGGACTGGGACGACACGGCCGTACACGTCTCGCAGCACAACGCGCTGATCGGCCGCGACGCCTCCTTCAAGTCGGTCGTGGTGACCTTCGGCGGCGACCTGGTACGCCTCAGCCCCCAGGTGCAGTACGCCGGAACCGGCGGCGAGGCCGAGCTCTTCGGCCTGTACTTCACCGACGCGGGCCAGCACCAGGAGCACCGCCTCCTGGTCGACCACAACACCCCGCACTGCAAGTCGAACGTCGCCTACAAGGGCGCGCTCCAGGGCGACGGCGCGCACGCCGTGTGGATCGGCGACGTGCTGATCCAGGCCGCCGCCGAAGGCACGGACACGTACGAGATGAACCGCAACCTCGTCCTCACGGACGGCGCGCGCGTCGACTCGGTGCCGAACCTGGAGATCGAGACCGGCGAGATCGCCGGCGCCGGCCACGCCTCGGCGACCGGCCGCTTCGACGACGAGCAGCTCTTCTACCTCATGTCGCGCGGTATCCCGGCCGACGAGGCCCGCCGTCTCGTCGTCCGCGGCTTCTTCGCGGAGCTCGTCCAGCAGATCGGTCTGCCCGACGTCGAGGAACGCCTCCTCGCCAAGATCGACGCGGAGCTGGAGGCGTCCGTCTGATGGCCTTCGTCAAAGCCTGTGCGCTGAGTGAGCTGGAGGACGACACCCCGAAACGGGTGGAGCTCGACGGCACACCGGTGTCCGTCGTCCGTACCGAGGGCGAGGTGTACGCGATCAACGACATCTGCTCGCACGCGAACGTCTCCCTCTCGGAGGGCGAGGTGGAGGACTGCATGATCGAGTGCTGGCTGCACGGCTCCAGCTTCGACCTCCGCACCGGCAAGCCCTCCGGCCTTCCCGCGACGCGCCCCGTCCCCGTATACCCCGTCAAGATCGAAGGGGACGATGTGCTCGTCTCCGTCACACAGGAGTCCTGAGACACCCATGGCAACGCTTGAAATCCGCGACCTGCACGTTTCCGTCGAGGCCGACAACTCCTCCAAGGAGATCCTCAAGGGCGTCGACCTGACCGTGAAGCAGGGCGAGACCCACGCCATCATGGGCCCCAACGGCTCCGGCAAGTCCACCCTCGCGTACTCGATCGCCGGTCACCCCAAGTACACGATCACCAGCGGCACCGTCACCCTCGACGGCGAGGACGTCCTCGCGATGTCCGTCGACGAGCGCGCCCGCGCCGGCATGTTCCTCGCCATGCAGTACCCGGTCGAGGTCCCCGGCGTCTCGGTCTCCAACTTCCTCCGTACGTCGGCGACGGCGATCCGCGGCGAGGCCCCCAAGCTGCGTACGTGGGTGAAGGAGGTCAAGACGGCCATGGAGACCCTCCAGATGGACCCGGCCTTCGCCGAGCGCAACGTCAACGAGGGCTTCTCCGGCGGTGAGAAGAAGCGCCACGAGATCCTCCAGCTGGAGCTCCTCAAGCCGAAGATCGCGATCCTCGACGAGACCGACTCCGGCCTCGACGTCGACGCCCTGCGCCAGGTCTCCGAGGGCGTCAACCGCGTCCACGCGAGCGGCGAGGTCGGCACGCTGCTGATCACGCACTACACGCGCATCCTGCGCTACATCAAGCCGGACTTCGTGCACGTCTTCGCCAAGGGCAGGATCGTGGCGTCCGGTGGCCCGGAGCTCGCCGACAAGCTCGAGGCCGAGGGCTACGAGGAGTACACGAAGGGCGCCCCCGTGAGCGGAGCGACCTCAGAGGAGGACGTCGCGTGACACAGCTGCCGGGCCTTCTCGACACCGAGGCGATCCGCAAGGACTTCCCGATCCTGGATCGCACGATCCACGACGGCAAGAAGATCGTTTACCTGGACAACGCGGCGACTTCGCAGAAGCCGCGCCAGGTCCTCGACGCGCTGAACGCGTACTACGAGCAGAGCAACGCCAACGTCCACCGCGGCGTTCACGTGCTCGCCGAGGAGGCCACGGCGCTGTACGAGGGCGCCCGCGACAAGGTCGCCGCCTTCATCAACGCGCCGAGCCGCGACGAGGTCATCTTCACGAAGAACGCCTCCGAGTCGCTCAACCTCGTGGCGAACATGCTGGGCTGGGCCGACGAGCCCTACCGCGTGGACGCCGAGACCGAGATCGTCATCACGGAGATGGAGCACCACTCCAACATCGTCCCGTGGCAGCTGCTCTCGCAGCGCACCGGCGCGAAGCTGAAGTGGTTCGGCATCACCGACGACGGCCGCCTCGACCTGTCCGACATCGACGAGATCATCACCGAGAAGACGAAGATCGTCTCCTTCACGCTGGTCTCGAACATCATGGGCACGGTCAACCCGGTCGAGACGATCATCCGCCGCGCGCAGGAGGTCGGCGCGCTGGTGTGCATCGACGCCTCGCAGGCGGCGCCGCACATGCCCCTCGACGTACAGGCGCTCCAGGCCGACTTCGTGGCCTTCACCGGACACAAGATGGTCGGCCCGACCGGCATCGGCGTGTTGTGGGGACGCCAGGAGCTGCTGGAGGACCTTCCGCCGTTCCTCGGCGGCGGCGAGATGATCGAGACCGTGTCGATGAGCTCGTCGACGTACGCTCCCGCTCCGCACAAGTTCGAGGCCGGTACGCCCCCGATCGCCCAGGCCGTCGGCCTCGGCGCGGCCGTGGACTACCTCAGCGCGATCGGCATGGACAAGATCGCCGCCCACGAGCACGCGATCACCGAGTACGCGATCAAGCGCCTCTCGGAGGTCGAGGGCCTGCGGATCATCGGCCCGACGACTTCCGAGGACCGCGGCGCGACGATCTCGTTCACGCTCGGCGACATCCACCCGCACGACGTGGGCCAGGTCCTCGACGAGCTGGGCATCGCGGTCCGGGTCGGACACCACTGCGCGCGGCCCGTCTGCCTGCGGTACGGAATTCCTGCGACCACGCGAGCGTCGTTCTATCTGTACTCCACGCCGGCCGAGGTCGACGCCCTGGTCGACGGCCTGGAGCACGTCCGGAACTTCTTCGGTTAAGGGCTGGGGATCGTGAAGCTTGATTCGATGTACCAGGAAGTCATCCTGGACCACTACAAGCACCCGCACGGGCGGGGCTTGCGGGACGGCGACGCCGAGGTGCACCACGTCAATCCGACGTGCGGCGACGAGATCACGCTGCGCGTGAAGTACGACGGTGCGACGGTCGCCGACGTCTCGTACGAGGGCCAGGGCTGTTCCATCAGCCAGGCCAGCGCCTCCGTGCTGAACGATCTGCTGGTCGGCAAGGAGCTGGCCGAGGCCCAGAAGATCCAGGCGACCTTCCTGGAGCTGATGCAGTCCAAGGGCCAGATCGAGCCGGACGACGCGATGGAGGAGGTACTGGAGGACGCGGTCGCGTTCGCCGGTGTCTCGAAATACCCGGCGCGCGTGAAGTGTGCTCTGCTGAGCTGGATGGCATGGAAGGACGCGACGTCCCAGGCACTGGGCGACGGCGCCGAGAGGAAGACCGCATGAGCGAGAACGCTGCACCCACCGAGAGCGTCACGACCAAGCCCGCCTCCGAGGAGGAGGTCCGCGAGGCCCTGTACGACGTGGTCGACCCCGAGCTGGGCATCGACGTCGTCAATCTCGGCCTGATCTACGGCATTCACGTCGACGACGCGAACATCGCCACGCTCGACATGACGCTGACGTCCGCGGCCTGCCCGCTGACCGACGTCATCGAGGACCAGGCGAAGTCGGCGACCGAGGGCATCGTCAACGAGCTGAAGATCAACTGGGTCTGGATGCCGCCGTGGGGCCCGGACAAGATCACCGACGACGGCCGCGAGCAGCTCCGCGCGCTCGGTTTCAACGTCTGAGACACCTGCGACGTACGAGGCGTACGTCGAGCACGGCATGCGAGAGGCCCCCGGCAGTGCGCCGGGGGCCTCTCGCATGCCGTGCGTCAGTGCGGTGCCCCCGCCGCCTCGGCGAGGGCCGGGGCCAGGTTCTCCCTGCGGATGCGCTGGTCGACGTAGAGCAGGCCGGTCACCACCTGCGGGTAGGTGGTGGCGATGATCTGGCTGATGATGCTGCCCAGCATGATGAACAGCAGGTAGCCGGCCATCGCGGTGAGGGCCTCCCCGGCGCTCGGGTCCGCTCCCGCCCCGGCCATACCGGGCATGCTCGTCAACATGCCGATGATCGTGAGCGGGAACTGCACGATGTAGCCGGCGACCGTGGCGATGAGCCAGGCCAGCGCGCTGATGCCGAAGATCCGCCACCAGGAGCCCTTCACTAGCCGGGCCGAGCGGCGCAGCGCGGCGACGGGCCGCTGGGACTCGAAGACGACGGCGGCCGGGGCCAGGCTGAACGTCACCCACACCCAGACCGCCACGGGGAAGCACGCCAGCATCAGGACGAAGCCCAACGCGACCCACGCCCCGGGGACGTCGTCCGAGGTGAACGACACGATCAGCAGGACGTAGCTGCCCAGGAAGACGCCCATGACCAACGCCGCGACGAGCCAGGGCAGCAGCATCGCGCCGATCACCGCGGGCACCCGGCCCCAGGAGCGCCGCCACACCGTGCCGAGTGTCGTACGGCGGCCGAGTATCGCGTCCTGGAGCACGGCGGGGCAGGCTGCCATGATCGCCGCGCTGGCGACCACCATGGCCAGGACGGCGACGACGCACACGAGGGCGAACGCGACGATCAGGGGCGCCGCGACGTCGGAGCCGAACGACTCGTCGTACTCGTCGATGTCGACCACCTTGCTCAGGGTGTCGCTCGTCGCGGAGTAGGCGACCAGCACGGCCGCCAGCGTCACCAGGAGCGCTCCGCCGTACATCAGCACGGCTATGCCGAACAGCTGCTTCCAGTAACGGCCCACCGTGCTCATGGAGCCGCCGATGACGTCCCCGAGCGAGAGCGGCGCCAGCGGGATCACCCCGGGCTTGGGCGGGGGAGGGGGCGGCATCCAGCCGCCGCCCCAGCCGGGTGGCGGGGGGTAAGGGGGTCCTGCGTGGGGTCCGCCGCCGTGGGGGCCGTTCCAGCCCGAATCGTGCGCCACTCTCACTCCGTTGCGTTCCAGGCCCTGACCGGGCGCTACACCGTATCCGGTGGCTGTCGCCCGGTGGAACGGAGTTGTTGCGCCCGTCGATGCGTACAGCCGTACACACGTATGTGTACAGTCGTACGCATGCCCACGCCCTACGTCTTGCTGGCCGCCGCCATCGCGGCGGAGGTGGCCGGTACGACGGCCATGAAGTACAGCGACGGATTCACCAGACTGTGGCCCTCACTGGGCACGGCAGCCGGTTATCTGCTCGCCTTCACCCTGCTCGCGCAGACCCTCAAGTCCATGTCCGTGGGCACCGCCTACGCGATCTGGGCGGGCGTCGGGACCGCGGCGGTGGCCGCCATCGGCATGCTCTTCCTCGGGGAGTCCGCGAACGCCGTCAAGCTGGTGGGAATCGGTCTGGTCATCGTCGGCGTAATCCTCCTCAACGTCGGCGGCGCGCACTGATGGCCCGCCGCTACGACCCCGGGCGCCGGCAACGCATCGTCGACGCCGCGATACGGGTCGTCGCGAGCAAGGGCATCGCCGGGCTGAGCCACCGGTCCGTCGCGGCCGAGGCCGATGTGCCGCTCGGCTCGACGACGTACCACTTCACGACCCTCGACGAACTGCTGGTCGCCGCGCTGCGGCAGGCGGGCGAAGGCTTCGCGAAGGCGGTGGGCGCGCGCGGCGCGTTCGACGACCCGCGGGCCGATCTCGCCGGCGAACTCGCCGGGTTGCTGGGGGAGTGGCTGTCCGGGGACCGTACCGGCGTGGAGCTGGAGTACGAGCTCTACCTGGCCGCGCTCCGTCGGCCCGCCCTGCGCCCCGTCGCCGCCGAATGGTGCGAGGGCCTGGCCGCCCGGCTGGCGCCGCGCACGGACCCGGTCACGGCGCGGGCGCTGGTGGCACTGATGGACGGCATCTGTCTCCAGGTGCTGCTGACGGGCGTGGAGTACGACGCGGTGTACGCGCGGGAGATGCTGGCGCGGGTCATCGCGGGCCGGACCTGACGGTGGCCAGCGCCGTCTCGACGCCCGCCACGATGTCCGTGACCGGGTAGGCGACCTGACGGACCGTACGGTCGCGCTCCACGACCAGCGTCAGCCGCTTCAGACGGCTGACGCCCGCCGCCCGGAACGTCGGCAGGCGCAGCGCGGCCGCCAGGGTCAGGTCCGCGTCCGACAGCAGCGGGAAGTCCAGCCGCTCCGAGTCGGCGAACGCCCGCTGTTCGTCCGGGCGCTGGACGGAAACCCCGCGCACGCTCGCCCCGGCGGCGGTGAACTCGGCCGACCGGTCGCGGAACGTGCGGGATTCCAGGGTGCAGCCGGGGGCGCCGGGGATCTCGGACCAGCCGGGCGGATACGACTCGGGGCGGGCGTACGCGCCCGGGAAGCAGTACAGGACGGTGTACGGCGTGTCCGCGACCGGGTCGCGCGAGTCGCCGTTCAGGTCGAGGAGCCGAAGCTCCGGCAGGCGCGTGCCGACGAGTCCGTGCACGCGCTCGGCCTCGCGTGAGACCTCCGCCGCTGTCGCCGTCGTCTCGCCGTCTCCGAGCAGCCAGGTGTCGCCCCAGTCCTGGAGGGAGATCAGTACGGGCAGCAGGGCTCGGCCGCGCCGGGTGAGGCGGTACTCGTACCGGACGGGCCGGTCCTGGTACGCCTCGCGCGTCAGTACGTCCGCGTCGACCAACAGCCGCAGCCGCTCGGCGAGCACCTTGCGGGACATGCCGGTCTCCGCCTGGAGCGCGTCGAAGCGGTGCACCCCGCGGGCCGCGTCGCGCACGATCAGCAGGGTCCACCAGTCGCCGACGACGTCGAGGGCCCGGGCGATGGCGCAGTCGGCGTCGTCGAGGCGGGTGCGTTGTGCCATGGCTCTCATGCTGGCATAGTCCAGTGAGTTCCCAAAGGGAACGCACTCGTACGCACGCAGGGGGCGGGGCAGGTTGGGGTCACTTCGGGACGTACCCAAGGCCGTACGGCACTTGGCGTTCGGCATCTTCTTCAACAGTGCCGTCGCCTTCACCTTCATCTATCTCTTCGTGTACCTGACGGACGAGCGCGGCCTGGCCGTCGCACAGGCGGGCGTCATCAGCGGCATCGGGGGCGTGGGCCTGGTCGCGGGAAACTTCACCGCGGGCTGGTTCGGCGACCGCTTCGGCCACCGGCGCACACTGCTGACCGCATCCGTCCTCGCCGGCGCCGGGCTGGTCGCGCTGCCCGCCCTGCCGGACCCGCTCCTGTACGCCGTGCTGCCGCTGGCCCAGTACGCCCAGGGCGCCGTGCGCGCCGCGAACTCCGCACTCATCGCGGTCTCCGTGCCCGACGGCTCGCGCCGCCAGGGCTTCGCCGTGATGCGGGTGGCCGGGAACGCGGGCTTCACGGTCGGGGCGCCGCTCGGGGCGCTGGTGTCGGCCGAGTTCTCGTACACGGTGATCTTCGTCGCGGACGGCATCGGCACGTTGCTCTTCGCTCTGTACGCGGCGATGGTCCTTCCCCTGGCCCGCCCCGCCGCCCGGCGCCACGAGAGCCGGCCCGCGCCGGGTGTCTGGCGGGAGCTGCGGGCGCGCCCGGCCGTCCTCGTCCTCCTCGTGTCCGTCTTCTTCGCGGACATCGTCTACCGGCAGCTGTTCTCCACCGTCCCGGTCTTCCTCGGCGACCACGGCATGGACACCCGCGCGTACGGCTGGCTGATCGCCGTCAACGGAGCGGTCATCCTCTGCCTGGAACTCCCGGCGACCGTCGTCCTGCGCGGGCATGCGCCCCTGACGATCGTGGGCGCCGGCCTGGTCCTGGTCGGCCTGGGCTACGGCGCGCTGACGCTGGGCGCCTCGGTCCCGGTGGCCCTGGCGATGATGCTGCTGCTCACGGCGGGCGAGATCCTCTACAAGACCCCGGCGACGGCGTACGTCGCGGACCATGCGCCCGATCACGCGCAGGGCCGGTTCCAGAGCCTGTACGCCGGTGTCTCGGTCAGCGGCGTCATCCTCGCCCCACCGCTGGGAGGCGCCCTGTACGCGACGGCGCCCGCCCTGCTCTGGCCGCTGAGCGCGGCGCTGGCGCTGGCGGCGGGCGGTGCGGTGATCGCGGCGGGGCGGCCGGGCCGCGCGACGGCCGGCCCGTCCCACGGCCCGCCCCTCCCCGACCCGAGCCGGGGCGCTGCCCCGGACCCCGGCCCCCCAGCGCCGGACGGGCCGAAGTCAGCCGCACGAGGAATGTCTCCGCATACGGAGCAGGCGGGCGCGGGCGATAGAGCGGGGAAAACGAACCCGTCCGGCGGCTGAGGGCCGGGACCGGGCCGGCGCCCAGGGGGGCGGGCGCCCGGCATCCGGGACCGGTTCGCCTCGACACGCCCGAGCCGGTTAGCGTTCGGGCATGACCGATACGACTGCTACTCGCACCACCGGCGCTGTCGCCGCCGGCCTCGCCACCCTCGCCGCGGACGGCACCGTCCTCGACACCTGGTTCCCCGCCCCCGAGCTCGTCGCCGAGCCCGGCCCCGCCGGCACCGAGCGCCTCACCGCCGAGCGCGCCGCCGAGCTGCTCGGCGCCTCCGCGCCGAAGACCCTCGGCCCGGACGCCCGCCGCGGCGTCGAGGTCGTCGCCGTCCGTACGGTCATCGCCTCGCTCGACGACAAGCCGCTGGACGCCCACGACGCGTACCTGCGCCTGCACCTCCTGTCGCACCGCCTGGTCCAGCCGCACGGCCAGAACCTCGACGGTGTCTTCGGTCTCCTCGCCAACGTCGCCTGGACCTCGCTCGGCCCGGTCGCCGTCGACCAGCTGGAGACGGTACGGCTGAACGCCCGCGCCGAGGGCCTGCACCTCCAGGTGACCTCGGTCGACAAGTTCCCGCGCATGACGGACTACGTCGCCCCCGCGGGCGTCCGTATCGCGGACGCGGACCGGGTCCGCCTCGGCGCGCACCTGGCCTCCGGAACCACCGTCATGCACGAGGGCTTCGTCAACTTCAACGCCGGCACCCTCGGCACCTCCATGGTCGAGGGCCGCATCTCGGCGGGTGTCGTCATCGGCGACGGCTCCGACATCGGCGGCGGCGCGTCCACCATGGGCACCCTCTCCGGCGGTGGCAACGTCCGCATCACCATCGGCGAGCGCTGCCTGGTCGGCGCCGAGGCGGGCGTGGGCATCGCGCTCGGCGACGAGTGCGTCGTCGAGGCCGGCCTGTACGTCACGGCGGGCACCCGCGTCACCATGCCCGACGGCCAGATCGTCAAGGCCCGCGAGCTCTCCGGCGCCAGCAACATCCTCTTCCGCCGCAACTCGGTCACGGGCACCGTCGAGGCCCGCCCGAACAACGCGGTCTGGGGCGGCCTGAACGAGATCCTCCACAGCCACAACTGATCACGTACGACTACGTCGGCGCTGATCAGCAATGAGCGCCCTTCCGGGTCCCGAGACGGCCCCAGAAGGGCGCTCTGGAGTGTGACAGCCGACTCCTCGGACTTGATGCCGACCGGTCGCCGATTCACCTACGGCACAGTTACGAAGGATTGAGATTCACTGCCACTCCGCCGCTGAAAAATGAGTCGTGCAGCTCAATTTTGACGGGCTTGACGTTCTTGGGAACGTCGAACACGACTATGCCCTTCACCTTGTTGCCCGGATTGATTTCATTGAGGAACGACTGGCTTTCATCCAGGTATACGGCTGCCGTCGTGTCCGCACTGAATTCGCGGTCTTCCGCGTCGAACAACTTTTGAGCACTTCCATCGAAGAGTTGCGCCTCGTCGCCGATGTTCTCGACGTCCATGCACACGAGGACGAACTGACCCTGGGCCTTCTTGTCGAACTCGTCGCCGACTTCCTCGACCCCCGGAATGACCTTGGTGACGGTGAACTCGAACTTGCCGTCACGCACGGGGTCCCCGATCCCCGGCTCCTGTGCCTTCTGCTTGGGATTTTCCGGCCTCTCGTCACACAAGGTCGTTGCGGTGAGAGCCTGTACGCCGCTGACGTTTCCTTCCGCGCCGCTGCTCGAGACGGCGGGCATGGTGATGAGGGCGATGGCCGCGATCGGAGCTATGAGGTATGTGTGGCACCTTCCCCATTTTCCTTGGTTTTTCTCGGCCATGATGATCTCCTGCACATCTGAGCCCCCGGCGTGCCTTGGTGGGGGCCTGCTCGCAGTTCCATCATTCGCTCATTCGCTCAGTCGTGCCAGTGACCGTGGTGTCGAAGCGGGCAATTGCGATCTGCGTATTTCTGGTCACCGAGCGTGGCGTTGTTCTGCGGCCTATTGCTGCTGCCCACACCGGTCGCCTTCGGCGCGGGTCGCTTCGGTAACTCAGGGCTTGATTTCGGCTCGACGAAGTCGGCGTCGCCCGTCGCCGACGGGCGCGGCGCATGGTGTCCGCGAGCTGCCGCCGTACCGGACGCGTCTCTGTACGCCGTACGCGCCGTCTGAACCGCACTCACACGGATGACCTTGCGTTACCTGTGGGCCGTTCGGGTGGATAAGCAGGGCGGACAATCGGCTCGGCACACCGGACGACGAATCAGGGCGAGGGAACGGCATGACGGCACAACAGGCACGGGTACTGGCTCGTTGGATCACCGGATGCGGCGCGGTTCTCATGGCGGTGGGGCTGCCCGCAGCGGCCGCGCACGCCGACGAGACGCACAACAACGGGCACAACGGGCCCCGGGTGATGCTGATTTCCACCGGCCAGATCGACGACCCGCTGGAGGACGTCCTGGAGCACGCGACGGTCCTCGGCCGGACCTACATGGCGGGCTGACGCAGCCCGGTCAGCTCCTCGTACGCCTTGAGCAGCCCGTCGACCGTCTCCCGGCCGGCGGGCCGCAGCGGTTCCCTGACCGGGCCGGCCGGCAGCCCGAGCGCGCCGAGCAGCCCCTTCGCCGTGACGGTGCCGGGCAGGCCCGATGCCATCGCGAGCGTGATGAGGGGCACCGTGCGCCGGTGGGCGAGGGCCGCGCCCGCCGTGTCCCCGGCGTCGTAGGCGTCGAGGACGGCCCGCATGGCGCGGGGCGCGCAGTTGGCGACCGTACTGACATAGCCCGCGCCGCCCACCGCGTAGAGCGGCAGGTTCAGTTCCTCGCTGCCCGAGTAGTAGGCGAGATCCGTGCGCGCGAGAACGGTGGCGGCGGCGAGCAGGTCGTAAGCGCAGTCCTTGACCGCGCGGATGCGCGGATGCCCGGCGAGCCGCAGCATGGTCTCGACCTCGATGCGGGTGCCGGTACGGCCGGGGATGTCATACAGCATCAGCGGTACGCCGACCGCGTCCGCGACCCGCCGGAAATGGGCCTCCACGGCGTCCTGCGGCGGACGGCTGTAGTACGGCGTGACCACCAACAGGCCGTCCGCGCCCGCACGTTCCGCCGCCCGGGCCAGTTCGACCGTGTGGCGGGTGTCGGCGCTCCCTACGCCCGCCAGAACCGACGCCCGGTCACCTACCGCTTCCGAAACGGCTCGTACGAGCGCGCTCTTCTCGGCGTCGGTGGTGGTCGGGGACTCGCCGGTGGTGCCGTTCAGGACGAGCCCCTCGCAGCCGCCCCCGGACACCAGGCGGTCGGCGAGCGACTGGGCGCCGTCGAGGTCCAGGGCCCCTGCCGGGGTAAAGGGCGTGATCATTGCGCACAGGGCGCGGCCGAAAGGGCCTGCTGCGGTCATACGGGAAGTCTCGTCGGCCCAACGGTGAAGGTCCACTTAGATTTTCTTCGGTCCGCGGCAAGCATTGCTAAACAATGGGAGTCCGCCACGGCTGTGTGCGGTGGAGGCGGACCAGGCGAGGGCGGAGGTGGCGGACACTTGCTGTGACAACCGGGTGGGGGAGTGTGGGGAGACGTGGGCATGCGCGGAGCCGGTGCGGCAGTCGTCTGGGCGGTCGCGGGGATGCTGGCGCTGTCGGGGTGCGCGTTCCTCGTACCCGACGGCGAGGGGGAGGCGAAGCCGACCCCTGCGGCGAAGCCGGTTCCGGCGCGGAGCGCCACGGCCGCCCCTGCCCCGCCGCTTCCCGTCTCCCCCTCGGCGGAGCCACGGGGGGCCGGCTGTTCGTCCGACGCCCCCGAAGTGTCCATGGGCGAGGTGCAGGCGGCCCTCGGCCACCGGGCCGTCGGGCTCACCCTGACCAACTGCGGCAAGGACCCCTACCAGGTCTTCGGCTACCCGAGCGTGCAGGCACTGGGTACCGACGGCAAGGTGCTGGACGTCTGGGTGAAGCGCGGTTCCTCGTACATGGGCACCGACAAGGGCCCCACCTTGGTGATCCTCGCCGCGGGTGAAAGCGTGCGGTCGCTCCTTTCCTGGACGAGCAATCCCGAGACCGGACGGCTCCAGCAGGCGTCTGCCCTCAGGATCGCCCCGGCCGCCGGCGAGGCGGCGCGGAGGTTTCCGCTGGAGGGCAGCGATGTCCGTACGGTGGACGAACTCACCCTGACCGCCTGGCACGCGGCCGCCACCGGCTGATCCCGGGCCGGCGTCAGAGTGCGGGCTCGCGGCCGTCGTGGCGAAGCTTGACCTCAACCGCGCTTCGGGTTTGAGGATGGTGAGCACGAGAACGCGCCGAACCGGCGCGTCGAGTGAGGAGGCCAAGCCATGTCCGTACGAGGCGCACAGGTCAACACCCGTCCTCAGATAGGGCGTTCGGACGCCGGAGTCGTGCTGGTCAGTACCTGGCGGACCGGTACGCCCGAGCGCCGGCAAGCCGCCGTGGAGGCTGTCTCGAAGACGTGGCGGAGCCGCCCGTGGCCGGACCCGGGACTGCTGTCGTACAGCGTGTACACCGGCGAGGACGATGACACCCTGCTGCACTACTCGCAGTGGCGCGGCCTGGAGGACTACCACGCGTTCGTCGCCACCTTCCGGGACGAGCGCAACGCCGAGATCGACGCGGCCGTGCCCGGGATCGAGCGGGTGGAGCTGCGTGCCTACGAGATGTACCGGAGCACTGAACTCGCGCCCGGCGGAGCAGACCGCGAGCCGGGCTGCGTCGTGATCGTCGACGTCGAGTTCGACGGGCCCGACGCGGCCCGTCAGCGGGACTGGGTGGACACCGTGTTCGAGGCGCTGGCGACGGACCCCGGCCTGCACCCGGGTGGGATCGCCGGGCACTTCCACGTCAGTACGGACGGGACGCGCGTCCTCAACTACGCCGAGTGGGAGAGCGCCGAGGCGCACATCGAGGCGCTGGGCGGGACCGGCGGCGTGGGCGCGGTGACACCGCAGTGGCAGAAGGTGCACGGCTACCCGGGGGTGACCGGCGGCGGGGTGAAGCGCTACACGCCCGCGCTCAGCCTGAGCGCGGGCGTGCGGGAGGCGTCCTGAGGACCACGAACGCACGGTCCCCTGAGGGTTACGGGCGGCCGGCGCCCTGAGGGCTACGGGCGGAAGCGGAGGACCTGGGGGTCGTGGTCGCTGTTCTGCTCGGCGAACTCCGCGTTGATGTGCACGCTGTCGTAGCTGAACTTCCCGATCGACGGGCTGGTCAGGATCTGGTCCAGGACCTGGCTGTTGCCCTGGAAGACGTACGAGTAACGCTCCGAGCGCGGCAGAGACTTGACCGCCGGGTACAGCGCGCCGTCCGCCGTCAGCGCCTTCGTCGTCGCCGAGAACTCGAAGTCGTTGATGTCACCGAGGACGAGCACGTCGGCGTTGCGCTGCGCCTTCAGGATGTCCTTGACGAACGCGTTCACCGACTGCGCCTGCTCCAGCCGCTTGACCTCCGACTTGCGCACCGGCGGCTGGTGGTGCGACGCCAGACCCTCGTCGCCGCCCTTCGAACCGAAGTGGTTGGCGATGACGAAGACCGTACGGCCGCGGAAGGTGAACTCGCCGGCCAGCGGCTTGCGGCTGTTCTCCCAGGCCGCGTTCGCCGGGTCGATGCGGCCGGGGGAGAGGGTCAGGGCCGCGCGGCCCTTCTCCTGTACGACGGCGGTCGCGGTGGTGGCGTCGCCGGCCCCGCGGTCGGTGAAGGCGACCCGCTCGGGGTTGAAGAGGAACACCTGGCGGATGTTGCCGCCGGGCTCGCCGCCGTCCTTGTTGTTGACCGGGTCGACCGTGCGCCAGGCGTACGACGGACCGCCGGCGGCGGCGATCGCGGCCGTGAACTTCTTCAGCGTCTCCTCGGCGGAGACCGTGCCGTCGTTCTTGGCGCCGTTGTCGTCCTGGATCTCCTCCAGGGCGAGGATGTCGGGCGAGGCGAGGTTGTCCACGACCGCCGCCGCCAGCGCGTCGAACTTGTCCTGCGGGTCGCCCGGGTCCAGGTTCTCGACGTTGTACGTCGCCACCGCCAGCTCGCCGCGGCGCTGCGGCCGGGTCGACTCGCGCTCCAGGCCCCGGTCGGTGACCGTGCCGAGCGTACGGGCGGTCAGCGTGTAGCCGCCGAACTGGTTGAAGTCCAGGGGGCCTTCGGTCGTACCCGAGAGCACGTCGCCGACGTTCGCCTTCGGGAACGGCTGCTGGGACACGGGCGCGAGCTGCTGGATCTGGAGCCGGCCGGTGTTCTGCGAGGTGTACGAGCCGTAGACCGCGCCGCCGCGCCGGTTGTCGTTCTCGTGCGGCTTCACCGTGACCCACAGCTCCGCGTACGGGTCGGTCGCACCGACCACGCGCGACGAGCCGATGCGGATGCTGGTGCCCTCCAGCGACTCGTAGTAGTCCAGGGCGTACGCCGACGGGTTCAGCGGCAGCGCGTTGATGCTGCCGCCCGCCGCCGGGTCGCCCTCGGGGGCGTACGCGGACGGAACGGACTTCGCGGAGACGGCGACCGGCGCGGGCAGCGCGTTGCCCGAGGAGACCACGGTCACGGCCGGCTTGGAGATCTGGGTGAGCGACTGGTTGCCGGAGGCCGTGCCGCCGGGGATGTATTCGCCGACCGTGCCGGACACCTTGACCGCGTCGCCGACGGCGACGGTGGGCGCGGAGCCGGTGAAGACGAAGATGCCCTCGCTGGTGGCCGCGTCGGCGTCGGCCTCGGTGTCCTGGAACCAGAAACCCTTCGAGCCGTACGTCCGGACACCGGTGACGATGCCGGACACGTCGGTGACCTGCTGCCCCACGAGCGGGGATATCCGGGTCGTGCCCTGGATGTCGTGAATGCGGGTCTGCGCGGGCGCGGTCGCGGAGACGGTGGCGCTGGCGGACGCGGAGGACGAGCTCGCCAGAAGGCCGGCAGCCAGTGCGGAGGCTACGACGGCCGCGACCGCGGCGGATCTCGGGAGGGAGGAGGAACGGGCTGTCATCACGTGGCTCCGAGTACGAGGGATGAGGGGTGAAGCGTGGTTCTACGCGTGGTTCTACGCGCGTCAATCTCTTGTGTGGGCCGGGGGGTTGTCAAGGGCCGCCGGGTGTACGGGTCCTGACGGGTACATGAAGCCGGTGGTGCAGGGGCGATTACGTCTACGCTGGGGGCCGCCCGACCCGTATGCGCCAAGGAGAACCCCCAGATGTCCGGTGACCGCCCGACCCTGCCGCCGGTGCGGCTCCACTCCGACGCCGAACTGGCGCGGGAGGCGCTCACCTCACCGCTGCTCGCACGTGCCGCGCGGCTCGCCCGGTGGGCGGGTCCCGCGACCCGGGTCGGCGCGGGCGGCGAACTCGTCGACGAGCAACTCCCGAAGGCCGCCGGGCACCTCGGGCTCAGCGCCGACGAGGAGGGTGCGGCCGAGGCGAGCGAGGCATGGCGGCTCGCCGTCGACACGGGGCTGGTCGAGGTGACGGACGCCGAGGAGGGCGCCGGAGGCGTGGAGGGCGTGGAAGGTGACGCCGACGCGGTCGCCGCCGTCACGGCCGGGGAGAACCTGACGCTGCTCACCGCCGGAAGCCCCCAGGACGTACTCGCCATCTGGCTCGACGCCTTCGACGCCGTCTTCGCCGACGCGACGGCGCCGGTCCTGGACGACCTCGCCGAAGCCATCGACGAGGACGGACAGATCGACCTCGACGCGCTGGACTGGGACCCGGAGGCGGAAGCGGAGTTCCTGGAGGGCGTGCTCGGGAACCTGTACCTGCTGACCGTCTCCGAGGGGGCGGTGGAAGGGCCGGTTCCACTGCCCGCGCTCGCCGCCTCGATGATCGTGCCGGAGGACATGGGCGAGCCCACCGACGACGTACTGGAGCAGGTGTCGGACGCCATGATGCGGCTCGACGACCAGTTCCGGGTACTGGAGCCGATCGGGCTCGTCGTCTACCGGCCGGTGGACGAGGCGCTGATGGCGGAGGAGGGAGCGGAGCCCGAGCCGCCCGTCGACGACGAGGACGTGTCCCGGTACGGAATGGTGGGGCTGACCCCGCTCGGTCTGTACGGGGTCAGGGCCCGCATGCTCGAAGCGGGCATGGACGCGCCCGCGGTCGGCGATCTCGCGGACAAGGGCGCCGAGGCACTGCTCGACGGCATCGCGTACTTCCCCGAGGTGTCGGCCGGCGCCGAGACGCAACTGTGGCTGGCCCGGCGCGAACCGGCGGCGGCGGCGCGGGAGTTGCTCGCCGCAGCGCGGGGTACCGACAAGGGCGCGCCGCTGCGCAGGCTGCGCAGTCAGCAGGCGCTGTCGCTGGTCGGCCAGGAGGCGGAGGACGCGGTCCGCGAGGTGCTCGACGACGCGGAACTGGGCGGCCTGGCGCGGGTCTGGCTCGCCGAGCACGGCGCGTCGGACGTGCCGCCGCCGCCCGAGCCGATGATCTTCTGGCTCGCGATCGACACGATCGCGGCGCAGCTCGACGCGGCCGGCGAACCGGACGAGCTCCAGGGCCTGGTGGCGGGGCTGACCGGCCGGCACAGCGGCTTCTTCGACGCGGCGTGGCGGGTGGACCACCCGGCCACGGCGGACGTCCTGGAGGCGATGGGCCGACTGCACCCGGACAAGAAGGCGGCGAAGGAAGCACGCAAGGCGGCGTTCAAGGCGAGGTCCCGCCGGGCGGGTTGAGGGATGGCGGCGCGGGTGCGTGGAGTGTGCGGCGCGGGTGAGTGGGGGTGGGGGCGCGCGTGCGTCGGGCGGGGCGCGGGTGTGTGAGGAGGGCCGCGGGTCGCTTCGGCGCCGACCCCCTCCCCTCCCCTCCCCGCCCCTCCCCGCCCCTTCCCGTCCCTCTCCGCCCCTTCCCGCAACCGGGGCCGCTGCCACGGACCCCGCTCTCGAACGCCGGAGGGACCGGACCGCACGGAAGCTGTCCGGCCCGTCCCCGGGCACAGGGCCCGCCGCTGCCTCAAGTGCGCAGGTACGAAGCCCCGTTGAGGTCCAGCACCGCCCCGGAAGACCACTCCGCGCCCGGCGACGCCAGCCACACCACCGCGCCCGCGATCTCCTGAGCCGTCGCGACCCGCCCGAACGGGCTCTGGGCGCGGATCGCCTCGCCCTCCGCCCCGCTCAGCCGGTCCGCCACGCGCTCGGTGTCGAAGAACCCCGGGGCGACGGACGCCACCCCGATGCCGTACGGCGCGAGGGACACCGCCAGCGACTGGCCGAGCGCGTGCACCGCCGCCTTCGTCGCTCCGTACGCCGGGTGGTCCGGCTCCCCGCGAAACGCCCCGCGCGAGCCGATGTTGACGATCCGCCCGCCCGTGCCCTGGTCGATCATCCGGCGGGCCGAGAGGTGACTCAGGTTCGCCGTGGCGAGCAGGTTGACGGACACATGGCGCTGCCACGCGGCCGCCCACGCGTCGTACGGCGTCTCCGCGAGGGGGTGGCGCTCGTTGACGGCCGCGTTGTTCACCAGGACGTCGATGCCGCCGAGCCCCTCCGCCGCCCGGTCCGCGACCGCCGCCGCGCCCGCCGGGTCGGACAGGTCGCCGCCGACCAGCACATGGCCCGTACCGGGGAGCCCCTCCAGGGTCTGCCGCGCTTCCTCGCGCCGCGAGCCGTAGTGGACGGCGACCCGGTCGCCGCCCGCCGCGAAGGCGTGGGCGACGGCCCGGCCCAGGCCGCGCGACGCGCCGCTGACGAGGACGCGGCGGCCGGAAGCGGGCAGACGCGCAGGAGTGTGCGGGGGCAGGTGCATGACGGTGGCCTCTCGTACGACGGGCGCTGTTCAGCCCCCGTTTATACGCGCGCGCGAGCCTGGGGCCGAAAACACGTGCCCCTCACGGGCCTCAGGAGGTACGCATGACGATCACCCGCAGGGACTTCGCCAGACGCTCCGCGCTGACCGGCGCATCCGTCGCGCTCGTCGGCAGCGTCGGGGCGCTCGCCACCGCGCCGGGAGCGCTCGCCGCCGACGACGCGCCCGACACCGGGGACGCGGGCGACGAGGCCGGCACGCGCGGGCACGGCCCCGGCTACGGGCCGCTCGTCCCCGACCCCGAGGGCATCCTGGCCCTCCCGGCGGGCTTCTCGTACCGGATCATCACGCACTCCGGTGTCACGACACTGGAGTCCGGCGAATACACGCCGTCCAACCACGACGGCACCGCCGCCTTCGAGGGCCCGCGCGGCACGACGCTCCTCGTCAACAACCACGAGCTCAAGGGCGTGCGTTCCAAGTGGAAGCACCCCGTGCCGCTCACCGAGGGCCTGGTGTACGACCCGGCCGCGTCCGGCGGCTGCACGGTCGTCGAGGTGCACCGCGGCGGCGAGGTCGCCGAATGGGTCGGCATCGCGGGAACCTCCACCAACTGCGCCGGTGGCAGCACCAGTTGGGGCACCTGGCTGACCTGTGAGGAGAACTCCGACCGGGCCGGCCAGAACGGCATGACCAAGGACCACGGCTACGTCTTCGAGGTCGATCCGTACGACCGCCGTGCCAACCTGAACCCCAAGCCAGTCAAGGCGTTCGGCCGCTTCGACCACGAGGCCGTCGTCATCGACCCCAAGCGCGGCCACGCCTACCTCACCGAGGACGACTCGGAGCCCAACGGGCTGCTCTTCCGCTGGGTCCCGCCGCACGGCTTCAAGCACGGCCGGGGACAGCTGCGCAGGCTCGCCGACGACGCGGGCACCCTCCAGGCGCCCAAGTGCTTCGACTCCGGCGGCCGGTTCGTCGACGACCTGTCGCGTGCCACACGCATCGGCACGGTCTACGGCGTCGACTGGATCGATGTACCGGACCGGGACGGCAGGACGGTCCCGGTGCGCGAGCAGTTCGACGACGGTGACATCACGCGGGCCCGCAAGCTCGAAGGCATGTGGTGGGCCGACGGCGGCGCGTACATCGTCTCGTCGTACGCCCGCGACGAGAGCCCCGGCGAGCCGCACGACGGCCAGGTGTGGTTCTACGACCCCAGGCGCCGCACGCTCACGCTCAAGGTGCTGATCGGTACGGGCGGGCAGTTCGACGGCCCGGACAACATCACCGTCTCCCCGTACGGCGGCCTGGTCCTCGCGGAGGACGGCGACGGCGGCCAGCACCTCTTCGGCGCCACGGAGAGCGGCCGTACGTACCCCATCGCCCGCAACGAGCTCAACGTGGGCACCGACGCCGAACCGCAGTTCAGCGAGTTCGCCGGGGTCGTCTTCTCGCCCGACGGGAAGACGCTCTACGCCAACATCCAGAACCCGGGCATCCTGCTGGCCATCACCGGTCCGTGGCGGCGCCGTCGCCCGCGCTGACCGCGAGGAGCTCGCCCAGGTGCTCCTCGTACTCGCTGATCAGGCCGGCCGCCGCCTCCTGCTCCCACCACGGCACGGGGGCGGCGCGCTCCGCGCACCAGGCGAGGGCCTCGGGCATGCTCGGCCGGTCGGCCGGGGCGGTGGCCAGGCAGGCGGCGAGGAAGCCCGGCCACTCCGCCCCCGGTACGCCGACGAGGTCGGGGGCGTCGTGCAGGGTCCGCTCCGTCACCCGCTCGGCGCTGCCCGACCCGAACGGATTGCGGCCCGTGCTGGACAGCGCGAGCAGCGCGCCGAGTGCGAACACGTCGGCGGGTGTGTCCGCCCGGCTGCCGGGCACGAGCAGCTCGGGAGCGACGAAGCCGAGGAAGCCCGAGCCGGCCGGGTCCAGCCCCGCGGACCGGCCCGCGGTACCGAAGTCGATGATCTTCGGGCCGCGGTGGGTGATCAGAACGTGGGCCGGCTTGAGGTCCAGGAGCGCGGGCCCCGCGCCGTGGATGGCCGACAGCGCCACGGCGACGGCCGAGCCGAACGTGCCGAGGTCCGCCGGCCCCAGCGGCCCCGTCGTGGTGATCGTCTCCACGATCGGCGGCCCGACGCAGAACTCGGCCGCCAGCCAGGACTGCCCGTCCTCCGTACCGGCGTCGAACACCGTCGCCGTGAACGGCCCGCGGACGCGCAGAGCCGCGGCGGCCTCGCGGCGGAAGCGTTCGAGGAACCTCGGAGCGGCGGTCAGCCGTTCGTGGACGGTCTTGAGGGCGACCAGCCGTCCGGCGGGGTCGCGTGCCAGCTGCACCCGGCCCGTACCGCCCTCACCGATCAGCGAGACGATGCGGTACTCCGCGTGCTCGGGCATGCCGTGGTCCCTCCGGTCGTACGCGTCGTGGTCGTCGTACGCGATCGTGATCGTGATGTGATCCAGTGTCCCGGATGCCCTCTGCGACGCGTACAACGGCCGGTTCGGTTGCGGTGGAGCGACTGCCCGTCGCCCCTGCGGTCCGGCCGGTCGAGTCCGCCACCCGCACTTTCGGGTGAGGCGAATTCGAAAGGGTGAACCAGGGTGTGCGGCGGCCATGGGGCGAGCGCTCCGCGGTCATTGCCGGAATTCGTCGCCGGCCGCCTCCCGAAGTGGCCGGAGATCATTTCCGGATGACTTCCGGGGGTGGAATTCACGTGCCTCTCGCGGTGAATTGGTGCCGCCCGGCAGGCGGCGCGGGGGGACGGCTGTTCCGTTGCCGCGATGCCCCGCGCCGCGGGCGACGGCGCCGCGGAATACGCGGACTCCCCGGTCCCGGAATCACGAACGGCATCCGGCGGAGGCCGAATCGGAACCCGGTGGAGCCTGATTCGGAACAATGTGCCATGTGTGAATCGACACTCAGCAAACGGTGCGGGCGACACGGCGCGAGCCGCGCGGCCCAGGTTCTTTTCCGCGGGTTTAGCTCAGGGCGGCCGGCCGGACTCCGGCCGCGTACCGGTCCGGTCACCCTCCGTCCGGAATGCCTGGTCGCCCGCCTCCGGCGGCGTCACGCGCACCGCCGTCCCCGCGCCGCCGTCACCGGGGGCGGGGAGGGCCGCCGACCGCCCCCGGGCGAAGTGATCATGGACGGGCATGGCGTGGCGGCCTCGCGGGGCGCATACTCTCAACTAATGACAAAGTCAGCCGGAGCCCGGCGCTACCTGCCGTCCAGTCCCTTCAACGTCCCCGCCGCGGACGCCCCCCCGATCGAGGTCTTCGAGGTGGGCGACCGGGTTTCGCATGATCAGTTCGGTCTCGGGAGGGTCATCGCCGTCGAAGGTGAAGCCGCCGTTCTCATCGACTTCGCCGGACGCCAGGGCCGCATCCTGAGCCCCTTCACCAAGCTGACCAAGCTCTAGTTCCCTCCGGCGCGAGAGCGCTAGAGGGCCTGGGCTGCCGGCTTGACCATGCCGCGAACGGTGCGACTCTTCACGAAGTCGCCCATCGCGGTCATTTCCCATTCTCCAGAGAACTGCTTGATCAGCTTCGCCATCATCACCCCCGTCTGCGGCTCGGCGCCCGTCAGGTCGAAGCGGACCAGTTCCTCACCGGTCGCCGCGTCCAGCAGACGGCAGTACGCCTTCGCCACCTCGGTGAACTTCTGTCCCGTGAAGGAGTTCACCGTGAACACCAGTCCCGTCGCCTCCGCGGGGATGCGGCCGAGGTCGACGGTGATCACCTCGTCGTCACCCGCTCCCTCGCCGGTGAGGTTGTCACCGGAGTGCTTGACGGCGCCGCCGAGGATCGACAGCTTGCCGAAGTAGCAGCTGTCGAGGTGCTTGCGGTTCCCGTCGTACGCGATCACGGACGCGTCGAGGTCGATGTCCTTGCCCCGGAACGCGGGCTCCCAGCCGAGGCCCATCTTGACCTGGGACAGCAGCGGGCGGCCGCCCTTGACCAGCGAGACGGTCTGGTTCTTCTGGAGGCTGACCCGGCCCTTGTCGAGGTTGACCTTGCCGCTCGCCGGGGCGGCGGGAGGCGCCGCGGGGGCCGGGGGAGCCGCGGGAGCGGCCGCCAGCCGCGGATCGGCCACCGGGGGCGCGGGCGGGGCCACGGGGGCCTGGGCGGGCGCGGGGGCGGCTGGGGCGGCGGGCTCCTCCACCGAGACGCCGAAGTCCGTGGCGATGCCGGCCAGCCCGTTGGCGTAGCCCTGGCCGACCGCGCGTACCTTCCACGCCCCGTTGCGGAGGTAGATCTCCACGATCACCA
Source organism: Streptomyces agglomeratus (assembly GCF_001746415.1). Taxonomy (NCBI): domain Bacteria; kingdom Bacillati; phylum Actinomycetota; class Actinomycetes; order Kitasatosporales; family Streptomycetaceae; genus Streptomyces; species Streptomyces agglomeratus. The sequence continues at coordinate 6,037,033 of NZ_MEHJ01000001.1, forward strand.
GTGCCGTCTCGGAGCCGAGCTGCGGCGGGGTGAACGTGGCGATCACCGCACCGTCGTCGGCGCCCCGCACGGTGGCGGTGGGCTCGACGCCCTGGAAGGTCTGGCCCGCCGCGTCGGGGCTCGCCGTGACCACGATCTTCTCGATGCCCGGCGGGACCGCCGAGGTGTCGACCACGATCGCGTCGGGGGCGGCGCCGCCGCCGGAGCGGTAGGTGACGCCCGGGCCGGCGGGCTGGTTGTAGAAGATGAAGTCGTCGTCCGAGCGAACCTTGCCGTCGGCGGTGAGCAGCAGGCCCGATACGTCGAGCCGCACCGGGGCGGCTACGTCCACGGCCACGCGGGCGGTGGGAAGCGGGATGTTCGAGCCGGGGGTCATTGCGGTCATGCCAAAGCTAACGACCGGCACGCCTTTGCCGTTCCCTTACTGTCACCCGTTTACTGCCACGCGTTGCGCGGGTGCTTCTTCGCCGCCCGCTCGTTGCCGTGTTTGTACGCCCCCGTCCAGCGGGCCATGACCAGTTGGCCGTCGCCCGCCGCGACCTCGGCCAGGAACTTCTCGGCGCGGGCGCCCCGCAGGGTGCCGGCGGACCGGCCCTGGTGGGTGATGGTGACGCGGCCGTCGCCGAAAAGCTCGTAACCGAATCCATGAGGTCGTGGCACGAGGGGCATCATGCCCGCCGGCCGCTCGCCGGCGCGCGTTATTTCTCAGTACGGCCACTGGGGCGGGCTGGTGCAGAACGGGCCGCCCAGGTTGGCGTGGTCCGGGTTGTCCGGGTCGAGCTCGCCGTGTTCCGCGACGAGCTTCTCCGCGTACTGCTCCGAGTCGTCCTGCGGGTCGTACCCGAGGGCCCGCGCCGAGGTCAGGTCCCACCACAGGCGGGTGTTGGCGGACGAGCCGTAGACGACGGTGTGGCCGACGTCCCCGGCGGTGAGCGCGGCGTGGAAGAGGCGGGCGGCGTCTCCGGGGCTCAGCCAGATCGACAGCATCCGCACCGAGCTGGGTTCCATGAAGCAGGAGCCGATCCGCACCGAGACGGTCTCGACGCCGTGCAGATCCCAGTAGAGCTGCGCCAGGTCCTCGCCGAAGCTCTTGGAGAGGCCGTAGAAGGTGTCCGGGCGGTGCGGGGTGGTGACGGGGATCAGCGGCTCGCCCTCGGCCGGGACCGGGGTGAAGCCGACCGCGTGGTTGGACGAGGCGAAGACCATCCGGCCGACGCCCTCCTCGCGGGCCGCCTCGTACAGGTTGTACGTCCCTTCGATGTTGGAGCGCAGGATCTTCTCGAAGGGCGCCTCCAGCGAGATGCCCGCCAGATGGATGACCGCGTCGACACCGCGCACGGCCTCGCGCAGCGCCTCCTTGTCGGCCAGATCGGCGCTGATCGCCTCCGGCTCGCCTTCTATGGGGGTCGCGTCGAAGAGGCGCAGGGTGTAGCCGTACGCCGGAAGGAGGCCGCGCATCAGAGTGCCGAGCCCCCCGGCGGCGCCGGTCAGCAGGACGGTGCGGGGTACGGGCATCGGCAGGTCTCCTCGGGGGCGCTGTACGCGATGACGCGGTGGTCGAAATGGCTGCGCGGGAGCAGCACCACGGATGCATCCATGGACTGCATTCACATGCGTGGACACGCTAGGGAGTGGCGCCGAACCCCGTCAAGTGTCGCCCGGAGGCGCCCAATCCGCCTCCACGTCGGCGCTTCTTGTCTTGACCGGCCCCTGGTGGCTGCTTTAGCGTGACGGCGTTCAGGGATATAGACGCAGATCACAATTGTGCACGGATGAAGGTGCACGCCCAGGGAGCGCCCGTGACCTCAGCCCCGCTCGCCGGCCGACTCGACGGCCTGCTCTTCTTTCCCGTGACCGCGTACGGGCCGGACGGCCGCATCGACGTCGACACCTTCCGCGCGCACGTACGCGGCGGCATCGAGGCCGGGGCGGCCGCCGTCTTCGCCTGCTGCGGCACCGGCGAGTTCCACGCCCTGACACCGGAGGAATTCCGCACCTGCGTGGCCGCCGCCGTGGCAGAGGCGGACGGCCGGGTACCCGTCGTCGCCGGGGCCGGTTACGGCACGGCGCTCGCCGTCCAGTACGCGCGGGCCGCCGAGGAAGCGGGCGCCGACGGCCTGCTCGCCATGCCCCCGTACCTCGTGGTCGCCGGCCAGGAAGGGCTGCTGCGCCACTACACCGAACTGGCCGCCGCCACCTCGCTCGACGTCATCGTCTACCAGCGCGACAACGCCGTCTTCACCCCCGAGACCGTCGTCGGTCTCGCGCGCGTCCCCGGCATCATCGGGCTCAAGGACGGTCACGGAGACCTCGACCTGATGCAGCGCGTCATCGGCGCCGTACGCCGCGAACTGCCGCCCGGCCACCCCTTCCTGTACTTCAACGGCCTGCCCACAGCCGAGCTCACCGGCCTCGCCTACCGGGGTATCGGCGTCACGCTCTACTCCTCCGCCGTCTTCTGCTTCGCCCCCGACATCGCGCTCGCCTTCCACCGCGCCCTGAACACCGGCGACGACGACACGGTGAACCGCCTCCTCGACGGCTTCTACGGACCGCTCGTCGAGCTGCGCAATCTCGGCCGCGGGTACGCCGTCTCGCTCGTGAAGGCGGGCGTGCGTCTCGCCGGCCTCGACGTCGGCGAGGTGCGGCCACCGCTCAGCGAACCGGACCCCTCGCACGTCAAGATGCTGGCCGAGCTGATCGAGCGCGGAAGGGCCCTGATCGGAGGCGGCGGCGGAGCCGGCAGCGGCACGGGTGCGGGCACCGGCACCGGTGGCGGCACGGGCGCGGGCACCGGCACGGGCGCAGGCGCCGCTACGGGCATCACCGACGGTGGCGAGCGCGCGTGAAGACCGCCGCCTTCCTCTACCCGTGGGACGTCGTCGGCGACCCCGGCGCCACCGCCCGCATCGCGGACCTCGGCGTCCAGCAGGTCACCCTCGCCTCCGCCTACCACTCGACGCGCGCCCTGACCCCGCGCCATCCCCGCCACCGCGTCGTCACCGCCGCACACGCCGCCGTCCTCTACCCGGTGGACGAGGAGCGCTGGTCGGGGCAGAGGCTGCGGCCGTACGCCGCCGGGGACTGGGCGCCGGGTGCCGACCCGTACGGCGAGGCCGCCGAAGCGCTCGCGGCGGCCGGACTCGACGTGCACTCGTGGGTCGTACTCGCCCACAACTCCCGCCTGGGCGCCGACTTCCCGGACACCTCCGTCGTCAACGCGTACGGCGACCGCTACCCCTGGGCGCCCTGCATCGCGCGGGCGGACGTCCGGGCCTACCTGACGCGACTCGCGGCGGAGGCGGCCGTACGCCCCGGAGCGCGCGGTACCGAGCTGGAATCCTGCGGCTGGTACGGCCTGGCCCATCTCCACGCGCACGACAAGATCGCGGGGGTGGGGCTCGGCGACGCGGCGCAGTACCTGATGTCGCTCTGCTTCTGTCCCGGCTGCGAGGCCGGGTACGCCGGACTCGGTTCGACGGGCGAGGAACTGCGGGCGGCCGTCCGCCGCGCTCTGGAGCCCGCGTGGGCGAGCGGGCGCTCCTCCGGCGCCGGATGGCCCGCCGTGGAGAAGCTCATCGGTACCGAAGCCGCCGCCGTGACCCTCGCGTGGCGCACCCGGACCGCCCGTACGCTCCAGGAATCGGCCGTCGCGGCGGTACGTGCCGCCGCGCCCCCGGGGTTCCAGGTGCTGCTGCACGCCGACCCGTCGCCGTACCACTGCGGGGCGAACGCCGGTGTCGATCCCGGGCACGTCCTCGGGGTCGCGGACGGTGTGGTGGTGCCGTGCGCAGACGGCCCGGAGCTGCTCGCGCCCTTCGTGGAGCGCCTGGCTCCCGGCGCCGCGACCGTCGTCGCCGCCAACCTCGGCGTCGTGTCCGGCATGGGCGGCAGCCCCGGCACGCTCGCCGCGGACGCCGCCAGGGCGGCCGCGCGGGGGGCGAGCGAACTGCGGCTTTACCACGCCGGGTTGGCTTCCGACGCCGACCTCGGACTCGTGCGGGCCGCCCTGCGGCCATGAGCACGCGGCCGGCGCGGCGGGCCCGCCGCACCGGGCGCCACGAGCACGCCAGGTGGTCCACTTGGGCCATCGGGCCCGTGACGGGGGCGGGCAGGTCAACGGGGGTCGGCGACGGAGTCGGTCGGCCGGGAGCCCGGCGCCGTCCCGCACCCCGGATTGGCTCCCCGGCAGGCGGTCCATTAGGTTAGGCCAGCCTTACCTAAAACCAGTGGATTCCAGATGGGGAACAACGTGAGCACCGAGGTCTTCCGGGACGCCTGGGGAATTCCCCATCTCCGCGCCGACACCGCCCACGACCTCGCCTTCGCGCAGGGCCGCAACGCCGCCACCGACCGCGCCTGGCAGATCGAGGTCGAGCGGCACCGCGCGCAGGGCACCACTGCCGCCTTCCTCGGCGCCGACGCCGTCGGCTGGGACGTCTTCGCCCGCCGGTCCCGCCTGGACGACACCGCCCGGCGCTGCTTCCGCGCGCTCGACGCGGACACCGCCGCGTGGATCACGCGGTACGTCGAAGGGGTCAACGCGGGGCTCGCCGAAGGCGCGGCGCGGGCGCCCGAGTTCGCCGCCGCCGGACTGGCTCCCGGCACATGGGAGCCGTGGACGCCGCTCGGGATCTGGCTGTCCACGCACATCCTCTTCGCCGGCTTCCCCACCAAGCTGTGGCGCGACGAGGTCGCCCGCAGGCTCGGCGACGAGGCGATCACCCTGTTCGCCACCGACGGCCCCGGAACCAGCGGCAGCAACGGCTGGCTCGTGACGGGTGAGCGCACCGCCACCGGCGCGCCGCTGATCGCTGGCGACCCGCACCGGTTCATCGAGGACCCCGGGGTCTACCAGCAGGTCCGCCTGGCCTGCCCCGAGTTCGACGTCGTCGGCCTCGCCGTCCCCGGCGTCCCGGGCATCGCCCACTTCGGCCACGCCTCCACCGTGGCGTGGGCGATCACCAATGCCATGGCCGACTACCAGGACCTCTACCGTGAGCGCCTGCGGCGCACCCCCGACGGCAACGGTGTCGAGGCCCTCGGCCCGGACGGCTGGCGGCCCGCCGCCGTCCACACCGAGATCATCACGGTGGCGGACGGCGAGCCCGTCGAGACCGAGGTCGTCGAGACAGAACGCGGCCCCGTCATCATCGGCGGTCCGGGCGAAGCCCTGACGGTCAGCCTGCGCTGCCCCGCCCGCGTGTACGAGGACCTCGGCTTCGCCGCGCTCCCCGCGCTGCTCAGGGCGCGCACCGTCGCCGACGTGGACCGGGCGTTCGAGCGCTGGGTCGAGCCCGTCAACGTCGTACAGGCCGCCGACACCGAGGGCGGGCTGCTGCACCGGGTCGCGGGCCGCGTCCCGCTGCGTCACCGGGACAACGGGCTGCGCGTCGTACCCGCCTGGGAGGCGGCGTACACCTGGAGCGGTGAGGACCTGCCGCTGCCCCGCGCGGACGTCGACGGCGTCGCGGTGATGGCCAACCAGCGCGGCCTGGCCGCCCCGCTCGGCGTCGAGTTCGCCCCGCCGTACCGGGCGGACCGCATCGGGCAGTTGCTCGGCGGGTCGCGGGAATGGGCAGCGGGGGACATGGCCGCGGTCCACACCGACACGTATCTCGCTTCCGCCCGGCCGCTGCTGGAGCTGGTCGCCGGGCTGCGAGGGCTCAGCGCGCCGGGGACGCGGCTGCGCGACCGGCTCCTCGCGTGGGACCGCCGGATGGAGGCGGGCAGCACGGACGCCACGGTGTACGCCGCCGTACGGACCGAGGTGGTGCGGCGGATCGCGGCCCACCCCGACCTGGACGCACTGACCGAGCCGGTCGCGGACCCGGCGTACCCCGGCCTCTTCCTGCCCTGGCTGGCCCTCACGTCGCGCGTCGGATTCGCGCTGGAGACCCTGCTGACGACCACTCTGCTGCCCGGCATCGACAGACCCGGCATCGTCGCCGCGGCCGTCGAAGCGGTCGCCGCCGACGACCGCGAGCCGGCGCCCTGGGGGGACGTGCACCGCCTCGCGCCGTGGCAGGCGCTGCCGTCCGCGCCGCCCGGCGGATGGCCGGGCGTGGCCGGTGACCACGACTGCGTGCTGTCCACGTCGAGCGTCCCCGGCGTCACCGACCGCTGCGCGCGGGGGCCGGCCGCCCGCTACGTATGGGACCTCGCCCGTCGCGACGACAGCCTCTGGGTGGTGCCACTCGGCGCGTCCGGCGTCGCCGGCGACCCGCACCACCACGACCAACTGCCGCTGTGGCTGCGGGGCGAACTCGCCCCCGTGACCACCGACTGGAACCGTCTGACCAAGGAGTCCCGATGACCACGCCCGCGACCATCACCGCCGAGCCCGTGTACGAGCAGGAGATCGACGGCTTCGGGACCGTCCGCCTCGTCCCCGTGGACCCGGCGCGCGACGCAGCCCTGCTGCACGGCTGGGTCACCGAGGAGCGGGCCCACTTCTGGGGCATGGGCGAGGCGACCGTCGAACAGGTCGAGGAGATCTACACGCACCTGGACTCGCTCACCACGCACCACGGATACCTGGTCCTGCGGGACGGCGCGCCCGTCGCGCTCTTCCAGACGTACGACCCCGAGGCCGACCGGGTCAGCGAGTGCTACGACGCCCGGCCGGGGGACTTCGGGGTGCACATCCTCGTCGGACCCGCGGGCGGGAAGGGCGCACCGGCGGGCGGTGCGACGGCCCCCGAGCGCGGCTTCACGGCGAACCTGCTGACCGCCGTGATCGGCTTCGTGTTCGCGGACCCGGAGCACCTGCGCATCGTGGCGGAACCGGACGCGCGCAACGCCAGGGCGGTGGCGCGGCTGGAGCGGGCCGGGTTCGAACTCGGCCCGGAGATCGTGATGCCGGAGGTCGACCTCCCGGAGGTCTTCCTGCCGGAGAAGCGGGCACGGCTCGCCTTCCTCACCCGGTCGGCGTACGAGGCGTCCCGCCCGGCGTGATCCCGGGCCCGGCGTGATCCCGGGCCCGTGCGGAGATCCCGGCCCCGGGCGGAGAACCCCGGCCCGTGCGGACAGGGTGAGCAGGGGCCGGAAGGTGCAGTGGTCCCCGGCGCGCCGATGAGTTCACGGGCGGCGGGCGGTCGTTACTGGGAAGAGACCGTCCGCCCACCGGAGGCAGCCCCATGACCGTCCAGGACCGCACGCCGTACCCGCTCGACTTCGAACCGGCCGCCCGCCGGGTCGTCCAGCTCCTCGACGGGGTCACCGACGACCGGCTCTCCGCCCCGACCCCCTGCGAGAAGTACGCCGTACACCACCTCCTCGCGCACCTCGTCGGCCTCACCGCCGCCTTCCGGGACGCGGCACGGAAGAAGCTGGGGCCGACCACGGACACCGCCCCCGACGCCGGGATGCCCGTGCTCGCCGACGACTGGCGCACCCGCCTCCCGCGCCAGCTCGACGAACTCGTCGCCGCTTGGCGCGATCCGGACGCCTGGCAGGGCACGACCCGGGCGGGCGGCGTCACGCTGCCCGCCGAGGTCGCGGGCCGCGTCGCCCTCAACGAGGTCGTCCTGCACGGGTGGGACCTGGCCCGGGCCACCGGCCAGGTGTACAGCGTGGACGACGCGAGCCTTCGGTCGTCGTACGAGCTGCTGGAGCCCACCGGCGACGCCCCGGACGACGACGGGATCTTCGGCGTGCCCGTGGAGGTGCCGGAGGACGCGCCGCTCCTGGACCGGGTGGTCGGGCGCGCGGGTCGCAGTCCGTCCTGGCCGGCCGGATGACGGACCGTACGGTCCAGCCGTGACCCGCGTCGGCAGCGGACTTCGCTTCGTCGGCCGTCAGCCCGCCCAGCGTCCCGACAGGAAGGCGACGGCGAGGACGGTCGACAGGGGTGCGGCCACGCACAGGTACGCGCTCTGCACCCAGGGGCGGCGCAGGCTCCACGCCGCGAGCAGCACCCACATGGGCCACCACAGGAGCGTGGCGCGCGGGACGGACGTGTACCAGTACGAGGTGCCGAGGGCCCACAGGCTGAGCGCGACGTAGACCGCTTCCGGCCACCTGCGCCGTCTCAGCAGCATTCCCACCAGGAGCAGCCCCACGACCATGGTGAGGAGCTCCGCCTGGAACATGACGGCGTAGCCGGTGGTCTGCGTGTGCCCGAAGGCGGCCTGCCAGGTGTTCTGCCACGTCTCCCAGGGGGCGTGGAAGTCGCGGTACCAGCCGCGCTCCTGGGCGTGGTTCCAGGCCATCCAGTCGCCGGTGTACGCGTGCAGGAACCAGGTGTAGAGAGCGGGCGGCAGGGCGGGCAGCGCGATCCACGGAATCGAGCGCCACTGCTCGCGGAGGTCGGTGTCGGCGACGAAGTGCACCGCCACCGCCGCCGCGAGGAACAGCCCGCTGACCCGGACACCGGTGGCCAGGCAGGCCAGGATGCCCGCGAGCGGCCAGGCACCGCGCCGGGCGGCGAGCCAGGCCGGCAGGGCGAGCGCGAGGAAGAGCGACTCGGTGTAACCGGCGGCCAGGAACACCGCGCACGGAGACAGCAGGAAGAAGAGCACGGCGCGCTGTCCGAGGGCGCCCTCGGTGCCGGGCGAGTGGAGGCGTGCGATGCGGGCCAGGGCCAGCACGGCCACGGCGCCCGAGACGAAGGAGACGAGGAGGCCGGCGACGGTCCAGTCGGGGACCACGACGTGCACGGCGCGCAGGACGAGAGGGAAGCCGGGGAAGAACGCCTCCCTGTTGTCCCAGTCGTCCGTCCACGGCCCCCTCCCGTCCGGGAAGTAGCCGCTCTGGGCTATGTGCAGGTAGTGCCACCAGTCCCACTGGGCCCACGACGTCGGCGCCGGCTGTACGTCGCGGGCCCGGCGGTCCTCGGCGAACAGCCACCGGACGCAGTAGTCGGTGGCCCAGATGCCGGCACGGGTGAGCACGTACAGCAGCAGGACATTCCGGTCGTCGCGTCCGATGCCGGTTCCGATTCCGATGCCGATTCCGGTTGGGGTTCTGAACCAGGACCCGGCGCCGGTCCGCCGGCGGCCGGCCCGAGTGCGGCGGGTCGGAGTGCGGCGGTGGGGTGCGGTTCCTGCCCGCACGGGAGTACGGGCGGGCTCCGCGGGGGGCCGCAGAGGGGTCGTCGTGGCCATGGTCGTACTCCTGGTGCGGGCATCGGGGCATGCGGGATCGCCCCGGCGGCGATGCGGCGGGCAGGGGAGGGAGAGCGGTCGGGGGGCTCGGTGCGGCGGGTCAGTCCGCGGACGCCGGTGCGGTCACGGGCTGCCCGGGGGCACCGTGCTCGAAGGGGTGTCGGACGGCTCTCCGGACGGCTCACCGGTCCGTGTGCCCGTGGGCGGCGGCGAGGACACCGGGGGAGTGGTGCGCGCAGGAGACGAAGTGGAGGAGGAGGACGGGAAGGTCGAAGAGAACGGAAGCCCGGACGGGAGCCCGGAGGGCAGGACGGACGGAAGCTCGGACGGCAGGCCGGAGGGCAGGACGGACGGAAGCTCGGACGGCAGGCCGGACAGGGAGGGGGCGGGGACACCGGTGCCCGTGCCGTCGCCCGGGAGCAGCGCCGTCACCGCCGCGGCGGCCGTTCCGGCGAAGGCCAGGCAAGCGGTGGCGGCCACCGCCGCGAGGCGTCGCCGGTGTCGGCGGCTGCCGCGCTCGGAGATCGCCGAGGCGGGCGCGGGCCGGGCACGGGCCTGCCCGGAGGCGGCAGCTTCCTTGAACGCGTTCCTCAACGGGTCGTGGGGCTCAGGCACCGTGGGCCTCCTCAGTGCGCGGATCCTGCAAAAGGTGGGAGAGAGCGGCCCGGCCCCGGACCAGGTGGGTCTTGACGGTGCCGGTGGACAGACCGGTCTCGGCGGCGATCTGTACGACCGTCAGGTCGCACAGGTAGTGCAACGTCACCGTCCGCCGCTGCTTGGGCGGCAGTTCGCGCAGCGCCGAGACCAGCGCGACCTGCTCGGGGCCGGGCCCCGGATCGGACGGCGGGCCGCCGCGCCGCTGCCAGGCGTCCGCCGAGCGGCGGCGCACACGCCATCTGCTCACCGCCAGCCGCCAGGCCACGGTGCGGATCCACGCCTCGGGCTCCCCGGCTCCGTCGAGCTGACGCCGCCGGCTCCAGCCCCGGACGAAGGCTTCCTGTACGACGTCCTGGGCCTCGTGCAGATCGCCGAGCATCACGTACAGCTGCCCGATGAGGCGGGACGCCGTATGCGCGTAGAACTCTTCGAACTCCTCGACGGTCAACAACCACTCCTGGATCTCTTCGGTCTCACCGGGCATACGCCCGGGAACCCGCATCCGGTTGACACGGAGGCCAAAGATCCGGAGTGAGGCCGATCACAGTACGAAAGCGCATACCATGCGGCGCGTCGCATCCATCGCATCACCTCCGACCGAGGGGACTTCAGCGTGCGCACCAAGGTGCTGCCTTCTCTGCTCTGTGCCGGCCTCATAACGGCCGTCGGTCTGCTGGCCTCTTCGCCCGCTTCCGCCGCTGAACCGGCCCACGCCGCCGGGGCCGCACCGGTCGTGGCGGACAGTACCGAGGCGGTGGACGGCGCTGCGGTGGACGGCATTCGCGAAAAGCTGGAGCGCGTCCGGGGGCTGACGGTCGTTTCGGTGGCGGACAAGGGCGGCTTCCCCTTCTACACGCTCACGCTTGAGCAGCCCGTCGACCACCGCGCCCCCGGCAGCGGCACCTTCCAGCAGAGATTCACGCTCTGGCACAAGGCCGAGACCGCGCCCGTCGTGCACTACACCGGCGGATACGGGCTGTCCTCCGGCACCCGCGAGATCACCACGCTGCTCGGCGCGAACCAGGTCAGCGTGGAGCACCGCTATTTCAACGCCTCGCGCCCGGCGGTCGTCGACTGGGGCGATCTGAACGTCTGGCAGCAGGCGAGCGACGAACACGCCATCGTCCAGGCGCTCAAGAGCATCTACAGGACGAAGTGGCTCGGGACCGGCGCGAGCAAGGGCGGCATGACGCAGGTCTACCACGAGCGCTTCTACCCCGGGGACCTGGACGCGGTCGTCGCGTACGTGGCACCGAACGACGCGGACAACCGTGACGACAGTGTCTACGAGAACTTCTTCAGGACGGTCGGGACGCCCGAGTGCCGGACGGCTCTGGACGCCGTACAGCGCGAGATGCTCGTACGGCGGGGCGCCATGCTGACCCGCTTCGAGGCCACCTCCAAGGAGCAGAACCTCACCTTCGCGTACCTCGGATCGGCCGACCGCGCCTTCGAGTTCTCGGTGCTTGACCAGGTGTGGAACTTCTGGCAGAGCGGTACGTACACCGACTGCCCGGACGTCCCGGACGCCGAAAAGGCGACCGACGACGAGCTGTACCGGTGGTCGCTCGGCCATGGTCTGAGCATCTACGCGGACCAGGGAAACGGGGCCGAGGGCAGCGGACCGTACTACCGACAGGCGGCCGCCGAGCTCGGCTGGGCCGACCTGAAGTTCAAGCACTTGCGAGATGTCCGTAAGTATCCGGACATCTACCAGCCCAACTCGGTGCTCCCCGCCGACATGCGTACCGCGTACAACGGCCGCGTCATGAAGGACGTCGACCGCTGGGTGGCGACCCGGGGCGAACGGATGATGTTCGTCTACGGGCAGAACGACCCGTGGAGCGCCGAGCAGTTCAAGCCCAGCAAGCACGACTCGCACCTCTACGTCGCACCGGACACCAACCACGGCGCGCTCATCTCGAAGCTGACGCCCGCCGCGCGGACCGAGGCGGAGGCGACCGTCAGACGCTGGGCCGGTCAGTAACGGCGAAGCAGTCGCGGAAGCCTCGCCGTGCTCCAGGGCCGCCGGGCGGCGCGATCGCCGGCCCGGCGGCCCGGGGCCTCCTCAGCGGCTGAGCGCCGCCCTCATCGTCCTCTCGGCGATCGGGGCGGCCAGGCCGTTGCCGCTGACCTCCGAGCGCGCCGCACCCGAGTCCTCGACGACGACCGCGACCGCCACCTCCTTGCCGGTCGACTTGTCCTTCGCGTACGACGTGAACCACGCGAACGGCGTCTTGCTGTTGGCGACACCGTGCTGCGCCGTGCCCGTCTTGCCGCCCACCTCGGCGCCGCCGATCCGCGCGTTCGTCCCCGTGCCGTCCTCGACGACCGTGACCATGGCGCTGCGCAGCTGCTCGGCGGTGGAGGACGAGACGACCCGCTCGCCGCCGGCGTTCCCGAGGTCCTCCAGGGTGTCGCCGTCCGCGTCCGTCACCTTGGAGACCATGTGCGGCTGGGCGAGTTCCCCGCCGTTGGCGAGGGCCGCCGAGACCATGGCCATCTGGAGCGGCGTGGCCGTCACGTCGAACTGGCCGATACCCGTCAGAGCCGTCTGCGCCTTGTCCATCCCGGACGGGTACACGCTCTCCGAGGCCCGCACCGGCACATCGAGCTTCTCGGTGTTGAAGCCGAACTTCTCCGCCATCGCCTTCACCTTTTCCTGGCCGAGGTCGACGGCCAGCTTCGCGAAAACGTTGTTGCACGAGTACTGGAGCGCGGTGCGCAGCGTCGCGTTCTCGCAGGGAGCGGACGCGTTCTCGTTCCGCAGGACCGTCCGCGTGCCGGGCAGGGTGTACGGGTCCGGGCTGTCCGTCCGCTCGTCCACCGACCCGTGCAGCCCGTCCTCCAGCGCGGCCGCGGCGACCACGAGTTTGAACGTCGAGCCCGGCGGCAGCGGCTGTCGCAGCGCCCGGTTGACCATCGGCTTGTCCTGGTCGCCGGTCAGCCGCTCCCAGGCGTCGCCGTCCCTCGTACCGCTGATCCGCGACGGATCGTACGAAGGTGTGGAGACCATGCCCAGGATCCGGCCGGTCCGCGGGTCGATCGCGACGGCCGCGCCCTTGTTGTCGCCCAGCGCCTCGTACGCCGCCTTCTGCACGGCGGGGTCGATGGTCGTCACGACGTCCCCCGGCTCGCTCTGCTTGCCCATGACGAGGTCGGCCGGGTTCTTCAGCCGGCTGTCGGTCCCGTCCAGGACGTCGCTGTAGATGCCTTCGAGCTGCGTGGCTCCGTACGCCTGCGAGCTGTAGCCGGTGACGGCCGAGTAGAGCTCGCCGTCCGTGTAGGTCCGCTTGTACTCGAGATCGCTTCCCTCCGTCTTCTTCGATCCGGTGACCGGCGAACCGGCCACGATGATGTTCCCGAGCGGCTGCGCGTACTGCGCGATCACGTTCCGCCGGTTGTGCTTGTCGTCCGCGAGGGCCTGGCCTTGGTATGCCTGCACCCAGGTGATCCGCACCAGCAGGGCGAGCACCATCAGCAGGCAGAAGACCGAAGCGTGCCTGATCGTTTTGTTCATCCCGTACGGGAGACGAGCGGAACGGGCGGTTACGTTCCCCGCTGGGGTGTTTCTCAGAGAATCCTCATCTTGGCGGCGACCTCCTCAGCGCGGTGTGATGAAGCCCGACTCGTACGCCGCGATCACCGCCTGGGTCCGGTCACGCGCCCCCGTCTTCGCCAGCACGGCCGCCACGTGGGTCTTCGCCGTCGCCGGGCCGACCCGCAGCCGGCCGGCTATCTCCGCGTTAGTCAGCCCCGTCGCCATCAGCCGCAGCACCTCCGCCTCCCGTTCGGTCAGCCGCGCGGCCCAGGGCGGCGGCGCGGCGGGCTGCCGCCCGGCGTACTCGGCGGCCAGCCCTCGGACGGCGGACGGGAAGAGCAGCGAGTCGCTGCGCGCGACCAGCCGCACCGCCTGGACCAGGTCCTCCGCGGCGGCGCGCTTCAGCAGGAACCCGGCGGCGCCGGCCCGCAGCGCGTCGTACACGTACGCGTCGTTCTCGAAGGTGGTGACGACGACGATGCGCGGGGGCTCCTCCATGGCGCCGAGGATCTGCTCGGTGGCGCGGATGCCGTCGATCTCCGGCATGCGGACGTCCATCAGCACCACGTCGGGCCGCAGCTCACGCACCACCGACACGGCCTCGGCGCCGGTCGCCGCCTCGCCGACGACCTCCAGGCCGGGCTCGGCGTCGAGGATGACGCGCAGCGCGGTGCGCACCATGCGCTCGTCGTCGGCCAGTACGATCCTGACCGGCGCGTTCATCGCTCCCCTCCCGCGTTGCCGACGGGCAGGCGGGCCGTGAGCCGCCACACGTCGCCCTGCGCGCCCGCTTCGGCGTGGCCGCCGAGCAGGGTGGCCCGCTCGGCTATGCCGGGCAGGCCCCGGCCGCCCCCGGGCCGAACCACCGGGGCCCTGACGGACAGCGGGTTCTCCATCACGATCTCCAACTCCTCGCCGCACAGGGCGATCCGTAGCGACACCGGTGCGGCGCCGCCGTGCCTCAGGGCGTTGCTCAGCCCTTCCTGGACGATGCGGTACGCCTCGCGGGACACCGGTTCGGGAGCCCGCGCGGCCGGATCACCGTCCTGCACGTACGCGACCTTTACGCCGCTGCGGGCCAGCAGATCGTCCAGTACGTCCAGCGTGGGCCCCGGCAGGTCGCCGTGGGCGTCCTCACCCTGGCGCAACAGGCCCAGGACGGCGTCCAGTTCACCGACCGTGCGCCGGGTGGTCTCCTCGATGGCCGTCAATGCCTCCCGTACGAACTCCACATCGCTGTCCAGCACCCTGCGCGCCGCGCCCGCCTGGAGCGTGACCGCGCTCAGCGCGTGCCCCACCGAGTCGTGCAGCTCGCGGGCCAGCCGGTTGCGTACGGCCAGATCCGCGGCCCGTCGCTCCGCCGCCGCGAGCCGGTCGGCCGGTGTCGGTCCGAGCAGCACCGGGGCGCAGCGGGCCAGCAGTTCCCCGGCCAGTGCCGCGCACGCCGCCAGCGCCACCAGCATCGCGATCCCGGCGAGCGGGGCGAGCGCCAGTGCCCAGGCGTGGTTCAGCACTTCGGGCAGCCCGAGGGGGACGCCGCGCAGCGAGGTGAACAGCGGCAGGATGACCAGCGTGCCCGCGAACGGCGGAACCGCGAGCGTCATGCCGCTGATGATGCCCCCGACCCCGAGGTGCAGCGTGTACCAGCCCGCGGTCCGCATCCGGGCCTGCCCCGACCGCGCGGGCCCGTCGGCCAACTGTCCCCGGGGCACCCCGCACAACGCCCGTACCGCTCCCACCGACAGGGGCCTCACCAGGGGGAAGAACGCGGTGAGGGCGGCGATCGGCAGCGCGACGCCGAAGGCGGCGAACTGGAGGGACGCGGAGGTGAACACGTTCCTGTTGCCGATGAACGGGCCGACGAGGACGCTGCCGAGGAGGAAGTACGGCATCGACAGCGCACCACCGAGGATCAGATGGATCCAGCGCAGCCGGGCCCGCGCTCCGAACAGCCGCCTCACGCGTCGCGTCTCCGTATCCGCCGGCGCGCCGTGTGCCCGTCCGTCACCTGCCCGTCCGTCACCTGCCCCTGCTCCATCTGCCCGCGTCCTCCCTGCCCGCGCCCCACCCGTCCGCCCGTCAACTGGCCGCGCGCCCGCAGGAAGGAGGCTCCTGCCCCGAGGACGAGCAGGCCGGTGATCATCTGGACAGCGTAGGTCAGCAGCATCAGCGTGGTGGACCGATCGGCCGCATCGGTCACGGGCAGCGCCCCGGCGGTGAGCAGCCAGCCACCCCAGCAGCCGAGTGCCGCCGAGCCCACCCAGGCGAGCGCCAGGGGCGTCCTCGGACTCCGCCCGTGACCGCGCCGCAGAACGAGCGCCAGAACCCCGGCCGCCGTGACGGCGGCGAACAGGACGTAGGTGCCCTCGAGCAGGTAGAAGTCCGCCGTACGCCCCTCGATCCTGCCCCGGTTCAGTCCGGTCGTCGCACCGGCGGCCCAAATGGCGTGCGGTACGGCGACGATCCCCGCGAGCACGGCCGCGGCCACACCCGCCGCTCTCAGCCGCGGTCCCACCGCCGAGCCGGGCAGTTCCCGGATCGGGCCCCGCCACAGGTGGCCCCAGCGCTCCCGGGCGTACAGCGCGAACAAGGTGCCCAACGCGAGGCCCTGGACGATGAAGCCGGTGTAGACGATCGCGAAGACCCATTCGGCGAGGAACGGTTCGCTGCCGGCCGGTGCGCTCCGCGCGCCCGTGAACACCTTCGCCAGCACCTGGAGCGGGAACCCGGTCACGATCGGCGTCAGCAGCCCGGTCGCCACCCACATGGGCAGCGCGAGGAGCCACGCCGGGACGCGCCGGCCCCAGTCCTGGGTGAGCAGCAGGGCCAGGACGACGACGGCCGCGTCCATCAGCACCGTGACGCCGTTGGCGGCGGCCACCAGGCCGGGGTGGTCGAGGAGCACGCTGCCGTCGGGGATGCCGATGCGGCTGCCGGCGATCCAGGCGATCTTGAGCGCGACGTACGGGACGCAGGAGATGACGGCGGCGGCGCGCAGTGCGGCGCGCAGCCGGACGGAGGGGACCGGGGGAAGCCCCCGGGACGGGGAAGCGAGCGTGGTCTGCGGCATGGCACCCACGCTCCCGGACCGGCCGCGCCCGCACCTCCCACCCAGTGGTGATCCGCATCCCCCGTGCGGGGGAGAGGGCTCGGCCGGTGAAGGTGACGGCAAGGGCGCCGTCGCCGGGGGGAGAGACGGGAGTCAGAGCCTCCGGGTGGCGAGCGTCAGCCGGTCCCGTGCGTCGAACAGGGCGTCCTTGACCATCTGTTCGTGCGCCGGCGTCAGCCGGGCGACCGGCACCGAGCAGCTGATGGCATCGCGGGCCGGCGTCCGGTACGGGATCGCGACGCCGAAGCAGCGCAGACCCAGCGTGTTCTCCTCGCGGTCCACGGCGTACCCCTGCTCGCGTACGAGGTGCAGCTCCTCGATGAGCTTCTCGCGGTCGGTGATGGTGTGCTCGGTGAGCGCCGGCAGGGTCTCCGGCAGCAGCTTGCGCACCTGCTCGTCGGTGTGCGTCGCGAGCAGCGCCTTGCCGAGCGACGTCGAGTGCGCGGGCAGCCGGCGGCCGACGCGGGTGAAGGGGCGCAGATAGTGCTGGGACTGGCGGGTCGCGAGGTACACCACGTTCGTACCGTCGAGGCGGGCCAGGTGGATCGTCTCCGTCGTGTCGTCGGAGAGCCGGTCGAGGGTGGGGCGGGCGGAGGCCACGACCTCGTCGCCGTCGATGTACGACGTACCGACCAGCAGGGCGCGTACGCCGATGCCGTACCGCGTGCCCGTGGCGTCCGTCTCCACCCAGCCGAGCTCGACGAGCGTGCGCAGCAGCATGTAGAGGCTGGACTTGGGATACCCGACGGCCTCTTGGACCGCGGCGAGTGAGTGCATGCCGGGGCGGCCGGCGAAGAATTCGAGCAACTCCACGGTCCGCACCGCCGATTTGACCTGCGCACCGCCCGTATCGGCAGTTGACATTGAGCCTCGCCCCTTCTTGACCACTCTTGACCGTTCAGAACGTCCGTTAATAGAGTCCCAGCATATTCAGTATCAGGAACTCTGTTCAGAATATCGAACAGCTGGAAGGACGCCACGGTGGAGGCAACACCAGTCTGGAGTGTCGACCCCCGAACGGGGAAGCCGCGCGAGCAGGTCGCGGTGGAGGCGACGGCAGAGGAGGTCGACCGCGCGGTACGGGCGGCGCACGCCGCTCGGCCCGCTCTGGCCGACCGTACGGTGCGGGCCGCCCTGCTCCGTACGGCGGCGGAACTGCTCGACGAGGCGGCGCCGCACGTCGTCGAGGCAGCCGACGCCGAGACCGCGCTCGGCCCGACGCGGCTCACCGGTGAACTCGCGCGCACCACGGCGCAGCTCAGGGCGTTCGCCGACGTCGTCGACGAGGGCGCCTTCCTGGACATCAGGATCGACCACGAGGACGCCACCAAAACCCCGCCCTGGCCCGACCTGCGCCGTTACAAGATCCCGTTGGGCGTCGTCGCCGTCTACGCCGCGAGCAACTTCCCGCTCGCCTTCTCGGTGCCCGGCGGCGACACGGCGAGCGCCCTCGCGGCGGGCTGCCCCGTCGTGGTCAAGGCGCACCCCGCCCACCCCGCCACCTCCGAACTCTGCGCGTCCGTACTGCGCAGGGCAGCGGCCCAAGTGGGCCTGCCCGAGGACGTGGTGGTCCTCGTGCACGGCTTCGACGCGGGCGTCGAACTGGTACGGCACCCGCTGATCGCGGCGGCCGGATTCACCGGTTCGGTGCGCGGCGGACGAGCGCTGTTCGACGCGGCGGCGGCCCGTCCCGCCCCCATCCCCTTCCACGGCGAACTCGGTTCCCTCAACCCGGTCGTGATCACGCGGGCCGCGGCGGAGGAACGCGCCGAACAGCTCGGGGCGGGGCTCGCGGGCTCGATGACGCTCGGGGAGGGGCAGTTCTGCACCAAGCCCGGCTTCGTGCTGGCCCCGGACGGCGCGGCCGGCGACCGGCTCGTGAAGTCCCTCACCGTCGCCATCAGCGACACCGACCCCGGCGTCATGCTGGACCGCAGGATGCGGGACGCGTTCGTGGAAGGCGTGCGGGAACGGGCCGGGCTCCCGGACACCGAAGCGCCGGTGACCCCGGGCGCGGGCGGCGAGCACACCGTGAGTGCGGGCTTCCTGACCGTACCGGCGCGGCTGCTGGCGACCGAGGGTGCGCACGACCTGCTCCTGGAGGAGTGCTTCGGGCCCGTCACGGTGGTGGCGCGCTACGAGGACCCGGCGGAGATCGGCGCCGTGCTGTCCCGGCTGCCGGGCAATCTCACCGCGACCCTCCAGCTCTCCACGGACGAGCTGGCGGGTGACGGCGCGACCGGGGCGGACCTTCTCGCGGAGCTGACTCCGCTGGCGGGACGCGTCCTGGTCAACGGGTGGCCTACGGGCGTGGCGGTCGCCCCCGCCCAGCACCACGGCGGACCCTACCCGGCGACGACGTCGACGTCCACGTCGGTCGGGGCGACGGCCGTCGAACGGTGGCTGCGGCCGGTCACGTACCAGTCGACGCCCGAGGCGCTGCTGCCGGCGGAGCTGCGGGACGACAACCCGCAAGGGCTGCCGCGACGGGTGGACGACCGGCGGGAGTAGGGCGGCCCGGGTGGCGGTGCGGCCTCACGGGGCGCTCCGCCACCCGAGCACACCGCCGGCACCGTCTGACCACCGCCGGGAATGAGCCCCGCCCGCCGTGTGTTGCCGGATGGAGCGGAGGGCGCCTCCGTGCGCCCGAGAACGCCTCTGACCTGGAGTGAAGAAAGACATGCGCGTCGAGATCTGGAGCGACATCGCCTGCCCCTGGTGCTACATCGGCAAGGCCCGCTTCGAGAAGGGGCTGGCCGCCTTCCCGCACCGTGCCGACGTCGAGGTGGTGCACCGCTCCTTCGAGCTCGACCCCACGAGCCCCAAGGGCGTCACCGAACCGGTGACCGGCATGCTGGCCAGGAAGTACGGGCGTACGCACGAGGAAGTGCTGGCCATGGAGCAGCAGGTCGCCTCCCACGCGCACGCCGAGGGGCTCGGCTTCCTGGCCGAGGGCCGTGACCACGGCAACACCTTCGACATCCACCGGCTGCTGCACCTCGCCGCGGCGCGCGGCCGTCAGGACGCGCTGCTGGACCTCGCCTTCCGCGCCAACTTCGCCGAGGAGCGCTCGGTCTTCGACCCGGCGGTGCTGCTGGAGCTGGCCGTGGAGGCCGGGCTCGACGCCGACGAGGCGCGCGCCGTGCTGGCCGACGGGAGCGCGTACGCCGACGAGGTGCGCGGTGACGAGCGCGAGGCCGCCGAGCTGGGGGCGGACAGTGTGCCGTTCTTCGTCTTCGACCGGCGTTACGGGATCTCCGGCGGGCAGCCCGCCGAGGTCTTCACGCAGGCGCTGGAGCAGGCGTGGGTGAGCCGCGCCGGCATCGGCAGCACCAGCGGCGCGTAAGGCGGCGACGTATAAGAGAAGCTTGGAGCTCTGCGCCAAAAATACGCAATGGACGGGGAGTTGGCGGCGTAGCAGAGTGGGGGCATGAAGCCTCTTACTCTCACCGAAGCCGTGAGCGCGGAGTTCGCGCCGGAGACGACATACCTCAACACCTCCAGCTGCGGGCTGCTGCCCCGCCGCGGCGTCGAGGCGGTCAAGCTCGCGGCCGAGCTGAACGCGACCGGCAGCCCGGACGGCGGCTCCAGCTTCGACGCGGTGGCCGCCGCGCGCGCCTCCTACGGGCGGCTCGTCGGCGTTACCGGCGACCGGGTCGCCGTCGGCAGCGCGGTGTCCGTCCATGTCGGGCTGATCGCCGCCTCGCTGCCGGCCGGAGCCGAAGTCCTCTGCGTGGAGGGCGACTTCGCCTCGGTGATCAACCCCTTCGCGGTGCGCGGGGACCTCAAGATGCGGTACGTGCCGCTGGAGGACCTGGCCGATTCGGTGCGCGCGGAGACCGCGCTGGTGTCGGTCTCCGCGGTGCAGTCCGCCGACGGCCGCCCGGCCGACCTGTCGGCCCTGCGGGCCGCTGCCGCCGCCCACGGCGCCCGTACGCTCGTCGACGCGACCCAGGCGGTGGGCTGGCTGCCCTTCGACGCGAGCGGCTTCGACTACACCGTCGCCGGCGCCTACAAGTACCTGATGGCCCCGCGCGGCGCGTCGTTCCTCACCGTGACCGAGGAGGCGCAGGAGGGTCTCACGCCACTGCACGCGGGGTGGATGGCGGGCGAGGACATATGGACCAGCACGTACGGCCCCGTGCGAGAACTCGCCCGCGGTGCGCGCCGGTTCGACGAGCCGCCGCCCTTCCTGCCGTACGTCGGCGCCGAGCAGTCGCTCGCGTTCCTCGACGAGGTCGGCGTGGAGAACGTGCGCGACCACAACCTCGCCCTCGCCGCGCGCTACCGCGAGGGGCTCGTGTCCCTCGGTCACACCCCGATTCCCGCCGACTCCGTGGTGGTCTCCACGCCGGGCCTCGCGCACCGGATCGACGCGCTGACGGCCGCGGACATCGTCGTCTCGGTCCGCGCGGGCAACCTGCGCGCGTCGTTCCACCTCTACAACACCACGGCCGACGTGGACCGGGTGCTGGACGTGCTGGCCGACTGAGTGCGGCCCCGGTCCGCTCCGGTCCGCTCCGGTCCGCTCCGGAGCGGCCCGGGCCGGGCCCGGGCCGGGCCCGGGCCGGGCCGGAGCGTCGCCGGTGCCCCGCCTACGCTCCGGCGTCGCACGCCCCGTCGGCCGCCGCCTCGCGCGCCTGCGGGCAGAGATTGCCCTCCACGCGACCCAGCAGCCTCAGCAGTTCCCCGCGCTCGTCCGCGTCGAGTCCGGCCAGAGTGATGTCCTCCAGCTGCCGCCACGCCTGCTCCACCTGCGTTTTCAGGGCGCAGCTCGTGCCCGTCGCCTCGACGAGCGCGGCCCGCCGGTCGGACGGGTCGGGGCAGCGGCGTACATGGCCCGACTGCTCCAGGCGCTGGAGCATCTTCGTCACCGTCGACGGGTCGAGTCCGACCGCCTTGATCAGTTCCGACTGGCGGACCGGTCCCGCGTCCCACAGGTGCATCATCACGATCTCCTGGCCCGGGTAGAGGCCGAGGTCGCGCAGCAGCCTGCCCGCCGCGATGCGGTGGAGCCGCGCCGTCTGGGAGATGGAGTGGCTGACCGGGGCGCCGCTCGCGGTGCTCGGCAGCCCGGGACAGGCGGGGTCGGCCTTCATAGGAACTCCTTGTCGGAACTGTCGGAGCCAACTTTACCTTGGTCGGCCAAGTAATGCGCTACAGTGGCTCTCGCCGGATTACTTGGCCGACCACATATCTCTTTCGGAGGCTTCTGCCATGACCACCGCATTCGATACGTTCGACCTCTCGGGCACCCCACTGGCCAACCGCGTCGTGATGGCTCCGATGACCCGCAGCCGCGCCGGCGAGGGCGGCGTACCCACCGAGCTCACGGCGGAGTACTACACCCAGCGTGCCTCCGCCGGCCTGATCGTCACCGAAGGCGTCCAGCCCTCCGTCGTCGGCCAGGGCTACCCGTTCACCCCCGGCCTGCACAGCGCGGAGCAGATCGCCGGCTGGCGCGAGGTCACCGACGCGGTGCACGCCGCGGGCGGCCGGATCTTCGCACAGCTCATGCACTCCGGCCGCATCGGCCACCCCTCGCTCCTGCCCGACGGGCTGGTCCCGGTCGCCCCGTCCGCCGTTCGTGCCGCCGGTCAGCTCTACACCGCCGAGGGCATGAAGGACTTCGTCACCCCGCGCGAGCTGACGGGCGACGAGGTCCGCGCGACCATCGCCGACTTCGCGGCGGCCGCCCGCAACGCCATCGACGCCGGCTTCGACGGGGTCGAGCTGCACGGCGCCAACGGCTATCTGATCCAGCAGTTCCTCTCCACCAGCACCAACCTGCGCACCGACGAGTGGGGCGGCTCCGTAGAGAACCGCGTCCGCTTCGCCACTGAGGTCACCAAGGCGGTCGCCGAAGCCGTCGGCGCCGACCGGACCGGCCTGCGGATCTCGCCCGCCAACCCGTACAACGACATGGCCGAGACCGACGCCGAGCTCGTCTACCCGGCGCTCGTCGAGGCGATAGCCCCGCTGGGCATCGCGTACCTGCACGCGGTCGAGGCCGGGCCGCAGGTGCGGGAGCTGACGCTGGAGCTGCGGGCGAAGTTCTCCGGCGCGTTCATCCTCAACCCGGCGACCGAGGGCCCCACGGACCACGGTTCGCTCGCGCTCGTCGAGGAGGGCGTCGCCGACCTCGTCGCCTTCGGAGCGCTCTTCCTCGCCAATCCGGACCTGCCGGCCCGGCTCAGGACCGAAGGCCCGTACAACACCCCGGACCCGGCGTCCTTCTTCGGCGGTGACCACAAGGGGTACACCGACTACCCGGCGCTGGCAGCCTGAGCGGAGCCCGAGCCCGGACCCGAGCCCGGACCCGAGCCCGGACCCGAGTCCGAGCCCGAGCCCTGAGCCCTGAGCCCAGAACGCGGGGCGGGCGTGACCGGTTCCACCGAACCTGTCCCGCCCGCCCCGCGTGACCGTCGTCCCTCACGGCCCCGGTCTCACCTCACCGGCGTGAAGTCCCTCGCGCCGATGAAGTCGGGCCGCGGCACGGGCGCCGCGAACGGCTCGACCGCCGTGTTCTCCACGCTGTTGAAGACGATGAAGACATTGCTGCGCGCGTACGGCGTGATGTTGTCGCCCGAGCCGTGCATCGCGTTGCAGTCGAACCAGGTCGCCGAGCCGGCCCTGCCCGTGAACAGCCTGATGCCGTGGCGGTCCGCCATGCGCGTCAGCACCTCGTCCGACGGGATGCCGGCGTCCTGCATCTGGAGCGAGCGCTTGTAGTTGTCCTTGGGCGTCTCACCGGCGCAGCCCAGGAACTCCTTGTGCGACCCCGGCATGATCATCAGGCCGCCGTTGGTGTCGTAGTTCTCGGTCAGCGCGATCGAGACGGACACGGTCCGCATGTTCGGCAGACCGTCCTCGGCGTGCCACGTCTCGAAGTCCGAGTGCCAGTAGAAGCCCGAAGCCCCGAAGCCGGGCTTGACGTTGATCCGCGACTGGTGGACGTACACGTCCGAGCCGAGGATCTGCCGGGCCCTGCCGACCACCCGCGGGTCGCGCACCAGCTGCGCGAACACCTCGCTAATGCGGTGCACCTCGAAGACCGACCGTACAGACTGGGACTTGGGCTCGATGATCGAGCGCTCGTCCGCCCGCACCCCCGGGTCGCCGATCAGCCGGTCCAGCTCCGCCCGGTAGAGCGACACCTCTTCCGGGGTGATGAGCTGGTCGATGGCGAGGAAACCGTCCCGCTCGAAGCCCGCGAGGTCGGCGGGCTCGATGGGCCCCGGCGCGCCTTGCGGCGACCAGACGACCGGGTCCTGGCGGGGGGTGATCACCTCGGCGGCGCCGCGCGTCGGGTAGAGGTCGGCGCGGGGGGTCTCGGTGCGTGCGGTCAGTACGTCGGTCATGATTCAGACCTCCTCGGTCAGCAGCGGGTAGACACCGTTCTCGTCATGGTCCTCCCGTCCGGTGACGGGAGGGTTGAAGACGCATACGCAGCGGAAGTCGGTCTTGGGGCGCATGGTGTGGCGCTCGTGGCCGTCCAGCAGGTACATCGTGCCCGGCGTGATCCAGTGGGTCTCGCCGGTCTCGTCGTTGGTCAGCTCGGCCTCGCCCTCCGTGCACAGGACGGCCTCGATGTGGTTCGCGTACCACATCGACGTCTCCGTACCCGCGTACAGCACGGTCTCGTGCAGCGAGAAGCCGACCTTCTCCTTGGCGAGCACGATGCGCTTGCTCTCCCAGGTCCCGGAGGCGGCCTTCACATGACGGTCGGTGCCCTCAATGTCCTTGAACGATCGGACTATCACGGTGCGTTGAGCCCTTCTCTGGTACTTCGTTACTTCGTTGCCGCGGAGAACCGTCAGGCGGTCTCGCGGACGGAGCGCGCCAGAATGCGCAGCCCCTGGTCCAGTTCGTCGGGGGAGATGGTGAGGGCCGGCAGCAGCTTCACGACCTCGCTCTGGGGACCCGAGGTCTCCAGCAGCATGCCGAGTTCGAAGGCGCGGCGGCAGACCGCCGTGGCGCGGTCCTTGTCGGCGAACTCCAGGCCCCAGACCAGGCCGCGGCCCCGGAAGCTGACGCCCGCCCCGGCGTTCTCGTCGGCGATGGCCAGCAGCGCCCGCTCGACCTGCTCGCCGCGGGCCAGCGTCTGCTTCTCCATCTGGCCGTCGGCCCAGTAGGTGTTGAGCGAGGCGGTGGCGGTGACGAAGGCCGGGTTGTTGCCGCGGAAGGTGCCGTTGTGCTCGCCCGGCTCCCACACGTCCAGCT
Organism: Streptomyces agglomeratus; assembly: GCF_001746415.1. Lineage (NCBI taxonomy): Bacteria > Bacillati > Actinomycetota > Actinomycetes > Kitasatosporales > Streptomycetaceae > Streptomyces > Streptomyces agglomeratus. Next base: position 6,061,670 of record NZ_MEHJ01000001.1, read on the forward strand.
CGGGCTTGAAGAGGCAGAGCGACATCGGCATGCCGTAGCCGCTGATGGACTTCGACAGGGTGACGATGTCCGGCGTGATGCCGGCTTCCTCGAAGGAGAAGAAGCCGCCGGTACGGCCGCAGCCCATCTGGATGTCGTCGACGATCAGCAGCATGTCCTGGCGGTGGCACAGGTCCTGGAGCGCGCGCAGCCACTCGGCGCGGGCGACGTTGATGCCGCCCTCGCCCTGTACGGTCTCGACGATCACGGCGGCGGGCTTGTTGAGGCCGGAGCCCTGGTCCTCGAGCAGCCGCTCGAACCACAGGAAGTCCTCGACGGTGCCGTCGAAGTAGTTGTCGAACGGCATCGGCGTGCCGTGCACCAGCGGGATACCGGCCCCGGCCCGCTTGAACGCGTTGCCGGTGACGGCGAGCGAGCCGAGCGACATGCCGTGGAAGGCGTTGGTGAAGGACACGACCGACTCGCGGCCCTTGACCTTGCGGGCCAGCTTCAGCGCGGCCTCGACGGCGTTGGTGCCGGTCGGGCCCGGGAACATCACCTTGTACGGCAGGTCGCGCGGTCGCAGGATGACGTTCTCGAACGTCTCCAGGAAGGCGCGCTTGGCGGTCGTCGCCATGTCCAGGCCGTGCGTGATGCCGTCGCGCTCGATGTAGTCGATCAGCGCCCGTTTCAGCACCGGGTTGTTGTGGCCGTAGTTCAGTGACCCGGCGCCGGCGAAGAAGTCGAGGTACGTGTGGCCGTCCTCGTCGTGCAGGTGGCTGCCCTGCGCGCGGTCGAACACGGCCGGCCAGCCGCGGCAGTAGCTGCGTACCTCGGATTCCAGGGTCTCGAAGACGCTCAGGGCGGGGGGAGTGATGGTCACGGCGGTCTCCTGGGAGAGAGGGTGGTGAAAGAACGAGGGGGGAGGGGGTGAGACGCCTGTCAGGGCGTACCGGCGCGTATCAGGGAGTGATCGGGCCGATGCGGTACAGCACCTCGGGCAGGTGGGTTCCCTCCGGGAACAGCCCGCCGTCGAAGAGCACTTCGCGCTCCAGGGACGCTCCCCGGCGCTCGGCGAACGAGGTGAACAGCCGGTTGGACGCGGTGTTGTCCGGGGTCACGGTCGTCTCGATCGTCTTCACCCCGAGGCGGGCGGCGACCTTCTCGGTCAGCGCCTCCAGGAGCGTGCCGGCCAGTCCGCGGCCGCGGTGGTCGTGGTCGACGGCGACCTGCCAGACGACGAGGGTCTCGGGGCGCTCGGGGCGTACGTAGCCCGTGATGAACGCGACCGGCTCGCCGCCGGGGCGGTCCCGGGCCACGACGGACGTCGCCGCGAAATCGCGGCACCACAGCAGGTAGCTGTACGAGGAGTTGAGGTCCAGGGCCTGGGAGTCGCGGGCAATGCGCCAGATCGCGGCTCCGTCCTCCACTCGCGGAGCTTCGATCTGCTGGAATTCGCTTCGGGCACTTGCAAGGTCTGCTGGTGCGGCGGTCATGCCGAGGAAATTTACCGAGCAAATTCAAAAAGCGCATCGTCGGAAGGGGTTGGGTGAGGGCTCTTTCTGTGTTATCGCGCGAGACCGCACTTAGCGCGAGCACACTGCAATTGCGGGCGATTTGACCGGAAATAACCGGGCAAATCTCTTTGAATGTGGGGTCAGTCACATGATCAAAACGCCCGCGAACCCTTGTTGAAACTCGGGCGTTTACGGTCGGGGAAAGCGGGCAGAAGAAAACGGGAAGCTGCACTGATAAAGCAGCTTCCCGTTATCCGGAGTTCATTGAATTCAAGGAATCTATTCGCTGGGCCAGGTTTCCGCCACGGCCTTGCGGGCAGCATCGAAGTCGACACCCTGCCCGCCGCATTCACTCAATGCCGCACCCAGTGCGGCGAGTGACGAATGGACCACACCCCGTGTGGCATCGATTCCGTAGTGATTGACCCGGATCATCTCCTTGGACAGTGCCCCGCCGCCCGCGATGAGCGGCAGCGACGGGTCGGCGCCCAGCGCCTTCGCGACGACCTCCGACGCGTCGACCCCGGCGGGCGTGCGCAGTGTCGTGGCGACCGGCGCCGCTTCCCGCGCCGTGCGGACGTACGGCTCCAGGCCCCCGCCCAGCGCGAGCGCGCCCGCGCGGGTGGCCGAGGCGGCGGCCAGGTGCCTGGCCTGCACCGCGCCGAGCCCCTCCGCCTCGATGCGCTCCAGGCACGCCTCCAGCGCCAGCATCTCCAGCTGCGCCGGTGCGTGCAGCAGCGCCTTGCGGCCGCCGTCGATCCACCGCTGCTTCCAGTCCAGGAGGGAGAGGTACGACCGGCGCGGAGCGGCGGGGTTCGCGGCGAACCGCTCCCACGCGCGCTCGCTCACCGACACCGCCGAGACCCCGGCCGGCCCGCCCATCGCCTTCTGCGCCCCGATCACGCACAGGTCCACGCCCCACGCGTCGGGAAGCATCGGCTCGGCGCCCACCGAAGCGACTGCGTCGAGCATGAAGAGGGCGCCGTGGGACCGTACGGCCTCACCGATCTCCGCGACCGGATTGGTGTTGCCGGTCGCTGCCTCCGCGTGCACCAGGGACACGAAGTCGATCTCCGGATGCTCGTCGAGCGCCCGCGCGATCTGCTCGGCGGTGACCGCCGTGTCGAACGGCACGGTCAGGTCGAAGACGGCCGCGCCGCAGTCGCGCAGCCAGTTGCCGAAGGTCTGCCCGTACGGTCCGGTCACCACGTTCAGCGCGGCCGAACCGGGGCGGGCGCCGCCGCGAATGCACCCTTCGAGGGGGAGCAGCGCCTCACCCTGCATGATCACCACGTCCTGCTCGGTGGAGAGCAGCGAGGCGACCCGGCGTTCGACGGCCGCGAAGTGCGCGGCGGTCAGCGGGGCCAGGTCCAGAAGCGGATGTGTCACGGCGGGGCTCTCTTCGGTCTTCGGATCGGTGCGTCGGGGGGAGGCGTACCTCACGTGTACGCCGGTGGATCAGTGGTCGGTCTTCCCCGGCCGAGCGTAACCGGCCCCTCGTAGAGTGCTGTGCATGAGTGATGGCATGGTGCTGCGGGTGAAGGGCCGGGTCCTCGCGGGGCCCGACGACGTACGGGACGAGCTGTGGGCCGTGGACGGCCGCGTCACGTACGAACGGCCCGCGGGTGTGCGTGACGCCGATGTCTCCGTCGTGCGGGGCTGGGCGCTGCCCGGTCTTGTCGACGCGCACTGCCACGTCGGGCTCGACCGGCACGGCCCGGTCGACGAGGCCACCAGCGAGAAGCAGGCGCTGACCGACCGGGACGCGGGCACGCTGCTGATCCGCGACGCCGGATCGCCGTCCGACACCCGCTGGATCGACGACCGCGAGGACCTCCCGAAGATCATCAGGGCGGGTCGGCACATCGCCCGTACCCGCCGCTACATCCGTCACTACGCGCACGAGATCGAGCCGGGCGACCTGGTGGCGTACGTCGCCCGGGAGGCGCGGCGCGGGGACGGCTGGGTCAAGCTCGTCGGCGACTGGCTCGACCGGGAGACCGGCGACCTGGGCGCCTGCTGGCCGCGCGGCGAGGTCGAGGCGGCCATCGCGGAGGCGCACCGGCTCGGCGCCCGGGTCACCGCGCACTGCTTCGCCGAGGAGTCGCTGCGCGACCTCGTGGAAGCGGGCATCGACTGCATCGAGCACGCCACGGGCCTGACGGAGGACACCGTGCCGCTCTTCGCGGAGCGCGGCGTCGCGATCGTCCCCACCCTCGTCAACATCGGGACGTTCCCGCACCTCGCCGACGGCGGCGAGGCCAAGTTCCCGCGCTGGGCAGGACACATGCGGGACCTGCACGCGCGCCGGTACGACACCGTCCGCGCCGCGTACGACGCGGGCATCCCGGTCTTCGTCGGCACGGACGCGGGCGGGTCCCTCGCCCACGGCCTGGTGGCGGACGAGGTCGCGGAGCTGGTGAAGGCGGGCATCCCCGCGATCGAGGCCCTGTCGGCCACCGCGTGGGGAGCACGGAAGTGGCTCGGGCGGCCGGTGCTGGAGGAGGGCGCGCCCGCCGACCTGGTGGTGTACGACGAGGACCCCCGGGCGGACGTGCGCGTACTCGCGGCACCGCGCCACATCGTGCTGAACGGCCGGATCGTCGCGGGCTGACCGACGGGAACGGACGTGCGCGCGTACGGCGTTCAATTCGAATGCGGGATCGGAAACCCCTCGATGGAGTGAAGTGACCCCAGGTAGCTGACCGTTCACTCCAAGTGCGTAAGTATTCCTGTGTCTCAGCCGCCCCGGCGCCCACGTGTCCCCGTGGAGTGCGCCGGGCGGCGCCGCGTCACTTGTGGGGGTTCCACCGCCTTGAACAGCACCTTCTTCAGCATGCCCGTACGCCGGTCCGCAGCCCGGTCCGTACGCCGGTCCGTGCGCCGGTCCGTAGCCTCCGCTGCCGCCTTCGCCCTGACCACGGGCCCCGCCAGCCTGCTCGTCGCCGCCCCGGCGGCGCACGCCACCGGCGGTGACGGCGGGGGCACCGCGAGCGCCGTCGTGCTCCGTACCGGGCTCGACGTCTCCCTGCTCAACAAGAGCGTCAACGTGCCGCTGACGGCCGCGCTCAACGAGGTCAAGGCGCCGGGGAACGCCGAGAAGACCGCCCTGACGGTCCAGTTGGACGGCGTGGAGCAGGGCAGGGCGGTGAGCGTGCTGCGCGCCGACGTGGCCACGGCGAAGGCGACGGCCGACGCGCACAAGGCCGAGGGGTACGTCAACCTGGCGCACGCCAGGGTGCACGTTCCGGGGCTGCCGCTGCTCTCGCTCATCGAGGTCGAGAAGGTCACCTCGAAGGCGCTGTGCGAGGCGGGCGGGCAGCCGGTGGCCGAGTCGAACGTGCTGGGCGCGGTGACGGTGCTCGGGAAGAAGGTCACGCTGTCGGCGGGCGGGCCGACACGGGTCGACGTGCCGGCGGTGGGCGTGGTGACGCTCGACCTGTCGAAGACGCACACGACGTCACGTACGGCGGCTGCCACCGCTCTCGAACTCAAGGTGTCGGTCAACCCGCTCAAGCTGAACGTCGCCGAGGTCGAGGGCACGGTCACGCTCGCGGGCGCCACCTGCCAGTCGCCGAAAGCGGCGGCAGTGAAGGAGGAGCCCAGGGACGAACCCAAGAGCGAGCCCGCGGCCCCTGCCGCCCCGTCCGCCCCCTCCGCCCCCTCCGCCCCGGACGTGAAGCCCCAGACGGCGACCGAGGCGAACCTCGCGGAGACGGGCGGAAGTTCGACCACCCCGTACCTGGCCGGCGGAGCGGCGCTGCTGCTGGCGGCGGGCGGCGGCGTACTGGCACTGGCGAGGAAGCGGCGCTCCCACGGCGGGGCCTGACACGGGGGAAGGGGCGAGCGGGGCCGGGTCCTGTGGACCTTTCCCTGCCCGCCCCTCCCCGAACCCGCCGTGCTGCCCCGGTCCTCCCCGGTCCTCCCCGGTCCTCGAACGCGGGACGGACCGAAAGTGACCGCAACCGGCACACCGGCGGTCAGGAGAAGCGCCTCAGCGCCCCACCAGCGTCAGAGCCTGGTCCAGGGCCTGGAGGAAGCGGCCCGTCGTCGCCCGGTCGCGTACGGCCAGGCGGAGCCACTCGGGGCCGAGTCCCGGGAAGGTGTCCCCGCGCCGCACCGCGAAGCCAAGGCTCCGCAGACGTACCCGTACCGCGTCGGCCCTGGCCATCCGTACCAGTACGAACGGGCCCTCGGCCGCCTCCACCGCCCGCACCTCCTCGAACTCCGCCAGCCCGGCCAGCAGGTGCGCCCGGTCGGCCGCCACCCGGTGCGCCGCCCGCGTCGCCTCCGCGAGCGCCGCCGGACCGACGCACGCCTGCGCGGCGGTCAGCGCCGGCGCCGACACCGGCCACAGCGGCTGAGCCCGTTCCAGCGCGCCGATCGTCCCCGGACCGGCCAGGGCGTACCCGATGCGCAGACCCGCCAGACCCCACGTCTTCGTCAGACTCCGCAGCACCACGAGCCCCGGCACGTCCGTACGCCCCGCCAGCGCCTGCGGCTCGCCCGGCACCGCGTCCATGAACGCCTCGTCGACCACCAGGGTCCGACCGGGGCGGGCGAGCCGGGTGATGGTGTCCGCAGGATGCAGGACCGACGTCGGGTTGGTCGGGTTGCCGATCACCACCAGATCCGCGTCCTCGGGTACGTCCGCCGGGTCGAGCCGGAAGCCGTCCTCCTCGCGCAGCAGGACGCGCCCGACCTCGTGCCCCGCGTCCCGCAGCGCCGCTTCCGGCTCCGTGAACTGCGGGTGTACGACGACGGGCCGCCGCACCGGGAGCGCCCGCGCGAGCAGCACGAACGCCTCCGCCGCGCCCGCCGTCAGCAGCACCCGCTCCACCGGCAGCCCGTGCCGCTCCGCGACCGCCGCGCGCGCGGCCCGCCCGTCCGGGTAGGCCGCGAGTGTGTCGAGGGACGCGGCTATCCGGGCCTTCAGCCAGGCCGGGGGAGTGTCCGCCCGTACGTTGACCGCCAGATCGGTGAGATCGCCTTCCCGCACCTCGGCGTCGCCGTGATGCCGCAGATCATGAGCGGCGGCGCCGGCCGACGCCGCGTCAGTGGGCGTGGGCATGGCTGCCTGGGTGGTGGTGATGGTGGTGGCCGTCGTCGTCGGGGTGGAAGTGCGGCTGCTGCGGTGCCCCCACCTTGTCCTCGAAGCCGGGAAGCGCGATCCGGTAGACGCAGGTGTCGCAGTTCATGCGGATGTCGCCCTTCACGGCTTCGCGGTAGCGCTCCATCACGAGGTCCATCAACTCCTCGGTGGGGCCGATCACATCAGCCGAGACGACCCCCGTCGAGGGGTGCGCCTCTGCCCAGTCCCGCGTCTGCTGCCGCACCCGGTCCGGCAGGATCCCGGTGAAGAGGAAGTACGGCAGGACCACGATGTGCCTGGCCCCGAGCTTCGTGCAGCGGTCGAGCCCGCTCGGCACGTCGGGCGCGGCGAGCGAGACGAATGCGGTTTCCACACCCGCATACCCACGTCCCTCCCAGAACAGTCGTGCCGCCTTGTAGACCTCGGCGTTGGCGTCCGGATCGGTCGAGCCCCGGCCCACCAGCAGCACGGTCACCTCGGACCGGTCCAGGTCGCCGAGGACCTCGTCGACCCGCCGCTCCAGCACCGCCAGCAGACCCGGGTGCGGGCCGAGCGGACGGCCGTAGGTGTACGAGATGCCCGGGTGGCGCTCCTTCTCGCGGGACAGCGCGGCCGGTATGTCGCCCTTGGCGTGACCGGCGGACACCAGCATCAGGGGCACGGCCGCGAAGCGCGAGACGCCCCGCTCGACCAGGGAGGTCACCGCGTCGCCGAGCGGCGGCGGGGACAGCTCGATGAAGCCGCCGGCGACGGGCAGTTCGGGGTGACGCCGGCCCAGCTCCTCGACGAAGTCACGGAAGGCTCCGGCTCCGGCGTCGTCCCGGGTGCCGTGGCCGGCGATCAGCAGTGCGGGGGGCGCGGTGGTCACGCGTTCTCCTTGGTGAGGGGGGTGGGGGTGGTGACAGGGGTGTAGAGCAGGGCGTTCAGCGCGGCGGCCGCCACCGCCGAACCGCCCTTCTCCGACACGTTGCTGACGGCAGGCAGCCCGCTGTCGCGCAGCGCCGCCTTGGACTCGGCCGCACCGACGAAGCCCACGGGCAGGCCGATGACGAGCGCGGGTTCGGCGTTCAGGAGCAGCAGCTCCTCCAGTGCGGTGGGGGCGCACCCGATCACCCACAGGGCGCCGGGTCCGACCTGCTCGTACGCCAGCCGGACCGCGTGCGCGCTGCGGGTCAGACCGGGGCCTGCCACGGCCTCCTTCAGCCGGCACACCGTCTCGCGCCGGGTGATGCCCGCCGCGACCATCTCCACGTCCACGACGACCGGCGCCCCGGCGTGCAGCGCGGCGTGCGCGGTTTCGAGCGTGCGCTCGTCGCAGACCAGGTCGGTGGCGTACTCCAGGTCCGCCGCGGAGTGGATGACCCGCTCCACGACGGCCCGCGTCAGCGGCGCGAAGTGCGAGGTGTCGAGGCGGGAACGCAGGCGCCGGAAGGACTCCTGCTCGATGGGATGGACAAGCCTCTGCATCACGAACCCTCCGTCTGCCAGCGGTAGCCGCGCGGGGTCACCATGCGGCCGGCGATCTCGCGGGCGGCGGTGTTGCCGACGACCACGACGGTCATCATGTCGACGGTCGCCGGGTCGAGGGCGGCGATCGTGGTGAGGCGGCTTGTTCCGTCCGGTCGTGAGGCGTTGCGTACGACACCGACGGGCGTGGTGGGCTCGCGGTGCTCCGCCAGGATCGACAGCGCCTTCGGGAGCTGCCAGTCGCGGCCCCGGCTGCGGGGGTTGTAGAACGTCACGACGATGTCGGCCTCCGCCGCCGCCCGTACGCGCCGCTCGATGACCTCCCACGGCGTGTGCAGGTCGGAGAGGCTGATCGAGACGTGGTCGTGGCCGAGTGGCGCCCCCAGGATCGCGGCGGCCGCGAGCGCCGCCGTCACCCCCGGTACGCCGACGACGTCGATGTCGTCGCTCGCCTCGGCCAGCGCGGGCGACGCCATGGCGTACACCCCCGCGTCACCCGACCCGATCAGCGCGACCGCGTGCCCGGCGCGTGCCTCGGCGACGGCGGTACGGGCCCGCTCCTCCTCGGCGCCGAGCCCCGACTCCAGCACCCGGGTGCCCGGTCGCAGCAGGTCGCGGATCTGGTCGACGTACTGGTCGAGTCCGACGAGCACCGAGGCGCGCCGGATCTCGTCGCGGGCGCGCGGCGTCAGCAGATCACGTGCGCCCGGGCCGAGCCCGACGACCGCGAGACGGCCGCGCGGTTCCTTGCGGACGACGGCGCAGGTCGCCATCGCGGCGCGGCCCTCGGGGGCCGACTTCCGCTTCGGGACGAGGAGTTCACCGCCGCCCACGAGCGCGGCCGCCTCCGCGACGGAGGGTGTGCCGACGGCGGCGAGCGGAGCCCCCGAGGGGTTCGGCACGTCGATACGGGCCAGCTCCTCGGCGGCGTACGTCCGCAGCGGCACGCCCAGCCGGGCCGCCGCCTCGACGATCCCGGCCTCTTCGGCCTTGGCGTCGACGGTCGCCAGCGCGGCGACGGAAGGCACCGAGAGCCCCGCCTGCGCCAGCGTCTCCTCGATCAGCCCGGACACCTCGTCGGCGGGCGCGCCCTTGCTGGCGCCCACGCCGACGACGAGCGACGGCGGCCGCAGCACGACCTCGCGCTCCCCGAGCCCGAGCAGGCGGTCGCTGACGCGCACCACGGCGGGCGCGTCCGGCGACCGCTCCTGCGCCGCGTCGGCGACGGCCGCTTCGGCGACGACACCGGCCGCGACGGTCGCCGCCATGGCGCCGGGCAGCCCGCCCACCGGCACGGCGGCGATCGCGGCCGCCTCGGCCAGGCTCACGGCGGGCTCCGCGGGCTCCGCGCCGGCGGCGCGGTCGTGCTCCGGCGCCGAGCCGGTGCCCGCGCCGGGCGCCACGCGTGTCGCCCCGCCCGCCGGGGTCACGTTCCCCGGCAGCGGCGGCAGCGGCCACACCGCGTCCGCGTCCAGCGTGACCGGGGCGCCGTCCAGGATCGCGCGGGTCACCGCCGCCGTCGCGCCCTCGACTGGCCAGCCCAGGGTGTCCAGTCCGGGTATGTCCGTGGCGTCCGTGGCCGTCGTGATCACCGGGGCGCAGCCCAGGACGCCCGACACCGCGAGCGCCAGCTCGTTCGCGCCGCCGCCGTGGCCGCCGACGAGCGACACCGCGTGGCGCTGCGCCTCGTCGACGCACACCACACCCGGGTCGGACCCCTTGTCCGAGAGGAGAGGGGCGACGAGCCGTACGACCGCGCCCGTGGCGAGGAAGCACACCAGCTGGTCGCATTCCGCGAAGGCGCGCCCGACCGCCTCCCGCACCGGGCCGTCGTACACCCGCGTACGACCGGGCCAGGCCGCGGCCAGCCGGTCGCGGGCCGCGGCGCCTGCCGCCGTGGCGGAGATGAGGCCGATCACTGAACTGCTCCTTCACTTGCCGGTTCCGCGGGGCGGTGGCCCCACAGCAGAAAGACAGGGTTGGCGGCCGCGAGCCGGGTCACGTCCCCGGGCAGCGGCGCGAGGCGCGACGACTGGAGCAGTACGCCCTCGGGCTCGAACCCGGCGGACGCCAGGGCCGCCCGTACCGCCGGCACCCGGTCGAGCGCCGCCAGCGCGACCACGACGGTGCGCCGCGCGCGGCGCGCGCACGCCGCCACGATGGCGGGCAGCTCACGCCCGCCGCCGCCGACGAACACCGCGTCGGGCTCGGGCAGTTGGGACAGCACCGTCGGCGCCGCGCCGTGCACGGTCTGTACGTCCACGCCGTGGGCGGCGGCATTGGCCCGGACACGTTCCACGCCGTCGCAGGTCTTCTCCACCGCGATCGCCGCCGCTCCCAGCCGCGCGCATTCCACGGCCATGGACCCCGAACCCGCCCCGATGTCCCACACCAGGTCGCCCAGGCGCGGGCCGAGCCGGGCGAGCGCCAGTGCCCGTACCTCGAACTTCGTGATCATCGAGTCGCGGTGCTCGAACGCGGCCTCGGGCAGCGCCCACTGGGCGGGACCGATGCCCCGCCCGGCGACCGTCCGCTGCGCCGGCGCGAGTGCCCGTGACTCGTCCAGGCACACGACGACGCTGACCGTCGCCGGCCAGTCGCGCGCCGCCGCCTCGCAGGGGGAGAGGCGCTCGACGCTCTCGCCCCCGTCGGCGTCGCCGAGCGCGGACGCCACGACGAGGGTGCGCGCGATGCCGGTACGGGCGAGCGCGGCGCCCAGTTCGGCGGGTCCGGCGCCGGGCCCGGTCAGCACGGCCGTCTTCGGGTGCGCCCGGCACACGTTCACGGCGGTACGCAGCGCACGCCCGTGCGCGCTCACCACCACCGCGTCGTCCCACGGCAGCCCGAGCCGCGCGAAGGCGACCGCAACCGAGGGCGCGCCCGGCCGTACGTCCAGGGCGTGCGCACCGAACCGCTCCGCCAGAGCCCGCACGATCCCGAAGAACCCCGGATCGCCCGAGGCCAGCACCACGACCCCGCCCCCGCCGCCGTCCGCCTCCTTGGCGAGGTGCTCCGCCACCGCGTCCAGCGCGGGCGCGAGCGGCCCCAGCACCACCCGGGCCGTGCCGTCGGGCAGCCCGGCGGCGTCCAGGTGGCGCCGCCCGCCGACAACGAGCCCGGCGGCGTCGAGCGCCGTACGGGCGCCGGGGGAGAGCGGAGCGCCCGTGCCCGTACCGAAAACAGTGATCATGAGCCGGACTTCCCGGCCCCCGGCTCCGCCGTCACCTCGACGCCCGCCCCCGCGGACTTGCGCGCCTCGCGCAGCGCCGCCCGCGCGGTGCGGTCGGCCCGCCGGAAGCCGTGGAAGTGGCCCGGGTGGTAGAGGTGCGAGCGCGTACCGGAGGCCGAGAGCGCGGGGCCGACCAGGAAGAGCGTGTGCTTCCAGAGCTTGTGCTCCTTCACGGTCTCCTCCAGCGTGGCGACGGTGCAGCGCAGCACCAACTCCTCGGGCCAGGTGACCTGGTACGCGATGACGACCGGCGTGTCCGTCCGGTACCCGCCCTCCAGCAGCTCCGCCGTGAGCTGGCCGGACCTGGCGGCCGACAGGAAGATCGCCATCGTCGTGCCGTGCCGCGCGAACTCCCGTACCTCCTCGCCGGGCGGCATCGGCGTCTTGCCGCCGCCGAGCCGGGTGAGGATCACGGACTGGGCGACCTCCGGAATCGTGAGCTCGCGCTGCGCGATCGCGGCGACCGCCGAGAACGACGAGACGCCCGGCACGATCTCGACGTCCAGGCCGAGTTCGTCGCACCGGTCGACCTGCTCCTGCGTGCCGCCCCACAGCGCCGGGTCGCCGGAGTGCACGCGCGCCACCTTCAACCCGTCCCGCAGCGCCCGCTCGTACACCGCCACCACGTCCTCCAGGGACATCGCGGCGGAGTCCAGGATCTCGGCGCCCTCGCGCGCGTGCTCCAGGATCTCGGCCTGTACGAGGCTCGCCGCCCAGATCACGACATCGGCGTCGGAAATGGCACGCGCGGCACGGAACGTCAGCAGGTCGGCGGCGCCGGGGCCGGCGCCCACGAAGGTCACCTTGCCGGTGGGGCATCGGCCATCAGGGGGTTCCTCTCGGGATTCAGGGGTGAAGCGGGTGTGAACTCGGATGTGCGGAGCGGGGGGTCAATCGACTAGCAAGAGCACATGGCGGTGTTCGTCGCGCTCGGCGCGTTCCTCATGACGCTCTTCGGTGGCTGGGTGGCGCTGCGCGTCACCGACCGCCGCCACCTCGTGCTGGGCCTGGCGGGCGGGCTGATGCTCGGCGTCGTCGGCCTGGAACTGCTGCCGGAGGCGATGGACGCGGCGGGCGGCGAAGTGTTCGGCGTACCGCAGGCACTCCTGCTGTTCGTCGGCGGCTTCCTGGTGGCCCACCTGGTGGAGCGGCTGCTCGCCGGACGCCAGGCGGCGCACGGCGCGCACAACCTGGCGGCGCCAACCGCCTCCACCAGCGACGGCGGCCGGGCGACGGGAGCACGAGTGCCTCAGGTGGGGCTGACGGCAGCGGGCGCGATGGTCGGCCACAGCCTGATGGACGGCATCGCGATCGGCGCCGCGTTCCAGGTCGGTGACGGCATGGGGACGACCGTCGCGCTCGCCGTCGTCACTCACGACTTCGCCGACGGATTCAACACGTACACGCTCACCAGTGTGTACGGGAACGCGCGCCGCAAGGCCGTGGCGATGCTGTTCGCGGACGCGGCGGCCCCGGTGGCCGGCGCGGCGTCCACTCTGCTCTTCACCCTTCCGGAGGAACTTCTCGGCAGCTATCTGGGCTTCTTCGGCGGCGCGCTGCTCTACCTCGCCGCCGCCGAGATCCTGCCCGAGGCCCACCACGCCCACCCGGCCCGCTCCACACTGCTGTGCACCGTCGCGGGCGTGGCCTTCGTCTGGCTGGTGGTGGGCATCGCGCACTGATCTCACAACTTGCCCCCGCGGCCGCCGTCGCGCCGCGCGGGCGCGATGAGGGTGGAGAGGTACGGCAGGGACCCGCCCTCGGCCAGCTCGGCGGCGGGCCGAATCGATTCCTCCGGCAGCCCGAGCGCCGAACCCCACACCGCGTCCTCGGTACGCCCGGTCTCGCGCAGCGCGGTCGCCACCTCGCCCGCGAGCCGCCCGAACTTGTACGCCACGACCGTCCCGGGGCCCTCCAGGGCCTCCTTGAGCACAGCCGCACCGGCCGTCACGGGAACGAGCGTCAACGGCTCGGTCCCTTCCGTCAGTACGGCCCCGCTGCGGGCGGCCAGATCCTGCATGGCGGTGATGCCCGGCACGGTCACCACGTCGGTCCCCGGCACCAGGCCCGCGATCGTCTGCGCGAGATAGGTGAACGTCGAGTACACGTTGGGGTCGCCGATCGTCGCGAACGCCACCGAGCCGTTCGCCCGCAGCAGTTCGGCGACCCGCGAGCCGGCCGCGTCCCAGGCGGCCTCGCGCCGCGTGCGGTCCTCGCGCTCGTTGAGCGCGAAGACGACCCGCACGACCTTGGACTCGTCGACGTAATGCAGGACGGTGGCCTCGGCCCGGCCCCGCTCGCCGCTGTCCATCACCGGTACGACCACGACAGCCGCGTCCCGCAGGGCGTTGACGCCCTTCACGGTCACCAGCTCGGGGTCCCCGGGACCGACACCGACCCCGGTCAGCCTCGTGCGCGACCCGCTCATGCCACTCGCCCCGCTCATGCCGCTCAACCCGCTCATCCCGTGCACCTCTCGACGAATCTCTTGGCCATGCCTGGCTCGGCGGCCCAGTGGGTATGCAGATAACTCGCATGCACACCCAGTTGTACGAACCCCTCGACCCGCCGCTCCGGCAGGTGCATCCCCCACGCGGGAGCCGCACCCGCCCCGGGCTCGACGGCCGTGCGGTGGAACTCGTGTCCCCGCAGCCGGGTTCCGACGGCGGCCAGCGCACTGTCCGAGACGGCGACCGCCTCGCGGTACCCCAGCGTCAGCCGCTCCGACATGCGCGCCTCGGCGTCGAGCACCCCGCACATGGGCTGCCCGTCGAGGGAGCGCGCGAGATAGAGCAGCCCGGCGCATTCGGCGGCAACGGGCGCCCCGGACAACGCCAGTTCGGCGACGGCCCCGCGCAGCGGCTCGTTGCCGGACAGCTCCGGGGCGTACACCTCGGGGAACCCGCCGCCGACGACGAGCCCACGCGTCCCCTCGGGCAGCCGCTCGTCGCGGAGCGGGTCGAACGGCACGACCTCTGCGCCGGCGGCGGCGAGCAGTTCGCCGTGCTCGGCGTACGAGAACGTGAACGCCGCCCCGGACGCCACGGCGACCACCGGCCGCCCGCTCACCGCGCCCCCGACCCGGCCCGCCGGGTCCCAGGCGTCCACGCCCAGCTCCGGAGCGCTGCGCGCCAGGGCCAGCAGCGCCTCCAGGTCGCAGCCCGCCCGCACTTGTTCCGCCAGCGCGGCGACCGCCTCGACCGCTTCGGCCCGCCGCTCGGCGACCGGGACGAGACCCAGGTGCCGGGAGGGCGTCCGCACCTGACGCTCGCGCCGCAGGGCGCCCAGCACCGGTACGCCCGACGCGTCCAGTGCCTCCCGCAGCAACTCCTCGTGCCGCGCGGACCCCACCTTGTTCAGGATCACGCCGCCGATCCGCACCTCGGGGTCCCAGGACGCGAAACCGTGCACCAGCGCCGCCACCGACCGCGACTGCGACGACGCGTCGACCACCAGCACGACCGGCGCCCGCAGCAGCTTCGCGATCTGCGCGGTGGACGCCAGTTCGCCGTGCCCGGAAGCCCCGTCGTACATGCCCATCACGCCCTCGACGACGGCGAGATCGCACCCGGCCGCGCCGTGCGCGAAGAGCGGCGCGATCAGCTCCGTACCGCACAGGTACGCGTCGAGGTTGCGTCCGGGGCGGCCGGTCGCCAGCGCGTGGTACCCGGGATCGATGTAGTCCGGCCCCACCTTGTGCGGGGACACGGCGAGCCCGGCCGCCGCGAAGGCAGCCATCAGCCCCGTCGCGACCGTGGTCTTCCCACTGCCCGACGACGGCGCCGCGACGACGAGACGTGCTACCACTCGATGCCCCGCTGCCCCTTCTGGCCCGCGTCCATCGGGTGCTTGACCTTGGACATGTCGGTCACCAGATCGGCGGCCCCGACGAGCTTCTCCGGGGCGTTGCGCCCGGTGATCACGACGTGCTGGGTCCCGGGGCGGTCCCGCAGCACCTCGACCACCTCGTCGGTGTCCACCCAGCCCCAGTGCATGGGATAGGCGAACTCGTCGAGCACGTACAGCTTGTACGTCTCGGCCGCCAGGTCGCGCTTGACCTGCTCCCACCCCTCGCGCGCCGCCGCCTCGTTGTCGAGCTGCGCGTCGCGCTGGACCCAGGACCAGCCCTCGCCCATCTTGTGCCAGGCGACGGACCCGCCCTCGCCGCTCGCGCCCAGCACCTTCAGCGCGTTCTCCTCGCCGACCTTCCACTTCGCCGACTTGACGAACTGGAACACCCCGATCGGCCACCCCTGGTTCCAGGCGCGCAGCGCGAGCCCGAAGGCGGCGGTCGACTTGCCCTTGCCGATGCCCGTGTGCACGACGACCAGCGGCCGGTTGCGCCGCTGGCGCGTGGTGAGTCCGTCGTCCGGTACGACGCTCGGCTGTCCCTGCGGCATCAGGCCGCCCTCCTGTTGGTTTCCCGTACGTCCTTGACGAGCCCGGCGATGCTGTCGGCCCGCAGCTCGTCGAGCGTGACGGCCGTACCGCCCAGCTCGCGCGCCAGCTCACCGGCGAGCCCCAGCCGCACCGGCCCCGACTCGCAGTCCACGACCACCGAGGCGACGCCTTCCACCTCGTGCAGCCGGGCCGCGCGGGCGGCCAGCGCCACCGGCTCCGGTCCGCCCGTCGCCCGCCCGTCGGTCACGACCACGAGCAGCGGCCGCCGCGAGGGGTCCCGCAGCCGCTCCACCCGCAGTACGTCGTGCGCCTTCAGCAGCCCGGCGGACAGCGGCGTACGGCCGCCCGTGGGCAGCGACTCCAGCCGGACGGCGGCCGCGTCGACGGACGACGTCGGCGGCAGCACCAGCTCGGCGTCCTTGCCCCGGAACGTGACCATCCCGACCTTGTCCCGCCGCTGGTACGCGTCGAGCAGCAGCGACAGCACGGCTCCCTTCACCGCGCTCATGCGCTGCCGGGCGGCCATCGACCCGGACGCGTCCACGACGAACAGCACGAGGTTCCCCTCGCGCCCCTCCCGCGTCGCCTGCCGCAGATCGTCCCGCCGCACCACCAGACCGGGTCCGCTGCGCCCGCGCGCCCGCTGGTGCGGCGCGGCGGCCTGCACGGTCGCCGCGAGGTGCAGCTTGGTGAGCGCCCCCCGGGGCCGGCGCGCCCCGGTCGTACGGCCGTGCTCGGTGCGGGCACGGGACCGGCGCCCGGCCGCCCCCTCGCCAAGACCCGGCACGCTCAGCGTCTTCGTACGGAACGGCTCCCCGGCGCCCGCGGCGGCCTGCTCGCCGCCCGACGCGGCGGGCGCGTGCTGCCCCTCACCGGCCTCCGGCTCGGCCTCGCCCGGTTCGTCCCCGTCCGGCGTCTCGGGTGAACCGTCACCGTCCCCCTGGGGCGGCTGGCCGCCCCCGCCGGGCCCGTCGGGGTCCGGGTCGGGATCGTCGTCGTCCGAGCCGCTGTTCTGCTCCAGCGTGTCGTCGAGCCTGTCCTCGTCGAGACCCGGCGCGTCGAAGGGGTTGCGCCGCCGCCGGTGCGGCAGCGCGAGCAGCGCGGCCTGCCGTACGTCCTCGGCGAGTACGTCGGTGCGCCCGGCCCAGGCCGCCAGCGCGGTCGCCGTACGGGCCATCACGATGTCGGCCCGCATCCCGTCGACCTCGAAGGCGGCGCAGGTGGCCGCGATCTGCCGCAACGCCCCGTCGCCGAGGCGCACCTCGGGCAGCAGCGCCCGCGCGGTCACGATCCGGGTCCGCAGCGCCGCCTCCTCGCCGGCCCACTTCGCGGCGAAGGCCGCCGGGTCGTCGTCGTACGCGAGCCGGCGCCGGACGACCTCCACCCGCTGGTCGGTCTCGCGGGAGGCGGCCACCTCCACCGTCAGGCCGAACCGGTCGAGCAACTGCGGCCGCAGCTCGCCCTCTTCGGGGTTCATGGTCCCGACGAGCAGGAACCGCGCGGCGTGCCGCACGGACACGCCCTCGCGCTCCACGTACGACGCGCCCATGGCGGCGGCGTCCAGCAGCAGGTCGACCAGGTGGTCGTGCAGCAGGTTGACCTCGTCGACGTACAGGATGCCGCGATGGGCGTCGGCCAGCAGACCCGGCTCGAACGCCTTGACGCCCTCGGCCAGCGCCCGCTCGATGTCGAGCGCGCCGACCAGCCGGTCCTCGGAGGCGCCGACGGGCAGCTCGACCGTCCGCGCGGGGCGCGACACGCCGCCCCCGGCCTCGTGCGGCCCGTCCGGGCACGCCGGGTCGGGGGAGCCGGGGTCGCAGGAGAACCGGCACCCGGCGACCACCGCCACCTCGGGCATCAGCGCGGCCAGAGCGCGCACGGCGGTCGACTTGGCGGTGCCCTTCTCGCCGCGCACGAGCACACCGCCGACGGCGGGCGAGACGGCGTTCAGCAGCAGTCCGAGCCGCAGGTCGTCCTGCCCGACGATGGCGGTAAAGGGGTACGGCGTACTCAAGAGGAAGCCTCCACTTCAAGCTGGTTCAGGGCACCCGGAACGCACTTCGGCCCGCTCACGCGTCGTCGCCTTCCAGATCGCCTTCGAGCTCCAGGTAGGTGGCCCGCAGCCGCTCCAGGGTCTCCGCGTCCGGCTCGGCCCACAGCCCGCGCTCGGCCGCCTCCAGCAGCCGCTCCGTGATGCCGCGCAGCGCCCACGGATTGGACTTCTTCATGAAGTCCCGGTTCTCCGGGTCGAAGACGTACTCGCTCGACAACTTCTCGTACATCCAGTCGTCGACGACCCCGGCGGTCGCGTCGTACCCGAAGAGGTAGTCGACCGTGGCGGCCATCTCGAAGGCGCCCTTGTAGCCGTGCCTGCGCATGGCCGCCATCCAGCGCGGGTTGACCACCCGCGCGCGGAACACGCGGTGCGTCTCCTCGCCCAGCGTCCGGGTCTTCACCTGGTCGGGCGTCGCGCTGTCGCCCACGTACGCCTCGGGCGACTCACCCGTCAGGTGCCGCACCATGGCGACCATGCCGCCGTGGTACTGGAAGTAGTCGTCGGCGTCGACGAGGTCGTGCTCGCGGGTGTCGACGTTCTTCGCGGCCACCGCGATCCGGCGGAACGCCGTCTCCATGTCGCCGCGCGCCGCCTTCCCCTCCAGGCCGCGCCCGTACGCGTAGCCGCCCCACACCGCGTACACCTCGGCCAGGTCCGCGTCCGAGCGCCAGTTGCGCGCGTCGATCAGCGGCAGCAGGCCGGCGCCGTAGGCCCCCGGCTTCGAGCCGAAGATGCGGGCCGTCGCGCGCCGCCGGTCGCCGTGCTCGGCGGTGTCCTCGTCGGCGTGCGCGCGCACGAAGTTGCGGTCGGCGGGCTCGTCCAGCTCGGCCACGGCCCGTACCGCGTCGTCGATCAGCCCCACCACGTGCGGGAACGCGTCCCGGAAGAACCCGGAGATCCGCACGGTCACGTCGATGCGCGGGCGCCCCAGCTCGTCCAGCGGCACGATCTCGAAGCCGGTCACGCGCCGCGACGCGTCGTCCCACACCGGACGGCAGCCCAGCAGCGCCAGGATCTCGGCGATGTCGTCGCCCTGGGTGCGCATCGCGGACGTGCCCCACACGGTCAGGCCGACCGACTTCGGGTAGTCGCCGGTGTCCGTCAGGTACCGGGCCACCAGCGAGTCGGCGAGCGCCTGGCCGACCTCCCAGGAGAGCCGCGACGGGATCGCCTTGGGGTCGACGGAGTAGAAGTTGCGCCCGGTCGGCAGCACGTTCACCAGGCCGCGCGTCGGCGACCCGGAAGGCCCGGCCGGTACGTAACCGCCGTCCAGCGCGTGCAGGATGTTGCCGATCTCGTCCGTCGTACGGGCCAGCCTCGGCACGACCTCGTCGCACGCGAACCGCAGCACGGCCACCGCGTCCGGCAGCTCGACGCCCAGGACCTCGGTCACCAGCCCTGCGGCCTCGGCCGCGTCCCAGCGCCGCTCCTCCATGCCCTCCGCGAGCCGCCGGCACAGCTGCTCCAGCAGGTCGATCGCGTCCGCGCCGGTACGCGCGGGACCGTCGACCAGCGCCGTCAGCCCGTCCGCCACCTTGACCGGTGCGCCCGGCTCGCCCAGCAGCTCCTTCTCGACCAGCCCGAAGTGCTCGGCCAGGCAGGCGCGCAGCCCCGGCAGGGCGTTGGCCTTGCCGCCCCACACCTGCGAGGCCCGCAGCACGGCCAGCACCAGGTTCACCCGCGCCTCGGCCTCCGGACCGCCGCCCAGGATGTGCAGGCCGTCGCGGATCTGCACGTCCTTGATCTCGCACAGGTAGCCGTCGATGTGCATGACGAACTCGTCGAAGTCGTCGTCGTCCGGCTGCTCGTCGAGATGCAGGTCGTGGTGGAGCTGCGCCGCCGTCACCAGCGTCCAGATCTGCGCCCGTACGGCGGGCGCCTTCGCCGGGTCGAGGTCGCTCACCAGCGCGTACTCGTCGAGCAGTTGCTCCAGCTTCGCCAGGTCGCCGTACGTGTCCGCGCGCGCCATCGGCGGCACCAGGTGGTCCACGACCGTGGCGTGCCCGCGCCGCTTGGCCTGCGTGCCCTCACCGGGGTCGTTCACGATGAACGGGTAGATCAGCGGCAGCTCGCCCAGCACGGCGTCCGGCCCGCAGCCCGCCGACAGGCCGAGGCCCTTGCCCGGCAGCCACTCCATCGTCCCGTGCTTGCCCATGTGCACGATCGCGTCCGCGCCGAAACTGTTCTCCAGCCACCGGTACGCCGCCATGTAGTGGTGCGACGGCGGCATGTCCGGGTCGTGGTAGATCGCGATCGGGTTCTCGCCGAAGCCGCGTGGCGGCTGGATCATCACGACGACGTTGCCGAACTGGAGCGACGCCAGCACGATCTCGTCCCCGTCGACGTACAGCTGACCGGGCGCCTCGCCCCAGTGCTCCAGCATCCCGTCGCGGAGTTCCGGCTCCAGCTTGTCGAACCACGCCTGGTAGTCCGCGAGCGGCACGCGCGCGGGCGCGGCGGCGAGCTGTTCCTCGGTCAGCCATTCCACGTCGTGGCCACCGGCGTTGATGAGCCGGTGGATGAGCTCGTCGCCGTTGTCGGGGTGGCCCTCCACCCCGTAGCCCGCGTCGCGCAGGGCGTCGAGCACCCGGATCGCGGAGGCGGGGGTGTCGAGACCGACCGCGTTGCCGACGCGCGAGTGCTTCGTCGGGTACGCCGTGAAGACGAGCGCGAGGCGCTTGTCCTTGTTCGGCTTGCGGGCCAGCCGGGCGTGCCGTACGGCGATCCCCGCCACCCGCGAGGCGCGCTCGGGATCGGCGACGTACACCGGCACGTCACCCTCGCCCTGCTCCTTGAAGGAGAACGGGACGGTGATGAGCCGCCCGTCGAACTCGGGGATGGCGACCTGCATCGCCGCGTCCATGGGCGACAGCGCCGCGTCGGACGCCTCCCAGGTGGCGCGCGACGACGTGAGGCACAGCCCTTGCAGCACCGGTACGTCGAGGTCCGCGAGCGCGCCGATGTCCCACGCCTCGTCGTCCCCGCCCGCCGAGGCGTCGCTGGCGCGCGTGCCGCCGGCCGCGAGGACCGTCGCGATCAGCGCGTCGGCCCTGCCCAGCTCCTGGTACAGCTCCGGGTCGGCGCTGCGCAGCGAACCGCAGTACACGGGAAGGGCGTTGGCGCCGTGCGCCTCGATCCGCTCGCACAGTACGTCGACGAAGGACGTGTTCCCGGACAGCTCGTGGGCGCGGTAGAAGAGCACGCCGACCGTCGGGCGGTCCGCGTCGTACGCGCGCGTGCCGTGGACGCCCCACTCGGGCATCTTCTGCGGCTCCGCGAAGCCCACGCCCGTGAGCAGCACGGTGTCGGACAGGAACCTGGCCAGCTCGACGAGGTTCCCCGGCCCGCCCTCGACGAGGTAGCGCAGCGCCTCCGCGACGACACCGGCCGGTACGGACGACTCGGCCATCAGCTCCGCGTCGGGCACCGTCTCGCCGCCCAGCAGCACGGTCGGGATCCCCGACGCCTTCAGGACGGCGAGCCCGTCCTCCCAGGCGCGCTTGCCGCCGAGCAGCCGCACGACGGCGACGGACGCGCCCTCGATCAGCGCCGGCAGTTCGGCCGCCGCGTCGATACGCGTCGGGTTGCCGATCCGGTACGGGGCGCCGGACGCGCGGGCCGCCAGCAGGTCGGTGTCGGCGGTGGACAGCAACAGCACGGTGTGCTCGGTCTCGGTGCTCGAAGTGCTCTCGGTCGCAGTGCTCATGCGGGCGCTCCAGGTGCGATGAAGGGAAGTCCTGAGGGCGCGCCCGACTCGATGAGCCGCAGCAGCGCGTCCGTATCCGCGTGTTCTTCGATCAGGTCGCCGAGGCGGTCGAGCTGCTCCTCGCGCAGCGCCTCGAACGAGGTGTCAGGTGCCGGTACGAAGCGGCGGCCGGCGGCGGCGGCCACCTCGCGCAGGAACGCGCGCCGGAACGCGTCGCTCTCCAGCGAGCCGTGCCAGTGGGTGCCCCAGACGGAACCGGCCCGGCAGCCGTCGAGGAAGGGATCACCGCCCAGTACTTCGGCGACCCCGTGATGGATCTCGTATCCCTCGACGGGCTCGCCCAGAGCGGTCCCGACCGGCCGCGCCAGGGTCTTCTCGACGGCGAACCGCACGCGCACCGGCAGCAGTCCGAGCCCGTCCACGGTCCCGGCCTTCGACTCGACGTCGTCCTCGATGCGCTCACCCAGCAGCTGGAAGCCGCCGCAGATGCCGAGCACGGGACGGCCTTCCGCCGCCCGCCGCGCCAGCGCGGCGGCGAGCCCGCGCTCGCGCAGCCACTCCAGGGCCTTCACGGTCCCGCGCGTGCCCGGCACGATGACGAGATCGGCGTCGACGAGCTCCTCGGCCCGGTCCACGAACCGCACGACCACGCCCGGTTCGGCGGCCAGCGCGTCGACGTCCGTGAAATTGGACATCAGCGGCACGGCGCACACGGCGACCCGCAGCACGTCCTCCCCGACCGGCGGGGCGACGACCGACTCCCGTACGGCGCCCCGCAGCGACACCCGCAGCCCGTCCTCCTCGTCGATGCCGAGGCCGTGCGCGTACGGCAGCACACCGTACGTGCGCCGGCCCGTCAGCCCCTCCAGCATGTCGAGGCCGGGTTCCAGCAGGGAGACGTCGCCGCGGAACTTGTTGACCAGGTAGCCGGCCACCAGCTCCTGGTCCTCCCGGCTCAGCAGCGCGGTCGTACCGAAGAAGGACGCGAAGACCCCGCCCCGGTCGATGTCGCCGACGACGACCACCGGGAACCGGGCCGCGCGCGCGATGCCCATGTTCACGATGTCGGTACGCCGCAGATTGATCTCGGCCGGACTGCCCGCCCCCTCGCAGATCACAGCGTCATACGTGCCCCGCAACTCCCGCAGACAGTCCGTCACGGTCCCGAGCAGCGCTTCCTGGCGGCCCCCGTACAGAGTTCTCCCGGCGGACACAGCGCCTGATCGCGGCTGCGCCCCTGCCCCGGACGCCCCGAAGAACCCCCGGGCGCTCATCTCGCCCACCGGCTTCCCCAGCAGCACCACCTGGCTGCTGCGGTCACTGCCCGGCTTGAGCAGCACGGGATTCATCAGCGCCGTCGGCTCCACGCGCGCCGCCTGCGCCTGCATGGCCTGCGCCCGGCCGATCTCCGCGCCCTCGCGCGTCACGAACGAGTTGAGCGACATGTTCTGCGCCTTGAACGGCGCGACCTTGACCCCCCGGCGCACCAGCCACCGGCAGATCCCGGCCGTCACCACACTCTTGCCCGCGTCGGACGTGGTCCCCGCGACGAGCAGACCGCCCCCCAGTGAACCGCTCATGCGTGTCCCTTTCCTGTACGTATGCCACCGCGCGCACCGCGCCGCAGCGCCCCGAGCGCCAGCCGCCCCCCGACGGCCGCCGCCAGCGCGAGCGCCCCGACGCGGCGCGAGAGCCGCGCCGCCCGCTCGATGTCCGGTACGCCGACGGGCCGGCCCCCGGCGTTGAGCACGGGCCGGTGCTCGACCCGGCCCGCGTACGAGAGCGTCCCGCCGAGCCGCACCCCGAGGGCGCCCGCGAACGCGGCCTCCACGGGACCCGCGTTGGGGCTCGGGTGCTTGCCGGCGTCCGCGCGCCAGGCGCGCACCGCGCCGCGCGGGTCGCCGCCCGCGACGACCGCGAGCGCGGCGGTCAGCCGAGCGCCCGGCCAGCCGGCCACGTCGTCGAGGCGGGCCGAAGCCCAGCCGTAGCGGAGGTATTTGGCCGATTTGTGTCCCACCATGGCATCGAGCGTGTTGATGGCGCGGAACGCCACCAGACCCGGCACACCGCCCAGGGCGCCCCACACCAGCGCGCCGACGACCGCGTCCGAGGTGTTCTCGGCCACGGACTCGACGACGGCGCGGGCGATCTGCCGCTCGTCCAGGGACTGCGGGTCGCGCCCGCACAGGTGGGGGAGGCGTTCGCGGGCGACCTCGACGTCACCGGCCTCCAAGGCGCTGCCCACGGCCCGGGCCTCGCGGCCCAGCGACGTACCGCCGACGACGGCCCAGGTGGCCGCGGCGGTCAGGGCGACGGCGGCG
The DNA here is from genome assembly GCF_001746415.1 of Streptomyces agglomeratus. Taxonomy (NCBI): domain Bacteria; kingdom Bacillati; phylum Actinomycetota; class Actinomycetes; order Kitasatosporales; family Streptomycetaceae; genus Streptomyces; species Streptomyces agglomeratus. The sequence continues at coordinate 6,085,438 of NZ_MEHJ01000001.1, forward strand.
GCGGGGGAGCGGCGCACGGCGCGGGAGGCGAGCGCGGCGGCCGCGGCGGCGCCTCCGGCGCACACCAGGGTGTGCACCGCGCCCCACCCTCGGTGGTCACGCCACAGCAGGGACTCGACGGCGCCCGCGGCCCGGCCGAAACCGGCGACCGGATGCCCACGGCGAGGATCACCGAGAACGAGGTCGCCGATCAGACCGGCGGTGGCGCCGTACGCGAAGATGCGATCGGCACGCATGGCTCAGCAGGCCGATGCGCCTCGAAGCGAACGGGTCGTACTCACAGGAATGACTGAACGGCAGCCGGGCATGGCGGTATGTCCTCACTCAGGGTCCGCGCCCTGGTTCGACGTGACCGGCGGTGAGAGTTCCTGGCTTCCGGGGACCTCTTCGTCTTCCCCGGTCACAGTGGCGGGACCGCGCCGGATTCGCACCGGGCTTCCTCTCGTGCCGCCGTATTCGGCTCCGGAAGTCCACCACGCTCCGCGAACGCCGTCAACTTGCCGTTGACCTGCGACGGGAGAGTGTGCTGAGGCACACAGAGACCGCCCCGCCACCGGCTGTTGAGGGCCGGTGGCGGGGCGGTCTCTGTGACGGTTTGCCCGGATTGAGGGCGGCGCGTCAGACGACGATCAGATAGATCCCGTACGTCACGGCCGCCGCGCACAGCGCGAAGCAGGCGTACGCGCCGGTGCGGGCCAGGACGGCGGAGCCGCCGCTCTGTGCGGAGGCGCTCTCCTGCTTGGAGAGACCCACGATGCCCAGGGTGAACAGGCCAACCAGTACGACGGTGGCCACGAGGCTCACGCCGAATACGGAGCCGAGAGCTGCCCAGTCGATCTTCATGCTGCTGTGTCCCTGTCCTTACACCGCGGCCGGGCTGGCCGGCTCGGCGGAGCTGCCGGCCGGGGCCGGGATGGTGGTCTTGAGGTCCTCGGCGGCGAGGGCACCGGCCGTGGGCGGCACGCTGATGGCCGCCATCGCGGTGGTGACCACACCGGCGGGCTCGCCAATCTCGTCGTCGGTGACGTTGGTGTGGTCGACCGGCTTGCGGCGCGACAGGGCCCAGATGACGGCCGATCCGCCCACCAGCAGCACGCCGACCGCGATGATGCCCCAGGTGCCCTGACCGGTGAGGAACTCGGCGGCGGCTGCGACCAGGCCCGCGGCCGGGAGCGTCAGGCCCCAGGCGACGAACATCCGGGTGGCGGTGGACCAGCGGACCACGCCGCCCTTGCGGCCGAGGCCCGCGCCCATGACGGCGCCGGAGCAGGACTGGGTGGTGGAGAGCGAGAAGCCCAGGTGCGAGGAGGCCAGGATGACCGTCGCGGCGCTGGTCTGGGCCGCGAAGCCCTGCGGGGGACGCAGGTCGGTGAGGCCCTTGCCCATGGTGCGGATGATGCGCCAGCCGCCCAGGTACGTACCGAGCGCGATGGCGACACCGGCGGACACGATGACCCACATCGGGGGGTTCGAGCCGGGGGCGATGACGTTGCCGGTGACGAGGGCGAGGGTGATGACACCCATCGTCTTCTGCGCGTCGTTGGTGCCGTGGGCGAGCGAGACGAGACCGGCGGAGGCGATCTGACCGGCCCGGTAGCCCTTGGCGGTGGCCTTCTCGTCGGCCTTGCCGGCGAGCTTGTACGTCAGCCGGGTGGCCAGCAGCGCGGCGAGACCGGCCACGAGGGGCGCGGCGATCGCGGGCAGCAGGACCTTGGTGACGACGACGTCGCCGTTGACGCCGGAGGCGCCGACGGACATCAGGGTGGCGCCGATGAGGCCGCCGAAGAGTGCGTGGGAGGAACTGGACGGCAGGCCGATCAGCCACGTCAGCAGGTTCCAGAGGATCGCGCCGACCAGCGCCGCGAAGATCACTTCTACGGTGATGCCGCTCTCGTTGACGAGTCCCCCGGAGATCGTCTTGGCGACCTCCACGGACAGGAACGCGCCGACCAGGTTGAGCACGGCGGACATGGCCACCGCCGTCTTGGGCTTCAGGGCACCGGTCGAGATGGTCGTAGCCATCGCGTTCGCGGTGTCGTGGAAACCGTTCGTGAAATCGAACACTAGAGCTGTCACGATCACAATCGCGAGCAGCAAGGTGATGTGTTCCATTTACCCAGGCAATCGTTTGACGTCAGTGGCACGTGGAACGTAGGCAACCTGAGTGAACGGAAGGTGAACTGGGTCGGGCGGTGTGGTGACCCGAAGCGGCTCCCGCGCATTCCGCTTAGCCCCGGAAGGGCTGCGAACCGGGCAATTCGGGGGCCCGTCGGCCCCTCGCGACGATCTCTGGCGGCCCGGGGCCCGTGGAAGAGATTCTGGTCACCCGGCAGGCCGGTGCCCCCGCTGGCAGGATCTCCGCATGACTGACACGGCTGACACGACCGGACAGCGGCGGACCGCGATCGAACGGGCCTGGGAAGAGCTGGTGGCCACGGCACTCAGGACCGTGCGCGAAGGGCTGGTCGTCGGGACCTCGGGCAACGTGTCCGTACGCGTCGGCGAGCTCGTCCTCGTCACCCCGAGCGGGGTTCCGTACGACCGGCTGCGGCCGGAGGACGCCGTGGCGGTGGACCTCGGGGGGAAGCAGGTCCTGGGCAGCCTCACCCCCACCAGCGAGCTCCCGATGCACCTCGCGGTCTACCGCGCGACGGGCGCCGGGGCCGTCGTCCACACCCACGCCGTGCACGCCACGGCCGTCTCCACCCTCGTGCCCGAGCTGCCGCTGGTGCACTACATGGCCGCGGCTCTCGGCGGCCCCGTCCGCACGGCCCCGTACGCCGTCTACGGATCGCCGGAGTTGGCCGAGAACATGCTGGTCGCCCTGCGCGACCGCTCGGGCTGCCTGCTCCGGAACCACGGCACCGTGACCTACGGAGACACGCTCGACCAGGCATACGACCGCACCGCCCAGCTGGAATGGATGTGCAGGCTCTGGCTCACCGCCGCCTCCGTGCCCGGCCGGGAACCGTCCCTGCTGTCCGAGGGCCAGGTGCGCGAAGTGCAGGAGAAGCTGCGCGGCTACGGGCAGCGCGGCTGACATTTCACCGCGCTGCCGGCGCCCGCCGCGGAACCGTCCGGCCCCCGCCCACTGGCCCCGCGCCCGCCGGATGCGGACACTGGAGCGGTGCGCCCGGCTACAGCGACGGCAGCGGCCGTCACCACACTCATCGGCGCCGGTGCGGCAGCGGTCGCGATCGGCCGCTACGCGGGCGACGCGGCGCTCAGCGCGGGGGCCGGCCGGCCGCTGCCGTCCGATCCCCGGCTCACCGTCCACTCCACCGCCGCGGGCCGGATCACGCTCAGGCGCTGCCTGGCGTCCCTGCGCCCCGGCACGTACGGCATCGAGGGGCCCGGCATCCACGCGGTCGTCGGCCCCGTGGTCGAGAACGTGCCGCACACCCCTGACACCGTCGTACGCCGCCTGGAACGCGTCACCCGCGGCACGCTCGCTCCCGGCGCCCGGGTACGGCTCACCCCGCAGCTCCACGTCGGTGATCCGCGCACCGCACTCGGCGCGCAGCACGCCGATGTGGACGTGCCCGGCGAACTCGGTCCGCTGCCGGCGTGGTTCCTGCCGGGCGCCCGCGGCACCTGGGTGATCACCGTTCACGGCCTGGGCACCACCCGGGAACACCCCATGAACCTCATGCCCTTCCTGCGGGCCCACCACTTCCCGGTCCTCGGTCTCGCCTACCGGGGCGACGCCGGCGCCCCGAGGCCGCCGGGCGGCCTCGGCCACCTCGGCGACTCGGAGTGGCGCGACGTGGACGCCGCCATCCGCTACGCCGTCCGCCGCGGCGCCGAGCGCGTCATCCTGCACGGCTGGTCCACGGGCGGGGCCATGGCCGTGCGCGCCGCGACGCGGTCCCCGCTCCGCGACCGCGTCAGCGGCCTCGTGCTCGACTCCCCGGTCCTCGACTGGGAGGCCACGGTGCGAGCCCTGGCGGCCTCCCGGCGCACGCCGGGCGTACTGCTGCCGCTCGCCGTCCGGGCCGTGCAGGGCCGCACCGGAGTGCACGGCGACCGCCTGCGCGAAGCGACCGGCCCCGGCGGGCTGCGCGTCCCCACCCTGGTCTTCCACGGGCCGGACGACACCGTGGCCCCCTGGCACACCTCGCGCGAACTCGTCCGGCTGCTCCCCGATCTGGCCGTCCTCCACACCACCCCGCGCGCCCCGCACGCGGCCATGTGGAATGCCGACCCGGCCACGTACGAAGAGGTTCTGCGCCGCTTCCTCACCCCCTTGATGTAGGCCGCGCCCCTTCCGCCGCCCGGAATATCCGGACCTTCCGGTGGGGAAAGGTTCCGGCCAGGTGCCGTCCACGAACGGCAAGTTCGATTCCGTTTGGGCTTTCGGGGCGTGAGCGGAGAGACTGCTCTCCGTGACGTCCCGTACCCCGCGCGACTCCAGGCTCCGACTTGTCCGCCCGCGACCCCTCGCCGCTGCCCTCCCCCTGACTTCTCAGGGCGGACCCCAGGCCGTGACGAACCGGCGTACCCGCCCGGCACCGAGGCCCCCGAGGGCACCCCGCCCCCCGCCGAACTGGCCCGTCAGGCCAGGGCCGTGCTCGCCGACGCCGTACGGGTCGCACGCTGGGCCTCGCCGTCGCCGCGCGGCGCGGCGTCCCGCGTCGAGCCGGGCCGCGACGGCGCACTCTCCGCCGCCGCCGTCCAACAGGCCGGCGCCGAGCTGGACTTGACTGCGCCCCAGGTGCGCGCGGGCTGGGACAGGGCCAGGCTCGCCGGCCTCATCGAACTCCACGGCGACCGCACCCGGCCCGGCTGGCGGCTGCGCGCGTGGGACCGTGACGACGCGGCCGTGCTGCGCGGCTGGGTCGCGCTCTTCGACGCGTGGTCGATCGTCCACCCGGCGCCCGACGGCATCGCCGCCGCCGCCGTGGCCGAGGTCGTGGAAGCCGTCCCCCAGGTGCTCTCCCTCCTTCAGCTCTCGGCGGGTCCGGTGCAGGTGCCGGCCCTGCTCGACCTGCTCGAACAGCGCGTCGCCGAGCTGCGCGAAGAGCGCTGCGAGGTCCCGTACGGACCGCAGCCGCACCAGGTGCCCACTCCCTCGTCCCCGCCCCCCGCCGTCTCCCTTCCCCGGCTCCTCGACTGGGCCCTGGAAGGCCAGGCCGCGGTCGGCGCCCTGACCCTCGGCCCCGGGCTGGCGACACTGACCGCCCTCGGCAACTGGGCGGTGTGGGTCAAGCTCGAACAGATCTGCGTCGCCGCGCAGAGCCCGGCGGGGAACATCGAGCAGTCCGCAGAGGACATGCTGCGCGGCTGCGCCCGCCTGACGCCGGGCCCGGCGCGCGCCGAATACCGTGCCTGGCTCGCCGCCCGAACCGTCTCCAGCGCCGTCACCGAGCTCCTCGAAGCCGCCCGCGGCCAGGACGCGCTGCTGCGCGGACTCGCCTTCGACGCCCTGCGGGTCGTCGGCGCCCCGGCGGAGTCCGCCGTACGGGCCGCGGCCGACGAGAGCTCGCTGCGGCCCTACGCCCTGCTGTGGCTGGCGGAGTACGAGGGCGCCGATCCCGAGGACGCCCACGAGACCCTCACCCGCGAGGAGTCGACGTGGCTGTGGGTCGACACGGCCGCGGCCGTCGCGGACCACGGCGAGACCCAGTTGCTGGTACGCCACCTGGACGCGGCGGTGCAGTCGACCGTCCCGGCGCTGCTGGAGGAGGTCCAGGCGATCGGGCACCCCCGCACCGTCCAGGTCCTGGTGGCCCTGGCGGCGGCCCACCCCGACCCGGCCCTGGCGAAGGCGGTCCGCAGGGCGGCGTTCCAGGTCCACACGGGCGGCGTGTAGCACCGGGACGGGCCCCGCCTCCCGCACTTCGGCCTCGGTGGCGCCTCTCCCCGCGCGGCGGGCTCCCGTCCGCCCTCGGTCCGGTCGCGCGACCGGACCGAGGCCGGGCAGGGGCGAGCGCCCGTGGCCCCTCGCGGTGTCAGCCGCCGATCGCCGGGGTGTACGTGCCGAAGCTCCAGATGTTGCCCTCGGGGTCCCGGGCCATGTAGTCCCGGGAGCCGTAGTCCTGGTCGGTCGGCGGCATCAGGATCTCCAGCCCGTGCTCCACCGCCCGCGCGTGATGCGCGTCCACGTCGTCGACCACCACGTACACACCCACCGGGCCCGCGTCCGCCATGGCCTTGGCGAAGACGCCCTCCCGGCCGTGCGACCCCACCATCACCGCACCGTTGCCGTAGGCCAGTTCCGCGTGTTCGACGTAGCCGCTCTCGCTCTCGTAGAGCGCCACCTCCCGGAAGCCGAAGCCGTCCTTCAGCAACCTGATCGCGGCCTTGGCGTCCTTGTAGAGAACCGTGGGGTACATGCTCGGTGCACCGGCCATGCCGATCACCTCATCCTCTCGTCGAATGCGCGGAGTGTGACGTGGATCTCAGTCTCGCACCGGCCACTGACAACGCGACTTCTCGCCGGGCGCAGGCGTTCGGCCGATCCGAGGTGATCTCCGGTCGATCCGCTTCCGTCCCTCGCCCGCAGCGCCACGGACAGGGCCGAACGAGGGGCGCGGCCGCCCCGTCCCGCCGTGTCGGCCGGGCCCGCCGCCCCGCCCCCGGCGCCCGCGGCTACGTTCTGTCCCTGACCATGGGCGGCGCCGCTAGGGGGACTCGTGACTGCCAGCACGCCAACGGCCGCGCCGGCTGGTGCCGGCCCCGGTTCCGCGAATCCCCGTACGCCGACCGCCCGGCCCCCGCGAGCCTCCCGTGTCCCACCCGGCCGCGCCCTGCGCATCGCACTCACCCTCGCCACCGCCGCACTCGCCCTGCCGCTGGTCACCGCCGCCCACCAGGCCCGGCCCGCCCCGTACGGCGACCGGCTCACCGCTCACAGCGCAGCCGCCCGCCCCGACCCCGCCCTGCGCATCACGGGCGAGGCGGTCGAGGCGTACGACGGGAGGACCGGGCGGCGGCACTGGACGCACACCCGCCTGGGGCGCCGCCCTCTCGCCGTGCGCCCGGCGTCCGGCCACGCCTTCGCCCTGTGGAGCGACGGGCTGGTCACCGACACCGCCCGCACCACCGGCCGTACGGTCCGCTGGCACCGCGCCGTCCCCGGCCTCGCCCACCGGCTCGCGGCCGGCGGGCCCGGCCGCGCCACCGGTGTCCTCCAGCCCCTCGGCCCCGGGACCGGAATGCTCGCGGTCGTCACCCCGCAGCGCATCGCGGCGTACCGCACCGTCGACGGAGACCTGCGCTGGGTGCTGCCCGCCGCGCCCGGCTGCGCCTTCGACGCCCGCCGCACCGCCCGCACCGGCGGTGCGCTGCTGGTCGCGCAGCCCTGCGGCGCCGCCGCCTCCTGGACCACCGAACTGGTCGCCGTGGACGATCTCGGCCGGATCGCGCCCGGTCGCACACCGCTTCGCAACACCCGGCCCGGTGACGGAACAATGCCCGGCCCGGCGGCGGAGGCCGCGCCAGAAAAGTAGTTGCGGGCGACCGTTAGACTGGGTCTATGGCATCTCTCCTTGTGCATTAGACGGCGTCGAAGAAATCTCTCCGTCCGTCCCTTCCGCCGTCCATACCGCCCTGGAGTTTTTCCTTGATCACCGCCTCCGGCATCGAGCTGCGCGCCGGCGCCCGCCTCCTCATCGAGTCCGCTTCCTTCCGTATCGCCAAGGGCGACCGCATCGGTCTCGTCGGCCGCAACGGAGCGGGCAAGACCACCCTCACCAAGTGCCTCGCCGGTGAAGGAACCCCCGCCGGCGGCATCATCACCCGCTCCGGCGAGGTCGGCTACCTCCCGCAGGACCCGCGCACCGGCGACCTCGACGTCCTCGCCCGCGACCGCATCCTCTCCGCCCGCGACCTCGACTCGGTCCTGCGCAAGATGCGCGAGAACGAGGAGCGCATGTCGAACGGACAGGGCGCCACCCGCGAGAAGGCGATGAAGAAGTACGAGCGCCTGGAGACGGAGTTCCTCACCAAGGGCGGTTACGCCGCCGAGGCTGAGGCCGCCACCATCGCCGCCGCGCTGGGCCTGCCCGACCGCGTGCTCGGCCAGCCCCTGCACACCCTCTCCGGTGGTCAGCGCCGCCGCGTCGAGCTGGCCCGCATCCTCTTCTCGGACGCCGACACCCTGCTCCTCGACGAGCCCACGAACCACCTCGACGCCGACTCGATCGTCTGGCTCCGGGACTACCTGAAGACCTACCGCGGCGGCTTCATCGTGATCTCCCACGACGTCGACCTCGTCGAGACGGTCGTTAACAAGGTCTTCTACCTGGACGCCAACCGCTCCGCGATCGACGTCTACAACATGGGCTGGAAGCTCTACCAGCAGCAGCGCGAGGCCGACGAGAAGCGCCGCAAGCGCGAGCGCCAGAACGCCGAGAAGAAGGCGTCCGCCCTCAACTCGCAGGCCGACAAGATGCGTGCGAAGGCCACCAAGACCGTCGCCGCGCAGAACATGGCCAAGCGCGCCGAGCGCCTGCTGTCCGGCCTCGAAGCGGTACGCGTCTCCGACAAGGTCGCCAAGCTGCGCTTCCCGGACCCGGCGCCCTGCGGCAAGACCCCGCTGATGGCGGAGGGCCTGTCCAAGTCGTACGGCTCGCTGGAGATCTTCACCGACGTCAACCTGGCCATCGACAAGGGCTCGCGCGTCGTCATCCTCGGCCTCAACGGCGCGGGCAAGACGACCCTGCTGCGCCTGCTCGGCGGCGCCGAGAAGCCCGACACCGGCGAGGTCATCCCGGGCCACGGCCTCAAGCTGGGCTACTACGCCCAGGAGCACGAGACCCTCGACCCGGAGCGCTCGGTCCTGGAGAACATGCGCTCGGCGGCGCCCGACCTCGACCTGGTCGCGGTCCGCAAGACGCTCGGCTCGTTCCTTTTCACCGGTGACGACGTCGACAAGCCGGCCGGGGTCCTCTCCGGCGGTGAGAAGACCCGTCTCGCGCTGGCCACCCTCGTCGTCTCGTCCGCGAACGTCCTGCTCCTCGACGAGCCGACGAACAACCTCGACCCGGCCAGCCGCGAGGAGATCCTCGGCGCCCTGCGCACGTACAAGGGCGCCGTCATCCTCGTCACCCACGACGAGGGCGCGGTCGACGCGCTGGAGCCGGAGCGGATCATCCTGCTGCCGGACGGCGTGGAGGACCTGTGGGGCCCGGACTACAAGGACCTCGTGGCCCTCGCCTGACCCCGTCCGGTCCCGTCCGGTCCCGTCCGGTCCCGGCTCTGGCGGGCCTGATCCACTTCCACTGGATCATTCGGCTTACGGGTGATCCTTCATCTGAGTGAGAGCCTCTCGTACCCCGGCGTGTCATGCACCGGATTGCGGCCCGCCCCTTCTGGGGCGGGCCCTTTGCGTCCAGCCGCCCCACCCACCGCGCTGACCAGCCCCTTTCCCGCGATCTTCGTCCGAACCTATGACGGAGAAGAGCCGGAATCCTGCACTCCGATTACGGCGGACGGTTCCTCACGGGCAAACGTTGTTGTACGGACCTTGCCGAATGGGTGGCCAGGAAGCCGGGAAGGGGTGATCATGAGAGTCCAGAGCGCACTTCCTTGAGGAGGCACGGGTGGCCGAGACTCTGAAGAAGGGCAGCCGGGTAACCGGCGCCGCGCGCGACAAGCTCGCGGCAGACCTGAAGAAGAAGTACGACTCCGGTGCGAGCATCCGGGCGCTGGCCGAAGAGACCGGCCGCTCCTACGGATTCGTACACCGGATGCTCAGCGAGTCCGGCGTCACGCTGCGGGGACGCGGCGGGGCGACACGAGGCAAGAAGGCCACTACGGCCTGACCGCCTCGGGCGGGCCCGGCCCATCGGTTTTTGGGCGGTGGTCACCCGGTCGATCGCAGGATCGCCCGGGTGGTTACTGTGCAGTCACTTACTGACCGCACGACTGCCACCCGAACCGGAGGCGCCACATGGCTTCGCTCGACTCTGTGCTCGACAAGGACGGCGTACGACTCACCGTCGAGGACGCCGTTGCCACGGTGACCCTGACCAATGCGGCCAAGCGCAACGCCCAGTCTCCCGCTCTGTGGCGGGCGTTGACAGAAGCCGGACGGTCTCTTCCTGGCAACGTGCGGGTCGTGGTGCTGTGCGGCGAGGGCAAGTCCTTCTCCGCCGGCCTGGACCGGCAGGCGTTCAGCCCCGAGGGCTTCGACGGTGAGCCTTCCTTCCTCGACCTCGCACGTGGCTCCGACGAAGAGCTCGACGCGGTCATCGCCGAGTACCAGGAAGCGTTCACCTGGTGGCGGCGCAGCGACCTCGTCACCATCGCCGCCGTACAGGGCCACGCCATCGGCGCCGGTTTCCAGCTCGCCCTCGCCTGCGATCTCCGGGTCGTTTCCGAGGATGTGCAGTTCGCCATGCGCGAGACCAGCCTCGGCCTTGTCCCCGACCTCACCGGTACGCACCCGCTGACCGGTCTGGTCGGTTACGCGCGTGCGCTGGAGATCTGCGCCACCGGGCGCTTCGTCCACGCGGCGGAGGCCGAACGTATCGGCCTCGCCAACCTTGTCGTGCCCACCGGAGAACTCGACGGTGCCGTGCGGGACTTGGCCGGCGCGCTGCTGGCCGCGCCGCGCGATGCCGTGATCGAGACCAAGGCGCTGCTCCAGGGCGCGGCCTCCCGTACGTACGAGGACCAGCGCGTCGCGGAGCGCGCCGCCCAGGCCCGCAGGCTCCGTGACCTGGCGGGCCTCGGCGACTGACGCGCCGACCGCTTCGCCGGCCGGCTCACTCGACGTCGGTCACCAGGACGGCCACTGTGGGACGGCCCTCCTGGGATGCCGCGACGGCCCTGCGCACGGCGACGGCGACTGCCAGTGCGCGGTGCCCCGGCGCCGTCGCCAGCTCGATCTGCACGTGGTCGTCCCTCAGTCGGACCGGGGCGCCGAGGACGTGGGTCAGGCGTGCCACACCGGGGACGGCCGTCGCGGCAGCCGCTGCGGCGGCCCTGCGGGCGGTGTCGCCCGTGTCCGGGCCGCCTGCCCCGCCCTCCGGCGCCGTCTCCGGTTCGCCGGGTTCCCCGCCCGGCTGTTGGTCCGGCTGTTCGTCTGGCCGTGCGGAGCCCTCCCCGACCGCCTCTTCGTCCCGGCCGCCGTGTCCCTCGTCCGGGGGAGTGGCCGGGACGGGTTCTTGGCCCGCTTCCACCAGGTCCGTCACCCGCAGGTCCACCGCCGTGACCGCGAGCCCCAGCCGGGCAGAGGCCGCCTCCCGCAGGGCGATGCGCAGCCGCTCGGCCCGGTGCGGCAGCGGCTCGCCGCCCGTGTCGGCCGTCAGGTCCGCCTGGATCCGCAGCGGCCCGGGCGGCAGTGCGCCGGGCGGCGGCGGAACGGCGGGCTCGACAGCCGCGTCAGGGTCGGTGAGCCCGATGCGCAGCGACCCCAGCTTCACACCGGGAACGGCCGCCGCCGCTCGCCGCAGAACCGAGTCGGCCGCCTTCTCCGCGAGCCATGCGCCGTCCGCCGCCTCGCCCAGGGGCAGCAGTCTGCCCAGGCCGAGTAGTTGCCGTACTGCCCGGGTCATTCCGTCAGGTGCCATTGCTCCAGCCTGCCGCATCCCCGGCGCGAGATCGGGCAACCGGCCCTAATCTGGGCAGTGGAGTCCAGTACCGCCCGGAAAGGGACGAACGGATATGACTGACACCACGCGGAACCGGCCGGACAATCCCGACCAGGGGTCGACCGGCGAGGAGGCGAAGAAGACCTCCATGACGAAGCGGGGTGGCGGAGATCCGGCCTCCCGCGGTCGTACGACGATCGCCGACGGTGTGGTCGAGAAGATCGCCGGCCTCGCGGCCCGCGACGTCCTCGGCGTACACGCCATGGGCAGCGGGCTCTCCCGCACCTTCGGGGCCGTGCGCGACCGGGTGCCCGGCGGGGCGAAGTCGGTGAGCCGGGGCGTCAAGGCCGAGGTCGGCGAGGTGCAGACGGCCCTGGACCTGGAGATCGTCGTCGACTACGGCGTATCGATCGCCGATGTGGCCCGCTCGGTCCGGGAGAACGTCGTGTCGGCCGTGGAACGCATGACGGGCCTCGAAGTGGTCGAGGTCAATATCGCGGTCAGCGATGTGAAGCTGCCCGACGAGGAAGAGGACGAGCCGGAGCCGCGTCTCCAGTAGACCGGAGCCCCGTCTTCAGTGGACGGGAGCCCCGTCTCCGGTGAACCGGATCCACGTCTCCAATAGAGGGAGCAGCAGGATGAGCATGGCGGTGGTTGGCCTTGTGGCCGGTATGGCGCTCGGGTTCGCCGGGTACTTCGGTGGGTTCGGAGCATTTCTGCTGGTGGCGGCCTTGGGCGCGATCGGCTTCGTAGTGGGCAAGTTCGCCGACGGCGACCTCGAACCAGGCGACTTCTTCCGCGCCGGTGAGCGCGGCGGCCGGCCGAGGTGACCCCCGCGATGGCCACCGGTCAGGTCGAGGCCGCCGAGCGCGGAGCGACCCGGATCGCCGACCGGGTCGTCGCGAAGATCGCAGCCAGGTCGGCGCGCGAGGCACTCGGAAAGGTGCCGGAGGGCGGCAAGGCACCGCACGCGACGGTGACCGTGCACCACGACAGGGCGCGGGTGCGGGTCGTCCTCGAACTGGGCTACCCGTCGGACATCGGCGGGCAGTGCGGTGCGGTACGGCGTGAAGTCGCCCAGGGAGTAAGTACGTTGGCGGGCATGGAAGTGTCCGAGGTGGCCGTTCATGTCGAGCGGCTGCACTCGGCGCAGGCCCGCACGGCGCGGGGGAGGATCCGATGACCGGACCCGGACCCGGACCCGGATCCCGGCCCGAGCGCGACGGCCCCGGTGGTACGGGCGACCCGCGTGAGACCGGAGACAACGGCCGTACGCAGCGGCTTCCCGTCATCTCCCGCGAGCAGGACGGCTCGTCCGCCCCCGTGCGCGAACCGGTGCCGACCCTCCAGGAGGAGGACGGCGGGAAGGCCGGGCGCTTCTGGTCCGCGCGGCGGGTGCCGGCCGCGCTGGTCGCCCTGCTGGCGATCGGCTGCGCCGGTCTCCTGCTGTACGACATCTCGGCGGTACGGGCCGGTCACCCCGCGATGCGCTGGCGGCGCGAGCTGGCCGACGGTCTGGCGACGCGGCCCCTGGACGACACCTGGGTGCTCGTCGGCGCGGGCGTCGCGGCGGCGCTCGGGCTGTGGCTGCTGCTCCTCGCGCTCACGCCCGGCCTGCGCGCGATCCTGCCCATGCGGCGTACGTCCGCCGACATCCGCGCCGGACTCGACCGGAAGGCCGCCGCGATGATGCTCCGCGACCGGGCCATGGAGGTGCCCGGCGTGCAGTCCGTGCGGGTGGCGGTGGGGCGCTCCAAGGTGCGGGTGCGAGCTCAGTCGCACTTCCGTGAACTCGACGATGTGCGCGGCGACCTGGACACGGCGCTCACCGCCGGGATCAGGCAGCTCGGCCTGGCCGGCCGGCCCGGCCTGTCCGTGCACGTCGGCCGTCCGGCGAAGAAGGGGTGACGAGCGATGCCCAAGAAGGTCAACCGGGTCCTGCTCGGGCTCACGGGTCTGGTGCTGCTGGCCGTCGGCGGAGGAGTGCTCGCCACCGGGCTCGGGATGTCCGTTCCGTCGTGGTGGCCCTTCGACGGGCGCGACGATGTGCTGCTGAGCGACGCGGACCGCACGCGGTGGCGGGACGAGGGCTGGTGGTGGCCGGTCGTCATCGCGGTCCTCGCCGTACTCGTCCTGCTCGCGCTGTGGTGGCTGCTCGCCCAGCTGCGCCGGCACCGGCTCGCCGAAGTGCTGCTCGACAGCGGTGACGGTGAGGGAGCCGTGCTGCGGGGGCGGGCGCTGGAGCACGTGCTGGCCGAGGAGGCGCGGACGCTGGACGGGGTCGAGAAGGCGAACGTGACGCTGGCCGGGCGCCGGGACGCGCCCCGGGCGCGCGTCGCGCTCCTCCTCGCACCCCACGCCGAACCGGCCGAAACGCTGTCCGGGCTCACCCAGGGGGCGCTGACCCATGCGCGGGACTCGGCGGGCCTGGAGTCGCTTCCGACGGAGGTCCGCCTGCGCGAGGTCAAGCACGGAGCCCGGCGGGTGAGCTGACCGACCCTGTGCTTCGGGGCCGGGGCCGGATGCCCGAAGGGCGTCCGGCCCCGCCCCCCGTTGTGGGCTGGGGGCCTGGGCCTAGAAGCCGTGACGGGCGCCGCCGTCGACCGGGAGCATGATGCCGGTCAGGTAGGACGCCGCCGGGGACAGCAGGAACGCCGCCGCCTTGCCGAACTCCTCCGGCGTGCCGTAGCGCCGCAGCGGAATGCGGGACTCGTTCGCCGCGCGCGCGGCCTCCGCGTCGCCGGACAGCGCGTCGAGCTGCCGCACCCGGTCCGTGTCGATCCGCGCCGGCAGGAGGCCCACCACCCGGATGCCGCGGGGGCCCAGGTCGTCGGAGAGCGACTTCGCGAAGCCGGCCAGGCCGGGCCGCAGGCCGTTGGAGATGGTGAGGCCGTGGATCGGTTCGTGGACCGAGCCGGAGAGGACGAAGCCGATCACGCCGCCCTCGGACAGCTCGGCCGCCGCCACGCGGGCGAGCCGTACCGCCCCGAGGAAGACGGTTTCGAAGGCCGCCTGCCACTGCTCGTCCGTGTTCTCGGCAGCGACGCCCGGCGGCGGGCCGCCGACGCTGATCAGGATGCCGTCGAAGCGCCCGAAGTGCGCGCGGGCGGCAGCGATCAGGCGCTCCGCGGCCGCCGGGTCGGCGTTGTCGGCGGCGACACCGACCGCGTTCGGCCCGAGTTCGGCGGCGGCGTCGGCCACCGCCTTCTCGTCCCGGCCGCTCACCACGACCTTCGCGCCGTCCGCCGTCAACTGCCGCGCCGAGGCGAAACCGAGCCCGCGGCCGGCTCCGGTGACGACGTACACCCGGTCCTTCAGTTCAAGATCCATGGGGTCATCCTGCCGTCTCACCCCCGTCGAGGGCGAGAGCGGACCCCACAAGACCGATATGACTGAATGCCTGGGGGAAGTTCCCGAGCTGCCGGCCGGAGGCCGGATCGTACTCCTCGGCGAGCAGCCCCACGTCGTTGCGCAGCGTCAGCAGGCGCTCGAAGAGCTCCCGGGCCTCCTTCACTCGCCCCGTCATCCGCAGCGCGTCGACGAGCCAGAACGAGCAGGCGAGGAAAGTTCCTTCGTCGCCGGGCAGCCCGTCGACGGTGAGGCCGTCGGTGCTGTAGCGGCGGATGAAACCGCCGTGACTGAGCTCGGACTGCACCGCCTCGACCGTTCCGACGACCCGGGGGTCGTCCGGCGGCAGGAAGCCGACCCGGGGGATGAGCAGCGTGGCGGCGTCGAGCTCCCTGGAGCCGTAGTACTGCGTGAAGGTGTTGCGCTCGGGGTCGTATCCCCGCTCGCACACCTCCCGGTGCACCTCGTCGCGCATCGCCCGCCACCGGTCCGCGTCGCCGTGCAGCGCCGGGTCCTCCTCCAGGGCGCGTACGGCGCGGTCGGCCGCCACCCACGCCATCACCTTCGAATGCACGAAGTGCCGGCGCGGCCCCCTGACCTCCCACAGGCCCTCGTCCGGCTCGCGCCAGTTGGACTCCAGGAAGCCGAGCAGGCTGAGCTGGAGGTTCCACGCGTGCGGCTTGGGGCGCAGGCCCCAGGCACGGGCCAGGTGGAGGGAGTCGATGACCTCGCCGTACACGTCGAGCTGGAGCTGTTTGACGGCCGCGTTGCCGGTACGGACCGGCTTGGACCCCTCGTACCCGCTCAGCCACGGCAGTTCCGTCTCGGGCAGCCGGCGCTCACCGGAGAGGCCGTACATGATCTGGAGGTCGGCCGGATCGCCGGCGACCGCGCGCAGCAGCCAGTCCCGCCAGGCCGCCGCCTCGGCGATGTAGCCGGCGGCGACGAGCGCACCGAGGGTCAGGGTGGAGTCGCGCAGCCAGCAGTAGCGGTAGTCCCAGTTGCGTACGCCGCCGATCTCCTCCGGGAGCGAGGTGGTGGGTGCGGCGACGATGCCGCCCGTCGGGGCGTAGGTGAGGGCTTTGAGCGTGATGAGGGAGCGCAGCACGGCCTCGCGGTAGGGGCCCTCGTAACAGCAGAGGGCGGCCCAGTCCTCCCAGTCCTGGAGGCTGTGCTCCAGGCCCTCGTACGGATCGGTGAAGGGCGGCTCCGGTTCGTGCGAAGGGTGCCAGGTCAGGATGAATGCCACCTTCTCGCCCTCGGCGACGGTGAACGACGAGTAGGTCGTGTACTGCTGGCCCCAGCTCTTCACCCGGTCCGCGGGCTCGGCGCGCAGCCACACGGCGTCGGGGCCCGCGACGGCGACCCGGTGCCCGCCCGTGCGGCGCATCCACGGCACGATGTTGCCGTAGTCGAAGCGCAGCCGGAGTGTGGAGCGCATCGTCACCTCGCCGGAGAGACCCTCCACGATCCGTACGATATCGGGCGCCTTGTCGCGCTGCGGCATGAAGTCCGTGACCCTGACCGAGCCGGAACGGGTCTCCCACACCGTGTCCAGGATGAGGGAGTCGCCGCGGTACGAGCGGCTCGCGCAGGCGCCCGCGCCGGCCGGGGCCATGCGCCAGTGGCCGTTCTCCTCGTCGCCGAGCAGCGCGGCGAAGCAGGCGGCCGAGTCGAAGCGGGGCAGGCAGAGCCAGTCGATGGAACCGTCCTTGCCGACCAGTGCCGCGGTCTGGAGGTCCCCGATGAGCGCGTAGTCCTCGATGCGTTGGGTCACGCACACTCGTGTTCCCACGCGGGCAGGGCGTTAAGCGATGCCGGACCGTGCCGCCCGGCGGGCCCCGGGCCGGTGCCGGGCGGGCCGGTTCACGCGTCCGCGGTGGCGGGCTCGGCCGGTGCGCCGTCGCCCGCGCCGGACTCGGCCGCCGCGGCGCGGTCGCGCTTTTCGCGGCGTACGAGAACGAACCAGCCGAACGGCACCGCGGCCGCGAACAGCCACCACTGCACGGCGTACGCCATGTGCGGACCGATCGAGTCGGCTTCCGGCTCGGGCACGAGCTGCGGCTTCGGGCCGGCCGGGACGGGCTCGCTCTGCTCGATGTAACCGCCGAGGACGGGCCGCGAGAGCGCCTTCGCCTGCTGCTCACTGTTGATCAGCATGACCTGCCGGGGCGGCAGACCGCTCAGGTCCTTGATTCCGCTGCCCGCCGTGGTCTCGTCGGCCTTGAGGCGCCCGGTGACGGTCACTTCGCCCTTGGGGGCGGCCGGGACCTCGGGGAACGCCTGCTGGTCGGCGGCGAAGGGGACCCACCCCCGGTTGACGAGGACGGCACGGCCGTCGTCCATGACCAGCGGGGTGAGGACGTGGAAGCCGACCTGGTCGTCGGCGTCGGTCCTGCGGCGTACGACGACTTCGTGCGCGGTGTCGTACGTGCCGGTGGCGGTCACGCGGCGCCAGTAGTCGGCGCGCGGGACGGTGTGACCGGGGGAGGTGATGCCGTCGACGGGCACGGGCCGGGCCCTGAGGTTTCCCGCGATCAGCTCGTTCTGCGCGACCCGGTGCTCGTGCCGGTGCAGCTGCCAGAAACCCAGCTCGACCATGGTGGGAATGAGGACGAGCGTCAGGAGGGTGAGGATCACCCACTGCCGGGACAACAGGAAGCGGTACACGTCCTTGACGGTACCTGGCGCGCGGTGGTCCCCGGCGGGTGGGTCACCCGCCGGGGCGAGCCGGAAGGTGTGCGTCAGACCTTGTCGACGATGCCCACCTTCCCTTCCGCGCGTGCGCAGTGGGCGCCGCAGAACCAGCGGCCCTGGACCTCCACGCCCTGGCCGAGGATCTGGACCCTGCAGTGTTCGCAGATGGGTGCCATCCGGTGGATGGCGCAGGCGAAGCAGTCGAAGACGTGCACCGCGCCCTGCGCGTGCACTTCGAACGCCATGCCGTAGTCATTTCCGCATACCTCACAACGTGCCATGCGCCACAGGGTGGGACCGCGGGCGGCGGCAGGGCGAGTGGGCGGCGGGCGAGTCGCCGTCAATCACCCGTCTGCCGGAGACACGTCCCGCAGCAGCTGGGTGAAGGCGGCCTCGTCGACGACGGGGGTGCCGAAGGACGTGGCCTTGACGGTCTTGGACGTGGCCGAGCCTGGGTCGTTGGTGACGAGCAGGCTCGTGAGCCGGGACACACTCGTCGCGACGTGCAGGCCCGCCTCCACCGCGCGGTCCTCCAGCAGCTCGCGGTCCACGGAGGTGTCGCCGGAGAACGCCACCCGCATGCCCTGCTTGAGTAGTTTGCCCGGTTCGTACCGCCCGGGGTTCGGGTACGGGCACGCCGGCCGCTTGCGCGACGGGCGCCAGCTGCCCATGCCTCCGCCCCGGTACGACGCCTGGTGGCCCACCCTCGGCGTCGCGGGCGAGTCCGACCACTCGGTGAGCGGCAGGCACTCCAGCAGCGGCAGCCGCACGCCGCCGTGCGCCGCCGCGTGCAGGCTCGGGCGGAACGCCTCGGCCAGTACGCGCGCGTCGTCGAGGGCGTGGTGCGCCCGTTGCTGTACGACACCGAAGTGTGCGGCCAGCGACTCGAGCTTGTGGTTGGGCAGCGGCAGGCCCAGCTCCTTGGAGAGCGCGATGGTGCACAGCCGCTGCTGGACGGGCGCGGTGCGCGCGGCGCGTGCGTACTCGCGGGCGATCATCGACCAGTCGAACATCGCGTTGTGCGCCACGAGCACCCGGCCGTCGAGCCGCTCGGACAGTTCGGCCGCGATGTCCGGGAACAGGGGGGCGCCCACGAGGACATCACTCGTCAGGCCGTGGATCCACACGGGACCGGGGTCCCGCTCCGGGTTGACGAGCGTGTACCAGTGGTCCTCGACGTCCCCCCGGTAGTCCAGCCGGTAGACGGCAGCGGAGACTATCCGGTCGTCGCGCGCGAGCCCGGTGGTCTCCACGTCGACGACCGCGTACCCCTTCGGGTAGGCGGTCGGCCACGGCGCTGCTGTCGATTGGTCTTCGAGCATGGTCACTGAGGATACGGGCCGTCACTGACAGCCCCGTCCGCCCGGGTGAGCAGACCGTCCACCAGAGCCTTCACGGAGTTGACGAAGAGGCGTTCGGGATCGGCGGGCCGGGCCAGGGCCCGCGCCAGCGCCGGGTCGTGTTCCGCGGTCAGCTCGTCCCACAGCTCCTCCTCGCCGGGGCGCTGCACCGGGGCGCGTTCGCGGTTGCGCTCGACGAGGACGTGCCCGACGGCCTGGAACTGGACCGCCCGTACGGCCTCGGCGGCCCGCGCGCCGCGCAGACCCGCCGCGTGCACCTCGTGCACGAGGGCCCGCTGGGCGGGCAGGAACATCCGCTCGGTGAGGCCGCGTTCGTGGACCATCGCGATCAGGTGGGGGCGGTCGAGCAGCTCGCGGCGCAGACCCCGGGCGACCGAGACGATGCGGGAGGCCGGGGTGCGGCCGGACGGGCGGATCGCGCCCATCTCCTCGACGGTCCGCTCGACGAGGGCGTCGAGGAGCGACTCGCGGTTGCCGACGTGCCAGTAGATCGAGGTGACCGCCGTACCGAGTTCGGCGGCGAGCCTGCGCATGGTGAGCGCTCCGGGCCCGTGCCGCTTGACGAGGGCCGCGGCCGCTTCCAGGACCTCGTCACGGGTCAGCGCGGAGCGCGGACCGCGTGGCCCCGTGCCGCCCGTGCCGCTCTCCCCGCCCGTGCCGCTCTCCCCGCCCGTGGCCTGTGTCCTGCGTGGCATGGAGCCCCCAAATCCCGTACGTGCACGGCTCTTTCCCCTTCATCGGCGTCGGTGTAACAGTGTTACAGGTTCCTGGGTCCTCCCGACGAAGGGCGGTACGACATGGCACGCGTACGGTACGGCGCGCGGACCGAGGCCGAGATCGCGGCGGCGCGCGCATCCGCTTCCGCGCTCCCGGACATCTGGTCCACGGGTGTGGTGGCCCTGTGGGAAAGCGACCCGGACGCGGTGGCGGCCGTACTGCCGCCGCCCCTCAAGCCCGCCGGGCGGCCGCTCGTACGGGCGAACATCAGCAAGGTCGACCTGCCGGGGTACCCGCTGGGCGCGGGTTCGGTGGCGGTCGCCGCGGTCCACGACGGCGTCGCCGGCTGGTACCCCCTCGTCATGCCGATGACCCATGAACGGGCCCTCGTCGGCGGCCGTGAGGTCTTCGGCGAGCCGAAGAAGCTGGGCGAGGTGACCGTCGACCGCGACGGCCTGGTCGTACGGGCGGCACTCGCCCGGCACGGCATCGCCTTCGTCGAGGTGCGGGGCGCCGTCGAGGGGCCGCTGCCGCTGCCCGGACCGGCCCGGAAGATCGACTTCTACTACAAGTTCCTGCCGGCCGTGGACGGCCGGGGCTTCGACGCCGACCCCGTCCTCGTGCACTGCGTCCGCAACGAGAAGGTGCGCAGGCTGGAGCGGATCGCCGGGGACGTGGTGCTGCGCGAGTCGATGTACGACCCGGTCGCGGATCTGCCCGTACACCGTGTCGTGGAGATCACGATCGGTGAGAAGACCACCGACCAGAACGGGCGCGTGGTGGAACGCGTGAGCGCGCGGGCACTGCTCCCGTACATCCACCAGCGTTACGACGACCCGCGGCAGATCCTCGACGGCCCGCCGGAGGGGAGCGTCTGATGCGGCTTCGGGAGGGGCAGGTCGCCGTGGTCACGGGCGCGGCGAGCGGCATCGGTCTCGCGATGGTGCGCCGGTTCGCCGCCGGGGGACTCAAGGTCGTACTCGCCGATGTGGAGGAGACAGCGCTGGAGAAGGCCGCGTCCGAGCTGCGGGCCGGGGGCGCCGAGGTGCTCGCGCGCGTCGTCGACGTCAGCGAACGGGAGTCCGTCACCGGGCTCGCGGACGCGGCGTACGACACCTTCGGCGCGGTGCACGTGCTGTGCAACAACGCGGGTGTCGGCTCCGGCGCCGAGGGCCGCATGTGGGAGCACGAGGTGAACGACTGGAAGTGGGCGTTCGCGGTGAACGTGTGGGGCGTCTTCCACGGCATCCAGGCTTTCGTTCCCCGGATGATCGCGGGCGGGGCACCCGGGCACGTCGTCAACACGTCGTCGGGCGACGGCGGAATCGCACCGCTGCCGACCGCCTCCGTGTACGCCGTCACCAAGGCGGCCGTCGTGACGATGACCGAGTCGCTGTACGCCCACCTGAGGGCGGAGAACGTTCCCGTGAGCGCGTCGGTGCTGTTCCCCGGACCGCACATGCTCCGTACGGGCCTGTGGGAGTCGCACCGCAACCGGCCCGCCCGCTACGCCAAGGAACGGCCGCGCAGGACGCCGTACCGCAGCCTCGGCCAGTGGGAGGCGGCGATGAGGGAGGCGGGGCACGAGATCGAGTTCACCCCGGTCGAGGACGTCGCGCAGACCGTCGTGGACGGTATCACGGCCGACCGGTTCTGGATGCTGCCGGCGAGCGAGCACAGCGACCGGCAGATCCGCGCGCGGTCGCGGTCGATGCTCGACCGCTCCAATCCGTCGTACCTGGAGAAGTTCATTCTCGACTGAGGCCCCACCGAGGGAGGACACGCGATGACAGAAGAGAGCGACCCGTACCTGATCATCTCCTCCGACTGCCACGCCGGTCTGCCGACCGAGCGGTACCGGCCCTACCTGGACAGCGCCTTCCACCGCGACTTCGACGACTTCCTCGGGCAGCGCGACGCCCGCCGCGAGGAGATGACGCGCCTGGGCGTACGCAACGAGGCGTTCGCGGCCAAGTGGTTCGAGGACAACGCGGAGGGGCTGCGCGGCGGCTGGGACGCGGCGCAGCGCCTGAAGGAGCTCGACGGCGACGGTGTGGCCGCCGAGGTGGTCTTCCCCGACGCCGATGCCGTGGACAGCGGGACCGCCGCGCCCTTCGGCGTCGGCCTCGGCCTCTCCGGCGACCAGGACCCGCGCCTGGGCATGGCGGGCGCCCGGGCCCACAACCGGTGGCTCGCCGAGTTCGTGGCGCAGAATCCCGAACGGCACTGCGGTGTCGCGCTCCTGCCCGTCACGGGAGAGGTCGAGGAGGTCGTCGCCGAGATCCACCGGGCCAGGGAAACCGGGCTCGGCGCGCTGATGATCCCCTCGATGTGGGTCGACAAGGCGCCGTACCACGACCGGCGTTACGACCCGGTGTGGGCGGCGGCGGCCGAGACCCGGATGCCGGTGGTGACCCACTCGGGCGCCGCGCCGCGCCACGAGTACGGCGACCACCTCGGCATCTACGTCTCCGAGGTCACGTGGTGGCCGGCCAGGCCGCTGTGGTTCCTGCTCTGGTCGGGCGTCTTCGAGCGCCACCCCGGGCTGAGGTTCGGCGTCGCGGAGTCCGGCTGCTGGTGGCTGCCGAACCAGCTGTGGTTCATGGACCGCCTCTACCTGGGCGCGCACGGCGGCAAGAAGCTGTCCCCCTTCGCGGAGCTCAAGCGGCCGCCGAGCGAGTACCTCGACCGGCAGGTCTTCGTCTGCGCCACCAACACCAAGCGCCGCGAACTCGCCCAGCGCTACGAGATCGGCGTCGACAACATCCTGTGGGGCAGCGACTTCCCGCACCCCGAGGGCACCTGGCCCGACACCCGCGCGTGGCTGAAGCGCACCTTCCACGACATCCCCGTCACCGAGACCCGCCGCATCCTCGGCCTGGCCGCCGCCGAGGTCTTCGGCTTCGACACGGCGAAGCTCGCCCCGCTCGCCCGGCGCATCGGCCCGACTCCGGCGGAGCTGGGCCAGCCGGACGACCAGCCGGCGGTCGAGGCGTCGTGGGCGCGGTCGCGCGAGACGGGCCGGCACTGGCTGACCGGCCACGACTTCCCGGTGCTGGGGGTCGCGCCATGACCGGCGATCGGTACACCGTCATCTCCGCCGACTGCCACGCGGGCGCCGATCTCCTCGACTACAGGCCGTACTTGGAGAAGCGCCACCACGACGACTTCGACGCCTGGGCGGCGACGTACGTCAATCCCTACGAGGATCTCCTCGCCGACACCGCCGACCGCAACTGGAACTCCGCCCGCCGCCTCGCCGAGCTGGAGGCGGACGGCATCGTCGCCGAGGTCGTCTTCCCGAACACCATCCCGCCGTTCTTCCCCAGCGCCTCCCTCATGGCCCCCGCCCCGACGAAGGCGGAGTACGAGCAGCGCTGGGCCGGCCTGCGGGCCCACAACCGTTGGCTCGCGGACTTCTGCGACGCGGCGCCGGGCCGGCGGGCGGGCGTCGCGCAGATCCTCCTCAACGACGTGGACGAGGCGGTACGGGAGATCCGCCGCACCAAGGACGCCGGCCTCACCGGGGGCATCCTGCTGCCCGGCGCCCCACCGGGTTCCGGTGTGCCCGAGCTCTACTCGCGGACGTACGACCCGATCTGGGCCGTCTGCGCGGAGCTGGACGTGCCCGTCAACCACCACGGCGGTTCGGCTTCGCCGCCGCTGGGCGACGAACCGGCCGCGCGCGCCGTCTTCATGGTGGAGACCACATGGTTCTCGCACCGGGCCCTGTGGCACCTGATGTTCGGCGGGGCGTTCCGCCGCCATCCCGGCCTGAAGCTGGTCCTCACCGAACAGGGGTCGGGCTGGATTCCCGGCGTGATCGGGATGCTGGACTACTACCACTCCCGGCTCGTGGCAGCGGCGACCCGCGCCGCCACCGCCGAGTCGAAGTTCGGCGCGGGCCTGGCGGGCTCGATGGGCGGCAGCCCGAGCGAGGTCTGGCGCGACAACTGCTATGTCGGCGCCAGCTTCATGCGCCCGCACGAAGTGCCGCTGCGCGACCGCATCGGCCTCGACAAGATCATGTGGGGCAGCGACTACCCCCACGACGAAGGTACGGCGCCGTACTCCCGCGAAGGTCTGCGGATCGCGTACGCCGGACTGCCCACGCAGGAGATCGCGGCCATGGTGGGCGGGAACGCGGCCCGTGTCTACGGCTTCGACCTCGGCCTCCTCGACCCCCTCGCGGCCCAGTGCGGACCACGGGTCGCGGAGATCGCCGAACCGCTGCCGCTCACGGAGATCCCGCCCGACGCGACGAGCCCGGCCTTCGCGCCGGGCGGGTCGGTACGCGTGTGGTGACGGCCCGGATGAGACCCTCCCCGGGTGACCGATCAGACGCATGACGAAGCCCACGGCGGAGCCCTCGGCGCGCGCCTGAACTGGCTGCGCGCCGGGGTGCTCGGGGCCAACGACGGCATCGTGTCGACCGCGGGCATCGTCGTCGGCGTCGCCGGGGCGACGGACGAGCGCTCCACGCTCCTGACGGCGGGCCTCGCCGGGCTGCTGGCCGGGTCGATGTCGATGGCGGCGGGGGAGTACGTATCGGTGTCGACGCAGCGCGACTCGGAGGAGGCGGCGCTGGCGCAGGAACGGCGTGAGCTGCGGGAGGAGCCGGAGGCCGAACTGGCGGAGCTGACCGGGCTGCTGGCCGCCCGCGGCCTGTCCGCGGACGTGGCCCGCGAGGCCGCCCAGCAGCTCACCGAACGCGACGCGCTGCGCGCGCACGCGCGCGTGGAGCTCGGCATCGACCCCGAGGACCTCACCAACCCCTGGCATGCCGCCGCCGCCAGCTTCGTCGCCTTCACGGTGGGCGCACTGCTCCCGCTCCTGGCGATCGTCCTCCCGCCCCCGTCCTGGCGGCTCCCGGTCACGGTCGTCTCGGTCCTCCTCGCCCTGGCCCTGACCGGCTGGAGCAGCGCCCGCCTGGGGGCCGCACCGCCCCGGCCGGCGGTGCTGCGGAACATGGCGGGCGGTGCGCTGGCGATGGCGGTGACGTACGGGGCGGGGTCGCTGCTGGGGGCGGCGGGGGTCTAGCGGTGTATCGGGCACCGCGCTGACAAGGCGTCTCACATACTTGTCGGTAACAACCCCTAGCCGAGCGCTCGTCCGCGCCTCTATCGTGCGGGCATGCCGAACCTGCCCGATGTCGTGCTGTGGTCGATACCCGCCTTCGTCCTGCTCACCGTGCTCGAAATCGTGAGCTACCGCCTCCATCCCGACGACGACGCCGCCGGGTACGAGACCAAGGACGCCGTCACCAGCGTCAGCATGGGGCTGGGCAGCATCGCGTTCGACTTCCTGTGGAAGATCCCGATTGTCGCGATCTACATGGCGGTGTACGAGCTGACGCCCGCCCGCGTCCCCGTCCTGTGGTGGACGATCCCGCTGATGCTGCTCGCGCAGGACTTCTTCTACTACTGGTCCCACCGCGGCCACCACGTCATCCGCGTCCTGTGGGCCTGCCACGTCGTCCACCACTCCAGCCGCAAGTTCAACCTCACCACCGCCCTGCGCCAGCCCTGGACGAGCCTCACCGTCTGGCCGTTCTACCTGCCGCTCGTCGCGTGCGGCGTGCACCCGGCGGCGCTCGCGTTCTGCTCGTCCGCGAACCTCGTCTACCAGTTCTGGGTGCACACCGAGCGGGTCGGCAAGCTGCCACGCCCCTTCGAGTACGTCCTGAACACGCCCTCCCACCACCGTGTCCACCACGCCTCCCAGGGCGGCTACCTGGACCGGAACTTCGGCGGCATCCTGATCGTCTGGGACCGGCTCTTCCGCTCCTTCGCGGCCGAGACCGAGCGGCCCGTCTACGGCCTCACCAAGAACATCGAGACGTACAACCCGCTGCGCGTCGCCACCCACGAGTACGCCGCCATCGCCCGCGACGTACGGGCCGCCACCACCTGGCGCGAGCGCGCCGGCCGCGTCTTCCGCGGCCCCGGCTGGCAACCCGCGCCCCCCGCTCCCGCTGCCCCCGCTCCCGCCGCTTCCGCTCCCGCCGAACCCGCCCCCGCACCGCTCGCCGCGCCGACCGCGCAGCAGCCCGAGCACGCCGCGTGAACCGGGGCAGGCTCGCGGGCTTCCTCCTCCTCGCCTTCGCCCTCGCGGCCGCCGCCGACCTCGCCTCGCTCCTTGCGGGCGCCGAACAGGGCCACCGGATCGCCAAGCCGCTCCTGATGCCCCTGCTCGCCGGGTACACCGCCGCCCGCGGCGGCCCGCGGCTGCTGGTCGTCGCGCTGCTCTTCGGCTGGGGCGGCGACGTGTTCCTGCTCGCCGACGCGGACTGGGCCTTCCTCGTCGGCATGGGCTCCTTCGCCGCCGGTCACGTCTGCTACCTCGTACTGTTCGGACGCGGCCGTACGCCGACGGCTCTCGGCGCCGGGTACGCCGTCGCGCTCCTCGCCACCGTCGCCCTCCTGTGGCCGGACCTCCCCGCCGACCTGCGGATCCCGGTCGCCGCGTACAGCCTGCTGCTCACGGCCATGGCGTACCGTTCGAGCGGCCTGGGTCTGTACGCCGGGCTCGGCGGCGCGCTCTTCCTGCTCTCCGACACCCTCATCGCCACCGGTGTCGCGCACTGGCCGCAGCCTCCGGTGCCCGACTTCTGGATCATGCTGACCTACCTGGCCGCGCAGTACCTGCTGGTCAAGGGGGCGCTGGAGAGGCGGCAGGAGACCCCGGCCGCCCCGGCGGCGAACCGCGAAAGCCGTACCACCGTCTGAGCGGCCAGGGCGCGCACGCCGTCATCGAGGCCGTCGGCACCGAGCAGTCGACGCGTACGGCCGAATCGTCAAGCCGTGAAGCCGTGAAGCCGTGACGCCGTGAAGCCGTGACACGGAAGCGGGCCGCCCGGAGGGTTTCCGGGCGGCCCGCTCACACGTGCTGTCCTACTTCTTGGTCACGGCGTCCAGCGCGTCGGCGATGCCGACTCCGTAGAAGCCGTTGTAGTTCTTGCCGCCCTCGCACACCGCGTCGATCTTGCCGTCGCCGTTGATGTCGTACGGATCGGTGCACGGCGCCGCGTCCGCCTGGCTCGCCAGGATGGACTTGATGCGCTTCGCCGACGCGTGCGGGTGCGTGCTCTTGATGAGCGCCGCCACGCCCGCGACGTGCGGGGAGGCCATCGACGTACCGGCCATGTAGCCCCAGCCGCCGCCCGGAACCGGACCGAGGATCAGACCGCTGGTCGCGGGGGGCGCGGGCTTCTGGTACGCCGTGCTGTCGCCGCCGGGGGCCGCGATGTCGATGACACCGTGCCCGTAGTTGGAGAACGACGACTTCAGGCCCTTCGCACCCGTCGACGCGACGGTGACGACGCCCGGCAGCTGCGTCGGGGCGTCGAGGCACTCGCGCGGGTCGATGTCGCGCGGCACCGGCGTGGTGTCGTTCGGGCTCGTCGTGTCGTTGATCGAGTCCGCCGACAGGTCGTAGTTCGAGTTGCCGGCCGCGGCGACGTTCACCGCGCCCTTCTTCTCGGCGTACCGCGAAGCCCGGACGATGGCGTCGACGAGCGCCTTCTGGTCCGGGTCGTCCTCGCAGTTGAACATCCACGGGTCGGTGTAGTAGCTGTTGTTCGTCACGTCGACACCGTGCTCGGCCGCCCACACGAAGCCGCAGACCACGGACTCCGTGTAGAAGAAGCCGGCCGTCGTGGACACCTTGATGCCCGAGACCTTGACGCCCGGCGCGACACCGGTGACGCCGACGCCGTTCTTCGCCGCGGCTATCTCGCCCGCCACGTGCGTGCCGTGCGGGCTCTCCTCGGCCGACGGGCGCCAGGCGCCGTCCGCCGTGTCGGGCTTGCCGGTGACGCAGTTGACGGACGCCTCGCGGTCGAAGTTCGGCGCCAGGTCCGGGTGGGTGTCGTCGACACCCGTGTCGATGACGGCGACCGTGACGTCCCTGCTGCCGAGCGTCTTCTCGTGGGCCTTGTCCGCCTTGATGGCGGGCAGGTCCCACTGCAACGGCTGCAACGGGTCCTCGCCGGCCACGGCTTCCGCGGCCGCGGCCTTCGCCTGCGCCGCGGTGAGCCCCTTCGGAGTGCCGACGTCCTTGGTCGACTGGGCGGGCAGCGGAGCCGTACGGGTCGCCCCCGCCGACTGGACACCCTTGACCTTGCGCATGGTCTTCGCGAACGCGTCGTTCGACGAGTGGACGACGATCACGCCGATCTGGTCGTACGCCTGGACTATCGTGCCGCCGGCCCGGCCGATGGCCTTCTTCACCTTGGCCGAATTGCCTTTGCCGGGACGCACGTTGACGACGTAACTCAGCGGGGTGCCCGCGGCCTCGGCGACCGCCGTCGTGGCGTCGGACGCGCCGAGCGCGTCGGCCGAGGTCGCCGACGCCGTGCCGGGCAGGAAGGCGAGGGCGGCCGTGATGGCCACGCCCGCGGAGACGGCTACGGTCAGGCGGGTCCGCGGGGTGCGGTGCGGCGTCATGAAATCTCCGGTTCGCGTCGGTTGGGCGGGATCTTGGACGATCACTTCTTGACGGCGTCGAGGGCGTCGACGACACCGGAGCCGTAGTAGCCGTTGTAGTTCTCGTCACCCTCACAGGTGGTGGCCTCGACCCAGTTGCCGGCCGCGTCGTAGATGTGGGTGGGGCAGCCCGGGTTGTCGGCCTGCTTCTTGAGCAGCCGGCGGAGATCGGCGGGGCTCGCCTTCGGGTGCGCGCTCTTGAGCAGCGCGGCGACGCCCGCGACGTGCGGGGTGGCCATCGACGTGCCCTGCTTGTAGCCGTAGCCGCCGTTCAGGACCGTCGACAGCACGCGGCCGTTGGCGTCGGGCGTGGCCGGGATCTGCCACTTGTCGCCGCCGGGGGCCGAGACGTCCGCGACGCCGTGTCCGTAACTGGAGTAGTACGACTTGACGTTCTTGTCGCCCGTCGAGGTGACCGCCACGACGCCTGGCAGCATCGTCGGCGCGTCGGGGCACTCGGACGGGTCGATGACGCGCTCGACCGGGGTGCTGTCATTGGGGCTGGAGTCGTCGACGATGGCGTCGGCGGCCAGGTCGAAGTTGGAGTTGCCGGCCGCCGCGACATGCAGGGCGCCCTTGCGCTCGGCGTACTTCATGGCGCGCGTCAGGGAGTCGAGCAGAGCCTTCTGGTCCGGGTCGTCCTTGCAGTTGAACTTCCACGGGTCGACGTAATAACTGTTGTTCGTCACGTCGATGTCGTGCTCCGCCGCCCACACGAAGCCGCAGACGACCGCCTCGGTGAAGAAGAGGCTGGTGCCCGGCTCACTCACCTTGATGCCGGCGAGCTTGACGCCCGGAGCGACACCGGCGACGCCGAGTCCGTTGCGCGGAGCGGCGATCGTACCGGCGACGTGCGTGCCGTGGTCGCTGCCGTCGGTGTACGGACGCCAGGCGCCCTCCGACGAATCCGCGACGCCGCCGACACAGTTGGCCGACTGGGACTTGGAGAAGTTCGGCGCGAGGTCCGGGTGGGTGTCGGCGACACCGGTGTCGATCACCCCGACCGTGACCCTGCTGCTGCCGTCATTGACCTGGGCGGCCTTGTCCGCACCGATGGCGCGGATGTCCCACTGGTTGGCCTCCAGCGGCTCCTGGCCGGGCGCCGCGGCGGCCTCGGCCTTCGCGGCCTGCGCCGCGGTCAGCTTCTGGGTGGCGCCTTCCTCGGTGATGCCGACCGGCGTGAGCGGGGACGTGCGGGTCGCGCCCGCCGAGGACACCCCCTCGGCCTTGCGTATCTGCTTGCCGAAGTCCGGGTTCTGCGAGTGGACGACGATGACACCGATCTGGTCGTACGCCTTCACCACTGTGCCGCCGGCCCTGGCGATCGCCCGCTTCACCGAAGCGCTCGCGGCGTGGCCACCCTTGGTGTTGACCACGTACGACATCTTCGGTCCGTCGGCGGTGACGGCGGCCGGGGCGGCCGGGCCGTCCTGCGGTGCGGCCGAGGCGGCCGCTCCGGGCAGGAAGCCGAGCGTAGCCGTGAGAGCCAGTCCGACGGGCAGGGCGAGGGTGCGCTGCCGTCTGGATCCCAGATGAGCCATGGGTTCTCCACATCATCCGTGAGAGCCGCCCTGCGCGGGTGCACATGAGCGGGTACATGACGAGTGAAGCTAGCGCCGATCATGCGTTCGTATCAACGAGTTCGGAAAAAGAAATGGCGGATGCCGAACCGAGACGTGACGCCATCCGTGCCGTTGTCAGGGGGACGAGCACCACCACTCCCCCCACCAGTGAGGTCACCTTGCCCACCCCACCCACCGCACCCGCGTCGCGAGGAGATTCCGTGGCAACCGATGCACCACCGCCCCAGGGCGGCACGGGCCTGATCCGAACAGGACACACGACGGAGGAGTTCGTCGAGGTGCAGGCGAGCGCCGAGTTCGGCGAACTGCGCCGCGCCCACCGCTCCTTCGCCTTCCCTCTGACCATCGCGTTCATCGCCTGGTACCTGCTGTACGTGCTGCTGTCCAACTACGCGGGCGGCTTCATGGGAACGAAGCTGTTCGGCAACATCAACGTGGCCCTCGTCCTCGGCCTCGCGCAGTTCCTGACCACCTTCCTCATCGCCTGGTTCTACTCGCGTCATGCCGCCACGCAGCTCGACCCGAAGTCCGAGGCCATCAAGTCCCGTCTGGAGGCCGACGCATGAGCCCCGCGCTGACCACGGCGTCCACGGTCCACCTCGCCGCCGCCGGTGACGCGAGCGAGCACCGGCCGCTGATCATCACCCTGTTCGGCCTCTTCGTGGTCGCCACCCTGTTCATCACGGTGTGGGCGGGCCGTCAGACCAAGAGCGCCTCCGACTTCTACGCGGGCGGGCGCCAGTTCACCGGCTTCCAGAACGGCCTCGCCATCTCCGGCGACTACATGTCCGCCGCGTCCTTCCTCGGCATCGCCGGCGCCATCGCCCTCTTCGGATACGACGGCTTCCTCTACTCCATCGGCTTCCTGGTCGCCTGGCTGGTCGCGCTGCTCCTCGTCGCCGAACCGCTGCGCAACTCCGGCCGCTACACGATGGGCGACGTCCTCGCGTACCGCATGCGCCAGCGCCCGGTCCGTACCGCCGCCGGCACCTCGACCATCGTCGTCTCGATCTTCTACCTGCTCGCGCAGATGGCGGGCGCGGGCGTGCTGGTCTCGCTGCTGCTCGGCATCACCAGCGACGCGGGCAAGATCCTGATCGTCGCGCTGGTCGGCATCCTGATGATCGTGTACGTCACCATCGGCGGCATGAAAGGGACCACCTGGGTGCAGATGGTGAAGGCCGTCCTGCTCATCGCAGGCACCCTGCTGATCACCTTCCTGATCCTGCTGAAGTTCAACTTCAACCTGTCCGACCTGCTGGGTACGGCGGCCTCCAACAGCGGCAAGGGCTCGGCGTTCCTGGAGCCCGGCCTGAAGTACGGCGCCACCGGGACCTCGAAGCTCGACTTCCTCTCCCTCGGCATCGCCCTGGTCCTCGGCACCGCGGGTCTGCCGCACATCCTGATCCGCTTCTACACCGTCCCCACGGCGAAGGCCGCCCGTAAGTCCGTGAACTGGGCGATCGGCATCATCGGCGCCTTCTACCTGATGACGATCGTGCTCGGCTTCGGCGCCGCGGCCCTCCTCAAGCCCGGCGACATCATCGCCTCCAACAAGGCGGGCAACACGGCGGCGCCACTCGCCGCGCTGGAGATCGGCGGCGGCGCCGACTCCACCGGCGGCGCCATCCTGCTCGCCGTGATCTCCGCGGTCGCCTTCGCCACCATCCTCGCGGTGGTCGCGGGGCTCACCCTGGCGTCCTCGTCGTCGTTCGCGCACGACATCTACGCCAATGTCATCAGGCGCGGCAAGGCCACGGAGAAGGAAGAGGTACGCGCCGCCCGCTGGGCCACCGTCGCCATCGGCGTGGTCTCCATCGCCCTGGGGGCCATGGCCCGCGACCTGAACGTGGCCGGCCTGGTCGCCCTCGCCTTCGCGGTGGCGGCGTCCGCCAACCTGCCGACGATCCTCTACAGCCTGTTCTGGAAGAGGTTCACGACGCAGGGCGCCCTGTGGTCCATCTACGGCGGCCTGACCGCGTCCGTGGGCCTCGTGCTGTTCTCCCCGGTCGTCTCCGGCAAGCCCACGTCGATGTTCCCCGGCGCGGACTTCGCGTGGTTCCCGCTGGAGAACCCCGGCCTGATCTCGATTCCGCTCGGCTTCCTGCTCGGCTGGGCCGGGTCCGTACTGTCCAAGGACGAGCCGGACAAGGGGAAGTACGCCGAGCTTGAGGTCAAGTCACTCACGGGCATCGGCGCTCACTGAGCGCACCCGCCCCCGAGCGCCTGCCGTCTTTCCCACAGCTGTGCCCCCGTGGCCGCGTCGTAGAGTCGTACGACGCGGCCACACCGCTCCCGTGGTATCGGGCCCCTGTTGTTGTCAGAGGTGTCGCGTAGGCTCGACAACGTTCGAGAAAGACGAGTTCCGGATCGGGGAGTGGGTCGAGGATGCTTATCGACACATATGGGCGAGTAGCGACTGACCTGCGCGTTTCCCTCACCGATCGCTGCAATCTGCGCTGTACGTACTGCATGCCCGAAGAGGGTCTCCAGTGGCTGGCGAAGCCGGATCTGCTCACGGACGACGAAATCGTCCGGCTGATCGGCATCGCCGTCACCGACCTCGGTGTGACAGAGGTGCGCTTCACCGGCGGCGAGCCGCTGCTGCGCCCCGGGCTGGTCGGCATAGTCGAGCGCTGCGCCGCTCTCGCGCCGCGCCCCAAGATGTCCCTCACCACCAACGGGATCGGCCTCAAGCGCACCGCCGTCGCCCTCGAGGCGGCCGGCCTGGACCGGGTCAACGTATCGCTCGACACCCTGCGGCCGGACGTCTTCAAGACCCTCACCCGCCGCGACCGCCACCACGACGTCATCGACGGCATGGCCGCGGCCCGCGACGCGGGTCTGACCCCGGTCAAGGTCAACGCCGTGCTGATGCCGGGGCTCAACGACGACGAGGCCCCCGACCTGCTCGCCTGGGCCGTCGAGAACGCGTACGAGATGCGCTTCATCGAGCAGATGCCGCTCGACGCGCAGCACGGCTGGAAGCGCGACGGCATGATCACCGCCGGTGACATCCTGGAGTCCCTGCGTACGCGCTTCACGCTCACCCCCGAGGGGGAGGACGAGCGCGGCTCGGCGCCGGCCGAGCGCTGGGTCGTCGACGGCGGCCCGCACCGCGTCGGCGTGATCGCCTCCGTCACCCGGCCGTTCTGCCGGGCCTGCGACCGGACCCGGCTCACCGCCGACGGTCAGGTACGGACGTGCCTGTTCGCGCGCGAGGAGTCGGACCTGCGCGGGGCCCTGCGCTCGGGCGCCCCCGACGAGGAGATCGCCCGGCTCTGGAAGCTGGCGATGTGGGGCAAGAAGGCGGGCTCCGGTCTCGACGACCCGTCCTTCCTCCAGCCCGACCGTCCGATGTCGGCCATCGGCGGCTGAGGCGTCGGTCAGTCGTCCCCTGCGCCGGGCTCGTCCGCGGCGGCGCGCTTCTCCCACTCCGCGAGCGTCACCACATCCTTCAAGAAGCCGCGTACGCCCAGGAATTGGGACAGGTGCTCGCGGTGCTCGTCGCACGCCAGCCACGTCTTGCGGCGCTGGGGGGTGTGCAGCTTCGGATTGTTCCAGGCGAGAACCCACACGGCGGCGGAGCGGCAGCCCTTGGCGGAGCAGACAGTGGCGCCGGCATCGGCCGAACCGGGGAAAAGAAGGGAATCAGGGGAGTTCACGCGCTCAACCCTAGGTGAAAAAAGGCGACGCCGAGCAGCCACGGGGGGGGCTGCCCGGCGTCGGTCTGTCGCTCCGACGGGGGATGCGGAGCGCCTACGAAGTATGTCACGCGACATGGGGTGCGGTGCACCGGAACTTCATGATTGATCTGAGCTTTTCTTGAGCTTTGCAGACCGCACAGGATCAGCTGTGTTCACGCGGCTGTTGCTCACTTCCCGCTCCGGGCACGTCCGACGGCTGGTCACCGGCAGCCGGTTCGGCCTTGTTCTCCAGAGCCGGACGGACCGGCGGCGGGATGTGGGCCGAGGGCAGCGAAGAGGCGTTCTCACGCCCTCCGTTCGCGATGACCACGGCGATGTAGGGGAGGAGAAGTCCCAGCGCCAGGGCCACGATCGCGACGTGCCGCTCCACGTTCCACAGCACCGCTGCCAGGATCACGGCCAGCGTCCGCACCGACATCGAGATCACGTACCGGCGCTGGCGCCCGCGCACGTCGTCGGCCAGAGCCGGCCGGGCCCCGGTGATCCGGAAGACCTCGGTGTCGCTCTTCTTCCGCAGCACGTCGCACCACCTGTTTCCCTGCCGGACGCTCCCTGACCGGACGCCTTCCACGGTACGCCGCCACTGCGCCGCCTTCGAGAGCGGGGCATCCCCGGCCGGGGCGGACGGCCACCGCCGGTGCACGTACGGCGGAGTCCGGCGTGCGGCGTACGGTCTGCCGTCCGAGACTGGGCCCACCTGCGCACACCGCGCCGATGAGGAGGCGACATGAGCTGGTTGTGGGCGATCATCGTGGGCCTGGTACTCGGTCTGCTCGCCAAGGCGATCATCCCGGGCAAGCAGCAGATCCCCCTGTGGCTGACCGTCGTGTTCGGCATCCTCGGCAGCATCGCGGGCAACGCCGTCGCCGCGGGCATCGGCGTCGACGACACCGACGGGATCGACTGGATCAGGCATCTGCTCCAGCTGATCGGCGCCGTGGTGATCGTCGGACTCGGCGACATGCTCTGGGCGTCGATGAAGGGCAGGAGACGGCGGGCGTAAGAAAGCGGAAAGCGGCCGGGCGTGATTCCACGCTCCGGCCGCTTCCCGTCGCAGAAGTGACTCAGCCGGCCGCGACCTCGATCGCCGCCAGGTTCTTCTTCCCGCGCCGCAGGACGAGCCAGCGGCCGTGCAGCAGGTCCCCGGACGCCGGTACGGCGTCCTCGTCGGCGACCTTCACGTTGTTCACGTAGGCCCCGCCCTCCTTGACCGTACGGCGGGCGGCCGACTTGCTCGGTGCGAGGCCGACCTCGACGAACAGGTCCACGACCGGCCCGAGCTCCGCGACCTTGGCGTGCGGCAGCTCGGACAGCGACGCGGCCAGCGTGGCCTCGTCCAGACCGGCCAGCTCGCCCTGCCCGAACAGCGCCTTCGACGCCGCGACGACCGCCGCGCACTGCTCGGCGCCGTGCACCAGCGTCGTCAGCTCCTCGGCCAGCGCGCGCTGGGCGGCGCGGGCCTGCGGCCGCTCCTCGGTGAGCTTCTCCAGCTCCTCGAGCTCGGTGCGGCTCTTGAAGCTGAGGATGCGCATGTACGGCGAGATGTCCCGGTCGTCCACGTTCAGCCAGAACTGGTAGAACGCGTACGGCGTGGTCATCTCCGGGTCCAGCCAGACGGCGCCGCTCTCGGACTTGCCGAACTTCGTGCCGTCCGCCTTGACCATCAGCGGTGTCGCCAGCGCGTGCACGTTCGCGTGCGGCTCCAGGCGGTGGATCAGGTCGAGCCCCGCCGTGAGGTTGCCCCACTGGTCGCTGCCGCCCTGCTGGAGCGTGCAGCCGTGGCGCCGGTACAGCTCCAGGAAGTCCATGCCCTGAAGCAGCTGGTAGCTGAACTCGGTGTAGCTGATGCCCTGGTCGGACTCCAGCCGCCGGGCGACCGAGTCCTTCGCGAGCATCTTGCTGACCCGGAAGTGCTTGCCGATGTCCCGCAGAAACTCGATCGCGGACATGCCCGCGGTCCAGTCCAGGTTGTTGACCATGGTGGCCGCGTTCGGGCCCTCGAAGGACAGGAAGGGCTCGATCTGGGCGCGCAGCCGCGCCACCCAGTTCGCGATCGTCTCCGGGTCGTTCAGCGTGCGCTCGGCGGTCGGCCGCGGGTCACCGATCTGTCCGGTGGCCCCGCCCACCAGGGCGATCGGCCGGTGTCCGGCCTGCTGGAGCCTGCGGACGGTCAGGACCTGCACGAGGTGCCCCACGTGCAGGCTGGCCGCCGTCGGGTCGAAGCCGCAATAGAACGTGACCGGACCGTCCGCGAGCGCCTTGCGCAGTGCGTCCTCGTCAGTGGACTGGGCGAACAGCCCGCGCCACTTCAGCTCGTCGACGATGTCCGTCACGGTCTTGACTCTCCTCTAACGGTGATGGAGCGCTTCTCACGCCATGGATTGCTCCCGGCCAGTCTATGGGGGTCATACACCCTGGCTGACCGAGCTCATGTTGAAGTCCGGGACGCGCAGCATCGGCATCGCCGCCCGGGTGAACCAGTCGCCCCACTCGCGCGGCAGGGTCTTCTCCGTACGCCCGGCCTCGGACGCCCGCGACAGCAGGTCGACCGGCGACTCGTTGAACCGGAAGTTGTTCACCTGGCCGACCACCTCGCCGTTCTCGACCAGATACACACCGTCCCGGGTCAGGCCGGTCAGCAGCAACGACGCCGGGTCGACCTCGCGGATGTACCAGAGGCAGGTCAGCAGCAGCCCGCGCTCGGTCGAGGCGACCATCTCCTCCAGCGAGCGCTCACCTCCGCCGTCCAGGACGAGGTTCCCGATCGCCGGTGCCACCGGCAGCCCGGTCAGCCCCGCGCTGTGCCGCGTCGCGACCAGGTGCTCCAGCCGGCCGTCGCGCACCCAGTCGGTCGGGGCCAGCGGCAGACCGTTGTCGAAGACGGAGGAGTCGTCGCCCGAGGTGTGCGCGATCACGAAGGGCGCCGACTCCAGGCCGGGCTCGTTCGGGTCGCTGCGCAGCGTCAGCGGCAGTTCGGACAGCGTCTCGCCGAGCCGCGTCCCTCCACCGGGCTTGCTGAACACCGTCCGGCCCTCCGCCGCGTCCCTGGCCGCCGACGACCACAACTGGTAGATCAGCAGGTCGGCGACCGCGGTGGGCGGCAGCAGCGTCTCGTACCGCCCGGCCGGGAGATCGATACGGCGTTCCGCCCAGCGCAGGCGGGTGGCCAGGTCCGCGTCGACGGCCGCCGGGTCGACGTCCTTGAAGTCCCGGGTCGAGTACCCGGCCCACGCGGAGCGCGTGCGGTCCGGCGACTTGGCGTTGATCTCCAGAGTGCCGTTGGGCTGGTCGTGACGCAGACGCAGGCCCGTCGACGTACCGAGATAGGTCGACGTCATCTCGTGGTTCGCGAAGCCGTACAGCTCGCGGCCGCCGGCCCGGGCGCGGGCGAACGCCTCGCCGAGGGCCGGGGCGAAGTCGGTGAAGACCCCGGAGGAGGTCTCGGCGGGCGCGTCACCGAAGTCCGGGGAGGCGGGGACCCCGGTGACCAGCGGCTGGGCGTCCTCGGCGGGCCCGGCGCCGCGCGCGGCCGCTTCGGCCGCCCGTACCAGCGGCTCCAGCTCGTCAGCCGTGACGGCGGACCGCGACACGACGCCGGACGCCGTCCCCCGCGCGCCGTCGACGGTCGCGATGACGGTGAGGGTGCGCCCGCGCGTCACGCCGTTCGTGGTGAGCGCGTTGCCCGCCCAGCGCAGATTGGCGGACGACGTCTCGTCGGCGATGACCACGCAGCCGTCGGCCGTGGACAGCTCCAGGGCCCGCTCGACGATCTCGTACGGCTTGGCTGTGCGGCTCATCGGCCGGCCTCCTGCGTGGTGTTCAGAATGTTGACGCCGCGGAAAAGAGCCGAAGGGCAGCCGTGCGAGACGGCCGCGACCTGGCCGGGCTGGGCCTTGCCGCAGTTGAAGGCGCCGCCCAGGACGTAGGTCTGCGGGCCGCCCACCGCGGTCATCGAGCCCCAGAAATCCGTGGTCGTCGCCTGGTAGGCCACATCGCGCAGCTGGCCGGCGAGCCGGCCGTTCTCGATCCGGAAGAAGCGCTGCCCGGTGAACTGGAAGTTGTACCGCTGCATGTCGATCGACCACGACCGGTCGCCGACGACATAGATCCCGCGCTCGACGCCCCCGATCAGATCCTCGGTGGAGAGCCCGCCCGGATCCGGCTTGAGCGACACGTTGGCCATCCGCTGCACCGGCACGTGACCGGGGGAGTCGGCGAAGGCGCAGCCGTTCGACCGCCCGAGCCCCGTCAGCTTCGCGATGCGCCGGTCCAGTTGGTAGCCGGTGAGCGTGCCGTCCTTGATCAGGTCCCAGGACTGCGCCTCGACACCCTCGTCGTCGTATCCGATGGTGGCGAGCCCGTGCTCGGCGGTCCTGTCACCCGTCACGTTCATGATCGACGACCCGTACGTCAGCTTCCCCAACTGGTCGAACGTGGCGAAGGAGGTCCCGGCGTACGCCGCCTCGTAGCCCAGCGCGCGGTCCAGCTCCGTCGCGTGCCCGATCGACTCGTGGATGGTCAGCCACAGGTTCGACGGGTCGACCACCAGGTCGTACGTCCCCGCCTCGACACTCGGCGCGCGCATCTTCTCGGCGAGCAGCGACGGAATCCGCTCCAGCTCGCCGTCCCAGTCCCAGCCGGTCCCCAGCAGGTACTCCCAGCCCCGCCCGGCCGGCGGCGCGATCGTGCGCATCGAGTCGAACTCACCGGTCGTCGCGTCCACGGCGACCGCCGTGAACTGCGGTTGCAGCCGCACCCGCTGCTGCGTGGTGACGGTGCCTGCCGTATCGGCGTAGAACTTGTTTTCCTGCACCGTCAGCAGCGAGGCGTCCACGTGCGCCACGCCGTCGGCCGCCAGCAGCCGGGCGCTCCAGTCGGCGAGCAGCCCCGACTTCTCCTCGTCGGCCACGTCGAACGGATTGATGTCGTACGACGAGACCCACGTCCGGTCCGCGTGCACCGGCTCGTCCGCCAGCTCGACCCGCTCGTCGGAACCGGCCGCCCTGATCACCTTCGCCGACAGCCTGGCCATCGCCACGGCCTGCCCCGCCACCCGCGCGGCAGCGTCCATGCTCAGGTCCACCCCGGACGCGAAACCCCAGCTGCCGCCGTGCACCACCCGTACCG
Organism: Streptomyces agglomeratus; assembly: GCF_001746415.1. Lineage (NCBI taxonomy): Bacteria > Bacillati > Actinomycetota > Actinomycetes > Kitasatosporales > Streptomycetaceae > Streptomyces > Streptomyces agglomeratus. The sequence goes on from NZ_MEHJ01000001.1 coordinate 6,124,004, forward strand.
CGTACCCGAGGTCCGTGGTGTCGGAGGAACCCGACGGCTTCGCGTCGCGCAACCGCCACGCGGCGCTGCGCACGCGCTCGAAACGGAAATCGGCGTGGTCGGCGCCCAGCGCACGGGCACGCGCGAGCGCCGCGTCGGCGAGCGCGCGCAACGGCAGCGCTGTGAACGCTTCGTCGATGGAATGAGGCACGGATGACTCCTGTCGTCGAGACCGGTCCCCAGATCATGTCGCGCCGACGGGTGCCTTGCCCACCACTTTCTGTAGGGACCCGACAGCGACTCCTCCATGGCACTGTCAGGGGCCGATTCTCCGTAGGCGGCCCGGTACCGATAGTTTCGGTCAGTACCAGACCGCTATCGAAAGGGTGATCCGTTGAGCCGCTCGGTTCTCGTCACCGGAGGAAACCGGGGCATCGGCCTCGCCATCGCCCGCGCTTTCGCCGACGCCGGCGACAAGGTCGCGTTCACGTACCGCTCCGGCGAACCGCCGGCCGCCCTCATCGAACTCGGCTGCCTCGCCGTCAAGTGCGACATCACCGACACCGAGCAGGTGGAGCAGGCCTACAAGGAGATCGAGGAGAAGCACGGTCCCGTGGAGGTGCTGGTGGCCAACGCCGGCGTCACCAAGGACCAGCTCCTGATGCGCATGTCCGAGGAGGACTTCACGTCCGTACTCGACACCAACCTCACCGGCACCTTCCGGGTCGTCAAGCGCGCCAACCGCGGCATGCTGCGCGCCAAGAAGGGGCGGGTCGTACTGATCTCCTCGGTCGTCGGGCTCCTCGGCTCGGCCGGGCAGGCGAACTACGCCGCCTCCAAGGCCGGTCTGGTCGGCTTCGCGCGCTCGCTCGCCCGTGAGCTGGGCTCGCGCAACATCACCTTCAACGTCGTCGCGCCCGGGTTTGTCGACACCGACATGACCGGGGTGCTCACGGACGAGCAGCGCAAGGGCATCGTCGCCCAGGTGCCGCTCGGCCGTTACGCGCAGCCGGAGGAGATCGCCGCCGCCGTGCGCTTCCTCTCCTCCGACGACGCGTCGTACATCACTGGAGCCGTCATCCCGGTTGACGGCGGATTGGGCATGGGTCACTGATCACATGAGTGGAATTCTCGACGGCAAGCGCATCCTCATCACGGGTGTGCTGATGGAGTCCTCCATCGCCTTCCACACCGCCAAGATGGCCCAGGAACAGGGTGCCGAAGTCATCCTGACCGCCTTCCCCCGCCCCACGCTGACCGAGCGCATCGCGAAGAAGCTGCCGAAGCCGGCCAAGGTCATCGAGCTGGACGTCACCAACACCGAGCACCTGGACCGGCTGGAAGGTCTGGTCCGCGAGGAGCTCGGCGGCCTCGACGGCGTCGTCCACTCCATCGGCTTCGCGCCGCAGGACGCGCTCGGCGGCAACTTCCTCAACACGCCCTTCGAGTCGGTCGCCACCGCGATGCACGTCTCGGCGTTCTCGCTGAAGTCGCTCACCATGGCCTGCCGCCCCCTGATGGGCAGCGGCAGCTCGGTCGTCGGCCTCACCTTCGATGCCCAGTTCGCCTGGCCGCAGTACGACTGGATGGGCCCGGCCAAGGCCGCGCTGGAGGCCACCTCCCGCTACCTCGCCCGCGACCTGGGCCCGGACAACATCCGGTGCAACCTGATCTCCGCCGGACCGATCGGCTCCATGGCCGCCAAGTCCATCCCCGGCTTCGCGGAGCTGGCGAGCGTCTGGGACAACCGCTCCCCGCTGAAGTGGGACATGTCCGACCCGGAGCCGGCCGGCCGCGGCGTCGTCGCGCTGCTCTCCGACTGGTTCCCGATGACGACCGGCGAGATCGTCCACGTCGACGGCGGTCTGCACGCGGTCGGCGCGTAGCCGCGCAGCCGCTCCGGGAAGCCGCGAGACCGTCCGCCGGACGGTCTCGCGGCTTCTGTGCGTGTACGCCGTCCCCGCCCGGCGTGGACGCCTTCCCCGCGTGCGATCGCGTCCCCGAGTCGAAAAGACGGGCGTCTCCCCGCAGACTGAGGAAACCGGGACATACCCGGCGCTCCGGTGCTCTGTGGGGAGGAGGTGGCGCAGGTGCGCCCGTCCAACCGTCGAGCGGCAGCCGGCGCGCTGGCCCTGTTCGCCGTGGCCGCACTGGCTGCCCCGGCCGTCGCCGAGCGCCCGTCCGGCCCCGGGCGCGGGCACGCGGGGAGGCGGCCCCCAAGGTCGCGCTGTTCGGCTCCACCTGCCGGACGTCCGTCCGGGGCTCGCGGGTCGTCGCGTACTGCCACAACCCCTACCCCGTGTCCGACATCGTCCGGCTGCACACCGAGTGCGACCGCTGGTGGGACATCGACGCGGACGGCTCGCCCGTCGAGGTGGGCCCCGCGCAGACCGTGCGGCTCACCGACCGCTGCTGGAAGGAAGTCCGCAGGGCCTGGGTCAGCCACCACCGGATGTAGGACCCGTACGGCAGGCGGGGACCCGCTACACCCGGTCCCCGAGGCACTTGAGCGAGTAACCCGCCGCCTCGGTGGCCGCCGTCTCCGCGTCCCGGGCGCGGATCGCCTCGATCAGGCGCGCGTGGTCCATGTGGTCCTCCGGGCGCAGTTCCTGCCCGACGTCGTCGCGCAGCCAGTCCCGCAGCAGATCCCCCAGGTCGGCGTACAGCCCGATGAGTACGTCGTTGTGCGAGGCCGCGACCACGGCCAGGTGCAGGGTCGCGTCAGCGCGGACGAAGAGCTCCGCGTCACCCGAGGCCCACGCCTCCTCGCGCCGCGCGAGCACCGCGTCCAGCTGCCGCACATCGCGTTCCGTACGCCGCTGGGCCGCCAGCCGGGCCGCCGAGGACTCCAGGGTCGAGCGCAGCTCCGCGATGTGCCGCGGGTCGGCGTCGGCGAACCGCCGGTGCATGACGCCGGCCAGCTCGCTGGTCGCCAGGACGTACGTACCGGAGCCCTGCCGGATGTCCAGCAGCCCGTTGTGCGCCAGCGCGCGCACCGCCTCGCGGACGGTGTTGCGGGCCACGCCGAGCTGCTCGACCAGCTCGGGCTCCGTCGGAATGCGTGACCCCACGGGCCACTCGCCCGAGGTGATCTGGTTGCGCAGTTCGGTGATCACCTGGTCTGCGAGAGCCGAACGGCGGGGTGAGGTCAGCGCCATGATGCTCCCTGGGTCAGGACTTGTTCACGATTGGACAATCAATCATCCCATGATTCTATGATGGATCCATGGCCCGTGACGAGACCCGAACCGCGAACCCCGCCCCCGCAGCCTCCGTACCGCAGCAGCAGCGCCAGCCGCAACAGCGGCCGCCGCAGCGGTCGGCCTGGGTCACCCGGCTCGTGGTCGTCGGACTCGTCCTCGCCGCGCTCAACCTCCGCCCGGCCATCACCAGCCTCGGCCCGCTCCTCGAAGAGGTACGCACGGGACTCGGCATGAGCGGCAGCGTCGCGGGCCTCCTGACCTCCGTACCGCCGCTCTGCTTCGCGGTCTTCGGCCTCACCGCCCCCCGCCTCGCCCGCCGCTTCGGTCCCGGCGCGATCGTCTGCGCGGGCATGGCGGCCATCGCGGCCGGCCTGCTGATCCGCCCCTTCCTGGGCGCCACGGCGGGATTCCTCGCCGCCAGCGCGCTCGCCCTGATGGGCATCGCGGTCAGCAACATCCTGATGCCGGTCATCGTCAAGCGCTGGTTCCCCGACCGCGTCGGCCAGATGACCGGCCTCTACTCGATGGCCCTCGCGCTCGGCACCGCGCTCGCCGCGGCCGCCACCGTCCCCATGACCCGCGCACTGGGCGGCAGTTGGCAGACCGGCCTCGCGGTGTGGGGCACCCTGGCCGCCGTCGCCGTGCTGCCCTGGCTCGTCCTGAACCGCCACCCGGCCACCCGGGCGCCGAAGGCGAACGCCTCCACCCCGGATCAGGCAGCCACCACCCCCGCCCTGAGCATCACCCGCAGCCGTACGGCCTGGGCGCTCGCCTGCTTCTTCGGCCTCCAGGCGACCGCGGCGTACATCACCATGGGCTGGATGCCGCAGATATTCCGCGACGCGGGAGTCTCCGCCGGCACCGCCGGAGTGCTGCTCGCCGTGACCATGGCGATGGGCATTCCGCTCGCGTTCGTCATCCCGCGCCTCGCCTCCCGCATGCGCAACCAGGGCCCGATCGTCGTCGCGCTCGGCCTCAGCGGCCTCATGGGCTACGCCGGCCTGTACCTCGCCCCGGCCTCCGGCGCCTGGGCGTGGGCCCTGCTGCTCGGCGTCTCCAACTGCGCCTTCCCGCTCGCCCTGACCATGATCGGCATGCGGACGAGGAGCGGCGCCGGCGTCGTACGCCTCTCCGCCTTCGCCCAGAGCACCGGCTACCTGATCTCGATCCCCGGCCCGCTGCTGGTGGGCGTGCTCTACCAGCACAGCGGCAGCTGGGGCCTGCCGATCGGCCTCATGGCGGGCCTGATGCTGCCGCAGATCGCCGTCGGCGTGCTGGCGGGGCGCAACCGTACGATCGAGGACGAACTCGGCTGACCCGGCCGGAGCGGGGCGTACAAAGGGTGCGAGACTGACCGTATGCCTGTACTCGACCCGAACCCCCAGAACGGCCAGAAGAAGCTGCTGCTCGTGCTCGGCGCGATGCTCGGCATCACGGTGATCATCGCGGTCATCGCCTCGCTGGCCTCGCCGTAGGCCCCGGTGGTGGGGCTGTCCCCACCATCCCCTAGGGGCCAGGGTCAGGGGGAAGTGGGTGGGTCACCGGATGGGTTCCCCCGCGCGCACTCCGTAGGTTCGACGTACACCAGTCGAAGAGCCCGTACGGAGGCGGTCATGGCGGCCCGCGCAGACACCCCGGCCCACCCCCCGGCCTCCGGCATCGACACCCGCCTCCCCTGGTGGGGCGTCGCCCTCCCCGCCCTGGCCTTCGCCGTCCTGCTGCTCATGATCGCGGGACCTGGCGAGGCGCACGCGGCGACCGGTGATCCGGGGCTCGCGCAGCTGGTGGCGCGCATCCAGCAGGTCTTGTCCGCTAGCCGTTGCCCCGGCCGTACTCCGCCCGGTCCACCGGCCGTCCCCCTGGTTGCGGGACCCGTTCACCCGTGCTGGGGCAGCCCGCCAACACCCTGCGCCCCGTGGCGCGATTCATGCGAAGCTGGGATGCATGAGCGTCGATACACCCCGCAGGATCGTCCTACTCCGGCATGCGAAGGCCGACTGGCCGCAGGTGTCCGACCACGATCGGCCGCTCGCCGACCGCGGGCGCATGGACGCCCCCGTCGCCGGTCACCGGCTGGCGGACACGGGCATCACCTTCGACCTGGCTCTGTGCTCGACCGCGACCAGGACTCGCGAGACCTGGAAGCTGGCGGTGCAGGAGCTGCCGCGGCGACCCAAGACCATCTACGAGGAGAGGCTGTACGAGGCCACCCTCGGCGACCTCCTCGCGCTCCTGAACGAGACCCCGGACGAGGTGAACGACCTCCTCGTCATCGGCCACAACCCCAGCATCCACGCGGCCGCCGACGCGCTCGCGGGCAGCAGCGAGGGCGACGCCATGGCCCGCATGACCAAGAGCGGGTTCCCGACCGCCTCGTTCGCGATCATCGGGTTCACCGGCTCCTGGAAGTCCGTGGAGCACGGCGTGGGCAAGCTGCTGGACTACTGGGCCCCGCACGACTGAGGCCGTTCCCTTTCCGTACGTACGAACAGGGGCCCCGGCGCCATCGCGCGCCGGGGCCCCTCCTGCTCACCCGGTCACCCGGTCACCCGCTCACTCCGCGAGGCCGTCGGCGGCCTCCACCTCTTCGCGGGTGATGCCGAGCAGATACAGCACGGTGTCCAGGAACGGCACGTTCACGGCGGTGTCGGCGGCCTTGCGCACGACGGGCTTGGCATTGAAGGCGACGCCCAGCCCGGCGGCGTTCAGCATGTCGAGATCGTTCGCGCCGTCGCCGATCGCGACGGTCTGGGCGAGCGGTACGCCCGCCTCGGCGGCGAAACGGCGCAGCAGCCGGGCCTTGCCCGCCCGGTCCACGATCTCGCCCACGACACGGCCGGTGAGCTTGCCGTCCACGATCTCCAGCGTGTTGGCGGACGCGAAGTCCAGCCCGAGCCGCTCCTTCAGGTCGTCCGTGACCTGCGTGAATCCGCCGGACACGACGCCCACTTGGTAGCCGAGCCGCTTGAGCGTACGGATCAGGGTGCGGGCGCCGGGTGTGAGCCGTACTTCCTGCCGCACCTTGTCCACGACGTCGGCGTCGAGCCCGGCGAGCAGCGCCACGCGCGCGTGCAGCGACTGCTCGAAGTCCAGCTCGCCGCGCATCGCCTGGGCGGTCACCTCGGCGACCTTGTCCTCGCAGCCCGCGTGCGCCGCGAACAGTTCGATGACCTCGTCCTGGATGAGCGTGGAGTCCACGTCCATGACGACGAGGCGCTGAGCGCGCCGGTGCAGGCCCGCCGACACCACGGCCACATCGATCCCGAGCTCTGCCGCCTCCAGCGCCAGCGCGGTGCGCAGCGCCTCGGTCTCCGTACCGGACACCGCGAATTCCACGGCCGTGACCGGGTACTTCGCAAGCCGGAAGATGCGGTCGATGTTGCCGCCGGTCCCGGTGATGGTGGCCGCTATGGCGGCGGTCGACTCCGCGGTGAGCGGGTGGCCGAGCACGGTGACGTGCGAACGCCCGCTGCCGCGCGGCCGGTTGTCTCCCGTACCCGAGATGATCTCGGCCTGGAGCCTGAGCGAGTCGGCCCAGCTGTGCACGGTGGCACGCAGCTCACCGGCGGTGGTCACGGTGGGCTCGGTGACGAGGGCGCACAGGACGATGCGGCCACGGGTCACGACCTGCTCGATGTCGACGACGTCTACGGAGAAGGCGGCAAGCGTGTCGAAGAGCCCGGCGGTGATGCCGGGGCGGTCCTTCCCGAAGATCTTGACGAGAAGGGTGGGGGCAGCGTCAGTGGACTGGCTGGGCTGACTCGGCTCAGGTGCGCTCATGATGTCTCTACCGTATCGGGCCTCGATTGCCTGCTCACCTCCTGTCCCGAGGACCGGACACCGGGGCGGTCCCGGCCTGCCCAGCCTGCCCGGCGACCACGGCCTGCCCCGGCGACCGCGGCCGACCACGGCCTCGGGCCGCCCCCACCCCCGTGATTCCCGGGAGGCGTGCCCTGAGGGGTGCATGCAGGGAACCCCGCAGCGCCGCCGCCCCGCCGCTCCCGGTGCGCGACAGGGGGCCCGGCGGCGGTCGCGACCCGGTCGAGCGGGCAATCGGCGGACGCCGGGCCGCCTCGACCGGGCGGCTTCGGCGTACGCGCCCGGGCCGGCGCCCCTCTCCTGTCCGCTCCTGTCCGCGCGCACGGCCCGGGTCCTCGGCCACCAGGGCGAGCGCGAGGTCGAGGCAGGCGCTGATCCCGGCGCCCGTCGCCTTCAATGGCGTGATGTCGACGGTCGCCGGTCCCTCCGCGCACCCCGGTCCGAACGCCGAGACAGCGGCGGGCGGGTTGAACGCACCTCTCAACAGGCGGCGATTGCCGTCCGCCCGCACCCGACGCCACGGATCCGTGCCGTCGTGTCATGAATTGCTTTGTTCACGCATGATCCATGCCGACTCATTGGTACTTACCACTCTCCGGCAGTATTTCTCCCGCGCCGACGGGCAGCCCCTGAGCGGCCTTCCCGGTCTCGACTTTCTAATTCGGGACCGGGCCTGAAATAGTTCCTCCCGATGTTCAGCATCCCTAGACTCCCTGCGACGGGGGTAACTCGGGGGACAACTAGTGGGGCGCGGAGTGCCGGAACTCGTACTGGAATTGAATGGAAGGACCTGGACGCTCGATCCGTCCAGGTCGTACACCCTCGGACGTGATCCGCAGGGTGATGTGGTGATCGACGACGCCAGGGTCTCGTGGCGGCATGCCACCGTCAGCTGGGGCGGCCGCAGTTGGGTCATCGAGGACCACGGAAGTACCAACGGCACGTACGTGCAGGGCCAGCGGATCCACCAGATGGAAATCGGCCCCGGCTCCGCCGTGCACCTGGGCAACGCCACCGACGGCCCGCGACTGAGTCTGTCCAGCGCGGGAGTGCCCAGCGGCCAGGGCGCGATGGCCCAGCAGCAGGCACCGCACCAGCAGGCGCCTCAGGCACCCCAGGCCCACCAAGCACCTCAGCAGCAGGCCGCACCCGGCTGGGCGCCCCAGGCGCCGCACCAGCCGCAGCCGCACCAGCCGCAGGACGCGCAGAAGCCGCCCAACCAGCAGCAGCCCCAGCAGGCGTGGCAGCCGGCGCCCCAGGCGCAAGTGCCCCACCAGCAAGGCGGCCAGGGCGGCGCCCCGGCCGGCGGTGTCGCGGGGGCTCCGCCGGTGTACGGAGACCGCAGCCCGACGACGTTCCACCAGGTGGCCATGGGCCGCGTGATGCGGATCGGCCGTGCGCTGGAGAACGAACTGGTCGTCTCCGACCTCCAGGTCTCCCGGCTGCACGCCGAGTTCAGCGCCACACCCGACGGCCGCTTCCAGATCCGCGACCTCGGCAGCCACAACGGCACCTACGTCAACGGCCAGCCGATCCCCAAGTCCGGCACCGCGCTGCTCGGCCCCGCCGACATCGTCGGTGTCGGCCACTCGACGTTCCGTCTGGTCGGCGACCGGCTCGAAGAGTTCGTCGACACCGGTGAGGTCTCCTTCTCGGCCCGCCACCTCACGGTGACGGTCGACGGCGGCAAGCAGATCCTCAAGGACGTCTCCTTCGGCGTACCGGAGAAGTCGCTCATCGCCGTCATCGGCCCGTCCGGCTCCGGCAAGTCGACGCTCCTCAAGGCGCTCACCGGCTACCGGCCCGCCAACCAGGGCGACGTCCTCTACGACAACCGCAACCTCTACAAGCAGTTCGCGGAACTGCGCCAGCGCATCGGTCTGGTCCCGCAGGACGACATCCTGCACAAGGAACTGACCGTCAAGAAGGCCCTCAAGTACGCCGCCAAGCTCCGCTTCCCCGCGGACACCACGGAGGCCGAGCGCGAGCAGCGCATCAACGAGGTCCTCGGCGAGCTCAAGCTGGACATCCACAAGGAGAAGAAGGTCACCTCCCTCTCCGGTGGCCAGCGCAAGCGCGTCTCGGTGGCCCTGGAGCTGCTGACCAAGCCGTCGCTGATCTTCCTCGACGAGCCGACCTCGGGCCTCGACCCGGGCATGGACCGCGACGTCATGCAGCTGCTGCGCGGCCTCGCCGACGACGGCCGTACGGTCCTCGTCGTCACGCACTCCGTGGCCGAGCTCGCGATCTGCGACAAGCTTCTGGTCATGGCCCCCGGCGGCAGCGTCGCCTACTTCGGCCCGCCCGAGGAGGCCCTGAACTTCTTCGGCTACAGCACCTGGGCCGACGTCTTCTCCGCCTTCGAGAACTACCGCGACTACGACTGGGCGGGCCGCTGGCGCGGCTCCCAGCACTACCAGATGTACGCCGCGGACATCGACGCCGTCGCCGCCCAGCCCGTACACATGCCGCCCGCGCAGCAGATGCGCCCGCCCAAGCCGCAGAGCTGGGGCTCGCAGCTGTGGACCCTGATCCGCCGCTACGTGTCGGTCATCGTGTCCGACAAGGGCTTCATCGGCCTGATGCTGATCCTCCCGGCGGTGCTGGGCATCGTCAGTACCGTGATCCCGGCGGACAGCGGCCTGGGCTTCGGCCCGGAGAAGAACCGGCTGATCAACAAGGACGTCGGAACGATCCTGCTGATCCTCGCGGTCGGCGCGTGCTTCTCCGGCGCCGCCAACTCCGTCCGCGAACTGATCAAGGAACGGGTCATCTACGAACGCGAGCGGGCCACCGGCCTGTCCCGCTCGGCCTACCTGATGTCCAAGGTCATCGTCCTCGGGTTCATCACCGCCCTCCAGGGCGTGATCATCGCGGCGATCGGCTTCGGCGCCCGCTCCAAGCTGCCGGCCGAGGGCGTCATCTTCGAGGACACCCCGGTCATCGAGATGACGATCGTCATCAGCGCACTCGGCTTCACCTCGATGATGTTCGGCCTGATCATCTCCGCGCTGGTGAAGACCGCCGAGAAGACGATGCCGCTGCTGGTGATGTTCGCGATCGTCCAGGTCGTCTTCACCGGCGTCCTCTTCCAGCTCCACGACAGCCCGGGCATCGAGCAGGTCGCCTGGCTGATGCCGTCGCGCTGGGCCGTCGCCGCGCTCGGCACCACGGCGCAGCTCAACGTCACGATGCCGTGGGACCCGCAGAACCTCGACGGACTGTGGGACCACACCGCCGGTCAGTGGATCTTCGACATGAGCGTGCTGCTCGGCATCGGCGTCCTCTGCGGCTTCATGGTGGTGCGCCTGCTGCGCCGCCACGAGCCGGAGGTCATGCGCAAGTAACACGCGCGCCGTCCGGCCTGTGACCGGACGGCGCGACGCCGGAAGGGCGGCACCCGCACGGGTGCCGCCCTTCTCGCATGCTCAGCCTGTTCGGCCGGGACCTGGGCCTGTCTTAGTAGGCGCTGTCCACGTTGTCGATCGAGCCGTACCGGTCGGCCGCGTAGTTGGCGGCGGCCGTGATGTTGGCGACCGGGTGGTACTGGTCGTGCGGCGTACCGGGGACGTGGTACGCGTCGAAGGTCGGCTTGATGACCTGGAGCAGGCCCTTCGACGGGATGCCGTTCTGGGCGTTGATGTCCCAGTTGTTGATCGCGCGCGGGTTCCCGGAGGACTCGCGGATGATGTTGCGGTGCAGACCCTCGTACGAACCGGGGATGCCCCGCTCCTTCATGATGGCGAGCGACTCACGGATCCAGCCGTCGAGGTTGTTGGCGTAGACCGGCTTGCGCGCGGCGGCGCGGCTCGCGGCCGCGCGCTGGTCGGCGCGCTTCTTGGCCTCGGCCTTGGCCTTCGCGGCGGCCGCGGCCTTCGCCTTGGTGGCGGCCTCGGCCTTGGCCTTGGCGTCGGCCTTGGCGCGAGCCTCGGCGACGGCCTTGGCGACCTTGTCGGCGCCGACCTGCTGCTGCGTGATGCTCGTGTGCACTGTCTTGGCCTGTGCGCTGTCGGCGGCTGCCGACCACGCCACCGGAGCGGCGGCGGCCACGGACTTCGTGTCGGCCTCGGCCGACGCGTTGTCGGGGACGAGCGAGAACGTGAGGGCGGCGGCGCCGAGGGCGGCGACACCAGCGATCGAGAACTTGTGGTTCTTGTTCAGACGGCTATAGCCAGGGGTGCGAGACGCGGACATGCAGACGTACCTCTTCGAATAGCGGAAGCCGCGGAGTCCGCGACGGCAGCCATTGTTAGCGTCCGCAAAATCCTGTGGCAAAGGTGTGACGTACGATCCCCGGTAGTGGACGCGGACCCCCGTCAACCGGCCCGGCACGGGGCCATACCCAGCCCAGACGCCCCTTATGGGTCAACTACAGCCCTTCGTAAGTGACGTGAGTCCTATGCGCGGGCTCACATCGGGCACGCAACAAACTCACCATTAGTTGCTCGTGCGATGCTCAGCGTGAGCCCCTTCCAGGGGCCTCCTCCGGCAGGACGAGGTGTACGTCGCCGAACTCGTGCCAGAGGTAGAGAAGGCTCAGCGCCTCGGTGTACGCGCGGCCCAGCGCGGCCCGCCCCGCGACCGCCTCCAGCATCAGCAGATGCGACGCCCGCGGCTCGTGCAGCCCGGTGAGCAACCCGTCCACCACGCGCACCCCGCGCTCCGGCGTGACCACGAGGCCCGTCCAGCCCCCGGCCTCCCGCACCACACCGCCGGGCCCGGCCGCTGACTCCAGCGCCCGTACCGCCGTCGTCCCGACCGCGACGACCCGCCCGCCCGCCGCGCGGGCGGCGTTCACCATCCCGGCCGTCGACGCGGGCACCTCGAAGCGCTCCGGGTACGGCGGCTCGTGCGCCTCGGCCGAGGCGACACCCGTGTGCAGCGTGAGCGGCGCGAACCGCACGCCCCGGTTCACCAGCTCCGCCACCGCCGCCGCCGTGAACGGCCGCCCGGCACTCGGCATCTCCGCCGACCCGGACCCGTCGGGGGAGGGCCGCGCGAAGACCGTCTGGTACGCCGACAACGGCTGGTCGCGCTCCGTGTACGCGTACCGGATGGGCCGCCCGTGCGCTCGCATCAGCTCCGGCACCTCACCGCCGGACACCCGGGCCCACCACAGCCGCTCCCCGCCCGGCGCCAGAGGCTCCTCCAGCACCAGGAGCCCGCCACCGGGCAGCCGTACGACGGTCCCCGCCGGCCCGCCGGCACGCGGCCGGGTGGCCCCGCTCTCCAGTGGCCCGCGCAGCTCGACGGCCCAGCGCCGGTCGTCCCCCCGAGTGGAGAAGTGCACCACCACACGCTCTCCTGGCCCCGCGCCCGCCGGCTCCACCCACCCGTCCACCGCCGCCGCCAGCGTGGGCGACGTGTTCACCACCAGCACGTCCCCGGCCCGCAGCAGCGCGCCCAGCTCCCGGAACCGGTGATGGGAGACCTCGGCACCCCGCGACACGAGCAGCCGTACGTCGTCCCGCCCCGAACCCCGCTCCTCGGCCGGCACCCGCGCCACGAGCCCTCCGGGCACCCCCGCCTCTTCCCCACGGTCGGAGTGCCGGGAGGGGGCAACCCGGAGCCCTTCCCGCAGCCGCCGGGCGCCCGCGTCCTTCATCGCTCCCCCTCCGCACCGAGAAGCGCCGACGCCACGTACCGCCCGCTCGCCCGCCGCGGCCGTTCCCCGAGCAGCCGCAGGAACGCCGGAACCACCGCGGCGGGCTCCGGCCGCCACGCGTCGTCGTCCGGCACCGCGGCGGCGTACAGGCCGGTGCGCATGTCGCCCGGATCGACCGCCCACACCCGCAGCCCCGGCTCCTCCGCCGCCAGTACCGCGGAAAGCTGGTCGAGCGCCGCCTTCGAAGCCCCGTACCCGCCCCACGTCTCGTACGCCTCCACCGCCGCGTCCGAGCTCACCGAGATCACCGCCCCGGCTTCCCCGCCCCGGCCCGCCGCCTCCCGCAGCAGCGGCAGCGCTTCCCGTACGAGCCCGAGCGCCGCCACCACATTCGTCTCCAGCGCCGCCCGCAGCCCCTCGGGCGAGAGCTCCTCCAGTCGTACGAGAGGCTCCGCGCCCAGCGCGCTCGCGTTGTTCACCAGCAGGTCCAGCCCGCCGAGCCCCCGCGCGGCGGCCACCAGCTCCGTCCGGTGCCCCGCGTCGGTGACATCCCCGGCCAGCGCCACCACCCGCGTGCCGTACGCGCGCGCCTCCCGGGCCGCGTCCTCCAGTACGTTCCCGGTCCTGGCATCCAGCACCAGATCCCAGCCCCGCTCCGCGAGCGCCGTCGCCAGCGCCCGCCCCAGCCCCCTCGAAGCTCCCGTGATGACCGCAACAGGCATGGCAACCGTCCCCTTCGTCGAAGCCCCACCGCATCCGTGTCTTCACCGTAGGAACCCGCCCCCGCCCGGCGCCTCGTCCGCAGGCCGCACCCCACCAGGGCACTTCGGCCTACACCCACCGCACCGGGCCGTTGGACCTACGTCCCGCGACCCGGGCGGCGGCCTCCCCGGGCCCGATACGGCTGTCACACCCCGCCGGTACGGTGACCACATGAGCCATCCCCACGCTCTCCACTGCGATCGGGCAGGGGAGACGCCGTCCCCCCGCTCCGGCCTGACGGCGGTGAGCACCGCGCTGCTCGCGATGAGCAGGCACCTGGAGGTGCGCGACGTACTGAAGACGATCGTCGCCTCCGCCCGCGAGCTCCTCGACGCCGAGTACGCGGCACTGGGCGTCCCGGACGACCACGGCGGCTTCGCCCAGTTCGTGGTCGACGGCGTCAGCGACGAACAGTGGAAGGCCATCGGCCCGCTGCCCCGCCAGCACGGCATCCTCGCCGCGATGCTGCACGGCGCCCACACCGAGCGCCTCGCCGATGTACGCGAGGACCCCCGCTTCGAGGGCTGGCCCGCCGCCCACCCCGAGATGTCCGACTTCCTCGGCCTGCCGATCCGTGACGGCGACGAAGTCATCGGCGCGCTCTTCCTCGCCAACAAGCGCTGCCCCAAGCCCCACGGCACCTGCGGATTCACCGAGGAGGACGAGGAGCTGCTCGGCATGCTCGCCCAGCACGCCGCGATCGCCCTCACCAACGCCCGGCTGTACGAGCGCAGCCGCGAGCTGACCATCGCCGAGGAGCGCTCCCGCCTGGCTCACGAGCTGCACGACGCCGTGAGCCAGAAGCTCTTCTCCCTGCGCCTGACCGCCCAGGCCGCCGCCGCCCTCGTCGACCGCGACCCCGCCCGCGCCAAGGGCGAGCTTCAGCAGGTGGCCGCGCTGGCGGCCGAGGCGGCCGACGAACTGCGCGCCGCGGTGGTCGAGCTGCGCCCCGCCGCCCTCGACGAGGACGGCCTGATCGCCACCCTGCGCACCCAGATCCAGGTCATGGACCGCGCCCACACCGCCCGGGTCACCTTCCACAGCTCAGGCGTACGCGCCCTGCCGGCCGCCCAGGAGGAAGCCCTCCTGCGGGTCGCGCAGGAGGCACTGCACAACGCGCTGCGCCACTCCGGCGCCGCTCATGTGGACGTCGTACTGGAAAAGAGCGGCCAGGGCGCCCGGCTGCGGATCACGGACGACGGCAGCGGCTTCGACCCGAAGACCGTACGCAGGGCCGGCCGCCACCTGGGCCTGGTCTCGATGCGGGACCGGGCCGGCGGCGCGGGCGGCAGGCTCGCCGTCGAATCGGCGCCCGGCAAGGGCACCACGATCGAGATGGAGGTCCCCGGTGGCTGAGACCGGCGCACGACCGTCGAAGAACGGCATCCGCGTACTGCTGGTCGACGACCACCAGGTAGTACGCCGAGGACTGCGCACCTTCCTGGAGGTCCAGGACGACATCGAGGTCGTGGGTGAGGCGGGCGACGGCGCCGAAGGCGTGGCCCGCGCCGAGGAGCTGCGCCCCGACGTCGTCCTCATGGACATCAAGATGCCGGGCACGGACGGCATCGACGCCCTGCGCAAACTCCGCGACCTGGACAACCCGGCCAAGGTGCTGATCGTCACCAGCTTCACCGAGCAGCGCACCGTCGTCCCCGCCCTGCGCGCGGGCGCCTCGGGTTACGTATACAAGGACGTGGACCCGGACGCCCTGGCCGGCGCCATCCGCTCCGTACACGCCGGCCATGTCCTCCTCCAGCCGGAGGTCGCCGGCGCGCTGCTCTCGCAGGAGGAGGGCAACGGCGGCACGGGCCGGGGGAGCACGCTCACCGAACGGGAGCGGGAAGTCCTGACGCTCATCGCGGACGGCCGGTCGAACCGGGAGATCGCCCGCGCCCTCGTCCTCTCCGAGAAGACCGTCAAGACACATGTTTCGAACATCCTGATGAAGCTGGACCTGTCCGACCGCACGCAGGCGGCGCTGTGGGCCGTCCGACATGGGATTACGGGCTGATCGGACGGTCTACGTCCGGTCCGAGATTCATACCGTCGGGTGTATGTCCCCCACATGGCGCATCCTGACCGGCGGGCAGGCGTTCTTCATGGCGTGCCGCGGCGGCTGGCCGCGGCAACGTCTAGGAGGAACCTGAAGTGAAGAACCTGAAGAAGGCCGCTGCCGTCACCATGGTCGCGGGTGGCCTCATCGCCGCCGGAGCCGGTGTTGCCTCCGCCACCGACAGCGGTGCGCAGGCCCAGGGCCAGGCCGTCCACTCGCCGGGCGTCGGTTCCGGCAACCTGGTCCAGGTCCCGGTCCACGTCCCGGTGAACGCCGTCGGCAACACCGTCAACGTCATCGGCGCCCTCAACCCGGCCTTCGGGAACGACGGCATCAACCGCTGACCCACCCCGGTCGAGCGGTGACCACCGGCCCCCAGGCGCACAGCGCGCCTGGGGGCCGGTCGCGTACTCAGCGCTCGCGCTCCCGCTCCTCCACCCACGCGTTGTACGCCGCCACCTGCGCCCGCCGCGCCACCCGCTCCACCGGCCGCAGCGCTTCCCCCCGCGCCGCCATCTCCGAGGCACTCACCGCACCCCCGTGCCCGTTCTCGTACGCGACCGAAATGAGCAGCCCGACCCGCTGCGCCAGCTCCAGCACCCGCACCGCCCGCGGCGGATACCCGGGAGCGAGCACCTCACCGCCGCCGCCCTCCACCCGCGCCCGGTAGGCGTCGATCGCGGCCTCCGCCACCGGACCCGACCCCGCCACATCGAGCCGCGAGAGCACGGCCGTCGCGTCCCGCAACGCCTCCGCCAGCTCCCGCTCGGCCTCCCCGAGCGAAGGCACATCGGCGGGCGGTGCCTCCCGTACGGCCAGGCAGTGCCACGTCACCTCGACCCGCACATCCCCGGCCGGCCCCACCTCGTACACCTCCGGCACCAGTCCCAGAGCCGCCCCCGAGCAGACGACCGCCTCCTCCCCCTCCAGCGCCCGCGCGTTGAACTCCGGTGGTCCGCTCAGCCCCAGCGGATGACCCGGCGCCGGCAGCGCCACCCGGAATCCCGCGGCCCCGAGCGCGCGAAGACGCCCCAGGGCCAGCGTGAGCCCGACCGGCCCCGCCTCCCCGGGCACACCTTCCACCCGGTGCACCGCGTCCTCCCCGACAATGGCGAGCGCGACGTCGTCCGGCGAAGCAAGTCCGGCCAAAAGGGCATTTCCCCATGCGGCCAGTCGTCCTGAGCGAGGTTCGAAAAGCATGCCCCCAGCCTAGGGAATGGACCTACCAACCGGATCACTCGACCGGTGGCGTAGGTTTTCCCCTGGAGCTGTGCCTACAGGCACGCCCGACATTCTCGAGACTGCATGGGGAGACAACGCGCTCATGAGCGATGTACTGGAGCTGGTGGACGTATCCGTGGTCCGCGACGGACGCGCTCTGGTGGAAGACGTCTCCTGGTCGGTCAAGGAGGGCGAGCGCTGGGTCATCCTCGGCCCGAACGGCGCCGGCAAGACCACCCTGCTGAACGTCGCCTCCAGCTACCTCTTCCCGTCCACCGGCAGCGCCAAGATCCTCGGTGAGAAGCTCGGCAGCCCCGGCACCGACGTGTTCGAGCTCCGCCCCCGCATCGGCATGGCGGGCATCGCGCTGGCCGACAAGCTGCCCCGCCGCCAGACCGTCCTCCAGACGGTGCTCACCGCGGCGTACGGCATGACCGCCACCTGGCACGAGAACTACGACGAGGTCGACGAGCAGCGCGCCCGCGCCTTCCTCGACCGCCTCGGCATGACCGAGTACCTCGACCGGAAGTTCGGCACCCTCTCCGAGGGCGAGCGCAAGCGCACGATGATCGCCCGCGCCATGATGACCGACCCCGAGCTGCTACTCCTCGACGAGCCCGCGGCCGGTCTCGACCTCGGCGGCCGCGAAGACCTCGTCCGCCGGCTCGGCCGCCTGGCGCGCGACCCGTACGCTCCCTCGATGATCATGGTGACGCACCATGTGGAGGAGATCGCCCCCGGTTTCACCCACGTCCTGATGATCCGGCAGGGCAAGGTCCTCGCCGCGGGTCCCGTGGAGACCGAGCTGACCTCGCGCAACCTCTCTCTCTGCTTCGGCCTCCCGCTCGTCGTCGAGCGCAGGTCCGACCGCTGGACGGCCCAGGGCCTGCCGCTCGGCTGACATCGCGGAGCAACGCCCGCGCCCTGTCCGGGAAGAGCCCCCGCACCTACCATGACCATGTGGACATCGACGCATGGGTGTGGTGGCTGATCGGCGCTGTCGGGCTGGGAATTCCGCTCGTGGTGACCGCGATGCCCGAGTTGGGAATGCTGTCGGCGGGCGCGGTCGCCGGCGCCGTGACCGCGAGCCTGGGTGGCGGAATCGTCGCCCAGGTACTGGTCTTCGCCGCGGTCTCGGTCGCGCTGATCGCGGTTGTACGTCCCATAGCCGCCCGCCACCGCTCCGACCGGCCCCAACACCGCACCGGCATCGACGCGCTGAGAGGCCGTCAGGCCGTGGTGCTCGAACGCGTCGACGGCAACGGCGGCCGGATCAAACTCGCGGGCGAAGTGTGGTCCGCACGCTCCCTCGACGCCGGCCAGAGCTTCGAACCCGGCCAGCAGGTCGACGTCGTCGAGATCGACGGAGCGACCGCCGTGGTGATGTAACCGGCCAGGTAGTGCGAACACACCGCACACCGACCGGCGTTCTGGGAAGATTGATCATCAGATCGTCCGCGCACGGCCCACGGCCCTGCCGGTCTCCCGAGAAGCACAACACGAAGGGCACGGGAAACGCGATGTCATCCGTCATCATCGTCCTGATCATTCTGGTGGTGCTGGTATTCATCGCCCTGATCAAGACGATCCAGGTCATCCCGCAAGCCAGCGCCGCCATCGTGGAGCGGTTCGGCCGCTACACCCGCACGCTCAACGCCGGCCTGAACATCGTCGTCCCGTTCATCGACTCGATCCGCAACCGCATCGACCTCCGCGAACAGGTCGTGCCCTTCCCGCCCCAGCCGGTGATCACCCAGGACAACCTGGTCGTCAACATCGACACGGTCATCTACTACCAGGTCACCGACGCACGGGCCGCGACGTACGAAGTCGCCAGCTACATCCAGGCGATCGAGCAGCTCACCGTCACCACGCTCCGCAACATCATCGGCGGCATGGACCTGGAACGGACCCTGACCTCGCGCGAGGAGATCAACGCGGCGCTGCGCGGTGTCCTCGACGAGGCCACCGGCAAGTGGGGCATCCGCGTCAACCGCGTCGAGCTCAAGGCAATCGAGCCGCCCACCTCCATCCAGGACTCGATGGAGAAGCAGATGCGCGCCGACCGCGACAAGCGCGCCGCGATCCTCACCGCCGAAGGCATCAGGCAGTCCGCGATCCTCACCGCCGAGGGCGAGAAGCAGTCCGCGATCCTGCGCGCCGAAGGTGAGGCCAAGGCGTCCGCGCTGCGCGCCGAGGGCGAGGCGCAGGCCATCCGTACGGTCTTCGAGTCCATCCACGCGGGTGACCCGGACCAGAAGCTCCTCTCGTACCAGTACCTCCAGATGCTCCCGAAGATCGCGGAGGGCGACGCCAACAAGCTCTGGATCGTCCCCAGCGAGATCGGCGACGCGCTCAAGGGACTCAGCGGCGCCTTCGGAAACTTCAGCGGCGGCGGCCCCGGCTTCAACACCGGCCAGGAGCGCCGCCAGGACCCCCCGCTCGACTGACCCCGTCGGCCGGCACCCGCTCGCGTTCGTGCATGATCGGTGCACCAAGCATCGATCATGCACGAAGGGCCCACCGTGACCATCTGGGAGATGCTCGCCGTCTTCGCCGCCGGCGTGGGCGCCGGCACCATCAACACCATCGTCGGTTCCGGAACCCTCATCACCTTCCCGGTGCTGCTCGCAACCGGCCTGCCCCCGGTGACGGCGACCGTCTCCAACGCGCTGGGCCTCATCCCCGGCGCGATCAGCGGCGCCATCGGCTACCGCAAGGAACTCACCGGCCAGCGCCGCCGCATCCTGCGCCTCGGCGCGGCCACTGCCGTCGGCGGCCTGTGCGGAGCCGTACTGCTCCTCGCGCTGCCACCCACGGCCTTCGAGACGATCGTGCCCGTCCTGGTCGGCCTCGCGCTGGTCCTGGTGATCCTGCAACCCCGTATCACCAAGGCGGTCCAGCGACGCCGCGAACACCACGGCTCCCACGGCGACCCCGACGGCGGGCCGCTCCTCATCGCCGGCCTGCTGCTCGCGAGCGTGTACGGCGGCTACTTCACGGCGGCCCAGGGCATCATCTACGTCGCCCTCATGGGCATGCTGCTCACCGACACCCTGCAACGCGTCAACGCCACCAAGAACGTCCTCGCCGCGATCGTCAACACCATCGCCGCGACCTTCTTCCTCTTCGCGGCGGACTTCGACTGGACGGCAGTGGCCCTCATCGCCGTCGGCTCCACGCTCGGCGGCCAGCTCGGCGCCAAAATCGGCCGCCGCCTGCCCCCCACGGCCCTGCGCGCACTCATCGTGGCCGTGGGCACCGTGGCGATCGTCCAACTGCTGCTGCGCTGACCCCCCGCACGCGAAGCCCGCCTCCCCACGAAGGCGGGCCTACGGCGACGCGGGTCAGGCGGACCGCGCCGGCCCGCCCAGGGCTGCCGGCTCCGCCCGGGCCGGGGCGACCCCGTCCGGCAGCGCGGACCGGTCGTCCGCCCCCAGCGCCAGCAGCATCGCGTCGGCGGGCGAAGGCACGAACGGCCGGTGCAGCAGCGGCATCCCCGCCTCTTCCGGCGTACGGTCCGCCTTGCGGTGGTTGTCCTCCGCACACGACGCCACCGTATTCAGCCAGCTGTCCCCACCGCCCTGCGCCTTCGGCACCACGTGGTCGACGGTGGTGGCCCGCCGCCCGCAGTACGCGCACCGGTGCTGGTCCCGTATCAGCACACCACGCCGCGACCACGGCGCGTGTCTTCGGAAGGGCACCCTGACATAGCGGCAGAGCCTGATCACCCGGGGCACCGGAAGATCCACCGCGGCCGCACGCATCCGCAGTCCGGGACGGGCCTGTTCGACGACGGCCTTGTCCGTCAGGACGAGCACCACCGCCCGGTTCAGTGTCACCGTAGACAGCGGCTCGAAGCTCGCGTTCAGTACCAGCGTGTCCCGCATCCCGCCCACCCTCCCTGCGCCGGCCCACCCCGTGGCGGGCTTGGATCAACTCTGACCGGGCACACCGAGATGGACAACGCAATAAAAAGATGCCCGTCCCTGATCTCTTCCAAGACCAGGGACGGGCAAACAGAAAGTGAACGGTCAACTCGCCGCGGAAGCCTCGTATTCGGCGACCAGCTGCGCACGCCCGAGCGTGTGGAACCGCAGGTTGAATCCCACGGCGGCGGGAGGGGTGTCGGCGTCCGGACCCAGCCTCTCCGTATCCACCGCGTACACGGTGAACACATACCGGTGCTTTTCGCCCGCGGGCGGCGCCGCACCGCCGAAGTCATTCGTCCCGTAGTCGTTACGGGCCTGAATCGCGCCCTCCGGCAGCCCCTCGAACTTCCCGCTGCCCGCCCCGGCCGGCAGCTCCGTCACCGACGCCGGAATGTCGAAGACGGTCCAGTGCCAGAACCCGCTGCCGGTCGGCGCGTCGGGGTCGAAGCACGTCACGGCAAAGCTCTTGGTACCGGCGGGAAAGCCCTCCCACCGCAGGTGCGGCGACGTATTGCCGGCCGCGTACACCTGAGAGTCCCGCAACACCGCTCCCTCGGCGACGTCCTCACTCACCACGGTGAACGAGGGCACCGGCGGATGGAAGTCATGGGGAAGCGGCGGCCTCTTCGCCTCGGACACGTCTTAACCTCCGATTGGACTGTGCTACCTGACGGCTTCCGAGCCTAGAGCCAGTTGCGCTGGCCGCCGACCTGAGCGAGCCACTGGTTGAGGTACGCGACCCAGTCGGTTCCCTGGAAGTCGTTGAGCCCGACCTTGAAGGCCCGGTACGAGTCGCTGCTCTCGCTGAAGAGACCCGGCTTCTTGTCCATCTCCAGTACGACGTCCATCTCGCGGTCGTCCGCGATGAAGGTCAGCTCCACCTGGTTGAGCCCGCGGTACTGCTGCGGCGGCTGGAACTCGATCTCCTGGTAGAACGGCAGCCGCTGACGCGTCCCGCGGATGTGACCGCGCTCCATGTCCGCGCTCCTGAACCGGAAACCGAGCTGGACGAAGGCGTCGAGAATCGCCTGCTGCGCCGGCAGCGGGTGCACGTTGATCGGGTCGAGGTCACCGGAGTCAACGGCCCGCGCGATCTCCAGCTCGGTCGTCACGCCGATGTTCATGCCGTGCAGCTGCTGACCGGCGATGCTCGTGATCGGCGTCTCCCAGGGGATCTCCAGTCCGAAGGGCACCACGTGCACCGCGCCGGCCTTCACCTCGAAGGCACCGCCGAGCCGCTGCTTCGTGAACTCGATGTCCTGCTTGACCTCCTGGTCACCGCCCTCGACCTCGACGCGTGCCTGGAGACCGACGGAGAGCGCCTCGATCTGCTGATCGACCGAGCCGCCCTGAATACGGACCTCGCCCTGCACGACGCCGCCGGGCACCACGTTCGCCTCGGTCAGCACCGTCTCCACCGACGCGCCACCGGCACCCAAGCTCGCAAGCAACTTCTTGAAGCCCATGACTTCTCCCCAGATCTTTGGTTCTGACTCTGACCAGTACAAACGCGGAAGGACCACGCCCGGTTCCGCAGCCCTCACCCTGGCAAAGCGCGCGCCTCAAGGCCACCTACCCGAAGGTGCGACTTCCACTACGCTCGGAGGGCATGATCACGGACCCCGACCGTACGCCGCTCCCCAGGACCTTCTTCGACCGCCCCGTACTGGAGGTCGCACCCGATCTGCTGGGGCGCACGCTCGTACGGCTGACCGACGACGGTTCGATCGAGCTCCGCATCACCGAGGTCGAGGCATACGACGGCCCGGGTGATCCGGGATCGCACGCCTACCGCGGAAAGACCCAGCGCAACGCATCCATGTTCGGCCCGCCCGGTCACGCGTACGTCTACTTCATCTACGGCATGTGGTTCAGCCTCAACCTGGTCTGCGGCCCGGAGCACAGCGCGAGCGGCGTACTGCTGCGCGGGGGAGAGGTGACACAGGGCCAGGAACAGGTACGCAAACGACGACTCTCGGCCCGAAGCGACAAGGAACTGGCCAAAGGCCCCGCCCGCCTCGCCACCGGACTCGCCATCGACCGCAGCCTCGACGGCACCGACCTCTGCGCCGGCCCCGATTCCCCCTTGTCTGTACTGCACGGCACGGCCGCCCCCGCTGACCTGGTCCGCAACGGCCCCCGCACCGGCGTGGGCGGTGAAGGCGCGGACCACCCCTGGCGATTCTGGATCGACGGAGACCCCACGGTGAGCCCTTTCAGGGCCCACACACCACGCCGCCGCCGAACTTGACGTGGCCCCGGCGGACGCCTAATGTAGCCCGAGCCGCTTGAGACGGGCATTGCTGTCGGTACGGGCTTCCGAGCCAACCGAAGCGCCCCGAAGCGGCCAAACCACTACCTACGATCTCCCTTACGGGTTCGATTTCGGCATGCCCGAATTCCGACTCACCGGCCCGATTATGAGCCGCAAGGGGAATCCGCTAAAGTAGTGACCACGCCGAAAGGGAAACGCGAAAGCGAAGACCTGAAAGCAGCCCCGCCGACGGGGAATCGGACACGAAAGAGTCTGATAGAGTCGGAAACACGAAATACCGAACGAAAGCCCGGAGGAAAGCCCGAGAGGGTGAGTACAAAGGAAGCGTCCGTTCCTTGAGAACTCAACAGCGTGCCAAAAGTCAACGCCAGATATGTTGATACCCCGGCCCACTTCGGTGGGTTGGTGGTTCCTTTGAAAAGTCCTGGCTGTCCTTGTGACAGTCCAGGCGAACACAGCGAGGACGCTGAGAACAGCGGGCCATATTCCGGCCCGACCTGTTCCGCTCTTTCGTGTGTGTGATCCCGATTACGGGAAAACATTCATGGAGAGTTTGATCCTGGCTCAGGACGAACGCTGGCGGCGTGCTTAACACATGCAAGTCGAACGATGAAGCCCTTCGGGGTGGATTAGTGGCGAACGGGTGAGTAACACGTGGGCAATCTGCCCTTCACTCTGGGACAAGCCCTGGAAACGGGGTCTAATACCGGATAACACTTCTTCAGGCATCTGAAGAGGTTAAAAGCTCCGGCGGTGAAGGATGAGCCCGCGGCCTATCAGCTTGTTGGTGGGGTAATGGCCTACCAAGGCGACGACGGGTAGCCGGCCTGAGAGGGCGACCGGCCACACTGGGACTGAGACACGGCCCAGACTCCTACGGGAGGCAGCAGTGGGGAATATTGCACAATGGGCGAAAGCCTGATGCAGCGACGCCGCGTGAGGGATGACGGCCTTCGGGTTGTAAACCTCTTTCAGCAGGGAAGAAGCGAAAGTGACGGTACCTGCAGAAGAAGCGCCGGCTAACTACGTGCCAGCAGCCGCGGTAATACGTAGGGCGCAAGCGTTGTCCGGAATTATTGGGCGTAAAGAGCTCGTAGGCGGCTTGTCACGTCGGATGTGAAAGCCCGGGGCTTAACCCCGGGTCTGCATTCGATACGGGCAGGCTAGAGTGTGGTAGGGGAGATCGGAATTCCTGGTGTAGCGGTGAAATGCGCAGATATCAGGAGGAACACCGGTGGCGAAGGCGGATCTCTGGGCCATTACTGACGCTGAGGAGCGAAAGCGTGGGGAGCGAACAGGATTAGATACCCTGGTAGTCCACGCCGTAAACGTTGGGAACTAGGTGTTGGCGACATTCCACGTCGTCGGTGCCGCAGCTAACGCATTAAGTTCCCCGCCTGGGGAGTACGGCCGCAAGGCTAAAACTCAAAGGAATTGACGGGGGCCCGCACAAGCAGCGGAGCATGTGGCTTAATTCGACGCAACGCGAAGAACCTTACCAAGGCTTGACATATACCGGAAACACCTAGAGATAGGTGCCCCCTTGTGGTCGGTATACAGGTGGTGCATGGCTGTCGTCAGCTCGTGTCGTGAGATGTTGGGTTAAGTCCCGCAACGAGCGCAACCCTTGTCCTGTGTTGCCAGCATGCCCTTCGGGGTGATGGGGACTCACAGGAGACCGCCGGGGTCAACTCGGAGGAAGGTGGGGACGACGTCAAGTCATCATGCCCCTTATGTCTTGGGCTGCACACGTGCTACAATGGCCGGTACAATGAGCTGCGATGCCGCGAGGCGGAGCGAATCTCAAAAAGCCGGTCTCAGTTCGGATTGGGGTCTGCAACTCGACCCCATGAAGTCGGAGTTGCTAGTAATCGCAGATCAGCATTGCTGCGGTGAATACGTTCCCGGGCCTTGTACACACCGCCCGTCACGTCACGAAAGTCGGTAACACCCGAAGCCGGTGGCCCAACCCCTTGTGGGAGGGAGCTGTCGAAGGTGGGACTGGCGATTGGGACGAAGTCGTAACAAGGTAGCCGTACCGGAAGGTGCGGCTGGATCACCTCCTTTCTAAGGAGCACTTCTTACCGGTCCGCGGTCAGAGGCCAGTTCATCGGCGAACGTCCGGTGCTGGTTGCTCATGGGTGGAACGTTGACTACTCGGCACGGTTTGGTGGGTTCACGAGTACTGCTTCGGCGTGGAAAGTGAGCACAGTAAATCGGGTCGGGCACGCTGTTGGGTATCTGAGGGTACGGACCATTTGGTCTATATCTTCGCGATGCCGGCCCCAGTGCACTCGTCCGTAAGGGCGGGGTGATGGGTGGCTGGTCGTTGCTTGAGAACTGCACAGTGGACGCGAGCATCTGTGGCCAAGTTTTTAAGGGCGCACGGTGGATGCCTTGGCACCAGGAACCGATGAAGGACGTGGGAGGCCACGATAGTCCCCGGGGAGCCGTCAACCAGGCTTTGATCCGGGGGTTTCCGAATGGGGAAACCCGGCAGTCGTCATGGGCTGTCACCCATACCTGAACACATAGGGTATGTGGAGGGAACGCGGGGAAGTGAAACATCTCAGTACCCGCAGGAAGAGAAAACAACCGTGATTCCGGGAGTAGTGGCGAGCGAAACCGGATGAGGCCAAACCGTATGCGTGTGATACCCGGCAGGGGTTGCGCATACGGGGTTGTGGGATTGCACTTCAACAGTCTGCCGGCTGTTGGCAAGTCAGAAACCGTTGGTAGGCGAAGGACATGCGAAAGGTCCGGCGTAGAGGGTAAGACCCCCGTAGCTGAAACATCAACGGCTTGTTTGAACACCCAAGTAGCACGGGGCCCGAGAAATCCCGTGTGAATCTGGCGGGACCACCCGTTAAGCCTAAATATTCCCTGGTGACCGATAGCGGATAGTACCGTGAGGGAATGGTGAAAAGTACCGCGGGAGCGGAGTGAAATAGTACCTGAAACCGTGTGCCTACAAGCCGTGGGAGCGTCGCTGTATGTGCTTGCACATGCAGTCGTGACTGCGTGCCTTTTGAAGAATGAGCCTGCGAGTTAGCGGTGTGTAGCGAGGTTAACCCGTGTGGGGAAGCCGTAGCGAAAGCGAGTCCGAATAGGGCGATTGAGTTGCACGCTCTAGACCCGAAGCGGAGTGATCTAGCCATGGGCAGGTTGAAGCGGAGGTAAGACTTCGTGGAGGACCGAACCCACCAGGGTTGAAAACCTGGGGGATGACCTGTGGTTAGGGGTGAAAGGCCAATCAAACTCCGTGATAGCTGGTTCTCCCCGAAATGCATTTAGGTGCAGCGTCGTGTGTTTCTTGCCGGAGGTAGAGCACTGGATAGGCGATGGGCCCTACCGGGTTACTGACCTTAGCCAAACTCCGAATGCCGGTAAGTGAGAGCACGGCAGTGAGACTGTGGGGGATAAGCTCCATGGTCGAGAGGGAAACAGCCCAGAGCATCGACTAAGGCCCCTAAGCGTACGCTAAGTGGGAAAGGATGTGGAGTCGCAGAGACAACCAGGAGGTTGGCTTAGAAGCAGCCACCCTTGAAAGAGTGCGTAATAGCTCACTGGTCAAGTGATTCCGCGCCGACAATGTAGCGGGGCTCAAGCGTACCGCCGAAGTCGTGTCATTCACACATATATCCCCAACGGGAGTGTGGATGGGTAGGGGAGCGTCGTGTGCCGGGTGAAGCAGCCGCGGAAGCGAGTTGTGGACGGTTCACGAGTGAGAATGCAGGCATGAGTAGCGATACACACGTGAGAAACGTGTGCGCCGATTGACTAAGGGTTCCTGGGTCAAGCTGATCTGCCCAGGGTAAGTCGGGACCTAAGGCGAGGCCGACAGGCGTAGTCGATGGACAACCGGTTGATATTCCGGTACCCGCTTTGAAACGCCCAGTATCGAATCCATTGATGCTAAGGCCGTGAAGCCGTCCTGGAGCCTTCGGGCAAAGGGAAGTGGTGGAGCCGCCGGTCCAAGGTGGTAGTAGGTAAGCGATGGGGTGACGCAGGAAGGTAGTCCAGCCCGGGCGGTGGTTGTCCCGGGGTAAGGGTGTAGGCCGAGGGGTAGGTAAATCCGTCCCTCGTTAAGGCTGAGACCTGATGCCGAGCCGATTGTGGTGAAGTGGATGATCCTATGCTGTCGAGAAAAGCCTCTAGCGAGTTTCATGGCGGCCCGTACCCTAAACCGACTCAGGTGGTCAGGTAGAGAATACCGAGGCGTTCGGGTGAACTATGGTTAAGGAACTCGGCAAAATGCCCCCGTAACTTCGGGAGAAGGGGGGCCATCACTGGTGATCGGATTTACTCCGTGAGCTGGGGGTGGCCGCAGAGACCAGCGAGAAGCGACTGTTTACTAAAAACACAGGTCCGTGCGAAGCCGTAAGGCGATGTATACGGACTGACGCCTGCCCGGTGCTGGAACGTTAAGGGGACCGGTTAGTGCGCTTTCGGGCGTGCGAAGCTGAGAACTTAAGCGCCAGTAAACGGCGGTGGTAACTATAACCATCCTAAGGTAGCGAAATTCCTTGTCGGGTAAGTTCCGACCTGCACGAATGGCGTAACGACTTCTCGACTGTCTCAACCATAGGCCCGGTGAAATTGCACTACGAGTAAAGATGCTCGTTTCGCGCAGAAGGACGGAAAGACCCCGGGACCTTTACTACAGTTTGATATTGGTGTTCGGTTCGGCTTGTGTAGGATAGGTGGGAGACTTTGAAGCATGCACGCCAGTGTGTGTGGAGTCAATCTTGAAATACCACTCTGGTCGTGCTGGATGTCTAACCTCGGTCCGTGATCCGGATCAGGGACAGTGTCTGATGGGTAGTTTAACTGGGGCGGTTGCCTCCTAAAGAGTAACGGAGGCGCCCAAAGGTTCCCTCAGCCTGGTTGGCAATCAGGTGTTGAGTGTAAGTGCACAAGGGAGCTTGACTGTGAGACCGACGGGTCGAGCAGGGACGAAAGTCGGGACTAGTGATCCGGCAGTGGCTTGTGGAAGCGCTGTCGCTCAACGGATAAAAGGTACCCCGGGGATAACAGGCTGATCTTCCCCAAGAGTCCATATCGACGGGATGGTTTGGCACCTCGATGTCGGCTCGTCGCATCCTGGGGCTGGAGTCGGTCCCAAGGGTTGGGCTGTTCGCCCATTAAAGCGGTACGCGAGCTGGGTTTAGAACGTCGTGAGACAGTTCGGTCCCTATCCTCTGCGCGCGTAGGAATATTGAGAAGGGCTGTCCCTAGTACGAGAGGACCGGGACGGACGAACCTCTGGTGTGCCAGTTGTCCTGCCAAGGGCATGGCTGGTTGGCTACGTTCGGAAAGGATAACCGCTGAAAGCATCTAAGCGGGAAGCCTGCTTCGAGATGAGTATTCCCACCCCCTTTGAGGGGTTAAGGCTCCCAGTAGACGACTGGGTTGATAGGCCAGATGTGGAAGCCCGGTAACGGGTGGAGCTGACTGGTACTAATAGGCCGAGGGCTTGTCCTCAGTTGCTCGCGTCCACTGTGTTGTTCCCGGGTTGCGAACAGTTATCGCACCGGTTGAACAGATCCACTTACTTAATTGAAGAGTGTGCTTGTTCGCTAAGCCCGATAGGGTTTCGGTGGTCATAGCGTTAGGGAAACGCCCGGTTACATTCCGAACCCGGAAGCTAAGCCTTTCAGCGCCGATGGTACTGCAGGGGGGACCCTGTGGGAGAGTAGGACACCGCCGAACAATCTTTCAGGACCCTTGGTCCAGCGTTCATGCTGGACCAAGGGTCCTTTTTGTTTTTCCGAAGCGCGTCGGATGGCCGACTGCGCGAGAATGACTGCGTTACCCCAAGACAGGAGCCAACCGATGTCCACCAACTCTTCCGACGATCGTCCGGAGCGCGAGCCGCGCCGGCGAGACGGCGATGACAGGGGCGGATACCGCGGCGGTCGTGACGACCGTGCGCCGCGCCGGGACAACGATCGCGGTGGGTTCCGTCGTGACGACCGCCCCACCGGCGGTGCTCCCCGAAGTGGTCGTGACGACCGCTCCGGTGGGCCTCGCCGTGATGACGACCGAGGCGGGCGTCCGAGCGGTGGTGGCGGTGGCTTCCAGCGTCGTGACGACCGACCGAGCAGCGGCCCTCGCCGTGACGACAGCCGTGGCGGCCGTCCGGCCAGCGCCGGTGGCGGTTACCAGCGTCGTGACGACCGGCCGAGCAGTGGGCCGCGTCGGGACGACGAGCGTGGCGGGTTCCGTGGCGGTCGTGACGACCGTGCCCCGCGTCGGGACGACCGTCCCAGCAGCGGTGGCGGCGGGTTCCAGCGTCGCGACGATCGCCCCAGCGGTGGTGGCTACCAGCGTCGTGACGACCGGCCGAGTGGTGGCAGCGGTGGCGGTGGCTTCCAGCGTCGTGACGACCGCCCCAGCGGCGGTGGCGGCGGGTTCCGTGGTGGCCGCGACGACCGTGCCCCGCGTCGGGACGACGAGCGGGGTGGCGGGTTCCGTGGCGGTCGTGACGACCGTGCCCCGCGTCGGGACGACCGTCCCAGCAGCGGTGGCGGCGGGTTCCAGCGTCGCGACGATCGCCCCAGCGGTGGTGGCTACCAGCGCCGTGACGACCGTCCCAGCGGCGGTGGCTACCAGCGCCGTGACGACCGTCCCACCGGCGGTGGCTACCAGGGTCGTGACGACCGCCCGAGTGGTGGCGGTTACCAGCGCCGTGACGACCGTCCCAGCGGCGGCGGCTTCCAGCGTCGTGACGACCGTCCCAGCAGTGGCGGCGGCTACCAGCGTCGCGATGACCGCCCGAGCAGTGGGCCGCGTCGGGACGACGAGCGGGGTGGCGGGTTCCGTGGCGGTCGTGACGACCGTGCCCCGCGTCGGGACGACCGTCCCAGCAGCGGTGGCGGCGGGTTCCAGCGTCGCGACGACCGCCCCAGGGGTGGTGGCTACCAGGGTCGTGACGACCGTCCGAGCGGCGGTGGCTACCAGGGTCGTGACGACCGTCCGAGCGGCGGTGGCTTCCAGCGCCGTGACGACCGTCCCAGCGGCGGCGGTTACCAGCGTCGTGACGACGATCGCGGTGGGTTCCGTGGTGGGCGTGACGACAGCCGGGGCGGGCGTCCCAGCAGCGGCGGCGGTTATGAGCGTCGTGACGACCGGCCGAGCAGTGGGCCGCGTCGGGACGACGAGCGTGGTGGGTTCCGAGGCGGTCGTGACGACCGTGGGCCCCGCCGTGACGACCGTGCCCCGCGTCGTGACGACCGGGGGGACCGTGGCGGCGACCGCGACGGTTACCGCGGTCAGCGGGACGACCGTGAGCGGGAGCCCGTCAAGCGGCTTCCCATCCCCGAGGACGTCACGGGATACGAGATCGACAAAGACGTTCGTCAGGAGCTCCAGAGCCTGCCGAAGACCCTGGCCGAGGACGTTGCCAAGAACCTCGTCATGGTCGCGAACCTCATCGACGACGACCCCGAGGAGGCGTACGCCTACTCGCGCATCGCGCTGAGGCTCGCCTCCAGGGTGGCTGCCGTGCGTGAGGCCGCCGGCTTCGCGGCGTACGCGACTCAGCGGTACACGGAGGCGCTCGCGGAGTTCCGCGCCGCCCGCCGGATGACCGGCAGCGTGGAGCTGTGGCCCGTCATGGCGGACTGCGAGCGCGGGCTCGGTCGGCCCGAGCGCGCGATGGCGATGGCTGGCGAGCCCGAGGTGCAGAAGCTCGACAAGGCGGGCCAGGTCGAGATGCGCATGGTCGCGGCCGGGGCGCGTCGGGACATGGGTCAGATCGATGCGGCCATCGTGACCCTCCAGGGTCCCGAGCTGGCGTCGAACTCGGTTCAGCCGTGGACCGCGCGACTGCGGTACGCGTACGCCGACGCGCTGCTGACCGCCGGGCGGGAGGCCGAGGCACGTGAGTGGTTCGCCAAGGCGATCGAGGCGGACAAGGACGGCCTGACCGACGCTTCGGACCGGCTCGCCCAGCTCGACGGTGTCGACTTCGTCGACGCGCTCGACGAGGACAGCGAGGAGTCCGGGCGGACCGCCCCGGCCGCCGCTGAGGCCGAGATCGTCGTCACGGACGACGCCGAGACCGGGGTTGAGGCGGAGACCGAGGCCGAGGCCGAGGTCGAGGCCGAGGTTGAGACCGACGTCGAGTCTCAGGGCGACAAGGACTGACTGAGTCCCGTTTGAGAAAGGGCGGCACCCCTCCGGGGGTGCCGCCCTTTCTCGTTTCCGGCGCGGTTCAGCTCAGGTCGAGGCTCCGCAGGACCAGGCCCGTCGCCGGCTTCGGGCCGAACGAGGTGGACTTGCGGGGCATCGTGACGCCCTGACGGGCCAGGTCGCGGACGACCTCTTCGCGTACCGGATGCATCAGGACCGCCGTGCCGCCGTGGCGCTCCGCCTGCGTGACGGCCGCCTCGGTGCCGTGGATGTACGCGATGTGCTCGGGGGCGTCGGGGATCGACCACACGTGGTCCAGGAGGGCCGCGTGCAGGACCGTCGCGTCCAGGGTGCGCCAGGCTTCGGGGCGGCCGGCCGGGACCGTACGGGACAGCAGGGCCTCGTCGGGGCGGTCGATGAGGTGGAAGGCGCCGTCCCCGGCCAGGAGGAACGCGTTGCCGGCGGCGGACGCGGAGGCGAGGGCGTCCAGGGCGTGGGAGAGCGGTCCCCGGACCTCACGCACGCGGAAGGTGTCCGCGACGGCGGCGAGGGCGTCCGCGACGGGCAGGCGGTGGAGCACGCGGTGGATGGCGCGGACCTGGAGCGGGTAGCGGGCCGTGTCGATGAGGAGGACGAGGCCGGAGTTCCAGGGGCCGCGCGCGGGGTGCTCTTCCCGGAGGCGCAGATACGTCGCCCACCGGTGGTGGCCGTCCGCGATCAGGGCCTGGCGGTGGGACAGGTCGGCCGTGACCTCGGCCAGCTCGGCGGGGTCCGTGAGCGACCACAGGCGATGGCTGAAACCGTCCTCCGTCGTGGTGGCCAGGAGGGGCGAGCGGTGGATGGTGCGTTCGATGACGGCGGTCGCGCCTGCGGCCTGGCCGCCGCTGCGGTACGTCAGCAGGAGCGGTTCGAGGTTGGCGGCCGTGGCACGCATCAGGGCGGCGCGGTCGGCGACGACGTGCGGCATGACGTCCTCGTGGGGGAGGACGATCCCCTCGGCGGGCGGAGTCAGGGTGAGGGCTCCGATGAGTCCGCGCTGGAGAACGTCGCCGCTGCGCTGCTCGTACACGTACAGGGCCGGCTCGGGGTCCGGGGCCATTACGCCTTCCGCCAGCCAGCGGCGCAGGGTGTCGGCGGCCTGCTGGTTGCGGCCGGCGGGTGAGGCGGCCTGCGGGAGGATCAGGCGGACGATGTTGTACGGGTCGGCCGATTCCAGGTGGTGCAGGCCGTCCGGCCGTACGACCACGTCGTACGGCGGGGACGTGACAGCGGCCAGGCTGCTCACTCGCTCGGGGACGTAACGCAGTCCACGGAACGGGGCCAGGCGCAGGCCGTGGTCCTCCTCGGGCCGACCAGGTGTACTCATTGGTGCATCGTAAGTCGGGTGGTCCGATGAGCGATGATCGGGGGACAGGCACCGATCTAGGAGTGATACGGAATGAGCCAGCGGACCAGGACCCGGCCCGACGCGAGCGCGCGTGCGCTGAGGGAGGCGTACGACACGGCTCTGCTGGATCTCGACGGTGTCGTGTACGCGGGCGGTGAGGCAATCGCGCACGCCGTGGACGCGCTCGGGGTCGCCCGGGACGGCGGGATGCACCTCGCCTACGTGACCAACAACGCGCTGCGGACGCCCGATGCGGTCGCGGAGCACCTGACGGAACTCGGGGTGCCGGCGGAGGCGTCCGACGTCATCACGTCGGCGCAGGCCGTGGCGCGGCTGATCGCCGATCAGGTTCCGGCCGGTTCGCGGGTGTTGGTGGTCGGCGGGGACGGGCTGCGGGTCGCGCTGCGTGAGCGCGGGCTGGTGCCGGTGGAGTCGGCCGACGACGATCCGGCGGCCGTGGTGCAGGGGTACGGCGGGCCCGATCTGGCGTGGGGCCGGTTCGCGGAGGCGTCGTACGCCGTGGCGCGCGGCGTGCCGTGGTTCGCGTCCAACACCGACCTGACGATTCCCGGTGCGCGGGGGATCGCGCCGGGCAACGGTGCGGCGGTGGAGGTCGTACGGATCGCCACGGGCGCCGAGCCGCGGGTGGCCGGCAAGCCGCTGCCGCCGATGCACCGGGAGACGATTCTGCGCACCGGCGCGGAGCGGCCGCTGGTGGTCGGGGACCGGCTGGACACCGACATCGAGGGCGCGAACGTGGGCGGTGTCGACTCGCTGCTCGTACTGACCGGGGTGACGGACGCCGCGCAGCTGCTGGCGGCGGCGCCGAAGTACCGGCCGACGTATGTGGACGCGGACCTGCGCGGGCTGCTCACCGGGCAGCCGGAAGTGGCGGAAGCGGCCGGGGCCGACGGCGGGTTCGTGTGCGGCGGGTGGACCGCGGCCGTACGCGACGGTGAGCTGGTCGCCGAGGGTGAGGGCGCGGCGCTGGACGGGCTGCGGGCGCTGTGCGCGGCGGCCTGGACGTACGCCGGCGACGGGACGTGCGGGCTGGACGCGGACAAGGCGCTGACCAGGGTGGGATTTTAGGGGGAGGGCGCGAGCCGGGGGCCGGGGAATCGTTGGGCCCGCGGCCGTGTGGCGCGATGCGAGGGTAGGCTAACCTAACTCCGTGTTGGTCGAGAGTTCCCCCAAGCAGAGCGCGGCGCAGGCCCCGGAGGCCGCTCCCGCGTCCCCCAAACGCAACGCCTGGCGCGCCGTCGGACTGCTCGTCTCCGTCGGCGTACTGCTGCTGGTCGTGCTCGCGAGCATCGCGATCGGCGCCAAACCGCTTGCTGTGGGCGACGTGTGGCACGGCCTGTTCCATGCCTCCGGCACCGGCAACGACGTGATCGTCCGGGATGTGCGGGTGCCCCGCACGATCCTGGGCGTGCTCGTGGGCGTGGCTCTCGGACTCTCGGGCGCGGTCATGCAGGGGCTCACCCGCAACCCGCTCGCGGAGCCGGGCATCCTGGGCGTGAACGCGGGGGCCGCCGCCGCCGTCGTCTCCGCCATCAGCTTTCTCGGTATCACCTCGTTGACCGGATATGTCTGGTTCTCGTTCGCCGGTGCGGGAGTTGTGTCCGTACTGGTCTACGTCCTGGGCGGGAGCCGGGGCGCGACACCCGTGCGGCTCGCGCTCGCCGGGACCGCCGCGACGGCCGCGCTCTACGGTTACGTCAACGCCGTACAGCTGATGGACTCCGCCGCGCTGGAGCAGATTCGTTTCTGGACCGTCGGCTCGCTGGCCTCCGCCGACATGGTGATCATCGGCAAGGTCTGGCCGTTCATCGCTGTCGGTGTGGTGCTCGCGCTGCTCATCGCACGGCCGCTCAACGCGATGGAGATGGGCGAGGACACGGCGAGGGCGCTGGGCGCGCACCTGACCCGGACCCGCGTCCTCGCGATGGTCGCCGTCACGCTGCTGTGCGGCGCCGCGACCGCCGCCTGCGGGCCGATCGTCTTCATCGGGCTGATGGTCCCGCACCTCGTACGGACCCTCACCGGGCCCGACATGCGCTGGATCCTGCCGTACGCCGCCGTGCTCTCGCCGGTGCTCCTGCTGGGCTCGGACGTCATCGGACGGGTCGTCGCCCGGCCCTCCGAACTCCAGGTGGGCATCGTGACCGCGCTGGTCGGCGGGCCCGTGTTCATTCATCTCGTACGCCGCCGGAAGATGGCTCAACTGTGACTGTTACCTCTCCCTCGCGGACACGGACCGGGAAGCGGCCCCTGACGCGGACCTCGCGCACGGTGCGCACCCGCGGCGGGCTCTCCTTCCGGATCGAGCCCCGGGCCCTCCTCGCCTCGCTGCTGCTCGTCGCCGCGGCGCTGGCCATGGGTGTGGTGCTCATCGGCAGTGGTGACTTCCCGATGTCGCCGGCCGATGTCGTACGTACGCTCCTCGGCAACGGCACCGCGTCGCAGGAATTCATCGTCACCGAGCTGCGCGTGCCGAGGGTCGTCGTCGCGCTGCTCGTCGGTGCGGCGCTCGGGGCGTCCGGCGCGGTCTTCCAGTCCATCTCCCGCAATCCGCTGGGCAGTCCGGACGTGATCGGTTTCGGGCAGGGCGCGACGGCCGGCGCGCTGACCGTGATCGTGCTGTTCAAGGGCAACGCTGTAGCGGTGACCGGTGGCGCGCTCGTCGGCTGTCTGCTGACGGGAGCCGCCGTCTACTTCCTCGCCTGGAAGCGGGGTGTGCACGGCTTCCGGCTGGTACTCGTCGGCATCGGCGCGGCCGCCATGCTGACGGCGCTCAACCACTACCTGATCACCAAGGCCAGCATCGTCGACGCGACCCGGGCCACGGTGTGGATGACGGGCTCGCTCGACGGGCGGGGCTGGGAGCAGGCGTGGCCGCTGCTCGGCATGTGCGTCGTACTGATTCCGCTGGTGCTGGGCCACGGGCGGTCGCTGCGGATGATGGAGATGGGCGACGACGCGGCGTACGCCCTCGGGGTGAGCGTCGAACGCGTCCGGCTGGTGCTGATGCTGTCCGCCGTGCTGCTCATCGCGGTGGCCACGGCCGCCGCCGGACCCATCGCCTTCGTCGCGCTGAGCGCGCCGCAGCTCGCCCGCAGGCTGACGCGCTCGCCGGGCGCGAACCTCGCGGCGTCGGTGTGCATGGGTGCCACGCTGCTGGTGTTCGCCGACTGGATCGCACAGCAGGGTCTGAGCGACACGCAGTTGCCGGTGGGTGTGGTGACGGGCGTACTGGGCGGCTGCTACCTGCTGTGGCTGCTGGTGACGGAGCGCAAGGCGGGACGTATATGACGACCGAGAAGAACCTCAGGAGCAAGCCAGTGCAGCGTCAGCGCCTCAGTGCGGAATCGGTGACCCTCGCCTACGACCAGCGGGTCATCGCGGAGGACCTGTCCGTCGAGATACCCGACCATTCGTTCACGGTCATCGTCGGTCCCAACGCGTGCGGCAAGTCGACGCTGCTGCGCGCCCTTTCGCGGATGCTCAAGCCCACACAGGGCCGGGTGCTCCTGGACGGGAACGCCATCGGCTCCATGCCCGCGAAGAAGGTCGCCAGGACGCTGGGGCTGCTGCCGCAGTCGTCCGTCGCGCCGGACGGGATCACGGTCGCCGACCTGGTGGCGCGCGGCCGCTACCCGCATCAGGGGCTGCTGCGGCAGTGGTCGCCGGAGGACGAGCGGATCGTCGGGGAGTCGATGGAGTCGACGGGCGTCGGACAGCTGGCCGACCGTTACGTCGACGAGCTGTCCGGCGGACAGCGGCAGCGCGTGTGGATCGCCATGGCCCTGGCCCAGCAGACGCCCCTGCTGCTGCTCGACGAGCCGACGACGTACCTCGACATCCAGCACCAGATCGACGTGCTCGACCTGTGCGCGGAACTGCACGAGACGCAGGGGCGCACGCTGGTCGCCGTACTGCACGACCTTAACCATGCGGCGCGGTACGCCACCCACCTCATCGCGATGCGGGACGGCGAGATCGTCGCGCAGGGGCCGCCGGCCGAGGTGGTCACGGCGGAGCTCGTGGAGCGGGTCTTCGGGCTGCGCTGCCAGGTCATCGACGACCCGGAGACCGGGACGCCGCTGGTGGTGCCGGCGGCGCGGCAGGCACGCGCGGGGCGGGCGGTGGCCGGGGCCGTCCCGGCTTCCTGACGCGGGCGGACGGGCCGGCTCCGGTGGGCCACAGCAGGACGGACCGGCCGGTGGGCTAAGGAGGACGGGCCGGCCAGTGGGCTACAGGAGTTTCCTGAGGCGGATCAGGTCGCGGAAGCCGGCTTCCAGCCTCACCCGGCCCGAAGCCCAGGCCCTGGCGAAGTTCAGCTCGCCGCCGACCATCGCGACCAGGTCGTCGCCCGTGATCGCCAGGCGGATCTCGGCCCGCTCGCGCGGCGGACCGTCCAGGGTCTCCCGTACGTCGATCCGGCCGTCCGTGAGGCGGCCGGTGAACGTGACGTCCAGATCAGTGACGTGACAGCTCAGGGAACGGTCGAGCGCGGCGGCGCTGCGTACGCCGTCGTCGTCGGCCCGGGCCAGGTTGTCCGAAAGTGTGTCGAGTGCGCCGCGGCACTCCTCCGTCGTTGCCATCGGATCGACGGTACCCCAGGGCTTCGGGGTAGCGTCGGGGCATGAACCACGAGGTCGAGGACGTCGAGGACGTCAAGGACAGGGCCGGCCGGACGCCGGAGCCCGTCGCCGCCGCGGTGTACGACCCGGCCGCACCGGCGCCCCTCGGGGTGGAGCGCACCGCCACCGGGCACGGCGGCGTCGACGCGCTGCTGGAGCGGCTGGGCGACGCCGACCACCTCCCGGCGGACGGGCACATCGAGGTGTACGAGGATGTACACCGGGGGCTGCGTGAGGCGCTGACCGCGCTGGACGCCCGACCGGGACCTCCGGCGCCCCCTTCCCCGTACGACAACAGGAGCTGAACCGATCGTGGCAGGAGTCGCGCGCCGACGCCTCGACGCCGAGCTGGTCCGCCGGAAACTCGCCCGCTCCCGGGAGCACGCGAGCCAGCTGATCGCCGCAGGGCGGGTAAAGGTGGGCGGCGCCGTCGCGACCAAGGCCGCCACGCAGGTCGAGACCAGCGCCGCCGTCGTGGTGCTCAAGGACGACAACGACCCCGACTACGTCTCGCGCGGCGGCCACAAGCTGGCCGGCGCGCTGGAGGCGTTCGTACCACTGGGGCTGAAGGTGGAGGGGCGGCGGGCGCTCGACGCCGGGGCCTCGACGGGTGGATTCACCGATGTGCTGCTGCGCGCGGGCGCCCGGCAGGTCGTCGCCGTCGACGTCGGATACGGCCAGCTCGCGTGGTCGCTCCAGTCCGATGAACGCGTGAGCGTCAAGGACCGTACCAACGTGCGGGAAATGACACTCGACACGATTGACGGGGAGGCGGTCGACCTGATCGTCGGTGATCTGTCCTTCATTCCGCTGGGGCTGGTGCTGCCGGCGCTGGTGCGGTGCGCCGCGCCGGACGCCGATCTCGTGATGATGGTGAAGCCGCAGTTCGAGGTGGGCAAGGACCGCCTGGGCAGCGGCGGAGTCGTGCGCAGCCCCGAACTCCGGGCCGAAACCGTACGGGCCGTGGCGCGCCAGGCGTGGGAACTCGGCCTGGGCGTACGGGCCGTCACGGCCAGTCCGCTGCCGGGGCCCTCGGGGAATGTCGAGTACTTTCTGTGGCTCCGGGCCGGTGCTCCCGCGCTCGACCCGGCGGATGTTGACCGTGCAGTGGCGGAGGGGCCGAGTTGACAACGACGACAGCGACGACAGCGACCACGACGGACAGAGCTGCTGAGCCTCCGGGAGCGGCACGCACCGTTTTCCTGCTCGCTCACACCGGTCGCCCCGCGGCCATCCGCAGCGCGGAACTGGTCGTACAGGGGCTGCTGCGCAGCGGAATCGGTGTGCGCGTACTGGCGGCGGAGGCGGCCGATCTGCCGCTTCCGGCGTCCGTCGAGACGGTGGCGGAAGCCTCGCCCGCCGTACTCGACGGCTGTGAACTGCTGATCGTCCTCGGGGGGGACGGGACGCTGCTGCGCGGCGCCGAGTTCGCGCGCGCCTCCGGGGTGCCGATGCTCGGCGTCAACCTCGGCCGCGTCGGCTTCCTCGCGGAGGCCGAGCGGGACGACCTCGACAAGGTGGTCGACCGGGTCGTCACGCGTGCGTACGAGGTCGAGGAGCGCATGACGCTCGACGTTCTGGTGCACAATAACGGCGACATCGTGCACGAGGACTGGGCGCTCAACGAGGCCGCCGTGCAGAAGGTCTCGCCCGAGCGGATGCTCGAAGTCGTCCTGGAGATCGACGGGCGGCCGGTGACCGGCTTCGGCTGCGACGGCATCGTCTGCGCCACCCCGACCGGGTCCACGGCGTACGCCTTCTCGGCCGGCGGGCCCGTGGTCTGGCCGG
This sequence comes from Streptomyces agglomeratus, assembly GCF_001746415.1. Lineage (NCBI taxonomy): Bacteria > Bacillati > Actinomycetota > Actinomycetes > Kitasatosporales > Streptomycetaceae > Streptomyces > Streptomyces agglomeratus. The sequence goes on from NZ_MEHJ01000001.1 coordinate 6,162,810, forward strand.
AGGTGGAGGCACTCCTGATGGTGCCGATCAGCGCGCACGCGCTGTTCGCCAAGCCGCTCGTGACGTCGCCGAATTCCGTGCTCGCGGTGGAGGTGCAGCCGCACACGCCGCACGGCGTGCTGTGGTGCGACGGCCGCAGGACCGTGGAACTGCCCGCCGGCGCGCGGGTGGTGGTCCGGCGGGGCGCCGTGCCCGTACGGCTGGCGCGGTTGCACCATGCGTCGTTCACCGACCGGCTCGTCGCCAAGTTCGCCCTTCCGGTGTCGGGGTGGCGGGGGGCGCCGCACTGAGGTGCGGAGTGCGGGGCGTGGAGTACCGGAGCGCGGCACGCGGAGTGCCGGTGTCGCGCTGCGGCGCGTCGGGGTGCGGCGCAGTGAAGTGAAGTGAAGTGACGCCGCGGTGATGTCGACATCTCGACCGAAGCGACGCTGCTCCGGGTGACCGACCGGGCCGCGGTGGGCGTTTTCCACGGCGGGAGAGGCGGTTCCCGGGGGAGTGAGGGGGCGTGCGGGGGAGTGTCGGTGCGGGGGCCGTCGCAATGGGGGGCCGGGACCTCGTAAGGTCGTGTCCGTGTTGGAGGAGATGCGGATACGGTCGCTGGGCGTCATTGATGACGCCGTCGTCGAGCTGTCACCCGGGTTCACCGCGGTGACGGGTGAGACCGGCGCGGGCAAGACCATGGTCGTCACCAGCCTCGGGCTGCTGCTCGGCGGGCGCGCCGATCCCGCGCTCGTCCGGATCGGGGCCAAGGCGGCGGTGGTCGAGGGGCGGATCACCATGCCCGCCGACGCGCCCGCCGCCGTACGGGCCCAGGAGGCGGGCGCCGAACTCGACGACGGGGCGTTGCTGATCAGCAGGACCATCTCGGCCGAAGGCCGATCGCGTGCCCATGTGGGCGGGCGCTCGGTTCCGGTGGGGCTCCTCGCGGAGCTGGCGGACGACCTCGTCGCCGTACACGGGCAGACCGATCAGCAGGGCCTGCTGCGGCCGGCCCGGCAGCGCCAGGCGCTCGACCGGTACGCGGGTGACGCCGTCGCCGTACCTCATGCGAAGTACGCCGCCGCGTACCGGCGGCTGCGGGCCGTCGTGGTGGAACTGGACGAGCTGACCACCCGGGCGCGCGAGCGGGCGCAGGAAGCGGATCTCCTGCGCTTCGGGCTGGAGGAGATCGCGGCGGTCGAACCGCGGGCCGGCGAGGACGTCGAACTCGCCGCCGAGGCGGAGCGGCTGGGTCACGCCGAGGCGCTGGCGTCGGCCGCGTCCGTGGCGCACGCCGCGCTCGCCGGGAACCCGGAGGACCTGGAAAGCCTCGACGCGAACACGCTGGTCGCCGGGGCCCACCGGGCGCTCGACGCGGTACGCGCACATGATCCGGCGCTCGCCGTGCTCGCCGAGCGGATCGGTGAGATCGGGATCCTGCTGGGTGACGTGGCCGGGGAGCTGGCCGGGTACGCCGACAACCTCGACGCCGATCCGCTGCGGCTGTCCGCGGTGGAGGAGCGGCGGGCGGCGCTCACTCAGCTCACGCGCAAGTACGGCGATGACGTCGGGGCGGTGCTCGCGTGGGCGCAGGAAGGTGCCGCGCGGCTGACCGAGCTCGAGGGCGACGACGACCGGATCGGTGAGCTGACGGCCGAGCGGGACGCGTTGCGGAATGAACTGGGCGAACTGGCACAGACCTTGACCGACGCGCGTACGGAGGCGGCGGAGCGGTTCGCCGAAGCCGTCACGGGTGAACTGGCGTCTCTGGCCATGCCGCACGCGCGGGTGTCGATCGACATCCGCCAGACCGAGGACCCGGAGGGGGTCGAGGTCGGCGGGCGGCTGGTGGCCTATGGGGCGTCCGGGGTGGATGAGGTCGAGCTGCTGCTCGCGCCGCACCCCGGCGCTCAGCCCCGGCCGATCGCCAAGGGGGGCTCGGGTGGTGAACTCTCCCGGGTGATGCTCGCGGTGGAGGTCGTCTTCGCCGGTTCCGATCCGGTGCCGACTTATCTGTTCGACGAGGTCGACGCGGGGGTCGGCGGCAAGGCGGCGGTCGAGGTCGGGCGGCGGCTGGCGAAGCTGGCGAAGTCGGCCCAGGTCGTCGTCGTGACGCACTTGCCGCAGGTCGCGGCGTTCGCCGACCGGCAGCTCCTGGTGGAGAAGACGGTCGACGGATCGGTCACCAGCAGTGGCGTCACCGTGCTGGAGGGCGAGGACCGCGTGCGCGAGCTGTCGCGCATGCTGGCGGGGCAGGAGGACTCGGAGACCGCCCGGGCGCACGCGGAGGAGTTGCTGGCGGCCGCGCGGAGTGACGAGTAGGGCGGGTGCGTGTCGCGGTGCGTGCTCAGGTGCGGGCGCGCGCCGCTGCCGGTCGCGGTGCGTGACCTGGTGCCGGTGCGGGTTGCGGTGGGTGCCCACGTACGGGTGAGTTCCGCTGCGCCGGCGGCGTGCGCAACCGCATGACGCGGGTCCGGTGCGGTGCCGGTCGCGCGAACCGGCCCGCCGTCCGCCTCACGTCACGCTCCGGGTTCCGGACCTCCCCCCGGCGCGGTCCCGTACCGTCGCGCGGACGGTCCTACCGTCACTGCGCAACGTGCGGCCCTGATCACCCGTGTGGGTGATGCCCGTGACGTACGACCAGGGGTTCGACCCTTTCGTGGTGCCGGAACGCGCGTGCGGGCTGGCATCCTGGGCCGCGCAGTACGTCCGCCGTCCGACGCCGACTCAGGAGCTCCGACCGACGTGAGCAGCACACCGGTCCCGCCGTACGGCCAGGCGCCGCTGAGTGTCGTCCATGTGCTCGGCGGCGGCAGTCCGGGCAGCAGCGCGCACGTCAGGTCGCTGGCGGCCGGGCTTGTCGCACACGGACTGCGGGTGACCGTCTGCGCCCCCGCAGGGCTCGAAAGGTCGTACGACTTCGCCGGTTCCGGGGCGCGATTCGTCCCCGTACCCCGGCGCAGTGATCCCGCCGCCGTGGCGGCGCTGCGGGCGGCCTGCTCGGGTGCCGGTCTCGTGCACGCCCATGGGCCGCACGCCGCTGTGCGCAGTGCCCTGGCGCTGCGGGGACGGCGGATTCCGCTGGTCGTCACCTGGCACACGCGGGTGGACGACGCGGGGCCGCGCGGACACCTCGTACGGATGATGGAGCGCCGGGCGGCCAGGGCTGCCGCCGTGGTGCTGGGGACGTCGTCCGATCTCGTCGACCGGGCCCGCGGCCGCGGTGCGCGTGACGCGCGCCTCGCGCCGGTCACCGTGCCGGCGCCGCGCCCGCCCCTGAACGGCGAGGAGAGCAAGGCGCGGGCCGATCTCGGTGCCGTGGACCGGCCCCTGGTCATGGCCGTCGGGAGTCTCGTACGGAGCCGGGGATACGGGGACCTCCTCGACGCGGCCCGTGCGTGGCGCGATCTCATTCCCACGCCCCTGCTCGTGGTCGCCGGGGAGGGGAGCGAGCGGGGCGCCCTTCAGCGGCGCATCGAGGCCGAATCGCTGCCCGTCAAGCTCATCGGCCGGCGGGACGACATCGGTGAGCTGCTCGCCGTCGCCGACGTCGCGGTTCTGGCCAGCCGCTGGGAAGGCCGGTCCGTGCTGGCGCAGGAGGCGCTGCGCGCGGGCACGCCGCTGGTCGCCACGGCGGTCGGCGGGGTACCGGAGCTGGTGGGCGACGCGGCCGAGCTCGTTCCGTACGGCGACGGTGAGGCGCTCGGGGAAGCCGTCCTGCGGCTGCTGGGCGACCCGGAGCGACGGCTGTGGCTGTCCCGGGCCGGCAAGGCGCAGGCCGCCACCTGGCCGACCGAGGACGAGACCGTGGCGCAGGTGCTGAGCGTGTACGACGAACTGACCGGCTAGGTCGTGTGGCGGCGGGCGCGCAGGGCGAGGCTCAGTGCCAGCACCGTCTGCGGGTCGTCCAGATCCGTGCCGAGGAGTTCGGAGATGCGCGCCAGGCGGTTGTAGAGGGTCTGGCGGTTCAGATGCAGCTCGCGGGCGGTCTCCGCCTTCCGGCCCGCGTGCGCCAGATACGTCTGCAAGGTGGGCAGCAGGGGCGGGCGGGACGTGCGGTCGTGGTCGCGCAGCGGGCCGATCGCCCGTTCGACGAAGGCCGCCAGGTCCGGGTGCTCGCGCAGGCGCCACAGGAGCAGGTCGATGTCGAGGCGCCGGGCGTCGTACCAGGGACGGTCGGACAGGCCCTGCGCCGCCGTGGCGGTCTCGGCCGCGTGGCGCAGCCCCGCCGATGCCGCTGTCCAGCCGCCGGCCACGCCCACGACGACCACCGGGGGATGGGCGCCCGCGCGTTCCAGGCCCGCTCGCTCCACCCCGGCGCGCAGGGCGGCCGCCACCCGGTCCGCGACCGCTGTCCGCTCCGACTCCGAGCGCAGACCCAGCAGCAGGGGTACGCGGCCCTCCACCGGGCGTACACCCAGCAGGACCGGCACGCCGACCGCCGAGAGCTCCTCCAGGACGGCCCGTGCCAGTACGGCCCAGTTGCCCGCCGGCGCCAGTTCGGCCGCGAGCCGCATGACGACGGGGAGCAGCGGGCCCTCGCCCGGCTTGAAGCCGAGCACTCTGGCCTGCGCGGGGGCGTCCTCGGCGGCGATGCGGCCCTCGGCGAGGTCGGTGAGGAAGTCACCCCGGCCGCGTGCGGCCAGCTCCTCCTCCTGGCGCGCCTGCATCAGGACCACCGCGAGGATTCCGGCCGCCCGCTCCGCGGCGATCCGGTGCACGGGCAGGAGCGGGGACGCGACCGCGAGCAGCGCGATCCTGGCCCGCACCGCTCCCGCGCCGTGGCCGCCGCCCGGTACGTCCACGATCACGCCGTTCGCGGGCGGTCCCGACTCGCGCGCCTCCCGCTGGCCCCGCAGGCCCTCCCAGACCTGGAGAGGGTCGGCGCACGCGTCGCCGGACTCGGGCGCGGCCGCGTACAGGAGCTGTCCGTCCGCCGTCTCCAGGAACACCGGGTTCGCGGTGAAGTCCGCGAGGATGCCGAGCACCTGTGGAATCCCGCCGCCGCCGAGCAGCGCCTCCGTACAGCGCCGGTGGACCTCCTCGGCCCGCCGCAGGAGGGTGTAGTGGCCGTTGACGATCTCGGTGTGGACCTCTTCGGTCACCGAGACGAACGGCACCTCGCGGTGCAGCTGCACGAGCGGCAGTCCGGCCGCCCGCGCGGTCTCCACGATCGTCGAGGGGAGGCGGCTGAAACGCGGGCCCAGTTCGACGACCAGGGCGGCGATCCCCCGGTCCGCGAGGCGGCGTACGAACGCGCGCTGCTCGGCGGGGCGCGTGCCGAGGCCCAGGCCGGTCGTCAGGAGCAGCTCGCCGCCCTTGAGCAGCGAGGCGATGTTCGGCACTTCCCCGGCGTGCACCCAGCGCACGGTGCGGTTCAGCCGGTCGGCGCCGGCGACGACCTCGGGAAGACCGCCGCGCAGCCCCGGCAGCTCCAGCGCCCGCTGCACGGTGATGCCGCCTTGCGTTTCCACTGCGATGTACCTCGTGACCTTGTTCCCGCCGTGCCCCAGGAAGACACCGCATTCGGTGGACGCTACCCGCGTGTCCGTTCCAGGAACATCACCCTGCGGTTACGGGACACATCGCGCGGCCCGGCGGGCCGACAAGTCGTCGCCCCCGTAACGCTTTTGAGTGACCGCGTGTCGATTGTGGTCTGCGTCACCCGGCCCAAGACTGTCGCCCCCCGTACAACAGAGAGGGCCCGGCATGTCTGACAAACCCGCACGTGAGGTCCAGCGGCTGAAGGCGAATTCCGTCGGACTGGTCGGTGTGGTCTTCATGGCGGTCGCCACCGCGGCGCCGATCACCGCCATGACCGGAAATCTCCCCATCGCCGTCGGCTTCGGCAACGGAACGGGCGCTCCCGCCGGCTATCTCTTCGCGACCCTCGTCCTGACCGTCTTCTCGGTCGGGTACGTCGCCATGGCGAAGCGCATCACCGCCGCGGGCGCCTTCTACGGTTACATCTCGCACGGCCGCGGACGCATCGCCGGCATGGCGTCCGGGATGCTGGCCGTTCTCGCGTACATCGTCTTCGAGGCGTCGATCGTCGGCATCTTCGCCTACTTCGGCCAGACCACCGTCGCCGACCAGCTCGGCGTCGACATCCCGTGGATCGTGTACGCCGCCGGGATGCTCGCCGTCACCGGCGTGCTCGCGTACTTCGACATCAACATCACCGCCAAGGCCCTCGGCGTCATGCTCGTCGCCGAGATCGCCGTCCTGTTCGCCGTCGCCACAGCGGTCCTGCTCGCGGGCGGCGGTCCCGACGGCATCCCCATGGAACCGATCAACCCCGTGAACGCCTTCACCGGAACGTCGGCGGGGCTCGGCCTCTTCTTCGCCTTCTGGTCGTGGGTCGGCTTCGAGTCGACGGCGATGTACGGCGAGGAGTCCCGCGACCCGAAGCGCGTCATCCCGCGCGCCACGCTGATATCGGTGGTCGGGGTGGGGCTCTTCTACATCTACGTCTCCTGGATGACGATCGCCGGAAACGGCCTCGAAGGGTCGGTCAAGGTCTCGTCGTCGGCCTCCCCGCTCGATCTCTTCTTCGATCCGACGCAGGCGTTCATCGGGGCGTGGGCCGTCGACGCGTTCCAGTGGCTGCTGCTCACGGGTTCGTTCGCCTGCGGCATGGCGTTCCACCAGTGCGCGTCGCGCTACCTGTACGCGATCGGCCGGGAGGGCTTCCTGCACCCCGCGCTCGGCCGCACGCACCGCTCGCACGGGTCGCCGTACATCGCGTCCTACGTCCAGTCCGGCATCGCCACCCTCCTGGTCGCCGCCTTCTGGCTCGCCGGTGAGGACCCGTACATCCACCTGTACACGCTGCTGGCGATCCTCGGCACGATGGCGATCCTCATCGTCCAGACGCTCTGCTCGTTCGCGGTGATCGGCTACTTCCGGAAGAACCACCCGGAGGACCGGCACTGGTTCAGGACCTTCACCGCGCCGCTCCTCGGCGGCATCGGCATGATCGCCGTCGTCGTCCTGCTGGTGCTCAACATGGAGACCGCGGCCGGACTCGCCGCCGACTCCCTCTTCTTCGAGCTGATCCCGTGGATCGTCGGACTGGTCTTCTTCGGCGGCCTGGGACTCGGCCTCTACCTCAAGGCGAAGCAGCCCGAACGCTACGAGATCATCGGCCGGATCGTCCTGGAGGACGCGGCCGAACGCACCGACGACAGCCCGACCAGTCAGCCAGCCGCGACCGTCTGAGGAGCTCTCCCATGTCCCGTACGCACGTGATGCACGCACTGCGGCAGCTCGCCGCGGAACACGCCGCCGCCCGCAGACTGCGGATGCCCGCCGCCGAGGTCCGCGGTTCCAGCCGCCGCGAACTGCTCGGCCGGGCAGCCGCTCTGGGCCTCGGTACGGTCCTGGCCGGCCAGGCCGTCACCGCCCAGGCGGCGCCCGCGGCGGCTGTCGCACAGGGCGCGGCGGCGCCCAGAATCGCCGTGGTCGGCGCCGGCATAGCCGGTCTCACCGCCGCGCTGACCCTCCAGGACGCGGGGCTCGGCTGCACGCTCTACGAGGCGAACCGCGACCGGGTCGGTGGCCGCATGTGGACCCAGCGGGGCCACTGGGCGTACGGGCAGAGCTCCGAGATCGGCGGGGAACTGATCGACACCAGCCACAAGAAGATCCTCGAACTGTGCCGCCGCTTCACGCTGGTGACGGAGGACTTCCTGGGCGGCGGACCGAACGGCGCGGAAGAGGTGCTCTGGTTCAACGGAGCGTACTACCCGCGCCACCAGGCCGACGAGGACTTCAAGGGCGTCTTCCAGGCCCTGCACCGCGACCTAAAGGAAGCGGGCGAGGTGAAGTGGAACCAGAGCACCCCGGCCGGGACCGCCCTCGACACCATATCGATCCACGAGTGGATCGACTCACGGGTTCCGGGCGGGCACTCCTCGCCGCTCGGCCGCTTCATGGACGTCGCCTACAACGTCGAGTACGGCGCCGAGACGAGCGAGCAGTCGGCGCTCGCGCTCGTTCTCCTGATGGGCTACCAGCCCAACCCGGGTCACTTCAACGTCTGGGGACTGTCCAACGAGCGCTACCACATCACCGGCGGCAACGATCAGCTCCCGCGCGCCATCGCGAACGCACTGCCCGCGGGCACCGTCCGGATGGGCAAGCAGCTCACGGCGGTAAGGGCCAACGCCAATGGCACCCAGACCCTTACCTTCACCGACGCCGGCACGATCACCACCGTCACCGCCGACCACACCGTCCTGTGCGTGCCGCTGCCCGTACTCCAGCGTCTCGACCTGTCGGGGGCCGGCTTCGACCCGCTCATGAAGAACCTGGTCCGCGACGCCCGTATGGGCGACTGCACCAAGCTCAACATGCAGTTCTCGGCGCGTCCCTGGCGCGGCGAGGGCCCCTGGCCCGGCGTGTCGGCGGGCGACTGCTTCACCGACAGCGACGTACAGCAGACCTGGGACACCACCAAGCTCCAGCCCGGGACCGGCGGCATCCTCATCCAGTACGGCAGCGGCCGGCTCGCCAGAGCGCTCACCCCGGCCACGCCCTTCGCCACCGAGTCGGACCCGTACGTACGGGACCTCGCCGCGCGCCGTTCCCGTGAAGTGGACGCGTTCTTCCCGGGAACGTCGAAAACGTGGACCGCGAAGGCGCAGCTTTCCGCGTGGCACCGCAACCCTTACGCCCTCGGCGCGTACTCGTACTGGCCCGTCGGCTATCTGCACCGGTACGCCGGCTACGAGGGCACCGCACAGGGGAACATCCACATCGGCGGCGAGCATTGCAGTTACGACTTCCAGGGCTTCATGGAGGGCGGCGCGACCGAAGGGGAACGCGCCGCCCGTCAGGTGATCGGCAAGCTGCTCTAGTCAGCCGCCGTACGCACCGCTCGCCGTCAGCCGCAGTGCCGTGTCGATCAGCGGCACGTGGCTGAAGGCCTGCGGGAAGTTGCCGACCTGGCGTTGCAGCCGGGAGTCCCACTCCTCCGCCAGCAGCCCCAGGTCGTTCCGCAGCCCCAGCAGCTTCTCGAAGAGCTTGCGCGCCTCGTCGACCCGCCCGATCATCGCCAGGTCGTCGGCCAGCCAGAACGAGCACGCCAGGAACGCGCCCTCGTCACCCTCCAGACCGTCCAGGCCCGCGTGGTCACCCGCGGTCGGGTAGCGCAGTACGAACCCGTCCTCGGTGGACAGCTCGCGCTGGATCGCCTCGATGGTGCCGATGACCCGCTTGTCGTCGGGCGGCAGGAAACCCACCTGCGGAATGAGCAGCAGAGAGGCGTCGAGCTCCTGCGAACCGTACGACTGGGTGAAGGTGTTGCGTTCCGGGTCGTAGCCCTTCTCGCACACCGAGCGGTGGATCTCGTCGCGCAGCTCCCGCCACTTCTCGACCGGCCCGTCCGCGTCGCCCATTTCGATCAGCTTGATCGTCCGGTCGACGGCGACCCAGGCCATCACCTTGGAGTGCACGAAGTGGCGGCGCGGGCCGCGCACCTCCCAGATGCCCTCGTCCGGCTGGTCCCAGTGGTCCTCCAGGTAGCGGATCAGCTTGAGCTGGAGCAGTGAGGCGTAGTCGTTGCGTGTCAGACCCGTCATGTGGGCCAGGTGCAGGGCCTCGGTGACCTCGCCGTACACGTCGAGCTGCAACTGGTGCGCCGCGCCGTTTCCGACCCGTACCGGGGTCGAGTTCTCGTAGCCGGGCAGCCAGTCCAGCTCGGCCTCGCCCAGCTCCCGCTCACCCGCGATCCCGTACATGATCTGGAGGTTTTCCGGGTCGCCCGCGACCGCCCGCAGCAGCCACTCGCGCCAGGCACGCGCCTCCTCGCGGTAGCCGGTGCGCAGCAGCGACGACAGGGTGATCGCGGCGTCGCGCAGCCAGGTGTACCGGTAGTCCCAGTTCCGTACGCCGCCGATCTCCTCGGGCAGTGACGTCGTCGGCGCGGCGACGATGCCGCCGGTCGGGGCGTACGTCAGCGCCTTCAGAGTGATCAGCGAGCGGATCACGGGCTCGCGGTAGGGCCCGTGGTACGTGCACTGCTCGACCCAGTCGCTCCAGAACTCGGCGGTCGCCTCCAGCGATGCCTCCGGCTCGGGCAGCGGCGGCTCGGCCTTGTGCGAGGGCTGCCAGCTGATCGTGAAGGCGATCCGGTCACCGGGCGCGACGGTGAAGTCGGAGTACGTCGTCAGATCCTTGCCGTACGTGTCGACGTCGGCGTCGAGCCAGACGGAGTCGGGTCCGGCGACGGCGACCGTGCGCGTGTCGACCTTGTGGACCCAGGGCACCACACGTCCGTAACTGAAACGCATCCGCAGTGCGGAGCGCATCCGCACCCGGCCGGTGACGCCCTCGACGATCCGGATCACCTGGGGCGCGCCGTCGCGCGGCGGCATGAAATCGGTCACCTTGACCGTGCCGCGCGGGGTGTCCCACTCGGATTCGAGGATCAGGGAGTCGCCGCGGTAGCGACGGCGGGTGGCCGCCGGTGGTCCCGCGTCGGCCGCGTGCGCGGGTCCGATCCGCCAGAATCCGTGTTCCTCGGTGCCGAGCAGGCCGGCGAAAATGGCATGTGAGTCGAAGCGGGGAAGGCACAGCCAGTCGATCGTGCCGTCCCGGCAGACCAGTGCCGCGGTCTGCATGTCTCCGATAAGTGCGTAGTCCTCGATGCGCCCGGCCACGTTGCAATCTCCAGTCGAACGGCCACGTTCGCCCCATCGGGGCACTTGCGGTCAGGGGATTTTCGACGAGCTCTTGGTCCCGGGAGCGGGCGGTGATGGTGCCTTCGCCGGCCGGCTCGCAGCGATGTATCCGAGCAGGATACGTCGCAGCCAAGAGCTCTGCGCGACGGTACCGGCAACACGAGTCTGCCGAACGGGTGAGCTAGGGGTGAGTTGTGGGTGGGCTTCGGGTGAGGGGCGGGTGAGAGGCAGGTGGCAGAACACGTCTCGCGCGGCAGGAGTCACGTCTCGGGCGGCAGGAGTTCCGGCGCCGCGTGGCCGGAAGCGGCCTCCTCCCGTCGCTGATAGGCTGGTACCCCGTGGACCGGTGGCCAGTCTGTGACGATCAGGCGCCCCGAAACCGCAGCGACGGCACCACCCGGATTCCGGGCCGGCGGCCGGTACGCACCTCACTTCGCGACCACGGGAGCCCCCTCTTGGCGATGCCGCCCAAATCCATGACGACCAAGCACATCTTCGTCACCGGGGGTGTCGCCTCCTCCCTCGGTAAGGGCCTGACGGCCTCCAGCCTGGGTGCGCTGCTCAAGGCGCGGGGCCTGCGGGTCACGATGCAGAAGCTCGACCCGTACCTGAACGTCGACCCCGGCACGATGAACCCGTTCCAGCACGGCGAGGTGTTCGTCACCAACGACGGCGCCGAGACCGACCTGGACATCGGCCACTACGAGCGCTTCCTCGACGTCGACCTCGACGGCTCGGCCAACGTCACCACCGGCCAGGTCTACTCCACAGTCATCGCCAAGGAGCGGCGCGGCGAGTACCTGGGCGACACCGTGCAGGTCATCCCGCACATCACAAACGAGATCAAGCACCGCATCCGGCGCATGGCGACCGACGACGTCGACGTGGTCATCACCGAGGTCGGCGGCACGGTCGGCGACATCGAGTCGCTGCCGTTCCTGGAGACCGTCCGCCAGGTCCGCCACGAGGTCGGCCGCGACAATGTCTTCGTCGTCCACATCTCGCTGCTCCCCTACATCGGCCCGTCCGGTGAGCTGAAGACCAAGCCGACCCAGCACTCGGTCGCGGCGCTGCGCAACATCGGTATCCAGCCGGACGCCATCGTGCTGCGCGCCGACCGCGAGGTCCCGCTGTCCATCAAGCGCAAGATCTCGCTGATGTGCGACGTCGACGAGGCCGCGGTGGTCGCCGCGATCGACGCCAAGTCGATCTACGACATCCCGAAGGTGCTGCACACCGAGGGCCTGGACGCGTACGTCGTCCGCAAGCTGGACCTGCCGTTCCGCGACGTGAACTGGACCCAGTGGGAGGACCTGCTGGACCGCGTCCACAACCCCGACCACGAGGTCACGGTCGCGCTCGTCGGCAAGTACATCGACCTGCCCGACGCGTACCTGTCGGTCACCGAGGCCATGCGGGCGGGCGGCTTCGCGAACAAGGCCCGCGTCAAGGTCAAGTGGGTCACCTCCGACGACTGCAAGACGCAGGCGGGCGCCCGGAACCAGCTCGGCGACGTCGACGCGATCGTCATCCCCGGCGGTTTCGGCGAGCGCGGCGTCAACGGCAAGGTCGGCGCCATCCAGTACGCCCGCGAGAACAAGATCCCGCTGCTCGGCCTGTGCCTGGGCCTTCAGTGCATCGTCGTCGAGGCCGCGCGCAACCTGGCCGGCATCGAGGACGCCAACTCCACCGAGTTCGACGCGGCCACCTCCCACCCGGTGATCTCCACCATGGAGGAGCAGCTCGCGTACGTCGAGGGCGCGGGCGACCTGGGCGGCACCATGCGCCTGGGCCTGTACCCGGCGAAGCTCGCGGAGGGCTCCATCGTCCGTGAGGTCTACGGCGACCAGCCGTACGTCGACGAGCGCCACCGCCACCGCTACGAGGTGAACAACGCCTACCGCGCGGAGCTGGAGAAGAAGGCGGGCATCGTCTTCTCCGGTACCTCCCCCGACAACAAGCTCGTCGAGTACGTCGAGTACCCGCGCGAGGTCCACCCCTACCTGGTCGCCACCCAGGCGCACCCGGAGCTGCGCTCCCGCCCGACCCGTCCCCACCCGCTCTTCGCGGGCCTGGTGAAGGCGGCCGTCGAGCGGCAGCAGGGTGCGCGCGAGACCGGCTCGGCAGGCAAGTAGCAGCAGGAGATACGGTTGCCGGGGTACGGGCCTTTTGGGGCCGGTGCCCCGGTTTTCTGCTTTCTGCTTCTGCTTTGGGAGGACGCTTTCATGGCCATCAAGGACACCCCCGAGGAGTGGCAGGTCACCGCGACCGCGGTTCCCTTCACGGGCAACAAGACGAGTGTCCGCACCGACGACGTGGTCATGCCCAATGGCAGCGTGGTACGCCGCGACTACCAGGTGCACCCCGGTTCCGTGGCGGTCCTGGCCCTCGACGAGAACGACCGTGTCCTGGTCATCCGCCAGTACCGTCACCCCGTGCGCCAGCGGCTGTGGGAGATCCCGGCCGGACTGCTCGACGTACCGGGCGAGAACCCGCTGGGCGCCGCGCAGCGCGAGCTCTACGAAGAGGCGCACGTCAAGGCGGAGGAGTGGCACGTGCTGACCGACGTCTACCCGACGCCGGGCGGCTGTGACGAGGCCGTACGCATCTTCTTCGCCCGCGATCTCTCCGACGTCGAGGGCGATCGCTTCGAGGTGGAGGAGGAAGAGGCGGACATGGAGCAGGCGCGGGTCCCGCTCAAGGACCTCGTGCGCGGTGTGCTCGCCGGAGAGCTGCACAACACCTGCCTGGCGGTGGGGGTGCTGGCGCTCGCCGCCGCGCTCGCGGGCGACGGGGTCGACGCCCTCCGTCCGGCGGATGCCCCGTGGCCGGCGCGGCCGTTCGAGGCGTGACGCTCATCTGAAAATCCCCTGATCCGATTGGGTGACCCGCCCGCCGCGCTCCGCACGGTTCGTAGCAGAGCGTGAACTACGCTCGAAGTTCCCGACCGCAGTCGCGGGCGGGGTGGTGCGCAGGCGGACGGGAGCGTGGCCCGTGACGGATCAGGCGGTGGACACCAGCGGCATGGCGGCGGGTGCTGCGGCAGGGCGGACAACGGGCGGGTTCTTCGGCAGAGCGCGCGAGTTGAAGGAGCTGCGCGACGACATCGAGCGCGCCGGACTCGACACGCTCGCCGGACGCAAGGCGCCCAGGGCCCGGGTCCTGCTGATCGCGGGGCGGCCGGGCTCCGGCCGCACCGCCCTCGCCGCCGAACTCGCCGCGAGCCTCGCCGGTGACTACCCGGACGGCACGCTGCGTGCCCGGCTGACCGACCCCGGCGGCGAACGGGTCCCCACCGAGCGCATGGCCCGGGCGCTGCTCGACGACCTCGCGGTGCCCGTCCCGCCCGGGGCGGGTGACGACGAGCTGTCCGAGCTGGTCCGAGAAGCGTTGTCCGAACGCCGTGTCCTGCTGGTCCTCGACGACGCGGCCGACGCCGAACAGGTCGACCCGCTGCTCCCCGACAACCCGGACTGCCTGGTCGTGGCCACCTCCGGGGGCCGCTCACCGGCATCCCGGGGGTGCGGCCCTGCACCATCGGCGGCCTGGACACCGGTTCCGCCGTCGAACTGCTCGGCCGGTTCACGGGCGCCGTAAGGATCACCGTCGACCCCACGGCGGCCGAATCGCTCGCCGAGGAGTGCGGGGGACAGCCCGCCGCGCTCACGCTGATCGGCGGCTGGCTCGCCGCCAGCCCCAAGGCGTCGGTGGCCGATGTGACGAAGCGGCTGCACGACCTGCCCGCCGAGCCCGGCCAGCCCACCGGCGGCAGGCCGCTCGCCCGCACGTTCCGGTTCGTGTACGAGTCGCTGCCGCAGCCCACCGCCCGGATGCTGCGCCTGCTGGCCCTCGCGCCCGCCGGTGCCGTGGACGCCCACACGGCCTCCGCCCTCGCCGGCTGCTCGGTCTCCGGGGCCCAGACCGCACTGGACGACTTCACCGCGCTCGGACTCCTGCGCCGGGCGGGCGACCGGCAGTACGAGGTGCCCGGCTGCCTCGCGCCGATGCTGAAGGCACTGATGGCGGACCGGGACCGGCCCGCCGAGGTGCAGCTGGCCCGCGCCAGGATGCTGGAGCGGACCGTACGCCTGCTCCAGTCCTGCCGGGCGATCACCGAGCCCGACGGCTCCGCGGCCCGCAAGAACCTGGCGGGGCTGCCGCGCGCCCTGCGCTTCCCCCATGTCCCGGCCGCCGCCGAGTGGCTGCGGGTCCGGCAGCCCGCGCTCCTCGCCTCGGCCCGCATCGCGGTCGAGGACGGTGAGCTCGACACCCTCGCGAGGCGGCTGGTGGCCGCGCTCGTCCGGGCACTGGCGGCGCACCGGGGCACCGATGCGGCGGCTCCCGAGCTGTACGGGCTGCACCGGCTCGTACTCGACGTGGCCGAGCGGTGCGGTCTGCACCGCGAAAGGGCCGCCGCGCTGCTGAATCTCGCGGACCTGGACGCGCGGACCGGGCGCACGGAGGAGGCGCTGGCGCGCTACCGGGCGGCTCTGGACGCCGGCCGGGCGGCAGGCGACCCGTACGCGACGGGCCGCGCGATGGAATCCGTAGGAGGGACGTACCAGGAACTGGGCGACTGGCAGCGCGCCTCCGACTGGTACGGACGAGCCCTGGAGCAGCGGCTGACGCGGGGCGAACGGGCGGACGCCGCCCGCCTGTACGGGCGGCTCGGGGCCGTCCATACCTATGCGGGGCGTTACGGCGAGGCACTGCGCAACTGGCGGGCTTCGGCCGCTGGCCACCGCAGGGTCGGTGATCTGCCGGGCCACGCCCGGGCGTTGAGTGAAGTGGCCCGGGTGCAGGAGTACGCGGGCCGGCCCGAGGAATCGCTGCGTACCTGCCGCGAGGCCGTGGAAGGCGCGCGGCAGGCCGGGGACGTACGGCTGCACGCGGCACTGGAGTTGCGGCTCGCGGACACCCTCGACCGGCTCGGCGACCCGGCGGCGGCCCGGCTGCACCGGAACGCCTCAGAAAGACTGCTTGGAGAAGAGGGTTCCGCCTACGAAATCCGCAGTGGTTCGCCGAGAGATTGATGCTTTGTAAGGCTAGACAGCGGGAAATCCTTCATTAGACTGGCTCTGCCGCGTCATGCTGCGGTGTTGCCCGGGTGTGCCGTGCGTACCTGGGTATGTATGGCAATGACCCATTTTTTCCCCCTGAGCCAAGGACCGTGATCGACGTGAAGGTCGGCATCCCCCGCGAGGTCAAGAACAACGAGTTCCGGGTGGCCATCACCCCCGCAGGCGTGCACGAGCTGGTGCGCCACGGCCACCAGGTCTTCGTCGAGCAGAACGCCGGCGTCGGATCTTCGATCACGGACGGTGAGTACGTCGCCGCCGGTGCGCAGATCCTGGCGACCGCCGATGAGGTCTGGGCCACCGCCGACCTGCTGCTGAAGGTCAAGGAGCCCATCGCCGAGGAGTACCACCGCCTCCGCAAGGACCAGACCCTCTTCACCTACCTGCACCTGGCCGCCTCCCGCGAGTGCACGGACGCCCTGCTGGCCTCCGGCACCACCGCGATCGCCTACGAGACGGTCGAGACCGCGAACCGCGCCCTGCCGCTGCTGGCCCCGATGTCCGAGGTCGCGGGCCGGCTGGCCCCGCAGGTCGGCGCCTACCACCTGATGCGCTCGGTCGGCGGCCGCGGCGTGCTGCCGGGCGGCGTCCCCGGCACGGCGGCCGGTGAGGCCGTGGTCATCGGTGGCGGTGTCTCCGGCTGGAACGCCACGCAGATCGCCGTCGGCATGGGCTTCCACGTGACCCTGCTCGACCGTGACATCAACAAGCTGCGCGAGGCCGACAAGGTCTTCGGCACCAAGGTCAAGACGATCGTCTCCAACGCTTTCGAGCTGGAGAAGGCCGTCGTCGAGGCCGACCTCGTCATCGGCGCGGTCCTGATCCCCGGCGCCAAGGCCCCGAAGCTGGTCACCAACGAGCTCGTCGCCAAGATGAAGCCCGGAAGTGTTCTTGTCGACATTGCGATCGACCAGGGCGGCTGCTTCGAGGACTCGCACGCGACCACGCACGCCGAGCCGACGTTCAACGTCCACAACTCGGTCTTCTACTGCGTCGCGAACATGCCGGGCGCCGTCCCGAACACCTCGACGTACGCGCTGACGAACGCCACGCTGCCGTACATCGTCGAGCTCGCGAACCGCGGCTGGGTCGAGGCGCTGCGCCGCGACGCCGCCCTCGCCAAGGGCCTCAACACCCACGACGGCCAGGTCGTTTACCGCGAGGTCGCCGAGGCCCACGCGCTGCCGCACGTCGAGCTGAGCACGCTGCTCGGCTGACGCGTCAACGAAAGTCGTCAACCTCACGCAACCGGCCGGACCTTGCCCGACAAGGTCCGGCCGGTCGCGTTCCGGGGCCCTCGCGGGGACTCGCTCAACTCGCCGCGAACGTAACCCTTTAACCGATTCGCGACCCTGCGAAACGCGCGGTCCGTGCCCCGGTTTGCCGTCCGCGCACCCTTGACACAGGGGTGTTCCATTGCCGACACATCGGGCCGCGTCCGGCCGATTGTGTTGCTGCGGACCGGTGACACGCCATAGAGTCGCCAACCGTCGGCATGGTGCCACGCTGACCTATCGATAAGTTTCCTGGTCACGTCCAAGGAGGTAAGACGACTTGTGAATGAGTCGACATTTACTCCCGGGGGTGGTCAACCAGGAATGCCTGCACGGGGCCAGGGCCCATCGGGGCTCCAGGCTGTCGGCTCCGTCGCTGTCCGCACCTTCGCCACCCATCAGCACATGACGACAGCCCACCAGAGCATGGACGGCCTACACGTGAACGCCATGGCCGGCGACCAGAGTGGGGACAAGTCCACCACCCGCTTCGCCGACTTCGACGAGGTGCCCGAGGGGCACTTCTACGATCCCGATGCCGAGTACGAGCCCGACCCCGAGTACGCGGCCACCCTCGCCCCCGACGCTGCCCGCCAGCGCCGCGAGCGGATCGGCCCGACCGGACGGCCGCTGCCGTACTTCCCGATCCCGGGCCCGCTCACCGATCATGGCCCCGCGAAGATCATCGCCATGTGCAACCAGAAGGGCGGCGTCGGCAAGACGACGTCCACCATCAATCTGGGTGCGGCTCTCGCGGAGTACGGACGACGGGTGCTGCTCGTCGACTTCGACCCGCAGGGAGCCCTGTCGGTCGGTCTCGGCGTGAACCCGATGGAGCTCGACCTGACGGTCTACAACCTGCTCATGGAGCGGGGCATGTCGGCCGACGAGGTCCTCCTGAAGACCGCGGTGCCCAACATGGACCTGCTGCCGAGCAATATCGACTTGTCGGCGGCGGAAGTGCAGTTGGTCAGCGAGGTCGCGCGCGAGTCGACACTTCAGCGGGCGCTCAAGCCCCTGATGGCCGACTACGACTACATCGTGATCGACTGTCAGCCCTCGCTCGGCCTGCTCACCGTGAACGCCCTGACGGCGGCTCACAAGGTGATCGTGCCGCTGGAATGCGAGTTCTTCGCGCTGCGCGGCGTGGCCCTGCTGACCGAGACGATCGAGAAGGTCCAGGAGCGGCTCAACCCCGACCTGGAGCTCGACGGCATCCTCGCGACGATGTACGACTCCCGTACGGTGCACAGCCGTGAGGTGCTGGCGAGGGTCGTCGAGGCGTTCGACGAGCACGTCTACCACACGGTGATCGGGCGGACGGTGCGCTTCCCGGAGACCACGGTCGCCGGTGAGCCGATCACGACGTACGCCTCCAACTCGGTCGGTGCGGCCGCTTATCGCCAGCTCGCCAGGGAGGTGCTCGCCCGGTGTCACGCCGAGTGAGTCTGCCGGGGGCCGACGAACTGTTCCGCACGACCGGGGGAATGGCGCTGCAGTCGTCGTCCCCGCGCCGCCCGCCCGTCAACGGCGAGGCGCGCGTGCCGGGGCCGGCGGGGGAGAGCGACCCCGGCGCGGCGGGCGAGCAGTCCGAGGGCACGCCGGCCGCAGGCGGCCGGGACGCGACGGAGCACGCCGCCGCCGACGCGGAGGCCGGCGGGCATCGCAGCAGGGCCGTGGAGGGCGACCAGGCGGCCGCCAAGGCGCGCCGGGGCCCCGAGGGGCAGCCGACGCCCCAGTCGGCCGCCCAGCAGCGTCCTGCGGCTCCTGGCGGCCCCGCGACGGGTGCCCAGCCGCGGCGCCGGGGCGGGCGCGGCGCGAATCGTCGCCCCAGCGGGCGCGAGCGCCACGACGAGAAGATCACCGTCTACGTCTCGGCCGAGGAACTGATGGACCTGGAGCACGCACGGCTGGTGCTGCGCGGCGAGCACGGGCTCGCTGTCGACCGCGGCCGGATCGTGCGGGAGGCGGTCGCCGTCGTACTCGCGGACCTGGAGTCCCGGGGCGACGCGAGCATTCTCGTACGACGCCTGCGCGGGCGCTGACCGGACCGGGGGTAGCCTGCGCTGCCCCTGCCCTTGTTTCCCCCGCACCCTGGACCACCGACATGCCGCCGCGCCCTGACGACTCCGCCCCCGCCCCCCGCCGCCGCCTGGGGCGCGGGCCGGGGGCACCGGAGCCGCCGGACGCCGGGGCCGCGGCCCCGCCCGAAGCGCCACCGGCCGCAGCGCCACCGGCCGCAGCGCCGCCCGCCGGGGCTGCACCGGACGGGGCGCCACCGGCCGAATCTGCACCGGCGGGAGCGCCACCGGCCGCAGCATCACCCGCCGAAGTAGCGCCGGCCGACGGCGCCGACGACGCCGGCTCCCGCGAGGCGGGCGCCGGGGACTCGGACCCGCGCTCCGTCGGCGGTGCCCGCCCGGACGCGCCTGTCGGGAGTGACGCGTCTGCCAGCAGTACTGAAGGCGCCGGGGACGGGCGGTTCACCGTTCGGCTGGTGAACTTCGAGGGGCCGTTCGATCTGCTGCTCCAGCTCATCTCGAAGCACAAGCTCGACGTCACCGAGGTCGCCCTCTCGAAGGTCACCGACGAGTTCATGGCGCACATCCGCGCCATGGGACCCGACTGGGACCTCGACCAGACCACCGAGTTCCTCGTGGTGGCCGCCACGCTCCTCGACCTCAAGGCCGCCCGGCTGCTGCCCGCCGCCGAGGTGGAGGACGAGGCGGATCTGGCCCTGCTGGAGGCACGGGACCTGCTGTTCGCGCGGCTGCTCCAGTACCGCGCGTACAAGCGGATCGCCGACATCTTCAGCGAGCGGCTGGACGCCGAGGCCCGGCGCTACCCGCGTACGGTCGGTCTGGAGCCGCAGCACGCCGCGCTGCTGCCCGAGGTCGTCATCAGCATCGGCCCCGACGGCTTCGCCGGGCTCGCCGTGAAGGCCATGCAGCCGCGGGCCGAGCCGCAGGTGTACGTCGACCACATCCACGCGCCTCTCGTCTCCGTACGGGAACAGGCCGAGGTGGTCGTCGCGCGGCTGCGGGAGGTGGGTGAGGCGACGTTCCAGGGGCTGACGGAGGATGCTTCCGACACCCTCACGGTCGTCGCCCGCTTCCTCGCGCTGCTGGAGCTCTACCGGGAGAAGGCCGTCGTCCTGGACCAGGAGGAGGCTCTCGGGGAACTCGTGGTGCGGTGGACCGGCGGCGAGGCGGCGCAGCCGGTCGTCACGGACGAATTCGATCAAGTGGTGGAGGAGACAGCGTGAGCGAGCCCGCCGCGGTCGGGGACCTCGGTCTCAAGCCCGCCCTGGAGGCGGTCCTCATGGTGGTCGACGAGCCCGCCACCGAGGAACACCTCGCGAAGGTGCTGGAGAGGCCCCGCAGAGCTGTCGCGGACGCGCTGCGGGAACTGGCCGACGAGTACGCCGTACAGGGGCGCGGATTCGAACTCAGGCTGGTCGCCGGAGGGTGGCGTTTCTATACGCGGCCCGAGTACGCGGCGGCGGTCGAGAGCTTCGTCCTGGACGGGCAGCAGGCCCGGCTCACCCAGGCCGCCCTGGAGACGCTCGCGGTCGTCGCGTACCGCCAGCCCGTGAGCCGCTCACGGGTCTCGGCCGTGCGGGGCGTGAACTGTGACGGCGTCATGCGGACCCTCCTCCAGCGCGGTCTGGTAGGGGAGGCGGGCACGGAACCCGAAACAGGTGCGATCCTGTACAGGACGACGAACTACTTTCTGGAGCGGATGGGCCTGAGGGGCCTGGACGAGCTCCCGGAGCTCGCGCCATTCCTCCCGGAGGCGGACGCGATCGAGGCTGAGACGCTAGAGGGTGTGCCGTCGTTCGATGCGGACGCCCCGTACGCCTCGGACACACACGCAGACGACAAGACGGAATTTTGATGCGAAGCAGCAGCGGCAGGAACAGCGGAAGCGGCAACGACCGGAATCAGCGGGGCGCGGGCAAGGGGCGCGACGACAAGCAGAAGCGCTCGGACCGCCCGGACCGTCCCCGTCCGGAGGAGCGCCGTTACGACGTCGGCCGTGACGCCCCCGGCGCCCGTGAGGGCGGCGGCGCGGGTGCAGGCCGTGGCGGCAGCGGTGCGGGCCGTGGTGGCGGCGGCGCGGGCCGTGGCGGTGCCCCCGCCGGGCGCGGTGGCGCCGGAGCGGGCCGTGGTGCCGGTTCGGGTACGGGTCGTGGCGGAGCGCCCGCCGGTCGCGGCGGAGCCCCCGCCGGCCGTGGTGGCGCCGGAGCGGGCCGTGGCGGCAGTGGCGCGGGCGGCGCTTCGAGCACCGGCAGCCGCGGCGCGTCCGCGCGCGGTGGCGCCAAGGGCGGCCCCAAGGCCCCGCAGGGCGGCTTCCGGACCCCCGGGCTGCGCCGTGGCCCGCAGAGCGCTCCGTCCCGCCCGCGTGAGCTCGACGCCAAGCTGGAGGAGCGGGTACGCGAGCGGCACAGCAAGCCTCAGGTGAAGACGCCCAAGACGTTCCCGGGAGCCGAGCAGGAGGGCGAGCGCCTCCAGAAGGTCCTCGCCCGTGCGGGCATGGGTTCGCGGCGTGCCTGCGAGGAGCTGATCGAGCAGGCCCGGGTCGAGGTCAACGGCGAGATCGTGACCGAGCAGGGCCGCCGCGTCGACGTGCACAAGGACGAGGTCAAGGTCGACGGCCTGACCGTCGCCACCCAGTCGCACCTCTTCTTCGCGCTCAACAAGCCGGCCGGCGTCGTCGCCACCATGGGCGACCCCGACGGCCGCCAGAACCTGAACGACTACGTCAACAACCGTGAGACGCGTCTCTTCCACGTGGGCCGTCTGGACACGGAGACCGAGGGCATCATCCTGCTCACCAACCACGGCGAGCTGGCCCACCGTCTGACCCACCCCAAGTACGGCGTGAAGAAGACCTACCTCGCCGCCATCCAGGGACCGCTCCCGCGCGACCTCGGCAAGCGGCTCAAGGACGGCATCGCGCTGGAGGACGGGTACGCCCGCGCCGACCACTTCCGCGTCGTCGAGAACACCGGCAAGAACTACCTGGTCGAGGTGACCCTTCACGAGGGCCGCAAGCACATCGTCCGCCGCATGCTGGCCGAGGCCGGCTTCCCGGTCGAGCGGCTCGTGCGGACGTCCTTCGGGCCGATCCCGCTGGGCGACCAGAAGTCCGGCTGGCTGCGCCGCCTCACCAACACCGAGGTGGGCATGCTGATGAAGGAAGTCGGCCTGTAACCGGCCCTTCCCTCCGCATCTGAGCCCCGGCGGGTTCCTGTACGTACAGGAACCCGCCGGGGCTTTTTGCCGCTTGTGGAACAGCCCCCCGCGCCTTTATAGTCATCCTGACTACTAAGGGGGCGGGCGTGAGTCTCGCGGACATACTCGGGCCGTTGCAGCAGCCGCTGGTGACCGTCCTGGACACACCGGTGAGCTGGACGGAAGTACTCGGGTTCGGCAGTGGGGCGCTCTGCGTCTGGCTCGTCGCCCGGCAGCACATCGCCAACTGGCCGATCGGCATCGCCAACAACATCTTCTTCGTCCTCCTCTTCACCCAGGCGGGCCTGTACGCCGACGCCGGCTTGCAGGTCGTCTTCATCACCCTCGCCGCCTACGGCTGGTGGACCTGGACCCACGGGGGTGGACCAGGCTCCTCCTCCCTCCCGGTACGGCGCACCAGCCGCACCGAGTGGACCTGGCTGGTGGCGGCGGGGGCGGTGGGGACCCTGGCCCTCACGCTGCTCCTCGACCGCGCCACCGATTCGACCGTTCCCTTCTGGGACGCCCTGACGACCGCGCTCTCCCTGATGGCGACGTACGGGCAGTGCAGGAAGCGCCTCGAATCGTGGTGGCTGTGGATCGCGGCGGACGTCGTGTACGTCCCGCTGTACGCCTACAAGGGGCTGTACCTGACCTCCCTGCTCTACGTCGGTTTCATGGCCCTGTGCGTTCTCGGGCTGATCAACTGGCGGCGCGGCGGCGCTTCCCGGGAACAGCCCGTTGTGCGGGCCGCCGTATGACGGACTACAAGCACGGCCTCGTGCTCGGGAAGTTCTATCCGCCGCACGCCGGACACCACCACCTCGTGCGCACCGCACGGGAACGCTGCGAACGGCTCACCGTTCTCGTGTGCGCCTCGTCCGTCGAATCCGTCCCGCTCGACGAGAGGGTGGCGTGGATGCGGGCCGCGCACCCGGACGCCGATGTCGTAGGGGCCGTGGACGACATCCCCGTCGACATCACCGATCCCGCCGTGTGGGACGCGCACATGGCGGTCTTCCTGGCCGCCGTTCCCGGGGCCGTCGACGCCGTCTTCACCTCGGAGGCGTACGGCGAGGAGCTGGGCCGGCGCTTCGGCGCGGACGCGGTGTGCGTCGACCCGGACCGTACGGCCTTCCCCGTCTCGGGAACGGCCGTACGCGCGGACCCCGTCCGCCACTGGGACTTCCTGGAGACGCCCGTACGGGCCGCCCTCGCCCGGCGCGTCGTCGTCCTGGGGGCCGAGTCGACCGGGACCACGACCATGGCACGGGCGCTCACCGACCACTACCGGGCCCGCGGCGGCGTCTGGGAACACACGAAGTGCGTTCCCGAGTACGGCAGGGAGTACAGCGAGCGGAAGCTGGCCGCCCTGCGCGCGGAGCGCCCGGAAGCCGACTGGACGGACGTCGTCTTCGGCACGGAGGAGTTCCCGCTGATCGCGCGGCGGCAGTGCGAAACCGAGGACGCGGCGGCCGGGACGGGCTCTCCCGTGCTGTTCTGTGACACCGACGCCTTCGCCACCACGGTGTGGCACGAGCGCTACCTCGGCGGGCCCAGCCCTGAAGTCGCCCGCATCGCCGCACGCGGCGGCCAGGACCTGTGGCTGCTCACCGACCACACGGACGTGCCCTTCGAGGACGACGGCCTGCGCGACGGCGAACACCTGCGGCCGTGGATGACGGAACGCTTCCGCGAGGAACTCACCCGTACCGGGCGCCCCTTCGTCACGCTCCGCGGACCGCACGAGGAACGGCTCGCGGCCGCCGTGGCCGCCGTCGACGCGCTGCTCGCCGGAGGATGGGGCTTCACCGATCCACTGCCGGAGAAGCGATGAACGAGAACGGCCGGACGCCCTACGACCCGCACGCTTTCGAGCCGTTCGCCGTGACCGTCGACCTCGCCGTCTTCACCGTCCGCGAGAGCCGCCTGCACGTCCTGCTGATCCGGCGCGGCCAGGACCCGTACGCCGGGGCCTGGGCGCTCCCGGGCGGCTTCATACTGCCCCGGGAGTGCGCCGAGGACGCCGCCCGCCGCGAACTGGCGGAGGAGACCGGTCTGTCGCAGGAGTCCGCCGCCGCGCTCCACCTGGAGCAGCTGCGTACGTACAGCGACCCCGACCGCGACCCCCGCATGCGCGTCGTCTCGGTCGGGTACACCGCGCTCGTGCCCGGCCTGCCCGAGCCGCGCGGCGGCGGCGACGCGGCGCACGCGCAGTGGACGCCCGTCGGCGCCCTGCCGGAGCTCGCCTTCGACCACGCGCGGATCATCGCGGACGCGCGGGAGCGCATCCGCGCCAAGCTCGAGTACACCTGCCTGGCCACCGCCTTCTGCCCGCCCGAGTTCACCCTGGGCGAGCTCCAGCAGGTGTACGAGACGGTCTGGGGCGTCGAGCTGGACCGGCCCAACTTCCGGCGCAAGGTGCTGGCCTCGCCCGGCTTCGTGGAGCCGGTGGAGGGGGCGCCCCGGCGTACCGGAGGACGCGGCAAACCCGCCGCGCTCTACCGGGCGGGGACCGCCACCACCCTGCATCCCGCACTTCTGCGCCCCGAACGACGATCCGAAGGAGAACGGTCCGAATGAAGCAGGCAGCCACCGGAGCCCTCGTGGGGCTCGCGCTGGGCGACGCGTTGGGCTACCCGACCGAGTTCAACGACGTACCCGCGATCCTCGCGAAGTGCGGTCCGTGGCGGGAGATGGAGCTGCCGTCGCCGGCGATCGTCACGGACGACACCCAGATGACGCTCGCGCTGGGACGCGGGATACGGACCGCCATGGAGCGCGGTGTACTCGGGCCGCCGCGGCTGGTGCGCCCCGTACGCGAGGAATTCGTCGACTGGTACCACTCGCCCGACAACAACCGGGCCCCCGGCAACACCTGCCTCGTCGCCTGCCGGCTGCTCGACAGCGACCGGCCGTGGCAGCAGGCCAGCCGGCTCGGCTCCAAAGGGTGCGGGGCCAACATGCGGGTCGCGCCGGTCGGGCTCGTACCGGGGCTGAGCGACGAGCAGCGCGCCGGGGCCGCCCAGTTGCAGTCGGCGCTCACCCACGGCCACCCCACCGCACTGGCGGCGAGCGACCTGACGGCGCACGCCGTGCGTCTGCTCGCCCAGGGGGCGGAGCCCACCGGACTGGTGGGGCTGCTCCGTTCGTACGCGTACGAGAACCGCCTCCGGTACCACGAGCGCTGGCTCGGCGGCCTGTGGACGCACGCCCACGACGCGTCGCCCGAGGACTTCGTCGCGCGCGGCTGGGACGAGTGCCTGGCCGTACTGGAGCGGCTCGCGGCGGCCCTGCGCACACCGTCGCCGGAGACCGACCCCTGCCTGGCGACGGGCGACGGCTGGATCGCGGAGGAGGCCCTCGCGACCGCGCTGCTGTGCTTCCTCCTCTTCCCCGAGGAGCCGCTCACCGCGCTGCGCCGCGCCGCATGCACGAAGGGCGACTCGGACTCGATCGCCTGCCTCGCGGGAGCCTTCGCGGGAGCGCACCTGGGCGCGGCCGCGTGGCCGGCCGAGTGGGCACAGCGCATCGAGTACCGGACCGAGCTGCTGGCCCTGGGCGCGCTCTGGGACGCTTGACCGATGAACGCGTACGAGAAGCGCCTGCGCGAGGCCGGGCTGCCGGACACCGACCTCGCCCCCGTCCTCGCCGAGGAGACCGACCCCCTGCTGTTCGCGACCGTCTCCGGAGCCCACCTCTACGGGTTCCCGTCCCGCGACTCCGACGTCGACCTGCGCGGTACGCACCTGCTGCCCGCGGCGGACCTCGTCGGCCTGGACGAGCCCGAGGAGACACGCGGTCGCATGTGGGTGCGCGACGGGGTGGAGATGGACCTGGTCACGCACGACCTGCGCAAGTTCGTGCGGCTGATGCTGCGCCGCAACGGCTATGTGCTGGAGCAGTTGCTGTCGCCCCTGGTCGTGCGTACGACGGACGCGCACGCGGAGCTGGTGGAGCTGGCGCCCGCCGTCCTGACCAGCCACCACGCGCACCACTACCGGGGTTTCGCGGGCACGCAGTGGCGGCTCTTCGAGAAGACCGGCGAACTGAAGCCGCTGCTCTACACCTTCCGGGCGCTGCTGACCGGCATCCATCTGATGCGCAGCGGCGAGGTGCTGGCCCATCTGCCCACGCTGCGGAACCGGGTGGACGCCCCGGCGTACCTGCCGGAGCTCGTCGCGCAGAAGGCGGAGGCGGAACACGGCACGGCCACCGGGCCGGACCGCGAGCGCCTGCGCGAGGACACCGAAGCACTCCACGGCGTCCTCGACGAGGCGCAGGCGGCGTCCCGGCTTCCGGCCGAGGCGACGGCGTACGAGCGGCTGGACGACTTCGTCGTACGGGCGAGGCTCGGCGACGCCGTGACCACGCCCGCCGCCGTCTCAGTGCGCTGAGGCGCGGCGGGTGCGCAGCAGGAAGTCCTCCACGCGCGGGCGGTCCGGCTCCGCCCGGAGAGGGCTCTTCGCCACTGCCTCGTCCGCCTCCGCCGCGAGAACCTCCATCCGGCGTTCGACCTCCGGCCACCCGACCTCCCCGCGCTTGACGGCGAGCAGCCGCCCGCGGTCCTCGCCGACGTCGGTCACCAGCTCGCCCGTACGCAGCAGATCGCGGCAGCTGCCGAGGAGCCGCAGCAGGTGCATGGCGTGCTTCCAGCGAGGGGCGCCGTGCTGCCGTACGTCCGCCATCAGCTTCTTGTGCTGGCCGGCGGCGTACCGCGCGAACGTCTGGTGGACCCGGCGGGAGAGGAACGCGCCGCGCAGGGCGAGCAGCTCGCGGCCGGTGGCGTCGGCGTGCTCGACGAGGGGGGAGTGCAGGCACTCAAGGATGTTCGGGTTGGCCCGCAGGGCCAGCTCACAGAATCGTTCCAGTTCCCAGGAGAACTGCTCCCGCGCCGGCCCCTCGACATGCGTCGGCGGCTTCTCGAAGCGCCAGAACAGCGGTGTCGGCGCGAGGAAGACGCCGCGCCGGTCGGTGTCGCTGTCGTCCGTCGCCAGCCCGAAGGCGCGCGAGCCCATCACGCAGGAGTACACGGTGTGATGGCGTACGAGCTCTTCGGGCGTCGGCGCCGAGGAAGCGGGGACGGCGGGCCCGCCGGCGGTGGCCGGGTCGGCGTTGGCCGGATGGGCGGTCGTCGAATCGGCAGTCGTCGAATCGGCAGTCGTCGGGTCGGGGGCGGCGGGCGGGATCATGCCCGGGATTGTGCCGCAGTCAGGGCAGCCGGATCGAACCGCTTTCCACGGTGATCTGCTGCGGGGGGAGCGGCCTGCGCGCCGGGCCGCTCGCGACCGAGGCGTCCGCGACGCGGAACTTGCTGCCGTGGCAGGGGCAGTTGATGGTGCCGCCCTCGACGCTGCCGACCGTGCAGCCCTGATGGGTGCAGATGGCGGAGAAGGCCCTGAAAGTGCCTTCCTCCGGCTGCGTCACCACGACCTTCTCGCCGTCGAAGATCTTGCCGCCGCCGACCGGGATCTCGGAGGTACTGGCGAGAGGCCGGCCGCCCCCGGGCGTCGTCTCCCCCGCCGAAGGGGTTTCCCCGGCGGAAGGGGACTCGCCGGTCGGCGCGGACGGCTCGGAGGCCGTCGGCCGCGTCTCGTCGGCTTCCCCGCCGCCCTCCCCGTTGCCGCAGCCGACCGTCAGGGCGGCGCCCGCCACGGCTGCGCCGGCCGAGAGGACCGCCCGGCGGCTCGTACCCTTGCCCATCACGTGCTCCTCACCCTTCGCTCCGGACATTCGGCGCGAAGGCCAGCATCTTCGCGCGCATCGGTCCGCAGGAGAAGCACCCGGCGGCCGGGTTCGCGTGTCTCACCCCGCGGAATGCGCAGGGCCCCGCTCCACCGCGCCCAACTAGGCTGGATCACGCAGAGGCACATGAGGCACGGGAACGAGGAGCACGACGTGGCAGTACGAGCGGTGCGCGGGGCCGTCCAGCTGGAGCGGGACGAGGCCGGGCACATGGACGAGCGGGTCAGCGAACTGCTCACGGCCGTCCTGGAGCGCAACGGGCTCACCCCGGACGATCTCATCAGCATCTGGTTCACCGCCACCCCGGATCTGCACAGCGACTTCCCGGCCGCCGCGGCGCGCAAGCTCGGCATCGTCGACGTACCACTGATCTGCGCCCAGGAACTCGACATAT
Source organism: Streptomyces agglomeratus (assembly GCF_001746415.1). Classification (NCBI taxonomy): domain Bacteria; kingdom Bacillati; phylum Actinomycetota; class Actinomycetes; order Kitasatosporales; family Streptomycetaceae; genus Streptomyces; species Streptomyces agglomeratus. The sequence goes on from NZ_MEHJ01000001.1 coordinate 6,191,202, forward strand.
CCGGGGCCATGCCCCGTGTCGTGCGTGTCCTCGCGCACGTCGAGTCCAGCCTGCCCAAGTCCTCGGTCTCCCACGTCTACCTCGGCGCCGCCGCCGCCCTCCGCAAGGACATCGCCCAGTGAGAACTGCTCTCGTCATCGGAACCGGCCTGATCGGCACGTCCGCGGCCCTCGCGCTCGCCGGGCGGGGCGTCACCGTCCACCTCACCGACCACGACCCGGCGCAGGCCCACACCGCCGCGGCCCTCGGCGCCGGCACCGACGAGGCGCCGGAAGGCCCCGTCGACCTCGCCGTTGTCGCCGTGCCGCCCGCACACGTGGCCGCGACGCTGGCCGACGCCATGGGGCGGGGGATCGCCCGCGCGTACATCGACGTCGCCAGCGTCAAGGGCGGACCGCGCCGCGAGCTGGAGGCGCTGGGGTGCGACCTCACGGCGTACATCGGTACGCACCCGATGTCCGGCAAGGAGCGTTCGGGTCCGCTCGCCGCGACCGCCGACCTCTTCGAGGGCCGCCCCTGGGTCCTCACCCCCACCCGCGACACCGACACCGAGGTCCTGAACCTCGCGCTGGAACTGGTCGCCCTGTGCCGGGCCGTTCCCGTGGTCATGGACGCGGACGCCCACGACCGCGCGGTCGCGCTCGTCTCGCACACCCCGCAGCTCGTCTCCTCCATGGTCGCGGCGCGGCTCGCGGACGCCGACGAGACCGCCGTACGGCTCTGCGGCCAGGGCATCCGCGACGTCACCCGCATCGCCGCCTCCGACCCCCGGATGTGGGTCGAGATCCTCTCCGCCAACCCGGGCCCCGTGGCGGACGTGCTCACCGGCGTCGCTGCCGACCTGGAGGAGACCGTCCAGGCGCTGCGGGCCCTCCAGTCCGCCGACGACGACAAGCGCCGGGGCGGCGCCGACGGCATCGAGGACGTCCTGCGGCGCGGCAACGCGGGCCGCGAGCGCGTGCCGGGCAAGCACGGGACCGCCCCGGCGGCGTACGAGGTCGTCGCGGTCCTCATCAGCGACAGTCCGGGCGAGCTGGCCAGGATCTTCGCGGACGCCGGCCGGGCGGGGGTCAACATCGAGGACGTCCGCATCGAGCACGCGACCGGGCAGCAGGCGGGTCTGGTGCAGCTGATGGTCGAGCCGTCGGCCGCCCCCGGGCTGATGGACTCGCTCCGGGAACGGGGCTGGTCGATCCGCCGGTAGCGGCGCCGCGACCCGGGGCGATGTCCGGTTTGCGGTGGCTTAGTAGGGGCGTCGAGGGCGGGGCCGGGGACTCGGTAACCTTGTGTGGGGTCCCGTGGGTCCCCGTCCGCCCATGCCCGTGTACCAGGAAGGTGTCCTACACCGTGGAAACCGCCGCCCGGACCGCCCCGGCAGCAGTGATTGTCGCCATCGACGGCCCCTCCGGCACGGGCAAGTCCAGCACCTCCAAGGCCGTCGCCGCCAAGCTCGGGCTCAGCTACCTGGACACCGGCGCCCAGTACCGGGCGATCACGTGGTGGATGCTGAACAACGGCATCGACGTCACGGACCCGGTCGCCATCGCGGACGCCGCGGGCAAGCCCGTCATAGTCTCCGGGACCGACCCGTCCGCCCCCACGATCACGGTCGACGGGATCGACGCCTCTGGGCCGATCCGCACCCAGGAGGTCACCTCCAAGGTGAGCGCCGTGAGCGCCGTGCCCGAGGTGCGCACCCTGATCACCGAGCTCCAGCGGACCATCGCCAAGGGCGCCGCGCTCGGCATCGTCGTCGAGGGACGCGACATCGGTACGACCGTCCTGCCGGACGCGGACCTCAAGATCTTCCTGACCGCGTCCCCCGAGGCGCGCGCCGCCCGCCGCAGCGGCGAGCTCAAGGGCGCGGACGTGTCCGCGACCCGTGAGGCCCTGCTGAAGCGGGACGCGGCCGACTCCAGCCGCAAGACCTCGCCACTGGCCAAGGCGGACGACGCGGTCGAGGTCGACACCAGCGACCTCACGCTGGAGCAGGTCATCGAGTGTGTCGTTACCCTGGTCGAGGGGAAGCGGGCCGCGAAGTGACCGCACCCACGCCGCGTGGTGCGGCCGTCGGACGCGGCATCGGCATCGGGCTCATGTACGGGCTGTGGAAGCCCCGCGTCCTGGGTGCCTGGCGGGTGCCCATGAGCGGCCCGGTGATCCTGGCCGTGAACCACTCGCACATGATCGACGGTCCCATGCTGATGGGGACCGCCCCGCGTCCGGTGCACTTCCTGATCAAGAAAGAGGCGTTCGTCGGCCCACTCGACCCGTTCCTGCGCGGAATCGGGCAGCTGAAGGTGGACCGCACGACCGCCGACCGTACGGCGATCTCGAACGCCCTCGGCGTCCTCGCGGACGGCGGGGTGCTCGGGATCTTCCCCGAGGGCACCAGGGGCGAGGGCGACTTCGCGTCGCTGCGCGCGGGTCTCTCGTACTTCGCCGTACGCAGCGGGGCGCCGATCGTCCCGGTGGCGGTGCTCGGCAGTACGGAGCGACGCGGCCGGCTGATACGGGGGCTGCCGCCGCTGCGCGGCCGCGTGGACGTCGTCTTCGGTGACCCCTTCGAGGCCGGCGACGGCAGCGGACGGCGCACGCGCAAGGCGCTGGACGAGGCCACCGTACGGATCCAGGAGCGGCTGACCGCCCACCTGGAAAGTGCCAGGCGCTTCACCGGGCGCTAGGCGAGACTTGAGTAGTGGACCGCGCGAATCGGGTGGTCCATCGATGATGATGAACGAGGAACGGACTTCATGAACGACCAGATTCACTCCGGCGACGAGCACGGAGCACTTGGCGACGCCGAGTACGCGGAGTTCATGGAGCTCGCCGCGCAGGAGGGCTTCGACCCCGAAGAGGTCGAAGGCGCGATCGGCGAAGCCGGTCACGGCCCGCTGCCGGTCCTCGCCGTCGTCGGCCGCCCCAATGTCGGCAAGTCGACCCTGGTGAACCGCATCATCGGCCGCCGCGAGGCCGTCGTCGAGGACAAGCCGGGCGTCACCCGCGACCGCGTCACGTACGAGGCCGAGTGGGCGGGCCGCCGCTTCAAGATCGTCGACACCGGCGGCTGGGAGCAGGACGTCCTCGGCATCGACGCGTCCGTCGCCGCCCAGGCCGAGTACGCGATCGAGGCCGCCGACGCGGTCGTGTTCGTCGTCGACTCCACGGTCGGCGCGACCGACACCGACGAGGCCGTCGTACGGCTGCTGCGCAAGGCCGGCAAGCCCGTGGTGCTCTGCGCCAACAAGGTCGACGGCCTGAGCGGCGAGGCGGACGCGACCGCCCTGTGGTCGCTCGGCCTCGGCCAGCCGCACCCCGTCTCCTCCCTGCACGGCCGCGGCACCGGCGACATGCTGGACGCCATCCTGGAGGCCCTGCCCGAGGCTCCGGCCCAGACCTTCGGCATGGCCGCCGGCGGCCCGCGCCGTATCGCGCTCATCGGCCGTCCGAACGTCGGCAAGTCGTCGCTCCTGAACCGGGTGGCGAACGAGGACCGCGTCGTCGTCAACGAGATCGCCGGCACCACCCGTGACCCGGTCGACGAGCTGATCGAGCTCGGCGGCATCACCTGGAAGTTCATCGACACGGCCGGCATCCGGCGCCGCGTCCACCTCCAGGAGGGCGCGGACTACTACGCCTCGCTGCGTACCGCCGCCGCCGTCGAGAAGGCCGAGGTCGCCGTCGTCCTGATCGACGCCAGCGAGTCCATCAGCGTGCAGGACCAGCGGATCATCACGATGGCCGTCGAAGCGGGCCGCGCGCTGGTCATCGCGTACAACAAGTGGGACACCCTCGACGAGGAGCGCCGCTACTACCTGGAGCGGGAGATCGAGACCGAGCTCGCCCAGGTCGCGTGGGCGCCTCGGGTGAACGTCTCGGCGCAGACCGGCCGTCACATGGAGAAGCTGGTCCCGGCGATCGAGACGGCGCTGGCGGGCTGGGAGACGCGCATCCCGACCGGCAGGCTCAACGCCTTCCTCGGCGAGATCGTCGCCTCCCACCCGCACCCCGTCCGCGGCGGCAAGCAGCCCCGCATCCTCTTCGGGACGCAGGCGGGCGCCAAGCCGCCGCGGTTCGTGCTCTTCGCCTCGGGCTTCCTGGAGGCCGGCTACCGGCGGTTCATCGAGCGCCGGCTGCGCGAGGAGTTCGGCTTCGATGGCACGCCGATCCACATCTCGGTGCGGGTGCGCGAGAAGCGCGGCCGCAAGAAGTAACGCCGGACGGCCCGTGGACGGGCCTAGAACCCCCTACGGGGAGCGGGCGGCAGCGCGGCCGGGAGGTGATTCCCGGTGTGCTGCCGCCCGTTGCCGTCGCTGCTGGTGACGCGCCAGAAACCGGTGTGCGCGCCGTGCGTTCCCTGGCCGGTGTGGTTCGCGGGGCCGGAGCCCTGACCGTGACGCGTCACCTGGCCGAAGCCCGTGAACCCCAGTTCCTCCTCGCCGCTGCGGTCTCCGGGCAGTGCCCGGAAGGACCGGCGGTACTCCGAGTACAGCGCGTCGTAGATCGGGGTGTGCGAGGGTTCGGCACGGGTCTCCCGCGAGGGGCGCATCGCGGGGATCTGGCTCTGGTACGGCTGATGGCGTGAGGGGTCGTATGAGTGCACGTACGTGCCAACGACCCCAGCGCCCGTCGGATGCGGGCCGAGCAGGGAATTCCCTGCTCGGCGGGGGTGAGTGTTACGCATGGACCTGTTGTGGGGCCCGTGCCGGTCAGGTGCCGGCCAGCGGCATGGCGGCGGCGGCCAGCACACCACGGGCGGCCGCCCGCTCCAGCGCGTTGCGCAGCAGGTCCTCGCGCGGCTGCTGGCCGATCGAACCGGCGGGCGCGGCGTAGACCAGGACGGTGCTCGACTTGTTGGCCGCCGTCCGCCAGCCGTCGGTGACCTGGAGCGGCTGGTGCGCCTGCCACCAGGAGACCGGGTTGCCGCCGGTGGCCGAGGGCTGGAGCACGGCGTGCAGCTGGCCCATGGCGAGCAGGACCGACCAGCCGGGCAGCGGGGCGGGCACGTCGGACATGTCGGTGACCGGCCGGAACCCCTGCTCGGTGACGAGCTGGAGGAACTCGTCGGTGGTGCCGGCGGAGCCGGGGCGGGCGACCGGGCCGGTCGGCTCCACGACCAGGGCCGGGAACAGCTGACCGTCGATCAGTACGAGACCGCTGGTGATCCCGAGCACGGCCTGGCCCGGCGAGCCGCCGAACTCCTCCGCGCTGGGAAGGTCGGGGCCGCCGCCGGTGATGCTGCGTACGGCGCCCTGGAGCTGGTCCTCCGCCACTTGGACGACCTGCGAGGGGATGCAGGTGGCGTGGGCGAACGCGAGGACGGCGGTCTCGTCCCCGACGAACAGCACGGTGCTCGTGCGCTCCAGTTCGGAGTCGCCCTGCGTGCGGCAGGAGGTGCAGTCGTAGCTGCCCGGGGCGTTCTCGCCGGCGAGCAGGCGGTCGGCTTCTTCGTTGCCGATCTCGGCGCGTACGTCGTCGCTGACGTCGAGCATGCGCGGCACGGGGGGCTCCTCGGACTCGGTGCGGGTGCCGGGCGGTTCCCGGCTCGTCAAGAAGACAACGGGTGAGCTGTCGCCGGAGTCACGCGAAGAAGGGAACAGAATCGAACCAACCTGCCCCGGCGTACCCCGCCGGGCGCCGTCGGCCGACCGGGTGGGGCTTCGCGGTCCGCCGCGCGGCACGTGGGGCGGGGCGCGGGCGGCTGCTTAGCGTGGCGCGATGCCCCAGCTGCCGCAGACCTCCCACGTGCCGGCCGCCCTGCTCGCCGTACTGCTGGCCTTCTGTCCCACGGACGCGCGGGCCGCGCCGCCTCCCGCACCCGGGTCCGCCGCGGCGCCCGCGGCCGGCTGCGCCGCCACGCAGTGGCCCTGGAACTGCCTCGCCGAGTGCGAGAGCGGCGGCGACTGGCACATCAACACGGGCAACGGCTACTACGGCGGGCTCCAGTTCTGGCATCCGACGTGGGTGGAGCACGGCGGGCTCGCGTACGCCCCGCGCGCGGACCTCGCCACGCGGGCCGAGCAGATCAAGGTGGCGGAGAAGGTGCTCGCCAACCAGGGGTGGAAGGCGTGGCCCGCCTGTTCGAAGCGCTACCGCCTCTCGGGCCGGGTGCATGTCGTGCGGGCCGGTGACACGCTCGCCTCGATCGCCCGCCGCTACCGCGTCAAGGGCGGCTGGAAGGCGCTCCACCGGGCCAACGCGGCGGTGATCGGCAGCGATCCGCACCGCATCCGGACGGGGACGACGCTGGTCGTTCCGGCTGCGAAGGGGCAGCCCGTGCCTGCGGCTCCGGCGGCGAAGGGGGAGCCCGTGCCTGCGGCTCCGGCGGTGGAGGGGCAGCCGGCGGGCGCGGTCACGGCGGCGGGTTCCTCGGCTCGGACGCCTCACCGCTGAACACGACCGCGCCGCGGCGCAGTTCGTGCACGAAGACGGGCAGAGGCACCGTCCGGCTCAGCAGAGCGGGCGGCATCCTCTGTTCCGCCAGTACGACCGTCGTGGCCGGGGCGAGGGCGGCGAGCAGCGCGTACGTACGGTCCGCGAGGGGTGGGGCCATGCCCTGTGTGGGTTCGTCGAGGAGCACCACGCGGGCGCGGGAGACGAACGCGCGGGCGACGGCGAGCATCCGCTGCTCACCGCCGGACAGGGTGCCCGCGCGGCGGGAGAGCAGGCCGCGCAGCTCCGGGTAGGCAGTGAGGGCGGGTGCGACGTCCTGCCGCGCGGCCAGCCGGAGGTTCTCCGCGACGGTCAGAGACGGGAAGACGGCGTACCGGTCGGGTACGAAGCACAGGCCGCTGCGGGCGCGGTCGTGGGCGCGCAGGCGGGTGATGTCCGTGCCGTGCCACAGGACCCGGCCGGAGGCGAGGGGCACGGTGCCGGCGAGGGCGCGCAGGACGGTCGTACGGCCGGAGCCGTTGCGGCCGAGCAGGACGGTGGGCGGGCCGCCCGCCGGGACGGGGAGGTCCACCGCGTGGAGGGCCTCCAGGGGGCCGTAGCGGACGAGGGCGCGGCGGAGTTCCATGGCGTTGCTCATGGTGCGATGCGCCCCGCCGTCATGGTGTGCACGGTGTGGGCGATGTCCGCGACCAGGTCGAGGTCGTGTTCGACGACGAGCACGGCCATGCCGTCGGCCGCCAGGGCGGCCATGACGCGGGCCAGCCGTTCGGCCTCCGCCGTGTCGAGCCCGGCGGCGGGCTCGTCGAGGAGGAGCGTGTGCGGGCGGCCCGCGAGCGCCCGGCCGAGTTCCACCCGGCGCAGGGTGCCGGTGGGCAGGGCGGCGGCCGGGCAGTGGCGGACGGGGCCCGCGAGGTCCAGGAGGCGCAGTACGGCCTCCACGGCGGTGGGGTCGTGGCGTACGTGGCCCTGCTCGGCGCCGAGCGCGACGTTCTCCTCGACGGTGAGGGAGGGGAAGACGGCGAGCTCCTGGAAGGTCCGGGCGATGCCGAGGCGGGTGCGGGTGTGCGGGGGTGTGCGGGTGATGTCCACGCCGTTCAGCTCCACGCGGCCGGAGTCCGGGCGCAGGGTGCCGCAGAGGCAGTGGAAGAGGGTGCTCTTGCCGGCTCCGTTGGCTCCGACCAGGGCGGTGACGCGGCCCGGCTCGACGGTGAGGCCGACGCCGTCGAGGGCGGTGTACGTGTCGCCGTAGGTGAGGCGCAGGGCGTGCGCGGCGAGGGGGTGTGGGGGAGGCGGTGCCGCCGACGGGGCGGTGGCGCGGAGCGGGGGCGGGCGGCGGGCGCCGGAGCACGGCTGCGGGGCCGCCGCGCGGGGCTTTCCCCAGCCCGGGAAGGGGCGGGCCGGGAGAGGGCCCGACGACGTGCGCGGCGACCGGGGCCGGCGGCGGGGCGCCGGTCGCCGGGGTGACGGTGGCCTCCGGGGCGGCCTCGGTGGTGGCCACACGCGCGGGGGCTCTCGCCGTCAGGGGACGGTGGCCCAGCAGTACCGCCAGGACGCCGATCAGCGCCGCCGCCGCGCCTCCCCCCACTCCCGCGTCCACGCCCACCAGGAGCGCCGCCGCCGCGCACGCGCCCAGCAGGCTGTCGGCGCCCAGGACCACCACGGCGGCGAACCACAGCAACGCGCGCACCGGGTCGTATGCCGCCGGATCGAACGCGCGCAGACCCATGCCCAGCATGCCGCCGCCCAGGGCGGCCAGCGCCGCGCCGGTGACGAAGGTGAGGAGCTTCAGGGCCGGGACGGGGACGCCCGCCGCCGACGCGCCCGTCTCGTGGTCGCGCATCGCCGCCAGCGCCCGCCCCGTGCGGCCGCGGCGCAGCGCCGCCACGGCCAGCAGGGCGGCGGCCAGCAGCGCGAGCTCCAGGGCGTAGTACACCCGGTCGGAATGGAAGCCGGCCGGGCGGGTCAGGCCGAGGCCCGACGTCGCGTACGGCTGCGCGAAGACGAACCGGCTCACCGCGACGCCGAACGCCAGGGTGGTGAGGGCCAGGGCGAGGCCCCGGCGTCCGATCGCCGGCCAGCCGAGCAGCAGGCCCAGCGGCGCCACCAGCACCACCGCCACGGCCAGGGCGGGGAGTTCCGGCACGGCGGGCAGTCCGGGGAAGCGGCCCGCCGCGAGCAGGGCGGTGAACAGGGCGCCCAGACCGGCGTACGCGGCCTGGCCCAGCGAGATCTGGCCGCCCCGGCCCGTCACCACCACCAGCGAGAGGAGGATCACCGCCAGCGCCGGGACCTGGACGGACGTGTGGAGGTCCGAGCCCGCGAAGCCGAAGGGGAGGAGGAACAGGACACCCGCCACCAGCCAGGCGACCGGCGGGGCGGCCCGGACGGCGGGCGCCGGAGAGCGGGGGAGCGCGTCGCGGGTGTCCGGGACCGGCACCGTCAGGGCGGCGATCAGCAGGGCCACCACGAAGAGGTTCGCGCCGATCGCCTGCACGAGCGGCTCCGCCCAGCCGGACGGCGGGTGCACGCGCGTCAGTTGCGCCTGAGCGACGCCGATCGCCAGCGCCGCCACCACCGCGACCGGCAGGCTCCGCATCCGCGCCAGCACCGCCACCGCGATCACCTCGACGACGAGGAGGGGCAGTCCGTACGGGTCCAGGCGTACGTACGGCGCCAGGAGCACCCCCGTCAGCCCCGCCGTGAACGAGCCGAACGCCCAGCCCGCGGCCGCCACCCGGTCCGTGTCGGTGCCGCCCAGCGCGGCCAGCGGGCGGTTGTCGACGACCGCGCGCAGCTCGCGCCCGAAGCGCGTCCACCGGGTCACCGCGCCGACCAGGGCCGCCAGTACCACCACCGCCGCGAGCTGGGCCCACGGGTCCCCGGAGAGCAGCACGGGCGCGTCCGCGCGGGCTCCCGTGCCCCACACCAGGGCCGCGCCCCCCACCAGGAGGACGAATACGCCGATCGACGCGACCAGGGTCCGCGCCGGTTCGCCGCCGAGGACCGCCAGCGGGCGGAACACCGCCCGGTCCAGGAGCAGCCCGAGGCCGGGCGCGACCACCACCAGCGTCACCGCGGCGGCGACGGGCAGCGGCCAGTCCCATCCGACGGCCAGTTGGCGCAGGACGTACGCGCAGACCATGGCGTTCGCACCGTGCGCCAGATTCAGTACCCCCGTCGCCCGGTAGGTGACGATCAGTCCGATCCCGGTGAGCGCCGCAGCGCTGCCCACGGCGAGCCCCGCCAGCGTCAGGTCGTACGTCAGCGACGACACCGCGTCAGGCCCCCGGGGAGGAAGCGGGGGGTTCGTCGGGGGCGGGCGGTTCGCAGACGGGGCACAGGCCGAGTCCGGACGCGTCGTCCGGCGGCGCGGCGCCCGGTTTTCCGGCGACGAGGGGGCAGTCGGGCCGGTGCAGGAGTGTGCCGCCGGGGATCCGGACGAGCGGGCCTCGCGCGGACGGCGGCGGCGCCGGTACCTCCAACGGCTCAGCGGCGGCGTTCTTCTCCGTCGCCGCCCACGCCGGGCCGACGCGCGCGAGGAACACCGCACCCGCGACGATCAGCGCCGCGCCGGGCACGGTGCAGGAGGCGAGGTACGGGAGCTGCCGCTCGGCGAAGCGCTCACCGGAGACGCCGTACCAGCCGATCACGCACAGCACCGCCCCGCAGGCGAGCGCCGCCGGGCCGGCCCACAGCACGGCGCGCGGGCCGGTCCACAACGGCCGGCCGCGCGGTCGCGTCCTTTGCACCGGGACCCCCTGGAAGTACGTAGCGGGTTGTACGGGTCTGTCCCCTCCTGGGCGGATGCGTTGCACTGTGCCCAGAAGCAGCCGACCCTGGAAGCATCGGGCCGCACGGCCCGGTCGGACACCCGGTGGTGAGCCAGATGGTCCTCGGCAGACACTCTCGAGGCACGCGCCCTCGAACAGCGGCGTGGGCTGCCGCCGCGATGCTCGTCCTCGCACCCGCCGCCGCGGCATGCGGTGACGACGACGACGCCCCCGAGGCGCCGGCGCGTTCACCCGCCCTCGGCACCAGCCCCCCGGCGACACCGGAGCGGGACGCGCCCGCCGACCCGGCGGCGGCCAGGGCGGAGGTCGAGAAGAACTGGAAGACGTTCTTCGATCCCGGGACGCCGGTCAACGACAAGGCGAAGGTGCTGGAGGACGGCGACAGGATGCAGCCCCTGCTGACCGCCTTCGCCAAGGACCCGAATGCCAAGAGGTCCTCGGCGACGGTCACCGACGTGAAGTTCACCTCCGCCACCGGGGCGGACGTGACGTACGACCTGCTCGTCGGCGGACAGCCCGCGCTGCCCGACAGCAAGGGTTCCGCCGTCCTCCAGGACGAGGTGTGGAAGGTCTCCGTCAAGACCCTGTGCGCGCTGGTCCAGCTCAGCGGCAATGCGTCTGCTCCGGGCTGCTGAATGCCTGCTGCTCGTGGCGCTCCTCCTGCTGAGCGCCGCGTGCGGCAGCAGGCTGCCCGAGCGCGACTTCGAGGGCCGGCGCAGCGCCCCGCCCGCCCGGGAGGCCGGGCCGGTACGCATCGGCATCATCACCAGCGCCACCAGCCCGGTCGGCGGAGCGGCCTTCACCGGACCGAGGGACGGCGCGCTGGCCTACTTCGACGCGCTCAACGCCGACGGCGGCATCGACGGCCGGAAGGTCGAGGTGTTCACCTGCGACGACGGCGGCAGCGGCGTCGGCAACAACGGCTGCGTGCACCGGCTTCTCGACGAGCGGAAGGTCTTCGCGCTGGTCGCCACGACGGCCCTGGAGTACGCGGGAGCACCTCGGGTCGCCGCCGCCGGTGTTCCCGACATCGGCGGCCAGCCGATCGGTCCGGCGTACGACACCTATCCCCACCTGTACGGGATCTACGGCAGCGACGCCCCGCGCACCGGAGGCAGGCCGGGCTGGAACGGCACGCTCTACGGCGGCACCGAGGTCTACCGCTACTTCAAGCGTGAGCACGGCGCCCGCACCGCCGCGGTGATCTCCTACAACCAGGCGTCCTCGGCCGCGTACGCCCGGCTGGTCGCCCGGGGCCTGGAGGCCGAGGGCTACCGGGTCGTCAGCGAACAGGTCGACTTCGCGCTGCCCAACTTCCGCGCGGTGGCCGCCGACCTGAAGGACCGTGGGGTCGACCTGGTCTTCGACGCGATGGACACGCACGGCAACGCCCAGCTGTGCGAGGCGATGGACGCGGTCGGTGCGCGGGTCACCGCCAAGGTCACCAATGTGCAGAACTGGTCGTCCGCCGTTTCCGGGGACTTCGCGGACGCGCCGCGCTGCCGCAACACCCTCTGGGTCACCGGGGCCAGCCGCAACTACGAGGACGTGGGCCATCCGGCCGTACGGGAGTTCCGCGAGGCGATGCGCGCGGCGCGGCGCGAGGACCGGGTCGTCTCCCAGTGGCAGTTGGAGGGCTGGGCGGCCGCGATGTGGTTCACGGACGCCGCCAGGTCGTGCGGGCGTGGGCTCACACGCGCGTGCGTCGAGGCGTATCTGAACCGGGAGGAGCCGTACACCGCGCGCGGACTGCTGCTCCCCGTCTCGTTCGAGCGGCACGCCGAGCCGCCCCGGACGAGCCGTACGTGCCTCTCGGTGGCGCGGTGGCGGGACGGGGCGGGGTGGGTGACGCAGGGCGACATGACCCGCAACTGCTTCACCGTTCCGCAGCTTCCCTACCGCCCCTGATGCGTGGAACAGAGGTTTGGTTGCTCGCTTGTGCTATCGATGTGACAACCGTATTGGAACGATTTGATGCGGCTCGGGTCAGTCAGTTTCCGCCCAGTACAGTCCATTTCTGAAAGCAGGCGGACACAGACCGGTCCGTCGAAGATCTGGGGGTCGGCGTCGGCGTATGCACATCTCTTTCCTGCTCCACAACGCGTACGGCATCGGGGGGACGATCCGCACGACGTTCAACCTCGCCCGGACCCTGGCCGAGCGGCACGACGTCGAGATCGTCTCGGTCTTCCGTCATCGCGACGAGCCGGCGATGGGGGCACCCGCCGGCGTCCGGCTCGACTACCTGGTGGACCTGCGCAAGAAAAGCCACGGATACGACGGCGACGACGAGCGGTTCGCGCTCCCCGCGAAGGTCTTCCCGAGGGGCGACGGCCGGCACAAGCAGTACAGCCGCCTCACCGACGCCCGTCTCGCCACCCATCTGCGGTCCACGGAGGCGGACGTCGTCGTCGGCACCCGCCCGGGCCTCAACGTGCACATCACCCGTCAGACCCGGCGCGGCCCCGTGCGCGTCGGCCAGGAGCACCTCACCCTGGCCGGCCACGGCTACCGGCTGCGCCGCGAACTGAGCCACCGTTACGGAATGCTGGACGCCGTCACGACCGTCACCGAGGCCGACGCGCACGCCTACCGCACCCACCTCAAGCTCCCCGGCGTACGCATCGAGGCCGTGCCCAACAGCGTGCCCGCGCCGCTGGTCGCACCGGCCGACTCCAGCGCCAAGTGGGTCGTCGCGGCCGGCCGGCTCACCAAGGTCAAGCAGTACGACCTGCTCGTCGAAGCCTTCGCGAAGGTCGTCGCCGTCCGCCCCGACTGGCGGCTGCGCATCTACGGCAGCGGCGACGCGAGCGGCAACGAGAAAGACGCCCTGCACGCGCTCATCGCAGAACTCGGGCTCCACAACCACGTCTTCCTGATGGGACCGGCCAACCCCATTGAACCCGAATGGGTCAAAGGCTCGATCGCCGCCGTCACCTCCAGCCACGAGTCCTTCGGCATGACCATCGTCGAGGCGATGCGCTCCGGGCTGCCGGTCGTCTCGACCGACTGCCCGCACGGGCCCCGCGAGATCATCACCGACGGGTCCGACGGACGGCTCGTGCCGGTCGGTGACACCGGCGCGGTCGCCGACGCGCTCCTCGGCCTGATCAACGACGACGACCTGCGGCGCACCATGGGCGCGGCGGCGCTCGAAAGCTCGGCCCGCTTCGACCCGGGGCCCATCGCCGAACGCCATGAGGCGCTGTTCACCGAACTGGTCTCGCGCGGCTCCCACGGGCGCTCCCGCGGCCGGTTCCACGACGCGCTCCACCTCTCCCGGGGAGCGGTGCTCGACGGGGCGTACTCCCTCCGTCACAAGGCCGCCTCCGTGCTCCGGAAAGGGCAGACCGCATGACCAGCACACCGGCCCGCACCGGGCCGCCGCGCGCCGACTGCATCGCGGACTCCGCGGGCGGCGTCACCTTCGACATCGTGGGCGAGGCGTCGCCCGGCGCGGCGCTCGTCCTGCGCCGGCGCGGCGGGAACACGGCCGCGGACACCGTGCGGCTGCCGCTGACCCCCGCCGGGGAGGGCCGGCTGCGGGCGGTGCTGCCCAGCACCGTCGAGCTGGCCGAGGGGCGCTGGGACGTCTTCACCGCTTACGGCGACGAGACGGAGGAACAGCGCGTCGAGCCCGGCATCAGGGACCTGCGTTCGCTCGTCGACCGCGCGCCCGACCCCGGCCGCGCCCGGGTCGCCGTACGCATCCCCTACCCGACCGTCGACGGCCGGCTCGCGGTGCGCAGCTGGCTGCGCTCGCCGCACGCGGAAGCCGGGACCGTCAGCCTCTCGCACGGCGCGATGACGCTGGAGGGGCGGCTGTACGGCGCCGGGCTCGCCGGGGACGCGGTCGCCGAGGCCCGGCTGCGCGGCGCGACGAAGGACGTGCACCGGGAGCCGGTCACGGTCCGGGAGGACGGCACGTTCACCTTCACCCTGGCGTACGAGCCGCTGGCGGAGGGGCGCGGCGACGAGCAGCGGCTGTGGGACCTGTGGCTGTGCCCGGCGGACGCGGAGCCGGGGCAGGCCGACGGGATCCGGGTCGGCCGCATCCTGGACGACGTCTGGGACAAGAAGGGCGTCTTCCGCTATCCGGTGCTGCCGGTCGAGGGCCCGCGGGTCACCCGGCCGACGACGGCGTATCCGTACTTCACCGTCGACAACGACCTCAGCGTGCGGCTCGACACCGCGAAGTAGGCGACCGGCGGGATGGGGAGAGCGGCCGGGGCTCGAGGACAGTTGCTGTCCTCGAGCCCTGGCAGACTCGCCTGCATGTTGGAGACCTCGGCACGTCTGCTGCGCCTGCTCTCGCTGCTCCAGGCCCACCGCGAATGGACGGGCCACGGCCTGGCCGAGCGGCTCGGCGTCACTCCGCGCACCGTGCGCCGCGACGTCGACCGGCTGCGGGAGCTCGGCTACCCCGTCAACGCCAGCCCCGGTACGGGCGGCGGTTACCAGCTCGGCGCGGGCGCCGAACTGCCGCCGCTGCTCCTCGACGACGAGGAGGCCGTCGCGGTCGCGGTCGGCCTGCGCACCGCGGCCGCCCAGGGCATCGAGGGCATCGGCGAGGCGTCCGTACGCGCGCTGGCCAAGCTCGAACAGGTGCTGCCGAACCGGCTGCGCCGCCGGGTCGGCGCGCTCAACGCCTTCACCGTCCCCATGCTGCGCGGCCCCGGTCCGTCCACGGTCGACGCCTCGGTACTGACCGAACTGGCCAACGCCTGCCGCGACAGCGAGCGGGTGCGCTTCGAGTACCGCGACCACGGTGGCAGTTCGTCCCGCCGGACCGTCGAGCCGCACCGCCTGGTGTGCACCGAGCGCCGCTGGTACCTCGTCGCCTGGGACCTGGACCGCTCCGACTGGCGTACGTTCCGCGCGGACCGGATCACCCCCACGCCCCCGCACGGCCCGCGCTTCGTCCCGCGCGAACCCCCGGCCCGTGATCTCGCGGCGTACGTCTCGCAGGGCGTGTCCACCGGGGCGTACGCCGCTACGGCGGTGGTCCGGCTGCTGGTGCCCCTGGAGGAGGCGCGGCAGGCGGTCTCGCCCAGCGCCGGTGTGCTGGAGGCGGTCGACGAGCACAGCTGCCTGCTGCGCACCGGGGCGGCGAGCCTCGACGTGCTGGTCATCCACATCCTGCTGATGGGCTTCCCCTTCGAGGTGGTCGAGCCGCCGGAGCTCACCGACCGGATCAGGGAGGCTCGTGATCTTCTCGCGCGCGCCCTCGGTCAAGGCGACGCGCCGGAGTGCGGATACCCCGGCGGGACCGCGGAGCGTACCTCGCCCGGTGCGGATTCTGTGCGGAAACCGTGAATTCGTTACGGCCCGTCAGTTTTCGCCGGCCGGTGCGGTCGGGAAATTGCGGGGAGCGTCCGGGTGATGCCGGGAATGAATTAGGAACCTGCTATTGCGTGATCATTCCAAGGGCATTCAATTCACCGGCCACAAGCACCCGGATGCCCTTTCGGGTGAAGCGGCTCATCTCAAACGCCTGTCGTGATCCTGTGACACAAGTGTGACCGCTGAGGTATCTGGGGCGATGACACACAGCTCGGGCCCCGTACTTCCCTCCCCGCGCCGAGCGGCCTACGGTGAGCCCCATGGCACCCCTACCGACCCCTTCCGAACAGCCCGACGACACCCCCGAGGCGTACGTCGGCCTCGACGCCGGCCACGCGGAGCGGCTGGCCCGGGAGCGTGGCTGGACCACCGTCAGGTCGCTCCCGCCGGGCTCGATCATCACCATGGAGTTCCTGGAGGGCCGCCTCAACTTCGAGGTCAAGGACGACACGGTCATCCGCTGTTGGAAGGGCTGACCCAGGCCCCGCCTGGAACCCAGCTCCCGCCCGGAACCCCGGTCCCGCCCGGAGCCCGGCCCCGCCCGAACCCGGGAGAACACGACAAGGGCCCCGGCGGCTCCATGGGAGCCGGCCGGGGCCTTCGTCGTGCGCGGGATGGTGCCTGTGCGTACCGTCTCGCGGGTCCGGGCGGGTCCGGGCGGGTCAGCCGCCGGTCACCGGCCGGGGCGAGGTGCCGGGGCGTGCGGCCCCCGTGCGGTCGGCGTGCGGCGGACGGCGGCTGCCGGCCGGGGTGACGGGCGGCCGCTCGGAGCGCGCCGTGTGGGGCCGCTGCGTGAGGTGAACGGCGGTCCTGGTCGCGCCTCCCGCGGCACGGCCGCTGCCCGCGGTCACCGGCTCGCGGGCCGGACTGTCCGCCTGGGCGGCGTTGCGGGCGGTGGGCTGACGCTGAGGGAACAGTGCCGGGGACAGACGGCCGCCGGCCGGTGCGGGACGCGCGGCGCCGAGCCGGCGACGTGTGCGCCAGGACTCGCGTACCGCGAAGACCCACGCTTCGGTGCGGCCGATGAGCGGCTCGAACCAGGGCAGGCTCAGCAGGATGAGCAACCCGGCCGCCCAGCCGAGCAGCACGTCGCTCACCCAGTGGGTGCCCAGGTAGACGGTGGTCGCGCCGACACCCAGGGCGACGACGGCGGAGAGCACCGAAAGCCAGCGCCTGGCCCTGGGCGTGGTGGCCAGGTAGGCCAGGATGCCCCAGGTGACCACAGCGTTGGCGGTGTGACCGGAAGGAAATATATCGCCGCCCGCGAACATCTCGGCCGAGCCGATCTCCGTCGCGTAGTGCGGCCCGCGGCGGCCGAGGCCGAGCTTGACCGCGCCCACCGTCACGTTCAGCAGCAGGAGCGAGGCGCCGAGGGTCAGCAGCGGGCGCAGCGTGTGCTGGCGCCAGGAACGCCAGCCGAGCCAGGCCGCCACCATCACGGCGGTCGGGCCGCGCTGCCCGAGCACGACGAAGTAGTCCAGGAAGGCGTGCAGTTGCGGCCACTGCTCGTACGGCCGGAACAGCATGATCTTCCAGTCGAGGGCGACCAGCCAGGACGTGATCAGCACGGCCCAGACGATGGCCATGTAGAACGCCAGCGTCGAACCGAAGAGGGCCGTACGGGTACGGCTCATCCCGGGGATCTCTATCTTCGGCGGCTCCGGTTCCCGGTCCAGCCGGGCGAAGATTCGGTCAGTACGCACTGAATCGACGTTACAGCGAGTGAACGACAAGCCCGGCCCATCCAGCATCTTTGTGATGACGATGTGATGTGGGGTGCGTCTCACCGGGAGGGTAATTCCAGGCCGTTCGGGAAATCCAGGAGGCCCGCTGCGCAATTCATTCGGAGGCCCGCTCGTAAGAGTGAATGGGTGCCGACGAATTGCGTTCACCGGAACTCAACACGGAATTTTCCGCTCCCTCATGGGGCTCCCAAGATCACCGGACCGCCCCCGCGCGCGGTTCCCGCAGGTCGGGGGCGACGTGGCGTACGCCACACCCCCCTTCGGGTCCGGTGAGAGGTGCACCACGCGGCAGGCGTGTGAACTCGCGTACTCTGACGGCTCACTCGCCCGTCGATGCCGGGCCCGCAGGGACGTTGGACAACGCCGTTCCCGCCGGTCCGCCGAGCGCGAGGGATGCGCCACTGGGAGGGACGTACATGTCAGGGACGACCACGGCCGGAACACAGCGGTCTGCGGGCGCCCCCGGGCACCGGCCGGACGGCCGGGCGGCGAAGGCGGTCGGGGGCAACCGCTGGGTCGTACTCGTCGTCCTGTGCGTCAGCCTGCTGCTGGTCGCCCTCGACGCGACGATCCTGCACATCGCCGTCCCTGCCGTCTCCGAGGACCTGCGTCCCGGAGCGATGGAACTGCTGTGGATCGTCGACGCCTATCCGCTGGTCTGCGCCTCCCTGCTGATCCTGTTCGGCACGCTCGGCGACCGCGTCGGCCGCCGCCGCGTCCTGCTGCTCGGCTACGGGCTCTTCGGCGGCGCGTCCGCGCTCGCCGCCTGCGCCGACGACCCGCACGTCCTCATCGCGGCCCGCGCCCTGCTCGGCGTCGGCGGCGCGATGATCATGCCCGCGACGTTGTCGATCCTCCGTCAGGTCTTCCCCGACCGGCGCGAGCGCGCCGTCGCCATCGGCATCTGGACGGCGGTCGCGGCGATAGGGGCCGCCACCGGGCCGGTGCTCGGCGGCTTCCTGATCCAGCACTTCTGGTGGGGCTCGGTCTTCCTCATCAACATCCCGCTGATGGTGCTGATACTGCCGGCCGGCCGCTGGCTGCTGCCGGAGTCCCGGGGGAGCGGCCAGGGCCCGTGGGACGTCCTCGGCGCGCTGATGGCGGCGGCCGGTGTACTCGGCGTCGTGCTCGGTGTGAAACGGATCGGCGGCGGTGAGGGCATCGCCGACGCCAGGACGCTGCTGCCGCTGCTCGCCGGCGCCGCGCTGCTCGTTCTCTTCGTACGGCGGCAGAGGACGCGGGCCAATCCGCTGATCGACGTGACGATGTTCGCGCGGGCCGCCTTCTCCACGTCCGTGGGATGCATCGTCCTGGCGATGCTCGCGCTGGTCGGCCTGGAGCTGATCGCCGTCCAGTACCTCCAACTGGTGCTCGGCCTGAGGCCGCTGGAGACGGGACTGCGGCTGCTGCCGCTGACCTTCGCCGCGATGGCGGCCGGCGCCACCGGCTCGTACACCCTCCAGCGCCTCGGCCCGCGCGCGATGGTCTCGTCCGGCTTCGCGCTGACCGCGGCGGCCGTCCTCGTACTGACCCTGATGGGGCAGCACGACCGGCCCGCGCTGCTGACCGCCGGCTTCGTGATGCTCGGCTTCGGGCTCCAGACCACGCTGTTCGGGGCGTACGAGTCGATGCTGAGCGAGGCCCCGGCCGAGCACGCGGGCGGCGCCGCAGCCATCGGCGAGACCTCCTACCAGCTCGGGGCCGGCATGGGTATCGCGCTGCTCGGCAGCGTCATGAACGCCGCGTACGTGCCCGGCGTGGCAGGCGTCCCCGGTGTCTCCTCGGCGGACAGCGCGGGCGCGGCCAACTCGCTCGGTGAGGCGTACACGGTCGCGGAGCGGATCGGCGGACCCGCCGGTGACGCGCTGCGCACCGCCGCGCGGCACGCCTTCGTCCACGGCCTGCATGTGACGCTCTTCGTCAGCGCGGGCCTGCTGCTCCTCGGCGCGCTGGCCGCGCTGAGGCTGCCGCGGCTGATGGAGTGCGGTGCGCGGGCGGAGAAGGAGTGCGCGAGCGAGCGGGAGAAGGAGTGCGCGAGCGAGCGGGAGGAGAAGGAGTGCGCGAGCGAGCCTTCGCCGCAGGTGACGGTGCCGGCGTCCCGTGAGTACGCCGAACGGGCCGGGTCTGGACGGGTCGCGCGGTGACCCCGTAACGTCGGCCGCGAGCAGTAACTACCACTGCTAGTTTTTCGCACCATCGCACCACATCGGATTGTGAGCCGAGCAGCCGCCGGAGGGCCAGGAATGTCCGTATCTTCGAAGCTTCCGCCGTTCGACCCCAGCGACCCGATCGGCATCGACGATCTGCTGGCACCCGAGGACCTCGCCGTCCGCGCGACCGTACGCACGTGGGCCGCCGACCGGGTCATGCCGCACATCGCCGACTGGTACGAGCGCGGCGAGCTCCCCGACATCCGTGACCTGGCACGGGAGCTCGGCTCGATCGGCGCCCTCGGCATGTCGCTGGAGGGCTACGGCTGCGCCGGCGCCTCCGCCGTCCAGTACGGCCTCGCCTGCCTGGAGCTGGAGGCCGCCGACTCCGGCATCCGCTCGCTCGTCTCCGTACAGGGCTCCCTCGCCATGTACGCGATCCACCGCTTCGGGTCCGAGGAGCAGAAGCAGCGCTGGCTGCCCGGCATGGCCGCGGGCGAGATCATCGGCTGCTTCGGGCTGACCGAGCCCGACCACGGCTCCGACCCGGCCGGGATGCGGACGTACGCCAAGAAGGACGGCTCCGACTGGGTGCTGACGGGCCGCAAGATGTGGATCACGAACGGGTCGGTGGCGGGCGTGGCCGTCGTCTGGGCGCAGACGGACGACGGCATTCGCGGCTTCGTCGTACCGACCGACGCCGCCGGCTTCTCGGCGCCCGAGATCAAGCACAAGTGGTCACTGCGCGCCTCGGTCACCAGCGAGCTGGTCATGGACGAGGTGCGGCTGCCCGCCGACGCCGTACTGCCGGACGTCACGGGGCTCAAGGGGCCGCTGAGCTGTCTGAGCCACGCGCGGTACGGCATCGTGTGGGGCGCGATGGGCGCCGCCCGCGCCAGTTTCGAGGCCGCGGTCGACTACGCGAAGACGCGCGAGCAGTTCGGAAAGCCGATCGGCGGCTTCCAGCTCACCCAGGCCAAGCTCGCCGACATGGCGGTCGAACTCCACAAGGGCATCCTGCTTGCCCACCACCTCGGGCAGCGCATGGACGCGGGGCGGCTGCGCCCCGAGCAGGTCAGTTTCGGCAAGCTGAACAACGTGCGGGAGGCGATCGAGATCTGCCGCACGAGCAGGACGATTCTCGGCGCGAACGGGATCTCGCTGGAGTACCCGGTGATGCGGCACGCGACCAACCTCGAATCGGTGCTCACCTACGAGGGCACCGTCGAAATGCATCAGCTCGTACTGGGCAAGGCGCTCACCGGTCTTGACGCCTTCCGGTGAGCGGCCTCGCCCATCAGCTCTGGTTGAAGAAACCGTGCGTGTCGCGGCCCGCGGCCTCGCCGCTGACGACCTCGGTGTCCGCGGGGCTCAGCAGGAAGACCCGGTTCGCGACGCGCTCGATCGAACCGCGCAGGCCGAAGGTGAGGCCGGCGGCGAAGTCGACGATGCGCTTGGCATCGGCGGGCTCCATGGACGTGAGGTTCATGATCACCGGGACGCCGTCCCGGAACAGCTCGCCGATGCTACGCGCGTCCCGGAAGCCGTCCGGGGTGACCGTGGCGATTCTGGGGCTCTTGTCCTCGGCGGACTCGGAGACCGCCCGGACCCGCGGGTCCGTGACCCAGGGCTCGGCACTCTCGTTGCTTCCCTCGGCGTACTCGTCGTCGTAGTAGCGGTCGTCGTCGCTGTCCTCGACGAGCCCGAGCCAGGCACTGGCCTTGCGCACCGATCCCATGGGACGCCTCCTTTCACCGCGGTCGGTCTGTGTACCGCTCCCCCTATCGTCGTCCATCATGCGGATTACGCGCCAAGTGGATAGCCGCCGCGCAGGGGATTCGTGACGGTACTGGTGCAGAACTTGTGGCGATTCGTCAAGGTTCCTACTGTGTCCGGCTGCTGACAGAGTGAAAAGTAGGACCGTCGGGCCACACGGGTGACGAAGGGGACGGACGGGTGAACCCGTCCCGTCGCGAGCGCCTCGGTACGATGCGGGCCGCACCGTCTCACGACTCCTGGGGGAGCGCCTTGTTCGGAATCGTCAGGCCATGCAGCCATCGGCTCACGGAGGGGCTCAGGACCGAGTGGATGGCCCATCTGTGCGGTCTCTGCCTGGCACTTCGCGGTGACCACGGGCAGCTCGCGCGGGTCGTCACCAACTACGACGGGCTGATCGTCTCGGTTCTGACGGAGGCTCAGTCCGAGCGCGTCACGGGATGGCGGCGTACGGCCGGCCCCTGTCCACTGCGCGCGATGCGCACGGCGCCCGTCGCCCAGGGCGAGGGGGCCAGACTGGCGGCGGCCGTCTCCCTCGTACTGGCCTCGGCGAAGATGCGGGACCACGTCGCCGACCGGGACGGGGTGTTGGCCCGCAGGCCGGTGGCCGCGGCAGCCCGGCGGGTCGCCGCCGGCTGGGACAGGGCGGGCGCGCGTACGGGCGCGTCGCTGGGCTTCGACACCGCGCTGCTGGTCGACGCGGTGGACCGGCAGGCCGGGATCGAGGCGCTGGCAGGGCCCGGCACCCCGGTCCTCACGGTCACCGAACCGGCCGAGACGGCCACCGCGGCGGCCTTCGCGCACACCGCCGTACTCGCCGGCAGGCCGCAGAACGCGGCGCCGCTGGCGGAGGCCGGCCGCCTCTTCGGGAGGCTCGCGCACCTGCTGGACGCCGTGGAGGACCTGGAAGCTGACGCCGCGTCGGGTGCCTGGAACCCGCTGACGGCGACCGGCACCGGCCTCGCCGAGGCGCGCCGGCTGTGCGACGACGCGGTGCACGGTGTACGGCTCGCGCTGCGCGACGCCTCCTTCACAGACGACAGGCTGGCGCACGTCCTGCTGGCCCACGAGCTGAGCCGGTCCGTGGACCGGGCGTTCGGTACGACGGCCTGCGGTCACCAGGGCCAGGTCCAGGCGTACGGGACGCCGCCGCCCGGGGCCGGTCACGGCGGCGGTGGTCCGTACGGCGCGAACAATCCCTACGGGGGCGGCGGGGCCGGCGCCCCCGGCGGCGGGTACGGCGCCTACGGCGGTCCGGGCGTGCCCGGTGGTCCTGGTGGTCCCGGTGGTCCCGGTGGGATGCCGCCGGGGTTCACCGGCGAGCCGCACCGGCCCGGCAGGCGCGGCTTCTGGGCGGGGTGCGCCGCCGCGGTCGGGCTGTGCTGCACCTGCCGGCTCTGCTGCGCCAAGGAGTACGAGGGGGCCTGGTCGCGCAAGAAGCGCGAAGGGCTCTGCCACAAGTGCGACTGCGACTGCTGCGAGTGTTGCGGCTGCGACTGCTGACGCGGGCGGCGCACCGGGCTCCCCGTGCCCGCGGCGCCCGTGTGGAATGGTTGCGCGCATGAGCACAGACCCGCGGCAGGACTGGAACGACTGGCACCAGCAGCGCACCGGGACGGTCTCCGCGCCGTACGGTCCGCTCTCGCTCACGGGCACGCACTGGCTCGCCGACTACCCGGAAGGCCGTATTCCGGGCGTGCCGGGCCGGTGGACCGCCGAGGGTGACGAGGTTGTACTGACCGCCTCGCCCGAGGACGGGATCAGCCTCGACGGCGAGCTCCTGACCGGCGAGGCCCGGCTGACCGCGGACACCGGGCCCATTCCGGATTCCCGCGTAGAGGCGGCCGGGCGGCGGCTGGTCGTGCTGCGCCGCGAAGGGCTCTGGGCGGTACGTGTCTTCGACCCCGAGTCCCCGGCGAGGCGGGCGTTCGCGGGCATGGAGGTGACGCCGTACGACGAGAAGTGGGCGCTGGCGGGCCGGTTCCGTCCGTACGCCGCCGGGCGCACCACCCTCCAGGTCGAGAACGCGGACGGGCGCACGCGCGGGCTCGGCCTCGCCGGGGAGATCGCCTTCGGCATCGAGGGCGAGGAGTACACGCTCCAGGTCGCGGTCGAGGGCGACGGCTCGCTGTGGGCGGTCTTCGCCGACGCGACCAGCGGCGCCGGCTCGTACCGCTTCCGCTTCCTGCGGCCACCCGCGCCCGCCGCCGACGGCGTGGTGAGCGTCGACTTCAACCGGGCGCTGCTGCCGCCGTGCGCCTTCGCCGACCACTTCATCTGCCCGTTCCCGCCGCCGGGCAACACGCTGCCGGTTCCGGTACCGGCGGGGGAGCGGCGCGTTTCCCGGGGGGACGGCCGCTGACGTAGGGGGAGACCGGCGGGGGACAGTCGCCGGCTCGGGCCGGGGAGGCCGGCAGGGGAGACCGGTGGGGGAGACAGGCGGGGGACACCGGCCGGGGACAAGTCAACCGGGCCGGTACGGGGCACCGCCCGGTCGCTACACGGCCGTGGTGAACGGCACCCGGCTCCCCGGCGGCCGAAAGGCGCCCTTGCGCGGGCAGTTGACGGCCCGAATACTCCCGAGGAGCGCTTGTCAGGGGCACAACCTGTCCGGAATCCGGACCGGTTCACTGACTGCGCCTCACGGGCCCGTCTCACCCCACGAACGGGCCCCCTACTTCCCCCTGGGAGGACGAAAAGTGAGGATCAAGCGCACTACCCCCCGCAGCGGCATAGCGAGACGATCCCGCCTGATCGGCGTCACGGCAGGACTCGTCGCCGCGGCCGCACTCGCCGTACCGAACGCCAGCGCCGACACGGCTCGTGCGTACAGCGCCAACCAGCTCACCTCCGCGAGTGACGCGGTCCTCGAAGCAGATGTTGCCGGTACCGCCTGGCACATCGACAAGGCGACGAACACCCTGGTCGTCACGGCCGACAGCACGGTCTCCGCCGCCGAGATCGCCAAGATCAAGAAGGAAGCCGGGACGAACGCAGGCGCCATCCGCGTCGAGCGCACCCCCGGCAAGTTCTCCAAGCTTCTCGCCGGCGGCGACGCGATCTACGCCACCAGCTGGCGCTGCTCGGCGGGCTTCAACGTCCGCAACAGCGCGGGTACGTACTTCTTCGTGACCGCCGGCCACTGCACCGACGGCAACCCGCCCTGGTACACCAACTCCTCCCGTACCACGAGCATCGGCCCGACGGCCGGTTCCAGCTTCCCGGGCAACGACTACGGCCTCGTGCGGTACGCCAACACCTCACTCGCCCACCCCGGCACCGTCGGCAGCCAGGACATCACCAGCGCGGCCAACGCGACCGTCGGCATGTCCGTCACCCGTCGCGGTTCCACGACCGGCACCCACAGCGGTTCCGTCACCGGCCTCAACGCCGCGGTGAACTACGGCGGCGGCGACATCGTCTACGGCATGATCCGCACCAACGTCTGCGCCGAGCCCGGCGACAGCGGCGGCCCGCTCTACTCCGGCACCCGCGCCATCGGTCTGACCTCGGGCGGCAGTGGCAACTGCTCGTCCGGCGGTACGACCTTCTTCCAGCCGGTCACCGAAGCGCTGAGCGCGTACGGCGTCAGCGTCTACTAGGACGCGGGCCCGAGCCCCAGGAGCGCACCGGCACAGATGAGTCCCCTGAGTCCCCGCCCGGCCGACCGGGCGGGGACTCGCGCCGTCGAGAGGCCAGGGCATGCGGGAACTCGCGCCGTCGAGAGGCCGGGGCGTGCGGGGCGGCGCCGAGTCTGCTGAACGGCCCCCGGAGCGCCGGGAGTTCCCGCAATGCGCGCCGGCGCCGCCGGAATCCGGACCGCAAGGGCGAGTACCGGACAGGACTAGTCCTCACCCGCTGCTGTGCGCACGGTCGCACGCGGTGTTCGCGAACGTGACGGGCACAGGCGGTGCTTGGCTTGTAAAGACACGGAGGGCGCACTGGGGTTGTCGTGTGCGCGTCCTGAAGTCGACCTTGTGTGCTACCGATCAGCCTCGAAATAGTGGGCGTACTCGGACCTGCCCCCCACTTCGCAGGGACGAACCCCCCCACAGGAGGTCATTACGTGAAGCACCGACGCACAGTCAAGCGCCGTGTGGCAATAGCGGGAGCAGGTATCGCGGCCCTGGTGGCAGCGGGAGTTACCTTCCAGACTGCGAACGCCAGTGAGGAGACACCTCAGTACACCGTCAAGAAGCTGTCGTCGACGGGAGCCGGAAAGCTCGCCTCGGACCTCGACTCGCTCCTGGGCGGCGACGCGGCCGGGGCGTACTACGACAGCGAGTCCAAGGCGCTCGTGGTCAACGTCGTGGACGAGGCGGCGGCCCAGGGCGTACGGAAGGCCGGAGGCAAGGCCAGAATCGTCGAGAACAGTCTCGCGGAGCTGAAAGCCGTACGGACCACCCTGACCGACAAAGCCACCATTCCCGGCACTTCGTGGGCCACCGACCCGGTCACCAACAAGGTCGTCGTGACGGCCGACCGTACGGTCAAGGGCGACGCGTGGGCGAAGCTGGAGAAGGTCGTCGGCGCGCTCGGTGAGAAGGCCGAACTGAAGAAGTCGGCCGGGGAGTTCAAGCCGCTCATCGCGGGCGGCGACGCGATCCTCAATGGCGGCGGCCGGTGTTCGCTCGGCTTCAACGTCGTCAAGGACGGCGCCCCGCACTTCATCACGGCGGGTCACTGTGGCAAGGCCGGCACCCAGTGGACCGACTCCACGGGCGGCGCGCTCGGCACGATGGCCGCGTCCACCTTCCCGGGCAACGACTTCGCGCTCGTGAAGTACGACGACGGGGTCGAGCACCCGAGCGAGGTCAACCTCTACAACGGCAGCACGCAGCCGATCACCAAGGCGGGCGAGGCGACCGTCGGCATGAAGGTGACGCGCAGCGGCTCCACCACGCAGGTGCACGACGGTGAGGTCACCGCGCTCGACGCGACGGTGAACTACGGCAACGGCGACATCGTGAACGGGCTCGTCCAGACCACGGTGTGCGCGGAGCCCGGTGACAGTGGCGGCGCGCTCTTCGCGGGCGACACGGCGGTCGGGCTCACGTCGGGCGGCAGTGGCGACTGCACGTCGGGCGGCGAGACGTTCTTCCAGCCGGTGCCGGCGGCGCTGGCCGCGCTGGGCGCGGAGATCGGCTGAACGGCTGATCGGCTGATGCCGGCCGGGCCCGGGCCCGGCCGGCCCGAAGGCCCCGTCCGGTGCGCACATGCGTGCCGGACGGGGCCTTCGGCGTGGCCGGGGGCGGCCCGCTACACGCCGACCGGGCGCGACTCCGCGTTCGTCGGCCGGCGCAGCGCCATGACCAGGGTGATCACACAGCCCGCCACCGCCCACGCGGCGAGGACCAGGAACGATCCGGTCATCGCGTTCCCCTCGAAGTACGCGATCGAGCGCGCGGCCCAGGTGCCGGCCCCCGGCGGCAGGGCGGGCCCGATCGCCTCCCAGAACGGCGGCAGCATCGCCAGCGGGAACGCCCCGCCCGCGCTCGGGTTGCCCGCGATCACCACCAGCAGGACGGCCAGGCCGATGCCCACGATGCCGGTGAGCGCCTGGAGCGCGAGCGTGATCGCGCCGACGGCGAAGACGACCAGGGTGCCGAGGCCCCAGAAGGCCATGACGCTGCCGGGCAGGGCGCCCAGGATCGGTCCCACGATGACCGCGCCACCGATCCCGCCCGCGATCGAGTACAGCGCCATGACGCCGAGCCTGATCACGCCGCGCTGACCGTTGGCCGGCCGTGAGCCCGCGCTGATCGCCAGGATCGACGCGCAGAGGTACCCGCCGACGCACCACCCCACGACCAGGTAGAAGGCGGAGAGGCCGTCGAAGTCCTGGGGGGACGCCGGGGCCACGTCCACGGTCCGTACTTCTCGCTGCCGGGACGCCTCGATCTTGGTCGTGAGCGCGGTCAGGGCCGAGGACAGCACGGTGCCGCCGCCGGAGGCGACGAGCAGGGTGTCCGTGTTCGACGCCGGGTCGACGACGAGGGCGCCGTCGATCTCCCGGTTCATGATCTGCCGCCGGGCCGTGGCCTCGTCCGCGACCGTACGGGGGTCCAGCGGTTCGCCGGGGAGGCCGCCGAGCTGTTCGACGAGGCGGGCGGCCGCCTGTTCGGGCGCGATGACCGCGAAGGGGACGTCCTTCGGCTTGGGGTCGTGCAGAGCTCCCACGTAGGACGCGATGAACAGCAGCTGCAACGCCAGTACGCCGATGACGAGCAGTGCGGCCCGTGGCGTGACGGCGTTCTTCACCTCGTCGAGGAAAGTCATGCCCCCACGCTCAGTGGCCTCCCGCGTTTGCGCAGGTGGGGCCGGGCCGAATGGCTGAGGACACGGCTATCGCACGTACGTTCGAAACTTGGTCTATGGTGGAGACGGGGGAGGTGAGAGCAGGATTGATTCAGGGGACTCAGGAGGTGCGATGCCCGCGTTCACGCATCTGCACACCGTTTCGGGGTTCTCTCTGCGCTACGGCGCCTCTCACCCCGAGCGGCTGGCCGCGCGCGCCGCCGAACACGGCATGGACGCCCTCGCCCTCACCGACCGGGACACCGTCGCGGGCACGGTCCGCTTCGCCAAGGCCTGCGCGAAGGCGGGCGTACGGCCGCTCTTCGGCGCGGAGCTGGCGCTGGGGCCTACGGAGCCCGCCCGCGACGAAGGACGTACGCAGCGCAGGCGCACGCCGGTGCGCGGCGGGGCCTTCGTCGACGAGTCCGCGCCCCGCGCCACCTTCCTCGCCCGGGACGGCGCCGCCGGCTGGGCGGACCTCTGCCGGCTGATCAGCGCCGCCCACGAGGCCGGCGGACGCAACCCCCTCCTGGAGTGGGAGCGCAATCACGGCGACGGGCTCACCGTGCTGCTCGGCCCCGGCTCCGACGTCGGCCGTGCGCTGGCCGCCGGCCGCCCCGACCGGGCCGCCACCCTGCTCGCGCCCTGGCGGGACGTGTACGGCGACGCCCTGCGCCTCGAAGTCGTCCACCACGGCCGTACGGGCACGGGCCCCGGCTCGCTGCGCCTGGCCGCCCGCACCCTCGGCCTCGCCGCCGAACAGGGCGTCGCCCCCGTACTCACCAACGCCGTCCGGTACGCCGACCCGGGCCTCGGCCCGGTCGCCGACGTACTCGACGCGGCCCGCAGACTCGTCCCCGTCGACCCGCGCGCCCCCCTGGACAGCGGCGAGCGTTCCCTCAAGAGCGCCGACGACATGGCGGGCATCGCCGAGCTGGTCGCGGAGGCCGCCGGGTACCGCCGGGGCGCCGCCCACCGGCTGCTGACCCTGACCGAGGAGACCGCCGCCGCCTGCCGCGTCGACCCCGAGGACGACCTCGGGCTCGGCACCGTCCACTTCCCCGAGCCGCACCTCGTCGGAGCCGGCCGCCGCACCGCCCAGCGCGTACTGGAGTCCCGGGCCACCGCCGGAATGCTGCTGCGCGGCTACGACCGGGGGCCGCGGGCCCGGGAGTACTGGCAGCGGATGCACCACGAGCTGGACATCGTCGCCCACCACGGTTTCGCCTCCTACTTCCTCACCGTGGCCGGCGTCGTCGACGACGTGAAGAACATGGGCATCCGGGTCGCCGCGCGCGGCTCCGGCGCGGGAGCGCTCGTCAACCACCTCATCGGCATCGCCCACGCCGACCCCGTCGAGCACCACCTGCTGATGGAGCGCTTCCTGTCCAAACGGCGCTCCGCGCTGCCCGACATCGACATCGACGTCGAGTCCGCCCGCCGCCTGGAGGTCTACCGCGCGATCATCGGCCGCTTCGGTGCCGAGCGGGTCGCGACCGTCGCCATGCCCGAGACGTACCGGGTCCGGCACGCCGTACGGGACGTGGGCGCCGCGCTGTCCATGGACCCGGCCGAGGTGGACCGTATCGCCAAGGCGTTCCCCCACATCCGGGCCCGCGACGCCCGCGCCGCGATGGAGGAACTGCCCGAACTGCGCGAGGTGGCGGCCGAGAAGGACCGGTACGGACGGATGTGGGAACTGGTCGAGGCGCTCGACGCGCTGCCGCGCGGAATCGCCATGCATCCGTGCGGAGTGCTGCTCTCCGACGCCTCACTGCTGCGCCGTACACCGGTCATGCCCACCAGCGGCGAGGGTTTCCCCATGTCGCAGTTCGACAAGGACGACGTGGAGGACCTCGGGCTGCTCAAGCTCGACGTGCTGGGCGTACGGATGCAGTCGGCCATGGCGCACGCGGTCGCGGAACTGCGGCGGGCGGCGGACGTGGCGCTCGATCTCGACGATCCGGAGCAGGTGCCGCAGGGCGACCCGGCGACGTACGAACTGATCCGCTCGACCGAGACGCTCGGCTGCTTCCAGATCGAGTCGCCGGGCCAGCGCGACCTCGTCGGCAGGCTCCAGCCCGCGACCTTCGGGGACCTGGTCGTCGACATCTCGCTCTTCAGGCCGGGGCCCGTCGCCGCCGACATGGTGCGGCCGTTCATCGAGGCCCGGCACGGCCGCGCGCCCGCCCGCTACCCGCACCCGGACCTGGAGGACGCGCTGCGCGAGACGTACGGCGTGGTCGTCTTCCACGAGCAGATCATCGAGATCCTGCGGATCATGACCGGCTGCGACCGGGGCGAGGCCGACCAGATGCGGCGCGGGCTCTCCGATCCCGGTACGCAGGCACAGATCCGCGCCTGGTTCGCGGAGCGGACGCGGCAGCGGGGTTACTCGCCCGAGGTGACCGCCCGTACCTGGGAGATCGTCGAGGCGTTCGGGTCGTACGGCTTCTGCAAGGCGCACGCGGTCGCCTTCGCCGTGCCGACGTACCAGTCGGCGTGGCTGAAGGCCCATCACCCGGCCGCCTTCTACGCCGGACTGCTCACGCACGACCCCGGCATGTACCCGAAGCGGCTGTTGCTCGCGGACGCGCGGCGGCGTGGAGTGCCCGTGCTGCCGCTGGACGTGAACCGGTCGGCGGCCGCTCATCAGATCGAACTGGTGTCTGGCGGAAAGGGAACAAAGGGATCGTCCGGCGGGATTTGGGGTATCCGGCTCGGGCTCGCGGACGTCCACGGCATCAGCGAGGCCGAGACCGCGCGGATCGTGGCTGGCCGGCCGTACTCGTCACTGCTCGACCTGTGGCAGCGGGCCCACCCGAGCCGGCCCGTCGCCGAACGGCTCGCCCAGGTGGGCGCGCTGGACGCGTTCGGCGCCAACCGCCGCGACCTGCTGCTCCACCTGTCCGAACTCCGCGCCGCGCAGCGCACTTCCGGCGCGTCCGGCGACCAGCTCTCGCTCGGCGGGAGCCGGCAGGCGGCCCCGGCCGGGCTCCCCGACCTCAGCGAGGCGGAGCGCCTGAGCGCCGAACTCGGCGTCCTCGGCATGGACGCCTCCCGGCACCTGATGGGGGGCCACTACACGTTCCTCAAGGAGCTGGGAGCGACCTCCGCCAAGCGGCTGCGGATGGCCGAACACGGCCAGACCGTCCTGGTCGCGGGCGCCAAGGCCGCCACCCAGACCCCGCCGGTCCGCTCGGGCCGCCGGGTCATCTTCACGACCCTCGACGACGGAACGGGCCTGGTCGACCTCGCCTTCTTCGACGACAGCCACGCGGCGTGCGCCCACACCGTCTTCCACTCCTGGCTGCTGCTCGTGCGCGGAGTGGTGCAGCGGCGCGGACCGCGCAGCTTCAGCGTGGTCGCGTCGGCGGCCTGGAACCTGGCGGAACTCGTGGAGCTGCGGCGTACGGGCGGACTCGACGCCGTCGCGGCGCGGCTGGCGGCCCCCGCCGAACCGGCGGAAGAGACGCCGGGAAAGGGCGGAGGGGACGACGGCCGGCGCATCCACCTGCCCACCGGCTACGAAATGAACCCGTGGGCGGACCTCCAGCCCGCCGGTGAAGGCGCCCCGACGGGACGCAAGCTGTGGCATTCGAGCCCGGGGAGCGCCGGATGATCCTTTACGTACGCTTCCACGTCGCGGGCGCCGAGCTGTCCGAGGCCGCGCTGCCCACCCTGCTCGGGCTGATCGAGGACATCGCCCCCACCGTCCAGGCGCTCCCGCCCGACGCCGCGCTCGTCGACGTCCGCGGCGCCGAACGGTACTTCGGGCGGGACGCGGCCGGGCTGGCCGCCCTGCTGCGGGTGCGCGCGCTCGCGCACTGCGGCGTCGACTGCACGATCGGCGTGGGCGCCAACCCGCTGCTCGCCAGGACCGCCGCGCGGGACGCGCCGCCGGGTAAGACCCTGGCCGTGCCCGGCGACCCGGAGGCCGCCGCCGACTACCTCGGCCGCAAGCCGGTCGCCTCGCTGTACGGCGTCGGGCCCGCGACGGCCCGCAGCCTCTGCTCGTACGGGCTCGACACGGTCGGCAAGGTCGCCGCCGTGCCGCTCGCCACCCTCCAGCGGATCGTCGGCGCGCGGGCGGGGCGCGAACTCCAGGAGAGAGCGCGCGGCATCGACCGTACGCCGGTCGTACCCAACGCGGCCTCCCGCTCGCTCGCCGCCGAACGGCGCTTCGACCGCGACGAGCTGGACCCGGTCCGCCACCGCCGCGCCCTGCTGTCCCTCTCCCACGAGGTGGGGGTCCGGCTGCGCGGCGAGGAACAGGTCTGCCGCTCGCTGACGCTCACCGTGCGCTACGCCGACCGCTCCACCACGACCCGCACCCGCACCATGGGCGAGCCGACGGCCCACTCGGCGGCGATCACCGCCACGGCGTACGGGCTCTACGAGGCGCTCGGCCTGCAACGCGCCAGGGTGCGCGCCATCGCGCTGCGCGCGGAGGGGCTGACTCCGGCCGAACGGGCCACGCAGCAGCTGACGTTCGACCCGGCGGACGACAAGGCGCGCCGGATCGAGGCGGTGGCGGACCGGGCGCGGGCGAAGTTCGGGCCGGGGGCGGTCGTGCCCGGCTCCCTGTCCGACCGGCGCTTAGCGTCCGCGCCGACGGGCCGGGCCCCGGCTCGGGCCGGCCGCGGGTCCGCCCCGGCCGGTCACCGCGCCTCCGCCTGAGCCGGTCACGACGTCCGCCTGGGCCTTCCGCGACGTTCGTCCGAGCCAGCCGCGACGTCCGTCCGAGCCGGTCACGACGTCCGCCTGGGCCTTCCATGACGTCCGTCCGAACCCGCCACCCGTCCGCCTCAACCAGCAGCGCCAGCAGCCTGGTCGCCCTTGTTGACTTTTCGTCAATTTTTACCGGCGCGTCACTTCACTCTTCGACTACTCGCGCGTAATTTAGCGGCAGCACAGCATCTTTGTGATCCGGATCACAGGGCTACTTCGTCGCAACTCCCCTTGAGCCGCAAGGAGATCACCCGATGCTGCCCTGGAAGCGCGCACTCAGACCTGCCGCCGCACTCCTCCTGGCCCTCGCCGCCACCCTCACCCCCACCGCCACCGCGAGCGCCGCCACCGCGGCCCCCAGCAGCGGGTGGAACGACTACTCGTGCGAGCCGTCCGCCGCCAATCCCCGCCCGGTCGTCCTCGTCCACGGCACCTTCGGCAACTCAGTCGACAACTGGCTCGGCCTCGCCCCGTACCTGGTCAGGCGCGGATACTGCGTCTTCTCCCTCGACTACGGGCAGCTTCCCGACGTGCCGTTCTTCCACGGCCTGGGCCCGATCGACAAGTCGGCGGCCCAGCTCGACACCTTCGTCGACAAGGTGCTCGCCGCCACCGGCGCTCCCGAGGCCGACCTCGTCGGCCACTCCCAGGGCGGCATGATGCCGCGTCACTACCTCAAGTTCCTCGGCGGAGCCGACGAGGTGAACGCCCTCATCGGCATCGCGCCCGACAATCACGGCACGACCCTGCTGGGCCTGACGAAACTCCTGCCCCATTTCCCCGGGGCCGGCCACCTGCTGACCACCAAGACCCCGGGCCTCGCCGACCAGATCGCCGGGTCCCCGTTCCTGACCAGGCTCAACGAGGGCGGCGACACGGTTCCGGGCGTGCGCTACACGGTCATCGCCACCCGGTACGACCAGGTGGTCACCCCGTACCGCTCCCAGTTCCTGGACGGCCCCGGCGTACGCAACGTCCTGCTCCAGGACCTGTGCCCCGTCGACCTCTCCGAGCACGTGGCGATAGGGCTGATCGACCGGATCGCCTTCCACGAGGTGGCCAACGCCCTCGATCCGGGCCGGGCGGCCCCGACCACCTGCGCGTCGGCACTCTGAAAGGCTGCCGCCCCCACCCGGGAAACGAGGTGGGGGCGGCAGCGGCTCCTGGGCGGGCCGTCAGCGGACGGCCGGCCGGGTCAGCGGCGGGCGGCCCGGCGGCGGACCGAGCCGAACATCGCCGCGGCGCCGATCGCGAGCGCGGCGGCGCCGCCGATCGCGAGGTACGTGGTGGAGCTGTCGCCGCCGGTCTCGGCCAGGTTGTCGCCGGCGGCGGCCGCGGTGACCGGCTGCGCGGCGTCGCTCTTCGGCTCCGGCGCGTTGGCGGCGGGCTCCTCGGCGGCGGGCTTCCCGGCGTTGTCCGTCCCCGCGTTGTCCTGGTCAGCCTCGCCCGTGCCGGCGTCGTCCTGGCCGGCGGCCGGGGCCGTCACCTCGGCGCCGGTCTTGTTGTCGCTGTCGCCATGGCCGTTGTGCTCCACGGACGACTCGTCGGCGCCGTCCGCGATGTCCTGCTCGCTCGGCGCGGACGCCACCGGGGCGGGGGCGGTGCCCGAGCCGCCGGTGTCCTTGCCGAACACCACGTCGGAGCAGGTGTAGAAGGCTTCGGGGCTGTCCGAGCGCTGCCAGACGCTGTAGACGAGGTGACGGCCCGACTTGGCCGGCACGGTGCCGTCGAAGACGTAGTCGCCGTTCTCCATCTTCGGGTCGGTGACCTCGGCGAAGGGCTTCGGCTCCAGGTCGGACCACTTCAGCGGCTTCGTCGGGTCGTAACCGTCCTTGGTGATGTACAGCTCGAACGAGCCCTTGTGCGGCGCGGTCCCCTTGTACCGGAAGGTGTGCTTGCCTGCGGCGAGCTTCGACGACGGCCAGTCGGCGCGCGCCAGGTCCAGGCCCCTGTACTTGTCGTTGCCGGCGCTGCACAGCTTGCCGTCCGGAATCAGCTGCTTGTGCTTCCCGGCGGCGTTCGCGATGTTGACCGCGTTCCAGTCGTAGAGGGCCTGCACACCGCCGGCCGCGACCGCCGCCTTGCACGCCGCGGAGTCGGGGCTCTCCGGACCCTCCGCGTAACAGGCGGACACACGCGAGACCGGGTCCGTCATGGAACCGTGGGCGGAGGCCGGGGCGGCGGACAGGGCGGTCAGCGCGAGCGGCGCGACGCCGAGGACGGCGATCGAGGCGCCGGTACGACGGAGACGAGCGGTCATCGGGACGTTCTCCTTGCGGTGGGGAGCGTGTGGGGGCACGGGGGCGGAGATCGAGTCCGGCGGCGCGGCCCCCCGAAACCAGCGGCGCCGACGGACTGAACCCCGCCCCGGCGATCAGCACGCTAGCCCCCGCGACCGGCGAAAACCGCTGCTGACGGCGGTGTTCAGTGATCTTTATGCCGGCTTTAAGGAGGCTCTAAGCGGGACCTGAGGAAGCGGCGGGCCCGGACCCTGCCGCGCGGGGCGGGGCGATGGTTGCTCTGTCTACCACCGGCTTTTCGCCTAGCGTGGGAAGCAGGGGCCGTTCCTCGCTCGGAGACCGGCATGTTCAACCGGCGCAGGGAAAGCGAAACCAGCCTGACGTCCGCACTTCCCGCGCCCCGGCGGATCGCGTGGTGGGTCTGGAGCGCCGTAGGCACCCTCGCCCTGCTCGGTCTGCTCCCGTGGGCCGGTGACGAACACCGGGCCTGGGCCGACGGTCCGTGGGGCGACGGGCTGTGGGGCTGGGCGGAGAGCGCCGTGGGGTGGCTGGCCCAGGTCTGCGGCGGTCTCGGCCGGGTCTTCGCGAGCGGCGGCGGCCTGTCCCTCGGCCAGCGGCTCGCCTTCTTCTTCGTCGTCCTCGGTGTCCTCTACCTGTACTGGAGAGCGACGCGCGCCTCGCTGGCGTACAAACCGGGCCCGGTCGACGTGCAGGAACTCATCGACGCGACACCCGGGGGAACACTCGGCCTGCCGCCCGAGGACCTGACGGCCGAACTTCGCCAGCAACTGTCCGGCAGCAGCATGTACGCGCCGACGACACTGCCCGCCGAGGCGCCGCCGACGAGTTTCCTGGAGCTGGTCGGCGACGTCGAACTCGACCCGAACAAGCTGGGAACCGCCCTGCCGCGCCTGCTGAGCCGGCTGCGGCCCCAACTCGCCTACCGCGTCGGCGGGGTGCTCAGGGTCCGGGCGCAGGGACCGGAGAACCTGGGGGTCACGGTGACCGTCACGGCGTACGTGTTCGGCGGAGCCCGTTCGACGACCGTGTGGGGGAGCGAGTGGAGCGAGGTCATCCGCAAGGCCGGATGCTGGGTGATCAGCTCGCTGCTGCCCGCCACGCGCGCCGGCCGGCAGCCGCCCTGGCGCCGGTGGTGGGGCCGGGAACTGAACCCCGAGCTGTACGAGGCGTACCAGAACGCGAGTGAGCTCAGCCGGGCCGGCCGGTACCACGAGGCCCTCTCGCGGTACTACGACGCGATCTCGCTCGACCCCGGCAACCCCTACCTGCGCGGCGAGTTGGCGGAGGTCCAGGAGAAGATGGGGCTGCACATCGACGCGCTCGACACCTGCCAGCGGGCCCTCACGCTCGACGGCCAGACCGCCGAGCAGTACAACCTGCGCCTGTGGCAGCGGTACCGCCCCCTGCGCCACCTCCGGCATCCCCGCCTGTACGCGGAGGTGCTCGGGCTCCGGTACCGCAACGCCATCATCCTGGCGACCGCCGAAGAGACGGTGAGGCAGTGGTACGAGAACAAGGGCGCACGCCACCGGGAGACGACGGAGCGGCTGGCGCCGCTGCTCGTGGACCGCTACTGGCCGACCGCCACGGGCCTGGTGACC
Organism: Streptomyces agglomeratus; assembly: GCF_001746415.1. Taxonomy (NCBI): domain Bacteria; kingdom Bacillati; phylum Actinomycetota; class Actinomycetes; order Kitasatosporales; family Streptomycetaceae; genus Streptomyces; species Streptomyces agglomeratus. Next base: position 6,227,290 of record NZ_MEHJ01000001.1, read on the forward strand.
CCCGGCACCGAGAAGACGGCGCTACTCGCCGCGCTGCGGCTGTCCGCCCGTCCCCGGACGAGCGAGAACGGCGAGGCGGCCGCCGGGCTGGTCCTCGCCGTGTTCCAGCGGGCCGCACGACGGGAGCTGGACCGCCTGGCCGCAGACGACCGGTGGGCCCGCATCGCCGGACTCTACTGGCCGGCCCGGCTGCGGAGCCTGGCGGGAGTCGTATGGCCCTTCTCGTACGTCCAGAGCGTCAGGGGCCCGCGTGAGCCGGTGACCCGGGGTGCGCTTCGGGTCAACCAGCAGGTGTGGGCTCCGTTGCGCCTGGCACCGGGCACCGGGCACCGGGTCTCCGGCGTGGGCATCGGCGGGTGCCCGGGAGGTCGAGAAACGGATCAACCGCGCCCAGAGCCGCGTCCCCCTGCTGCGACACGTCCTTCCGGTGTGGCGCTGCGGCGACTGGCTGACCCACTACAACAGCGCGTGCGCGTACGCCATGGCGATGAGGGCGGCCGACGGCGACCCGCACGTCACGGAGGGGCACGTCCGGCGTGCCGTGGAGGAACTGGAGAAGGCCGTTCTCGTACCGAAGGGCGGTTTCATGACGGTGGAGCGCACCTGGATGGTCCACGAGGACCCCGACCTGGACCTGCTCCGGAACGAGGAGCTGTTCAAGAGCTTCGTCAGGACCGCCTACCCGGGACTCGAAACCGCCGCGGACGCACTCCCTGCGGACAACTGGTCCGAGAAGCAGATGCGGTCCTACGACTACCGGCTCCTCGAAGCGGTCGCCAAGGTGATGCAGCAGGTGTGGAACCTGCGGGGCGCGGAACGCGGGGCCGACATCCGGGTCGCGACCGAATGGCTCCGCAGCGAATGCGAGATCTGGGCGGGCATCCACGGGGTGACCGGCTTCGACCGGTGCGGGCAGTGGGAGGACCGCGTGGACCTCATCGGCCACGTCCAGGCCAACAGGCAGCCCGACCTCTTCTTCGCCCCGGAGTTTCCCCCTCCGCTGCTGTCCGACGGTCCCGCCGCGGACGACCTCCCGTCCGACATTGACCAACGGCTCGAACGTCTGGCACGGGACCTGGAGTGCGAGGAGGGGGAGGGTGGCGTACTGCACCTCAGCAGCCGACAGGGGCAGGACGTTCTCCGGGAGGCCACGGCCAACGGAGTGGCGCGGCTGAGCCGGGCCTCCGTGCGGAAGCTGGCCACCGGGTACTCCGCGCTCTGGCAGACGCTCGGCGAGTGGCTCGGCCCCGCGGACCGTGGCGAAGAGCCCTTCCTCCACGCGCTGAAGGGAGTTCCCCGGCCGACGCGACGACGCCGTGCGTCGCGCCGCTCGATCGTCCTCGACCCGACGAGAGTGCGGATCTGAACAGGGCGGAACCCTCGGGCGGTACGGGTCCGAGCGGAGGCCAGATCCCCGGCCGGTACGGGGCCGAGCAGAGGCCAGACCCCCGGCCGGTGCGCGCGCGGGAACGGTCAGCCGGTCCACCGGTAGCGGCGCTCCGGCCGGCCCGTTCCGCCGTACCGCAGCGTCACCTCGGCGCGGCCCGTGTCCGCGAAGTACTCCAGGTAGCGGCGCGCGCTGACGCGGGACAGCGATCCCGCCTCCGCGCACTCGGTGGCGGACAGGCCGCCGGGGTGCTCGCGCAGGGTGCGCCCGACCAGCTCGGCCGTGTGCGCCGCGAGGCCCTTCGGCAGCTCCCGCGAGCCCGGCGGCCGGGTGCCGAAGATCTGGTCGACGTCCGCCTGGCGCGCCTCGCCCTGCTCGGCGAGCTCGTCGAAGCGGGTACGCATCGACGCCACGTGCCGCAGCTGCTCCTGGAGAGCCGCCTGGTTGAACGGCTTGATCAGATAGTGCAGCGCGCCCGCCCGCAGCGCCGCCCTGATGATCTCCGCGTCCCGGGCCGCCGTGATGAACAGGGCGTCCACGGTGTGCCGGTGCGCCCCGCCGGCGGCCCGCTCCTCCGCCGCGCGCAGCTCGCGCAGCACGCTGACCCCGTCCATATCGGGCAGATACACGTCGAGCAGGACCAGATCGGGACGAAGCCGGTCGGCCGCGCGCAGCGCTTCGGCGCCGCTGTGCGCCACTCCGACGACCGTGAAACCGTCCATCGCGGACACGTAGCGACTGTGCAGTTTGGCGACCATGAAGTCGTCGTCCACCACCAGCACCTTGGTCACCGCGCAAGGCTAGGGCGCGACCACAACGACCACAACGTCCGTTGATTGCGGAAGGGAGACAGCTTGTTAACACGCGGGCAACATGTGGGCCACTTCACAAGTTTCCGTGAATCCCCAGTTCAACCCGTACACACGGACAGGTGGTGGCCCAGGTGCGCATGCGTACTCCCCTCGCCCTGCTCGGGGCGGCACTGCTCGTACTGGTGGGGCCGCCGCTGCTCACCACAGGCAGCGGCGCCGACACCGGCACGCAGATCCCCGGCCTGCGCTTCATGGTTCCCAACACACCCGGCGGCGGTTACGACATCACGGCCCGTACGGCCGCGAAGAACGCCGAGGACGCCGGGCTCACCCACAACATCGAGGTGTTCAACCTGCCGGGTGCCGGCGGCACCGTCGGCCTCACCCGCCTCGTCGGCGAACACGGCAACGGCAAGCTCGCCATGTCGATGGGCCTCGGCGTCGTCGGCGCCGTACACACCAACAAGTCGCCCAGGACACTGGGCGACACGACGCCGATCGCCCGGCTCACCGAAGAGCAGGACATCGTCGTCGTCGGCAAGGACTCCCCGTACAAGACCATCGACGACCTCGTCGCCGCCTGGAAGAAGGACCCCGCCGAACTTCCCGTCGGCGGCGGCTCCTCGCCCGGCGGGCCCGACCACCTCGCCCCTATGCTGATGGCGAAGGCCGCGGGCATCGAGCCGAAGTCGGTCAACTACATCCCGTTCGACGGCGGCGGCGAACTGCTCGCCTCCATCCTCGGCGACAAGGTCGCCTTCGGCGTGTCGGGCGTCGGCGAGTACCTCGACCAGATCGAGTCGGGCGAGCTGCGGCTGCTCGCCGTCACCGGACCCGAGCGCGTGAAGGGCCTCGACGCCCCCACCCTGCGCGAGTCGGGACTCGACACCGACTTCACCAACTGGCGCGGCATCGTGGCGCCGCCCGGACTCACCGACGCCGAGCGCGACAAGCTCGTCACGCTCGTCGAGAAGCTGCACGACTCGCCCGAATGGCAGGAGTCGATGAAGAAGAACGGCTGGGACGACGCGTTCCTGACCGGTGAGAAGTTCGGCGACTTCCTCGACGAGCAGGACAAGCGCGTGGACTCGGTGCTGAAGGAGCTGGGGCTGTGACCACCGGAACCGAAACCCCGGCCGCGGCCCGCACCCCCCGGTCCTGGCTGCGCGAACACTCCGAGATCGGCGTCGGCGTGCTGCTGTTGCTGCTCGGCATTCTCGTCCTCACCGACGCCCTCACCATGGATGTCGACCTCACCCAGCGCGGCCCCGTCGGCCCGAAGACCGTCCCGGTGGTCGTCGGCATCGCCCTGCTGCTCGTCGCCGTACTCCTCACCGCCGACGTCCTGCGCGGCGGCCGCGGCGAGGCCGAGGGCGGCGAGGACATCGACCTCAGCGACCCCAGCGACTGGCGTACGGTCCTGCTCCTCGCCGGGGTCTTCCTCGGCAACGCCGTGCTCATCGACCCGCTCGGCTTCCCCATCTCCGGGGCCCTGCTCTTCTGGGGATCGGCGTACGCGCTGGGCAGCCGCCACTACGACCGCGACCCGCTCATCGCCGCCGGCCTGTCCCTCGTCACGTACTTCGTCTTCGACAACCTGCTCGGAGTCCCGCTCCCCGGTGGCCCCCTGATGGAGGTGCTCTGAGTCATGGACTCCCTCAACTCCCTTCTCGACGGCTTCGGCACGGCCCTCACACCCGTCAACCTGCTCTGGGCCGCGATAGGCGTCCTGCTCGGCACGGCCATCGGCGTACTGCCGGGAATCGGCCCGGCGATGGCCGTGGCCCTGCTGCTTCCGGTGACGTACGGTCTCGAACCCACCGGCGCCTTCATCATGTTCGCGGGCATCTACTACGGCGCGATGTTCGGTGGCTCCACGACCTCGATCCTGCTCAACACCCCGGGCGAGAGCGCGGCGGTGGTCGCCGCCATCGAAGGCAACCCGATGGCGAAGGCCGGACGCGGCGCCCAGGCGCTCGCGGCCGCCGCCATCGGCCACTTCGCGGGCGGCATGATCGGCACGATCCTGCTCGTCGCCCTCGCCCCGGCCGTCGCCTCGCTGGCGGTGGACATCGGCGCGCCCGACTACTTCGCCATCATGGTGCTGGCCTTCATCGCCGTGACGTCCGTACTCGGCTCGTCCCGCGTCCGGGGCGCGGCGTCGCTGCTCATCGGCCTCACCATCGGCCTGGTCGGCCTCGACGGGATGACCGGCCAGCAGCGCCTGACCTTCGGCTCGCTCCAGCTCGCCGACGGCGTCGACGTGGTGATCGTCGCGGTCGGACTCTTCGCGATCGGCGAGGCCCTGTGGGTCGCCGCCCACCTGCGGCGCGCGGTGGCCGAGCCGATTCCGGTCGGTCGCCCCTGGCTCGGCAGGGCCGACGTGAAGCGCACCTGGAAGTCCTGGCTGCGCGGACCGGTCATCGGCTTCCCCTTCGGTGCCATCCCGGCCGGCGGCGCGGAGATCCCGACGTTCCTCTCGTACGTCACCGAGAAGCGCCTCTCGAAGCACAAGGAGGAGTTCGGCAAGGGCGCGATCGAGGGCGTGGCGGGACCGGAGTCGGCGGCCTCCGCCTCGGCGGCCGGCACCCTCGTATCGATGCTGACGCTGGGCCTGCCGACAACGGCCGTCGCCGCCGTCATGCTGGCCGCCTTCCAGCAGTACGGCATTCAGCCGGGACCACTGCTCTTCGAACGCGAACCCGACCTCGTCTGGGGCCTGATCGCCTCACTCTTCGTCGGCATGGTGCTGCTGCTCCTGCTCAACCTGCCGCTGGCGCCACTGTGGGCGAAGCTGCTGCGCATCCCGCGCCCGTACCTCTACGCGGGAATCCTCTTCTTCGCCGCGGTCGGCGCGTACGCGGTGGGCGGCGAGGCGCTCGACCTGGTGATCCTGCTGGTCATCGGGCTGATCGGGTTCGGCATGCGGCGGTACGGGCTGCCGGTGCTGCCGGCCGTGATCGGCGTCATCCTCGGCCCGGCCGCCGAACAACAGCTGCGCAGGGCGCTCCAGATCAGCGACGGCAGCGCGACCGGCCTGGTCGACACGCCCTTCTCGGTGACGGTCTACGCCGTGATCGTCGTCCTGCTGGCCTGGCCCTTGCTGAAGAAGGCGGTTACGCGACGCCGTCGTAACGTGTCGGCATGACCGACGACACGATCCGCCCCGCCACCTCCGCCGACGTACCGAGGGTGAAGGCCGTGACCGACGCGGCCTATCACCACTACATCGAGCGAATCGGTGTCGTGCCGGTCCCGATGGAGGCCGATCACGCGGCGAACGTCGCGGCGGGGCGGGTGTTCGTGACGGGCGACCCGGTCGTGGGTGTCCTGGTCCTCGTCCCGCACGAGGACCACCTCTACCTGGACTCCGTCGCGGTCCACCCCGACGCCCAGGGCACCGGGACGGGCCGGCGGCTGCTGGCCTTCGTCGAGACGTACGCCCGCTCGCTCGGCCTGAACGAGGTGCGGCTGATGACGAACGCGAAGATGTGGGAGAACCGGCGGATGTACGACCGCTACGGATACGAGCAGGTGGAGCGGCGGGTGGAGGGCGAGTACGACCGCTTCCACTACCGCAAGCGGCTGCCGGCGTGAGCGCGACTGTCAGTGGCGGCTGCGACGATCGGAACCATGACGAGGATTGACTGGGACGCCACCGCCGACTCCTTCGACCGGGAGCCGGACCACGGCCTGCTCGACCCCGCCGTGCGCGCGGCGTGGGCCGCGCGCCTGAGGACCTGGCTGCCGGCGGACGGGCGGCCTGCCGAGGTGCTCCATCTCGGCTGCGGTACGGGGAGCCTGTCGCTGCTCGCCGCGGAGCAGGGGCACCGGGTGACGGGGGTGGACCGCTCGCCGCGCATGGTGGACCTGGCGCGGATCAAGCTCGCCGGGACGCGGGCCGAGATCCTCGTCGGCGACGCCTACCGGCCACCGGTCGGGGAGCGGCGGTTCGACGTCGTGATGGCCCGTCATGTTCTGTGGCTGCTTCCCGATGCCGCGGCGGCGCTGCGGCACTGGTGCTCCCTGCTGAAGCCCGGCGGACGGCTGCTGCTCATCGAGGGGGCCTGGGCCGGCGACGGCATCCCCGCGGCCGAGCTGCTGGCGGCGCTGACCCCGCTCACCTCGCACGTACGGCACGAACCGCTGTCCGCCGACGCGACCCTGTGGGGCCGTGCGGTCGACGACGAACGGTACGCGCTGGTCGCCCACCCCGCCCGGCGCCCCCGCCACACCGAAGTCGTCGACGTGCACCTCGTCCTGCGCCGGGGCGACGAGGTGCTGCTCGCCCGCCGGTCCGGCACCGGTTACGCGGACGGTCTGCTGCACGCGCCGTCGGGGCACGTCGAGGACGGCGAGGACGTACGGGCCGCGATGATCCGCGAAGCGGCGGAGGAGATCGGCGTCGTGCTGGGCCCCGACGACCTGCGCGTGGCCCTGGTCATGCAGCACCGGGGACCGCGCGGAAACCCGAGGACGGGCTGGTTCTTCGAAGCGGAGTGCGGCCCGGACCTCGCACCGTACAACCGGGAACCGGACAAGTGCTCCGAGCTGGCCTGGTACCCCATGAGCGCTCTTCCCCCGGACATGGTCGCCTACTGCCGGGCCGGCCTCGACGCCTACCGGGCGGGGGAGCGCTTCGTCGTCCACTGGCACGAGGACGGCGACTCGATCGCCTACGACGAACAGGGGAAGCGGCGAGCGGTCCACCTGCCGACGACGGGGACGCCGGCCTGAGTATCCGTACCCATGTGGGGTGAGGGCCGGTTCGGCAGGATGTGCGTATGACCCGTATTCCGCGTGTGCTCGCCGTTCTGCTGCTCCCGGTCGTGCTCGGTGCCTGTGGTGCCGAGACGGCGACCGACGCCGACGCCCCGCCGCAGGCCGAACTGAAGGCGCGGGCGGGGGAGTCGGCGTTGGAGCTGATCTATGTGACCGAGGCGCCGGGGTACGACCTGGCACGGCAGTCCGTGGGCGTCATCGGGAACGACGGCTTCTCGGCCACGTACGTCTCCGCCGCCTCCGGCGGACAGATACAACTCGCCGTCGACCGCGGAAAACTGGACGCGGCGAGCTGCGCGAAGCAGTCGGTGGGTTCGGGCGGAGGCGGCGGGGACGTCGCGTGTGAGCGCGACGGCGACCTCTGGTACCGCGCGGCGGCCGACGCCCACGAGTACGCCCGGGCGTACGAGGGTCATGTGGTGCGGGTCAGCGCCGACGCGGACCGCGTGGACCGGGAGACCCTGCGCCGCGCCGCCGAGAAGGCCCACCGGGCCGGCGCCAAGGAGCTGGACGAGGTGCTCCCGGCGACCGGTGGCGGCTCTGGTGGCGGCCCCGGCACCGGCGTCGACGAGATGCCCGAGCGCGGCGACCTGCCCCCGGTGGGCGACGGCGCCCCCCACAACGACGTGGGCGCCTCCGGCTGACCCGGACCCCGTCCCCTCAGTGGTAGAGCAGCCCCTGGAACCCCGCGCCACGGGCGCGGAGTTCCAGCCGGTAGAGGGACCGGACCGCCTCGGCGGCGGCCTCCGGGTCCCGGTCCGCCAGGCCGCTCGCCGCGAACTCGTCCTCGTCCAGACGCAGGACGGTGGCACCGTCCGCCGACACCCACAGGTCGAGGTCCAGGTCCTCGACCTCCACCCGGCCGCCCGCGACGACCGCCGGACGCGTCACGTCGCAGTACCAGCCCTTCAGCGCGCCGTCGCCCGCCCTGACCTCCTTGACGGCGTACCACCGGTCCCGCCAGTAGTGCTCCGTGAAGACGTCACCGGGCTCGAACCGTACGAAGCCGAAGTCCCGTACCCCCGGAGCCGCCCACGGGGCGCTCACCACCAGGTGCGTGCCGTCGTCGGAGACGACGGAGGCCGGGTAACGGATCTTCGTACGGCCCGCCTTGACCAGGGCGACCTCGACTTCCCGCCCGGCGTTCCCGGTGCTCCCGGCGAACTCGCCCCCGGTCTCACCCGAACGTGCGGACATGACGTACCTCCGAGGCGCAGATCTCGTATCCGAACCACCTGTTCACGGCGAGCATGGGCAGGTTGTCCGCGTCGTTGCTGGTGTACGCGTCCGTGTAGCCGGCCGAGCGGGCCAGGTGCAGGGAGTCGTTCTTGGCCAGCTTCGCGAAGCCGCGGCCCCGGTGGGCGCGCACGGTGCCGGTCATGCCGGACCAGTACCGGGTGAGGCCGTCCGTCTGCGCCGCCGTGAACGCCGCGACCCGTCCGTCGGCCACCACGACCGTGGACAGTCCGTGGTCGAGGAGCGGATGGTTCCAGGTGTGGCTGATCCAGTCCTCGTAGTCCGTGAAGTCCGTGCTGATGTCGCTGGGTTCGTCGGCGGTGGTCTCCGCGTCGGCCTCGAACACCGGCCTCGGGTCGTCCCGGAAGTCGGCCGCCGTATGGAGTTCCACGCCGGCGGGAAGCGGCTGCCGCGGGGGCAGTCGGCCGTTCGCCAGGTCCAGGCGCTGGAAGTGCATGGGGCGGGTCGGCCGGTAGCCGCGGTGCTCGGCGAAGGCGCGGGACTCGGGTGTGTCCACCACCCAGGCGTAGACGGCCGTGGCGCCCTCGGCGCGCAGGTGCTCCTCGGCAGCGCGCAGCAGCAGCGAACCCGCGCCGCGGGTGCGGTGGCCGGGGTGGATCTGCGGCGTGACGAACGCCTGGCCGGGCTCGGTGCTGTCGTACGCGATACCGGCGAAGGCCGTGCCGATGAGCTCGCCGTCCTCCTCGGCCACCAGCATGCGCATCTTCTTGTCCGGATGCGCGGTCGCCCGTTCGAAGGCAACGGACTCGGGGGTCGTCACCATGAAGGGCAGCGCGGCGCGGCGCACCCGGACCCACGCGTCGGTGTCGGCCGGGGTGAAGTCACGAACGATCAGGGTCATGGTGCCGGACGTTACGCGGGGGGCGTGTCCGGGTGCCTCCCATTTTTCCCGGCCCGTGGGGGACAATCGGGCCGTGACCTTGAAGATCGCCATTGACGCGGACTCCGGTACCGCTCCGTACGAACAACTGCGCGCCCAGATCTCGGACCAGGCCCACGCCGGCGCGCTGCCGGTGGGCTACAAACTGCCGACGGTACGCGCCCTCGCGGAGGATCTGGGCCTCGCCGCCAACACCGTCGCGAAGGCGTACCGCGCGCTGGAGAGCGACGGCGTGATCGAGACGCGGGGGCGCAACGGGACGTTCGTCGCGGCGGCGGGGGACGCGGCGGAGCGCCAGGCCGCCGCCGCGGCCCAGGGGTACGCGGAGCGCGCCCGGCGTCTCGGCCTCGGCCACGAGCAGGCGCTGGCGGCGGTCGAGGACGCGCTGCGGGCGGCGTACGGGCGGTGAACGCGGCGCGGTGCGGTACGCGTGGCCCGCGGCTACAGGTACAGCCCCGCGTCCGAGCCGTCCTGCTGGGACGGGACCGACGCCGGTCCGGTGCCCCGGCGCAGCGCGTACAGCTCCGCCAGGGTCGCGCCGTCGCGGCCGACGGCCTCCTCCCGGCCGGGGGTCTCCGTACCCAGCCAGCCCAACGCCTCCGCGCGCGTCAGCGAGCCGACCTCGATGCGCGCCATGCAGCGGCCCGGCCGCACCACCGCCGGGTGCAGCCGCTCCAGGTCCTCGTTGGTGGTGACACCGACCAGGACATTGCGGCCCTGGCCGAGCAGACCGTCCGTCAGGTTCAGCAGGCGGGAAAGGGCCTGGCCCGCCGTGTGTTTGGCCTCGCCCCTGATCAGCTCGTCGCAGTCCTCCAGCAGGAGCAGCCGCCAGCGGCCCTTCGCCGAGCCGTCGTCCTCGCCGATCGCGATGTCCATCAGATAGCCGACGTCGTTGAAGAGCCGCTCCGGGTCGAGTACGCAGTCGACCTGGCACCAGTCCCGCCACGACCGCGCCAGCGTGCGCAGCGCCGACGTCTTGCCCGTACCCGGCGGACCGTGCAGCAGGAGCAGCCGGCCCGCGATGTCGTCCGGGGTCACCTTCATCAGCCGGTCCAGCGCCTCGGCCACCGGAGCGGTGTAGTTGGGCCGCACCGCGTCCCACGTACCGGCGGAGATCTGGCGGGTCGTGCGGTGCGGGCCCCGGCGCGGCGAGACATACCAGAAGCCCATCGTGACGTTCTCGGGCTGCGGTTGGGGCTCGTCCTGGGCACCGTCCGTAGCCTGCTTCAGGACTCTTTCGGCCAGCTCGGAGGTGGTGGCCGTCACCGTGACGTCCGCGCCGCGCGTCCAGCGGGACACGAGCAGGGTCCAGCCGTCGCCCTCGGCCAGGGTCGCGCTGCGGTCGTCGTCACGGGCGGCGCGCAGCACTCTGGCGGCCGGCGGCAGGAGCGTGGCGCCGGTCTTGACGCGGTCGATCGACCTGCTGTGGGAGTACGGCTGCTCGCCCGTCGCGAAACGGCCGAGAAACAGCGCGTCGACGACGTCCGACGGGGAATCGCTGTCGTCGACGTTCAGCCGGATCGGCAGAGCGGCCTCAGGGTTTGCGGACATGGCGCCCATGATCCGGCACGGCGCCGCCCCGTGCACCCCGGTTTCCGACGTTCATCCGTTCTGCGTCACACCTGCCGGAATGCCGCCCCCCGCCGATACGCTGAACGGTGATGGGACGCCATGGATGGAACTCCGGGGCAAGGCGGTGGCGGTTCACCGCACTGATCGGCGTGGGCGTGGCCGCGATCGCCCTCGTACTGACGATGTGCACGGCACTTCCCGGCCGCGACGGCACCGTCGGCCGGGACGACAACGCCGGCACCACCACCGACGGCGACAAGGTGCACGGCACCCCCGTGCCGCCGTCGGGCGCGCCGAAGCCCGCACTCGGCTGGGGCTTCACACACACGCAGTACAGCGCCGACGAGGGCGAGGCGGCCGCCCTGCGCCGGGCCGAGGAGACGCTGTCCGCGCGGCCGCTGCCACAGATCCAGCACATCATGGGATGGGGCGCCGAGAATCCGGAGCCGTCCCCCGGCCGCTACCGCTTCGACGAACTGGACAGCCGCGTCGACCTGATCCGCAGAACGCGCGGCACCCCTGTGATCACGCTGTGCTGCGCGCCCGACTGGATGAAGGGCGGCAAGGCGGGGGCGGAGAACACCGACTGGAGCAGGGAAGCCCTGGAGACCGCTCCGAGGCCCGAGCACTACGAGGACTTCGCGAAGCTCGCCGGCACCGTCGCCAGGCGCTATCCCGACGTACGCCACTTCATCGTCTGGAACGAGTTCAAGGGCTTCTTCGACGACAGCCGCCGACGGTGGAACCACGAGGGCTACACCGAGCTGTACAACCTGGTGTACGCCGAGCTGAAGAGGGTCAACAAGGAGAACCTCGTCGGCGGCCCCTACCTCGTCATGGACAGTTACGAGCCGCGCGACAAGACCTACGCCTCCGCGCTCAAGGGGCCGTGGGGCAGCGTCGACCAGCGGGTCCTCGACTCCTACACGTACTGGAACGAGCACAAGAAGGGCGCCGACTTCGTCGTGATCGACGGCGCCAGCTACACCCGCCACGACGAGCTGCTGCCCGACGAGTTCCGTGCCACGGAGAAACTGACCGCCGTGAGCGAGTGGATCGGCGACCGTTCGGGCGGGCTCCCCGTGTGGTGGGCGGAGTACTACGTCGAACCGGGCGACGACGATGACGACCGCCACGGCTGGAGCGAAACGCGCCGCACCGCCGTCCACGCCTCGGGCCTGATGGCGATGGCCAGGGGCGGCGCGAGCACGGCGTTCTACTGGAATCCGCAGAACAGGGGAGACGCCGAGTGCGCCGGATGCCTGTGGCGTCCGACCCAACTGCCCGACGGCGGCGGGGGGCTGCCGATGATGAAACTGCTGGCACGGTTCGCCGGGGAGTTCCCTCCCGGGACCCGCTACGACGGCTCCGTGCCGGTCGCCGCCGACGACGCACGCCACATCCGCGTCCTCGCCGACGACCGGACCGTCCTCGTCGTGAACACCCTCGGCCGGCCCGTCAGGACGAAGGTCGACGGGAAGTCCCTCGACCTGAAGGGGTACGAAGTGAGGTGGCTGGAGCGCTGAAGCGGGCCACAGCCGGGCCCCGCCCCGCCCCCGCACCTCACTACGCCATCGTCAGGAACCGCTGTGCCAGCGACGCCAGCAGCACGGCCAGCAGCGGCAGCGAGAACCAGAACGTGCTCTGGAGCCACTGCAACTGCCGTACACCGGGTGCCACCCCCACCCGTACGACCTCCCGCGCCGCCAGCAGCACGATCAGCGCCAGCGCCGCGAGAGCGCCCACCACCGACCACGGAGTCCATGTGATCTTCGGACCCGGCGGCCCCGGCGCGGGTTTCCCGACCGGGCCGTCGGGCTGCTCGCGCAGCGCGTACATCGAGACGTCGGCGTTGGACAGGACCTTCGTCAGCTCCGGCCGCCGGTCGAGCCGCGCGGTCAGCCGCCTCTCCCAGGTGGCCGAGTAGCCCGCGTCGAGACGGAGATACGTCGACTGACTCCGGTTGACCATGAGGTACGAATTCGGCCCCGCGTCCTTCAGCGACTTGACCAGCCCCGAGACCAGCACCGGATCGGTGGGTGCGAGCGTCGGTAAGTAGGTGACCTTCTCCATGTCCCGCGCGCCCCACGGCATGGCGGGCGTCACGTCGTCGACGGTGTCGCTGCTCAACCACAGCAGCCGCACCGACGGATCGTCGTGCGCGTACACGAACTCCATCGCCGCGACCTCGCCGGACCTGGTCCGCTCGAAGGACTCGTTGCCCCAGCGGGAGACCAGGAAGCCGCCCATCAGCAGCAGGCCCGTCAGCAGCGCCGCCAGCGGCGCGAGGCTCTTGCGGTCCGCCTCCCGCTCGGCGAGCGTGACACCGGTGCGGGGGAACAGCGCGAGCCCGGCCAGCAGAGCGGCGCCGGGCAGCGCGAACATGAAGACGCGCAGCGCCATTTCGCCGCCGTACGACTGCATGCCGAAGCCGAGGAACGGTACGAACGCCAGCACGGGCAGCGAGCGCTCGCTGTATCCGGCGAAGCGCCGCCGCCACCATCCCCAGCACGCGAATGCCATCACACCGCCGGCCATCGCGACCCTCACGTACAGCACCAGCTTGTGCGTCGAACTGCCGCCCTCGATGCGGCCGGAGACGGACGAGGTCACGTTGCCGCCCACCCCGCCGACTCCGCCGAACAGCTCGTCGAAGTGCCCCGACCAGTACGGCTCGGCGAAGAATCCGATCCACACGGCGACCAGCACCGCGAACAGCATCGGCAGGCCGCGCAGCGTCGAGCGGCCCGCCACCACCAGGACCGCGAGCACCCCGAGCATCACGAACGGGGTGAGCTGGTGGGCCGGCACGGTGGCGGCGAAGAGCCCGGCCAACACCAGCAGGAGCACCGCCTTCTCGCGCCGCCCGGCGGGCCTGACCTCCGCCTCGCCGGGGCGCCGCCTGCTCCACAGCACGCGGGGCTCGCGGAACCAGACCAGCAGCACCGCGACGAAGGCGAGGTACATGGCGTACGTGAAGCCCTGCGGCGAGAAGTAGTCCTGGCCGACCCAGCCGCTCAGTACGAAGATCCACGACCCGGTCCACTTCGCCCGCCAGCCCGCCCGCATCGAGCGCGTCAGCAGGAAGAGCGGCGGGAGGTAGAGCAGTTGCATGGCCAGGGGCCACCAGCGGATCACGGACGACATGTCGGAGACGCCGCACGCCTCGGCCACGAAGGTGGCCAGCGCGAAGAAGCCCGGCCAACTCCAGCGGGCGTCGAGGTCGGGCACCGCCGTGCCGGTCCGCTCGATGTGGTCCATGAAGCCGAGGTGCTGCCAGGCTGTCGGGAAGCGAGGCTCGGCCTCCAGGACGGCGGGCAGCGCGTGCAGCGACACCACCGTGGCCAGCAGCACGGTGGTCAGCAGGACGGGCCTCGGCCGGTCCGGCCACAGCAGCGAGGCGAAGGACAGCGCGAGCAGTCCCGCGCCGGTCAGCGTGGCCGCCGGGAGTACGGAGACCAGCCCGAGGCCGCCCATACGGTCGAGGTCCGCCTCACCGATGTGCCGCACCGGCAGCCAGTACAGCGCCAGAGCGGCCAGGAGCAGCAGGCCGACGCCGACTTCGGGGACCCGCGAGCGCAGCGTGCGCAGCGGATGCGGCAGGGGAGTGCGATGGGGCGCGGGCGGCCCGTGGGGCGTACGGGACACCGGAGCCACGCGCTCCTCACCCGCGCCGCCCGCCACGCGCCCCGCTCCACCCGCGCCGCCCGCCACACCGGCCTCGCCCGCCATACCCGTCATGCCGGCCTCGCTCGCCTCCCGGGACGGTGTCGCAGCCGGTACGGACGAGACGGAGCGGGGAGCTTCGGGAGTGGCCTTCGGCAGCGGCGGCCCGAGCGCCCACGTCGGCCGGTGGCCGTTCCCCTCGCCGGCCCCGCCGCTGCCCGGCGCCGGTGTGCCGGCGGCCGGAGTCCCCGGTCCCGGCCGCACATCGGGCCTGCGCTCCTGGTGGTCGAAGTCCAGCCGCGCCCCGAGCGGCATGGTGGGCGCGTCGAGCGCCGAGCGCAGCGCCCAGCGCGGCCCGGACCCGCCGCCGGACGGCGTGTCCTCACCCGTACGCCCGCCGCTCGCGGACACGGCGTCCCCGCGATCGCCGCCGACCGCCAGGTCCGCCAGGTCGCCGTCCGGGGCCGCGGCGTCGGCGCCCCGGTCCCCGGCGGGCGGTGCGGACCGCACCACCCGGTACAGCATCACGCCCGCGACCGACGCCACGACAGCCAGGCTGGAGATCTCCGCGATCCCGGCCCCCACGAGCCCCATGCGCGGGAGCAGCAGCAGCGTCAGGCCGAGGACGAGGACGCACAGCCCGCCCTGGAGGTAGGCGAGGGGGGAGGTGCGGCTCTGGGCGCGCAGCACCGCGAAGTACACCTCGATGACGACCCGCAGCAGCGCGCCGACGGCGAACCAGCGCAGCAGCGGGGTCGCGGCGTCCGCGTACCCCTCGCCGAAGACGCCCAGGATGTACGGGGCGCCGAAGAACAGGACCGCCGCGACCGGCACCATGATGCGCGCCATGCGGCGCAGCGCGGCCCGGCAGTTGCGGGCGAGGGTGCTCGGATCGTGCGCGCCCTCCACGGTGAGCGAGGCGCCCATGTTGATGGCGAGCAGGTTGACCGTGCCGCCGATGGTCGTGGTGATGTAGAAGTACGCGTTGTCCTCGGCGCCGACCTGCGAGGCGACGATGACCGGCACGGCGTAGACGACGGCCAGTGAGAACAGCGAACCCGTGTAGTCGCCGGCCAGGAACCGGCCCATCTGCCGCAGCGTCGGCGGCTGCGCGCGCTCCTCGGTGGCCGCCACGTGCCGCGGCACCAGGCGCCGGAAGACCAGCCACCCCAGCGGGACCACCGACACGGCGATGGCCGCGACCCAGGAGACGAAGACCCCCGCGGTGGGGACGGCGGCCGCGATCACGATCAGGAGGATCAGCTTGACGGCGGAGAAGACGGTGTTGCCGACGGGCACCCACAGCGCGCTGCGCAGGCCCGTCAGTACGCCGTCCTGGAGCGTGAGCAGCGACCAGCCGACGACGGCGAGTACGAAGAAGAGGCCGTTCAGCGGGCCGTGCAGGAAGCTGTACGAAGGGCCCCACAGGCTGAGTGTGGCGAGGAAGACCAGCGCCGCCACCGCGACGACCACCGAGCTGCCCGCGTAGGTCCGCAGCACCAGCCGCCCCGTTCCGCGCCCCGCCACCGGGATGAAGCGCGCGAGCGCCCCGGTGAGCGTCAGCGCGGTCAGGCCGGCCAGCAGCTTCATCGCGGCGATGGCCGCCGAACCCTGGCCGACCGCGGACTCCGAGTAGTACCGGGCCGCGGCCAGCCAGAAGCTCAGGCCGAGCAGCGCGCTGATGCCGGTGTTGAGCATCAGCGCGTAGGCGTTGCGGAAGAGCGGGTTCCCGCCGCCGGCCCCCGGCAGACGCAAACGGCGCCCGGACGGCGGCGCCGGCGGCGCCGGGCTGTCGGCCCGGTCGGTGGTGGTGGTCGTGTCAGGCACGGCTCCTGCTTACCTTCCGGCCGGCCGCTCGGGCTCTGCGGACCATGGCGTACCCCTTGGTGAGGATACGGTCCCCGGCGAAGGTACGGGCGATGCACCGGCCCTCCACCATCCGCTCGAACTCCTCGATGCCCGTGCCGCGTTGTACGGTCACGCGCTCCAGTGCGTACGGCCCCTGGCACCGCTGGGCGAGGGTGTTGCCCACCGCGAGGGACTGCGCGAAGCCGGCCTCGCGCACCGTACGGCGCACGCGCCGGTTCGAGTAGCCGTACGGGTAGGCGAAGGAGACGGGACGGGCGCCCAGCTCCTCGCCAAGGATTTCCCGGCAGCGCAGGGTCTCGGACCACAGGGCCTCGTCCGTGAGCTGGTCCATCTGCGGGTGGCTGTGGCTGTGGCCGCCGATCTCGGTTCCGGCGGCGGCCAGTTCCCGCACCTGGTCCCAGTCGAGCATGGTGTCGAGGGCGCCCCCACCGTCGTACGGGCCGCGCAGCCAGCGCGTCGTGACGAAGAGGGTGGCCGCGAAGCCGTGCGCGGCGAGAGCGGGGAGGGCGTGCCGGTGCACGCCCTCGTAGCCGTCGTCGAAAGTGATCAGCACCGGTCGCTCCGGAAGAGTGCCGCCGCCCCGCCAGGCCGCCCCCAGCCGCGCGGTGGTCAGCGGGGTGAAGCCGCGGTCGTCGAGCAGCCGCATCTGCTCGGCGAAGGCGTCCGGGGAGACCGAGAGGCGGTACGCCGCCTTGGCGGGCCGGTGGCCCACCGCGTGGTACATCAGGATCGGGACCGGCCGGTTCACCGCGTACCGCCCCGTGCGGGAGGTCTCCCGGGAACGGTGGCGGGGCCGCTCGCGGGCGTCCGGCCCGGCACCGTGAACGTGCTGGTGCCTCCCCGGGCACGGAGGCTGCCGAGCACGTAGCCCCCGGCCGCCGCCGCCACGCCGGCCACGATCGCCCCGGCCCGCCCCGCGCCGCCCGGCCGCCCGAGCGCCGCGTCGCGCAGCCCGCGGGCGACCCCCGCCGGGAGCACCCGGGTGGTGTAGCGGCGCTCCGACTCCAGCCCCTTGCCCGCGCCCACACTCCGGGCCACCAGCGCCTTCGACAGCCCCTCGGCGTACGCCCGCGTACGGAAGTAACCGAACCGCTCCCGCACCGCCGGAACCTTGTGGTGGATCACCGAGCGGTCGTCGATCAGCAGCACCGCGTCCGGAAGCGCCTGGCTGAGCCGGATGCACAGCTCCGTCTCCTCGCAGCCCAGCGGCCGTTTGTCGCCGTCCCTGCCGATGCCGGTGGCGAAGCCGCCCACGACGTCGAACGCCGACTTGCGGAAGGAGGCGTTCCCGCCCAGCACGTTGCGCACCCGTACCCGTCCGGGCGGCAGGCCCTTGTACGTACAGCCGACGACCCAGTCGAACTCCTCGGGGAACCAGTCGGGCCGGCGGCCGGACGCCCACGCGGGGACGGTGCGGCCGCCGACGGCCATCACACGCGGGTCCGCGTAGCCCTCGGCGAAGTGGCGCAGCCAGTCGCGTTCGGCCACGGCGTCGTCGTCGAGGAAGGCGACGATCTCGCCGCGGGCGGCGGCGATCCCCGTGTTGCGGCCCGCGGAGAGGCCGCGGGGGCCCGCGTTGGCGAGCACCCGCACCTCCTCGTGGTCTTCCCCGTACTCCTGGCCGAGCCGCTTGAGCAGCGCCGGATTGTGGTCCACGACCAGCAGTGTCTCGGCGGCGGGCCGGGACTGGCGGCGCACCGAGCCGACCGCCGCGAGGATGTCCTCCCAGCGGTCCTCGGTGTACACACAGATCACCACCGAGATGTCCGGGTGGCTCAAGACACCTCTCCCCGGCTGGCGCCCGGCGCGAAGACCGGCGGGCGGCGGCGTCCGGCGCGCCGCTTGCCCTGCTCCTTCAGGATCACTCTGAGCACGCGCAGGCCGTCCCGTACGGCTCTGAGGTTGCTCATGCCGTGGATACGGACGTACTCGTGGCTGGGGATCTCCTGGACCCGCAGGCCGGCCTTGACCACCCGGATGTTCATCAGGGTCTCGACCTCGAAGCCCGTGCAGTCGAGGTCGATCTTGTCGAGGCAGTGCCGCCAGAAGGCGTTGTAGCCGTAGCACAGGTCCGTGTAGCGGGCGCCGAACTTGGCGTTGACCACGGCGCACAGCACCCGGTTGCCGAGCTTGCGGACCGGCGTCATGTCGTCCGTGCCACCGCCGTTGGCGAAGCGGGAGCCCTTGGCGAAATCGGCCCCCGAGACGAGCGCCGACACATAGCTGACTATCTCGCGGCCGTCGGCGGAACCGTCCGCGTCGATCATTACGATGATCTCGCCCGTGCAGGCGGCGAATCCGCTGATCAGTGCGTCGCCCTTGCCTTTTCCGCGCTGCTCGACGACCTTGATCCCCGGCCAGAGATCACGGGCCACCCGGACCGTGTCGTCCGTCGAATTCCCGTCCACCAGAATCACTTCGTGGATCCAGGGCGGAAGGGTCTTGAAGACGTACGGGAGATTCTCCGCCTCATTCATGGCGGGGATCACGACACTGACCGGCGGTGCTATGGCGAGATGTGAAGAGATCGGCCGGTAGGTACTGCCGGCCATTGACGGATCTTGCCCCTCGGTCGCGTCGACCGAATCGATCGCAGGGCGGAGGAATGAGCTCATGAGTCTTTTCCCTCTCCACCGGTGGACCGCCCGCCCCCGGGCTGTCCGGATGAGTTTCCGGTTCGAAAGGGGGGTTCTCACCGGGCCATGACGGATTGACACTCCGTACTGGCCGGGCGAGCAGGCACAGCCTTCCCGCGCGGCACGCGACTCGGCACAGTGAAGATCGCCGAGCACGCACCCCCCTACCGCGCCCCGCCCCGGTCTCCCATCGCGACGCTTGAGCCCTCCCCTAGAGCCGCTTTGCATGATGGACCGTTGCGGGTGGAATGACGACGGTATTGATGATTGGGACTGTATGGCAAGGCCTGGAACGCTGCCTCGCTTTTTTACGTTTTGGCCGTACAGTTGCGGTCACATACGAGACCGTCCCGATCGGAATTCACCCATCCGTTTGAGCAGCTTATCGGCGGGCTCGAACAGTTCCGGCCGTTCTACGACCGTATTGCGCAACGCCCGGAGCGGGGCACGGTGTGCCCAGTGTCCGAACGCCACCGGATGACGGCGCATCATCCAACCCTCCGAGACCATGATTTCGCGGGTCTTGAGGGAATCCTTGTACTCCTTCTGGCCGCGGCCGAGATCGATGTACGCGATACCGTCGGCAGCCGCCGCCTCCGCGATACGCAGATGCATGAGCAGGCCCGGCGAGAATTTCGCAAACTCGGGATCATAGGCCGGGAACCAGCAGGAGAAGATCCTTTCGGACCGCGGACCGAAATGCGCGGCGATCGGCCGGCCGTCCGCGTAGAGCACCGAGAGCAGACCGCCGAAGGACGGTGTCCGGGTGTGGAACAGATGGTCGACGAGCCCGACGATCCAGGGCTGGGTGAAGCGGTCGCTGCGCCCCGTCCTGCGGTACTGCGCGGACTTCCAGTGCATCAGCGTCCGCAGTGCGGCCGGGTCGCGCTCGTCGTGCACGTACTTCAGCTCGCCCACCGACCGGATCAGTTTGCGTTCCTTGGCCAGCGTCGACTTGAGGAACTTCGGCGAGTTCTCCCGCAGGTACGCGAGATACGCCTCGTACCCGTCCTGCGTGTCGATCACGGGCGACGGGAACGAACCGGTGACGCCCGCGTCGAACGCCGTCTGTCCCTGCGTCAGATGGTCGAACTCCCACACCGCGAGCCCGCACGCCCGCAGCAGTTCCCGCGCGTCCCAGGTGAAGCCGGGACCGTGTACCAGGCCCTGACTGTCCGAGACCCCGAGGCCGACGGCCCGGCCGACGCCGGTGGCGGATCTGTGGTGCGGGAAGAAGGCGACCGGCTCACCGTCCTCGCGTACGACGGCGATCCGCACCCCGCGCCGGTAGCGGCTGAGGGCCAGCGTGAACTCGGGCGAGAGGAACGGGTTCGCCAGCTCCGGTGAACCGTGGAGGTGGGCCTTGGACTGCATCGCGGTCCAGGCTTCCCGGTCGGCGGCGCCGAGGTCGCCGGGACGGTGCACGCTGATGTCCATGTCAGGAGGTCCGCCTTCCCGCCAAGGAGCCTCCGGGGCGCCGGACCCGTGTCCGGACCAGCGCCAGGAGGAAGAGCAGGGCGCTGATCGCGGCGATCGCCGCGACCCCGCCCCTGATCGACCAGACGTGCGTGGCCAGCATCACCTGGGCCACCAGCAGGTTGAGCGCGACGGCCCCCGCCGCCGAGGCGACCAGGCGGCCGAACGGTTCGAGTCCTGGCAGCGCGGCGGCCACGGCCCAGGCCGGCGCCACGATCAGGAAGAAGAGAGTGAACGGCGCGCGAAGGGGTGACGCCAGATCAGCGAGCGCCAGGACGGCGCCGACCCCCGATACGGCGAGCGCCGCGCCCGCGAGCGCGGGCAGCGAGTCCGTCACCCGTACTAATGGCTTGTTACCGATGGTCTGCATTGGCGACTTTGCCCCCCGACGCGCCGGATGCCGGGCTTCAATGTCGCGCAGCCCGCTCGGGCGCGTCAAGGATGCGGAGGGATTGTGGGGAAGATCCCCGCCAAAGTTCTTGGCATGGACACTTCCGGTGATGTATGGGGACTGCTACGACAGTTGAGGCGGAAATCCTGCTAAGGGAGGTTCCATGAAACTGTCCCGAATCGCGGCGTTCTCATCCTCACTCCTGCTCACCGTGGCCCTCGCCCTCACCGGGGCGAGCGCGGCGCAGGCGGCCCAACAAGCCGAATCCCTGGACTATGTGGCCCTCGGCGACTCCTATTCCTCGGGCGTCGGAGCCGGCAACTACGACAGCGCCAGCGGTGCCTGCAAGCGCACTCCGCGCGCCTACCCGGCGCTGTGGGCGGCCGCACATCCACCCTCGACGTTCGCGTTCACCGCTTGCTCGGGCGCTCGTACGGGTGATGTGACCGCCAGTCAGCTCGCCCCGCTCACCCCCTCGACCGACCTCGTCTCCCTCACCGTCGGCGGCAACGACGCCGGCTTCGCGGACGTCATGACGACGTGCGTCACCCAGTCCGAGTCCGCCTGCCTGGCCCGGATCGCCGAAGCGCGCGCGTACGTCGACTCCACCCTGCCCGGCAAGCTCGACTCCGTGTACGGGGCGATCAGAGCGAAGGCCACCACGGCGCACGTCGTCGTCATCGGCTACCCCCGCTTCTACAAGCTCAACGGCAGTTGCATCGCCGGGCTCACCGAGCGGGAACGCGCCGCGATCAACGGCGCCTCCGACTACCTGAACGCCGCCACCGCCAAGCGGGCGGCGGACCACGGCTACACCTTCGCCGATGTCGCCCCGGCCTTCGCGGGCCACGAGATCTGCTCGTCGGCGCCGTGGCTGCACAGCGTGAAGTGGACCAACATCGGCGAGTCCTATCACCCGACCGCGGCAGGCCAGTCGGGCGGCTACCTGCCCGTCTTCACCTCAGCCGCCTGAGCCGCGACCGTCCGCCGGCCCACCGGCCGGGTGGGAGGCCCCGTCCGTCGGGGTCTCCTGCTCGCAGGTCACAGAGAACGGTACGGAGCCGGACGTCGCCCGCACCGGGCTCCTGACCTCCACACGGATCTCGTCCCGGCGCGTCCCGCCTTCCTCGTACGCCGTCTCCGTGTGGTTCACCCGCTTCGACTTCCCCTCGCCCGCGCCGAAACTCAGCGTCTTCCAGCCGGATGCGGAGGACTCGCCGCTGCTGGTCACCCACCGGTAGCCCACCTCCACGGGGACGCGCCCGACCGTGAACGTCGCGGTGAAGGACGGTGCCTCGGCCTCGGGCGGCGGGCACGCGCCGGAGTAACCGCCGGTCAGCGCGGTGACCGTGACTTCGACGGAGTGGTGCGGCGGAGTCGCCGTGCCCCCGCCACCCCCGTTGCCGTTCCCGCCGTTCGCGCTGCTGCCACCGGGCCCGCCGCTCCCGCCGCCGCTTCCCGTGTCGCCGCCGGTGGGGCCGCCCGTACCGCCGCCGCCCGTACCGCCGTTGTCCGTGCCGCCGCTGTCATCGCCACCGCCACCTCCGGACCCCGTAGCGCCATTGCCGCTGTCGCCGCCGCCACCGCCGTCGGCCGTGCCGCCCGTCGTGACTCCGCCCGTGGTCGTGCCCGGGTCGTCGTCGGCGTTCAGCAGGGCCCAGGTGATCCCGCCGGCCGCGAGCAGCAGCGCGGCCACCCCCGCCACCAGCACCGCGAGCCCCCGCCGGGACGCGCCCGGGGGAGTGGCCGAATCCGTGGCCGTGGTCGTGGCCGCAGGGAGGGGCGACGGTACCGGAAGAGGTACGGGGCCGCCGTGCGGTGACGATCCGCCGACCGCCGTGGAGCCTGTGACCGGCGGGCCGTACGGCCCTGCCGGCCCCGTCGCGGTGTGCGGCGCACCTCCCGCCCCCACGGTCCGCAGCAGACGCTCCGCCTCCGCCGCGGACATCCGCTCGGCCGGCTCCTTGCGCAGCAGCCCCTCGACGACCGGCGCCAGTGCTCCCGCCCGTACGGGGCGCGGCAGTTCCTCGTCAACCACGGCGCGCAGGGTCGAGAGGGGGGTGTCCTGGCGGAACGGCGAGTGGCCCTCGACGGCGGCGTACAGCAGCACTCCGAGCGACCACAGGTCCGACTCCGGCCCCGGTGTACGCCCCATCGCCCGCTCCGGGGCGAGGAATTCCGGCGATCCGATCAGCTCGCCGGTCATCGTGAGCGCCGAGGTGCCCTCGACCGTCGCGATGCCGAAGTCCGTCAGAACGACGCGGCCGTCATTGGCGATCAGCACATTGGCGGGTTTCACGTCCCGGTGCAGTACGCCCGCCCCGTGCGCGGCGCGCAGGGCCGCCAGTACCTCCGCGCCGATCCGCGCGGCCCGCTGCGGGGTCATCGGCCCCTCGCTGTCCAGTACGTCGGAGAGCGACAGCCCGCGCACCAGCTCCATCACGATCCACGGACGGCCGTCCTCGGTCGCCACGTCGTACACGGTGATCACATTGGGGTGTGAGATCCGGGCCGCCGCCCACGCCTCGCGCTCCAGCCGCGCGTACAGCCGCCGGCCGTCGGTGGCGCCGAGCCCGGAGGGGGCTCTGACCTCCTTGACGGCGACCTCCCGTCCGAGCACCTCGTCGCGGGCGCGCCACACGACCCCCATACCGCCCTCGCCCAGCGGCGCCAGCAGGCGGTACCGGCCCGCGATCACCCTCTGTGCACTGCTGCCCGGATGTGTACTCACTGGCGACCCCTGTCCGCGGCGGTGCGGCATCGCGGTGGAAACCACTCAAAGTTAGCTCAACTCAGGTAAGTTGACGCCCCTTTGGGTACGCATCCCCTCGCGCGGAAGGGCTCGGGTGCGCAAACTGTCCAACTCGCCCTGGAATCGGCTGTATTCGGAGAGTAATCGTCAAGTGATCGTCAACACCCGTACAGGGGTGGTGAATCACACCGGGCGGGATACACGAGTGTCTGGACGGGGCGATAGGGTTAACCTGCCCGGGCCGGGTGCCCTCGTACGGGTGGGGAGTGACATGGAACAGATAACGGTGCGCAGCAGGCCTCGAGTGCCTGCGATCACATGCGGGAGCGGCGCGACCAGCTCGCGCCTCGACCGCCATCTCGCGGTGCTCGGCGGACCAGCGGTTCCGCTCGGTGAGACGGCCGAGGCGACGCTGCTGATGCGCGAGCTCACGTCACGTGATCTCGCGCACTCGCGGACGAGCAGGAGCGCGCGCGTCTCGCTCTTCGCTCCGCTGCGACGGCTGCGTCGATCGCTCTTCGGCAGCCGCCGCTGACGCGGAGCGGAATCCGAGTCGCGAACGCGCTCAGGCGATCACACCGTCCCGGCGCAGCGCTGCTATCTGCGTGTCCGTCATCCCCAGGCCGTGCAGAAGCGCGTCGGTGTGTTCGCCGAGTGCGGGAACCGGACCCATCAGCGGCTCCGGCCCGCCCGGCATCGTGATCGGCGGCAGCATCGCCCGCAGCGGCCCCACCGGTGAGCCGATGTCCCGCCACCGGTTCCGCGCCGCCAGCTGGGGATGCGCCGCCACGTCGGCCACCGTGTTCAGCCGCGCGCAGGCGATCCCGGCCGCCTCCAGCGCCGCGATCGCCTCCGCCGCGCTCATCGCTCCCAGCGCCTCCCCGACCACCGCGTCCGTCTTGGCCCGGTTGCCGGTCCGGGCGGTGTTCGTGGCGAAGGCGGGATCTTCCGCCAGTTCCGGCCGCCGGAGCACGCGTTCGGCCAGGCGGCGCCACTCCCGGTCGTTCTGCACCGACAGCAGCACCTGTCCGCCGTCCGCCGTCGGGTAGGCGTCGTACGGCGCGATGACGGCGTGCGCGACCCCGGTACGAGCCGGGGCCTCGCCCCCGTGCATCCCGTGGTGCAGCGGATGCCCCATCCACTCGCCGAGCGCCTCCAGCATCGAGATCTCGACCGGTCCGCCGAGGCCCGTATTCGCGCGCCGCAGCAGTGCGGCCAGTACCCCGGAGAACGCGTACATCGCCGCGGCGATGTCGGCCGCCGGGATGCCCGCCTTCGCCGGCTGCTCGGGGGTGCCGGTCACCGACACGAGCCCCGCCTCGCACTGGACGAGCATGTCGTACGCCCGCTTGTCGGCGTACGGCCCCCGTGCCCCGTAACCGGAGATGTCGACCGCGATGAGCCGGGGGTGCGCCGCGCACAGGGTCGCCGCGTCCAGCCCGAGCCGCGCCGCCGCGCCGTTGGCGAGGTTCTGCACGAACACGTCGGCTCCGGCGACGAGCCGGCGTACCGCTTCCAGACCGCGCGGGTCCTTCAGATCCACGGCGAGGGACTCCTTGCCGCGGTTGCACCACACGAAGTGCGAGGCGAGGCCGCGCGCGGCGGTGTCGTAGCCCCGGGCGAAGTCGCCGCCGTCCGGTCGCTCGATCTTGATCACGCGGGCGCCGAGGTCCGCGAGCTGGCGGGTGGCGAAGGGCGCCGAGACAGCTTGTTCGACGGCGACGACGGTGATCCCGTCCAGGGGCAGCGGCTGAGTGCTCATGAGACAACTGACTATCGTGTACGTCACACCTTTGTCACCCGGACAGGGTGGCGGAGAACCCCGGGGAACCGGTGTGCGAACCGGCCGGCCCGTACAACACCGGGCTCTCGCTCAGCGTCCGCTGTTCGCGTACGCGCGGACGGTGAGCGGGACGAAGACCGCCAGCAGGACCAGCGACCAGGCGAGCGTCCCGGCCACCGGGTGGGCGACGGGCCAGGCGGCGCCGGCGGCCGGCTCGGCGTTCCCGCAGAGGTCGCGCACGGCGGCGGCCACGGCGCTGATCGGGTTCCACTCGGCGACCGCGCGCAGCCCGCCCGGCAGGTTGTCGGTGGGGATGTACGCGCCGGACATCAGCGGCAGGACGAAGGTGGCGCTGCCGAGTTGGCCGGCCGCCTCCTCGTTGTGGATGAGCAGGCCCAGGCAGCAGCCGACCCAGGCGGCGGCGAAGCGGAACAGGGCGAGGAGCCCGAAGGCGCCGAGTGCCGCGAGCGCCCCGCCCTCCACGCGCCAGCCGACCGCGAGCCCCACCAGGGCGAGTGGCACCGTGCCGGCGGCCGTGACCAGCAGGTCGGCGGCGGTCTGGCCGAGCGGCACCGCCGTCCGGCTCATCGGCATCGTGCGGAACCGGTCCATCACGCCGCGGTGGGAGTCCTGGGCGGCCTGGAACATGCCGGTCATGACGCCGTTGGCGGCGGTCGCGGCCAGCAGGCCCGGCACCAGGAAGGCGCGGTACTCCTGGCCCGGCACGGCGAGCGCGCTGCCGAAGACGTAGCCGAAGAACAGCAGCATGGTGATCGGCATGGTCTGCGTCAGGATCAGCACGCCCGGTGCGTGCCTGATGCGCCGGAGGTGACGGCCGAGCACGGCCGTGCCGTCGTACGCGATCGTGCTCATGCGGCGCGCTCCTTGAAGGGGCTGGTGGCGGGGGCGGGACGGCGGTCGGTCAGGCGCAGGAAGACCTCGTCGAGGGTCGGGGGCCGCAGGCTCGCGTCGACGACCGGCACGCCCGCCGCGTCGAGTTCGAGGACGATGCGGGGGAGGGTGAGCGCGGGGTCGGCCGCGACGGCCCCGACCGCCCGGCGCTCGTGGTCGAGAGCCGGTTCGGTGCCGGTGAGCTGGTCGAGTACGGCGGCCGCGGGAAGCATCGCGGACGCGTCGGTGACGACCACTTCGGCGTACGAGCCGATACGGGCCTTGAGTGAGGCGGGGGTGCCCGTGACGACGGCCCGGCCCCGGTCGATGAGCACGATGCCGTCGGCCAGCTGATCCGCCTCCTCCAGGTACTGGGTGGTGAGCAGCACGGTGGTGCCCCGGCCGGCCAGGTCGCGTACCGCGTCCCGGATCTGGTTCCTGCTGTACGGGTCGAGCCCGGTGGTCGGCTCGTCGAGGAACAGCACCGCGGGCCGGACGAGCAGGCCGGCCGCGAGATCGAGCCGGCGGCGCATGCCGCCCGAGTAGGTGCGGGCGGGGCGGTCGGCGGCCTCGGTGAGCTCGAAGCGTTCGAGGAGCTCGTCGGCGCGGGCGGGGCCCGCCGCGCCCCTGATGCGCAGCAGCCGGGCGAAGAGGCGCAGGTTCTGGCGGCCGGAGAGTTCGCCGTCCACGGAGGTGGCCTGGCCGGTGACACCGATCGACCGGCGCACCGCGCCGGGGTCCGTGCGGACGTCGTGGCCCGCCACGGTGGCCGTGCCCGAGTCGGGGGCCGTGAGGGTGGTGAGGACGCGGACGGCGGTGGTCTTGCCGGCGCCGTTCGGGCCGAGGATGCCGCAGACGGTGCCCTGCTCGACGGCCAGGTCCAGGCCCCGCAGGGCGTGGACATCACCGAACCGCTTCTCCAGACCCTCACTAAGTACAGCGTACGTAGTTGTCATGCGGCCCACCGTACCGCACTACGTACGCTGTACGTAACTAGGATGGTGGGCGAGGTGATGATCCATGGCAGTCGGCGGGCGTTCCGCGACACCCGAGGTGATCTGGGCCCGCCCCGAACGGGCCGGCCGCGGACCCAGGCCGGCGTACAGCCGCGCCGACATCGCGGCGGCGGCGGTGCGGATCGCGGACGCGGACGGACTCGACGCGGTCTCGATGCGCAGAGTGGCCGCGGAGATCGGCTGCGGCACGATGTCGCTCTACAACTACGTGCCGCGCAAGGAGGACCTGTACGAGCTGATGGTCGACGCCGTCAGCGCGGAGTACGACCTGTCCGGGGAGCCGTCGGGCGACTGGCGGGCGGAGATGATCGCGCTCGGACGCCGGGCGCGGGCCCTGATGCACCGTCACCCGTGGCTGCCGGGGCTCATGTCACCGGTCTACGGCTTCAGCCCCAACGTGCTCCGGTATCTGGAGTACTGCCTCGACTGTCTGGAGGGGCTGGACGCGCCGCCCGGGACGAAGCTGGAACTGGTGGCGATGGTCAACGGCATGGTGACGACGTACGTCACCCACGAGCTCGCGACGGCCGAGCGGGCGCGGTCGCTGCCGTGGTCGCAGGAGCAGGAGGACGCGACGCGGATCGCCTACCTCGGGCGCGAGCTCGCCACGGGCAAGTACCCGAGGATGGCCAGGGCGTTCGCCGAGGGCGCCGGACCGGTCGATCCGGACGGCGCGTTCGAGCGGATGCTGGAACGCGTGGTGAACAGCTTCACGTAGCGGCGGGAGGCTCC
This sequence comes from Streptomyces agglomeratus, assembly GCF_001746415.1. Lineage (NCBI taxonomy): Bacteria > Bacillati > Actinomycetota > Actinomycetes > Kitasatosporales > Streptomycetaceae > Streptomyces > Streptomyces agglomeratus. The sequence goes on from NZ_MEHJ01000001.1 coordinate 6,255,192, forward strand.
CGTCCGGGTCGCCGCTGCCCCCGAGCCCCCGCCCGAGTGGCGGGGGCTTGGTCGTGTCACGGCCCCAACCGCACCTTGGCCGTGCCCCGTTGGTACGATCGGCACGGAATTTGAACACGTTCAAATGGGGGAGCGAGCCATGCCCGAACCGACCGTGCACGACCGGACCGACACGCCCGCCGTCGCGCTGGGGCCCACCGCGCTGGTCCTCGGGGCCGTCACCGCGATCTGGCCTTGGGTGCCCCTGTTCCCCGTGGCGCTCCTCGCCGGACCCCTCTCTGTCACCTTCGGAGTGGCGGGCATGTACTACGCGGGTCAGGGCATCGGGCGCATGTGGACCGCCGTCACCGGAACCGTTCTCGGCGCCGCCGGGTTCGTCGGAGTGTTCCTCCTCTTCGTGCCCTAGGTAAGTGATGCCGGGGGATGCGTGTTGGTCACCGCGTAGTCGAACAGCAGGTATTCGCCGACCCGGATCTCCGAGGCGTGGAAGTGCGGGCCATGGACGGCGACGGACTGTCCGGCGAGTGGCCGAGCAGCGTAAGGGCCCCCGGCGTGGCCGGACTTGATCAGGGTCCGCAGGCCGTGCCGTACCAACCGGATCGTCGTCGGTGCCTAGAGCAGCGCGAACTGGCCCTCCGGGCCCTCCTCCTGGTGGTCCAGGACCGATGCCGGGCGTCGCGCCGCCTCCGGGACCGGCAGTACTCCCGCCCGGGTCAGCTCGCCACGGGTGATCCGCTCCCCGGACCGCAGCTCCTCCCGGCCCGCGTCCAGCTCGGCGAGCAGCGCCAGGACCGTGATCAGCTCCAGCAGGTCGGACGTCCACTCCCTGGGCCACGCCGTGGGGCGGATCGCCTCCAGCGTCCCCGGCCCGCCCACCGCCGTACGCCGCTCGAACCACATGTCCAGCACCCGCACCCCGCCCGCGTGAAACTCCCAGGCCGCCGCCGGTACGGGCGACACGCGCCCCTCCCCGAGGTGCAGCACCTGTGCCTCCGCGTCGTACCGCAGGGCGGCGGGCCACGCGGTGACCGCCGACCGGACGTACGGGCGACGCCCGCCCGGCAGCCGGGGGCGGGCACCGCCCCGCGCGCCGCGCACCTGAACGGCCGTCATGCGCCGCCCCAGGTCGACCCCCGCCGCCCAGACCTCCGCCGCGGCCGGCAGCGGAACCACCGCGCCCGCCGGTGACCCCTCCGCCACCGCGACCGCCCACGCCAGCACGTCCCCGGCGGTGACCTCGTGCCCGTAACGTCCGCTCAGCAGCCGCAGGAGGCCCGGCGCCAGGTTCGGTTCACGGCCACCGGGGCGGCGGTACAGCGGGCGGACGCGGCCGGGGCGGCCCGCCGGGGAGCGGCCGTCCGGCAGCAGGGCGCCGACCAGCAGCGCGGGCCCGGCCGCCGCCCCGGGCACGTACCCCTGCTCCACGGCGAAGAGCTGGTGCGAGTCGTCGGCCACCCGCCACAGCTCCGGCCGGGCGGCGTCGATCAGCCGGTGGTCCGGGATCAGCCACTGCTCGTCGAAGGGGCCGTGCAGGACACGCACCGGCTCCGGGCAGGGCCCGCTCTCCCGCGCGAGCCGTCCCGTACCGGCCCGCTGCCCCGGCAGCGCCGCCACCGAACTGTGCGTCGTACGGGACCGGGTGGCCCCGAACAGCTCCTCGCGTCCGGCGCCGTCGGCCCGTACCAGCGCGTCCCAGCGGGCCCGCAGCGTACGGCTGTCCGGTGCCAGCACCCAGCCGCGGCCCAGCCGCAGGGGAGCCACCGACCAGGGCATCAGTTCACCGAGCAACGGGGCGGTGTCCGGGGCCCCGGACCGCTTCGCAGTCATGCGGGCATGGTAGCCACGGCGGGCGGCGGGCAGGTCAGTGCGCGTCCACCGTCACCGAGAAGGAGAAGCGGTCGCCCCGGTAGCGGATGCGGGCCACGTCCACCACGCGGCCCTCCCGGTCGTACGTCACGCCCGTGTAGTGCAGGATCGGGCTGAGCAGCGGGACCTTGAGGAGATCCGCCGTCTCGGGGTCGGCGAGGCGGGCCTCGACGGTGTCGGTGATCTTGCCGATGCGTACGCCCACCACATCGCGCAGCACCTTCGTCATCGGCCAGCGTTCGAGGTCCGCCACGTCGAGACCGGCGGCGATCTCCGGCCGCACCGCGTTCTCCGCCCAGTTCGTCGGCTCGCCGCTCTCGCCGTCGCGGCGCAGCCGCCGGTAGGTGATCACCTCGTCGGTGTCCGGGAAGTGCTCGACGAGGTCCCCGGGCACGGGCGTGGGCCCGTGCCCCAGGACCGTCGTCAGCTCCCCGGACTGCTGGGCGACGATCGCGTCGATCGAGCCGAGCAGCCGGCGCGGGGCGCCGCGCCGGGCACCCGGCTCGATGAACGTGCCGCGCCGCCGGTGCCTGCTGATCAGACCCTCGGCCTCCAGCTCCTTGAGCGCCTGCCGCATCGTGAGCACACTCACGCCGTAGTGGGCGGCGAGCTGCTCCTCGGTGGGCAGCCGCAGCTCCGCGTCGGGCGTGCGGCCCAGTATGGAAGCGCGCAGGGACTGCGAGACCTGGTACCAGAGCGGCAGCTTCCGGTTTAGGACCAGGGAGTCGGGGGCGAATGCGGTCACGGTTTCATTTCTCCGTAGGTACGGTTCGTACTACGACCCGAAGTGGCGTTGCAGACCTTGCCACACGTCGTCGTACGCCGCCTGAAGGTGGTCGGAGGTCGCCGCCTGCTCGGTCGCCGTGACCGGCCAGCGCGTCTCGAACATGAAGGCCAGGCCGTCGTCGATCTTCTGCGGCTTCAGCTCGGCGGCGCTCGCGCGGTCGAATGTCTCACGGTCGGGCCCGTGCGCCGACATCATGTTGTGCAGCGAGCCGCCGCCCGGCACGAATCCCTCGGCCTTCGCGTCGTACGCGCCCTCGATCAGGCCCATGTACTCGCTCATCACGTTGCGGTGGAAGTACGGCGGCCGGAAGGTGTCCTCGCCGACCAGCCAGCGCGGCGCGAAGACGACGAAGTCGACGCCCGCCAGGCCGGGGGTGTCGGACGGCGAGGTGAGGACCGTGAAGATCGACGGGTCCGGGTGGTCGTAGCTGATGCTGCCGATGACATTGAAGCGCCGCAGGTCGTAGACGTACGGAACGTGGTTGCCGTGCCAGGCGACGACGTCGAGCGGCGAGTGGTCGTACGTCGCGGCCCAGAGGTTGCCGCAGAACTTGTTCACCACCTCCACCGGACCCTCGACGTCCTCGTACGCCGCGACCGGGGCGAGGAAGTCGCGGGCGTTGGCGAGGCCGTTCGCGCCGATCGGGCCGAGGTCGGGGAGCTGGAAGGGCTGGCCGTAGTTCTCGCAGACGTAACCGCGAGCCGTCTCGTCCAGGAGTTCGACGCGGAAGCGCACGCCGCGCGGGATCAGCGCGATGTGACCGGGCTCGCAGCGCAGCAGGCCGAACTCGGTGCGCAGGAGCAGACCGCCGCGCTCGGGAACGATCAGCAGTTCGCCGTCGGCGTCGCTGAACACCCGGTCCGTCATGGAGGCGTTGGCGTGGTAGAGGTGAATCGCCATGCCGGTGCGCTGCGTCACGTCGCCGTTGCCGCCGACCGTCCACAGCCCGGCCAGGAAGTCCGTACCGGGCGCCGGCTCGGGCAGCGGGTTCCAGCGCAGCCGGTTCGGGTCGGGGACGGTCTCGGTGAAGGGCGCGCTGCGCACGTCGCCGTTGTCGGTGCGTGCGAACGGGGGGTGCGCGGCCGACGGCCTGATCCGGTAGAGCCACGAGCGCCGGTTGTGGGCGCGCGGCTCGGTGAAGGCCGAGCCGCTCAGCTGCTCGGCGTACAGGCCGACCGGGGCGCGCTGGGGTGAATTGCGGCCGTGCGGCAGGGCGCCGGGTACGGCCTCCGAGCTGTGTTCGTTGCCGAAGCCCGAGGAGTGGGCCAGCCCCTCGGCCGCTTTCCTCGCCTGCTCGATGCCGCTCATCGTCCGCTCCCGGGGTGCCGAAGGAATCCTATGGGTGACAGTAGGATTCCGGGGCCCGCTCGTCAACGGGGACCCTCCGCCGCCCGGCCGGCAATCGTTCCCCGTTCAACGGGTGCCGCGCCCGCCGGGACTGTCGGCATCATGGGGACCGTGCCCCGAACGAACTCGCTTCGCCGAGCCCCCGTGCAGCAGCGCAGCGCCGACCGGCTCGCCCGGATACTGGACGCCTGCGCCCAACTCCTCGACGAGAGCGGCTACGAGCAGCTCAGTACGCGCGCGGTCGCCGCCCGCGCGGGCGTGCCCATCGGGTCCGTGTACCGCTTCTTCGGCAACAAGCGCGCCATGGCCGACGCCCTCGCGCAGCGCAATCTCGACCACTACGCCGAGCGGATCGGCGGCCGCATCTCCGCGATGCCGGGAGAGGACTGGCGCGGCGCCATCGACGCCGTACTCGACGAGTACGTCACGATGAAGCGCACCGTCCCCGGCTTCCGCCTCGTCGACTTCGGCGTCCAGATCCCGGTGGGCGACCGGGCGGCCGACTCCGGCGGCGCCGACATCGACTACCGCGTCACCGACCGCCTGACCGACCTGCTGGCCGCTCACCTCGGCCGCACCCCGGACCCGGCCCTGCGCCGGACGGTCCTGGTCGCCGTCGAGGCCGCCGACGCCCTGCTCCAGCTGGCCTTCCGCGTCGGCCCGTCGGGGGACCCGGACCTGATCGCGGAGACCCGCGCCGTCCTGCACGCCTACCTGGCCCGGATCTTCGACTGATTCGGGCCGCCGGGCCCTCCCCACCATGCCTACCGGTCGGTATGCTCGGCAGTGCCCGCGCACCACCGCCGCCGCCCCTGGAGGGCTCATGCCCGGTCAAGACGAAGCCACAGCGTCCCGCACCGCCCTGCGCATCTGTCCGCTCTGCGAAGCCACCTGTGGCCTGACCCTCACCATCGAGGGGACCAGGGTCACCGGCGCGCGCGGTGATCGCGACGACGTTTTCAGCCGGGGGTTCATCTGCCCCAAGGGAGCGTCCTTCGGTGAGCTCGACGCCGACCCCGACCGGCTGACCGGGCCCCTCGTCCGCGAGGACGGCGTGCTGCGGGAGGCGACCTGGAGCGAGGCATTCGACCTCGTCGCCGCCCGGATGCGACCCCTGATCGAGGAGTACGGACCGCACGCGGTCGGCGTCGTACTCGGCAACCCCAACGTCCACACCATGGCCGGCGCGCTCTATCCGCCCGTCCTGCTCTCGCTGCTGCGCACCCGCAGCCTCTTCACCGCCAGCACCGTCGACCAGATGCCTAAGCACGTCTCCAGCGGACTGCTCTTCGGCGACCCGTTCGCCATCCCGGTGCCCGACCTCGACCGTACGGACCACCTGCTGCTGCTGGGCGCCAACCCCCTGGACTCCAACGGCAGCCTGTGCACCGCCCCCGACTTCCCCGGCAAGCTCAAGGCGCTGCGCCGCCGAGGCGGCACGCTCGTCGTCGTCGATCCGCGCCGCACCCGCACCGCGAAGCTCGCCGACCGGCACGTCGCCATCAGGCCCGGCACGGACGCCCTGCTGCTGGCGGCGCTCGCCCAGGTCCTCTTCGAGGAGAAGCTGGCCGCCCCCGGTGTCCTGGAGGAGTACGTCGAAGGGCTGGCCGAAGTCCGCGAAGCCGTACGGGACTTCACGCCGGAGGCCGTGGCCGCCGCCTGCGACGTACCCGCCGACGAGATCCGGCTGCTGGCCCGCGGGCTCGCCGCCGCGCCCACCGCAGCCGTGTACGGCCGCGTCGGCAGTTCCACCGTCGAGTTCGGGACGCTGGCCAACTGGCTCGTCGACGTACTGAACATCCTCACCGGCAACCTCGACCGCCCCGGCGGCGCCCTCTTCCCGCTCTCGGCCACCGTGCCCTCGCCGAAGCCGGCCGGGCCCGGCAAGGGGTTCGCGCTCGGCCGCTGGAAGAGCCGCGTGGCCGGCCACGCCGAGGCCAAGGGAGAGCTGCCGCTGGCCGCGCTCGCCGAGGAGATCGACACCCCGGGGGAGGGCCGGGTGCGCGCGCTCGTGGCCATCGCCGCCAACCCCGTGCTCTCCGCGCCCGACGGGCTGCGCCTCGACCGCGCCCTGAGCGAGCACCTGGACTTCATGGTCAGCGTCGACCCCTATCTCAACGAGACGTCACGGCACGCCGATGTCGTCCTGCCTCCGCCGCCGCCCTCCCGGAGCGCCCACTTCGACTTCGCCTTCAACGGCTTCGCCGTGCACAACCAGGCGCGCTACACGCCCGCCGCCGTCCCGCTGGACGAGGGGCGCATGGACGAGAGCGAGATCCACGCCCGGCTGATCCTGGCGGTGAGCGGCATGCACGGCGCCGACCCGTCGGCCGTGGACGACCTGGTGATCGAGCGCGCCCTCACCAAGGCCGTCGCCGAACCGCACTCGCCCGTCCACGGCGGCGACCCGGCGGAACTCGCCGCCGCGCTCACCGGCCGCGGCGGACCCGAGCGGCGGCTCGACATGATGCTGCGCCTGGGCCCGTACGACCTGACCCTCCAGGATCTGCTGGCCCATCCGCACGGTGTCGACCTCGGCCCGCTCCGGCCGCGTCTTCCGCAGGTACTGAAGACCCGCAGCGGGAAGATCGAACTGCTGCCACGGCCCGTCGCCGCAGACCTGCCCCGGCTGCGGCGCGCGCTGGACGAACGGCCCGCGGCGCTCGTCCTCGTGGGCCGCCGCCATCTGCGGTCCAACAACAGCTGGATGCACAACATCGCGTCGCTCAACGGCGGCAGCAACCGCTGCACCCTCCAGGTCCACCCGGACGACGCGGCGCGGCTCGGCCTCACGGACGGAAAGCAGGCTCGGATCAGCGCGGAGGGAGGGGAGCTGGAGGTTCCGGTCGAGGTGACGGACGCGGTGCGCGGCGGAGTGGTGAGCCTGCCGCACGGCTGGGGGCACGACCGGGACGGCGTCCGGATGGCGGTCGCCGCGGCCACCCCCGGGGTCAACGTCAATCAGCTGCTCGACGGGAGCCGGCTCGACCCGCTGTCGGGCACGGCGGTGCTCAACGGGTTCCCCGTCGACGTGACACCCATATCGTGACCTGGGGTTTTGCGCTTATTGCTCGCGTGTCAACATCTTGTTAACGCGTTGGACGGCGACCTAACGTCAACGAACCGCCTGGCCTGGTGGGAGTTCAAGGGCGAACGTTAGGTACCCCAAATGCTGACAATCCTCGGATTCGGCATGATCGCGACTTTCCTGGTCCTGATCATGATGAAGAAGATGTCGCCGATCGCGGCGCTGGTGCTGATCCCGGCACTGTTCTGTGTGTTCGTCGGGCAGGGCGCCAAGCTCGGCGACTACGTCCTCGAAGGTGTGGGAAACCTCGCGCCCACCGCCGCGATGCTGATGTTCGCCATCGTGTACTTCGGCGTGATGATCGACGTGGGTCTCTTCGACCCGATCGTGCGCGGCATCCTGCGCTTCTGCAAGGCGGACCCCATGCGGGTCGTGGTCGGAACAGCCGTCCTCGCCGCCATCGTCTCCCTCGACGGCGACGGCTCGACCACCTTCATGATCACCGTCTCGGCGATGTACCCGCTGTACAAGCGGCTCGGGATGAGCCTGGTCGTGATGACCGGTGTCGCCGCCACGGCGAACGGCGTCATGAACACCCTTCCCTGGGGCGGGCCGACCGCCCGCGCCGCCACCGCGCTGAAGCTCGACGCGGCGGACATCTTCGTGCCGATGATCCCGGCCCTCGCCGTGGGCCTGCTGTTCGTCTTCGTGCTGGCGTACGTGCTGGGCCTGCGGGAGCGCAAGCGGCTCGGGTACCTCACGCTGGACGAGGTGGTCGAGGCGCAGGCCGACGTGCTGGTCGCGGCCGGTGGCGGCGGCGGCGAGGAGCCGCGCAAGAGCGCCGGTGGCGCCGGTGACGGTACGGAGGCGGCCGACGCCGGTCCGGCGTACGCCGCCGACGGCGAGGGTTTCCAGGGGCTCGACCCCGACCGCCCGACACTGCGCCCGAAGCTCTACTGGTTCAACGCCGGGCTCACCGTCGCGCTGCTCACCGCCATGATCATGGAGCTGCTGCCGATCCCGGTCCTCTTCCTGATCGGCGCGGCCCTCGCCCTCACGGTCAACTACCCGAACATGGCCGACCAGAAGGCCCGTATCGCCGCCCACGCCGACAACGTGCTCAACGTCGCCGGCATGGTCTTCGCGGCCGCCGTGTTCACCGGCGTCCTCACCGGCACCGGCATGGTCAAGCACATGGCCGACTGGCTCGTCGGCGCGATCCCCGAGGGCATGGGCCCCCACATGGCGATCGTGACCGGCCTGTTGAGCCTGCCGCTGACGTACTTCATGTCCAACGACGGCTTCTACTTCGGTGTCCTGCCCGTACTCGCCGAAGCGGGCGCGGCGCACGGAGTGTCGTCGCTGGAGATCGCCCGCGCCTCGCTCGTCGGCCAGGCGCTCCACATGTCGAGCCCGCTGGTACCCGCCGTGTACGTCCTGGTCGGCATGGCCAAGGTCGAGTTCGGCGACCACACCAGGTTCACCGTCAAGTGGGCCGCGCTCACCTCGCTGGTGGTCCTCGCCGCCGGAATCGTGTTCGGCATCATCTGATGCGCGGCAGGGGGTGGTTGCTGCGCCTCGTCATCGCCTTCGGCTTCGCGCAGGCGGCGGTGTCGATGGCGCGGCCGGCCGTCTCGTACCGGGCCCTCTCCCTGGGCGCGGACGAGCGGGCGGTCGGAGTGATCGCCGGCGTGTACGCGCTGCTGCCGCTGTTCGCGGCCGTACCGCTGGGGCGCAGGACGGATCACGGGCGGTGCGCCCCGCTGCTGCCGGCCGGTGTGGTCCTGATCGCGGCCGGCTGCGCCCTCAGCGGTACGGCGAACTCCCGTGCCGCGATGGCCGCCTGGAGCGGGGTGATGGGTCTCGGGCACCTGTGCTTCGTCATCGGGGCGCAGTCGATCGTCGCCCGCCAGTCCGCCCCGGCCGAACAGGACCGCAACTTCGGCCACTTCACCATCGGCGCCTCCCTCGGCCAGCTCGTCGGACCGGTCGCCGCCGGGGCGCTCGTGTCCGGGCACGACGGTGCGATGGGCCGCACCAGCGCCCTCGCCCTGGTCGTCTCGGCCGGTGTCGCGGCGGTGTCGTTCACCTCGCTCTGGCGGATCGAGCGGCGGGCGGAGGGCGCGGCGCGCAAGGAAGGCGCCGCCAAGGTCCCCGTCCACCGCATCCTGCGTACGCGGGGCGTGCCGGCCGGCATCCTCATCAGCCTCGCGGTCCTCTCCGCGACCGACGTCCTCACCGCGTACCTCCCCGTCGTCGGTGAGCACCGGGGCATCGCCCCTTCCGTCGTCGGCCTGCTGCTCAGCCTGCGGGCCGCGGCGACGATCGCCTGCCGTCTGGTCATGACGCCGATGATCCGGCTGCTCGGCCGCACCGCGCTGATGACCGTCAGCTGCCTGCTGGCCGGGCTGCTGTGCGCGGGGATCGCACTGCCGGTCCCGGTGTGGGCGCTGGCGCTGATGCTGGCCGCCCTCGGCTTCTGCCTCGGCGTCGGACAGCCCCTCTCGATGACCACGGTGGTCCAGGCATCGCCGCCGGAGGCGCGTTCGACCGCCCTGGCCCTGCGGCTGACCGGCAACCGCCTCGGGCAGGTCGCGGCGCCGGCGTCGGCGGGTCTGGTGGCGGGCGTGGCGGGCACGGCGGCGCCGTTTCTGATGCTGGGGGTGCTCCTCGTGGGCGCGTCGGTGCTCGCGGTGCGGGCGCCGGGACCGCGCGGCTCCTCCCCGGACGCCCGTGGGAGCGGGGTGGAACGGGTGCGGAAGGGGCCCGTTCGCTCGGGCGGCAGACACTGACTGTCGGCCAGTCAGGTCATATCTGACATCTTCTCAGCGTTTCGAGGCTTCTTCTCGCCCGATATGTGACATCTAATCAGGCGATCGAGTGATCAGTACGACAATCATCTCGGCTTGAAGGAGCCCCGCATGACCACCTCGGCATCTCTTCGCTTCCACGGTGTCCGCCCGGGCATGGCCGCCCTCGCCACGCTGGCCCTCGCAGGGGTGTCCCTGTGGGGCGCGCCGGCCGCCCTCGCGGTGGAGGGCGACAGTGGAGACATCAAGATCCACAAGTCCGGAACCCGCGCCGCCGACACCAACGACCACTACGAGGTCTGCACGTTCAGCATGGCCGCGTCCAACTTCGAGGGAGTGAAGCTGGTCAACTGGACGGTCACTCCGCCGCAGCCGAAGACCCCCGTCGAGCCCATCCTGTCGGGTGGCCTCGTACTCATGAACGGCAAGGGCAACACCGCGGACTACTCGCTCCCGGACGGTCACTACCAGCTCAGCTGGACGTTCCCGGGCGGCGTCCCGAAGCAGAAGATCTTCAAGGTCAACTGCGCGAAGAAGCAGGACAACAAGCCCGCTCCGCGTGGCGCCGTACCCGCGGGCGGCGGCGGCGCGGCGGACATCGGCACCGGCACGGGTACGGGCACGGGCACGGGCACCGAGACCGACGACGGCTCCTCGGCCATGGCGCCCGCTCTGGTCGCGGGTGCCGCGGGAGTGGCCGGGCTGATGTTCGTACGTCGGGCACGCCGCCGCGCAAATGGCGCCGCGTAACACCCGCTACCGCCGCCGGCTCGGGCCGAGCCGGGGACTGCGCCTGGCCATGACGGCGACCGCGACGGTGACGTTGGTGACCGGTGTCGTCCGGGGGTGCGGCGAATCGCCCCCGGACGCGCCGGTCGTCACCGCCGCTCACGACACCGCCGCTCACGACACGGCCGCCAAGAACCCGGCGCCCGAGCCGAAGCCGGCGGCGCCGTCCCCGCCGGCGACGAAGCCGGCGGTTCCGACGCCGGGGGTGGCGACGCCGGTGGTGCCGGTGCCGGCGGCGCCCAAGCCGGTGGTACCGACTCCCGCGGTGTCCCGGCCGGCGGTAGCGTCACCGGTGGCGAAGCCGGTGGTTCCGACACCGGCCGTCACCACCGCGGCGACCAAATCGGCGGCGCCCCGCCCGGTCCCGCCCCCGTCCGCGGCGGTGAAGCCGGCTCCCAAGCCGGCCGCCCGCCCGGTACATCCGCCGCTGCCGCACTCGCCGCCGCTGAGTGTGGCCGTTCCCGCCATCACCATCGAGGCGCCCGTCGTCGGCCTCGGACTCGAACCGCAGGGCCACCTGGCCGCCCCGCAGGTCGACAACCCGCGCCTGGTGGGCTGGTACCGCGACGGCCCGACCCCCGGCGAGGCGGGAACCTCCCTCCTCGTCGGCCACCGGGACACCCGGACCGGACCGGCCATCTTCCTCAACCTCAACGCACTCGTCCCCGGTGACGTCGTCCACGTCACCCGGGAGGACCACCGGATCGCGGTGTTCACCGTCGACGCCGTGCGGACGTACAAGAAGGAGGCATTCCCCGACGCCGAGGTGTACGGCGCGAGGGCCGGCCGCCCCGAGCTGCGGATCCTGACCTGCGGCGGCACCTTCGACAAGAAGACCGGATACGCCTCGAACGTCGTCGTCTTCGCCCATCTCACGGACGTGAAGTACGTGTAGCAGCGCCCCTCGACCCACCAGACCGCCCGTCGGTCCGGTCGAGGGGCTCTCGCGCGCCCGGCCTCCGCCGAAGGACCTCACCACGCCCCCGATCCCACCCGGGCCGCGCCGCCGTACCGGGCGCCGGCCGTCGCACCCGGGGACTTGGGGCCCTGGCGCACAAAAACTAACAGCGCTAGTTTGGGTTGTGGACGACTACGGCAGCTCAGCAGCTCTGGAGGATTGCGATGAAGGCCCATGACGCGATGTACATCGGCGGCCGGTGGCGGCCCGCCGCCGGCCAGGACACGATCGCGGTCGTGAACCCGGCCGACGAGCAGGTCATCGGCCACGTCCCGGCCGGTACCGCCGAGGACGTCGACACGGCGGTACGGGCCGCCCGCGACGCCTTCACCGGCTGGGCCGCGACCCCGCCCGCCGAGCGCGCCGCGAAGATCGGCGCGCTGCGTGACGTGCTGGTGGCCCGCAAGGACGAGATCGCGGAAACCGTGACCGCCGAGCTGGGCGCGCCGCTGGGCTTCTCGCAGATGGTGCACGCGGGTGTGCCGATCCTGGTCGCCGGTTCGTACGCCGAGCTGGCCGCGACGTACTCCTTCGAGGAGAAGGTCGGGAACTCCACCGTGCTCCTGGAGCCGGTGGGCGTGGTCGGCGCGATCACACCGTGGAACTACCCGCTCCACCAGATCGTCGCGAAGGTGGCTCCCGCGCTCGCCGCCGGCTGCACGGTCGTCCTCAAGCCCGCCGAGGACACCCCGCTGACCGCCCAGCTCTTCGCCGAGGCCGTGGACGAGGCCGGTATCCCCGCCGGCGTCTTCAACCTGGTCACCGGCCTCGGTCCGGTCGCCGGACAGGCGCTCGCCGAACACGAGGGTGTCGACCTCGTCTCCTTCACCGGCTCCACCGCCGTCGGCAAGCAGATCGGTGCGACGGCGGGCGCCGCGGTCAAGCGCGTCGCGCTGGAGCTGGGCGGCAAGTCGGCCAACGTCATCCTGCCGAGCGCCGACCTGGCCAAGGCGGTCGGCGTCGGCATCGCCAACGTCATGGGCAACTCCGGCCAGACGTGCAGCGCCTGGACCCGGATGCTGGTCCACGAGGACCAGTACGACGAGGCCGTGGCCACCGCCGCCGCCGCCGTGGCGAAGTACACCGTCGGCGACCGTGTCGGCCCGCTGGTCAACGCCAAGCAGCAGGCACGCGTGCGCGGTTACATCGAGAAGGGCGTCGAGGAGGGCGCGCGCGTCGTCGCGGGCGGCCCCGAGGCTCCGCTCGACAAGGGGTACTACGTCGCCCCCACCGTCTTCGCGGACGTCACCCCGGAGATGACCATCGCGCAGGAGGAGATCTTCGGACCGGTCGTCTCCATCCTGAAGTACACCGACGAGGCCGAGGCGCTGCGCATCGCCAACGGCACGGTCTACGGCCTCGCGGGCGCCGTCTGGGCGGCCGACGACGCCGAGGCCGTGGCCTTCGCGCGCCGCATGGACACCGGGCAGGTCGACATCAACGGCGGCCGTTTCAACCCGCTCGCGCCCTTCGGCGGCTACAAGCAGTCGGGCGTCGGCCGCGAGCTGGGCTCGCACGGCCTCTCCGAGTACCTCCAGACCAAGTCCCTCCAGTTCTGAGCCGGGGAGCCACCCACACCATGTCCCGCGTCCGCGCCGCAGTCCTGTCCGCCGTCGGTGCTCCACTGGAGATCACCGACATCGACCTTCCGGCCACCGGCCCCGGCCGGGTGAGGGTCCGTCTCGCCGCCGCCGGGGTCTGCCACTCCGACCTCTCCCTCTCCAACGGCACGATGAGGGTGCCGGTTCCCGCCGTACTCGGCCACGAGGGCGCGGGCACCGTCGTGTCCGTGGGGGAGGGCGTCACGCACGTCGCCCCCGGTGACGCGGTCGCCCTCAACTGGGCTCCGTCCTGCGGCGCTTGCCACCACTGCGGCATCGGCGAGGTGTGGCTGTGCGCCAACGCCCTGTCCGGCACCGGTGATGTGTACGCCCGTACCGCCGACGGCACCGACCTCCACCCCGGCCTGAACGTCGCCGCGTTCGCCGAGGAGACCGTCGTCGCCGCGAACTGTGTCCTGCCCGTGCCCGACGGCATCCCCCTCACCGACGCCGCGCTGCTCGGCTGCGCGGTCCTCACCGGTTACGGAGCCGTCCACCACAGCGCGCGGGTCCGCGAGGGCGAGTCGGTCGCCGTCTTCGGCGTCGGCGGGGTCGGACTCGCCGTCCTCCAGTCCGCCCGCATCGCCGGGGCCGGGCGGATCGTCGCCGTCGACGTCTCGCCGGAGAAGGAGGAACTGGCGCGGGCCGCCGGAGCCACCGACTTCCTGATCGCCTCCGAGACGACGGCCAGGGAGATCCGCAAGCTCACCGGCGGGCAGGGGGCGGACGTCGCGATCGAGTGCGTGGGCCGGGCCGTCACCATCCGTACGGCCTGGGACTCCACCCGGCGCGGCGGCCGCACCACGGTCGTCGGCATCGGCGGCAAGGACCAGCAGGTCACCTTCAACGCCCTGGAGATCTTCCACTTCGGCCGTACGCTGACGGGCTGCGTGTACGGGAACTCCGACCCGGCGCGCGACCTGCCCGTACTCGCCGGGCACATCCGCGCCGGCCGCCTCGACCTGGGCAGCATGGTCACGGAAAAGATCGGGCTCGACGGCATTCCCGCCGCCTTCGACAACATGATCGCGGGCAAGGGCGGTCGCGCGCTGGTCGTCTTCTAACGCCTTCCCGGGGCGATTCACGCCCCACCCCGGCACCCCGGCCGCCCCTGCGCGGCCGGGGTGCTCGTGCTGCCCGCGGACGGGTCGCGGCGGGGACGGGCGAGGCGGCGGGAAAGTCGCGGCCCCGGACCCGTTGACCTCCGTACCATCCGGTCGGTACGGTCCCGGCACGTCTCGGAGCCACCCCCCTCTCGTCCCCCTCCCCGCCCCGCACCCACCGGAGTGTGCACCGCATGGACACGGCATCTTCCCCGCTCACGGGCACCACGGCAGCCACGCCGGACGACCGCAACCGGCGCAAGGTGGCAACCGCCGCCGCCCTCGCCTCGGCCGTCGAGTGGTACGACTACTTCGTCTTCGGCATCGCCGCGGCCCTCGTGCTCGGCGACCTGTACTTCCCGTCCGGCAGCTCGTCGGCGGGCGTGCTCGCCGCCTTCGCGACCTTCGCCGTCGGCTTCCTCGCCCGCCCCGTCGGCGGTGTCATCGCCGGCCACTTCGGCGACAAGCACGGCCGCAAGCCGATGCTGGTCCTGGCCCTGACGCTGATGGGCCTGGCCACCACCGGCATCGGCCTCCTGCCGACGTACGAGACCATCGGCATCGCCGCACCCGTCCTGCTCGTCCTGCTCCGCGTCATGCAGGGCATCGCCGTCGGCGCCCAGTGGGGCGGCGCGATGCTGATGGCCACGGAGTACGCCCCCGAGGGCAAGCGCGGCCTGTACGGAAGCCTGGTGCAGCTGGGCGTTCCCATCGGCGTCGTCACGGCGAACACCGTCTTCCTCGTCGCGGGCGCCACGACCAGCGAGAGCGCGTTCGCGTCCTGGGGCTGGCGGGTGCCGTTCTTCGTCGGCGTGCTGGTGCTGGTGCTCGCCTGGTACATCCACACACGGGTCGAGGAGACCCCGGCCTTCCGGGAGGCCGAGCAGGCGCTGGCGGAGCAGGAGAAGGGCGCGGCGCGCTCACCACTGCGTACGATCCTGACCAAGCACCTCGGCACGGTCTTCCTCGCGGGCGGGTCGTTCGCCGTCAACACCGCGACCTTCTACATCATCATCACCGGGGTGCTGGACTACGCGACCCGCGAACTGGAGATGGAACGCAGCGCGGTCCTCGCCGTCTCCCTGTGCGTCAGCCTCACCCAGCTCGTCCTGATCCCCGCCTCGGCGGCGCTCTCCGACCGCATCGGCCGGCTGCGCATCTACGCACTGGGCGCGGTGGGGCTGCTGGTGTGGGCGGTGCCGATGTTCCTGCTGATCGACACGAAGTCGCTGCTGTGGCTGGCGGTCGGCACGTTCGTGACCAGCTGCTTCCTGAGCATCATGTACGGGCCGCAGGCGGCGCTGTTCGCCGAGCTGTTCACCGCGGAGATGCGGTACACGGGGGCGTCGCTGGGCTACCAGATCGCGGCGGTCTTCGGCGGCGGCCTGGCGCCGTTCATGATGGTGCTGCTGCTCGAGGCGACCGGCACGTCGATGGCGGTGTCGGCGTACATCATCGGGCTGGCTGTCATCGCCCTGGTCTCGATCAAGATCCTGGCCAACCGGGCGGCGGCGGCCGAGGCCGCTCCGGCCGAGGCGGCGCACGCCGAGGCGCCGGCCGGGTCCTGACCCCGCCTCGGGCCTTCCGGGCCGCCGGCTGGGCGGGAACCTTCCCGCTCAGCCGGCGGCCCGCGGCCCGTGCGGCGTGGGAGCGGCGGGAGCCCGGGGCGGGCGCAGTGCCCGTGCCCGCCCTCCCGGCTCCGTCACATCCGGTACGCGTCCGCCCAGCCGTCGGCCACCGCGTACGCCACCACGCCCCCGGCGTCCGCGTCCCCCTCGCCGCGGGCCACCGCGCCGGCCAGGTCCACCGCGTGCTGAACAGCCGCCCGGAACAGGAGCGATCCCGTGCTCACCCTGGCCACCCCCAGCTCCGCCAGACGCGCGACCGTCAGCCGGCCGGGCGCGTACAGGATGTTCAGCGGCGCCCTGTACTCCGCCGTCAGGGCCGCGATCACCGGCTCGTCCTGCAATCCGGGTACGAACAAGCCGTCCGCGCCCGCCTCCTGGTAGGCGGTCAGCCGCCGCGCCGTCTCGCCGGTATGGCCCGGCAGCCAGTACGTGTCCGTGCGCGCGTTGACGAACAGCGTCGGCGCGGCCTCCTTCATGGCACCGATCAGTTCCCGCTGGAGGGGCAGCGGCGCGAGGGTGCCGTCCGGGCGGCCGTCCTCGATGTTCACCCCGGCCACTCCCGCCCGTACGAGATCCGCCGCGAGCGCCGCGATCGAGTCCGCGTCCGCGCCGAAGCCGCCCTCGATGTCCACGGTGACGGGGACCGGAAGCCGCGCGAGCCCGCGCCCGAGGCGGAGCGTCTCTTCCCGTGCCGTGCCGGTCGCGTCCGGTTTGCCGGCGGCCGAGGCGACGCCGAGGCTGGTCGTACCGATGGCGGCGAAACCGGCCGCGGCGAGTGCGGCGGCGGAGGCGTGGTCCCAGGCGTTGGGGAGGACGAGCGGGGTCCCGGGCCGGTGGTGCAGGTCGCGGAACGCGTCGTACCGGTGCTGGTTCACGAGCGGTTGTCCTCCAGGAGTACGTCGAGCACGCCGCAGGCCAGGGCCAGGGCGTGCCGTGATCCGGGGCACGGGCGGATGCCGTGGCCGAAGGGGGCGTCGGCGGACGCCAGGTCCACGGGAACGTCGCTGCCCTTGGGCACGGGCCGGCCGTCCAGCGCGGCTCCGGCGGCGGCGACGCGCCGCGTGCGGCGCACGGGCGGGGCCAGGCGCAGGGTGTCGGCCACCAAGTCATCGACGGGGAGGCCGGTTCGGCGCTCGGCCGCCCGGGCGAGGGCGTTGACGATCAGTGCGGCGGTGGCGTCGCAGGTCTGCACGAGAAGCCCGATCCGGTTCGCGACGCTCTCGGGCCCGCCGTCCGGGAGCAGGCCGGCCAGGGTGCGTACGCCCTGGTCGGCGCGTGCCGTCAGCTCCGGTGCCGCGCCGGGTTGGTACGCCGCCGCCACCGCACGCGTCGCGGCGACGACCTCCCCGCGCGCCCCGAGCGCGGCGCCCAGGACGGCCACCGGTACATAGGGCGCCGCGTCCGGGGCGGCTGTCCGGGTCAGAACCCTGGCGGCTTCCCGCAGGGCGGCGGGGTCGAGGCGCGCCAACTCGCCCTCGGCCAGGGCCCGGCGACGGGTGTGCGCGGCGCCGTTGCTGAAGCGGGCCACGCTTGCGCGCAGCCAGCGCATGGTGCCGGGCGCGCCGCCGGAGGGCGCTCGCGGCACGAGGAACCGGGGGTCGCGGAGCACGGCGCGGGCGTCCGGGGTGGATGTCGTCATGCCCCTGAAGGTAGGGCCGTGACCGTTCGGCGCGCGCCGAACTGTGCTGGAGCGGGTCCGCCGCACGGGACGAGGGGCGCGGCACGTGAACGGGCGGCGCGTCGGCCGCGCCGTACTAGACCCGTACTTCGCGGGTGACCGTTTTTGGTCTGTGGCCAGCGGGTTTGCGTGATGTCGGTGTCGAGTAGGTCGAGGAGGTGGAGTTGGACGCCGCGGTTGATCTGGACGGTTGGCGGGTCGGTGACGTTGCCGATCCGCAGGGTGAGTTCGCCGAGCTGGTAGAGGATCATCCGGCCGGTGGGGCGGACGCGGCGGTTGTCCGGGTAGAGGCCGGGCATGGTCTCGTCGGGGCCGAGCGCGCGTCTAACCTGCCGCTCAATCAGGCAGAAGACGAGCAGGGCCAGGCAGATGACCTGGATCAGCGCGGCGACGCGCCGGTTGTGCTGCACGAAGACCGGTGCCACCGCGAGGGGGCCCTTGAAGTCGTGGTAACGCCGTTCGACGGTGCCCTGGCCCTTGTAATGGATAAGGACGTGGGCCGGGCCGGCTTTCTCGGCCGGGACGCTGGTGATCGGCGCCCACCAGCCGTCGACGGCTGTTTCGGCTCCCAGTACGTCCTGGTCGAAGTGCCAGGTGAGGCTGGGGGTGCCGTGCTCGTCGGTGGTGATGTGCCAGCGCAGGCAGGAGGTGACGCGGCGCTTGGTCGCGATGACGCCGATCCTGGCAACGATCTTCTCTCTGGTCTTGTAGTGCCGTCCGCCCGCCGCGGCGGTGAGCCTGTCGAGGTCTTCGGCGGCTTTGGCCAGTCGTTTGGCCCGGGCAGCCTGCTGGCCGGCCGCGACGGCGGTGGAGTGGACCAGGATCCGGCGCACGGTCAGCGGCGGATCGCTTTTGCGGCGGCCGGTCAGCGTGTGGGTGTCCTCCAGGACCCGGTAGGTCTCCCGTTCCGCCTCGGGTTTCCTCTCGTCCCGTCAGGCACCCGGTCGACGGGCTCGCCCCGCTGAGGATCCAGGACCGCGTAGACCTCGTCCTTGATCTGCGCGGCTGGGACGGGCGCGACGAACTCCACCCCGGCCTCAAGCAGGGCGGTGATGTTGGAGTAGGACACCAGCTTGGAGTCGGCGACCATCAAGAACTCGCGGGTGCCGGCCATCGCTTTGAGGTCGTTCATCGCGCCGACGACCTGACGGACCTCGGCGGCGGCGCCGTCGAAGACCCGGGAGTGCACGGGGATCCCGCCGTCGGCCGTCACCGCGAGCCCGGTCTGGATCTGCTTCAGGTCCAGCCGCCGGTCCTTGGGATGCCCGTTGCAGGCGATCAGCGGGTACTGCTCGTCCTGGTCCTGGGCGGGGAAGGCGCCGTGGACGGACATGCTGGTCATGTCCCAGTGCAGCCGCGAGACGTCGATCCCGAACTCGGTGATCGCCCGCGCGCCGACGGTGCCGGCGGCGACTTCCAGCTTCGGGGCGATCGCGTCCAGCGCACGGGCCAGGCGATCGTCGTTGAGGAGGTCTGGTGTGATGCCGAAGACCTCCTCCACCGCCCAGGTGCGGGCCCAGTCCCCGACGCGCACCAGCGGTGCGGGCGAGGTCAGCCGGTTGGCCACCAGCGCCTCGATGACCTGCCCGTGCGTCAGATGCGCGCTCGCGCCGCCTGGACACACCTCGTCGACGATCCCGGCCACGTCCAGCCGGCGCAGAAACTCGGCAGCGACAGGCAGAGCGCCCAGACGCTTTTCCACCACGGACGTCACCACCACTTCAAGGCGCTGACGCTCAGATCGTGGCCGCGGGGACCGGGAAGTCATCGACACATCCGGACCAACGCCCTGCGACCGGCCCGGGACACTCCCGGACCGGTCACACCATACGAATCAACGACCCGCGAAGTACGGGACTAGAGGCCCAGCGCCCGCGTCTCGACATCCAGGACCTCCCGAGCGCCCGTGCCCCCTCCCGCGTCACCTTCACCGCCCGCTGCGAGCCGATGCGTACGCACCATCCCGCGTCCAGCGCGTGACGGCACAGCGCCGCCCCGGCCGTCCCCGCCAGGTGCGGCCGGCGCTCGGTCCAGTCGAGGCAGGAACGGACCAACGGGCGCCGACCCGTGTGCGCGAGGGAGATGCCCAGCGCGCCGAACCAGTCCAGCCCCGCTTCCGTGAGCGCGAACCCGGCGTCCTGGACCAGCAGACCCCGGACCGTCATCGCGTCCGCGATCACGACGGCGACCCGTCCGGCGAGGTGGTCGTAACACGTGCGGCCCCGCGCCATCGCGCTGCTCGCGCTCGCGGCCCGCAGCGAGCGCGGCGCGTCGCCCTGCCCGTCTCCCGGCAGTGCCACCCGCCCCGCGAGGTCCTCGACCAGGTGGGCGGCGGCCGGGTCCGCGAGACGGACGTACCGGTGCCTGCCCTGCCGCTCCTCGGTGAGCAGGCCGCCCGCGACCAGCTTGCCGAGGTGCTCGCTCGCGGTGGAAGCGGCCACCCCCGCGTGACGCGCCAGTTCACCGGCCGTCCAGGCCCGCCCGTCGAGCAGCGCCAGGCAGAAGGAGGCCCGCGTCTCGTCCGCGAGGAGCGTGGCCAGGGCGGCGAGCCGCCCGGCGGGGGACACGGACACGGTGGCCGCGGACCCGGGTGTCGCGGGGGCCGGAGACGCGGAAGCCACCGGGGACGCGGCGGAGTGTACGGAGTTCATGGTGTCAGGATGCGTCAGCGGCCCTTCGGCGTCCGCCGAACCGTCCCCGGCCGCTCCTTGGCGGGTGAGAGTTGCTCGTACTGCAACGCCAGACCCTCGATCAGCGCCCGCAGCCCCGTCTCGAACGCGCCCTCGTCGACCTTCTGCCGCCGCTCCGCGAGGAGATGCGCCTGGCCCAGGTGCGGATAGTCCTCCGGGTCGTACGCCGTCTCGTCGTCGACGAAGCCGCTCGCGAACGAGCCGAGCGCCGAGCCGGTGATGAAGTACCGCATCAGCGCGCCGATGTACGTCGCCTGGGCGGGCGGCCACCCGGCCCGGACCATCGCCCCGAACACGGCGTCGGCCACCCGCAGGCCGGCCGGGCGCCGGCCGGGGCCGCGGGCGAGCACCGGAACGATGTTGGGGTGCTCGGTGAGGGCCGCGCGGTAGGAGACGGCGTAATCGTGCAGCGCGGTCCGCCAGTCGCGGCCGTCCGCCGGGTCGAACATCGACAGATCGACCTTGGCGCTCACCCCGTCGGCGACCGCGTCGAGGATCTCGTCCTTGTTGCGGAAGTGGTTGTAGAGCGACGGTCCGCTGACCCCGAGCTCTGCCGCGAGCCGGCGCGTGGAGACGGCGCCGAGCCCTTCGGAGTCCACGAGCGCACTCGCCGCGCCGACGATGCGGTCACGGCTGAGGAGGGGCTTGCGCGGTCGGGCCATGCGGCACATAGTAGGCATGCCAGCCAGAAACTAGCAGTGCTAATTAACCGGGATACGAGTGGGGTGCCGGGATGAATCTGGAGCTCAGCGAGGAGCAGACCGCGGTGCGGCAGCTCGCCAAGGACTTCACCGACCGCGAGATCAGGCCGCACGTCGTCGAGTGGGACCGCGCCGAGAGCGTCGACCGCGCGATCGTGAAGAAGCTCGGCGGGCTCGGCTTCCTCGGCCTGACGATCCCCGAGGAGTACGGCGGCTCCGGCGGCGACCACCTCGCGTACTGCCTCGTCACCGAGGAACTCGGCCGCGGCGACTCGTCGGTGCGCGGCATCGTGTCCGTATCGCTCGGTCTGGCCGCCAAAACCATCGCGCACTGGGGGACCGAGGAGCAGAAACGGCAGTGGCTGCCCGGCCTCACCTCCGGTGAACTGGTCGGCTGCTTCGGGCTCACCGAGCCCGGTACCGGCTCCGACGCCGGGAACCTCACCACCCGCGCCGTGCGCGACGGCGACACCTACGTCGTCAACGGCTCCAAGATGTTCATCACCAACGGCACCTGGGCCGACGTCGTGCTGCTCTTCGCCCGCTCCACCGACGCCCCCGGCCACAAGGGCGTCTCCGCGTTCCTCGTCCCCACCGACACCCCCGGTCTCACCCGCCGCGAGATCCACGGCAAGCTCGGGCTGCGCGGACAGGCGACCGCCGAGCTGTTCCTGGAGGACGTACGCGTCCCCGCCTCCGCGATGATGGCGCCCGAGGGCAAGGGCTTCTCGGTCGCCATGTCGGCCCTCGCGAAGGGCCGCATGTCGGTCGCCGCCGGTTGTGTCGGCATAGCCCAGGCCGCCCTCGACGCGGCCGTCAAGTACGCCACCGAGCGTGAGCAGTTCGGCAGGACCATCGCGCACCACCAGCTCGTACAGGAGCTGATCACCGACATTTCGGTGGACGTCGACGCGGCCCGGCTGCTGACCTGGCGCGTCGCCGATCTGATCGACCGCGGCCGGCCCTTCGTCACCGAGGCGTCGACGGCGAAGCTCTTCGCGTCGGAGGCCGCCGTACGGGCCGCGAACAACGCCCTCCAGGTCTTCGGCGGATACGGCTACATCGACGAGTACCCGGCGGGCAAACTGCTGCGCGACGCCCGCGTGATGACGCTGTACGAAGGCACCAGCCAGATCCAGAAGCTCGTCATCGGCCGCGCCCTGACCGGAGTCTCGGCCTTCTGAACCAGGCGCGGGGGGCCGTCGGGCCGTCCGGCGCCTGAGTACCTGAGGTGAGTACGTGAGCGGATGTGACCCGCGCCGCTCCTGGCCATGCTGTCGTCATGAGCGACACACCGGTAAAGCAGCAGAACACGACGGCCTACTACGGGCAGGCGGTCGCCGCCTTCGTGGTGGCCCTGGGAGCGGTGACCCTCGGCATCCTGTACATGGACGCCGACCCGTGGGTGCGCGCCTTTCTCGGCATCGGCGTCCTGTACCTGGTGACCTCTGCCTTCACCCTCGCCAAGGTGATCAGGGACCGGCAGGAGGCCGGGCAGATCGTGAGCCGTGTCGACCAGGCCCGCCTGGAGAAGCTCCTCGCCGAGCACGACCCCTTCCAGAAGCTGTGAGTACCGGCAGGTTCTAAGCGCTTGCTCACCTTCGGGGTATGGTGTTCGTTCCTGTCGGACGGAAGGGGCGAGCCATGAGTGCGGCGGAGGAATCGGCCGAGCCACGCGACGACACGGCCACGCCGTGGGGTGAGGTCACCCCCGAGGCGGCCAGGAAGCTCCTGGTCGCCGCCGTCGAGGCGTTCGCGGAGCGCGGCTACCACGCGACCACGACCCGCGACATCGCGGGCCGCGCGGGGATGAGCCCGGCGGCGCTCTACATCCACTACAAGACGAAGGAAGAGCTGCTCCACCGGATCAGCCGCATCGGGCACGACAAGGCCCTGGAGATCCTCCAGGCCGCGTCGCAGGCCCCCGGCACGGCCGCCGAGCGGCTCGACGGCGCCGTACGCTCCTTCGTCCGCTGGCACGCGGAACGGCACACCACCGCGCGCGTCGTCCAGTACGAACTCGACGCGCTCAGCGACGAGCACCGGAGCGAGATCGTCGAGCTGCGCCGGCGCACCGACGCGGCCGTGCGCCGCATCTTGAACGACGGTGTGGAGGCGGGGGAGTTCGACGTCCCCGACGTCCCCGGCACCACGCTCGCGGTGCTGTCGCTGTGCATCGACGTGGCGCGGTGGTTCAACGCCCAGGGACGCAGGACGCCCGACGAGGTCGGCGAGCTGTACGCCGACCTCGTCCTCAGGATGGTCGCCGCGAAGAACCGGTAACGGCCCGCGGGCCGTAGCGGCGCGGGGGCGAGCGTCTCAGAAGTAGTAGCGGGACACCGACTCCGCGACACACGCCGGCTTGTCGCCGCCCTCGCGCTCCACCGTGACGACGGCCGTCACCTGTACGCCGCCGCCCGCCTCCGTCACGTCCTTGAGCACGGCGGTCGCCCGCAGGCGCGAGCCGACCGGCACGGTGGCCGGGAAGCGCACCTTGTTGGAGCCGTAGTTGATGCCCATCTTCATGCCCTCGACCCGCATGATCTGCGGGACGAGCGCCGGCAGCAGGGACAGGGTCAGATAGCCGTGCGCGATCGTCGTCCCGAACGGGCCCGCCGCGGCCTTCTCCGGATCCACGTGGATCCACTGGTGGTCACCGGTCGCCTCGGCGAACAGGTCGATCCGCTTCTGGTCGACCTCCAGCCACTCGCTGTACCCCATCTGCTCGCCGACCCCGGCGCGCAGTTCCTCGGCGGACGTGAAGATCCTCGGCTCTGCCATGTCCCGGCCCCTGCCTCTCGTACGGCTGCACCATCAAGCTCCGACCACTTGGGTGTCTAAGCGCTTGCTCAGCATGATTGGGCTCCCGGGTTCTGTCAACGGAGGCCCAGTAGGGTTCGGGGAGTGCCGCAGATACCAGAGAAGATCCACGAGCTCACGGTCGGCCAGCTGTCCGCGCGCAGCGGCGCCGCCGTGTCCGCCCTTCACTTCTACGAGTCCAAGGGCCTGATCTCCAGCCGCAGGACCGCGGGCAACCAGCGACGCTACGGCCGTGACGCCCTGCGTCGCGTCGCCTTCGTGCGCGCGGCCCAGCGCGTCGGCATCCCGCTCGCCACGATCAGGAACGCCCTGGCCGAACTTCCCGAGGAGCGCACGCCCAACCACGAGGACTGGGCGCGGCTTTCCGAGGCGTGGCGCTCCGAGCTGGACGAGCGCATCACGCAGCTCAGCCGGCTCCGCGACCACCTCACCGACTGCATCGGCTGCGGCTGTCTGTCGCTGGAGACGTGCGTACTGTCCAACCCCGACGACGTCATCGGGGAGCGCATGGCGGGCTCCCGGCTGCTCCCGGAGCGCCGGAACGGGCAGGGGGCCAGGGAGAAGCGGCGCGTCTGAGCCGCCCCCGGAGCCTCCGGACCACCCGGGGGGTCGCGGCACGGGCAACGCGCGGGCGCGGCGGCCGTACGGGCGCCGCGCCCCCGCGCGCTCACGCCACGGACGCCAGTTCCCTGCGCCGTATTCTCTTGGACTCCGCCAGCGCCTCGGGGGTCAGAACGGGCTGTGGCACCAGTATTCCGCAGCCCGTGCAGACCGGCCCGAACCACGGGTCGTGCGCCAGCCCCTGCCTCCAGACGATCCTGCTCTCCGCGCACACCGGGCAGGTCTCCCCGGGGTCGGACTCCAGGGCGGAGATCAGCCGGCGCAGTACGTCGCCGAGCGGTGCCACCGGATGGACGGCGGGATCGTCGCACCAGGCCACTCCGCACCCTCCCCAGGTGCGGCGGTGCCAGTCGTCGAAGGAGCCGGGGCGCCGCAGCCCGTCGTGCTTCTCGCGCTTGCGGCGGTGGGCGAACTCCACTTCGTAGGCGAGCCAGACGGCCCGCGCCTCCTCCAACTCGTCGAGCGCGGCCACCAGCCGCGCAGGATCGGGCGCCCTGTCCTCCGGTTCGATCCTGTGCCTCGAACACAGATGATCCCAGGTCGCCCGGTGCCCATAAGGGGCAAATCGCTCCAAGCATTTGCGCAGCGAATACCGCCGCAGTGCCAGGTCGCACCGCGGGTCGCGCACCTGTCTCGCAAGACTTCGGAAACCGGCCATTGCACTTGCCACCTCCGTCGCTGGTACTTCGGCGTCACAGAGTGGACGTACGGGTGCCCCATTCGGCTCCATCGAAAATCGAATGGACCTTATCAGTGGGGATTTCGAAAAGGTGACGCATGCTCACTTTCCGGCCGCACCGTACCGCCAGTAACCTCCGTCGCACCGTCCTCCCCCAAGGAGCCCACGCATGCGACGACGACGTACCGGTCCCGCACGGCACAGAACAGCCCTGTCGGCAGCGGTGATTGCCCTCGCCGCCGGCCTGCTGTCCCCCCTGCCCACGGCCACCGCCGACACCGCCCCCGACCAGGTCGCGAGCCCCGTCACCGACCACTGCCGGGGCCAGTGCGACGACATCCTGCCGCCCGGTCAGAACGGCAACGCCACCCTCGCCGAAATCCTCGCCCACCGCGTCCTCGGCACCCGTCCCGCGCACAGCTCCGACCAGATGGCGAAGTACGACGCCCTCGTCGCGGGCCACCAGGGCCTGACCGACGAAAAACTGACCGACTTCTTCAACGACGGCTCCTTCGGCGTCCCCGAGGGCCAGGCGGCCTCCGTGATCCGGCCCCGCGACGACGTCACCATCACCCGCGACAAGGCGACCGGCGTCCCGCACATCAAGGGCACCACCCGCTACGGGACCGAATTCGGCGCCGGTTACGCGGCGGGCCAGGACCGGCTCTGGCTCATGGACCTCTTCCGGCACATCGGCCGCGGCGAACTGACCTCCTTCGCGGGCGGCGCCCTCGCCAACCAGGGCCTGGAGCAGCAGTTCTGGCCGCAGGCCCCGTACACCGAGGAGGACTTCCAGGCCCAGGTCGAGCGGATACGGACGACCAAGGGCGAACGAGGCGAGCTGGCGATGGCCGACGCGCAGGCGTACGTCGACGGCATCAACTCCTACCGCGAGAAGGCCAAGAAGGGCCGGTACTTCCCCGGCGAGTACGTCCTCACCGGCAAGGTCGACGCGATCACCAACATCGGCGAGATCAAACCCTTCAAGGTCACCGACCTGATCGCGCTCGCCTCCGTCGTCGGCGGACTCTTCGGCGGGGGAGGCGGCGGCGAGGTCCAGGCCGCGCTGTCGCTGCTCGCCGCGCAGCAGAAGTACGGCGTCGCCGAGGGCACCGAGGTCTGGGAGTCCTTCCGCCAGCGCAACGACCCGGAAGCCGTCCTCACCGTCAACGACGGCACCCGCTTCCCGTACGCGGGCAAACCGGAGAACCCGCGCGGGACGGCCCTGCCCGACCGCGGCTCCGTGACCCCCGAGCAGCTCGTGTACGACCGCGAGGGCGCGGCGAAGGCCGGGCAGGCCGGCCGGAAGGACCCGGTCGACGCCCCGAAGCGGCTCAAGCCCCTCCAGGGCATGTACGACGACGGGGTGCTGCCCGGCGCCGACTTCACGAAGAAGCGGGGCATGTCGAACGCCCTGCTGGTCTCAGGCGAGCACACCGCGAGCGGAAACCCGGTCGCCGTCTTCGGCCCCCAGACCGGCTACTTCGCCCCCCAACTGCTCATGCTCCAGGAGCTCCAGGGACCCGGCATCAGCGCCCGGGGCGCGTCCTTCGCGGGCGTCGGCATGTACGTACAGCTCGGCCGGGGCCAGGACTACGCCTGGTCGGCCACCTCCGCCGGGCAGGACATCACGGACACGTACGCCGTGGAGCTGTGCGAGCCCGGCGGCGCCGCGCCCTCCAAGTCGTCCTCCCACTACCTCTTCCGGGGCGCCTGCACCCCCATGGAGAAGCTGGAGAAGCGCAACGCCTGGAAGCCGACCCTGGCCGACTCCACCGCGGCCGGCTCGTACCGGATGCAGGTCTGGCGCACGAAGTACGGCACGGTGACGCACCGCGCCACCGTCGGCGGCAAGCCCGTCGCGTACACCTCGCTGCGCTCGACCTACCGCCACGAGGCCGACTCGATCATCGGCTTCCAGATGTTCAACGACCCGTCGTACGTGCGGGACGCCGCGTCCTTCCAGAAGGCGGCCGAGAGCATCGACTACGCCTTCAACTGGTTCTACGCGGACTCGCGCACCGCCGCCTACTACAACAGCGGCATGAACCCGGTGCGCGCCGAAGGGGTCGACGCCTCGCTGCCGGTGAAGGCGGAGAAGGCGTACGAATGGCGGGACTTCGACCCGCTGTTCAACACGGCCGCCTACACCCGGCCCGCCGAGCACCCGCAGTCCACCGGCCAGGACTACTACATCTCCTGGAACAACAAGCAGGCCGAGGACTACACCGCGGCGGGCTTCGGCAACGGCTCGGTCCACCGGGGCGACCTCCTCGACGACCGCGTCGGGAAGCTCGTCGCGGACGGCGGCGTCACCCGCGCCTCCCTGACCCGGGCCATGGCCGAGGCGGCCGTCACGGACCTGCGCGGCGAGGACGTCCTGCCCGAACTCCTCAAGGTGCTGCGCTCGAAGCCCGTCACCGACCCCGACCTCGCCGGGGCGGTCCAGCAACTGGAGTCCTGGCGCGCGGCCGGGACCCAGCGCCGGGAGACGGCGCAGGGATCGCGGACCTACACGCATCCCGACGCGGTGCGGATCATGGACGCCTGGTGGCCGCTGCTCGTCGAGGCCGAGTTCAGGCCCGGACTCGGCGACGAGCTGTACCGCGAACTCACCAGGAGTCTCAGCACCGACGAGGCGCCGTCGGCCGGCCACGGCCCGACCGGGGCGCACGCCGGCTCCGCCTTCCAGTACGGCTGGTGGAGTTACGTCGACAAGGACCTCCGCAAGGTCCTGGGGCAGCGGGTCGAGGGCCCGCTGGCGAGGACGTACTGCGGCGGCGGCGAACTCTCCGCCTGCCGCGACACGCTCCTCGCCACCCTGAAGCAGGCCGTCGCGCGGCCCGCCACCGAGGTCTATCCGGGTGACGAGAGCTGCAAGGCCGGGGAGCAGTGGTGCGCCGATTCGATCGTGCACCGCGCGGTGGGCGGACTCACCCACCCGGCGATGCACTGGCAGAACCGCCCGACCTTCCAGATGGTGGCCGAGTACCCGTCGCACCGCTGAGGAGGAGGCGGACCGCACACCGTACGCACACCGGAGGAGCCGGCGAGGGCCCACCGCCACGGGCCGTCGCCGGCTGCCCTTCCGCCGCCGGTGAGCGTCAGCGGTACAGCAGGTACTCCCGCCGTACGGAACTGAACGCCGCCAGGTCGGACCGCCAGGCGCCGACCACCTCGTCCGTTCCCGCCCCCGCGTCGATCATCGTGCGGACGCGCGTGTTGCCCGTCAGCTTGTCGATCCAGTGGTCGGCCCGCCAGGCGAAGCCGCTCCAGCTCCTCTTCGCCGTGATCAGCAGGGCGATTCCGGTGCGCACCGGGTCGTACGCGTCCCGGTCGTGCACATGCAGCTGTACGCCGCCGACCGTCTTCCCCTGGAACTTCGAGAACACCGGTGCGAAGTACGCCTCCCGGAAGTGGACCCCCGGCAGCCCGGCCGCGTTCGCCGCCTCCGCCCACGCCCGGTCGACGCCCTCCGCGCCCAGCAGCTCGAACGGCCGCGTCGTGCCGCGCCCCTCCGACAGGTTCGTGCCCTCGAAGAGACACGTGCCGGAGTACACCAGCGCCGTGTCGGGCGTCGGCATGTTGGGGCTCGGCGGCACCCAGGGCAGGCCCGTCCGGTCGAAGAAGTCGCCGCGCCGCCAGCCCGACATCCTCACCGTCTCCAGCGCCACCGGCCGCGTCAGGAACTCGCCGTTGAAGAGCCGGGCCAGCTCGCAGACCGTCATCCCGTGCGCCTGTGCGATCGGCTCGCGCCCCACGAACGTCGCGAACGCCTTGTCGAGGACCGGGCCGAGTGCCGCCCGCCCCGTCACCGGGTTCGGCCGGTCGAGCACCACGAACCGCTTGCCGGCGAGCACGGCGGCCACCATGCAGTCGTACAGCGTCCAGATGTACGTGTAGAAGCGCGCGCCCGCGTCCTGGATGTCGAACACGATCGTGTCCACGCCCGACGCCGTGAAGATGTCGGCGAGCGGCTGCCCGCTCTTCACGTACGTGTCGTACACCGGCAGCCCGGTCGCCGGATCGTCGTAGCGCCCCTGCGAGCCGCCCGCCTGCGCGGTCCCGCGGAAGCCGTGCTCGGGTCCGAAGACGGCGACGAGATTCACCCGCTCGTCCGCGTGCATGACGTCGACGATGTGGCGTACGTCGGAGGTGACGCCCGTCGGATTGGTGACGACGCCGACCTTCTGGCCCGCGAGGAGCGCGTACCCGTCGGCGGCCAGCCGGTCGAAGCCGGTACGCACCCGGAACCGCCCGGGGCGCCCGGCCGCCGCCGAGGGCGTGGCGCCGAGTGCCCCGGCGGCCCCCGCCGCCCCCGTTGCGGCCAGCAATCCGCGTCTGGACAGGCTCATCCCCGTACCTCCGTGCTCGGCGCCGTCTGTCATGGCCACGCACGCTAGCGCGCGAGACCGCCGCGGGGAACGAGCCGGGCCGGGCGGGTCGGCGGCGACCGGCCCCTTCCGCTGCGGCATACCGACCGGTTAGTCTGCCGAAGTTGCCGTCGGGATCGGCAGGAGAGGCGGGCCTCAAGATGAGCCAGTTCCAGGACGCGGGAGTCGTCGTCACCGGCGCGGGAGGCGGCATCGGAGCCGCCCTCGCGCGCAGATTCGCCGCCGAGGGGGCACGCGTCGTCGTCAACGACCTCGACGCGCAGAAGATCAAGGCGATCGCCGACGAGACCGGCGCCACCGCCGTCGCGGGCGACGCCTCCGCCGTCGTCGACGAGGCCCGCGAAGCACTCGGCGGCCGGGTCGACGTGTACTGCGCCAACGCCGGCCTCGCCTCACCCGGCGACGCCTTCGCCGACGAGGCGGTCTGGGCCGCGGCCTGGGACGTCAACGTGATGGCCCACGTCAGGGCCGCCAGGGCGCTGCTGCCCGACTGGCTGGAGCGCGGCAGCGGCCGCTTCGTCTCCACCGTCTCGGCGGCCGGCCTGCTGACCATGGTCGGCGCCGCCCCGTACAGCGTCAGCAAGCACGGCGCGCTGGCCTTCGCGGAATGGCTCTCGCTGACCTACCGTCACCGCGGGGTCAAGGTGCACGCGATATGCCCGCAGGGTGTACGCACCGACATGCTGACCGCGGCGGGCTCGGCGGGCGAGCTGGTTCTCGCGCCCACCGCCATCGAGCCGGATGACGTCGCCGACGCGCTCTTCGACGGGATCGCCGCCGACCGCTTCCTGATCCTGCCGCACGCCGAGGTCGCCGGGTACTACCAGGCACGCGCCGGGGACCCCGACCGCTGGCTGACGAACATGAACCACCTTCAGCGGAAGTGGGAGGAAGCAGGCCGATGAGCGAGCCGACCAAGGACACCCCGACCGCGTCGCTCTACGCCGCCAAGCCCTGGCTCGCCCAGCTCACCGAAGCCCAGCGGGCGCCCGTGAACCCGCCGGCCACCCTGCTGCACGCCTTCGGCGACGCCGTGGCGCGCGCGCCCGGCCACACCGCGCTCGCCTACTTCGACGGCCGCCTCACCTACCGCGAGACCGACGGGCTGTCGGACTCCGTCGCCGGGCACCTGGCCGCCAAGGGCCTGCGGCACGGCGACCGCGTCGCGATCATGCTCCAGAACAGCCCGCACTTCGTCATCGCCCTGCTCGGTGCCTGGAAGGCCGGGGCCGTCGTCGTACCGCTCAACCCGATGTACAAGTCGGCCGAGGTGGCGCACGCGCTCGGGGACGCCGAGGCGACCGCGCTGATCTGCTCGGACCGCGCGTGGGAGGGGTACCTGCGCGAGACCGCCGCGGACTCGTCCGTACGCATCACCCTCACCGCCTGCGAACTCGACCTCCAGAGCCGCGACGACACCCGGGTCCTCAACTTCGAGCGGGCCGCTCCGGCTTCCGACGCGGACGACCTGCTGACCGTCGCCCGCCAGGGGCTCGCCGCCCCGGCGGACCGGGAGCTCACCGCCACCGACGTGGCGCTGATCAGCTACACCTCGGGCACCAGCGGCACGCCCAAGGGCGCCATGAACATGCACGGCGGGATCATGTACAACGCCGAGCGTCAGCGCACCGGCCATCCCATAGCGGAGGGATCGGCGTACTTCGCCCTGGCGCCCCTCTTCCACATCACCGGCATGGTCTGCGAACTGGCCGTCTGTGTCGCCAACGCCGGCACGCTCGTCCTCGCCTACCGCTTCCATCCCGGCGTCGTCCTCGACGCGTTCACCGAGCACCGCCCGGCCTACACCGTCGGCCCCTCCACCGCCTTCATGGCGCTGGCTGCGACCCCCGGTGTCACGCCGGAGCACTTCGCCTCCTTCGAGGTCATCTCCTCGGGCGGCGCGCCGGTGCCCCCGGCGCTGGTGGAGAAGTTCCGGGCGGGCTTCGGCCCGTACATCCGCAACGGCTACGGCCTGACCGAGTGCACCGCCCCCTGCGCGGCCGTGCCGCCCGAGAAGGAAGCCCCGGTCGACCCGGCCTCGGGAACCCTCTCCGTCGGTGTGCCCGGGCCGGACACGGTCGTGCGCGTCGTCGACGAGAACGGCGCGGACGTGCCCTTCGGCGCGCAGGGCGAGATCGCCGTCAGCGGCCCGCAGGTCGTGCCCGGCTACTGGCGCCGCCCCGAGGTGACCGCCGAGGCTTTC
Source organism: Streptomyces agglomeratus (assembly GCF_001746415.1). Classification (NCBI taxonomy): domain Bacteria; kingdom Bacillati; phylum Actinomycetota; class Actinomycetes; order Kitasatosporales; family Streptomycetaceae; genus Streptomyces; species Streptomyces agglomeratus. The sequence goes on from NZ_MEHJ01000001.1 coordinate 6,286,895, forward strand.
CCCGGCGGCGAGCTGCGCACCGGGGACATCGGTTTCATGGACGAGGGCGGCTGGCTGTACGTCGTCGACCGCAAGAAGGACATGATCAATGCGTCGGGCTTCAAGGTCTGGCCGCGCGAGGTCGAGGACGTCCTCTACACCCACCCGGCGGTGCGCGAGGCAGCCGTCGTCGGCATCCCCGACGCGTACCGCGGGGAGAGTGTGAAGGCGTACGTCAGCCTGCGTCCGGGCTCCGAGACCGCGCCGTCCGAAATCTCCGCTTACTGCGAGGAGCGGCTGGCGGCGTTCAAGTATCCGCGCGAAGTGGAGATCCTGCCCGAACTTCCCAAGACGGCGAGTGGGAAGATCCTCAGGCGGGAACTGCGTTCCCGTTCCTGAACCCTCAACCGGTTGTTTCGACGAAAGGCAGGTGGCGGCACATGGCCAGGACGACGGACGGAAGCGGCATCCCCGTCCCCCAGAGGCTGCTGGCCGCCGCCACCCGCCTGTTCGCCGAGCGCGGTTACGACCGCACCTCGGTGCAGGAGATCGTCGAGGCGGCCGGCGTCACCAAGGGCGCGCTCTACCACTACTTCGGCTCGAAGGACGACCTGCTGCACGAGGTGTACGCGCGGGTCCTGCGGCTCCAGCAGGAGCGGCTCGACGCGTTCGCGGACGCCGACGCGCCGGTCGAGCAGCGGCTGCGGGACGCGGCGGCGGACGTGGTCGTGACGACCATCGACAACCTCGACGACGCGTCGATCTTCTTCCGGTCGATGCACCATCTGAGTCCGGAGAAGGACAAGCAGGTGCGGGCGGAGCGGCGCCGGTACCACGAGCGGTTCCGGGCGCTGGTGGAGGAGGGGCAGAAGGCGGGCGTCTTCTCGACCGCCACCCCGGCCGATCTGGTGGTGGACTACCACTTCGGATCGGTGCACCACCTGTCGACGTGGTACCGCCCGGACGGGCCCCTGACGCCGCAGCAGGTCGCGGACCACCTGGCGGACCTGCTGCTGAGGGCGCTGCGGCCGTAGGCCGTGACGCGGCCCGCGGGCGGAGCCGCTGCGTGAGGCTTTCCCGACTCGCCCCGGTTCGTGAAGGGGGCGGGGTGGGGGGACTTACGCGCGGCGGCCCGCCCGCAGTCCCGCCCACCCCGGCCGGGTTACACGTACTTCTTCAGTTCCCGCCGCGCCAGCGACCGCTGGTGTACCTCGTCCGGCCCGTCCGCCAGCTTCAGCGTCCGCGCGCCCGCCCACAGCTCCGCCAGCGGGAAGTCCTGGCTAACGCCGCCCGCGCCGTGCAGCTGCACCGCCTTGTCGATGATGTCGACGACCGCCCGCGGCGTCGCGATCTTGATCGCCTGGATCTCCGTGTGCGCCCCGCGATTGCCCACGGTGTCCATGAGCCACGCCGTCTTGAGCACCAGCAGCCGCAGCTGCTCGACCGCCACCCGCGCGTCCGCGATCCAGGTGTGTACGACGCCCTGCTGGGCCAGCGGCTTGCCGAAGGCCGTACGCTCCACCGCCCGCCGGCACATCAGCTCGATCGCCCGCTCCGCCATGCCGATCAGCCGCATGCAGTGGTGGATCCGGCCCGGTCCCAGGCGGGCCTGCGCGATGGCGAAGCCGCTGCCCTCCTCGCCGACCAGGGCGGACGCGGGCACCCGCGCTCCGTCGAAGACGACCTCGGCGTGACCGCCGTGGGAGTGGTCCTCGTACCCGTACACCTGCATCGCGCGCCGGATCTCGACGCCGGGCGTGTCGCGCGGCACCAGGATCATCGACTGCTGGCGGCGGACGTCCGTACCGTCCGGGTCGGTCTTGCCCATCACGATGAAGATCTTGCAGTCCGGGTTCATCGCCCCGGAGATGTACCACTTGCGGCCCGTGACGACGTACTCGGAGCCGTCGGCCGACCGCTCGATCCGGGTCTCGATGTTCGTCGCGTCCGACGACGCCACCTCCGGCTCGGTCATCGCGAACGCCGACCGGATCTCGCCCGTGAGCAGCGGCTCCAGCCACTGCTTCTTCTGCTCGTCCGAGGCGAACTGCGCGAGCAGCTCCATGTTCCCGGTGTCCGGCGCCGCGCAGTTCAGCGCGGTCGGGGCCAGGTGCGGGCTGCGGCCGGTGATCTCGGCGAGCGGCGCGTACTGGAGGTTGGTCAGCCCGGCGCCGTACTCCGCGTCCGGCAGGAAGAGGTTCCACAGGCCCTGCCGGCGCGCCTCCGCCTTGAGGTCCTCCACGATCTGCGGGGTGTCCCAGGGCGAGGCGAGCCGCTCGCGCTGCTCGTGCGCGACCGCCTCGGCCGGGTACACGAACTCGTCCATGAAGGCGAGGAGCCTGGTGCGGAGCTCTTCGGTCCGTGCGTCGTATGCGAAATCCATGGTGGGTCTCAGCCTTCCTGGAGGGTGGTCAGGCCGTGCTCGATGAAGACGGGCACGAGGTCGCCGATCCGGTCGAAGCCGGCGCCGACGGTCTGCCCGAGCGTGTAGCGGTAGTGGATGCCCTCGAGGATCACGGCGAGCTTGAACCAGGCGAACGCCGTGTACCAGGCGATGGCGGAGGTGTCCCGGCCGGACCCGGCGGCGTACCGCTCGACGATCTCGCGGGCCGACGGGTGGCCCGGGGCGCCGGCCGTCGTGGAGACGGGGGAGTCGGGCAGTCCCAGCTCGGAGCTGTACATCACGAGCAGGCCGAGGTCGGTGAGAGGGTCGCCGAGGGTCGACATCTCCCAGTCGAGGATGGCGTTGATCCGGTCGTCGGGACCGCCGATCAGGACGTTGTCGAGCCGGTAGTCGCCGTGCACGACGGTGGGCGCGGGGGAGTCGGGCAGCGAGCGCCCGAGGGTGGCGTGCAGCTCGTCGATACCGGCCAGTTCGCGGTTGCGCGAGGCGTCGAGCTGCTTGCCCCAGCGGCGAAGCTGCCGGTCGAGGAAGCCCTCGGGGCGGCCGAAGTCACCGAGTCCGACCGCGCCGGGGTCCACCGCGTGCAGGGCCACGAGCGTGTCGACCAGGCCGAACACGGCGGCGCGGGTGCGCTCGGCGCCCAGCGCGGCGAGTTCGCCGGCCGTACGGTACGGAACGCCCTCGACGAACTCCATGACGTAGAACGGCGACCCGATGACCGACTCGTCCTCGCACAGCAGCAGCGGCGCGGGTACCGGCACATCGGTCGGGTGCAGCGCGCTGATCACCCGGTACTCGCGCTTCATGTCGTGCGCGGTGGCCAGTACGTGGCCGAGCGGCGGACGCCGCACCACCCACCGGGACGTGCCGTCCGTGACGGCGTACGTGAGGTTCGACCGGCCGCCCTCGATGAGCCGGGCGCTGAGCGGTCCGCTCACCAGCCCGGGCCGCTCGCGGTCGAGATGACCGCGCAGCTGCTCGGGGTCGAGACCTGGCGGGTGGACTGCGCTCATGGGGGCACCTCCGGGGGGCGGCCACGGTGGACACGGTGGACGCGGTGGACCAGCGGACAGGACGTCGTGACTCATCATGCCGACCAGTCGGTATGCCGTCCAGTGTGCCGACGTACCCCGAGACGCGGATCACGCGTGGCAGGCGACCGCTTTCCCGCCGTTCATGGCCGCCATGTCGCCGAACGCGGCCACCAGATCGAGCGGCGCACCCTCCGGCAGGCCGTCCAGTTCGGCGTACGCGCGATGCAGATTGGCGACGAGCCGCTCGCTCTCGCGCAGGCCGCCGAAGGGCCCGGGTCCGGCCTCTCGGGCGGTCTCCAGCGGCGTACGGCCCTTGGCGTGCCCCGCCTCGGCGAGTTCGGCGACGTACCGCAGGTAGCGCTCGGTCGCGTCGTACGCCGACGGGTCGGTGACGGGGCCGTGGCCGGGGACGACGGTGTCCGCGCCGAGGGAGCGCAGCACCCCGAGGGCACGCAGGGACCCGCTCAGCGACCCCATGAGGACGAAGGGGGTGCCGCCCTGGAACACCAGGTCGCCGGTGAAGACGATGCCGTGCTCCGGCAGGTGGACGATCGAGTCCCCCGTGGTGTGCGCGATGCCGGGGTGGATCAGCCGCACCTCGGTCCCGCCGGCCCGGACGGTGAGCCGGTCGCTGTAGGTGAGGGTGGGGGCGGTGACCGTGATGTCGCCGAAGTCGTTGTCCGGCCACACCAGGTGCAGCTGGAGCCCGGCGGCGAGCACTTCGGTGCGGCAGGTGTCGTGTCCGGCGACCGTGGCGCCGGGAGCGAAGACGCCGTTGCCGTAGGTGTGGTCGCCGTGGTGGTGGGTGTTGACGACGGTACGGGGGAGCGGTGCGCCGGTCGCCAGGAGCGCTTCGCGCAGCGCGAGCGCGCGGCGCTCGGTGGCGGCGGTGTCGACGAGCAGGGTCGACGAACCGTCGCTGACGAACCCGGCGTTGTTCAGGCACCACCCGCCGTCCGGCTGGATGTACGCGTGCACGCCGGGCGCGAGCTGAACGGTGTACGGATCAGTGGCAGGCACTGGGGTTCCCCCGTGGGCAGGTGGCCGAACTGGTCGGTCAGAGCCTGCCAGTTGAGTGCCGCCCGGGGGAAGGGAGGTCCTGCGCCGTCCGAAAGCGTGCGAAACCGTCCGGAGACGTCCGGAACGGCCCGTAACGGTCCGGCTTTCCGCGCTCCGCTCAGTGATCGTCCCAGTGGCCGTCGTGCGCGGCGTGGCGGTGCCCGTCGTGGACGTAGTCGAGGTGATCGCCGTGCGTGACGGCGCTGTGCCCGCAGTCCCGGCCGTGCTCATGGGAGTGACTGCTGTGCGGGATGTGATCCGTCGACTCGCACTCGTCCCAGTGCCCGGAGTGCGCGCGGTGCATGTGCCCGTTGTGCGCGTAGTCGGTGTGGTCGCCGTGCGGCACCGCGGCGTGGCCGCAGTCCGGACCGTGCGTGTGCTCGTGGGTCGTGTGCTCCTGGTGGAGTGTGGCCATGACGTTCACCTCTGCTGCGGTTCAGGATGGGTCGTCACCCTCTCCAGGTTAGTCCGAAATGCCCACTTAATTGGTGTTCCGGCCCTGCGGCGCGCGCCTCTCAGAGGACGATCGCCACGGCGAAGCAGGCCAATGCGACCGTGCAGGCCGTCGCCGTCAGCGCGGCCCGCAGCGGCATGGCCGCCGGCCGCGCCGAGCTGCCGACGGCCTGGATACGGCGGTGGGCGACGCGCAGGAAGCCCAGCCACACGAACACACAGAGCGCGGCGGCGACCACCCCGGCCACACCGATCTCGTCGTGGACCGCCTGTTTCGCCGCCAGTACGGCCACGACCGTGCACGCCAGCGTCGTCCTGCGCCAGGCGAGCCGCGTCCGCTCGGGCTGAAGACCGGGATCCCTGGCGGGGACACGGCCGGGAACGGACCCGCGTCCGGAACCGGCGGCGGACGGGCCGGTCAACCGCCGCCCTCCCAGCCGAAGAGGACGACCACCACCATGAGGACGGCGACGACCGCCACCACGAGGCTCAGTACGGTCGGGAACCGGGTGACCGGGAGGTCCTCGCCGCGCCGCATCGCCCGTTCGCAGCGCACCCAGTGGTTGACGGCCCTAAGCGCGCACAGCACACCGGCCGCCAGCAGCCCGAGCGCCATACCGGCGCGCACTCCCCAGGCCAGTTCCGGCAGGAACTGGTCGACCGCGAAGCCGCCGCCGATGAGAGCCAGCGCGGTACGGATCCAGGCGAGGAAGGTGCGCTCATTGGCCAGTGAGAAGCGGTAGTCGGGGGTCTCGCCCTCTTCCCGGACGCGCTGCGGCGCGAACCACAGCCGCAGACTCCGCACGAACTCCGTCACCCGCCGCACCCTACCCGGCGGACTGCCGGCGGCTCCGCCAACGCCGCGGTGCCGGCCGCTTCCCGCGCCGGAGCCCGCGGCGCGGGCACAGTCCCGGCGGGCGCGCCGGCGGTGAGACCGGGGAGGCCGTGATCAGGCCGGCCCCGGATGCGAGGACCCGGGTCCCGCGAGCGCGCGCAGGCGCTCCCAGGCCGCGAGACCGTCCGGCACCCACTCCCACGCGCCCTCCGCGATCCGCCGCTCCAGCTCCGCGCGGGTCAGGAAGGCGTGCCACGCGACCTCCTCGGCCTGCGGGGCGACCGGCGGCTCGCACCGCACCTCGTAGACGTACGACCACCAGGCCCCCGCCCCGTCGGCGCTCTCGTACAGGAACTTGAACAGGGGTACGGGCGAGGGCAGGCCACTGACCCCCAGCTCCTCCTCGGCCTCCCGCAGGGCCGCCTCGTCGTAGGACTCGCCCGCGCCGACGACGCCGCCCACGAACATGTCGTACATCGAGGGGAAGACCAGTTTCACCGGCGTCCTCCGGTGCACGAAGTACCGGCCCTCGCCGTCCCGCGCCAGGACGAACACGCAGCGATGGCGCAGGCCACGGGCGTACACCTCGCCGCGCGGGGCCTGCCCGACCACCTCGTCGTTCTCGTCGACGACGTCCAGGATCTCGTCGGCGGGAGCCGGCCACGTCTCAGGGGGCCCGGGGTTCGCAGGAGTCATACCGGCCATCAAACCTCACGGCCACGTACCGGTTGACGCCCCGCCCCACGTCTGCCGAAGATCTGACGCACGGGTAACTTCTCGCCTCCACTTCGCCCCGGCAAGGACGGAAACACATGGCGTACGACGCTGACGTGATCGTGATCGGGGCGGGCCTCGCGGGCCTGGCGGCCACCGCCGAACTCGTCGACGCGGGCCGCAAGGTGATCCTGCTGGACCAGGAACCCGAACAGTCCATCGGCGGCCAGGCGCACTGGTCCTTCGGCGGGCTCTTCTTCGTCGACTCGCCCGAGCAGCGCCGCATGCGGATCAAGGACAGCCGCGAACTGGCCCTCCAGGACTGGCAGGGGACGGCCGGCTTCGACCGCGACGAGGACCACTGGCCGCGCGCATGGGCCGAGGCGTACGTCGACTTCGCGGCCGGCGAGAAGCGCGCGTGGCTGCACGGGCAGGGCGTGCGGTTCTTCCCGGTCGTGGGCTGGGCCGAGCGCGGCGGCTACGACGCCACCGGGCACGGCAACTCCGTACCCCGTTTCCACATCACCTGGGGCACCGGACCCGGCCTCGTCGCCCCCTTCGAGCGCCGCGTCCGCGAAGGGGTCGCGCGCGGCCTGGTCCGGCTGAAGTTCCGGCACCGCGTCACCGGCCTCGCGCGCAGCGCCGGGTCCGTGGACACCGTCACCGGCGAGATCCTGGAGCCGTCGGGGACCGGGCGCGGAGAGGCGAGCAGCCGGGAGGTGACGGGCTCCTTCGAACTCAGGGCCCAGGCGGTGATCGTCACCTCGGGAGGCATCGGCGGCAACCACGATCTCGTCCGTGCCAACTGGCCCGAGCGGCTCGGCACCCCGCCCGCGTCGATGCTCTCCGGCGTACCCGCACACGTCGACGGTCTGATGCTCGGCGTCACCGAGGCGGCCGGCGGGCGCGTGATCAACCGCGACCGGATGTGGCACTACACCGAGGGCATCCAGAACTGGAACCCGATCTGGGCCAAGCACGGCATCCGCATCCTGCCCGGTCCCTCGTCCCTGTGGTTCGACGCCAGGGGCGAGCGGCTGCCGGTGCCGCTCTTCCCCGGGTTCGACACGCTGGGGACGCTCGAGCACATCATGAAGACCGGGTACGACTACACGTGGTTCGTCCTGGACCAGCGGATCATCGGCAAGGAGTTCGCCCTGTCGGGCTCGGAACAGAACCCGGACCTGACGGGCAAGTCCGTCCGCGACGTCATCGGCCGTGCGCGGGCCGACGTGCCCGGCCCGGTGAAGGCGTTCATGGACAAGGGCGCGGACTTCGTGGTCGAGAAGGATCTGGCGTCGCTGGTCCGCGGGATGAACGCGCTCACGAAGGAGCCGCTGATCGACGAGGCGCGGCTGCGCCGCGAAATCACCGCCCGGGACCGGGAGATCGCCAACACCTTCACCAAGGACCTCCAGGTCATGGCGATCCGCGGCGCGCGCAACTACCTGGGCGACAAGCTGATCCGTACGGCCGCGCCGCACCGCATCCTCGACCCCGCGGCGGGGCCGCTCATCGCCGTACGCCTGCACATCCTCACCCGGAAGTCGCTCGGCGGCCTGGAGACCGACCTCTCCTCGCGGGTGCTCACGGAGGGCGGCGGTGTGCTGCCTGGTGTGTACGCGGCGGGGGAGGCGGCGGGGTTCGGTGGCGGCGGCGTTCACGGCTACCGCTCCCTGGAGGGCACTTTCCTCGGCGGCTGCCTCTTCTCCGGCCGTACGGCGGGACGCGCGGCGGCGCGGGCGGTGGCCTGAGGGGCGGCGGGCGGTCGCGTGGCCGGTGGGGCGGCAGGCGGTCGCGTGGCCGGTGGCGCGCGCGGCGCCCCTGTCACCCGTCGTGGCGGTGGCGTCTACGCGGGCGACTGCGACGGCACGGCGGCGCCGTCCGGCCGCTCGACCACCCGGAAGCGTTCCGCGACAATCATCGTCGTGTCGTCGACCGTGAACCCCGGGTCGTCCAGCGCCTCCCGCATCTCCTCGCTGTGCCAGAACCTCTCGTGCCCCGCGCGCCACTCGGCCACCGAGGTGTAGCCCTCGCCCTCGTCCAGCGCGTGCTGGAGGTCCACGTCGCCGAGCGCCAGCACCCGGACCTCGGTCAGTTCGATCACCGCCACCTCGCGCCCGTCGGAGTCGATCACCACGGACCGCTCGCCGACCGGAGGCAGTTCCTCCTTCTCCGCCTCGTACTCGGCGAGAAGACCTGTGGTCGAGACCTTCTCGCCCGACAGCACGGCGGCGACCAGCCGGTCCCGCAGCGGTCCGGGAAAGGCCAGCAGACACGGCGGCAGCGATGGGTATCGAGACATGGGGACCAGCCTAGGCCCCGGGAGAAACCGGTCTCCGCAGGTCGGTGCCCTTTCAACTACGCCATGTCGGCGCAAAGTTGGTTTAGACCGCCCTTGACGTGGACTACCCCCTACCGCTTTGCTGTGCGTGATCAAACGCTCGCACACTGCGCCGTGGAGGACCCGCGGATGCCCCCACCTCCGCCATCCCTCGGCCGCTCGCGCCGCCGTACCGACCCCTCGTTCGACGCCGCTCTCGACGACGCCGAACTCGTCACCGTACGCGGCCAGCTGGCCCAGGGGCGCTGGACCAGGGCCCGCTCCCTGCTCGCCGCGACCGGCGACGACTGGGACCGCCGGGGACACCGTCTCGTCGTACTCGCCGAGGCCAACGGCGCCGCCGCCTGGGCCGGGGACTGGCTGCTCGCCGAACCCGAGAGCGCCGACGCCGTCACCCTCATCGCATGCGCCACCGTCCTCGGCGCGCTGCGCGGCAAGGAGCCGGAGGACCGCGCGCGCGAGGCATGCCGCCGCGCCGCCGAGCAGTCGCCGGCCGACCCGACCCCGTGGCTCGCCCTGCTGCTCCTGGCCCGGTCCCTCGGTACGGAGGAAGAGGTCACGCAGCTCTTCGACCAGGTGCGGCTGCGCCACCCGGAGCACCATCACGCCCACCACCTGATGGCCGCCCGCCTCGCCGAACGGCGGCCCGACATAGGGAGCGACCCGCTCCACGAGGTGTACGACTTCGCCGCCTGGGCCGCCGAACAGGCTCCCGCCGACTCCCCGCTCGCCGTACTCCCCGTGGTGGCCCACGCCGAGCGGTACCGTGCCCTCGCTCTCGCGGGCAAGGTGCCGGACGACCCGGCACTGTCCGGCCACTGGACCGGCCGGCGCGCCCGCCAGGTGATGAAGACGGCGTTCGACTGGTGGCTGGAGTGGGAGCACGAAGGGCACCCGCGCCGTCTGGTCGACCTCAACTACCTGGCCCACGCGAAGCTATGCGAAGGGCGCCCCGCCGAGGCGGCCGCGCTCCTCAACCGCGTCGGGCCGCACGCTACCGAGGCCCCGTGGTCCTACCCCCACAGGGACCCGCTCCGCGCCTTCCGCGCCGCGCGCAGCGCCGCGCTCGGGCTCGCATGACGCCGCGGCGCACCGGACCGCCCCCGCCGCCGGACCCCACCGCGGCACCCCGCCCCACCACCTCACCCACGAGCTCACCTCACCTCACCTCACCTCACCTCACCGAAGCGAAGGGACAACCCCGCCATGTCGACGGGCAGTTCGAGCACGAGCGAGAGAAGCAGAGAGACCGGCGCCAGTGAGATCCGTACGTACAAGGGGCAGGAGCGGGCGCTGCGGGCCGGCCGCCTCGGCACGACGGGCCTCCTGCTGTCCGTGCTGGCGGCGAGCGCCCCGCTCATGGTCGTCGCAGGTGTCATGCCCACCACATACGGTGTGATGGGGATCGTCGGCCAGCCCCTCCTCTTCGTCATCCTCGGCGTCGTGCTGATGCTGTTCAGCGTCGGATACGCCGAGATGAGCCGCCACGTCCACAACGCCGGCGCCTTCTACGCCTACATAGCCCGTGGCCTCGGCCCGACCGCCGGTGCCGGAGCCTCGCTGGTCGCCCTCGTCGCGTACAGCGCCATGCAGGTCGGCATCTACGGAATCCTCGGCTTCGAGATCTCCGGCATCTTCGCCGCCTACCTCGACATCACCCTCGCCTGGTGGATCCCCGCGCTGGTCGCGGTGCTGGTCGTGGGCGCGCTCGGCTGGCTCAAGATCGACCTCAACGCCAAGGTGCTCGGCGTCCTGCTGGTCGTCGAGTGCGCGCTGGTCGTGATCTTCGACGTGGCCGCGATCGCCGACCCGGCCAAGGAGGGCCTGTCCCTCCAGGCGTTCAACCCCGAGACCCTCACCGGCGCCGGGCTCGGCACGGCGCTCTGCTTCTGCATCGCCGCCTTCGTCGGCTTCGAGCAGGCCCCGGTGTACGCCGAGGAGACCAGCCGCCCGCAGATCGTCGTCTCGCGCGTGATGTTCCTCGCCGTCGGTTACGCCTCGCTCTTCCTGGCCCTCAGCGCCTGGGCGCTCAGCGTCGCCGCCGGACCCGGCCAGATCGTCAAGGTGGCGGGGGAGCAGGGACCCGGACTCCTCTTCACGCTCACCGAGAGCAGGCTCGGCTCCACCTTCACCGACGTACTCCACATCCTCTTCGTCACCGGCATGTTCGCCGCGCTGCTCAGCTTCCACAACGTCGTCGCGCGGTACGCCTTCGCCATGGGCCGCGAGGGCCTCCTGCCGGCCTCCTTCGGCCGTACGAACAAGACGAGCGGCGCCCCGGCCGCCGGGTCGCTGCTCCAGTCCGGCGTGTCCCTGGCCATCGTCCTGGCCTTCGCGTTCACCGACGACAAGCCGGCCGGGGACCCCACCGTGCCGGTGCTGCACCTCTTCACCTGGATGGGCAACGTCGGCGCGCTCGGCGTCATCCTGCTGATGGCCGCCGCCTCGCTGGCCGTCATCGCCTTCTTCGTCCGCCGGGGAGCCGGCCGCGCGCAGGCGGGACGGCTCGTCGCCTCCGGCATCGCCGCCGTCGCCCTGCTGGGCATCGCCTTCTACACGGTCAAGGACTTCGGCATCCTGGTGGGGGCGGGGTCCGGCTCGTCCCTGAACTGGATCCTGCCGGGCATCATCGGCGTAGCCCTCGTCGGCGGCCTGGTGTACGGCGCGGTGCTGCGCTCGGTGAAGCCCGAGGTGCATGCCCGGATCGGACTCGGCAACGAGGCGTTCCAACTGGAGAAGCAGGCCACGGAGGTCTGAGCCGGGCCGGGCCGGCACGAGCCGGCCGGAAGCTGGGCAGGTCTGACGGAATCCGACCCGGAATTCCGACGGGCACCCGCGGCCACTGGCCCTCGGAGGCCGCGGGTGTTCGAATTGTCGTGTGACTCCTCAACCACCGGCCGGCCCGGACAGCGGCGGCGCTCCCGTCGGCCGTCGGCTCGTCCTCGGCATGCTGGGCCTCGGCGCCGCGGGCCTGGCCACCGCGCCGTACCTCCAGAACGGGCTCGAAGCCTTCCTCGGCTCCGCCGCGGACAAGGACCCCACCGGCCTGACCGGCCTCCTGCCCAACGGCGGCGGCTTCCGCTACTACTCCGTCGCCTCCTCCGTACCGCGCAAGGGCCCGGAGAGCTACCGGCTCACGATCGACGGCCTGGTCGACCGGCCGGCGACGTACACCCTCGACGACCTGCGGGCGATGGAGCAGACCCGCCTCGTGCGCGACGTCCAGTGCGTCACGGGATGGCGGGTCCCGGACACGCCCTTCGAGGGTGTGCGGCTGTCACGCCTGCTGGCCGCCGCGGGTATCAAGCCGGAGGCCGGGGCCGTCCGCTTCACCTGCTTCGACGGTACGTACAGCGAGAGCCTCACCCTCCGGCAGGCCGGCCGCGAGGACGTACTGGTCGCCCTGCGCATGCGGGACAAGCCGCTCACGCACGCCCACGGCGGCCCGGTGCGGCTGTACGTCACTCCCATGTACTTCTACAAGTCGGCGAAATGGCTCTCCGGCATCACCGTCACCCGCGAGGTCCGGCCCGGGTACTGGGAGGAGCGCGGCTATGACGTCGACGCGTGGGTCGGCCGCTCGAACGGACGCGACGATGCTCCTACGGTCTGAACTCCCCGCCCGCCTGCTTCGCTTCACCCGCGCCGAGCGCTGGGTGCACCGCGCCACCGCCGGCCTGGTGCTGCTGTGCGTCGCGACGGCGGCCTGTCTGTACGTACCCCAGCTCGCCGAACTCGTCGGCCGGCGCCACCTCGTGGTCACCGTGCACGAGTGGTCCGGGCTGCTGATCCCGGCGCCCTTCCTGGTCGGCCTCGCCTCCCGTGCCTTCCGCTCCGACCTGGGCAGGCTCAACCGGTTCGGGCCGCACGACCGGCAGTGGCTGCGGGCAGCGCTGCGGCGCGACACGAGTGCCGCGTCCCAGCCCGCCGGGAAGTTCAACGCCGGCCAGAAGCTGTACGCCGCGTGGATCGCCGGCGCCGTACTGGTGATGCTCGGCACCGGACTGCTGATGTGGTTCACGGACCTCGCGCCACTGGTGTGGCGTACGAGCGCCACCTTCGTCCACGACTGGCTCGCTCTCGCCATGGGCCTGGTGATCGCCGGGCACATCGGCATGGCCCTGACGCGGCCGGAGTCCCGGCGCGGCATGCGCACCGGGACTGTCGACCGCGCGTGGGCGGAAGAGGAACACCCGCTGTGGGCGCGGGAGTTGAAAGACCGTCCTGATCTACAGGACGAGTGACAGGAGCAGCACGAAGCCCAGCGAGACCACGGAGATGATGGTCTCCATCACCGACCAGGTCTTGATCGTCTGCCCGACGTCCATGCCGAAGTACTCCTTCACCAGCCAGAACCCCGCGTCGTTGACGTGGCTGAAGAAGAGCGAGCCCGCGCCCACGGCGAGCACCAGCAGGGCCGCGTGCGACGCCGACATGTCGGCGGCGAGCGGGGCGACCAGACCGGCCGCCGAGATGGTGGCCACGGTCGCCGAACCCGTCGCGAGCCGGATGGCGACGGCGATCAGCCAAGCCAGCAGCAGCGTCGGGATGGCCCAGTCCTCGGAGAAGTCCAGGATCATCTGGCCGACGCCCACGTCGATGAGCGTCTGCTTGAAGCCGCCGCCCGCGCCGACGATCATCAGCACGCCCGCGATCGGGGCGAGCGACTTCTCGACGGTCGAGGAGAGACGGTCCTTGGTGAACCCGGCGGCGCGGCCCAGCGTGAACAGTCCCACCAGTACGGCGGCGAGGAGCGCGATCAGCGGCGAACCGATGACGTCCGTGACCCGCTGCACGCCGTTCGCGGGGTCGTCCACGACGATGTCCACGAGTGCCTTGGCCAGCATCAGTACGACCGGCAGCATGACGGTGGCGACGGTCGCGCCGAAGCCGGGACGGCGCTCCAGGTCCTCGGAGGGACGCTGCGGAATCATTCGTTCCGGCGCCGGGATGTCCACCCAGCGGGCGGCGTACTTGGAGAACAGCGGCCCCGCGATGATCACGGTCGGGATCGCGACGAGCACACCCAGCCCCAGGGTGAGGCCGAGGTTGGCGTCGATCGCGTCGATCGCGACCAGCGGACCGGGGTGCGGCGGTATCAGCCCGTGCATGACGGACAGGCCGGCCAGCGCGGGAATGCCGATCCGCATCAGCGAGTAGTTCCCGCGCTTGGCCACGAGCAGCACCACCGGGATCAGCAGCACGATGCCGACCTCGAAGAAGAGCGGCAGCCCGATGATGCTGGCGATCAGCACCATCGCCCAGGGCATCGCCCGGCCGCTCGCCTTCGCCAGGATCGTGTCGACGATCTGGTCCGCGCCGCCGGAGTCGGCCAGCAGCTTGCCGAGGATCGCGCCGAGCGCGATGAGCACACCGACACCCGCGACGGTGTTGCCGAGGCCCGTCGAGAAGCTCGTGATGGCCTTGTCGAGCGGGGCGCCGGCGAACGCCCCGAGCGCCAGCGACCCGATGGTCAGCGCCAGGAAGGCATGGAGCTTGAACTTCGTGATGAGCAGGACGATGACGGCGATGCCGGCGAGGACTGCCATCCCCAACTGGCCGTTGCCCGCCGAGGTGATCGGCTCGACGGCGCCCGCTGCCAGCGTCTCGACGCTGAGACTGGTCACGGTGGCTCTACTTTCTGAAGTCGTCGTCGAGCCGGCGCAGGGCCGCGACGGCTCGTTCGGTGATGTCCTCGGGAGACCCCGAGACGTCCACGGCCACGCCCGCCTCGTCCGCCTGGAGCGGCTGGAGGGCGGCGAACTGCGAATCGAGCAGCGCGGTCGGCATGAAGTGGCCCCTGCGCTCCCGCATCCGCTCCTCGATCAGCGCACGGTCGCCCGTCAGATGCAGGAACACGGCATGGGGGGCGGCGGCGCGCAGCCGGTCGCGGTAGGCCCGCTTGAGCGCGGAGCTGCTCACCACGCCGCCGAGCCCTGCCCTGCCGTGGGCCCACTCGCCGATCGCGTCGAGCCAGGGCCACCGGTCCGAGTCGTCCAGCGGAGTACCGGCCGACATCTTGGCGATGTTGGCCGGCGGGTGGAAGTCGTCACCCTCGGCGTACGGGACGCCGAGCCGGGCGGCGAGCAGGGGACCGATGGTGGTCTTGCCGGTCCCTGCCACGCCCATCACCACGACGACGTGGGGGCTGTTCATGAGTGGAGTGCCTCGCTGTCTTCATCGACATCGGTCCGTCGCGCTACTGAAACCCATTAGGTACGACGTATTCAAGAGGCTGTGACATAAACGTCGTACTTTTGTTCGTGACGGCCGCCCCGTAGGCTGAGCCCCATGACCAACCAGCCCCGGGGGCTGCACGCCCAGCTGCTGGAAAGCCTCGGTCCCGCGATCACCGCCGGTGAGTACCCGCCCGGCAGCGTGCTGCGCACGGACGAGCTCGCCCAGCGCTTCGACGTGTCGCGCACGGTGATCCGCGAAGCGATCCGGGTCCTGGAGTCGATGCACCTCGTGGAGTCCCGCCGCCGGGTGGGCGTGACGGTACGCCCCACCGAGGAGTGGAACGTCTACGACCCTCAGGTCATCCGGTGGCGGCTGGCCGGCGCCGACCGCCCCCGCCAGCTGCGCTCCCTCACGGTGCTGCGCTCCGCCGTGGAGCCTGTGGCGGCGGGGCTCGCGGCGCGGTTCGCGACCCCGGAGCAGTGCGCGGCACTCACCGAGGAGGCGCTCGGGATGGTCGCGACCTCGCGGGGCGGGCAGCTCGACGCCTACCTCGTGCACGACATCGCGTTCCACCGCGTCGTCCTGCGCGCATCGGGCAACGAGATGTTCGCCCGCCTCGGTGACGTGGTGGCCGAAGTCCTCAGCGGACGCACGAGGCACCAGGTGATGTTCGAGGACCCCGACCCCGCGGCCGTCACCCTGCACGTCCAAGTCGCCGAAGCCGTAAGGGAAGGCGACGCGCCGCGGGCGGAGCGGCTGACCCGTGAGATCGCGGTCGGCGCGCTCCAGGAGCTCGACGTACTGGCCCCGTAGGGCGCCCGTAATGTCCGCCCCATTATCCTTTTGTTTGCTTTAAATCAACTCTCTGAACACTCTTGACGCTTGTATGTCCGACCTCCGAGCATTCTCCGCATGGTCTTGTCAGACAGCCGGACAGGTGGCGGCGCACCCCGGCGCATCAGCGCGATGGAAGCCGTCCTCACCCACCTCCGGGACGCCATAGAGCGGGGTGAACTCGCCGTCGGCGAGAAGCTCCCCACGGAGGCCGAACTCGGAAAGCGCTTCGAGGTCAGCCGTTCCGTCGTACGGGAGGCCCTGCGCGCGCTCCAGGCGCTCGGCCTCACGGTGTCCCGGGCCGGCAAGGGCACGTACGTCGCGGCCGGCGGACCGGTCCAGAACCCGGTCTTCGGCGCGTACTCCGCCCGGGACCTGATCGAAGTGCGACGGCACGTCGAGATCCCCGTGGCGGGTTACGCTGCTACCCGTCGCACGCAGGACGACGTAGACCTGCTGACGCACCTGATCGGGAAGATGGAGCAGGAGCCCGACCCCACCGCCTGGGTGGCGCTGGACACGCTCTTCCACATTTCCGTCGCCCAGGCTTCGGGCAACCCTGTCTTCCGCAAGATCATCGAAGAGATCAGGGACGCCCTTGCCCGGCAGTCCACCTTCCTGAACCAGCTCGGGGACCGACGACGCCAGTCGGACCTCGAGCACCGGGCGCTCGTAGAGGCGATCGTCGGCGGCTCCGAAGGAGCGGCGGTGCGGGCCATGGCCGCGCACCTCGAACACGTCGAGACCACCTTGAACACGATCGTGCGGCCCGGTACCGCACAGCACCCCCAAATGAAGGCGAAGAAACAGCATGAGTGACCGCACACTGTCTGCGGCCCCCGCCGGTCCCGCCGATCCCGTATCGACATCCCCACATGTCGACGCGGGTGACGAGGGTTACAGCAAGGACCTGAAGTCCCGCCACATCAACATGATCGCCATCGGCGGCGCGATAGGCACCGGCCTCTTCCTGGGCGCCGGTGGCCGCATGGCCGGAGCGGGTCCGTCCCTCGCCATCGCGTACGCCGTCTGCGGTGTCTTCGCCTTCTTCGTCGTCCGCGCGCTGGGCGAGCTGGTGCTCTACCGCCCGTCCTCCGGCGCCTTCGTCTCGTACGCCCGTGAATTCATGGGGGAGAAGGGCGCCTTCGCGGCGGGCTGGCTGTACTTCCTCAACTGGTCGACCACCGCCGTGGCCGACATCACGGCGGCCGCCACCTACGCCCACTTCTGGGCCATGTTCAGCGACGTACCGCAGTGGGTCCTCGCGCTGATCGCCCTCGCCGTCGTCCTCACCGCGAACCTGATCTCGGTGAAGTACTTCGGTGAGATGGAGTTCTGGTTCGCGATCGTCAAGGTCGCCGCCCTGGTCGTCTTCATGGCCATCGGTATCTACCTGGTCGTCACCCAGCACCAGCTCGACGGCCACACCCCGGGCTTCTCCACGATCAGCGACGGCGGCGGCCTGTTCCCCGTCGGCATGCTGCCCATGCTCCTGGTCATCCAGGGCGTCGTCTTCGCGTACGCGTCGGTCGAGCTGTGCGGTGTCGCCGCCGGCGAGACGAAGAACCCCGAGAAGATCATGCCGAAGGCGATCAACTCGATCATGTGGCGCGTCGGCATCTTCTACGTCGGCTCCGTCGTCCTGCTCGCGCTGCTGCTCCCGTACACGGCGTACTCCGGCGGCGAGAGCCCCTTCGTCACCGTCATGAACAAGCTCGGCGTCGCCGGCGCCGCGGACGTCATGAACCTCGTCGTGCTGACGGCGGCCCTCTCCAGCCTGAACTCGGGCCTGTACTCCACGGGCCGGATCCTGCGCTCGATGGCGCTGTCGGGCTCCGCGCCCAAGTTCACCGGCCGCATGAACAAGGGCCAGGTGCCGTACGGCGGCATCCTGCTGACCGCCGGCTTCGGTGTCCTGGGCGTGGGTCTCAACTACGTCATGCCGGGCGAGGCGTTCGAGATCGTGCTGAACTTCGCGTCGATCGGCATCCTCGGCACCTGGGGCATGATCATGCTCTGCTCGCTGCTGTTCTGGCACCGCTCGAAGGACGGCCGGGTCACGCGCCCGTCCTACCGCCTGCCGTGGGCCCCGTACACGCAGATCGTGACGCTGGCCTTCCTGGCCTCCGTGGTCGTCCTGATGTGGTGGGGCGGCGGCGTGGGCCGTACGACCGTGATGTGCCTCCCGCTGATCGCGGCGGCGCTGGTCGGCGGCTGGTTCATGGTGCGCAAGCGCGTGGCCGCCGTCGCGACCGGGCGCGAAACCCTCTGACCCACCACACGCGCCCCGCACGCCCTGAGGGGCCCGCGAGTCCCCCCGCGCCGACGCCGCTCCTCCCGAGCCGCGTCGGCGCGGTCGTTCCACGCCCCGGACGTGCCCCCTCACACGCGACCACCCCGCGTCCCGCGACCCCGCGCTTCAGCCCGGCCGGCGTCCCGAAACGGGTGCCCGGCCGCCGGGACGGGGCGGGCCGGGGGAGGCGGCGGCCCCCAGCCGCGCCTGAGCCGCCGCCAGCACCATCTCCAGGGCCGCCGGATACCCGCTGCCCGCCATCTCCGCCACCAGCACCCGCGCGGTCGCGGCGATGTGCGGATGACTGTCCGCCGGCAGCCGCGCGTACGTCCCCCGCCACGCCGCCTCCTCCGCCTCCCGCGCCCCCGCCGGCAGCGCGAGCGTCGCCGCGTCCAGCGCCGCGAACGACAGCGTCTGGTCCACGAAGACGTGGTAGATCCGCACCGCCTCCGCGTCCGGGAACCCGGCCCCGCGCAGGATCCCCAGGATCGTCTCCACCGCCTGGATCTCGTGTGCCCGCCCCGTCACCCGCGCGCACGTCAGCATCGCCGCCTGCGGATGCGCCTGGTACTCGGCGTGCATCATCATCCCCAGCGTCCGCAGATCGGCCCGCCACCGCCCACTGGGCCGGAACCGCCGCAGCGTACGCCCGATCAGCTCGTCGGCCACCGCGAGCAACAGATCGTCGGTGTCCCGGAAGTACCGGTAGAGCGCACTCGGGTCGGCCCCCAGCGCTGCCCCGAGCCGCCGCACGGTGAGCGCCGCCGCGCCGTGCTCATGGATCAGCCGCAGCGCCGTGGCGACGATCAGCTCCTCGGACAGCACCGTGCCCCGCTTGGTGGGCCGCCTGCGCCGCCGCCCCTCCTCCGGCACCACTCGCTCACTCATGCCGCGCACGTTACGACAACACTGTTGACGTGTGAAGGCCCGGCGGAGTTCGATGTGCCGCCATCGGGGCCGTCGTGGCCCCCCGGTGAAGGAGCCGCGATGACGTCATCGAAGACCCCGTACGGCAGCGGCCCGCCCGCGCCCGGCACGCTCACCAGGACCCTCGGCGTAATGGACGGCTTCGCCATCGCCGCCTCCAGCACCGCCGCCACCACCAGCATCGGCATCGGCCTGGGCGTCACGGCGGGCGTCGTCGGCCTGCACCTGCCGATCATCATGCTGCTGGCGTTCCTGCCGGTCCTCGGCATCGCGAGCGCGTACACGCGGCTCAACAGGTCCGAGCCCAACATGGGCAGCGGCTACGTCTGGGTGGGGCGCTCCCTCAGCCCCTGGCTCGGCTTCCTCGTCGGCTGGATCGGCCTCGTCGCCACGGTCGTCTTCCTCTCCTACACGACCGCCGTCACCGGCTCCGCCCTCCTCCAGCTCGTCCGCGAGACGGGCGTACGCGGCGTCGCCGGCCTCACCCTGGACCCCGACTCCACCGCCCAGTCGACCGCGCTGGGCATCCTCGTCCTGATCGCCGTCACCCTCACCGCCGTCACCGGCCTGCGCACGGCCGCGAACCTCCAGAAGTACCTGCTCGTCTTCGAGTACGCCGTCCTGCTCGCCTTCTGCGGTTACGGACTCGTCGCCGGCCCGCACCCCTTCAGCCTCGACTGGCTCAACCCCTTCACCATCCCCTCCGGCCAGGCCCTCGCCCAGGGCCTCCTCCTCTCGGTCTTCTGCTACTGGGGCTTCGAGTCCTCGTTCAGCGTCAACGAGGAGGTACGCGACCCGCAGGACGCCTCCAGAGCCGGACTGATCACCCTCTTCACCATGCTCGGCCTCTTCCTGCTCGGCTCCTTCGCCTTCCAGCGCGTCCTGTCAAGGGACGAACTCGCCGGCAACGGCGCCCAGGGCCTCACCTTCTTCGGCGACCGCCTCGCCGACCAGCCGCTCGCCGCGCTCCCGCTGATCGCGCTGACCTTCTCCGCCGTCGCCTCCCTCCAGGCCGGCGTGATCCCCACCGTGCGCGGCATGTTCGCGATGAGCCGCGACCGTACGATGGGCCCGCTCTGGCAGCGGATCAGCCCGCGGTACGGAACCCCGGCGGCCGGCACGGTCGCGATCGGCTGCGTCGCCGCGGCCGTCGCGTTCCTCTCCCTCGTCCTCCCGAAGATCGCCGACGTGATCCTGGCCTCCGTCAACGCCATCGGCGTCGTCGTCTCCCTCTACTACGCCCTCACCGCGCTCGCCGCCGCCGCGCGCTTCCGCTCCACACCGCGCGTCGTCGTGGTGCCGGTGCTCAGCGCGGCCGTACTGCTCGCCCTCGGCGGTTACCTCTGCTGGACCTTCTACACCTCCGCCGACCACTTCGAAATCAGCGCGGACAACGGCTGGTTCATGCTCGCGTGCCCCGCCGTGATGGTGCTGAGCGGATTCGTCGCGGCGGCCTGGGCGAAGTGGGTGCGCAAGTCCCCCTACTTCGTCACCGGACGCGGAACCGACCCGGACGCCGTACCCCTGTCCGTCTGACCCCACACCAATCCCGCCAACCCCCTCTAAGGAACCCACCCATGCGCCACACCCCCGCCGACCTCGTCTTCACCGGCGGCCCCGTCCTCACCCTGGACGCCGCCCGCAGCCGCGCCACCACCGTCGCCGTCACCGGCGACCGCGTCACCGCCGTCGGCCACGACGAGGTACGTGACCTCATCGGCCCCCAGACCGAAGTGGTCGACCTCGAAGGGAAACTCCTGCTCCCCGGCTTCCAGGACGCCCACATCCACCCGGTGGCGGCCGGTCTGGAACTGGCCCACTGCGACCTGACGGCCGCGCGTACGGCTGCCGGGACAGTGGCCGCCGTACGCGCGTACGCCGAAGCCCGCCCCGAAGAGGAGTGGATCACCGGCGGCGGGTGGTCCATGGAGGCGTTCGACGCGGGCGCGCCCACGAAGGACCTGCTCGACGCCGTCGTCCCCGACCGCCCCGTCTACCTCCCCAACCGCGACCACCACGGTGCCTGGGTCAACAGCCGCGCCTTGGAACTCGCCGGCGTCGACCGCACCACCCCCGACCCCGCCGACGGCCGCATAGAGCGAGCCGCCGACGGCAGCGGCGAGCCCACCGGCCTCCTCCAGGAGGGCGCCATGGAGCTGGTCGCCCGCCTCGTCCCGCCGTCCACGCCCGCCGACCGGCTCGCCGCACTCCTCCGGGCCCAGCGACTGCTCCACTCGTACGGCGTCACCGCCTGGCAGGACGCCATCGTGGGCTCCTTCGGCGCGATGGACGACCCCGCCGACGCCTACCTCACCGCCGCCCGCGACGGCTCCCTCACCGCCCGCGTCGCCGGCGCCCTGTGGTGGGACCGCGAACGCGGCGCCGAACAGATCCCCGAACTCCTAGCCCGACGCGCGGAGCTGAGCCACGGCCGGTTCCGCGCCGGATCGGTGAAGATCATGGTGGACGGAGTCGCCGAGACGGGCACCGCCGCGCTCCTCGCCCCGTACCTGGACGGCTGCGGCTGCCCCACCGCCAACCGCGGCACCAGCTTCATCGACCCCGCCGACCTGCGCCGGTACGTCACCGAGCTCGACGCCCTCGGCTTCCAGGCCCACTTCCACGCCCTCGGCGACCGCGCCGTACGCGAGGCCCTGGACGCTGTCGAAGCGGCCCGCACCGCCAACGGATGGC
Source organism: Streptomyces agglomeratus (assembly GCF_001746415.1). Lineage (NCBI taxonomy): Bacteria > Bacillati > Actinomycetota > Actinomycetes > Kitasatosporales > Streptomycetaceae > Streptomyces > Streptomyces agglomeratus. Next base: position 6,308,645 of record NZ_MEHJ01000001.1, read on the forward strand.
GCGACACCCGCCCGCACCTCGCCCACCTGCAAGTCGTCCACCCCGACGACATCGCCCGCTTCCGGCAACTCGGTGCCACCGCCAACATCCAGCCCCTGTGGGCCGCGCACGAGCCGCAGATGGACGAGCTGACCATCCCGTTCCTCGGCCCGGAACGGGCCGGCCACCAGTACCCCTTCGCCGCCCTGCTGCGCTCCGGCGCCACCCTCGCGGCGGGCAGCGACTGGCCCGTCAGCAGCCCCGAGCCGCTGCACGGCATCCACACCGCCGTGAACCGCGTCGAGCCCGGCGGCACCGGACCGGTCTTCATCCCCGGGCAGCGCATCGGCCTGACCGACGCCCTGACCGCCTACACGGCGGGCTCCGCCCACGTGAACCACCTCGACGACACCGGCAGCGTCCGCGCCGGATTCCTGGCCGACCTGGTGGTACTGGACCGCGACCCGTACGCGGCGCCCCCCGGCGAGATCGCCGCGACCCGGGTGGCACGCACCTACGTGGGCGGACGGCAGGTCTACGACGCCGGTCTGTAGAGCGAGTACGGTGCCAAAGCGGTGCCCGTACTCGACGCGCGAGGAAGGAAGTTCACGTATGACACAGCAGGTCCAAGGGGTGATCGCACCGGGGAAGAACGAGCCGGTGCGGGTCGAGACCGTCCTCGTCCCCGACCCGGGCCCCGGCGAGGCCGTCGTGCAGATCCAGGCGTGCGGCGTCTGCCACACCGACCTGCACTACAAACAGGGCGGCATCAACGACGACTTCCCCTTCCTCCTCGGCCACGAGGCCGCTGGCATCGTCGAGTCGGTCGGCCAAGGCGTCACCGAGGTCGCCCCCGGCGACTTCGTCGTCCTCAACTGGCGGGCGGTCTGCGGCCGGTGCCGGGCCTGTCTGCGCGGGCGCCCCCAGTACTGCTTCGATACCCACAACGCCCGGCAGAAGATGACGCTGCTCGACGGCACCGAGCTGTCCCCGGCACTCGGCATCGGCGCGTTCGCCGAGAAGACCCTGGTGGCGGCGGGACAGTGCACCAAGGTCGACCCGTCCGTCCGGCCCGCCGTCGCGGGCCTGCTCGGCTGCGGCGTCATGGCGGGCATCGGCGCCGCCATCAACACCGGCCAGGTCGGCCGGGGCGACTCGGTCGCCGTCATCGGCTGCGGCGGCGTCGGGGACGCGGCGATCGTCGGCGCCAGGCTCGCGGGCGCGGCGAAGATCATCGCTGTGGACATCGACGACCGGAAGCTGGAGACCGCCCGCACCATGGGCGCCACCCACACCGTCAACTCCCGCTCCACCGACCCAGTCGAGGCCGTCCGCGAGCTCACCGGCGGATTCGGCGCCGACGTCGTCATCGAGGCGGTGGGCCGCCCGGAGACGTACAAGCAGGCGTTCTACGCCCGTGACCTGGCCGGCACCGTGGTCCTCGTCGGCGTCCCCACCCCCGACATGCGGCTCGACCTCCCGCTCATCGACGTCTTCGGCCGGGGCGGGTCCCTGAAGTCGTCCTGGTACGGCGACTGCCTGCCCTCCCGCGACTTCCCGATGCTGATCGACCTGCACCAGGAGGGCCGTATCGACCTCGCCGCCTTCGTCACCGAGACCATCGGCCTGGGCGACATCGAGAAGGCGTTCGCGCGCATGCACGAGGGCGACGTACTGCGCTCGGTGGTGGAGTTCTCATGACGGCCGCACCCGCACGCATCGACCACCTGGTCACCTCGGGCACCTTCTCGCTGGACGGCGGCACCTGGGACGTCGACACCAACGTCTGGATCGTCGGCGACGACACCGAGGCGATCGTCATCGACGCGGCCCACGACGCCCGGGCCATCGCCGCCGTGCTCGGTGGCCGTACGCTGCGCGCCATCGTCTGCACCCACGCCCACAACGACCACATCGACGCCGCCCCGGCCCTCGCCGAGGCCACCGGGGCGCCGGTCCTCCTGCACCCCGACGACCTGCCGCTGTGGAAGCAGACCCACCCGGACCGGACCCCCGACGGGGAGCTCGCCGACGGCCAGGTCCTCACCGTCGCCGGGATCGCACTGACCGTCCTGCACACCCCGGGCCACGCCCCCGGCGCGGTCTGCCTGTACGCCCCCGAGCTGGCCACCGTCTTCACCGGAGACACCCTCTTCCAGGGCGGCCCCGGCGCCACGGGCCGCTCCTTCTCGCACTTCCCGACGATCGTCGACTCGATCCGTGACCGGCTGCTCACGCTGCCGCCGCAGACGCGGGTATGCACCGGCCACGGCGACGGGACCACCGTCGCGGCCGAGGCCCCGCACCTCCAGGAGTGGATCACCAGAGGCCACTGAGACGGGCCCGGAAAACGGAAGAACCCCCAGTTCGACTGGGGGTTCTTCGCTGGTGTCCGAGGGGGGACTTGAACCCCCACGCCCGATAAAGGGCACTAGCACCTCAAGCTAGCGCGTCTGCCATTCCGCCACCCGGACAAGGTGTCTGTCTCGCGGCCCTGGGCCGTTCCGACGTGGAAAACCATAGCAAACATTCAGACCCCCTGATCACACCCCCTTGCGGGGCAGCGGGAGGATGAGGGGGACCACCAGCACAGCCAGTGGGAGGAAGCAGCGTGAGCGAGTCGAAGACGGCAGGCAGGGCCGGCACGGTCTCGGGCGAGGACGAGGTCACCGACCTCTGCCGGGACCTGATCAGGATCGACACCAGCAACTACGGAGACCACTCCGGACCGGGGGAGCGGGCGGCGGCGGAGTACGTCGCCGAGAAGCTCGCCGAGGTGGGGCTCGAACCGCAGATCTTCGAATCCCACCCGGGGCGGGCCTCCACCGTGGCCAGGATCGAGGGCGAGGACCCGTCCAAGCCGGCCCTGCTCATCCACGGGCACACGGACGTCGTACCGGCGAACGCCCAGGACTGGACGCACCACCCCTTCGCGGGCGAGATCGCGGACGGCTGCGTGTGGGGCCGGGGCGCGGTCGACATGAAGGACATGGACGCGATGACCCTCGCGGTCGTACGGGAGCGGATGCGCAGTGGCCGCAAGCCCCCGCGCGACGTGGTGCTGGCCTTCCTCGCCGACGAGGAGGCGGGCGGTACGTACGGGGCGCGGTATCTCGTCGACAAGCACCCGGGGCTCTTCGAGGGCGTCACGGAGGCGATCGGCGAGGTCGGCGGCTTCTCCTTCACGGTCAACGAGAACCTGCGGCTGTATCTCGTCGAGACGGCGCAGAAGGGCATGCACTGGATGCGGCTCACTGTGGACGGTACGGCCGGTCACGGCTCGATGACCAACAACGACAACGCCATCACCGAGCTGTGCGAGGCGGTCGGGCGGCTCGGGCGCCACAAGTGGCCGGTGCGGGTGACCAAGACCGTACGGTCCTTCCTGGACGAGCTCTCCGACGCGCTCGGCACCCCCCTCGACCCCGAGGACATGGACGCGACGCTCGCCAAGCTCGGCGGCATCGCCAAGATGGTCGGCGCCACGCTGCGCAACTCCGCCGCCCCGACCATGCTCGGCGCGGGCTACAAGGTGAACGTGATCCCCGGGCAGGCGACCGCGCATGTCGACGGGCGCTTCCTCCCGGGGTACGAGGACGAGTTCCTCGCCGACCTCGACCGGATCCTCGGCCCGCGCGTGCGGCGCGAGGACGTGCACGGCGACAAGGCGCTGGAGACCAGCTTCGACGGGAGCCTCGTCGACGCGATGCAGGTGGCGCTCAGGGCCGAGGACCCCATCGCGCGGGCCGTCCCGTACATGCTCTCCGGCGGCACCGACGCCAAGTCCTTCGACGACCTGGGTATCCGCTGCTTCGGCTTCGCACCGCTGAAGCTGCCGCCCGAGCTGGACTTCGCCGGGATGTTCCACGGCGTGGACGAGCGGGTTCCGGTGGACGGGCTGAAGTTCGGCGTACGGGTCCTGGACCGCTTCCTGGACAACTGCTGAACCGGCGACCGCTGAACCGACAAGTGCTGAAACGACTTTCCAACTAATCGGCCGGACGTGCTATTTGACTGAAAAGAGTGAATGAGACCATAGGCTAGTAGCCCCATTACTTTCCCTTCGTTACAAGGTGTGCGGTCCGCGGCTGGGATCGCATTCGTTGCCAACAAGGAGGAAAAGTAATGATCAAGAAGGTCGTCGCTGCTGCGGCTGCCACTGGTGGTCTGGTTCTCGCCGGCGCGGGCATCGCCGTCGCCGACTCGGGTGCCCAGGGTGCTGCTGTCAAGTCCCCCGGCGTGCTCTCGGGCAACGTCGTCCAGGCCCCGATCCACGTGCCGGTGAACGCGTGCGGTAACACGGTCTCCGTGATCGGGCTGCTGAACCCCGCCTTCGGCAACACCTGCGTCAACAAGTGACGTTGTGCATGAACCCGTAAGGGTCTGAGTCCCGGGCGGCCCCGGAGTGCGCTCCATGCACTCCGGGGCCGCTGGGCAGTCGGCCCGCGGCCGGCACAACGTTCGCGGGCATTCGGTGAAGGCAAGAGGCAGAGGAACGTACCAATGCGGCAGGTAACGACGAAGAGCCTGATCACCGTGGCGGCCGCCAGTGGTCTGCTGGCCATGGGCGGCGGAAACGCGCACGCCGGTTCGGGGGCCGAGGGATCCGCGTCGGATTCCCCGGGCGTACTCTCCGGGAATTCCGTGCAGGCTCCCGTCCACGTCCCGGTCAATGTGTGCGGCAACACCGTGAACGTGGTCGGGGTGCTCAACCCCGCCATGGGCAACAGCTGCGTCAACGACTCGAAGGGCTCGAAGCCCGGCAGGACCCACGGCGGCGGCTCGTCCGCGGACGGGCGTACGAGCGATTCGCCCGGCGTCGGCTCGGGCAACAACGTCCAGGCACCGGTCCACGCGCCCGTGAACGCCTGCGGGAACACGGTCACCGTCGGCGGCCTCGGCAACGCCGCCACGGGCAACGAGTGCGCCAACGACTCGACCGGGAAGCCTCCGGGCAAGCCGGGAGAGCCGGGGAAGCCCGGGGAGCCGGGGAAGCCGGGAGAGCCCGGCAAGCCCGGGGAGCCGGGGAAGCCCGGAGAGCCCGGCAAGCCTGGCCAGCCGGCGGAGCCCACGGAGCCCGGCAAGCCGGGAGAGCCCGGAGAACCGGGTGAGCCCACGGAGCCCGGCGTGCCCGCGGACCCGGACGAGCCCGCGGCGCCCGGTGAGCCGGGCAGCCCGGACGGCCCGGACATCCAGACCGTCACCCAGCCCAAGGGGCTCGAGGCGCTCGCGGAGACCGGCGCCGGCGCTCCGCTCGGCGTGGTGATCCCGGCGGGTGCGGGGCTGCTGCTGGCCGGTGCGGTGCTGTACCGCCGGTCCCGTTCGGCGGCGTAGGGCAGGAGACCCGCGCCGGCAGGGCCGGCGCGGGAAACGGAGCGGGCCCCGCGATCGCGGGGCCCGCTCCGTCTTCACCAGGTGGCTCGTACCTGTCGGATGATGCGCCTGCGCAGCCGCACGCGGCGGCTGCCGTCACGGCGCAGACTCAGTCGGTCCAACTCCCAGTGTCCGTACTCGGCATGGTCCGTCAGCAGACGGGTCGCCTCCTTGCGGGAAACCCCGCGAGGGACGTACACGTCGACAAATTCGTATTCCGGCATCGCGTCCATTGTGCGGGGAGCGACTGAGCGGAGCAACGGGATTGAAAGGGTAAAAATCCTGGTCAAGCCTGGCAGGCCGCAAATGCCCTGGATGTCCGGCCTTATGGCTGCCGGCTTGCGCCCCGCGCGGGCAGGTCGGCGGGGAGCCCGGCCGAGGTGAGCAACGACTGTGTGGCGTTGGGGAGGGGAAGAGAGGCGTTTTGCCTGATCAGAAGGATGAGCCTGCGATCGGGGCAGGCCGCCTCGGCGTCGGATGCGTATCTGTTGTGCGGGCAGAGCCCCGGTACGGATAGCGTCTGCACTATGTCTGATGCTGCGCAGCCCACTGCTGCCGAGGTACGCGCCGCCGCCGAGGCGGTCAAAGCCGCGCTCGACCGTCACCTCGACGCGGTCGAACGCCGCACCGGGGACGACGACCCCGCCGTGTACGACGCGTTCAACGAGCTTGCCGCGGCCGCCGAGGCGTACGACGAGCGGCTCTACGACCGCTACGACGAGGTCACCCCCTTCGAGATTCCCGGGTCCGACGACTCTCTGCCCCCGTACACCGGGCCCGAGGAGCCCAACGCGGTGAGCGTACTGATCCGCCGCGACTACGCGGTGGTCGAGACGCAGCGCCTGCTCGCCCAGGCGCAGCGGATCGCCGATGCCGACCCTGACATCGACGCGCCGGAGATCGAGGTCGAGGTCGACACGGACATCGACGCCGAGGAACGCGGCAATGCCGTGGCGCTCGTCGGCGGCAGCGTCCATGCCGCACTCGGCGTGCTCTTCGGCGAGTACGAACCGGACGAAATCGCCTCGCGGCACAAGGAATTCGGCCTGGAGGAGGGCGACTCCACGCTGTGGGTCGCCGCCGCCGACGACCTGCCCGAGCCGGGGGAGTGGCTGAACGCCCCGTTCGAGCACGCCGATCCGCAGCGGGTCGTGTGCCGCTTCGACGTCAGCTCGGTCTTCGACGACGAGTTCGACGAGGCCGACGGTCCCGACCAGGGCTGACCGGGGCTGGGCGGGGCTGGGCGGGGCTGGGCGGCGCCGGCGGCCGGGCCCAGGCCGTCGGCCCGGCCTCGGCCCGGACCCGCCCGCCTAGAGGGCGGCCTCCTCGGCCGGCTGCTCGGCGGGAGGCTGGAGCAGTGTGCGCAGGCGCGTGGTGCGCGGCCGGTCAGGGATTCCGGTCACCGCGCGCGGCAGCGCCTGGTCGACACCGTGGACCACCGACAGGTGCCGTTCCGCGCGGCTGAACGCGGTGTAGATCCACGGGCGGGTCAGCGCCTGGGCGGCGTCGCCGGGCAGGACGACCACGACGGCGGGCCACCGCATCCCGGTCGCCTGGTGTGCGGTGAGTGCCCAGGCGTGCCGTATGGCGGTCTCCACCCGGTCCTTGGGTACGACGACGGGTGTGCCCTCGCAGTCGAGGTGCAGACCTTCGGAGTCCGCCGAGAGGACCGTGCCGGGCAGGGTCCTGCCGGGCGCCGGGACGTACGCGATCCGGTCGCCGGGGTCGAAGCCGCCGAACCGGCCGGGGCCGGGGTTCAGCCGCTGCTTGAGCGCGGCGTTCAGGGCGCGGGTGCCCGCCGAGCCGCCGTGCCCCGGTGTGATCACCTGGGTCTGCGCGGTGGACACCCCGAAGGCGCGGGGCACGGAGTCGGCGACCAGTTGGACCGTACGGTGCATGGCCTCGCCCGCGTCGCGGACGGGCACGATCACTACCTCCTTGCCCGGCGCCTCGACCTGGTTCAGCTCGCCGATCCCGATTCCGGAGACCAGCTCGCCGATGGGGCCCGGATCGGGCGTACGCGAAACGATGTGCGGGCACGCGCGGGCGGCCAGCAGATCGGCGAAGACCCGGCCCGCACCGGCGGACGACAGCACGCCGGGGTCGCCGCTGAGGACCAGCCTGGTGCCGTCCGCCAGCGACTCCACGAGGACCGCCGCCGTCTCCACGTCCAGTTGCGGCGCGTCCAGGACGACCAGCAGATCGAGGGCGAACAGGCCGTCCTCGTCGCGGCCGGGGCCCTCCGTACCGGCCAGCAGACCGGAGACCGTGACCGCGGCGGACGCTTCGTCGACGGCGGCGGCCAGGCGGCGGCGGCCGTCCGCGCTGTGCGAAGCGGCGTACGCCCGCAGGCCGCGCGCGCGTGCCACCGTGACCAGCGCGGCCGGTTCGGCGCGGGCGGTCTCGCCGCCGGTGTGCGCGACCAGGCCGTTCGCCGCGACGGCCCGGATCAGCTCGGCGGCGGAGGGCGGGACGGGGCCCGGGTCCCAGTCGCCCGCCCCGGCCGCCTCCTTGTCGAACGTACTGGCCAGCCGGGCGAGGCCGTCCGCGAGGCTCTCCTCGGCGAGGGCATACCGGTCGAGTCCCAGCAGCACCTCCAACGGCTCGTCGCTGTCGGCGTCCTCGGCGGCGCCGCCGTCCTTGCCGCTGTCCTGGAAGACGAGCACCACACCCTCGGCGACCGCGTGCCGCACGGCCTCGTCCGGGTCCGGCACCTTGTACCCGGCCAGCGCCTCGCGGACGGCGCCCGACTCCAGGGCGGTGTGGCCCTGGACCGCTGCCCGCTCCAGCAGCCAGCCGATCAGCGCCGCCGTCCGGCGTTCGTCACCGGGGCCGCACTCCGCGCCGAGCAGGGCGCGCGCGAATCCGTCGGCCTGTTCGGGACGCACGCCCGGTACGGCCAGCAGCTGCCACGGGTCGTCGCGCAGGACCTGTCCGGCCTGCTCCCCGAGTGCGCCCGCGACGGACCCGGCGAGTGTCTCGGGAGCACCGCCCTCGGCCAGCACGGCCCGTACGGAAGCCACCGCCTCCGCGGGAGGGGCGACGGACCCGGCCGCCGGGGCGGCCCGCGGTGGCGCGGCAGCGGGGGCCGGAGCGGGCGCGACGCGGCGCGGCGCGGGCGCCGGGGAAGCGAAGAACGCGTCCCCGGACTTCGCGCCGCTCTCCACGGCCCGTACGGCCGCCAGCAGATCGGCGGCCTGACCGCTCAGCTTGGCCCCGGCTTCCACGGGCGCGGTCTTCTCCGCCTTGCGCCGCTCGATCCGCTCGCGCAGCGCCCGCTGAGCGGCGATCTCGGCCTCGGCCTCGGACAACTGCGGCACACCGGCCGCGCCTTCGCCGCCGGCGGCCGTCGCTCCCTCGTCCGCCGAACCCTCACCGGCACCGGCCGAAGGCTCCGGGCCCTCGCCCTCGCTCTCGCCCTCCCCGACGGGACCGGCTGAGGCTGCGACCGGCTCGTCACCGACCCGGGCGGACGGCTGCGCGAGCTCGGCCGCGTCTTCGTCGTGGCCCTCAGCCACGCGCTCCCCGGTACCGGCGGACGGCTCCCCGGCGTCCGCCAGGTTCTCCCCGGCGCCGCCCGAGCGGTTTTCGGGGTCCGGCGCGTCGGCCCGGGGACCGTCCTCGGAGGGCTCCGGGCTGTCGTCGTGCTGCACTTCGGTACCTGCGTCCTCAGTCGCGTCCGCCGGGGACCCGGTCGCATCGCCGGTGGTCCCGGCCTCCTGGCCGGCTCCGGGGCCGGCCGCCGGAGCCGTGGTGGCGCTCTCGGTGTGCGGCTTCCCGTCGTTCCCGGCGGGTGCCGGTGCCGGAACCGCCGGCCCGGTGACAGGCTCGGTGCCGGCCGCCGCGGTCGTGTCGCGGGGGCCGGCCGGGGATCCGGGGCTCGCCCCCCGGGGAAGCGCAGTCACAGCGTGCTCCAGTCCTGGTCGGGATAGCGGTGCACGGGCGCCGACACGTCGTCGAGAGCCCGGCAGATCTCGTCTGGAAGACTAAGCGCCTCCACTGACAATGCCGCCGCGAGCTGCCGCGCGTTGCGCGCGCCCACGAGCGGGGCGACCACGCCGGGCCGGTCGCGGACCCATGCGAGCGCCACCTGGAGCGGGGTGGTGGCGAGACCGTCCGCGGCCGTCGCCACCGCGTCCACGATGCGGCTCGCGGCGTCGTCCAGATACGGCGCGACGAACCCGGCGAGGTGCTCCGAGCCGCCGCGCGAGTCCGGCGGAACAGTGCGCCGGTACTTGCCCGTGAGCACACCCCGGCCGAGCGGCGACGACGGCAGCAGCCCGATCCCCAGGTCGAGCGCGGCAGGCAGCACCTCGCGCTCCACACCGCGCTGGAGCAGGGAGTACTCCATCTGTGTGCTGGCCAGCCGGGTGCGTACGCCGGGCGCCGCGAGCTGCCAGGTGGCGGCTTTCGCGAGCTGCCAGCCGGAGAAGTTGGACACCCCCGCGTACCGCGCCCGTCCGCTGGCGACCGCGATGTCCAGCGCCTGGAGCGTCTCGTCGAGCGGCGTCGCCGCGTCGAACGCGTGCACCTGCCACACGTCGACGTAATCCGTGCCGAGCCGCTCCAGCGACGCGTCGAGCGCCGCCAGCAGATGGCCGCGTGAGCCGTCGAAGCGCCGGTCCGGATCGGGCACGCTGCCCGCCTTGGTCGCGATGACCAGATCCCGTCGCGGAACGAGCCGCTCCACGAGCTGCCCGAGCAGGTACTCCGCCTCCCCGTCCCCGTACACGTCCGCCGTGTCGACGAGCGTGCCGCCCGCGTCCCAGAAGGCCTTCAACACGTCGGCGGCGTCGTGCTCGTCGGTGTCCCGGCCCCAGGTGAGGGTGCCCAGCCCGATTCTCGATACGCGCAGGCCCGTGCGGCCGAGATGCCTCTGCTCCATGGCCGCGAGATTACTGGCCGGGGGCCCGGCGGCAGGAGACCTGTGGACAAGTCCTGTGGACAGGCCCGCCCCCTGACGGATCTCGCCGCCGCGCGCTAGAGTCCCGGACACAGGGACGTTACTGATCAGTAAGGGGAGCGGCATGCGGCTCGGCATCAACCTCGGTTACTGGGGCGCTGGGATGGACGGCGACAATCTCGCCGTCGCCCAGGAAGCGGACCGGCTCGGCTACGACGTCTGCTGGGCCGCCGAGGCCTACGGTTCGGACGCCGCCACCGTGCTCTCCTGGGTGGCCGCCCAGACCGAGAGCATCGACGTCGGCTCCGCGATCTTCCAGATCCCCGCCCGCACCCCCGCCATGACCGCGATGACCGCCGCCACCCTCGACTCCCTCTCCGGCGGCCGCTTCCGCCTGGGCCTGGGCGTCTCGGGACCCCAGGTCTCCGAGGGTTGGTACGGCGTGAAGTTCGACAAGCCGCTGGCCCGCACCCGCGAGTACGTCGAGATCGTCCGCAAGGCCATGACCCGCGAGCGATTGTCGTACCAGGGCGAGCACTGGACGCTGCCGCTGCCCGACGGCCCCGGCAAGCCGCTGAAGCTCACCGTCCACCCGCAGCGCGAGCACATCCCGCTCTACATCGCGGCGATCGGGCCCAAGAACCTGGAGCAGACCGGCGAGATCGCGGACGGCGCGCTGCTCATCTTCCCCTCCGCCGAGCACATCGAGGACACCGCGCTCCGCCACATCCGCGCGGGCCGCGAGAAGGCCGGCAAGACCATGGACGGCTTCGACGTGTGTCCCACCCTGCCGCTCGCGGTGGGCGACGACGTCAGCGCGCTGGCCGACATGTTCCGCCCGTACACCGCCCTGTACGTCGGCGGCATGGGCAGCCGCAAGCAGAACTTCTACAACCAGCTCGCGCAGCGCATGGGCTACGAGAAGGAAGCCGCCGAGATCCAGGACAAGTACCTGTCCGGCGACAAGCAGGGCGCCGCAGCGGCGGTCCCGCACCAGCTGATCGAGCAGACGGCCCTGCTCGGTTCCGTGGAGCGGATCGCCGAGCGGATGCAGGCGTACGCCGCCGCCGGGGTGACGACGCTGACGCTGTCTCCCGCCGGCTTCACTCTCGACGAGCGGATCACCGCCCTGCGGGCCGGCGCCGACGCCCTGGAGCTCGCCGGTCTGGCGTAGCCGCGCGGGACGGGTAAGGAAGGCGCTAACGGAAGGAAGTCTGCGGCCGTGGTGGGGGCTCGGGGGTCTTCCCCGCCACGGCCGTCATGCACAACAACGCCTCACGGCGCCGAGGGGTTACGCACCCCTCCCACCCCCGTGTTCATCCGTCCGGCCGAGTTGACCGCCGCTCCTGTTGCCTGCTGTCCCGTACCGCTCTTGACTTGTTCTTTGCGGACGTCCGCCCGGAGGCAACGGAGGTATCAGGCGATGCTGTCGGCCCGAACGATCTTCCAGGAAATTCTCGACAACGACGATTCCTTCCAGCTCTTCTGCTCCATAGCCGCCAGTGGCGAGAGTCAGGGCGGGTGGGAGAACGCCCGGATCGCGGCTCTGGTGCCCGAGAGCCTGAGATACCTCGCGCCGAAGATCACCCGGCACGGCGCTGACGAGGACAAGCACGGCCGGCTCTTCGAGGCCCTGCTCAAGAAGCGGCAGCTCGAACCGGTCCCGGTCCCGCCCGACACCGACTACACGATGCGGCTCGAACAGCGCGGCATCGGCCTCGCCCACGACAAGCTCCGCCGCGACGAGCCGCTGACCGAGGAGGACATCCTCGTCTACCTCTCGCACAGCCGGGTGACCGAACAGCGGGCCGCAGACCAGATGGACATGCTGGTCAAGTACTTCGGCGACCATCCCGAGGCGGGCAGGCCGATCAGGATGATCTGCCACGACGAGGAGAACCACCTCTCGTACTGCCACGAGGAGCTCCTGCGGCTGGCCCGCGCCGGCCACGGCCGTACGATCCAGCGCGTCCTGCGGGAGTGCGCCATGGCGGAAAGCCGCGTCTACCGGGACGTGAGCCTCGCCGTGATGGCCCACATGGGCCGCATCCTCAAGTGGCCCAAGGTCAAGTCCGCCGTACTCGCCGCGGGCATCCGGGCCATGTACGCGTACGAGCGCCTCGGCGGCTGGCGGCGCACGGTGAGCCTCACGATGCCGGAGCGGCGGGACGCGCTGGGCGGGGCCGCGACATCCGCCGCCGGAGTCGTCTGAGCGGCGCCGCGGCTGCGCCCGCCGCGGCAGCCCCGTCGGCGCGGCTGCCGCGACCGCCCCGCGGCGTTCCGGCGGGCGCGGTGGTGCCCGCCGTGCCCGGCTCCGCCCGTCAGAGCCAGCCGCGGCGCTTGAACAGCCGGAACAGGCCGATCTCGCACAGCACCATCACCAGGACCACGGTGGGATAGGACCACATCCACCTCAGCTCGGGCAGGTGCTCGAAGTTCATGCCGTAGACACCGGCGACCATCGTCGGGACGGCGGCCATCGCGGCCCATGCCGAGATCTTCCGCATGTCGTCGTTCTGCCGCACACTCATCTGCGCCAGATGCGCCGACAGGATGTCCGACAGCAGCCGGTCCAGTCCGTCCACCTGCTCGTTCGCGCGGGTCAGGTGGTCGCTGACGTCCCGGAAGAAGGGCTGCGCGTGCTCGTCGACGAACGGCAGACCGGGACTCGACAGCCGCAGCATCGGCTGGGCGAGCGGCCCCGTCGCGCGGCGGAACTCCAGTACCTGCCGCTTGAAGGTGTAGATCCGCGCGGCGGTGTTCGTCGAGTCGCGGCCGACGGGGGCGAAGACCTCAGCCTCCAGCTCCTCCAGGTCGGTCTGGAGCTCCGCGCCGACCTCTATGTAGTGGTCGACGACCGCGTCGCTGACGGCGTACAGGACGGAGGTCGGACCGTGCCGGAGCACCTGCGGCTCGGCCTCCAGACGGTCGCGCACGGCCGCCAGCGGGGCGCCCTCGCCGTGCCGCACCGTCACCACGAACGAGTCGCCCACGAAGACCATCAGCTCGCCCGTCGTCACGGTGTCGCTCTCCGGTTCGTACATCACCGGCTTCAGCACCGCGAACAGCGAGTCGTCGTACACCTCCAGCTTGGGCCGCTGATGGGCGCGCAGGGCGTCCTCGACGGCCAGCGGGTGCAGCCCGAACTCGGTGGTCACGAGGTCGAACTCCTTCTCGGTCGGCTCGTGCAGCCCGATCCACAGGAAGGCGTCACCGGCCGCCCGCGCCTCGGAGAGCGCGTCGGAGAAGTCGGAAGGGCCCTGCGTGCGGCACCCTTCCCGGTAAATGGCACAGTCGACGATCACGGCGCGCATCCTCCCCCGGTAAGGGCCCCGGCACACCCCGGAGCCGGCTTCGGCCTAGGCTGGCGGCCATGGCCACGCTGATCCTCGTACGGCACGGACGTTCCACCGCCAACACCGCCGGGCTGCTCGCCGGCTGGACGCCGGGCGTCACGCTCGACGAGCGCGGCGCCGCCCAGGCGGCCGCGCTGCCCGGCAGGCTGGCCGGGGTGCCGCTCGCCGCCGCGGTCACCAGCCCGCTCGAACGCTGCCGGCAGACCCTCCAGCCGCTGCTCGACGCGCGGCCCGGTCTCGCGCTGCACACCGACGAGCGGATCGGGGAGTGCCACTACGGAGACTGGTCGGGCCGCAAGCTCGCCGAACTCTCCGACGAGCCGCTCATGGCCGCCGTGCAGCAGCACCCCTCCTCCGTGACCTTCCCCGGCGGCGAGTCGATGCGCGCCATGCAGGCCCGCTCGGTCGACGCCGTACGGGACTGGAACGCGCGGATCGAGGCCGAGCACGGCGAGGACGCCGTCTATCTCATGTGCTCTCACGGCGACATCATCAAGTCCGTCGTCGCGGACGCACTCGGGCTTCATCTTGACCTCTTCCAGCGGATTCACGTGGACCCGTGTTCCCTTACGGCCATCCGGTACACCGGGCTGCGCCCCTTTCTCGTACGCCTCGGCGACACGGGCGACCTCTCCTCCCTGGCGCCGCGTGAGAGCGCCGGTGACGGGGACGCGGCCGTAGGGGGCGGTGCGGGCGCACCGTGATCGCTCCGCGCAGTAGGGTGGACGCGCCCCAGGACCGCGCGTACAGACGATTCGAATTCAAGGGAGACAGGACGTGTCCCGTCAGGTATTCCTCTACGATCCGCCGGACCGCTTCGTCGCCGGTACGGTCGGGCTGCCTGGACGTCGTACGTTCTTCCTTCAGGCATCCGCGGCCGGCCGTGTCACCAGCGTCGCCCTGGAGAAGACCCAGGTCGCGGCGCTCGCCGAGCGGATCGACGAGCTGCTGGACGAAGTAGTGCGCCGCACCGGGGGCAACGCCCCCGTGCCGGCCGTGGCCCCCGCCGACGTCACCGACAGCGCGCCGCTGGACGCCCCCGTCGAGGAGGAGTTCCGCGTCGGCACGATGGCGCTCGCCTGGGACGGTGAGGAACAGCGCATGATCGTCGAGGCACAGGCCCTCGTCGAGCTGGACGTGGAGACCGAGGAGGATCTCGCGGAGGCCGAGGAACGGCTGCTCCAGGACGAGGAGAACGGCCCTCCGATGCTGCGGGTCCGGCTCAGCGGCGCGCAGGCCAGGGCCTTCGCCAAGCGGGCCCTCGAAGTCGTCAACGCCGGCCGGCCGCCGTGCCCGCTGTGCAGCCTGCCTCTCGACCCGGAGGGACACGTATGCCCGCGTCAGAACGGATACCGCCGCGGAGCGTGACTCCGGCGGACACCGAGCTCCTCACCGTTCTGGCGAAGGGGCACCTCACGGCGCGCGGACGCGTGGGGGAGGCGTCCAACGCGGTGCTCTACTGCGGGATCGAGTACGACGGAGTGTCGGCGTCCTGCGTGTACAAGCCGGTGGCCGGTGAGCGGCCGCTGTGGGACTTCCCGGACGGCACGCTCGCGCAGCGCGAGGTGGCGGCGTACGAGATCTCCCGGGCGACCGGGTGGGGGCTCGTACCGCCGACCGTGCTGCGGGACGGGCCGTACGGCGAGGGCATGTGCCAGCTGTGGATCGAGGCGGCCGACCCGGGGCCCGACGGAGGGCTGCTGGCCCTCGTCGAGGACGAGGAGCCCGCCGAGGGCTGGAAGGCGATCGCCTTCGCCGAGGTGGGGGAGGGGCGTACGGCGCTGCTGGTGCACGCCGACGACCCGCGCCTGCGCCGGCTGGCGGTCCTGGACGCGGTCATCAACAACGCCGACCGCAAGGGCGGGCATCTGCTGCCGACGGCGGACGGCAAGCTGTACGGGATCGACCACGGCGTCACGTTCAACACGCAGGACAAGCTCCGCACGCTGCTGTGGGGCTGGGCGGGGGAGCCGCTGACGGCCGAGGCCGCCGAGATGCTGGCCGGGCTGGCGCGGGAGCTGGCGCCGGAGCGCCCGCTCGCCACCCGCATGGCCGAACTGATCACCCCGGCGGAACTGGACGCGCTGCGGGGACGGGTGGCGACGCTGCGGACCACCGCACGTCACCCGGCGCCGAGCGGCGAGTGGCCGGCCATTCCCTGGCCGCCGGTGTAGCCGGATCGCCGCCGCTGGCGATCCCCTTCGCGCAACAGTGGCTCGCCGGACACGTTTCCGTATCCGGTTCGTATCCGGAACGTGCGTCCGGTTACGCTCAAGGCATGCATGCCTGGCCCGCTTCTGAGGTCCCCGCCCTGCCCGGCAAGGGCCGCGACCTCCAGATCCACGACACCGCGACCGGTCGGTTGATCACCCTCGACCCCGGTCCCGTCGCCCGTATCTACGTCTGCGGAATCACGCCGTACGACGCGACCCACATCGGTCACGCGGCGACCTACAACGCGTTCGACCTCGTGCAGCGCGTGTGGCTCGACACCAAGCGGCAGGTTCACTACGTCCAGAACGTCACGGACGTGGACGATCCGCTGCTCGAGCGGGCGAACCGCGACGGACACGACTGGACCGAACTCGCGGAGCGCGAAACCGCGCTCTTCCGCGAGGACATGACCGCCCTGCGGATGCTTCCGCCGCAGCACTACATCGGGGCCGTCGAAGCGATACCCGGCATCGTGCCGCTCATCGAGCGGCTGCGGGACGCGGGCGCGGCGTACGACCTCGAAGGGGACGTGTACTTCTCCGTCGAGGCCGACCCGCACTTCGGCGAGGTCTCCGGGCTCGACGCCGACGCGATGCGGCTGCTGTCCGCCGAGCGCGGCGGCGACCCCGAGCGCCCCGGCAAGAAGAACCCGCTCGACCCGATGCTCTGGATGGCCGCCCGTGAGGGCGAGCCGAGCTGGGACGGCGCCTCGCTGGGCCGCGGCAGGCCCGGCTGGCACATCGAGTGCGTCGCGATCGCCCTGGACCACCTGGGGATGGGCTTCGACGTGCAGGGCGGCGGATCCGACCTCGCCTTCCCGCACCACGAGATGGGCGCCTCCCACGCCCAGGCGCTGACCGGTGAGTACCCGTTCGCCAAGACATACGTGCACGCCGGAATGGTCGCTCTGGACGGCGAGAAGATGTCGAAGTCCAAAGGCAACCTGGTCTTCGTGTCGAAGCTGCGCCGCGACGGCGTGGACCCGGCGGCCATCCGCCTCACGCTGCTCGCGCACCACTACCGGGCCGACTGGGAGTGGACGGACCAGGTGCTCGAAGACGCCCTGGAGCGGCTCGGGCGCTGGCGCGCGGCCGTGTCCCGTCCCGACGGGCCGTCCGCCGACGCCCTGGTCGAGGAGATCCGCGAGGCGCTCTCCAACGACCTCGACACGCCGGCCGCCATCGCCGCCGTGGACCGCTGGGCCGCCCGTCAGGCGTCCGAGGGCGGTACGGACGAAGGCGCGCCCGGTGTCGTCTCGCGTGCGGTCGACGCGCTGCTCGGCGTGGCCCTGTAACCGCCGCTCGTCGCCGCTTCCCGTTTCCGCCGCCCCCGGTCCTCTCCGTGACGAGAGGGCCGGGGGCGGCGGCTGTTCCGGCACAGGGGTGTTGTTTGCGGCATTTGTCCCCGTCGGCGCGTTGAATGGGAGGCCGGGCGCCGGATCGCGCGGATCTGGCCGGGTCGAGGAAGCGGTCGCGTGAAAGCACTGGGCATCGAGGGGAGCTGGCTCCACGAGCCGCAGATCTTCACGGACAGCCGGGGATCGTTCCGCGAATGGTTCGCCGACGACCGGTTCCGCGGGGCCAGCGGGCACGGGCTGCGTCTCGCGCAGGCCAACTGCTCCGTGTCGGCGCGCGGGACCGTCCGCGGAATCCACTTCGCCGAGGTCCCGCCCGGCCAGGCCAAATACGTCACCTGTGTCAGGGGCGCAGTCCTGGACGCCGTGGTGGACATCCGTACCGGCTCACCCACGTTCGGCCGATCGGAGACCGTACGGCTCGACGAGGGCGACGGCCGCTGCGTCTATCTCTCGGAGGGCCTCGGACACGCCTTCATGGCACTGGCCGACAAGGCGACGGTGGTCTACCTCTGCTCCGAGGGATACGCGCCGCAGCGCGAGCACGGCATCAACCCCCTCGATCCCGCGCTGGACATCGCGTGGCCCGCGGACGTGACCCCGCTGCTCTCGCCCAAGGACGAGGCGGCGCCCACCCTCGCGGAGGCGGAACGGCAGGGGCTGCTGCCGTCGTACGAGAGCTGTGCGGCCTACCGGCGCGGCCTGCGCGAGGGCGACACGCACTAGCGGCCCGGCTCAGCGGGCGGCGGCGTGTGCCTTCAGCGGCTCCCACCAGGAGCGGTGCCCCTCGTACCAGGCGACGGTCTCGGCGAGGCCGGTGGCGAAGTCCTTGCGGGGTTCGTGACGCAGCTCCGTGCGGATCTTCGTGCAGTCCAGCGAGTAGCGGCGGTCGTGGCCCTTGCGGTCCCCGACGTGCCTGACCATGTCCCAGCCGGCGCCGCAGGCGCGCAGCAGCAGTCCGGTCAGCTCCTTGTTCGACAACTCCGTGCCGCCGCCGATGTTGTAGACCTCGCCGGGCCGCCCGGCGGTACGGACCCGCTCGATACCCCGCACGTGGTCGTCGATGTGCAGCCAGTCGCGGACGTTGAGCCCGTCGCCGTACAGCGGGACCTTCTCGCCGTCGAGGAGGTTCGTGATGAACAGCGGGACGAGTTTCTCGGGGTACTGGTGGTGGCCGAAGTTGTTGGACGCCCGCGTCACCCGTACGTCGAGTCCGTGGGTGCGGTGGCAGGCGAGCGCCTGGTCGAGCAGGTACAGCCGGCTCGGCTCGAAGCCGCGTACCTGCCGGCACAGTTCACTGCCGATAGATCCGCCGGCGCCGGTGACCAGGACGCGCTTGCCCGCGATGACAGAACGCGCCTCGGGGCTGACCACGTGCATCTCGGAGCGGCCGATCAGGCGGTGCACGTCCAGCGCCCGCATGTCGCTGCCCACCACATCGCGGCGCATGGCCGCGATGAAGGAGGGCAGGTCGCGGACGCCGGCGCCCGCCGCTTCGGCAGCGTGGTGACCAGGCGGAACCGCTCCGCGCTCAGTCCGGGGATGGCCACCACGACCACCTCGATGCCGTGCGCGAGCGTGAGCCGCCCGATGTCGTCGAGCGTGCCCAGTACGGGCACCCCGTCCGCCCCGCGCTTGCCGGGGTCGTCGTCCACGAAACCCACCGGCAGCAGTCCGAAGCCCGGTGCGCCGCGCAGATCCCTGGCCAGCGCCCGGCCGGCCTCGCCCGCACCGGCCACGAGAGTGCGCAGGCCGCCGGTGCGGTCGGACCGCGGGGCGCCGTGCCGCGCCGCCGCCGGACGGGCGGCCGGGACGCGACGCGGCGCGGGCGCCAGCCGGGCGATCTCGGCGCAGACGCGGTCCACCGCCCGCTCCGGCAGGGCCGGGTACATGGGCAGCGACAGCAGCTGGGGGAAGAGAGACTCGGCCCCGAGCAGCCCCTCGGGCGGGATGATCGCGTGCCGGCGGAAGTACGGCATGTGGTGCAGGGGGATGAAT
This sequence comes from Streptomyces agglomeratus, assembly GCF_001746415.1. Classification (NCBI taxonomy): domain Bacteria; kingdom Bacillati; phylum Actinomycetota; class Actinomycetes; order Kitasatosporales; family Streptomycetaceae; genus Streptomyces; species Streptomyces agglomeratus. Next base: position 6,327,822 of record NZ_MEHJ01000001.1, read on the forward strand.
TGCACGGAGGTGCCGATGCCGCGCTCCGCCAGCCGTCCGATCAGCTCGTCGCGGCCGGTCCCGAACCCGCTCAGGACCCGGACCACGTACAGATGCCAGGCATGGCGGCCCGCAGGGGGGCCGGCGGGGAGCACGAGTCCCGGAACCTGCCGCAGTCCGTCCTCGTAACGGCGGGCCACGGCCTCGCGGCGGCGCTGCCAGCCGTCGAGGTGGCGCAGTTGCGCGCGGCCTATCGCGGCCTGGACATCAGTCATGTTGGCCTTCAGCCCGGCCTCTTCGACGGTGTACGCCCAGTCGCCGCCCGGTGCGTTGCGGCGCCAGGCGTCCGCCGACATCCCGTGCAGCCGCGCGCGGTGGATCCACGCGGCGGTCTGCTCGTTGTCCGTGGTCACCATGCCGCCCTCGCCCACGGGCAGGTTCTTGGTCGCGTAGAAGCTGAAGCACGCGGCGCCCGAGAGCGCGCCGACCGGCCGCCCGCCCACGAAGGTCCCCAGTGCGTGGGCGGCGTCCTCCACGACGAGGCCGGGCCCCAGTCCCGCCGCCTCGGCGAGCTCCTCCACCGGCGCGGGCGCCCCGGCGAAGTGCAGGACGACCATGGCGGACGGCCTGCCGCAGGTACGGACGGCGGTCGCCACCGTGCGCGGGGACGCCAGGCCGGTGTGCGGCTCGACATCAACCAGCACCGGACGCAGCCCGGCGTGCACGATCGCCTCGGCCGCCCCGCAGAACGTCATGGCCGGTACGAGGACCCGGCTGCGCGGCGGCAGCCGCAGCGCGCGCAGCGCCAGCTCGATCGCGGCGGGTGCAGGAACTCACCGCGACCGCGTGCCGCGCCCCCACGTACGCCGCGAACTCCTCCTCGAACCGCTGGGTCTCACGGCCGGTGGTCAGCCACCCCGAAGCGAGGACCCGCTGCGCCGCGCGGCGGGCTTCCCCGCTGATGGTGGCGGCGGCGAACGGCACTTGCTGCCGGCCGTCGTCGGCGGACGTACGGCCCGCAGGGGAGCCGCCGCGAGGCGGGATGTGGAGACGATGGACGGTCATCGCGTGACCTCGATCCGATGTGCACCCTGCCGACAGACAGCTTTACGTCCTACGTTTACGACGTATATGTCCATATAACGCCCAGGTGTCCACCCGGTCAAGCACAGCCGGCACGCCGCTCCGACGACCACAGCCGGGACGCCGCTCCGACGGCAGCGGGCCCGTGACGCCGGTTCGCCGACGGCAGCGGGGCGGTGCCCGAAGGCACCGCCCCGCGTCACGCCACTCGCTCGCCCTACTCCTCCGCGGAGCCTTCCGCCCCGTCGGAGCCTTCCGCGCTGTCCGTGCCCTGCTGGGTCTCGGGCTCCGCACGCGGCGGCCTGGGGGGCCGCGCGCGGCCGCTGGAGCTGTCGCGCAGGTACGTACCGCTGGTGTCGCCCCCGTCCGTCGCGTGACCGGGGCCGGGACCGCCGTCGCGCCGCCGCAGGTACCGCTCGAACTCGCGGGCGATGGCCTCGCCCGTCGCCTCGGGGAGCTCCACGGTGTCCCGCGCCTCCTCCAGCGACTGCACGTACTCCGCCACCTCGCTGTCCTCGGCGGCCAGTTGGTCGACGCCGACCTGCCACGCCCGCGCGTCCTCGGGCAGTTCACCCAGCGGGATGCGCAGGTCGATGAGGTCTTCGAGGCGGTTGAGCAGCGCCAGCGTGGCCTTGGGGTTCGGCGGCTGCGACACGTAGTGCGGTACGGCAGCCCACAGGCTCACCGCTGGCACGCCCGCGTGCGTACACGCCTCCTGGAGGATGCCCACGATGCCCGTGGGGCCCTCGTACTTGGTCTCCTCCAGGTCCATGGTCCGCGCCAGATCCGCGTCCGAGGTCACGCCGCTGACCGGCACCGGCCTGGTGTGCGGGGTGTCGCCGAGCAGCGCGCCCAGGATCACGATCATCTCGACACCCAGCTCGTGGGCGAAGCCGAGGATCTCGTTGCAGTACGAACGCCACCGCATGGACGGCTCGATGCCGCGCACCAGGACGAGGTCACGGGGCTTGTCGCCGCCGATCCGTACCACGGAGAGCCGTGTCGTGGGCCAGGTGATCTTGCGGACTCCGCCGTCGATGAACACCGTGGGCCGGTTGACCTGGAAGTCGTAGTAGTCCTCGGCGTCGAGCGCCGCGAAGACCTCGCCCTTCCATTCCCGGTCCAGGTGCGCGACCGCGGTGGAGGCGGCGTCGCCGGCGTCGTTCCAGCCCTCGAACGCGGCCACCATGACCGGGTCGATCAGCTCGGGAACCCCCTCGAGCTCGATCACCCAGTGCCCCCTTTCGAAGTTCCCTTGTGCACGCACCAACCTTACGGCTTCAACCAGGTGCGGTGACGCCCGATGCGCATGGGGGAAGCGTGCCCGGCGCCCGTCGGATCAACCGCCGGATCCCCGGCACGGGTAAGGGGCGACCGCCCATGCGGCCGCCCCTTACCCGTCCCCCCGTACGCCCGGTGCCTCAGGCGCGGCGGTCCAGCACGTCCTCGACCTTGGCGCGGACCTCGTCCGTGGCCAGGCCCCGGATCGTCAGCGTCGTACGGCGGCGCAGTACGTCGTCCGCCGTCTCGGCCCACTCGTGGTCGCGTGCGTACACGACCTGCGCCCAGATCTCCGGCGCGTCGGGGTGGACGCGCTCGGCCAGTGCCGGGTCCTCGTTGGCCAGCCGCGCGATGTCGAACGACAGCGAGCCGTAGTGCGTGGCCAGGTGACGGGCGGTGTCGGCGGCCATCCGCGGGCCCGGCGTACCGCCGTCGACGAGCAGCCGGTGCGCCACCGCGTTCGGGTTGGATATGCCCGGCAGCGGCAGCTTCTTCGGCAGCCGCGAGATCGGCTCCATGTCCTCGCCCAGCGGGTGGCCGGGCAGGGCGGCGAGCTTGTTCATGACGGTGCGCCCGATGTGACGGAACGTCGTCCACTTGCCGCCGGCGACCGACAGCATCCCGCCGCGTCCCTCGGTGACGACCGTCTCGCGCTTGGCCTTCGAGGTGTCACCGGGACCGCCCGGCAGCACCCGCAGACCCGCGAAGGAGTACGTGATCAGGTCGCGGGAGAGCTGCTGGTCGCGGATCGAGAAGGCGGCCTCGTCCAGGATCTGGGCGATGTCCTTCTCGTTGACCGCGACGTCCGCCGGGTCGCCCTCGTACTCCTCGTCGGTCGTGCCGAGCAGCAGCTGGTCCTCCCACGGCAGCGCGAAGGTGATGCGGTACTTGTCGATCGGCGTCGCCAGCGCGGCCCGCCAGGGGGCGGTCCGCTTGAGCACCAGGTGCGCGCCCTTGGAGAGGCGGATGGAGGGCGCCGCGTTCGGGTTCTCCATCTTGCGCAGGTGGTCGACCCACGGCCCGGTGGCGTTGAGCACCAGACGGGCCGTCACACCGAACTCGGAGCCGTCCAGGCGGTCCCTGAGCTCCGCGCCCGTGACCCTGCCGTTGGTGAAGCGCAGGCCGGTGACCTCGGCGTGGTTGAGGACGGTAGCGCCCGCATCGACGGCGGCCCGGACCGTCATCAGGGCCATGCGCGAGTCGTTCATCTGGTCGTCGCCGTAGACCGCGACGGCCTTGAGGTCGTCCGTACGGAGCTCGGGCACCGCACGCGCGGCCTTCGCCGGGCTGATCACATGGCCGACACCGTCGCCGAAGGCGGACAGTGCCGAGTAGGCGAAGACGCCCGCGCCCAGCTTGGCCGCGCCGTGCGGGCCGCCCTTGTAGACGGGGAGGTAGAAGGTCAGCGGGTTGGCGAGGTGCGGCGCGACGTCCCGGGAGACGGCGCGCCGCTCGAAGTGGTTCTCCGCCACCAGCTTGACCGCGCCGGTCTGGAGGTAGCGCAGTCCGCCGTGGAGCAGCTTGGAGGAGGCGGAGGAGGTGGCGCCGGCGAAGTCGCCGGCGTCCACCAGGGCCACCCGCAGTCCCGACTGGGCGGCGTGCCAGGCGGTGGAGATGCCCAGGATGCCGCCGCCGATCACCAGGAGGTCGTACGTCGCCTTGGAAAGGTGTTCCCGGGTTTCGGCACGGCTCGTGGCACAGCCGTCGGCCGGGCGCGTCCCGAGGGCCGGGACGCTCTGCAGGGTGGTCATTTTCGTAACTCCTCGTCAGCTCTCGTCTTCGATCCAGCCCATGGACCGCTGGACGGCCTTGAGCCAGCTCTTGTACTCGCGGTCCCGCGTGTCCGCGTCCATGCGGGGGGTCCACTCGGCGGCCCTGCGCCAGTTGGCGCGCAGCTCGTCGGTGCTGGACCAGAAGCCGACGGCCAGGCCGGCGGCGTAGGCGGCGCCGAGGCAGGTGGTCTCGGCGACCATCGGGCGCACGACCGGTGCGTCCAGGAAGTCGGAGAGCGTCTGCATCAGCAGGTTGTTGGAGGTCATGCCGCCGTCGACCTTGAGGGCCGTCAGCTCGACGCCGGAGTCCTTGGTCATGGCGTCGCTGATCTCGCGGGTCTGCCAGGCGGTGGCCTCCAGGACGGCACGGGCGATGTGCGCCTTGGTGACGTACCGGGTGAGGCCGGCGATCACACCGCGGGCGTCGGGACGCCAGTACGGGGCGAACAGGCCGGAGAAGGCCGGCACGAAGTACGCGCCGCCGTTGTCCTCGACCGAGGAGGCCAGCGTCTCGATCTCGGCGGCCGACTTGATCAGGCCCATCTGGTCGCGCATCCACTGGACGAGCGAGCCGGTGACGGCGATGGAGCCTTCGAGGGCGTAGACGGCCTTCTGGTTGCCGATGCGGTATCCGACGGTCGTCAGCAGGCCGTTGTACGAGTTGACGGGTGTGTGACCGGTGTTCATCAGCATGAAGGTGCCGGTGCCGTACGTCGACTTGGCCTCGCCCTGGGAGAAGCAGGTCTGGCCGAACAGGGCGGCCTGCTGGTCACCGAGCGCGGACGCGACGGGCACGCCCATCAGCGGTCCGGCCTTGGCGACGCCGTACACCTCGGCGGAGGAGCGGATCTCCGGCAGCACGGCGGACGGGATGTCCATCGACTGGAGGATCTTCTCGTCCCAGCGCATCTCGTGCAGGTTCATGAGGAGCGTGCGCGAGGCGTTGGTGACATCGGTGACGTGTACGCCGCCGTCGGTGCCACCGGTGAGGTTCCAGATGACCCAGGAGTCCATGGTGCCGAAGAGGATGTCGCCGGCCTCGGCGCGCTCACGCAGACCCTCGACGTTGTCGAGCAGCCAGCGGACCTTGGGGCCCGCGAAGTACGACGCCAGCGGCAGGCCGGTTTCGCGGCGGAAGCGGTCCTGGCCGACGTTGCGGCCGAGCTCCTTGCAGAGCGCGTCGGTGCGGGTGTCCTGCCACACGATGGCGTTGTGGACGGGCTCGCCGGTGTTCTTGTCCCACAGCAGCGTGGTCTCGCGCTGGTTGGTGATGCCGATCGCCTTGACGTCGGCGGGCGTGATGCCCGCCTTGCCGATGGCGCCGGCCACGACTTCCTGGACGTTGGTCCAGATCTCGGCCGCGTCGTGCTCGACCCAGCCCGGCTTCGGGAAGATCTGCTCGTGCTCCTTCTGGTCGACCGCGACGATCCGGCCGTCCTTGTCGAAGACGATGCAGCGGCTGGAGGTGGTGCCCTGGTCGATGGCCGCGATGAACGGGCCGGTGGTGTGTGCGTCGGTCACGGTGTGCTCCCGGAGGTCTGTAGAGGGTCGGCCGGTCGGCTCAGGCGAACGCGATGTTGTAGATACCCGCGGCGACGGCTCCGCCGATCAGCGGGCCCACGACGGGGATCCAGGCGTAGCTCCAGTCGGAGCCGCCCTTGTTCGGCAGCGGGAGCAGGGCGTGCACGATGCGCGGCCCGAGGTCACGGGCCGGGTTGATCGCGTAACCGGTCGGGCCGCCGAGCGAGAGGCCGATGCCGACGACGACGAAGGCGGTGATCAGCGCGCCGAGCACGCCGAGACCCTTGCCGCTGTCGTTGAGGCCCTGGGTGAGCACCGCGAGAACGAGCACGACGGTGCCGATGATCTCGGTGGCCAGGTTCTGCCAGACGTTCCGTACCTCAGGACCGGTGGAGAAGACGCCGAGCACGGGGCCGGCGTTGGGCGCGGCCTTCTGGTCGACCATGCCCTCCTCGGCCGGCTGCTCCGCGAGGATCTCCGGGTCCGTGAGGTGGGCCTGGAACTGGCCGTAGTACGCGATCCAGACCAGTGCGGCACCGATCATGGCGCCGAGTATCTGACCTGCGACGTAGACCGGAACGTTGCTCCAGTCGCTGTCCTTGATCGCGATGCCGACCGTGACCGCCGGGTTGAGGTGAGCGCCGGAAAGCGTGCCGGTCATGTAGACGGCGGTCATGACGGCGAAGCCCCACCCGAAGGTGATGGCGAGCCAGCCGGCGTTCTGGGCCTTCGAGCGCTTGAGTACGACGGCGGCGACCACGCCGCCGCCGAGCAGGATGAGCACGGCGGTACCGATGATCTCGCCGATGAAGATGTCGGAGCTGGACACCCGCGACTCCTTTGTCCTTCGTTCCAGGGGAAAGGCGAACCCCGGGTCCCTCCGGGTGGTCCGCGCCCTCGGTGAGGGCCTAGCCGGTCCCTTGGCGTTGCCACACTCTAGCGCGTATTGCCGGTAGGTGTTCGGCATTGCCGACCGATGAACGGCAGTTTTGCCCCCGGTTAAGACGCGCGTCAAGAGTTCCGCGACCGGTTTCGCGATCGTTACCAGCGTGACAGGAAGTGGGGTGACGCGCCTCAGAAGCGGCTTGCGCCCAGGTCGCGCGAAACGGCGCGCGCACAGTCCCGTACGGCCGCCACCAGCTCGGCGCGCAGCCCCCCGCCGTCACGGACGCGCTCCACCGCCCCGGTGATGCCGACGGCGCCGACCGGCATCCGCCGGCGGTCGTGGATGGGGGCGGCGATCGACGCCACCCCGTCCCAGGTCTCCTCCACGTCGGCCGCCCAGCCGCGCGCCCTGGTCAGGTCGAGCACCGCCTCGAAGTCCTCGGCGTCCGTGATCGTGTGCGGGGTGAAGGTCTTGCGCTCGTTCTCGACGACCTCGTTGTGCGCCACCGGGTCGTACGCCGACAGCACCTTGCCCAGTGCGGAGGAGTGCAGCGGCTGCATGGCGCCGACCTCCAGCACCTGCCGGCTGTCGTCCGGCCGGAAGACGTGGTGGACGATCAGCACGCCCTTCTGGTGCAGTACGCCCAGATAGACGCTCTCGCCGCTGGAGCGGGCCAGGTCGTCGGTCCACACCAGCGCGCGGGCGCGCAGCTCGTGCACATCCAGGTAGGTGCTGCCCAGGCGCAGCAGCTCGGCCCCCAGCTGATAGCGGCCGGAGGCGGGGTCCTGTTCGACGAATCCCTCCGCCTGGAGGGTGCGCAGGATGCCGTGCGCCGTACCCTTGGCGAGTCCGAGGGACGAGGCCACTTCGGACAGGCCGAGCCTGCGCTCGCCCCCCGCGAGCAGGCGCAGCATCGCCGCCGCCCGCTCGAGCGACTGGATGTTCTTCGCCACGCTCGGCCACCTCCACCTCGGTTCGACAATGCTGAACACTATCGGCTCATGCCGACCTGGCGTCACCGTCCGAGGCCCACCCGGCGACCGTGAGCCATCAGAACACGCCAAGGACGCGACACCGTCCGCCCCGTGGGACGCCTTCACGCCAGGGACGGGGTCACGGCTACGCTGGCCAGGTGCGCCTTCCGCCGGGAAGACGCAAAGCCGACAGCCGTCGCACCCCAGGGAGCAGATCCATGGCCTCGTTGCCAACCCCCACGCCTGCCAGGCACAGCAGCCGCGCCGACGCCCTCCGCGAAGCACTCGCCAGCCGTGTAGTGGTCGCCGACGGGGCGATGGGAACCATGCTTCAGGCGCAGGACCCCAGCCTCGACGACTTCGAGAACCTCGAAGGCTGCAACGAGATCCTCAACATCACCCGCCCCGACATCGTGCGCACCGTCCACGAGGAGTACTTCGCGGTCGGCGTGGACTGCGTCGAGACCAACACCTTCGGCGCGAACTTCGCCGCCCTCGCCGAGTACGACATCCCCGAGCGCGTCTTCGAGCTGTCCGAGTCGGGCGCCCGCATCGCCCGCGAGGTAGCCGACGAGTTCGCGGCCAGGGACGGCCGCCAGCGCTGGGTCCTCGGCTCCATGGGCCCCGGCACCAAGCTGCCGACGCTGGGCCACGCCCCGTACATCACGCTGCGCGACGCCTACCAGCAGAACGCCGAAGGCATGCTCGCGGGCGGCGCGGACGCGCTCCTGGTGGAGACCACCCAGGACCTGCTCCAGACCAAGTCCGCGATCATCGGCGCCCGCCGCGCCATGGACGTGGCCGGCGTCAGCGTCCCCCTGATCTGTTCCGTGACGGTCGAGACGACCGGCACCATGCTGCTGGGCTCCGAGATCGGCGCCGCGCTCACCGCGCTGGAGCCGCTCGGCATCGACATGATCGGCCTGAACTGCGCCACCGGCCCGGCCGAGATGAGCGAGCACCTGCGCTACCTCGCCCGCCACTCGCGCGTCCCGATCTCCGCCATGCCCAACGCCGGCCTTCCCGTTCTCGGCAAGAACGGCGCGCACTACCCGCTGTCGGCCGAGGAGCTGGCCGACGCCCAGGAGGCGTTCGTACGCGACTACGGCCTCTCCCTGGTGGGCGGCTGCTGCGGTACGACGCCCGAGCACCTGCGCCAGGTCGTCGAGCGCGTACGCGACCTCACCCCGACCGCGCGCGACCCGCGCCCCGAGCCCGGTGCCGCCTCGCTCTACCAGACCGTCCCCTTCCGTCAGGACACGTCGTACCTGGCCATCGGCGAGCGTACGAACGCCAACGGCTCGAAGAAGTTCCGCGAGGCCATGCTGGAGGGCCGCTGGGACGACTGCGTGGAGATGGCCCGCGACCAGATCCGCGAGGGCGCGCACATGCTCGACCTGTGCGTCGACTACGTGGGCCGTGACGGCGCCGCCGACATGGCGGAACTGGCGGGCCGCTTCGCCACCGCCTCCACCCTGCCCATCGTGCTGGACTCCACCGAGCTGGACGTCCTGCGGGCCGGCCTGGAGAAGCTCGGCGGGCGCGCGGTCATCAACTCGGTCAACTACGAGGACGGCGACGGTCCCGAGTCCCGGTTCCAGAAGGTCACCGCGCTGGCGCGGGAGCACGGCGCCGCGCTGATGGCGCTGACCATCGACGAGGAGGGCCAGGCCCGCACGGTCGAGCACAAGGTCGCTGTCGCCGAGCGCATCATCGCCGACCTGACCGGCAACTGGGGCATCCACGAGTCGGACATCCTCATCGACTGCCTCACCTTCACCATCTGCACCGGGCAGGAGGAGTCCCGCAAGGACGGTGTCAACACGATCGAGGCCATCCGTGAACTCAAGCGGCGCCACCCCGACGTACAGACCACCCTCGGCCTGTCGAACATCTCCTTCGGCCTCAACCCGGCCGCCCGCATCGTCCTGAACTCCGTCTTCCTCGACGAGTGCGTGAAGGCGGGGCTGGACTCGGCGATCGTGCACGCCAGCAAGATCCTGCCGATCGCCCGCCTCGACGAGGAGCAGATCAAGGTCGCCCTGGACCTGATCCACGACCGTCGTGAGGAGGGCTACGACCCGCTCCAGCGGTTCCTGGAGCTCTTCGAGGGCGTCGACACCAAGTCGATGAAGGCCGGCAAGGCCGAGGAACTCCTCGCCCTGCCGCTCGACGAGCGCCTCCAGCGCCGCATCATCGACGGCGAGAAGAAGGGCCTGGAGGCGGACCTCGACGAGGCCCTGACCGAGCGCCCGGCCCTGGACATCGTCAACGACACGCTGCTGGAGGGCATGAAGGTCGTCGGCGAGCTGTTCGGCTCCGGCCAGATGCAGCTGCCGTTCGTACTCCAGTCCGCCGAGGTCATGAAGACAGCGGTGGCCTACCTGGAGCCGCACATGGAGAAGACGGACGACGAGGGCAAGGGCACGATCGTGCTGGCCACCGTCCGCGGCGACGTCCACGACATCGGCAAGAACCTCGTCGACATCATCCTGTCCAACAACGGCTACACCGTCGTCAACCTCGGCATCAAGCAGCCCGTCTCCGCGATCCTGGAAGCCGCCGAGGAGCACAGGGCCGACGTCATCGGCATGTCGGGCCTCCTGGTCAAGTCCACCGTGATCATGAAGGAGAACCTCCAGGAGCTCAACCAGCGCAAGATGGCCGCCGACTTCCCGGTCATCCTCGGCGGCGCGGCCCTGACGAGGGCGTACGTCGAACAGGATCTGCACGAGATCTACGAGGGCGAAGTCCGCTACGCCCGCGACGCGTTCGAGGGACTGCGCCTGATGGACGCCCTTATCGGCGTCAAGCGCGGCGTCCCCGGCGCGAAGCTCCCCGAGCTCAAGCAGCGCCGCGTCCCGACGAAGGCCACGGCCGCCGTGCTGGAGGTCGACGAGCCGGAAGGCTCCGTACGGTCCGACGTGTCCGTCGACAACCGGATTCCACAGCCGCCGTTCTGGGGCACCCGGGTCGTCAAGGGCATCGGCCTGCAGGAGTACGCCTCCTGGCTCGACGAGGGCGCGCTGTTCAAGGGCCAGTGGGGCCTCAAGCAGGCACGGACCGGCGACGGGCCGACGTACGAGGAGCTCGTGGAGACCGAGGGCCGCCCGCGGCTGCGCGGCTGGCTGGAGCAGCTCCACACCAGGAACCTGCTCGAAGCCGCCGTGGTCTACGGCTACTTCCCCTGCCACTCCAAGGGCGACGACCTGATCCTCCTCAACGACGACGGATCCGAGCGCACCCGCTTCACCTTCCCGCGCCAGCGCCGCGGCCGCCGCCTGTGCCTCGCGGACTTCTTCCGCCCGGAGGAGTCCGGCGAGACGGACGTGGTCGGCCTCCAGGTCGTCACCGTGGGCTCGAAGATCGGTGAGGCCACGGCCGAGCTGTTCGAATCGAACTCCTACCGCGACTACTTGGAACTGCACGGCCTGTCCGTCCAGTTGGCCGAGGCGCTGGCCGAGTACTGGCACGCCCGCGTCCGCAGCGAGCTCGGCTTCGGGGCCGAGGACCCGGACGCCGTCGAGGATATGTTCGCTCTGAAATACCGGGGCGCGCGCTTCTCGCTCGGTTACGGGGCGTGCCCGGACCTGGAGGACCGCGCGAAGATCGCCGAGCTGCTCCAGCCGGAGCGGATCGGCGTCCACCTGTCGGAGGAGTTCCAGCTCCACCCGGAGCAGTCCACCGACGCGATCGTCATCCACCACCCCGAGGCGAAGTACTTCAACGCGCGATAGGCCCCCACGCGTCGTACACTGGTCGGTCCAGCGCAGGCCGGTCGCCTTCCCACCTGGGGAGACGGCCGGCCTTCTCGTCCCTCCAGGAGGTGTGCCCGGATGACCAGTACCGTCCCCGCGCCCAGTACCCGTACGGCCGAAGGCTCGGCACTCCAGGCGGTCTTCCTCGACATGGACGGCACCCTGGTGGACACCGAGGGTTTCTGGTGGGAGGTCGAGGCGGAGGTCTTCGCGGACCTCGGGCATGTGCTGGACGAGGCGTGGCGCGACGTGGTCGTCGGCGGGCCGATGACCCGCAGTGCGGGTTACCTCATCGAGGTCACCGGCGCGGACATCACCCTGCCCGAGGTCACCGTGCTGCTCAACGACCGCTTCGAGAAGCGTATCGGGCGCGGAGTGCCGCTGATGCCCGGCGCGGCGCGGCTGCTGGCGGAACTGGCCGCCCACGAGGTGCCCACCGCCCTCGTCTCCGCCTCGCACCGGCGCATCATCGACCGCGTCCTGGAGACGCTGGGCCGCGACATGTTCACCCTCACGGTCGCGGGCGACGAGGTGGCGCGTACGAAGCCGCACCCGGACCCGTACCTGCACGCCGCGGCGCTGCTGGGGGCCACTCCGGGCCGATGCGCGGTCGTCGAGGACACGGCGACCGGTGTGGCGGCCGCCGAGGCCGCCGGGTGCCGGGTGGTGGCCGTCCCGTCCGTCGCGCCCATCGCGCCCGCGCGCGGCCGGGTGGTCGTGGGATCGCTGGAAGAAGTCGATCTCGCTTTTCTCACGACCCTCATCACAAGAATGAACTGATCTGTGCACCGAGCGTGCTTTCGCTATTGAGCGGAAACTCTCGGCATTGGACCGTTCATTTTGCGTGACGCGAACAAATAGAAATACACACCCGAACAAAAGTATTCAATGGGTGACCTTTGTCACCCACGGGCCGCCCTCGGCAGCGCCCGCCGACGCCAAAACGCCCTTGAGGGCCCATATTTGACGTCCATGTGTCCCGATTGGTGGAGCGGTGTACGAATCATGCCCGCCCCGCCGTGCCGACCCGCGGGCCCGCCTGAGCACCTGCCGATAACGGGGCGGCGCCGCCCTGGTCCGGCCTCCCCGGCGATTCCCACTAATCTCAACACGAGAACTTCGCCGCACCACCATGTGCTCCAGCGCTCAACCAGTTGCTGGTACCACAGAACCGATCGCTCTGATCCCGGCCCGATCGCACCGCCCCGACCGGGCGGCCGCGGCGGAGTATCCCGTACACGCTGAAACTCAGTGCCGGATGAGGGAGAACGTCCAGGATGAACCGCAAGACTCTGGTGCTGCCGGCCGTGATCGGCCTGCTCGCCCCGGTGCTCGCCGCGTGCGGCGCCCCGGACGGCGGCGGCAAGGGCGGTGACGCCATTGTCGTGGGCACCACGGACCAGTTCGTGGCCACGAAGGACGCTCCGGCCCCCTTCGACCCGGCGTTCGCCTACGACGCGGGGGCCTGGAACGTCCTGCGGCAGACCGTCCAGATGCTGATGCACGTGCCGCGCGGCGGCGGCGAGCCGGTACCGGACGCTGCGTCGAAGTGCGGTTTCACGGACACCCAGAACGAGAGCTTCCGCTGCACCCTGCGCAGCGGCCTCAAGTTCGCCGACGGCGACGCGCTCACCGCGGAGGACGTCAAGTTCTCGGTCGAGCGCGTGCTGAAGATCAAGAACAACAACGGTCCGGTCGCGCTGCTCTCGAACATCGACACGATCGAGACCAACGGCGACCACGAGATCGTCTTCCACCTCCGGACGCCGGACGCCACGTTCCCGTACAAGATCGCGACGCCCGCCGCGGCCATCGTCGACTCCGGCACGTACAAGGCGGACAAGCTCCGCGACGGCTTCGACGCCGACGGTTCGGGCCCGTACACGCTGACGACCGAGACCGAGGGCGACCGGGTCGTCAAGGCGGTCTTCACCAAGAACCCCCAGTACAAGGGCGACTTGGAGCTCAAGAACGACAAGATCGAACTGCGGTCGTTCGCCGACACGGAGTCCATGGAGAAGGCGCTGAAGGACGGCGACATCAGTTTGATGACGCGCACCCTCCAGCCCGAGCAGATCAAGGACCTGTCGGAGAACCCGGCCGAGGGTATCGACCTCATCGAGATGCCCGGCCTGGAAATCCGCTACCTCGGCTTCGACACCGAGGACTCCACGGTCAAGAGCAGGGCGGTGCGCCAGGCCCTGGCCGCCGTCGTCGACCGGGGGGACCTCGCGAGCAAGGTCTACCCGGCGACGGCCGAGCCGCTGTACTCGCTCATCCCGAACACCATCACCGGACACCGGAACGCCTTCTTCAACAAGTACGGCGAGCCCAACCGGCCCAAGGCCGCCGGCATCCTGCGCTCGGCCGGCATCAGCACGCCGGTGAAGCTGACGCTGAACTACACGACCGACCACTACGGTCCGGCGACGAAGAAGGAGTTCGAGGTGCTCCAGGAGCAGCTCAACTCCACGAACCTCTTCGACGCCGACATCAAGGGCACCGAGTGGTCGAAGTTCCGTGACAGCCAGAAGCGCGGCGAGTACGCCGTCTACGGCATGGGCTGGTTCCCCGACTTCCCGGACGCCGACAACTACGTCGCGCCGTTCCTGGACGAGGACAACTTCCTCAACTCCCCGTACGTGAACAGCGAGGCCAGGAACAAGCTCATCCCCGAGTCGCGCCGCGCGGCCGACCGGGCGGCGGCCGCGGGGCCGTTCGAGCGCATCCAGGAGATCGTCGCCAACGACGTACCGGTGCTGCCGCTGTGGCAGGGCAAGCAGTACGTCGCCGCGCGCGACGACATCACCGGCGTCGAATGGGCCGTCAATTCCTCGGCCGACCTTCAGCTGTGGGAGCTGGGCCGCGGCGTCGCCTGACGCCGGCAGGCAGTAGTCCTTCAGAAGCCGGGCCGCGAAGACCGCGTCGCCGGTAGGTAATTCATCGAATCTGTGAGGCAAGGATCAGTGAAAAGGCGTAATCAGTGGCTGACGGCCCCGCTTGCTGCGGGACTGGCGGCGGGGCTGCTCAGCGGTTGTGGCACCGAGAAGGGCGGCTCGGGGGGCACTGACGGCGGTGTGGTCATCGGAATGTCGGACGAGGTGCTGGCCACCGACCCGGCATCGGGTTACGACCCGGGCTCCTGGCTGCTGTTCAACAACGTCTTCCAGTCGCTGCTGAGCTTCCCCAAGGGCAGTTCGGTACCGCAGCCCGAAGCCGCGGAGAAGTGCGACTTCGACAAGGGCGCCAGCACGGTCTTCCGCTGCACGCTGCGCGACGGCCTGAAGTTCAGCAACGGCAACGACCTGACCACGAAGGACGTCAAGTACTCCTTCGAGCGTTCGCTGAAGATCAATGACAAGGCCGGCCCCGCGGCGGTCATGCTCGGCTCCATCGACACGATCGAGACGCCGGACGAGAAGAACATCATCTTCCGCCTGAAGGTGCCCGACGCCACGTTCCCGAGCAAGATCGCCTCGGGCGCCGGCTCCATCGTCGACCACCGCGAGTACGCCTTCGACAAGCTGCGCACCGACAGCAAGGCAGTCGGCTCGGGTCCGTACACACTCGACTCCTTCGGCCGCGCCGACGCGTCCTTCTCCGTCAACGAGAACTACAAGGGGACCGCCGAGACGAAGAACAACGGCGTCACCATGAAGTTCTTCCACGGTGACCAGAAGGCCCTGGCCGCCTCGCTCAAGCGGCGCGACGTGGACATCGCCTACCGTGGCCTGATGGCCGGTGACATCGCCGAGCTCGAGAACGCGAAGGCCGGGGAGGACACGGGCATCGAGGTCGTCGAGGGCTCCAGTGCCGAGGTCCAGCACCTGGTCTTCAACGTGAACGACCCGGTCGTCGGCAAGCCCGCCGTGCGCAAGGCGATGGCGTTCCTCATCGACCGCGACGCGCTGGTGCGGGACGTCTACCAGTCCACGGCCACCCCGCTGTACTCGATCATCCCGAGCGGCATCGGCGCCCACAACACGGCGTTCTTCGACACCTACGGCGGCAGCCCGCAGCCCGCCAAGGCCAAGCAGGCCCTGCGCGGCGCGGGCATCACCGACAAGGTGAAGGTCACCCTCTGGGCGACGCCCAGCCGTTACGGACCCGCCACGGTGCAGGAGTTCGAGGCCATCGCCAAGCAGCTCAACTCGAGCGGCCTCTTCGACGCGACGGTCGAGTCGGTCGAGATCGAGCAGTACGAGAAGAACATCGCGGCCGGCAAGTACGGCGTGTACGTGAAGGGCTGGGTCCCCGACTATCCGGACCCGGACAACTTCACCCAGCCGTTCTTCGGCAAGGACAACGTCCTCGCCAACAACTACGAGAACCGCCGGATCACCGGCGGGATCATCCCGGACACCGCCGCCGCCACCGACCGCCCCATGGCGGAGGAGGACTTCGGCAAGCTCCAGGAGATCGTCGCCGACGAGGTGCCGATCATCCCGCTGTGGCAGGGCAAGCAGTACGCCGTCGCCTACGACGACATCTCGGGCCTGGAGTGGACCCTGGACGCGTCGACGGTCTTCCGGTTCTGGGAGATCAGCAAGGGCTGAGCCCAGCCGTCGGCCCCGTACGAACGACGCCGGACGCGGCCCCCTCGGGCCGGGTCCGGCGTCCGTTCCTTCGCCGGTGCTACTGGGCGCCGGGCCTGACCAGGCCGCTCTCGTACGCGTACACCGCGGCCTGTACGCGGTCGCGCAGGCCGAGCTTCGTCAGCACGTGTCCCACATGTGTCTTCACGGTCGTCTCGCTCACGAAGAGATCGGCGGCGATCTCCGCGTTGGACAGGCCGCGGGCCACCAGCTTCAGCACTTCGACCTCACGGTCGGTCAGGGTGTGGAGCGTGTCCGGAACCTGCTCGTCGCCGGACGGCAGGTGGTCCGCGTACTTGTCGAGCAGCCGGCGCGTGATGCTGGGCGCCAGCATCGCCTCGCCCGCGGCCACCACCCGGATCGCCTGCACGAGCTCGGTGGCGGGCGCGTCCTTCAGCAGGAAGCCGCTGGCCCCGGCGCGCAGCGCCTCCACGACGTACTCGTCGAGGTCGAAGGTGGTCAGCACCAGCACCTTCGCCGGGCCGTCCTTGCCCGGACCGGTGATCTGACGGGTCGCCTCCACGCCGTCCATCCGCGGCATCCGGATGTCCATCAGCACGACATCGGGCTGAAGCGCCCGGACCTGGTCGAGTGCCTGGAGACCGTCTCCGGCCTCACCGACGACCGCGAGATCCTGCTCGGCCTCCAGAATCATCCGGAAGCCGGTGCGCAGCAGGGGCTGGTCGTCGACCAGTAGGACGCGGATAGCCACGGAGTCTCCTTCTCTAGACCGGCCCCATTCTGCCCTGGCCCTCCTCGGCCGGATCGGCCGGGCGCACGGTCAGCGCGACGGGCAGCGGGTACGCCGGGGGAGTGCCGCCGAATTCAGGGCAGTGCGCCCGGTGGTCGCACCAGCCGCACAGCTTCGTCGGGCGCGGGCGCCAGTCACCCGTCTCGGTGGCTTCCCTGATGGCCTCCCACAGCGCCAGCAGCTTGCGCTCCACCCGCTCCAGGTCCGCCTCGGCCGGGTCGTACGTCAGCACGTCCCCACTGCCGAGGTACACGAGCTGAAGCCGGCGCGGTACGACGCCCTTCCACCGCCAGATCACCAGCGCGTAGAACTTCATCTGGAACAGAGCGCCCTCGGCGTACTCCGGCCGCGGCGCCTTGCCCGTCTTGTAGTCGACGATCCGCACGTCGCCCGACGGCGCCACGTCCACCCGGTCGATGATGCCGCGCAGCCGCAGCCCCGACTCCAGCTCCGTCTCGACGAAGAGCTCCCGCTCGGCCGGCTCCAGCCGGGTCGGGTCCTCCAGGGTGAACCACCGCTCGACGAGCTCCTCCGCCTCCACCAGCCAGCGCGCCAGCCGCTCGCCCTCGGGGTCCTCCGCGAACAGCTCCGTGAGCTGGGGCTTCGACTCCAGCAGCCGGTTCCACTGCCCGGGCACCAGCGCCCTGGCCCGCCCGGCCGTGCGCTCCGGCGCCGGGGCGTCGAAGAGCCGCTCCAGCACGGCGTGCACCAGCGTCCCCCGGGTCGCCGCCTCGCTCGGCTTCTCGGGCAGCTTGTCGATCACCCGGAACCGGTAGAGCAGCGGGCACTGCATGAAATCGCTCGCCCGCGAGGGGGAGAGCGACATGGGGCGCTGGGCAGCGTCGGCCCGACCGGAACTCGTAGTCATGCCCAAGACCCTAAGACCCACCACTGGCAGGTCCGGCATCAATGGCCTCAAAACGGGAGCCGAGGCGGAGCGTCAGGCGGCAGTCCGCATACCATCGACGGCAGACCCCTCTCGCGCTGCGTGGCCGGCGGACGCGGCGCGAGGACGCCTGCGAACGAAGGGCCCCTGTGAACGAGAGCGGCGAGCGCGACAAGCGCGGCGAGAGCGACGGGAGCGGCGGCAAGCCGCAGCGCCCGCGCGAGCCGGGCGGCGGCCTCCTCATGGGCCGCCCGTTCGGCGTGCCCGTCTACGTCGCCCCCAGCTGGTTCCTCGTCGCGGCGCTCATCACGTGGGTCTTCGGCGGTCAGCTCGACCGTGTTCTCCCGGAGTTGGGCAACCTCCGCTATCTGGTCTCCCTCTTCTTCGCCGTCGCCTTCTACGCCTCCGTACTGGTCCACGAACTGGCCCACACGGTCGCGGCGCTGCGCTTCAAGCTGCCGGTGCGCCGCATCCAGCTCCAGTTCTTCGGCGGAGTGTCGGAGATCGAGAAGGAGTCGGAGACCCCGGGGCGCGAGTTCGTCCTCGCCTTCGTCGGCCCGCTGCTCTCGCTCGTCCTGGGCGGAGTGTTCTACGCCGGCATGCGGATCGTGGAGCCCGGCACCGTGCCCGGCGTCCTGCTGGCCGGACTGATGATCTCCAACCTCATCGTCGCAGCCTTCAACCTGCTGCCCGGTCTGCCGCTGGACGGCGGCCGGATGCTCCGGGCCGTCGTATGGAAGATCACCGGCAAGCCGATGAGCGGCACCATCGCCGCCGCCTGGGTCGGCAGGGCGCTCGCCGTCGCCGTCCTCATCGGCCTCCCGCTGCTCACCCACACCGGCGCCCTCGGCAACTCCACCGAGGACATCGGTGGCATGGAGACCGTCACCGACGCCCTGCTCGCGGCCATCCTCGCCGCGATCATCTGGACCGGCGCGGGCAACAGCCTGCGCATGGCCCGGCTGCGCGAACACCTCCCCGACCTGCGGGCCCGTACGCTCACCCGGCGCGCAGTCCCCGTCGAATCCGCCACGCCGCTCTCCGAAGCCCTGCGCCGCGCCAACGCGGCCGGGGCCCGCGCGCTGGTCGTCGTCGACGGCCAGGGGGAGCCGACCGGCGTCGTCCGGGAGGCGGCCATCGTCGGTGTACCGGAACACCGCAGGCCGTGGGTGGCGGTGAGCGGGCTCGCGCAGGACCTCACCGAGGACATGAAGATCGCGGCCGAGCTGGCGGGCGAGGCCCTGCTGGAGCGTCTGCGCGCCGCACCCGCAACCGAGTACCTGGTGGTCGAGGAGACGGGCGAGATCTACGGCGTGCTGTCCACCGCCGACGTGGAGCGCGCCTTCGTGTCGGCCATGGCCCGCCCGCAGTAGCAGCCCACGGCACGTGCGCGCCGGCGGACAGGCCGTGCCACGGCCCGCGCGCGGCGGCGGGCAGGCCGCGACCCTCCGGCGGCGCACCGCGGCGAATCGGCCCCCCAAAAGACCGGTAGGCTGGTCACATGTCCGAACCGACCGGTGCCGCCCGACGTCGCGGCCCCTTCCAGGTCGGGGACCAGGTCCAGCTCACCGACCCCAAGGGACGCCACTACACGTTCACGCTCGAGGCCGGGAAGAATTTCCACACCCACAAGGGTTCCTTCCCCCACGACGAGCTGATCGGTGCTCCCGAGGGCAGTGTTGTCCGTACCACGGGAAACGTCGCCTACCTCGCGCTGCGCCCCCTGCTCCCCGACTATGTCCTGTCCATGCCCCGCGGTGCCGCCGTGGTCTACCCCAAGGACGCGGGGCAGATCCTGGCCTTCGCCGACATCTTCGCCGGCGCCCGCGTCGTCGAGGCGGGGGTCGGCTCCGGCTCGCTGAGCAGCTTCCTGCTGCGCGCCATCGGTGACCAGGGCATGCTGCACTCCTACGAGCGCCGCGAGGACTTCGCCGAGATCGCCACGCAGAACGTGGAGCGCTACTTCGGCGGTCCGCACCCCGCCTGGCAGCTCACCGTCGGCGACCTCCAGGACAACCTGTCCGACACCGACGTCGACCGCGTGATCCTGGACATGCTCGCTCCGTGGGAGTGCCTGGAGGTCGTGCGCAAGGCGCTCGTGCCCGGCGGCATCCTCTGCTGCTACGTGGCCACCACCACGCAGCTCGCGCGCACCGTCGAGTCCATCCGCGAGATCGGCTGCTTCGCGGAGCCGACCGCCTGGGAGTCGATGATCCGCAACTGGCACGTCGAGGGCCTGGCCGTCCGCCCCGACCATCGGATGATCGGCCACACCGGCTTCCTCCTCACCGCCCGCCGCCTCGCGGACGGCGTGGAGCCCCCGCTGCGCCGCCGCCGCCCCGCCAAGGGCGCGTACGGCGAGGACTACACGGGACCCGGAAGCGAGAGCGGGTCGGCCTCCCGCGGCTGATCCGGCAACGAGCCAGCGCCGCCACCGAGTTCCCCGACCGACCGGGGAACTCGGTGGCGGCGCTTTTCCGTTACGGTTCGGACCCTGCCATTCCGTCCGGCTGTGACGTGTGGCACGATGCTCGCCACCCACCGGTACAGCTCCCAGGAGACACCCCGCGTGCAGACCCCCGCCGCCCTGGACCTCGCGCACACCCGGCCCCGCCCGGTGCACTGGCTCGCCACCGCCGCCGCCATGGCCGCGGTCGTCGCCGTGGCCGGCCTGCTCCAGCCGGAAGCCGCCACCGCGTCCCAGACGGCCCCCGCCGCCGCCGGACCGGCTGATACCGCCCCGCCGGCCGCCCCCGACGCGTCGAGCGCCGTGTTCCCACTGGACTGCCGCGGCCACAAGCCCGGGGTGGTGAAGCAGGGCTCCGGCGACCTCGACGGCGACGGACGGCCCGAGACGGTGGCGGTCGTGCGCTGCGTGTCGGGAATCGGCACCCCGCCGAGCGGCGTCTTCGTACTCACGGGACCTTCGCGCGTCGTCGCGACCCTGGTGGACCCGGCGGACGGGGTGGGTGTCACCGACCTCGCTGTGCGCGCGGGCACGGTCTCCGCGACCCTCCTCGGCTACTCGTCGCCGGAGGTGCCGCGCTGCTGCCCGGACCGGCGGGAGAGGGTCAAGTGGCAGTGGAAGGGCGGCAAGTTCGCCCGGACCGTCGTGCCGGACGCGCGCAGTATGTGATCCGTCACTCCGCGTCGGGTCCGTAGACTTCCACCCGGTCCGAAACCCGCCGTACGTGGATGCAGTCGCCCGGGCACTCCTTGGCGGAGTCGACGACGTCGTTGAGAAGGGTCAGGGGGACGGGCGTTGTGGCGCCGGGACTCTGGAGCAGCTCGTCGGCGGGGCTCTTCACGTAGGCCAGGCCGTCGATGTCGAGCTCGAAGACCTCCGGGGCGTACTGGACACAGATGCCGTCCCCGGTGCAGAGGTCCTGGTCGATCCACACCTCGAGAGGGTCGCCGGTCTGTGCGCCGTCGTCGGTGGGAGCCTTCTGCTGCACGGTCGTATCTCCTGCCGTTTTCTGCGCGGTTGTAGCAATTGGAGCCAGCCCTGACGGGTGTTGAACACTTCGACGATACAACCGGCCGCTTTCCGATGTTGATGGGTGGGTATTCCCCTGGTGTGAGGGAGTACGCAAGGGTGAAGATCGGACACACCCCGCAGTCTTTGTGATCTAGGGGTTTCAACCCGCACCCGCCCAGGTAGGGTCAGGAAGCGTCCAGCTCCCCTTGGAGGAGGTGAGGACCGTGGCAGCCCACGACGACGACATCAACCGCGGCATCCGGCCGGGGCGAGGGTCTGAGGACCCCGCCGGCCAGGTTGCCTATCTCGAGCAGGAAATCGCCGTCCTGCGCCGCAAGCTCGCCGACTCTCCGCGTCATACGAGGATTCTCGAAGAGCGGATCGTCGAGCTGCAGACCAACTTGGCCGGCGTGTCCGCGCAGAACGAGCGGCTCGCCAATACGCTCCGCGAGGCCCGCGACCAGATCGTGGCCCTCAAGGAAGAAGTCGACCGGCTTGCGCAGCCGCCGGCCGGCTTCGGTGTCTTCCTCGTGGCGAACGAGGACGGCACGGCCGACATCTTCACCGGCGGCCGCAAGCTGCGGGTGAACGTCAGCCCCAGCGTGGAGCTCGAAGAGCTCCGGCGTGGCCAGGAGGTCATGCTCAACGAGGCCCTCAACGTGGTCGAGGCCATGGAGTTCGAGCGGGCCGGGGAAATCGTCACCCTCAAGGAGATCCTTGAGGACGGCGAGCGCGCCCTGGTGCTGGGGCACACCGACGAGGAACGGGTGGTGCGGCTCGCCGAGCCGCTGATGGACGTCACCATCCGCCCCGGCGATGCCCTGCTGCTGGAGCCCAGGTCCGGCTACGTCTACGAAGTCATCCCCAAGAGCGAGGTCGAGGAGCTCGTCCTCGAAGAGGTCCCGGACGTCGACTACGACAAGATCGGCGGTCTGGGCAACCAGATCGAGCTGATCCGCGACGCGGTCGAGCTGCCGTACCTCTACCCCGACCTCTTCAAGGAGCACGAACTGCGACCGCCGAAGGGCATCCTGCTCTACGGTCCGCCCGGCTGCGGCAAGACGCTGATCGCGAAAGCCGTCGCCAACTCCCTTGCCAAGAAGGTCGCCGAGGTGACCGGCCAGCCCGCGGGGAAGAGCTACTTCCTCAACATCAAGGGCCCTGAGCTCCTCAACAAGTACGTCGGTGAGACCGAGCGGCACATCCGCCTGGTCTTCCAGCGTGCGCGGGAGAAGGCGAGCGAGGGTACCCCCGTCATCGTCTTCTTCGACGAGATGGAGTCGCTCTTCCGCACCCGTGGCTCGGGTGTCAGCTCGGACGTGGAGAACACCATCGTTCCGCAGCTGCTCGCCGAGATCGACGGTGTGGAGGGCCTGGAGAACGTCATCGTCATCGGCGCCTCCAACCGCGAGGACATGATCGACCCCGCGATCCTGCGGCCCGGCCGGCTCGACGTCAAGATCAAGATCGAGCGTCCGGACGCGGAGGCGGCGAAGGACATCTTCGCGAAGTACCTCCGCTCCACCCTGCCGCTGCACGCGGACGACCTGGCCGAGCACACCGGCTCCAGGGAGGCCGCGGTCCACGGCATGATCCAGTCGGTCGTCGAGCAGATGTACGCCGAGTCCGAGGAAAATCGCTTCCTCGAGGTCACGTACGCGAACGGCGACAAGGAAGTCCTGTACTTCAAGGACTTCAATTCCGGCGCGATGATCCAGAACATCGTCGACCGGGCCAAGAAGATGGCCATCAAGGCATTCCTCGACCAGAACCAGAAGGGCCTCCGGGTCTCCCACCTCCTCCAGGCTTGCGTGGACGAGTTCAAGGAGAACGAGGACCTGCCGAACACCACCAACCCGGACGACTGGGCCCGAATCTCCGGAAAGAAGGGCGAGCGGATTGTATTCATCCGCACGCTCGTCACCGGAAAACAGGGTGCGGACACCGGGCGCTCCATCGACACGGTGGCAAACACCGGTCAGTACCTGTAGATCGCAGACCGGCTGCGGGTGCCCGCCCGGGCATCCGCAGCCGGTTGCTTTCCAGCCACACCGGCCGCCACACCGACCACACCAGAGCAATGACGGAATTGATCTCCCTACCAGGGCAGAGGCGTTCTAGGCTCTTCGGTACCGCCGAGTCGCGCAGTGCGGGGCCGGGCACCGCACACGCACCGGAGAACAAGCGGTACTTGAGTGCCGCCCCCGTCCGGGGGCGACGCCGGGCAAGGAGGGCCGCATGACCGTACGGCGAGTAATGGGCATCGAGACGGAGTACGGGATCTCCGTCCCCGGCCACCCCAACGCCAATGCCATGCTCACCTCGTCCCAGATCGTCAACGCCTACGCGGCGGCGATGCACCGGGCGCGGCGCGCCCGCTGGGACTTCGAGGAGGAGAATCCGCTGCGGGACGCGCGAGGCTTCGACCTCGCCCGGGAGGCCGCCGACAACAGTCAGCTCACGGACGAGGACATCGGCCTGGCCAATGTCATCCTGACGAACGGCGCGCGGCTGTACGTGGACCACGCGCACCCCGAGTACAGCTCACCGGAGGTCACCAATCCGCTGGACGCCGTCCTCTGGGACAAGGCCGGCGAGCGGATCATGGCGGAGGCCGCCGAGCGGGCCGCCCAGCTCCCCGGCGCCCAGCCGATCCACCTCTACAAGAACAACACCGACAACAAGGGCGCCTCCTACGGCACGCACGAGAACTACCTGATGAAGCGGGAGACCCCCTTCTCGGACATCGTGCGCCACCTGACGCCGTTCTTCGTGTCACGGCAGGTCGTCACGGGCGCCGGCCGGGTGGGCGTCGGCCAGGACGGCCACGAGCACGGCTTCCAGATCAGCCAGCGCGCCGACTATTTCGAGGTCGAGGTCGGCCTGGAGACCACGCTCAAGCGCCCCATCATCAACACCCGCGACGAGCCGCACTCCGACGCCGAGAAGTACCGCAGGCTGCACGTGATCATCGGCGACGCGAACCTCTCCGAGATCTCGACGTACCTGAAGCTGGGCACGACGTCCCTGGTGCTGTCCATGATCGAGGACGGCTTCATCAACGTCGACCTGGCGATCGACCAGCCGGTGCGCACCCTGCACCAGGTCTCGCACGACCCGACGCTGCAACGGCTGATCACGCTGCGCAGCGGCCGGACACTCACCGCCGTCCAGCTTCAGATGGAGTATTTCGAACTGGCGCGCAAGTACGTCGAGGAGCGGTTCGGCGTCGACGCGGACGACCAGACCAAGGACGTCCTGTCCCGCTGGGAGGACGTCCTGAACAGGCTGGAGAACGACCCGATGAGCCTGTCGGGCGAGCTCGACTGGATCGCCAAGCGGGAAATCCTCGAGGGCTACCGCAGGCGCGACAGCGTGGACTGGGACGCGCCGAGGCTGCATCTGGTGGACCTCCAGTACGCCGACGTGCGGCCCGAGAAGGGGCTGTACAACCGCCTGGCGGCCCGCGGGAAGATGAAGCGGCTACTGGACGAGGAAGCGGTCCTGCGGGCCGGTACGAAGCCTCCTGAGGACACCAGGGCCTATTTCCGCGGCCGCTGCCTGGAGCAGTACGCGGACGATGTCGCCGCGGCCTCCTGGGACTCGGTGATCTTCGACCTGCCGGGCCGGGACTCGCTCCAGCGCGTGCCCACGCTGGAACCGTTGCGCGGTACACGTAATCACGTCAAGGAGCTTCTCGACCGGTGCAGGACGGCGGAAGACCTGGTCCGGGTGCTCTCGGGCGGCTGAAAGGGCCGGCGAGTGGGAATCATCGAGGTGATCCCCACGCGTTGTGAAAGTACGGCGCGGATGTCAGACCCCGCTTGTAGGGTCTGATCAAGGACATCGAACCGAGCGAGCGGGGTGAGGTAGAGATGGCGACCAAGGACACCGACGGCGGACAGCAGAAGGCGACGCGTTCCACCGGGGAGGCCGAGGAGACCGCGCAGGACGCGCAGGCTTCGGAGGACCTCAAGGAGCGCCAGGAGAAGCTCTCGGACGACGTCGACTCCGTCCTCGACGAGATCGACGACGTGCTCGAGGAGAACGCCGAGGACTTCGTGCGCTCCTTCGTCCAAAAGGGCGGGGAGTAAGGCCCGTTGTCCCGCCCGTTGTCCGTCCCGGTGGCCCCGGACCCAGGTCCGGCACACCGGGACGGATGACCGGCGACCGTACGGGTATGGTCCGTGCACAGTTCGTAAGACCGGCCCGGCCTCCCAGCGGCGGGCCGCCGCCTATCCGGAAGGAAACGCGTGGAAGCCAACCCTCGTAGCACCGGGCGTCTGCCGGCAGCCTTCCTGACGCCGGGCTCGTCGTCATTCATGGACTTCCTGGGTGACCACGCGCCCGAGATGCTGCCGGGAAGGCGCGTCCTGCCGCCCGTCAAGGGCGTCATAGAGGCACCGCACGGCACGACGATCGTCGCCGCCTCGTTCCCCGGCGGCGTGGTGCTCGCCGGTGACCGGCGGGCCACCATGGGCAACATGATCGCCCAGCGCGACATCGAGAAGGTCTTCCCCGCCGACGAGTACTCGGCGGTGGGCATCGCCGGCACCGCCGGTCTCGCGGTGGAGATGGTGAGGCTCTTCCAGCTGGAGCTCGAACACTTCGAGAAGGTGGAAGGCGCCCAGCTCTCCCTGGAGGGCAAGGCGAACAGGCTCTCCACGATGATCCGCAGCAACCTGGGCATGGCCATGCAGGGCCTGGCCGTCGTGCCCCTCTTCGCGGGCTGGGACGTCGACCGTGAGAAGGGCCGCATCTTCTCGTACGACGTGACGGGCGGCCGCTCCGAGGAGCAGGGATACGCGGCGACCGGATCCGGTTCCATCTTCGCCCGCGGCTCGATGAAGAAGCTCTACCGCGAGGACCTGACGGAACAGCAGACGACCACGCTGGTGGTCCAGGCGCTGTACGACGCGGCCGACGACGACTCGGCGACCGGCGGCCCGGACGTGGCCCGCCGTATCTACCCGATCGTCACCGTGATCACCGAAGAGGGGTTCCGGAGGCTCACCGAGGCGGAGTCCTCCGAGCTGGCGCGCTCGATCCTCGAGCGGCGGCTGGAGCAGCCCGACGGTCCCCGGGCCGCGCTCCTCTGACGGCTCCTGTCCTTGGAATCAACGTGACAACGACAGAAAGGGACGGATAGCCGGTGTCGACGCCGTTCTATGTCTCACCCCAGCAGGCCATGGCCGACCGGGCGGAATACGCCCGCAAGGGCATCGCCCGCGGTCGCAGCCTTGTCGTGCTGCAATACGCCGACGGCATCGTATTCGTCGGCGAGAACCCGTCCCGCGCGCTGCACAAGTTCAGCGAGATCTACGACCGGATCGGCTTCGCCGCGGCCGGCAAGTACAACGAGTACGAGAACCTGCGGATCGGCGGCGTCCGGTACGCCGATCTGCGCGGATACACCTACGACCGCGAAGACGTGACGGCCCGTGGGCTCGCCAACGTCTACGCGCAGACGCTGGGCACGATCTTCTCCAGCAACGCGGAGAAGCCCTACGAGGTGGAGCTGGTCGTCGCCGAGGTCGGGGCCCGCCCCGAGGGCGACCAGATCTACCGGCTGCCCCACGACGGTTCGATCGTGGACGAGCACGGCTCGGTCGCGGTCGGCGGCAACGCGGAGCAGATCAGCAGCTTCCTCGACCAGCGCCACCGGGACGGGATGACGCTGGCGGAGGCGCTCAAGCTGGCCGTACAGGCACTGTCCCGGGACACCAACGGCAGCGAGCGGGAGATCCCCGCCGAGCGGCTCGAGGTGGCGGTCCTGGACCGTACGCGCCCGCAGGAGCGGAAGTTCAAGCGCATCGTCGGCCGTCAGCTCGCCCGCCTGCTGGAGGCGGACGGCGACGCGGCCACACCCACCGACACCCCGTCGGACACCGAGGAGTAGCGGCTGCGGACGGAATCGTTCGGTGCCCCGGGCCGCCGGCGGTCCGGGGCACACGCATGACCCGGCGGTGCGTCAGGCGCGTGCGGTGGAGCCGCGCGCCATCAGCTCCACGGGGATGTCGCCGCCCTCGGGCCGCCGGCCGTCCAGGACGGCCAGCAGCGCGGCCATGCCCCGCTCTCCGACCTGCTCGGCGGGCAGCCGCACGGTCGTCAGTTCCGGCTCCACGGCCGTCGCCAGGGCGAGGTCGTCGAAGCCGGTGACCGAGACGTCCTCGGGCACCCGCAGTCCCAGTCGGCGTACCGCCTTGCAGGCGCCCGCCGCGACGATGTCGTCGTCACAGACCAGCGCCGTCGGCCGCGGCCCCGGGCCGGTCAGGGCCCCTTCCGCGGCCTTCCTGGCTCCGTGTACGTCCAGGGGCGCGGGCACGGAGCGTACGACGGCGTCCGGGGCCCGGCGGCGCAGCTCGTCGCGGAGGGCGCGGGCGCGTACGTCGAACGTCCAGGACGCCACGGCCGACGCGAGATGGACGAACCGCCGGTGTCCCAGGCCCAGCAGATGCTCCGTCACCTGGCGCATGCCGTCGGCGATGTCGAGGTTCACGTGGGCGGCGGCGCCCGTGTCCGCCGGGTCGCTGTCGAGCATGACCAGCGGCAGCCCCGCGCCCCGGATGGCGCCGAGGGCGCCGGTGGCCATGGAGGACGCGATGACGCCGTCCAGCGCCGCCTGCGCCGAGGCGAAGGGGTCCCGGGCCGGACCCGTGCCCTCGGGAGAGGGGTAGAGGACGACGCCGAAATCGTGCTCGGCGGCTGTGCGGGCGGCGCCCGCGTACACCCGGGCGAAGAACTCGTTGGTCAGCGCGGGCACGACGAGCAGCACGGTCCTGGTCCGGCCGAGCCGCAGGTTGCGGGCGGCGAGGTTGGGGCGGTACCCGAGCTCCCGGGCGGCCCCGCGCACCAGATCGGCGGTGCGTTCCGACACACGCCCGCGCCACTTGTCGCCCAGTACGAGCGAGACGGTCGCCTGCGAGACCCCGGCGGCGCGGGCGACGTCCCTGCTGGTCGGCGGCGTGGGAGGCGTTTCGGCGCCGACGGCGTCGTACGTCTCGTCCGGGGTGTCGTCCGGGCTGGTCACTCGTGCCTCCGCAGCAACGGCTTCGGGCCGCGAGGTGGACCACGCGGACTGGCTCATGGTACGTATGACACCGGACGTTATACGTACAACTTCGGTAGGTGCCGGAGCGGAGAGGGGCAGACATGGCCGCGGGATACGCGGAACTGCTGAGGACGCGGTACGCCGCGCGCCTCCTGGCGGGAACCCTGGTGGGACGGCTGCCGAACGCCACCGCCCCCATCGCGATCGTGCTCCTCACCCGCGCCGAGGGCGGCAGCTACTCGCTCGCCGGCGGCCTCGCCGCGGTGTACGGACTCGGAAACGCGGTGGGGCAGCCGCTGCTCGGCCGCGCCGTGGACCTGTTCGGGCAGCCGCGCGTGCAGCTGCCCGCCGCCGTCCTGTCCGCCCTCGGCATGGTCCTGCTCACCTTCGCCGGCATCGACCCGCTGCCCCTCGCGTACGCCGCCGTGGCCCTCGCCGGCGTCTTCACCCCGCCCCTCGAAGGCGGCCTGCGGGCCCTGTGGCCCGGCGTGCTCGGCCGCGAGGACCGGGTGCACCGGGCGTACGCCATGGACGCGGTGGCGCAGGAGATCATGTTCACGGTCGGCCCCCTGCTCGTCACGCTGCTCGTGGCGCTCTGGTCGCCGGCCGCCGCGCTGCTCGTCATCAACGCCATAGGCGTGCTGGGCGCGCTCTCCGTCGTACTCTCCGAGCCTTCGCGCACCTGGCGTTCGGCGCCCCGCGAGGCGCACTGGCTGGGCGCCCTGCGCTCCCCGGGCCTGCTGGCTCTCCTCGGGTCGTTCTTCTTCGTCGGCCTCGCCCTGGGCTCGATCACCGTCGCGGGTGTCGCCTACGCCGACGACCACGGCCGGGAAGCGGTGTACGGCTGGCTGATGGCGGCGCTCGGCCTCGGCGCCCTCGCCGGCGGCCTGGTGTACGGCGCCCGGCAGTGGGCCGGCGCCCCCGAGCGGCGGCTGCGGTTCATCGTGGCGCTGCTCGCGGCCGGTTACCTGCCACTGATGCTCACCCCCGGAATCCCCGCGATGGTCGCGCTCGCCGCCGTGTCCGGAGTCTTCCTCGCCCCCGCGCTCGCCTGCGCGTTCATCGTCGTCGACCGGCACGCCCCGCGCGGCACCGTCACCGAGGCGTTCTCCTGGCTGGTCACCACCTTCGGCGTAGGCGCAGCGGTGGGAACCGGGGCGGCGGGACCGGCCGTCGAGTACGGCGGCACGGCCGCGAGTTTCGCCGTCGCGGCGGGCGGCGGAGTGGCCGCGCTGCTTGTCCTGCTGGCCACCCGCCGGGTTCTGGCGATTCCCGTCGCCACGCCTCTTCCCACGGACTCTGTCGTAATGCCTTGCGAAAATGATCGAATCGGTGCGGCCGAACCCGGTTTCAGGACAGGCCATCAGGCGTAATGTTCAGTCATGGACCGCCGCATTTTCGGGCTGGAGAACGAGTACGGCGTCACGTGCACGTTCAGGGGACAGCGCCGTCTGTCACCTGACGAAGTGGCGCGCTACCTCTTCCGCCGTGTTGTGTCATGGGGCCGCAGCAGCAATGTCTTCCTGCGGAACGGCGCCCGCCTCTACCTCGACGTGGGATCGCATCCGGAATACGCAACTCCCGAATGCGACAATGTGACCGAGCTGGTCACCCACGACAAGGCGGGCGAGCGCATTCTCGAAGGCCTGCTCGTCGACGCCGAACGCCGCCTGCACGAGGAGGGAATCGCGGGCGACGTCTATCTCTTCAAGAACAACACCGACTCTGCGGGAAACTCCTACGGCTGCCACGAGAATTACCTGGTGGCCCGCCACGGAGAGTTCTCCAGGCTCGCGGACATCCTCATCCCGTTCCTCGTCACCCGACAGCTCATCTGCGGGGCCGGCAAGGTGCTCCAGACCCCGCGTGGCGCGGTCTTCTGCGTCAGCCAGCGCGCCGAGCACATCTGGGAGGGCGTCAGCTCCGCCACGACCCGCTCCCGGCCGATCATCAACACCCGCGACGAACCGCACGCGGACGCCGAGCGCTACCGCAGGCTCCACGTCATCGTCGGCGACTCGAACATGTCCGAGACGACCATGCTGCTCAAGGTCGGCGCCACCGACCTCGTCCTGCGCATGATCGAGGCGGGCACCGTGATGCGCGACCTCACCCTGGAGAACCCCATCAGGGCCATCCGTGAGGTCAGCCACGACACCACGGGGCAGCGCAAGGTGCGCCTGGCCAGCGGCCGCGAGGCGTCCGCCATAGAGGTACAGCGCGAGTACTACGAGAAGGCCGTGGACTTCGTGGACCGCCGCGGCATCCGTACGGGCACGGTCGAGCAGGTCCTCGAACTGTGGGGCCGCGCGCTGGACGCGATCGAGGCGGAGGACCTCGACCGGATCGGCACCGAAATCGACTGGGTCATGAAGTACAAACTCATCGAGCGCTACCGCGCCAAGCACAACATGACCATGTCGCACCCCCGGGTCGCCCAGATAGACCTCGCCTACCACGACATCCACCGTCGGCGCGGGCTCTATTACCTGCTGGAGAAGAAGGGACAAGCCGCGCGCATCTGCAACGACTTGAAGATCTTCGAAGGCAAGTCGGTGCCGCCGCAGACGACCCGCGCCCGGCTGCGCGGTGACTTCATCCGCCGGGCCCAGGAACAGCGGCGGGACTTCACCGTCGACTGGGTGCACCTCAAGCTCAACGACCAGGCGCAGCGCACCGTGCTGTGCAAAGACCCCTTCCGGTCGGTCGACGACCGGGTGGAAAAGCTCATCGCCGGTATGTGATCCGGTCCTTGCCGGATCAGCCGGAACGCGACGCGGGCCCCGCACGTTTCTCGTGCCGGGCCCGCGCCACGCCTTAGAGTGGCGGGCGACTACTGTGCCGTCTGAGATCTGAGGAACACGTGCGCCGACTTGCCGGCCTGCTTGTCGTCCCCCTGCTGCTGCTCTCGACAGCGGCGTGCGGCGACGACAAGGGCTCCGACTCCACCTCGTCAAAGAACGGACTGCCGGCGATCACCGCGGGAGCCAAGTTCGGCGAGAAGCCCACCCTCGCCAAGGGGGAGGGCGATCCGCCCAAGGAGCTCAAGACAGAGGTCCTGAGCAAGGGCAAGGACGATGCTGCGACCCTCAAGAAGGGTGACGCCATCGAGGTGAACTACCTCGGTCAGCAGTGGGACTCCACCAAGCCCTTCGACAACAGCTTCGACCGCAAGCAGCCCTTCCCGCTGACCCTCGGCGCGGGCATGGTCATCCCCGGTTGGGACAAGGGCCTGGAGGGCCAGAAGGTCGGCAGCCGCGTCCAGCTCGTCATCCCGCCCGACATGGGTTACGGCGCGCAGGGCCAGCCCCCCACGATCAAGCCGAACGCCACGCTGGTCTTCGTCGTGGACATCCTGAAGGCCAAGAGCATCCCGGCCTCCGCCAAGGGCGCCGAGGTCGCGCAGGACAACATCGACCTGCCCAAGATCGGCACCAACACCGACGGCAAGGCGCCGAAGGTCACCATGCCGAAGAAGACGGACCCGCCGAAGAAGCTCGTCTCCAGCTACGTCCTGGAGAGCGACGGCGCCGTGGTGAAGAACACCGACACGGTGTCCGTCGCCTACCAGGGGCTGGTCTGGAAGGACGGCAAGCTCTTCGACAGCACGTACGCCCAGGGCAAGACCCAGCAGTTCGCCCTGGAGCAGGTCACCCTCAAGGGCCTCAAGGACGGTCTGGTCGGCAAGAAGGCCGGCAGCCGCGTGCTCCTCGTCATCCCGCCGGACCAGGGCTTCGGTGACAAGAAGCAGCAGTCCATCCCCGCCAACTCGACGCTGGTGTTCCAGGTGGACATCCTCGCCGTGATGTGAGGATGTAAGACTGTCCCGGTTGTCCAGTTCGCAGTAAGAGGAGCATTTTCCGTGAGCATCGAAAAGCCCGAGGTCGACTTCCCGGGTGGAGAGCCGCCGAAGGACCTTCAGATCAGGGACATCTGGGAGGGCGACGGCGAGGTGGCCAAGGCGGGCCACAACGTCAAGGTCCACTACGTGGGTGTGGCGTTCTCGACCGGCGAGGAGTTCGACTCCAGCTGGAACCGCGGCACGCCGCTTCAGTTCCCGCTCGGCGCCGGCCGCGTCATCGCCGGCTGGGACCAGGGCGTGCAGGGCATGAAGGTCGGCGGCCGCCGCGAGCTGATCATTCCCCCGCACCTCGCCTACGGCGACAGTGGCGCCGGCGGCGTCATCAAGCCGGGCGAGACGCTGATCTTCGTCTGCGACCTCGTCGCCGTCTGATCAAGCAGCACCAGGCCAGACAAGAGGGGCCCCACGCCGTCCGGCGTGGGGCCCTCGGCTTTTGCCGCGACACCCCGGGGCGGTACGGTCGAGGGTCGTAGAGCAAGAGAGAGGGTGCCGATGGCGATTGCCAAGGCCGAACGGTTGATGAACCTGGCGTTGTGCCTGCTCGGGACCCGGCGCCCGCTCAGCAAGCGGGAACTGCGCGAGTCCATCGAGGCCTACCTGGAGGCAGGCACCGACGACTCCTTCAACCGGATGTTCGAGCGCGACAAGGACGATCTGCGCGAACTCGGCCTGGTCATCGAAACCGTCGAGAACCTCGACGGCGACGTCGGCTACCTGGCCCGCCGCGACAGCAACCGCCTGCCCGCGATCACCCTCGACGCCGAGGAGGCCGCCGCACTCGGCCTCGCCGCCAAGGTCTGGCAGCAGGCCCGCCTCGCCGGCGCCGCCAGCGGCGCGCTCCAGAAGCTGCGGGCGGCGGGCATGCCGGAGGCGGAGGACCCGTACGAAGGCCACCAGAGCGCCCTCGAACCCCGCATCCCGGTCCACGAGACGGCCTTCGAGCCGCTGATGCTCGCCTGCCGCGACCGGCGCCCCGTCGTCTTCGACTACCGCAAGGCTAACTCCGCCCGCGCCGAGACCCGACAGGTCGAGCCGTGGACGCTGGAGTGCTGGCGCGGCCACTGGTACCTCGCCGGCTGGGACCGCGAGCGCGGCGCCGAGCGTGTCTTCCGGCTCTCCCGGATCACCGGCAAGGTCCGCTCGCGCGCCGGTTCCTTCACCGCCGAGGTGCCGGACGTCGTGACCGTACGCGAGACCGTCGAGAGCTGGGCGGGCGAGACCGCCACCCGCAGCGCGCTGATCAAGCTGCGCCAGGGTTCCGGCTACCCGCTCCGGGCCAGGGCCACCGCCGTGCGGGACCTGGGCGACGGCTGGGACGAGCTGGCGATCCCGTACGGTCACGGGCTCGACGCCTGGCTCGTCGAGCTCGGCCCCGAAGTCGTCGTACTGGAGCCCGCTGATCTGCGGGCGGACGTCGTGGACCGGCTGCGCGCCGTGGCCAAGGACTGAGAAGGACCGAGGAACAGTCACCATGGCCACGAACGCGATCGACCAGACCCGGCGGATGCTCTCCCTGGTGACGTATCTGCGCGAGCGCCCCGGCGCGCACGTCAGCGATGTCGCCCGCGCCTTCGGGATCACCGAGGACGAGCTGATCTCCGACCTCGACGTGCTGCCCATGTGCGGCACGAGCTTCCGGGGCGGCGACCTGCTCGACATCGACACCGACGGGGACCGGATCTGGTGGCACAACCCCGACGACGTCGCCGAGCCGCTGAGGCTCGCCGCCGACGAGGCCACCGCGCTGCTCGTCGCCGCCCGCGCCGTCTCCACACTGCCCGGCCTGCGCGAAGGTGACCGGCAGGCACTGCTGCGCGCCACGGCGAAGCTGGAGGCCGCGGCGGGCGAGGCGGCGGGCGCCAGCTCCCGGCTCTCGGTGACCTTCGAATCCGAGGGCGGGGTCTTCGCCGACGTCGACCGCGCCATCTCGGAGCGGCGCAGGCTGTGGCTGCGCTACTACTCCCCGGCGCGCGACGAGCTCACGGAGCGCGAGGTCGACCCCATCCGGCTCTTCGCCGTCGGCCACACGTACATGGAGGCGTGGTGCCGGCTCTCCGAGGCGCGGCGTACGTTCCGCCTCGACCGGGTCGCCGAGATCAAACTGCTGGACGAGCCGTCCGTACCGCCGGAGATCGAGCTGCGCGACCTGTCGGAGGGGCTGGTGCAGCCTTCGGCCGACGACCCCGAGGTCGTGGTGGAGGTCGGGCCCGGCGGCCGGTGGGTCGCCGAGTACTACCCGCACGACAGCGCGGAGGAGCTGCCCGACGGCGGCCTGCGGATCACCCTGCGCACGCCGGAACCCGCCTCGCTGCGGCGGCTCGCGCTGCGGCTCGGCAGGGACGGCCACATCGTGTCGCCGCCGGAACTGGCGGTCAGCGCGCGGGAAGCGGCCCGCGAGGCGCTCGCGGCGTACGAGAGCCCCGGCCAGGTCTAAGGAGATAGGTGGACATGTCGCTACTGCCAGGGATCCCCGCTCAGGGAATCCATGCCCAGGTGGGCCCGGTCCTCTTCAGGGCGGGCTGCCCCGACTGCGGTGCCCGCTTCGAACTGTCGGCGGGCTCCCTGCGCCTGGCGATCGGCGCCAGCCGCCGTACGACGTTCTACTCGTTCACCTGCCCGGAGTGCGAGGCGGCGGTGCGCAAACCGGCGGGCGAGCGCATCGTCGAACTGCTCACCGGGGGCGGGGTCCGGACGCTCCGGCTCCACTCCACCGTCTGAGCGTCTAGGCTCTGCGCATGCTCTGGCCGATGCTCGCAATCGCTCTTGGTTTCTGTGGTCTCGCTGTACTGGGTGTTCTCGCGATCCGGGTGTTCATCGAGGTCCAGCGCCTCGGGCGGCAGGTCGCCGACACCTCCCAGGAGATCAACAAGGCGGCGGAGAACCTGGAACGGGCGGCGGAGAACCTGGCCCGCACCGGCGAAGCCTGGCGGTAGCAGGCGCGGCGGCAGGCGGCCGGGGACCGGACGGTACGCTGGTGCAGCGGTTCCAGGAGCGAGGCGCGGGCCGCAAAAGGAAAGTATGCACAGGGATTGCTCGACGTTTACCTGTGCGAGTTACGATCGCAGTCGGTCGCGATGCGGACACACGTCCGGGCGGCCGCAGCTCGCAGCTCAGCCCATGCCGCCTCGGTGAGAAGGTAGACAACGCTTATGTTCCGACAGATCGGCCCCACCGAGATCATCCTCATCCTCCTCGTCGTCGTCCTGCTCTTCGGTGCGAAGAAGCTTCCGGACATGGCGCGTTCGCTGGGGAAGTCGGCCCGCATCCTCAAGAGCGAGGCCAAGGCCATGAAGTCGGAGGGGCAGGACCCCGCGCCCGCCGACCCGCCGGCCGACCAGACGGCCCCGGCCCCGCGGACGATCAAGGCCGCGCCCGGTGACGTGACCAGCGCCCGGCCCGTCGCCGAGCCCACCGAAACGCATCAGCGCTGACCCAAGGTCGCGGATCGTGGCCTGCCGCACGAGATGAGGACGTGGGTTGCTCAAGCCTGCCCGCTCGAACAACAAGGAGAAGGACCCCGAGGGGCGCATGCCGCTCGCGGACCATCTGCGTGAGCTCCGTAACCGGCTCACCAAAGCCATGCTCGCGATCGTCGTCGCGTCCGTGGCCGCGGCGTTCTACAGCCAGGAGCTGATGGAGTTCCTCTCCTCGCCCGTGCCCCGGTGCGCCAAGGACGTGATCGAGACCGGCGGCAAGTGCGCCACCATCTCGTACAACAACCTGCTCTCGCCGTTCACGACGACCGTCAAGGTGGTCCTGATGGCGGGCATCATCGTGTCCTGCCCGGTGTGGCTGTACCAGCTGTGGGCCTTCGTCGCCCCCGGCCTGCACAAGACCGAGAAGAAGTACACGTACTACTTCGCCGCCGCGGCCGTGCCGCTCTTCGCCGCCGGCGTGTACCTGGCGTACCTGATCATGCCGGTCAGCATGAAGGTGCTGCTGAGCATCACCCCCGACACCGCGGCCAACTTCCTCGAGGTCGACACCATCCTGGACTTCACCACCAGGATGGTGCTGATCTTCGGTTTCTCCTTCGAGCTGCCGCTCCTGCTCGTGATGCTGAACGCGGCCGGTGTCGTCACCGGCAAGCGGATGGCCGGGTGGTGGCGCGGCGTCATCATGGGGATCTTCGTCTTCGGCGCGATCGCCACGCCGTCCACCGACCCGGTGGGCATGTTCGCGCTGGCCGGTCCGATCATCGTCCTGTACTTCGTGGCGGTCGGTTTCGCGCTGCTCAATGACAAGCGCCGCAGGCGAAACGATCCGGACGCCGAACTGGACGACGACGAGGCATCCGTGCTCGACCTCACCCCCGAGCCCGTCGGCGGGATCGAAGCCGTTCCCGCCGCGCGCGCCATTCCCGAGCAGGCCGGCGCCGACAGCTTCGGGCCGGGACGCAAGCAGCTGAACGGCTACGACGACGTCACCTGACCTTGTAGGGTCCGCCGGGTGACCAGTGAGATCACCCTCTTCGTCAATCCCACCGCCGGACGCGGCCGGGGCGCGCACGCCGCGCAGCCGGCCGCTTCCGCTTTGCGGGACGCCGGATTCTCCGTACGCACGGTCCTCGGTCAGGACGCGGACGACGCGCTGCGGCGGGCACGCGACGCCGTCGGCGGCGGGACCGGCGCCCTCATAGCCGTCGGCGGGGACGGGATGGTCTCGCTCGCGCTCCAGGCGGTCGCCGGGACGCGCACGCCGCTGGGCGTGATCGCCGTGGGGACCGGCAACGACTTCGCCCGTACGCTCGGACTGCCCGTGCGGGACCCGGCCGGGGCCGGGCGGCTGGCCGCCGAGGCGCTCAAGGGCGGGCGGCTCATGGATGTGGACCTGGGGCGGGTGGGGGAGACCTGGTTCGGGACGGTGCTGGCCTCCGGGTTCGACTCGCGGGTCAACGACCGGGGGAACCGGATGCGGTGGCCCCTCGGGCGCTTCAAGTACGACCTGGCGATGATCGCGGAGCTGGCCTCCTTCAGACCCGTGCCGTACCGGATCACGCTTGACGGTGGCGATGTCCACGAGGTCGAGGCGACGCTGGTGGCCGTCGGGAACGGCACCTCGTACGGCGGCGGGATGCGGATCTGCGCCGGTGCGCGCACCGACGACGGGCTCTTCGACGTCACGGTGGTCGGGGACTGCTCCCGTACGACCCTGATCAAGGTTTTTCCCCAGGTGTACCGGGGGACGCACCTCGGCCACCCCAAGGTCGCCGTCCACCGGGCGGCCAGGGTCGAGCTGGTGGCAGCGGGGATCACCGGGTACGCCGACGGGGAACCGCTCGGGCCGCTGCCGCTCACCGCCGAGTGCGTGGCGGGTGCGGTGCGGGTGCTCGGTCCGCGTATTTAAAGATCGGGCTGACTGTCATACGTGGCGGGTAGGCTCGAAGACAAGATGACAGAGGACCTTTCACCAGCTGAGCGTTACGCCGCTGCCCGGATCCGCACGGCCGAGCAGGCCACCCAGCTCGCCCCCTTCCGTGAGCTGTACGACTTCGATCTGGACCCCTACCAGGTCGAGGCGTGCAAAGCCCTCGAAGCCGGCAAGGGCGTGCTCGTGGCCGCCCCGACCGGTTCGGGCAAGACCATCGTCGGCGAGTTCGCCGTGCACCTGGCGCTGGCGGAGCGCCGTAAGTGCTTCTACACCACGCCCATCAAGGCGCTGTCGAACCAGAAGTTCCAGGACCTGGTGAGACGCTACGGCGCCGACAAGGTCGGGCTGCTGACCGGCGACAACAGCGTCAACCCGGACGCCCCGGTGATCGTCATGACCACCGAGGTCCTGCGCAACATGCTGTACGCGGGATCGCAGGCGCTGCGCGGGCTCGCCTATGTGGTGATGGACGAGGTGCACTACCTCTCGGACCGGTTCCGCGGGGCCGTCTGGGAAGAGGTGATCATCCACCTCCCGGATTCGGTGACGCTGGTGTCGCTGTCGGCGACCGTGTCCAACGCGGAGGAGTTCGGTGACTGGCTGGACACCGTCCGCGGTGACACCGCGGTGATCGTGTCCGAGCACCGGCCCGTGCCGCTGTGGCAGCACGTGCTCGCCGGGCGCAAGATGTACGACCTCTTCGAGGAGTCCGACGACGGCCGGGGCGGCCGTCGCGAGGTCAACCCCGACCTGGTGCGCATGGCGCGGATGGAGAACAGCAGTCCGTTCGCGCGAGGCCGCGGCCGCGGGAACATGCGGGAGGCGGACCGCGAGCGGGAGCGCAGACAGCGCAGCCGCATCTGGACGCCGGCCAGGCCCGAGGTCATCGAGCGGCTCGACAGCGCGGGCCTGCTGCCGGCGATCACCTTCATCTTCAGCCGGGCCGGGTGCGAGGCCGCCGTACAGCAGTGCCTGTACGCGGGACTGCGGCTCAACGACCAGGACGAGCGCCTGCTGGTGCGCGAGATCGTCGAGGAGCGTACGGCTT
The DNA here is from genome assembly GCF_001746415.1 of Streptomyces agglomeratus. Taxonomy (NCBI): domain Bacteria; kingdom Bacillati; phylum Actinomycetota; class Actinomycetes; order Kitasatosporales; family Streptomycetaceae; genus Streptomyces; species Streptomyces agglomeratus. The sequence continues at coordinate 6,366,117 of NZ_MEHJ01000001.1, forward strand.
CCATCCCGGGCGAGGACCTGCACGTCCTCGGGTACTACGAATGGCTGGAGGGCCTGGAGCGGGGCATCGCGGCGCACCACGCCGGGATGCTGCCGACCTTCAAGGAGGTGGTCGAGGAGCTCTTCGTGCGAGGGCTGGTCAAGGCCGTATTCGCGACCGAGACGCTGGCGCTCGGCATCAACATGCCGGCCCGCTCGGTGGTGCTGGAGAAGCTGGTCAAGTGGAACGGCGAACAGCACGCCGACATCACCCCGGGCGAGTACACGCAGCTGACCGGCCGGGCCGGGCGGCGCGGCATCGACGTCGAGGGCCACGCGGTCGTGCTCTGGCAGCGCGGCATGGACCCGGGCGCGCTCGCCGGTCTGGCCGGGACGCGTACGTATCCGCTGCGCTCCAGCTTCAGGCCGTCGTACAACATGGCGGTCAACCTGGTGCAGCAGTTCGGACGGCACCGGTCGCGCGAGCTGCTGGAAACCTCCTTCGCGCAGTTCCAGGCCGACAAGTCGGTCGTCGGGATCTCGAAGCAGGTCCAGAAGAACGAAGAGGGCATCCGGGGCTACCGGGAGGGCATGACCTGCCACCTGGGGGACTTCGAGGAGTACGCGCGGCTGCGCCGCGATCTCAAGGAGCGCGAGACCGAGCTGGCCAAGCAGGGCGCCGTCCAGCGGCGGGTCGCGGCGGCCGCGTCGCTGGAGAAGCTCAAGCCCGGCGACATCATCCATGTGCCGACCGGCAAGTTCGCGGGACTGGCGCTGGTGCTGGACCCGGGGCTGCCCGCCGGACGTGCCAACGGGCACCGCGGATTCGACCAGCACGACGGGCCTCGGCCCCTGGTGCTCACGGCCGAGCGGCAGGTCAAGCGGCTCGCGTCGATCGACTTCCCGGTGCCGGTGGAGGCACTGGAACGGATGCGCATCCCGAAGTCCTTCAACGCCCGCAGTCCGCAGTCGCGGCGCGATCTGGCCTCCGCGCTGCGGACCAAGGCCGGGCACATCGCGCCCGAGCGGCAGCGCAAGCAGCGCGCCGCCGCGGCCGACGACCGTGAGATCGCGCGGCTGCGCACCGAGCTGCGCGCGCACCCGTGCCACGGCTGCGACGAGCGCGAGGACCACGCCCGGTGGGCCGAGCGCTACCACCGTCTCCAGCGGGACACGAAGCAGCTGGAGCGGCGCATCGAGGGACGGACGAACACCATCGCCCGTACCTTCGACCGGATCTACGCCCTGCTGACCGAGCTGGACTATCTGCGCGGCGACGAGGCCACCGAGCACGGCAAGCGGCTCGCCCGGCTCTACGGCGAGCTCGACCTGCTCGCGTCCGAGTGTCTGCGCGAGGGCGTGTGGGAAGGGCTCAAGCCGGCCGAACTGGCGGCGTGCGTCTCGGCCCTGGTCTTCGAGGCGCGCCAGGCGGACGACGCGGTCGCTCCGAAGGTGCCGACCGGGCCCGCGAAGATCGCACTGGGCGAGATGGTCCGCATCTGGGGCCGGCTCGACGCCCTGGAGGAGGACTTCAAGATCAACCAGGCTGAGGGGGTCGGACAGCGCGAGCCCGATCTCGGCTTCGCCTGGGCGGTGTACATGTGGGCGTCGGGCAAGGGCCTCGACGAGGTGCTGCGCGAGGCGGAGATGCCGGCGGGTGACTTCGTCCGCTGGTGCAAGCAGGTCATCGACGTACTGGGACAGATCGCGGCGGCCGCGCCTTCCTCGGCCGAAGGCAGCACGGTCACGAAGAACGCGCGCAAGGCGGTCGATGCCGTACTGCGCGGCGTTGTCGCGTACTCGTCGGTGGGCTGAGGGGCTGAGGGGCTGAGGGCTGAGGACTGAGGGGCTGGCGGGCTGAGAGGGTGGGGGCCGGCGTGACGTTGACCTGTTGGACCTGTTGGACCTGTTGGCCTGTTGGGTCTTGAGTGCCGCTGGTGCGCCGCTTCCACCTGGAAACCTGAGGGGGAGCGGCGCATTGGTGTGCGGGTGTTGTCAACGGGGCCTGTGTGACGTGTGGTTGATGGTTATCCACAGGGGTGGTGCGGTGTCGGACCTGTGCGCTTCGATGGGGTCACGCGGAGCGCACGACACGGTGCGCACCACCTGAGCAGGGGAGACCCGTCATGACCACGGACACCGGTGCGGCTGTCGGCGCACAGCCCGAGGGGCCGCGGCCCAACAGGCCGGGGACGACCGTGGCCGGTCCGCGCGGGGTGCCGGTCCTCGGGAACCTTCCGCAGTTCGGGAAGGACCCGCTCGCCTTCTTCGAACGGCTGCGGGCGCGCGGCGACATGGTGCGCTGGCGGTTCGGCCCGAAACCCTCGCTCTTCCTCGCCGACCCGGAGCACATCGGCGAGCTGATGACCGAGACGGAGCGGACCTTCGACCAGCCCGCGCTCGGCATCGCGTTCCGTACGGTGATGGGCAACGGGGTGGTGGTGGCGCGGGGGCCGGACTGGCGGCGGAAGAGGTCGCTGGTGCAGCCGTCCGTACGGCCCAAGCAGGTGCGGTCGTACGCCGCGACGATGGCCGGGTGCGCGGTGGAGCTCGCCGACCGGTGGTCGGACGGCGAACGGATCGACATCAAGCGGGAGATGGCCGCCCTCACCCAGCGCATCGCCGTACGCACCATCTTCGGCGCGGACACCGACGCCGACGCCCAGGCGATCGGGCGGGCCATGGACGTCGCCCAGCGCGAGATAGGCGCGGAGTTCAGCGGCATCGGGGCGCTTCTCCCGGACTGGGTACCGACGCCGGGGCGGGCGAGGATCAAGAGGGCGGCCGAGGTCATCGACGCCGAGGTCGCCCGCGTCGTCGCGCGGCACCGGCGAGGTGACGAGGAGCGTCCAGACCTGCTGAGCCGGTTGCTCGCCGCCCGGGACGAGACGGGGGAGCGGCTGTCGGACGAGGAGATACGCGACGAGACCGTCACCCTGTACATCGGCGGCCACGAGACGACCAGCAGCACGCTGGTGTGGGCGTGGTACCTGCTCGCACGCAATCCACGGGTGCGGGAGGCTCTCGCCGGCGAACTGGACCGGGTGCTCGGCGACCGCGAGCCGGGCTTTGACGACTACGCGCGGCTGACGTACGCGCAGGCGGTGGTGAAAGAGACGCTGCGGCTGTATCCGACGATCTGGCTGCTCACAGGGGTGGCCAGGGAGGGCGCGCGGATCGGTGGGCTGCCGCTGGTGACGGGGACGCGGGTGTGGAGCAGCCAGTGGGCCACTCATCGCGACCCGCGGTGGTTCCCGCAGCCGGATGAGTTCCGGCCCGAGCGGTGGGACCCGGACGGCGGCGACGAGATACCGGAGTACGCGTGGTTCCCGTTCGGGGGCGGGCCCCGGGCCTGCCTCGGGGCGCGGTTCGCCATGGTGGAGGCGGTGCTGGTGCTGGCCGTGGTGGCACGGCGGTTCGACCTCGATGTCGACCCGGGTGAGATACGGCCGGTGCCGGCGCTCACACTCCAGCCGGACCGCGAGGTGCTGGCCACGGTGCGGGCGCGGTAGGGCGGGGCAGCGCGCGGCAGGAACGGGGAGGGGGCGTGGATATGCGACGATCGGCCGCATGAGCACCACAGGACGGCGGGTCGGCCGGCCGCGCGCCCAGCAGCGGCCGGACAGCGGACTGACACCCCGCGAGGAACTTCTCGAAGCGGCGGCGGAGTTGTTCACCACCCGCGGTTACGCGGCCACGACGACCCGTGCCGTCGCCGAGCGCGCCGGGATGCGCCAGGCGACGATGTACCACTATGTCGCGGGCAAGGAGGAGCTGCTGGCGGGCCTCCTGGAGTCCACGGTCGCCCCGTCCCTGGTCCTCGCTCACCGCCTGCTCGACGACCCGACGGTGTCGGCGGAGGTCAGGCTCTGGCAACTCTGCCGCTCCGACGTCGAACTGCTGTGCGGCGGCCCGCACAACCTCGGCGCGCTCTACCTGCTCCCCGAGGTGCGTACGGAGGCGTTCGCCGGCTTCCGCCGGGTGCGGTCCGATCTCAAGGACGCCTACGGGCGGTTGCTGGCCGCGACGAAGGAGTGCGGCGCACTCGGTGAGGGGGAGCTGGCGCTCCGTACGGACCTCGTGTTCGGGCTCATCGAGGGCGTCATACTGATCCACCGCTCCGACCCCGGGCGCGCGCCCGAGGTCTTCGCCGCCGCGACGGCGGACGCGGCGCTGCGCATCGCCGGCATCCCGGAGCGCCCGGCCGGCTGACCGGCCGGGCAGCCGGTCATGGGAGGGTCGGTCGGCCGGTCACGGAGGGGGCGGTCAGCGGCCGGTCACGGGAGGGCCGGGGGCTCAAGCCCGCCACGCGGTCCGTCTACTTGGGCATCAGGACGGTGTCGATGATGTAGACGGTGGCGTTGGCCGTCGGGACGTTGCCGCAGACCACATTCGCCGCATCGTTGACCTTGTACGACTCGCCGGAGCCGGACGTCGTCAGCATGCCCTTCTGGAGCGTCTCGTACGAGCCGTTCTCAAGCTGCTTAGGCGTCAGCTTCTGCCCCACCACGTGGTAGGTCAGGATCTTGGTGAGCGTGGCCTTGTCGTTGAGTACCTTGTCGAGGTCCGCCTTCGGGATCTTCGCGAAGGCGTCGTTGGTCGGCGCGAACACCGTGATGTTCTCAACGCTGTTGAGCGTATCCACCAGGCCGGCCTTCTTGACCGCGGTGACCAGGGTGGACAGCGCGGGGTTGTTCGATGCGGCCGTCGCGACCGGGTCCTTCGCCATACCGTCGAAGCTGCCGGCCCCGTCCTCGGGAACCGACGCGCACCCGGGACCGAACGGCTTGTCCGACGACGACGCCTGGCTGCCCGTCGCGGAATCGGCGGACTCGGAGGACCGCGAGGAGTCCTCCGCCGCGCCCGGCGAGCCCGCGGCGCCGCCGGCCTTGCTGTCGTCACTGGAGCAGGCGGTCAGCGACAGCGGAAGCAGCGCGGCACTTGCGACGACGACGGCGATGCGCTGGAAGCGGGTGGTGTTCATGGTGGTGTTCTCCTTCAAGGGGTACGTACGAAGAGGGCCTGCGAAGGCGCCGGACGCGCTGTCACGACTCGGGGCGCTGTCCCGCCCAGGAGCGTCGCCCCGTGCTGCCATTGCTTCCTGATCTCCGCTCACACCCGCTATTCGGTGCCGCCGCACCCGCGGATTGGTCCTTCCGCGGATCCGGCCGGCCTCTTTTGCCGCGGGGCGCCCGCGCAGGGCTCGCAGGAGCCCGTCCCCGGTCAGTTCAGACCGCGCGCCCGCTCGAACCGGGCACGGCCCTCCGCCAGATCCACCACCGGATCCGGGTAGTCGATCCGAGCCCGTTCCGGTCCCGGCACCGTCCACGGCTGGTGCACGGCCGCCCCGGCCAGCCCCGCCAGCTCGGGCACCCACCGGCGCACGTAGTCGCCCCTCGGGTCGAACCGCCTGGCCTGGGCGAGCGGGTTGAGCAGCCGGTTGGGGCGGGTGTCCGTACCGGTGCCCGCCACCCACTGCCAGTTGAGCTGGTTGTTGGCGACGTCCCCGTCCACCAGCAGATCCAGGAAGTGCCGGGCGCCCACGCGCCAGTCGACGTACAGCGTCTTGGCCAGGAAACTCGCTGTGAGCAGCCTGCCCCGGTTGTGCATCCACCCCTCGTGCCGCAGCTGGCGCATGGCCGCGTCCACCACGGGATACCCCGTCAGGCCCTCCTGCCAGGCGGCGATCTCCCGCTCGTCCGTACGCCAGTGGTCGCCGCGCGTGCGGTAGTCGGTCCACGACGCGGTGGGGCGGGCCGCGAGGACCTGGTAGTGGAAGTCCCGCCAGGCGAGCTGGCGTACGAACGCCGCCGCGCCGGGGCCGCCCCTGCGGCGCGCGAGGTGGACCAGCTCGGCCGCGGAGAGAGTGCCGAAGTGGAGGTGGGGCGACAGCCGGGACGTCGCGTCGCCCGCCAGGTCGTCCTGACGTTCTCCGTATGCTTCGACGCCGTCGGCCAGCCAGGCGGGCAGCCGTCCGCGGCCCTCCGGCTCACCGCCCTTCGCCAGAGCGGGCGACGTTCCCGTGACGGCTCGACGCGTCGGCAGGGGATCGCTTCCGACCGCGTCCGGCACCCGCACGGACCGGGGGGCCGGCGCGACGTCGCGCACCCCGGCCGCTTCCCACTTGCGCAGGTACGGCGTGAAGACGGCGAAGTGGTCCCGCCCGGCCGGGGTGACGCGTCCGGGCGTCACCGCCGTGACCACCGCGTCGTGGACGTGCAGCGCACAGCGGACGTTCCCGAGAGCGGTGCGCAGCCGGTCCTCCCTGCGCGACGCGTAGTGGGTGACCCCGCCCGCCACATGCACCTCCCGGGCTCCGCACTGGGCCACCACCCGGCAGACCTCGTCCACCACATCACCGGTACGGATCACCAGCCGCCCGCCCCGCTCACGCAGCCCGGCGTCCAGGCCGGCCAGGCAATCGGCCAGGAAGGCACGCCGGTTGGGCGCGTCGAAGCCCGCCTCCGTCACCCCCCGGTCCCGTACGAACAGGGGCACCACCTGCTCGGCCCGGCGCAGCGCCGCGCCGAGCACCGGCTGGTCGTGGAGCCGCAGGTCCGAGGTGAACAGCACCACGGCGACATTCATTCGCGCTCCCGCATTCCGGTGTCTCCTGCCAGGGTTGTCCCAGCCGGGGGTTGTTCCCGCCGGTCCGCGTCAAGCGGCCGGAAAGTCCATCAGGGCCAGGGGGGCCGTGGTCGGCTGCGGGGAGCCGCCCGCCGGTTCGACGGTGATGCCCATGGCCCGGGCGGTGCCGACGGGACCGTCCATCAGCATCGCGAGCGCCGGCCGTGCGAGCACCGAGCGGTCCATCAGCCCGGCGGACCGCATGGTGCCCCCGTCGTCGAACCACAGCTGGTACACCTTGCCCCTCGGCGGCTCCGGCATGCCGGAGGCCAGGAACGCGGCCTTGTCGCGGTCGCGCGAGACGACCACCGTGGCGGTCGCGCCGTCCGTCAGTTTTCCGGTGGTGACCCTGGCGTCCGGCGCGGCCAGCACCGAGGCAAGCGCCTCGGACCGCCGTTCGGACCGCTGGGCCTGCTCCTGGGCGTCCCGCGCCTCCTGGTGCTGCCACACCGCCACCCCGCCGAAGGCGGTGGCGGCCGCGAGGCAGGCGGCGAGCGCCAGACGCGGCAGCGTCCGTCCCCGGCGCCCGGCGGCGGCGCCCGGGACGGGCTGCTGGACCTTGGGCGGGTCCTGGCGTTCGGCGGTGATCCGCCGCATCACCTGCTCCTTGAGCCCGGCGGGCGGTGTCACGGTCACCGCGAGGCCCAGCCGCGCCGCGGTGGCGCCGAGTTCACGCACCTCCTGGGCGCAGGGCGGGCAGTCGTCGAGGTGCCGCTCGAACTCCGCGCGCTCCTCGGGGCCGAGGGCGTGCAGGGCGTACGCCCCGGTCAGTGTGTGCAGCTCCGCGGTGTTCATGCGCCGACCCCCAGGCAGTCGCGCAGCCGGATCAGGCCGTCGCGCAGGCGAGTCTTGACCGTGCCGAGCGGTACGGCCAGCAGTTCGGCCACCTCGCGGTAGGCCAGCCCCCGGTAGTAGGCGAGCGTCACCGACTGCCGCTGGAGTTCCGTGAGGGTGCGCAGACAGCGGCGTACCTGCTCGCGTTCGAGACGGCTCTCCACCTCCTCGGTCACCTCGTCGTAGGCGGGCGTCTGCTCCAGCATCGCCGCCTTCCGCTCGCGGTCCGAGGACGCCTGGGCGGACCGCACACGGTCGACGGCCCTCCGGTGGGCCAGCGTGAGCACCCAGGTCATGGCCGAGCCGCGTGACGCCTGGAAGCGCGCGGCGCCCCGCCAGACCTGGATCAGCACCTCCTGGGTGACCTCTTCCGACTGGGCGGGATCGCGGAGCACCGCGCGCACCAGGCCGAGGACGGGCCCGCAGACCGCGTCGTAGATCAGGCCGAAGGCGTCACGGTCGCCCCGCGCCACCTTCCCCAGCAGCTCCTGGAGATCGGGCGGCGCGGGGGCGATACCCCCGATGTGCACGACTTCGTTCACGCGGCTTTCCTCCACGGTGCGGTCCGGTGAGGCCCAGAACGGGCTTCACAGCGCATTCGGAGCCGCGGGCCCCCTGGATTGGTCCTGTACGGAGATCATTGCCTCTTTCATCGTCTTCCTGCTCCTCACCACGCGCAGGACCAGGAAGAGCGGCAGGGCGAAGGGCGAGAGGAGGATCGTCAGGACCAGCAGCGGGCCCATGACCAGCGGATGGATGGCGAGCCTGCGCGCCTCGAGGAACATCCACTGGCCGATCAGCAGGTCCCAGGCGATGATCTGCGCCCAGACCGCCCCGGCGCCGTTGGCCTTGAGCACCAGATCGCGGAACACGTCGATGTCGGGCGCCGACACCGCCGCCCACAGTTCGGGGAAGACCTGGAGGGCCATGGTGAAGTAGACGACGAGGACCGGCGCGACGGTCCAGGGTGACGCGGCGAGCCGCGTGGTGGGCCCCCAGGAGGGCGCGAGGATCAGCAGCAGCCAGACGGGCGCGGCCAGCCAGAAGGTGATCTCGAAGAGGACTCCGGTCATGCGGCGAGCTCCTTGGTGGTGGTGTCCGGGACCGGCTCCGGCGCTTCCCGTGAGGGAGTCGTACGCAGCGATACGAGCGTTCCCGCGAACGAGCCGGCCACGATCACGGCCGCGGCCGTCAGTGTCGCGCCGTCCGGGTGTATCAGCGCCTGGCCGCGCAGTGCCTGCCAGGTGACCAGGGCGAGGACGGCGGCGTACGAGGCGGACGCCACCAGCACGAGCCGCAGTCGCACCCGCGCGTCGCGCAGCCGGCGCAGACGCGGGGCGAGCGCGACGAGGACGAGCAGGAAGAGCGGGATCAGCTGAAGGGCGTGCATGCCGACGAAGTGCGGAATGCGCAGGTCCCCGCCGGTCGTCGACCAGCCCGTCAGCGGCATCGAGGGGCCGCCGTCCGGCACCCCGACACTGTGCGCCCCGACCACGTCGGAGACGCCCCGGCCGCCGGCCGCCTGCTGTTCGGGGGTGGGCTGGGTCATCAGATTGCCGAGGGCGGCGCCGATCAGTGCGATCACCGCGCCCAGCCGGACGGCCCAGGCGGAGGCGCGGTCGGCCAGCCGGGAGCGGAAGAGCAGCACCGCGATGACCAGTGAGCCGATCCACAGCGTCACGATCGTCACGGCCATGACGTTGAACAGCAGCGCGTCGAAGGCGGTCGCGTAGTTGAAGTGGCTTCGCCGGCCGCGGACCACCTGGCCGACGATGACGGCCATCTCGATCGCACCGGTCACCGCGACGACCGTGCCGGCCCACCACCCCACCCTGCGGCCGCGCGTGGCCAGCGACAGCATCCAGGCCAGCGTCATCGCGTACATCAGCAGCGACACCGAGAACTTGAGGGGCTTGAACCAGATCGCCGAGCCCGCCAGTACCCGGTCGTCGACGGCCATCCCCACCGCCGAGACGGCGGCGAGGACAGCCATCACGGCGGAGAAGACGAGCAACGGCCGGTGCCAGGCGAGCCATGGACGGGATGAAGCCGTGATGCGCACAGGGATTCCCCTCTCAGAAATAGATAGTGACACTCTCTGCTATCCGATAGCGGAACTATCTATGATGAGATGGGGACTTGGCAAGCAGGGAGAGGTGAACGCGAAGTGCGCATCGGTGAGTTGAGTCGCAGAACGGGGGTTCCCGTGCCGACGGTCAAGTACTACGTACGGGAAGGGCTGTTGCCGCCCGGGCTGCTGACCAGCCCGAACCAGGCGGCGTACGACGAGACGCACGAGCGCAGGCTGCGGCTGATCCGCGCACTGCTCGACGTGGGCGGGCTGAAGGTGGCCGCCATCCGGGAGGTCCTCGCGGCGGTCGACGATCCCGGCCGGCCGGTGCACGACGTACTGGGTCAGGCGACGAACAGCATCATCAAGCGGCACGGCGACGAGACGGACGACGAGGCGGCGGCGGCCCGGGAGGAGGTGGCCGCACTGATCGCCCGCCGCGCATGGCGGGTCGATCCGGGCAACCCGGCCGTCGGCGCCCTGGTGGCGGCGCTGGCCGCGCTCGGCCGGCTGGGGCACGGCGGCTTCGCCCGCGTGCTGGACGACTACGCGGACGCCGCGCAGGCGGTGGCCCGCGCGGACCTCGCGTACGTCGCCGGGCGGGCGGCCATGGACGACCTGGTGGAGAGCGTGGTGATCGGCACGGTGATGGGCGACGCGGTCTTCATGGCGCTGCGCAGACTCGCGCAGGTGGACGAGTCCGCCCGTACGTACGGAGGTGGCAAGGCTCCCCGGTGAGTGCCGGGCGGGGGAGCCGGGCCGTACGGAGGACCGGCGAGGCCCCCCACCGGGTGCCGGAGGGGGGCCGAGTGCGGTCCGTACGGAACAGGGTCAGGCGGAGGCGGCCGGCTCCTGCTCGCGCTCGACCTGCTCGTTCCACTCGCGCTTGACCGCGCGCCAGGCGTCGTCGTCCTGCCCGAGGCGCCAGTAACCCGAGATGGACAGCCGCTCACGCGCGATCCCGCGGTCCACGCGCAGGTGGCGGCGGAGGTCCTTCACGAAGCCCGCCTCACCGTGGACGAACGCGTGGACGTCGCCCGCCGGGAAGTCGAGCCCGCGCACGGCGGCGATCAGGGCCTCGCCCACCGGCTTCCCGCCGCGGTGCAGCCAGTTCACCGCCACGCCGTCCGGCGTGCCGATCTTCTGCTCCTCCTCGGGGCCCGCCACCTCGACGAAGGCGTGCACCACGGCGCCCTCCGGCATCCGCTCCAGGGACGCGGCGATCGCGGGGAGCGCGCTCTCGTCGCCCACCAGCAGATGCCAGGCGGCCGCCGGGTCCGGCGCGTAACCGCCGCCGGGGCCCAGGAAGCGCACCGTCTCACCGGGCCGCACCCGCGCCGCCCACGGGCCGGCCAGGCCCTCGTCGCCGTGCACCACGAAGTCGACCGTCAGCTCGCGCTGTACGGCGTCCCACGCGCGCACCGTGTACGTCCGTGTGACCGGCCACTGCTCGGCCGGGAACTCCTCGCGGATCCGGGCCATGTCGAACGGCTCCGGGTAGACCGCTCCGGCCGCCGGGAACAGCACCTTGATGTAGTGGTCGGTGAACTCGTCGGCCGTGAGTCCGGCCAGCCCCTCACTGCCCAGGACGACACGAACCATGTGCGGTGTGATCCGCTCGGTGCGCACCACCTGCGCCTCACGGGCCTGCGGTGTCTTGCGAGCCGTTCGTTCTGCCACGGCGCTGTCCCCTGACTCTCGCGCGCTCAGACCATGCTTAGGCTTACCTAAGTCACGGTAGCAGCCTAGCCGCGCAGGGTGGTCAGAAGCCGCTCCAGCGACCCGCCCAGTCCCCACCGCGCCGCCAGCTCGGCGAGTGAGGCCGGATCGCGCGGCTCGGCGGGCAGCGCGGCGTCGAATTCCGGCAGCGGTACGTCGGAGGCGACGCGCACCACCTTCGGCGCGACCGCGATGTAGTCCCGCGACTCGTCCAGCCGCTTGCGCTGCGACGGCGTCAGCCGGGACATCGGGTCACCCACCGCCGCCATGATCCCGGCGAGGTCGCCGTACGCCGCGAGGAGCTTCGCGGCCGTCTTCTCGCCGATCCCGGGAACGCCCGGAAGTCCGTCACTCGGGTCGCCGCGCAGGAGCGCCAGATCGACGTACCCGGGACCGTTCACGGCGTACTTCTCCCGCAGCCACGTCTCGTCGGTGACCTGGAGCGAGCCGACACCCTTCAGCGGGTACAGCACGCGCACCCGGCGGGCGTCGTCCACCAACTGGTAGAGGTCGCGGTCGCCGGTGACGATGTCGACGGGCCCGGTGGCGCGTGCCGTCAGGGTGCCGATCACGTCGTCCGCCTCGTACGGCTCGACGCCCACCCGGGCGATCCCCAGCGCGTCGAGCACGTCCTCGATGACCGGTACCTGGGGCGAGAGCGTGTCCGGGATCTCCTCCTCGTCGGGCCCGGTCGCCGTCTCCAGCGCGACCCGGTGCGCCTTGTACGAGGGGATCAGCTCCACCCGCCAGTGCGGCCGCCAGTCGGCGTCCATGCAGGCGACGAGGTCGTCGGGGTGGTGGTCCTGGACGAGCCGGGTGATGAAGTCGAGCAGGCCGCGTACGGCGTTGACGGGCGTGCCGTCCGGGGCGCGTACGGAGTCGGGAACCCCGAAGTACGCGCGGAAGTAGAGGGAAGCGGTGTCGAGGAGCATCAGGCGTCGCGTCACACCCTGATGATGCCGTACGCCGTGCCGGCGGCCGGTGCGTGAAGTGGATCACTCTTGTGTTTGGCCTATACACGTAAGGGCAGGCGCGGCCCCGGAGCGGACCCCGTTGGGATTTCAACTTCTTGACGGGGCCGGCGGGCCGAATCCGTACCGCTCCCCGGTTCAACACGTGAGGTGTATGTGTCCAGGCTTCAGGCCGACCACTTGTACAAAGTGTTCGGCAGACGACCCGAAGAGGCGGTACGGAGGCTCGAAAGCGGAGCGGACCGCGACGAGCTGCGCGCCGACGGGACGACGGCCGCGGTGATCGACGCCTCGTTCTCCGTGGAGCCGGGCCAGATCTTCGTCGTCATGGGGCTGTCCGGGTCCGGCAAGTCGACGCTGCTGCGGATGCTCAACGGGCTGCTGGAGCCGACGGCGGGCACGGTCCTCTTCGACGGACAGGACCTCACCGCGCTGAACCCCGCCGCGCTGCGCGCCGTACGGTCCTCGAAGATCAGCATGGTGTTCCAGCACTTCGCGCTGTTCCCGCACCGGAGCGTTCTGGAGAACGCCGGGTACGGCCTCGAAGTACAGGGCGTCCCGCGCGCCGAACGCGAGAAGCGCGCCACCGAGGCCCTGGAACTCGCCGGCCTCAAGGGCTGGGAGAAATCCTGGCCCGACGAGCTGTCGGGCGGTATGCAGCAGCGCGTCGGCCTGGCCCGCGCGCTCGCCACCGACGCCGATCTCCTGCTGATGGACGAGTCGTTCAGCGCCCTCGACCCGCTGATCCGCCGCGACATGCAGGACCAGCTCCTCGAACTCCAGAAGCGCCTGAAGAAAACCATCGTCTTCATCACCCACGACCTCAACGAGGCCATGCGCCTCGGCGACCGCATCGCCGTCATGCGCGACGGGCGCATCGTCCAGCTGGGCACCGCCGAGGACATCCTCGTCACTCCGGCCGACGACTACGTCGCCTCCTTCACCCAGGACGTGGACCGCTCCCGCGTGCTCACGGCGGGCGCCGTCATGACGGACCCCGGGACCGCCTTCGGTACGAGGACGGACGACGGCCGGGAGCTGCGCGACGCGCGGGACGTGCTGGACGCGGCCCCCGCGACCGTTCCCGCCGACACCCCGATCGTCGAACTGTTCACTCCCTGCTCCACCAGCGGCGCGCCCGTCGCCGTGACCGGCGCCGATGGCACGCTCATCGGCGTTGTGGGGCGCGCCCGGCTGCTGGCGGTCCTCGGCGAACCGATGACCTCCGGGCGGCACCCCGAGGGCGCCGGCCCGGTCGACGCCAGGAGCCCCGGCGACACCGCGAAGCCCAATGACGCCACGACACCGGACCGGTCCACGAGCGACGCCACCGCACCGGACCGCCCCACGAGCAAGGTGATCGCCCGTGCCTAGGATCCCCATGGGCGAGTGGGTCAACGACGCCGTCGACTGGCTCCAGACCCACCTCGCGCCCGTCTTCGACGCGGCCAGTACCGTCATCAGCGGCATGCAGGACGGCATCTACACCGTTCTCGCCGCCCCGCACCCCCTCCTGCTCGCCGGCATCCTCGCGGTCGTCGCGTGCCGGCTGCGCGGCCTGACCGCCGGTGCCCTGGCCTTCGCCGGTTTCGCGCTCATCGACTCGGTCGAGATGTGGGACGACGCCATGTCGACCCTCTCGCTGGTCCTCGTCGCGACCGTCATCACGCTGGCCGTCGCCGTACCCCTGGGCATCTGGTCCGCGCGCTCGAAGACGGTCAGCGCCGCGACCCGCCCCGTCATGGACTTCATGCAGACCATGCCCGCCATGGTCTACCTGATCCCCGGCGTGCTGTTCTTCGGCGTCGGAGCGGTCCCCGGCATCATCGCCACGATCATCTTCGCGCTGCCCCCGGGCGTACGCATGACCGAACTCGGCATCCGTCAGGTCGACGGCGACCTCGTCGAAGCCGCCCAGGCGTTCGGTACGAGCCCCCGCGACACCCTGCTGCGCGTACAGCTCCCGCTCGCCCTGCCGACGATCATGGCCGGCGTCAACCAGGTCATCATGCTGGGCCTGTCCATGGTGGTCATCGCCGGCATGGTCGGCGCCGGCGGCCTGGGCGGCGCGGTCTACCGCGCGCTCGGCAACGTCGACGTCGGTCTCGGCTTCGAAGCCGGTCTGTCCATCGTCGTCCTCGCCATGTACCTCGACCGGATGACCGGCGCGCTCGGCGCGCAGATCTCCCCGCTCGGCCGCCGCGCGCTCGCCAGGGCCAGGGAGACGGGCAGGCCGGGCGGCGCGAAGCTCTGGAACTACCGCCCGCAGCCCGCCGTCGCCTTGGCCGGAGTCGTCGTACTCGCCCTCGTCGCCGGTGGCACGAGTGTGTTCGGCGGCACGAAGGCCGCCGACGCCGACGACCCCGGCAACGTCGGCAAGGGCAAGAAGATCTCCATGGGCTACATCCCCTGGGACGAGGGCATCGCGTCCACGTTCCTCTGGAAGGAGCTGCTGGAGCGGCGCGGGTACGAGGTCGACGCCGAGCAGTACGAGGCGGGCTCGCTCTACACCGGCCAGTCCACCGGCCAGATCGACATCCAGACCGACTCCTGGCTGCCCGTCACGCACGAGAAGTACTGGGCGAAGTACCAGGACAAGCTGGAGGACATGGGCTCCTGGTACGGACCGACGTCCCTGGAGCTGTCCGTCCCCTCGTACATGAAGGACGTCGACTCCCTCGAAGACCTCAAGGGCAGGTCGGACACGTTCAAGGGCCGCATCATCGGCATCGAGCCGAGCGCCGGGATGATGGGCCTCCTCAAGGACAAGGTTCTCGAGGAGTACGGCCTGGAGGGCGAGTACGAGGTCGTCGACGGCTCCACCCCCGGCATGCTGGCCGAGCTCAAGCGCGCGTATGACGAGAAGGAGCCCGTCGTCACCACGCTGTGGTCGCCGCACTGGGCGTACAGCACCTACGACCTGAAGAAGCTCAAGGACCCGAAGGGCGCCTGGGGCAAGGGCGACGGTGTGCACACGCTCACGCGCGAGGGCTTCTCCGACGAGAACCCGGCCGTCGGGAAGTGGCTCAAGGACTTCCGGATGACCGAGGAGCAGCTCACGGGTCTTGAGGCGAAGATCCAGGCGGGCGGCAAGGGCAAAGAACAGGACGCCGTCCGCGCCTGGCTCAGGGAGAACCCGGGCCTGGCCGACCAGTGGGCGCCGGTCGCCGGGACGTCCGAGGGGGACGCCGGGGCAGCGGCGGCTTCCCGGCGGCCCACCGCGGCCGCCCAGGTCGACGCGGGCATCGCCGAGAAGTTGGCACCGGCCGCCGGCTGAGCCGCCGGCGGTCGCGTCACCGCAGCTCACCGAGGGGTGGGCCTCGTCTTGTGGCGAGGTCCGCCCCTCGGTGCTGTCCTGGACAGGGGGCCTTCCCTGACGTATGTACGAAACCGGCGAGCGAAGCTGCGTAGGCTGCACTCAGTGTTGACGACCACGAGACAGGGAGGGAGCCGGAGCGATGGACGACAAGGAAACTCTTCGGGTCGGTACGGCCGTCCGGAGGCGTCGCAAGTCCCTGGCCCTCACCCTGGCCACGGTCGCGGCGCGCAGCGGGCTCTCGGTGCCGTTCCTCAGCCAGATCGAGAACGAGCGGGCGAGACCCAGCACGCGCTCCCTGGAGCGGGTGGCCAAGGCGCTGGAGACCACCGCGGCCGAACTGATCGACGCCGCGGACTCGGGACGTACGGTCGACGTCGTACGGGCCGGGCAGTACGACGGCGGGGACGGCGGCGCGGACGTGCGGTGCGTCGTGCGCGGCAGGCATCAGCTGCGGGCCACCGAGTACACCGGGGAGCAGGACACCGGCCGCGAGTTCCAGCACCACGGCGACGAGCTGATGTACATCGCGGACGGCGCCGCCGAGGTGGAGGCCGAAGGGCGGGCGTACCGGCTGGAGCGCGGTGACACGCTGTTCCTGTCCGGAGGCGTACGGCACCGGTGGCGGGCCACCGAGGCGGGCACCCGGATCCTCGTAGTCGCGGCGGCGGGCACGGTCGGACACGACGACGACGGTGAGACCGATACCCGCAACGACGGCGGCGGCAGCGCCCGCGCCGACGGCTGACGGGCGGGCGGGCCGTCATGCGCGTCGTGTCCCTCGTGCCGTCCCTCACCGAGTCCGTGGCGGTCAGCGCGCCGGGGCTGCTCGTCGGGGCGACCGACTGGTGCAGCCACCCGGCCGACCTCGACGTCGTACGCATCGGCGGGACGAAGAACCCGGACGTCGAGGCCGTCGTACGGCTGCGCCCGGACCTCGTGCTCGCCAACGAGGAGGAGAACCGCGAACCCGACCTCGCCGCCCTCCGGCAGGCCGGGCTCACCGTCATGGTCACCGTGATCCGGGACCTTCCGCAGGCCCTTGCCGAGCTGGACCGGGTTCTGACGGCGGGCTGCGGCCTGACCACCCGGCCCGGCTGGCTCGACGCGGCGGAAGAAGCCTGGAGCGGTGCCGGGCCGGTCGCCGGGGGCGACGGCCCGCGGCTCAAGGCCGTCGTGCCGGTCTGGCGCAGGCCCTGGATGGTCCTGGGCCGGGACACCTTCGCCGGGGACCTGCTGGCCAGACTCGGCGTCGACCACCTCTACGCCGGCCACGCCGAGCGCTACCCCCGCGTCCCCCTTGACGAACTGCGCGCGGCCGGGGCGGACCTCGTCGTACTGCCGGACGAGCCCTACCGCTTCACCGAGGACGACGGGCCCGAGGCGTTCCCCGGGCTGCCCGCCGCGCTCGTCAGCGGTCGCCACCTCACCTGGTACGGGCCGTCCCTGGCCGAGGCGCCCCGGGTGCTGCGAGCAGCGCTCCGCTGACCACACCGCGCAGCGTCCGTACGCCCGCGACCGCCCAGGCGAGGACGAGCGCCGCGTACAGGCCGGCCGCCAGCCAGCCGAGGGCGTCGAGCCCGGTGTGGCGGGCGAGCCCGGCGGCGCCCGTGACGCACGTACCGACCGGGAAGGTGAACGCCCACCACGTCATGGCGAACGGCATGCCCTGCCTGGCCGCCCTGACCACCATGGCCGCCGCGAGCACCAGCCACAGCAGCGCGAAGCCCGTCACGGGCACGCCGTAGAGGACCGCGAAGGCGCCGAGCGCGTCCGCGTACGGCGCTCCGACGGCGCCCGGAGCGACGTCGGCGAGCGTGTTGACCGCCGTGACGGACTGACCGAGCGGGCCGAGTACGAGAAAGAGCGTCGGCGTCAGCGCGAGCGGCAGCGGGCCGCCGTGAACGAGGCGGCCGAATATCAGCGGCAGCATCACCAGCGTGGCGAGCAGGCTGAGCCCGAACATCGCATAGCAGCCCAGCAGCATCGCCTCCCGCCACTGCCCGCCGGGCAGGTGCGGGACCAGCTGCGGCCCCAGCGCCGCCGAGACCATGGGCGCCACCACCGCCAGCAGCCACACCGGGGAGGCACTGCCGGGCTCCACCCGGTGCCGTACGACCAGCAGGTACGGGATCGCGACGGCGGCCGCCAGACCGACGGCCGTCCCCAGGCTCCAGAGCACCGTGCCGGCGGCGAGGGCGGCGCCGGTGCCCATGACGTCCCCGCCGACCGTCACGGTGGCGCCGCCGACCGAGAGCAGCGCCATGGCCAGGCAGCCGTAGAACGGGGCCACGGCGGGGTCCAGGAGGTGCGCCCCCGCCTGGTCGCGGTGGTACGCCCAGTGGCCCGCGCGCGCGAGAAGCAGCACACCGAGCAGCACGGCGGACAGCCCCCAGACGCCGGTGAGCACGGGGCGCAGGCCGGGGACGGCGAAGGGGAGGCCGGCGCCGGCGTTGGCGACGATGGCGGTACCCATCACCGTGGCGTACCAGTTGGGCCCGAGATGGCGCAGCGCGGGCAGACGCGGGGCGGCGACGAGGGGGCGCGGCTGCGCATAGGTGGCCATACGCCCACACTGGGCGCCCCGGCCGACCCCCACCAGGGACGATTCCCCTATGGGGTCATAAACTGATGTTATGAGTCGCCATGACGCTGGTACAGGGCCCGGTCCGGGACACGACCCCCGCGCCGGGGGAGGCGGGGCACCGCTCGCCCACCGGGTGCCCGACCTCGGCGCCATGGAGCTGCTGCTGGGCGTCGCGCGGCTCGGCAGCCTGGGGCGCGCGGCGCGGGAGCTCGGCATCAGCCAGCCCGCCGCGAGCAGTCGTATCCGCTCGATGGAACGGCAGCTCGGCGTCGCCCTGGTCGACCGTTCGCCGCGCGGCTCGCGCCTCACCGAGGCGGGCGCGCTCGTCACCGACTGGGCGCGCCGGGTGGTGGAGGCGGCCGAGGCGTTCGACGCGGGGGCGCAGGCGCTGCGCGGGCGGCGGGACTCGCGGCTGCGCGTCGCGGCCAGTATGACGATCGCCGAGTACCTGCTGCCGGGCTGGCTGATCGCGCTGCACGGACAGCGGCCCGGTACGGCGGTCTCCCTGCTCGCCGGCAACTCCGCCGTCGTCGCGCAGCGTCTGCTCGGCGGCGAGGCCGACCTGGGCTTCGTGGAGGGGCTGGCCGTGCCCGACGGGCTCGACGGCGTCGTCATCGGCCACGACCGGCTCGTCGTGGTCGCGGCCACCAGCCACCCGTGGGCCCGCCGGCGCCGCCCGGTGGCCGCGCGGGAGCTGGCCGAGGCGTCACTCATCCTGCGGGAGAAGGGCTCCGGCACCCGGCAGGTGCTGGACGCGGCCCTCGCGGGGTACGGCGGCCTCGCCGCCCCGCTCCTCGAACTCGCCTCCACGACAGCGGTGAAGGCGGCGGCGGTCAGCGGCGCCGGCCCCAGCGTGCTCAGCGAACTTGCCGTGGGCGAGGAGCTGGCCTCCCGCCGCCTGGTCGAAATCCCGGTCGAGGGCATCCGGCTGAGCCGCGACCTGCGCGCGGTCTGGCCGACGGGCCCGCGTCCCACCGGGCCCGCCCGGGACCTGCTGGGACTGACACGGCCGGCCCCGGAGAAGGGATGACTGTTTGTCACGGCCCTCAGCGGATACCCGAAGAGCATGACTGAACAGGACAAGAACACCCGGACAAAGGCAACCTCCACCACGACCCGCGCCGCCAACGGCGCCACCGGCAAGGCCGCGAGCGCGGCGGGCAGCGCCAAGTCGGCCGCCTCGAACGGCGGCGGGAAGGCCGCGAACGCGGCCGGCAGCGCCAAGGCCGCCGCTTCCGACACCACCGCGAAGGCCACGGACAAGGCCACGGACGCGGTCGGCTCCGCGAAGGCCGCCGGAATCAAGGGCGTCGAGGCGAGCCGCCAGGCCCTCGGGTCCGCGGCCGGCAAGGTCGCGTCGACCGCTTCCACCGCCTGGGTGCTGCTCAACGCGCGCAAGGCCGTCATCGCGGGCGCCGGTGCGGGCGCGGTGGCGATAGGCGCCGCCTCGTTCGTGGCGGGCCGCAAGGCGGAGCAGCGCTCCCTGGGCCCGGTCACCCGCATGCTGGCGGGCCGTATCTGACCCCGCGTCCGGCCCGCCACCGACCTCCGTCAGGTCTGGAGCTGTCGCGCACGCGGCGACGGCCGGCCGGCGGCGGCCGCAGCGGCCGACACCAGCGCTTGCATCACCCGCAGGTCCTCGCCCATCTCCGGATGCCACTGAACGCCCAGAACCCACTGCCCGCCGGGCAGTTCGAGGGCCTCGGGCGTCCCGTCCGCCGCGTACGCCGACACCACCAGGCCGTCGCCGATCCGGTCGGCGGCCTGGTGGTGGTACGTCGGTACGCCGGTCTCCTCGGGTACGACCGAGGCGTAGCGGGTCCCGGGCACCGGCCGCACCGTGTGGCGGCCGAGGACACCGGGGCCGGCCGTGTGCCCCTCCAGGTGCTGGAGCAGGGTGCCGCCGCGTGCCACGTTCAGCAGCTGCATGCCCCGGCAGATGCCCAGCAGCGGCGTCCCCGACGCCAGGGCGGCCCCGATGAGGGCCAGTTCCCACCCGTCGCGCTCCCGGGCCGGCGGCCCGGTGCGGGGGTCCCGCTCGGCGCCGTACCGTACGGGATCGACATCCGCGCCGCCCGCCACGACCAGGCCGTCGAGACGGCCCACCACCTCGGCGGCGTACGACGGCTCGTCGGGCGGCACCATCGCCGCGAGGCCGCCCGCCGCCTGCACGAGGCGCGGATAGCCGACCGGGAGCAGGGCGGCGGGCATGTCCCAGACGCCCCATTTGGCGGGCTCCAGGTAGGTGCTGATGCCGATGAGCGGCTTGGACACGGGTCCTCCGGTCGGGTTGTGCGTGGGGGTCAGTTGCGTTCGAGTTCGGCCTCGGCCTCGGCGAGCGCGGCGAACTCCTCCTCGGGAGCCGTGGCGACGAGCCGGTGCCGACTGTAGAACGCGAAGTAGGCGAGGGCGACGACGTACACCCCGAGGGCGATGAAGGCCGCGTCCTTGTCCACCAGGAACGTCGCCACCAGCGCCGACAGCGCCAGCACGAAGGCCACGGACGAGGTGACGACGCCGCCCGGCGTGCGGTACGGGCGGTGCAGCCCGGGCTCGCGGCGGCGCAGCACAATGTGGGAGAGAGCCATCAGGGCGTACGAGATGGTGGCGCCGAAGACCGCGATGTTCAGCATCCGCGCGCCGTCCCCGGTCCCCGCCGCCAGCGCGAATCCGATCGCCCCGGGGATGAGCAGCCCGAGGTACGGCGCCTTGCGGCGGCTCGTCAGCGACAGGAAGCGCGGCAGGTAGCCGGCCCGGGAGAGCGCGAACAACTGCCGCGACCCGGCGTAGATGAGCGAGAAGAACGAGGCGACGAGGCCCGCCAGACCCGCGTAGTTGACGAAGCGGCTGAGCGGCGTCGGATCGCCGTCGCCCTGGAGCGCCACGACCAGCGGGTTGCCCGCGTCCTGCACGGCGGCCGAGCCGCGCGCGCCGGTGGCGGCGAAGAAGGTGACCAGGGCGAGCAGCGCGAGGACGGCCATGGAGATGGCCAGCGCGCGCGGCATGGACCGCACGGGGTCCTTGGCCTCCTCGGCGGCGAGCGGCACACCTTCGACGCCGAGGAAGAACCACATGCCGAAGGGGAAGGCGGCCCAGATGCCGAGCAGTCCGAACGGCAGCCAGGAGTTCGCGCCGAGCGCCTCCTTGTCGACCGGGATGTCGTTGAGGCCGTCCGCGCTGAACTCGGTGAAGGCGCCCACCGCGAAGATCAGCAGCGCCGCCACCGCGATCGCGGTCACCACGAGGCTGAAGCGCAGCGCCTCCCCGACGCCCCACAGGTGGATGCCGATGAAGACGGCGAAGCAGGCGAGGTAGACCGGCCAGCCCGCGGTGAGCCCGAAGAGGCCCAGCGACTCGACGTAGTCGCCGATGAAGATGGAGATCGCGGCGGGCGCCAGGATGTACTCGATGAGGATGGCCGTGCCGGTCAGGAATCCGCCCCAGGTGCCGAGCGCGCGCCGGGCGAAACCGTAGCCGCCGCCCGCCGTGGGCAGGATGGCGGACAGTTCGGCGAGTGCGAAGACCAGGCAGGCGTACATCACGCCCATGACCAGGGTGGCTATGGCCAGGCCGCCGAAGCCGCCCTCGGCCAGGCCGATGTTCCAGCCGGAGAAGTCACCGGAGACGACGTAGGCGACGCCGAGCCCGGTCAGCAGCAGCCATCCGGCGCTGCCCCGGCGCAGGGTGCGCCGTCGCAGATAGCCGTCGTCCGGGCCGGGGGAGCCGGACGGTGGGGTGGGGGCGGGCGGTGGGGTGCGCGAGTCGGTGCTGTCGGCCATGAGCCGCTCCCTGCCTCGGGTCAATGGTGGGTGGCCATACCTTTGTGGTTCGGCCGGTCCCAGCGCAAGACCTGTGCGTTAAGCCGCTGTTACGGATCCGCATCGTCCGGCGCCGCCGAAAGGGGCGCATGCCGGGCGAAGGGTCCATGGGTCACGTCAGGAAGCCCCGCAGCAGTGCGGCCGTGCCCGAGCAGTGCTCGCGCATCACCTCGCGCGCCCCGTCCGCGTCGCCGTCGAGCACCGCCTCGACGAGCGCGGTGTGCTGCTGCTGGGAGTGCTCCAGGTTCCGGACGAGCAGCGGAATGCAGTCGAGCAGCCCGTTCACGGTGGCCCGTACGGCGGCGTACTGCGCGGTCAGCGTCGGCGAGCCGGACAGCTCCGCCAGCGTGAGATGCAGCAGGGTGTCCAGCCTGCGGTAGTCCGCCAGCGGCGCGTCGTGCGTGGCAGCGAGCGCCGCCCGCAGCCGCAGCGCGCCCTCGTCGTCCAGCCCGTACGCCGCGCACAGCCCGGCCGCGCCGACCTCCAGCACCTCGCGGAATCGGAGCGCGTCCTCCACGTCGACGGCCGCCACGCGCCGGCGCAGCTCACCCTCCCCGGAGGCGTCCGGGCGCGGCAGCACGAACGTGCCGCCGTACCGGCCCCGCCTGCTCTCGACCAGGCCCTGGTCCTGGAGGACCTTCAGGACCTCGCGCAGGGTGACCCGGCTGATCCGCAGGCGGTCGGCCAGTTCCCGCTCGGCCGGCAGCCGCTCCCCGACGGGGACCAGGCCAAGGCGCAGCACCTGGAGGATCTGCTCCAGCGCCTCCTCGAATCCGTTGCCCGCCCGTACGGGCCGCAATACGGGCGTCAAACGGTCCGCAGAATCGATTTCGCTCGCCACGTTGCGGTTTCCCCTTCCCAAGCAATGGTCTTCAGCAATACCTTATGGCTTCCGGCTGACCGAAGGAGGAACTTTCCGTGGCAGACCGCACACCCCCGCTCGCTCTTGAGGAGCTCCGCGCCCTCGTGACGAGCGGTGACATCGACACAGTCGTCCTGGCCTTCCCCGACATGCAGGGTCGCCTCCAGGGCAAGCGGTTCGCCGCCCGGTTCTTTCTCGACGACGTACTGGACCACGGCACCGAGGGCTGCAACTACCTTCTCGCCGTCGACACCGAGATGAACACGGTCGACGGATACGAGATGGCCTCCTGGGACCGCGGCTACGGCGACTTCGCCATGCACGCCGACCTCACGACGCTGCGCCGCGTCCCCTGGAACGACGGCACCGCGATGCTCATCGCCGACCTGGCCTGGAACGACGGTTCCCCTGTCGTCGCCGCGCCCCGCCAGATCCTGCGCCGCCAGCTGGAGCGCCTCGCGGAGCTCGGCTACAGCGCCCACGTCGGTACCGAGCTCGAATTCATCGTCTTCAAGGACAGTTACGAAGAAGCCTGGGACCGCGGATACAAGGACCTCGTACCCGCGAACCAGTACAACATCGACTACTCGGTCCTCGGCACCGGCCGCATCGAGCCCCTCCTGCGCCGCATCCGCAACGACATGACCGCGGCGGGCCTGACCGTCGAGTCGGCCAAGGGCGAGTGCAACCCCGGCCAGCACGAGATCGTCTTCAAGTACGACGAAGCCCTCGTCACCTGCGACCAGCACGCCATCTACAAGACCGGCGCGAAGGAGATCGCCTCGCAGGAAGGCGTCTCGCTCACCTTCATGGCGAAGTACAACGAGCGCGAGGGCAACTCCTGCCACATCCACCTCTCCTTGCAGTCCACCGAGGAGGCCGGCCGCAACGTCATGGCGGACGAGGCGGCGGCCGACGGCATGTCGCCCGTCATGCGGCACTTCCTCGCCGGACAGCTGGCCGCACTCCGCGACTTCTCGCTGCTCTACGCGCCGAACATCAACTCGTACAAGCGCTTCCAGCCGGGCTCCTTCGCCCCGACCGCCGTCGCCTGGGGGCACGACAACCGCACCTGCTCCCTGCGCGTCGTCGGACACGGCCGCTCCATGCGCTTCGAGAACCGGCTCCCCGGCGGTGACGTCAACCCGTATCTCGCCGTCGCGGGCCTGGTCGCGGCCGGCCTCCACGGCATCGAGCAGCGGCTCGAACTCCCCGAGGTGTGTACGGGCAACGCCTACACCGGCGACTACGCCCACGTGCCCACCTCGCTGCGCGAGGCCGCCGAACTCTGGGAGAACAGCCCCATCGCCAAGGCCGCCTTCGGCGACGAAGTCGTCGCGCACTACAGCAACATGGCGCGGGTCGAGCTCCAGGCGTTCGACTCCGCGGTGACCGACTGGGAGCTCCGCCGCTCCTTCGAACGACTGTGAGGCCCGCCGTGTCCTTCGAGCACCACATCCTCAACCCGGCCACCGAAGAGGTCGTCGCCACTGTCCCGGCCTCCACCGCCGCCGACGTCGACGCGGCCGTCGTACGGGCCGCCGGCGCGCAGCGCGCCTGGGCCGCCGCCGCCCCCGCCGACCGCGCCCGGCTGCTGCGCCGCTTCGCCGCCGAGGTCGACGAACACGTCGAGGAACTCGCCCGGCTGGAGGTCCGCGAGGCCGGCCACACCCTCGGCAACGCCCGCTGGGAAGCGGGCAACGTACGCGACCTGCTCGACTTCGCCGCCGGGGGAGTGGAGCGGCTCAGCGGCCGCCAGATCCCGGTCGCGGGCGGCCTGGACATCACCGTCCTCGAACCGCTCGGCGTGATCGGGGTCATCGCGCCCTGGAACTTCCCCATGCCGATCGCCGCCTGGGGAACCGCCCCGGCGCTCGCGGCCGGCAACGCGGTCATCCTCAAGCCCGCCGAGACCACGCCGCTGACCGCCCTGCGCCTCGCCGAACTCGCCCTTGAAGCGGGGCTCCCCGAGAACCTCTTCCAGGTCCTGCCCGGCGCGGGCGACGTGGCGGGCAACGCCCTGGTCGAACACCCCGGCGTGGCGAAGATCGTCTTCACCGGTTCGACGCGCGTCGGCAAGCAGATCATGGCCAAGTGCGCCGACCGCGTGAAGCGCGTGACGCTCGAACTCGGCGGCAAGAGCCCCAACATCGTCTTCGCCGACGCCGACATCGAGGCCGCCGTCGCCGCCACCCCGATGTCCTTCCTCGACAACGCCGGCCAGGACTGCTGCGCCCGTACGCGCATCCTCGTCCAGCGTTCGGCGTACGACCGCTTCCTGGACCTCCTCGCCCCCGCGATCGAGGGCGTGGTGGTCGGCGACCCGTCCGACGACAAGACGCAGATGGGCCCGCTGATCTCCAGGGCGCAGCTGGAGCGCGTACGTGCGTACGTCCCCGAGGGAGCGCAGGCCATCCGCGGCAGCGCCCCCGAGGGGCCGGGGTTCTGGTTCGCGCCGACCGTGCTCACGGGCGTCGGCCCGGACGCGGCCGCCGCGACGGAGGAGGTCTTCGGCCCCGTCGCCGTCGTCCTCCCCTTCGACGACGAGGACGACGCCGTCCGCCTCGCCAACGCCACCGACTACGGCCTCTCCGGCTCCATCTGGACCCGGGACGTCGGCCGGGCCCTGCGCGTGTCCCAGGGGGTCCGGGCGGGCAACCTGTCCGTCAACTCCCACAGCAGCGTGCGCTATTCGACGCCCTTCGGCGGCTTCAAGCAGTCGGGGCTCGGCCGCGAACTGGGCCCCGACGCCCTCACCGCTTTTACCGAAACCAAGAACATCTTCATCAGCACGGAGGCCTGAGACCATGACCGAGACTGTTGAGACCGCAGGGGCCGACGCCGTCGTCTGCCGCCGCCTGGTCGGACGTACCGCCGTCATCACCGGCGCCGGCAGCGGCATCGGTCTCGCGACCGCGCGCCGCCTGGCCTCCGAGGGCGCGCGGGTCGTCTGCGGCGACATCGACGAGATCGCGGGCAAGGCCGCGGCCGACGAGGTGGGCGGCACGTTCGTACGGGTCGACGTCACCGACGCCGAGCAGGTCGACGCGCTGTTCAAGACGGCGTACGACACCTACGGCTCCGTCGACATCGCCTTCAACAACGCGGGCATCTCACCGCCCGACGACGACTCGATCCTGACCACGGGCCTGGAGGCGTGGAAGCGCGTCCAGGACGTCAACCTCACCTCCGTCTACCTCTGCTGCAAGGCCGCCATCCCCTACATGCAGCGCCAGGGCCGCGGCTCCATCATCAACACCGCCTCGTTCGTCGCGATCATGGGTGCGGCGACCTCCCAGATCTCGTACACGGCGTCCAAGGGCGGGGTCCTCGCGATGTCGCGCGAGCTGGGCGTGCAGTTCGCCCGCGAGGGCATCCGCGTGAACGCGCTCTGCCCCGGCCCGGTCAACACGCCCCTTCTCCAGGAGCTGTTCGCCAGCGACCCGGAGCGGGCGGCGCGGCGGCTCGTGCACATCCCGGTCGGCCGCTTCGCGGAGGCGCACGAGATCGCGGCGGCGGTGGCGTTCCTGGCCAGCGACGACTCGTCGTTCATCAACGCCACGGACTTCCTGGTGGACGGGGGCATCGCGGGCGCGTACGTGACCCCGCTCTAGCCGGCCCGCGGGAGGCCGGACCGGACCCGCCGGCCCGGCCTTCCCGTCTACAGGAACGTCCGCCCCTCACCCCGGTACGTCGGTACGGTCGCCACCACCTCGTCGCCCTCGATGAGCCGCAGCTCGTCGAACCGCTCACACATCTCGCCCGCCTTGGCGTGCCGGAACCACACCTTGTCGCCGATCAGCAGATCGTCCGCGGCGGAGCCGATCAGCGGGGTCTGCACCTCACCGGCCCCCTCCTGCGGGTCGTACCGCAACCCCTCCGGGAGGTACGGGACGGGCGACCGGTCGGGGCCCGGGGCGCCCGACGCCGGATAGCCGCCGCCGAGCACTGTCACCACACCCACGCCCGGCCGGCGGACGACGGGCTGGGCGAAGAGGGCGGCGGGCCGTCCCGTGAACGACGAGTAGTTGTCGAACAAGCGCGGCACGTACAGCCCCGATCCCGCCGCGATCTCGGTCACCGCGGACTCCGCCGCGGTGTGCTGGACGCTGCCCGTGCCGCCGCCGTTGACGAACTCCAGGTCCGGCGCGACGGCCCGTACCGCGCGTACGACGGCCGCCCGGCGGGCCGCCAGCTCCTTGCGCGCCGCGTGCTGCATCACCCTGATCGCGCGGGAGCGCAGCGGTCGGCCGGCGAGCGAGTCGCCGACGCCGGCCACATGACCCTCGTACGCCATGATGCCGACCAGGCGGAATCCGGGGCGGCGGGCCACCGAGCGGGCCAGCTCGGCGAGTTGTGCGGGCTCGCGCAACGGCGAACGCAGCGCGCCGATCCGGACGCGGCCGCCGAGCAGCCGCAAGGAGGTGTCCAGCTCCAGGCAGACCCGTATCTCCTCCCGGCCGCCGTCCCGC
This sequence comes from Streptomyces agglomeratus, assembly GCF_001746415.1. NCBI lineage: Bacteria > Bacillati > Actinomycetota > Actinomycetes > Kitasatosporales > Streptomycetaceae > Streptomyces > Streptomyces agglomeratus. Next base: position 6,393,372 of record NZ_MEHJ01000001.1, read on the forward strand.
GCCCGCTCGATCAGCTCCAGCTGCGCCGGATCGTCGACCATCACGGTCACGGCGGCGGCGAGTTTCGGATCCCCGGCGAGCTCCGCGAATCCGCTCCTGTCCGCGGACGGATAGGCAAGAAGCACATCGTCGAACCCGGAGCGCGCGAGCCACAGCGACTCCGCCAGCGTGTACGACATGATGCCCGCGAAGCCGTCCCGCGCGAGCACGCGCTCCAGCAGGGCGCGGCAGCGTACGGACTTGCTGGCCACCCGGACCGGCTTGCCGGCCGCCCGGCGTACCAGGTCCGCGGCGTTGTCGTCGAACGCTTCCAGGTCGACGACTGCGACGGGAGCGTCGAGGTGGGCGGTGGCCCGGTCGTACCGGGCCCGGTCGGCAGCGCGGGGTGTCATGGCCAGAGCTTGCCAGAGCGGATTACCACTGGGTAGGGGGATCATCCGGTCAGATGCCGCGAGGCCGGGGACTGATTCCCGAACGACGCGCGGCAGCCCGTAGAGTGACGCCCACGCGGTGAGGACGACTCGAACGGACCTGCCCCGAACGGCGATCGGGCATCGCGGGGCACAGGCCGGGCGGACACGAACAGGGGGGCGGATGAGCACCGAGGCACACCGTGCCCCCCTCCCACCCCGCCCCACGTCCCCGCCCGTCCCCCCTGCCCGGCAGCCCGCCCCCGCCCCGCCCTACGCCTCCCGCCCGGCCGCTCCGCCCGCCGGCCCCCGGCTCCTTTCCCCGCCGCGCCCCGCGCTTCTTCGCCGTCCGGCCCCCCGGGCCCCATGCCGCCCGCCGCGGGCGGCCGGTCGGGGCCCGCCGGGGAGCAGGCGCATGGGGCGCCCGCGCCGGGCACGCCTCGCCCGGGTGCCCGGAGCGGCCCCGGTGCCGCCGTGCCGTCGCCGCCGGGTGTGACAGGAGCCGCACTCGGCGGTCCGCCTGGCCGTCCCGGGCCGGGGTACACCGGCGACCCGAACGGGTCCGGCGCCCGTACCGGCGACGGGGCCCAGCAGGACAACCGGCGGCCGGCGGCCGGTGGCCCGCGCCCCATGGGCGGCCGTGACGTCGCCCCGGTGGAGACCACCGCCCGGCTGCGCCCCGTACCCGCCGCGCCGGGCGCCCTGCCGCCGCAGGTCCCGTCGCCGCCCGCCCATCCGCGCGCCATGCCGCCCGCCGATCCGCGTGCCACGCCGCCCGCAGGTCCGCGCGCGACGCCGCCGCCCGGTGCCACCGGCGTGCCCCCGCGCAGGCCAGTGGGGGCCGTCGACCTGGGCCCGCAGCCCGGTGCGCCCCGGCCCGCCCACTTCGCCGCTCCCCGGCACTGGGGTGTGCCGCCGGAGACCCCGGCCGAGACCACCACCCGGCTGCGGCCGGTCCGTACCCGCCGCCCCGCCCGCGTCGTCGGCGCCGCTGCCTGTCTCGTCCTGGGACTCGGCCTCATCGGCGGAGCCGCCACCGGCAGCTGGCTCACCGGCGGCTCGGACGCCGAGGCGGCGTCTCCCACCGGTTACGCCGAGGCACGCGGCCTCTGGCACAGCGTTCCCGTCGACAAGCTCTTCCCGCCGACGATCGAAGGCGACGGCGCGGGTCCCGGCGGCGCCGACCGCGTGTGGACACGCGTCGCCGTCGCCCCCGACAGCGGCTGCGCGAAGGCCCTCGACCCACTGCTGCTCAAGGCGCTCGAACCGGCCGGCTGCCTGCGCCTCCTGCGCGCCACCTACACCGACGCCACGTCCAGCAGCGTCACCACGGTCGGCATGGTCTTCACCGAGGCCGACGCACCGGCCATGCGAACGCTGCGCGCGCGCTTCACCAACGAGGGCCTCGCCGACCGCACCGACCTCATGCCCCGTACGTACCCCGCCGAGGGAACCGTCGCCGCCGGGTTCGGCGACCGTCAGCGCGCGAGCTGGACGGTGCGCGTGCTCACCGACGTACCGGTCGTCGTGTACGCCGTCTCCGGCTTCGCCGACGGACGCACGGTCGCCGACCCGCAGCCCGTCGGCCGTGCCACGGTCGCGGGCGCGACGAACGCCCCCGCCCAGGCGGGCCTCGGCCACGAGGCGAAGGGCATCGCCGACCGGGTCGAACGCGGCCTGCGCAAGACCGCCCTCCAGGCCACGGAGCCCCCGGCATGACCCGCATCCCCGGCACGACTCCCCACCGGCCGGCCGACGACGGCACCGCGCCCGCACCCGCCCACGCGCCCGGCGCCGGACCGGGCCGCGCCTCCGACGGCACCGCACGAAGCGGCGCGGCCGGCCGCACGGGCTCCCGTACCGCCCGCCGCACCGCCCCCCGCGCCCTCGCCGCCGCCCTCGCGGCCACCGCGCTCGCCGTGCTGCCCGCGCCGTCCGCGCACGCCGACAGCATCCGGGCCCAGCAGTGGGCGCTCGACGCACTGCACACCGACCGGGCCTGGCGTACGACCAAGGGCGACGGCGTCACCGTCGCCGTACTCGACACCGGCGTGGACGGCAGCCATCCCGACCTCGAAGGCCGGGTACTGGACGGCAAGGACCTCATAGGTTTCGGCGCGGGCAAGGGCGACCGGGCCTGGGCCCGCCACGGCACCGCCATGGCCGGGATCATCGCCGGCCACGGCAACGGCCCCGGCCGCTCCGACGGCGTCGTCGGCATCGCCCCCGAGGCGAAGATCCTCCCGGTCCGGGTGATCCTCGAAGGCGGCGACCCGGCCCGCAAGCGCGCCCGCAGCACCCGGGGCCACGCCCTGGCCCAGGGCATCCGCTGGGCCGCCGACCACGGCGCCGACGTCATCAACCTCTCCCTCGGCGACGACAGCAAGTCCGCCCACCCCGAGCCCGCCGAGGACGCCGCCGTCCAGTACGCCCTCGCCAAGGGCGCCGTCGTGGTCGCGTCCGCCGGCAACAGCGGCGAGGAGGGCGACCACATCTCGTACCCCGCCGCCTACCCCGGCGTGATCGCGGTGGCCGCCGTAGACAGCTCCGGCACCCACGCCTCCTTCTCCACCAGCCGCTGGTACGCGACCGTCAGCGCCCCCGGCGTAGACGTGATCATCGCCGACCCGGACCGGCGGTACTACGAGGGCTGGGGCACCAGCGCCGCCTCCGCCTTCGTTTCCGGCGCCGCCGCTCTCGTGCGCTCCGCGTACCCGGACCTCACCCCCGCCCAGGTCAAGAAGCTCCTCGCGGACACCGCACGCGACGCACCCGAGGGCGGCCGCGACGATGCCCGCGGCTACGGCTTCGTGGACCCGGCCGCCGCCCTGGAGGCGGCCGGCCGGCTCCGCCCCGCCGGCCTGCGCCCCGTCCCGGCCCCCCACGGCAAGAGGTATTTCGGCGCCGGGCCCGACCCCCTGCGCGAGGACGGTGAACCGGCGGGTTGGCTCGCCCCCGCCGCCGGCGGCGCCGGCGCGCTCCTGCTGGCCGGCGCGGTGACCCTGTGGCGCTCCAGCCGGGACCAGGGCTCCCGCCAGTTCCGCTGACCGCCCACGGCCCGCTCCTCACCGGCCACGCCCGTCCCCGCCGAACCCGGCCGCCACCTCCCGGGCCACGTCCTCCACCACCGCGATCCCCGCCTCCTTCGTGGCGTGGCCCTCCGACAGCACGGCGATCAGCAGCCGGCGCCCGTCCGCCACCCGCACCCGCCCCACGCTGTGCACGGCCCACAGCCCCGTGGCGTCGAGCGGCATCCACCCGTTCTTGAGCGCCGCCCCGCTCCCGGCAGCCGACACCCCCCAGTCCTGGCCCGCCACGACCTGCCCCATCAAGGTCCGGATGTACGTACGCGCGTCCTCGTCCAGTACGCCGTTCCCGGGCCCGAACACCGCCCCCAGCAGCGTCACCTGATCCCGCGCGGTGGTCCGCGTGCGCCCCCACGCCCGGTCCGCCGCCGTCTCCGTCAGCCCCAGCCGCGCCAGCGCCGCGTCCAGCCCGGCCGCTCCGCCGACGGCCGCCCACAGCGCCGACGCCGCGTCGTTGTCGCTGCGCCGGATCATCGCCTCGGCGTACGCCCGCTCCGCGGGGCCCGGCGCCCGGCCCTCGTCCCGGGCGCTGCGCAGCAGCAGCGCCGCCAGGATGCCCACCTTGACGACGCTCGCGGCGGCGAAGCTGCGCTGCCCGTGGACGGCACAGCGCCCGCTGCCCGCCTCGGAGACGGCGTACGAGAGATCCACAACAACGGCCGTGCCCGCGGCCCCGGTGCCGAAACGCCCGGCGCCGGGCGGATAGTCTCGTGACGTGGCCCTCAAGAACATCCCGGACCCCGGTTTCTCCGAAGACGACGGCACCGCCGACCCCCGGCTCACCGCCGCGCTCGCCGCCTGGGCCGCGGACCCGGCCGCCGAGCCGCAGGTGCTCGAAGCGCTGGCCGGCGCCCGGCTGCTCGTGCCCGTCGTCGCCGTACTCGGCGAGGCCGAGACCGACGAGGCCACCGGCCTGCGCCGCGAGAAGACCAGCGACATGGCCGTGCCGACGCTCCGGGCCGGCGAGCGCCGCGCCCTGCCCGCCTTCACCTCCACCGAGGCCCTGGCCCGCTGGAACCTCGAGGCGCGCCCCGTCGCCGTACCCCTGCACCAGGCGCTCCAGGCCGTCGCCCACGAGCGGGCCGACACCCTGCTCCTCGACCTGGCCGGCCCTGTGCCGTACCAGCTCACCGGGTCCGCGCTGCTCGCCGCGGCCGAGGGCCGCACCAGTGCGGTGCCCCTCGACGACCCGGCCGTCACCGAAGCGGTACGGGCCGCCGTCGCCGCGGAGCCCGCCGTGCTGCGCGCCCACCTCGGGCCGGGCAGTGCCGACGGCACCCTCGCGCTGGTCCTCGCCCCGGACGCCGATCCGGCCGAGGCGGCCCGCCGCGTCGCCGGGGCGCTGGCCGCCGACGAAACACTGAGGGCCCGCCTGGTGCGCGGCCTCGACCTGGCTCTGCTGCCGGCCGGTGCCACGCCTCCCGGCGAGCCCCTGTTCGTACGCGCGTAGCCGCCGCGGCAGCTACCGGATCAGCCGTAGACCGGGCCGGTGTACTTCTCGCCCGGGCCCTGGCCGACCTCGTCCGGCACGGCCGACGCCTCGCGGAACGCCAGCTGGAGGGACTTCAGCCCGTCCCGCAGCGGCGCCGCGTGGAAGGAGCTGATCTCGGTCGCGCTCGCGTCGAGCAGACCGGCCAGCGCGTGCACCAGCTTGCGGGCCTCGTCGAGGTCCTTGTGCTGGTCGCCGTCCTCGGTGAGGCCGAGCTTCACGGCGGCGGCGCTCATCAGGTTGACCGCCACCGTCACGATCACCTCGACTGCCGGTACTTCCGCGATGTCGCGCGTCATGGCGTCGAAGTCGGGAGATTCATTGGGGGAGGTCGCGTCACTCATGACGCACACGATATGCCCAGGCGAGCGGGGCACTCGCGGCAGTGTCCGACCCCGGCCGGGCCGGTCCGACCGGGGTCGCCCCTCCTTCCGAGAGCTGCTAACCTTGTGTAACGACCGGCCGGACACCTGTGTGCCCGGCCCACAAGTGGAGGCTCCGATCTCCCACCTGGCTGTCCTCACGGACGGCGGGTCACCGGTCAGGCGGTCCCCATCGTTCCGTACGGACGATGGAGCACCGCTCGATGATGCGCCCCGCGGTTGATGCGCGGTGGTGCTCCGGTATATCCAGGAGCCCCGCCTGTGTTCCCGTCCGGGGCATTTTTCATGGCTCCCTGAGGTTGGTCTCACGAAACAGACGTTACGCGGCTGTCTGCCAGACAGTCGTGTGGTGCTACTGAGGAGGATCCATCAGCGCTGAGCCCCGCATTAACGACCGGATTCGCGTTCCCGAGGTGCGACTCGTCGGACCCAGCGGCGAGCAGGTCGGCATTGTGCCTCTTGCGAAGGCCCTGGAGCTTGCGCAGGAGTACGACCTCGACCTGGTCGAGGTCGCGGCGACCGCCCGTCCGCCCGTGTGCAAGCTCATGGACTACGGGAAGTTCAAGTACGAGTCGGCCATGAAGGCCCGTGAGGCGCGCAAGAACCAGGCGCACACGGTCATCAAGGAAATGAAGCTCCGGCCGAAGATCGACCCGCACGACTATGACACCAAGAAGGGTCATGTCGTCAGGTTCCTCAAGCAGGGCGACAAGGTCAAGATCACGATCATGTTCCGTGGTCGTGAGCAGTCCCGCCCCGAGCTCGGCTTCCGACTGCTTCAGCGTCTGGCTTCGGACGTCGAGGACCTTGGCTTCATCGAGTCGAATCCCAAGCAGGACGGCCGGAACATGATCATGGTTCTCGGCCCGCACAAGAAGAAGACCGAGGCCATGGCCGAGGCACGCGAGGCCCAGGCGGCCCGCAAGGCCGAACGCCAGGGCTACGCCACCGACGAGGCTGGCCAGGCCGAGTCGACGGACGAGGTCGCCGAGGCTCCGGCCGAGGCACAGACCGAGACCCCTTCCGAAGCGTGATCCGCGGGGCTGCCATCCAGGCGGCCCCGGGTTCGGCCAGGAAGCCTCAATCCCCCATAACTGACTGACGCTCCCGCTCTCCGGTACGCACCGGGGGAGCGCCACTGACGAGGAGAGAACGGCGCTATGCCGAAGAACAAGACGCACAGCGGTGCCAGCAAGCGCTTCAAGGTCACCGGCTCCGGCAAGGTCATGCGCGAGAAGGCCGGCAAGCGCCACCTCCTGGAGCACAAGTCCTCCAAGAAGACCCGCTCGCTGACCGGCGCTGTCGTGGTGTCCCCGGCGGACGCCCCGAAGATCAAGAAGCTTCTCGGCAAGTGACGTCGCGGCTCCGGGCGACCGGAGCCCCTCGTCGGACCGACCGAGACCAATACGTTTCCGGGCCATGTGAGTTCAACCGCGGCCCCGCTACAAGGAGTTAACAAGTGGCACGCGTCAAGCGGGCAGTCAACGCCCACAAGAAGCGCCGGGCAATTCTCGAGGCGGCCAAGGGCTACCGCGGTCAGCGTTCGCGCCTGTACCGCAAGGCCAAGGAGCAGGTCACCCACTCCCTGGTCTACAACTACAACGACCGCAAGAAGCGCAAGGGCGACTTCCGTCAGCTGTGGATCCAGCGCATCAACGCCGCTGCCCGCCAGAACGGCATGACGTACAACCGCCTCATCCAGGGTCTGAAGGCCGCCAACATCGAGGTGGACCGCAAGATCCTGGCCGAGCTCGCGGTCAACGACGCCAACGCGTTCGCCGCGCTCGTCGAGGTCGCCCAGAAGGCGCTCCCGAGCGACGTCAACGCCCCGAAGACCGCCGCCTGATCTCAGGCAGCACCCTCTTCGTCCACCGGACCCGCAGGCGTTCGCCGCCTGCGGGTCCGGTGCGTCGTACCGGACGTGCACGACCCCTTTCGTACGCAGAGATACGCAGAGAAGTGAGCCGCCGACCATGGGCACCCCCGAGCTGATCTCCCCGCGGTCCCCGCGCGTGACCGCCGCCAAGCGGCTGGCCAAGCGGAGCTTCCGCGGCAAGGAGCGCCGGTTCATCGCCGAGGGGCCGCAGGCCGTGCGCGAGGCGGTCGAGCACCGCGGCGACGGTGGCGAGGCGACCCTGATCGAGCTTTTCGCCACCGTCGAGGCCGCCGAGCGGTACGACGACATCGTCTCTGCCGCCCGCGCCGCAGGCGCCCGCGTGCACCTGGCGCCCGACGAGGTGCTCGCCGAGGTGTCCCAGACCGTCACCCCGCAGGGCATCGTCGGTGTCTGCCGCTTCCTGGACTCGCCCTTCGAGGAGATCCTCGCGGCCAGGCCCCGGCTCGTCGCCGTCCTGGCGCACGTCCGGGACCCCGGGAACGCCGGTACGGTGCTGCGCTGCGCGGACGCCGCCGGTGCCGACGCGGTCGTCCTCACCGACGCCTCCGTCGATCTCTACAACCCCAAGTCGGTCCGTGCCTCGGTCGGCTCCCTCTTCCACCTGCCGGTCGCCGTCGGGGTCCCCGTCGAGCAGGCCGTCAGCGGGCTGAAGAGCGCCGGTGTACGCATCCTGGCGGCCGACGGCGCGGGCGACGACGACCTCGACGACGAGCTCGACGCCGGCACCATGGGCGGGCCCTCCGCCTGGGTCTTCGGCAACGAGGCGTGGGGCCTGCCGGAGGAGACCCGCGCGCTCGCGGACGCCGTGGTGCGCGTGCCGATCCACGGCAGGGCCGAGAGCCTCAACCTCGCCACGGCCGCCGCCGTGTGCCTCTACGCCTCCGCTCGTGCGCAGCGCGCTTCCGGAGGGTGCCGCAGCGTAACCTCCAGCTAGTAGTGTGGCGGGCTCCGGGGCCCTCCCCGGGTTCTCGGCTCCTCCCCCTGGTTCCCGGCTTCGCTCGGGCAGGGGGACCCCTTGAGCAGGGAGGGACCCCCTCCGCTCTCCGGAAGAGGTGGGACACGGGGATGGCTGTCGGCACGAGCGGTCCGTCGAAGGCGGGCGACGCTTTACCGCGTCCGTACGCGCGGGACGGGCAGAGCGCCTGGGACGGGCACGGGATCGATCCCGACGACCTGCCCGACGGCCTCGCCGTCGCCGACGAGAACGGCCGCGTGATCTGCTTCAACGACGCGGCGGCGCGGATCACCGCCATCACGAAGGACGCCGCGCTCGGCCGGCCGCTAGGGGCCGCGCTGCCGCTCGAAGACCTCGAAGGCCGGCGCTGGTGGAGCCTGACCGACCCGTACGGCGGACTCGCGATCCGGGGCGGACAGCCGGAACGCAACCTGCTGCTGCCCGGCGGCCGAGAGGTGCTGGTCTCCGCCCGGTACGTACGCGACGAGCCGACCGGGCCCGTACGGCGGGTCGTCGTCTCGCTGCGCGGCACCGAGGCCCGGCGCCGCACCGAACGCAGCCACGCCGAGCTGATAGCCACGGTCGCCCACGAGCTGCGCTCCCCGCTGACCTCGGTCAAGGGGTTCACGGCGACGCTGCTCGCCAAGTGGGAGCGGTTCACCGACGATCAGAAGAAGCTCATGCTGGAGACCGTCGACGCCGACGCGAGCCGGATCACCCGGCTGATCGCCGAGCTGCTCGACATCTCCCGCATCGACTCCGGACGCCTCGAGGTGCGCAGGCAGCCCGTGGACGTCCCGACGGCCGTCGGACGCCACGTCCAGGCTCACATCTCCAACGGCCAGCCCGCGGACCGCTTCCTCGTCCGTGTCCAGCAGCCGCTGCCCGATCTGTGGGCAGACCCGGACAAGATCGACCAGGTGCTCGGCAACCTGCTGGAAAATGCGGTGCGGCACGGCGAGGGAACGGTCACCATCGAGGTGGGCGCAGCCCCGCTCAAGACCGCCGGCGACGCAGCGAAGGGAACAGCCGTGACCGTGAGTGACGAAGGCGCCGGCATCCCCGAGGAGTCGATGGGCCGCGTCTTCACCCGCTTCTGGCGCGGCAGCAAGCGCGGCGGGACCGGCCTCGGACTGTACATCGTCAAGGGCATCGTCGAGGCGCACGGCGGCTCGATCACCGTCGGCCGCGGGCCCGGCGGCGGCGCCGAGTTCCGATTTATCCTGCCCGTCGGCGCTCCGGCGTATCTCGCCTGAGCGGCCCACGGGCTTCTTCACCCCTCGCGGCCTTTAGACTCGACCTTTGGCACCTTTGCGTCCTCAGTCGTCGAGCGGGGGCCACGCCACCAGCCAATCGGAAGTACGGGAAGAGATGTCCGCACCCAATAAGTCGTACGACCCTGTTGAGGTCGAGGCGCTGAAACCGGAAGAGATCGAGCGCATGCGGGACGAGGCGCTCGCCGCCTTCGACGCCGCGGCGGATCTCGACGCGCTCACCCACGCGAAGACCGCGCACACCGGCCCCACCTCGCCGCTCTCGCTCGCCAACCGTGAGATCGGCGCCCTGCCGCCGGCCGCCAAGGCCGAGGCGGGCAAGCGCGTGGGCATGGCCCGCGGCGCCGTGAACAAGGCCCTGGCCGCCCGCCTCGCCGCCCTGGAGGCGGAGCGGGACGAGCGCGTGCTGGTCGAGGAGGCGGTGGACGTCACGCTGCCGTACGACCGCGTCCCGGCCGGCGCCCGGCACCCGCTGACCACGCTGATGGAGCGCGTCGCCGACGTCTTCGTCGCCATGGGCTACGAGATCGCCGAGGGCCCCGAGGTCGAGGCGGAGTGGTTCAACTTCGACGCCCTCAACTTCGTCCCGGACCACCCGGCGCGCCAGATGCAGGACACCTTCTTCGTCCAGGGCGCCGACGGGTCGAAGTCCGACGAGTCCGGTGTCGTCCTGCGCACGCACACCTCTCCCGTCCAGGCCCGCGCGCTGCTCGACCGCGAGCCGCCCGTGTACGTCGTGTGCCCCGGCCGCGTCTACCGCACGGACGAGCTCGACGCCACGCACACCCCGGTCTTCCACCAGATCGAGCTGCTCGCCGTCGACGAGGGCCTCACCATGGCCGACCTCAAGGGCACCCTCGACCACATGGTCCAGGCGCTCTTCGGCGAGGGAATGAAGACCCGGCTGCGCCCGAACTACTTCCCGTTCACCGAGCCGTCCGCCGAGATGGACATGGTCTGCTACGTCTGCCGCGGCGAGTCCGTCGGCAACCCGGACCGTCCCTGCCGCACCTGCGGCAGCGAGGGCTGGATCGAGCTGGGCGGCTGCGGCATGGTCAACCCGAAGGTGCTCACGGCCTGCGGCGTCGACCCCGCGAAGTACAGCGGATTCGCCTTCGGGTTCGGCATCGAGCGGATGCTCATGTTCCGCCACAACGTAGAAGACATGCGAGACATGGTCGAGGGTGACGTCCGGTTCACTCGGCCCTTCGGGATGGAGATCTGATGCGGGTCCCGCTTTCCTGGCTGCGGGAGTACGTCGATCTCCCCGCCACCGAGACCGGCCGTGACGTACAGGCCAAGCTCGTGTCCGCGGGCCTGGAGGTCGAGACGGTCGAGCAGCTCGGCGCCGGCCTCAAGGGCCCCCTGGTGGTCGGCAAGGTCCTCACCATCGAGGAACTGACCGAGTTCAAGAAGCCGATCCGCTTCTGCACCGTCGACGTCGGCACGGCCAACGGCACCGGTGAGCCGCAGGAGATCGTCTGCGGCGCCCGCAACTTCGCCGTCGGCGACAAGGTCGTCGTGGTGCTGCCCGGCGCCGTCCTGCCCGGCGACTTCGCGATCGCCGCGCGCAAGACGTACGGCAAGACCTCGCACGGCATGATCTGCTCCGGCGACGAGCTGGGCATGGGCGACGACGGCAGCAACGGCATCATCGTGCTGCCGCCCGAGTACGAGGTCGGCACCGACGCCATCGAGCTGCTCGAACTCGTCGACGAGGTCCTCGACATCGCCGTCACGCCCGACCGCGGCTACTGCCTGTCGATGCGCGGCGTCGCCCGTGAGGTCGCCACCGCGTACGGGCTGCCGCTGCGCGACCCGGCGCTGCTCGACGTGCCCGCGCCCAACTCGTACGGCTACCTCGTGAAGGTCGCCGACCCGCAGGGCTGCGACCGCTTCACCGCGCGTACGGTCGTCGGTCTCGAGCCCGAGGCGCGCTCCCCGATCTGGCTGCGCCGCAGGCTCCAGAAGGCCGGGATGCGCCCGATCTCGCTCGCGGTCGACGTCACCAACTACGTGATGCTGGAGCTCGGTCAGCCGCTGCACGCGTACGACCGGTCCCGCATCGACGGGCCGATCGGTGTCCGCCGGGCCGAGCCGGGCGAGAAGTTCACGACGCTCGACGGCACCAAGCGGGTCCTCGACGCCGAGGACCTCGTCATCACCGACAACCGCGGCCCGATCGGTCTCGCCGGTGTCATGGGCGGCGCCAACACCGAGATCGCGGACTCCGTGACCGACCCGGAGACGGGCGCGGTCAGGGGCACCACCGAGGTCGTCATCGAGGCGGCGCACTTCGACGCGCTGTCCATCGCCCGTACCGCGCGCCGGCACAAGCTCGCGTCCGAGGCGTCCAAGCGCTTCGAGCGCGGCACCGACCCGCAGGCCACCTCCGCGGCGGCCCAGCGGACCGTCGACCTGCTGGTGCTGCTCGCGGGCGGTACCGCCGAGGCCGGCGTCACCGAGGTCGTCGCGCCCTCCGGTCCGCGCACGGTCTCCATGCCCGCGAACCACCCCGACCGCGTGGCGGGCGTCGACTACGGCCGCGAGACCGTCGTACGCCGCCTCCAGGAGGTCGGCTGCGACGTGTACGGGCAGGACGAGCTGGTCGTGACCGTGCCGTCCTGGCGCCCCGACCTGGCCTACCCGAACGACCTTGCCGAAGAGGTCATCCGGCTGGAGGGTTACGAGAACCTCCCGTCGACGCTGCCGACGCCCCCCTCGGGCCGCGGGCTCACCGACCGGCAGCGGCTGCACCGCCGCATCGGGCGCGCCCTGGCGGGCGCGGGGTATGTCGAAGCGCTGAACTACCCGTTCATCGGCGACGCCGTGCTCGACCAGCTCGGCCTCGACGCCGACGACGCCCGTCGCCGTACGGTCAAGCTGGTCAACCCGCTCTCCGACGAGGAGCCGGCGCTGCGCACCACGCTGCTGCCCGGCCTCCTCGGCGCCCTGCGCCGCAACGACGGCCGCGGCTCGCACGACCTGGCGCTCTTCGAGACCGGCCTGGTCTTCCGGCCGACGGGTGACGAGCACAAGGCCGCGCGACTGCCCGTCGACCGCCGGCCGACCGACGAGGAGATCGCCGGTCTCAACGCCACGCTGCCGCGTCAGCCGCACCGCGCCGCCGTCGTCCTCGCGGGCGCCCGCGAGCAGGCCGGCTGGTGGGGCAAGGGCCGTCCGGGCACCTGGGCGGACGCCGTCGAGGCCGCCCGCGTCCTCGCCCGCGAGGCCGGGACCGAGCTCGTCGTCCGGGGCGACCGGCACGCGCCGTGGCACCCCGGCCGCTGCGCGGCGCTGTACGTTACGGTGAACGGCGAGGAGACGCTCGTCGGGCACGCGGGTGAGCTGCACCCGCGCGTCATCAAGGCACTCCACCTGCCGGAGCGCACCTGCGCCATGGAGATCGAGACCGACCTCCTGGAGCAGGCGGCGACCGGGGTACTGCGGGCGCCGCGGATCTCCGCCTTCCCGGTGGCGACCCAGGACGTCGCGCTCGTCGTCCCCACCGAGGTCGCCTCCGCGGACGTCGAGGCGGCGCTGCGCGAGGGTGCCGGTGAACTCCTCGAATCGCTGCGGCTGTTCGACGTGTTCACGGGCGAGCAGCTCGGCGAGGGCAAGAAGTCGCTCGCGTACGCGCTGCGCTTCCGCGCAGCCGACCGTACGCTGACGGTCGACGAGGCCACGGCCGCACGTGACGCCGCCGTCGCGCTCGCCGGGGAGCGCACGGGCGCGGTGCTGCGCGGGATGTAACACCTGTTGCGGCAGTAGTGCTGTGGGGCGTGTCCGGAGTCACGGGCACGCCCCTCACTCATTTGGGTGAGAAGTGGGGGCGAGGTACGCAAACAGGTACGGGCGGTCGACACAATCATTCCGGCCGACGAGGGCCAGCATCGTACAGGCAGCGTCGTACAGGGCCAGGGCCTAGGGGGCCGTCGGGATGATCCGTACAACAACCTGGCGGGGCGTGCGGCGTGCGTGCGTCCCGTACGCACGGCGCGCCCTTGTCTTCGGGCTGCCCGCCGTCTGGCTCGTCGCGGCGACCGTCTGGCAACTGACCTGCCCGTTCGCGACCCATGAGGGGATGGCGCCGCGCTTCGTGACGTGCGCGGCGTTCCTCGCGCTGTTCGCCTGGCTGCTGACCAGTGTCCGGCTCGGCCCGGTACGGGAGCTGCGCAGGGTCCGCGAGGTCGCGCGCGCCGCCGAGCAGGTGCTGCTGCGGCCGCTGCCGCCCCGGCTCGACGGCCTGGCCCTCGCCGCCGGGCAGTTGTCCGCGAGCCGCGGGGCGACGGTCGGCGGCGACCTGTACGAGGCGGTGGCCACCGCGCAGGGCGTACGGATCGTCATCGGCGACGTACGGGGGCACGGGCTCGCCGCGGTCGGAGCGGTGGCCGCGCTGCTCGGCAGTTTCCGGGAGGCGGCCCACGACGAGCTCGAACTGGCAGGCGTCCTGCGGAAGCTGGAGCGGGCGCTGCAACGGCATCTGCGCGAGCGCTCGCGGTCCGAGCACCCGTCGGTGAGCGGCACGGAACCGGACAATCCGCTGGCCGAGGAGTTCGCCACCGTACTCCTGCTGGAGATCCACGAGGACGGCGACGTGCTGGCGCTCAACTGCGGCCATCCGTGGCCCTACCGGCTGTGCCGGACCGCCGAGCCGATCGCCGGCGGGGACGTACTGCCGCCGCTCGGAATGTTCCCGCTGCCCGACAGCCTCTCTGCCCGTCGGTGCACGCGCCTGCTGCCCGGTGAGGCGCTCGTCCTGCACACCGACGGCGCCGAGGACGCCAGGAACGCCGACGGGGAGTTCTTCTGCCTGCGGCGCGCCCTCGTGGAGGCCGCCGCACTGGGCTCGCCGGTCTCACCGGCCGTCGTCGTGCAGCGCGTTCACACGGCGCTGCTGCGGCACACGGGCGGGCGGCTCACCGACGACGTCGCACTGCTCGTCCTGCGCAACGACCGCAGACGCGTGCCGGCGCAGCCCGGGGATCAGGGGCTGCGCCGCTCCTGCGCGGAATCCTCCAATCGGTGACCGGCCGACGCTCCGGGCCCGGTGGATCAGCTCCGTCCGCCCTGCCGCGGAGTGTCGGGCAGACCGGCAGGGCGGACGGTGCGGGATCGGGCCGCCGCACTGTACGAGGGGGAGCCGGCGGCCCGGCCGCCTCCAGGGGAGGCGAACTGAAGTCAATCGGAGCAGGGATGCGCGCGGGAGAGCACGCGGGGCACGAACGCGGGCACTCCGTTCACACCCCGTGTGAACGGAGCTCCATTACGCTGACTCCACCGAGCCACCGGAGAGGCCCATGCAGCCGAATACTTTGCTCGACGCCCTGCTCGACGAAGCGGGCATCTCCAACGCCGGCCTTGCCGCCCACGTGAATCAGGCGGGCAGTGCGAGGGGTCTGGCGCTGAGATACGAACACACCGCCGTGGCCCGCTGGCTGAAGGGGCAGCGGCCGCGAGGCCAGGTGCCCGATCTGATCTGCGAGGTACTCGCGGCCCGGCTGCACCGGCCGATAACGCTGGACGACATCGGGTTCGGCATGCCGGGCGAGGCGGCCATGCCGCACGGCTCCCCGCTGACGGGCTTCGTGGAACGGGCTACCGCGCTGTGGCGCTCCGACGAGCAGCAGCGCCCGCACATCCTGGGCGCCCCCGCCGTGACCGGGACGCCCGCGGTGATGCCGGTCTGGGAGTGGGAGAACCCGCCGGAGGACGCGGACGTCTCGCGCAAGGGCCAGACGCGCGTCAGCGTGGCCGACATACAGATGCTGCGCGCGGCGAGAGCGCACTACGAGCTGATGTACCGCAAGGCCGGCGGCGTCGCCACCCGGGCGCGCGTGGTGGGTTTCCTCAACGCGGAGACGGCCCCGCTGCTGCGCGGCAGTTACTCCAACGCCATGGGCCGCCACTTGCACCGTGCCACGGGCGGCCTGGTGGCGGTGGCGGGCATCTGCGCGTACGACTCGGACGCCCAGGGACTCGCCCAGCGGTACTTCCACCAGGCCCTGCGGCTCGCCAAGGCCAGCGGGGACCGGGGACTCGGCGCGTACATCATCGCGCTGCTCGTCAACCAGTCGCTGTTCATGGCCGAGTACCGGCAGGCGGTGGCCTTCGCGGAGGCTGCGCTGCGCACGGCGGGCACCCAGATCACTCCGGCGCTGGCCGCGGACCTGCACGCGATGCAGGCGAAGGCGTACGCCCATCTCGGCGACAGCAAGAACGCGTTGTCCTGCATCCGGCGTGCGGAGACCGAGGCGGAATCCATCAGACCGGGCAGCGAACCGGACGAGACGGGATACGTCCAGCCCGGCCTGGTGAACGTACAGGTGGCTGAGGCCCTGCTGAGCCTGGGCGATCTGCCCGCCGCACGCGAGCACGCGGACGCGGCGGTCGGCTCGCCCGCGCACGACCGGGGCCGCGTGCACCGGCTCGCCATGCTCACCCACATCGAACTGAGGCAGGGCAAGGCCGACCGGGCCGTGGAGATCGCCACGGAGATGGCGCAGCGCGCCCAGGGGATGGAGTCGCAGCGGATGCGCGACCGTCTGCGGGCGGTTCGCGAGCACCTGGTGGGAAGCGGGTGCGCCGGCGCGGAAGAGGCGGCCGAACTGATCGACGGGGCTTTGCGCGTTCCGCTCTGACCGTCCTCCTGCTGCGATGTTGCCATCTACTTGTCGGAAGGTGGCAGAACAATGCAGTGGACGAACTTAAGCGAACAGACTGTGTACAAGAACCGTTGGTTCCGGATCAACCTCGCGGACGTCGAACTCCCCGACGGCCGGCACCTCGACCACTTCGTCATACGGCTGCGCCCGGTGGCCGTGGCCACGGTGGTCAACGAGGCCAACGAGGTGCTGATGCTCTGGAGGCACCGCTTCATCACCGACAGCTGGGGCTGGGAGCTCGCCGCCGGAGTCGTCGAGGACGGTGAGGACGTAGAGACCGCCGCGGCACGCGAGATGGAGGAGGAGACCGGCTGGCGGCCCGGGCCGCTGCGCCACCTCCTCACGGTCGAGCCGTCCAACGGCCTCACCGACGCCCGGCACCACCTCTACTGGGCGGACGAGGCGACGTACACCGGCCACCCCGAGGACGACTTCGAGTCCTCACGGCGCGAGTGGGTCCCGCTCAAACTGGTCCCCGACATGGTGGCCCGGGGCGAGGTCCCGGCCGCCAACATGGCGGCCGGGCTGCTGATGCTGCATCACATGCGCCTCGGCTAAAGGCGGGCCCCGCTCGCCCCTAGCGGCCGACGGCCTGCCAGACGGCCACCGCCAGCGCTCCGGCGGCGGTGAGCGCCGAAACGGTGGGCAGCGGCCAGCGGTTGTGCTCCAGGGCCGTCACCCGCGCGGCCAGGCCGGCCAGATCGCCGTCGGCCTGGTCGTCCCGGTGGGCCAGCAGTGCCAGCTGCCCGTCGATCCTGGTGAGCCCCACGTCGAGGCGGCGCCGTAACTCGGCGTACTCCTCGACGACCACGGTCTGATCGGTGTCGATACTCACGGTCCGCTCCTTCTCTCGACAGGGCCGTCCGGCGGCCCCGTGCATGTGCCACAGAGCCAACTCGCCCTGTGGCCACGGCGGGAGCGTGTGTGCGGGGCATATGCGGGTACGCCCCGCACACTCCGTGCGAATCGCGGCTCCGGACGGCTCAGGAGTACGGGTAGAAACCGGAGCCCGTCTTGCGTCCCAGCCGGCCCGCGTCCACCATCCGCTGGAGCAGCGGGGGTGCGGCGTACAGCGGTTCCTTGTACTCGTCGTACATCGAGTCGGCGACCGAGGCGACCGTGTCCAGGCCGATCAGGTCCGCGAGCTTGAGCGGGCCCATCGGGTGGGCGCAGCCCATCTCCATGCCGTTGTCGATGTCCTCGCGGCTCGCGATGCCGGACTCGAACATCCGGATCGCCGAGAGGAGGTACGGGATGAGGAGCGCGTTGACCACGAAGCCCGAGCGGTCCTGGGCGCGGATGGCGTGCTTGCCGAGCACGTTCTGGACCACGCCCTCGGCGCGCTTGATGGTCTCCTCGGAGGTGGTCAGCGCCGGGATCAGCTCGACGAGCTTCTGCACCGGGGCCGGGTTGAAGAAGTGGATGCCGATGACCTGGTCCGGACGGGAGGTCGCGACGGCCAGCTTCACCAGCGGGATCGAGGAGGTGTTGGAGGCGAGGATCGCGTCCCGGCGGGTCACCACCTGGTCGAGGACCTGGAAGATCTCCGTCTTGATCGACTCGTTCTCGACGACCGCCTCGATGACGAGGTCGCGGTCGGCGAACTCGCCGAGGTCGGTCGTGAAGCTGAGGCGGGCGAGAGTCTCGTCGCGCTCCTCCTCGGTGATCTTGCCGCGCTCGGCGGCCTTCGAGAGGGAGTTGTAGAGCCGGGTGCGGCCGATCTCCAGGGCCTCGCCCGTGGTCTCGGCGACCTTCACCTCGAGGCCGCTGCGGGCACACACCTCGGCAATGCCCGCGCCCATCTGGCCGCAGCCCACTACTCCGACGCGCTGCACATCCGCCATGGAGTCCGTCACATCGTGCCTTTCGCTGATCAACAGTTCGGCAGGCATCCGGCCGTACCGGTGCCCGCCTCGGCCCCCGACGTTACTCCGGGCCTACGTGTGCGTGAGGGGCCGGGGCGGGCATGCTCTGCGGATACGACGGGACGTATGCACCTAGTAAGGGGCGACATATGGTTCAGATCGGCCGAAGAAGGTTGTTGGCGGCGGCGGCCGGGGCGCTGTCCGTGCTGGCGGTCACCGGGGACGCGGCGGCCGCCGTCCCCGTCCGGCGCAAGAACCCGAAGCGCGAGCTGCGCGGGATGTGGCTGGCGACGGTCGCCAACCGCGACTGGCCCTCCAGGCCCGGGCTGACCGCCGACGAGCAGAAGGCCGAGCTGCTGGCCCACCTGGACACGGCGGTACGGCGCAGGCTGAACGCGGTGGTCTTCCAGGTCCGCCCGACCGCCGACGCCCTGTGGCCCTCGCCGTACGAACCGTGGTCGCAGTACCTGACCGGCGTACAGGGCAAGGACCCGGGCTGGGACCCGCTGGGGACGGCGGTGGAGGAGGCGCACAAGCGCGACCTGGAGCTGCACGCGTGGTTCAACCCCTACCGGGTCGCGAATCACACGGACCCCTCGCGGCTCGTGGAGTCGCATCCGGCGCGCGTCCACCCGGACTGGGTGCTGCCGTACGGCGGAAAGCTCTACTACAACCCGGGGCTGCCGGAGGTCAGGCGCTTCGTTCAGGACGCCATGCTGGACGCCGTGGAGCGCTACGACATCGACGCCGTGCACTGGGACGACTACTTCTACCCGTACCCGGTGGCCGGACAGGTCTTCGCGGACGACGACGCGTACGCGCGCCACGGCGGCGGATTTCCGGACCGGGCGGCCTGGCGCCGCGACAACACCGACCGGCTGGTGAGCGAGACGGCCGAGCGGATCAAGGCGGTCAGGAAGAAGGGCAAGAAGGTCCGCTTCGGGATCAGTCCCTTCGGGGTGTGGCGCAACGCCACGACCGATCCGCTGGGCTCACCGACCCGGGCCGGGGTGCAGACGTACGACGATCTGCACGCCGACACCCGGAAGTGGGTGAAGGAGGGCTGGATCGACTACATCGTCCCGCAGCTCTACTGGAACATCGGTTTCGAGGCGGCCGACTACGCGAAGCTGCTGCCCTGGTGGGCGCGGACCGTACGGGGGACCGGCGTCGACCTGTACGCCGGAGAGGCGCTCTACAAGGCCGGAGACCCGGCCCAGCCCGCCGCCTGGCAGGACCCCGCCGAGCTGTCCCGCCACCTCACCCTGGCCAAAAACTTCGCGCAGGTGAGGGGGCACGTCTTCTTCTCGGCGAAGGAGGTGGCGGCCGACCGCATCAAAGCGATGGACCGGGTGGTGGCGGACCACTACCCGGCCCGGGTGCGGCCGCCCCACTGACCGGCCCAGGGCCGGCCGGGGCTGCCGCGGTGTCGCAGCCTATTGCGGTGTTCCGCCGTGCTCCTTGTGCCGTACGACGGAGTCGGGGCCCGGCGAAACCAGCGCCTCGTGCCCGTCGTCGAAGCGCACACGGTACGGCGGGGTGCCCTCGGAACCGAGCACCTCGACGATCTTCGCGACCTTGTCCTCGTGGCCCACGGTCCTGCCGTGCACCAGCAGCTGGTCGCCCACGCTCGCTTGCATCGGGAATGCCCTTCTGTGGCCGACTCTCGGTATGTCCCAGTTTATGACCGAGAGCCCGGGTTGGCGCCCTGCTGCTGGGCCGTTCAGGTCCGCGCGCGCTGGGTGACCGCGATGCAGACCAGTACGCCGACGGCGGCGAGCGGAGCGGCGGGGGTCAGGTGCTCGCCGAGCAGGGCGACCGACCAGACCAGCGTCAGCAGGGGCTGGGCGAGCTGAAGCTGGCTCGCCCTGGAGACGCCGATCTCCGCCATGCCCCGGTACCAGACGACGAGGCCCAGGAACTGCGAGCCGACCGCGACCCACAGCAGCCCGGCGACGCTGTGCGCCGTGAGGCGCACCGGTTCGAAGGTGAGCGCGAGGGCCGCCGCCGGGACGGTGAGCGGCAGGCACAACACCAGCGCCCAGCCGATGACCTGCCAGCCCGGCATCCGCCGTGCCAGCCTGCCGCCCTCGGTGTAGCCGGCGGCGCAGACCAGCAGCGCGCCGAAGAGGTACAGATCGCCGGCGGACAGCGCGCCGCCGCTCTGCTGGACGGTGAACGCGATGACCACGGCGGCGCCTGCGAGGGCCGCCACCCAGAACGCGCGCGACGGCCGGGTGCCGGTGCGCAGTGCCGAGAGGGCGGCGGTGGTGAGCGGCAGCAGGCCGACCACCACGGCGGCGTGCGAGGTGGTGGAGGTCTGGAGGGCGAGCGTCGTCAGCATCGGGAAGCCCAGGACCACGCCGCCGCCGACCACGGCGAGCCCGCCCCAGTGGCGGCGGGCCGGTACGGGTATCCGCAGGACGAGCAGGGCGGCGCCGGCGATGAGTGCGGCGAGGACGCTGCGTACGGCCACGAGCGACCAGGGGCCGAACCCTTCGAGGCCCCAGGCGGTGGCCGGGAAGGTCAGCGAGAAGGCGGTGACGCCCAGCGCGGCGAGGAGGGTCCCGCTGCGGGCAGTGCGGGGCGCCCGGGTCGTACCGGCTCCGGGATGGCCACCGGCTCCGGGACGCGCACCGGTCGTACCGGTCGCCGGGCTCTCGGTCTCGCTGCTGACCGCTACTGTCGTGCTGTGAGTAGCGCTATTCTGTGCTGTCATGTACGAGCGTAGCAGTGTGGCGGAGCTGGCAGGATCCCTCAAGCGGGAGCTCGACCGCTACTCGCCCGGTGGAAAGCTCCCGTCGAGCAGGGTCCTGGTCGAGCGCTACCGGGTGAGCCCCGTGACGGTCTCGCGCGCTCTCGCGCAGCTCGCCGCCGAGGGCCTGGTCGTCACCCGGCCCGGCGCGGGCGCCTACCGGGCGCAGCCCCGTACGGCCACGGCGGCGCCCGGGGACACCTCCTGGCAGGAGGTCGCGCTCAGTGCCGACGGTGCCACCGAACTCGTACCGCGCTCGGTCGACGCGTCCGGCGTCCTGGTCACCCTGGCCGCCCCGCCGCCCGGCGTCATCGAGTTCAACAGCGGCTACCTCCACGCCTCCCTCCAGCCGGAGCGGGCCATGGCGGCCGCCCTCGCGAGGGCCGGGCGCCGCCCCGGCGCCTGGGGGCGGCCGCCGACCGACGGGGTGCCCGAGCTGCGCGAGTGGTTCGCCCGGGGGATCGGCGGCGCGATCACCGCCGCAGAGGTCCTCGTCGCCGCCGGCGGCCAGAGCGCGCTGACGACCGCCCTGCGCGCACTGGCCCCGCCGGGCGCTCCGGTGCTGGTCGAGTCGCCGACGTACCCCGGCATGCTGGCGATCGCCCGCGCGGCGGGACTGCGGCCGGTGCCCGTGCCGATGGACGCGGACGGGGTGCGCCCCGAACTCCTCGCGGCGGCCTTCAGGGCCACCGGTGCCCGCGTCTTCGTCTGCCAGCCGCTCTTCCAGAACCCGACCGGTGCGGTGCTCTCGGCCGAGCGCCGCCCCGAAGTGCTGCGGATCGCGCGTGAGGCGGGGGCCTTCGTCATCGAGGACGACTTTGTGCGGCGCCTGGTCCACGACGACGCCGGGCCACTGCCCCGGCCGCTCGCCACCGACGACCACGACGGCGTCGTCGTCCACGTCTGCTCGCTCACCAAGGCGACCTCGCCCAGCTTCCGGGTGTGCGCCCTGGCGGCGCGCGGGCCGGTGCTGGAGCGGCTGCGCGCCATCCAGGTCGTCGAGAGCTTCTTCGTGCCCCGGCCGCTCCAGGAGGCCGCCGTGGAGCTGGTCGGGTCCCCGGCCTGGCCGCGTCATCTCCGTACGGTGGCGGGTGAGTTGAGGGTACGCCGCGACACCCTCACCGCAGCCCTGCGCCTCGGCCTGCCGGAACTCGCGCTGCCGCACGTCCCTTCCGGGGGCTACCACCTGTGGCTGAGGCTGCCCGACGGCGCGGACGAGAACGCGGTGGTCTCGGCGGCCCTGCGGGCGGGCGTCGCGATCGCCCCCGGCCGCCCGTACTTCAGCGCGGAACCGACCGCCGGGCACGTCCGGCTGAGCTTCGCCGGGGTGGCGGGCCCGGCCGAGATCACCGAGGGCGTCAAGCGCCTGCGGGGCGCGTGCGCGGGGCTGCTCGGCGGGGAGTAGCCCACCGCGCGGGTCGCACCCGCGGGTCGCACCGCGCGGATTCTCCCGCAGCGCGGAAAATGGCCCACAGGAGTCAGCCCCGTGGAGTCAGCGCTTCACCGCCCGCAGCACCACGAACTTCGGGTCGCCGGCGATCAGTTCGCTGTTGCCGAAGATCCGGCGCAGCGTCACGTGGTAGCCGAGGTGCCGGTTGCCGACGACCCACAGTTCACCCCCGGGCCGCAACGCGTCCCGCGCCCCGCCGAACATGCGGCGGGCCGTCGCGTCCGTCGTCGCCTGGTGGCTGTGGAACGGCGGGTTGTTCAGTACGAGATCCACCGTCCCCGCCGCCACTCCCGACAGGCCGTCGCCCACCCGGAACTCCGCCTTCCGGTCCGCCCCGGTGTTCGCCCGGAACGTGGCTTCCGCCGACGCCACCGCCTGGAACGACTCGTCGGTGAACAGGACCTCGGCCTCGGGATTGGCGAGCGCGGCCGCCGTACCCACCACGCCGTTGCCGCAGCCCAGGTCGACGACGCGCTCGGGGCCCCGGCGCCGCGGGAGATGCCGGAGGAAGAACCGCGTGCCGATGTCGAGGCGCTCGGCGCAGAAGACGCCCGCGTGGTTGGTGACGGTGATGCCGGACGCGACGCCCACGTCGGCGGGCAGCGTGTAGCTGTACGGCCACGGGTCGCCGCCCCGTGCGAGGCCCGGATCCGGCGTACAGAAAATGAGCCGCGCCTTCTTCACCGCCAGTGACGTCCGTGTCGTACCGAGGATCCGTTCGAACAGCCGGAGGGTCGAGGTGTGGATCTCCTTGACCAGCCCCGTGCCGACGACGACGGTGTCCGCGTGGACGTGCGGGGCGAGCCGGTGCAGCTGGTCCTCCAGCAGGGCGAGGCTCTTGGGGACGCGGATCAGGAGTACGTCGATCCGCTCCGGCGGGGGCTCCTGCGTGGAGAGAAGGCGCACCGAGGACACGTCCGCCCCGTTGCGCTCCAGGTTCACCCGGGTCGCCTGCTGGGCGAGGTACGAGTCGGTGATCTGTGTGGGGCGGCAGCCGGCCAGGGCGGTGGCCAGGGAGCCCCAGCGGTCGCCGGCCACGACGACGGTGCCGGACAGGTCCGTGGGAGGATCGCCGGCCGTTCCCTCCAGATGCCGCAGCAGGTACTCGTCGGCTGCGTCCCAGGCACGGAGCCTGTCGCGGGGGTCCTCGGGGAAGCGGACGAGTTCGTACTCGCCCTTTGACGTCGTCAGATGGTTCATTGTGCCCTCAGGCTAACCGAGCCCCCGTACGCCTCACTCCGGCTGGGCCGGGGGCCTGGCGATGACGCTGAACGCGGTGCCGAAGGGATCGGTGATCTCCGCGAACCGGCCGTACGGGCTGTCCGCGGGCGCGCCGGCCGTGCCGCCCGCCGCGACGGCGCGCTCCACCAGGGCGTCGGTGTCCGCCACCTCGAAGGTGGTCTGCCAGACGGAGGCGGCGGCGGACGGATCGCCGAAGATTCCGCCGATCTCGTGGCCGTCGGGACGGCGCAGGAAGGTGAAGTCGAAGCCGGGGAGATCTTCGTTGCCGTCGAGGGTGAAGCCGAAGAGCGACGTGTAGAAGTCCCGCGCGCGGCCGGGCTCGGGCGTGGTCAGATCGTTGCGGACCAGCGAGCCGGGTTCGTTCACGATCAGGCAGCCGGGGAGGGTACGGCCCTGCCAGAGGCCGAATCCGGCGCCCACGGCGTCCGACGCCAGGGCGATCCGCGCCCGGTCGCCGAACTCCACCGGGCCCTGCGTCAGGGTGCCGCCCGCGTCGGTGACGCGCTTGGCGGTGGCGTCACAGTCCTGTGTCGCGAAGTACATGCGCCAGAAGCCGGGGGCGGGGTCGGGGGCGGAGGGGGGCCGGAAGCCGGCCACGGCCCGGCCGCGCAGCAGGCAGGTGGTGTGGCCGGCGGTCCCGGTCGCTTCCGCGTCGGTCTCGAAGTCCCAGCCGAACAGCGCGCTGTAGAACTCCTTCGCGCGGTCGAGGTCCGGGACGTCGAGGTCGATCCAAGTGGGGGTGGACTCCGGCTGGTTGCTGTCGACGTGGCTCATCCACTGCTCCTCGGTTCCGGCGCTGGTACGCCGAGGTTAGACCGCATGTAGGACAGCTTCCGGCCGGGACTCGCGGGGCCCTGGCACCCCGGCGCCGTCCGGCCCGCCCCCTTTCCCCTCCAGGACCCCGGACCCAGGACGCCGGGTCAGCCGGCGAGGGCGTGGACGCCGATGACGAAAGCGAGGTACGGCACCACGATCGCGGCCAGGACGGCCGCCACGACGAGGATCGCCTTCATCACCTGTTCCGCGGTCCGGTGGTCGCGGACGGGGCGCGGGTGCGCCCGGCGGGCGGGCCGGCGGCCGTTCCGGTCAGGCGCGTGTGTGTTCATGGGGGCAGCTTGGCGATCTCGGCGGGGTGACGCCATCCGCAGGGGTACTCGGTCGGACGTACGCGGCGTCAGGCGGATGTACTCAAGCGCGGCGGCCGGAGGCCCGCTCACCCGCCCGGCCAGAGCCGCCGCTCGCCAGCAGGCGCAGTACCTTTTCGAGCCGGACCTGCCTGCTGTCCGGCGTGAGCGCCTGGAGCAGCGGCAGCATCACCAGGTAGCGGCCGGTCTTGTCCAGCGCCTCGTACGCCTTCTTCGCCTCGGGGTCCGCGTCGAGGGCCGCCGCGAGATCGGCGGGCACCGCGGCGGTCTTCTGCGACGCGTACGCCGCCGCCCAGCGTCCGTCCTCCTGGGCCCGGCGCACCTCGGCCAGCCCGGGCTCACGCATCCGCCCGGCGGCCGTCAGCATCGCGACCTTCTCCACGTTGACCTGCGACCACAGGCTCTTGGGCCGGCGCGGCACGTATTTCTGGAGGTAGTGCCGGTCGTCGTGGGAGCGCCGCTGACCGGAGATCCAGCCGTAGCACAGCCCGATGTCGACCAGTTCGTCGTCGGTGACCGTCGCGATGCCCGACTTCTTCTTCGCCACCTTGATCCACACGCCTTCGTGGCGCGTGTGGTGCCCGGCCAGCCAGTTCTCGAACGCCTCGCCGTCCGGGAAGGCGATGATCTCCACTCCGTCGAGCTGCTCCATGCGGCTCAGGCTATCGCCCGCCCGGCCGGCCGCCACCGAGCTCCGGGAGTCCGCCCCGCACCGCCCGGCCTCGCCCCGCGCACCGCGGTGGCGGCCACCGGATTCCGCACGGCGCCCGGACCGCCCTCGGGCGCGGGTTCAGGGGTGCGCGCAGGACACCGA
The DNA here is from genome assembly GCF_001746415.1 of Streptomyces agglomeratus. NCBI lineage: Bacteria > Bacillati > Actinomycetota > Actinomycetes > Kitasatosporales > Streptomycetaceae > Streptomyces > Streptomyces agglomeratus. The sequence continues at coordinate 6,418,802 of NZ_MEHJ01000001.1, forward strand.
CCCGACGCGGGCCGCGCCGCCCGCCGCGGCCACCGCCCTGTCGAGGACGGCGTCCGCCCGCTCGCCGGCGCGGATCGTGACGGCGAGGGTCCGGCTCACCCGGTATCCGGTCACCGGCTGCCGCCGGAGCCGTCCGGCTCCAGGACGGGCGTCAGACCGAGACGCACCGTGCCCGCGTCGCGCCGGGCGACGCCCTCGGCCTCGAGGGCTTCCCGTACCCGACGTGTCGCGGCGGTGTTGTGGCTCATCGCCTCGGAGGGCGTGCGCTGCACCGACTCCACCACGACCGTGGCCAGCACGGTCGCGCAGGCGGGTGCGGGCCGCGCCGCCGCTTCGGCCGGTACGGACCGCTCGCCGCCGTGAGCCGCCCCGGCGGACGCGGTCCCGCCGGCCGGCAGGCCGGCAGCCAGGGCGACGGTGGCCAGGGCGACGGTGGCGAGCGACCGGGCGGCGAAGGCCGTAGCGGTGGGCACCAGCAACGCGTTCTCCAGAGGTCCAGCGGCCGGTGGGCCGGCGGTACGGCAGGTTCGGTCATGCACTCGCGTCGACCGTTCCACGGCCCCGGCGGGGCCGCGAGCCGAGATGCGCCGGTCAGCCCCATATCCATTGCATAAAACTGCGGTGTTGCGTATAGTCATGCCATCGACGAGGAGGATTTTCGATGGCGGTACGTGCAGCAGTGGCAGGAGCGAGCGGGTACGCGGGCGGCGAGCTGCTGCGCCTGCTCCTCGCCCACCCCGGTGTGGAGATCGGCGCCCTGACCGGCCACTCCAACGCCGGGCAGCGCCTGGGCTCTCTCCAGCCCCACCTGCTGCCGCTGGCCGGACGGGTGCTGGAGCCGACCACCGCCGAGGTGCTCGCGGGGCACGACGTCGTCTTCCTCGCGCTTCCGCACGGCCAGTCCGCCGCGGTCGCCGGGCAGTTGGGCGACGAGGGGGTCGTGGTCGACATGGGCGCCGACTTCCGGCTCCGGGACGCGGGCGACTGGGAGAAGTTCTACGGTTCGCCGCACGCCGGAACCTGGCCGTACGGCCTGCCCGAGCTCCCCGGCGCCCGCGCCGCGCTCGCGGGCTCCAAGCGGATCGCCGTCCCCGGCTGCTACCCGACCGCCGTCTCGCTCGCGCTCTTCCCGGCGTACGCCGCCCAGCTTGTGGAGCCGGACGCCGTGATCGTCGCCGCCACCGGCACCTCCGGCGCGGGCAAGGCGCTCAAGCCGCATCTGCTCGGCAGCGAGGTGATGGGCTCCATGTCGCCGTACGGCGTCGGAGGCGGCCACCGCCACACCCCCGAGATGATCCAGAACCTCAGCGCCGCCGCGGGCGAGCCGGTCACCGTCTCCTTCACGCCGACACTGGCCCCCATGCCGCGCGGCATCCTCGCCACGTGCAGCGCCAGGGCGAAGCCGGGTGTGACGGCGGCGGGCGTACGGGAGGCGTACGAGAAGGCGTACGCCGACGAGCCGTTCGTGCACCTCCTCCCCGAGGGCCAGTGGCCCGCCACCGCCTCCGTGTACGGCTCCAACGCCGTCCAGATCCAGGTCGCGCACGACAAGGCCGCCGGCCGCGTGATCGTGATCAGCGCTATCGACAACCTCACCAAGGGCACCGCAGGCGGCGCGGTGCAGAGCATGAACATCGCCCTCGGGCTTCCCGAGGACACCGGACTTCCCACCACCGGAGTGGCTCCGTGAGCGAGGCAGGCACAGCCGCCGGGCCGCGGACCACGACGAAGGCCGCGCCGCCGCGCCGCGCGGGCCTCAGTGACATCAGCCGCTACGGCGGCGCAGACATCAGCCGCCAACGCGGCGGAGACATCAGCCGCTTCCGCGGCGGGGCGAACGAGGAGATGCAGTGAGCGTCACGGCAGCAAAGGGATTCACCGCGGCGGGCATCGCCGCGGGGATCAAGGACAGCGGCAACCCCGACCTGGCCCTCGTGGTCAACAACGGGCCCCGCCTGGCCGCCGCGGGCGTCTTCACCTCCAACCGCGTGAAGGCCGCGCCGGTCCTGTGGTCCGAGCAGGTCGTCAAGGGCGGCCGGATCTCCGCCGTCGTCCTCAACTCCGGTGGCGCCAACGCCTGTACGGGCCCCAAGGGCTTCCAGGACGCCCACGCCACCGCCGAGAAGGCGGCGGAGGTCCTCGAAGGCCACAGCGCCGGTGAGATCGCCATCGCCTCCACAGGCCTCATCGGCATCACGCTCCCCATGGACAAGCTCCTCCCCGGCATCGAGAAGGCCGCCGGCGAACTCTCCGAGCACGGCGGCGAGAAGGCCGCGATCGCCATCAAGACCACCGACACCGTCCACAAGACGGCCGTCGCGGGCGGCGACGGCTGGACCGTCGGCGGCATGGCCAAGGGCGCGGGCATGCTCGCCCCCGGCCTCGCCACCATGCTCGTCGTACTGACCACCGACGCCGACGTCGACGCGGACGTACTCGACACGGCACTGCGCGACGCCACCCGCCAGACCTTCGACCGCGTCGACTCCGACGGCTGCATGTCGACGAACGACACCGTGCTGCTGCTCGCCTCGGGCGCGTCACAAGTGACCCCCGGATACGACGAGTTCGCCGCAGCCGTACGCACCGTCTGCGACGACCTCGCCCGCCAGCTCATCGGCGACGCGGAGGGGGCGAGCAAGGACATCCGGATCGAGGTCGTCAACGCCGCCACCGAGGACGACGCCGTCGAGGTGGGCCGCTCCATCGCCCGTAACAACCTCCTCAAGTGCGCCATCCACGGGGAGGACCCCAACTGGGGCCGGGTGCTGTCCGCCATCGGCACCACACGGGCCGCCTTCGAGCCCGACGAGCTCAACGTCGCCATCAACGGCATCTGGGTGTGCAGGAACGGGTCGGTCGGTGACGACCGCGACCTGGTCGACATGCGCTACCGGGAGGTCAGGATCACCGCCGACCTCGCCGCGGGCAGCGAGTCGGCCGTCATCTGGGCCAACGACCTCACCGCCGACTACGTCCACGAGAACAGCGCGTACAGCTCATGAGCACTCGTAAGCACACCGCACTGCCCAAGGCGCAGATCCTCGTCGAGGCGCTGCCCTGGCTCACCCGCCACCACGGCCGCACCGTCGTCATCAAGTTCGGCGGCAACGCCATGATCGACGAGGACCTGAAGGCCGCCTTCGCCCAGGACGTCGTCTTCCTGCGGCACGCCGGTCTCAAACCGGTCGTCGTGCACGGCGGCGGCCCGCAGATCAGCGCGCAGCTCGACCGGCACGGTCTGGTCAGCGAGTTCAAGGCGGGACTGCGGGTCACTACGCCCGAAGCCATGGACGTCGTACGGATGGTCCTGGCCGGCCAGGTGCAGCGCGAGCTCGTCGGGCTGCTCAACCAGCACGGCCCGCTCGCCGTCGGCATGACCGGCGAGGACGCGCACACCATCACCGCCACCCAGCATTACCCGCAGATCGACGGCGAGAGCGTCGACATCGGCCGGGTCGGCGAGATCACCGCGATCGACACCGGCGCCATCCAGGCCCTGCTCGACGACGGCCGCATCCCGGTCGTCTCGTCCATCGCCCGCAGCGCCGACGACCATCACGTCTTCAACGTGAACGCCGACACCGCCGCTGCCGCGCTCGCCGCCGCGCTTGGCGCCGAGACGCTGATGGTCCTCACCGACGTCGAAGGTCTCTACGAGGACTGGCCGAACAGCGACGAGGTGATCAGCCGGCTCACCGCCCGGGAACTGGAGAAGCTGCTGCCCGAGCTCTCCAGCGGCATGGTCCCCAAGATGAAGGGCTGTCTGCACGCCGTACGCAACGGGGTCAACACCGCCCGCGTGATCGACGGCCGGGTGCAGCACTCGATCCTGCTGGAGATCTTCACGGACGAGGGCATCGGCACGATGGTCGTGCCCGACGAGCACGAGGGGGGAACGAAGTGACGCAGCACGAACCGACCGCGAACCAGGAGCTCACGCAGCGCTGGCAGGGCGTCATGACGGACAACTACGGCACGCCCAAACTCTCCCTCGTACGCGGCGAGGGCGCCAGGGTCTGGGACGCGGACGGCAAGGAATACGCCGATTTCGTCGGCGGCATCGCCGTGAACGCGCTGGGCCACGCCCACCCCGCCATCGTCGAAGCGGTGTCCCGTCAGATCGCCTCGCTCGGCCATGTCTCCAACCTGTACGTCGCAGAGCCGCCCGTCGCGCTCGCCGAGCGCCTGATCCAGATCTCCGGGCGTCCCGGCCGCGTCTTCTTCGCCAACTCCGGCGCCGAGGCCAACGAGGCCGCCCTCAAGATCGGGCGCCTCACCGGCCGTACGCACATGGTCGCCACCCAGGGCGGTTTCCACGGCCGGACGATGGGGGCCCTCGCCCTCACCGGACAGGAGGCCAAGCGGACCCCCTTCCTGCCGCTGCCGGGCGACGTGACGCACGTACCCTTCGGAGACGTCGACGCACTGCGCGCCGCCGTCACCACCGACACCGCGCTGCTGATCATCGAGCCGATCCAGGGCGAGATCGGCGTCGTCGTCCCGCCGGAGGACTACCTGCGAGCCGCCCGCGAGATCACCCGCGCCACCGGCACGCTGCTCGTCCTCGACGAGGTCCAGACGGGCATCGGGCGCACGGGCCACTGGTTCGAATACCAGGGACACGAGGCCGTCGAGCCCGACATCGTCACCCTCGCCAAGGGCCTGGGCGGCGGTCTTCCGCTCGGCGCGACCCTCGCCTTCGGTCCCGCCGCGGACCTCCTCAAGCCCGGCCAGCACGGCACGACCTTCGGCGGGAACCCCGTCGCCTGCGCCGCCGGACTCGCCGTACTGGACACCATCGCGGCCGACGGGCTCCTCGATCACGTCAAGCGGATGGGGGAGAAGCTGCGCGACGGAATCGAGTCACTCGGGCACCCGCTCGTCTCCCACGTCCGCGGCGCCGGCCTGCTGCTGGGTATCGTGCTCACCGAGTCCCTTGCTCCCCAGGTGCAGCAGGCGGCTCAGGACGCCGGTCTCCTGGTGAACGCGCCCGCCCCCGATGTCGTACGGCTCATGCCGGCGTTCCTCATCGGAGACGAAGAGGTGGAAACGTTCCTCCGGGCCCTGCCCGGCGTTCTCGACACCGCACACGGGGACCGACGGACCGGAGAATGACACAGATGACCGAGGCGCAGGCGCAGGACAACGAGCACGGCGGCCAGGCGGTGCCGCAGACCCGCACTGCCAGGCACCGCCGGATCGTGGACATCCTGAACCGGCAGCCGGTGCGCTCGCAGAGCCAGCTCGCCAAGCTCCTCGCCGACGACGGGCTGAGCGTCACCCAGGCGACGCTCTCCCGGGACCTCGACGAACTGGGCGCGGTCAAGATCCGCAACACCGGCGGCGAGCTGATCTACGCCGTACCGAGCGAGGGCGGCTTCCGCACCCCGCACGCGCCGCTCGGCGAGTCCGCCAAGGAGGAGCGCATGCGACGCCTCTCCGGTGAACTGCTCATCTCCGCCGAGGCTTCGGCCAACCTCGTCGTCCTGCGTACGCCGCCGGGTGCCGCCCAGTTCCTCGCCTCGGCCATCGACCAGGCCGAGCTGAACGCCATCCTCGGCACGATCGCGGGCGACGACACGCTGCTCCTGATCAGCCGCGACCCGGCCGGCGGCCAGGCGCTGGCCGACCACCTGCTGCGGTTGGCCCAGAACGACCGCTAGGAGTCCGAGGCTGCGTCAGCGGGCGCGGCCCTGCCGGTGGCAGCTAGGTCCTGGCTGCCACCGGCCCCTTGTGTTCGCGGATCTGCTCCGGGGTGAGGTATACGGACGTGTTCTCGAAGTCCTGGAGCGTGCCGGCCCGGCGGGCCTGGAAGTCCGTACGGACGAAGTCGTCGCCGGCGACCGCGTTGAGCGTCCAGTTGGTCATCACGCGTGTCCTGGCGGTCATGGTGGGCAGAACCAGCAGGTGGTAGCCGCGGGCCACGGCCTGGGCGGGCAGGCCGTGCAGCTCCAGGCCGAGGGGCTTGGAGACCGCGTCCCGGCCGCCGAGGTCCACCACCAGGCCCAGGTCCTTGTGGACGTACGGCTTCAGCGGCGTGCCGCGCAGCCGGGCGACGATGTTGTCGGCGAGGGTCCGGCCCTGGCGCTGGGCGTGCTGCGCGGTCGGCGGGCACAGGGCGTCGCCGCCCTTCGCCAGATCGGGGACGGCGGCCGCGTCGCCCGCGGCGAACAGGCCGTCGAAGCCGGGGACGGTCAGCCGGGGCGTGGCCGCGAGACGGCCGCGTACGGTCTCCGCTCCGAGCGTGGCGACCAGCGGGCTCGCTGAGACTCCGGCGGTCCAGATGAGGGTGTGCGACGGCAGCGTACGGCCGTCGGTGAGCCTGACCGAGGTCGCGTCGACCGAGGCCACGGACGTGCCGAGGGAGAACTCGATGCCCCGGTAGCGCAGCATCGCCATGGCCTTCTCGCCCAGCTTCTCGCCCAGTTCGGGCAGCAGGCGCGGCGCCACGTCCAGCAGGTGCCACTTGATCTGCGCTCGGTCCAGACGCGGGTAGCGGCCGACCGCGGCGCTGGTCAGGCGTTGCAGACAGGCGGCGGTCTCGGTACCGGCGTAGCCGCCGCCGACCACCACGAACCGCAGCCTCGCCTCCCGCTCGGCGTCGTCCGTGGTGGCGGCGGCGAGGTCGAGCTGGGCGATGACGTGGTCGCGCACGTGCGCCGCCTCGGCCAGCGACTTCATACCGCGTCCGTGCTCCAGCAGCCCGGGGATGTCGAAGGTGCGCGTGGTGCTGCCGGCCGCGAGGACGAGCTGGTCGTACGGCTCCGTGACCACCTCTCCGGTGATCTTCCGGATGACGCACACCTTCGCGCGGGCGTCGATGCCGATGGCTCCGCCCGGGCAGATCCGGGTGCGGCGCAGCCGGCGGCGCAGGGACACCGCGACGGACTGCGGGGTCAGTACGCCGGCCGCCACGTGCGGCAGCAGCGGCAGGTAGAGCTGGTAGTCGGACGGCGACACGAGGACCAGCTCGGCCTCGCGGGGGGACAGCTTGCGTTCCAGCCGCTGGAGGCACTCGACCCCGGCGAAACCCGCGCCGACCACGAGGATCTTCGGTCGCGTCATAGATGTCCACTGCTCCTCGGGGCTCGCGACAGCTGCTTGTCCTCCCACCTTCGGCGTACGGACGGGGAGCCGCCCGCCGGCGAGGTGCATTCGGGGGGCCGCGCTCGCGGGGCGCTCAGGAGGCTTCGGGAGGCGCGTTGACGAAACATACGGTGGAGTGCATACTTATACCCATCACCGCATGCATCGTAAGGAGAAACCCGTGACCGAGCGCGTCGTACTCGCCTACTCGGGCGGCCTGGACACCTCCGTCGCCATCGGCTGGATCGCCGAGGAGACGGGCGCCGAGGTCATCGCCGTTGCCGTGGACGTCGGCCAGGGCGGCGAGGACCTGGACGTCATCCGCAAGCGCGCGCTCGCCTGCGGTGCCGTCGAGGCCGAGGTCGCGGACGCCAAGGACGAGTTCGCCGAGGAGTACTGCCTCCCGGCGATCAAGGCCAACGCCCTCTACATGGACCGCTACCCGCTGGTCTCCGCGCTCTCGCGGCCGACCATCGTCAAGCACCTCGTCGCCGCCGCCAACAAGCACGGCGCCTCGATCGTCGCCCACGGCTGCACCGGCAAGGGCAACGACCAGGTCCGCTTCGAGGCCGGCATCTCCGCGCTCGGTCCCCACCTGAAGTGCATCGCCCCGGTCCGCGACTACGCGATGACCCGTGACAAGGCGATCGCCTTCTGCGAGGAGAAGAACCTCCCGATCGCGACCACCAAGAAGTCCCCGTACTCCATCGACCAGAACGTCTTCGGGCGCGCCGTCGAGACGGGCTTCCTGGAAGACATCTGGAACGCCCCGATCGAGGACATCTACGAGTACACCTCGAACCCGGCGCTCCCGCGCGAGGCCGACGAGGTCGTCATCTCCTTCAAGGAGGGCGTCCCGGTCGCCATCGACGGCAAGCCCGTCACCGTCCTCCAGGCGATCCAGCAGCTCAACGAGCGCGCCGGCGCCCAGGGCATCGGCCGGATCGACATGGTCGAGGACCGGCTGGTCGGCATCAAGTCCCGCGAGGTGTACGAGGCCCCGGGCGCGATCGCGCTGATCACCGCCCACCAGGAGCTGGAGAACGTCACGGTCGAGCGCGAGCTGGCCCGCTACAAGCGGCAGGTCGAGCAGCGCTGGGGCGAGATGGTGTACGACGGCCTGTGGTTCTCCCCGCTCAAGCGGGCGCTGGACGGTTTCATCAACGAGGCCAACCAGCACGTCACCGGCGACATCCGGATGACCCTGCACGGCGGCCGCGCCGTCGTCACCGGCCGGAAGTCCGACGAGTCGCTGTACGACTTCAACCTGGCGACGTACGACTCGGGCGACACGTTCGACCAGTCCAAGGCGCAGGGCTTCATCGAGATCTTCGGCCTGTCGTCGAAGATCGCCGCCAAGCGTGACCTCGCGTAATCAAGACTCGTTCGACAGGCCGCCTCCCGACCCTCCAGGGGTGGGGAGGCGGTCGCACATCCCCACCCCTTGAGGAGCAGTAGCTGTGAGCAGCAACAACGGTGACGTCCGGCTCTGGGGCGGCCGCTTCGCCGACGGTCCTGCCGAGGCCCTCGCCAAGCTGTCCGCGTCCGTCCACTTCGATTGGCGGCTCGCGCCGTACGACACCGCCGGCTCCCGCGCCCACGCCCGCGTACTCCACAAGGCGGGGCTGCTCACCGAGGACGAACTGCGGCGCATGCACGCCGGTCTCGACCAGCTCGCGGCGGACGTCGCGGACGGTTCGTTCGTCGGCACGATCGCCGACGAGGACGTCCACACCGCCCTGGAGCGCGGGCTCCTGGAGCGGCTCGGCGCCGATCTCGGCGGCAAGCTGCGCGCCGGCCGCTCCCGCAACGACCAGGTCGCCACCCTCTTCCGGATGTACCTGCGGGACCACGCCCGGATCATCGGCGGCCTCCTCGCCGAGCTCCAGGACGCGCTCGTCGGTCTCGCCGAGGCGCACTCGGACGTCGCCATGCCCGGCCGTACGCACCTCCAGCACGCCCAGCCCGTCCTCTTCGCCCACCACGTCCTGGCCCACGTCCAGTCCCTGTCCCGGGACGCGGAGCGGCTGCGGCAGTGGGACGAGCGGACGGCCGTGTCGCCGTACGGATCGGGCGCCCTGGCCGGTTCGTCCCTCGGCCTGGACCCGGAGGCGGTCGCCGCCGACCTCGGCTTCGAGCACGGTTCCTCGGGCAACTCCATCGACGGCACGGCGTCGCGCGACTTCGTCGCCGAGTTCGCCTTCATCACCGCGATGATCGGCGTCAACCTCTCGCGGATCGCGGAAGAGATCATCATCTGGAACACGAAGGAGTTCTCCTTCGTCACCCTCCACGACGCCTTCTCCACCGGCTCCTCGATCATGCCGCAGAAGAAGAACCCGGACATCGCCGAGCTCGCGCGCGGCAAGTCCGGCCGCCTCATCGGCAACCTGACCGGCCTGATGGCGACGCTGAAGGCCCTCCCTCTCGCGTACAACCGCGACCTCCAGGAGGACAAGGAGCCGGTCTTCGACTCCTGCGACACGCTCGAAGTCCTGCTGCCCGCCTTCACCGGCATGATGGCCACGCTCACCGTCAACCGCGAGCGCATGGAGGAACTGGCGCCGGCCGGCTTCTCGCTCGCCACCGACATCGCGGAGTGGCTGGTCCGGCAGGGCGTGCCGTTCCGGGTCGCCCACGAGGTCGCGGGCGAGTGCGTCAAGGAGTGCGAGCAGCAGGGCATCGAGCTCGACCAGCTCAGCGACGAGCAGTTCGCCAAGATCTCCCCGCACCTCACCCCCGAGGTGCGTACGGTCCTGAACGTCGCCGGCGCCCTCGCCTCCCGCAACGGCCGCGGCGGCACCGCGCCTTCGGCGGTCGCGATCCAGCTCGCCGAGGTGAAGGCCGACTTGGCGGAGCAGCACGCCTGGGCCACCGCCAAGAACTGAACCTCGCGGTCCGGTTGAGTACGGTAGTGAGCGACCGTACTCGACCGACCCTGCGGGGAGGCCCCGATGCCCTTTGCCCGGCTGGCTGCGGCTACCACTGCCACCGCCCACTTCGGACTCGGCCTCGCGGCCGTCGGCCGTCCGGCGTACATCACGCCCGGCCGGGACCGTGATCTGCCTGCCGGCCGCACCCCGGACGCCCTGCGCGAGTGCGCCCACGAACTGCTGGACGCCGCCTACGCGCAGGGCGTGCGCTACCTGGACGTCGCGCGTTCGTACGGCCGTGCGGAGGAGTTCCTCGGGGAGTGGCTGCGCGCCAGGCCCGAGGTCCAGGACGTGGTGATCGGCAGCAAGTGGGGCTACACGTACACCGCCGACTGGCGTACGGACGCCGACGTCCACGAGGTCAAGGACCACAGCTTGGCGGCCTTCGAACGGCAGTACGCCGAGACCGCCGCCCTGCTGGGCGACCGCCTCGACCTGTACCAGATCCACTCGGTCACCCCCGACAGCCCGGCGCTCACAGACCCGGCGCTGCACGCCCGGCTGGCGGAGCTGGCCGCCGGTGGCGTCACCGTCGGCATCTCCACGAGCGGTCCCGGCCAGGCCGAAGCCATCCGGTCGGCGCTCGCCGTGACGGTCGACGGCGAGCCGCTGTTCCGTACGGTCCAGGCGACGTACAACCTGCTGGAGACCTCGGCGGGGCCGGCGCTGGCCGAGGCTCACGAGGCGGGCCTCACCGTGATCGTGAAAGAGGCCCTGGCGAACGGCAGGCTCGCCGGACCCGCCGCCCCGGCCGCGCTGCGCGCCGTAGCCGGGGAGACCGGCTTCTCGTGCGACGCCGTCGCCATGGCGGTGATCCTGCGGCTGCCCTGGGCGGGCGTCGTCCTGTCCGGCGCGGCGACCGCGGTCCAGCTGGTCTCCAACGTGCACGCCGCGGTGGTGGACCTGGACGACAGTCACATGGCCCGTCTGGCGGAGTCGGTGGAGGAGCCGGGGGCGTACTGGAAGCACCGCTCGGAACTGCCCTGGAGCTGAGCCGTTACCCGGTGCGCGAGACATTAATGTCTCATTCGGGTTATTGTTGTCTCATGACTGTCGATCGCGAGCAGGTGCTCCGCACCGCGGCCGCCCTCCTCTCCCGCAAGGCGACCGCGACCATGGACGAGGTCGCCAAGTCGGCCGGCATCGGCCGGGCCACCCTGCACCGCCACTTCGCCGGTCGCGAGGCCCTGGTCAAGGCCCTCGAAGGGCTCGGCATCCGTGAGTTCGAGGCGGCGCTCGACGCGGCCCGGCTGAACGAGGGAACCGCCGAGGAAGGGCTGCGCCGCCTGATCGCCGAGATCGAGCCCGCCGCCGGTCTGCTCGCCTTCCTCGTCACGGAGAACCAGCTCTTCGAAGGCGCACAGGTCCACGAGGGATGGGGCCGTCTGGACGCCCGCGTCTCCGCTCATTTCCGGCGCGGCCAGCAGCAGGGCGAGTTCCGGATCGACCTCACTCCGGCCTGGCTGACCGAGGCGCTGTACGGGCTCATCGGCACCGGCGCGTGGGCCGTCCAGGACGGCCGGGTGGCGGCGAAGGACTTCCAGTACATGATCGTCGAGTTGCTGCTCGGCGGAGCACGTCGGAACGTGGAGCAATGACCAGTAGCGGCCGGCACCAGATGGCGCGGAGCGCCGTCCACCATCCCGGCCGCTGGCTCGCGCTCGGCGTGCTCGTGCTCGCCGTGCTGCTCGTCGCCGTCGACGCGACCGTACTCGGCCTCGCGACGCCCTTCCTCAGCGAGGACCTCCAGCCCTCCGGCACCCAACTGCTGTGGATCGGTGACGTCTACTCGTTCGTCATCGCCGGCCTGCTCGTCTCGATGGGCAGCCTCGGCGACCGGATCGGGCGCAAGAAGCTGCTGCTGTGCGGCGCCGTCGCGTTCGGCGCCGTCTCGGTGCTCAACGCGTACGCCAGCAGCCCCGAGATGATGATCCTCGCCCGCGCGCTGCTCGGCGTGGCAGGCGCGACGCTGATGCCCTCCACGCTCGCGCTCATCCGCAACATCTTCCACGACGCCGAGGAACGCAGCTTCGCCATCGGCATCTGGGGCGCCGCCGCCTCGGCCGGCGCGGCCGTCGGCCCGGTGGTGGGCGGCTTCCTCCTGGAGAACTTCTGGTGGGGCTCGGTCTTCCTCATCAACGTGCCCGTGATGCTGGTCCTGGTCCTCGTCGGCATCAAACTGCTGCCCGAGTCCAAGGACCCGGCGCCCGGCCCCTGGGACCTGCTCAGCGTCGGGCTCTCACTCGTCGGCATGGTCGGCTTCGTGTACGCCGTCAAAGAGGCGGCGGCACACGGCCTCGCCTGGGGGACCGGGCTCACCGGGCTGGCCGGACTGGCGGCGCTCTTCTGGTTCGTACGGCGCCAGCTCACCCTCCCCTCGCCGCTGCTGGACATGCGGCTCTTCCACCACCGGGGGTTCTCGGGCGCGGTCCTCGCCGACCTGCTGACCATCCTCGGCCTGTCCGGCCTGGTCTTCTTCCTCTCGCAGTTCCTGCAACTCGTCCAGGAGCGCTCCCCCCTGGAATCGGGCCTCATCGAGCTGCCCGCAGCGGCCGGCGCGGTGGCCGCCGGTCTGGCGGCCGGCTACGTAGCGCGCAGGGTCTCGGTCCGCAGCGCGGTGACCAGCGGCCTGGTGGCGCTCGGACTCGGTCTGTTGACCTGCACCATCGTCACGGCGGACACCGACGTGCCGCTGCTCGTCGCGGCCATGGTCGTCGGCGGCATCGGGGCGGGACTGGCCTTCACCGTGACGGCGGACGTCATCCTCTCCAGCGTCCCCAAAGAGCAGGCGGGAGCCGCCTCGGCCGTCTCCGAGACGGCGTACGAACTGGGCGCGGCGCTCGGCATCGCGCTGCTCGGCTCGATCGTGACCGCCATCTACCGCAGCTTCACGGTGCCCCCGGACACCCCCGCCGAGGTGGCCGACGCCGCGCACGACTCCCTCGGCGGAGCCGTGGAGGCGGCGGAGTCCCTCCCGGCCGACCAGGCCGCCGCGCTCATCTCGGCGGCGCAGGACGCGTTCACGGACGGCTTCCAGGCGGGGGCGTGGGTGGGGTCGGTGGTGCTGTTCGCGACAGCGGTCGCGGCGTGGTTCATGCTGCGCGGCCAGAAGCTGGCGAAGGGCATCGTCGACGACATCGAGTGAGGCGTGCGGTGCCCGAGGCAGCCGCGAAGGCGGCGCGGGCGGCGCGCGGAAAGGGGCCGGGGCACCCGTCGGTGCCCCGGCCCCCGGCCGTACGGTGACGCCGCCTCGGGCGGCTCCGCTCAGGCGGCCTTCGCCTTGGTGGCGTACATGTCGACGTACTCCTGGCCGGACAGCCGCATGACCTCGGCCATCACCGAGTCCGTCACCGCGCGCAGCACGTAGCGGTCGCGGTCCATGCCCTCGTAGCGCGAGAACTCCATCGGCTCACCGAAGCGCACCGTCACCTTGCCGGGACGCGGCAGGCCCGCGCCGCCCGGCTGGAGCTTGTCCGTACCGATCATCGCGAACGGCACCACCGGCGCGCCGGTCATCAGGGTGAGGCGGGCGATGCCCGTCCGGCCCCGGTAGAGGCGGCCGTCGGGGGAGCGGGTGCCCTCCGGGTAGATCGAGAAGATCTTGCCCTCCTCGAGCACCCGGCGGCCCGTCATCAGCGCCGCGACACCGCCGCGGCCACCGTCCCGGTCCACCGGGATCATGCCGCAGCTGGTGAAGAACCAGGCCATCAGCCGGCCCTTCAGCCCCTTGCCGGTGACGTACTCGTCCTTGCCGATGTAGTACACCTGCCGGTCGCAGCAGATCGGCATGATCATCGAGTCGATGAACGTCAGATGGTTGCCCGCCAGGATGACCGGACCGGTCCCGGGAATGTTCTGGGCGCCCTCCACCTGTGGGCGGAACATCAGGCGCAGGATCGGTCCGAGCACTGCCTTGATGAGCGCGAGACGGGACAACGGTTCCTCCGGTGTCGTGGCCGGGTGAGGCTGTCGGCCTGTTCTGGATGAAGTCTGTGCAGGTGAGGACGATACTCGCCGTGTCCGCCCGACCGCACATCGGGTTCATCACATCGATACGCAGTGTTGACGTGTGTTTCCGGTCCGTTCCGTCCACAGTCTCGTCCGCGTAAGACGTAGGCGCCTACGATCGGGCCCTTCATTCTTGGCAGGTGCGGGACATTCGCGGGACATCTGCGGGAACTGACGGAGGAGCGTTCATGACACAGGGCGGACAGCGGAATCCCGGGCGGCGCACGGTTATCGGCGCGGCCGTACTCGGGGCCGGGGGCGTCACCCTCGGACTGCCGGGCACCGCGGGCGCCGCCGGGAGCGAGGGGGACGGCCGGGGCCACACCTCCTACCGTGACCTCCCCGTACCGACCGTCGTGGCGCACCGCGGAGCCAGCGGCTACCGCCCCGAACACACCATCGGCTCGTACCAGCTCGCCCTCGACATGGGCGCGCACGTCATCGAGCAGGACCTCGTCCCCACCAAGGACGGGCACCTCGTCTGCCGCCACGAGAACGACATCACCGGGACCACGGACGTCGCGGCGCACCCCGAGTTCGCGTCCCGCAAGGCGACGAAGTCCGTCGACGGCGTGTCGCTCACCGGCTGGTTCACCGAGGACTTCACCCTCGCCGAGCTCAAGACGCTGCGCGCCAAGGAGCGGATCCCGGGCACCCGGCAGGAGAACACCCTGTACGACGGCCGCTGGACGATCCCCACCTTCGAGGAGGTGCTGCGCTGGGCCGAGCAGGAGGGCCGCGCCCGGGGCCGGCGGATCTGGCTGCACATCGAGACCAAGCACCCCACGTACTTCCGCGGCCGCGGCCTCGGCCTCGAAGAGCCCCTGGCCAAGCTGCTGCGCACGTACGGCCGCCACAAGAAGAACTCGCCCAACTTCCTCCAGTCCTTCGAGCCCGGCAGCATGCGGCGCATGGCCGGGCTGGTCGCGGCGCCGCGCGTCGTACTCCTGTCCGGCGCCGCCACCCGGCCCTGGGACTTCCAGGTGGCCGGAGACCCGCGCACCGTCGCCGACCTGGTGAAGCCCGAGGGGCTGAAGTGGATCGCCGACTTCGCCCAGGGGATCGGCCCCACTCTCGACCTCATCATCCCCAAGGACGCCACGGGCAAGCTGGGGGCGCCGACGACGCTCGTACGGGACGCTCACGCGCGGGGGCTGATACTCCACCCGTACACGATGCGCAACGAGAACACCTTCCTGCCCGCGGACTTCAGGCGCGGCACCGATCCGGCGGCGTACGGAGACGCGTTCGGCGCCTTCAAGCGCTACTTCGAACAGGGCATCGACGGCATCTTCTCCGACCACCCGGACACCGCGCTGCTGGCGGCGGAGGACTTCGCGCGCGAGCGCTGACGGGAGCGCGGGGAGGGCCGCGTGTCCACGGACGGGTGACTGTGGCGCCGTACGGCAACCGCCGGCCGCCGGCCTCACGTCCCGCCTGGCATGACCCTCCCCGTGATCATCCCCGTCCCCGCCGCCCCGCCCACGGCGGCGTCGTCCGCCCTCTTCCGTACGCTGCGCCCCCTGCTCGCCGCCGAAGCCGTCGCGGAGGCGGCGGGCGGCGGAGTCGAGGCGGGCGACCTCGAACAGGCCGTATGGCTGCGGCTCGTCGAACTCCTCGACGGCTCGGGCCCGCCGCCCGACCCGGCGGGCTGGCTGCTGCACGCCGTACGGACCGAGGCGAGCCTGGCCCGCCGCGCGACGCGGCGTGAACTGCCCTGCCCCGCCCCACCGGCCGCGACGGCAGACACCACCTGCCCGGAACGCGCCGCGCTGAGCGCGGAGCGGCGGCGGGCCCTGCGTGCGGCGGTCCGGAGGCTGCCCGGAAGGTGTCCACGGCTGCTGGACGCGATGCTGTCGCCGTCCGACCCCACGTACCGGGAAATCGCAGGAAGGTTGGGAATGTCACAGGGCAGTTTGGGGCCCATGCGTTCCCGTTGCCTGGGATGCCTGCGCAGAATGCTGGCGGCGGAGGTTGCGGCTCCAGGGCAAAGGGGAATGGAGCGATAAGCAACCGGCGTATCAGGCGAGCGGGAGGCATGCACACATGGGCATGAGCGTGACCATCTCAGCGGCAACGGCGCAGGATGCCGAGCAGATCCTCAAGTTGCAGTACCTGTGTTACCAGGGCGAGGCCGAGCTGTACGGCGACTACAGCATCGAGCCGCTCACCCAGACCCTCGACGATCTGCGGGCCGAACTCGGGCGCAGCCACACGCTGGTGGCCCGGCTCGGCGACGAGGTGGTCGCGTCCGTGCGTGCGGCCGTGGACGAGGCGGGCACCGCGCGGATCGCGAAGCTCATCGTGCACCCCCGGATGCAGCGGCACGGCCTCGGCGGGCGGCTGCTCGACGCGATCGAGGCGTACTTCGCCGGGGAGCCCGCCGCGAAGCGCTTCCAGCTCTTCACCGGTCACCGCAGCGAGGGCAGTCTGCGGCTGTACCGCAGCCACGGTTACGCCCTGGTGGCCACGGAGCAGGTGGCACCGGGCTTCGCCCTGGTCACCCTTCAGAAGGAGCCCGCGGCGCGGACGCTCGCCGCGAGCGCGTAGGCGGCGGGGCCTGCCCCGCCCCGCCCCTTCCCATGTGTCACCCCGGGAAGGGGTGGGCAAGGCGAAGGGGCGGGCAAGGCGAAAGTTTTCGCCTCAGGCGTCCGCCCTACCCGCGCCGCCGCGCCTTCCGCAGCCACATGACGCCCGTCACCGGCAGCAGCACCGGGATGAACAGGTAGCCCTTCCCGAACGCCGACCACACCGTCGCGTCGGGGAACGCCGACGGCTCGATCACCGTCCACGTCCCCACCACCAGGACGCCCAGCAGCTCCGCCCCGCAGCACACCAGCGCCGCCCGCCGGGCGGTCTCCCCGCCCCGCACCAGCGTGTACGTGATGAAGGCGTACACCACCGCGGCCACGGCGGACAGCGTGTAGGCGAGCGGAGCCCGGTCGTACTCCGTGGCGATCTGGTAGGCCGAACGGGACACCGCGCCGACCGACATGACGCCGTACAGCCAGACCAGCAGCAGCCCCGGCCCACTCACCAGCCGCGTGCGCGAACCGGCGCGCTCCCGCGTGACGGGCTCGCTCATCGTCAGCCTCCCCAGATGTCGTGCAGCCGGACTTCGAGCACGGCCAGCACGACCGCGCCGGCCGAGACGGTCACCGAACCCCACCGGGTCCGCTCGCCCAGGGAAAGGAAACCGGCGGCGGGCACCGCGGCGAGCGCCCCGACGAGGTACGAAACGAAGATCACCGTGCCTTCGTCCGGCTTGCCGCCGCCCGCCAGCCGCACGACGCCCACGACCACCTGGGCGAGGGCGAGCAGGGACACCACGGCCATGCCGATGAAGTGCCAGTCCTTGGTGGGCTGATCGCGGAAGGCGGCGTAACCGCACCACGCGGCGAGTACGAGCGCGGCCGCGGAGACCGCGACCGTCAGGGCGTCGAGCATGACGACGAGCGTATTACGACCGTTTACGTCCGCGACAACGGGTGGGCGTAGGGTCGACGCCCATGAAGATCCACGCCGAAGCCCTCCTGTTCGACAACGACGGAACGCTCCTGTCCTCCCTGGAGTCGGTGATCCGCTGCTGGACCCGCTGGGCGGGGGAGTACGGCATATCGGCGGAGGAATTCGCGGCCGTGGAACTGCACGGCCGCCCCGCCGCCGAGATCGCCGCGGACCTGCTGCCCGCGGACGTGGTGCCGGCGGCGGTCGCCCGTATCGAACAGCTGGAGGTCGAGGACGTGACCAGCGCCGGCGCAGTGGTGCTGCTCCCCGGCACCGCCGCGCTCCTCGCGAGCCTGCCCGCCGACCGCTGGGCCGTCGTCACCTCCGCCACCCGCAGGCTCGCCGAGGCGCGCCTGGCCGAGGCCGGCATCCGCCCCAAGGCGATGATCGCCGCGGACGACATCACGCGCGGCAAGCCCGACCCGGAGCCCTACCTGCTCGCGGCCCGCAGGCTGGGGGTCGACCCGGCGCGGTGCGTGGTGTTCGAGGACGCTCCCGCAGGGCTCCAGGCCGGCCGCGCGGCGGGCATGACGACCGTGGCGTTGGCCACAACCCACGACCGCTCCGAGCTGGTCGCGGACATCGTCGTGAACGATCTCTCGGCCGTGTCGGCGCAGGCCACGGACAGCGGCGTGGAGATCTTCGTCGCGGACTGACACCGCGCCGCACGTCTCCGGTGGCGAGACGGAAGTGTCCGCTATTCGGACACGATGGATCGACGCGTACGCACGTCTGGTTTACTCATCGCATGACCACGACGAGCAGCCGCACCCTTGCGACCGAGGCGACGATGACGCCCGGTGCTCGTTGTATGTGTCGAATGTGCGCCTTCTGAGGGCCCCTGCCTGAGCCTCGCGCCCCGAAGCGAGACCCGACAGCCGCGCCCCGAGTCCACCCGAGCGCGTACGTACTCGAAGGACCGGGCCCGCCTGCCCCGCGCACGCGTTGCCTCCGGTACCCACCGACCCAGCCGTGCCACGTCCACAAGACGAATGCCCCGTGCCCGGCGGACACTTCGCCGCGCACTCGACAGTGACGGAAACCCTGTGATCACCACTACGGGCCTCACCAAGGTCTATCCCTCGCGTGGCCGCGAAGTCACCGCCCTGGACGGCGTCGACCTGCACGTCCGAGAGGGCGAGGTGTACGGAGTCATCGGTCAGAGCGGCGCCGGGAAGTCCTCCCTGATCCGCTGCGTCAACCTGCTGGAGCGCCCCACCGCCGGCACGGTGACCGTCGACGGCCAGGACCTCACCGCACTCGCCGGCCGCGGCCGGCGCGCCGGCAAGGAGCTGCGCCAGGCGCGCAGCCGCATCGGCATGGTCTTCCAGCACTTCAACCTCCTCTCCTCGCGCACCGTGAAGGACAACATCGAGCTGCCGCTCGAAATCCTCGGCGTGTCCGGGCAGGAACGCTCCCGCAAGGCGCTGGAACTGCTCGACCTCGTCGGCCTCGCCGACAAGGCGAAGTCCTACCCGGCCCAGCTCTCCGGCGGCCAGAAGCAGCGCGTCGGCATCGCCCGCGCGCTGGCCGGCGACCCCAAGGTGCTGCTCTCCGACGAGGCCACCTCGGCGCTCGACCCCGAGACCACCCGCTCGATCCTCCAGCTGCTGCGCGACCTCAACCGGCAGCTCGGCCTGACCGTCCTGCTCATCACGCACGAGATGGACGTCGTCAAGACGATCTGCGACTCGGCCGCGCTGATGAAGAAGGGCCGCATCGTCGAGTCCGGCACGGTGAGCGAGCTCCTGGCGACGCCCGGATCCGAACTGGCGCAGGAACTCTTCCCGGTGGGCGGCCAGGCATCGGGCCCCGGCCGCACCGTCATCGACGTCACCTTCCACGGCGAGGCCGCGACGCAGCCGGTGATCTCCCAGCTCTCCCGTACGTACAACATCGACATCTCGATCCTCGGGGCCGCGATGGACACCGTCGGCGGCAGGCAGATCGGCCGGATGCGCATCGAGCTGCCCGGACGGTACGAGGAGAACGTCGTCCCCGTCGGATTCCTGCGCGAGCAGGGGCTCCAGGTCGAGGCCGTGGAAGCACCCGACGAACCCGCGAACGTACCGGCGCAGGCCGCCGCCCCCGCCCTGGTCAAGGAAGGTGCCAAGTGAACTGGTCGGAGATGCAGCCGCTGTTGACGCAGGGAACCGTCGACACCCTCTACATGGTGCTGTGGTCCACCGTCGTCTCGGTCATCGGCGGCCTGCCGCTCGGCATCCTGCTCGTCCTCACGGACAAGGGCGGACTGCTCCAGAACGTGGCGGTCAACAAGGTCATCGGCGTGATCGTGAACATCGGCCGCTCCCTGCCGTTCATCATCCTGCTGATCGCCCTCATCCCCTTCACGACGCTGGTGGTGGGTACGTTCATCGGCCCCAGCGCGATGATCGTGCCGCTCGCCATCGGCGCCATCCCCTTCTTCGCCCGGCTCGTCGAGACCGCGATCCGGGAGGTCGACCACGGCCTCGTCGAGGCGGTCCAGGCCATGGGCGGCGGCGTACCGACCGTCGTCTTCAAGGTGCTGCTCCCGCAGTCCCTGCCGTCGCTGATCTCCGGGATCACCACCACCGTCATCGTGCTCGTCGGCTACTCGGCGATGGCGGGCGCGGTCGGCGGCGAGGGCCTCGGCAGCAAGGCCGTCACATACGGATACCAGCGCTTCGAGACCGAGTTCATGCTGGTCACCGTGGTCATCCTGATCGCGCTCGTGACCGTCGTACAGCTCATCGGCGACGGCGCCACCCGGCTCCTGACGCGCCGCGGACGCACCGCGTCGTAGCCGCCCGGAACCTCCTGTCCCAAGCAAGCCCGCACTCCTTGTCCGGGCGACACCACCGCAACACCCAGAAAGAGGCACTTTTCGTGCGTAAGAACATCAAGATCACCGCGGCTGCCGCCGCCTCCGCCGCCCTCGCCCTCGGCCTCACCGCCTGCGGCACGGCCTCCGACCCGGGCGCCAAGACCGAGTCCGGCGGCAAGGCCGACCCGTCGAAGGCGCTCGTCGTCGCCGCGTCCCCGACGCCGCACGCCGACATACTGAACTACGTCAAGGACAACCTGGCGGCGAAGGCCGGCCTGAAGCTCGAGGTCAAGGAGTTCACGGACTACGTCCTGCCGAACACCGCCACCCAGAGCGGCGAGGTCGACGCCAACTTCTTCCAGCACAAGCCGTACCTCGACGACTTCAACAAGAAGAAGGGCACGACCATCGTGCCCGTCGCCGATGTCCACCTGGAGCCGCTGGCCCTCTACTCCAAGAAGGCCAAGGACATCAAGGACATCAAGCCCGGCCAGACGGTCGCGGTGCCCAACGACACCACCAACGAGGGCCGCGCCCTCAAGCTGCTCGCGGACAACGGCCTCATCACGCTGAAGGACGGCGCGGGCCAGGACGCCAAGCTGTCCGACATCAAGGACAGGAAGGGCCTGGAGTTCAAGGAGCTGGAGGCGGCGACGCTGCCCCGCGCCCTGAACGACGTCGACGCCGCGGTCATCAACGGGAACTACGCCATCGAGGCCGACCTCGAGCCCGCGCAGGACTCCCTGGCCATCGAGAAGGCCGAGGGCAACCCGTACGCCAACTTCCTCGCGGTCAAGAAGGGCAACGAGAAGGACGCGCGCGTCGAGAAGCTCGCCGAGCTCCTGAACTCCGACGAGGTCAAGAAGTTCATCGAGGACAAGTACGCCGGCTCGATCGTGCCGGCCTTCGGCGCCGTCAAGTCCTGACGCCCGTACGGTCCTTGTGAGCCAGGGCCCCGCCGGCCGCACGCGGCCGCGCGGGGCCTTCGCGTTCCCGGGGCGCCGCCACCCGGTCATGCGCACGACGGGGACGATGCTGCATGCTGTGCCTTTACGTCCCTCACGACGGTCCACGGCATGGAGCTGCGCATGACTACCACCTTCCCGGACATCTCCATCAGCACGGACCGGCTGGTGCTGCGCCCCTTCGACGAATCGGACATCCCGGCGCTCACCGAGATGATGAGTGACGAGATGGTCACCGCCTGGACCTCCGCGCCCTACCCGTACACCACGCTCGACGCCGAGCGCTGGGTCCGCAGGATCGCTCCTGCGGAACGTACCCAGGGGCGCGGAATCGCCCTCGCCGTCACGGAATTCCTCACCCAGCGGCTCGTCGGGACCGTCCACCTCCAGCACACCGACTGGCGCACCCGCGCCACCGAGGTCGCCTATGTGACGGCCCCGTGGGCGCGCGGCGAGGGCTACGCCACCGAGGCGGTGCTCGCCGTCGCCCAGTGGATCTTCCGCGACCAGCGGTTCGAGCGCCTGGAACTGCGCACCGCCGCCGACAACACCGCCTCCCAGCAGGTCGCGCAGAAGATCGGCTGCATCAGCGAAGGCGTCCTGCGCAACGCCTGGATAGCGCGGACCCAGACGGAGGACGGCGGGTGGACCGACATCCGTACGGACTTGATCGTATGGAGCCTGCTGCCCGAGGATCTCGAAGGTGTGGCCGACCGGATGGCCGACGCGGGCGGCTACGGCGCGTACAACGACTGGAACTGACCGGAACGGACACGAAGCCACCGGAACCGGTCCCGAGCGGACTCGGAACCGCATGCCCGCCGGGGGCCGTCCTGGTCTGTACCGGATACGCTCACCCTGCTCGCGCCGTCGCCCGGGCCGCCGCAGAACCGCCCGTACCACCAGCGCCCCGTACTCACCAGCGACAACCCCAGGAGACTGACAAGGATGGCCGACCGGGTCACGGTGATCGGCTGGGACGGATCGCCGCTCACCGCCGCGGCCAGGTCCGCCCTCGGGGCCGCCACGCTCGTCGCGGGCGCCGCGCACCACCTCGCGCTCCCCGAAGTGCCGCCGGGCGCCGAGCGCATCCGCCTCGGCAGCGTCGACCTCGCCGCCCGCCGCATCGCGGGCCACCGGGGCACGGCCGTCGTGCTCGCCGACGGAGACCCCGGCTTCTTCGGCGTCGTACGCACCCTGCGCGCACCCCAGCACGGCCTGGAGGTCGAAGTGGTGCCCGCCGTCTCCCCGGTGGCCACCGCCTTCGCCCGGGCCGGAATGCCGTGGGACGACGCCCAGGTCGTCGTCGCCCACAGCCGCACACTGCGCCGCGCCGTCAATGTGTGCCGCGCGCACACCAAGGTCGCCGTGCTGACGTCACCGGGCGCCGGGCCCGCCGAACTCGCCCTGCTGCTCGAAGGAGTCCACCGCACCTTCGTCATCTGCGAGGAGCTGGGCACGGCCCGCGAACAGGTCACCGTCCTGACGTCCGACAAGGCCGCCGACCACACCTGGCGCGACCCCAACGTCGTCATCGTCATCGGAGGGAGCGCGGGCCCCGTCTCCGCCGTCGGCCTGGGAGGCCCCGCCGGCCCCGGCGGCCCCGGCGGCGGCTGGATCAGCGGCCATGACCCCGGCTACCCGCCGGCCGTACGGGGCTGGGCGCTGCCCGCCGCGGAGTACGGCGACGGCGACGGACCGGACGAGCGGCCCGGGGACACGCGGGAGGGCGAGTACGCCGGCCTGCGGGCAGCCCAGCTGGCCCGGCTCGGTCCCCGTACCGGCGACCTCGTCTGGGACATCGGCTCGGGCAGCGGGGCGCTCGCCGTCGAGGCGGCGAGGTTCGGCGCGGCGGTCATCGCCGTCGACGCCGACCCGGACGCCTGCGGCCGTGCGACAGCCGCCGCGCGGCGTTTCGGCGTACAGCTCCAGGTCGTGAACGGGCGGGCACCGTACGCCCTGGAGGACCTGCCCGAACCCGATGTCGTACGCATCGGGGGCGGGGGAGTGGCCGTCGTGTCCGCCTGCGCCGACCGCAGGCCCGAGCGCATCGTGACGCACGCGTCCACCCGCGACGAGGCGGAGGCCATCGGCCGGGCGCTCGCCGCAGGCGGCTACACCGTCGAATGCGCGCTGCTCCAGTCCGTCGAACTCGACACGACGGCCTGGTCGGAACGCGACCGCTCGGTGGTCTTCCTGCTCTCCGGTGTCCAGGAGCGGCGCGAAGCATCCCGGTGAGAGCAGCCCGACAGCGCCCCATGATGATCCCGCCGGGAGGCGCGGGGTAGGCTGGCCGATCGTTGTACCGCAGCCGGGCGTTCGGCACTTCGTTCGCCAATGTCCGGAAAAGGGGCCCGTTTTGGCGCTCTATGTGGTACGGCGCAGCCGGGGGGCGCGCAACGTGGCGCAGCCCACAGCGGGCCGTGGCGGGACTTCCCGCCCTGGCGGCGAACGGCCGCGAGAATGCATGGTGTCCGTGGGGGTTTTCGTGCCGCCGGGCAGGGACGCTCGTTCTTGTTGAGCGGGTACCGGTACATGCCGCGAGCGGACGTCCCGGGCGAAGGGGCCGAAGGAGCACAAGCGATGGGCGAGGGGTACGCATGACTGACACCGGCCGGGTCCCGGGCGAGGGATTGCCGGAGGACGCGGGCATGGTGGCGCAGCCGGGCATCGCCGCTCCGGACGCGTACACCTTCACCGAACCCTCCGAGAACGCAGCCGAGGACGACGACCTCCTGCTGATGCCGGGCGCGCAGGGAGCCTGGAGCGACCCGCAGGTCGTGTCGGCTCCGCAGCCGCAGATACAGCAGGTACCGCAGCCCCAGCACGCCATGCACGCTGCCGGGGCGCCGCAGGCCGAGCCGGTCGCGCAGGCGGCCGAGGTGTCGCAGGCGCTGCCGCAGGCGCAGCCCGAGTACCAGGCGGCGCCGGCTTCCCCGGCGGCCGAAGCCGCCGAGCCGCAGCCGGCCGCCGCCCCGGAGGCGCAGAGCGCGCCGTCGGGGGCCGGGCAGGTTCAGGCCGCTCAGCCGCAGCCGCAGTTCCAGCCGCAGCCCGAGATGGGCGAGCCGGGCGCGCACGAGACCGGTGGCCGCGACTCCGGTTCCGTCGACCTCAGCGCCGTACGTACGCCGCAGCCGGCGCCCGCGGTGGCCCAGACGCCCGCTCCCGCGCGCCGCCCGCTGCATCTCGGTCCTCCGATGCCCGAGGCCACCGGAGGCGTCGTGCGCTCGCTGGCCGACCGCGGGCCCGCGGCCGCCGCCCCCGGCGCCGCGGCGATGCCCCGGAACCCTGCCCCGGTACGGCAGCCGGCACCGCCGGTGACCGGTCTGGAGTACCTCGACATGCCGAGCGACCAGGCGGCCGCGCTGCCCGGACCGCAGCTCGGCACGATCCCGTCACAGGCTGCTACGCCTTGGCCTCAGCCGCAGGAGGCCCAGGCGCCTCAGGGGAACCCTGCAGAAACGGTCGTTCCGGAGGCTGAGACTCCGGTACCACCGGCGCAGGTTCAGCCCGAGCCCACGGCTGAGCCGGTTCCCGAGCAGGTGCCCGCGCCCGAGCCCGTGGCCGCCCCCGTCGCGGAAGAGGCCGTCAGTGTTCCGGCCGAGCCCGAGCCGGTGGCCGCCGCCGAGCCGGTGGCGCCCGAGCCGGTCGCTCCCGAGCCGGAACCCGAACCGCAGCAGCAGGAGCAGCACCCGGTGCCGTCGCAGGAGCCCCACCCCGTCGGCGAGTTCGTCCCGGTCGCGGGGTCCCTCCCGACCGAGCCGCAGCTCGCTCCCACGCCGGCCGAAGCGCCGGCCGCCGAGCCCGCGCCCGAGCCGGTGACCGAGCCGCCCGTCGTCGCCGAGGTGCCCGAGCCGGAGCCCCAGCCCGTACCGGAAGCCGAGGCCGTGCCCGCGCCGCCGGCCGAGGCCGCGCCGGAATCCGCCGAGGCCCCTCTGCCGGCGGCCGAGCCCGTCGCGCCCGTGGCCGAGCGGCCGGCAGCCGAACCGGCCGCCGCGTCCGGCGAGGCGCAGCTGACGCCGGAGGAGGCACTCCCGGAGCCCGCTCCCGTACCGGAGCAGCTCGCGGAGCCCGAAACCGAGCCCGCGGCCCCGGCCCCCGTGCTTGTGCCCGCCCCGCGCGACGGCGGCCCCGCCGCGGAACGCCCCGTACAGCAGCAGGAGCAGGAAGCCGCCCCCGCCGAGCCGGAAGCGGCCCCCGAGCCCGAAGCGATTCCCGAGCCCCCGGCAGCGGCCACCGCGCCCGAACCCGCACCGGTCGTCCCCGACGCCGAACCCGCACCTGTCGTCCCGGACGCCGGCCCCGCACCGGTGGTCGCCGAACCCGGGCCCGCAGCCGTCGTCCCCGAATCCGCTCCCGCACCCGGCTACGACGACGCCGAGCGTGAAGCGGTTCTGCGGGTCATGCGCGAGCGCCGCGACATCCGCAACGGCTTCCGCAGCGACCCCATCCCGCACGAGGTACTGCTCCGCGTACTCGAAGCAGCGCACACCGCGCCGAGCGTCGGCCACTCCCAGCCCTGGGACTTCGTGGTCATCCGCTCCGCCGAGACCCGCCGTACGATGCACGAACTGGCCGTCCGCCAGCGCGACGCGTACGCCAAGTCGCTGCCCAAGGGCCGGGCCAAGCAGTTCAAGGAACTGAAGATCGAGGCCATCCTCGACACACCGGTGAACATCGTCGTCACCGCCGACCCGACCCGCGGCGGCCGCCACACCCTGGGCCGCCACACCCAGCCGCAGATGGCGCCGTACTCCTCCGCCCTCGCGGTCGAGAACCTGTGGCTCGCGGCCCGCGCCGAAGGGCTCGGTGTCGGCTGGGTCAGCTTCTTCGACGAGCGGGAGATGGTCCGCGCCCTGGGCCTGCCCGAGCACCTGGAGGTAGTCGCCTACCTCTGTGTCGGATACGTCGACGAGTTCCCGGAGGAGCCCGAGCTGATGCAGGCGGGCTGGTCCAAGCGCCGCCCGCTCTCCTGGGTCGTCCACGAGGAGACGTACGGCCGTCGCGCGCTGCCCGGCGAGGAGCCGCACGACCTTCTCCAGGAGACGGTCTCCACCATCCGCCCGCTGGACGCCAAGGCGCTCGGCGAGGCATGGGAGCGCCAGAAGCGCATGACCAAGCCGGCCGGCGCGCTGGGCATGCTGGAGATCATCTCGGCGCAGCTCAGCGGCCTGTCCCGGATGTGCCCGCCGCCGATCCCGGAGCCCGCGGCCGTCGCGATCTTCGCCGGAGACCACGGAGTGCACGCCCAGGGAGTCACCGCCTGGCCGCAGGAAGTGACCTCCCAGATGGTCGCCAACATCCTGGGCGGCGGCGCGGTCTGCAACGCCTTCGCGAGCCAGGTGGGTGCGGAGGTCTGCGTGGTGGACGTCGGCGTCGCCGGTGAACTCCCCGCCACCCCCGGCCTGTTGCCCCGCAAGGTGCGCGCGGGGACGGCGGACTTCACCACCGGTCAGGCGCTCACCCACGAGGAGGTGCTCGCCGCGATCGAGGTGGGCATCGAGACGGCGCGCGACCTGGTGGCAGCGGGCAACAAGGCCCTGATCACCGGTGAGATGGGCATCGCCAACACCACGGTCTCGGCGGCACTGATCGCGGTCTACACGGGCCAGGACCCGGCCGAGATCACCGGCCGTGGTACGGGCATCAACGACGAGATGCACGCCCGCAAGGTCGACGTCGTACGCCGCGCCCTGGAGCTCCACCACCCGGACCCGGCGGACCCGATCGGCGTCCTGGCGGCGGTCGGCGGCCTGGAGCACGCGGCGCTGGTCGGCTTCCTGCTCGGCGGAGCGTCTCTGCGTACGCCGGTGATCCTGGACGGCGTGAGCGCGGGAGCGGCGGCCCTGGTCGCCCGGGCGATCGCCCCCGAGTCGCTCGCGGCCTGCATCGCCGGCCACCGCAGCGCCGAACCGGGTCACGTGGCCGCCCTCAACAAGCTGGGCCTGCGCCCCCTGGTCGACCTGGACCTGCGCCTCGGCGAGGGCACGGGCGCGCTGCTGGCGCTGCCGGTGGTCCAGAGCGCGGCGCGTGCGATGCACGAGGTGGCGACGTTCGACTCGGCAGGAGTCACGGAGAAGTAACCGCACGCAGCCCGGCCGTGCCCCTCACGCTCCGCAGTGGGGGGCACGCCAATGCCTGCCCCCGCCACCGCCCCTGCCGGGTGAGAGCAACTAGTGCCCGGGGTGCCGATCGCAGCCCGCGCCCGGGGCAGGCCCTTCCCACGGTGCCGGGAGGGGACGTGTCGGGGCGCTCCCCGCAGGGTGTCGAACGCAACACGCCCCCAACGATCCCGGTGCCCGAACGTTCGGCACCCGAGGAGACGCCCCGACGCGGCACCGACCCCGTCCGCGAGCCGAGGCCCCGCAGCCCCCGCCCCGCCCCACCGCCTCCCGGTCCCCGCAGCCTCCGCCCCGCCCCACCGCTCCCGGTCCCAGCGGCCCGCGCCCCGCCCCACTCGCCCCCGGCCCCCCGCAGCCGCGCCCCGGAAGTGACCTGCCCCGCCCCCGTCCGCCGGTGACCCCGAAGCCCCCGGCCCGTAAGGTATTCGCCAGGGCGCCGAACCCCGCCCCACCAGCCGCTTCACCGTCGCAGCGGCGCAAGGCCCCCACGCCGCACAGCGGCAGAGCCGCAAGCCGCACCCACCTCCCCGTCCCGAGGAGCCGCACGCCATGACAGCGCCGCACGCCGCCGCAGGCGACCCGTACCCCGCCTACCCCGTCGGACTCCGCCTCGCCGGGCGGCGCGTAGTCGTCATCGGCGGCGGCCAGGTCGCCCAGCGCCGCCTCCCGGCGCTCATCGCGACCGGCGCGGACATCGTCCTCGTGTCGCCGTCCGCGACGCCCTCCGTGGAGGCGATGGCCGAAGCGGGCGAGATCCGCTGGGAGCGCCGCCCGTACGCCGAAGGGGACCTGGCCGAAGCCTGGTACGCGCTGATCGCGTCCACGGACACGGCCGCCAACGCCGCCGCCTCCGCCGAGGCCGAACGCACCCGCACCTGGTGCGTCCGCTCGGACGACGCCGAGGCGGCCACCGCCTGGACCCCCGCCACGGGCCGCTCCGAGGGTGTGACCGTGGCCGTCCTCACCAGCGGTGGCCCCGACCCCCGCCGGACCGCCGCCGTGCGCGACGCCATCGTCGAGGGCCTGCGCGACGGCACGCTCGTCGCCCCCCACCACCGCACCCGCACCGCCGGCGTAGCCCTCGTCGGCGGCGGCCCCGGCGACCCGGACCTGATCACGGTCCGCGGCCGCCGCCTGCTCGCCGAGGCTGACGTCGTGATCGCGGACCGCCTCGGCCCGCGCGACCTGCTCGACGAACTCCCGCCGCACGTCGAGGTGATCGACGCCGCGAAGATCCCGTACGGCCGCTTCATGGCCCAGGAGGCCATCAACAACGCGCTCATCGAGCACGCGAAGGCCGGCAAGGCCGTCGTACGTCTCAAGGGCGGCGACCCGTTCGTCTTCGGCCGTGGCATGGAGGAGGCCCAGGCGCTCGCCGAGGCCGGCATCCCGTGCACCGTGGTCCCCGGCATCTCCAGCTCCATCAGCGTCCCCGGCGCGGCCGGAATCCCCGTCACCCACCGGGGCGTCGCGCACGAGTTCACCGTCATCAGTGGCCACGTCGCCCCCGAGGACCCGCGCTCCCTCGTCGACTGGAAGGCGGTCGCGGGCCTGCGCGGCACGCTCGTACTCCTCATGGCCGTCGAGCGGATCGGCGCGATCGCCGACGCCCTGACGACGTACGGCCGCTCGCCCGAGACCCCCGTGGCGATCATCCAGGAGGGCACGATGGCCGCCCAGCGCCGCGTGGACGCGACGCTGGCGACCGTCGCGGAGAGGGCCAGGACCGAGGACGTACGTCCGCCGGCCGTCATCGTCATCGGCGACGTGGTCACGGTAGGCCCGGAGCAGCGGGCGTAAACGCAAGCGCAAGCAAGCGCAGGCAAGAGCACAGCAAGCGGGCGGGGGAGGGCGTAACCTTCGGTAACCCCACCCCGCCCCACCCGTTGGCACCGCACCCACGACAAGGCAGTATCACCCTGTGGCCGAGCTCATCACCATCGACGACCCCGACGACCCGCGCCTGAAGGACTACACGGGCCTGACCGACGTCGAACTGAGACGCAAGCGCGAGCCCGTCGAGGGCCTCTTCATCGCCGAGGGCGAGAAGGTCATCAGGCGCGCCCGGCACGCCGGTTACGACATGCGGTCGATGCTGCTCTCCGCGAAGTGGGTCGACGTCATGCGTGACGTGATCGACGAGGTCCCGGCCCCGGTGTACGCCGTGAGCCCGGACCTCGCCGAACGCGTCACCGGGTACCACGTGCACCGCGGCGCCCTCGCGTCGATGCAGCGCAGACCGCTCCCGACCGCCGAGGAGCTGCTGGCGACCGCCCGCCGGGTCGTCGTCATGGAGGCGGTCAACGACCACACCAACATCGGCGCGATCTTCCGCAGCGCCGCCGCGCTCGGCATGGACGCCGTGCTGCTCTCCCCGGACAGCGCCGACCCGCTCTACCGCAGGTCGGTCAAGGTCTCCATGGGCGCGGTCTTCTCGGTGCCGTACGCCCGCCTGGAGTCGTGGCCCAAGGACCTGGAGAAGGTACGGGAGGCGGGCTTCAAGCTCCTCGCCCTCACGCCCGACGAGAAGGCTTCGGTGATCGACGACGCGGCCCCGCACCGCCTCGACCGGGTCGCGCTGATGCTCGGGGCGGAGGGCGACGGTCTGTCCAGGCAGGCGCTCGTGGCCGCCGACGAGTGGGTCCGTATCCCGATGGCGCACGGCGTCGACTCGCTGAACGTCGGCGCGGCGGCCGCGGTCGCCTTCTACGCCGTGGCGACGGGCCGCCCGCAGACCTGACCGGCCCGGCGTGCGAACCGCGCGTCCAGGCCCGGCCGGCGAACCGGGAGCCCGGCCGGGGTGTCTCCCGGCCCGCCCGGCAGCCGCCGCCGGCCCCTCACGGCGTCAGGGCGCCTGCGCCGGTCCCTCGCGGCATGAGGGGCACCCCCGGGAGCTCCCGAGCCCCCGGACGCTGCCCTTCGAGCGTTAGGCCCAGACTCCTGGCCGGGCCCTGGCACCCCTGCGCCGCCGCGATCCCCAGTGCGACCAGAAGCGTCACCACGACGAAGACGACGAGGCGCTGGCGCAGCAGCCGCGGGTTCGCCGGGCGCCGTCCGGCCGAGGTCGTCCTGGTCCCCGGCCGCGTTCCCGGACGCCCGTTCGTACGGCCGCCGGAACGTGTCGTACCGCGCCCGGTCGAGGGGCGTGATCCCGTGCGCGGAGTCGAGGCGCGCGGCGCGTGCGCGCGGGGAGCGGGCGTACCCGCGGTGCGCCCCCGCTCGGTGTCCTGATCGGCGTACCGCTCCGACAGCCGCCCGGTGGGGCGATCGTGATCGACGCGGGGGGCGGGCGGCCGGGCGTCACCGATGCCCTGGGCCTCCCGGGCCGCGATCTCCTTGAGCCGCATCGAGAGCTGAAGCGTGCTGGGACGCTCCTCCGGGTCCTTGGCGAGGCAGGCGCGCACCAGCGGCGCGAGGGCGTCCGGCACTCCGTACAGCTGCGGCTCCTCGTGCACCACGCGGTACAGCATGACCTCGGAACTGCCGTGCCCGAAGGGCGAGTCGGCGGTCGCGGCGTACGCCAGCGTGGCCCCCAGCGCGAAGACGTCCGTGGCCGGCGTGACCGCCGCGCCGCGCACCTGCTCGGGGGCGAGGAAGCCCGGGGAGCCCACCGCCGTACCGACATGTGTGAGGGTGCTCGCCCCCGTCGCCCAGGCGATGCCGAAGTCGATGATCCGGGGGCCCTTGGGCGACAGCAGGATGTTCGACGGCTTGACGTCACGGTGGACGACGCCGGCCTCGTGCACCGCCACGAGTCCCTCCGACAGCGCCGCGCCGATCGAGGCCACCTCGGCGGCGATCAGCGGCCCCTCCTCGGCGACCTTGTCGTGCAGAGAGGGCCCCGGTACGTACTGGGTCGCGAACCAGGGCCGGTCGGCCTCCAGATCGGCCGCAACCAGCCGGGCCGTACAGCCACCGCGGATCCGCCGCGCGGCGGACACCTCGCGGGCGAAACGGGACCGGAACTCCTGATCCTCCGCCAGGTCCGGCCGGATCACCTTCAGGGCGACGCGCTGGCCGCGCCGGTCCGAGCCGAGATAGACGACCCCCATGCCGCCCGCCCCGAGCCGCCGGTGAAGCCTGAACGAGCCGACGACACGCGGGTCCTCGCGCCGGAGCCGCATCATCGCCATGTCCGTCCCCTACCTCTGGTGGGGCCTCCCCCACCCCGCTGCTGACCGGTCCGTTCGACGTCGCACAGCTTACGTACCTGCGGCCCGGTGTGCTCATAGGCCGCGCCCTCACGAATCGATCGATTGTCAGTGCCGGGTGGGAAACTTGAAGAGTGGTCAGGGGGCGGCCGATCCGCCGTCCCCGGCCCGTGCGAGATCTCAATGATCCGTCGCAGAAGGGGGATTGGATCAATGAAGGGCGATCGCGTGGAGATAGTGGTCGACGCGGGAGACACGACCCGTACGTACGAGGTGGTGGCCGGCCGGGCAGGCCGGCGGGTGGAAACAGCGGTCCGCAGGGGAGTGGTGGAAGTGAGCGAAGTCACCCGCAGCGGCTCCGTGGTACGCACGGCGCGCTTCATGGCGACCAGGGTGCTCGCCCTGGTCGAACAGCCGGTCCCGAGGGAGGACACCTCCGAACACGCCTGAGACCCGGACGGCGGGAGCGCCCCCTCCGGGAAGACCCCAAGAGGCAGGGCCGTCTCTCCACCCTGGGGAGTACGTCGCGGGGGGTCCGCTCATCCTCCGGGAGGCCCGGCAATCAGTACGCGGGCATGACGACCCGGTCGTGACGCGCCCCTAATGTTGAGGTCAAGCGGCGGGTGGAGCACTCGTCCCCCGAGGTCAGACACCCGCCGCTGCCAACCACGACAGGAGAGGGACCATGGCGGACACGGCATCACGGACGATGTTCCGTACGCAGGGACGCAGGGCATTCACCTCGTTCGGCGGCCGTCAGTCCGGCACGCGTCACCCGCTGGTGGCGACTGCCATGGTCCTTCCCCTCGCGGTGCTGCTCGTCGTCCTCTTCGGAGGCTGGGAAGCAGTGGTCACACAGGCGTCGTCCGTGGGTGTGATGCTCGGGCGCTGAGCGGCGCCCACGGCCCGGTAGAGCGGACCGGGCCAGGACATCCGGCCATATCAAAACCCCGTGGGGACGGGGGTGCGGCGGACGACTGCGTTTGCCCGGACAGCTGGGGAGCTGTCCGGGCAACGCCTTTTTCCGGCCCGGGGGGCAAGCGTGTTCCCGCACCGGACGCAAGCGTGATCCTGTCCCGGGGCAGCATGTTTCCCGTCGCGGAGGCCAGGCCCCCTTCGGGGCGGCGCATTTCCCGGCCCGCCCACGCGCCTTACCCTCGCCGGCACGGCCCACAGGCGTACAGCCTCCCCTCTCCCCGGCGGCGGGAACGGGCCGGCCGGGGAAGCCGTAGGCTCCGGGCGGGCGCCGCGAGCACTCCACGGCGCCGTACGACACCGGCCGCACCGCATCCCGGGGGACACCGTGACCGTATCCGTCGCCCAAGCGCTGAGCGCGGTCGCGCACGACGTCGCGCCGCGCACCGCGCCGCCTCGCACCCGCACCGGCACCGGCACCGACCCCAGCAGTACCCACCCCGGTACCCGCGGCGCGACGCCGGCGTCCTGCGCCTGCCCCAGGCCCGACATCCTGGCCGACAGGCCGGACGGCACGGTCGTGCGCCACGGCGACGTCGTCGCGAAGTCCCATGCCCCCGATACGGACCCGGCGGCCCTCACCGCACGACTCGCCGCAGCGGCGCACCCCCTCCTGGCCGGCATCCTCCTGCCGCCCCTGCCCGTACCCGCCGCGAAGGGGGACGCCCACAGCACCGTGCTGCACGGCCGCCCCCTCACGCTGTGGCCGTACGGAACGCCCGTCGACCCCGCCGAGCCTGAGGCCGCCCCCTGGGAGGAAGCCGGGACCCTCCTGGCCCGGCTGCACGGCGTCGCCCCAGGTGCCCTCCGGCTCCCCGCCCCGCTTCCGCCCATGCGTGGCCCCGCGAAGGCCGCCCGCGCGATCGCCCGCATGCGGGCGGCCCTCGCCGGGCACCACCCGGCCGCCGCCACCGTGCTCCGCGCCTGGGGCCGCCTGCCCGCCTGGGCCCGCGACGAGGCCCCGCAGCCGCCCGGCCGCGCGGCCCTCTGCCACGGCGACCTCCACCTCGGCCAGCTCGTCCGCCACCCACCCGAGGCCGATGCCCATGCCGATGCCGCCCGTGCCGTCCGCACCGGCGCCGCCGCCGAAGGACGCTGGCTGCTGATCGACGTGGACGACATGGGCATCGGAGACCCGGCCTGGGACCTCGCCCGCCCCGCCGCCTGGTACGCCGCCGGCCTGCTCGCACCGGACATCTGGGACCGCTTCCTCGGCGCCTACCGGGCCGCCGGCGGCACCGCCGTACCCCCCGACGGCGACCCGTGGCCCCAACTCGACGTCCCCGCCCGCGCCCTGACCGTCCAGACCGCCGCCCTCGCGCTCGCCAAGTCCGCCGCCGGGAACCGGCCGCTCGACGAGGTGGAGGAGATGATGACCGAGACCTGTGCCCGTATCGCCTCTCTCCCGCCCGAGTTGGAGTCCGATGCCACGTCGTAGGGTGAACGGACCGTCGCCGGGCATGCTTTCCGGCGATGCCGAACCGACGGCGAGGAGTTGACCCGACCATGCAGTGCCCCAAGTGCCACGCGCCCATGCACACGTACAACCGCAATGGTGTCCAGATCGAGCAGTGCAGTGGTTGCCGCGGGATATTTCTCGACTACGGCGAGCTGGAGTCCCTGACCCGCCTCGAGTCGCAGTGGACCCAGCAGGCCCCGCCCCCGCCGCCGGCCCCGCAGGCGTACCCCGCCGCCCCGGCGCCCGCCTGGGGTGCCCCGCAGCACGGCCATCACGGCGGCCACCGCCAGAAGGGCTTCGGCCGGATGCTCTTCTCGTCCTGACCGTGAACACGAAGCAGCCCCGGCCGTGGATCACGGCCGGGGCTGCTTGCTGGGTGGTGCGCGATACTGGGATTGAACCAGTGACCTCTTCCGTGTCAGGGAAGCGCTCTCCCGCTGAGCTAATCGCGCGGGGTTGTTCAGTTGATCGTGCGGTACTGCGAACTGCGTGCGCGATACTGGGATTGAACCAGTGACCTCTTCCGTGTCAGGGAAGCGCTCTCCCGCTGAGCTAATCGCGCGGGACGGACACTCCGGTCAAAGTACAGCCGGAGATCCAGTGGACGATACTGGGATTGAACCAGTGACCTCTTCCGTGTCAGGGAAGCGCTCTCCCGCTGAGCTAATCGTCCTTGGAGGTGGAGACGGGATTTGAACCCGTGTAGACGGCTTTGCAGGCCGTTGCCTCGCCTCTCGGCCACTCCACCAGGAGTGCAATACGGGGGTTCGGGAAGATCCCCCACACCGAGCGGACGACGAGATTCGAACTCGCGACCCTCACCTTGGCAAGGTGATGCTCTACCAACTGAGCCACGTCCGCTTGTCTTGCCGGAGCGTTTCCGTGTCCCGGCGACGTGTTGAACTCTAGCGGATACCGGGGCCAGTACAAAAACGCGTTTGTGCAGCGTGCTGCGCTGCGCCCGGCCCGGCGCAGGTCACGGCGGTCCGCTCTAGACTCGGGGCCGTGCACGACCTTCCCCCTTTGGCCCGCTTCGGCGGCCTTGTCGCCTCTGATCTGCGCGATGTGACCAGCGATCCCGCCGCACTCGACTCCGCCGGCTTCTGGGCCGTCACCGCGGACTTCGAGGGCGGACTGGTGTGTGCCCGCTTCGGCGACGTACGCTCCGAGCCGGTGCCCGCACCGGTGCCCGGCGCCTGGCGCGGGCCCGCCGCCGGTGACTGGACGTCGTCGATGGACCGCGCCGCGTACACGGCGGGTGTCCGCCGTATCCGTGAGCACATCGCGGCCGGCGAGGTCTACCAGGCCAATCTCTGCCGCGTACTGACCGCTCCGCTGCCGGACCGGCCCGGCGCCCGCGCCGACGTCGACGCGCTCACCGCCCGGCTGGCCCGGGGCAATCCGGCGCCGTACGCAGGAACGATCCGCCTGCCGGCGCACGGCGTCGAGATAGCCACCGCGTCCCCCGAGCTCTACCTGCGGCGCGACGGGCGGACCGTCGAGTCGGGGCCGATCAAGGGCACCGGGCGGACGGCCGGCGATCTCCTGGAGAAGGACCACGCCGAGAACGTGATGATCGTGGACCTGGTCCGCAACGACCTGGGACGGGTCGCCGTCCCGGGCTCCGTGACCGTGCCGGAGCTGTGCGTGGTCGAACCGCACCCCGGCCTCGTCCACCTCGTCTCCACCGTGCGCGCCGAGCTCGCGCCCCGGGCCGGCTGGGCGGCGCTGCTGGCCGCGACGTTCCCGCCGGGTTCGGTGACGGGCGCGCCGAAGTCCAGCGCCCTGACGATCATCGGAGCGCTGGAGACCTCCCCGCGCGGCCCCTACTGTGGCGGCATCGGCTGGGTCGACGCCGACCGCGGCACCGGTGAGCTGGCCGTGGGCATACGTACCTTCTGGATCGACCGCACGCTCCCCGCCGGCCCGGTTCTCAAGTTCGGTACGGGCGCGGGCATCACCTGGGGCTCCGACCCCGACCGCGAGTGGGAGGAGACCGAACTGAAGGCAGCCAGACTGCTCGCTGTAGCGTCGGGGACGTACCGGGAGACGGGAAGGACCGCGTCATGAAACTTTGGGTCGACGGCGGGCTGCACGATGCGGCGACCGCCAGGGTGTCCGTGCTCGACCACGGGCTGACCGTGGGCGACGGCATCTTCGAGACGGTGAAGGCGACCGCGGGACGGACCTTCGCCCTCACCCGGCACCTGGAGCGGCTCGCCCGCTCGGCGCGTGGCCTCGGACTGCCCGAGCCCGATCTCGACGAGGTGCGCCGGGCCTGTGCCGCCGTCCTGGAAGCCAATCCCATGGCCCTGGGCCGGCTGCGGATCACGTACACCGGCGGCCTCTCGCCGCTCGGCTCCGAGCGCGGCGACACCGGCCCGACCCTGGTCGTGGCCCTGGGGGAGGCGAGCCGCCGGCCCGACAGCACGGCGGTGATCACCGTGCCCTGGACGCGCAACGAGCGGGGTGCGCTCACCGGGCTCAAGACGACGTCGTACGCCGAGAACGTCGTCGCACTGGCCCGCGCCCACGAACACGGCGCCTCCGAGGCGCTGTTCGCGAACACCGTCGGGCAGCTCTGCGAGGGCACGGGGTCGAACGTCTTCGTCGTCGTCGGCGGGCGGCTGCTGACCCCGCCGGTCTCGTCCGGCTGCCTCGCCGGCATCACGCGCGCCCTGGCCGCCGAGTGGACGGGCGCCGAGGAGGCCGACCTGCCGCTGGACGTACTGGAGCGGGCCGACGAGGTCTTCCTGACCTCCACGCTGCGCGACGTACAGGCGGTGCACCGGATCGACGGACGCCAACTGGCGGGTGCGCCGGGCCCGGTGACCGCGAAGGCCATGCGCGTCTTCGACGAGCGGGCCGCGTCGGACCTGGACCCGTAAAGCGCCGGGAATGGGGGAGACGGGTGGCCGCCCGGAGGGTAGAACTCCCCTGATGACCACAACTCTGCGGCCGACAGCGCCGCTTCAGCAGGGCGTCGACGGCGCCAGATCGCGTACCTACGACGTGTGTGTGAACAGCCGGCCCGTCGGCAGGGTCGAGCTGTCCACGGATGTGCGGTTCGGCGGCGGCGTCGGCCGCATCGCCGCCCTGGGCATCAACGAGGCCGACCGGCGGCGCGGCCGGGCGACGGTCGCCGCGCTGGCGGCGGAGGAGGTGCTGCGCGGCTGGGGCTGCCGCCGCGTGGAGATCTCCGTCCCGGCCGAGGCGGCGGCCGCGCGGCGCATGGCCGACGGTCTCGGCTACACCGAACGCGGCCGCATCATGACCAAGGCCCTGCCCGCCGGGCCGCCCGCGCTGCCCGCAGGCGTGGTGGGCCGGCCGATGAGCGCGGCCGAATTCGACGCCTGGCTCCCCCACACCAAGGCGGGTTACGCCGAGTCCCTCACCGCGCGCGGCTACTCCGAGGACGCCGCGCGGGCCAAGTCCGACGCCGACCACGCGACCGCTCTCGCCGACGGAATCGCCACCCCCGACACGTACCTGGGCGTCCTCGTCCGCGACGGCGCGGTGGTGGGGACGCTCTGGCTGGCACTGCGGAACCCGCATGCCGGCGCGAGCGGGGCGTACGTCTTCGACGTCGAGGTGGCCGGCGCGTACCGGGGCCAGGGACTCGGGCGCGCGCTGCTGCTGCTCGCCGAACGGGAGGCGATGGCGGCCGGGGCCGAGCGGATCGGACTCAACGTCTACGCGGACAACACCCCGGCGCGCAGGCTGTACGAATCACTGGGATACGAGCCGGTTTCGTACAACCTCTACAAACACCTGCTCTGATCCCGGGAACCGCGCGGGTCAGGCGAGCAGCCGGTCGACGATCTCCTCGATGCGCTCGCGCAGCCCCTCCTGGCTCTTGCCGCCGTCGAACCGCTCGCCGTCGATGACGTACGTCGGCGTGCCGGTGACGCCGATGGCCTTGCCCTCGGCCTGGTCCGCGTCGACGATCAGGAGGTGCCTGCCGTCGATCAGGGCGGTGTCGAACTCTTCGGCGTCCAGGCCCAGTTCCGCCGCCACCTCCAGCAGGAGGGGCTCACCCGCGGCCGCCAGTTCCGCGGTGCGGGCGAGGACCGCCTCCACGTACGGCCAGCCCTTGCCCTGGTCGACAGCCTCTTCGGCGGCCTGCGCGGCGGCGTAGGCGTGCTTGTTCTTCTCGAGGGGGAAGTGGCGCAGGTGTACGTCGAGCCGGTCGCGGTAGCGCTCGCACAGGGCGCGGATGTCGTCCAGCGCGGCGTGGCAGTCGGGGCACTGGAGGTCGCACCAGACGTCGAGGACGACGGGGCGCGCGGGAGAGGAGTCGGTCATGGGGTCAGTCTCCCAGCCCGGCGGGCCGCGCCCCAACCGGGACCGGGGGAGGAGGGCGCCCCGGAGATGTCCCTGACGTCGTACGCGGGCGTGGCCCGGGCGGCGTCCGGCGGTGCAGGATGGAGGGGAAACGTGCACCCCTGGAGCTGGAGGACCGGATGCTGGCAGAGACGATCTGTTCCGCGGCGTCCGCGGCCGGCCTGGGCATCGCCGCGATCACCGCGTACCGCAGGCGATTCCTGGCTGCGACGCGCATCGTCGCCTACTCGCTGGTACCGGTGGGCCTGGTGATGACCGGCGTCGTGGAGTGGCTTTCGGGCATCGCCTTCAGGCCGGAGGTGTGGCTGGGCTTCGGCCTGCTCGGTCTGTCCTGGCTGCTCTTCATGACGACCAGGGCGGTGGAGCGCCGCGGCGGCGGTACGCGCAAGGAGCGCCGGGCCGCGCGGGCCGCACAGCGCGAAGCGGTCGCGCCCGGGGCTGCCGCGCAACCCACGGGCGCGGCGCTCCCGGCGGCGGAGCGACGCAAGGAGCCCGGGCCGAAGGCGGCCAAGGGGCAGGCGGAGGACTTCAGCGACATCGAAGCGATCCTGAAGAAGCACGGCATCTGAAGCGGCGTGGTCCTTGCAGGGCCACAGGGCGCCGACGACACCGGCCGGTACTTGAAAGCAAACCTGGCAACTCGGGCGCCGAAGTGATCAGCGCAAGATCACGAATGGCCAAGATCCAGCGAACTCACCGCACAGGTGGGTGTGTTGGTCGTGGCGGGGGGCCGGCCTGCGTCATCATCGGCCCGAGATGCTGGACACGTCCCGGGGCGAAGCCCCCGCACCCACCGAAGAACCGCGCGGTTGCCTCTTCGCGCTTTCCCAGCCACCCCTGATGATCTTCCTCGGGGTGATCGGCTTCCTGCTGCTGATGGCCGCGATGCACGATCTCTTCCTGCTGTGACGCCCGCGGCGCCTCAGTCCGCGGCGGTTCCTGCCGTGACGCGCGCGGCGCCTCAGCCCGCGGCTTCCTTGCGCCGGGCCCGGTACGCCGCCACATGCAGACGGTTGCCGCAGGTGCGGCTGTCGCAGTAGCGGCGGGAGCGGTTGCGCGACAGGTCGACGAAGGCCCGCCGGCAGTCCGGGGCCTCGCAGCGGCGCAGCCGTTCCTGCTCGCCGGAGACGACGATGAAGGCCAGCGCCATCCCGCAGTCCGCCGCGAGGTGGTCGGCGACCGAGGCGCCGGGCGCGAAGTAGTGCACGTGCCAGTCGAAGCCGTCGTGGTCGGTGAGGCGCGGCGTGGTGCCGGCCGCCGCCACGAGCTGGTTGATCAGCTCCGCGCAGGCGCGGGGGCCGGGCGCCGCGAACGCGTCCGCGAAGCGGCCTCGTACGTCCCGTACGGCCCGCAGATCCGCCTCGGTGAGCGTTCCGACGTCGCTGACGTGGTGGAGCCGTACAAAGCCGTACAGCGCCTCGATGTCGGCGAGCCGGTCGTTCTGGTCGCCCTCCGCCGCCGTGTTCACGAGATCGACGACGACGTCGAGGGCGCGCCTGGTGTCGTGGGGGATCAGCACGATTCGCTCCCTGGCCTGCTGCGGGCGGGCGCCCGCAGATGCCGGACGACTTTAGCGGCTCGTGCGCGGAGCGCACCGGCGCCGTCCCCGCGGTGGAGTCCGCGGAGACGGCGCCGGTGTGTGCCGTATGCAGTTGTCCGCCCCTCGCCGTCGCCCCGAGTCGGACGGCGCTGGGTGGCTCTCGGCCTGGCTCAGTTCTCGGCCAGGATGTGTGAGAGTTCCGTGTCGAGGTCGAAGTGACGGTGCTCGGTGCCCGGTGGGACCGCGGCGTCCGTCCGCTTCAGGAACGATTCCAGGGCCCGCGCCGGGGCTTCGAGCAAGGCTTCTCCTTCCGGGGAGCTCAGGGCGATGCACACGACGCCCTGGCCGTGACTACGGGACGGCCAGACTCTGACGTCGCCGGTACCGGTGGGCCGGTGAAGGCCCTCGGCGAGGAGATCGCGGGCGAACACCCACTCGACGGTTTCCTCGGCTCCGGTGTGGAAGGTGGCATGCACGGCGTAGGGATCGGCCGTGTCATACCGCAGGCCCGCGGGTACAGGCAGTGATGACTCGCTCGACACTACGAGGCGCAGGTGCAGCTCGCAGCTGACCGTGGTGTTCATAAGCGCCAGGGCCTTTCGCTCAGTGTGCGCTCGGGGATTCGCACGTCGGCGAAATCGACATGCCACCTACGGTGTCGTTGTAAACCCCTCTGACCTTTTTGTGGCTCTTCAGGTACCTCGTACGGCGGAGTGACACTTGAGGTAGTACGAGCATTCCGGCCGCGCGGGCGGTTCCGGTAGGTTGGGCCTCATGAATGCGGAGAGTAACGAGCGGGAAGAAGTCGTCGGCCCGACTGCCGCCGAGCCCGCCACGGGGGGCGTGAGCGGGGACGAGCGAGAGCTGGGGTCACGGGCGCCGCAGATCATCAAGCGCCACAGAACACTGCACCTGAGCTGGCAGGTCGGGGTGTTCGTCATCGGTCTGGCGGTGGTGGCGGCGGGCGTGGTCATGCTGCCGCTGCCGGGGCCGGGCTGGGTGGTGATCTTCGGTGGCATGGCGATCTGGGCCACCGAGTTCGTCTGGGCGCAGCTGGTGCTGCGCTGGACGAAACGGAAAGTCACCGAGGCGGCCCGCAAGGCACTCGATCCCAGGGTCCGGCGGCGCAACATCATTCTGACGACCGTCGGTCTGGTGATCATCGCGGTGCTGGTGGGGATCTATGTGTGGAAGTTCGGGATAGCGATGCCGTGGAACATTGACGAGTGACCGCGGGTGACCGGTTGAAACCGGTTCGGCCGGCCCGCTGACATGGGGTAATGTTTGCGGAGCGCCGGGGCGATTAGCTCAGTGGGAGAGCGCTTCGTTCACACCGAAGAGGTCACTGGTTCGAACCCAGTATCGCCCACCCGGACCGAAGGCCCGGAAGACGAAAGTCTTCCGGGCCTTCGGCGTTCCCGGCCGGGACGCCGCCGGGAACGCGCCGGGCCCTCAGCGCATCCGCCCCAGCGTGTCCCTCAGCCGGCGCGCGTCGCGCAGGCGCTGCTCGTACGTCGCCCCGACCGCCAGCAGCAGCAGGCCCGCGAGGGCGGGCGGCAGCCAGCGGGGGAGAGATCCGGCCACCTGCACGACGTACGGCGCGAGCTCGTGCAGCGCGACCATCGCGAGTACGGCGGAGCCCAGCACCAGCGGCGCCTGGAGCCGGTGCCTGGCGCCGGTCAGGGTCACGGCCAGGGCCGCCGCCCCGAGAAGCAGCGGACGCGTCCAGTGCTGGTCGCCCCAGGCCGCGACCAGGCTCGGCAGGAGGGTCGCGGCGAGCCCCGGACCGTACGCCGTCCAGGACGAGGCCCCGGGGTCGCGCCGCCTGCGCAGTACGCCGACCACGAGGGCCGGGACGGTGACCGGGAGCGTGTACGCCTCGGGTGTCACGACGTCCGACGCGCCCAGGCGGACCCAGGTGGCCAGTACGAAGAGCACGACCGCCGCGTATCCCGCGGGACGCCGGTCGGCCCGCACCGCCGTGCCTGCCGCGACGACTCCGCACAGGGCGAGCACCAGCGCGAGGGTCGGGGCGTGGCCTGCCGCGAGACCGGTCGCCAGCAGGCCCGCCGCCGCGCCCGCGACCTCCAGGGGCAGAGCGGTGACGTGACCCCGCAGACGGGCGGCCAGCAGGGCGGTGGCCGCCGGTACGGCGAGGACCGCCAGGGCCGCCTGGTGCGGCGCCAGGCCGAGAGCGGCGGCGCCCGCGCCGGTCAGCCCGGTGGCGAACACGACGGCGGCCACCGCCGAGACGGACGGGGTGAGGGGCCCCCTGCCGAGCACGGCGGCCGCGCCGTACAGCGCCGGCAGGACGCCGAGGACGGCGAAGCTGGCGGCCTGCGCGGCGAGCGACAGCAGCGAGACGGAGACCGCCGCCGCGAGGGCGCAGCCGAGCGCGGTGAGCGCGAGCCCGCCGGGTGCCCGGGCGGCGCCCGCGAGGGCGGGGCGTACGGCCAGGGCCAGGGAGGCGGCGGTCAGCAGGACGTACAGGACCAAGGACAGCGGGTAGCCGAGGTCCAGGGCGGCCGGGGTGGCGTACGCCGCCGCCCAGGCCAGTGCCAGGGCCGCGCACGCCGCCGGGGTGCGCCAGGCGGTGCCGGGCTCGGTCCGGCGGCAGGCCGCGGCCAGGACGGCGGCCACCGCCAGCAGCACCGCCGGGGCGGCGGACGTCCACGACCAGGGCAGGCCGGAGGGCAGTGCCTCGCGGAGGCCGGTCGGAGCGCCCGACCAGGCGCGCCCGGTCCGGACGGCGGGCCCCAGCACGGCGACCGCCACCGGCGGGAGCGCCCAGAGGGTGCCCCCGGCCAGTACCGCACCGGACGAACCGGCCAGGCCGAGCATCACGGGGCGCGGCAGGTTCGCCCGTACGACGGCCGCCAGGACCACGGCGCACAGTACGTATCCGGGCACCGCCCACGCGGCCGGCAGGGCGGGACGCAGCACTCCGCCGACGGCGGCGAGCACGGCGAGCCCGGCCACGGCGGAGCACGCGACGGCGAGCGGCGACCACCCGGCGGCCGGAGACGGCGACGGCGACGGGGACGCCGAAGGGGCGGTGGCCGGCGTGGACGCCTCGCTGTCCGGCGCCGCCGTGGCCGCACGCGGGGCCGGGGCCCGCCACGCGGCGAACAGCGCCAGCGCCGCGATCGCCAGCAGAAGAACACCGGGGCGCACGGCGTCGCCGCTGCCGCCCGCCGCCAGCGACAGGGCGGCGGCGCTCAGCAGCGCTCCCGCACCCGACAGCCAGGCACCGGCGCACGCCATCGGACGCACCGCGCGACCCGGGCCCCACAGCGCCACGGCGACATCGAGCGCGGCCGTGGCCAGCAGCGCCCAGGTGAGCGTCAGCGGACCCGCGTCGGCCGCCAGGGCCCAGAGGAGGAACGGGAACTGAGCACTGATCAGCGCCGCGGGCAGCGGAAGCCGCAACCGCCCGAAGCCCAGGCCGTATGCCGCCCAGAGCGCGGCCAGCGCCGCCGAACCGGCCGCGGCGTACGCCAGGCCGTCGGTGTCCGGCACTGCCACACGGTGCACCGCGTACACGTCAAGCACCGTGAGCGCGAGGCCGAGCGCGGCCACCGACTCGGCGGTCGAGACGAGCCCGCGGCGCAGCAGCGCGGCCGGCGCGGCCAGGGCGAGAGCCGTCACGGCGCCCAGCACCGCCGAGCGGCCGCCGATGCCCATGTGGCCCCAGCTGACCAGCGTGAACGCGACCGCGGCGATCGTCAGCAGGATGCCGCCGAGCGTCAGCAGCACGTTCTGCGCACTGCGCGTCGAGGCGTCCCGAGGGGCATGCGGCGGCCGCGCCCCGGTTCCGCCGCCGAAAGCGGCCGGGCCGGGCGGCGAGAAGGGGTTCTGCGGGGCGACGGCCTGCTGCATGACACTGAGCAGCCAGGCCCTGCGGGCCAGCAACTGGGCACGG
This sequence comes from Streptomyces agglomeratus, assembly GCF_001746415.1. Lineage (NCBI taxonomy): Bacteria > Bacillati > Actinomycetota > Actinomycetes > Kitasatosporales > Streptomycetaceae > Streptomyces > Streptomyces agglomeratus. The sequence goes on from NZ_MEHJ01000001.1 coordinate 6,462,623, forward strand.
CGAGCTTCGATTTGTCCCAGTTCGCGGTCGAGGATCACCAATTCCTCGGCGGGTGGTGGCGCGTTCTCCATGGTTGAGGAGTGTGGCGCCCGGCACACGCCCGCGACATGGGCGCGGGTACTCAGATCCCCGGTGAGTACGCATGGATGCGGCTGCCGTGCGCAGACTTGGGGCATGGACTGGAGCCATTACCGCTTCCGCAGCGTGTGGGACCTGACCGCACCGCCCGGCGCGGTCTACACCGCCCTGGAGCAGGTCGACGCGTACCCCCGGTGGTGGCCGCAGGTGCGGCGGGTGACGCGCCTCGACGACAGCGCCGGCCTCGTCCACGTCCGGTCCTTTCTGCCGTACGAACTGGTCGTCACCGTCCGCGAGACGCTTCGCGCGCCGGACACCGGCCTGCTGGAGGTGGCGATGAGCGGTGACATGGACGGCTGGGCGCGCTGGACCGTGCGGCCGCGCGGCGCCGACGGCACACGCGCGGTCTACGAGCAGGAGGTCGATGTCCGCAGGACACTGGTGCGCCGTCTCGCGGTACCCGGGCGCCCCCTGCTCATCGCCAATCACGCGCTGATGATGCGGGGCGGGCGGCGCGGGCTGGCGGCAGCCCTCGCGGTTTGAACCGAACCCGCGAGGGGTTGTATGGTTCAGTCCGTTCCCGGGCGATTAGCTCAGTGGGAGAGCGCTTCGTTCACACCGAAGAGGTCACTGGTTCGAAACCAGTATCGCCCACCCCGGGAAGGCCGGTCCGTCACCGACGGACCGGCTTTTCGTTTTTCTCGCGCCGCCCGGTCGGGCGGCTTTCCCACGCCGCCCGCTCAGGCGGCCGCCGCCGGGATCTCCGGGCGCAGCGGCCACGCCGGATTCACCGCCTCCTCCGACCCGTTGCGCGCGAACCACGCCTGGAGTCCGCGCGCCTGCGCCGCGTGCCACACCGCCTGGAGCGAGTGCAGTTCGGCCGGGGACAGCCGGTCCAGACGCGCCGCGAAGCGCCGTCCCAGCGCCCGTACGACCTCCAGCGACGCCGTCGCGTCGGCGACCGCGTCGTGCGCGCCGTCCAGCTCCACCTCGTACTGCGCGCACAGGTCGGTGAGCGTACGGCGGCCCTTGCGATAGCGGTCGAGGTGCTTGTCCAGTACGCGCGGGTCCAGCACGCACAGCGGTCGGCTGTCCAGATAGCGCGTCAGCGACGACGCCCGGTGGCGCCTCAGCTCGCGGTCCAGCAGCGTCAGATCGAACGGGGCGTTCATCACCACCAGCGGCCGGCGGGCGATGCTCTGCTCGGAGAGGCTCCGGGCTATCTCCTCGACCACCGGCGCGGGCCAGCGGCCGTTGCGCTGGAGGTGATCGTCCGTCAGCCCGTGGATGTCAGTGGCCTCCCTGGGCACCGGAATGCCCGGATTGACCAGCCAGCGCGTCGCCCGCACCCGGCCGCCCGGCGCGTCCTGCACGACCAGCGCGGCCGAGACGATGCGGTCCTCCTCGACATCCACGCCCGTCGTCTCGGTGTCGAAAGCGGCCAGGGGCCCTTCGTACCAGCACGTCATGTCGAACTCCTCTTGCTCCCTTGGCAGATGGCGTGCGTCCCCTGCCCGAACCGGTGATACCCGGGTCGTTTGCCCGGTACGCCGTTTGCGGGGGAGACAGAACGGAGACAACACAGGTGACGGCACGGGAGCTTGACGGACCGTCGCGGGGAAATGATCGGCACAGCCCGGAAGGCACTCGTCAGCCATGGCGCTCACGCAGCCCGAACCGGGCGGGCTGCTGCCCGAGCGGATCGCACCGCTGCGCGGCGGACTCGCCACCACCGCCTGCATGGAGACTCTCCAGGTGGGCTATCTGCACGCGGTCGCGGCGGCCGCCGGATGCTCTCTCTCACAGCCGTTTCCGGACAACGGCATCGACTGGCACGTGAGCCACAACGCTCCCGAGCACACCGTCGATGACGAAGTCACCATCAAGGTGCAGCTCAAGTGCACCTACCAGATCCCGCCGCATCCGGCCGGGGGCTCCTTCTCCTTCACGCTCGACAACGCGCATCTGGAGAAGCTCGCCCGCAGCCCGGTGGCGGTGCACAAGATCCTCGTCGTGATGCTCGTGCCGCGGACCCAGGAGGACTGGCTGCGCGCCGGCCACGACCGGCTCGACCTGCGGCACTGCTGTTACTGGACCAACCTGGCCGGACACCCGGTGACGGGCAGGCGCAGGACGACCGTGCGGATCCCGACCTCGCGGATATTCGACGACCGAGCACTCTGCGAGATCATGACCCGGGTCGGGGTGGGAGGGAGACCCTGATGCAGCACCGGCCGATCGACGAACCAGTACGGCCGCACCCGGGCACGGAGCCCGAGGGCGGCCTCGCCGCGGGCCCCGGCGTCTGGGACGCCGGCGCGGGGCCCGACCCCGCCCAGGTCGACCCGGCCGTACTCGGCGTACTGCTCGCCCGGCACGGCTGGCGGCGGCGCGGGGGAGCGGCGGGGCGCTACGCGCGCTGGACGCCGCCCGGGCCTTCCGGCGGCGGTACGAGTCTGCTCGTACCGGAGAGCAGGGCGTTCCCCGACAGTGACGACCTGCTCGGCGAGGCGCTGACCGCGCTGGCCCGCTGCGCCGCGCCCTCCGCTCGCGAGGTGCTGGTCTCGCTCGCCGTCCCGAGCGACGAGATCAGGTGGTGGCGCGACGTACCGGAGAGCCCTTCCGGAGCCGCCTCCTGGACGGCGCAGGAACAACTGCGCTCGGCCGCGCGCCAGATGCTGCTCGCGGCGGCGCTGGCCGCGCGGGGGCGCGCCGGGTACTACGGGGCCCGGCACCGGCGGCAGGCGCAGGCGTCACTGGAGGGCGTACTGGTGGGACCCGCCCCCGGCGGCCGCGCGCTGACCGCGTTCGTACCGGTGGCGGCGGGGCGCGGCGCCGCCGTACGGCTCCACCACGCCCTGCACGCCGCGCGCGAGGCCGTCGACTACCAGCGGGCGACGGGCGGCATGGAGGCGTTCGACACGGCCGTCGAGGCGGGCGTGAGCCGCGAGCTCACGGACGCGGTGATCGCGCTCGTGCACGGCTCGGAAGGCACCCGCATCGCGCTGGACTGGTCACCGGCCGCCGGTGTGCCGGAGGGGTGCGCGGCGCGCCCCGAGGCGGTGGAGTTCTCACCGGGCGACCTGCCGGCGCTGCGCGAGGTGGGCGCGCGCTACACCCGCGCGGAGCCGTCCGTCACGGTACGGATCACGGGCACGGTCGTCCGGATGCGGCGCTCGGGGCCGCGCGGGGCCGGCACGGTGCGGCTGCGCGTCCTGGCGGGCGCGGAGGTGCCGCACGTACGGATGGTGCTCGACGAGGAGGCGTACCGGATAGCGGGCCACGCGCACCTCGTCGGGCTGCCGGTCCGGGTCCACGGGCAGCTGGAGAGCCGGGGCGGCTTCCGGCGGCTCACCGGCGCGGAGGGCGTGGTGCCCGTACAGGTGGACGAGGCGGAACGCGACCGGCTGATGAAGTCGCTCCAGGAGAACCTGGACTTTTTCGAGGAGGCGTGCGGCGGGGATTAACCGTTTCGCGAGGAGGTCACCCGGCTCGGTACAGTTACTAGCCACGCGCGCAACCACTTACGCGCGACCCCCTCAGACAGGAGTGACCGGTGTCGGACGTCCGTGTGTTCATCCAACGCGATTCCGAGCGGGAAGAGCGCGTGGTGACCACGGGCACCACGGCGGCGGAACTCTTCCCCGGCGAGCGCACCGTCGTCGCCGCGCGGGTGGCCGGCGAGCTGAAGGACCTGGCGTACGTCGTCGCGGACGGCGAGGAGATCGAGCCGGTCGAGATCTCGTCCGAGGACGGCCTGAACATCCTGCGCCACTCCACCGCGCACGTCATGGCCCAGGCCGTGCAGGAGCTCTTCCCCGAGGCGAAGCTCGGCATCGGCCCGCCGGTCAAGGACGGCTTCTACTACGACTTCGACGTCGAGAAGCCGTTCACCCCGGAGGACCTCAAGGCCGTCGAGAAGAAGATGCAGGAGATCCAGAAGCGCGGGCAGCGCTTCTCGCGCCGCGTCGTCACCGACGAGGCCGCGCGCGAGGAGCTGGCGGACGAGCCGTACAAGCTGGAGCTCATCGGCATCAAGGGCTCCGCGTCCAGCGACGACGGCGCGGACGTCGAGGTGGGCGGCGGCGAGCTGACCATCTACGACAACCTTGACGCCAAGACCGGCGACCTGTGCTGGAAGGACCTCTGCCGGGGTCCGCACCTGCCCACCACCCGCAACATCCCCGCATTCAAGCTGATGCGCAACGCCGCCGCCTACTGGCGCGGCAGCGAGAAGAACCCGATGCTCCAGCGCATCTACGGCACCGCGTGGCCGTCGAAGGACGAGCTGAAGGCGCACCTGGAGTTCCTCGCCGAGGCCGAGAAGCGCGACCACCGCAAGCTCGGCAGCGAGCTGGACCTCTTCTCCATCCCCGAGCAGATCGGCTCCGGTCTGGCGGTCTTCCACCCCAAGGGCGGCATCATCCGCCGGGTCATGGAGGACTACTCGCGCCGCCGGCACGAGGAGGAGGGGTACGAGTTCGTCTACACCCCGCACGCCACCAAGGGGAAGCTCTTCGAGACCTCGGGCCACCTGGACTGGTACGCCGACGGCATGTACCCGCCCATGCAGCTCGACGAGGGCACGGACTACTACCTCAAGCCCATGAACTGCCCGATGCACAACCTGATCTTCGACGCGCGGGGCCGGTCCTACCGTGAACTGCCTCTGCGCCTCTTCGAGTTCGGGACCGTGTACCGGTACGAGAAGTCCGGCGTCGTGCACGGCCTGACCCGTGCCCGCGGCTTCACCCAGGACGACGCGCACATCTACTGCACCAAGGAGCAGATGGCGGAGGAGCTCGACCGTACGCTCACCTTCGTCCTCGGCCTGCTGCGCGACTACGGCCTGACCGACTTCTACCTGGAGCTGTCCACCAAGGACCCGGAGAAGTTCGTCGGCTCGGACGAGATCTGGGAAGAGGCCACCGAGACGCTGCGCCAGGTCGCCGAGAAGCAGGGCCTGCCGCTGGTCCCGGACCCGGGCGGCGCCGCGTTCTACGGCCCGAAGATCTCCGTCCAGTGCAAGGACGCGATCGGCCGTACCTGGCAGATGTCGACCGTGCAGCTCGACTTCAACCTGCCGGAGCGCTTCAACCTGGAGTACACCGGCCCCGACGGCAGCAAGCAGCGCCCGGTGATGATCCACCGTGCCCTGTTCGGCTCCATCGAGCGCTTCTTCGCGGTGCTCCTGGAGCACTACGCGGGCGCGTTCCCGGCGTGGCTCGCCCCGGTGCAGGCGGTCGGCATCCCGATCGGCGACGCGCACATCCCGTACCTCCAGGAGTTCGCCGCCGACGCGAAGAAGAAGGGCCTGCGGGTCGAGGTGGACGCCTCCTCGGACCGGATGCAGAAGAAGATCAGGAACCAGCAGAAGCAGAAGGTCCCCTTCATGATCATCGTCGGTGACGAGGACATGAACGCGGGCACCGTCTCCTTCCGCTACCGCGACGGATCGCAGGAGAACGGCATCCCCCGCGAGGAGGCGCTGGCGAAGATCGCCGACGTCGTGGAGCGCCGCGTCCAGGTGTGACCCGCCCCGGCGCGTGAACGGTGAGAGAGGCCCCCGGCGGGGCAGGTCAGCCCGCCGGGGGCCTCTCCTCGTCCTCCCGCGCGAACGTCTGGATCAGCCAGGCCGAGAAGGAGCCCGTCACCGCCCCCAGCAGCGCCAGGCCGCAGCCCATCATGCCCACCGCGATGAGCCGGCCGGCCCACGTCACCGGCGCCACATCGCCGTACCCCACGGTCGTCAGCGTCGAGCACGTCCACCACAGGGCGTCCCCGAAGGTACGGATCGTCGCGCCGGGAGCGGCGTGCTCCTGGTGGTAGACGGACAGGGCGCCGGAGAAACCCAGCAGCACCGCCGTCAGGCCCGCGTACGTGATCACCCGGGCGTGCAGGGTCAGCCGCGGCCGGTCACGCCTGCGCTGCACCGCCCAGTACACCCGCACCACGCGCACCGGGCGCAGCAGCGGCAGCACCAGGACGACGGTGTCCAGCCAGTGGGTGCGGACGAACCCCAGCCGCCGGCCCGACAGCCGCCAGCGCACCAGGTAGTCGGCGACGAACAGCGCCCACAGGGCAAGGGTCACCGCCAGGCACACGTCCCGCCAGGGCGGAGCCAGACCGGGGGCCAGCACGCGGACCGCGTACGAGGCGAGGAAGAGGAGCGACGCGGCGAAGAGCGGGAGCTCGGCCCGCGCCTCCCACCGACCCAGCGGACTGCCGTGATCGACATGCATCGTTCCAGCATGGCCGCCGGGCCTTCGGGAGCGCCCCGGCGACACGTTCGGCGGGTACCAAGTCATATGCTGCACTCCATGACGATTGAGCCGGAGCAGCAGATCGGAGTGGGGACGCCGGACGCGTTCCAGCGCCTGTGGACGCCCCACCGGATGGCGTACATCCAGGGGGAGAACAAGCCGACCGGTCCGGGGGCCGAGGACGGCTGCCCGTTCTGCTCGATTCCGGCGATGTCCGACGAGGACGGGCTGGTCATCGCGCGTGGCGAGCACGTGTACGCGGTGCTGAACCTGTACCCGTACAACGGTGGCCACCTGATGGTCGTCCCGTACCGCCACGTCGCCGACTACACGGACCTGGACGACGCCGAGACCGCCGAACTCGGTACGTTCACCAAGCGCGCGATGACGGCGCTGCGCACGGCGTCCGGGGCGCAGGGTTTCAACATCGGGATGAACCAGGGCGCCGTCGCCGGGGCGGGCATCGCGGCGCACCTGCACCAGCACGTCGTGCCGCGCTGGGGCGGGGACACGAACTTCATGCCGGTCGTGGGCCACACGAAGGTGCTTCCGCAGCTGCTGGGGGACACCCGCAAGATGCTGGCCGACGCCTGGCCGGCCGCCTGACCGGGCCGCCCCCCCCGGCCGCGTCAGGCGTCGTACACGTCGGCCTTCCTCGGTGCCGCGTCCTGGACCAGGCCGCTGAGGACCAGTGAGCGGTTGCTGAAGCGGTCGGTGTCCACGCCGTGGTCGTCGAGCACGCGGATGGCCGCCGCGTGGACGACGCGCAGGACGGGCGTGGCCGCGCGCATGGCGTCGTCGGCCATGAAGCGGTGCCGCCAGGGCTTCTCGGCCCAGGCGTGCCGCAGCCCGAAGGGTTCCGGAAGCACGATCTTGCCGCCGAAGTAGTCGAGGACCGGCGGGAACCAGGTGAAGGGCGCGCGGACGGCCAGGCGTACCACTTCGTTGGCGTCGACGAGCGGCTGCTGCTTGTCGACGGTCTCCCAGAACCTGACCGGCTTGCTGACCGTCACCGTCTTGGGCTTCGGCTTGGTGGTGAACAGCGAGTGGACCGGCCCCAGGGCGTGCCCGGTGACCTCGATGCGCAGCGTCTCGTGCAGCACGGTGACGGTGATCAGCATCGTGATGACCAGCTGGCCGTCCCAGAGCGTGAACTGCACCCCCAGGTAGTGGCGGTTTCCCGCGCCGAACTGCTGCTCGTTGCAGATCCGCTGTATCTCGTGGCCCTTGATCTGGAACGCGTCGACGTCCTGTCCGCCGGGCCGGCTCACCTCGTCCGCGTTCTCGCCGATCGGGGCGACGACCCAGTGCCGCACGGAGGGCTTGGGGAAGCCGCCCGTGTGCAGGGGGCCGCGTTCCAGCATGCGCAGCTGGTCGTGGATGGCGCGTACGACGTCCCAGCTGCGGAAACCGTGGATCTCCTTGCCGGCTTCGCGCGGGACGAGCTCTTCGGCGAGCTGCCAGCTGCCCCAGCGGGTCCCCATGCCCAGTATTCCCTTGGGTCCCGCGTAGAAGACCGAGTTGCTGTACTGCTCGGCGGTGAGCTTGGCGAGCGACTGGCGCAGCTGCTCGGCGGCGGATTCGTTGGGGTCGCGGGGGACGGCTTCGGGGATCTTCGCGCCCACGCCGCCACCCGAGAGCAGGGCCTCCCAGCGGGCCCTCATGTCCTTGGCCGTGGACTCGGTGATCCGCTTGGCCAGCAGCCAGCCGACGACCGGGGCCACGAGCATCGCCCGCAGGTAGATCGCCCAGAATCCGTCGAAGGGCAGTTTGACGAGGACGAGCAGGACCAGGCCGCCCACCGCGAGGAGGGCGGCGGTGCCGAGGGCTCCGGCCCGCTTGTCCTTGGAGCCCGCGATCGTACGGCGCAGCTGGAAGACGGCCAGCCAGATGAGCAGGCCCGGCAGGAAGAGCAGGCCGAAGAGCGCCATGACGCCGGTGAGCCGGGTGTCCCGCTCCTTACGGATGCGGGTCGCCGCGAGGCAGTGCTCGACGACGGTCTGCGGTTCGGTGCCGAAGGACTGGATGAGTGCCTTGCGGGCACCGCCGAGCATCCGTACCTGTACGGCTCTCGAAAACGCCTCGCCCAGGTTCGGTTCGAGGAGGGACAGCTTGCCCGGCTTCACCGCGGACTTGTGCCATTCGCTGTTGGCATTGAGGATCTCGGTCACCGGGCTGTCGCGGTACGCCGCCGAGGCGAGGGCCTGCGTCGCGGCCGTCTGGCCCGCCGAGCCCTGAAGCGGGACCTGCGCCCCCGGTGAGAAGTCGAACCCGTCATCCGCCACTGCTGCCCCCATCGCCGCACGCAACCGCCCCTGCGGCCTGTTCCCAACTGCCGTGCCCCGCACACCTTCCGAGTGGGGGCGCCCCGGAGCGTCCAGCGTATCCGGCGTGTCCGGGGACGGCCCCGGAATGACCCTGCCCGCCATGGGGCGGTGAAATGCCGCCCGCCGCAATCGAATTGGGCGGGCGGCCGGACAACTATGTCCCCGTTTCGGCCTGTTCGCGTATCTTGCCCGACAGGTTGGGCGGCATCGGTTCGTGGCGGGCGTACGAGCGGCTGAACCGTCCGGTGCCGTGCGAGACGGACCTCAGGTCCAGGGCGTACCGGCCGAGTTCGATCTCCGGAACCTCCGCCCGCACGAGCGTGCGCCCGTGCCCCGACTGCTCGGTGCCGACGACCCGCCCCCGCCTTCCCGACAGGTCGCTCATCACCGGTCCCACGTACTGGTCCGGCACCAGCACCAGCACCTCCGCGACCGGCTCCAGCAGGTGGATCTTCGCCTCGGCCGCCGCCTCGCGCAGCGCCAGCGCCCCCGCCGTCTGGAACGCCGCGTCGGAGGAGTCGACGGAGTGCGACTTCCCGTCGGTCAGCGTGACGCGCACGTCCACGAGCGGATGGCCCGCGGAGACCCCGCGCGCGGCCTGGGCGCGTACCCCCTTCTCGACGGACGGGATGAACTGGCGCGGAACCGCTCCGCCCACGACCTTGTCGACGAACTCGATGCCGCTCCCCGGCGGCAGCGGCTCGACGTCGATCTCGCAGATCGCGTACTGGCCGTGGCCGCCGGACTGCTTCACGTGACGCCCGCGCCCGGTCGCCGCCGCTCCGAACGTCTCGCGCAGCGCCACCTTGTGCGGTACGACGTCCACCCGCACCCCGTACCTGCTGCGCAGCCGCTCCAGCGCCACGTCGCGATGGGCCTCGCCCAGGCACCACAGCACCAGCTGACGCGTGTCCTGGTTCTGCTCCAGGCGCATCGTCGGGTCCTCGGCGACCAGCCGGGCCAGCCCCTGGGAGAGCTTGTCCTCGTCCGCCTTGCTGTGCGCCTGGATGGCGAGCGGCAGCAGCGGGTCGGGCATGGTCCACGGCTCCATCAGCAGCGGATCGTCCTTCGAGGACAGGGTGTCCCCGGTCTCCGCGCGTATCAGCTTCCCGACGCTCGCGATGTCGCCGGCGATGCAGCGGTTCAGAGTGCGCTGCTGCTTGCCGAAGGGCGAGGACAGGGCGCCGATCCGCTCGTCCGCCTCGTGAAGGTCCGGGCCGTCGTGACCGCGGTCCGTCAGACCGTGTCCCGACACATGCACCGTGTCGTCGGGCCGCAGCGTGCCGGAGAAGACCCGCACCAGGCTGACCCGCCCCACGTACGGGTCGGACGCCGTCTTGACGACCTCGGCGACCAGCGGCCCGTCGGGATCGCAGGTGACCGGCGGGCGCGGACCGCCCTCCGGGGTGGTGACGGCGGGCGCCTCGCGCTCCACCGGCGTCGGGAAGCCGCCGGTGATCAGTTCCAGCAGCTCGATCGTGCCGATGCCCTCCCGGTTGCCCCCCGCCGGCGGCGCGGCGGCGAGCACCGGATGGAACGTGCCGCGCGCCACGGCCCGCTCCAGGTCCTTGACGAGCGTCTTGTAGTCGATCTCCTCACCGGCGAGGTAACGGTCCATGAGGGTCTCGTCCTCGCTCTCCGCGATGATCCCCTCGATCAGTCTGCTGCGGGCCGCCTCGATCCGGGGAAGCTGCTCGCCGTCCGGCGCCGACTCCGCGCGCTCGCCGGACGAGTAGTCGAAGACCCGCTGCGACAGCAGGCCCACGAGCCCCTCCACGGGGGCGTGCCCGTCCGGTCCCTGGGGCCCGTACAACGGCAGGTACAGCGGCAGTACGGCGTCGGGATCGTCGCCCCCGAACGTCTGCGCGCAGGCCTGGGTCATCTCGTCGAAGTCGGTCCTGGCCGCTTCGAGGTGCGTGAACACGATCGCGCTCGGCATACCGACCGCGGCGCACTCGTCCCACAGCATCCGGGTCGCGCCGTCCACGCCGTCCGAGCCCGAGACGACGAAGAGGGCCGCGTCCGCCGCCCGCAGACCGGCCCGCAGTTCCCCGACGAAGTCGGCGTATCCGGGGGTGTCGATCAAATTGATCTTGATGCCGTCCCATTCGACGGGGACCAGCGAAAGCTGCACCGAGCGCTGCTGCCGGTGCTCGATCTCGTCGTAGTCGGAGACGGTCGCGCCGTCCTCGACCCGGCCCGCCCGGTTGACCGCTCCCGTCGCCAGCGCGAGGGCCTCGGCCAGAGTGGTCTTTCCCGAGCCGCTGTGGCCGACCAGCACGACGTTCCGGATGGATGTGGGCCGGTCGGCCGTCGCTGCCCTGCCGGCGGCCCCGGGGTGTGATTGCGTCTTTTCGCCCATGATCCTTGCCTCCCAGTTCGAGCACGGTGAGGAGAGGGGGCGCGGACATGTGGAAGCCGCATTGGCGAGGCGACACCAGTGACGCCCGCGGTCATTCGAGCTTTCCACTCCCGCCACGGCGCGTCCATACGTAGTACGCGACCGACAGGCGGCAGGAGGCCCTGTGACGGCCCGGCGATGCCCCGGCGGTCCCGGAGGTGGGTCGTCGCTACGATGGGCCAGTCGGGGGCCACAGGGGCCGCTCGGCGCACCGACCCTCGGGAAGGCCATGCTGAACAAGTACGCGCGTGCATTCTTTACGCGTGTCCTCACACCGTTCGCCGCGTTTCTCCTCCGCCGTGGCGTGAGCCCCGACGCGGTGACGCTCATCGGTACGGCCGGAGTGATGGCGGGTGCGCTGGTCTTCTTCCCCCGGGGAGAGTTCTTCTGGGGCACGATCGTCATCACGCTGTTCGTCTTCTCCGACCTCGTCGACGGCAATATGGCGAGGCAGGCGGGGGTTTCGAGCCGCTGGGGCGCCTTCCTGGACTCGACGCTCGACCGAGTCGCCGACTCGGCCGTCTTCGGCGGGATCGCGCTCTGGTACGCGGGCACCGGCAACGACAACGCGCTGTGCGCGGTCGCGATCTTCTGCCTCGCCGGCGGCCAGGTCGTCTCGTACACCAAGGCCCGCGGCGAGTCGATCGGCCTGCCCGTGGCGGTCAACGGCCTGGTGGAGCGCGCCGAACGGCTCGTCATCACGCTCGTCGCCGCGGGGCTCGCCGGACTGCACGACTTCGGCGTGCCGCACATCGACGTACTGCTGCCCGTCGCCCTGTGGGCGGTCGCCGCCGGCAGCCTCGTGACGCTGGGACAGCGGGTCGTGACCGTACGCAGGGAGGCGGCAGAGGCGGACGCCGCCGCCGCGCCGGGGAGCGGGGCCACGCCGTGAGCGACGCCAGGGAACGGCTGACGGACACGCTGTACGGCCTCGGCTGGGCCACGGTCAAGAAGCTGCCCGAACCGGCCGCCGCCGCCCTCGGGCGCACCATCGCCGACACCGTGTGGAAGCGGCGCGGCGCGAGTGTCCTGAGGCTGGAGTCCAACCTGGCCCGGGTCGTCCCGGACGCCGGCCCCGAGCGCCTCGCCGAGCTCTCCCGGGCCGGGATGCGTTCGTACATGCGCTACTGGATGGAGTCGTTCCGGCTGCCCGCGTGGAGCAAGGAGCGCATCAGGGGCGGCGTAGAGGTCCAGGACATAGACCGCCTGACCGCCGGCCTCGCCTCCGGCCGCGGCGTCGTCCTCGCGCTGCCGCACCTGGCAAACTGGGACCTTGCCGGCGCCTGGGTCACCACCGCGCTGGGAGTCCCGTTCACCACCGTCGCCGAGCGCCTCAAGCCGGAAACGCTGTACGACCGGTTCGTCGCGTACCGGGAGGGCCTCGGGATGGAGGTCCTGCCGCACGAGGGCGGCAGCGCCTTCGGCACGCTGGCCCGGCGGCTGCGGGCCGGCGGCCTCGTCTGCCTGGTCGCCGACCGCGACCTGTCCGCGTCCGGCACGGAGGTCACATTCTTCGGCGAAGCGGCGCGGATGCCCGGCGGTCCCGCGCTGCTGGCGCAGCAGACCGGGGCGCTGCTGCTGCCGGCGACGCTCTGGTACGACGACTCTCCGGTGATGCGGGGGCGCGTCCATCCGCCCGTCGAGGTACCGGAGACAGGTACGCGGGACGAGAAGACGTCCGTCATGACACAGGCGCTGGCGGACGCCTTCGCCACCGGTATCGCGGAGCACCCGGAGGACTGGCACATGCTGCAACGGCTGTGGCTCGACGACCTCGAGCCCCGTCAGGAGAGTTCGTGAAGATCGGCATTGTCTGCCCCTACGCGTGGGACGTGCCCGGTGGCGTCCAGTTCCACATCAGGGACCTGGCCGAGCACCTGATCGGGCTGGGCCACGAGGTCTCCGTCCTGGCCCCCGCGGACGACGAGATGCCGCTTCCGCCGTACGTGGTGTCCGCCGGCCGGGCCGTGCCGGTGCCGTACAACGGCTCGGTCGCCCGCCTGAACTTCGGGTTCCTCTCCGCCGCGCGGGTACGGCGGTGGCTGCACGACGGCACGTTCGACGTCATCCACATCCACGAGCCGACCTCGCCGTCGCTCGGGCTGCTGGCGTGCTGGGCCGCCCAGGGGCCCATCGTCGCCACCTTCCACACCTCGAACCCCAAGTCCCGCGCGATGATCGCGGCGTACCCGATCCTCCAGCCCGCGCTGGAGAAGATCAGCGCCCGCATCGCGGTGAGCGAGTACGCGCGGCGCACGCTGGTCGAGCACCTCGGCGGGGACGCGGTCGTCATCCCCAACGGCGTCGACGTCGACTTCTTCGCGAAGGCGGAGCCCAAGCCGGAGTGGCAGGGGCACACCATCGGGTTCATAGGCCGCATCGACGAGCCGCGCAAGGGCCTGCCCGTGCTGATGCGCGCCCTTCCGAAGATCCTCGCCGAGCGCCCGCGGACGCGACTGCTGGTCGCGGGCCGCGGCGACGAGGAGGAAGCGGTCGCGTCCCTGCCCGAGGAGATGCGCGGCCGCGTCGAATTCCTCGGCATGGTCAGCGACGAGGACAAGGCGAGCCTGCTGCGCAGTGTCGACCTGTACGTCGCCCCGAACACCGGCGGCGAGAGCTTCGGCATCATCCTGGTCGAGGCGATGTCGGCGGGCGCGGCGGTGCTGGCCAGCGACCTGGACGCGTTCGCCCAGGTACTGGACCAGGGTGCGGCGGGCGAGCTCTTCGCCAACGAGGACGCGGACGCGCTCGCCTCGGCGGCGGTACGACTGCTGGGAGACCCGGAGCGGCTGGTCGAGCTGCGGCTGCGGGGCTCGGCGCACGTACGGCGCTTCGACTGGTCGACGGTGGCGGCGGACATCCTGTCGGTGTACGAGACGGTGACGGACGGGGCGGGGTCGGTGGACACCGACGAGCGCACCGGCCTGCGGGCCCGCTTCGGACTGGCCCGCGACTGATTCGGGGAGCGGGGGCCACCGCCGAGCCCGGCCCTGGTCCACGGCTGATCCGGGGCCGGGCGCCGCCGGCCGACGGGGGCCCGCCGGCCACGGGTAACGTTGCCGCCCGTGACCGCAACCCTCATCTGGATCGTCGTAGCCCTCGTCGCGATCGGGCTGTACCTCAGCTGGACCGCCGGCCGGCTGGACCGCCTGCACGCCCGTATCGACGCCTCCCGCGCCGCCCTCGACGCCCAGTTGCTGCGCCGTGCCTCGGTCACCCAGGAACTGGCGACCTCCGGAGTGCTGGACCCCGCCGCCTCGATCCTGCTGTACCAGGCCGCGCACGCCGCCCGCCAGGCGGAGGAGGATCACCGGGAGGTCGCGGAGAGCGAGCTGAGCCAGGCGCTGCGGGCCGTCTTCGGGGAGACGGCGCAGGTGGAGGCGGTCAAGGAGGCGCCCGGCGGCGAGGAGGCCACCGGGGAGCTGGCGGCGGCGGTACGCCGCGTACCCATGGCCCGGCGCTTCCACAACGACTCCGTACGCGCGGCACGCGCGCTGCGCCGCCACCGCAAGGTCCGGTGGTTCCGGCTGGCGGGCCACGCCCCGTTCCCGATGGCGTTCGAGATGGACGACGAGGCCCCTGTGGCGTTGGCCGACCGCCCAGGCAGCCAGTAAAACGATCCACCCGCTGAGCATTGGCCCTTGCAGTGGACTGGTCCGGCGATGTTGTCTCTGAGACAGCAAGAACCTTCTTTCTCCGAGTGAGGTCCATCCGTGTCCAGCACCAGCAACTTCCAGGCCCCCGAGACCGGCACCGCACGCGTGAAGCGCGGCATGGCTGAGCAGCTCAAGGGCGGCGTGATCATGGACGTCGTCAACGCCGAGCAGGCGAAGATCGCCGAGGACGCGGGCGCCGTTGCCGTCATGGCGCTGGAGCGCGTGCCCGCCGACATCCGCAAGGACGGCGGCGTGGCCCGGATGTCCGACCCCAACATGATCGAAGAGATCATCGAGGCCGTCTCGATCCCGGTCATGGCCAAGTCCCGCATCGGCCACTTCGTCGAGGCCCAGGTCCTCCAGTCCCTCGGCGTCGACTACATCGACGAGTCCGAGGTCCTGACCCCGGCCGACGAGGTCAACCACTCCGACAAGTGGGCGTTCACCACCCCCTTCGTCTGTGGCGCCACCAACCTGGGCGAGGCCCTGCGCCGTATCGCCGAGGGCGCGGCCATGATCCGCTCGAAGGGCGAGGCCGGCACCGGCAACGTCGTCGAGGCCGTGCGTCACCTGCGCCAGATCAAGAACGAGATCGCCAAGCTGCGCGGCTTCGACAACAACGAGCTGTACGCCGCAGCCAAGGAGCTCCGCGCGCCGTACGAGATCGTCAAGGAGGTCGCCGAGCTCGGCAAGCTCCCCGTGGTGCTGTTCTCCGCCGGTGGGGTCGCCACCCCCGCCGACGCCGCGCTGATGCGCCAGCTCGGCGCCGAGGGCGTCTTCGTCGGCTCCGGCATCTTCAAGTCCGGCGACCCGGCCGCCCGCGCCGCCGCGATCGTGAAGGCCACCACCTTCTACGACGACCCGAAGATCATCGCGGACGCGTCGCGGAACCTGGGCGAGGCCATGGTCGGCATCAACTGCGACACCCTCCCCGAGTCCGAGCGCTACGCCAACCGCGGCTGGTAGTCACTGTGATCAGCAACCCCGTGATCGGAGTCCTGGCTCTCCAGGGCGACGTACGGGAGCACCTGGTCGCCCTGGCCGTGGCGGACGCCACGGCCAGGCCGGTCCGGCGCCCCGAAGAGCTCGCCGAGATCGACGGCCTGGTCATCCCCGGTGGCGAGTCCACCACCATGTCCAAGCTGGCCGCGCTCTTCGGCATGCAGGAGCCGCTGCGCGAGCGCATCAGGGACGGCCTGCCGGTCTACGGCACCTGCGCCGGCCTGATCATGCTCGCCGACAAGATCCTCGACCCGCGCTCGGGCCAGGAGACCTTCGGCGGCATCGACATGATCGTGCGCCGCAACGCGTTCGGGCGGCAGAACGAGTCGTTCGAGGCCCAGGTCGAGATCGCCGGCATCGAGGACGGGCCCGTGGAGGGCGTCTTCATCCGCGCCCCCTGGGTGGAGTCGGTCGGCGCCCGGGCCGAGGTGCTCGCGGAGCACGGCGGCCACATCGTCGCCGTACGCCAGGACAACGCCCTCGCCACATCGTTCCACCCCGAACTGACGGGCGACCACCGGGTGCACCGGCTCTTCACAGAGATGGTGCGGGCCGTACGCTGACGGGATCCCGGTAGGATCTCTGCCGAACGCAGCAGTATTTGGTGACGCGAAGGAGACAGGCGGATGTCCGGCCACTCTAAATGGGCTACGACGAAGCACAAGAAGGCCGTGATCGATGCCAAGCGCGGCAAGCTCTTCGCGAAGCTGATCAAGAACATCGAGGTCGCGGCGCGCACCGGCGGCGCCGACATCGACGGCAACCCGACCCTCTTCGACGCCATCCAGAAGGCGAAGAAGAGCTCCGTCCCCAACAAGAACATCGACTCCGCGGTCAAGCGCGGCGGCGGTCTCGAGGCGGGCGGCGTCGACTACGAGACCATCATGTACGAGGGTTACGGCCCCAACGGAGTCGCGGTGCTCATCGAGTGCCTCACCGACAACCGCAACCGTGCCGCCTCCGACGTGCGGGTCGCCATGACCCGCAACGGCGGCTCGATGGCCGACCCCGGTTCGGTCTCGTACCTCTTCAACCGCAAGGGCGTCGTGGTCGTCCCCAAGGGCGAGCTGACCGAGGACGACGTGCTCGGCGCGGTCCTCGACGCGGGCGCCGAGGAGGTCAACGACCTCGGTGAGTCCTTCGAGGTGCTGAGCGAGGCCACCGACCTGGTCGCGGTCCGCACCGCGCTCCAGGACGCCGGCATCGACTACGACTCGGCCGACGCCAACTTCGTCCCGACCATGCAGGTCGAGCTCGACGAGGAGGGCGCGCGGAAGATCTTCAAGCTGATCGACGCGCTGGAGGACAGCGACGACGTGCAGAACGTCTTCGCCAACTTCGACGTGTCCGACGAGGTCATGGAGAAGGTCGACGCCTGACCTCTCGCAGTGGCGCGAAAAGCGGCGGGCCGACGGGACACACCCGTCGGCCCGCCGCTTTGTCACTGGTAGCCGATAGCCTGCACAAACAGGTGATCGAAGGGGAGGGGCATTGTGCGCGTACTGGGCGTGGACCCGGGGCTGACCCGGTGCGGCGTCGGCGTCGTCGAGGGCGTCGCGGGCCGTCCCCTGCGGATGCTCGGCGTCGGAGTCGTAAGGACGCCGGCGGACGCGGAGCTGGGGGACCGGCTGGTCGCCATCGAGCGCGGCATAGAGGCATGGCTCGACGAGCACCGGCCCGAATACGTCGCCGTGGAGCGGGTGTTCAGCCAGCACAACGTCCGTACGGTCATGGGTACGGCCCAGGCCAGCGCGGTCGCCATGCTGTGCGCCGCGCGGCGCGGACTGCCCGTCGCCCTGCACACGCCCAGTGAGGTCAAAGCGGCGGTCACCGGCAACGGCAGGGCCGAGAAGGACCAGGTCGGCGCGATGGTGACCCGGCTGCTGCGGCTCGACGCCCCGCCGAAACCCGCCGACGCCGCCGACGCCCTCGCGCTCGCCATCTGTCACATCTGGCGCGCCCCCGCGGTCAACCGCCTCCAGCAGGCGCACGCCGCCGCCCGCGCGTCCCGCATCCCCGTCGTACGGAAGGTCACGCGATGATCGCGTTCGTCAGCGGCCCGGTCGCCGCACTCGCCCCCACCACGGCGGTCATCGAGGTCGGCGGCATCGGCATGGCCGTGCAGTGCGCGCCCAGCACGCTGTCCGCCCTCCGCGTCGGCCAGGACGCGAAGCTCGCGACCTCCCTGGTCGTACGGGAGGACTCGCTCACCCTCTACGGCTTCGCCGACGACGACGAGCGGCAGGTCTTCGAGCTGCTCCAGACCGCCAGTGGCGTCGGCCCCCGGCTCGCGCAGGCCATGCTCGCCGTGCACTCGCCCGACGCGCTGCGCCTCGCGGTGTCGACGGGGGACGAGAAGGCGCTGACCGCCGTCCCCGGCATCGGCAAGAAGGGAGCCCAGAAGCTGCTCCTCGAACTCAAGGGCCGCCTCGGCGAGCCGCTCGGCACATCGGGGCACGTCGGCGCCCAGCGCGTCGCGTCGGGGCCCGCCCCCTGGGGCGAACAGCTCCAGGCCGCGCTCATCGGCCTCGGCTACGCGTCGCGCGAGGCCGAGGAAGCGGTCGCCGCCGTCGCACCGCAGGCCGAGGCGGCGCTCGCCGACGGCGTCCGGCCCCCCGTGCCGCAGCTGCTGCGCGCCGCGCTCCAGACCCTCAACCGCGCCCGCTGACTTCGATTCGAGAGATCCGTACATGAACTGGGACGACACCGGACCCGACATCGACCAGCGGCTGGTCGACTCCGGCCCCGACGGCGAGGACCAGGCCGTCGAGGCCGCGCTGCGCCCCAAGGACCTCGACGAGTTCGTCGGCCAGGAGAAGGTCCGCGAGCAGCTCGACCTGGTCCTGAAGGCCGCCCGCGCACGCGGCGCGACCGCCGACCACGTGCTGCTCTCCGGCGCCCCCGGCCTCGGCAAGACGACCCTCTCGATGATCATCGCGGCCGAGATGAACGCCCCGATCCGCATCACCTCGGGCCCCGCCATCCAGCACGCGGGCGACCTCGCGGCGATCCTCTCCTCCCTCCAGGAGGGTGAGGTTCTCTTCCTCGACGAGATCCACCGGATGTCCCGGCCCGCCGAAGAGATGCTCTACATGGCGATGGAGGACTTCCGCGTCGACGTGATCGTCGGCAAGGGCCCCGGAGCCACCGCCATCCCGCTGGAACTTCCCCCCTTCACCCTGGTCGGCGCCACCACCAGGGCCGGCTTGCTGCCGCCGCCGCTGCGCGACCGCTTCGGCTTCACCGGCCACATGGAGTTCTACGAGCCCGCCGAGCTCGAGCGGGTCATCCACCGCTCCGCGCGCCTCCTCGACCTGGAGATAGACGTGGAGGGCGCCGCCGAGATCGCCGGGCGCTCCCGCGGCACGCCCCGCATCGCGAACCGCCTGCTGCGCCGCGTACGGGACTATGCCCAGGTCAAGGCGGACGGCGTCATCAACCGCGACATCGCCGCCGCGGCCCTCAAGGTGTACGAGGTCGACGCCCGCGGCCTCGACCGCCTGGACCGGGCCGTGCTCGGCGCCCTCCTCAATCTCTTCGGCGGCGGGCCCGTGGGGCTGTCCACGCTGGCGGTCGCGGTGGGGGAGGAGCGGGAGACGGTGGAAGAGGTGGCCGAGCCGTTCCTCGTACGGGAGGGTCTGCTGGCCCGCACGCCGAGGGGCCGGGTCGCCACGCCCGCCGCCTGGGCCCACCTCGGTCTCGTACCGCCGCAGCAGGGTAACGGAAGAAACGGACAAGCAGGGCTCTTCGGGACGTGACGGACCTGACGGCGCGGACGGTCGACCTGTCAGGAACCACGGTGCGATGCTGGGCGTTGTTCCATTGATGCGGACTCGCTTAGACTCCGCCGATGCCGCCCTTCCAGGGCCGGCGTGCCCACCCCCGTAGATCAGGCCGCTCCCCGGCGCGGTCGTGCGAAGGAATTTCCGTCCCGTGAATATCGTGACCCTCCTCCCCTTCATCGTGCTCATCGGGGCCATGTTCCTGATGACCCGGTCCGCCAAGAAGAAGCAGCAGGCGGCTGCGCAGATGCGCAACGACATGCAGCCCGGCACCGGCGTCCGGACGATCGGGGGCATGTACGCCACCGTCAAGGAAGTTCACGACGACACGGTCCTCCTCGAGGTCGCGCCGGGCGTGCACGCCGTCTACGCGAAGAACTCCGTCGGCGCCGTCCTCGACGACGAGGAGTACAACCGCATCGTCCACGGCGACGGTGACCTCAAGATCGACGCTCCGGTCGTCCCGGACGACGCGTCCTCGCTGACCGAGTCCTCGGACGCGGACAAGGACGACGACGTCGCGCGGATCGACCTGGGCAAGACCGCCGGGTCGGACGGGGCGGACAAGGCGCACGACGCCGCCGACACGGCCGGCGACGAGCCGAAGGACAAGAAGACCGACGGCGAGAGCGACGCGAAGTAGTCACGTAGGGGGACCGCGGGGCGCCCACCGGCGTACCGCGGTCCCCGGATCGTGCCGACTTCCGCGGGGCTGGGCCCCACATACTTCGTGGCTGCCCCGGCGCTCACCCGGCGCGGGGGCGGTTGGACAGGGAGAAACGAGAAGGTGGCAGCACCGAAGAAGGGCCGCAGGCCCGCGGGGGCTCCGGGCAGGCCAGGGCGCGCCCTGGCCTTGATCCTGATCGCCATGGTCGCGCTCACCGGCGGCATGTTCGCGACCGGTGAGCTCACGCCGCGTCTGGGCATCGACCTCGCCGGCGGCACGAGCATCACGCTCGAGGCCAAGCCCGAGCCGGGCAAGCCGAACGCGATCAACAAGACCAACATGGAGACCGCGGTCGGCATCATCGACCGGCGCGTCAATGGTCTGGGTGTTTCCGAAGCCGAGGTTCAGACCCAGGGCGACAAGAACATCATCGTCAACATCCCCAAGGGGACGGACGAGAAGCAGGCCCGGAAGCAGGTCGGTACGACCGCTCAGCTCTATTTCCGGCCTGTCGTGACGTACACCGCCGGTACCCCCACGCCGGACGCCTCTCCCTCCCCGAAGCCCTCGGCGGGCGCCAAGGACGGCAAGGACGGCAAGTCCACGCCGACCGCCACCCCGTCGGCCACCGCGACCACCCAGGGCCGCGCCGTGACGGAGGGCCTCAAGAAGGCCCCGACGCCGACCCCCACGGGCAGCGCCACGAAGAGCCCCGACCAGAGCGGCAAGCCGACGCCCACGCCGTCGGCCGACCCCGCCGCCTCCGCGCTGGAGAAGAAGTTCACGGCGCTCGACTGCGCGAACGACACCGCCCGGGTCCAGGCCAACGTGGGCGTCAA
Organism: Streptomyces agglomeratus; assembly: GCF_001746415.1. Classification (NCBI taxonomy): domain Bacteria; kingdom Bacillati; phylum Actinomycetota; class Actinomycetes; order Kitasatosporales; family Streptomycetaceae; genus Streptomyces; species Streptomyces agglomeratus. The sequence continues at coordinate 6,483,638 of NZ_MEHJ01000001.1, forward strand.
GCCCGAGGACCCGATGATCGCCTGCGGCAAGAACAACGCCGGCGAGTGGGAGAAGTACATCCTGGGTCCGGCCGAGGTCAACGGCAAGGACGTCGACGACGCCAGTGCCACCATCGACACCCAGCGTGGCGGCGGCTGGAAGGTGAACATGGAGTTCACCGACGCCGGCTCCAAGAAGTTCCAGAAGATCACCGGCAAGCTCTCGCAGCAGCAGCCCCCGCAGAACCAGTTCGCCATCGTCCTCGACGGCGAGGTCGTCTCGGCCCCCTCGGTCAACCAGACCCTGAGCGCCAACGCGGAGATCTCCGGCAGCTTCACCCAGGATTCAGCCCAGGACCTGGCCAACATCCTCTCGTACGGCGCGCTGCCGCTCTCCTTCAGCGAGGAGACCGTCACCACCGTCACCTCCGCGCTCGGCGGCGAGCAGCTCAAGGCCGGTCTGATCGCCGGCGCGATCGGTCTCGCGCTGGTCGTCATCTACCTCCTGGCGTACTACCGCGGCCTTGCCTTCGTCGCGATCGTCAGCCTCATCGTCTCGGCGATCCTGACGTACACGATCATGACCCTGCTCGGCCCGGGCATCGGCTTCGCGCTGAACCTCCCCGCGGTGTGCGGTGCGATCGTCGCCATCGGCATCACCGCGGACTCGTTCATCGTGTACTTCGAACGCATCCGCGACGAGATCCGCGAGGGCCGCACGCTCAAGCCCGCGGTGGAGCGTGCCTGGCCGCGTGCCCGGCGCACCATCCTGGTCTCCGACTTCGTGTCGTTCCTCGCCGCCGCCGTGCTGTTCCTCGTGACGGTCGGCAAGGTCCAGGGCTTCGCGTTCACGCTCGGCCTCACGACCCTGCTCGACGTCGTCGTGGTGTTCCTCTTCACCAAGCCGCTGATGACGCTGCTGGCGCGTACGAAGTTCTTCGGACAGGGCCACCCGTGGTCCGGCCTGGACCCGAAGCGGCTCGGCGTACAGCCTCCCCTGCGCCGTACCCGTCGCGTCTCCGCCCCCATCGACCCGAAGGAGGCCTGAGATGTCCCGACTCGGAAATCTCGGCGCCCGCCTCTACAACGGTGAGGTCGGTTACGACTTCGTCGGCAAGCGCAAGATCTGGTACGGCCTGTCGATCCTGATCACCATCACGGCCATCGTCGGCCTGGCGGTGCGCGGTCTGGTCATGGGCATCGAGTTCGAGGGCGGCGCCGTCTTCACGACCTCCAAGACCGGTGTTTCCGTCGCCCAGGTCCAGGAGGACGCCGAGGAGGCATCCGGACACGCGGCGATCGTCCAGGAGCTCGGCAACGGCGGCATGCGCATCCAGATCAGTGGTCTGGACACCGCCAGCGCGTCGCCGGTCAAGGATGAGCTCGCGAAGGACCTCGGCGTCAAGCCGGGCGACATCACCTCCGAGCTGGTCGGCCCCAGCTGGGGCGAGCAGATCGCCAACAAGGCCTGGACCGGCCTGGCGATCTTCATGGTCCTGGTGGTGATCTACCTCGCCATCGCCTTCGAGTGGCGCATGGCCCTGGCCGCTCTGATCGCCCTGGTCCACGACCTCACGATCACCGTCGGTGTGTACGCCCTCGTCGGCTTCGAGGTCACCCCGGGCACCGTGATCGGTCTGCTGACCATCCTCGGTTACTCCCTCTACGACACCGTCGTCGTCTTCGACGGTCTCAAGGAGGGGTCGAAGGACATCACCAAGCAGACGCGCTGGACGTACAGCGAGATCGCCAACCGCAGCCTCAACGGCACCCTGGTGCGCTCCATCAACACCACGGTCGTCGCGCTGCTGCCGGTGGCGGGCCTGCTGTTCATCGGCGGCGGTGTGCTGGGCGCCGGCATGCTCAACGACATCTCGCTGTCGCTCTTCGTCGGCCTGGCAGCCGGCGCGTACTCCTCGATCTTCATCGCCACTCCGCTCGTCGCCGACCTGAAGGAACGCGACCCGCAGATGAAGGCCCTGAAGAAGCGCGTGCTCGCCAAGCGGGCGGCCGCCGAGGCGCGGGGCGAGTCGGCGGACGACGCCGACGGTGTTTCCGGCGAGCCGCAGGACCGGTTCCCGGACGACGCAGCGCCCGCCGGCGCGGTCGTCGGCCAGCGCCCGGCCGACCGTGGCCGCCCCGGCCGGGGCAAGCCTTCGGGCAAGCGCCGATGACGGCGACCGCCACGCAGGATCTCCTGCTCAGCCGCATCCGTGACGTACCGGACTATCCCAAGCCGGGAGTGATGTTCAAGGACATCACCCCGCTGCTCGCGGACCCGGTGGCTTTCACGGCGCTGACCGACGCCCTCGCGGAACTGTGCGTACGCTGCGACGCCACGAAGATCGTCGGTCTGGAGGCGCGCGGCTTCATCCTGGCCGCACCGGTCGCCGTCCGCGCCGGCCTCGGGTTCATCCCCGTACGCAAGGCGGGGAAGCTGCCGGGGGCGACGCTGAAGCAGGCGTACGAGCTGGAGTACGGCACCGCGGAGATCGAGATCCACGCCGAGGACCTGGTCGACGGCGACCGCGTCATCGTCATCGACGACGTCCTCGCCACCGGCGGCACCGCCGAGGCGTCGCTGGAGCTCATCCGGCGGGCCGGAGCCCAGGTCGCCGGGGTCGCGGTCCTCATGGAGCTCGGATTCCTGGGCGGCCGCGCCCGTCTGGAGCCGGCCCTGCGGGGTGCGCCGCTGGAAGCCCTGATCACGGTCTGACCAGCACGGCTGTAGGGGAAGGGCGGGTCCCGGAGGAATTCCGGGACCCGCCTTTCACGTTGGTCCAGGTGTCAGGCCGGGGGCGAACCGGAAGCCAGGCATCGTTACCATGGGCTTTCCGGGCCTGACCGGGGGACCCGGACCCGCACGAGGAGCGCTCTTGCCAGACGAGGCCCAGCCACTCTCCCCCAGCTCCCGTCCGGGGGACCCCGCAGCCGCGCAGCCCGAGCAGCAGCAGGCCGCCGAGGCCGCGGCGGGCCCGGCCACGCCCGCGAGCCCGCCGGCCGCGCCGCCGAAGAGCGGTGAACCGGCGAAGAGCGACGCCGCGAGCAGCGGCGCCCCCGCCGGCAGCGGACCGCCCGCGAGCGCCCCCGGGAGCAGTGGCACCCCCGCGGACCCGACGAGCCGGCCCACCGGGAACTCCGAGCCCAGCGGCAAGCCGAAGACCGCCCCCGAGCGGGCCACCGGCCCCACGCCGCCCCTCTCCGCCCCCAAGCCGGCCCAGGGCTCCACCCCGCGCTCCGGCAGCGGCTCCTCCAACCGCGTACGGGCCCGGCTCGCCCGACTGGGCGTACAGCGCTCCAGCCCGTACAACCCGGTCCTCGAACCCCTGCTGCGCGCCGTCCGCAGCAACGACCCGAAGATCGAGACGTCGACGCTGCGCCAGATCGAGCGCGCCTACCAGGTGGCCGAGCGCTGGCACCGCGGCCAGAAGCGCAAGAGCGGCGACCCGTACATCACGCACCCGCTCGCCGTGACCACGATCCTCGCCGAGCTCGGCATGGACCCGGCCACCCTGATGGCGGGCCTGCTGCACGACACCGTCGAGGACACCGAGTACGGCCTGGACACCCTGCGCCGCGACTTCGGCGACCAGGTCGCCCTCCTCGTCGACGGCGTCACCAAACTGGACAAGGTGAAGTTCGGCGAGGCCGCGCAGGCCGAGACCGTACGCAAGATGGTCGTGGCCATGGCCAAGGACCCGCGCGTCCTGGTCATCAAGCTCGCCGACCGCCTGCACAACATGCGCACCATGCGCTACCTCAAGCGGGAGAAGCAGGAGAAGAAGGCCCGCGAGACGCTTGAGATCTACGCGCCCCTGGCCCACCGCCTGGGCATGAACACCATCAAGTGGGAGCTGGAGGACCTCGCCTTCGCGATCCTCTACCCCAAGATGTACGACGAGATCGTGCGGCTCGTCGCGGAGCGCGCCCCGAAGCGCGACGAATACCTCGCCATAGTGACCGACGAGGTTCAGTCCGATCTGCGCGCCGCCCGTATCAAGGCCACCGTCACCGGCCGGCCGAAGCACTACTACAGCGTCTATCAGAAGATGATCGTCCGCGGCCGTGACTTCGCGGAGATCTACGACCTGGTGGGCATTCGTGTACTTGTCGACACGGTCCGCGACTGTTACGCGGCCCTCGGCACGGTGCACGCGCGATGGAATCCGGTCCCCGGCCGGTTCAAGGACTACATCGCGATGCCGAAGTTCAACATGTACCAGTCGCTCCACACGACGGTCATCGGACCCAGCGGCAAGCCCGTCGAACTCCAGATCCGTACGTTCGACATGCACCGCCGCGCCGAGTACGGCATCGCCGCGCACTGGAAGTACAAGCAGGAGGCCGTCGCCGGCGCCTCCAAGGTGCGCACCGACGTCCCCAAGAACACCGGGCGCGGCCAGGACACCGTCAACGACATGGCGTGGCTGCGGCAGCTCCTGGACTGGCAGAAGGAGACCGAGGACCCCAGCGAGTTCCTGGAGTCCCTGCGCTTCGACCTCTCCCGCAACGAGGTCTTCGTCTTCACGCCGAAGGGTGACGTCATAGCGCTGCCCGCCGGCGCCACACCCGTCGACTTCGCGTACGCCGTCCACACGGAGGTCGGCCACCGGACGATAGGCGCACGGGTCAATGGGCGGCTCGTACCGCTCGAATCGACCCTCGACAACGGCGACCTGGTGGAGGTCTTCACCTCCAAGGCGGCCGGCGCGGGCCCGTCCCGCGACTGGCTCGGCTTCGTCAAGTCGCCGCGTGCCCGCAACAAGATCCGCGCCTGGTTCTCCAAGGAGCGCCGCGACGAGGCCATAGAGCAGGGCAAGGACGCCATCGCGCGGGCCATGCGCAAGCAGAACCTGCCGATCCAGCGCATCCTCACCGGCGACTCCCTCGTCACGCTCGCGCACGAGATGCGCTACAGCGACATCTCCTCGCTCTACGCGGCGATCGGCGAGGGGCACGTCACCGCGCAGAGCATCGTCCAGAAGCTGGTGCAGGCGCTCGGCGGCGAGGAGGCCGCAACCGAGGACATCGCCGAGAGCGCGCCGCCCTCGCGCGGGCGCGGCAAGCGCCGTTCGAACGCCGACCCGGGCGTCGTGGTCAAGGGCGTCGACGACGTGTGGGTCAAGCTCGCCCGCTGCTGCACGCCCGTACCCGGCGACCCCATCATCGGGTTCGTCACCCGGGGCAGCGGCGTGTCGGTGCACCGCGCCGACTGCGTCAACGTCGACTCGCTGTCGAGGGAGCCGGAGCGCATCCTCGACGTCGAGTGGGCCCCCACCCAGTCCTCGGTGTTCCTGGTCGCCATCCAGGTCGAGGCGCTGGACCGCTCCCGGCTGCTGTCGGACGTCACCCGCGTCCTGTCCGACCAGCACGTCAACATCCTGTCCGCGGCCGTCCAGACGTCCCGCGACCGGGTGGCCACCTCGCGCTTCACCTTCGAGATGGGCGACCCCAAGCACCTGGGGCACGTCCTGAAGGCGGTGCGCGGCGTGGAGGGCGTGTACGACGTCTACCGCGTCACCTCGGCCCGCCGGCCGTAGGACACGTACGCGAAGGGCCCCGGTACGGAAATCCGTACCGGGGCCCTTCGCTTCGCGTAAACCGCCGGGTCAGCCGCCGAACTCCTGGAGACCCTTGAGGGCCTGGTCCAGCAGCGCCTGCCGGCCTTCCAGCTCGCGGGCGAGCTTGTCCGCCCTGGCGTTGTTGCCCGACGCGCGTGCCTGGTCGATCTGACCGCGCAGCTTGTCCACGGCGTCCTGGAGCTGGCCGGTCAGACCCGCGGCGCGGGCGCGCGCCTCAGGGTTCGTACGGCGCCACTCGTTCTCCTCGGTCTCCTGGAGCGCCTTCTCCACCGCGTGCATCCGTCCCTCGACCTTCGGGCGGGCGTCGCGGGGCACGTGGCCGATGGCCTCCCAGCGCTCGTTGAGGGAACGGAACGCGGCCCTGGCCGCCTTCAGGTCCTTCACCGGCACCAGCTTCTCGGCCTCGGTCGCGAGCTCCTCCTTGAGCTTGAGGTTCTCGGCCTGCTCCGCGTCGCGCTCGGCGAACACCTCGCTGCGGGCCGCGAAGAAGACGTCCTGGGCGCCGCGGAAGCGGTTCCACAGGTCGTCCTCGGCCTCGCGCTGGGCGCGGCCCGCGGCCTTCCACTCCGTCATCAGGTCGCGGTAGCGCGCGGCCGTAGCGGCCCAGTCGGTGGAGCCCGAAAGGCTCTCCGCCTCCGCGACCAGCCTCTCCTTGGCCTTGCGGGCCTCCTCGCGCTGGGCGTCCAGCGAAGCGAAGTGGGCCTTGCGGCGCTTGGAGAACGCCGAGCGGGCGTGCGAGAAGCGGTGCCACAGCTCGTCGTCGGACTTCCGGTCGAGCCTCGGCAGGCCCTTCCAGATGTCCACGAGTGCCCGCAGCCGCTCACCGGCCGCCCGCCACTGCTCGCTCTGGGCCAGCTCCTCGGCCTCGACGACCAGCGCCTCCTTGGCGTGCTTCGCCTCGTCGGTCTGCTTCGCCTTCTCGGCCTTGCGCTCCTCGCGGCGCGCCTCGACCGTCGCCACCAGCGCGTCGAGACGCTTGCTCAGCGCGTCGAGATCGCCGACGGCGTGGTGCTCGTCGACCTGCTGACGCAGATGGCCGATCGCCGCCTGGGCGTCCTTGGCCGACAGGTCGGTGGTCTTCACCCGCCGGTCGAGGAGGCCGATCTCGACAACCAGGCCCTCGTACTTGCGCTCGAAGTAGGCCAGGGCCTCCTCGGGAGAGCCCGCCTGCCAGGAACCGACGACCTTCTCGCCCTCGGCCGTACGCACGTACACGGTGCCGGTCTCGTCGACACGGCCCCACGGGTCGCTGCTCACAGCGCCTCCTCCACATGATGCCTGCGCAGGGCTGTTGACCCCCGGGCATCGTCCACAGTTTCTTTCGCGGGGCGACAGACGCCCTGCACACCGCCAACATAGGCGAACGGCAGGGCGGCTGTCCGCATCCCGCACTTCCGGATTTACTTGGTGACGGTCGCCTTGTCGATGACCACGGTGGCATTGGGCGCCCCGTCGCCCGCGCCCGTCGCCTCACCCGCGTCAGCGATCTTCTTCAGCACGTCCTTGCCGCCCTTGATGGTCCCGAACGGTGAGTAGTTGGGCGGCAACTTGCTGTCCTGGTAGACGAGGAAGAACTGGCTGCCGCCGGTCCCCGGACCCGCGTTCGCCATCGCGACCGTGCCCGCCGGATAGACCCCGCCCTTGAGCTTCGGGTCCTTCAGGTTCTCGTCCGGCAGCTTGTAGCCGGGCGTGCCGGAGCCCTGCGCCGTCGGGTCGCCGCACTGGAGGACGTAGATGCCGCTCGTCGTCAGCCGGTGGCACTTCGTGTGGTCGAAGTAGCCCTTGCCCGCCAGGAAGTTGAAGGAGTTCACCGTGCGCGGCGCCTTCGCCGCGTCCAGCGCGAGCGTGATGTCGCCACACGTGGTGTCGAGCTTCATCGTGTACGAGGCCGACTTGTCGACGGTGAGCGCCGGCTCCTTCTTGTACGACAGCTTCTTGACCGACCCGGGGGCGGGCTTCTCGCAGGGGTCCGGCGCCTTCGACGGCGTGGAGGCCGCCGCGTCGGTGACGGTGTCGTCCTTGTCGTCGCCGCCCAGCGCGCCCGTCGCGAACGCCGTCGCCCCCGCGGCGAGCACCACGGCGAGCGCCGAGGCGATCACGGCGTTGCGGCGGCGCGCCCTGCGCCGGTTCTCGGCGCGGCGCTGCTGCTGGCGTTCGAACTTCTCCCGGGCGAGCTGGCGCCGCCGCTGATCGCTGCTGACCACCGGTGTTCTCCTCGTACGTCTCGTCTGTCACTGCTGTCCGCACTGCTGTCCGGCCGAGCCGAGCTTGCCCGTACCGTATATGGGTTCGCTGTGCGATGAGCGGCGCCGGTAGGCTCTGATCTGCTGCAATCGACAGCGGCATCTCCCGCCGGACGACATATTGAGGACGATCGTGCTTATTGCCGGGTTCCCCGCCGGGGCCTGGGGGACCAACTGTTACCTGGTCGCCCCCGCCGCGGGCGAGGAGTGCGTGATCATCGACCCGGGCCACCAGGCCGCCGCGGGCGTCGAGGAAGCGCTCGCGAAGCACCGCCTCAAGCCCGTCGCGGTCGTCCTCACCCATGGCCACCTCGACCACGTCGCCTCGGTCGTCCCGGTGTGCGGAGCGCACGACGTACCCGCGTGGATCCACCCCGCCGACCGGTACATGATGAGCGACCCCGAGAAGGCGCTCGGCCGCTCGATCGGCATGCCGCTGATGGGCGAGCTGACCGTGGGCGAGCCCGACGACGTCAAGGAGCTGACCGACGGCGCGGAGCTGAAGCTGGCGGGTCTCGACCTCACCGTCTCGCACGCGCCCGGCCATACCAAGGGGTCGGTGACCTTCAGGCTGCCCGAACAGGCCGACATCCCGTCGGTCTTCTTCTCGGGCGACCTGCTGTTCGCCGGCTCCGTCGGACGCACCGACCTGCCCGGCGGCGACCACGCCGAGTTGCTCGAATCGCTGGCCCGCGTGTGCCTGCCGCTCGACGACTCGACCGTGGTGCTGTCCGGCCACGGCTCCCAGACGACCATCGGCCGCGAGCGCGCCACCAACCCGTATCTCAACGGTCTGGCCGCCGCTCCCCGACGAGGAATGTGACGAGACTTCCTGTGAGCACCTTCAAGGCCCCCAAGGGCACGTACGACCTCATCCCGCCGGACTCCGCGAAGTTCCTGGCGGTCCGCGAGGCCATTTCCGCGCCGCTGCGGAACTCCGGCTACGGCTACATCGAGACGCCCGGCTTCGAGGACGTGGCGCTCTTCTCGCGCGGTGTCGGCGAGTCCACCGACATCGTCTCCAAGGAGATGTACGCCTTCGAGACCAAGGGCGGCGACAAGCTGGCGCTGCGCCCCGAGGGCACCGCCTCCGTGCTGCGCGCGGCCCTCGAAGCCAACCTGCACAAGAGCGGCAACCTGCCGGTCAAGCTCTGGTACTCCGGCTCGTACTACCGCTACGAGCGCCCGCAGAAGGGCCGCTACCGCCACTTCTCGCAGGTCGGCGCCGAGGCGATCGGCGCCGAGGACCCGGCCCTGGACGCCGAGCTGATCATCCTGGCCGACCAGGCGTACCGCTCGCTGGGCCTGTCGCAGTTCCGCATCCTGCTGAACTCGCTGGGCGACAAGGAGTGCCGCCCCGTCTACCGGGAGGCCCTCCAGGGCTTCCTGCGCGACCTCGACCTGGACGAGGACACCCGCCGCCGCATCGAGATCAACCCGCTGCGGGTCCTCGACGACAAGCGCGCCGAGGTCCAGAAGCAACTCGTGGGCGCGCCCATGCTGCGCGACTACCTGTGCGACGCGTGCAAGGCGTACCACGAGCAGGTCCGCGAGCTGCTGAACGCGGCGGGCGTCGCATACGAGGACGACGAGAAGCTGGTGCGCGGCCTCGACTACTACACCCGCACCACCTTCGAGTTCGTCCACGACGGCCTCGGCTCGCAGTCCGCGGTGGGCGGCGGTGGCCGCTACGACGGCCTGTCCGAGATGATCGGCGGCCCCGCGCTGCCGTCCGTCGGATGGGCGCTCGGCGTGGACCGCACGGTGCTGGCGCTGGAGGCGGAGGGCGTCGGGCTCGACCTGCCGGCCACCACCAGCGTGTACGCGGTGCCGCTCGGCGAGGAGGCGCGCCGCGTCCTGTTCGGTACGGTCACCGAGCTGCGCAGGGCGGGTGTCGCGGCCGACTTCGCGTACGGCGGCAAGGGCCTCAAGGGCGCCATGAAGAACGCCAACCGGTCGGGGGCCCGTTACACGATCGTCGCCGGCGAGCGCGATCTGGCCGACGGCCAGGTGCAGCTGAAGGACATGGAGACGGGCGAGCAGGTGGCGGTCGCACTGGACACGGTCACCGCCGAGATCCAGCGCCGCCTGGCCTGAGCACCCGTACCCACAGGGCCCGTACCCAGGGTCCGCACGCACAGGGGCCGCACGCGCAGGGGCCCGGCCGGTCCCGACGGACCGGCCGGGCCCCTGCCGCATGGACCGGCGTGGGGGCGGATCCGGCCCGGCACTCGTACGGTTGCCCGACCGGTCAACTCCGTGGTGCGGATTCGTCCTGCCGGACCAGGGCGGTTCCGGTCAGTCCGGTACGCCTCCCCGTGGGGCGGTCCGGCGCCCGGAATCGCCGCTTCGCGCCGGTCACGGCGCTGCCGCGGCGAAACCGGCGGGCCGGCCGGCCGTACCCGCCCATGTCCGGCCAACGGTGGGCCCTGGTACCGGTGCGGCAGAATGAACCTGTCCGGCAGCCCACTCAGCGACGGAACGGCGATATGACGACAGCAGCGGTAGACGACCGCACCTCCAACGGCGCGCAGGAGGGCCCGAAGGGCACGATCGGCAGTGGCCGTCCCTTCGCCCTGCTGCTGGTGATCACGGGTCTGGCCGGGCTGCTGGCCTCCTGGGTCATCACGATCGACAAGTTCAAGCTGCTGGAGGACCCGGGCTTCGAACCGGGATGCAGCCTCAACCCCGTGGTCGCGTGCGGCAACATCATGAAGAGCGAGCAGGCGTCGGCCTTCGGGTTCCCCAACCCGATGCTCGGACTGGTCACTTACGCGATGGTCGTCTCCCTCGGCGTGGGCCTGCTGGCCGGCGCGCGCTACCGCCGCTGGTTCTGGCTCGGACTGAACGCGGGCACCCTCTTCGGCGTCGGATTCTGCACCTGGCTCCAGTACCAGTCGCTCTACAACATCGGTTCGCTGTGCCTGTGGTGCTGTCTCGCCTGGGTCGCCACGATCGTGATGTTCTGCTACGTCACCACGCACAACATCAAGCACCGGATCCTCCCGGCCCCCGACGGCCTTCGCCGCGCCCTGCTGGAGTTCCACTGGGTGCCCCCGGTCCTGTGGATCGGGATCATCGGCATGCTGATCCTGACCCGCTGGTGGGACTTCTGGACCGGCTCGAACTGAGCGCCACCGGAGCCGACGGCGTTGTCAGTGGGCTGACATAGGCTTCATGCGTGGAGCCAGACCTGTTCACCGCAGCCGCGGAAGACCGCCAGCTCAAGGATCCGTCCAGCAGCCCCCTCGCCGTACGGATGCGCCCGCGCACCCTCGACGAGGTCGTCGGCCAGCAGCACCTGCTGAAGCCCGGCGCCCCGCTGCGCCGGCTGGTCGGCGAGGGCAGCGGCGGACCGGCCGGACCGTCGTCGGTGATTCTCTGGGGCCCGCCCGGCATCGGGAAGACGACTCTGGCGTACGTCGTCAGCCTCGCCACCCAGAAGCGCTTCGTCGAACTCTCCGCGATCACCGCCGGAGTGAAGGAAGTGCGGGCCGTCATCGACGGCGCCCGCCGCGCCTCCGGCGGCTACGGCAAGGAGACCGTCCTCTTCCTCGACGAGATCCACCGCTTCAGCAAGGCCCAGCAGGACTCGCTGCTGCCCGCCGTCGAGAACCGCTGGGTCACGCTCATCGCGGCGACGACCGAGAATCCGTACTTCTCGATCATCTCCCCGCTGCTCTCCCGCTCTCTCCTGCTCACGCTGGAATCACTGACCGACGACGATCTGCGGTCCCTGGTGCACCGGGCCCTCACCGAGGAGCGCGGGCTCGGCGGCGCGGTCACGCTCGCCGGCGACGCCGAGGCCCATCTGCTGCGCATCGCGGGCGGCGACGCCCGGCGCGCGCTCACCGCGCTCGAAGCGGCGGCTGGCGCCGCCCTCTCCAAGGGCGAGGAGGAGATCACCCTCGAAACGGTCGAGGAGACGGTCGACCGCGCCGCGGTGAAGTACGACCGGGACGGCGACCAGCACTACGACGTGGCGAGCGCCCTCATCAAGTCCATCCGCGGCAGCGACGTGGACGCCGCCCTGCACTATCTGGCGCGCATGATCGAGGCGGGCGAGGACCCGCGGTTCATCGCCCGGCGCCTGATGATCTCGGCCAGTGAGGACATCGGCCTCGCCGACCCGACCGCGCTGCCAACGGCCGTCGCGGCCGCCCAGGCCGTCGCCATGATCGGCTTCCCGGAGGCCGCCCTCACGCTCAGCCACGCGACGATCGCGCTGGCCCTCGCGCCCAAGTCGAACGCCGCGACGAACGCGATCTTCGCCGCGCAGGCCGACGTACGCAAGGGCATGGCCGGGCCGGTCCCGGCGCACCTGCGCGACGGCCACTACAAGGGCGCCGCCAAGCTCGGCCACGCGCAGGGCTATGTGTATCCGCACGACGTTCCCGGCGCGATCGCCGCCCAGCAGTACGCCCCCGACGCCGTGCAGGGCCGCCATTACTACGAGCCCACGCGCTACGGAGCGGAAGCCCGTTACGCCGACGTGGTGGAGAAGGTGCGCGAGCGGCTGCGCGGCGACGGCGCGTCCGAGCCCCGCTCCTGACCGGGGGGCCGGCGAGCGTGGCCGGCCGTCTCAGTGCGCGGCCGCCTCGAAGAGCTCGTGCATGGCGCGGCGCAGTCCGACGACGTCGCGCACCGGTTCGCGGAAGTCGAACCGCGCGTCGAAGACCCGCCCGTCCGCGCCGCCACTGAAGCGCACGCGCAGCCCGAACCGGTCCAGCGCCAGGGGTACCGCTTTGGTCCCGGCGGCCCGGTCGCCCGCCAGACCGCACAGCTGCCGCACCTGGTCGCCGTGCGCCGAGTGCAGATGCTGGAGCAGCTCCACCTCGTGCTCGACGAGGGGGTCGGGGGAGGCCGCCACGAAGCCCTCGGCATCGACCATCCCGGTGCCCCACAGGTCGTCCACGCGCGCCTCGCCGACCTCCAGCCGCAGCAGCATGCGCCCCGGCTCCGCCACCCCGCGCACCGAGGTGAGCCAGCCGGAGACCCAGGCGCGGCCCCGGATACGGTTGGGTACGGACACCGGCGCGACGTCCGTGATCTCCAGCACCACGGGCAGTTCGTCGTCGTGCGCGTGCGTGGCGGCCCGTACCGCCGGTGAATCCACCGGGTACACCAGCAGCACCTCACCGTCGGGCCCCACGCTCCGCTCCTCGGGCATCAGCTGCTCGGGCCTGGCGAGCCAAGGGCCCGGAAGAAGCAGTACCGCGGACGAGGTACTCTGTACGAGAGTTCGTGTGCGCTCGGCTGCTGACGGCATCCGCGCGATTTCAAGTCCGCTGGGACGCGGCTGACCACGATCTGATCGGACCTCCGTCGCGTCGACACTCTTGATGTCGGCCTTCTTTGTGTTGTCCGTGACGTGACTGGTGTTCCCCGGGCGAGACATGCGATCTCCTTGAGTAAGGTGAGCCTAACCTAACCTACAACGGAGGTCTGGAGAACGTGCCTAACCAGTCGCGTCCCAAGGTCAAGAAGTCCCGTGCGCTCGGCATTGCGCTGACGCCGAAGGCTGTCAAGTACTTCGAGGCCCGCCCCTACCCGCCGGGCGAGCACGGCCGTGGACGCAAGCAGAACTCGGACTACAAGGTCCGTCTGCTCGAGAAGCAGCGTCTGCGTGCCCAGTACGACATCAGCGAGAAGCAGATGGCCCGCGCCTACGACCGCGCCAAGAAGGCCGAAGGCAAGACCGGCGAGGCCCTGGTCATCGAGCTCGAGCGCCGCCTCGACGCCCTCATCCTTCGTTCGGGCATCGCCCGCACGATCTACCAGGCCCGTCAGATGGTCGTCCACGGCCACATCGAGGTCAACGGCGGCAAGGTCGACAAGCCGTCGTTCCGTGTCCGTCCCGACGACGTCGTGATGGTCCGCGAGCGCAGCCGCGAGAAGCACCCCTTCCAGGTCGCTCGCGAGGGTGGCTACGACACCGACGGTGAGACGCCGCGCTACCTCCAGGTGAACCTGAAGGCCCTGGCCTTCCGCCTGGACCGCGACCCGAACCGCAAGGAAATCCCGGTCATCTGCGACGAGCAGCTCGTCGTCGAGTACTACGCCCGCTGATCCAGCGGCTGTAGTCGGGCAATCGCCTCAGCCCGTCGTCTCCTCGTTCCGTACGGAACGGGAGGCGGCGGGCTCGCGCGTGTGCGGGGCACTGTCGCGCGCGGCCGGCGCCGATGCCGCACGCGGCTTCGGCGCGCCGGGCGCCGGGCGGCGCGGGCCTTCGAGCGCCCTGGCCACCGCCGCGTCCAGGCCGAGCGCGGCGCCCTCGTGCCGGAGCGCCTCGTAACGCCCGTCGCCCAGGCGCTCGCGCGCCCGCTCCTCGCACAGCGAGTGCGGTGCGTTGTAGTACGCCGAACCGAACAGCGGCAGCCCCACCGACGGCCAGATCCGCTCGGCGGCCCCCTGGAGGACCGCCGCCTCCGCCGGATCACCGGCGTCGAGGGTGACCAGCGCCAGCAGTTCCAGAGCCAGCACCGCGCCAAGCAGGTCGTTGAAGGCGTGGTCGATCGCGAGGCACTCCACCAGCAGCTCCCGCGCCCGGTCCGGCCGGCCGTCCGTACACGCCGCATAGGCCCGGACGTACAAGGCGTACGCGAGGGCCCAGCGCTCGCCGTGGTCCTCGCACACCTCGGTGACCTCCTCGCAGATGGCCACGGCGTGCGCCAGGTCGCCGCGGAAGGCCACCGCCATCGCCAGCTCGATCCGCGCCATCAGCACATTGCTGTTCAGCTCGCCGATCTCCTCGTAGCGGGCGAGCGCCTCCCGCAGCAGTTCCTCGGCGCGCGGCATGTCGTCGGACACCAGCGCCAGGCAGCCCGACCGGTGAACGGCGTAAGCCGCCGCGAGGGCGTTCCCGCTCAGCTCGGCGCCCTCCCGGCACTCCTGGAGGGCGGCCAGCGCCCCGATCGCGTCGCCCTGGAGAACGGCCACGTAACCGAGCACCCACAGCGCCTTCAGCCGGTGCGCCTCGTGCTCGCCCTCCGGCTCCAGCGCGTGGTCGAGCCAGTGCCGGCCCTCCGACAGGTGCCCGCAGCCGACCCAGTAGAACCACAGCGTGCCCGCCAGGTACTGGCCCAGATGTACGTCCCGCGGGTGCTCCAGCGAGTACTCCATCGCCCGGCGCAGGTTGGGCAGTTCACTGTCCACGCGCGCCGCCACCTCGGCCTGCCGGGGGCTGAACCAGTCCAGCTCGCACCAGGTCGCCAGCCCGAGGTACCAGTCGCGGTGCGTGCGCCGGACGCGCTCCGCGTCGCCCATGGCCGCCAGCCAGTCGGCGCCGTACTCCCTGACCGTGTCGAGCATCCGGTACCGGACCCCGGCCGGGGAGTCCTCGCGGATCACCACGGACTGCGCGATCAGATCCGTGAGCACGTCGAGGACGCCGAGCACCCTGTCGTCCAGCAGCTCCGGGCCGCCGCAGACGTACTCGGCCGCCTCCAGGTCGAACTGTCCCGCGAACACCGAGAGCCGCGCCCACAGCAGCCGTTGCTCCGGAGTGCACAGCTCATGGCTCCAGCCGATCGCGGTACGCAGGGTTTGGTGGCGGGGCAGAGCGCCCCGGGTGGAACCGGTCAGCAGCCGGAAGCGGTGGTCGAGCCGCTCCAGCACCTGCTCGACGGACAGCGCCCTCAGCCGGCCGGCGGCCAGTTCCAGCGCCAGCGGAATCCCGTCGAGGCGTCGGCACAGCTCGTGCACGGCGGATCGGTTGGCGTCCGTCAGCCGGAAGCCGGGCTGCCCGGCGGCCGCCCGGTCGGTGAAGAGCCGTACCGCTTCCGAATCCGGCATCGGCGGCAGGGGAAAGGTCTGTTCGCCGTCGATGCTCAGCGGCAGCCGGCCCGTGGCCAGCACGGTCAGTTCCGGAGCGCGCCGCAGCAGCTCCCGGACCAGCCCGGCCACGGCGTCGACGAGATGCTCGAAGCCGTCGAGTACGAGCAGCAGCCGGCGCTCCGCGAGATGCTCCACCAGCACCGTGCGCGGCGGCTTGCCGGAGTGGTCCGTCAGCCCCAGCGCCTCGACAACCGCGTGCTCCAGCAGGCCGGGGTCCGTGAGGGCGGACAGCTCGGTGAGCCGGACCCCGTCGCAGTACCGTTCCTTCAGTTCGCAGGCGGCGCGCAGGGCGAACCGCGTCTTGCCCACGCCGCCGACCCCGGTCACGGTGACCAGCCGGGCGTCCTCCAGCAGGCGGCCCAGCTCCGCCAGTTCGGCGCGGCGGCCGACGAACGGGTTCAGCTCGGCCGGGAGACCGCCGTGAGCGGGGGAATGGGACACCGGAGGGGGAGTGCGTCGCATGGAACACGGAGCGTACCGATCCGTACGCACTGCGTACAATCGGCCCGCGCACCTCCCGCCCCCCGCGCCCCTAATGCGGTACGGACCCTGAGCCCCGGCGCGATAGGCTCGCAGAACGAGATTTCTCAACGGCAGGGAGCGGTGCAAAGTGTCCGGTGGAGAGGTGGCCGGCATCCTGGTGGCCGTCTTCTGGGCGATCCTGGTCTCTTTCCTCGCCGTGGTGCTGGTGAGGCTGGCCCAGACGCTCAGGGCGACGACCAAGCTCGTCGCGGACGTGACCGAACAGGCCGTCCCGCTGCTGGCGGACGCGTCCGCGACCGTACGGTCGGCGCAGACCCAGCTCGACCGGGTCGACGCCATCGCGACGGACGTCCAGGAAGTCACCTCCAACGCGTCCGCGCTCTCGACGACCGTCGCATCGACCTTCGGCGGCCCGCTCGTCAAGGTCGCGGCCTTCGGGTACGGCGTCCGCCGGGCGATGGGACGCGGCAAGGACGCTCCGTCCGAGCAGCCGTCGCGTCGCACTGTGATCGTCGGCCGGACCGTGCCGTCCGCCCGACGCCGGAAGCGGAAGGGCTGAAGCCGCAATGTTCCGCCGTACTTTCTGGTTCACCGCCGGCGCCGCAGCCGGTGTGTGGGCCACCACCAAGGTCAACCGCAAGATCAAGCAGCTGACGCCCGAGAGCCTCGCCGCGCAGGCCGCCGACAAGGCGGTCGAAGCAGGTCACCGGCTCAAGGAGTTCGCGCTCGACGTCAGGGCGGGAATGGCGCAGCGCGAAGCCGAACTCGGCGAAGCCCTCGGTCTCGAAGAGCGGAACGACCCCCACGTCATCGAGCACCGACGCGTCGCCGCTCTCGACCACAACAAGCATTCGTACAACCGGAATGAGGACCACTGATGGAGTCGGCTGAAATCCGCCGCCGCTGGCTGCGCTTCTTCGAGGAGCGCGGACACAACGTCGTGCCTTCGGCGTCGCTCATCGCGGACGACCCGACCCTGCTGCTGGTCCCCGCGGGCATGGTGCCCTTCAAGCCGTACTTCCTCGGCGAGGTCAAGCCGCCCGCCCCGCGCGTCACCAGCGTGCAGAAGTGCGTGCGTACGCCGGACATCGAAGAGGTCGGCAAGACGACCCGCCACGGCACGTTCTTCCAGATGTGCGGCAACTTCTCGTTCGGCGACTACTTCAAGGAAGGCGCCATCAAGTACGCGTGGGAGCTGCTGACCAGCTCCGTCGCGGACGGTGGCTACGGTCTCGACCCCGAGCGGCTGTGGATCACGGTCTACAAGGAGGACGACGAGGCCGAGCAGATCTGGCGCGACGTCATCGGCGTACCGGCCGAGCGGATCCAGCGTCTGGGCATGGGCCCGAACTTCTGGTCGATGGGTGTACCCGGACCCTGCGGCCCGTGCTCCGAGATCAACTACGACCGCGGCCCGGAGTTCGGCGAAGAGGGCGGCCCGGCGGTCAACGACGAGCGCTACGTGGAGATCTGGAACCTGGTCTTCATGCAGTACGAGCGCGGCGCCGGCGAGGGCAAGGACGACTTCCCGATCCTCGGCGACCTGCCGTCGAAGAACATCGACACGGGTCTGGGCCTGGAACGTCTCGCCATGATCCTTCAGGGCGTACAGAACATGTACGAGACCGACACCCTGCGCGTCGTCATGGACAAGGCCACCGAGCTCACCGGCGTCCGCTACGGCGCCGACCACGGCTCCGACGTCTCCCTGCGCGTCGTCGCCGACCACATCCGTACGTCCGTGATGCTCATCGGGGACGGCGTCACCCCCGGCAACGAGGGCCGCGGCTACGTGCTGCGCCGCATCATGCGCCGCGCCATCCGCAACATGCGGCTCATGGGTGCCACCCAGCCCGTCGTGGCCGAGCTGGCCGACGTGGTCATCACGACCATGGGCCAGCAGTACCCCGAACTGCTGACGGAGCGGGGGCGCATCGAGACCGTCGCCGTCGCCGAGGAGGCCGCGTTCCTCAAGGCCCTCAAGGGCGGCACGAACATCCTCGACACCGCCGTGACGGAGACCAAGGCCGCCGGTGGCAAGGTCCTCTCCGGTGACAAGGCGTTCCTGCTCCACGACACCTGGGGCTTCCCCATCGACCTCACCCTGGAGATGGCCGCCGAGCAGGGCCTGTCCGTGGACGAGGACGGCTTCCGCAGCCTGATGAAGAAGCAGCGGGACATGGCCAAGGCCGACGCCCGGGCCAAGAAGACCGGCCACGCCGACGTCTCCGCCTACCGCGAGGTCGCCGACAGCTCCGGCACCACCGAGTTCACCGGTTACACCCGCACCGAGGGCGAGTCGACCGTCGTCGGCCTGCTCGTCGACGGGCTGCCCTCCCCGGCCGCCACCGAGGGCGACGAGGTCGAGGTCATCCTCGACCGCACGCCGTTCTACGCCGAGGGCGGCGGCCAGCAGGCCGACACCGGCCGGATCAAGCTGGACACGGGCGCCGTCATCACGGTCCGCGACGTACAGCAGCCGGTCCCGGGCGTCTCCGTCCACAAGGGGTCGGTCCAGGTCGGCGAGGTGACCGTGGGCGCCTCCGCCTACGCCGCCATCGACCTCAAGCGCCGCCGGGCCATCGCCCGCGCCCACAGCGCCACGCACCTCACGCACCAGGCGCTGCGCGACGCGCTCGGCCCGACCGCCGCCCAGGCCGGTTCGGAGAACGCGCCGGGCCGTTTCCGCTTCGACTTCGGCTCGCCCAACGCCGTGCCGGGCACCGTCCTGACCGACGTCGAGCACAAGATCAACGAAGTGCTCGCCCGTGAACTCGACGTCCAGGCCGAGGTCATGTCGATCGACGAGGCCAAGAAGCAGGGCGCCATCGCCGAGTTCGGCGAGAAGTACGGCGAGCGCGTGCGCGTCGTGACCATCGGCGACTTCTCCAAGGAGCTGTGCGGCGGTACGCACGTCCACAACACCGCCCAGCTGGGTCTGGTGAAGCTGCTCGGCGAGTCGTCGATCGGTTCGGGCGTGCGGCGCATCGAGGCCCTGGTGGGCGTCGACGCGTACAACTTCCTGGCCCGTGAGCACACGGTCGTCGCCCAGCTCCAGGAGCTGGTCAAGGGCCGTCCGGAGGAGCTGCCGGAGAAGATCTCCGGGATGCTCGCCAAGCTCAAGGACGCCGAGAAGGAGATCGAGAAGTTCCGCGCGGAGAAGGTCCTCCAGGCCGCCGCCGGTCTCGCCGCGGGCGCCAAGGACGTGCGCGGTGTCGCGGTCGTCACGGGTCAGGTGCCGGACGGCACCTCGGCCGACGACCTGCGCCGGCTCGTCCTGGACGTGCGCGGCCGCATTCCGTCCGACCGCCCGGCCGTGGTGGCGCTCTTCACCACTGCCAACGGCCGCCCGCTGACCGTCATCGCCACCAACGAGGCCGCCCGCGAGCGCGGTCTCAAGGCCGGCGACCTGGTCCGTACGGCCGCCAAGACCCTCGGCGGCGGCGGTGGCGGCAAGCCGGACGTCGCCCAGGGCGGCGGCCAGAACCCGGAGGCCATCGGCGACGCCGTGGCCGCCGTCGAGCGCGCGGTCGGCGAGAGCGCCTGATGCGACGCGGCCGCCGTCTCGCGATCGACGTCGGGGACGCCCGGATCGGGGTCGCCTCGTGCGACCCCGACGGGGTGCTGGCGACGCCGGTGGAGACCGTGCCGGGACGCGATGTCCCGGCCGCCCACCGGCGGCTGAGGCAGCTCGTCGAGGAGTACGAACCGATCGAGGTCGTGGTCGGCCTCCCTCGCTCCCTCAGCGGGGGCGAGGGGCCGGCGGCCGTCAAGGTGCGGGCGTTCGCCCAGGAGCTCGCCGGGGGCATCGCGCCCGTCCCGGTGCGGCTCGTGGACGAGAGGATGACCACAGTGACGGCCACTCAGGGACTTCGCGCTTCGGGCGTGAAGTCCAAGAAGGGCAGATCTGTGATCGACCAGGCGGCGGCAATTGTCATCCTTCAGAACGCTCTGGAGGCCGAACGGGTCTCCGGCCGTCCCCCGGGCGAGGGCGTCGAAGTGGTTGTCTGATCGCGATACGGTAACGTTCCGCGCGATGCGGCGGTGTTCGAACAGCTGCCGCACAAAGAAGAGGCGGACCGGATGCCGTGCCCCCACGCGCGACGCAGCCACCGCCTCGCGGCACACTATGGGGTTTCATGACTGAGTATGGCCGGGGCGCAGGCCGCGAACCGTGGCATCCCGAAGACCCGTTGTACGGGGACCAGGGATGGGCAGGGCAGCAGGCCGTACAGGGCCAGGGTCCGTACGGAGGCCAGCCGCAGCACTACCAGCAGGAGCCGCAGCACTCGCAGCCGCAGCAGCCGTACTACGACGGCGGGCAGCATCAGCAACCGCAGCAACCGCAGCAACCGCAGCAACCGCAGCAACCGCAGCAACCGCAGCAGCCCGGGCACCCGGGCCGGCCGCAGCCCTACAACGACCAGCAGCAGTACGGTCAGGGGCACAACGGCGGCTGGGACACGGGCGCTCACCAGCAGCAGGAGCCCGTGCCGTACGGCATGAGCCCGGGGGCCGACCCGTACGCCGCTCAGCAGCCCGCCTACGGCGGCGAAGGCCCCGACTACTACGCCGCCCCCGAGGCGTACCCCCGCCGCAGCCCCCGAACCAGCGCCGCGCCGCCCCCGAGCCGGACCGGGCCCCCGAATGGGAGCCCGAGACCGAGGCCGAGGAGCAGCACCCCTTCTTCACGGGCGCCGACGACCACGACGACGACGCCTACGACGACGATCCGCGCGAGTCGCGGGGCGGCCGGGGCGGTCGTGGCGGAGACCGCCGCGGCGGGAAGACGAAGAAGAAGAAAAGCCGCAACGGTACGGCGTGCCTCTTCGTCACCGTGGTCCTGGTCGGCGGCATCGGCGGCGTCGGCTACTTCGGATACCAGTTCTACCAGGACCAGTTCGGCGCCCCGGAGGACTTTACGGGCAGCGGCACCGGTTCCGTCGAGGTCGAGGTCCCCAAGGGCGCGGGGCTGGGGCAGATCGGCAGCATCCTCGCCCGCAAGGGAGTGGTCAAGAGCTCGGGCGCCTTCGTCTCGGCGGCGACGGCGAACCCGAAGAGCCAGGGAATTCAGCCCGGCGTCTACCCGATGAAGAAGGAGATGTCGGGCAAGGCGGCCGTCGATCTGATGATCAACCCGTCGAACCTGAACGCCCTCATTATCAGGGAGGGCCAACGGAATGTCGCGATCTACGAGGAGATCGACAAGAAGCTGAAGCTCGACGCCGGTACCACGGAGGACGTGGCCGAGAAGGAGTTCAAGGACCTCGGTCTGCCCGAATGGGCCAACGACGACCCCGACATCAAGGACCCGCTGGAAGGCTTCCTCTACCCGTCGCGTTACGACATCGGCGGAAAGTCGACGCCCAAGTCGATGCTGAAGGAAATGGTCACTCGGGCTGCGGCGAAATACGAGGCGGCAAATGTCGAGGCCGAGGCCACGAGGCTTGGGCTCAATTCGCCGATGGATCTGATCACGGTGGCGAGCCTCGTCCAGGTCGAAGGCAAGTACAAGCACGACTTCGACAAGGTCTCCAGGGTCGTCTACAACCGGCTCAAGCCCAACAACACCGAGACGGTGGGGCGGCTCGAGTTCGACTCTACGATCAACTACATCAAGGCCGAGAGCAGGCTCGACATCGGGGCCGTCGACGATCTGCGGCAGCTCAGGGACCCGTACAACACGTACGACATCAAGGGCCTGCCGCCGGGCGCCATCAGCAACCCGGGCGCTGAGGCGCTGAATTCAGCGATCAACCCGAAGCCCGGTCCCTGGTACTACTTCGTATCGGTCACGGCGGACAAGACTCTCTTCGCGGTGACCAACGCCGAGCATGAGAAGAACCGGCAGCAGTACGAGGACGAGCTGGAGAACTCAGGACAGTGAGCACAACCCGACGCGCGGCCGTCCTCGGCTCGCCCATCGCGCACTCCCTCTCACCGGTGCTCCACCGCGCCGCGTACGAGGCACTCGGGCTCGACAGCTGGTCGTACGACCGCTTCGAAGTGGACGAGGCCGGGCTCCCGCCCTTCTTCGCGGAGCTCGACCCGTCCTGGGCCGGTCTGTCGCTGACCATGCCGCTCAAGCGGGCCGTCATCCCGCTGCTCGACGAGATCAGCGACACGGCGGCCTCCGTCGAGGCGGTCAACACCGTCGTCTTCACCGAGGACGGCCGCCGCGTCGGCGACAACACCGACATCCCCGGAATGATCGCCGCCCTGCACGAGCGCGGCATCGAGAGAGTCGACTCCGCCGCGATCCTCGGCGCCGGAGCGACCGCCTCCTCCGCGCTCGCCGCGCTCTCCCGCTTGTGTACGGGCCCGGTCACCGCGTACGTCCGCAGCTCCGCCCGCGCCGACGAGATGAAGCAGTGGGGCGAACGGCTCGGAGTCGACGTACGCGTGGCCCACTGGGCGGCGGCGGAGCGGGCGTTCGACGCGCCGCTCGTCGTCGCCACCACCCCGGCCGGCACCACGGACGCCCTCGCCCAAGCGGTGCCGGAACGCCCCGGAACGCTGTTCGACGTGCTGTACGACCCGTGGCCCACCGCGCTCGCCGCCGCCTGGTCCGCGCGCGGCGGCTCGGTCGTCGGCGGCCTCGACCTGCTGGTGCACCAGGCCGCACTCCAGGTGGAGCGGATGACGGGCTGCGCCGCCGCGCCGCTCGCCGTCATGCGGGCCGCCGGTGAGAGCGCCCTCGCCGGCCCGTAGGATCCGCGGAGAACCGCAGGTCACAGGGCGAGGAGAGCGCGATCATGAACACGGTGGCAGAGCAGCACCTGGCAGCGCCCGACGTGCTCAAACTGGCGCTGTACCTCCTGCCGGAGTGGTTGCGGATCACCCTCGGAGCGCTCGTGCTCGGCCTGCTCCTGTGGGACGGCGTACGCAGGCTGAGGCGCCTGGTGACCGGGCGCCGGATCCGGTCGGAGCGTCCCGCGGAGTGAGCGCGCCGTCCGTCTGATGGACCTGCGGCTTGGTCGGGCGCCCGGTCGTGGGAGGATCGGGGTGGCGGGCCAGGGCCGCGCACCCGGTCGCGCCGTCGCAGTTCCAGGCGCGAGCATGAGGAGCACCGTTGAGCAGGTTGCGCTGGCTGACCGCGGGGGAATCCCACGGTCCCGCACTCGTCGCGACGCTGGAGGGCCTTCCCTCCGGTGTCCCCGTCACCACGGAGATGGTGGCGGACGCGCTCGCCCGGCGGCGGCTCGGCTATGGGCGCGGCGCACGCATGAAGTTCGAGCAGGACGAGGTCACCTTCCTCGGCGGCGTACGGCACGGCCTGACCATGGGCGGCCCCGTCGCGATCATGGTGGGCAACACCGAGTGGCCCAAGTGGGAGCAGGTCATGTCGGCCGACCCCGTGGACACCGAGGAGCTGGCCAAGCTGGCGCGCAACGCGCCGCTGACCCGCCCGCGCCCCGGCCACGCCGACCTCGCGGGCATGCAGAAGTACGCGCTGGACGAGGCCCGGCCGGTCCTGGAGCGCGCGAGCGCCCGCGAGACCGCGGCCCGCGTCGCGCTGGGCACCGTCGCCCGGTCCTACCTGAAGCAGACCACCGGCGTCGAGATCGTGTCCCACGTCGTGGAACTGGCCGCGGCCAAGGCGCCGTACGGCGTCCTGCCCGTGCCCGCCGACGAGGCGCGGCTCGACGAGGACCCGGTGCGCTGCCTGGACGCCGACGCGTCGAAGGCGATGGTCGCCGAGATCGACCAGGCCCACAAGGACGGCGACACCCTGGGCGGTGTGGTCGAGGTGCTCGCGTACGGGGTGCCCGTCGGACTCGGGTCGTTCGTGCACTGGGACCGCCGGCTCGACGCCCGGCTCGCCGCCGCGCTGATGGGCATTCAGGCCATCAAGGGCGTCGAGGTCGGCGACGGCTTCGACCTCGCCCGGGTGCCCGGTTCCAAGGCGCACGACGAGATCGTGCCGACCCCCGACGGCGTACGCCGCACCACCGGCCGCGCCGGCGGCACCGAGGGCGGCATGTCCACCGGTGAGCTGCTGCGCGTACGGGCCGCGATGAAGCCCATCGCCACCGTGCCGCGCGCGCTCGCCACCATCGACACCGCCACCGGTGAGGTCGCCGCGGCCCACCACCAGCGCTCCGACGTGTGCGCCGTCCCGGCCGCCGGGATCGTGGCCGAGGCCATGGTCGCGCTGGTCCTCGCGGACGCCGTCGCGGAGAAGTTCGGCGGCGACAGCGTGGGCGAGACCCGGCGCAACGTACAGAGCTACCTCGACAACCTGGTCGTCCGGTGAGCGCGACGGGCGGCCCTGTCGTCGTACTCGTCGGCCCCATGGGGGTCGGCAAGTCCACCGTCGGCGCGCTCCTCGCGGAGCGGCTGGGGGTGGCGTACCGGGACACGGACGCCGACATCGTCGAGGCCGAGGGCCGCCCCGTCGCCGAGATCTTCGTCGACGACGGCGAGGCCCATTTCCGGGGGCTGGAGCGGCAGGCCGTGCAGGCCGCGCTCGCCGAGCACACGGGCGTGCTCGCCCTCGGCGGCGGCGCGATCCTCGACGACGGCACCCGGGCGGCCCTGGCGCCGGTGCCCGTCGTCTACCTGTCCATGAACGTGACCGAGGCGATCAAGCGGGTCGGCCTGAACACCGCGCGCCCGCTGCTGGCCGTCAATCCGCGCCAGCAGTGGAAGCAGCTGATGGAATCACGCCGTCATCTGTACGCCGAAGTGGCCGACGCGGTGGTCGAGACGGACAACCGCACCCCCGAAGAGGTCGCCCAGGCGATCCTCGACGCACTCGAATTGAAGGAAGCATGACGGAGCAGGCAGTCACCCGTATCCGGATCGGCGGCAGCGAGGGCACGGCGCCCTACGACGTGCTGGTCGGCCGGCAACTGCTCGGTGAACTCCCCGGGCTGATCGGCGACCGGGCCCAGCGCGTCGCCGTCCTGCACCCGGAGGCACTCGCCGGTACCGGTGAGGCCATTCGCGAGGACCTCGCCGGTCAGGGCTACGAGGTCATCGCGATCCAGCTGCCGAACGCCGAGGAGTCCAAGACCGTCGAGGTCGCGGCGTACTGCTGGAAGGCGCTCGGGCAGACCAACTTCACGCGGACGGACGTGATCGTCGGGGTCGGAGGCGGCGCCACCACCGACGTGGCCGGTTTCGTCGCGGCCACCTGGCTGCGCGGGGTGCGCTGGATCGCCGTACCGACGACCGTGCTCGGCATGGTCGACGCGGCCGTCGGCGGCAAGACGGGCATCAACACCGCCGAGGGCAAGAACCTCGTCGGCGCCTTCCACCCGCCCGCCGGCGTGCTCTGCGACCTGGCGGCGCTGGACTCGCTGCCGGTCAACGACTACATCAGCGGCCTCGCCGAGATCATCAAGGCGGGCTTCATCGCCGACCCGGTGATCCTCGACCTGATCGAGGAGGACCCGGCGGCGGCCCGTACGCCCGAGGGGCCGCGCACCGCCGAGCTGATCGAGCGCGCCATCCGGGTCAAGGCCGACGTCGTGTCGAACGACCTGAAGGAATCCGGTCTGCGCGAGATCCTGAACTACGGTCACACGCTCGCGCACGCCATCGAGAAGAACGAGCGCTACAACTGGCGCCACGGCGCGGCCGTCTCCATCGGCATGGTCTTCGCCGCCGAACTCGGCCGTCTCGCGGGCCGTCTCGACGACGCGACCGCCGACCGGCACCGCACGGTGCTGGAGTCGGTCGGGCTGCCGCTGACCTACCGGGGCGACCAGTGGCCCAAGCTGCTGGAGACCATGAAGGTCGACAAGAAATCGCGCGGCAATCTGCTGCGCTTCATCGTCCTCGACGGGCTCGCCAAGCCCACCGTGCTCGAAGGCCCGGACCCGGCGGTACTGCTCGCCGCGTACGGCGAGGTCTCCAAGTGACGCGGGTGACGCGGCGGGTGCTCGTCCTGAACGGGCCCAACCTCGGCCGGCTCGGCTCGCGCGAGCCCGATGTGTACGGCGCGACCTCGTACGCGGGGCTCGTGGAGGAGTGCGGACGGCTCGGCAAGGAGCTCGGCTTCGATGTCGACGTACGCGAGACCAACGACGAGGGCGAGCTGATCCGCTGGCTCCACGAGGCCGCGGACGGGTCAATTCCGGTCGTTCTCAACCCCGGCGCGTTCACGCATTACTCGTACGGAATGAGGGACGCGGCG
This sequence comes from Streptomyces agglomeratus, assembly GCF_001746415.1. Taxonomy (NCBI): domain Bacteria; kingdom Bacillati; phylum Actinomycetota; class Actinomycetes; order Kitasatosporales; family Streptomycetaceae; genus Streptomyces; species Streptomyces agglomeratus. The sequence goes on from NZ_MEHJ01000001.1 coordinate 6,509,905, forward strand.
GCCCAGCGCACCGCGCCGCTCATCGAGGTGCACATCTCGAACCCGTACACCCGCGAGGAGTTCCGGCACACCTCGGTGGTCGCCGCCGTGGCCAGCGGTACGGTCGCGGGCTTCGGCATCGGCTCCTACCGGCTCGCCCTGCGCGCCCTCGCCGAGGAACTCGACGGCTGACCGGGCACTCTGGACCTGCCCCCGCCGTTCACAGTAGAACGGCGGGGGCAGGTACCTTTCGGTAGGCCCGGGCCGTCCTGGCCGAGCAAGAGTCGCCTGTACGAGACGGAGTGGCACCGGATGCAGCACGCAGTGGGGGCTCCGCTGCCACCACCTCAGAGGCCCGCCGCGGGGTGGACGCACGGCGCCCCGCACCCCTCCTCCCATCCCGCCGGACCGCACGCCGGGCCGCCGGCCGGGCCCCCGCGCCGCAGGGCCCCCCGCACCCGCCGCAGGCCCCGGCGCCGCCTCCGGGCACGCGCAGGCGCCCGGCTGGAGCGGACAGCCCCGCAGCACGCCCAGCGGCCGCCGTCCCGCGAGACCACCGGGCACATCCAGCTGCCGCCCGGCGGCCCGGTCCCCGTTCCCGCGCCGCCGCCGGCGGCCGCGCCCACGGACACCGGGAGTACGACGCTGGCGGTGCTGCTCATCGGCCCCGCGGGCGCGGGCAAGACCACCGTCGCGAAGCACTGGGCGCGGCACCGCCGGGTGCCGACGGCGCACATCAGCCTCGACGACGTACGCGAATGGGTGTGCTCGGGGTTCGCCGACCCGCAGTCCGGCTGGAACGAGCAGTCCGAGGCCCAGTACCGCCTGGCCCGCCGCACCTGCGGCTTCGCCGCCCGCAACTTCCTGGCCAACGGGATCTCCTGCATCGTCGACGACGCGGTCTTCCCGGACCGCCCCGTCGTCGGGCTCGGCGGCTGGAAGCGTCATGTGGGACCGGGCCTGCTGCCGGTGGTGATCCTTCCCGGGCTGGAGATCGTCCTGGAGCGCAACGCCCAGCGCAGCGGCAACCGGCGGCTGTCGGACGAGGAAGTGGCGCGGATCCACGGCCGGATGGCGGGCTGGTACGGCTCGGGGCTGCCCATCATCGACAACTCGCAGTACGACGTGCCGACCACGGCCCGGGTGCTGGACGAGGTGCTGGCCCGCTCCATAGCCAGCCCGCCCGCCTGGTAGCGCGCCGCACGGCCGGGCCACCGGGCGGACCGGACGGACGCCGCCCCATGGCCGGGCCGCTCTCCCATGGCCGGGCCGCCCCCACGGTCGGGCCGCCCCCACGGTCGGACGCGCTGAACCGGCCGGACGGCGGACACACTCGTACGCTCAAGACATGTCAGAGCTGTATGCGGTCCGCCGTGGACGGCTGCGCGACCGGTGCGCCGCCGCCGGCAGCGCCGCCGCACTGGTCTCCCGTCCCGCCAACGTCCGCTATCTCGCGGGCGGGGCGCCGCCCGGGGCCGTGCTCCTGCTCGGTCCTGACGAGGACGTACTGATCTGCCCCGGCACGACGGCCGTCGACCCCGCCGACGGCCGTCCCGACGAACAGCTGCGGATCACCGTCCTGCCGGCGCCCGGCGGCGACGCCGTCGTCGCGGCGGCGGGCACGGCCGCGGCGTCCGGCGCGGAGTCGCTCGCCGTCGAGGAGAACCACCTGACCGTCGCCCGGCACCGGGCGCTCGGCTCGGTCGCACCGGGGCTGCGCCTGGGCGACCTCGCGGGCGCCGTCGAACAGCTGCGCATCGTCAAGGACGAGGAAGAGATCGCCTCGCTGCGGATCGCGGCCGAGATCACCGACCAGGCCCTCGGTGAACTGCTCGAATCGATCCTGGTCGGCCGCACCGAGCGGCACCTGGCGCTGGAACTGGAGCGCCGCCTGGTCGACCACGGCGCCGACGGCGCCGCTTTCGCCACCTCGGTCGCCACGGGGCCCAACGCGGGTCTGGGGCGGCACCGGCCGTCGGACCGGCGGGTCGAGGAGGGTGATTTTCTCTCGGTCTGCCTCGGCGCGAACTACCGCGGTTACCGCTGTGAGATCGGCCGTACATTCGTCATCGGGACGACGCCCGCCGACTGGCAGATCGAGCTGTACGACGTCGTATTCGCCGCTCAGAGGGCGGGCCGGGAGGCGCTCGCACCGGGAGCGGAGTGCCGTGACGTCGACCGCGCGGCACGCCACCCGCTGGCCGCCGCGGGCCACGGAGAGGCGCTCGCGCCGCGGACCGGGCACGGGGTCGGGCTCGAAATCGAGGAGGACCCGCAGCTGGCACCTGCGGCCATGGGTAAACTGGACGCTTGTGTGCCGGTCACCGTCGGACCGGGGGTCCACCTCCCGGGCCGGGGCGGTGTCCGGATCGATGACACGCTCGTCGTGCGCCCCGAGGCGGACGGCGGACCCGAGCTACTCACCATCACGACCAAGGAGCTGCTCGCGCTGTAGCACCTGAGCCGCAGCCAGCACCCTGGGTCCCACCAGCCTTCAGTCCAGGAGATTCCGCAACCGTGGCTTCCACGAACGACCTCAAGAACGGCATGGTGCTCAAGCTCGACGGGGGCCAGCTCTGGTCCGTCGTCGAGTTCCAGCACGTCAAGCCCGGCAAGGGCCCTGCCTTCGTGCGCACCAAGCTCAAGAACGTGCTCTCCGGCAAGGTCGTCGACAAGACCTTCAACGCCGGCGTGAAGGTCGAGACGGCCACCATTGACCGACGCGACATGCAGTTCTCGTACATGGACGGCGAGTACTTCGTCTTCATGGACATGGACACGTACGACCAGCTCATGGTCGACCGCAAGTCCGTCGGCGACGCCGCCAACTTCCTGATCGAGGGCTTTACCGCCTCCGTCGCCCAGCACGAGGGCGAGGTGCTCTACGTCGAGCTCCCGGCCGCCGTCGAGCTGACCGTCCAGCACACGGACCCGGGCGTCCAGGGCGACCGCTCCACCGGCGGCACCAAGCCCGCCACGCTGGAGACCGGCCACGAGATCCAGGTCCCGCTCTTCATCACCACCGGTGAGAAGATCAAGGTCGACACCCGCACGAGCGATTACCTCGGCCGGGTGAACAGCTAACCGTGGCTGCCCGGAACACGGCGCGCAAGCGCGCCTTCCAGATCCTCTTCGAGGCCGACCAGCGCGGTGAGTCCGTGCAGACGGTCCTCGCGGACTGGATGCGGCACGCCAGGACCGACACCCGTCAGCCGCCGGTCAGCGAGTACACGATGCAGCTCGTCGAGGGGTACGCGCAGTACGCGGACCGCATCGAGGACCTCATGGCCACGTACGCGGTCGACTGGGAGATCGACAGGATGCCGGTCGTCGACCGGAACATCCTGCGGCTCGGCACGTACGAGCTGGTGTGGATGGACGAGACGCCCGACGCGGTGGTGATCGACGAGGCGGTGCAACTCGCCAAGGAGTTCTCCACCGACGACTCACCGTCCTTCGTGAACGGCCTCCTGGGCCGTTTCAAGGACCTCAAGCCGAATCTGCGGCGCGAATAGCGCCGGTTCGGCCGATGGACGGCTGAAAGGGCCCACAGCGCGCTTCACGGCGCACTGCGGGCCCTTTCGTCACGTCCGGGGGCGGAGCCGGGGAGGTCCGGCGGCCGGAAAGCGATGAAAAGCGCGGGAAATCGCGGGGGAACGCCGTGAACCCACGGAAAAACGCCGGGGCCGGCGGAAGTGTGAAATCTTCCGCCGGCCCCGGCGTTACGTTTCTGCTGGCGTTGCCCGGACTGTCCGGACTAGATGTCCTCGTGGGCGACGGCGCGGCGCGCGTCCGCGTCGAGCACACCCCAGCTGATGAGCTGCTCGGTCAGGACCGAGGGCGACTGGTCGTAGATCACGGCCAGCGTGCGCAGGTCGTCCTGGCGGATCGACAGGACCTTGCCGTTGTAGTCGCCGCGCTGCGACTGGATCGTGGCGGCGTAACGCTGGAGCGGGCCGGCCTTCTCGGCCGGGACGTGGGCAAGACGCTCCAGGTCCAGACGGAGCTTCGGCGGCGGCTCGGCGGCGCCGCCGGGGGTCGTACCCGGCAGGAGCTCCTGCACCGGGACGCCGTAGAAGTCCGCCAGCTCGGCGAGGCGCTGTACGGTCACGGCGCGGTCGCCGCGCTCGTACGAGCCGACCACGACGGCCTTCCAGCGGCCCTGGGACTTCTCCTCGACACCGTGAAGAGAAAGGCCCTGCTGGGTGCGGATGGCGCGGAGCTTGGCCCCGAGCTGTTTTGCGTATTCGCTGGACATATGGCTCCCCGGACGCTTTGACGACGTGCGGCTCCGCCGCGCGGCTGGTAACTCACTGTGAGGTTACGCAGCGTTACTTGGGTGCGTCAAGCCGAATGGGTCCAGACCACCTACGAGGGGGGTCCCGCAAGGGCTCTCGAATCCAGCTGGTACCGTGGTTGACGCAATTCCGACGTCCTTTAAGGTCCGTCCCGTGAGGCGGAGAAGGAGGTCCGTTTCCAATGGACACGGTTAATTCCGATGCTCCGCGCCCGGTACTCGAGGGCCCTGACATCGAGCGGGTACTGACCCGCATCGCTCACGAGATCGTCGAGCGCGCCAAGGGCGCCGACGACGTGGTGCTCCTCGGCATTCCCACCCGCGGCGTCTTCCTGGCCCGCCGGCTGGCCGCCAGGCTCGAACAGATCACCGGCCGCACGGTGCCGGTCGGCTCCCTCGACATCACGATGTACCGCGACGACCTGCGGATGCGTCCCGCGCGTGCCCTCGCCCGTACGGACATCCCCGGTGACGGCATCGAGGACCGGCTCGTCGTGCTCGTGGACGACGTGCTGTTCTCCGGCCGTACGATCCGCGCCGCGCTCGACGCGCTCGGCGACATCGGCCGCCCGCGCGCCGTGCAGCTCGCGGTCCTCGTCGACCGGGGCCACCGCGAACTGCCGATCCGCGCCGACTACGTCGGCAAGAACCTCCCCACGTCGCTGCGGGAGACGGTCAAGGTCCAGCTCTCCGAGGAGGACGGCCGCGACGCCGTGCTGCTCGGCCTCCAGCAGACCGCTCCGGCCGGCGAGCAGTAGCGCATTCCCGTACGGACCCGGACACCCCGGGCCCGCGCACCGGTCTGCCCTCCTGCCCGCCTCCCCACACGCGCCCCTCACGAACCACGGAGCACCAGATGAAGCGTCACCTCATCTCGGCCGCCGACCTCACCCGCGACGACGCCGTGCTGATCCTCGACACCGCCGAGGAGATGGCCCGCGTCGCGGACCGGCCGATCAAGAAGCTGCCGACCCTGCGCGGCCGTACGGTCGTCAACCTCTTCTTCGAGGACTCGACCCGCACCCGCATCTCCTTCGAGGCCGCCGCCAAGCGCCTCTCCGCCGACGTCATCAACTTCTCCGCGAAGGGCTCGTCCGTCTCCAAGGGCGAGTCGCTGAAGGACACCGCGCTGACCCTGGAGGCGATGGGCGCCGACGCCGTCGTCATCCGCCACCACGCCTCCGGGGCCCCCTACCGCCTCGCGACCTCCGGCTGGATCGACGGCGCGGTCGTCAACGCGGGCGACGGCACGCACGAGCACCCCACCCAGGCGCTGCTCGACGCCTTCACCATGCGCCGCCGGCTCGTCGGTCCCGACGCCGGAATAGGGCGTGACCTGGACGGACGCCGGATCACGATCGTCGGCGACGTACTGCACAGCCGCGTGGCGCGCTCCAACGTCCACCTGCTGCACACCCTCGGCGCCGAAGTGACCCTGGTGGCGCCGCCCACGCTGGTCCCGATCGGCGTCGAGCACTGGCCGTGCCAGGTCTCGTACAACCTCGACGAGGTGCTGCCGAAGTCCGACGCGGTGATGATGCTGCGTGTGCAGCGAGAGCGGATGACCGCCGCCTTCTTCCCGACCGAGCGCGAGTACTCGCGGCGCTACGGCCTGGACGGCGACCGGATGGCCCGGATGCCCGAGCACGCCATCGTCATGCACCCCGGCCCGATGAACCGCGGCATGGAGATCACGGCGCAGGTCGCGGACTCCGACCGCTGCACGGCCGTCGAGCAGGTCGCCAACGGCGTCTCCACCCGGATGGCCGTGCTGTACCTGCTTCTCGGCGGCAACGAGTCCGCCATCAGCCCCACCCCCGCACGTACCGAGGAGAACAAGTAGCCATGAGCAAGATCCTGATCCGTGGGGCGAAGGTACTGGGCGGCGAGCCGCAGGACGTGCTGATCGACGGCGAGACCATCGCCGAGGTCGGCACCGGACTGAGCGCCGAGGGCGCGACCGTCGTCGAGGCCGAGGGCAAGATCCTGCTGCCCGGCCTCGTCGACCTGCACACCCACCTGCGCGAGCCGGGCCGCGAGGACTCCGAGACCGTCCTGACCGGCACGAAGGCCGCCGCCGTCGGCGGCTTCACCGCCGTCCACGCCATGGCCAACACCTTCCCGGTCGCCGACACCGCCGGCGTCGTCGAGCAGGTCTGGCGCCTCGGCAAGGAGTCCGGCTACTGCGACGTGCAGCCCGTCGGCGCCGTCACCGTCGGCCTGGAGGGCAAGAAGCTCGCCGAGCTCGGCGCCATGCACGACTCGGCCGCCGGGGTGAAGGTCTTCTCCGACGACGGCAAGTGCGTCGACGACGCCGTGATCATGCGCCGCGCGCTGGAGTACGTGAAAGCATTCGACGGCGTCGTCGCCCAGCACGCCCAGGAGCCCCGCCTCACCGAGGGCGCCCAGATGAACGAGGGCGTCGTCTCCTCCGAGCTGGGTCTCGGCGGCTGGCCGGCCGTCGCCGAGGAGTCGATCATCGCCCGCGACGTCCTCCTCGCCGCCCACGTCGGCTCGCGCGTCCACATCTGCCACCTGTCGACGGCCGGCTCCGTGGAGATCGTCCGCTGGGCCAAGTCCAAGGGCTGGAACGTCACCGCCGAGGTCACCCCGCACCACCTCCTGCTCACGGACGAGCTGGTCCGCACGTACAACCCGGTCTACAAGGTGAACCCGCCGCTGCGCACCGAGGCCGACGTCATGGCCCTGCGCGAGGCGCTCGCCGACGGCACCATCGACTGCGTCGCCACCGACCACGCCCCGCACCCGCACGAGGACAAGGACTGCGAGTGGGCCGCGGCCGCCATGGGCATGGTCGGTCTGGAGACCGCCCTGTCCGTCGTCCAGCAGACGATGGTCGACAGCGGCCTCCTCGACTGGGCGGGCGTCGCGGACCGCATGTCGTTCCGCCCGGCGGCCATCGGACGCCTGGAGGGCCACGGCCGTCCCGTCTCGGCAGGCGAGCCCGCCAACCTCACGCTGGTCGATCCGGCTTACCGTGGAGCCGTGGACCCCTCGGGCTTCGCCTCCCGCAGCCGCAACACCCCCTACGAGGGCCGTGAGCTGCCGGGACGCGTCACCCACACCTGGCTGCGGGGCCGCGCAACGGTCGTCGACGGGAATCTGGCGTGACACCTTTCATCCATCTGGCCGCAGGCGCCGCCGCCGCGGAGCGCAAGTCGGCCGAAGTGACCGACTGGGCCGCCCGCATCGGCTGGGTCGTCGGGCTGCTGCTCTTCATCGCGCTCGTGTACTGGCTGATGCGCCAGGGCTGGAAGTGGCGCGCCGTCCTCCAGTCCGACCTGCCGGAGCTCCCCGCCGCGCCGGACGCGCCGGGTGAGGCGAAGCTGAGCATGAGCGGCCGGTACCACGGCTCCACGACCGCCGGGCAGTGGCTGGACCGGATCGTGGCCCACGGGCTGGGGACGCGCAGCCGCGCCGAGCTGACCCTGACCGACGCGGGGCTGGACGTCGTACGCCCCGGGGCGGCCGACTTCTTCGTACCGGCCGGGCAGCTCCGCGAGGCGCGGCTCGACAAGGGCATCGCGGGCAAGGTCCTCGCCGAGGGCGGCCTGCTGGTCGTCACCTGGCAGCACGGCGACAAGCTGATCGACTCCGGCTTCCGCTCCGACCGCGCGGCCGAGCACACGGCCTGGGTCGAGGCGATCAACTCCATGACAAGCAGTTCAAGCATTTCTACGGAAGGCACCGCACGATGACGATCTCCACCCGGGGAGCCGCCGCCAAGGCTCCCGCCGTACTCGTCCTGGAGGACGGCCGCAGCTTCCGCGGCCGTGCCTATGGGGCCGTGGGGGAGACCTTCGGCGAGGCGGTGTTCAACACCGGCATGACCGGCTACCAGGAGACCCTCACCGACCCGTCCTACCACCGCCAGGTCGTCGTCATGACGGCCCCGCACGTCGGCAACACCGGTGTGAACGACGAGGACGACGAGTCGAAGAAGATCTGGGTCGCCGGATACGTCGTACGCGACCCCGCCCGCGTCCCGTCCAACTGGCGCTCCACCCGCTCCCTCGACGAGCAGCTCGTCGCCCAGGGCGTCGTGGGCATCAGCGGCATCGACACCCGCGCCCTCACCCGCCACCTGCGCGAGCGCGGCGCGATGCGCGTCGGCATCTTCTCCGGCGAGGCCCTGGCCGACGAGCAGACGCTGCTCGCCCGGGTGAAGCAGGCCCCCCAGATGGTGGGCGCCTCGCTCGCCGCCGAGGTCTCCACCGACGAGCCGTACGTCGTTCCCGCGATCGGTGAGAAAAAGTTCACCGTCGCCGCCATCGACCTCGGCATCAAGGGCATGACCCCGCACCTGATGGCCGAGCGCGGCATAGAGGTGCACGTCCTGCCGGCCACCACCACGGCCGAGCAGGTGTACGCCGTCGCCCCCGACGGAGTGTTCCTCTCCAACGGCCCCGGCGACCCGTCCACCGTCGACCTCACCGTCATCAAGGCCGTCCTGGACCGCAAGACGCCGCTCTTCGGCATCTGCTTCGGCAACCAGATCCTCGGCCGGGCGCTCGGCTTCGGCACGTACAAGCTGAAGTACGGCCACCGCGGCATCAACCAGCCCGTGCAGGACCGCACGACCGGCAAGGTCGAGGTCACCGCGCACAACCACGGCTTCGCCGTCGACGCCCCGCTCGACAAGGTCTCCGAGACCCCGTACGGGCGCGCCGAGGTGTCCCACGTCTGCCTGAACGACGACGTGGTCGAGGGCCTCCAGCTCCTCGACCAGCCCGCGTTCAGCGTCCAGTACCACCCCGAAGCAGCAGCGGGCCCGCACGACGCCGCGTACCTGTTCGACCGCTTCGTACAGCTCATGGAGGGCCAGCGTGCCTAAGCGCACCGATATCCAGTCCGTCCTGGTCATCGGCTCCGGTCCGATCGTCATCGGCCAGGCCGCGGAGTTCGACTACTCCGGCACGCAGGCCTGCCGCGTCCTCAAGGCCGAGGGCCTGCGCGTCATCCTGGTCAACTCCAACCCGGCGACGATCATGACCGACCCGGAGATCGCCGACGCCACGTACGTCGAGCCGATCACCCCGGAGTTCGTCGAGAAGATCATCGCCAAGGAGCGCCCCGACGCGCTGCTGCCGACCCTCGGCGGCCAGACCGCGCTCAACACCGCGATCTCCATGCACGAGCAGGGTGTGCTGGAGAAGTACGGCGTCGAGCTCATCGGCGCCAACGTCGAGGCCATCAACAAGGGCGAGGACCGCGACCTCTTCAAGGGCGTCGTCGAGGCCGTCAAGGCCAAGATCGGTTACGGCGAGTCCGCCCGCTCGGTCATCTGCCACTCCATGGACGACGTCCTCGCCGGCGTCGACACCCTCGGCGGCTACCCCGTCGTCGTACGCCCCTCCTTCACCATGGGCGGCGCCGGCTCCGGCTTCGCGCACAACGAGGACGAGCTGCGCCGCATCGCCGGACAGGGCCTCACGCTCTCGCCGACCACCGAGGTGCTCCTGGAGGAGTCCATCCTCGGCTGGAAGGAGTACGAGCTGGAGCTGATGCGCGACAAGAACGACAACGTCGTGGTCGTCTGCTCCATCGAGAACTTCGACCCGATGGGCGTGCACACCGGCGACTCGATCACCGTCGCGCCCGCCATGACGCTGACCGACCGCGAGTACCAGCGGCTGCGCGACGTCGGCATCGCGATCATCCGCGAGGTCGGCGTCGACACCGGCGGCTGCAACATCCAGTTCGCGATCAACCCCGACGACGGCCGCATCATCGTCATTGAGATGAACCCGCGTGTGTCGCGTTCGTCCGCGCTGGCCTCCAAGGCGACCGGCTTCCCGATCGCCAAGATCGCCGCACGTCTCGCCGTCGGCTACACGCTCGACGAGATCCCGAACGACATCACCGAGAAGACCCCGGCGTCCTTCGAGCCCACGCTCGACTACGTCGTCGTCAAGGTGCCCCGCTTCGCGTTCGAGAAGTTCCCGCTCGCCGACGCCACCCTCACCACCACCATGAAGTCGGTGGGCGAGGCCATGGCCATCGGCCGCAACTTCACCGAGGCCCTCCAGAAGGCGCTGCGCTCGCTGGAGAAGAAGGGCAGCCAGTTCGCCTTCACCGGCGACCCGGGCGACAAGGTCGACCTCCTGGAGATCGCCAAGGTCCCCACGGACGGCCGCATCAACACCGTCATGCAGGCGATCCGGGCCGGCGCCACCCCCGAGGAGGTCTTCGACGCCACGAAGATCGACCCGTGGTTCGTCGACCAGATGTTCCTCATCAAGGAGCACGCGGACGCCCTCGCCGCCGCTGAGAAGCTCGACCCGGACCTGCTCGCGGAAGCGAAGCGCCACGGCTTCTCCGACGCCCAGATCGGTGACATCCGCGGCCTGCGCGAGGACGTCGTACGCGAGGTCCGGCACGCGCTCGGGGTCCGCCCGGTCTACAAGACGGTCGACACCTGCGCCGCCGAGTTCGCCGCGAAGACGCCGTACTTCTACTCCTCGTACGACGAGGAGTCCGAGGTCGCGCCGCGCGAGAAGCCCGCCGTGATCATCCTGGGCTCCGGCCCGAACCGCATCGGCCAGGGCATCGAGTTCGACTACTCCTGCGTCCACGCCTCCTTCGCGCTCAGCGACGCCGGCTACGAGACCGTGATGGTCAACTGCAACCCAGAGACCGTCTCCACGGACTACGACACCTCCGACCGCCTGTACTTCGAGCCGCTGACGCTCGAGGACGTGCTGGAGATCGTCCACGCCGAGACCCTCGCGGGCCCGATCGCGGGCGTCATCGTCCAGCTCGGCGGCCAGACCCCGCTGGGTCTCGCGCAGGCGCTCAAGGACAACGGCGTCCCGGTCGTCGGCACCCCGCCGGAGGCCATCCACGCCGCCGAGGACCGCGGCGCGTTCGGCCGCGTCCTCGCGGAGGCCGGCCTCCCGGCCCCCAAGCACGGCACCGCGACGACCTTCGACGAGGCCAAGGCCATCGCCGACGAGATCGGCTACCCGGTCCTCGTACGCCCGTCGTACGTGCTCGGCGGGCGCGGCATGGAGATCGTGTACGACGAGACGCGCCTGTCCTCGTACATCGCGGAGTCCACCGAGATCAGCCCCACCCGGCCGGTCCTCGTCGACCGCTTCCTCGACGACGCGATCGAGATCGACGTCGACGCGCTCTACGACGGCACCGAGCTGTACCTCGGCGGCGTCATGGAGCACATCGAGGAAGCCGGCATCCACTCCGGCGACTCCGCCTGCGCGCTGCCCCCGATCACCCTCGGCGGCTTCGACATCAAGCGGCTGCGGATCTCCACCGAGGCCATCGCCAAGGGTGTCGGCGTGCGCGGACTGATCAACATCCAGTTCGCCATGGCCGGGGACATCCTGTACGTCCTCGAAGCCAACCCGCGCGCCTCGCGCACCGTCCCCTTCACCTCCAAGGCGACCGCGGTGCCGCTCGCGAAGGCCGCCGCCCGCATCTCGCTGGGCGCGACCGTCGCCGAGCTGCGCGCGGAGGGCATGCTGCCGAAGACCGGCGACGGCGGCACGCTGCCGCTCGACGCGCCGATCTCCGTCAAGGAGGCCGTGATGCCGTGGAGCCGCTTCCGCGACATCCAGGGCCGCGGCGTGGACACCGTCCTCGGCCCGGAGATGCGCTCGACCGGTGAGGTCATGGGCATCGACTCGGTCTTCGGCACGGCGTACGCCAAGTCGCAGGCGGGCGCGTACGGTCCGCTGCCGACGAAGGGCCGGGCGTTCATCTCGGTCGCCAACCGGGACAAGCGCTCGATGATCTTCCCGGCGCGCGAGCTGGTCGCTCACGGCTTCGAGCTGCTCGCCACCTCCGGCACGGCCGAGGTCCTCAAGCGCAACGGCATCAACGCCACCGTCGTGCGCAAGCAGAGCGAGGGCCAGGGCCCGCAGGGCGAGCGGACGATCGTCCAGCTCATCCACGACGGCGAGGTCGACCTCATCGTCAACACGCCGTACGGCACCGGCGGCCGGCTCGACGGCTACGAGATCCGTACCGCCGCCGTGGCCCGCAGCGTTCCCTGCCTCACGACGGTCCAGGCCCTCGCGGCCGCCGTCCAGGGCATCGACGCGCTCACCCACGGCGACGTGGGCGTGCGTTCCCTCCAGGAACACGCGGAACACCTGACCGCGGCCCGCGAGGTCTAGCGGCACAGGAGGGGGACACCGGATGCGGTGTCCCCCTCTTCATGAGCCCAGCCCGCCGCCCGAGCCTCCTGAGGAAAGCACCCAGCCGATGTACAAACTCTTCTTCGACCTCGTCTTCAAGCGCATGGACCCCGAGCAGGCCCACTACACGGCCTTCCGCTGGATCCGCCTCGCGGCCCGCGTCCCCGTCCTGCGCACCTTCGTCGCCGCGGTCCTGGCGCCGCGGCACACCTCGCTGCGCACCGAGGCACTGGGCCTGCGCATGCACGGCCCGTTCGGTCTCGCCGCCGGCTTCGACAAGAACGCGGTCGCCATCGACGGGATGTCGATGCTCGGCTTCGATCACATCGAAATCGGTACGGTCACCGCCCAGCCGCAGCCCGGCAACCCCAAGACGCGCCTCTTCCGCCTCGTGAAGGACCGCGCGCTCATCAACCGCATGGGGTTCAACAACGAAGGCTCCGAGGCCGTGGCGGCCCGCCTGGCGGCCCGTAACCCCGTCTTCAAGACGGTCGTCGGCGTCAACATCGGCAAGACCAAGATCGTTCCGGAGGAGGAGGCCGTCGCCGACTACGTCGCCTCCACCGAGCGGCTCGCCGCCCACGCCGACTACCTCGTCGTCAACGTCTCGTCCCCGAACACCCCGGGCCTGCGCAACCTCCAGGCCACCGAGTCGCTGCGCCCGCTGCTGACGGCGGTGCGCGAGGCGGCCGACCGTACGGTCACCGGCCGCCGCGTCCCGCTGCTCGTGAAGATCGCGCCCGACCTGGCCGACGAGGACGTCGACGCCGTCGCCGACCTCGCGCTGGAGCTCGGACTGGACGGCATCATCGCCACCAACACCACCATCGCGCGCGAGGGCCTCGGCCTGAAGTCCGACCCGGCCCTGGTCAACGAGACCGGCGGACTGTCCGGAGCGCCCGTCAAGGCGCGCTCCCTGGAGGTCCTGCGCCGCCTGTACGCCCGCGTGGGCGACCGGATCACCCTGATCGGGGTCGGGGGCGTCGAGAACGCCGACGACGCCTGGCAGCGCATCCTGGCGGGCGCCACGCTCGTCCAGGGCTACAGCGCCTTCATCTACGAGGGACCCTTCTGGGCCCGCTCGATCCACCAGGGCCTCGCCGAGCGTCTCGCGAACAGCCCGTACGCCACGCTCGCCGACGCCGTCGGCGCCGAGACCCGGGAGAGTGCCAAGTGACCGGAGCGACCGTCGAGACCTTCGGCGCGCGCCTGCGCCGCTCCATGGACACCCGCGGCCCGCTCTGCGTCGGCATCGACCCGCACGCCTCGCTGCTGAGCGCGTGGGGTCTGGGTGACGACGTCAAGGGGCTGGAGACCTTCACGCGCACGGTCGTCGAGGCACTGGCCGACCGGGTCGCCGTACTGAAGCCGCAGTCGGCGTTCTTCGAGCGCTTCGGCTCGCGCGGCATCGCCGTACTGGAGAAGGCGGTCGAGGAGGCGAGGGCGGCCGGCGCGCTGGTGCTTATGGACGCCAAGCGCGGCGACATCGGCTCCACGATGGGCGCGTACGCCCAGACGTACCTCCACAAGGACTCGCCGCTCTTCTCGGATGCGGTGACCGTCTCGCCGTACCTCGGTTTCGGCTCGCTGCGTCCGGCACTGGACGCGGCCGTGATCAACGGCTGCGGTGTGTTCGTACTCGCGCTGACGTCCAACCCGGAGGGCGCCGAGGTCCAGCGGGCCACCGCCGCCTCCGGCCGGTCGCTCGCGCAGCTGATGCTCGACCACATGGCGGCCGAGAACGAGGGCGCCGAGCCGCTCGGGTCGGTCGGCGCGGTGGTCGGCGCGACGCTCGGCGACGCGGGTGTCGATCTGGCGATCAACGGTCCGCTGCTGGCGCCGGGCATCGGCGCGCAGGGTGCGACGCCGGCCGATCTGCCGAAGGTCTTCGGGGCCGCGGTCGGCAATGTCGTGCCGAGTGTGAGCCGCGGTGTGCTCCGCTTCGGGCCCGATGTGACCGGACTGCGCGAGTCCGCTTCTCGCTTCGCCGACGAGGTCAGGGCGGCCGTCTCGGGGAGGTGACGACGGGTCGGCGATTCAGGTTGACGGAATCCTGACCGAAAACCGGGGTGTTATGTCTGATATGCCTGGGTCGACAGAGGCTGACCAGGACTTTTCGCTGCTTCTCGCTGACTGGAGCGGTCCTGGCCGCTAGTCTCCGTCGAGAGAAACGCGCAGCTCGTTGTTCGCAGCTCGCTGTTCGTTGCTCGCCTGGTGTGGGGCGACCAGCTTCCTCACCGGTCCGTATCCGACAGTTCGACATCCGAGGTGACGTAGGCGTGGCTCTTCCGCCCCTTACCCCTGAACAGCGCGCAGCCGCGCTCGAAAAGGCCGCCGCGGCTCGCCGGGAGCGGGCCGAGGTCAAGAATCGACTCAAGCACTCCGGCGCCTCGCTCCACGAGGTCATCAAGCAGGGACAGGAGAATGACGTCGTCGGCAAGATGAAGGTCTCCGCCCTGCTCGAATCTCTGCCGGGCGTCGGCAAGGTCCGTGCCAAGCAGATCATGGAGCGGCTCGGCATCTCCGAGAGCCGTCGTGTGCGCGGTCTCGGCTCCAACCAGATCGCCTCTTTGGAGCGCGAGTTCGGCGGCGGAGCCGCCTGACGTTCTCGGGCACCCCCGAGAACCTGGATAATCGCATCCATGGCTGCAACATCCCGGGGGACGACCCCCGTACCCCCGGACGTACGTCCGCGGCTGACCGTGCTCTCCGGCCCCTCGGGCGTCGGTAAGAGCACGGTCGTCGCCCATATGCGCAAGGTCCACCCCGAGGTATGGCTCTCGGTGTCGGCCACCACACGCAAGCCGCGACCCGGCGAGCGCCACGGCGTCCAGTACTTCTTCGTGAGCGACGAGGAGTTCGACAAGCTCGTCGCCAACGGTGAGCTGCTGGAGTGGGCCGAGTTCGCCGGCAACCGTTACGGCACGCCCCGGCGTGCCGTGGCCGACCGGCTCGAAGCGGGTGAGCCCGTGCTCCTGGAGATCGATCTCCAGGGCGCACGGCTCGTCCGTGAGTCGATGCCGGAGGCTCAACTGGTCTTCCTGGCCCCGCCCAGCTGGGACGAGCTGGTCCGCAGGCTGACCGGTCGCGGTACGGAGGCGCCCGATGTCATCGAGCGCCGCCTGGAGGCCGCGAAGATCGAACTCGCCGCTGAGGCGGAGTTCGACACCACCCTGGTCAACACCTCCGTCGAGGACGTGGCGCGCGAGCTGCTAGCCTTGATGGAAGTTGCTTGATCTCTGTTCACTTATCGGAAGGTAGAGCGTGTCCTCTTCCATTTCCACGCCCGAGGGCATCATCAACCCGCCGATCGACGAGCTGCTCGAGGCTACGGACTCGAAGTACAGCCTCGTGATCTACGCGGCGAAGCGTGCGCGTCAGATCAACGCGTACTACTCGCAGCTCGGTGAGGGTCTGCTCGAGTACGTCGGCCCTCTGGTGGACACCCACGTCCACGAGAAGCCGCTCTCGATCGCCCTGCGCGAGATCAACGCGGGTCTGCTGACCTCCGAGGCCATCGAGGGCCCGGCTCAGTAGTCAGCAGGCGCAGGAATCTTTTCACCACAGGCCCGGCAGTCAGACTGCCGGGCCTGTGGTGTGTCATAGGTGTGTCATAGGGGACGTAACCGTCGTACGAAGCGGGGAGACGCAGTGGACAAGCCCAAGGTCGTGCTGGGGGTCAGCGGAGGCATCGCCGCCTACAAGGCGTGCGAGCTGCTGCGCCGACTGACGGAATCCGGCCATGATGTGCGGGTCGTGCCGACCGAGGCGTCGCTCCACTTCGTCGGCGCCGCCACCTGGTCGGCGCTGTCCGGCAACCCTGTTTCGGCGGAGGTCTGGGAGTCGGTGCACGAGGTGCCGCACGTGCGGATCGGACAGGCCGCCGACCTGGTCGTCGTCGCCCCCGCCACGGCGGACATGCTGGCCAGGGCGGCCCACGGACTGGCCGACGACCTCCTGACGAACACCCTGCTCACCGCGCGATGTCCGGTGATCTTCGCGCCCGCGATGCACACCGAGATGTGGGAGCACCCCGCCACCCAGGAGAACGTCGCCACCCTGCGCCGCCGCGGCGCCGTTGTCGTCGAGCCCGCCGTGGGGCGGCTGACCGGCGTCGACACCGGCAAGGGCCGGCTGCCCGACCCGGACGAGATCTTCGAGGTCTGCCGCCGCGTGCTCGCGCGGGGCGTGACGCGTCCGGACCTCGCGGGGAGGCACGTCGTGATCAGCGCGGGCGGTACGCGTGAGCCGCTCGACCCCGTCCGCTACCTGGGGAATCGTTCCTCCGGCAAGCAGGGGTACGCCCTCGCCCGTACGGCCGTCGCGCGGGGCGCGCGGGTCACGCTGATCGAGGCGAACACCGGTCTGCCGGACCCGGCGGGCGCCGATGTCGTCCGTGCCGGGACGGCGGTACAGCTGCGCGAGGCGGTCCTGAAGGCGGCGGCGGACGCGGACGTCGTGGTGATGGCCGCAGCGGTGGCCGATTTCCGCCCGGCGGTGTACGCCGAGGGAAAGATCAAGAAGAAGGACGGCCAGGAGCCGGCCGCCGTCGAGCTGGTCCGTAACCCGGACATCCTCGCCGAGATCTCCGCCGAGCGGCGCGGACGGCCCGGACAGGTGGTCGTCGGCTTCGCCGCCGAGACCGACAACGTCCTCGCCAACGGCCGGGACAAACTGCGCCGCAAGGGCTGTGACCTGCTGGTCGTCAATGAGGTGGGGGAGCGCAAGACGTTCGGCTCCGAGGAGAACGAAGCCGTCGTGCTCGACGCCGACGGGGGCGAGACCCCGGTGCCGTACGGACCCAAGGAGGCGCTGGCCGACACGGTCTGGGATCTGGTGACACGACGGCTCGATTAAATCCTGGGGTGCTTCGCCCGAGGCCCGAAGTCCTTGCAAATCCGGCGTTTCGCCCTCTGGTGCGGGGCGTTGACCGTGCTGCACAATGCAGTGCCGCTGGTCACAGGGCCTCCAACAAGCGAGACGCGTGGTCCGCCGACCGGATGCGACCGATAAACTGGTCCCGGACCGACGCCGGGCGCAGCTCCCGGCTCGTTCCATCAATGCTCAGCCAGCAGCCGCTGCAACCCCAGGGAGCGATGTGTCCCGCCGCCTGTTCACCTCGGAGTCCGTGACCGAGGGCCACCCCGACAAGATCGCTGACCAGATCAGCGACACGATCCTCGACGCGCTCCTGCGGGAGGACCCGGCTTCCCGGGTCGCCGTGGAGACCTTGATCACCACCGGCCTGGTGCACGTCGCCGGCGAAGTGACGACCAAGGCTTACGCCGACATCCCCACGCTCGTACGCAACAAGATCCTCGACATCGGGTACGACTCCTCGAAGAAGGGCTTCGACGGCGCCTCGTGCGGCGTCTCGGTGTCCATCGGCGCCCAGTCCCCGGACATCGCGCAGGGTGTCGACACGGCGTACGAGACGCGCGTCGAGGGCGATGACGACGAGCTCGACAAGCAGGGCGCGGGCGACCAGGGCCTGATGTTCGGTTACGCGTGCGACGAGACGCCCGAGCTGATGCCGCTGCCGATCCACCTCGCGCACCAGCTCTCGCGCCGGCTCTCCGAGGTCCGCAAGAACGGGACGATCCCGTACCTGCGCCCCGACGGCAAGACCCAGGTCACCATCGAGTACGACGGCGACAAGGCCGTCCGCCTCGACACGGTCGTCGTCTCCTCGCAGCACGCGTCGGACATCGACCTCGACTCGCTGCTCGCTCCCGACATCCGAGAGTTCGTCGTCGAGCACGTCCTGACCGGGCTCCTCGAGGACGGCATCAAGCTGGACACCGAGGGCTACCGCCTGCTGGTCAACCCGACCGGGCGCTTCGAGATCGGCGGCCCGATGGGCGACGCCGGCCTCACCGGCCGCAAGATCATCATTGACACGTACGGCGGCATGGCCCGGCACGGCGGCGGCGCGTTCTCCGGCAAGGACCCGTCCAAGGTCGACCGCTCCGCGGCGTACGCGATGCGCTGGGTCGCCAAGAACGTCGTCGCCGCGGGCCTCGCCGCCCGGTGCGAGGTCCAGGTCGCGTACGCGATCGGCAAGGCCGAGCCGGTGGGTCTGTTCGTCGAAACCTTCGGCACCGCCACGCTTGCCACCGAGAAGATCGAGAACGCCATCGCCGAGGTCTTCGACCTCCGTCCGGCCGCGATCATCCGCGACCTCGATCTGCTGCGCCCGATCTACGCCCAGACGGCGGCGTACGGCCACTTCGGCCGCGAGCTTCCCGACTTCACCTGGGAGCGCACGGACCGCGTCGAGGCACTGCGCACGGCGGCCGGTCTCTGACCGGTCCGCTCCGCTTCACCGCTCGGCCGCGAAGGCCCCGGACCGTATCGGTCCGGGGCCTTCGCGCTTGCCGCGTTGTCAGTGACGTCTGGTAGGAATTTGGCTGTGAGCAGGAACGACGAGCGGTCCGAAGAGCCCGGGGGCGGCGCGCCGGAGCAGCTTGCGCTCATCCGGGAGACGGTCCGCAAGGCCAACGTTCCGAAGGCCAAGCCGCGGACCTGGCGGGGGGCGCCGCTGGCGAAGGAGCTGCCCGTCGCCCGGGTCATGGTCAACAAGGGGGTCCTGCACCTCGACCAGTACTTCGACTACGCCGTGACCGAGGAGCTGGACGCCGTCGCGCAGCCGGGGGTGCGCGTCCGGGTGCGGTTCGGGGCCGGGGCGCACAACGTGCGCGAAGGGCGTCGCGAGGGCGGGGGGATGATCGACGGCTTCCTCATCGAGCGGCGGGCCGAGTCGGACTACGCCGGGCCGCTGGCCGCGCTCGCCTATGTGGTGTCCCCGGAGCCCGTACTGAGCCCCGAGCTGCTCGCTCTCTCGCGGGCGATCGCCGACCGGTACGCGGGGAGCCTCGCGGACGTCCTCCAGCTCGCCGTTCCGCCGCGCAACGGGCCCGCCGAGGCCAAGCCCTCACCCGAGCCGCTGCCGCCGCCGGATGCTCCGGCGGCCGGGACATGGGAGCGGTACGCGTACGGTCCCGCGTTCCTGCGGGAGCTGGCGGCGGGCGGGGCGCCACGGGCCGTGTGGAACGCGCTGCCCGGCCCGCACTGGCCCGACGAGCTGGCGCGGGCGGTGGCGGCGACGCTGGCCTCCGGGCGGGGCGCGCTCGTCGTGCTGCCGGACGGGCGGAGCGCGGCCCGGGTGGACGCCGCGCTCACCGCGCTGGTGGGCAAGGGGCATCACACGCTGCTGACCGCCGACGCCGGGCCCCAGAAGCGCTACCGGCAGTGGCTGGCCGCGCGGCGGGGCTCGGTGCGGGCCGTCATAGGGACGCGGGCCGCGATGTTCGCCCCGGTGACGGACCTGGGGCTGGTCGCGGTGTGGGACGACGGGGATTCGAGCCACAGCGACGACCACGCGCCGTTCCCGCACGTGCGGGAGGTGCTGGAGCTGCGGGCGCAGCACAGCAGATGCGGCTTTCTGCTGGGGGCCGTCAGCTGCACGGTCGAGGCGGCTCAGCTCGTCGAGAGCAAGTGGGCCGTCCCGCTGCGGGCCGCGCGCGACCAGGTCCGGGCCGCGGCTCCGCTGATTCGTACCGTGGGCGACGAGGAGGTGGCGCGGGACGGGGCCGCGCGGGCGGCGCGGCTGCCGAGCCTGGCGTGGCAGACCGTGCGGGACGGGCTCAGGACCGGGCCGGTGCTGGTGCAGGTGCCCCGGCGCGGGTACGTACCGAGCCTGGCCTGCGAGCGGTGCCGTACGCCCGCGAGGTGCCGCCACTGCGCGGGGCCGCTCGAAGCCGCCGACCAGCGGGAACTGCACTGCGGGTGGTGCGGCCGGGACGCGGCCGGGTGGCGGTGCGGCGAGTGCGGGAGCGTACGGCTGCGGGCGCAGGTGGTCGGGGCGCGGCGCACGGCGGAGGAGCTGGGGCGGGCGTTCCCGGCCGTGCCGGTGCGCACGTCCGGGCGCGACCATGTGCTGGAGAGTGTGCCGGGGGTGCCCGCGCTCGTGGTCAGTACGCCGGGTGCGGAGCCGGTGGCCGAGGGCGGTTACGCGGCGGCGCTGCTGCTCGACGGCTGGGCGATGCTCGGGCGGCCGGATCTGCGTGCGGGGGAGGAGGCGCTGCGGCGCTGGACCAGCGCCTCGGCGCTGGTCAGGGGGCAGGGGGAGGGCGGCACGGTGGTCGTGGTCGCCGAGCCGTCGTTGCGGCCGGTGCAGGCGCTGGTGCGGTGGGACCCGGTGGGCCACGCGCAGCGCGAGCTGGCGGAGCGGGCGGAGCTGGGCTTCCCGCCGGTGTCGCGGATGGCGGCGGTGAGCGGCCGGCCCGAGGCGATCGCCGCGTTCCTGGCGGCGGCCGAACTGCCGGGCGACGCCGAGGTCCTGGGCCCGGTGCCGCTGCGCGTCACGGAGCCCGGCCGTCCCCGCAGGCCGGGCGACCCGCCGGTGGGCGAGGTGTGGGAGCGGGCGCTGCTGAGAGTGCCGCCGGGCAGCGGGGCGGCGCTCGCCGCGTCGCTGAAGGCGGCGCAGGCGGCGCGGCTGGCTCGCGGGGGCGGCGATCCGGTGCGGATCAGGATCGACCCGCCGGACATTGGCTAGTCCGCCCGCAGCCCCTGGCCCTTTGCCCCGGGCCCCGGGTCGGCAGGCCCCGGGGCCGCGGGAGCCAGCCCCCCGCCGGGTCAGCCGTTGCGGGGGCCCGGGAAGGCGGTCGGGCGCAGTTCGTCGCGCAGCGACTGGGTCGCGGCCGTCGGCTGCGGGGGCATGGAACGGGCCGCCGGTACGGACGGCAGGGCCGCCGGGGCGGGCAGCGTACGGGTGGCGGTCGTCGTCTCGGCGGCCAGCTCGGTCTCGGCCGGCGCACCCGTCTGCGCCGCGGCCCGCCGCGCCCCGTAACGGCGGTGCACGGCCTGCTTCGTCACGCCGAGCGCCGAGCCGACCGCGTCCCAGGAGAAGCCGAGCGAACGGTCGAAGTCCACGGCGGCGGTCACCAGCGTCTCGACGCTGTCCCGCAGCTCCTGCGCGAGGCGGACCGTCGGCGCCGGGGCCCGGCCGTAGACGACGAAGCCCGTGGAAGGGCCGGAGCGACGCGGGCGGTAGACGTTGCCGAGCTGGGCGGTGAGGGTGCGCAGTGCGTCCACCTGCCGGCGCACCCGCTCGATGTCCCGTACCAACAGATGCAGGCTGGCCCGTGCTTGGGCGTCGTGGGTTGCGTGGTCGGCCATGAACAAGCCTCTCGAACCGGCGTGAAAGAAGGGCGGAAGAAGGAAGGAGTCCGAAGCGGAAAGGGGAGTCGGGGCCGCGCGTGCGGGCCGTGTCGGTCAATCTCTCTTGACCAACGCGTCACCCGGCACCGGGGTCACGCTGCCGGGGCGTATGCGCATCCGCGCGGGGCGCGCGGATCTTCGTACGCCCCCTGAGGCCAGGCCCCGCAGAGGCCCATAGACTGGTGTGCCTCCTGACGCCGCATCCGTTCCGCCCTTCCTGCCCGAGAGGCCCGCGCCACCGATGAAGCTCGTCTTCGCAGGCACCCCCGAGGTCGCCGTACCCGCCCTGGACGCCCTGATCGCCTCCGACCGGCACGAGGTCGCCGCCGTCGTCACCCGGCCCGACGCCCCGGCGGGACGCGGCCGCAGGCTGGTCGCAAGCCCCGTCGCCGCGCGTGCGGAAGAGGCCGGGATCGAGGTGCTCAAGCCGGCCCACCCGCGCGACGAGGACTTCCTCGCGCGGCTGCGCGAGATCGCGCCGGACTGCTGCCCCGTGGTCGCCTACGGCGCGCTGCTGCCCAGGGCCGCCCTCGACATCCCCGCCAGGGGCTGGGTCAACCTGCACTTCTCGCTGCTGCCGGCCTGGCGCGGCGCCGCTCCCGTGCAGCACGCCATCCTCGCGGGTGACGAGGTCACGGGCGCCTCGACGTTCCTCATCGAGGAAGGGCTCGACTCCGGTCCGGTGTACGGCGTGGTGACCGAGGACGTACGCCCCACCGACACCAGCGGCGACCTGCTCACCCGCCTCGCCTTCGCCGGGTCCGGTTTGCTCGCCGCCACCATGGACGGCATCGAGGACGGCACTCTGCACGCCGTGCCGCAGCCGGCCGAGGGCATCACGCTCGCCCCCAAGATCAGCGTCGAGGACGCACACATCGACTGGAAGGCGCCCGCGCTGCGCGTCGACCGTGTGGTGCGCGGCTGCACGCCCGCGCCCGGCGCCTGGACGGTGTTCCGCGGCGAGCGGCTCAAGCTGGTCGCGGTCAGGCCGCTGCCGGAGCGGACCGAGGCGGACCTGGAGCCCGGCGAGCTGGCGGCCGGGAAGAAGTACGTGTACGCGGGAACCGGATCTCACCCGGTCGAACTCCTTTGGGTGCAGCCGCAGGGCAAGAAGCCGATGCTCGCGGCCGACTGGGCGCGCGGCGTGCGGATCGCCCCGGGCGAACACCTGGGCGCGGCGGACGTACGCTGAGAGGGTTCGTCCCCCTCTCCAGCGGAGCACCTTTTTCGTGAGTGACCAGCCAAGCAGCAGTCCCGCCAAGCGGGCCGCCAAGCGTCCCGCCAAGCCGCACCGGCGTCCCCAGAAGGACCCGGTCCGCTTCCTCGCCTTCGAGGCGCTGCGCGCCGTCGACGAGCGCGACGCGTACGCCAACCTCGTCCTGCCGCCGCTCCTCAAGAAGGCCCGCGCCAAGGGCAACTTCGACGAGCGTGACGCGGCCCTCGCGACCGAGCTCGTGTACGGGACGCTGCGCCGCCAGGGCACGTACGACGCGGTCATCAGGGCCTGCATCGACCGGCCGCTGCGCGAGGTGGACCCCCCGGTCCTCGACGTGCTGGCCCTCGGCGCGCACCAGCTGCTCGGTACCCGCATCCCGACGCACGCCGCCGTCTCGGCGAGCGTGGAGCTGGCACGTGTGGTGCTCGGCGAGGGGCGCGCGAAGTTCGTCAACGCGGTGCTGCGGAAGATCTCCGCGCAGGACCTCGACGCGTGGGTGAAGCAGGTCGCCCCGCCGTACGACGACGACGCCGAGGCGCACCTGTCCGTCGTCCACTCCCACCCGCGCTGGATCGTCTCCGCGCTCTGGGACGCCCTGGGCGGCGGCCGCGCCGGCATCGAGGACCTGCTGGAGGCCGACAACGAGCGGCCCGAGGTGACGCTGGTCGCCCGCCCCGGCCGCTCCACTGCCGACGAGCTGATGGACGTACTGGGCGAGGAGGCCGGGCTGCCGGGCCGCTGGTCGCCGTACGCCGTACGGCTGGCCGAGGGCGGCGAGCCGGGGGCCATCGACGCCGTCCGCGAGGGTCGGGCCGGCGTTCAGGACGAGGGCAGCCAGCTCGTCGCCCTGGCGCTCGCGAACGCGCCCGTCGAAGGGCGGGACGAACGCTGGCTGGACGGCTGCGCCGGTCCGGGCGGCAAGGCGGCCATGCTGGCCGGGCTCGCCTCGCAGCGCGGCGCGGCCCTGCTGGCCGCCGAGAAGCAGCCGCACCGCGCCCGCCTCGTGGAGCGGGCGCTCGCCGGCAACCCGGGCCCGTACCAGGTCGTCGCCGCCGACGGGCTGAACCCGCCGTGGCTCCCCGGTTCGTTCGACCGGGTCCTGATGGACGTGCCGTGCTCCGGGCTCGGCGCGCTGCGCCGCCGCCCCGAGGCGCGCTGGCGGCGCCGCGCCGATGACCTGGAGGGCTTCGCGCCGCTCCAGCGCGGGCTGCTGCGCGAGGCGCTGAACGCGGTCCGTGTGGGGGGCGTCGTTGGATACGCGACGTGCTCCCCGCACCTCGCGGAGACCCGGATCGTCGTCGACGACGTACTCAAGGGGCGCGGCCTCAAGGGGCGCGGCGGGCACGACCCGGTGGAGGCCGAGTGGATCGACGCCAGGCCGCTGATGTCGGGCGTTCCGGCGCTGGGCGACGGGCCCGACGTACAGCTGTGGCCGCACATGCACGGCACGGACGCGATGTACCTGGCGCTGCTGCGGCGTACCGCCTGACGGCAGCGTGCCGAGTGGGGCGAGCGCAGGTTTTCGGGAACCCTGGGGCGTATGGGAAAGACCGCTCTCATCGTCATCGACATGATCAACACCTATGATTATGACGACGCCGACCTGCTGCTTCCCTCGGCGCGCGAGGCCGTACCGGCGATCGTCCGGCTGCTGAAGCGCGCCAGGGAGAGCGGCGTTCCGGTCGTCTACGTCAACGACAACTTCGGCGAATGGCGCTCGCACCACGGCGAGATCCTCGCTACCGCGCTGGCCGGGCCGCACGCCGAGCTGGTGCGGCCGCTGGAGCCCGACGACGACTCGCTCTTCGTGGTCAAGGCCCGCCACTCGATCTTCTTTCGAGACACCGCTCGGCTACCTGCTGAACTCGCTGGGCATCGACCATGTGGTGCTGTGCGGCCAGGTCACCGAGCAGTGCGTGCTGTACTCGGCGCTCGACGCGCACATCAGGCACCTGCGGGTGACCGTGCCCCGGGACGCCGTGGCGCACATCCACCGGCCGCTGGCCGAAGCGGCGCTGGAGATGATGCGCCGCAACATGCACGCCGAGACGGTTTCCGGCGACGAGATCGAGTGGTGAGTGAGGGGCCAGTTGGTGAGTGCGTGACCACTGGTGAGGGAGGGGCCCGCCGCTACCTGTCGTCGCGGGCCAGGCGGTGCGGCCACCACACCTTCGGACCGGCGTCCAGGAACAGTGCCGGTACCAGTACGGACCGTACGACGAGCGTGTCGAGCAGTACGCCCAGCGCGACCGCGAAGCCGATCTCCGCGAAGGCCACCAGCGGCAGGGTGCCCAGGGCGGCGAACGTGCCCGCCAGGACGAGGCCGGCCGACGTGATGACCGCGCCGGTGGTCGCCAGCCCGGTCACCACACCCGCCCTGGTGCCCTGGCGGTGGGCCTCCTCGCGGATGCGGGTGGACAGGAAGATGTTGTAGTCGATGCCGAGCGCCACCAGGAACACGAAGACGAACAGCGGGAAGTCCGTCGTCTCGCCCGCGTAGTCGAAGATGTGGCGGAAGGCGAACGCGCTCAGGCCCAGGGCCGCCGCGAACGACAGCACGACCGTCGCGATCAGGAGCAGTGGCGCGACGAGCGAGCGCAGCAGCAGGACGAGCACCAGCAGCACCACGGCCAGGATGAGCGGGATGATCAGCACGTTGTCGTGCGCGGTGGCCCGGTCCATGTCGACCAGGGCGGCGGTGCCGCCGCCCACCTGGGCATCGGCGTCCGGAACGGCGTGCACCGCGTCCCGTACGCGCTCCACCGTGTCCTTCGCGGCCGCGCTGTCGCCGCGCTCCGTCATCGTCGCCTCGATCAGCACCCGGCCGTCGTGCTCGGGCTTCGTGCCCGGAGGTACGGCGATCGACTCCGGCACCACCCCGTTCGTCCGGGCCACCGTCTCGCCGACCTGCCTGGCCTCCTCGGCGTTGGTGATGATCACCAGCGGAGTGCCGCTGCCCGCCGGGAAGTACCTGGCCTGGACCTCCTGTCCGGTGATCGAATCGGGCTTGCCCGTGAACGCGTCGGCGTTGTTGACACCCTCGGCCCGCAGTTGCGTCAGCCCCAGGGAGAAGACGGCGAGCACCAGGACCGTGACGGCCCAGACGGCCCTCGGACGCCGGGCGATGCCCGCGCCCGTACGCGCCCAGACACCGTGCTCGGTGGGCTCGGGCGAGCCGAGGTGCGGGATCACGGGCCAGAAGATCCAGCGGCCGAAGATCACCAGGAGCGCGGGGAACAGCGTCAGCATGGCCAGCAGGGCGACGGCGACACCGATCGCGGCGACCGGGCCGAGTCCGCTGGTGGAGTTCATCTCCGCGACCATCAGCACGAGCATGCCGAGCACGACGGTCGCGCCACTGGCCAGTACCGCCGGTCCGGCCCGGTGCAGGGCCAGCGCCATGGCTTCGTGCCGGTCCTCGTGGCGGCGCAGCTCCTCGCGGTACCGGGCGATCAGCAGCAGGGCGTAGTCCGTCCCCGCGCCGAAGACGAGGACCGTGAGGATGCCGGCGCTCTGGCCGTTGACCGTCAGGTCGGCGTGTTCCGCCAACAGGTAGATGAGCGCCTGCGCGG
The DNA here is from genome assembly GCF_001746415.1 of Streptomyces agglomeratus. Lineage (NCBI taxonomy): Bacteria > Bacillati > Actinomycetota > Actinomycetes > Kitasatosporales > Streptomycetaceae > Streptomyces > Streptomyces agglomeratus. The sequence goes on from NZ_MEHJ01000001.1 coordinate 6,536,371, forward strand.
CGGACAGCGCGCCGATCACCGCGACCACCGGTACGAGCAGCAGCGTCGGACTGCGGTAGGTGATCAGCAGCATCACGACGACCACACCGAGCGCCGCGAGCAGCAGCGTCGAGTCGATGCCCTCGAAAGCCTCGGAGAAGTCGGCGTTCGTGCCGCCCGGCCCCGTGACGTGCACCGCGAGCCCGGCTTCGCCGGTGCCCGTCTCCGCGCGAATGGAATCGACGGCGGGCGCCAGCCGGTCCCAGCCCTTCTCGTCCATCGTGATCGGTACGTAGACCTGGGCGGCCCGCGGATCGACCGGCCGGTCCAGGACGGGGCCCTGCGTCTCGGCGCCGCGCACCCCGTGCTCCCGCAGCTCCTTGAACGCGGCGACGTCCTCGGCGATGCGTGCCCGGTCGGCGCCCGTGAGGCCGCTCTCGCGCGCGTACACCACGACCGCCGGGATGACCTCGGGCCGGAACTCCTCCGCCTCCTGGAGGACTTGGGTCGACTCGGCCTTTCCGGGGAGCCAGGAGGAGGCTTCGTTGTCCTGGGCGTCGGTGAGTTTCGACGCGAGCGGGAAGGCCAGCATGATCACCACCAGCCACAGCACCACCACGACCCATTTGCTGCGCCGCCCGCAGACCAGGTGCGCGATACCTTTCCGCGGCGGCGGAAGCTCGTGAGAGTGCGGCATGGCGCCCCCAAAGACCCTTGGTCGTGGGCCGAATCGCCAGGATTGCGAGGACTGTGCTGATCCCGGGCGCCTCTGGTCCGTACCGAGGAGCCCACCGAGGAGAGGAAGCGCCCCGGAACGTGGCAGGCTTGGCCCATGGCTGTTCAGATCAATCCCAGTATCCTCTCCGCAGACTTCTCCCGCCTGGCGGAGGAGGCGAAGGCCGTCGAGGGCGCCGACTGGCTCCATGTCGACGTGATGGACAACCACTTCGTCCCCAACCTCACGCTGGGCGTCCCGATCGTGGAGTCCCTCAGTCGCGCGACGGACATCCCGCTGGACTGCCACCTGATGATCGAGGACGCCGATCGCTGGGCCCCGCAGTACGTCGAGGCGGGCGCCAGATCGGTCACCTTCCACGCCGAGGCGTGCGCCGCCCCCGTCCGCACGGCCCGCGAGATCCGTGCCAAGGGCGCCCGCGCGTCCATGGCGCTCAAGCCGGCCACGCCCATCGAGCCGTACGAGGACCTGCTCCCCGAGCTCGACATGCTGCTGATCATGACCGTGGAACCGGGCTTCGGCGGCCAGGCGTTCCTCGACATCATGCTGCCGAAGATCCGCCGTACCCGTGAGCTGATCTCCAAGCACGGCCTGGAGCTGTGGCTCCAGGTGGACGGCGGCGTATCGGCGTCGACGATCGAGCGGTGCGCGGAGGCCGGCGCGGACGTCTTCGTCGCCGGTTCCGCCGTGTACGGGACGGACGACCCGGCCGCCGCCGTGCGCATGCTGCGCAACCAGGCGACCGAGACCACGGCCACGGCCGGCTGGGCATGCGGCCACTGAGCCAAGGCTCGGTGAACGCCGCCCTTCGGGGCTGATCAAGGTCTCGCTGATCTGACAGGATGAACAGCGAGCCCAGAGTGTGAACAGCAGTGAGGAGATCGCGGTGTCTGCAATGTCGGCGGGCCGGTCAGCCCTGCGGATGGGACCCGCAGAGCTGGTCCAGGCGGCGGCCATGGCCCGCCGCTTCTACCTGGAGGGCAAGTCCAAGATCCAGATCGCCGAGGAGTTCGGCGTCAGCCGCTTCAAGGTGGCCCGGGTCCTGGAGACCGCCCTGGAGCGCGATCTCGTACGGATCGAGATCAGGGTGCCCGCCGAGCTGGACGCGGAGCGCTCCGACGCGCTGCGCGCCCGCTACGGCCTGCGGCACGCGGTCGTCGTCGAGTCCCCGGCCGACGCCACCGAGGACGCCCTCCCCGGATCTCCCGGCTTCGCCGGCAGCGCGCCCACCGACCCGGAGAACCTCGGCGAGGTCGCGGCCGACCTGCTCGGCGAGCTGGTGAACGAGGGCGACGTACTGGGCCTGGCCTGGGGCCGCTCCACCATCCACATGGCGGCGGCGCTGCACCAGCTGCCGCCGTGCACGGTCGTCCAGCTGACCGGCGTGTACGACGCGGGCACGGCGGAGCGCGGCTCGGTGGAGGCGGTGCGCCGCGCGGCGCAGGTCTCCGGCGGCGAGGCGCACCCGATCTACGCCCCGATGCTGCTGCCCGACCCGGCGACCGCGGCGGCGCTGCGCAGCCAGACGGGTATCGCGCGGGCCTTCGAGTACTTCGACAAGGTAACCGTCGCCGCCGTGTCCATCGGCTCGTGGGAGACGGGCATCTCCACCGTCCACGACATGCTCTCCGACGAGGAACGCGCGCACTACGCCTCGCTAGGCGTCGCGGCCGAGATGTCCGCGCACCTCTTCGACGCGCAGGGCCGCCGGGTCGGGCGCGACCTGGGGGAGCGGTGCATCACCGTCGAGGCGGACCGGCTGCGGCGGATCCCCGAGGTGGTGGCCATCGCGGGCGGTCTGCGCAAGGCGGCCGCCATCGACGCCGTACTCAGATCCGGTCTGGTGACCAGTCTGGTCACCGACACCGCGGCGGCCGACTACCTGCTGAGCGAGACGGGTACGGCGCCACGGCCCGCGCTGGACCGGGCGGACCCCGACGACTGAGCGTCGCTTTCCGTTCGGAGGAGCCCTTCCTTCGGTCCGGGGAGCGTACGTTCGGAGGATCCGACGAGTGCACCCGCCGCGGCCTGGATGTTCGGCCCGGAGGGTCTGCGGGCACGCTCATGGGACACTGAAGTACGTGCGTTTTTCCCCGGCTGAAATGCCCGGGGGCCAACTCCGAACGACTGGGATGTTCAGCACGTGCGTTTCCTCAACGATCTGAAGCCGCCGTACGACCTCACGTACGACGACGTATTCATGGTGCCGAGCCGGTCGGCCGTCGGCTCCCGCCAGGGCGTGGACCTCGCGTCGCCCGACGGCACCGGCACCACCATCCCCCTGGTCGTGGCGAACATGACCGCGATCGCCGGCCGCCGGATGGCCGAGACCGTGGCGCGTCGCGGCGGGCTCGTCGTCATTCCGCAGGACATCCCGATCGACGTCGTCACCGAGGTCGTCTCCTGGGTGAAGTCGCGCCACCTGGTGCTCGACACCCCGATCGTCCTGGCCCCCTCGCAGACCGTCGCCGACGCGCTGTCGCTGCTGCCCAAGCGGGCCCACGGAGCGGGTGTCGTCGTGGACGCCGAGCGCCGTCCCGTCGGTGTCGTCACGGACCACGACCTGACCGGCGTCGACCGCTTCACGCAGCTGTCCGAGGTCATGTCCCGGGACCTGGTCCTGCTGGACGCCGGCATCGACCCGCGCGAGGCCTTCAACCGGCTCGACCACGCCAACCGCAAGTACGCGCCCGCCGTCGACAAGGACGGCCGCCTGGCCGGTGTCCTGACCCGCAAGGGCGCCCTGCGCGCGACGCTCTACACGCCCGCCACCGACGGCGCCGGCAAGCTGCGCATCGCGGCCGCCGTCGGGATCAACGGCGACGTCGCGGGCAAGGCCAAGCAGCTGCTCGACGCCGGTGTGGACACGCTCGTCGTGGACACCGCGCACGGGCACCAGGAGTCGATGATCGCCGCGGTCAAGGCCGTGCGCGCGCTCGACCCGCAGGTCCCGATCGTCGCGGGCAACATCGTCGCCGCCGAGGGTGTGCGCGACCTCGTCGAGGCCGGCGCGGACATCATCAAGGTCGGTGTCGGCCCCGGCGCCATGTGCACCACCCGCATGATGACCGGCGTGGGCCGGCCGCAGTTTTCCGCCGTCATGGAGTGCGCCGCCGAGGCGAAGAAGTTCGGCAAGCACGTCTGGGCCGACGGCGGCATCCGTCACCCGCGCGACGTCGCGATGGCGCTCGCCGCCGGCGCGTCCAACGTCATGGTCGGCTCCTGGTTCGCCGGTACGTTCGAGTCGCCCGGCGACCTCCAGCACTCGGCCGACGGCCGGGCGTACAAGGAGTCGTTCGGCATGGCCTCCGCCCGCGCCGTGCGCAACCGCACGAGCGAGGAGTCGGCGTACGACCGCGCCCGCAAGGCGCTGTTCGAGGAGGGCATCTCCACCTCGCGCATGTTCCTCGACCCGACCCGTCCGGGCGTCGAGGACCTGATCGACTCGATCATCGCGGGTGTCCGCTCCTCGTGCACGTACGCCGGTGCCGCCTCGCTGGAGGAGTTCGCCGAGAAGGCGATCGTCGGTGTCCAGAGCGCCGCCGGTTACGCCGAGGGCAAGCCGCTGCACGCCAGCTGGAGCTGACCCTTCCCGCTGCGCCGACGGCACCCGCTGCCGCCGTGCCGGCACACCCGCGCCCGTACCCACTGCCGGCCGGTTCCCGCTTCCGCGGGGACCGGCCGGTGCGCTGGGCGCTCTAGCGGGCCTCGGCCGGGCACGGCCAGATCGCCCGTACTCGCTTGCCCTCCGGAAGCGGGCGCACCTCGACCCGCCCCGCGAGCCTCTGCACCATGTGCCAGCCGAACCCGCCGCCGCCCCCGAAGTCCGGTTCACGCGCCACCGGCGGCTCGTAGCTGGCGTCGTCGATCTCCACCACCAGCTCCTTGGCATCCGCCCGGAGGGTCAGCCGCCACCAGCCGGAGGTGTGCCGCACGGCGTTGGTCACCAGCTCGCTGACCACGAGCAGCACCGAGTCCAGGTCGGCCCACGGGCAGTGGTCGGCCACGTAGTCGGCGGCGGCGTCGCGCGCCGTCGCCGTGTCTTGCAGGGGTGAGTCCAGGACAACCATGGGCGGCTCCTCAGTCCATCACGCCTCACATACCCGCCGACAGCCGTCCTATGACCCTCTGGACCCGCTCGTACTCATGCCGTGGGCGAACAAAACGGAGCCTCTAGATCCCCGGCCGGACCTCCCGGGGCGGAACAAGACCCGAGGTCCGCAGGGCCCCGGCGACCGCCTCCGCCATCGAGGCGTGGCCGGCGTCGTTCGGATGCAGCCCGTCCGCCAGGTGCGCCGGGCCGAGGATGTCCCTGCCGGGCAGCAGCGCCAGCCGGTCGTCCCCGGCGTCGCAACAGGCGAGGACGGCCTCCTCCAGGGCCGCGCGGAGGTCCGCGAGGGTCGCGCCCAGGGCGTTGGGGGTCCGCTCCGCCTCGGGGCGCAGGACGGGGGAGAGGACGAGCAGCGGGGTCTCCGGATGCCCCTGGCGTACGAGAGAGACGAAGGCGCGCACCGTCTCGCGCATCAGCGGCGCCGAGAACGGGGTGCGCGACCAGCAGTTGGTGCCGAAGGCGAGTGTCAGCACGGCGGCGGGAAGGCCCGCGATCTGCTGCGCGACGGCCAGTTCGCCGCGGCCCGCCCCGGCGTGGCCGAGGTTCACGGCGTCCAGGCCCAGCGCCCGGCCGGCCGCCGCGGGCCAGGCGTGGGCGGGGCGGGTGGACCACCAGCCCTCGGTGATCGAGTCGCCGTGCACCAGCCAGCGGGGCTGCGCCGGGGCGGGGGCGACGGTCCCGCCGACCGGACGCAGGCCGAGGATCTCGGGGCACAGGCTTTCCGGCGGATGGACGGTGAACCGCCCCGGCCGGTCCGGCAGCCCGATCCGTACGACCGTTTCTTCCTCCGGGGCCTCGGTCACCTCCGTCACGAGGGCGCCCTCGTGCCACAGTGCGAAGGTGTGCGCGAGGTCGCGCAGGGCGTCGGCGGCGCCGGGCAGGGCGGCGCGGTAGCGGATGTCGAGCGCGGTGGCGCCGCGCGCCGTGAACTCCAGCCGTACGCCGACGGGGACGGCGGCGCGCTCGGCGGTGTCCCACGGCAGCCGGTCCAGATCGCCGGGGTCGGCGCGCACGGCGCGACCGCCGTCGCGCCAGGCGACGCCGCGGAGGAAGGGGGCGGGGTCCAGCCAGCCCGACGGATTGGTCATGACATCACTGCTTGCCCGGTCCGTCGTCGTCATGCCTGATCCCGCCTCCGGGGTGGGGTGCCGGTACGGCGCGCACAGCGGCACGCCGTAACGGACAAAACGGATATCGAAATGTGAGGCGCAACAAAGAGTCATGTGTCGTGGTTGTGCGCAATGATCGGCCGTCGGTACGCAAGGTTGCTGCATTACGCACGGGAACGCGCACCTCGTAGGCTTCGCGCTGTACGTGGAGTGGCGGGGACCGCCTGCTCGGCGGTTCCCGAGCTCCGGGCTGATTCTGTCGCCCCGAGCGGACCGCTGCGGTCGCCGCCGTCCCGATAGGCAGCGATAAGGAGCCACCCCAGTGTTGGACGCAGCGCCACCCGTCACCCCCAAACCGGAATCCGAGCGTCCGCATCTCGGCAACCGGCTGATGCGGCGCAAGCCCGTCGAGCAGCTTGTCGCGGAAGGCGGCCAGGGTGAAGGCGGCGCGCTCAAGCGCTCGCTCACCATGTGGCAGCTGACCATGATCAGCATCGGTGCGACGCTCGGTACCGGCATCTTCGTCGTACTCGGCGAGGCCACCCCCCTGGCCGGGCCCGCCGTGGCGATCTCGTTCGTCATCGCCGGACTCACCGCACTCTTCTCAGCGCTCTCCTACGCGGAGCTCGCGGGTTCCATACCGGTGTCCGGATCCTCGTACTCCTACTCCTACGCGACCATGGGCGAAGTCATCGCCTGGATCTGCGGCTGGTGTCTGGTGCTCGAGTACGGCGTCTCCGTCGCGGCCGTCGCCGTCGGCTGGGGCGAGTACCTGAACGAGCTGCTCGACGGCACGATCGGCGTCACCATCCCCGAGGCGGTCTCTGCCCCGCTCGGCGAAGGCGGCTTCATCAACCTGCCGGCGCTCGTCGTCATCCTGCTCGCCATGGTCTTCCTGATGGGTGGAGCCAAGGAGAGCGCCCGGGTCAACACGATCATGGTCGTTATCAAGATCGCCACGCTGGTGCTCTTCTGCGCGATCGGCTTCATGGGCATCAAGGCGGGCAACTACGCCCCCCTCGCCCCGCTCGGCGTGACCGGGATCAGCGCTGCCGCGGCGACGCTGTTCTTCTCGTACATCGGCTTCGACGCCGCCTCCACCGCCGGAGAGGAAGCCAAGAACCCGAAGAAGGACCTGCCGCGCGCGATCATGCTGTCGCTGCTGATCGTCACCGTGCTGTACTGCCTCGTCGCACTGGTCGCCGTCGGCGCCATGCCGTGGCAGGACTTCGAGGGCACCGAGGCGGCCCTCGCGCAGATCATGAAGGACGTCACCGGTCACAGCTTCTGGGGCGTCGTCCTGGCCGCCGGCGCGGTCGTGGCCATCGCCAGCGTCGTCTTCGCCGTCCTGTACGGCCAGACCCGCATCCTCTTCGCGATGTCCCGCGACGGCCTGGTCCCCAAGGTGTTCGCCAGGGTCAACGAGCGCACCGGCACGCCGAAGGCCAACGTCGTGATCGTGTCGCTGTTCTGCGGCGTCCTCGCGGCCTTCATCCCGCTGGGCGAGCTGGCCAACGCCACCAGCATCGGCACGCTCTTCGCCTTCGCCCTGGTGAACGTCGCCGTCGTCATCCTGCGGTACAAGCGCCCCGAGATGCCGCGCACGTTCCGGGTGGCACTGTTCCCGGTGACGCCGATCTTCGGCTTCGCCTTCTGCGCGTACATGATGTTCAGCCTGCCCGGCAAGACCTGGGTCTACTTCGGTGGCTGGATGGTGGCCGGGCTCGTGATCTACTTCTTCTACGGCTTGCGCCGCTCCAGTCTGGCCACCGCAGAGAAGTGATCCACCCGTAGTGCGACTGAACGATCTCGACGAACGCATCGTCCACGCCCTTGCCGAGGATGCCCGCCGCAGTTACGCGGACATCGGCTCCGAGGTCGGCCTGTCCGCGCCCGCTGTGAAGCGGCGCGTGGACAGGCTGCGGGCGGAAGGTGCCATCACCGGCTTCACCGTCCGCGTCGACCCCGCCGCTCTCGGCTGGGAGACGGAGGGCTTCATCGAGATGTACTGCCGCCACAACACGTCCCCCGAGGACATCCGTCGTGGCCTGTCGCGCTACCCGGAGGTGGTGTCCGCGTCGACCGTCACCGGTGACGCGGACGCCGTCGTCCAGATCTTCGCCTCCGACATGCGCCACTTCGAGCGCGTGCTGGAGCGGATCGCGGGAGAGCCGTTCGTCGAGCGCACCAAGTCGGTGCTCGTGCTCTCCCCGCTCCTGAGGCGTTTCTCGTCGGGCTCGCCCGCCTAGCCCTCCGCCGGGCCCGCAGGTCCGGCTGCCACGGCAGCACCTCGCAGTCGCCCGAGCCGCCCTCGTCTCCTCGAATGGCGCCGAGCTCACGCGTTTCGGCAGGCTCTGCTTCTGCGGGTCCATGGTGTCCTCAGCCGCCAGGTGCGCGTGGAAGGTGAACGCGGCAGTGCGGCGCCGAGCGCGGCGATCTTCGTGCGGCGGGCGCAGGGACCGCACAACCTCAGACCCACCGGCGTACGCGCAACGAATCGCCGCCCACCGCACTGATTGCGCAACGGATCGACGGTCGGTCCGCAACGCTCGCGCCTTGTCCCGGTGCGAGCGCGGAACGTACCGTCATTACGTCTCCCCGCACACCTTCCCCTTCTGCCGAGGTCAGCCATGCCGCCGTTGCGCACCGCACTGCTCCAGAGCTCCGGCCGTCCCGGCTCCGTCGACGCGAACCTCAAGGTGCTCGACGAGGCCGCGGGCCGTGCCGCGGCGGCGGGCGCCGGTCTGCTGGTGTGCCCGGAGATGTTCCTGACCGGCTATGCCATCGGTGCGGACGTGCACCGGCTGGCCGAGCCCGCCGACGGGGAGGCCGCCGACGCCGTCGCCGACATCGCCGTACGGCACGGACTGGCCATCCACTACGGGTACCCGGAGCGCGACGGGGACGCCGTCTACAACTCCGCGCAGCTCATCGGCCCCGACGGCGCGCGCCTCGCGAACTACCGCAAGACGCACCTCTTCGGCTGTTTCGAGCAGGAGTGGTTCACGCCCGGCGACGACACGGTCGTCCAGGCGGAGCTCGGCGGCCTGACCGTCGGCCTCATGATCTGCTACGACGTCGAGTTCCCGGAGAACGTCCGCGCCCACGCGCTCGCGGGCACCGACCTGCTGCTGGTGCCGACCGCACAGATGCACCCGTTCCAGTTCGTCGCCGAGTCCGTGATCCCGGTGCGGGCCTTCGAGAACCAGATGTACGTCGCCTACGTGAACCGGACCGGCCCCGAGGGCGAGTTCGAGTTCGTCGGGCTGAGCTGCCTGGCCGGTCCCGACGGGGCCTCCCGGGCCCGCGCCGGGCGCGGCGAGGAGCTGGTGTTCGGCGACGCCGACCCCGAGTTCCTGCGGGCGTCGCGCGAGAACAACCCGTACCTGCGCGACCGCCGCCCCGGTCTGTACACGTCGCTGGCCTGACGCCGCCCCCGCCTCGCCTCTTTCTTTTCGTTTTCGCAAGGAGCCCGACCCCATGACGTCCACGGTGCCCACAGCCGTCCAGCACACCGACGCGCAGCCGCCGATCACCATGTTCGGTCCGGACTTCCCCTACGCGTACGACGACTTCCTCGCGCACCCGGCGGGCCTCGGCCAGATACCGGCGACCGAGCACGGCACCGAGGTCGCGGTCATCGGCGGCGGCCTGTCCGGCATCATCGCGGCGTACGAGCTGATGAAGATGGGCCTCAAGCCCGTCGTGTACGAGGCCGACCAGATCGGCGGCCGGCTGCGCACCGTCGGCTTCGAGGGCTGCGACGAGTCGCTGACCGCCGAGATGGGCGCCATGCGCTTCCCGCCGTCCTCCACGGCGCTCCAGCACTACATCGACCTGGTGGGCCTGGAGACGAAGGCGTTCCCCAACCCGCTGGCCCCCGAGACCCCGTCGACCGTCGTCGACCTCAAGGGCGAGTCGCACTACGCCGTCACCGTCGACGACCTGCCGCAGGTCTACCGCGACGTCATGAACGCGTGGAACGCCTGCCTCGAAGAGGGCGCCGACTTCTCCGACATGAACCAGGCCATGCGGGAGCGCGACGTACCGCGCATCCGTGAGATCTGGGCCAAGCTCGTCGAGAAGCTCGACAACCAGACCTTCTACGGCTTCCTCTGCGAGTCCGAGTCGTTCAAGTCCTTCCGGCACCGCGAGATCTTCGGCCAGGTCGGCTTCGGCACCGGCGGCTGGGACACCGACTTCCCGAACTCCATCCTGGAGATCCTGCGCGTCGTCTACACCGAGGCGGACGACCACCACCGCGGCATCGTCGGCGGCAGCCAGCAGCTCCCCGTCCGGCTGTGGGAGCGCGAGCCGGCCAAGCTCGTGCACTGGCCGCTCGGCACCTCGCTGAAGTCCCTCCACGAGGGCGAGCCGAAGCCCGCCGTCACGCGCCTGCACCGTACGGCCGGCAACCGGATCACCGTCACCGACGCCTCCGGCGACATCCGCACGTACCAGGCGGCGATCTTCACCGCGCAGTCCTGGATGCTGCTCTCCAAGATCACGTGCGACGACTCGCTGTTCCCCATCGACCACTGGACGGCGATGGAGCGCACCCACTACATGGAGAGCTCCAAGCTCTTCGTCCCGGTCGACCGGCCGTTCTGGCTGGACAAGGACGAGGAGACCGGCCGTGACGTCATGTCGATGACGCTCACCGACCGCATGACGCGCGGCACGTACCTGCTGGACGACGGCCCGGACAAGCCCGCCACCATCTGCCTCTCGTACACCTGGTGCGACGACAGCCTCAAGTGGCTGCCGCTGTCCGCGAACGAGCGGATGGAGGTCATGCTGAAGTCGCTGGGCGAGATCTACCCCAAGGTCGACATCCGCCGTCACATCATCGGCAACCCGGTGACCGTGTCGTGGGAGAACGAGCCGTACTTCATGGGCGCGTTCAAGGCGAACCTGCCCGGCCACTACCGCTACCAGCGGCGCCTGTTCACCCACTTCATGCAGGACAGCCTCCCCGAGGACAAGCGCGGCATCTTCCTCGCCGGTGACGACATCTCGTGGACGGCCGGCTGGGCCGAGGGCGCCGTGCAGACCGCGCTCAACGCCGTGTGGGGCGTCATGCACCACTTCGGCGGTACGACCGACCCGACGAACCCGGGCCCCGGCGACCTCTACGACGAGATCGCCCCGGTCGAGCTGCCGGAGGACTGACCCGGAACACCTCCGGGCACGTCCTGGCCACCCAGAAACGTGCCGCTCGGGCCGGCCGCGATCCGGCCGGCCCGAGCGGCCATCAACAGCCCTGTGCTACTCCTCGGCGCAGGGCTTCGCCGCTTCCGGGGCGACGCACGGCAGGTGGCCGTGGGTGCGGATGATGTCCTGGCCGCTGCCGCGCGTCAGATAGACGAGGAAGCTGGAGACCAGGGAGTCGGCGGGCGGGCTGCCGTACGTGTAGGCGTACTCGATCTCGTGGTACGGGTAGCCGCCGGCCCCGATGGAGTCGATGCTCGGCTCCCGGCCGTCCAGGCGCAGGCGGTGGAGGCCCTTGGGGCCGGTGCCCGAACGCAGTTCGCTGTAGCCGACGGCGCCGGGCACCGCGGCGACCTTCGCCAGCACCTGCTCGGTCGAGTCGAGCTCGCAGCGGATGACGCCGGGCCGTGCGTCGTCGCGGGCCGTGCAGTCCTGTGAGGAGTTGGCGGGCTCGCCCGTTCCCAGCACCCGTCGCTGGAACACCTGCCGGGTCCCGGAGTTGGCGTCCCGGCTGACCAGGCGGACCGGCAGATCCGGCCCGTCGAGCTCCTTCCAGTTGCGGACGGCTCCGGAGTACAGCCTCCGTACCTGCGCGGTCGTCAGCCCCTTGAGGGTCACCCGGTCGTTGGCCACGAGGGCGAACGCGGACACCGCGACCCGGCTCTCGCGCAGCCGGGGGTACCCGTTGGGCTTGGGACCGTCGGACAGGGCGATCACCGGAGGGGAACCGTCCTCGGCGGCGGCGCCCGCCTCGTCGAGCGTACGGATCCCTGCCGTACTGCCGTGGGTGTCGACGGTGACCTTCGAACCGGGGCACTCCTGCTCGTACTTCTCGGCCAGTTCCCGGGCGACCGGGGTGAAGGCGGTGGAGCCGGTGACGGTCAGCTCGCCGGTGGCGCACCCCATAGGCGGCGGGTCAGGGTCCTCGCCCACGACGGTGAGGGTGGCCAGCGCGATGACGCAGACGGCGAGCGCGAGGGTGAGCGCGCGGGCCGGTCTGCTGAAGAGCGGCGGCTTGTCGTCCGGGGTGGTGCTCTTGTTGGGCGCCACGTCGCCGTCCTGGATGCCGCCGGTCACCCGGACCGGACTGCCGACACCGCCTCCGCCGAGCAGCACGAGCAGCTTGTAGTGCTGGCCCCGGTTGAGCGGCACCTTAGGCAGGTGGACCCGGTTCAGGTGGTGCCGCATCCCGCCGGCCGGGGTGAAGTGCGCCATCAGATGGGCGTGTTCGGGGTTGGGCTGGGTGACCGCGACACCGCGTACCGCGCGGTCGGTGAAGTGGACGGTGAGGCCGTGGGTGTCGGGCCCGGTGTAGTCGGTGGCCGATATGCCCTGCGCGCCGTCGTTCTCGATCCGCAGGAGGACCAGGGTGGCATTGGACATGTCGGGTGAGTCGTCGAACAGGCCGAGCCGCACGGTGTCGTGACCGTTGCTCGCGTCGCCGCCGATGGGGGTGTCCATCTGCACGCGATAGCCGATCCGCTTGCGGCGGGGGACCCGGCGCTCGTACCAGAAGGGGCCGATCGCGGCCGCCACACCCACCAGGGCGGACAGCAGCGCCACCACGTTCTCGGGGTTCAACCACTTCACGCGTGTGTCCTCGCCCAGCCGGCCGGCGCACGCCTGTTCGCGCGCTTGTGCGGGTCAGGGTAGGGCGGGGCGCGGGGAGGAAGCGCGGCCTCGAGCGGTCCGATGGACGCTGTTCACCGGGGATTCACCGGGCGGCGCGCCGGGAGCCCCGCGTCAGTCGCAGCGCGGCAGCGGGGTCAGCAGCATCCGGCACACGAGCCCCACCCCCGAGTCCAGCCGCTCCGTGAAGTCCTCCGCCAGGTCCGGCAGTTCGCGCAGCCGCCACAGCAGCCGGGCGGCGGACCAGGCGGCGTCGCGGGCACGTTCCAGGCTCCACGAGCCGAGCAGATGGGTCAGCGGATCGGCGATCTCCAGCAGGTCGGGCCCCGGCATCAGCTCCTCCCGGATCCGCTCCTCCAGCGCCACGAGCGTGTCGCCCACCCGGTCGAAATCACCCTCCAGGTCCGCCGGGCGGCAGCCGAGAGCGTGGCAGGTGTCGACCACGGCCAGCACCAGGTCGTGCCCGATGTGCGCGTTGATCCCGGCGAGCGCGAACTGGAGCGGGCGTACGCCCGGATGACGCCGGTACTGGAGCAACGGCCGCCAGCAGGCGGGCCCACGCCGTCCGGCCGGCGGGGCGGCGACGGCGGTCAGGTAGCGCTCGGCGAAGAGCACGTCGAGGGTGGCGGCGGTGCGGGCGTCCGGGAACAGGCCCACGTCGATTCGCCGGTCGATCTCCTCGGTGACGGCCAGATAGACCCTGTTGAACACCGCGAGACCGTCCGAGGGCTGCCATTCGCGGCGGAGGGAACGCATCCGCGCCACCACCGTGTCGACTGAGGTGCGGGAGCGGTCCGTCTGAGCTGGGAAGTGCTCGATCTGCGCCATACGGGCAGCGTCGCAGCCCTAGGCTTTTGACCGGGTGCCGTAGGCCCGGGCTTCCCCAGAACGGGGGAACGAACCGTGTCGCGCGGCGCCGGGGAATCGGCCGTCCGGGGGAGAGGCAGAGTGTCGGGCTTACGTGCGCAGCGCCGGATCGAGCGCGCCGAGCGACGGCGCGCCAGACGCCGCAACGCGATGGCCGCCGCGGCTTCGGTGGTCGTGGCCGTCGGTGCGGTGACGGGTGTGGTGTCCGCGGTGACGGCCGACGTCGATCACCGGAACACCGCGCGGCCCGAGACGGGCGAAACGCCGGTCCAAGGGCCGCTGCCCGCGCGGCCCACCGCCTCGCGGACGCCTTCGGCGCAGACCTCGGCGCCGCGCCCGGCATCACCCTCGCCCTCGCCCCCGCCCGCGTCCCCGTCGTCCCGCGCGCGGGAATCGCGGGATTCGCCCGCGTCACCTTCGGCGGCGAGGCCCACGCGGCAGTCCTCCGGGCCGTCGCGGGCCGCGCCTGTCGGCGACGGCCTCTACCGGCACCCCGAGTCCCAGGTCCTCGACTGGGTCAGGGCGAACCGTGACGATCCGAGGCACCCGCTCATCAAGTCCAGGATCGCGGACCGGCCGGCCGCCGTCTGGTTCGCGGCGTACGACCCGGGGGCCGTCACCGCGCGGGTCAGGTCCGTGACGTCGGCCGCCGAGAGGGCGGGAAGGGTCCCGGTCCTCGTGCCGTACGCGATCCCCGGCCGGGACTGCGGGGGCGCGTCCCAGGGCGGAGCGCCGGACCTCGGGTCGTACGACCGCTGGATCGGGGCGTTCGCGGCCGGCCTCGGCGGCGGTGAGGTCATCGTCGTGCTGGAGCCCGACTCGATCGCCCTCTCCGACTGCCTTTCCGCGGGGGAGCGGCGGGCGCGTTTCGCCTCGCTGGCGCGCGCGGGCCGCACCCTGCACGCGGCGAACCCCCGGGCGAAGGTCTATTTCGACGCGGGCCACTCCGGCTGGCACTCCGCCGAGAAGCAGGCCGCCGCACTGCGCGCGGCGGGCGCCCGGTCGCACAGCGACGGCGTCTTCACCAACGTCTCCAACTTCCACCACACCGCCGACGAGGCCGCCTACGCGCGGCGTGTGCTCGCCGCGCTCGGCGGCCCGCCGGGTCTCGGCGCGGTCATCGACACCAGCCGCAACGGCAACGGGCCGCCGGCCGGGGGCCAGTGGTGCGACCCGGCGGGCCGGGCCCTCGGCCGGGCGCCGACGACCAGGACCGGCGAGGCGAAGGTCGACGCGTATCTGTGGGTCAAGCTGCCGGGGGAGTCCGACGGCTGCAAGGGGGCGGCGGGTACGTTCACACCGGACTACGCCTACCAACTGGCTCGGGGCACCTGAGACGGCTCGGCCCACCGGAAAAAAACACTAGCCATGTACATAGTAGCTATGTACGGTATCTCTCATGAGTGCGGCTTCCGAGGGCCCTACGCCCGGCTTCCTGGTCTGGCGACTGTCGATGAAATGGCGCGTGGCCGTGGACCGGGCCCTCGCGCCGCTGGGCCTGACGCACGCGCAGTACTCGCTGCTGGCGTCACTGCTCGGCCTGGAGCGCGCCGGGCAGCGACCGAGTCAGCGGCAGCTCGCCGACCACACCGGCCTGGAGGCGCTGTACGTCTCGAAGCTGGCCCGTGCGCTGGAGACCGCCGGCCTCGTCGAGCGCACCCGGGACGCCGCCGACACCCGCGCGGTGCGGCTCGCGCTCACCGACCGGGGCCGTGAGGCCGCCGGCCGCGCGGTCACCGTCGTACAGCAGCTCGTCGACCGGCTCCTAGCGCCGCTCGGCGGCCTGGAGGGATGGCGTACGGAGGTACTGGTCCGCGAGTTGACGGCCCTGATCGACGCACCACTGGACGCGCCGTCCGACGTACCACTCACACCACCGACCGAGGAGTAGCCATGTCCGCAACCCCGAACGTCAACGGCCAGGTCATCGGCCAGGCCCACTACGCCACGCGCGCCGTGCTGGAGCGGCAGCTGGCCCGTACCGGCACCACCTTCCACGAGTCCGTGGCGCTCAATGTGCTCGCGGACAGCGGCGCGGGCGTCGACCGCGGCCACCTCGTCGGCCGGATGACGGCGACCCTGAAGATCGACGACGCGACGGCACTGGCGACCGTGGCCCGGCTCACCGGGTCGGCGCTCGCCGAGGCGGTGCCCGGGGACGAGTGCCGCATCCGGCTCACGGACGCGGGCCAGGAGCTGAACCGTTCGATCCGTACGGCGGTCGGGGAGATCACGGCACGGCTGTACGAGGGTTTCGAGCCGGAAGAGATGGCGGTCGCGGGCCGCCTGCTGACCGTCCTGACGGCCCGCGCCAACGCGGAACTGGAACTCGCCGGCGCCTAGTCCTTGACGGTGTCGTACGTCGAGGTGCCCGCGTCCAGCAGGGGCTCCTGCTCCTTGAGATGGGCGGGGGCCAGGGCGCGGAGCGCGTGGTAGCCGGTGATGACGACGATGGTGCCCAGCGCGATGCCGCTCAGCTCGAAGTTGTCGGTGATCTTCAGGCTCACGCCGCCGACTCCGATGATGATGCCCGCGGCGGCCGGCACGAGATTGAGCGGATTGCGCAGGTCCACGCGGGCGTTGAGCCAGATCTGGGCGCCGAGCAGGCCGATCATGCCGTACAGGATGACGGTGATGCCGCCGAGCACACCGCCGGGGATGGCCGCGACGACCGCGCCGAACTTGGGGCAGAGTCCGAAGAGCAGGGCGAAACCGGCGGCGGCCCAGTAGGCGGCGGTGGAGTAGACGCGGGTGGCCGCCATGACGCCGATGTTCTCGGAGTACGTGGTGTTCGGCGGCCCGCCCACGGCGGTGGACAGCATGGACGCGGCGCCGTCGGCGGCGATGGCGGTGCCCAGCCTGTCGTCCAGGGAGTCGCCGGTCATCTCGCCCACGGCCTTGACGTGCCCGGCGTTCTCTGCGATCAGTGCGATGACGACGGGCAGCGCGACGAGGATCGCGGACCACTCGAAGCTCGGCGCGTGGAAGGAGGGCAGGCCGATCCAGTCGGCCCGGCCGACCGCCGACAGGTCGAGCCGCCAGTGGTCGACGGCCTCCGGGCCCCCCACGGGGGAGTGGATCCTGCCGAAGATCCGGTCGAAGAGCCAGGAGATCGCGTAGCCGAAGATCAGGCCGAGGAAGATCGCGACGCGGGAGAAGAAACCGCGCAGGCAGACCACGGCCAGCCCGGTGAAGAGCATGACCAGCAGGGCTGTCCACTGGTCCTGCGGCCAGTACGTCGACGCCGTGACGGGGGCCAGATTGAACCCGATCAGCATGACGACGGCGCCCGTGACGACCGGCGGCATCGCGGCGTGGATGATCCGGGCGCCGAATTTCTGTACGGCGAGTCCCGCGAGGAAGAGCGTGGCGCCGACGACGAGGACCGCGCCGGTGACAGTGGCGCTGTCGCCTCCGGAGGCGCGAATGGTAGCGGCCACGCCGACGAAGGAGAGCGAGCAGCCGAGGTAGCTCGGAACGCGGCCGCGCGTCGCGAGCAGGAAGATGACCGTCGCGACGCCGGACATCATGATGGCCAGGTTGGGGTCGAGCCCCATCAGGACCGGGGCGACGAACGACGCACCGAACATGGCCACCACGTGCTGGGCGCCGAGCCCGGCGGTACGGGGCCAGGAGAGGCGCTCGTCGGGGCGTACGACGGCGCCGGGGGCGGGGGTCCGCCCGTCGCCGTGCAGGGTCCAGCGCACCCCGAGGTTCATTGCGGCTCCCGTACAAACAAATTCGGTCAGAAATGATCCCAGCAATGCTAAGGCCGAAAATGGCTGGTCCCGGCCGAGAGGAGGGAGCCGGGATGGGGGAGCAGGATCTCTGCTCCGGCCCCGGCCCTCATGCGCCGGACGGACCGGACGGGCCGGACGGACCGACCGGACCGGACGACGATACGGCCGAGCCGGCGACAGCGGCTCGGTGAAACGGCCCCCGACGCATGCGGGGGACCTAGTAGGGCTTGGTCAGGTTGGTTGTGGTTGAGCGTGTCCTTCGGGACCGGCGTTGCGTTGAGAGGGTGTGACTCCGGACGAGATTGCTGCTGTGCGTGGTGAGTTGGAGGATTTCGCGGCGGAGGTTTTCGAGCCGTTCGCGAGGAACGACCAGCGTCGGTGGGGGCAGGTCTATCTCCGGGGCCTGCTCACGGACGGGCAGCGCAAGTCGGTCGAGCCGATGGCCGCCCGGCTCGGGGAGGACGGGAACCGGCAGGCCCTGGCCCACTTCATCACCACCAGCCCGTGGGACCCCGCGCATGTGCGGGCCCGGCTGGCGTGGAGGATGGAAAAGGCGGTCCGGCCCACCGTGCTGGTCTTCGACGACACCGGGTTCCTCAAAGACGGCAATGCCTCGGCGTGTGTGTCGCGGCAGTACACCGGCACCGCCGGCAAGGTCACCAACTGCCAGGTCGGTGTATCCCTGCACCTGGCGTCCGACCACGCGTCGGCGGCGGTCAACTGGCGGCTGTTCCTGCCCGAGACCTGGGCGCCCGGGTCCGCGAAGGCCGATCCTGCCAAGGTCGCCCGCCGCACCGCCTGCGGCATTCCCGAGGACATGGGGCATGTGGAGAAGTGGCAGCTCGCACTCGACATGCTCGATGAGACCCGCTCGTGGGGCATCGAGGTGCCGGTGGCCGTCGCGGACGCCGGATACGGCGACGCGGCGGCCTTCCGGCACGGCCTCCAAGCCCGCGGCCTGAACTACGTCGTGGGGATCTCCACGACCTTGTCGGCTCAGCCCGGCGAAGCCGTGCCCGTGACCGAGCCGTACTCTGGAACCGGACGCCGGCCGGCGGCGAAGTACCCGGACAAGCCGCAGTCGGTGAAACAGCTGGTCATCGCGGCGGGCCGGAAGGCAGCAAAGCCGGTGCAATGGCGTGAGGGCTCCCGGCCCGGCACCGGCCGCAGCGGCTTCAAACGGATGTACTCGCGGTTCGTGACGTTGCGGATCCGGCCCGCCGGACGCGAGGTCCGCCAAGCCGTTGACCGCCCGGAACTGCCCGAGTGCTGGCTCATCGCCGAGTGGCCCGCCGACCAGGCCGAACCCGTCCAGTTCTGGCTGTCCGACCTGCCCGCCGACACCCCGCTGACCACCCTGGTCCGCCTGGCCAAGCTCCGCTGGCGCATCGAGCACGACTACCGCGAGATGAAACAGGCCCTGGGCCTGGCCCACTTCGAGGGCCGTACCTGGAGCGGCTGGCACCACCACGTCACCCTCGTCTCCGTCGCACACGCCTTCTGCACCCTGCAACGACTGGCCAGAGCCCCAAAAGACACGGCGCCGGCCTGAGCCTCTACCGGATCGTCCGCGAGCTACAGACCCTCCTCGCCACCTGGGCCGGCGTCTGCCCAACCTGTCACCGCGGCATACCCACACCCACCCCAACCTGACCAAGCCCTACTAGTCCTTCGCCACCGCCGGGGCCTGCGCCTCGCTCCGGGCGCCGGCCGAGACCCGCCCCGCGTCGCGCAGCACCCCCGCGCCCACCACCAGGCCGAACGCCAGCGCGGTCACCACCCCGAACGACACCACCAGCGACGTCGCGTCCGCGACCGCGCCGATCGCCGACGGTGCGATCAGCCCCGACGTGTACGTGATCGTGGCCACGCCCGCGATCGCCTGGCTCGTGTTCGGCCCGCTGCGCCCCGCCGCCGCGAAGGCCAGCGGTACGACCACCGCGACACCGAGCCCGATCAGCGCGAAGCCGGCCATGGCGAGCGCCGGATGGGGCGCGGCCACCACCAGAGCGCCGCCGGCGGTCGCCGCGACGCCGCCCACCCGGACCGTGCGTACCGGCCCGAACCGGTCCACCACCCGGTCCCCGGCCAGCCGCGCCACCGCCATCGTCAGCGCGAACGCGGTCGTCGAAGCGGCCGCGACACCCGGCGACGAGCCCAGCACGTCCCGCAGGTAGACCGCCGACCAGTCCAGGCTCGCCCCCTCCGCGAAGACCGCGCAGAACCCGATCGCACCGATCACCAGCGCCGACTTCGGCGGCAGCGCGAAGCGCGGCGGAGCCTGGGCGCCCGGCGCGCTCCGCAGGTCGATCACTCCCTGGCAGGCGATCAGCCCCAGCACGGTCAGGGCAACGGCGGCCAGCGCGTGGTGCAGCCGCGCGTCGCTGCCGAGGTGCGCGGCGACCGTTCCCGCCGCCGAGCCGATCAGCGCACCCGCGCTCCACATGCCGTGCAGGCCGGACATGATCGACTTGTCGAGCCGGTTCTCGACCTCGACACCGAGCGCGTTCATCGCCACGTCCGACATGCCCGCCGTCGCGCCGAACACGAACAGCGCGGCGCACAGCGTCAGCAGATTCGGCGCCAGGGCGGGCAGGGTCAGCGACAGCGTCCACAGCACCAGGAGCCCCCGCAGCGAGGTCCGTGCCCCGAACCGGTGGCTGATCGCGCCGGCCAGCGGCATCGCCACCGAGGCGCCGATCGCGGGGAAGGCCAGTGCGAGGCCGAGCTGACCCGCACCGACGCCCGAGTGGTCCGCGATCCAGGGGATACGGGTGGCGAAGCTGCTGGTGACCGCACCGTGCACACAAAACACGGCGGCCACGGCATACCGCGCCCGCTTCAACCGCTCCCGGCCGAAGACCGCTTCCTCCGTCATACGCCGTGTCCTCCCCGTCGCTCGCCGCCGGGCTTCCAGCGTGCCGCAGTAAACTATCAGGGACCCTGCCTGATAAATAGAAGGCGCCGTCTGGGAGGATCCGGGGCATGCCCGCATCACCGAGCACCGCCCGGGCCATCAACGACCGGTTCGCCCTCAAGCTCCTCCAGGACGAGGGCCCGTTGACGGCGACGCAGCTCAGAACGCTGACCGGACTCTCCCGCCCCTCCGTCGCCGACCTGGTCGAACGGCTCCGGGGTGCGGGCCTGATCACCGTGGTGGGGGAGACCGGCGCGCAGCGCCGCGGCCCCAATGCCCGGCTGTACGGGATCGTCGCCGACCGCGCGCACCTCGCCGCGCTCGACGTACGGACCCAGGGGGTCTCCGTCGTCGTGGCCGACCTGCTCGGCAGGACCCTCGCGGAGGCGACGCTGCCCATCGACGGCGACGCGACCGGCACCGGGCCCGCCGTCGAGCAGGCCGTGGGGCTCCTCGAACGCACCGCCCGGGAGGCCGGAGCGGGGCGCCTGCACAGCGTCGGCATCGGCGCACCCGGGCTCATCGACCCGGCGACCGGGGAGCTGCGCGACACCACCGGGCTCCCCGCCTGGCACCGCAGGCTGGTCGCCGCCCTCCAAGAGCGGCTCCCCGCCACCGTGCTCGTCGAGAACGAGACCAACCTCGCCGCCGTCGCGGAGCAGCGGCTCGGCGCGGCCCGCGACCGCGACACCTTCGTACTGCTCTGGCTCGGCCACGGCGTCGGCGCGGCGCTCGTACTCGACGGCAAGCTGCGCCGGGGCGCGTCGGGCGGGGCCGGCGAGGTCGGCTTCCTGCCGGTACCGGGCGCCGTGGGCCTGCCCTCGGCCACGGACTGCGGAGGCGGATTCCATACGCTGGTCGGCGGCGCCGCGATCCGCGAACTCGCCGCCCGGCACGGCCTCGTGACCGCCGGGGACACCTCCGCCGCCGCCGGCGTACGGGCGGCCCTCGCGGCGGGGCCCGCGGGTGAGCCCTTCCTGGACGTCCTCGCCACGCACCTGGCCGTCGGCGCCGCGGCCGTCACCGCCGTCCTCGACCCCGGCTGCGTCCTGCTGGGCGGGGAGACCGGCCACACGGGCGGTGCCGCCCTCGCCGCCCGCGTCGCCGGAAAGCTGGCCGCGATGTCCCCGCTGAGCACCGAGGTGCGGGTGGGGGCACTCGGCGACGGGGCGGTGCTCCAGGGCGCGCTGCTCGTGGCACGGGACGCCGCCCAGGACGACGTC
Source organism: Streptomyces agglomeratus (assembly GCF_001746415.1). Classification (NCBI taxonomy): domain Bacteria; kingdom Bacillati; phylum Actinomycetota; class Actinomycetes; order Kitasatosporales; family Streptomycetaceae; genus Streptomyces; species Streptomyces agglomeratus. The sequence continues at coordinate 6,557,893 of NZ_MEHJ01000001.1, forward strand.
TTCGGCCCCCAGGGCTGAGACAGAGCCCGAGCCGAGCCCCAAAGCCGCAGAACAGCCCCGGGGCCGAGAAGTGAGACCCGGCGGCGGGAAGGGCCGGTCACCGCCGCCGGGCGTTCGTGCGGGGGTCAGGTCAGCAGGCTCCGAGGTCCTGCCAGACACCCCACTCACCGGTAGTACCCGGCTCTTCCCCCTTGGTCCACCACTTGGACTTCCACTGGTGCGACTTGTGGGCGACGGTCGTACCGCCGCCGTACTCGGACGTGGCGCTCCACGCGGGCGCCGCGCACGGTCCGCCCGGGCTCGGCGTGGGGCTCGGGTCCGGCCCCGGTCCGGGGCCCGTTCCCGGGTCCACCAGCGTCGTACCGCGCGCCAGGTCGCCCGCCAGGGCGTAGGACTGGCCGCCGAAGGTCACCGTCCAGTTGGACGGGGTGGAGGTCGGCAGGTAGTAGACGAAGTCCAGCTCGACCGACGCGCCCGGCGCGAGCGTCTGCCAGGCCGGCAGCTTCAGCGAGACGCGGTTGTAGTCGCCCTTCAGACCCCCGATGTTGTTGGCGGCCGTGTGGTCGCTGCGCACGATCCTCGTGTTGAACCCGGACTGGTCCTTGGCGTTGGCGGGCGCGGAGGTCGCGTAGTCGAACTGGAACTCCGTGCCGCCGGGCAGCGTCGCCTTCGTGTTGTTCGTGATCTTCAGCTTGGGGCTGATCGGGTAGTTGGAGTCACCGAGCGGGAACTGCCCGAAGTCCACACCGATGTCGAGCGCCTTCACCGGCAGCTCCACGGTGGAGCGCTTCGCGCCGTACGGCGAGGCCGACTTGAACTTCTCGTACATCGCCGTCGTCAGCGAGTCGCCGATCTCGTACTGGCCCTTCGCCGCGTTCCAGTCGTAGTCGCCCGCGAGCTCCCAGACCATCGTGCCGCCGATGCCCTTGTCGACCACGTAGTCGGCCTTCGCCTTGACGGACTGCTCGTCCTCGGTCGACAGGAAGACCTTCTTCTCCGCGTTCCACAGCCAGGGCGCGACGAGCGTCGCGTCGTACTTGCGGGCGTACGTGCCGGTCAGCTTCGTGTCGGAGGGGAAGCCGTACTTCGTGACGTAGTCCCCGACGACGCCCTTCTCCAGGTTCTTCGCGTGCCACATCGGGTTGGACCCGGCCGGGGACTCCTTGCCCGCCGTGTCCTTGTCGTGCCACAGGTTGTCGATGCCGGAGGCCCCGTCACCGCACTTGGTCAGGCCCGCGCCGGCCGGGCAGTTCGTCGAGGGTGCCTTGCCCCACAGCCCGTCGGTACCGCCCTGCACGTTCTTGTGCCCGCGGGTGTAGTACGGCAGGCCGATGTTGATGCGGCCGGCCGGCATCGAGCCGCGGAAGTAGTGGTACGCCCAGTCGGTGTTCAGGTAACCGACCCCGCCGTACTGCGCGGTCGAGTACACGCCCGCGGCCGCCAGTTCGGCGTCCTTGCCGTCGTCGAAGAGCGAGGCGTTCGGGCCGACGTACTCGTTCCACGCGCCGTGCAGGTCGTACGACATGATGTTGACGTAGTCCAGGTACTTCTGGACCTGGAACGTCTCCATGCCGCGCAGCAGATAGCCCGACGAGGGCGCGGCCACCGTCAGCAGGTAGTGCTTCCCGTCCGCGGCGCCCGCCCGGTCGAGCTTCTCGCGCAGCGACTTCATCAGCGCCGCGTAGCCCTTGACCAGCCCGGCCCGGCGACCGTTGGAGTACGAGAAGTCCAGCGGATTGCCCGCGTCCTTCATCGTCGTCGGGTACTCGTAGTCGATGTCGACGCCGTTGAAGCCGTACTTCTTGATGAACGCGACCGTCGAGTCCGCGAACGTGTCGATGCCCGCCTGGTTGACCGAGCCGTCCGCGTGGGTCGCCATCGAGTAGAAGCCGCCGGAGTTCACCCGGTCGCCGTTGTCCGCGAAGTACCCGCCGGTTTCGGCCCAGCCGCCCACCGACACCAGGGTCTTCACGTCCGGGTGCTGCTTCTTGAACTTGCTCAGCAGGTTGAAGTGGCCCTTGTAGCCGTACGCCGGGTCCATCTCCGCACCGGCCACGCCCGGCCAGGTCATCCCGGTCGCGGCGTTCTTCTCGCCGTCGGAGCCGACCGAGATCCTGTGGTCGCTCCTGATGTGCGCGAAGGCGTAGTTGAGGTGGGTGACCTTGTCCCACGGGATGTCGGAGGCCAGGTACGCGGGCTCGCCGTTCTTGCCCGTACGCCAGCCGGTGAAGTAGCCGATGACGCGGCGCTTGTGGTCGGCGCCCATCTTCTCGCGGCCCTCGGTGTCGTAGACGGAGCAGTACGGGACGTCAACGCCCGGGGTCTTGTACAGCCCGTCGGGGCGACAGGACTCGTGGTCGGCGGCGTGCGAGACGCCTCCGGTGAGCGAACTGAGCAGGAGAGCGGCGACGGTTGCGCCGGCGGCGAGCAGGGAGGTTCTCGCTCGGGTGGGGGACAGCACGGTCTGTTCCTCCTGGGGAGGGTCGGCCTGGCACAGCGAACGACGGGTGATCGTCTTGTGGCGCAGACGTTAAGAGGACTAGACCAGAGCGTCAATAGGTATGGACCAATCTTCTGTGAGCCGGGCCACAGGAAATCCGATGCGTGGCACCAGGCCGGCGTGGCACACTGACCCTGTACCAGCAGCAGCGCACTCCGGGGTCGGTGTAATTCCGAACCGGCGGTTACAGTCCGCGACCCGGTCACCTCCAGTGACCGGTTGAACAGGTGAAATTCCTGTACCGACGGTGAAAGTCCGGATGGGAGGCAGTGCGCGGCGGGCCGTCACAGGTCTTGGGTACGCCGCTGTCGGCGGTTCGGTTCGTTCCTGCGGGGGCGCTCCCTCTTTTCCGGCTACGGCGTCCCGTCGTACCCGTTGGCGTTTTCCCGCTCTCTGTCGTCATCGACAGCCCCGGAGTCCGTGCCCGAAGAGGCAGGAGGACCCGGTGGCCACCGCAGCCGAAGCCACGACCGACGCGAACGCCATGCGCCGGGCCATCACGCTGGCCGCGCGCGGACTCGGCTCCACCAGCCCCAACCCGGTCGTCGGATGCGTCGTCCTCGACGCCGCCGGACAGCCCGCCGGAGCCGGATTCCACCGGCGCGCCGGCGGCCCGCACGCCGAGGTGCACGCCCTGCGCGAAGCGGGGGAGCGGGCGCGCGGCGGTACGGCGTACGTCACGCTCGAACCCTGCAACCACACCGGTCGCACCGGCCCCTGCGCCCAGGCCCTCGTCGCCGCCGGGATCGCCCGCGTCGTCTACGCCGTGGCCGACCCGAACCCGCAGGCCACCGGTGGCGCCGACACCCTGCGCGCGGCCGGCGTCCAGGCGGAGCGGGGCCTGCTCGCGGACGAGGCGGAGGCGGGCAACATCGCCTGGCTCACGTCCGTACGCCTCGGCCGCCCGTACGTCCGCTGGAAGTACGCCGCGACGCTCGACGGCCGTATCGCCGCCGCCGACTCCACCAGCCGCTGGATCAGCTCCGCCGAGTCCCGCGCCGACGTCCACCGGCTGCGGGCCGAGGCGGACGCCGTGATCGTCGGCTCCGGGACGATGCGCGCCGACGACCCCCACCTCGCCGTACGCGGCGCAGGGACCACCGAGGGCGTCACCCAGCCCCTGCGCGTCGTCGTCGACACCAACGCCACCGCCGTCAAGCCCGGCGCCCGCGTCCTCGACGACGCCGCACCCACGCTGATCGCGGTCGCCCAGGACGCCGACGCCGCGCACCTGGACGGGACGGGGGCGGAGGTCGTCCGGCTGCCCCGCGCCGCCGGCGGCCTGGACGTCCACGCGCTGCTCGCCGCCCTGCACACCCGGGGCGTGCGTTCCGTACTCCTCGAGGGCGGCCCCACGCTCGCCGGGGCGTTCGTCGCCGCGGGCGCCGTCGACGCCGTCACCGGCTACCTGGCCCCCGTCCTGCTCGGAGCCGGCCCGGCAGCCCTCGGCGACGCCGGAATCACCACCCTCACCGAAGCGTTGCGGCTCGACGTCACCGAGACCGCGCGCATCGGCCCCGATCTGCGCATCACCGCCGTTCCCGCCACTCCCGTATCGAAGGAGCACTGAGTGTTCACCGGAATCGTCGAAGAGCTGGGTGAGGTCACCGCCGTCGAGAACCTCGGTGACGCCTCCCGCTTCCGCCTGCGCGGCCCGCTCGTCACCGAGGACGCGAAGCACGGCGACTCGATCGCCGTCAACGGCGTCTGCCTCACCGTCGTGGAGTGCGGGGACGGTGAGTTCACCGCCGACGTCATGGCCGAGACCCTGAAGCGCTCCAGCCTCGGCGCCCTCACCACCGGCTCCCGCGTGAACCTGGAGCGCCCCATGGCGCTCGGCGGCCGCCTCGGCGGACACCTCGTCCAGGGACACGTCGACGGCACCGGCACGATCACCGGCCGCGAGCCGTCCGAACACTGGGAGATCGTCAAGGTCTCGCTCCCCCAGGACCTCGCCCGGTACGTCGTCGAGAAGGGGTCCATCACCGTCGACGGCGTGAGCCTCACCGTCGTCGAGGCCGGGGACGACTACTTCACCATCAGCCTCATCCCCACCACCCTCGACCTCACCACCCTCGGCATCAAGCAGGCCGGGGACCCGGTCAACCTGGAAGTGGACGTACTCGCGAAGTACGTCGAGCGGCTGCTGGGCGCCGACCGGAAGGAGAGCGCCAAGTGAACGCCGTGTCCTGGCTGAACAGTGAGGCCTTCACGCTCCTCGACCAGAAGATCATCTGGTCGGACATGATCGGCAACACCATCGGCCTGATCGCCCTCGCCCTCGGCTGGCGCCGCTCGATATGGACCTGGCCCGCCCAACTCCTGTCGGGCGTGGTGCTGGTCGCGGCCAATGTCTCGGTCCAGCAGGCGGGCGGCGTCGGCAAGCAGATGATCGTCATCGCCGTCGCCGTCTGGGGCTGGCAGCAGTGGACCCGCGGCCGGCAGAGGGCCCAGGACGGCTCCCTCGCGGTCCGCTTCGCCACCTGGCGCGAGCGCGGATACCTCGCCGGCGGCGCACTGTTCGGCACCCTCGCGGTCGGCGCCCTGTTCACCGTCTTCCCGAAGCTCTCGTGGAGCCCGTGGGCGGACGCCTACATCTTCGTCGGCACACTGGTCGCGATGATCGCCCAGGCCCGCGGCATGGTCGAATTCTGGTTCGCCTGGCTGCTCGTCGACCTCGTCGGCGTACCGCTCAACTTCGCGGGCGGTCTCGCCTTCTCCGGCCTCATCTACATCGTCTACGGCGCGCTCGTCCTGTGGGGCATGCGCGACTGGTGGCAGCGTTCGCGCGCGAGCGTGAAGCCCGCCATGGAAGGAGCAGCAGCATGAGCGCCCGCCCGTCACCCGCCACCGCCCTGCCCGAGGACCTTCGCGCCCCGGAATCCCCGCCCACCTGGTACAGCACCGACAACGCCGAGGACCTCGCCCTCGACCCCGTCGAGCAGGCCATCCGCGACATCGCCGCCGGCCGCCCCGTGGTCGTCGTCGACGACGAGAACCGCGAGAACGAGGGAGACCTAGTCATCGCCGCCGAGATGGCGACGCCCGAGATCGTCGCGTTCATGATGAGCGAGTGCCGCGGCCTGATCTGCGCGCCCATGGAGGGCGACGAGCTGGAGCGGCTCGAACTCCCGCAGATGGTCGAGAACAACACCGAGTCGATGAGTACGGCGTTCACCGTCTCCGTCGACGCCTCCGCCGCGCACGGCGTCACCACCGGCATCTCGGCCGCCGACCGCGCCGCGACCCTGCGGCTCCTGGCGAGCGGCCGCTCCACCGCGGGCGACTTCGTCCGCCCCGGCCACATCTTCCCGCTGCGGGCCAAGCCCGGCGGCGTACTCGTCCGCAACGGCCACACCGAGGCGGCCGTGGACCTCGCCCGGCTCGCCGGCCTGCGCCCGGCCGGCGCGATCGTCGAGATCGCCGGCGAGGACGGGGTGATGCTGCGGCTGCCCGAGCTGATCCCGTTCGCCCGCAAGCACGGCCTGACGATCATCTCCATCGAGGACCTGATCGCCTACCGCCGCACCTCCGACCCCAAGGTCCGCCGCGAGGCCACCGTCCAGCTCCCGACGTCCTTCGGGGACTTCACGGCGTACGGCTACCGCTCGACCGTCGACGGCGTCGAGCACGTCGCGCTCGTGCACGGGGAGATCGGCGACGGCGACGACGTCCTGGTGCGGATCCACTCCGAGTGCCTGACCGGTGACATCTTCCACTCGCAGCGCTGCGACTGCGGCCCCCAGCTGGAAACGTCCATGCAGCGCATCACCGAGACCGGGCGCGGCGTCGTCGTCTACCTGCGCGGCCACGAGGGGCGCGGCATCGGGCTGCTGTCCAAGCTGCGGGCGTACGAGCTCCAGGAGCTCGGGCGGGACACCCTCGACGCCAATCTGGAGCTGGGCCTTCCCGCCGACGCCCGTGACTACGCCGCCGGGGCGCAGATCCTGGAAGACCTCGGCGTGCGGAGCCTCAGGCTGATGACGAACAACCCCGAGAAGACGGCCGCGCTCGTCCGGCACGGGCTGACCGTCATCGGACGCGAGCCCATGCCCGTCACGGCGGGCGAACACAACCTGCGGTACCTGCGGACCAAGCGGGACCGGATGGGGCACGACCTTCCGTGGCTGGACGGCGCCTCCGCCTCCACCTGCGGCAACCAGTAACCCGTACCAACCTCGAAGGAGACAACGCGTGAGCGGCAAGGGCGCACCCGAACTGAGTGTGAAGAACTGCGGCGACCTCCGGGTGGCGGTGATCGCGGCCCAGTGGCACGAGAAGGTCATGGACGGCCTCGTCGACGGCGCGCTGCGCGCCCTGCACGAGCTGGGCATCGACGAGCCGACCGTGCTGCGGGTCCCCGGCAGCTTCGAGCTCCCGGTCGTCGCGAAGGTCCTCGCAAGCCGTGGTTACGACGCGATCGTCGCCCTGGGCGTCGTCATCCGCGGCGGAACCCCCCACTTCGAGTACGTGTGCCAGGGCGTGACGAACGGCCTCACGCAGGTCTCCGTCGACACCGGCGTCCCGATCGGTTTCGGCGTACTGACCTGCGACACCGAGGAGCAGGCGCTCGACCGGGCCGGCATCGAGGGCTCGAACGAGGACAAGGGCCACGAGGCCGTCACCGCCGCCGTCGCGACCGCGACCACGCTGCGCACGGTCGCCGAACCCTGGCGCTGAGTGGCACCGGGCCACCCCGTACTCTTAGGACCATCATGGCCAACAAACCCGCCAAGAGCTTCGAAGAGCTCTTCACCGAGCTCCAGCACAAGGCCGCCACCGGCGACCCCTCCACCTCCCGCACCGCCGAGCTGGTGGGCAAGGGCGTGCACGCCATCGGCAAGAAGGTCGTCGAAGAGGCCGCCGAGGTCTGGATGGCCGCCGAGTACGAGGGCAAGGAAGCCGCCGCCGAGGAGATCTCGCAGCTGCTGTACCACGTCCAGGTGATGATGGTCGCCCGCGGGATCTCGCTCGACGACGTCTACGCCCACCTCTGAGCCGCACGCCCCGCGTACGTACGACACCACCTACGACTCCCACCGCACAGAAGGAACCTGACCTCATGCTGCGCATCGCCATTCCCAACAAGGGCTCCCTCTCCGGACCTGCGTCGGAGATGCTCCATGAGGCCGGTTACCAGCAGCGCAAGGAGTCGAAGGAGCTGCGCCTCGTCGACCCCGAGAACGAGGTGGAGTTCTTCTACCTGCGGCCCCGCGACATCGCGATCTACGTGAGCTCCGGCCGCCTCGACATCGGCATCACCGGCCGCGACCTGCTGCTGGACTCCGGCGCCAACGCCGAGGAGATCCTCCAGCTCGGCTTCGCCCGCTCGACCTTCCGTTACGCCACCAAGCCCGGCACCGCGACCGGCGTCAAGGACTTCGGCGGCATGACGGTGGCGACCTCGTACGAGGGCATCGTCGCCAAGCACCTCGCCGACGAGGGCATCGACGCCGCCGTCGTCCACCTGGACGGAGCGGTCGAGACGGCCATCGAGCTGGGCGTCGCCCAGGTCATCGCCGACGTCGTCGAGACCGGCACCAGCCTGCGCAACGCCGGCCTCGAAGTGATCGGCGAGCCGATCATGAAGTCCGAGGCCGTCGTGATCCGCCGGACCGGCGTCTCCGCCGAGGAGGCCGTCGACCCGAAGGTGGCCCAGTTCCTGCGCCGCCTCCAGGGCGTCCTGGTCGCCCGCAGTTACGTGATGATGGATTACGACTGCCGCGCCGAGCACCTCGAAGCGGCCGTCGCGCTCACCCCGGGCCTGGAGTCGCCGACCATCTCGCCGCTGCACAACGAGGGCTGGGTCGCCGTCCGTTCCATGGTCCCGGCCAAGGAGTCCCAGCGCGTCATGGACGACCTGTACGAGCTCGGCGCGCGCGCCATCCTCACCACGGCCATCCACGCCTGCCGCCTCTGACCGCCGGACAGCCGCCGGCACCTGCCCGCGGTCTCCCCGCACCCCTCCGCACCTCCCTGCACCTCCCTGTAAGGAACGCGACCGCCGTGTCTCAGCCCGAGCTCCCCACCCTGCCGGTCACTTTCCGGCCGACCCGTACCCGGGCCGTCCTGCTGACCGTCGGGGTGGCGATGTTCGCCGTCATCACCGCCATCGCCCTGCTCCTCGAAACGCTCAGCGCCGGCGAGCGGGTGTCGTTCGTCTTCACCGCGCTGCTGCTCTTCGGTGTACTGCTGCTGCTGAGCCGCCCCAAGGTCGTCGCGGACGAGGCCGGCGTCACGGTCGTCAACCTGACCACCAGGCGCCGGCTGGAGTGGGCCGAGATCGTACGGGTCAACCTGCGACCCGGTGACGCCTGGGTCTTCCTCGACCTCAGTGACGGCACCAGCCTGCCCGCCCTCGGCATCCAGCCCGGAGTCGCCAAGCAGCAGGCCATCCGCGACGCCGCTGCCCTGCGCGCCCTCGCCGAGTCGCGCGGCACCGGCACACACACCGGCTGAGCCCCTGCCCGCGCCGCCTCCGTCCCGTTTACTCTGTGGGAGGCGGCGCCGAGTGCGCCCCGCTCCGCGTTCAGGGGTCCCGTCCGGGCCCGCGGAGCCACCTGCGACCCGAGGAGTGACTCCCTCCAGCAATGGACGGATCGTCCGGCAGTACCCGCGCCGCCCTCTTGTGTGAACCCTCCGAGGCGGCGGTATGACCATCCCCCTTCTGCTGCTCGCCGCGGCATTCCTCCTGATCCTCGCCAACGGCTTCTTCGTGGCCGCCGAATTCGGCCTGGTCACCGTCGAGAAGCAGGACGCCGAGCGGGCGGCGGCCGAAGGCGACCGGCGCGCCCGTACCGTCGTCGCGGCGCTGCGAGAGCTGTCCTTCCAGCTCTCGGGAACCCAGCTCGGCATCACCATCACCTCGCTGGTGGTCGGCATGCTCGCCCAGCCCGCGCTCGCCGAACTGCTGGCCGGTCCCTTCGGGGCGGCCGGGATACCCGCGGGAGCCGTCTCCGGCGTCGCCGTCGTGGTCGGCATGCTGCTCGCCTCCGCCGTGCAGATGGTGATCGGCGAGCTGGTCCCCAAGAACTGGGCCGTGTCCCGGCCGTTGCAGGTCGCGCGCTTCGTCGCCGGACCGCAGCACATCTTCTCGACGGTGTTCCGGCCCGTGATCTCCCTGCTGAACGCGGTCGCCAACCGGCTCGTCCGCATGCTGGGCGTCGAGCCCACCGACGAGCTGGCCTCCGCCCGCACACCCGGCGAACTCGTCTCACTGGCCCGTCACTCGGCGCGGGCCGGCGCCCTCGAACAGGACACCGCCGATCTGTTCGTACGCAGCCTCTCGCTCGGCGGACTCACCGCGCAGCACCTCATGACGCCGCGAGTGAAGGTGATCGCCCTCCAGTCCTCCGCCACCGCGGCCGACGTACTCAACCTCACCCGCGCCACCGGCCTCTCGCGCTTCCCCGTCTACCGGGAGCGCATCGACGAGGTCGTGGGCATGGTCCAGCTCAAGGACGCACTCGCCGTGCCCCCGCACGCACGCCTGCGGACCCCGGTGGCCCGAGTCGCCGTACCGCCGCTGATGGTGCCCGAGACGCTCCCCGTGCAGCAGCTCCTGGAGCGGCTGCGCAGCGAGCAGCCGATCGCCGTCGTCGTCGACGAGTACGGCGGTACGGCCGGGGTCGTCACCCTGGAGGACATCGTCGAGGAACTCGTGGGCGAGGTCAGGGACGAGCACGACGACGAGGGTGCCGAGCGGCCGGAACTGGCCGCGGCGCCCGCCGAGGACGGCCGTCCGGCCTGGGAGGCCGCCGGCAGCTGCCGGGTCCTCACTCTGCGGCGCATAGGTCTCGAAGTGCCGGAGGGGCCGTACGAGACCGTGGCCGGCCTGGTCGCCGGTCTGCTGGGACGCATCCCGGCCCCCGGCGACCGCGCCGAACTGCCCGGGTGGCGCATCTGCGTGCGCCAGGTGGACCGCTACCGCGCCGAGCGGGTGCGGTTCGTCCGTACCGCCCCGGTCGTCACGGAGGCCGTGCGATGAGCGTTCTCCACCTGCTGTTCGCGGGCCTCCTGGTGCTGGCCAACGGCTTCTTCGTCGGCGCCGAGTTCGCGCTCGTCTCCGTACGCCGCAGCCAGATCGAGCCACTGGCCGCCGGGGGCTCGGCACGCGCCCGGCAGGTCATGCAAGGGCTGGAGAACCTGCCGCAGATGATGGCGGCGGCGCAGTTCGGGATCACCGTGTGCTCGCTGACCCTCGGCGCGGTCGCGGAGCCGACCGTGGCGCACCTGCTGGAGCCGGTCTTCCACGCGGTGCACCTGCCGCCGGGGCTGATCCACCCCCTCGGATACGTGATCGCGCTCGCCGTGGTCGTCTTCCTGCACCTGGTCATCGGCGAGATGGTCCCCAAGAACCTCGCCATGGCGGCGCCCGAGAAGACCGCTCTGTGGCTGAGCCCGGGGCTCGTCGGCTTCGCCCGGCTGTGCCGTCCGGTGACGGCGGCGCTCGGCGCGTGCGCGCGGGTGGTGCTGCGGCTGTTCGGGGTCGAGGCCAGGGACGAGGTCGAGGCGGTGTTCACCAGTGAGCAGCTCAACCGCCTCGTCGAGGACTCGGGCCAGGCGGGGCTCCTGGAGCCCGGCGAGCAGGAGCGCCTGGAGGACGCCCTGGAGCTGGGCAGCCTGCCGGTCACCGACGTGCTGCTCGACCGGGCCTCGCTGGTCACAGTGAAGCCCTCGGTCACCCCGCGCGAGATCGAGGAGCTGACTGTACGGACCGGCTACTCGCGCTTCCCGGTGTGCGTCGGCGGCGGCGCCTTCATGGGGTACGTCCACGTCAAGGACGTACTCGACCTGGAGGAGCGGGAGCGGGCGGTGCCGCAGCGGGTCTGGCGCCCGATGGCGACGCTGAGCGCCGAACTGCCCCTGGACGACGCCCTGTCCGTGATGCGCCGCGCGGCGACGCATCTGGCGCAGGTCGCGGACGGGTCGGGGCGGGTGCTCGGGCTGGTCGCCCTGGAGGACGTACTGGAGATGCTGGTGGGCGAGGTGCGTGACCCGGCCCACCGGGTCACGGCGCCCCGGCCGCCGCAGGACACGGCGACGACGGCGGACGAACCGGCGGCCCTGGTCGGGTGACCGACGAGCCGCCGCCGTGGTGGGCCGCCCGCGCGTTCAGAGCGCGGGCGGCTCCTGCCGCCCCCGGTTCGCCGGGCCGCGCCCCGACAGGACCTCGCCGTACGCCTGCATCAGGTCGGGCAGGCGCAGGGTCGCCAGGTCGTCGCGGGTGGGCGTGGCGGCGTAACCGGAGAGCCGGAGGTCCCGGTACGCGCAGCTCTTCTCGTACAGCGTGCGCAGGAAGCGGCCGTTGCCCAGCTCATCGATCCAGCCCTGGTCGACGACGTGCCCGCTGATGCTGCGCAGCTCGTCCAGCACCTCCTCGTCCCACCTGTCGCCGTTCTCGGCGGCCAGCACCTCGCCGATGGCCGTCAGTTCCAGGGGCCGGTAGCTGGGGAAGTCGACGCGGGTCGTGAAGCGGGACGAGAGGCCGGGGTTGACCGCGAGCAGGCGGTCCATGCCCTCCGGGTAGCCGGCGAGGATCACGACGAGGTGGTCCCGGTTGTCCTCGGCGCGCTTGAGGAGCACCTGGAGGGCCTCGTCGCCGTACGCGTCGCCCTTGCTGTAACCGGAATTGGAGAGGGAGTACGCCTCATCGACGAAGAGCACCCCGCCGATGGCCGAATCGATGAGCTCGTTCGCCTTGACGGCGGTCTGGCCCAGGAACTCACCCACCAGATCGGCTCGTTGGGCCTCGACCAGATGGTCTCCGCCGAGCAGCCCGAGCGCGTAGAACACCCTGCCGAGGATCCGGGCGACGGTGGTCTTGCCGGTGCCGGACGGCCCGGAGAAGACGAAGTGCCGCTTCGGGGGCTGGACGGGAAGGCCCTGCCCGGCGCGCAGCCGGGCCATGTTCAGCTGCGCGGAGAGCGCCTTGACCTGGCGTTTCACCGGTTCGAGGCCGACCATGCGCTCCAGCTCCGCCAGGGCCTCGGCGAGCAGCGCGGGGTCGGAGGGACCGGCCGGGAAAGCCTGCGCCGCGCCCGCCCCCGGCCTCGGCGCTACGCCCGCCTTGTCCCGTACGCCGCTGTCCGTGGCGGCGCCGGCGGCCGGCGCCGGGCCGACCGGCGGCGGCTGGACCATGCCGCCCAGCAGCAGGTCGCGGCCGCCCTCGGGAACCTCGGGCCCCGTGAGACTCTCCGTGTCACCCGCCGCGTCCGCCGCGTCCTGGCCGATCCCGGCCAGCGACACGGCGGCGAACCCGGCGGAGTCCTCGTAGCCGTCCCCCTCGGCGATGGCCGCGAGCCGGGCCGAGGTGTCCATGAAGGCCGGGTCCACCCGGTGCACGGCCCGGTAGAGGGGCAGCGCCGCCGCGCTGCGCCCGGTGCCCTCGTGCGCGCGGGCCAGCCAATAGCGCAGTTCCTTGCGCTGCGGCTGCTCGCTGCGGCAGCGCATCAGCGCCGCCGACAGCATGGGCTCGGCCTGCCCGTACATCTCCAGACGCACCCGCGCCATACCGCCGAAGAGTCCCGTCTCGATGCCGAGCAGCGGGTCGTCGACGAGCGGATCGGTGTGGCGTACGAGCTGTTCCCAGTCCTTGACCAGATACGCGCGGCAGGCGTGCAGGAACCGCACCTGCGGATCGGCGTCCACCGGCGGCAGCCCCGCCAGCGCCCGGTCCAGCTCGGGCACATGGCGGCCGTCGAGCCAGTGGGACGCGTGCGCGAGCAGCAGGTCGCGCGGCTTCTCCAGGACGGGCTGGACCCACCAGCCGAGCCAGTACCAGGAGTTGAGGGTCCGCCGGTGGCGGGCGCGCTGCTCGCCGAAGCGCTCGCGGTGGCGGTACATGCGCAGCAGCGCGGTGGTGGTGTCGACGCGCAGCGCGTGCAGGCCGAGCCAGCCGTCGGCCATGCCGGGATCCATCCGTACGGCAGCTCTGAATTCGTCTTCGGCCTGCGGGTACGCGCCCATCGTGTACGCGTCGACACCACGCAGCCAGGCGAGGTCGGCCGGGGCGTTCACACCCTGCGTGCCGAAATCCGTCACATCCCCCACAGACCGTGCCCCCTGTGATGTGCCGCCGGGTCCGCGCCCGCCGACTGCCCTCAGAACCGCCGTGTCGCGGACGGGAATTGACCGCACTGAAGGGCATCGTACCCGGGTGGGCGGCCCGTACTTAAGGGTGCCGCCAGGCCCGGCGGTGACGGTGACCCAGGGTGAGCGAACCGCGTCGTCCGACGCCCGTGGAGGGCGTTGTGGGCAGAACGAAGCCCCCGATCACGGGGGAACAACCGGGGGCTTCGCGTCTGCGGCGGCTTCGGAAAGCCGCACATTGAGAACGTAAGACCTGTACGGCCCCCGGGTCAAGCGGAGTTGAGGCACTCTCGGGGGAGGTTTTCAGGCCGTTCCCGGGGGTGGGGCCTGGTGGTCACTCACCGTGACGGAGTGGTTCGGCAACGCTGTCGCGGAAGTTCCTTCGCGCCACTCGTACCCCTTCAGGCACTGCCGCACCAGTAGATCGGCGTACGGCCGTGAGGGGTCCGTGGCGAAGTGGCGCGTCTCCGCCGCCGTCCATCCGTCCCAGAAGCCGGCCTGGGCCGGCCCGTCCCGATGCCGCCCGCGCGCCCACGACTCCCGGGCTCCGAGGTCCATCCAGAGCAGCCGCGCGAGATCAGGCCGTACGGCGGCCCGCCCGGCCCCGACCCCCTCGATCAGCACGACGGGCGCCGGCTCCAGCGGGCGGGCGGGGCCGAAGCGCCGCAGCGTCCAGTCGTACGGCGCGTACCGCGCGCACTCGCCGCGCGAGAGCGGACCCGTCACCTGCTCCCGCAGCCGTCCGGTCCACTCGAAGAGCTCGTCGTGGGTCGCCAGATCGTCGAGATGCAGTACGGGCGCCCCGCCCAGCGCGGCCGCGAGCCGCCCCGCGAAGGTGCTCTTGCCGGAGCCGGCGTGCCCGTCGACGGCGATCAGCCGTACAGGACCGCAGGAGGGCGGCAGCGCGAGCAGGGACCGGGCGAGCTGATCGAGGCGTTCCACGCCTCCACCCTAGGCGGCGCGCCGGATTCCGGTTCTTCCGCCCGGCCGCCCTCCGGAAGGCCGCCGAGCGCGCCGGACGGGCCCGCCCGCCGCCCGGAGCGCACCCGGCGCACACTCCACCGGTCCACACCAATATTGGTGCGGCGACGCGGTCCGAAGTGCTGGCAGAAGCCCGCCCCCACGGCCATAGTGGGCCCACTGTCGTGCACCTGCCCGCGCATCCGCATCCGACTCGGGGGCCATGACCATGACCGGACCCACCTCCCGCCGCACCGTCCTGACCGCGGCGATCGCCGCGGCACTCGGCGCCGCCGCGGCGTCCACGGCCCCGGCCGCCGCCGTCGCCACCGGCGCTGCCACCTCACGCCTCGTCGACAACCGCTTCTGGTACTCCGCCGCGGACTGGCGCTCCGGCGCGGCGGCCGGCACCAGGATGCTCGCGGGCCGCAGACCGGGACTGGTCATCGGGACGCCGTCGGGCCGCACCGACTACACCGACCCGCACACCGGCACCACCTCCACCTGGGAGAGCGCCACCTGGACGTCCCCGGTCCACCGCTGCGGCGTCCCCGCGACCGAGGTCATCGCCTCCTGGAACGCCCGCACCCCACCCGGCACCTGGCTCGCGGTCGAACTGCGCGGCACCTACTCGGACGGCACCACGACGCCCTGGTACGTCATGGGCCGCTGGGCGGCGGGCGACGCCGACATCAAGCGCACCTCGGTGGACGACCAGACCGACGGCCGCAGCACCGTCTGGACCGACACGTTCGCCATGAACAGCTCGGCCGGCGCCCTGCGGCTGGCTTCGTACCGCCTCAGACTGACGCTGCACCGCAAGCCGGGCACCGACCTGACGCCGACGGTGTGGCGCCTGGGAGCGATGGCGTCCGACATCCCGGACCGCTTCACCGTCCCCGCCTCCCAGCCCCGCGTCGCCCGTGAGCTCGTGGTCCCGCGCTACTCGCAAAACACCCACATCGGCCAGTACCCGGAGTACGACAACGGCGGTGAGGCGTGGTGCAGCCCCACCTCCTCGCAGATGATCATCGAGTACTGGGGGCGCGGGCCCACCGCCGAGGACCTGGCCTGGGTCGATCCGCAGTTCGCGGACCCACAGGTCTGCCACGCGGCGCGCTTCACCTTCGACCACCAGTACTCCGGCTGCGGCAACTGGCCCTTCAACGCCGCTTATGCCGCGACGTACAAGGACATGAGCGCGGTCGTCACCCGCCTCCACTCGCTCACCGAGCTGGAGACCCTGATCCGCGCGGGCATCCCCGCCATAACGTCGCAGTCCTTCCTCAAGGAGGAGCTGACGGGCGCGGGGTACGGGACGGCGGGCCACCTGATGACCGTCATCGGCTTCACACCCGACGGAGACGTGATCGCGAACGACCCCGCCTCGCCCGACAACGAAGCCGTACGCCGCGTCTACAGGCGCCGCGAGTGGGAAAATATCTGGCTCCGTACGAAGCGCTACAACGCGAGCGGGAAAGTGGTGTCCGGCACAGGTGGTGTCTGCTACCTCTACTGGCCCGCCCGCCCCACGGCCGCCCAGGAGCGGGCTCTCGCGGCCGTCGGCGTCCGCTGACCGTCGGACCGCCTGGGGGCGTGACGAACGTCATCTACCCCTGGGCGTGGTCCCGGAGGCACTGTGGATTCCATGACCGCGACCACCGCCGCCATCACCCGCGCCGGCCTCGCCGCCGCCGGAACCAGGGACCGCACCGGCGGCCCCGACGAGGACGGACCCCGCCTGCTGGAGCACCTCATGGGCTGGACCCTCGTCGTGGTCCTGGCCATGTTCGTCACCCGGGCCGGGCTCATGTAGCGCGTTCCGGGTCACGACGCCTCCAGGGTCAGCCCGTCCGTGACGATCACGTCCGAGGTGACCAGCGCCTGTTCGGCGCTGACATCGGTCATGAAGACGAACGGCGGCACCACCGGCGGCACCGGCAGGCCGTCCGGGGTGAAGGTGAGACAGAGGATGCCCTCCAGACAGCCGCTGAACTTGGTGAGGTAGAGCGTCACATCACCGCGCAGGTCGAGGGTGTCGGCCCGCAGGGCCAGTTCGTCCCGGCCGTCGCGGGTCCTGAGCCGGTAGTCGGTGAGGGAGGCCGACCGCATCCTGAGCACCATCGCCTTCACGGGCCCGTCGGCGGTCGGCACCTCCCGTACACCGGCGATCAGGAACCCGTGCGGCGCGAACAGCGTGGTGGTCACGGTCGGCGGCGTACGCGCCGCGACGACGGGCCCCGGCCCGGGCGCCTTCTGCACCGGGCTCTGGGCGAGCGCCGCCAGCAGTACGACCGGCAGCGCGGCCGCGAGCGTCCGAGGCCCCTGACCGTCGCGCAACGGCGAGGGCGTGTCCGGATCCTCCCGCCGCTCCTGCTGTACGGGCGTCCAGCCGAAGCCCATCGCGCTGCCCGCGATGCCCAGCACCGTCCCGACGACGAAGCCGCCGAGATTGGTCGCGGCGAAGGACAGGACGGACAGCAGCAGCGCGTGGACGCTCACGTAGTGGCGGGTGTGCGGCAGGAACCACAGGAACAGGCCCGCCGCGATCAGCGCGAGCCCGATGCCGATGGCCGCGAGCCCGCCGAGCCCGAGGCTGACCAGGACGGTCAGCGGGGACAGGGGCACCAGCAGCAGTTCGGTGCCGCCGAGCATCAGCAGCAGCCCGCCCCAGAACGGGCGGGTCCGCCGCCAGGCCCGCAGCCTGCGCCGCAGGTCCGGGCCGGGCAGCCGCTCCGCCGGCCGCTCCCGGTCCGAGCGGCGGGTCAGAAACACTTCTCGCCGTCCAGGCTCACGTCGATGCTGAGCCCCTTCAGCCGGAAGTTCCCGCCGGTCGCCGACCAGGCGTGCGACCTGACGCCCGCGACCTCGATGTCCCCGGCCTGGAGCCCGAACTTCCCGGCCCCGCCCTTGATCCCGGGCACCTGGTCCAGGGTCGAGGCGTCCCGGCCGATCTGCGCCGTGCCGAAGCGGGCGTCGCCGACCAGGTCCTCGGCGTCGATGACGAGGCTGCTGGCCGTCACCTCACCGGCCTCACCGCCCGCCGTGAGCTTGAAGACGACCTTGCCGACCGGGGTCGCGACTTCGGCGGCCTGACAGATGTCGCTGAGCCTCGCGTCTCCGATGCCGAGGAGGGCGACCGGATGGCCCTTGCCGTCCGCCGAGCGGTCCGTCTGTACGTAACTGGACAGCCCCTGGCTCGTCAGCTTTCCCGAGGCCACCTGGAAACTCGTCCCCGACACGGCGAACGACGCGGCCAGTGCTCCCTGGCCCATCAGCGACGCCATCACGCCGACGGCGAGGACCGCCGGCGTCGCGACGACCGCTGTCTTCTTCCATGCCGTCCTGCCCTCGGCAGGCGGCTGCTTCGCTGCGCTCACTTGTTCCTCCCGAACGTCGTCGTGGTGCGCGGGGGAAGTGCGTGGAGGTGCGTGGAGGTGCCGTGCGCGTGCGTGCGTGTGCGTGCGTGTGCGTGGAAAATCCGCCGACAGGCCGCAGCCAAAAGGGAGTTCGCGCAGGTCTGCCATACTGCGGACATGCTGTGGCAGTTGGAGACTAGGGCCGGTATTGAATATTAGTCAACAGCGTGGTTCCAGCGAGCGATCGCAGGTGCGCCGCGCCGAACTCATCGCGACCGGGCGCAAGTTGTTCGCCGACACGTCGTACGACGCGCTGTCGATGGACGACATCGCGCGGCACGCGGGCGTGGCCAAGGGCTTGATCTACTACTACTTCAAGAGCAAACGCGGCTACTACCTCGCCATCGTCGAGGACTCGCTCGCCGGACTCGTCGCACGGCCGGCCGGCGAGCGGGACCTGCCGGCCGCCGAGCGCCTGAGGCGCACCATCGACGGATACCTGCGCTACGCCCAGCACCACCAGGCCGCGTACCGCACGATCGTCACCGGCGGCGTCGGCTTCGACACCGAGGTGCAGGCCGTCCGGGACGCGGTCCGCGAGGAGCTGATCGCCACCATCGCGGAGGGCGCGTACGGCCGCCGCGACATCCCGCCGACCGCCCGGTTGGCCCTGGTCGGCTGGATGGCCGGCGTCGAAGGGGTGACGCTGGAATGGCTGGGTCACCAGGAGCCCGACCGCGACGCCGTGCGCGAGCTGCTCACCAGGCTGCTGCGTGCGACGCTCCGTACGATCGAGGAACTGGAGCCGAGCTGCCCCGCGCCGTCCGGCACCCCGTGACGGAAGCCGATCCATCGGGCATACTCAACGCGCCACAGCCGCTGGCCAGCGACTTCCGTGATCCGGAGGGGTGCCGGCGGACAGGCAGAGAGACCGGCGGCGCCGCCACACCCTGCGCGCGCGACCGCCGCAGCGCCCGACAGGGAGGAGAGCGCCCCCATGCCCGACCGCGCCCCGCAGCCGGTGGAACGTCAGCTGCCCACCGAGGAGTCCCGGGATCTGCTCGCGCTCGTGCGCGACATGATCCAGCGGGAGATAGCCCCCCGGGCCGCAGCCGAGGAGGACGCCGGGCACTTCCCGCGCGAGATCTTCGCGCTGCTCTCCGAATCCGGTCTGCTCGGTCTGCCGTACGACGCCGAGTACGGCGGCGGAGACCAGCCGTACGAGGTCTACCTCCAGGTACTCGAAGAGCTCGCCGCCGCCCGCCTCACGGTCGGCCTCGGCGTCAGCGTCCACAGCCTCGCCTGCCACGCCCTGGCGGGCTACGGCACCAAGGAGCAGCAGGCCGCGCATCTGCCCGCGATGCTCGGCGGCGGCCTCCTCGGCGCCTACTGCCTCTCGGAGCCCGCCTCCGGGTCCGACGCGGCCTCGCTGCGCACCAAGGCCGTGCGCGACGGCGACGACTGGGTGATCACCGGTACCAAGGCTTGGATCACCCACGGCGGCGTCGCCGACTTCTACACCGTCCTCGCCCGTACGGGCGGTGAGGGCGCCCGGGGCATCACGGCCTTCCTGGTGCCCGGAGACGCGGAGGGGCTGAACGCCGCGGCGCCCGAGAAGAAGATGGGCATGAAGGGCTCGCCCACGGCCCAGCTCAACTTCGACGGCGTACGGGTCCCGGACTCCCGCCGCGTCGGCGAGGAAGGGCAGGGCTTCGCGATCGCGCTGTCCGCGCTCGACTCCGGCCGCCTCGGGATCGCGGCCTGCGCGATCGGCGTCGCCCAGGCGGCCCTGGAGGAGGCCGCCTCGTACGCCACCGGGCGGCAGCAGTTCGGCCGTCCGATCGCCGATTTCCAGGGCCTGCGCTTCATGCTCGCCGACATGGCCACCCAGATCGAGGCCGGCCGGTCGCTGTACCTGGCGGCGGCGCGCCTGCGGGACGCCGGGCGGCCGTTCTCGCGGGAAGCCGCGATGGCGAAGCTCTTCTGCACGGACGCGGCGATGCGCGTGACGACCGACGCCGTCCAGGTGCTCGGCGGCTACGGCTACACACTGGACTTCCCCGTCGAGCGCTACATGCGCGAGGCGAAGGTGCTCCAGATCGTCGAGGGTACGAACCAGATTCAGCGCATGGTCATCGCCCGCCGTCTCCTGGGTCCCGAGACGCGCTGAACCGCCCCGCCTCCGGCCATGCCGGGGACGCCACGAGCCGGGTCCACTCCGGGTCGCGGCGTCCCGGCAGGGTGCGGCCGTGGTGGTGCCACT
This sequence comes from Streptomyces agglomeratus, assembly GCF_001746415.1. Lineage (NCBI taxonomy): Bacteria > Bacillati > Actinomycetota > Actinomycetes > Kitasatosporales > Streptomycetaceae > Streptomyces > Streptomyces agglomeratus. The sequence goes on from NZ_MEHJ01000001.1 coordinate 6,578,066, forward strand.
GGCGCAGGAGGGCCCGGTAGAGGGGCGGGTCCGAGGGATGCGGAACCGATTCTGCGGTAGCGGAGGGCGGGGGAACGAGACGCCGGCGTCCGTCGCCGACCTGGGTGTATCGCAGGGTCATATCGGGCCAACAGCCGCAAGGCCGCCCGGGTTATCGCCCGCGTCATTCGGGCGTCCGTTCGCGCGGTGAACCCCGGCACCCCGGGCGACGACGCGCGTATGGCCCTGGACGCGCTTTCTGACGTACCGTCAAATCCGCCGCCGGGGACCGCGCCACCGGGCGACGCGTACGCCGTATCCCGCTCCCGCTACGTCCGCGCCCAGGAGGACCGCCGTGGCCGAGGACCGCCCCATCGCGCTCGACGAGTACCCGATCCACCAGGCCCCGCTGTCGATGAAGCACGTCGCCACGGGGGACCGCAACACCTATGACCGCTGCATCTTCCACGTCGTCGACCACACCGGCCGCGCCCTGCTCATCGCCGGACTGGGCGTCTATCCGAACACCGGAGTGATCGACGCCTACGCGACCCTGCGCACCGGCGACCTGCTGCACGCCGTACGCGCCTCCGACGCCCTCACCGACGACCGGATGAACCTCGCCGTCGGGCCGCTGCGGATCACCGTCGACGAGCCGCTGCGCCGCTTCACGCTCCGCTGCGACCCCGACCCGGCCGACCCGGACTCCCTCGCGTACGAGATCACCTGGACGGCCGCCTTCCCCGCCGTCTGGGAGCCGCACCACGTCCAGCGGCGCGGCGACCGCCTGATGCTCGAAGGCCGCCGCTTCGTCCAGGCGGGCGGCTGTACGGGCGTGATCCGCGCCGGGGGACAGGAGATACGGCTCGCCGCGGGGGAGTGGACCGGCACCCGCGACCGGAGCTGGGGCGTACGGCCGATTCCCGGCGAGGACGGCGGCCGGGCCGCCGAGGAGCACCGGCCCGAGGGCTTCCACTGGCTCTGGGTCCCGGCGGTCTTCGACGACCGCTTCCTGATGGTGATCGCCCAGGAGGACGCCGACGGCCACCGCACCCTGAACGAGGCGCTGCTGGTGCGCGAGGGCGAGCGCGACGTCCAGCTCGGCTGGCCGCACGCCGACATCACCTACCGCCCGGGCACCCGCCACCCCGAACGCGCCCTCATCCATCTCACGGGCCCCGGCCGCGAACCGCTGGAGCTCGGCGTCGAGATCCTCAGCTCCTCACCGCTGGCCGTCGGCGCAGGCTACCCGCCCGCGGCCGACTGGCAGCACGGCAGCTGGCAGGGCCGGGGCTGGACGGACCGGCGTACGTACGACCTCTCCGATCCCGCCGCCCACCCCATGGCGGCGTACGGAGTCACCGACCACGCCGCCCGCTTCACCCTCGACGGGCAGACCGGTCACGGCATCTTCGAGCACGGCACGTTCGGCCGCCACGACCCGAGCGGCTTCACCGGCTACGCGTCCGTCGCGCCCTGAGGGCGCCACCCGAGCGTCGCCTTCCCGACAGGAGTACGGCATGGCAACCGCACCCCGCCCCCGCACGACCACCCGCGACCCCAAGGATCTGGCCCGGCGCCTCACCGCCTGGCTCGGCGCCCGGCTGCCCGGCGCGCGCGTCGCCGGCGTCGACGCGCCCGCCTCCAACGGCATGTCCAGCGAGACGCTGCTGTTCGACCTTTACCACCCGGCCGCGCCGGTGTCCGCCTGCGCCCTGAGACTGGCCGCGGACCCCGCCGCGTACAGCGTGTTCCCCGTCTACGACATGGCCCGCCAGCACCGCGTCATGAGCCTGGTCGCCGCGCACACCGATGTGCCGGTGCCGCGCGTGCTGTGGCTGGAGGAGGACCCGGGGCCGCTCGGAGCACCCTTCTTCGTCATGGAGCGCGCCGAGGGCCGCGTCCCGCCCGACGTCATGCCCTATACGTACGAGGGCAATTGGCTGCACGCCGCATCCGACGCCGAACGCGCGCGGCTCCAGGACGCGACGCTGCGCGTCCTCGCGCGCCTGCACGACCAGTTCCCGGCGAAGGATGCGGAGTTCCTGATGGCGCCGGGCCCCGGCAGCCCGCTGCGCCGCCACGTCGAGGCCCAACGGGCGTACTACGACTGGGTGGTGGACGGCGTCGCCCGCTCCCCGCTCATCGAGTCCGCCTTCGACTGGCTGGAGGCGCACTGGCCCGACGACACCGGTCCGTCCGTGCTGAGCTGGGGCGACGCCCGGATCGGCAACATCGTCTACGACGGCTTCGAGCCCGCCGCCGTACTCGACTGGGAGATGGCGTCCTGCGGGCCGCGCGAACTCGACCTGGCCTGGACGGTGTACCTGCACCGCTTCTTCCAGGACCTCACGGTGGGATTCGGCCAGAGCGGCCTGCCGGATTTCCTGCGGCGCGACGCCGTCGAGCGGCGGTACGCCGAACTCACCGGCCACACACCGCGGGACATGGAGTTCCACACGCTGTACGCCGCCCTGCGGCACGCCGTCGTGATGCTGCGCATCGCCTACCGGCAGGTGCACTTCGGCGAGGTCCGGGTCCCTGAGGACCCGGACACCATGATCCTGCACCGGGCGTCGCTGGAGGCGATGGTGAACGGGACGTACTGGGAGGTGCCCTGAAGGCGGCCCCGCGCTAGGCGGCGCGCCGCAGCTGCGAGACCTTGAGCGGACGCGAGCCGGGACCGCCGACGTGCGAGAACGGCTGCGTCCGCCAGTCGAGTCCCTGGGGGAGCGTCAACAGCAGCGCCGTTTCCTGCTCCTGGACCTCCAGCGTCTCGTCGGCGGGCTTGGCGTCGGCGGCCGGGCGTCCGGTGCCGGCGCACGCCGTGAGCCCGAACGGGTTCCACGGAGTGGGGCACTTCGCGTGCTCGGGCAGGACGTTCTCGTCCGCGAGCAGCGCGATCGGCTGGGCGCAGTCCGGGCAGATGACCCGGAACATTTCAAAGGTGTCGTACGCGTCGAAATCGTCGATCTCGTCGTCGACGGGTTCAACAGGCTCCGGTTCGGTACGTCCGGTGCGCTTCAGATTCTGCATGGAGACACTCCCCCTCGGGTGGGCCGACAAGGCGCTGCGGCCTCGACCACAGCAAGCACTTCCCCTCGCGCACGCGCGGTAATCGCGCCTGCCCGACGGACACGGCCGCAGACCTATGGCGTTCGTCACATGCCCGCCGCAGATGCCCCTCAAGGGGCCTCCCGGCTGTGCCTGAGGGGCTCCGGGGCAATAGGTTGACCGGCTATGGAGGAGCTGGATCGTCAGATCGTGGATTTGCTCGTCAAGGACGGGCGGATGAGCTACACCGACCTGGGCAAGGCCACTGGCCTGTCCACCTCGGCCGTGCACCAGCGCGTGCGCAGGCTGGAGCAGCGGGGGGTCATCCGCGGGTACGCCGCCGTTGTCGACCCCGAGGCCGTCGGGCTGCCGCTCACCGCGTTCATCTCGGTGAAACCGTTCGACCCCAGCGCCCCCGACGACATCTCGGAACGGCTCTCGGGCGTGCCCGAGATCGAGGCGTGCCACAGCGTGGCGGGCGACGAGAACTACATCCTCAAGGTGCGCGTCGCCACCCCGCTGGAACTGGAGCATCTGCTGACCCGGATCCGTTCCCTGGCCGGCGTGTCCACACGTACCACCGTGGTCCTGTCGACCCCGTACGAAGCCAGGCCGCCGCAGGTCTGACCCTCCCGGCCACCGCCCCCGCGCACGGCGCGTCCCGCGCGAGGGGCGAGACTGTTCACCATGACCGAGCACAACACTGCCGCCCCCCAGGCCGACCACCGCACCGTGCTGCTGCGCGGCGGGGAGGTCCACAGCCCCGCCGACCCCTTCGCCACCGCGATGGTCGTCGAGCGCGGACATGTGGCCTGGGTGGGCTCCGAAGGGGCGGCCGACGCCTTCGCGCAGGGCGTCGACGAGGTGATCGACCTCGAAGGAGCTCTGGTCACCCCCGCGTTCACGGACGCACACGTGCACACCACGTCCACCGGCCTCGCGCTCACCGGCCTGGACCTCTCCGCCGCGAGCAGCCTCGCCGCCGCCCTGGACCTCGTCCGGGCGCACGCCGCGGCGGCCCCGGCGGGCCGGATCCTCCTCGGCCACGGCTGGGACGCCACCCGCTGGCCCGAGCAGCGGCCCCCGACCCGCGCCGAACTCGACGAGGCGGCCGGCGGCCGGCCGCTGTACCTGCCCCGGATCGACGTCCACTCGGCCGTCGTCACCACCGCCCTCCTCGACCTGGTCCCCGGCGTCACCGGCCTGACGGGTTACCACCGGGACGCCCCCCTGACCGCCGCCGCCCATCACGCCGTACGCGCGGCGGCGCACGGCGCGGTCACACCGCGGCAGCGCGCCGAGGCGCAGCGCGCGGCGCTCGCCCACGCGGCCTCCCTCGGCATCGGGACGGTCCACGAGTGCGCGGGCCCGGACATCTCCGACGAGGACGACTTCACCGGCCTGCTGAAGCTGGCTGCCGGGGAACCCGGCCCGCGCGTCTTCGGCTACTGGGCCGAGCAGGTCACAGGTGCGAAGGACGCCGAACGCGTGCGCGAACTCGGTGCGGTCGGCGCCGCCGGCGACCTCTTCGTCGACGGGTCCCTCGGCTCGCACACCGCCTGCCTGCACGCTCCCTACGCCGACGCCCCGCACACCGGCACCGCGTACCTCGACACGGCCGCCGTCGCCGCCCACGTCGCCGCCTGCACCGAGGCCGGGCTCCAGGCGGGCTTCCACGCCATCGGCGACGCCGCACTCACCTCCGTCGTCGACGGGGTGCGCGCCGCGGCCGGGAAGGTCGGCCTCGCCCGGATCCGCGCCGCCCGCCACCGCGTCGAGCACGCCGAGATGCTCACCCCGGACACCGTCGCCGCCTTCGCCGAGCTCGGCCTCACTGCCTCCGTACAGCCCGCCTTCGACGCCGCGTGGGGCGGCGAGGAGGGGATGTACGCCCGGCGCCTGGGCGCCGAGCGGGCCCGTACGCTCAACCCGTACGCCGCGATGCTCCGTGCCGGGGTGCCGCTGGCCTTCGGCTCCGACAGCCCCGTCACCCCGCTCGACCCGTGGGGCACGGTCCGCGCCGCCGCCTTCCACCGCACCCCCGGGCACCGCATCTCCGTACGCGCCGCCTTCACCGCCCACACGCGCGGGGGCTGGCGCGCCGTCGGACGCGACGACGCGGGCACCCTGGTCCCGGGCGCCCCCGCCGACTACGCGGTCTGGCGGGCCGACGAGCTGGTGGTGCAGGCGCCGGACGACCGCGTCGCCCGCTGGTCGACCGACCCCCGCTCGGGTACGCCCGGTCTGCCGGACCTCACGCCCGGCGCCGGACTCCCCGTCTGCCTGCGCACCGTGGTCCGGGGACAAACGGTGTATGTGAGGCCGAACGAGTGATGTGCGCGGGCCGCGTACCGCCGATCGGTGTTCCCGGGGGGTCCGGTGTCGCCTGGGCACCCTCCGCACTGACCTGCTGATTTGAACAAACACCCCAGGTCGACCGACTGTTGACAGAAAGCGCCCACCGGCGGGTAGGTTCGGCCGAGTCCACCGCAGGACGTCCGGCCGGCAAACCTCCACGCAGTCGTCGAACGCCGCTGGGTCATGGGGTGGTGTGCCGCACCGGCGCACCAGTACTCGGAGCCAGGTTCAGCGCCCGCGCCTCGGGGGCGAGGAAAGGGTTCAGCCGACCGGCAGGTGGGACCCGGGTGGGGCCCGGACGTTCAGTAGACAACGGCTCTCGGCCGACCCGCAGCCGGCGGGCCCGGGGCCGGCCCGAAGGACACCGGGCCCCGACCCGCAGAACGACGTCCGTTTTCTCCCGGCGACATCCGTGCAGGCCCGCCGACCACGCTCGCTATGGTGGGGCAACGGTGTACGGACATTAAGGGGAAGCAGTGAACGACGGCGGTCAGAGGCGTTACGGCCCGCTCGGCAGAGCCTTGGTGATCATTCCCACCTACAACGAGGCCGAGAACATCAAGCCGATCGTCTCCCGGGTGCGTGCCGCCGTGCCCGACGCGCACGTCCTGGTCGCCGACGACAACAGCCCCGACGGCACGGGCAAGATCGCCGACGAGATCGCGGCCGTGGACGACCAGGTCCACGTCCTGCACCGCAAGGGCAAGGAAGGGCTGGGCGCGGCCTACCTGGCCGGCTTCCGCTGGGGCATCGAGCACGACTACGGCGTACTCGTGGAAATGGACGCCGACGGCTCGCACCAGCCCGAGGAGCTGCCCCGCCTGCTCACCGCGCTTAAGGGCGCCGACCTGGTGCTCGGCTCGCGCTGGGTGCCGGGCGGACGCGTCGTCAACTGGCCCAAGCACCGCGAGGTGCTCTCGCGCGGCGGCAGCACGTACTCGCGGGTGCTGCTCGGGGTGCCGATCCGCGACGTCACGGGCGGCTTCCGGGCCTTCCGGGCGCAGACGCTCGAAGGGCTGGGCCTCGAAGACGTCGCCTCCCAGGGGTACTGCTTCCAGGTCGACCTGGCCCGCCGCGCGGTCGAGGCCGGGTACAACGTCGTCGAGGTACCCATCACCTTCGTCGAGCGGGAGCTGGGCGACAGCAAGATGAGCCGGGACATCGTCGTCGAGGCGCTGTGGCGCGTGACGGCCTGGGGCGTCGGCTCCCGGGCGAACAAGCTGCTGGGGCGCAAGCCCTCCTGACCACCCCTTTACGCCGTCCAGGCGCCCGTACAGGCACACTGGGGGCATGACGACCGGCGCACCGCCCCCGACAGTTCCCAAGCGCTCGCGCGCCCGCACTCTCGTACCGCTCGGCGTCGTCGCCTGGCTGGTGCTCGAGATCTGGCTGCTGAACGTGGTGGCCGGAGCCGCCGGAGGCTTCACTGTCTTCCTGCTGCTGCTCGCGGGCGTCGTGCTCGGCGCCGTGGTCACCAAGCGTGCGGGCCGGCGCGCGTTCCAGAACCTCACCGAGACGCTCCGGCGCCAGCAGGCGGGCGAGACGCCCGACCAGCGCCGGGGGAGCAGCGGCAACGGCTTCCTGATGCTGGGCGGCCTGCTGCTGATGCTGCCTGGGATGGTCTCCGACGTGGCGGGGCTGCTGCTGCTCGTACCGCCCGTGCGGTCGTTCCTTGGAAGGCGCGCCGAGCGTTCCCTGGAACGCCGGATCAGCGCCGCCCGCGCCGGCGGCTTGGGCGACGCCTTCCAGCAGGCTCGTATTCACCGGCCGGACGGCAAGGTCGTACAGGGTGAGGTCATCAGGCAGGACGGGGCGCCCGCGCCCCGGCGCGACGACGACGGCCCGCGTCCGCCACTGACCCCCTGAGCCCCGTCCGCCACTGACCCTCTGAGCCGGGTCCGGTCAGCGGTGCGCGAGCCGGCCCCGGGGCATGAAAGAGCCGCGGGGGTGTGACACAGACTCGCTGTGTCACACCCCCGCGGCTCTTGTTGTGGTGCTGACTGCCGTCAGGCGCAACGCCGGGGCGTTACGCGGACTTGCGGCTGTCCCGCGGATGCACCGCGATGTTCATGGCGCCGGATCGCAGTACCGCAAGCCTTTCGGCCAGGACCTCTTCGAGCTCCTCGCGGGTGCGCCGTTCCATGAGCATGTCCCAGTGCGTACGCGCGGGCTTGCCCTTCTTCTCCTCAGGCCCGTCGCCGTCCACCAGGAGTGCCGTGGCGCCGCACGCCTTGCACTCCCACTCCGGCGGGATTTCTGCCTCTACCGAGAACGGCATCTCAAATCGATGTCCGTTCGGGCATGCGTACTCCACCGCCTGGCGCGGGGCCAGATCGATGCCGCGGTCGGTCTCGTAGCTTGTAACCACGAGTCGCGTGCCGCGGAGAGCTCGCTCACTCATGAATCGTGCCTCCCGGGCTTGTCGCCCACAGGACAGGTGTCGCTGTCGTCGTCATCCGGTCAACGTCCGGTCGGCGGTAAAGATTCCCGTTGCGGGTCATGCGTCGCCCGTCGTGCCGCTGCTTTTCCCAAAAAGTTGGGTACCCACCAGTGCCCGGTTTGTCACTTCTGGCAGCAGGTGTCACCCAGCGTTGTCGATATCCGACCGCGCAGTAACGGTCCGCCTGGCAGGCCAAAGGCGTACACTACCGGCCTTTCACTTCACGTGTCTAAATTCGCTCCGGCACGGGGTTTCCCGCCGCCTCCACGGCCCGCCGTACGGGTACCCGTACGAGCAGCGCGAACCCCACCGCGAAGAAGGCCACGAGCGAGATGATCGCGTCCCGGTAGCTGCCGGTCAGCTGGTAGGCGAGCCCGAAGACCAGCGGGCCCAGCCAGCTCATGCCCCGGTCGCTCATCTCGTAGACCGAGAAGTACTCCGCCTCCTTGCCGCGCGGCACCAGGTGTGAGAAGAGGGACCGCGAGAGGGCCTGGCTGCCGCCGAGGACCAGGCCGATCGCCGCCGCCAGGGCGTAGAACCAGACGGGCTCACCGGCCGGCAGGAAGTATCCGGCGCCGATCGTCAGGGTCCAGGCGGCCAGCGAGCCCAGGATGGTGCGCTTGGCGCCGAACCGCTGGGCCAGCCGGCCCATGCCGAGCGCCCCGGCCACCGCGAGCACCTGGACCAGCAGGATCGCCGTGATGAGGGTCGTCTGGTCGAGGCCGAGCTCCTCGGACCCGTAGACGGATGCCTGGGAGATCACCGTCTGCACGCCGTCGTTGTAGACCAGATAGGCCAGCAGGAAGGACAGCGTCAGGGGGTGGCGGCGCATGTCCTTGACGGTCGCGATCAGATGACGCCATCCGGCACCGACCCTGCCCGCACCCTCCCCGCCGCGCGCCCCCACCCTCCGGTCGCGCAGCCGGCGCAGCGGTACGAGCGTGAACGCGCCCCACCACAGCCCGGCCGAGGCCAGGCAGATCCGTACGGCGGTGGACTCCGATATCCCGAAGCTCTCGTGACCGGAGTAGAGGACGAGGTTGAGGACGAGCACGAACGCGCCCGACGTGTAGCCGAAGGCCCAGCCCCGCGAGGAGACCCGGTCGCGCTCGTGCGGCTCCGCGATCTGGGGGAGGTACGCGTTGTAGAGCACCATCGAAACGGACTGCGCCGCGTTGGCGACGATCAGCAGGAGCGCGCCCAGCAGGTAGCGGTCGCCGTCCAGGAAGAACATGCCCGCCGTGGCACCCGCCCCGGTGTACGCGGCGGCGGCCAGCAGGGGCTTCTTGCGGCCCGTACGGTCGGCGACCGCGCCCACCAGCGGCATGACGAGGACGGCCACCACGACGGACACCGAGACGGCGTACGCGAACACCGAGCCCGCCCGTACCGGGATGCCCAGGGGGTGGACGAAGCCGTCCGCGTCCGCCGCCGCCTTCGCGACCGTCGTGAGGTAGGGGCCGAGGAAGACGGTGAGCACACTCGTGGAGTAGACGGAGCACGCGAAGTCGTAGAAGTACCAGCCGCGCTGTTCGCGCCTGCGGACGGCCGCTCCGCCGGGGCCGTCCCCCTCCTGCGTGCCGTCCGTACGGTCCACGGTGCCAGCGCTCACCGGGTGCCCCCTCGCTCGTCCCCGTGCCGTCGCGGACCGGACCACGGGGCGGGCGTTCCGTGGGCTCAGGCCCAGGCTCCCCGCTCGGTCAGCACCGTGCGCAACGTGTCGATGTGATCCGTCATGATGCCATCCACGCCGAGGTCCAAAAGCGCTGCCATCCGGGCCCGGTCGTTGACCGTCCAGACGTGGACCTGGAGGCCGAGCGCGTGTGCGGTGCGCACGAAGCGGTGATCGACGACCCTGATGCCGTTCTGCGTCTCCGGCACCTGGGTGCACACCGCGCTGCGCCGCACCGCGGCCGGCAGAGAGCGCGCCCGCAGCCACAGCCCCAGCACGCCCGTCGTGCCGAACGAAGTGGCGAGACGGGGGCCCGCCAGGCGCTGCGCCCGGGACACCCGGTTCTCGTTGAACGACCCGACGCAGACCCGGTCCCAGGCCCCGGTCCTGCGGATCAGGCCGACCAGCGGCGCGAGAGCGCGCTCGGCCTTGATGTCGACGTTCCAGCGCGCGTCCGGAAACTCTTCCAGCAGGTCCTCGAAGAGGGGCAACGGCTCCCTGCCCGCCACCCGCGCACGGCTCACGACGTTCCAGGGAAGCGCCGCGATACTGCCCCGCCCGTCCGTCACCCGGTCGAGTGTCGTGTCGTGGAAGGCGACAAGGCGGCCGTCCGACGTGGCGTGCACATCCGTCTCGAAGTACCGGTACCCGGCCTTGTCGGCGCGCCGGAACGCCGCCGCGGTGTTCTCCAGTCCGTCGGCGGCCCCGCCGCGATGGGCGAAGGCGAGCGGCGCGGGGTGGTCCAGATAGGGGTGGCGTACTCGGGTCACCGGGGGATTATCGCCCGTTCCGGTGTACCGGCGGCGACGACGGTGCTGCCGGCGGCCGGCGCGGGGACGGCGAAGACGCGCAGGAAGAGCTGGACGAGCGGTCCGATGGCCAGGGCGTAGACGACGGTTCCGGCGCCGAGCGAGCCGCCCAGGGCGAAGCCGGTGGCGACCACGGCCACTTCGATCGCGGTGCGCACGAGCCGGACGGAGCGCCCGGTGACGCGGTGCAGCCCGGTCATCAGCCCGTCGCGCGGGCCGGGTCCGAACCGGGCGGCGATGTAGAGGCCGGTCGCCGCGCCGTTGAGCACGATGCCGGCGAGCATCAGGGGGATCTGGGCCGCGAGGCCGTGCACGTCGGGCATGAGGGCGAGGGTCCCGTCCATGGCGACACCGATCACCACCACGTTCGAGACGGTGCCGAGCCCCGGGCGCTGCCTGATCGGGATCCAGAGCAGCAGGACGGCGGCTCCGACGACGATCGAGACCACACCGATCGTGAGCCCTGTCTTCTCGGCGAGACCCTGGTGCAGCACTCCCCAGGGTTCGAGGCCGAGGCCCGCGCGCACCAGGGCCGCGGAGCTCACCCCGTACAGCGCGAGACCTGCGTACAGCTGCACGAGCCGACGGGTGAGTTCCCTGGACAAGTGAGGCTCCCTGGATTGAGCTGGACAGAGGTAGTGGCGACGGTGGACCGCCGCATGACACTCTGTGGCTTGGCAGGAGATGCCATCCATGGCCAATTCGAGTTAGGTGGACTGGAAATCATGGCGCAGTGGACTTCGGCGGTCGGTGCGGCCCAGCTCGCCAGGCAGCTCAACGCCCAGCAGGCCCGGCCGCAGGGCCCCGGTACGCGCAAGCCCCCGGCCTACCGCGCGCTCGCCGACGGGATAAGGCTGCTGGTCCTCGAAGGGCGCGTTCCCGTCGCCGCCCGGCTGCCCGCCGAGCGCGAGCTGGCGGTGGCCCTGGCGGTCAGCCGTACCACCGTGGCGGCGGCGTACGAGGCCCTGCGCGCCGAGGGCTTCCTGGAGTCGCGCAGGGGAGCCGGCAGCTGGACTGCCGTTCCCGCCGGAAACCCGCTGCCCGCGCGCGGCCTGGAGCCCCTGCCGCCCGAGTCCCTCGGCTCCGTGATCGACCTCGGCTGCGCCTCGCTGCCGGCGCCCGAACCGTGGCTCACCCGCGCCGTACAGGGCGCGCTGGAGGAACTGCCGCCGTACGCGCACACCCACGGCGACTACCCGGCGGGTCTGCCCGCGCTGCGCCAGATGCTCGCCGACCGCTACACCGCGCGCGGCATCCCGACCATGCCCGAGCAGATCATGGTCACGACCGGTGCCATGGGCGCGATCGACGCCATCTGCCACCTGTTCGCGGGACGCGGCGAACGCATCGCCGTCGAGTCGCCGTCGTACGCCAACATCCTTCAGCTCATGCGTGAGGCGGGTGCCCGGCTGGTGCCCGTCGCGATGGCCGAGGGGCTCACGGGCTGGGACCTCCCGCGTTGGCGCCAGGTCCTGCGCGACGCCGCGCCCCGGCTCGCCTACGTCGTCGCCGACTTCCACAACCCGACCGGCGCCCTGGCCGACGAGAGCCAGCGGCGCCAGCTCGTCGACGCGGCGCGCTCGGCCGGGACCGTTCTCGTCGTGGACGAGACCATGACGGAGCTGTTCCTGGACGCGGACGTGGACATGCCGCGCCCGGTCTGCGCCTTCGACCCGTCCGGCAGCACGGTCCTGACCGTGGGCTCCGCGAGCAAGGCGTTCTGGGCTGGCATGCGCATCGGCTGGGTGCGGGCGGCGCCCGACGTGATCCGAAGCCTGGTGGCGGCCCGCGCGTACGCCGACCTCGGCACGCCCGTCCTCGAACAGCTCGCCGTCACCTGGCTGATGAGCACCGGCGGCTGGGAAGAGGCCGTGGAGATCCGCCGCACCCAGGCGCGCGACAACCGTGACGCCCTGGTGGCGGCGGTCCGCAGGGAGCTGCCCGACTGGGAGTTCGACGTCCCGAACGGCGGGCTGACGCTGTGGGTCCGCACCGGGGGGCTGTCGGGCTCGCGGCTCGCCGAGATGGGCGAGCGCGTCGGGGTCCGCGTCCCCTCGGGGCCGCGTTTCGGGGTCGACGGGGCCTTCGAGGGATACGTGCGGCTGCCGTTCACCGTCGGCGGTCCGGTGGCGGACGAGGCGGCGGTGCGGCTGGCCGCGGCCGCGAGGCTGGTGGAGAGCGGGGCGACGTCCGGCTCGGAGACGCCGCGTACCTTCGTCGCCTGACGGACCGGGCTCAGCCCTCGGCCGGCACCGGTTCCGGTTCCTGCGCCGGGGGCTGGATGATCCGGGCCTGGGGGGCGGGCTCCGGCTCCGGAGGCAGCACGCGCTCGGGAAGCAGCTCGACGACGGCCTGCCGGTGCGCCTCACTCGTCGCGTCGTCGTACGGGTCGGGCGTCGCCGGAACCTGGAGCCGCAGGACAGGTCCGGTGCCGAGCCGCGCGTAACCGCGTCCGGGAGGGGTGTCGCGCGGGGGCGTCGTGTGCGGGCGTTCCCCCAGCACGGATTCGACGTGCCCGGGAACGGACGGACCGAGCACCACGCGCGCGCGTGTGTGGGTCCGTACCGTGTCGCTGAGTGCTTCCATGGCGTCGAACTGCTCCGCCACCACGACTGTCACGTTCGCCGCCCTGCCGTGCCGCAGGGGGACCTGGAGCAGCTGCTGGGGATCGGTGCGCCCTTCGGCGGCGGCCAGATGACCGAACACGGTCGGCCGGTCCAGCAGGATCCACAGCGGGCGTTTCGTGTCCTCCGGGGTGGGGTGCCCGGCCTGGCGGGCGCGGTTCGCGGCGATCAGCCGCCGCTCGGTCTCGTGAGCGGCCCATTCCAGGCTCGCGAGCGCTCCCGGGAGGCCGCATTCGACGGCCAGTACGCCGGCGCGTCCCGTGAGGCACGCGTACTCACCCGTGCCGCTGCCTTCGACGATCACCACGTCGCCGTGCTGGAGCGCCTGGAGGGCGATCGAGCGCAGCAGGCTGCTCGTGCCGCTTCCGGGCTGCCCTAGGGCGAGCAGGTGCGGTTCCGTGGAGCGTGTCCCCGTCCGCCAGATCACCGGAGGGGCGTCGTACGTCCTGTCGCCCTCCGTCACGGGCACGGTCCGCTGGACCGCGTCGGCGTCGGTGAAGCCCAGCACGGTCTCGCCGGGCGCGGTGACGAAGCGCTGGGCGGCGATGGACGTGAACAGCGGGGGAAGCACCGTCATGACGAGCTGGTTGCCCTCTTCGTCCCATTCGAAGTGGTACTCGCGGCCGCGGCCCGACTTGGCGTGCAGGAGCTGCTCGACGCGGGCCCGGGAGGCGGCCTCGCCGTCGGTGAAGTACGCCGGGTAGCGCACCAGGAGGCGGACGAGCCGGCCGTCCTCGAACTCGAACTCGGGAAACGCCTTGTCCCACTCGCCGCCGTGGGCGAACAGCGGACTGGGGTCCTCGGCCACCGAGAAGTACGGCACCAGCGCCTCGTACAGGGCACGGAGCCGGTCCGTCTCGGCCTCGTCGGGGCCGCTACGCGCCGGGGTGCGGTCCCGGCCCTTCCAGGCGGCCGCGGCCATCACCGTGATCAGGGCCAGGAGCGGCCCGTACGGGATGAGCGCGACCACCAGGACCGTGGCCGCCACCAGGAGCAGCGCGGAACCACGCCGGTCCTTGGGCGTGTCGGTCCACTTGCGCCTTCCGGCGGCGGCCAGCTGCCGCAGACCGCGCGTGAGCGTGATCAGCGGATGGAGAACGTCGGTGGCGCTGTCGGCCGCCGTACGCGCGATCTCGCGGCTGCGGGTGATCGGCGCACTGCCGCTGCTCAGAATGCGGGGGAGTGGAAGCCGGGCCACTTCGGTCTCCTGGTGGTGTTGAAGCGGTTACGGCAGGTCAGAACTTGATCCCGCCCAGAAGACCGGCGAGGCTCGCGCCCCCGGCCTTGATGCTCGGTGCGATCGCTGTGCCCGCGAGGTAGAAGCCGAACAGAGCGCAGACGAGGGCGTGGGACGCCTTGAGGCCGTCTTTCCGGAAGAAGAGGAAGACGATGATGCCGAGAAGCACGACGCCCGAGATGGACAGGATCATGAGGTTCTCCTGGTTGAGGGGACAGTCACCATGAGTTCTTCCAGGCTCACAGCATGTATCTATACGGCAAAAGGTGCAAATGGGTTACTTTTCAGCTTTTTCACCTGAGTGGCTGAGGGGGTGGCCGGTGGCGTGGCTGAGGGGGCGGCCGGTGCGCGCGGGCCGTCGTCCGGTTCGCCCTGATCTTTGCCGCTGCCGGGCCGCGTCATGTGACCGGACGGGCAGTACCCTGTCGATTCACTCGTACGGCGCTGGTGCCGTACGTACAGGTCACAGCAGTGAAACGGCAGTGGAAGGCGGTCCCTTTCGATGAGTGAAACCCCGGATCCCGAGGTGGTCGAACTGGCCGGCAAGGTCTTCGACCTGGCGCGTCAGGGAGAGACCGAGGCGCTCGCCGCGTACGTCGACGCCGGCGTGCCCGCGAACCTCACCAACGACCGGGGCGACACCCTCGTGATGCTCGCCGCCTATCACGGCCACGCAGGCGCCGTGAAGGCCCTGCTGAGCCGTGGCGCCGACCCGGACCGCGCCAACGACCGGGGGCAGACACCGCTCGCGGGCGCCGTCTTCAAGGGCGAGGAAGCCGTCGTGCGCGCACTGGTCGAGGGCGGCGCCGACCCGGCCGCCGGAACCCCGTCAGCGGTGGACACGGCGCGCATGTTCGACAAGAAAGACCTGCTGGAGCTCTTCGGGGCGCGGTGACAGGGGAGTTGACGCGGAGCGGCCGGGGCGCCGTAAATGTGGTCGCGTCGGTGAAATGAGTGGGTCATCATGACGTCGGATTCACATGCACGCGGGACGGGCAGAAGTTGCCGGACCACGGGGAGTGTGAGCGGGCCCGCTCCGGGCCCACCGACGAGAGGCAGAGGAAGATGGTCTACAGCGAGCAAGAGATGACGGCGGACGCCGGCCGGACATGTTGTCGCGCGGCCTAGACAGGCACGTATCCCGGTTGCGTCGACAGCTTGATGTGAGGCTTTTTCCATGTTCGATCCAGTCATAGCGCCGAGCGGCACCTTGCTCGGCCTCCTGCAGAGGGGCCGCGGCGACGGCACGCTGCACGCGCTCGCCGCGCCCCGCCCCGAAGCGCTCGCGGCCCTGAACCACTGCGTTCTCGACGACCCCCGCCACGACTGGCAGGTCGAGAACCGCTCCCTCTACTACGCGCGCCTCTACCTGGATCTCGACGGCGGGCTTGAAGCGATCGAGCAGCACCTCTTCGACCCGGAAGACCTCGTCGACGACGACGAGAGCAGGACCGGCCTCGCGCTCGCCGTGCTGGGCCACCTCGCCTCGTACGGCAGGGACGACGCTCTCGTACTGCTGCGGCGGTACGCCAGGACCGGCGCCAACTGGGCGTGGGCCCTCGACGAGCTCGCCCTGCGCGACGACGACGCCGGGCTGCGCGGGCTCGCCGCGCCCGTACTCGCCCGGTTCCCCGGCACCCCGGAGGGCGAGGCCGGGCTGGCCGCCGCCGTACGGGACGCCTTCGAGCCCCGGCCGTGGCGGCTGTGGGCAGAGGACCCGCGCGACAGCGTCGGCGGCCGGGTGCGGGCGGCGGGAGAGCGCGGCTCGTTCAGCCGGTGGCAGCGGCAGATGCGGCCGACGGGGCCGCGCCCCGGCTGGAGCGTCCAGGCGGTGTTCGACTGGGCCCAGCAGGGCCTCGACCGCGGTACGCCGCTCCATGTGCCGGCCGCCAGGTGCCTGACCGCCGTCGCCGGCCCCGGGGACCGCCCCGCGATCGTCGAGGCCGCGCGCGACGGCCAGGACGGCGCCCGCTGCACCGCGCTCCACTACCTCGCCGAATCACGCGACCCCGTCGTGCTCGACCTCATCGAGACGGCGGCCCAGAGCCCCTCCCGTACCGTCGCGGACGCCGCTGTCGCCTCCTTCGAGCGGATGTGCGGCGAGGACGCGGTGGACCGGGCGCGCGGCTGGGTGCACCGTCCGGACGCCCTCGGGGCCTCCGCGGCAGGGGTGCTGGCCTGCCGGGGCGGGGCGCAGGACGTTCCGCTCGTGCTCGGAGCGCTGCGGGAGACCGTACGGGCCGACGGGCCCGACGCGCCGCTCCTGTGGGCCCTCGTGGACGGGGCAGGACGGCTCGGCATCTGCGCCGCGGCGCCCGTACTGCGCCACGTCTACCGCGAGACGGCCTCCTCGCACCTGCGCGGCCGCGCGGCACGCGCCCTGGCCGCCACCGATACCTCGTTCGCCACCGGCTTCGCCGTCGAGTGCCTGTGGGACTGCGAGGAGACCACCAGGGAAGTGGCCGCGCTGCACGCCGAGACCGGCGACGCGCGCGTGGCGGAGCGGCTGCGGCGGCTCGCCGCCGATCCGGCCGAGGAGGCCGAGGTCCAGACCGCGGTACGGAGCAGGATCGGGCCCGACGCGCCCGCTGCCTGAGCGGCGCGCCGGGCACGGGGGCCCGGAACCGTCGGGCAACAAAGCCCGGGACCGTCGGGCAACGGGGACGGTCGGCGCGCGGGGGCGCCGACGGGGTCCCGGGAGCCGGAGGGCAAACGCTCATAGGACGTTCCTCGCCCGGAAAGATCCAAGTCGGCCGGGACATGCGTGGCGCGACGACAACACGGTTATGCGAATGCGTTTGCGTGTCGCCATCGTCACCGAGTCCTTTCCGCCCGACATCAACGGCGTTGCCCATTGCGCCCTTCAGACCGCCCGGCACCTGGCCGCCCGCGGTCATGATCCGCTCGTCATAGCGCCGGCCGCGGCCGCCGAGGTCACCACCGGTCAGGGCTCCGGCTCCGACGCCGCGACACCGTATCCCGTGGTGCGCGTGCCCTCGCTTCCGCTGCCCGGGTATCCGCAGGTGCGGGTGGCCCTGCCCAGCCGGCGAGTGGCCGCCGCGCTCACCGCCCACCGGGCCGACATCGTCCACCTGGCGAGCCCCTTCGTGCTCGGGGTGCGCGGAATGGCGGCCGCGGCACGGCTGGGCATCCCGGCCGTCGCCGTCTACCAGACCGATCTGGCCGGCTACGCCCGTACGTACATGGGTGCCGGGGAGGGGACCGCCTGGCGGCGCATACGGGCCGTGCACAGCGCGGCCGACCGCACTCTCGCACCCTCCACGGCGGCTCTGCGCGACCTGGAGGAACACGGAGTGCCCCGGGTCCGGCTGTGGGCGCGCGGGGTGGACACGGAGCGGTTCAGGCCGTCCCTTCGCGACGAGGCACTGCGGCGCGCTCTGGCACCCGGCGGGGAACTGCTCGTCGGATACGTCGGGCGGCTGGCGCCCGAGAAACGGCTGGGGCTGCTCGCGGGCGTGTGCGGCCTGCCGGGCGTACGGGTCGTGGTCGTCGGGGACGGGCCGAGCGAGCCCTCCCTGCGGGCCGCACTGCCCGGCGCCGTCTTCCTGGGCCGCAGGACGGGCGACGAACTCGCCACGATCTTCGCCTCGCTGGACGTCTTCGCGCACACCGGACCGTACGAGACGTTCTGTCAGACCGTGCAGGAGGCCATGGCGAGCGGCGTTCCCGTGATCGCTCCGGCGGCGGGCGGGCCGCTCGACCTCGTCCGTCACGGGAGCACCGGTCTGCTCGTCGAGCCGCACGACGCGGCCGCCGTACGGACGGCCGTTTCCGCGCTCGTCGAAGACGCGGGGCTGCGCACCGCCTACGGGCGCGCGGGCCGCGCCGCCGTCGAGAGCAGAACGTGGGCCGTCGTCGGCGATCAGCTGCTCGGTCACTACGCGGACGTACTGAGCGGCCGCACGGCGGTGGCGGCATGAGCGGCCGGGGGAACGGCGGGCCTCTGCGGATCGTACGGCTGGCCAATTTCGTCACCCCGTCGTCGGGCGGGCTGCGCACCGCCCTGGGGGAGCTGGGGCGCGGTTACCTGGCCGCCGGGCACGAGCCGGTGCTGGTCGTTCCGGGCGAGCGGGAGAGCGACGAACTCACCGCACAGGGCCGGGTGATCACCCTGCCGGGTGTGGAGCTGCCCGGCACCGGCGGCTACCGGGTACTCGTCGGCCGCCGGAGGCTGCGCGGGCTCCTGGAGACGCTGTCGCCGGACCGGCTGGAAGTCTCCGACCGTACGTCGCTGCGCTGGACGGGGGAGTGGGCGCGGCGCAACAGGGTGCCGTCGGTGATGGTTTCGCACGAGACGGCGGACGGGGTGCTGCGGACGTGGGGGGTGCCGCGGACGGTCGCCGGCCGAACGGCGGACCGGCTGAACGCGCGCAGCGCCTGGGCGTACTCGCGGATCGTCTGCACCACGGAGTGGGCGGAGCGCGAGTTCGTGCGCATCGGCGCGCGCAATGTGGTGCGCGCTCCCCTGGGCGTCGATCTGCGCGCCTTCCGTCCGGAACGGCGCAGTACGGCGCTGCGTGCCCGGCTCGCTCACGGGAACGACGTACTCCTCCTGCTGTGCTCGCGCCTGTCGGTCGAGAAGCACCCGGGAACGGCCCTTGACGCCCTCGCGACGCTTCGCGGGAACGGCGTACGGGCGGCCCTGGTGGTCGCGGGGGACGGGCCGTCGCGCGACCAGATGGTGCGAAGGGCGCGTGCGGAGCGGCTGCCGGTCGCGTTCCTGGGACATGTGGCGGAGCGCCGTGAACTGGCGGACCTCCAGGCGTCGGCGGACCTCTGCCTGGCTCCGGGCCCCGCCGAGACCTTCGGACTGTCCGCACTGGAGGCGCTGGCCTGCGGCACGCCGGTCGTCGCCAGTGCGTCCGCCGCGCTGCCGGAGGTGATCGGCGACGCGGGCCTGGCGGCCGCCGACTCCGGTGAGGCGTTCGCCGACGCCGTACGACAGCTGCTCGACCGCCCGGAAGAGGCGCGCCGCACGGCCGCCAGGGCGCGGGCGGAACTCTTCGGATGGCCCGCGGCGGTGGACGCGTTCCTGGCCGCGCACGACACGTGTGCCCTGACCGCGCACGACACGAGCGCCCCGGCCGCGCACGACACGAGCGCCCCGGCGCGGGCGCCGGAGGTGACCGGATGACCCGCGTGGCCCGTACCGGCCAACCGGTGCGGTTCGCCGCGCTGGGGGACTCGCTCACGTCGGGTGTCAGCGATCCGGTGGACGGCGGACTGCGTGGCTGGGCCGCCCTGCTCGCCGGGGGGCTCGCGGCGAGCGGGGAGGCGGCGCGGTTCCGGAACTTCGCCGTCAGCGGCGCCCTCACCCGCGATGTCGCCGAGCGGCAGGTACCTCAGGCGCTGGCCTTGGCCCCCGACATCGCCTCCGTCCTCGTCGGCGTCAACGACACCCTGCGCCGTACCTTCGACATCCACGACTTCACCGTACGGTTCGACGCGGTCTGCGCCGCCCTGACCGAGGGCGGGGCCGTACTGCTGACGGCCTGTCTGCCCGATCCCGGGACCATGCTCGGCCTGCCCGCCCCGCTCGCCCGCTGGCACGCAGACAGCGCGCCGTCAACGCCGTGGTGCACGTCCTGTCCGCGCGCTACGCCGCCGTACACCTGCACGTCGCCGAGGGCCCCTGGGTTGCCGACCGCGGCCTGTGGAGCGCGGACAGGCTGCACCCGGGCGAGCGCGGGCACCGGCTGATCGCCGCACGCTTCCACGCCCTGTTGGTCGCCCGGGGGCTCGCGGCCGCGAGCCGCCCGGCTACGCACCCGAGCAGCCGCCGCCCGCCCGTGCGGCCAATCTCGTATGGCTGCTGACGGCGGGTACGGGATGGCTGGCCCGCCGTTCCACCGACCTCCTGCCGCAGCTCCTGGGCCTGGCGGCCGCCGAAGTACGGCACGGGGCACGCGGCACCAGCGCGCGGCTCGATCTGCGCGCCTCACAGGCGCTGTCGGCCGCGCTCGCCGCCGTTTCGGCCCCGCCCCTTGCCAGAATGGGGGAATGAGCGGGCGCTGGGAATTCTGGATCGACCGTGGCGGTACCTTCACCGACGTGGTGGGCCGACGGCCCGACGGCCGGCTCGTCACCCGCAAACTGCTCTCGCACGACCCGGAGCGCTACCGGGACGCGGCCGTCGCCGGAATCCGGCTGATGCTCGGGCTCGGTCCCGGCGAACCGGTCCCGGCCGACCGGATCGCCGCCGTCAAAATGGGGACGACGGTCGCCACGAACGCGCTGCTCGAACGGCGCGGCGAGCCGACCGTACTGGTCATCACCGAAGGCTTCCGGGACGCACTGCGTATCGCGTACCAGAACCGTCCCCGGCTCTTCGACCGCCACATCGTCCTGCCCGAGGCGGTGTACGAGCGCGTCGTCGAAGTCCCCGAGCGGATCGACGCGGGCGGAGCGACCGTACGGCCGCTGGATCTCGCGGCCGTCACGGAGAAACTGCGCGCCGCGCGCGACGAGGGTTTCCGCAGCGCCGCTGTCGTCCTGATGCACGGCTACCGTCACCCCGCGCACGAGTCCGCCGTCGCCGCCGCCGCGCGCGCACTCGGCTTCACGCAGGTGAGCTGTTCGCACGAGGTGAGCCCCCTGATCAAGCTGGTGCCGCGCGGGGACACGACCGTCGTGGACGCGTACCTCTCACCGATCCTCCGCCGGTACGTCGACGAGATCGCCGGGGAACTGCGCGGCGTGCGCCTGATGTTCATGCAGTCCAACGGCGGACTGCGGGAGGCGGCGCACTTCCGCGGCAAGGACGCCGTGCTCTCGGGTCCGGCGGGCGGTGTCGTGGGCATGGCCCGTACCTCGGAACAGGCCGGTTTCGAGCGCGTCATCGGCTTCGACATGGGCGGCACGTCCACCGACGTGTCGCACTACGCCGGCGCGTTCGAAAGAGACCTCGGCACGCACGTCGCGGGCGTACGCATGCGTGCGCCGATGATGAACATCCACACCGTCGCGGCGGGCGGCGGCTCGGTGCTGCACTTCGACGGGCAGCGCTACCGCGTCGGACCCGACTCGGCGGGCGCCGTTCCCGGGCCCGCCTGCTACCGACGCGGTGGTCCCCTCACGGTCACCGACGCCAATGTGATGCTCGGGCGCGTCCAGCCGGACCACTTCCCCGCCGTCTTCGGACCCCGTGGCGACCAGCCCTTGGATGCCGAGGCGGTACGCCGCGGGTTCGTGAAGCTCGCCGACGACGTGGCCGAAGCCACCGGTGCACGGCGCAGCCCCGAGGAGGTCGCCGCGGGCTTCCTCGACATCGCCGTGCTCAACATGGCCAACGCCGTCAAGAAGATCTCCGTACAGCGCGGTCACGACATCACCCGCTACGCGCTCACCAGCTTCGGCGGCGCCGGCGGACAGCACGCGTGCGCCGTGGCCGACGCGCTGGGCGTCGACACGGTGATCGTGCCGCCGCTGGCCGGTGTGCTCTCGGCCTACGGCATCGGCCTTGCCGACGCCACCGCCATGCGCGAGCAGTCCGTCGAGGCGGAACTCGGTGAGGGGATGCTCGGGGGCGTACGCGAACTGTGCGACCGGCTGGCCGGACGTACGCGCCAAGAGCTGCGCGCCGACGGCCTCAAGGACGAGGCGATCAGCACGCACGCGCGCGTACTGATCCGCTACGCCGGTACGGACGCGAGCCTGCCGGTCGCGCTGGGCGGCGTCCTGGACATGACCGCGGCCTTCGAAGCGGACCACCGCGCGCGGTACGCCTTCACCATGGACAAGCCGCTGGTCGTCGAAGCCGTCTCGGTCGAGGCCGTGGGAACGGCGGGACCGGACGTTCCCGGGAACGTCGCCCGAAGGCGCACGCACACGGGAACGCCGAGTTCCCGTGCGACGGTACGGATGTTCACCGGGGGACGGAGACACGACACCCCGCTGTACCGGCGCGACGACCTGATGCCCGCCGACGCGGTCGAAGGCCCCGCCGTCATCGCCGAGGACGACGCGACCACGGTGGTCGATCCGGGCTGGCGGGCGGCCGCCGGAGAGCGAGGCCATCTGCTGCTCACGCGCGTGCGTCCGCGCCCCGGCCGGACGGCGGTCGGCACGGCGGTGGACCCGGTGATGCTGGAGGTGTTCAACAACCTCTTCATGGCCATCGCCGAGCAGATGGGCGTACGCCTCGAGAACACCGCCCACTCCGTCAACATCAAGGAGCGGCTGGACTTCTCCTGCGCGCTTTTCGACGCGCACGGGAATCTGATCGCGAACGCGCCGCACATTCCCGTGCACCTCGGTTCGATGGGCGAGTCGATCAAGGAGGTGCTGCGGCGCAACGAGGGCTCCATGCGCCCCGGCGACGTGTACGCCGTCAACGACCCCTACCACGGGGGTACGCACCTGCCCGACATCACGGTCGTGACGCCCGTGTTCGACGCCGAGGGCGGGCCGGCGCGCTTTCTGGTGGCCTCGCGCGGACACCACGCGGAGATCGGCGGCCTCACCCCCGGCTCCATGCCGGCCTTCAGCCGTACGGTGCACGAGGAGGGCGTCCTTTTCGACAACTGGCTTCTCGTGAGGGACGGCAGGCTGCGCGAGGAGGAGACGCGCGAACTGCTCGCCACCGCCGCGTATCCCTCCCGAGACCCGGACACCAACCTGGCCGACCTGCGCGCACAGATCGCCGCGAACGAGAAGGGCATCGCCGAACTGCGCCGCACGGTCGACCAGTTCGGCCTCGACGTGGTGCAGGCGTACATGCGGCACGTCCAGGACAACGCGGAGGAGTCGGTCCGCCGCATCGTCGCCGGGCTGCGGGACGGCGAGTACCGCTACGAGACCGACAGCGGAGCCGTGATCCGGGTCGCACTGAGAGTGGACCGGGAGGCACGCGGCGCGGTGCTGGACTTCGCCGGCACGGCGCCCCAGCAGCCGGGGAACTTCAACGCGCCCAAGTCGGTGGTCATGGCCGCCGTCCTGTACGTCTTCAGGACACTCGTCGCCGACGACATCCCCCTCAACAGCGGCTGCCTGAAACCACTGGAAGTGCGGGTCCCCGAGGGTTCGATGCTCGCGCCCGTCTATCCCGCGGCGACCGTGGCAGGCAACGTCGAGACCTCGCAGGCCGTGACCGGAGCTCTGTACGCCGCCCTCGGTGTCCAGGCCGAAGGCTCCGGAACCATGAACAACCTCACGTTCGGCAACGACCGCGTGCAGTACTACGAGACCGTGGCGAGCGGCTCGGGGGCGGGCGACGGATTCGACGGGGCCGACGCCGTGCAGACCCACATGACCAACTCGCGCCTCACCGACCCCGAGATCCTGGAGTGGCGTTGCCCGGTGCGCCTGGAAAGTTTCTCCGTACGCGAGGGCAGTGGGGGAGAGGGCCGGTGGCGGGGCGGCTGCGGAGCCGTGCGCAGGATCCGGTTCCTGGAACCGATGACGGTGGCGCTGCTCTCCGGCCACCGCCGCGTCCCGCCGTACGGCATGGCCGGCGGCGGGCCGGGAGCGACGGGCAGCAACCGCCTCGAGCGCGCCGACGGCACGCTCATGCGGCTGAAGGGCTGCGACACGGCCGACGCCGGCCCCGGGGACGTCCTGGAGATCCGCACCCCAGGAGGAGGCGGATACGGGCGCCCCGGCGGCCCCTGAGCGCCCTGAAGGCCCCTGGCTCCGCCCCAGACGCCCCACCCCGTGCCGAAACGCCCGCAAGGGCTGTGGCGGGCCGCTGAGGGGCCCTCAGCGGTCCCTGCGCCCCGTCGTGACGACGAACCGGACCGGTGTACCGGGTGCGGCCTGCGCCGCCGCGGCGAGATCCGGCTCCCGCACGACCGCGAGCACCGGATATCCCCCCGTGGTGGGATGGTCGGCGAGGAACACCACAGGGCGCCCGTCGGGCGGTACCTGCACCGCGCCGAGAACCATGCCCTCGCTGGGCAGTTCGCCGTGCACGGCGCGCTCCAGAGGCGGGCCGTCCGTGCGCAGCCCGATGCGGTTGCTCGCGGCGGACACCCGGTAGACGGCCGTGGACAGGGTGCGCAGCGCCCGCGGCGTGAACCAGTCCGCACGCGGTCCGGGGAGGGCCCGCAGGACGAGTTCGCGCGGGGGGCTCTGCCAGGGCACGGCATCGGCGTACACCGGTGGCCCCGGATCGCCGCCCAGCGGCAGCACAGCGCCGTCGGCCAGGGCCGCTGGACCCAGCCCCGACAGCAGATCGGTCGAGCGGCTGCCCAGCACGGGTTCGCAGGCGACGCCGCCGGCGAACGCGAGGTAGCTCCGTACGCCGCTCGCCGCCCGCCCCACTTCCAGTACCTTTCCCGCCGCCACGCGCACCGGCGCGCCCCAGGCCACCGGACGCCCGTCCACGGTGACGCCGCACGGCGCACCGGTGACCGCCACGGTGACCGGACAGCGCGGCCGTACGGCACAGCCGTTCACCGTCGTCTCCAGAACGGCCGCCCCCGGGGGGTTGCCCACCAGCCGGTTCGCGAGATCGCTCGCGGGCCGGTCCAGCGCACCCGAGCGCGGCACGCCGAGATGGGCGTGACCGGACCGCCCCAGATCCTGAACGGACGTCAGCGCACCGGCCCGCACCACCGCGAAAGCCCGGTCCGTCACAGCCCCTCCGGTACGAACCGCACCCGCGTGCCGGGGGTGAGCAGCGCGGCGGGCACGCGCGCGTGGTCCCACAGAACGGCGTCCGTCGAACCGATGAGCTGCCAGCCACCGGGCGAGGAGCGCGGATACACCCCGGTGTACGCGCCGGCCAGCGCCACGGCGCCTGCCGGCACCGCTGTGCGCGGCGTTTCCCTGCGCGGTACGGCGTACCGCTCCCCGAGCCCCGTCAGGTAACCGAACCCGGGCGCGAACCCGCAGAACGCGACACGGAACACCGCCGCCGAGTGGATCCGCCCCACGTCATCCGGGTGCACGCCCCACAGCTCGGCCACCACCGCGAGATCGGGGCCGTCGTAACGCACCGGAAGTTCGACCGCGCTCCGGACACCGGGCGTGAGCGGCGGGATCTCCCAGCCGGCCAGGTGCTCGGCGAAGTGCCCGGGATCGTCGAGGCCGTCGAGCAGCACGGTGCGCGCCGCCGGCACGATCTCCCGGACTCCGGGGAGCGTGCCTTCCGCGCGGCGCCGCAGCAGCTCGGCATGGAACGCCTCGGTCTCCTCGCCGGTGCCGAGTTCGACCAGCAGCGCGTGGTCGCCGACCGGCAGCGCCCTCGGCGTGCTCATACGAAGGCCTCCACACGCACGCCCGCCGACTCCAGACGTTCCCGTACACGGCGGGCCAGCCCGACGGCGCCAGGGGTGTCCCCGTGCAGGCACAGTGACCGGGCTCGTACGGCGACCGGGCGGCCGCAGCGCGAGGTGACGACACCCGACCGGGCCATGGAGACGGAGCGTTCGACGACCGTTCCCGGGTCCGTGACGACGGCGTTCTCCTGTGCGCGCGGAACGAGCGTCCCTTCCGCGGTGTAGGCGCGGTCCGCGAACGCCTCGGCGACGGCCGGGAGTCCTGCCTTCGCCGCGATGTCGAGGAACCGCGAGCCGGGCAGTCCCAGGACCGGCCGCCCACCACCGGCGAGCAGCACACCGTCGACCACGGCGGCGGCCTGTTCCTCGTCGCGCACCACACGGTTGTAGAGCGCGCCGTGGGGCTTGACGTACGAGACCCGCGAACCGGCCGCTCGCGCGAACACTTCCAGCGCGCCTATCTGATACGCGACTTCGGCGGCGAGTTCGTCCGGGGGGACGTCCATGGAGCGCCGCCCGAAGCCGGCCAGGTCGCGGTACGAGACCTGGGCGCCGATCCGTACCCCCCGCTCGGCCGCGAGGTCGCAGACACGGCGCATGGTCACCGCGTCACCGGCGTGGAAGCCGCAGGCGACGTTGGCACTGGTGACGACGGACAACAGCTGTTCGTCGTCGGTCAGCCGCCAGCGCCCGAAGCCCTCCCCGAGGTCGGCGTTGAGATCGATGGAGGCGGAGGTCATGTACGGATCCCTTTCCGTTCTTCAGGCGCTTCTTCGGGCGTTCCTCGGAGCGTTCCTGCGAGCGCTTCTTCAGGCATTGCGAAGCCGCTCGTCGCGCGCGCCGCCGGGCCGTTCACGCCGTTCACCGGAGCTCTTTTCCGCGTGTCTCGGGAAGGCCGAACAGCGCCACCACGGCGAGCCCGTAACCGACCGCTCCGAAGATCAGAGCGCCACCGACGCCCCAGCTTCCGGCGAGGAAGCCGACCAGGGTCGGGAAGATCGCGCCCACGGCACGCCCCGTGTTGTACGTGAAGCCCTGACCGGTCCCGCGCACGGCCGTCGGGTAGAGCTCACTGAGGAACGAGCCGAAGCCGCTGAAGATGGCCGACATGCAGAACCCCAGCGGAAAGCCGAGGACGAGCACCAGTTGGTTCGCTCCCGACGGGATGTTGGTGTAGGCGACGACGCAGGCGGCGGAGAGGAACGCGAACAGCGCGATGTTCTTCTTGCGGCCCAGCCTGTCGGTGAGATATCCGCCCGTGAGGTAGCCGATGAAGGCGCCCGAGATGAGGAACGCCAGGTATCCGCCGGTACCGACGACGGTGAGGCCCCGCTCCGTCTTCAGGTAGGTGGGCACCCAGGTGGCGAGCGTGTAGTAGCCGCCCTGCACACCGGTGGAGAGCAGCACCCCGAAGAGTGTGGTGCGCAGCAGGTCCTTCTTGAAGATCGCCGTGAACGAACCCTTGTCGCTGCTCGCGAGGCGCCGCTGTGCGGCTTGTGGGGCGTCGCTGACATGGCGGCGTACGTAGATCACCAGGAGCGCGGGCAGGGCGCCGGTCCAGAACATCACGCGCCAGGCCGTGTCCGGGTCCAGGTACTGGAAGACCACCGTGCAGACGATGACCGCGAGCGCCCAGCCGACCGCCCACGCACTCTGGATCGCGCCGAGCGTCCGGCCGCGATGCCTGGCGGAGGCGTATTCCGCGACCAGGATCGCGCCGACCGCCCACTCGCCGCCGAAGCCGAGGCCCTGGAGGGCGCGGAAGACGAGCAGCGTCTCGTAGTTGGGGGCGAATCCGCACAGAACGGTGAACAGCGCGTACGTGATGACCGTGATCATCAGCGCCTTCACCCGGCCTATGCGGTCCGCGGCGATGCCGGCGATCGCGCCGCCGATCGCGGAGACCACCAGGGTGACCGTCGTGAGCAGACCGGTCTGACCCGTGCTGAGGCCGAAGTACGCCGCGATCGCCACCATGCTCAGCGGCAGCGTGAAGAAGTCGTAGGAGTCGAGGGCGTATCCGCCGAAGGCCCCGCCGAAAGCGCGGCGGCCGCGCGGTCCGAGGGCGCGTAACCAGGCGAACGCGCCGTCACCGTCGGGCAGTTCGTCCTGCTTCGACTGTGTCTGGGTGGTACTCATCTGCACCTCGCGGAGGGGGGAGGAGGGCGCTGGAGTCCGTGCGGTGCCGCCAACGTAGAGGATTGTTGAACGATCCGACAAGAGTCATGTCGGCTCGTTCCTGCTTCTACGATGGACACCGCGCGCCGGGCGAGAATGGCCGGTGCGGGAGCCTAGGGAGACACGCGCTGTGAGGACGACGGAGCCCGAGGGTGGCGGGCTGGCCGACGACCGCCCCCTGCTGGGCCGCACCAGCACGGCGGAGCGGGTCGCCGACATCCTCCGCACCCGCATCGCCGACGGGTACTTCCAGCCGGGAGAGCGCCTTTCGGAGGACAGCATCGGCAAGGCGCTCGGTGTCTCGCGCAACACGCTGCGCGAGGCGTTCCGGCTGCTGACCCACGAGCGGCTGCTCGTCCACCAGCTCAACCGCGGAGTGTTCGTCCGGGTGCTCGCCGTGGAGGACGTAGAGGACATTTACCGCATCAGGCGGCTGATCGAGTGCGCCGTCGTCCGCGGCCTCGGCGCACCGCCCTTCCCGCTCGGCGGCCTCGACAGGGCCGTCGGCGACGGAGAGCGGGCGGCCGACCGGCGGGAGTGGAAGGGGGTGGCGACCGCCAATATCCACTTCCACCGCGAACTCGCCGCCCTCGCCGACAGCCCCCGCACCGACGAGCTGATGCGCGGAATCCTGGCCGAACTGCGCCTCGCCTTCCACGTGGTGGCCGACCCCCGCCGGCTGCACGCGCCCTATCTCGTACGTAACCGGCAGATTCTGGAATGCCTGCGCGAGGGGGACAGCGCGGCTGGTGAACGGCTCCTCGCCGCCTATCTCGACGACTCCCGCACCCAGCTCGTCGAGGTGTACGCGGGCCACATCGAGACCGGGAACTGGGCGACGTGAGGGCCGTGCGGTCCCGCTGACCCGGCTCTCGGACCGGGTCGCTTCTGCGCCGTTTCGACCGTTGTCAGTGCGAGGACCTAATCTGTCCACGTGACTTCGCCTGCATCGACGGAATTCGTTCCGCCCCAGCTCAGCGCGGGGCCGCGGCCCGCACAGGGTCCGGCCGCCGACGAGGGGCTCGCGCGGCGGCTCCGCGCGCTCGCCTGCACGGCGCCGCTGCACGATCTGGACGTACGCAAGGCGAACCTCGCGGGCGAGTACTCGGTCTACGCGATGGCGGAGGTCGCGCTCGCCGCCATCGACCTCGTCACCCTCAACATGGACTTCGACACCGGCGCCGACCATGAGCAGATAGTGGCCAGGCTGCTCCCTCGCGTCGCCGCCCAGGCCCCGCACCGCCCGCTCGCCGAACACGAGCGCGTCGCGCGCTGGGTCCTGGAAAACCTGATCAACGTCGGCAGCGTGGACCGAGGCTTTCGCGCGGTTTACGGCACTTTCGGCCCCGACGGCGCGTATGTGCGCAGGGATTACGACTTCAAGCTCATCGAGGAGGTCCCCGGATACGGCGGCAGTGTCTATCTGCGGACCACCGACGAGGCCGTCAACGTCCTCGTCGGCGCCCTCGACACGGACGTCACCAGCGCGCAGATCGCCGCCGAGGTCAAGCTCGAGGTCCTGATCAGCAGGGGCAGGCTCGCCGACGCCCAGCTCGCCGCCGAGCAGGCCCGCTACCGGACCGTGCAGTACGCCGAGACGCTCCGCAGGACCTTGGAGGCGACCCGGCGCAACGTACGGGCCGTCGACTGGCTCAACGCGGTGCCCGACATGATCGCCGAGGCGCTCGACCACGTCGCCGACCGCTACCGCCACGAGAACGCCATCCTCACCAACATCCGCAAGGCGCGCGACGAGGCCGAGGAGCCGGAGCACAAGCGACGCGCCGCCGAGCTCGTCGACATCGTCAAGGACTGCATCCGCAGGCACACCCAGCTCCAGTCGAGGCTGCTGGACGCCGGGCCGCTGTTCCGCGCCGAACAGGACCGCCAGGCGTTCGCGACGCCCACGGCGCGGGCGGGACTCGACCTGTACGGCCAGCTCGTCGCGCCACTGCTGCCCCTGCCCGTCGAGCAGGCCATCCGGGTCACCGACGCCTTCTTCGCGCACGGCACGGGGCTGCGCACGCCCGTCGCCGTACGCGTCGGGGACCTGGTCGACATACTGCTGACCCCTCCGGTGGAGCGGGAGCACCTGGGCGCCGAGATGCCGGAGCCCGACCTGATCGCCACCCCCGACGACAGCCGGTTCAGCGAGGAGCAGCTGGCGAACGCCATGGAACTGCTCGACCTGCCGCACGACGCCCCCCGCAGGCTCTCCGGACTGCTGGCCGACGCGCGGCGCCGCGACCCGGATCTTCCGTACCTCGTGGCGCTGCTCGCCGTGCACGCGGCGAGCCCGCCGGTCGGCACCGCCTACCGGCAGGGTGAGAAGCGGCTGCTGTTCGCCGTGGACGACGGCGTCGAACTCGACGATCCGGAGTTCGGCGGCGCCGACCTGATAGTCGGCATGGCGCTGCTGGACGCCGCCGGCATGGCCGCGGACCGGACGGAGGCGGCATGACGGGCGCACACCACGCCGGGCACGCCCTGCCCCGGTCGGCGCAGGCCGGACGCGCGCTGTGCGCGCGGGCCGCGTGCGGGCCCGCGCCGTACACGCGGGAGGCGTACGGCCACGCGTCGCGCGGCCGCGCCATCGTGTCCGTACCCCACAACGAGAACACCCGTACCGAGGAGTACCAGCCGTGAGCGACCACCGCGCAGAGCACGCCGACGCGTGGAGCGAGCGAGCCGTCGACGACGCCGGGGCGCACGCGGCTTCCGCGGCCGAGCCGGCCGAGGCGTACGCGTCCGCCGCTCCTCCCACCGCGCACGGCGCGGTCACGCCCGCCGACGCGGCCGACGCCGCCCGGCTCGTCTCGTTCGGGCTCCAGCCCAAGCTGCTGCCCGCCCGCGACGTGGAGTACGCCGACCTCCTGCGCAGATACCGCGAGGAGCCCGCCTTCGCCCGGCTCGCCGACGCCGTCGCGACCGGGCTCGGGCTCGTCGTCCTCGAAGTGTCCCCGCGTGCCGGCATGGCCGTCAGCGCCGGTGAGGACTCGGTCTTCGCCGTACGCATGGGCGACTACGCCCGGCGGGCCTCGGCCGACTCCGCCGACCGGTTCCTGCACGGACTGGCGCATCTCGCCGTCGCCGCGCTCGCCTTCCCACGCCCCGAAGACCTCGCCGACGACGGGTACATCGGACGCATAACGGTCAACGGTGTCGACGCGTTCGTACGCCAGGCATGCCGCCGCCTGGAGGAGCGCGCCGACGAGCAGGGCGAGAACACCGACCCGGCCACCGAGGCCCCCGGCCTGGAGGCCGCCTGGCGGATCTACGCCCGCCGCAGCTCGACCGGCGCCACCAAGGACGCCCGACGGCTGGCCGGCTCCACCACCGGCATCGTCGGCAAGGCCGTGGCCTTCCTCACCGACTCCGGCTTCCTGCACCGCACGGGCGACGACGCCGGAGGGGCGTACCGCACCACCGCCCGCTACCAGTTGCAGGTCCGCGACATGGCGGGCAGCGCCGCCATGGCCGAGCTGCTGGAACTGGGAGTGGTCCCGGTGACCGACGGCAGCCCGACGCTCGTGCCGCCGTCGGACGCCGACGACCTCGAACTGACCGCCGAGGCCGGCCTGCCCTTCCACGCCTGACCCAGGCCGGGCCGGCGTCGACAGCAAGTCGACACGCCCGGCCGGATCGGCCGCCGACGCGGCCGCCGAGCACCTGCCGCACACCTGCCGCTTCACGACTTACGACGAGAGTCCGCCGCCATGTACGAGTTGTCCCGGGTCCGCCTCTACTCCATCGGGCCCGCCGGTGCGCGTTACGCCGACACCGTGCTTGACCTGCGCGGAGTCGGCGAGCCCGTGCCCAACCCCGCACCCACCCAGGCGGAGTTCTTCCAGGACGAGCCGGTCGGCCCGCCGCGCCGGCCCGCACCCGCCGGCGTGCTGTTCCTGGAGAACGGCGGCGGCAAGTCCGTCCTGCTCAAGCTGATCTTCTCGGTGATGCTGCCGGGCCACCGGAACACACTCGGCGGCGCCAGTTCCGGCGTACTGCGCAAGTTCCTGCTCGCCGACGACTGCGGTCATGTCGCGCTCGAATGGCAGCACACGCTCACCGGCGAGTGCGTGGTCGTCGGCAAGGTGAGCGAGTGGCGCGGGCGCCAGGTGTCCAACGACCCCCGGAAGTTCGCGGAAGCCTGGTACTCCTTCCGCCCCGGCCCCGGGCTCAGCCTGGACTCGCTGCCGGTCGCCGAGTCCACCGCCGTCCGCCCGTACGGCGAGGGCGTTTCGGGCGCGCAGGGGCGCCGCCGCACCATGAAGGGCTTCCGTGACGCGGTCACCGAGGCCGGCAAGGCGTACCCGCACCTCGACGTCCACTGGGAAGAGATCCACGACCGCTGGAACGAACACCTCGGCGACCTCGGACTCGACCCGGAGCTCTTCCGCTACCAGCGGGAGATGAACGCCGACGAAGGCGAGGCGGCCGGACTCTTCGCCGTCAAGAAGGACTCCGACTTCACCGACCTGCTGCTGCGCGCCGTCACCGACACCAGGGACACCGACGGTCTCGCCGACCTCGTGCACGGCTTCGGCAACAAGCTCGGCCGCCGCGCCGAACTCACCGCCGAGCGGGACTTCACCGCGGGCTCCGTCGACCTGCTCGGCCGCATCGTCGACGCCGCCGAGACCCGCGTCCGGGCCCGTGACGTCCACGCGGGCGCCGAGCGCAGGACCCGTACACTCGCCCGCCGGCTCTCCGCGCGCGCCGGCGAGGAGCGCGGCCGCACGGCCGAGCTCGCCCAGCAGGTCACCGTCACGGCGCACACCGTCACGGAGGCCGAGCAGGCACGCGGCCGCAGCTCCCTGATCGCCAGCGAACTCGCCTACCGGCACGCCTCGCTGGCCCTCGCCGCCGCCGAGAAGGCCGCGGCGGCTCAGCGCCGGGAGCTCGCCGACGCCCGCACCCTGCACGCCGCCTGGCAGGCCGCCGAGGCCGTGCTGCGCCACCGCGCCGCCGCGGACCGTGCCGCACGGGTCGCCGTAGCCATCCGTGAGGCCGAGCGCGACGCGGCCCCCGCACTGGCCGCCCGTGCCACGGCCGCGGGTGAGCTCGTACGGGCACTGCACGCGGCGGCCGAGGAGGGCGAGCGCGTCGCGGCCGAGGAGGAAGAGCGCTCCGCCGTCCTCCAGGAGTCCGGCGAGGCGGCGCACCGCGACGCCACCACGGCCGCGACCCAGGCACAGCGCGCCCGGAGCGAGGCCGGTCACCTCCGCCAGCGGCTCTCCGAGGTCGAACAGGAAACGGCGGAGGCCGTGCGCGCCGGCTGGCTCGACGACACGGCCCCGGACGCCGACCCGGCGCGCGCCGCGCTGGCCGCGTCCGACGCCGAGAAGACGGCGGTCGCCGCCTGGGACACGGCCCGTGAAGCCGCCCGCGCGACAGCGGACCGGGCGAAGGAAGCGGCCGGTGAGGAAGCCCGCGCCGAACTCGCGGCTGCCCGCGCGGCGGACGCCGCCCAGGGCGCGGAGCACGCGTACGAGGCGGAGCGCCGGGCGGCGCAGTCGCTGGCGGCGGAGGAGCGGCTGGCGGAGCTGCTCAGCCTGCCGTCGGCGCCCGCGGCCACGGCCGCTTCCGTACCGCAGCCGCGCCGGGGAGCCGCCGCGACGGACGGCACGTCCGCCGCGCGAGCCGTCGGAGCCGACGGACGGCCGACGCGCCAAGGAGCGCACACAGCAGTCGGAGACCCGGCGACAGGCGCCGACGAGGGGCAGCCCGAAGGCAGCCTCCGGCGGGACGGATCGCCGGGCACGAGCGCCACCGGCGACCGTGGCGCCGCGGACGGCACCCACCCCGGCGTCCCGGGGCAGAGCGCCGGCCCGGACGCACACGCGGGTACGGACACGAGCCCCGGCGCCGGAGACGAGGAGAACGACGTCACCGGCCGGCGGGACACCGCCGACCGCACCGGCGCCTTCGGCCGCATCACCGTATCCGCGCCCGGCCCCCGCACCCCCCGGCGTACCGCCGAGGGGCCGCTCACCGTGGAGGAGCTGGACCGCAACGCCGAGGACCTCCTCGCCCTCCTCGACCAGGGCATCACCTCCGCCGAGCGCCAGCTCTTCGAGCTGCGTACCGCCGCCGCCGACGATGCCCGCATCCTCGGCGCCCTCGGCGACGGCGGGCTGCTGCCCCCCGGCCCCGACGTCCTGGCCACCGTCGAGTTCCTCGGCGAGCACGGCATCCCGGCCCTGCCGGGCTGGCGCTACCTCGCGCAGGCCGTCGCCCCCGCCGACCACGCCGCGGTGCTCGCCGCCCGGCCCGAGCTGGTCGACGGCGTCGTCATCACCGACCCCGACGCCCACGTCCGCGCCCGCGAAGCCCTCGCCGGCGCCGCGCTGCTGCCCCGCTCGGCCGTCGCGGTCGGCACCGCCGCCGCGCTCCTGGCGCCCGTACCCGCGCCGGGCGACTCACCCTCCGACCGCACCGACGTCTTCCTCGTACCGCCGAACCCGGCGATGCACGACGAGCACGCGGCCGACGAGGAGCGGCAGGCGCTGCGCGCCAGGGCCACCGCCCGCGACGAGGAGATCCGCAGGCTCGCGGCCCGGCTTGCCGGCGACCGTACGCTCGCGGCCCGCCTCGGTTCCTGGCGCGCCGACTGCCCGCCCGGCATGCTCACCGAACTGGCGGAGGCGGCCAGGACGGCGGGCGAGACGGCGGAGGCGGCCGAAGCCGCGCTCGCCGAGGCCCGCACGGTACGCGCCGAGGCCGACGAGGCCGCCGCCGACGCCGCCCGCATCAGGGACGAGCGACAGGACGCCGCCCAGCGCGCCCGCCGCGTCGCCGACGCCCTCGCGGGTCTCGCGCACCGCCTGCGCGAACGCGCCGGCTGGCTGGTCAAGGTACGTGAACTGACCGAAGAGGCAGCGGAGCTGGAGGCGAGGGCCACGGTCTGCCTGGAGCGCGCCAAGGGGGCCGACGAGGACCGCCGCGCCGCCCAGCGCGCCGCCGACGACGCCCACCGGACGGCGCGCACCCTGCGCGCCGAGCGTGCCGAGATCGCCGGCGCGCCCGAGACACTGCCGGAGCCGGACGACGACGCGCCGCGCGTCGCGCTGCCCGCGTTGCGCGAGGCGTACCGCGCCGCCTCCCAGTTGTACGAGAAGGTCGGCGTCGGCGCCGACCTGCGCGCCGAGCAGGCCAGGGCGGAGAGCGACGAGAGCGCCGCACTCGCAGAGCTCAACCGCCTCAGCAACAAGGTCCGCACCCGTGCCGCCCTCATGCTGGAAGGCACGGACGGCGCCGACGGCCCGTCCCGCCAGGCCGCCGTCGCCCGCGCCGAGTCGCTCGTACAGATGCTGGAGTCGCGGGCGTCCACCGCGAGCGAGCAGCTCGGCCGGCTGCGCGGCGAGGCCGAGCGCCTCGCCCCCGAGGACGGCACGGAGCACACCGAGCTGCCCGACGGCCTCGTGCCCGCCGACGCGGAGCACGCCCAGGCGCTGCTGCGCACCGCCACCGCCGAACTTGCCGCCCGTACCGACGCGCTCGACTCCGCCCGCGCCGCCCACGCCGAGCTGCTCCGGGCCCACCGCGCGGCCGAGGACGCGGCGGGCGGCTTCGACGAGACTGCGGCGCTGCTGCGCGACCTGCTCCGGGACCACCACCAGGAGGACGAGGGGGCCCAGGAGCCCGATCCGTATCCGGGCAGCCTGGAGGAGGCACGGCAGTCCGCGGCCGAGTCCCGCCGTCTGCTGCGCGGGTGCGCGGCCGAGCTGTCCGCCGCGGAGGGCGCGGTGCGCGAGGCGAGCGACGTACTCGTGCGGCATGCCAACTCCACGCGGTACGAGCAGGTACGCACCCCAGCGCGCCAGCAGATCCGGGAACTGCCGGCGGCCGCGCTGCCCGAACACGCTGCGGCGTGGGCCGCGGCGTTCGAGCCCCGGCTGCGCGTACTGACCGACGAGCTGGCGCAGCTGGAGCGCAACCGGGACAGCATCGTCGACCGGCTCCGCGGGCTCGTCGAGTCCGCTCTGGCGACGCTCCGCTCGGCCCAGCGGCTCTCCCAGCTGCCGGAGGGCCTCGGGGAGTGGTCCGGGCAGGAGTTCCTGCGGATCCGGTTCGAGGAGCCGGACCAGGCGACGCTCGTCGAGCGCCTCGGCGAGGTCATCGACGAGGCGACCAGCGCAGCCGTCAAGAAGAACTCCGACCTCCGCAGGGATGGAATGTCACTGCTGCTGAGGGGTGTTCAGGCCGCGCTCCAGCCGAAGGGCATCTCGGTGGAGATCCTCAAGCCGGACGCCGTACTGCGCGCCGAGCGGGTGCCGGTCGGTCAGATGGGCGACGTGTTCTCGGGCGGCCAGCTGCTCACGGCCGCGATCGCGCTCTACTGCACGATGGCCGCGCTGCGCAGCAACGACCGGGGACGCGACAAGCACCGGCACGCGGGCACGCTGTTCCTCGACAACCCCATCGGCCGAGCCAACGCAACGTATCTGCTGGAGCTCCAGCGGGCGGTGTCCGACGCCCTCGGCGTGCAGCTGCTGTACACGACAGGGCTGTTCGACACGACGGCTCTCGCCGAGTTCCCCCTGGTCATCCGGCTGCGCAATGACGCCGACCTCCGGGCGGGGCTCAAGTACATCAGCGTGGAGGAGCACCTGAGGCCGGGGCTGCCGCAGCAGGACCCCGACGGCGAGACGGTGCACGGCGAGATCACGGCGACGCGGATGTTCAAGCGAACGCCGGCGTCGGCCGAGTAACCGGCGGCCTGCCCTGATACGCGGCCCCGGCCCGGCTCTCTCACGCCTGGGAGAGCCGGCCCGTGCCCCTGTGGCTCCGCTCTTCGCGGTGCCCGGACCGGGCAGCCCTGCGGGCCGTCCGGCGCGCCTTCCGCCGCTCGCGCCGCAGTTGGCGCGCCGTACTGCTCGGGACGGACACCACGCCGTGGCGCTGGTTCCACACCTGGCGGGTGACCCAGACGTCCAGCACGCCCCAGGTGGCGACCACCGTGCTGGCCACGCTGCTCAGCACAATCGGGAAGGCCAGCCAGGACCCCGCCAGCGTGCACAGGTAGGCCACCAGCGCCTGCATTATCGTCAGGGACGTGATGATGACGGCGCGTACGGCCGCCGTACGTACCGGATCCGGCAGTCGGGGACGCACGGCGGGTTCCTCCACCCACAACTGCCGCGGAGCACCGGCCGTCTCGACCCCCCGGTGATCGCCGACGCCCTCGTCCGCCGCGTACGCCGCTGACGATGTCGTCGTACGGCGCTCTTCCGTATCCATCGAACCTT
Organism: Streptomyces agglomeratus; assembly: GCF_001746415.1. Classification (NCBI taxonomy): domain Bacteria; kingdom Bacillati; phylum Actinomycetota; class Actinomycetes; order Kitasatosporales; family Streptomycetaceae; genus Streptomyces; species Streptomyces agglomeratus. Next base: position 6,614,905 of record NZ_MEHJ01000001.1, read on the forward strand.
CTCCCCACCGCCGCCTGGCGTGCCCCTCAACTCGGGCGCGGAACATCTGCCTTCACGAGTGGCTGCCCGCATTGCGCCCTTTTACGCCGCCCCCCGCGAGGCGAATGTGACGCGTACGGCCTCAACGGGTTCGTTTCCCCCGTACAGCAGGACGAATGGCCGGCCGTGAAGATTCCCGCGAAACGAAGAATTCCAGCCATCTGCCCCTATGGGGCGACGGGCGTATACGCAGGTGTGCCTTGTCGCAGCCGCGTCCGTCAACTCATGGAATTCCATGACAACTCATGATCAACGCACCCGAGTACGGCTGAAAATCGTCCGGACATGCCTTCGAGTTGCGCGAGGGACAGTAGTAGGCTCACGCCGTTTATTGACGGAACACCAACCCCCGTCTCGCGGGGGCCGAGCAGGGGGAGGCCATGCGCTTTCGCGGGAAGTCCATCCGCCGGAAGATCGTGGCGTTGCTGCTGGTGCCGCTCGTGTCCCTCACCTCACTCTGGGGATTCGCCACCGTCATCACCGGCCGCGAGGCCGGCCAACTGCTGGACGTGGCCCACATCGTCGAGCAGGTGGGTTATCCCCTCGACGAAACGGTCGAGGTCATCCAGCGGGAGCGTCGGCAGACACTCATCTACCTGGCGGACCCCCGCGCCTCCGACGCGCTCGCCACCCTCCGCCGCGCCCGCGCGGCCACCGACGAATCCGTCGCCAGAATCAAGGCACGCGCACAGGACCCCGGCGTACGCGAAGACCTGCGCCCCCGGGCGGCGAAACGGTTGGCCTCGCTCCTCGAAGCCTTCGACGGCATCGAAACACTTCGCGGCGCGGTCGAGAACAGCACCGTCACCCGGCGTCAGGCACTCGACCGCTACAACCGGCTCATCGACCCCTGCTACTCCTTCCTCACCACCCTCCACGCCCTCGAGGACGTGGAGATGGACAAGCAGGGGCGGGCCCTGGTCGGCCTCACCCGGGCACGGGAGATGCTCTCCCGCGAAGACGCGCTCATCGCGTCCGGTCTCGTCGCCGGCCAGTTCGACGCACCCGAGATCCGCGAGATCTCGGGCCTCGTCGCGAACCGCAAGCTCCTGTACGACATCAATCTCGAATTCCTCCCCACCACCGAGCGCGAGGCGTTCGCGGACTACTGGGACAGCCCGGCCACCGAACCGCTGCGCACCGCCGAGGAACGCCTCGTCACCGCGGGCGCCACCCAGAGCCCGCGCGCCGTCACCGCCAAGAGCTGGAACGAAGGCGCGACCGGCGTACTCGACCACCTCGCCCGCGAGGGCAAGGAGGCGGGCGACCGCTACCAGGACAAGGTCGAGCCCATCGCCTTCGGCGTCCTCGTCAAGGCGGCCGCCGCCGGCGTACTCGGTTTCCTCGCGCTGATCGTCTCCCTCTTCCTGTCGGTACGCATCGGCCGCAGCCTCATCCGTGACCTGTCCCGGCTGCGCAAGGAGGCCCACGAGGTGTCCGGCGTCCGGCTGCCCAGCGTCATGCGCAGGCTGGCAGCGGGCGAGGAGGTCGACGTGGAGACAGAGGCGCCCCGTCTGGAATACGACAAGAACGAGATCGGCCAGGTCGGCAAGGCCCTGAACACCCTTCAGCGCGCCGCCGTCGAATCGGCCGTCAAGCAGGCCGACATGCGGCGCGGCGTCTCCGAGGTGTTCGTCAACCTCGCCCGCCGCAACCAGGTCCTGCTCCACCGCCAGCTCACGCTCCTCGACACCATGGAACGCCGTACCGAGGACACCGACGAGCTCGCCGACCTCTTCCGCCTCGACCACCTGACCACGCGTATGCGGCGCCACGCGGAGGGCCTGGTCATCCTCTCGGGCGCGGCCCCGTCCCGGCAGTGGCGCAAGCCCGTGCAGCTCATGGACGTCGTACGCGCGGCCGTCGCCGAGGTGGAGGACTACGAGCGCATCGAAGTACGCCGCCTGCCGCGCATCGGCGTCGGGGGGCCCGCGGTCGCCGACGTCACCCACCTGATCGCCGAACTCCTGGAGAACGCCACCGTGTTCTCACCCCCGCACACAGCGGTCCAGGTGCACGGCGAGCGCGTCGCCAACGGCTTCACCCTCGAGATCCACGACCGCGGCCTCGGTATGACGCCCGAGGCCCTCCTCGACGCCAATCTGCGGCTCGCCGAGACCCCCGAGTTCGAGCTGTCGGACACCGACCGGCTCGGGCTGTTCGTGGTCAGCCGGCTCGCCCAGCGCCAGAACGTCCGGGTCTCGCTCCAGCAGTCGCCGTACGGCGGAACCACCGCGGTCGTCTTCATCCCGGCCGCCCTGCTCACGGACGCTCCCGAGACGAACGGAACCGGCTTCCGGCTCGACCGCAAGCACGCCGCCGGGGAACGGGACACCGGAGAGCCGGGGCCGGGCGGCCGTCGCAAGCCACTGACGACGCTCTCGCGTCTGCCCGCCGAGCTGGCCGCCCAGGCGGTTCTGGACGGCCCCGTCGAACTCGAACCGCCCCTGGGAGCCCTGGGCCTTGAGGAAGCGTCGCGCGGCGGCTTGGCCGAGGTGTCCGACGTGGCCGACATCGAGGACACGGAGAGCGAGCGGGGCGGACTGTTCCAGGCCCGCGACCGTTCCCGTGAACGATCCCGCGACCGTTCCCCGGAACGTCCCCGTGACCGTTCCCCAGAACGGTCCCGCGACCGCTCATGGGACCGTTCCCGCGAGCGTTCCCGTGAAGCCGCCGGTGAGCAACACCAGCAGGCGTCCGACTACGTTCCCGAGAACGGCGAGAGCGTACGTCCCGAGGGGCCCATCCCCTTGCCCCGCCGCAACGCCCCGACACTGGTGGCCGACAACGGCCGCCGCGTCGGCGGCCGCGGACGCACCCCCGCCGCACCCACGGATCCGGCACGCACCACACCCCACTCACCACCCGCACGGGAATCCGCTCCCACGGACGAGGCCCACGGCCTCCCGCTGGGCGGACTGCCGCGCCGTGTCCGCCAGGCCAGTCTCGCCCCGCAGCTGCGCGAGGCCACCACGGGCCGCACCGAACCCGCGAACGACGCACCGGCCACTGCGCAGGAGGCCCAGCGCGAGGCGGAGGAAGTGCGCAGCCGTATGGCTTCACTCCAACGCGGATGGCAGCGCGGCCGTCGGCAGAACGCCGAGGACGAGCCGGGCCCCGGCGGGACAGCACCAGGAACCAGACCAGAGAGGGACGGTCGATGACCGCACCGAACGCCACAGCCGCACACGACACCACGGGGAGCACAGGGACCACAGGCCGCGGCTCGGGAGAGCTCAACTGGCTCCTCGACGAGCTGGTCGACCGCGTCGGCAGTATCCGCAAGGCCCTGGTGCTCTCCAGCGACGGGCTTCCCACCGGCACCTCCAGGGACCTGACGCGCGAAGACGGCGAACACCTCGCCGCCGTCGCCTCCGGCTTCCACAGCCTCGCCAAGGGCGTCGGCCGGCACTTCGACGCCGGCCGGGTCCGGCAGACCGTCGTGGAACTGGACGACGCGTTCCTGTTCGTCACCGCCGCCGGCGACGGCAGCTGCCTCGCGGTGCTGTCCGACTCCGACTCCGATGTCGGACAGGTGGCGTACGAGATGACGCTGATGGTCAAGCGGGTCGGTGTCCACCTGACGACCGCGCCACGCTCCGGTCTGCCCGCCGGAGGGTGAGTGGGCTGAGATGAGCGCAGCAGGCCACCAGGGATCGGCGCACTGGTTCGACGACGAAGCGGGCCCCGTCGTACGCCCGTACGCGATGACGAGGGGCCGCACGAGCAGTGCGAGCCGGCACCGGCTCGACCTGATCGCCCTGGTCGTCCCCGAACCGGCCGCCGACGACCCCGGGCGGGACCAGACGCTCGCTCCCGAGCACGTCGAGATCGTCGAACTGTGCAGTGAGGCGCCGCAGTCGATCGCCGAGCTCGCGGCGGGTCTCGACCTCCCGGTAGGGGTGGTCAGAGTGCTCGTCGGCGACCTCGTCGAAGACGAGCTGGTGCACGTGACACGACCCGTCCCTCCGGCCGAGCTGCCGGACGAGAGCATCCTTCGCGAGGTAATCAATGGTCTTCGGGCGCTCTAGCCGCAAGAAGCGACTGGTGGAACCAGTAGCACTCAAAATCCTCGTCGCGGGAGGCTTCGGGGTGGGCAAGACCACCCTGGTGGGCGCCGTCAGCGAGATCAGACCGCTGCGCACCGAGGAGGCTCTCACCGAGGCGGGCCGCCCCGTCGACGACATCGAAGGCGTCGAGAACAAGAGCACCACCACGGTGGCGATGGACTTCGGACGCATCACGCTCCGCGAGGACTTGGTGCTGTACCTCTTCGGTACGCCCGGCCAGGACCGGTTCTGGTTCCTCTGGGACGAACTGGCACAGGGGGCCCTCGGCGCGGTGGTGCTCGCCGACACCCGCCGCCTGGAGGACTGCTTCGCCGGCATCGACTACTTCGAGCGCAGGGGCATACCCTTCGCCGTCGCCGTCAACTGTTTCGAGGGCGCCGAACGCTATCCGGCGGAGACGGTGCGCGCCGCGCTCGACCTCGACGAGGGCGTGCCCCTGCTGCTCTGCGACGCGCGGGACCGCGAGACCGTCAAGGGAGTGCTGATCGCGGTGGTCGAGCACGCACTGGCCCGCTCGGCGGACCGGCGCCAGACAGCGGCCACCTGAGCGGGCGGCCCGTACCCCCGCCGACAGGGGTACGGGCCACGGCCGGGAAGCCAGGAGCCGGTGCGCTCAGCCCTGGCCGTCTTCCTCCTCCCAGCCGAAGCTGCGCTCCACGGCCTTGCGCCAGTTGTGGTACTCCCGGTCGCGCTCCTGCGCCTCCATCCGAGGCGTCCACTCGACGTCCCGCTGCCAGTGCGACTTCAGCTCGTCCAGGCCCGACCACACCCCGGTCGCCAGGCCGGCGGCGTACGCCGCGCCCAGGCACGTGGTCTCGGAGACCTTCGGCCGTATGACAGGAACGTCCAGGACGTCGGCCTGGTGCTGCATCAGCAGGTTGTTCTTCGTCATGCCGCCGTCCACCTTCAGCGTGGTGATGGCCACCCCCGAGTCCTGGTACATCGCGTCGACGACCTCCCGGGTCTGCCAGCTGGTGGCCTCGAGGACGGCCCGCGCCAGATGGGCCTTCGTGACGTACCGAGTGAGACCGGTGACGACACCCCGCGCGTCGGAACGCCAGTAGGGCGCGTACAGACCCGAGAACGCCGGCACGATGTACGCCCCGCCGTTGTCGTCGACGCTTCCCGCGAGCGTCTCGATCTCGTCGGCGGAGCGGATGATCCCGAGCTGGTCCCTGAACCACTGGACCAGCGCACCAGTGATCGCGATCGCCCCCTCCAGGCAGTAGACCGGGGCCTCCCCGCCGATCTTGTAGCCCATGGTGGTGAGCAGCCCGTTCTTCGAAGGAACCGGACGGCCGCCCGTGTTGAGGAGCAGGAAGCTGCCCGTCCCGTACGTGTTCTTCGCCGTACCCACGTCGTAACACGCCTGCCCGAACACGGCCGCCTGCTGATCACCGAGCGCCGAGGCCACCGGCACACCCGAGAGCTGCCCCACAGCCGTCCCGTACACCTCCGCCGACGACCTGATCTCCGGCAGTACGGCCTCGGGAACGTTCATGGCGGAGAGGATCGCCGGATCCCACTGGAGCGTGCGCAGGTCCATCAGCATGGTGCGCCCGGCGTTGGTCACATCCGTGACGTGTACGCCGCCGTCCGTACCGCCGGTGAGATTCCAGATCAGCCACGAGTCGATGGTGCCGAAAGCGATCTCGCCCCGCTCCGCGCGGGTGCGCAGCCCGGGAACGTTGTCGAGCAGCCAGGCCGCCTTGGGTCCGGAGAAGTAACTCGCGAGCGGCAGACCGGTCGCCTCCCTGAAGCGGTCCGGCCCGTCCGTGCCGCCCAGCTCGTTGCAGAGCGCGGCGGTACGCGTGTCCTGCCACACGATCGCGTTGTGGACCGGCTTGCCCGTCGCCCGGTCCCACAGCACCGTCGTCTCACGCTGATTGGTGATGCCCAGAGCGCTGAGCTGCCCGGCACGCAGGCCGGCCTTCGCCAGCGCGCCCGCGACCACGGCCTGCACCTTGGACCAGATCTCCGTCGCGTCGTGCTCCACCCAGCCCGGCTTGGGGAAGATCTGGCGGTGCTCCCGCTGGTCCATGGCGACGATCGCGCCACTGTGATCGAAAATGATGCAACGGCTGGAGGTGGTGCCCTGGTCGATGGCGGCGACGTACTTCTCGGTCTGCCCGACTCGTTCCGTCATGAGGTCCCCTCGTCCGAACTCGGCTGAAGCGCTCACTGCCCAGAACCAGCGGTCACTGTTCAGGGCTTGTTGCTCATGGCTCGAAATGGCATTCCGGAGGCGGCTCTCCGGTGGCGTTGCCCCGAAGGACGTTCTCAGAAGGCCGCGTTGTAGATCAGACCCGACAGGGCGCCGCCGATCAGCGGGCCCGCCACGGGCACCCAGGCGTAACCCCAGTCGGACGTCCCCTTGTTCGGGATCGGCAGTGCGGCGTGGACGATGCGCGGCCCCAGGTCGCGGGCCGGATTGATCGCGTACCCCGTGGGGCCGCCGAGCGAGAGACCGATGCCGACGACCAGGAGGGCCACGATCAGCACCTGTGTGCCCGACTCGCCGAGCCCCTCGGTGAGCCCGAACGCCAGGACGGGCAGCACCAGTCCCACCGTCGCGATGATCTCGGTGACCAGGTTGGCCGCAGGGCTGCGGATCTCCGGAATGGTGGAGAAGATCCCCAGAGTCGGCAGAGCCTTTTCCTCGTCCCGGTTGGCGGCGAACTGGGCGTAGTACACGAGATACGCGAGTACGGCCCCGAGCATCGCGCCCGCCATCTGCCCGAGCACGTAGACCCAGACCTTGCCCCATTCGCCGGTGTCGACGGCGATGCCCACGGTCACCGCGGGATTAAGATGCCCGCCTGACAGCGGAGCGGCGGTGTACGCCCCGGCCAGCACGGCCATGCCCCATCCGAAGGAGATGACGATCCAACCCGAGGCCTTCGCCTTGGAATGGTTGAGCGTGACCGCGGCGCACACACCGGCGCCGAACAGGATCAGGATGGCGGTGCCGATGACCTCACCAATGAAGATGTCCCCGTTGCTCATGGCGGCTCCTAGGCCCTCGCCCGGGGCGGGGCCCCGGCTCTGAAGTGCAGGGTGCGTTTTCCATGGCTGCTGAGCCGGAGGCAGGGGATCGCGTTCCCCGCCCGGCGTCCGGTACGAGCATGCCGAGCCGGCGCGATCGCCCGTGGGGAGAGGCCCCTGAACCGCAGAAGGGGGAGACCCGGGAACAGACTTCCGGCGCTCCCGGGAGCCGTCGTAACGGCGACGCCGACTGACAACGGGAAAGTCTTCACCGGTGGTGAGGGAGCGTCAAGGTGGTGGACGTCAACCACCGGCGGAAGGGCGGGGGCAGCCGATCCCGTTCAGTCGTTCTCCGCGAGCCACTTGGCGGCGGTCTCGGCGAGTTCCCTGTCACGGCCCGCCAGCATCATCCGGATCATCTGTACGTCACCGCGCAGCGACCAGACGGGGTGCCCGAAGGTGGCCGGATTGTTCTTCTCGATCAGGAAGTGAGCCGGCCAGGCCGCGCCGTACCCGATGAGCGGCAGGGCGGCGGCGTACCGCTTCCGGCCACGCGTCAGGCCGTACACGGTGACGGCGAGGCCGGTGAGGGTGCCGGTGAGATGCACCCACCGGGTCGCTGCCCTGGAGTGCATCGCCACGTAGTAGGGCCAGAATTCCTCGTACGAATCGAAAGTCCGCTGCTGCATAGGCGCACGGTAATGGCTGGGCGGAGAACCGGATACGGCCCTGTCGCGTCCGAGAGGGAGAAAGGGACGGGCGGACGGGACCCACGGGGGTGGCCCCGCGCCGCCCGTCCCTCCCCGGGGGCCAGGACCGCGTCAGTGCCCGGCCACCGACCGGCGGGCTACGGGGAAGTCGAAGAACGTGTCGGGGAACGGCTCGGGCTTGTAAGTGAAGTGCCACCACTCCTCGGGGAGATTCACGAAGCCCAGCTCACCGAGCACCCCCTTCAGCAGGTGCCGATTGGCGCGTTGAATGCCCTGGATGCGCGGGTCGTCCGTGTGGGACAGCGTGTCGAAGCAGTCGTAACCGGTCCCCATGTCGACTGAGTTGTCCGGGAACCGTTCATCCTTGGGCGCATAGCACGGTACGAGCCGCTCGCCGGGGACGTACCGCCTCGTGGCCTTCGCGGGAAGCCTCACCAGCGTCAGGTCGACAGTGCTGCCCCGGCTGTGACCCGACTTCTCCGCGATGTACCCGTCCGCGAACAGACGCGATTTGGCGACATGCGGATAGAACTCCGCCTTCATCTCCTCGTCGTCGAGATCCTTCGCCCACCGCACGAAGTGGTCCACGGCCCGCTGCGGCCGGTAGCAGTCGTACACCTTGAGCGAATAGCCACGGCGCAGCAGCTTCCTCTGTGCCTCGTGCAGAGCGTTGGCCGCCGGCCTGGTGAGTATGCAGACAGGCTGCCGGTAGCCGTCGACGGGAGCGCCCACGAAATTGTGCGCGGTGGTGTAGCGCATCTCCTGCATGATCGTCGGATCAACGGACCGCAGGGACGCGAACTCCCTAGGGGCCTTCGGTTCGGGCCTCGCGTGCGCCGCCGGGGAGGCCGCGGTCACGGCGAGCAGCGTGGCGGCGGTGGCCAGGGCACGCAGAGCGGAGGCAAGTCGTGTCATGGCACCTCCGTCTATCAGGTCAACGGCCCCCGGGGAAAGGGCCATCGGATACAGTCCGCGCGTGTCCGTACCCACGAAGAAGCCCGTCAGGGACTCCCACTGCTCCAGCTGCGGAGCGCCGTACCGGTCGGCCGATGGCTGGCCCCGCACCTGCGCCGGCTGCGGCGACACCGCCTATCGCAACCCGCTGCCTGTCGCTGTAGCCCTCCTGCCCGTACGTGATGGACAGGACACGGGACTGATCGTCGTCACCCGCGCCATCGAGCCCCGGTTCGGGGGAACCGCGCTGCCCGGCGGTTTCATCGACCACGGCGAGGACTGGCGTCACGCGGTCGTACGCGAACTCGGCGAGGAGACGGGCATCGAGGCGGCGGCAGGACAGGTACGCCTCGCCGACGCGCTGAGCTCTCCGGCCGGCCACCTGCTCCTCTTCGGACTGCTCCCCGAACGCGCAGCCGCCGGCCTGCCCCCTTCCGCTCCCACCGCCGAGACGACCGGCTGGCACCTCCTGCGCGAACCAGCCGAGCTGGCCTTCCCCCTGCACACCGAAGCGGTACGCCGCTGGTTCGCGGGCAGCTACCGCCACTCGGACTGACCGTTCCCCAGTACGCCAGCCCAGTACGTCAACCGGGAGACGTCGACCCGGACACTTCGACCTGAGACGTCGAACAAAGCGTTCCTGGGTACGCCGCCCAGGACGCGCGCAGACAGCAGCACTGCCCGAAGCGCACCCACCAGTCGCCCCGCACCGGCGCCGACGGCATCACCGCCCGTGAACGCACCCACCAGTCGCCCCGGACGGAGGCCGACCGCATCGCCGGACAGGCACGCGTCCCACCATCGGCCCCGCCCATGCGCACCGCACGCTCAGCCGCCCCGCACGAGCACAGGCAGCCCCACGTCCCCACCACCCTTCCGCTCCACCACCACCCGGCCACTACCAGTGGTCCGCGTCGTGAACCGCTCGACTTCCGCGCGCTCCCAGCCGTCCCCTGGGTCCTTTACGAGAAGCCCGCCCCCGGTACGCCCGGCAACAGGCGTCCACACCTCGAGCGCCAATCCACCGTCTTCACCACGCACGGGAATCACGGCGCCGGCCCTGGCCAGCACGGGGATGCGCGACAGCGGTGCCTCAAGAAGCACCCGGCCGGGGCCGTCGTACGCCTTGCCGGTGGCCGTGTCGTACCACCGGCCGCGCGGCAGACGCACCGCTCTGCGGTCCGCCCCGCTTTCCAGCACGGGAGCGACCAGCAGGCAGTCCCCGAGCAGAAAGGCGTCCTCGCAGTCCCGCAACGCCCGCTCCTCGGGGGCACCCCACCACACGGGGCGCACATAAGGCGCGCCGGTGAGGCGGGCGAGATGGGACAGCGTGACGAAGTACGGCAGCAGCCGTTCCCGTGCGGCGAGCGTCGCCTTCACGTGTCCGAGCACCTGCGGACCGAACGCCCACGGCTCCCCGTGCCCCGAGGCGACCGCCGCCCCCGTACGGAACAAGGGCAGGTGTGAGCCCAGCTGGAACCACCGCAGATACAGCTCGGCGGAAGACGTCTCACCGGCCCCCGGCACATCGGTTCCCGCGTACGGCACCCCGCACAACCCGAGACCGAGCACCAGGGAGAGCGCGGCACGCAGCCCGGGCCAGCCCGTGGGCACCTCCCCGGCACAGACACCGCCGTACATCTGTATGCCGGCCCATCCGGAGCGGGAGACAAGAAACGGCCGTTCCCGGGAACGGCCGTTTCGCAGGGCCTCGTAACCGGCGCGAGCCATCCCAAGCCCGTAGACGTTGCGCGCCTCCCGGTGATCGCCACCTCGGCCCTCCAGATCGAGCCGGGCGGCGCGCGAAAGCGCCGGCCCACCGATCGCACGGGAGACCGGTTCATTCATCTCGTGCCATACGCCGGAGAACCCCTGGGCGAGGCGCTCCTCGTACAGCGATCCCCACCAGGCACGCGCGCGTGGAGCGGTGAAATCGGGATACACGCATGCCCCGGACCCGAGAGCACCGCGCACCTCGTTTCCCCGCACGTCGCGCAGGAACGCCCCCACGGTCTTTCCGCTCTCGTACAACGCGTTCCCGGGCACGACCCCCACACCGGGCCGGACAACCGAGACCAGCCGCACCCCCGCCTCCCTGAGCTCCCCGGCGAGCCGCGGCAGCCCAGGAAGACCCTCACAGCCGTCCACGTGCAGTACGGACAGCGGCAGCCCGCGCTCCCCGTAACCGTCGACGATCCGCCGCACCTCCTGTTCACCGCAGTCCCCCCGCCACACATGCTGCGGACCCAGCGCCCACGACGGCGGCAACGCCGGCGCACCCGTGAGCGCGGTCCAGCCCCGCAGCACGCGCGCCGGCGTCCCGGCGACCACCCAGCAGCGCAGCGGCCCCCCGTCCATCCGCAGCTCACTGATGCCCGGCCGGTCGTGGCCCGACCCGTCGCCCTCCACGCCCTCCCGAAGCGTCACCCTGCCCTCCCACGCGCTGTCGTGGAAGACGAGGTGCGTCCCGGCGTCGGACACCACCAGCCGCACGGGCATGGCGACGGGGCCGGAGCCGTCACCCGGCTCCAGCCTCCCGCCGGGACCGGAATGCCCCAAGGGGTACGTGCCATCCCGCAGCCGGAGCCCCGAAGACCGCCCGCCCAGCCCGAAGAACCTCGCGTCGGCGGGCACCTCGCTGCGCTGGAGCCAGCGCCCGGTCCCGCCCCCGATCGGCTCCCACCAGCGCGGCGGCAGGTCCCTGCGGAGCACCGCACCACCCGGCGTGCGGACCTCGACGGCGCCGTGCCGGGAGACGGCGACCGTGAGCCGCTCCGACACGACCTGCCAGCCGCCGTCCTTGTCGGGCTCCAGCTCCGCCCTGGTGTCCGGCCCGGGGCACGCACCGGCGAGCGCGTACGACGGCTCAGGACCCGCGCCGTCCCAGCCCCAGAACACCGCCCCGCCCGCCGCGACCATCACCCGCAGCTCGGAACGGGCGAAACGCATCACTCCGCCACCCGGCTGCGGCTCCGCGCCCGCCAGCTCTCCGGGCACCCTCGCCCGCTCGGCCCCCCGCCGCACCGGCCCCCGGGCATCCGTACGACTCCGCCGCACAGCGGACCGCGCGAAGCGCGGCCACCGCACCGTGCCGATCAGTCTTATCGAGCGCACCAGGTCACGACCGTCCATGCGGCTCACCCTGCCACCCGTCCGAACGCACACGGGCGGCGTTCAACTGCCGTTCACCCGTGGTGTGCCCACATGACTCGAAACCCGAGTGTGGGCGGCCCGCCCTGGTGCCGGGGACGATCACATGGCATCGTCCCTTTCAGCCGCATCGTGCGCACACCCTTCGCACGTGCGCGCGACACACGCACACCACGCGTACAGCCCGGGAGCCGCCCCATGTCCTCAGCAGCGAACACCGCGCCCCTCTGGCAGCCGGACGCGGACCGCATCGCAGCCGCCGCCGTCACCCGCTTCCAGAGCTGGGCGGCCGAGCGGTACGGAGCACCCGCCGACGGCGGGTACGCGGCGCTGCACCGCTGGTCCGTCGACGAGCTCGACACCTTCTGGAAGGCCGTCGCCGACTGGTTCGACGTGCGCTTCTCCAGCCCGTACGAAACGGTCCTCGCGGACCGCTCCATGCCGGGCGCCCGGTGGTTCCCGGGAGCCACCCTCAACTACGCGGAACACGCCCTGAGAACGGCCGAAGACCCTTCCCGCGCGGACGACCCCGCCCTCCTGTACGTCGACGAGACCCACGAACCGACCCCGGTGAGCTGGTCCGAGCTGCGCCGTCAGGTGGGTTCACTCGCCGCCGAACTGCGCACCCTCGGCGTACGTCCCGGCGACCGCGTCAGCGGCTACCTCCCCAACATCCCCCAGGCCACCGTCGCCCTGCTCGCCACGGCCGCCGTCGGCGGGGTGTGGACCTCCTGCGCCCCCGATTTCGGTGCCCGCAGCGTCCTCGACCGCTTCCAGCAGGTCGAGCCCGTCGTCCTGTTCGCCGTCGACGGCTACCGTTACGGCGGCAAGGAACACGACCGTACGGCCACCGTCGAGGAGCTCCGCCGCGAGCTGCCCACCCTGCGCGCCGTCGTCCACATTCCGCTGCTCGGCACCGAAGCCCCCGAAGGCGCCGTCGACTGGTCCGCACTCACCTCCGCCGACACGGAACCGGTCTTCGAGCAGGTCCCCTTCGAGCACCCCCTGTGGGTCCTGTACTCCTCCGGCACGACCGGTCTCCCGAAGGCCATCGTGCAGTCCCAGGGCGGCATCCTCCTGGAGCACTTCAAGCAGATCGGCCTGCACTGCGACCTCGGGCCCGGCGACCGCTTCTTCTGGTACACCTCCACCGGCTGGATGATGTGGAACTTCCTCGTCTCCGGTCTCCTCACGGGCACCACGGTCGTCCTGTACGACGGAAGCCCGGGCTACCCGGGTACGGGCGCCCAGTGGCGCGTCGCCGAGCTCACCGGCGCCACCCTCTTCGGCACCTCGGCCGCGTACGTCATGGCCTGCGCCAAGGCCGAGGTCCACCCCGCACGTGACTACGACCTCTCCCGCATCACGTGCGTGGCCACCACCGGATCACCGCTCCCGCCCGACGGTTTCCGATGGCTCCACGACGAAGTCGCGTCCGATCTCTGGATCGCGTCCGTCAGCGGCGGCACGGACGTTTGCAGCTGCTTCGCCGGCGCGGTCCCCACCCTCCCCGTCCACATCGGGGAACTCCAGGCCGCCTGCCTGGGCACCGACCTCCAGGCCTGGGACCCGCAGGGCAAGCCGCTCACCGGCGAAGTCGGCGAACTGGTGGTCACCAACCCCATGCCCTCCATGCCGGTCCACTTCTGGAACGACCCCGACGGCAGCCGGTACCACGACAGCTACTTCGACACGTATCCCGGCGTCTGGCGACACGGCGACTGGATCACCATCACCGACCACGGCTCGGTGGTCATCCACGGCCGCTCCGACTCCACGCTCAACCGCCAGGGCGTCCGTATGGGCTCGGCCGACATCTATGAGGTGGTCGAGCGCCTTCCCGAAATCAGGGAATCCCTCGTCATCGGGCTCGAAGAGCCCGACGGCGGTTACTGGATGCCGCTCTTCGTCCACCTCGCACAGGGCGCTTCCCTGGACGACGCCCTGCGGACCCGCATCAAGCAGGCCATCCGCACCGAGCTCTCCCCCCGTCACGTCCCCGACGAGATCATCGAAGTGCCCGGCGTCCCCCACACCCTCACCGGCAAGCGCATCGAAGTACCAGTGAAGCGGCTGCTCCAGGGCACGCCGCTCGCCAAGGCGGTCAACCCCGGCTCGGTCGACAACCTGCAACTCCTGCACTTCTACGAGGCCCTGGCCCGCACTCGCCGCTGACGAGCGGCCGCCGCCTCGCGGGCGCGATCACCGCCACCGCGGAGATCGCGCCCGGGCTCACGGAGAGTACGTTGTCAGTGCGGTCGGTTACGGTGAGTGAGCAAATGACCGACTGCGCTCAGGGGGAATCATGGCGCGCATCAAGTCCACCCGGTACTACAAGACCAAGGCCATGCGCCGTATGCTCCGCCGCGAATCACCCAGCACCGTGGGCCTCCTGGCCGACGAGCAGGACTTCGCGGCCATGACCGGGTACGGCACCTTAGCCTTCGACGACCACGCGGCCTACCTCCAGGAGGTCGAGGGACTGCTGCGGTCCCTGGCCGCCCAGGGTGTCCACACGACGGTGGCGCTCTTCGACCCCGAGGACTTCCTGGAGTTCTGCGAGGCCTCGGGAATCGAACCCGACGCGGTGGAGAGCAGGACCCGCTTCACCGCGGAGGTCGCCGCCTGCGGCGCCTCCCTGCCCTACACCGGCCAGCCCATCGACAGCCTCGTACCCCTCCTGATCAACGAAGCGGTCCGCCGCGCCACCTGGGAGTACGCGACCCTCCTCCTGGCCCGGCTGGGCGACTGCGCCGAATGTGGCGAGGACATCGGCCGCGAAGCCCTCACCCGTGCGTCGCGCATGGTCACACGCCTGCTCGAGCTGGCCGGCCCCGGAAGCTACCACCTGGTGTGCAGTGTCCCGGCCGAGGAGGAACAGCTCCTCGCCGTGCTCCACGCGGAACGGACCGGTAACGAGCCGGTGCTCCTGACCCAGGCCGAAGGCGCCGAGTTCGTGACGGTGCTGGCGGCCGGTATCGCCGTGGAAAGCACCGGGGGAGTGGTACTGAGGACGACCGAGCCCGGGACTCCGGACCGGCTCCACGGCTGGAGGCTCCACCGGGGGCGCCTGGTCGCACTCACCGCGGGTGAAGTCTTCAGCGCCTACTGCACGGATGCGGACACCGGCGACCCGGTCTCCCCGGAGCCGGGCGTCGAGTACTGCCCGGGCTTCGAGATCGACGCACCCGACATCCACGGCTGAACGGCCCGAGGGGCTCCCGGCCACATGGCCGGAAGCCCCTCGGAAACCTGCGACAACCGGCGGTCACTCGCCGGACAGCACCGCCTGCGCGGCCGCCCGCGCCTCGTCGGCCGTGTCCGTGGCACGAGCCGCCGCGGCGGCCCGCTCGCACTGGGCGAGCGTGTGCTTCGCCAGCGTCGCGCGGACATAAGGAATGGCCTTCGCCCCCATCGACAGAGAGGTGACACCCAGGCCCGTCAGCACACAGGCGAGCAGCGGATCAGCCGCAGCCTCCCCACAGACGCCACAGCTCTTGCCCTCGGCCTTCGCTGCCTCGGCCGAGGCAGCGACCAGGTCGAGCAGCGCGGGCTGCCACGGGTCCTGGAGCCGCGACACCGCACCGACCTGCCGGTCGGCGGCGAACGTGTACTGGGCAAGGTCGTTCGTCCCCAGTGAAAGGAACTCGACCTCCTGGAGAATCGAGCGCGCCCGCAGCGCGGCGGACGGAATCTCGACCATCGCGCCGAACTTCGCCTGGAGCCCGGCCGCGCGGCACGCATCGGCGAAGGCCTTGGCGTCCGTACGGTCCGCCACCATCGGCGCCATGACCTCGAGGTACACCGGGAGGCCCTCCACGGCCTTCGCCAGCGCGGTGAGCTGCGTACGCAGCACGTCCGGGTGCTCGAGCAGCGACCGCAGCCCCCGCACACCCAGCGCCGGGTTCGGCTCCTCGGCCGGCGTCAGGAATTCCAGCGGCTTGTCCGCGCCCGCGTCCAGCACGCGCACGACCACACGACCCTCGGGGAACGCCTCGAGAACCGTGCGGTACGCCTCGACCTGCTTCTCCTCCGACGGCGCCTGCTTGCTGTCGTCAAGGAAGAGGAACTCCGTACGGAACAGCCCCACACCCTCGGCGCCGGCCTCGACCGCGGCCGGCACATCGCCGGGACCGCCGATGTTGGCGAGCAGCGGCACCTTGTGGCCGTCGGACGTTGCGCCAGGGCCCGTCGAGGCCGAGAGCGCTGCCCGCCGCGCGGCGGCAGCGGCCTCGAGTTCGGCACGCTTCTCGGCCGTGGGCTCGACGAAGATCTCGCCCGTGCTGCCGTCCACCGCGACGACCGTGCCCTCGGCCAGCTCGCCGGCGCCGGGCAGAGCCACGACGGCGGGCACCCCCAGCGCCCGCGCCAGGATCGCGCTGTGGCTGGTCGGCCCGCCTTCCTCGGTCACGAAGCCGAGCACGAGCGTCGGGTCGAGCAGCGCCGTGTCGGCAGGAGCGAGATCCCGCGCGATCAGTACGTACGGCTCGTCACTGTCCGGCACCCCGGGCATCGGCACGCCCAGCAGACGGGCGACGATACGGTTCCGCACGTCGTCCAGGTCCGCGACGCGGCCTGCCAGGTACTCACCGGCGTTGGCCAGCAGTGCACGGTATGCGGCAAAGGCGTCGTACACCCCGCGCTCCGCCGTGCTCCCCACGGCGATGCGCCGGTCCACATCGGCCATGAGCTCAGGATCCTGCGCCATCATGGCCTGCGCCTCGAGCACATGCTGTGCTTCGCCGCCCGCCAGGTTGCCCCGCGCAATGAGGTCCGCCGCAACAGCCTCCACGGCCTGACGGGCGCGCCCCTGTTCGCGCTCCGCCTCTTCCGCGGGAATCTGCTTGGCCGGCGGCTCCAGAACCGCCGTGCCCATGTGCCGAACCTCGCCGATCGCCACACCGTGGCTCACGCCGACGCCTCGCAGCGTTGTCTCCATTTCACCGTCTCCGATAGTTGCGGCGAGGACCCTGTCCAGTCCCCCCACGATGGATGTCGTACCCGTGGCCGCCATTACGGCGCGGCGTCACTGCCAGCTGAAGAGCGCGTCCCCGGCCTTCAGATCTCCGCCCTCGACGAGGCCGGAGAGGGAGTCGGCCGTGGCTTCGAGAGCCACGACGGGGCACACCGCCGACTTGCCGGCCTCCTCGACGGCCGCGGGGTTCCATCGCACAATCGCCTGACCGCGCGTCACCGTGTCTCCCTTGTTCACGAGCAGCTCGAAGCCTTCACCATTGAGCTGCACGGTGTCGATGCCCAGGTGCGTCAGAACTCCGTGCCCGTCGGCGTCGACGACGACGAACGCGTGCGGGTGCAGGGAGACGATGACACCGTCAACGGGGGCGACAGCCTCCGACGGCTCGCGCACGGGATCGATGGCGGTGCCGGGTCCGACCATCGCACCGGAGAACACCGGGTCGGGGACTGCGGCGAGTCCGATGGCGCGTCCAGCAAGAGGGGACGTCACGCTGGTCATGGGGGCCTCCCAGGGGTGGAGAGTTCGTGTGCCGCCGTCACTACCTGTCCAGGACGGCGAACTTTTCAGAAGGGTAAGTCACGAGAAGTCCCGGTTCCGCCCGAGAGCTGACACTTGGCGGACCTAGGGGTGCACCGGCAACGGTTTGCCTCGTCTACTGGAGCGATGTACTCTCGTAAGTCCTGCCTGACACCAGCACGCACTCCGTTGTGGGTCGTGGGTCGGCAGCCTCCGACTGGTCTAAACCATATCTCTAATCTGAGCCTCGGCATGCCCGCAGTGCGCTGGTCAGGGAAACGGAAAACGACTGATAGAGTCGGATCCGCCGGAAAGGGAAACGCGAAAGCGAAGAACTGGAAAGCACCGAGGAAGTCGGACACGAAAGAGTCTGATAGAGTCGGAAACACGAAATACCGAACGAAAGCCCGGAGGAAAGCCCGAGAGGGTGAGTACAAAGGAAGCGTCCGTTCCTTGAGAACTCAACAGCGTGCCAAAAGTCAACGCCAGATATGTTGATACCCCGGCCCACTTCGGTGGGTTGGTGGTTCCTTTGAAAAGTCCTGGCTGTCCTTGTGACAGTCCAGGCGAACACAGCGAGGACGCTGAGAACAGCGGGCCATATTCCGGCCCGATCTGTTCCGCTCTTTCGTGTGTGTGATCCCGATTACGGGAAAACATTCATGGAGAGTTTGATCCTGGCTCAGGACGAACGCTGGCGGCGTGCTTAACACATGCAAGTCGAACGATGAAGCCCTTCGGGGTGGATTAGTGGCGAACGGGTGAGTAACACGTGGGCAATCTGCCCTTCACTCTGGGACAAGCCCTGGAAACGGGGTCTAATACCGGATAACACTTCTTCAGGCATCTGAAGAGGTTAAAAGCTCCGGCGGTGAAGGATGAGCCCGCGGCCTATCAGCTTGTTGGTGGGGTAATGGCCTACCAAGGCGACGACGGGTAGCCGGCCTGAGAGGGCGACCGGCCACACTGGGACTGAGACACGGCCCAGACTCCTACGGGAGGCAGCAGTGGGGAATATTGCACAATGGGCGAAAGCCTGATGCAGCGACGCCGCGTGAGGGATGACGGCCTTCGGGTTGTAAACCTCTTTCAGCAGGGAAGAAGCGAAAGTGACGGTACCTGCAGAAGAAGCGCCGGCTAACTACGTGCCAGCAGCCGCGGTAATACGTAGGGCGCAAGCGTTGTCCGGAATTATTGGGCGTAAAGAGCTCGTAGGCGGCTTGTCGCGTCGGATGTGAAAGCCCGGGGCTTAACCCCGGGTCTGCATTCGATACGGGCAGGCTAGAGTGTGGTAGGGGAGATCGGAATTCCTGGTGTAGCGGTGAAATGCGCAGATATCAGGAGGAACACCGGTGGCGAAGGCGGATCTCTGGGCCATTACTGACGCTGAGGAGCGAAAGCGTGGGGAGCGAACAGGATTAGATACCCTGGTAGTCCACGCCGTAAACGTTGGGAACTAGGTGTTGGCGACATTCCACGTCGTCGGTGCCGCAGCTAACGCATTAAGTTCCCCGCCTGGGGAGTACGGCCGCAAGGCTAAAACTCAAAGGAATTGACGGGGGCCCGCACAAGCAGCGGAGCATGTGGCTTAATTCGACGCAACGCGAAGAACCTTACCAAGGCTTGACATATACCGGAAACACCTAGAGATAGGTGCCCCCTTGTGGTCGGTATACAGGTGGTGCATGGCTGTCGTCAGCTCGTGTCGTGAGATGTTGGGTTAAGTCCCGCAACGAGCGCAACCCTTGTCCTGTGTTGCCAGCATGCCCTTCGGGGTGATGGGGACTCACAGGAGACCGCCGGGGTCAACTCGGAGGAAGGTGGGGACGACGTCAAGTCATCATGCCCCTTATGTCTTGGGCTGCACACGTGCTACAATGGCCGGTACAATGAGCTGCGATGCCGCGAGGCGGAGCGAATCTCAAAAAGCCGGTCTCAGTTCGGATTGGGGTCTGCAACTCGACCCCATGAAGTCGGAGTTGCTAGTAATCGCAGATCAGCATTGCTGCGGTGAATACGTTCCCGGGCCTTGTACACACCGCCCGTCACGTCACGAAAGTCGGTAACACCCGAAGCCGGTGGCCCAACCCCTTGTGGGAGGGAGCTGTCGAAGGTGGGACTGGCGATTGGGACGAAGTCGTAACAAGGTAGCCGTACCGGAAGGTGCGGCTGGATCACCTCCTTTCTAAGGAGCACTTCTTACCAACCACGGTTGGTCAGAGGCCAGTTCATCGGCGAACGTCCGGTGCTGGTTGCTCATGGGTGGAACGTTGACTACTCGGCACGGTTGGTTGGAACTGTTAGTACTGCTTCGGCGTGGAAAACAGTTCGGATTGACCGGGTCGGGCACGCTGTTGGGTATCTGAGGGTACGGACCATTTGGTTTATATCTTCGCGATGCCGGCCCCAGTGCACTCGTCCGTAAGGGCGGGGTGATGGGTGGCTGGTCGTTGCTTGAGAACTGCACAGTGGACGCGAGCATCTGTGGCCAAGTTTTTAAGGGCGCACGGTGGATGCCTTGGCACCAGGAACCGATGAAGGACGTGGGAGGCCACGATAGTCCCCGGGGAGCCGTCAACCAGGCTTTGATCCGGGGGTTTCCGAATGGGGAAACCCGGCAGTCGTCATGGGCTGTCACCCATACCTGAACACATAGGGTATGTGGAGGGAACGCGGGGAAGTGAAACATCTCAGTACCCGCAGGAAGAGAAAACAACCGTGATTCCGGGAGTAGTGGCGAGCGAAACCGGATGAGGCCAAACCGTATGCGTGTGATACCCGGCAGGGGTTGCGCATACGGGGTTGTGGGATTGCACTTCAACAGTCTGCCGGCTGTTGGGCAAGTCAGAAACCGTTGGTGTAGGCGAAGGACATGCGAAAGGTCCGGCGTAGAGGGTAAGACCCCCGTAGCTGAAACATCAACGGCTTGCTTGTGCAACACCCAAGTAGCACGGGGCCCGAGAAATCCCGTGTGAATCTGGCGGGACCACCCGTTAAGCCTAAATATTCCCTGGTGACCGATAGCGGATAGTACCGTGAGGGAATGGTGAAAAGTACCGCGGGAGCGGAGTGAAATAGTACCTGAAACCGTGTGCCTACAAGCCGTGGGAGCGTCGCTGTATGTGCTTGCACATGCAGTCGTGACTGCGTGCCTTTTGAAGAATGAGCCTGCGAGTTAGCGGTGTGTAGCGAGGTTAACCCGTGTGGGGAAGCCGTAGCGAAAGCGAGTCCGAATAGGGCGATTGAGTTGCACGCTCTAGACCCGAAGCGGAGTGATCTAGCCATGGGCAGGTTGAAGCGGAGGTAAGACTTCGTGGAGGACCGAACCCACCAGGGTTGAAAACCTGGGGGATGACCTGTGGTTAGGGGTGAAAGGCCAATCAAACTCCGTGATAGCTGGTTCTCCCCGAAATGCATTTAGGTGCAGCGTCGTGTGTTTCTTGCCGGAGGTAGAGCACTGGATAGGCGATGGGCCCTACCGGGTTACTGACCTTAGCCAAACTCCGAATGCCGGTAAGTGAGAGCACGGCAGTGAGACTGTGGGGGATAAGCTCCATGGTCGAGAGGGAAACAGCCCAGAGCATCGACTAAGGCCCCTAAGCGTACGCTAAGTGGGAAAGGATGTGGAGTCGCAGAGACAACCAGGAGGTTGGCTTAGAAGCAGCCACCCTTGAAAGAGTGCGTAATAGCTCACTGGTCAAGTGATTCCGCGCCGACAATGTAGCGGGGCTCAAGCGTACCGCCGAAGTCGTGTCATTCCAGCATTAAGGGCCAACGCCCGTGGGATGGGTAGGGGAGCGTCGTGTGCCGGGTGAAGCAGCCGCGGAAGCGAGTTGTGGACGGTTCACGAGTGAGAATGCAGGCATGAGTAGCGATACACACGTGAGAAACGTGTGCGCCGATTGACTAAGGGTTCCTGGGTCAAGCTGATCTGCCCAGGGTAAGTCGGGACCTAAGGCGAGGCCGACAGGCGTAGTCGATGGACAACCGGTTGATATTCCGGTACCCGCTTTGAAACGCCCAGTATCGAATCCATTGATGCTAAGGCCGTGAAGCCGTCCTGGAGCCTTCGGGCAAAGGGAAGTGGTGGAGCCGCCGGTCCAAGGTGGTAGTAGGTAAGCGATGGGGTGACGCAGGAAGGTAGTCCAGCCCGGGCGGTGGTTGTCCCGGGGTAAGGGTGTAGGCCGAGGGGTAGGTAAATCCGTCCCTCGTTAAGGCTGAGACCTGATGCCGAGCCGATTGTGGTGAAGTGGATGATCCTATGCTGTCGAGAAAAGCCTCTAGCGAGTTTCATGGCGGCCCGTACCCTAAACCGACTCAGGTGGTCAGGTAGAGAATACCGAGGCGTTCGGGTGAACTATGGTTAAGGAACTCGGCAAAATGCCCCCGTAACTTCGGGAGAAGGGGGGCCATCACTGGTGATCGGATTTACTCCGTGAGCTGGGGGTGGCCGCAGAGACCAGCGAGAAGCGACTGTTTACTAAAAACACAGGTCCGTGCGAAGCCGTAAGGCGATGTATACGGACTGACGCCTGCCCGGTGCTGGAACGTTAAGGGGACCGGTTAGTGCGCTTTCGGGCGTGCGAAGCTGAGAACTTAAGCGCCAGTAAACGGCGGTGGTAACTATAACCATCCTAAGGTAGCGAAATTCCTTGTCGGGTAAGTTCCGACCTGCACGAATGGCGTAACGACTTCTCGACTGTCTCAACCATAGGCCCGGTGAAATTGCACTACGAGTAAAGATGCTCGTTTCGCGCAGAAGGACGGAAAGACCCCGGGACCTTTACTACAGTTTGATATTGGTGTTCGGTTCGGCTTGTGTAGGATAGGTGGGAGACTTTGAAGCATGCACGCCAGTGTGTGTGGAGTCAATCTTGAAATACCACTCTGGTCGTGCTGGATGTCTAACCTCGGTCCGTGATCCGGATCAGGGACAGTGTCTGATGGGTAGTTTAACTGGGGCGGTTGCCTCCTAAAGAGTAACGGAGGCGCCCAAAGGTTCCCTCAGCCTGGTTGGCAATCAGGTGTTGAGTGTAAGTGCACAAGGGAGCTTGACTGTGAGACCGACGGGTCGAGCAGGGACGAAAGTCGGGACTAGTGATCCGGCAGTGGCTTGTGGAAGCGCTGTCGCTCAACGGATAAAAGGTACCCCGGGGATAACAGGCTGATCTTCCCCAAGAGTCCATATCGACGGGATGGTTTGGCACCTCGATGTCGGCTCGTCGCATCCTGGGGCTGGAGTCGGTCCCAAGGGTTGGGCTGTTCGCCCATTAAAGCGGTACGCGAGCTGGGTTTAGAACGTCGTGAGACAGTTCGGTCCCTATCCTCTGCGCGCGTAGGAATATTGAGAAGGGCTGTCCCTAGTACGAGAGGACCGGGACGGACGAACCTCTGGTGTGCCAGTTGTCCTGCCAAGGGCATGGCTGGTTGGCTACGTTCGGAAAGGATAACCGCTGAAAGCATCTAAGCGGGAAGCCTGCTTCGAGATGAGTATTCCCACCCCCTTTGAGGGGTTAAGGCTCCCAGTAGACGACTGGGTTGATAGGCCAGATGTGGAAGCCCGGTAACGGGTGGAGCTGACTGGTACTAATAGGCCGAGGGCTTGTCCTCAGTTGCTCGCGTCCACTGTGTTAGTTCTGAAGTAACGAACTGTGCCGTTTCCGGTTTGTTCAACTTCATAGAGTTTCGGTGGTCATAGCGTTAGGGAAACGCCCGGTTACATTCCGAACCCGGAAGCTAAGCCTTTCAGCGCCGATGGTACTGCAGGGGGGACCCTGTGGGAGAGTAGGACGCCGCCGAACAATTATTGTGGGAAAGCCCCGCACCTTATGGTGCGGGGCTTTTCTGCGTTCAAGGCCCGTTCCCCACCCCTGTGTGCCCGGCGGTTGTGGCTGAGGGTAGGGTCAGGGGCATCATTGGCACGTTCGCACAGGAGGCCCCCGGGTGGAGGTCCAGGAGACCCGCGTTCAGACGGACCGGGTGTTCACCATCCCGAACATCCTCAGCATGGCCCGTCTCGCCGGCGTCCCTCTGTTTCTGTGGCTGATTCTCCTGCCTGTGTTCGGTGGGCCCAAGGCTGACGGCTGGGCATTGCTGGTGCTGATGCTCAGTGGCATCAGCGACTATCTCGACGGAAAGCTTGCCCGTCGCTGGAACCAGATCAGCAAGCTCGGGCGGCTGCTCGATCCCGCCGCAGACCGGCTCTACATCCTTTCCACCCTGCTCGGCCTCACCTGGCGCGAGATCCTGCCGCTGTGGCTCACCGCTGCCCTTTTGGCGCGGGAGCTGATGCTTCTGGTGATGGTGGGCATCCTCCGCAAGCACGGCTATCCGCCGCCGCAGGTGAACTTCCTCGGGAAGGCCGCGACCTTCAACCTGATGTACGCCTTCCCGTTGCTGCTTCTCAGTGACGGAAGCGGGTGGCTGCCGTCACTGGCTGCTATTTTCGGATGGGCGTTCGCCGGATGGGGTACAACTCTGTATTGGTGGGCAGGAATCCTTTACGTGGTCCAGGTCCGCCGGCTGGTGCAGGCGGAGACCGCGGCCGATTGAGCCTGTCGATTGCGGCGCTGTCAGCGCCGGATTGCCTGCGCACGATGCCTCTCGCGGCAGTCCCGCACGGGTGAAGTCGGCTAGACCGTCGTCTCTTCGAGGAGGACTTTCCCGACATGAAGGCCGTCGTGATGGCTGGTGGTGAGGGCACCCGCCTTCGCCCCATGACCTCGAGCATGCCCAAGCCGCTCCTGCCGGTTGCCAATCGACCGATCATGGAGCATGTGCTGCGGCTGCTCAAGCGGCATGGGCTCAGTGAAACCGTCGTAACCGTGCAGTTTCTGGCCTCGCTCGTCAAGAACTACTTTGGTGACGGCGAAGAGCTCGGAATGGAGCTGACCTATGCCAATGAGGAGAAGCCACTCGGCACCGCAGGCAGTGTGAAGAATGCCGAGGAAGCGCTGAAGGACGACGCTTTCCTCGTCATCTCCGGCGATGCCCTCACCGACTTCGACCTCACCGACCTGATCAGATTCCACAAGGAAAAGGGCGCGCTGGTCACGGTGTGCCTGACCCGCGTGCCGAACCCCCTGGAGTTCGGCATCACGATTGTGGACGAGGCGGGGAAGGTCGAGCGGTTCCTGGAGAAGCCCACGTGGGGGCAGGTCTTCTCGGACACCGTGAATACGGGCATCTATGTCATGGAGCCCGAGGTGTTCGACTATGTGGAAGCCGATGTCTCTGTCGACTGGTCCGGCGACGTCTTTCCTCAGCTGATGAAGGAAGGCAAGCCGATCTACGGCTACATCGCCGAGGGCTACTGGGAGGACGTCGGTACCCACGAGAGCTACGTCAAGGCCCAGGCCGACGTTCTCGAGGGCAAGGTCGACGTCGATCTCGACGGTTTCGAGATCTCTCCCGGTGTGTGGGTGGCCGAGGGTGCCGAGGTGCATCCGGACGCGGTGTTGCGCGGCCCGCTCTACATCGGTGACTACGCCAAGATCGAGGCCGGCGTGGAGCTCCGCGAGCACACCGTCGTGGGGTCGAACGTCGTCGTCAAGAGCGGTGCGTTCCTGCACCGGGCCGTCGTGCACGACAACGTCTACATCGGCCAGCACAGCAACCTGCGCGGCTGCGTGATCGGCAAGAACACCGACATCATGCGGGCCGCGCGCATCGAGGACGGCGCCGTCATCGGTGACGAGTGCCTCGTCGGTGAGGAATCGATTGTTCAGGGCAATGTGCGGGTCTACCCGTTCAAGACCATCGAGGCCGGCGCCTTCGTCAACACCTCGGTGATCTGGGAGTCGCGGGGGCAGGCGCATCTCTTCGGAGCGCGTGGTGTCTCCGGGATCCTCAACGTGGAGATCACACCCGAGCTGGCGGTACGTCTCGCCGGTGCCTACGCCACCACACTCAAGAAGGGCGCGACGGTCACCACCGCACGTGACCACTCGCGTGGTGCGCGCGCGCTGAAGCGGGCGGTCATCTCCGCGCTCCAGACCAGCGCCATCGACGTACGCGACCTGGAGAACGTACCGCTGCCCGTGGCACGGCAGCAGACGGCGCGGGGCAGCGCCGGCGGGATCATGATCCGTACGACCCCCGGGGTGCCGGACTCCGTCGACATCATGTTCTTCGACGAACGGGGCGCGGATCTTTCGCAGGGCGGCCAGCGCAAGCTGGACCGCGTGTTCGCGCGGCAGGAGTACCGGCGGGCCTTCCCCGGTGAGATCGGTGACCTGCACTTCCCGGCGAGTGTCTTCGACTCCTACACGGGCTCGCTCCTGCGCAACCTCGACGTCACCGGCATCGCGGACTCGGGTCTCAAGGTCGTCGTCGACGCGTCCAACGGAAGCGCCGGCCTCGTACTGCCCAGCCTTCTCGGTCGGCTCGGGGTCGACGCGCTGACCATCAATCCGGGACTCGACGAGTCCAGGCCCACGGAGACGAGCGATTCGCGCCGTTCCGGTTTGGTGCGGCTCGGTGAGATCGTCGCTTCTGCCCGGGCGGCCTTCGGTGTGCGGTTCGACCCGGTCGGTGAGCGGCTGTCGCTGGTGGACGAGCGCGGACGGATCATCGAGGACGACCGCGCGCTGCTGGTGATGCTGGACCTGGTCGCGGCCGAGCGGCGCAGTGGCCGGGTCGCGCTGCCGGTGACGACCACCAGGATCGCCGAGCAGGTCGCGGCGTACCACGGAACGCAGGTGGAGTGGACGACCACCTCACCGGACGACCTGACCCGGGTCGGCCGTGAGGAGTCCACCATCTTCGGTGGCGACGGACGCGGTGGCTTCATCATTCCCGAGTTCAGCAGCGTCTTCGACGGCGCCGCCGCCTTCGTGCGGCTGATCGGACTGGTGGCCAGGACGCAGCTCACGCTGAGCCAGATCGACGCGCGGATACCGCGAGCCCATGTGCTGCGACGTGATCTGGCCACGCCGTGGGCGGTGAAGGGTCTCGTGATGCGTCGTGTCGTCGAGGCCGCCGGAGACAGGTTCGTGGACACGACCGACGGTGTGCGGGTCGTGGAGGCCGACGGGCGGTGGGTGATGGTGCTGCCCGATCCCGCCGAGGCCGTCACCCATTTGTGGGCCGAGGGGCCGGACGACGATTCGGCCCAGGCGCTGCTCGACGAGTGGTCCGCCGTCGTGGACAGCGCAGGTCACTGAGGTATCACCGGTGGTGCCGGGCGGAGAGGGACCGCGCCGCCCGGCGCACCGGTGGGGCCATTCGGCGGTAGCTGCCGCGACGTGCGACGATGTGCGGCATGTCGCAGCAGTCCCCTGATCGGAGCACGTCTCCGCCACCCCGGCGCCCCGACGCGTCCATGTCGCTGCTGACCAATGTGATGGACCACAGCCTCGACGACGGGTATGCCGAGGCGACTGCCCGCAGGCAGGCCGACGGGACCGCGGGCATGCCGCGCTCGCTGCGCGCGAAGCTGGGACTGGCGGCCGGGCTGGTGCTGGCCGCCCTGGTCGTCACCGTGGGTGCCGCCCAGGCGCGGATAGAGGCGCCGGTGATCGCCAAGGAGCGCGAGGAGCTCATCGACCGGGTGGAGACGGAGACCTCCGCGGCGGACGAGCTCGAGCGGAACGTCGAGAAGCTCCGGGCCGACGTGGGCGAGCGCCAGCGCAAGGCGCTTCAGCAGCACGGCGGTGACCAGGGCGGGCTGGTGGCGTTGCTGTCCGGTGCGACAGCCGTGCAGGGCCGCGGAGTGAAACTCGTCGTCGACGATGCCAAGGACGCGGACGAGGGCGGCGGCGGGCCGCGGGAGAGTACGAGCTTCTCGGACACCGGCCGGCTGCGGGACCGGGACATGCAGCGGATCGTCAACGGTCTGTGGTCCTCGGGCGCCGAGGCAGTGGCCATCAACGGACAGCGGCTGACGTCCCTGTCCGCGATCCGCGCGGCCGGCGACGCCATACTGGTCGACAACAGGCCGCTGGTGCCGCCGTACACGGTGCTGGCGGTGGGGGACGGGCAGCGGCTGAGCGCCGCTTTCCAGGACAGTGCCGACGGTCGGTATCTGCATGTCCTCCAGGAGAGCTACGGCATCAGGACCAACATTTCCGCTCAGGAGCAGGTCCGGCTTCCCGCCGCGCCCAGCCTGATCGTACGTACAGCAGAGCCGCTGGTCGCGGGCGCCGGGCGGGCCCCGGCCAACACAGGGAAGGGCACATCGTGATCGCCGTACTGGGCCTCGTCGTGGGAGTCGTGGTCGGACTGTTGGTCCGGCCCGAGGTGCCGGCGGTGGTCGAGCCGTATCTGCCGATTGCCGTCGTCGCGGCGCTCGACGCGGTGTTCGGCGGTCTGCGGGCCATGCTCGACGGGATCTTCGTCGACAAGGTCTTCGTCGTGTCCTTCCTGTCCAATGTTGTGGTGGCGGCCCTGATCGTGTTCCTCGGCGACAAGTTGGGCGTCGGCGCGCAGCTGTCCACGGGTGTGGTCGTGGTGTTCGGTATCCGGATCTTCTCCAACGCGGCGGCGATCCGTCGTCACGTGTTCCGGGCGTGAGGCAGATGAGTACAGAAGACAACCCTCAGCGCGACGAAGAAGTACCGCAGCCACAGGAGTGGCCTGCGCAGCAGCCCACGACGGGGCGTCAGCGGCTGATGGCCGGGCTCTGGCCGCCGCGGGTCACGCGGGCGCAGCTGATCGTGGCGCTGCTGCTGTTCGTGCTCGGGCTCGGACTCGCCATCCAGGTCAGGTCGAACAGCGACGACAGCGCGCTGCGCGGGGCGCGCCAGGAGGACCTGGTGCGCATCCTCGACGAGCTGGACGACCGTACGCAGCGGCTCGAGGACGAGAAGCAGAAACTCGACGATCAGAGGACCGAGTTGGAGAACAGCTCGGACCAGGCCGAAGAGGCCCGCAAGCAGACGCTGGAGAAAGAACGTCAGCTCGGTGTGCTGGCGGGCACGGTGGCGGCCCAGGGGCCCGGCATCACGTTGACCATCACTGATCCGCACTCGACGGTCGAGGCCGACATGCTGCTGGACGCGATCCAGGAACTGCGGGCGGCGGGTGCGGAAGCGATTCAGGTCAATGACGTCAGGGTCGTCGCGGACACGTATCTGGTGAACAGTGGGGGCGGTGTCGAGGTGGACGGGAAGAAGGTCGGCGCCCCGTACCGGTTCAAGGTGATCGGCAAGCCGCAGGACCTGGAGCCCGCGCTCAACATCCCCGGCGGCGTTGTCCAGACGCTCGAGGAGGAGCGGGCCGTGGCTACGGTCACCCGCTCCGGGAAGATCGTCGTGGACGCCTTGCGACCGGCGAAGCAGCCTGACTACGCTCAGTCGTCACCGCGGTGAGGTTGGGGCGCATGGGGGCACCGGGACAAGGGCATGAGGTTGCGGGGGGTCGGCGCACCGAAGGCGTGGTGCGTGGTGGAAACTGTTTGGTGGATACGGACGTTGTGAAGATGTCCGGTTCGGCAGGTGTGTTCATTCAGGGTTCGTCCTGCCCCACGGGCGGGTCTGTTTCAGTCAAGGGGAATCGCCCGTGAAGTTGTTTGCGAAGTTGTTCGGCAAGAGCGCACGCGAGGACGGTGCGAACAGCACTGCCCGTCACCGTGCGACGCGTGGTGGAGAAGTCGATGAGCAGGGCGGTGAGCGTCCGCTCTTCCGGGACGAGGTCGCCGGTCCGGGCGGCGACATTTCGGGTGGACCGGGCGCGTCGTCTGTTGACCCCGCTGGTCCCGGCCGCATAGGTTTCGGAGAATCAGCCTCAAGTACGGGTGGAGGGTTTGCCGCCGATCCGTACGCATCCCATGCCCCGCAGGGGCAGCCGCGGCAGGAGGATCCGTCCATGTCGGCCTTGCCGGTTTGTACGAGGTGCGGGCACCGCAATGCCGAGGCCAGTCGTTTCTGTTCCAACTGCGGAGCGCCGTTGCGGTCCGGGGTGAGCGCCGAGCGTCCGTCGGAGACGACGTCGACGATCTCCATTTCCGGGCTCGAGGCGTACGAGGCGGAGGCGACGGGGCAGACCGCCGCTCCTTCGCTCTCTCCGGAGGCGCAGGCGGCCGTCGACGCCCTTCCGCTCGGTGCGGCGCTGCTCGTGGTGCGGCGCGGTCCGAATTCGGGCAGCCGCTTCCTCCTGGACGGCGATCTGACCACGGCCGGCAGGCACCCGCAGAGCGACATCTTCCTCGACGACGTGACGGTTTCGCGTCGCCATGTGGAGTTCCGCCGGGGCGCCGACGGTGGCTTCACCGTCTCGGACGTCGGCAGTCTCAACGGCACCTACGTCAACCGGGAGCGGATCGACTCGGTCCCGCTGTCGAACGGCGACGAGGTGCAGATCGGTAAGTACCGGCTGGTCTTCTACGCGAGCCAGCGGGCCATCTGACCCGTACGGGAAGGTCCATGCAGCGAACACCGACGGGCGGTGCCGGAAACGGCACCGCCACCGCGGGCGACCGGCTGGTGAGTATTGGCACCGTGCTGAACCTGCTGCGTGACGAGTTTCCCGAGGTCACCATCTCCAAGATCCGTTTCCTGGAGACCGAGGGACT
The DNA here is from genome assembly GCF_001746415.1 of Streptomyces agglomeratus. NCBI lineage: Bacteria > Bacillati > Actinomycetota > Actinomycetes > Kitasatosporales > Streptomycetaceae > Streptomyces > Streptomyces agglomeratus. Next base: position 6,644,818 of record NZ_MEHJ01000001.1, read on the forward strand.
CGTCGAACCGCAGCGGACCGCCTCCGGTTACCGCAAATTCAGTTCCGACCATGTCGAGCGGCTGGCCCAGGTGCTGCGCATGCAGCGTGATCATTACCTGCCGCTCAAGGTCATCCGTGAGCACCTCGACGCGCTGGAGCGTGGTGAACAGGTGCGGCTTCCGGCCGCCGGCGGGGCGGACGAGGAGTCCGACGGGGCCGCGGGCCCAGGGACGGACCGCCCGACGGCGGCCCGGATCGGACGCGACGAGCTGCTGGCGGCCGCAGAGGTCGGTGAGGAAGAGCTGGACGTCTGGGAGTCGTACGGTCTGATCTCCCCCCTGCCGGGCGGTGGCTACGACGCCGAAGTCGTCACAGTGGCCAAGCTTGTGGCCGAATTTGGCCGGTTCGGCCTTGAGCCACGGCATTTGCGCGCGGTGAAGGCGGCGGCGGATCGCGAGGCCGACCTCGTGGAACAGGTCGTCGCGCCCCTGCGCCGGCACCGGAATCCGCAGACCAGAGCCCATGCGGAGGCTACGGCCAAAGAACTCGCCGAGTTGTCCGTCAAGCTCCATTCGGCCCTCATCCAGGCAGCCCTCGGCGTGCGGCTGCACTGAGCTTGGGGGATCCCGACTACCCAAACCTGCCAAGCACGTCCTAGGGTTGCTGTGTGAACGAGCTCGACGTCGTAGGTGTCCGGGTAGAAATGCCCTCGAACCAACCGATCGTGCTCCTGCGCGAAGTGGGAGGCGATCGGTACCTCCCCATCTGGATCGGGCCGGGGGAGGCGACTGCGATCGCCTTTGCCCAGCAGGGGATGGCCCCTGCCAGGCCTCTGACCCATGACCTCTTCAAGGACGTACTCGAAGCGGTCGGCCAGGAGCTCACTGAAGTCCGCATCACCGACCTGCGGGAAGGGGTCTTCTACGCCGAGCTGGTCTTCGCCAGCGGAGTCGAAGTGAGCGCGAGGCCGTCCGACGCCATAGCGCTGGCCCTGCGCACCGGTACGCCGATCTACGGCAGTGACGGGGTGCTGGACGACGCGGGTATCGCGATTCCTGACGAGCAGGAGGACGAGGTGGAGAAGTTCCGCGAGTTCCTCGACCAGATCTCCCCCGAGGACTTCGGGACGAACAGTCAGTGAGCCGTCGGCCAGTGCGCCGCGCGCCGGGGTGTTTTCCCGCAAACAAGTAGCTTTTCCCCGAAGTTAGGCACGGGAAACCACTCTCAGGGTGATTATCACTCGGCGTGCCGAGTGTGGCGATCGTTGACGCACCCCGGGTGACTGCCTACCGTCGACAGGGCAGGTCAAGGACGGAGGTCGGCGTGAGAAGCAGCGGCGACGGTACGGTGGCGGGCGGGCCGTATCCGCTTCACGGCAGTGCGGTCGACCCTCTGGCGGGGCGGCAGGGCATGACGTCGGCCACGGGCGGGACGACGGCGGCCGAGGGCACGGAGAGCATCGGGTACCGGGGGCCGACCGCCTGCGCGGCGGCGGGGATCACTTACCGGCAGCTCGACTACTGGGCGCGTACGGGACTGGTGGAGCCGAGCGTACGGCCCGCCCACGGATCGGGTACGCAGCGGCTTTACAGCTTCCGCGACGTCGTCGTCCTCAAAATCGTCAAGCGATTCCTGGACACCGGTGTGGCGTTGCAGAACATTCGCGCGGCCGTCCAGCATCTGCGGGCCCGGGGTTTCCAGGACCTGGAGCGGATGACGCTCATGAGCGACGGCGCGACGGTGTACGAGTGCTCGTCGCCCGACGAGGTCGTCGAGCTGCTCCAGGGCGGCCAGGGCGTCTTCGGGATCGCCGTGGGCGTGGTCTGGCGGGATGTGGAGAGCGCGCTGTCCCAGCTGCACGGGGAGCGCGTCGACACGGGCGAGACGCTGGTCGGGCACAACCCCACGGACGAACTCGCGCGGCGCCGCAACAAGGCGGGCTGACGGGCGGCTCGGGGGCGGACGGAGGACGGGCCGGTCGGCGCTCCGGCCGGTGCGGCTGTCTTCCCGCCGCGCCGTCGCCGCCCGATTGTCAGTGCCGTACGGCAGCATCGGTGGTGTGAGATCCGCGCCGACCATCCTGCATCTGGACATGGATGCCTTCTACGCCGCAGCAGAGCAGGCGGCGAAGCCGAGTCTGCGCGGAAAGCCGGTGGTCGTCGGCGGAATCGGGACCCGGGGGGTTGTCGCCACCGCGTCGTACGAGGCCAGACGATTCGGGGTGCATTCGGCGATGCCGGTGGCCCAGGCGCGCCGGCTGTGCCCGAACGCCGCTTACCTGATGCCGCGCTTCGCCCTCTACCGGTCGGTCAGCGAACAGGTCATGGAGCTCCTCGGGCGGCTTTCCCCGCTGGTGGAGCCGCTGAGCCTGGACGAGGCGTTCGTCGATCTGGAGGCCGGCGGAGTGGCCGACGACTCCGCCTCGGCGCGCAGGGCGGGCGAACTGCTGCGCGCCGACATCAAGGCTGTCACGGGGCTGACGGGCTCCGTGGGACTCGCGGGTTCCAAGATGCTCGCGAAGATCGCGTCGGAGCAGGCCAAGCCGGACGGTCTCGTGCTCATAGAGCTGGGGACCGAGCGGGAGCTGCTGGGGCCCATGCCGGTGCGGATCCTGCCGGGGGTCGGCCCGGCCACCGGCGAGCATCTGCGCCGGGCCGGAATGACGACCGTCGCCCATCTCGCGGAAGCGGGCGAGGACGAGCTTGTACGCCTGCTGGGACGGGCGCACGGGGTCTCGTTGTACCGAATGGCCGCCGGGCACGACGAACGGCCCGTGGTGGCTGAGAGGGACGCCAAATCCGTGTCGGTCGAGGACACCTTCGAAGTGGACCTGCACGACCGGGTCCGGGTCAGGAACGAGGTGGTGCGGCTGTCGGACCGGTGCGTGCAGCGGTTGCGGGCGGCCGGGCGCTCGGGCAGGACCGTGGTGCTGAAGGTGCGCAGATACGACTTCTCGACTCTGACGCGCTCCGAGACGCTGCGTGGGCCCACCGACGATCCGGCGGTGGTGCGGGAGGCCGCCGGGCGGCTGCTGGAGTCGGTGGACACCACCGGCGGCGTCAGGCTGCTGGGCGTGGGCGTCACCGGGCTGGCCGACTACACGCAGGAGGACCTCTTCGCACAGGCGGCGGCGGGGGAGCGCGCGCAGGCCGAGGCGCAGGGTGCGCAGGAGACCGCGGAAACGGTGCCCGGCGCCGGGGAGCCGGTGGCGGCAGCTCCCGAGCCGCCGCAGGAGCGCCGGTGGCTGGCCGGGCAGGACGTGCGGCACGCCCGGTACGGAGCGGGGTGGGTGCAGGGCAGCGGGCTCGGGAGGGTGACGGTGCGGTTCGAGGAGCCGACGTCGCCGCCGGGGCGGGTGCGGACCTTCGCGGTGGACGATCCGGACATCACCCCGTCCGATCCGCTCCCGCTGGTGCGGGCGCCCGCCGGGGATCAGGCCGAGTCGTCGCCGGCCAGCCGCCCGAAGTCCCGGTCGGGGGCGGGGGAGGAGATCTCCAGCCCGTAGTGGTGGTAGAGCTGGAGTTCCTGTTCGGGGGAGAGGTGGCGGCCGACGCCGAAGTCGGGTGCCTCCCGGATCAGGGCGCGGTCGTAGGGCACCCGCAGGGAGTCGTCCACGACCTTGCTGGGCTCCAGCGGGACGAACGCGTCCCGGCTGAAGAGACCGGTGCGTACCGCAGCCCATTCGGGCACACCCGTGGCGTCGTCGAGGTACACCTCGTCCACCGTTCCGATCCTGGTGCCGTTGCGGTCGTACGCCTTGCGGCCGATCAGGCTGCGCGGATCAATGTCGGTCTGCACGGTCCCTCCAACTGATCGCGGCTGCTCCCTAGACCCTACGAAAGGGCACAACTGTGGACTCGGCCACTCGAGGGATTCAGGACAGACCTCGCTGGTAGGCTGGCCAATGGCTGCTGACCCCGTGCGGGAGAGTCTCCGGTGAACGTGCCGGAGGCGCCGAAGGAGCAAATCCTCCCCGGAATCTCTCAGGCACCCGTACCGCACGGACGAGGTCACTCTGGAAAGCAGGACGGGCATCGGACGGGCATGTGCTGGGCAAGAGCGCAGCACCCGTCACGGATCCCTTCCTCACCGACGGTGAAAGCCGGAACGACCTCGACGTCAGCGACGTACCTACGGTCTTCCGGTGAAGCTCTCAGGTTGAGATGACAGAGGGGGAGGGCCGTCCGGGTACCCGTGCCGTGGTGCCCCTCGCAGGTCGCGTCAGACCAGGAGGCCTTCCGCAGATGACCGCAAACCGCATTCCGCTCTCACAGCTTGAGCGTGGCATCCCCTTCGAGCAGCGCCACATCGGGCCCGATGCCGGAGCTCAGGCCAAGATGCTCGCCCAGGTCGGTTACGGCTCGCTCGACGAGCTGACCGCGGCCGCGGTGCCGGACGTCATCAAGAGCGCCGAGGCGCTCGGACTGCCCGACGCGCGTACCGAGGCCGAGGTACTGGCCGAGCTGCGCACGCTCGCCGACCGCAACCAGGTGCTCGCCCCGATGATCGGGCTGGGCTACTACGGCACCTTCACGCCGCCGGTGATCCTGCGCAACGTCATGGAGAACCCCGCCTGGTACACGGCGTACACGCCCTACCAGCCGGAGATCTCGCAGGGCCGCCTCGAAGCGCTGCTCAACTTCCAGACCATGGTCGCGGACCTGACCGGACTGCCGACCTCGGGTGCCTCGCTGCTCGACGAGGGCACCGCCGCCGCCGAGGCCATGTCGCTCGCGCGCCGCGTGGGCAAGGTCAAGAACGGCGTCTTCCTGATCGACTCCGACACCCTGCCGCAGACCGTGGCCGTCATTCAGACGCGCGCGGAGCCGACCGGTGTCGAGGTCGTCGTCACGGACCTGTCGGACGGTATCCCGGCCGAGGTCGCCGAGCGCGGTGTCTTCGGTGTGCTGCTCCAGTACCCGGGAGCGTCGGGCGCCGTGCGGGACATCAAGCCCGTCATCGAGCAGGCCCACGAGCTCGGGGCGATCGTCACCGTCGCCGCCGACCTTCTCGCGCTCACGCTGCTGACCTCGCCCGGCGAGCTCGGCGCGGACATCGCGGTGGGCACCACCCAGCGCTTCGGTGTGCCGATGGGCTTCGGCGGCCCGCACGCCGGCTTCATGGCCGTACGCGAGAAGTTCGCGCGCAGCCTGCCCGGGCGGCTCGTCGGCGTCTCCGTGGACGCCGACGGCAACAGGGCGTACCGGCTGGCGCTCCAGACGCGTGAGCAGCACATCCGCCGTGAGAAGGCCACCAGCAACATCTGCACGGCGCAGGTGCTGCTCGCCGTCATGGCTGGCATGTACGCCGTCTACCACGGCCCCGACGGCCTGCGCGGCATCGCGCGCCGCACGCACCGCTACGCGACGCTGCTCGCCGAGGGCCTGCGCGCCGGCGGCGTCGAGGTCGTGCACGGCGCGTACTTCGACACGCTGACCGCGCGCGTTCCCGGCAAGGCGGCCGAGGTCGTCGCGGGGGCCCGTGAGCGCGGGGTCAACCTGTACCAGGCCGACGCCGACCACGTCTCCATGGCCTGCGACGAGACGACGGGCCGCGCGCAGATCTCCGCGGTTTGGGCGGCCTTCGGGGTCGACGCGGACATCGAGGCGCTCGACGCCCGGGTGGCCGACGCGCTGCCCGAGGGGCTGCTGCGGAGTGACGAGGTGCTGACGCACCCGGTCTTCCACCAGCACCGGTCGGAGACCGCGATGCTGCGCTACCTGCGCAGGCTCGCCGACCGCGACTACGCGCTCGACCGCGGCATGATCCCGCTCGGCTCGTGCACGATGAAGCTGAACGCGACCACCGAGATGGAGCCGGTCACCTGGCCGGAGTTCGGAGCGGTCCACCCCTTCGCGCCGGTCGAGCAGGCGCAGGGCTACCTGACGCTCATCCACGAACTGGAGGAGCGTCTCGCCGAGGTCACCGGGTACGACGCGGTGTCCATCCAGCCGAACGCCGGTTCGCAGGGCGAGCTGGCGGGGCTGCTGGCGGTACGGGCGTACCACCGGGCCAACGGCGACGACCAGCGCACGGTGTGCCTGATTCCGTCGTCCGCGCACGGCACCAACGCGGCGAGCGCGGTCATGGCCGGCATGAAGGTCGTCGTCGTCAAGACCCGTGAGGACGGCGAGGTCGACGTCGAGGACCTGCACGCCAAGATCGAGCAGTACCGCGACGAGCTGTCGGTGCTGATGATCACCTACCCCTCCACGCACGGGGTGTTCGAGGAGCACGTCGCCGACATCTGCGCGACGGTGCACGAGGCCGGCGGTCAGGTGTACGTCGACGGCGCCAACCTCAACGCGCTCGTCGGACTCGCCAAGCCGGGCAAGTTCGGCGGCGACGTCTCGCACCTGAACCTGCACAAGACCTTCTGCATCCCGCACGGCGGCGGCGGCCCCGGCGTCGGCCCGGTCGGCGTACGGGCGCACCTCGCGCCGTACCTGCCGAACCACCCCCTCCAGCCGACGGCCGGCCCGGAAACGGGCGTGGGGCCCATTTCGGCCGCTCCGTGGGGCTCGGCGGGCATTCTGCCGATCTCGTGGGCGTACGTCCGTCTCATGGGCGGCGAGGGGCTCAAGCGGGCGACGCAGGTCGCGGTGCTCGCGGCGAACTACATCGCCAAGCGCCTGGAGCCGCACTACCCGGTGCTCTACACCGGCCCGAACGGGCTGGTGGCGCACGAGGCGATCATCGACCTGCGGCCGCTGTCGAAGGCGACGGGCGTCAGCGTGGACGACATCGCCAAGCGGCTGATCGACTACGGCTTCCACGCGCCGACCATGTCGTTCCCGGTGGCCGGGACGCTGATGATCGAGCCGACCGAGAGCGAGGACCTGGCGGAGATCGACAGGTTCTGCGACACGATGATCGCCATAAGGGCCGAGATCGAGAAGGTCGGGTCCGGCGAGTGGCCCGCGGACGACAACCCGCTGCGCAACGCCCCGCACACCGCTGCCGCGCTGGGCGGCGAGTGGGAGCACGCGTACAGCCGTGAGGTGGCGGTCTTCCCGGCCGGCGTCTCGGCCGCGGACAAGTACTGGCCGCCGGTGCGCCGGATCGACGGTGCGTTCGGCGACCGCAACCTCGTCTGCTCGTGCCCGCCGCTGGACGAGTACGACAACTGACGTACGACACGGACGTACGGCGGGACCGTACGCCATGGGTCGGGGCCGGTTCGGAGGATTCCTCCGGGCCGGCCCCTCGTCGTAGTGAAGCCGTGTGCCGGCCGGTCAGGCGGCCCTGACGACGTCGAGCGGACGGTGTGGAGCGATGATCTGGCCGTCCGGCAGCAGCTCACCGGTGTCCTCGAAGACGAGGACTCCGTTGCACAGCAGGCTCCAGCCCTGTTCCGGGTGGTGCGCCACAAGACGAGCGGCTTCCCGGTCGGCGGAGTCGGCAGTCGGGCAGGCTGGCTGGTGCTGGCACATGGAAGGGTTCTTTCGCTGCGTTGTGGTGAGTGTCCCGCGGCTCGATGCGTTGTTCATGGCCGCCCCCCGTATCAGTCGGTCCGGTCCCAGTGTTGCCCCACGGGCGTCGTTCCGCAGGGATTTCACGGCAGCTCTCCTTACTGATTAATGACGCGTCACTCGTGCGGACGGTTCAGCTCAACCGGGGCGTCCCTTCGGGTGGTTCGAGGGGGCCGATACGGGCTAGTCCGATTGGGGGGTGCGAGGGCCGGGCTGGGGGTGCAGGGGCCGGGCGGCGGCTGAGGGGGCGGGGGCCGGGCGGCACTGTGCCCCGTGGCCGGGGCGGGCACGGGGCACAGGGGACGCGCGGCGGCGCCCGGGAGACGGGCGGCCGCCGTCAGGCGGGCTGGCTGAGGAGCGGGACGGCGGGTGGTGTGAGCCGGTGGGTGAGCAGCGGCAGCAGATCGGCTACCCGGTGCGGGCGGTGCGAGGCGATACCGGGCGGTGCGGGCGCCAGCGGTACGAGCAGGTCCGTCGGCAGCGGCATGGTCTCGGAGGCGTCGACGCCGGCGGCCGGACCGTCGTGCAGCCACAGAGTGAGCATGTACAGCTCCGGTACGGACAGCAGGCGTGGCTGGTAGCGCTTCGTCATCGCCTCGGCCTGGCGCAGCGCGAGTTCGCTGGAGGCGATGTACGGGCCCTCGCAGAAGTGCGAGAACGCCCAGCCGTCGGCGGTGAGCATGGTGTCGGCGGCGGCCACCGTACGATCGCCGCTGCGGATGAGGAACCGCCAGCCGGTCAGCCGGGTGCGCGGCGGCCTGCCTGACGGGATGATTCCGTCCAGTACGTGGAAGGGGAGCGGGAACTCGGGGCTGAGCGGTCCCTGAGCCGCACGGAGGGCCGGGGGACGGGCCTCGCGGACGGCGGTGGGGGAACCGAGTGCCGCGAGGACGCTGCGCAGGGCTGGCGCGGGAGCCGGTGGGACAAGCAGCGGCATGGTGGGTCGCCTCTCACTTGGGAGACACGGTGATGCGTGGGTGTGCGTGGGCGGTGCGGACGGCGCTGTCTGCGTTTCGGGGTCAGAGGTGGGCCGCGGGGCGCTGGCCGGGGCGACAACTCTCTGCCTCGTCTGCGGAGTTTATACGAACGGTGTTCACGCCATGTTTCTGCTAGCCGTCGCCCGCATTGCGGGCAAGGCGGTATCAGGACCATTTCCTGCGGAGAATCTACCCATTCATCGGGGGGTCAGGCCCGTGGCCTGGAAAGTTCCGGCGGCAGCGGTAGGCCGAAACTCGTCGGCTATTTTCACCAGCGGCTACCGGGTGGTATCTGCTATCTGCCGCATGCCGAGTGAATGTGCCGCTGAGATCCCCGAACGAGGGTACCTGTTCATTGGTGGCCGCGGGGCGTTACTGATCAGCCCGTGTGGGCATCATCGACCGTGACGTCAGTACCCGATGCTGTGAGCCGCCCACTCGAGGAGGGATGCTTCGATGGGGGAGAAGGTCGTGGCAGACGGGTTCGACCTGTCGGACCGGCAGAGGTACCGGAGGAAACTCCAGCAGTGCCTGGAGGGACTGGGGCGACTGCTGGCGGAGAAGCGCTTCGACCGTCCCAAGAACTTCATGGGGCTGGAGATCGAGCTCAATCTCGCCGGGGCCGACGGTATGCCGAAGATGATGAACGCCGAGGTGCTGGAGCGGATCGCGAGCCGTGATTTCCAGACCGAACTCGGCATGTTCAATTTGGAAGTAAATATCGTTCCGCACCGGCTGGGAGGCCGGGTATTCGATCAGCTCGCCGAAGAGCTGCGCACCGGCCTGGGATATGCCCACAGGAAAGCCGAAGAGGTCGACGCGGGCATCGTGATGATCGGAATTCTGCCGACGCTCGGACGCCACGACCTGGTCTCCGCGAATCTCTCCGACGTCGACCGCTACCAGCTGCTCAACGATCAGATAGTGACTGCGCGCGGTGAGGACTTCACGGTGGACATCACCGGGGTCGAGCGCTTGAACTGCACCTTCGCCTCGATCGCGCCGGAAGCGGCCTGTACGTCGGTGCAGTTGCACCTCCAGGTCACGCCGGGCCGGTTCGCGGATGTGTGGAACGCGGCGCAGGCGGTCGCCGGTGTGCAGATCGCACTGGGTGCCAACTCGCCGTTCCTCTTCGGCCGCGAGCTGTGGCGCGAGTCGCGGCCGCCCCTCTTCCAGCAGGCCACCGACACGCGCCCGCCGGAGCTCCAGGCCCAGGGCGTACGGCCGCGGACCTGGTTCGGCGAGCGGTGGGTGGACTCGGCGTACGAGCTGTTCGAGGAGAACCTGCGGTACTTCCCGGCCCTGCTGCCGATCTGCGACGACGAGGATCCGCTCCTCGTGCTCGACGACGGCGGGGTGCCGCGGCTCCAGGAGCTCGTGCTGCACAACGGGACGGTCTACCGCTGGAACCGGCCCGTGTACGGGCTGGTCGACGGCGTACCGCATCTGCGGGTGGAGAACAGGGTGCTGCCCGCGGGGCCGACCGTGACGGACGTGATCGCCAACGCGGCCTTCTACTACGGGCTGGTGCGGGCTCTCGCCGAGGACGCGCGGCCGGTGTGGAAGCGGCTGCCCTTCGAGGCCGCCGAGGAGAACTTCGACACCGCCTGCCGTCTCGGGATCGAGGCGGAGATCATCTGGCCGAAGGCGGGCCGCGCGGGCGGGACCACGCGGGTGCCGGCCGTCAGGCTCGTACGGGACGAACTGCTGCCACTGGCCGCTGCCGGGCTCGACGCCTGGGGCATCGAGCCCGCCGACCGGGACTACTACCTCGGCGTCATCGAGCAGCGGTGCAGGCGGCGCGTGAACGGTGCCTCCTGGCAGGTGGACACCTACCACCGCGCTCTGGAGGCCGGCCTGGAACGCGAAGCCGCGCTGGCCGCCATGACGCGCCGCTACAGCGAGCTGATGCACCAGGGCGACCCGGTGCACACCTGGCCGGTGGGTTTCCCGGGGCGGGCGTGAGGTGCGCCGGGGGAGGCCGGCGGGTCTGATCAGGAGGTCCGGCCCGCCTCTGTGATCGCCGCGTCCGCGTCCGCGTCCGCGCCGGCGCTCAAGACGACGGGGTGGCGACGGCGAGCGTGCCGCGTTGAGCTGGTGAACCGGACCTGGTGCCGTGCTTCGCCGCGCCGTCGGGCAAGCTGTGACGTCCCATGACGGTGGAGCCCCTCCTCGAACCGTGGATCTCGATCGATTCGAAGAATCTCGACGATGTCGACGATCTCGGCAGGGGAGAGGGTTTCGCCACCTGGAAAGGCGCTCGTCTCCCGGCCTGTCGCGCGGGATCTTCGTACCCGCGATCGAGACCCTGGCGGGGCGTAGTCGGGGATGAGGCGGGATTTCTGAACTGGAGGCTGGTGTGCGGGCAGAGGCGGGGCGGGTGGCTGATTTTCCTCCGGAGCAGGGGGTGACGCGACAGATCCTGCGGATCGAAGTGCTCATCGTCCTCGCGCTGTCACTGGGCGCGAGTGGGGTGTCGTCCCTGATCAGGTTTGTCGGAGCCGTCACCGAACCGGGCGGGCTCAAGGACCAGGCGGCGAAACTCAATACGTCCGCCGCGCCCGGGCGGCCATGGCTGGACCTCGCCTGGCAGTTGTTCGGTGTCGCGTCGGCGCTGGCGCCCGTCGTGCTGGTCGCGTACCTGCTGATGCGCGAGGGGAAGGGGCTGCGCGCGATCGGCTTCGACCGAACGCGGCCGTGGCCGGACCTGGGGCGGGGCACGCTGGTCGCGGCGGGCATCGGCAGCGCCGGGCTCGCGTTCTACCTGGTCGCCATCGAGTCGGGGTTCAACCTCACGGTGGTGCCGGAATCGCTGCCGCCGGTGTGGTGGAAGTTCCCTGTGCTGGTCCTGTCCGCGATGCAGAACTCCGTACTGGAGGAAGTCATCGTCGTTGGATATCTGCTGCGCAGACTCGATCAGTTGGGGTGGTCTCCCAGAGCCTCTCTGGCGGCGAGTTCCGTGCTGCGCGGGTCGTACCACCTCTACCAGGGGATCGGCGGGTTCGTCGGCAACATGGTGATGGGCGCCGTCTTCGTGCTGCTGTACCGGCGCTGGGGGCGTGTGGGGCCGCTGGTGGTGGCCCATACGCTGCTCGACGTGGGGGCGTTCGTGGGGTACGCGCTGCTGGTGGGCAAGGTGGGGTGGCTGCCGACTTTGCAGACGTGAGAAGGGCGTGAGCAGGGGCGTACGGAAGATCCGTACGCCCCTTTTCGGTGTTTGGCCGGTGCCGGTGCCGGTGCCGGTGCCTGTTCGGGTCTCGGGCCGGCGCGTGCCGGTCGGCGGGTGGTCAGGTGAGCAGGTCGCCGTCGATGACGGTGACGGCGCGGCCGGTCAGCAGGGTGCGGTCGTCGCGCAGCGAGGTGACGACGCGGCCGGAGCGGGCGGACGCCTGGAGGCCGGTCAGTTCGAGGCGGCCGAGGCGTGCCGACCAGAACGGGGCGAGGGCCGTGTGCGCGCTGCCGGTCACCGGGTCCTCGTCGATCCCGAGCCGGGGGAAGAAACAGCGCGAGACGAAGTCGTAGCCGAGGGCGGGATCTTCGGCTGCGGCTGTCGCGATGATGCCGCGCTCGGAGTGCGCCACGAGGCCGGCGAAGTCGGGGGTGAGCGCGCGTACGGTGCGCTCGTCGGCCAGCTCGATGAGCAGGTCACCGATGTGCGGCCCGGTGTCGTGGGCCGAGAGGACGTCCGCGCCCAGGGCCTCGCCGATGCCGTCGGGGACCGCGGCGGCTGTGAGCGGTGCGGTCGGGAAGTCCAGGGTGAAGGCGCCGTCTTCTCCGGCGGCGGCGGTGAGGATCCCGCAGAGCGCCGAGAAACGCACGGCGTCCTTGCCGGCGGCGGCGCCCGTGGAGTGCAGGACGTGGGCCGTGGCCAGGGTGGCGTGGCCGCACATGGCGACCTCGGCGGTCGGGGTGAACCAGCGCAGCGCCCAGTCGGCGTCGCCGCCCGGGGGGAGCGGGTGCGCGAAGGCTGTCTCGGAGAGGTTCACCTCGGCGGCCACCTGCTGGAGCCAGGCGTCGTCGGGAAACGTGCCGGAGTCCAGCAGAAGCACTCCGGCTGGATTGCCGGCGAAGGGCCGGTCGGTGAAGGCGTCGACGATTCGAATCCGCATGGCCATGAACGTATGGGTCGGGCAAAGCCGCAGGCCAAGGCCAATTCGGAATGACTGGCCCCTTTGGTGGGGGTCCTTGGCGTGTCGGGAGTGCTTGCCCGGTGAATCGTTCCGATATATCGTTGGGGTATCGCGACAGATCAACGATGGAAGGAGCGTAGCGATGCGTTCACATGGACATGGGGACTGCGGGCCTGGCCATCGCGGTCGGGGTGACTTCGAGGCGCGGCGTGCCGCCTTCGGTCCTTTCGGGCCGCCGTTCGGCGGGCCGTGGAGCGGTGGCGGACGCGGCAGGGGCGGCCCCAGGGGAAGGGCGCGGCGCGGCGACGTGCGCGCGTCGATCCTGGCGCTGCTGGCCGACCGGCCCATGCACGGTTACGAGATGATCCAGGAGATCGGCGAGCGCAGTGGCGGGGCCTGGCGTCCCAGTCCGGGCTCGGTCTACCCGACGCTCCAGCTGCTCGAGGACGAGGGTCTCATCGTCAGTGAGAGCGAGGGCGGCAAGAAGCTGTTCACGCTCACCGACGCCGGGCGCACCGAAGTCGAGGCGGGGCCGCAGGCTCCGTGGGAGGAAGCGGGGCGCGGGGTCGACTGGGAGACGATGAACGAGGTCCGTCAGGCTGGCTTCGGGCTGATGGAGGCGTTCGGCCAGGTCTGGAAGACCGGCTCCGCCGAGCAGCGGAAGAAGGCTCTCGCCGTCGTCAACGAGTCCCGCAAGAAGCTCTACCTGATCCTGGCCGACGAGGACTGAGGTCAGCGGGAGCGGCAAGGGCGGACGGCGCCCCGCGGGCATCCGCGGGGCGCCGGCTCGCGTCCGGGGCTGTGGTCCGGGGCTGAATCCTCGTTCCTGGCGAGATCTCGGCCTGAGTGAGTCTCCGGCCCGGGCGGGTCCCGTCTCAGGTGACCAGGCCGGCGAGCTTGCGCAGCGACTCGCTCAGGGCGGCGCCCGCCGAGTCCTTGAGCTTGCCCGCCATCAGTGAGACGGCCGCGCCCGTGAACTCCCCCTCGATCCGCACGAGGGCGCCGTCGCCGTCCGGTGTGAGCGAGTAGCGGATGGCGAGGTTGACGCCCATCGGCCCCTTGCCCCTGGTGGTGAGCAGCCGGGCCGGCTCCAGCTCCTCCACCGTCCAGGTGACCTCCGCGGGGAAGCCCATGAGCTTCATGTTCTCGTCGTACGTCGCCGAGACCTCCAGCGTGGCCGGGCCGCCCTTGGGGAAGCTGGTGTGGGTCGCGTTCCACTCTGCGTACGACGTGAAGTCCGTCAGCCGCGCCCAGATCTTCTCGGCCGGCGCCCCGATGTGTGCCTCCGCGCTGGCTTCGGCCATGCGACCACCCCTTCTCGTCGGCTGTCCTCGGCTGGTGTGGCTGTCGTCGGCAGTCGTCGCCGGCTCTCGTTCGCTGTGTGTCGCGGAACGTAGCCGGGTGGCGTGAAACATTCAATGCTGATGAACCGTCAGATTGAGTGGGCCTCGCGTCTTCCCAGTCCCGGTCGTCGTGTTGTCCCGATATCCCTGGTCTCATCCGTAAGGAGGAGGCAGGGTGCGGCGTTGCCCAACTTCGGTGGGATGCGCGAATGCTCCCCGGCGGGGATGCTCCCGCGAGCGGCGGCTGATGAGGTGGGAGTGTGCAAAGCCGTACCCCACGGGTTCCCCAGCAGACCGCGCCACATCGTGCGGACAGCGAAGCCAGGCTCACCGCCGAGCTCACGTCGGTCGTCGCGGGCGCGCGCAGGCGGGCGCTGCGGGACGGCGACCGGCAGGTCGACACCGCGCACCTGCTCCACTCGCTGATCGAGACCGACCCGGACGTCCGGGCCGCCTTCGACGGGGGTACGCCGCAGATCGCCCGGGTGCTCGGCTATCTCGTGCAGCGCAGCATCGGGTACGGGCTGCGCTGGCAGGGCGCGGTGGAGGATTCCGGCAACGTGACCGGGGCGCGGGACCCCGTGGGCCTTGCGGGCTGGTCGCCCGCCGCCGCCGCGGCCATGGAGAGGGCGCTGGGACTGGCCGCGGCGCGCGGCGACCGGCGTGCCCGCGGGCTCGATCTGCTCGCCGTACTCGCGGCGGACACCGAGTGCCGAGCGGTCGAGGTGCTGAGGCGCGGCGGTGTGGACACGGACCTGCTGGCCGGGCGCCTCTGTGCGGCGTCTCGTCAGGCGTAACGGGGATGAGGCTCCTGACCTCGAATGGCATGATGTCCCGATGCAAGCGTCTCAGGGGAGGAGCGCCGGCCTGGGACTTGCCCTGCTGTCGGCGTTCGCATTCGGTGGTTCGGGTGTCGCGGCCAAGCCGCTGATCGAGGCGGGGCTCGACCCGCTGCACGTGGTGTGGCTGCGGGTGGCGGGCGCCGCTCTCGTCATGCTGCCCGTCGCCTGGCGCCACCGCGATCTGCTGCGGCGCAAACCCGCCCTGCTCGCCGGTTTCGGCCTGCTCGCGGTCGCCGGTGTGCAGGCGTTCTACTTCGCCTCGCTGTCCCGGATACCGGTCGGGGTCGCCCTGCTCATCGAATATCTCGCCCCGGCGCTGGTGCTGGGATGGGTCCGGTTCGTTCAGCGTCGGCCGGTGACGCGCGCCGCCGCCGTCGGTGTGGTGCTCGCGGTCGGCGGCCTGGCGTGCGTCGTCGAGGTGTGGGCCGGGCTGACCATCGACGTGCTCGGGCTGCTGTTCGCGCTCGCCGCCGCCTGTTGCCAGGTGGGGTACTTCGTACTGTCCGACCAAGGGAGCGCCGGCGAGGACGCGCCCGATCCGCTCGGCGTCATCGCGTACGGCCTGCTCGTCGGCGCCGTGGTACTGACCGTGGTGGCGCGCCCGTGGGGCATGGAGTGGTCGCTGCTGACCGGGAACGCCGACATGGGAGGGACGGCAGTGCCGGCCGCGCTGCTGCTCGGCTGGATCGTGCTGATCGCCACTGTCGTCGCGTACGTCACGGGTGTGGTGTCGGTGCGCCGGCTGTCGCCGCAGGTGGCCGGTGTGGTGGCCTGCCTGGAGGCGGTCATCGCGACCGTACTGGCGTGGGTGCTGCTGCGTGAGCACCTGTCCGCGCCGCAGATCATCGGCGGGGTCGTGGTGCTGGTCGGGGCGTTCATCGCGCAGTCGTCGGCTCCCAAGGCCCCGAGCGGGCCGGTCGCGGGCGGGGTGGCGGCCGCTGGTGGGGCGGACGTGGAGCCGGGGCCTTCGGGGGCCGGGCAGGTCGAGGGGGATCTTCCGGCGGGGCGGACGGCTCGGTAGCGAGGCTGCCTGCGTCCGGAGGCTTTGCTTTGGCTCGGTGCTCGGTGCTCGGTGCTCGGTGCTCGGGTGCCGGGTGCCGGGTGCCGGGTGACGTGAGTGGCGGGTGACGTGGGCGCCGTGTGATGCGGCCTTGTTTGTCTTGCTGCCACTGCTCGGGCCGGTGAGCGCCATCGTCGTCGCGGTGGTCCTGCCGGATGAGCGTCCGACGGTCCCGGAGGCGAGCTCCGCCTCGGCCTCCGGCCCCTTGCTGCTGCCCCGGCCCGGCCAGTGCATTGGCCGGGCCGGGACCTGCGCGGGCAGGGGGCGGGCGGTCGTCAGGTGGTGGGCGGGGTGCGGCGGCGGTGGTGGTGGGTGTGGGCCGCGGGATCGTTCGGCTGTGCGCGGGTGGCCAGCCCTGCCGCCGTACGCTCCTGTGCGTCCTGCGGCTTGTGGCTGCCGTACTTGAACTTGGCCCGGACCTCGGTCACCTCCAGCCGCAGACCCCTGATGCCCGACAGCAGACGCCCGTGCGGTGCTTCGCCGACAGCCGCGCGGGCCGTGCCGCCCTGCGGCTGGAAGTGGGCGACCTGGCGGTTCAGCAGGTCGGCCTTCTCCGCCGGGTCGTCCACGACGTGGGCTGTGCAGCGGAGCTGTACGGCTGCGTAGAAGCTGGTGGGCACGCCGTGTTCGGGCGGGGCGCCCACGGGTGCCTGCCAGGGGCCGGGGACGTACGTGTAGTCGTCCACGACGCTCAGCAGGACGCGCGGATCGGCTTCCAACGCCGTGAACAGGGGGTTCGGGCGGGCCAGGTGGGTGAGGACCTCGCCGTGGGCGCCGCGTTCGGCGTCGTACAGGAAGTGTGTCGGCTGGACGTACGGCGCCTCGCCCGGGAGTCCGTTCACCGCCAGCTGACCGAAGTCGTGGACCGCCAGCCACTCCTGCCACTCGTGGTCACTGTGCGGCGCGTCCCAGGGGTGTATGAGCAAGACGGCCTGCTCAGAGAGTGGTGAGGTAGTCGGGGAGTGCGACGGCCGGGTCCAGGTCTGCTGCCGGGACGGGGGCGCCGTAGCCGCGGGTCAGGGGGACGACGCCCGTCCAGTGCGGGAGTGAGGCGTCCTCGGGCTCGTCGTTGGGGCCGCCTGTACGAACCTTCGCGGAGACCTCCTCCAGGTCGAGCCGGATCACGGCGGTCGCCGCGAGCTCCTTGGCGTTGGCCGGGCGCGAGTCGGAGGAGCGGCCGGGGACGACATGGTCGACCAGTGCGTCGAGTGCGGTGCGGCGCTCTTCCTCGTCCACCACCTCATGGGCGATGCCGTGGACCACCACGGAGCGGTAGTTGATGGAGTGGTGGAAGGCGGAGCGGGCCAGGACGAGGCCGTCGACGTGGGTCACGGTCAGGCAGACGGCGAGGCCGGGGTCGCTCTGGCCGGCCATGCGCAGGGGGCGGGAGCCCGTGGAGCCGTGTACGTAGAGGCGGTCGCCGACGCGGCCGTAGAGCGTCGGCAGGACGACGGGGGCTCCGTCGCGCACGAAGCCGAGGTGGCAGACGTAACCCTCGTCCAGTATCGCGTGCACCAGGTCGCGGTTGTACGACGCGCGTTCCCGGGAGCGGGTGGGGACGGTGCGCTCGGAAGGCGCGTAGGTGGTGGTGTCCGGCATTGCGTTCTCCATTGTACTAGTGCATAGTGTTTTTTGTGCTAGGAGACTATCGGATCAGCGGGCGGCGCGCATCGGAGATTGCGGCGAGTGTGGAGCGCGCGGTGGGTTCCGGGGAACTGTCGCCCGGACAACTGCTGCCGCCCATGCGGGAGTTGGCGGGGGAGTTGGGGGTCAATGCGAATACAGTCGCGGCGGCGTACCGCACGCTGCGCGAGCGGGGGGTGATCGAGACGTCGGGCCGCCGAGGCAGTCGGGTGCGCCCCCGCCCGGCCAGTACGGCGCGGGAGTCGATCAGGGTCGACGTACCGCCGGGTGTGCGGGACCTGAGCCAGGGCAATCCCGACCCCGCCTTGTTGCCACCGCTGCACGAGGCGTTTGCCGCCGCGGTGCGGAGCGGTGCAGAGCACCCTGTTCTGTACGGACAGGATCCTGTCGATCCGGATTTCGGGCGGCTCGCGCGGGCCTCGTTCGACGCGGACGGGGTGCCGGGTGGACCCGTCGCTGTCACATCCGGGTCGCTGGACGCGATCGAGCGCGTTCTCGCCGCCCACCTGAGGCCGGGTGACGCGGTGGCTGTCGAGGATCCGGGGTGGGGCAGTCTGCTCGACCTCATACCCGCGCTCGGGCTTACCGCCGTGCCGGTCGCAGTCGACGACAACGGGCCGCTGCCCGGTGAGGTCGAACGGGCGCTCCGGGGCGGGGCCCGGGCACTGGTGATCACCGACAGGGCGCAGAACCCCACCGGTGCGGCGGTGAGCGTCGCGCGGGCCCAGGAGCTGCGGGGTGTCCTCATGACCTTTCCGGGGGTGCTGCTCATCGAGGACGACCACGGGCACGCCATCGTCGATCTGCCGGTGCGCCCCCTCGCGGGGGTGACGGATCACTGGGTGTTCGTGCGGTCGGTGGCGAAGGCGTACGGGCCTGATCTGCGGCTCGCCCTGATGACGGGCGACCCGGTCACGGTGGACCGGGTGATGGGGCGGCAGCGGCTCGGGCCCGGCTGGGTCAGCCGGCTGGTGCAGCGGGCGGTCGTCGAGCTGTGGGAAGCGGGCGCGGTCGACGTACGGGCTGTCTCGCGGGAGTACGGTCGGCGGCGGGACGCACTGGTGGGGGCACTGAACGAGCGGGGTGTCGAGGCCCACGGGCGCAGTGGGATGAACGTGTGGGTGCCGGTCGCGGACGAGACGGGGGTGGTGGCGCGGCTGCTGCACGCGGGGTGGGCGGTCGCGCCCGGAGCGCGGTTCCGGATGGCGGCGCCGCCGGGTGTGCGGCTGACCGTTTCGGCGATGACACCCGCGGACGTCGGCCCGGTCGCCGACGCCGTGGCCTCGGCGACCGGGCCTGCGCGGGCGGACCGGCGCTACGGCTGAGTCACGGCACGCGTCAGGCGGCGCGGTGGAGGGGCGCGCGGTGCATGCGGGAGGCGTACCCGGGGCTCGGGCGCCGGTCGTCGGGGTGCGGGGAGCGGGATGCGGGTGGTGGAGGTGCGGGCGAGGGGCGTGGTGCGGGGGCGGCCACGGATGGCGTCGGCAGGTCGGGCCGCGCCGACCCGACGTCGGGTCGGCGCCGCCCGACGGTGAAGTGCCGCCTCGGAGTGAGGGCTTCGAGGCGGGGGCCGGGAACGGCTGCACGACCGGGGAGTCGTCGCTCCCCGTGGCGCGGGAGCCGGGGCAGGGCGAGCGCGGAAGCCGCGGATCGGTCCGGGGTGCCGTGCGGGTCGGTCAGGTGCGCCTCGCGGTGATGCCGGTCCTGGTGCGGGCTCGGCTCTGGGTCAGGGCCGCGCCCGCCAGGACGATCAGGGCGCCGACGGGGGTGTTCCAGCTGAGGTCTTCGCCGAGCAGGGTGACGCCCGCGACGGTGGCGATCACCGGGATGAAGTACGTGACCATCTGGGCGGTCGTCGGACCGATCTCGGCCACCAGGCCGTACTGGAGCAGCATCGCGAAGCCGGTGCCCAGGGCGCCCAGGGCCACCACAGCCAGCAGCGGCACGACCGGGAACGAGGTCGGCACCGTCGTGAACAGGGGGGTCACCACGGCGAGTTGCGCCGTGCCGAGCAGGAGCTGCGCGCCTGTCATGGAGAGGGCGGAGTTGCCGCTGCCCCCGAGCGTACGGCGGAGGTAGATCCAGCCCACCGGGTAGCTGAGCGAGGCCAGCAGTGCCATGGCCGTGCCGCCGAAGTCGAGGCCGGAAAAGCCCTGCCAGGCTCCCAGTACCGTCAGTACGCCGATGAAGCCGATGCCGAGTCCCGCGACGCGGCGGCGGGTCGGGCGGTCCTCGGAGAACGCCACCAACGAGAGCGCCATGCCCCACAGCGGCGACGTGGCGTTGCAGATGCCGGCGAGCGTCGAGGGGATCGTCAGCTCGGAATAGGCGAAGAGCGAGAACGGCAGCGCGTTGAGGAAGAACGCGGCGACGGTGAGGTGGCCCCAGGTCCGGGCGCCGCGCGGCAGAGCCTCCCGCTTCACCGCCATCGCCGCGGCGAGCACGGCCGTTCCGAAGAGGAGCCGCCCGAGCGTGACCTGGAAGGGTGCGTACGCCTCCGTGCCGACCTTGATGAGCAGGAAGCTGAAGCCCCAGATGAGCGCGAGCACGCCGAAACGGATGCGCCAGTCCAGAGTCGCGCGCCGGGCCGGCGTGGGGAGGCCCTCACGGGTGCCGTCACTGGTGCCGCCACCGGTGCCGTCACCGGAGGTGGTGACGGCGGCGGCGGACGGGGTGGCGGACAGCGGTGTGGCAGGAATGGCGGGCGGCTCGGTGCGGCGTGCGGAGGCGATGCTCATGGTCTGTACCCTCACCCGGCCACACCTCGTAGCACAAGCGAGATTTTGTGGATCTCATCGCTTAGTATCGCTTACATGTTGAATCTGGAGCGCCTGCGCACGCTCGATGCCCTCGCCCGGCACGGTTCCGTCAGCGGCGCGGCCGAGGGCCTGCACGTGACGACCTCCGCGGTCTCCCAGCAGATGGCGAAGCTGGAGCGCGAAGTCGGTCAGCCGCTGCTCGCCAAGAACGGTCGCGGCGTCCGCCTCACCGACGCCGGGCGGCTGCTCGCCGACCATGCCGCGCGCATCCTTTCCCAGGTCGAGCGCGCGCAGTCGGACATCGAGGCGCAGCGCGGCCGCGTCGTCGGCGACCTGTCCGTGGCCGCGTTCCCGACCGCCGCCCGAGGTCTGCTGCCGACCGCCCTGGCGGCACTCCGCGAGGAACATCCGCAACTGCGGGTGCAGATGCGGGAGATGGAACCGGACGACTCGGTACGCGCGGTCGTGCGGGGCGACTTCGATCTCGCGGTCGTGCTCGACTGGTACAACAAGCCCCTCTCCATGCCCGAAGGGCTCGCGAAGCAGGAGCTTCTCCACGACCCGGCCGATGTCGCGATGCACATCGACCATCCGCTCGCCGGTCGCACCGCCGTGGATCTGGAAGAGTTCGCGGACGACGACTGGGTCACCTGGGCCGAGGGCGAGTTCTGCCACGAGTGGCTGATGTTCACTCTGCGCGGCAAGGGAGTCGAGCCCCGGATCGCGCATGTCGCCGAGGAGCACGCCACACAGCTCGCGCTGATCGCCGAGGGGCTCGGGGTGTGCGTGGCGCCACGGCTGGGGCGCGGTCCGGTGCCGGACCGCGTGCGCGTCGTACCGGTGCGGCACGCCATGCGGCGGCATGTGTACGCCGTCTGGCGCGCCGACGCGGACCGGCGGCCGTCCATCCGCGCAGCGGTCGACGCGCTGTGCGCGGCGGGGGCGATCGTCGCCGGCTGAACCCGGACGGGCCGCGGAACAGGGCCGCGAACAGGGCCGCGCACCGGCCGCTTGGCACGGGCCCGCTTGGCACCGGCCACGGGGCGCCGGCCATGGGACCGGCCCGCCGGGCCGGGTCCCCGAGTCGCCGCTCGGCCCTCGGCGAGCGGAGATGCCGGCTCCGCGCGCGGATCAGGAGCTGCCGAGCTTGCGGAAGTCCCAGGACGTCACCGCGTCCGGCGTCAGCCGCAGCCAGGCGTGCCGCCCGTCGTGCGGCATCCGCGCCATGCCGAAGTACTTGCGGGCGAAGAGACGCTCCGGCACGTCGAGTTCGGGGCACGGCTCGCCGGTGCGCGGCGCCTCACCGGTGAAGACAGCGGTGCCGGACAGTTCGATGCCGCGCAGTTCGCCGTACTCCACTCCGTCGTCGACGACGACGGCGAGCCGGCGGTCCTTGCGCAGCTGTGCCCAGCGGCGGCTGCGTGTGATCGAGTACAGCCACAGTGAGCCCCCGTCCCAGACGAACCACAGGGCGCCGACGTGCGGGCTGCCGTCCGCGGAGACGGTCGCCACCCGGCAGGTGCGCTGTTCGTCGAGGAAAGCGTCCCGCTCGGCGTCCGTCATCATGATGCGGCGGCCTCTGCGCTGGGTGGAGGCGGTCATCGGCGTCCCCTTCAAGGTTTCTGACCAGGTGTCAGAAAGCATGGGGGCTCTTCCCTCATCACGCAATGGTCGTTAGCCTCGCGCGCCCCGACCGGAGGAGGAGCCTTGCCGTCGTACGAACAGCTCGTGGAGCAGCTCGATCCGGCGACCACTGTTCTGCTCACGGTGGAGTGCCAGGAGGGCGTCGTCGGTGCGGACAGCGCGCTTCCCGAACTCGCCCGCGAGGCACGGACCTCGGGAGCCCTGCTGCGCGTCGCACGTCTGGTCGCCGCGGCCCACGAGGCCGGGGTACAGGTGATGCACGCGGTGGCGGAACGGCGGCCCGACGGGCGCGGGGCCAGTACCAACGCACGACTGTTCCGCGCCGCCGCACGGCTGCCCGTACAGCAGCTCTCGGGAACGACCGCCGTGCGCGTCGCGGAACCGATCGAAGTGACGGATGACGACCTCGTCGTACGACGGCTGCACGGCCTCTCGCCGCTCTCCGGTACGGACGCAGGCGCCCTAATGCGCAACCTCGGCTGCCGCACCGTGCTCGTCACGGGCGTCTCCGCCAATGTCGCGATTCCCAACGCCGTCTTCGACGCCGTGAACCTCGGCTTCACGGTGGTCGTCGCCTCGGACGCCATCGCGGGGGTGCCTTCCGACTACACCCCCGCGATGATCCGCAACACGCTCGCTCTCGTCGCCACCATCACCACGACCGACGACGTTCTCGCCTGCTGGAAGCGCCCCCGGCGGATCAGGCGAGGGTGATCGAGTCACCCTCGACCTTGATGGCGGCGGCGGGGAGCGGCGCTTTCGCCGGGCCGCCCTTCACACTGCCGTCCGTCGCGTCGAACATGCTCCCGTGGCAGGGGCAGTTGATCATCCCGTTCGCCACGTCCTTCACCGCGCAGCCCTGATGGGTGCACTTCGACGAGAACGCCTTGAATTGTCCCGCCGTGGGCTGCGTGACCACCAGGCCCTGGTCGGCGAAGACCTTGCCGCCACCCTCGGGGATGTCGCTGGTCTTGGCGAGTACGGCGCCCGCGTCGCCCCCGCCACCACCGCTGCCGCCCGCCCCGCCGTCCGCGGGCTTCTCGGCGGCGGCGCCGGACGGGCTGTCGCTCTCCGAGCCACCGCACGCCGTCAGCGCGGCGGCGATCCCGGCGGCGCCCACCGCGGTGACGACCGTACGGCGGCCGAACAGCCGCCCTGTCTCCTGAGATCCCGTCATGCGGCACTCCTCTTCGACGACTGACTACGTGATGTTGTACGCGGGACCGGACCGCGCCGTTCAGCATCCGGGCGATTTCTTCGGGCCCCTCGCACTTCGGGCCCCTCGCGCTTCGGGCCCCTCCCGTTCCTGCCCCCTCTCCCTCCCGTTCCCGGCTTCCCGCGCTTCCGGCTTCTCGCGTTCCCGTCCCCGCGGCGATTGAGCAACTGCGGAGACGACACCGCCGGGCGCTGCCGCGCAGACTCACGTGGAGACAAGGCGGATCATCCAGCACAGCGGGTCGAGCACGGCTCGCGAAGGGGGCGGATTTAGCGTGGTCGGAAGGCATGCGGTCGTCATCGGCGGCTCCATAGGCGGCCTCACCGCTGCCGGCGCGCTGGCCGGGAGATTCGAGAGAGTGACCGTCCTCGACCGGGACGAACTGCCGTCCGACGCGCGAAACCGGCGGGGTGTGCCGCAGGCCCGCCACGGGCACGCCCTTCTCATCGGTGGCCGCCTGGCGCTGGAGAAGGTGTTTCCCGGGCTCACCGCCGAGTTGACCGCGGGCGGCGCCGTTCCCTGGGATCCGGGGAGCGATCTCCTGTTCCACCAGATGGGCGCCTTCCGCATTCCGTACTCCACCGGAATGCTCGGCGTCAGTCTGACCCGTGCCTTCCTGGAGTTCTCCCTGCGGCGCCGAGTGAGCGCGCTGCCCAACACCGAACTGAGGGACCGCGCGACGGTCGCCGGCCTCGTCGGCTCCCAGGACCGGATCACCGGCGTGGAGCTGGACGGTGGCGAGGTGATCACGGCCGACCTGGTCGTCGACGCGACGGGACGCGGCGGCGACCGCTCGGACCGGTGGCTGCAACAGCTGAACTGCCCGACTCCGCCGGTCGACACGGTCAAGATCGATGTCGGATACACCAGCCGGCTGCTGCACCGCCGGCCCGGCGACCAGGTGACGGAGATGGGCGGGCTGCTGTATCTGATGGCCTCGATCTCCTCGGACGACAAGCGGGCCGCCGCGGCCTTCGCTGTCGAAGGCGACCGCTGGCTGGTCACCCTGGGCGGCTGGCACCGCGCCTACGCCCCTGTCGATCCGGCCGGGTTCGCCCGGTTCGCCGCCGATCTGCCCGCGTCGCACATGGCCGACCTGCTGGCCCGGTCCGAGCCGGTGGACGAGGGCAACGCGCTGAGGTACACGTACCCCACGGCGCGCCGGCGCTACTTCGAGCGGCTGCGGCGGCCGCCGGCCGGATACGTCGCGCTGGGCGACGCGGTGTGCAGCTTCAACCCGCTGTACGGCCAGGGCATGACCATGGCCATCCTGGAGGCGGTCGAGCTCGGACGGTGTCTCGACCGGTTCGGTGACGCGTCGGCCGAGATGACCCGCAAGTACTTCCGGGTGATGGGCAAGCTGCTCGACATGCCGTGGCGGATGGCGACGGCCGGTGACTTCATCTTCCCGGAGACGGTCGGCCCCAAGGCGCCCGGTACGGACGTCATGAACTGGTACGTCGGCCAGATCGCCCTGGCCAGCCACACGTCGGTGGAGGTCCACCGCGTCATGCTGGAGGTGCAGCAGATGCTGGCCCCGCCGTCCGCTGTCATGCGGCCCGCGGTCATCGCCCGCTCGCTGCGCGCCGCCCGTCGCTCACCCACGCGGAACCAGGCGCCCCGGCAGCGCGCGGACGTGCCGGTGCCGTGAGCGGCCGGGAGTCTTCCCGTACCGGAGCGGACCCCACATACCTGCACGCGTTGTACGCCTGCGGCCCGGACCGGGCCGAAAGCCATGCGCCGAGCTGGCTGTACAGGTGATCACCGAGGACATACGGAGGAATGATGCCGGAACAGCCCGTCGAAACCGTACAGAGGCTCTACAAGGGCCTTTCGAGCTTTGACATCGACATGGTCCTCGGGACCTGCGACCCGGAAGTCGAGATCGTCGCCCCGAAGTCCCTGCCGTGGTCGGAAGGGGAGTACAAGGGACTCGACGGAGCCGCCGCCTACTTCGCCGGTGCGCTCGGCCACCTCGATCAGGCGCATTTCGACTTCGAGGAGTTGCTGCCCTCCGGCGACTGGGTCACCGCTCTCGGTTGGTGGAGCGGTCGGTTCAAGGCGACCGGAAAGGAATTCCGCGTGCGCTTCGTGCACTTCTGGGTAATCCGCGACGAGAAGGTGTTCCGGGCCGAAGGCGTGTCCGACACCGTGCCGATTGTCCGCGCCTCCGAGCCGGATCCCGAAAACACCGCGGCCTGAGCGGCCGGGCCGTGCGGCGATTCCAGCGTGGGGAGTACGCGTGAAATTCGGTGTGTCGACCGTCGTGACCGACGAGGGAATCGGTCCTGTGGAACTCGGCCGCGCGCTGGAGGAGCGTGGGTTCGAATCGCTCTTCGTGGGCGAGCACACGCACATTCCGGTGAAGCGGGAGACACCGTGGCCCGGCGGCGGGGATCTGGCGCGGGACATGTACCGCACCCTGGACCCGATGGTGGTCCTCACCGCGGCGGCGGTGGTGACCGAGCGGCTGCTCCTGGGCGCGGGGGTTTTCCAGGTCACCCAGCGCGATCCGATCGTGCTGGCCAAGGAGATCGCCTCGCTGGACCGGGTGTCGGGTGGCCGGACGGTCGTCGGCGTGGGCGCCGGATGGAACCGTGAGGAGATTCGCAACCACGGGACCGACCCGAAGACCCGGATGGCTCTGCTGCGGGAGCGGGTGCTGGCCATGAAGGCGCTCTGGACCGAGGAGAAGGCGGAGTTCCACGGTGACTTCGTCGACTTCGACCCGGTGTTCTCGTGGCCGAAGCCCGTGCAGGCCCCGCACCCGCCGGTCATGGTGGGCGGCAACCACCCGGCGGCCGTCGAACGGGTCCTCGAGTTCGGCGACGACTGGGGGATGATCTGGCTGCCGACGATGGTCACGGGTGAGGGAAAGCTGGCCGACCAGGTCACCGACTTCAGGCGGCGCGCGGCCGAACGGGGACGCGGGTACCTGCCCGTGACGATGTACCAGGTGCCGGCCGAACCCGAGGCGCTCGACGCGATCATGGAGTCGGGAGCCGACAGAGTGCTCTTCACCCTGCCGACCGCACCGGTTCCGGAGACACTGCGCAGCCTCGACACCATGGTGCGACTGATCGGCTGACGGCCGGCCCCGCCGCCGGCAGGGGCCCCGCGGCGCGAGGGCCGGCCGCCCTCGCGCCGCGCGGACCTTGCGCGCGGCGGCCGGACCGGCCGGGCGCGACGCGGGCGCGGACGCGGCCACGGATACGGACCGTGAAGTCCTGGAACGGCTTCGGAGGCTCCCCCGGCAGGGGTAGAGCCCACTACGTCCTGTTGTGAGGTGCGCCGGATCCCGGGCCGACATCCCGCAGGGTGACCGGGCAATGAGCGGTACGGCGCATTCCGCCGACGGTCCCGCGGGCCCGGACGGCCGTCACTTCCGCAACTCCTTGCACAGCCCGGCGAGTTCCTTCAATCTGTACTGCGCACACGATGATCTCAGTGACCTCACGGTCGCTCACGGTGAGACATACGATGCCGCTCATGCGCGTCGTGTCGTGTTCGTTCGCGTGCAAGTCCTTGAGCAACCTCAGCGATGACGGTTGTCCGAAGAAACGCATATTTTGTTCGAAGTTGGAGGATCCTTGGGCGTCGCCGCCCTTTCGGCGCTTCGGCTTCGAACAGCTCGAAGTGTCGCCGGAAGCAGAGGCTTGGCACAGTCGTGCCGGCTCTTGACCAGGTAGTCCGAAGAGCGGGAGCGCTCATCCGGACGTGGTCGGCCGCGTCAGAGGCGGGGGGAACATGCGCTTGGAACTGTTGGGTTCTGTCAGGGCCTGGTGCCACGGCGAGGAAGTGCTGCTCGGACCACCGAAACAGCGCGCGGTGATCGGAGTGCTCGCGAGCCGGGTCAACGAGATCGTCGGTGTCGAGGAGATCGTGGACGCGGTGTGGGGCAGCGCCGTGCCGCAGACCGCGGCCAACGGCGTGCACACCTACGTCGCCGGGCTGCGCCGGGTGCTCGAACCCGGGCGGGGGAGGCGGGAGTCGGGCGGTGTGCTCACCTCCTCGGGCGGGGGCTACGCGCTCTGTCTGAATCCGGAGGAAGTGGACGCCGCGCTGTTCGAGTGGCACCACGCGGAGGCGCGGCGGCTGCATGCCGAGGACCGGCCCTGGGAAGCGCTGCGGGAATTCGACGCCGCTCTGGGACTGTGGCGCGGGGACGCGTACGCGAACGTACCCGGCCCGTTCGCCGAGATGGAACGTACCCGGCTCGCCGAACTGCGGCTGACCGCGGTCGAGGAGTGGGCCGCCGACATGCTGCTGGTGGGCCGGCACGCAGAGGTCGTGGCCACGCTGTCGAACCTGGTGACCAGGGAACCGCTGCGCGAGCGGCTGCGCTGGTTCCTGATGCTGACGCTGTACCGCTGCGGACGCCGGGCACACGCCCTGGCCGTCTACCGCGAGACCCGGCGGTTGTTCAACGACGAGCTGGGACTCGAACCGGGTCTCGAACTCCAGTCCCTGCACGCGCAGATCCTCGCCGGTCACCCGGACCTCGTCTCCCGCATTCCGGGCATGGACAAGGGACGTCAAGCCGCCGCGCTGGTCTCCGGCACGCCGCAGGCCCCACCGCGTCCCGCGCAACTGCCGTACAGCGCTCGGGGTTTCGTCGGCCGCTCGGAGGAGCTGGCGGAGCTCGAAACGCTCACCGTCCAGGCGGGCGTACGGCCCGAGATGCGGCCGACGCTGGTGGTGATCGAAGGGGCTTCGGGGGTCGGCAAGTCGACACTCGCGCTGCACGCCGCGCGTCAGCTGTACGACCGTTTCCCCGACGGCCAGCTCTACGTGGACCTGTACGGAGCCAGCTCCCGGCACCAGCCGCTGAGCTCCCTGGACGCCCTGGCGCAGCTGCTGAGCGGTCTGGGCGTGGCGGAGTCACGCCTCCCCGACGATCTCGCCGGACGCAGCGCGCTGTACCGCAGCCTGTTGCACGGCAAGCGGGTACTGGTCGTACTGGACGACGCAGTCAACGCCGAGCAGGTACGACCGCTCATCCCGGGCGGACCGGCGTGCGTACTCGTCACCAGCCGGCGCCGGCAGCGCGGCCTCGTGGTCAGGGACGGTGCGTACCGCATCTCGCTCAAGCCGCTGGCACCCGGGGAATCGGTGCGGCTGCTCGGCTACCTGATCGGCAAGGACCGGCTGGAGGGGCAACGGGAGGCCGCCTACCGGCTCGCCGACATGTGCAGCCACCTGCCACTGGCCCTGCGGATCGCCGCCGAGGGGCTGGCCGGCCACCCCCGGCTGACACTGGCCGATCTCGTCCAGCAGCACGCCGCCGAGAACGGCCGGCTCGACCGGCTCGCCGTCGAGGACGACGTGGCGGCGAGCCTGCGGGCCGCGTTCGCCGTCTCCTGCCACGCGCTGCCGGCGGACGCGGCGCGGCTGTTCCGGCTCCTCGGGCTCTACCACGGTGACGTGATCACCGCGCCCGTCAGTGCCGCGCTCATGGGGAGCGGTCGCGCTCGCGCGGAGCGGCTGCTGGGCGTGCTCGCCGACAGCCACCTGCTGGAAGAGGCCGGCGAGGACACGTACCGCTTCCACAGCCTGCTGAAGATATACGCGGCCGAGTGCGCCGAGCAGGAGTCCTCCGCGCACCGGACCGCCGCCCTCGCCCGATTACTCGCGGCCGGAGAACTGTCATCGGGCTTTGATCCCGTATGCGAAACCCGCTTGTCCCGCCCCGCGACAGATCACGCCGAGCGGGCGCAGGCGGAGACAGTATCGAAATACTGACGAAACTCCGCGCATAGCAGCGAGCAGAGAGCAATATCGGAGGTGCGTGCGTGCACGGCCTCTGGGAGAGTTTCCAGCGCGGTTCGGTCAGTAAATCGGGGGGTACGTGTGATGCGCGGTGCCACAGGTGAGCGGGCGGAGTTCACGGACCATTCGGGCACGCCCGTAACGGGTCGGGAAGGTAAAGGAACAGGCGCTCCGGACGATGCGATCGCCATTGTCGGATGGTCCTGCCGACTTCCCGGTGCGAAAGATCCCGAGGCTTTCTGGAAGCTGCTCAGTGACGGATCAAGTGCCATATCGGAAATGCCCGCCGGCCGGGTCCTGCCTGAGTTGTCGACACGCGAAGAGCTGCCCGGCGGACGTGCCGCCGCGACGCCCCGCGGCGGATACCTCGATCACGTCGACCGATTCGACGCGGGTTTCTTCGGGATTTCCCCGAAGGAAGCCGCAGCCATGGATCCGCAACAGCGGTTGATGCTGGAACTCGCCTGGGAGTGCATCGAGGAAGCGGGAATCCCGCCCGCCGCCCTCGAAGGCAGCGGTACCGGCGTCTTCGTGGGCGCCATGGCCGACGACTTCGCGAAACTGGCGGGCCGCCGCGGCGCGGGACCGCTCACCCGGCACACCCTCACCGGGACCCAGCGCGGTCTCCTCTCGAACCGGGTGTCGTACGCCCTCGGACTGCGCGGCCCCAGCATGTCCGTCGACACCGGGCAGTCGTCCTCCCTCGTCGCCGTACACCTGGCCTGCGAAAGCCTGCGCAGGGGCGAGTCGACACTGGCGGTCGCGGCGGGGGTGCATCTCGTCCTCGATCCCGACGGCACCGCGAGCGTCGAGAAGTTCGGCGCGCTCTCGCCCGACGGACGCTGCTACACCTTCGACGCCCGGGCGAACGGTTACGTGCGCGGTGAAGGCGGCGGGGCGGTCCTGCTCAAGCCGCTGTCCCGCGCGCTGGCCGACGGCGACCGGGTGCACTGCGTCGTCCGGGGCAGCGCGGTCAACAACGACGGCGCGACCGACGGCCTGACCGTCCCGAGCCCCGCGGGCCAGGAGGACGTACTGCGGCGGGCTTGCGAGAAGGCCGGTGTCGACCCGGACGCCGTGCAGTACGTCGAGCTGCACGGCACCGGCACCAGGGCCGGCGACCCGGTCGAGGCGGCCGCCCTGGGCGCCGCCTTCGGCCGTACCAGACCGGCCGGCCGGCCGCTGCTCGTCGGCTCCGCCAAGACCAACGTCGGACACCTCGAGGGCGCGGCGGGCATCGTCGGCCTGCTGAAGGCGGCGATGAGCATCGAGCGCCGCCAGGTGCCCGCCAGCCTGAACTTCGAGACCCCGCATCCGCGTATCCCCCTGGACACCCTGCGGCTCGGTGTCGTGCGCACCCTGTCCCCGTGGCCGCGCCACGACCGGCCGCTGTACGCCGGGGTCAGTTCCTTCGGCATGGGCGGGACCAACTCCCATGTCGTACTGGGGGAAGCGCCGCAGGCCCGCCGCGAGGACCCGGCTGTCCGGCCCCGCGGCCCGCTGCCCTGGGTACTCTCCGGCCGCGAGGCGCAGGACGTCGCCAGGCAGGCCGGACGGCTGCGGGAGTTCGTGGCGGACCGCCCCGGCCTGGACGCGGCCGACATCGGCTTCTCGCTCGCCACCACCCGGGCGCGACACGAGCACCGGGCGGTCGTGGTCGCCGGCACGCGCGCCGAGTTCCTCGAAGACCTGGACGCACTCGCCGCGGACCGGCCGCCGGTCCGGACGGTGCGGGGCGTCGCCGGGGTGGCGGGCGCCGGCGCCGACACCGCGTTCCTGTTCCCCGGACAGGGGGCGCAACGCCCCGGCGCGGGGCGTGAGCTGTACGAGGCGTTCCCGGCCTTCGCGGACGCCCTGGACGAGATCTGCGCCCACTTCGACGTCCTGCTCGACAGGCCGCTGCGGGACGTGATGTGGGCCGCTCCGGACAGTGCCGAGGCCGCTCTGCTCGACCGGACCGCGTACACCCAGCCGGCGGTCTTCGCCCTCTCCGTCGCGCTCTTCAGGCTGTTCGGGCACTGGGGCACGGTCCCCGGCCATCTCATCGGCCACTCCATCGGTGAACTCGCCGCCGCGCACGCCGCCGGGGTGCTGTCGCTGCCCGACGCCTGCGCTCTGGTCGCCGCGCGCGGGGCGCTGATGGAGCGGCTGCCCGGCGGCGGCGCGATGGTGGCGGTGCAGGCCACGGCCGACGAGGTCGCGCCCCTGCTGGACGGAGTACGCGCGTCGATCGCCGCCGTCAACGGCCCCGATTCGACCGTCGTCTCCGGCGACGAGGACGCTGTCGTCGCCGTCGCGGCCGTATGGGAGGCACGCGGCCGCAAGACCCGTCGGCTCAAGGTGAGCCACGCGTTCCACTCCGCCCGGATGGACCCGGTCCTGGAGGAGTTCCGCGCGGTCGCCACCGGTCTGACCTTCCACGCGCCCGCGATACCGGTGATCTCCAACGTGACCGGCCGCGTGGCCGAGGGGATCGACAGCCCGGACTACTGGGTCCGCCAGATACGCGAGGCCGTGCGCTTCCACGACGGGCTGCTGACGCTCCGGGAGCTGGGCTGCACCACTTACGTCGAACTGGGACCGGACGCGGTGCTGGCGCCGCTGGCGCGCGACGTCGTCTCCGGCGTACCGGGCACGGCCGTCGTCCCCGCCCTGCGCCGCGGCAGGCCGGAGGCCGCGTCCGCCGTCGCCGCCCTGGGGACCGCGCACGCACAGGGCGCCGAGGTGGACTGGCCGGCGGTGTTCCCGGGCGCCCGGCGGGTCCCGCTGCCCACCTACGCGTTCCGGCGCCGGCGCCACTGGCTCGACGTCGCCGTACCGGAAACGGTCCGGCCGGACGGGCGGCCGGAGGCGGCGGAACCGGAGCCCTCCCCGGTGGCGACCGGGGCCATTTCACCGACGCCGTCCCTTCCGTCGGCGGATGTGCCGCCGCCGTCGCGCGTGCGGGAGGCTCCGGACCGCCGCCGGCTGATGCGGGCCGTACAGGACGCGGTGACGCTCGTACTGGGACACGGGCCGGGCGACACCGTCGTGGCAACGCGCAGTTTCAAGGAGATGGGACTCGACTCGCTCGGCGCCGTGGAGCTCCGGGACCGGCTCGGGACCGAGCTGAACGTACGGCTGCCGGCGACTCTCACCTTCGACCACCCGACCCCCGCCGCCGTCGTTGAGCACCTGTGGTCGCTGCTGTCGGGCACCACCGGACCGGAGGCCGCGTCGCGACGTCCCGCGGGCCCCGGACAGTCCGAGGAGCCGGTGGCTGTGGTGGGTATGGGGTGTCGTTTTCCGGGGGGTGTGGTTTCTCCGGAGGGGTTGTGGCGGTTGGTGGTTGATGGGGTGGATGCGGTTTCGGGGTTTCCTGTTGATCGTGGTTGGGATGTGGGTGGTTTGTTTCATCCGGATCCGGATCATGTGGGGACGTCGTATGTGCGGCGTGGTGGGTTTGTTCGGGGTGTTGCTGAGTTTGAT
The DNA here is from genome assembly GCF_001746415.1 of Streptomyces agglomeratus. Taxonomy (NCBI): domain Bacteria; kingdom Bacillati; phylum Actinomycetota; class Actinomycetes; order Kitasatosporales; family Streptomycetaceae; genus Streptomyces; species Streptomyces agglomeratus. The sequence continues at coordinate 6,677,123 of NZ_MEHJ01000001.1, forward strand.
GCGGGGTTTTTTGGTATTTCGCCGCGTGAGGCGGTGGCGATGGATCCGCAGCAGCGTTTGTTGTTGGAGACGTCGTGGGAGGCGGTGGAGCGGGCTCGTATTGATCCGTTGTCGTTGCGGGGGAGTCGGACGGGGGTTTTTGCGGGGGTTATTCATAATGGGTATGGGCCGTCGTTGGATGCGGCTCCTGGTGGGGTTCAGGGTTTTTTGTTGACGGGGAATACGCCGAGTGTGGCGTCGGGTCGTGTGGCGTATGTGTTGGGTTTGGTGGGGCCGGCGTTGACGATTGATACGGCGTGTTCGTCGTCGTTGGTGGCGTTGCATCAGGCGTGTGTGTCGTTGGTCGGGGTGAGTGTGATTTGGCGTTGGCGGCGGGTGCGACGGTGATGCCGCATCCGGGGATGTTTGTGGAGTTCAGTCGTCAGCGGGGGTTGGCGGCGGATGGTCGGTGCAAGCCGTTTGCGGCGGGTGCTGATGGGACGGTGTGGGGTGAGGGTGCTGCGTCGTTGGTGTTGGAGCGGTTGAGTGATGCGGTGAGTTTGGGTCATCCGGTGTTGGCGGTGGTTGCTGGTTCTGCGGTGAATCAGGATGGGGCGAGTAATGGGTTGACTGCGCCGAGTGGGGTGGCGCAGGAGCGGGTGATTTTGGGGGCGTTGGCGGATGCGGGGGTGTCGGCGTCGGGTGTGGATGTGGTGGAGGCGCATGGGACGGGGACGGCGTTGGGGGATCCGATTGAGGCTGGTGCGTTGTTGGCGACGTATGGGCGGGAGCGTGTGGGTGGGCGGCCTTTGTTGTTGGGGTCGTTGAAGTCGAATATTGGTCATACGCAGGCGGCTGCTGGTTTGGCTGGTGTGATCAAGATGGTGATGGCGATGCGGGCGGGGGTGGTGCCGGGTTCGTTGTATGCGGGGGTTTTGTCTGAGCATGTGGATTGGGGTTCGGGGTGTGTTGAGGTTCCGGGTGGGGTGGTGGATTGGCCGGGTTCGGGTGGGCCTCGGCGTGCGGGTGTGTCGGCGTTCGGGATTAGTGGGACGAATGCGCATGTGATTTTGGAGGGGGGTCCGGGTTCGGCGGCTGATGTGGGTTCGGTAGGTGTTTCCCGGGTCTCGGTTTCGGGTGGTGCGGTCGCTTCGGGTGCTGTTGGGGTTCCTGATTCGGGTGCTCCGGTGGTGGCTGGTGCTGGTGCTGGTGCTGGTGCTGGTGTGGGTGTTTCGGGTGCGGGGTTGCCGGTTTCGTGGGGGCTGTCGGCGGTTTCTGGTGTGGCGTTGCGGGCTCAGGCGGCGAATCTTCGGGTGTTCTTGGAGGAGCGTCCTGAGTTGACGGCGGCGGAGGTGGGGTGGTCGCTGGCGTCGACGCGGTCGACGTTCGATCACCGCGCTGTGGTGGTGGGTGAGGACCGTACGGAACTCCTCACCGGACTCGAAGCGTTGGCTGCCGGAGAGCCTTCCGCCCACGTCGTCTCCGGTGCCGCGACGGCCACGGGCGGCACCGTCTTCGTCTTCCCCGGCCAGGGCTCGCAGTGGGCCGGCATGGCGGGAGAACTCCTCGACTCGTCCGAGGTGTTCGCGGCCTCCGTGCGCGAGTGCGCGGACGCGCTCGCCCCGTACGTCGACTGGTCGCTGCTCGACGTACTGCGCGGTGTGCCGGGGGCGCCCACACTGGAGCGCGTCGACGTGGTCCAGCCGGCGCTGTTCGCGGTGATGGTGTCACTGACGGCCGTGTGGCGTTCCCTCGGCATCGAACCGGACGCGGTCGTCGGGCATTCGCAGGGCGAGATCGCCGCCGCTCATGTGGCGGGCGCGCTCAGCCTGGAGGACGCGGCCCGTGTGGTCGCCCTCCGCTCCCGGGCCATCACGGCGATGGCCGGCAACGGCGGAATGGCCTCCATCCCCCTGTCGTCCCGGGAACTCGCACCCCGGCTGGCCCGCTGGGGCGGTCGCATCCACATCGCCACCGTCAACGGCCCCTCCTCGACCACCGTCTCGGCGGACACCGCCACTCTGGAGGAGCTGCTGAGCGCGTGTGCGGACGAGGGGATCCAGGCCCGCCGGATCGCCGTCGACTACGCCTCTCACTCCCCGCACGTCGAAGTGCTCCACGACCGGATCGTCGAGCTCCTCTCGGACATCACGCCGCGGAGCCCGGAGCTGCCCTTCTACTCGACGGTGACCGGTGAGCCGTCGGTCGTCACCGGGAAGCTCGACGCCGAGTACTGGTACCGCAACCTGCGGCAGACCGTGGAGTTCGAGCGGGCGACCCGGACCCTGCTCGCGGACGGCCACCTGACCTTCGTCGAAGTCAGCCCGCACCCCGTACTGACGATGGCGGTCCAGGACACCGCGGACTCCACCGGCGGCGGCGCCGCCGCGCAGGCGCTGGTGACGGGCACCCTGCGCCGTGACGAAGGCGGCTGGAGGCGCTTCCTCACCTCGGCCGCCCAGGTGCACACCCATGGCCCGGCCGCCGACTGGACAGCCGTGCCGACGCTCGGGGACGTACGGACGGTCGAGCTGCCCACGTACGCCTTCCAGGGCGAGCGGTACTGGCTCGACACCCCGGCCCGGACGGGCGACGTGACCTCGGCCGGTCTGCTGCCGGCCGAACACGCGCTGCTGGGCGCGGCGGTCCAGCTGGCCGGCAGCGGAGAGACGGTGTTCACCGGCCGGCTGACCCCGGACGCCCTGCCCTGGCCGGCCGGCGGGGCGGGCCTCGACGACGTGACCGTGACCGTGCCCGGTTCCGTGTTCACCGAGCTCGTGCTGCACGCCGGCGAGCATGCCGGGTGCCCCTGGGTGGAGCACCTGACGCTGGACGCACCGCTCACCCTGTCGGCCGGGCACCCCTGTCAACTTCAGGTCACCGTACGGCCGGTGGGCGCCTCCGGAGATCACGAAATCCTTGTGCACTCCCGCCCCGAGGGCGACGACGGCGACTGGACGCGGCACGCCACCGCCACCGTCCGGCCCGTCGGCGCTCCGGACGGCGCCGACGAGGACGCGTACGCACTCGACGGCGCCTGGCCCCCGCCGGGAGCGGTCCCGGTCGACCTCACCCGTGCGCGCGAGGAGACGCAGGAGCGCACGGACGGCTACGGGGCGGCGTTCGAAGGGCTTCAGGCGCTGTGGCGGCTCGGCTCGCAGCTGTACGCGGAGGTGTCGCTCGCGGACGAACAGCACGCCGAGGCCGACGGCTTCGGCATCCACCCCGCGCTGCTGGACGCAGCCGTGTGCGCGCTCGCCGTCGACCCGGGCGACGGGAGCGACACCACCGTCGTACGGCAGGCGGTGTCCTGGACCGGGCTGCGTCTCTGCGCCACGGGAGCCACCGCGGTACGCGTACACCTGTCTCCGGCGGACGCCGGCCGGTACCGGCTGACGCTGGCCGACCCGGCGGGGCGGCCGGTCGCCGTCGCCGACACCCTCACCCCGGCGCCGGTCGCCGACGACAGGACACGGCGCCCGCGAGGCACGGCCGACGGCCGGCTCTTCCACCTCGCCTGGCCGGAGCTGCCCCGGCCCACCGGTAACGCGCCCGGGAAGTGGGCTCTGCTCGGGGACGACACTGCCCTCGTGCGCGAGCTGGCGAACGCCGGTGTGGCCGTACGGAGTTACCCCGACCCGGCGGCGCTGCAAGCGGCCCGCGCCCTCGGCGCCCCCGCGCCGGACGTCGTACTGGCCGTCGGCACCGCCCCGGCCGCCCCGCCCACCGCGTCCGTGGCCGCACCCGGCTCACCCCCGCCGGACGGCCCGGCCGAGCGTGCCCACCGGGCGACCGCCGGGGTCCTCGACCTGCTGCGCGGCTGGCTCCCGGGCGAGTACGCCGCCGACTCGCGGCTCGTCGTACTCACGCGCGGCGCCGTCGCCGCCCGGACGGGCGAGGACGTGACCGAGCTGTCCGGCGCCGCCGTCTGGGGCCTCGTCCGCAGCGCCCAGGCCGAACACCCGGACCGCCTGACCCTGGTCGACATCGACGACTCGCTCCCGGCGCTGCGGGCACTGCCCGCCGCTCTGGCCGCGGGGGAACCGCAACTGGCGGTGCGCGAGGGACGGCTGTACGTACCACGCCTGACCCGGAAGATCCCCGGACCGCAGGCGCCCGCCCGGCCCCTCGACCCCGAGGGAACCGTCCTCATCACCGGCGGCACCGGTACCCTCGGCCGGCTCGTCGCCCGGCACCTGGCAGCCACGCACGGCGTACGCCATCTGCTGCTGACCAGCCGCCGCGGCCCGGCCGCCGACGGTGTCGAGCAGCTTCGCGCCGAATGCGCCGCGACGGGCACCGAGCTGACCGTCGCCGCCTGTGACGCGGCCGACCCGGAGGCTCTGCGCGCGACGCTGGAGTCGGTCCCCGCCGGCCACCCGCTCACCGCGGTCGTGCACGCCGCCGGCGTCCTCGACGACGCCACGCTGGAGGCGCTCACCCCGGAGCAGCTCCACGCGGTGCTGCGGCCCAAGGCCGACGCCGCGTGGAACCTGCACCGGCTCACCGCCCACCTGGACCTGGCGGCCTTCGTCCTGTACTCCTCGGTCACCGGCGTCATCGGCACGCCGGGGCAGGCGAACTACGCGGCTGCCAACGCGTTCCTCGACGGCCTGGCCGCGCACCGGCACGCGCACGGACAGCCCGCCACCAGCCTCGCCTGGGGGTACTGGGCCGAGTCCAGCGGGATGACGGGGCACCTCTCGCAGGCCGACGTGGCACGGATGGCCCGTACCGGCGTCGACGCCCTGCCCACCGAGGAGGCGCTCGCTCTCTTCGACGCCGCCCTCGCCTCCGGACAGCCGGTCCTGACACCGGCCCGCATCACCACCACGCGCCTGCGCGAGCTGGCCCGCACCGCTCCGCTTCCCGCGGTGCTGCGCGGACTGGTCCGCTCCCCGTCCCGGCGTACGGCCGGCGCCGCCGAGCCCGGCGGCGACTCGTGGGAACGGCGCCTGTCCGCCCTGGCCGAGCCCGAGCAGAGGGCCCTGCTCCTCGAACTGGTCACCGGCCACGCGGCCACGGTCCTCGGCGGCGCCCCCGGAACCATCGAAGCCGGCCGGGCCTTCAAGGAGCTGGGCTTCGACTCCCTGACCGCCGTCGAACTGCGCAACAGACTCAGCGCGGCCACGGGCCTGCGACTGGCGGCGACCGTGGTCTTCAACCACCCGACAGCCGCAGCGCTCGCGGCTCATCTGCAGGAGCTGCTCGCCACCGGCGCCGCTCCCGACGACAACCCCTCGGCCCTGGCCCGGCTCGACCTGCTCGAAGCCGCCCTGGGCTCGCTCGATCCGGCGGACGAGAACACCCGCGATGCGGTCGCCGGAAGGCTCCAGGCCCTGTTGCGGAAGGTCGAACGGCCCAGCGGGGACCTTACGCGGGAAATTCTGTCGGCGACGCCCGACGAGATCTTCGAACTCATCGACAACCGACTCGGCCGAAAGCCTCGGGCAGGTTCGGATAACCAAAGGGTCAATCATGACGAACGAAGCGAAGCTCGCCGAATACCTCAAGCGCGTGACGGTCGAACTCCACGAGACTGAGCAGCGCCTCCACGCCATTGAAGAACGTGCCCATGAGCCGGTGGCTGTGGTGGGTATGGGGTGTCGTTTTCCGGGGGGTGTGGTTTCTCCGGAGGGGTTGTGGCGGTTGGTGGTTGATGGGGTGGATGCGGTTTCGGGGTTTCCTGTTGATCGTGGTTGGGATGTGGGTGGTTTGTTTCATCCGGATCCGGATCATGTGGGGACGTCGTATGTGCGGCGTGGTGGGTTTGTTCGGGGTGTTGCTGAGTTTGATGCGGGGTTTTTTGGTATTTCGCCGCGTGAGGCGGTGGCGATGGATCCGCAGCAGCGTTTGTTGTTGGAGACGTCGTGGGAGGCGGTGGAGCGGGCTCGTATTGATCCGTTGTCGTTGCGGGGGAGTCGGACGGGGGTTTTTGCGGGGGTTATTCATAATGGGTATGGGCCGTCGTTGGATGCGGCTCCTGGTGGGGTTCAGGGTTTTTTGTTGACGGGGAATACGCCGAGTGTGGCGTCGGGTCGTGTGGCGTATGTGTTGGGTTTGGTGGGGCCGGCGTTGACGATTGATACGGCGTGTTCGTCGTCGTTGGTGGCGTTGCATCAGGCGTGTGTGTCGTTGCGTCGGGGTGAGTGTGATTTGGCGTTGGCGGCGGGTGCGACGGTGATGCCGCATCCGGGGATGTTTGTGGAGTTCAGTCGTCAGCGGGGGTTGGCGGCGGATGGTCGGTGCAAGCCGTTTGCGGCGGGTGCTGATGGGACGGTGTGGGGTGAGGGTGCTGCGTCGTTGGTGTTGGAGCGGTTGAGTGATGCGGTGAGTTTGGGTCATCCGGTGTTGGCGGTGGTTGCTGGTTCTGCGGTGAATCAGGATGGGGCGAGTAATGGGTTGACTGCGCCGAGTGGGGTGGCGCAGGAGCGGGTGATTTTGGGGGCGTTGGCGGATGCGGGGGTGTCGGCGTCGGGTGTGGATGTGGTGGAGGCGCATGGGACGGGGACGGCGTTGGGGGATCCGATTGAGGCTGGTGCGTTGTTGGCGACGTATGGGCGGGAGCGTGTGGGTGGGCGGCCTTTGTTGTTGGGGTCGTTGAAGTCGAATATTGGTCATACGCAGGCGGCTGCTGGTTTGGCTGGTGTGATCAAGATGGTGATGGCGATGCGGGCGGGGGTGGTGCCGGGTTCGTTGTATGCGGGGGTTTTGTCTGAGCATGTGGATTGGGGTTCGGGGTGTGTTGAGGTTCCGGGTGGGGTGGTGGATTGGCCGGGTTCGGGTGGGCCTCGGCGTGCGGGTGTGTCGGCGTTCGGGATTAGTGGGACGAATGCGCATGTGATTTTGGAGGGGGGTCCGGGTTCGGCGGCTGATGTGGGTTCGGTGGGTGTTTCCCGGGTCTCGGTTTCGGGTGGTGCGGTCGCTTCGGGTGCTGTTGGACTTTCTGCTTCGGATGCCGGGTTGCCGGTTTCGTGGGGGCTGTCGGCGGTTTCCGGTGTGGCGTTGCGGGCTCAGGCGGCGAATCTTCGGGTGTTCTTGGAGGAGCGTCCTGAGTTGACGGCGGCGGAGGTGGGCTGGTCGCTGGCGTCGACGCGGTCGACGTTCGATCACCGGGCGGTTGTGGTGGGTGAGGACCGTTCGGAACTCCTCACCGGACTCGAAGCGCTGGCCCGGAGCGAAGAGGCTGCGAATCTCGTCCAGGGCAACGGAGGCCGGGGCAAGACGGCGTTCCTGTTCTCCGGTCAGGGCGCCCAGCGGCCCGGCATGGGCCGGGAGCTGTACGACGCCTACCCCGTCTTCGCCGAAGCCCTCGACGAGGTCTGCGGCCATCTCGACCCGCACCTCGACCGCCCGCTGCGTGAGCTGATGTTCGCCGCGCCGGAATCCGCGGACGGGGAACTGCTCCGCCGGACCGGATACGCGCAACCCGCTCTCTTGGCCCTGGAGACCGCCCTCTACCGGCTCGTCACGTCCCGCGGACCCGCACCCGACTTCCTGATCGGACACTCCGTCGGCGAGATAAGCGCGGCGCACGCCGCCGGCGTCATGACCCTGGCCGACGCCTGCGCCCTCGTCGCCGCGCGGGCCCGGCTGATGCAGGCCGCACCGGAAAGCGGCGGCATGATCGCGGTCGAGGCGAGCGAGAAGGAGATGCGTCTGTGCGTCGCCGACTTCGACGACAGCGTGGCCATAGCCGCAGTCAACTCCCCGCGCTCCGTCGTCATATCGGGCGAGGACGCGACCATCGGCAAGGTCGCCGCCTACTGGGAGGACTGCGGTCGCCGCACCACGCGGCTCCGGGTGAGCCACGCCTTCCACTCCGCCCTGATGGACGGCGTACTGGACGACTTCCACGCCGTGGCCCGGACCGTCACCTATAGCGCGCCCCGGGTCCCCGTCGTATCGAACCTGACGGGCCGGCCGGCGGTCGACGACGAGCTGCGTTCCCCCGACTACTGGACCGGTCAACTCCGTCGCACCGTACGGTTCATGGACGGTGTGGAGCACCTGCTCGCCGAGGGCGTCACCACCTTCCTCGAACTCGGCCCCGACGCGACGCTCACCGGCCTCGTCCAGGACTGCGCGGCGGTCGCCGCTCCCGGCCACGAGCGCACTCTGGCCGCCGTACTCCGCCGGGACCGGCCCGAGGCACGCACCCTCGCGCTGGCCCTGTGCGAAGCGCACGCGGCGAACACCACGGTCGCGCGCCCCGACTTCGGCCACTCCGGCGCGACGCGTCAGGTGGACCTGCCCACGTACGCCTTCCAGGGCCGCCGCCACTGGCTCGGCGACATGGAAGCCGCCGCCGGGCCCGCCGGTCCTCGCCGTGGCTCCGCGGACCACCCGCTGCTCGGCGGCGGCATCGAACTCGCCGGCACCCCGAACCGCTGGTTCGCCCACGAACTCTCGGCCGGTCACCCCTGGTTCGTCCGCGAACACCGGGTGGCCGGACGGCCGGTGCTGCCCGGCACCGCGATGATCGAGTGGGCGCTGGCCGCCGTACGCGCGACGACGCGGCCGGAGCCCGCCGCCTGGACCCTGGAGGGCCTGACCTTCAACGCGTTCATGCCGTTCACGGACGACGGACCGCCGTTCACCGTGCAGGCGGTGGTCGAGGCGGCCACCGGCACCCACCGCGTGCGCTGCCTCAGCCGGCGGCCCGACCACGGTGAGCCCGCCGGGGCCGACGACCTCTGGACCGAGCACGCCACCGTGGCCTCCGCCGGACCGGGCGGCCGGCGGCGCCCGCCCGCGACGGGCGCGGCGGACGCCACCGAGGCCATGACGGAGCTCGCGACCACCGATCTGTACGCGTACTTCCAGCGGATCGGCCTCGACTACGGCCCGGCCTTCAGGGCCCTGCGCGAGGTACGGCGCGGCGGCGACCGGGCGGTCGCGCTGATCGTGGCCGAAGAGGCCGCCCAGGACGAGGACGCCTACCTGCTGCACCCGGTGGTGCTCGACGCCTGCTTCCAGATGCTCGTCGCGTTCACGGCCGACGACGAGACCCTGCGGGTGCCCGCGGCCGTCGACCGGATGGACGTCTACGGTCCCTTGCCGGCCCGGGTCCGGTGCCACGCGCACCGGCGCGAGGAGACGGCCTCCGGCGACGTGGTGCTGGACCTGGAGGTGTCCTCGGAGACCGGCGAAGTCCTGGCCACCGTCGAGGGGCTGCGCTTTCGCGCGGTTCCCCGCTCCGCCCTCGCCGAGGTCGCGAGCCTGCCGCCCCGCCGGTACGCGCTCACCTGGCAGCCCCGTGCCGACCGGCCGCAGGGCGGGACCGCGGCGGGCGTCAGGCCGGGCACCTGGGTGGTGTGCGCGCCCGGAGCCGGCGTGGCCGAAGCCTGGCGCGACCGGCTGACCGCGCTCGGCGCCTCCGCCGTGGCCGTGGTCACCGGGTCCGCCGTCACACCGAAGGGACCCGGCACGCTCCACCTGGACGCCGACTCGCCCGAAGACATCCAGCGGGTGCTGGAAGCGGTGCGCGAGACGGGCCGGCCCGTCGGCGGCCTCATCCTCCACCCGGAACTCGGCGACGCTCACCACACCGAACCCGGCGAGGTCGAGCCCGCCGAGCCCGGCGGCGCCGCGCACACGCCGCCCCCCGGCGGCGCGGGAGCGTACGGCGACCAGGTCGTCGAGAACACGTACCGGCTCGCCCGTCGCACCAGCGCGCTGCTCGCGGGCTTCCTGCGCGCCTTCGCGGCCGAACGCCCCGAGATCGTCGTCTGTTCCAGGGGAGCGACGACGCCGGACGGCGACGGCGCGGCGCCGGACCCGGCCCAGTCCGTACTCACCGCTCTCACCACGTCGGTCGTGGCCGAGTACCCGGACCTGACCTGCGTGCAGGTCGACCTCGACCCCGCCGCGCCCGCCCCCACGGCGGCGGAGGTCCTCGGCCAGGTGGCGGATCTCGACGGCTCCGGTCACCTCGCGCTGCGGGGCGGCCACTGGTACGAGGCCCGGCTGCACGACCAGGAGCCGGGCGGGGAGCCGCCGCGGGACGCCGGGCCGGAACAGGTTCCCGTACGCGCCGACGCCACCTATCTCGTCACCGGCGGCCTGGGCGGTCTCGGGCTGGCCACCGCTTCCTGGCTGGCCGGCCGGGGAGCCGGATGCCTCCTGCTGGTGGGCCGCACGCTGCCCGCCGGGGAGCCGCCCGAGGTGGCGGCGCTGCGCGCCCGAGGCGTGCGCGTCGAGCTGCGCCGGGCCGACGTGGCCGACGCGGCCGCCGTCGGCGAGGTACTGGAGTACGCGCGGCGCGAACTGCCGCCGCTGCGCGGCGTGGTGCACGCGGCCGGTGTGGTCGCCGACGCCGTGCTGGAGCAGGCCGACTGGCCGCTGCTCAGCCGGGTGATGGACCCGAAGGTCAGGGGAGCGTGGAACCTCCACCACCGCACGGCGGACCTCGGTCTCGACTTCTTCGTTCTGTACTCGGCCCTGGGAGCGCTGATCGGCCTGAACGGCCAGTCCGGGTACCTGATGGCCAACGCCTTCCTGGACTCGCTCGCCGTTCACCGCAGGGCCCACGGCCTGCCCGCGCTGAGCGTGGGCTGGGGCGCCTGGGCGGGGACCGGCATGGCGGCCGACGGCGGCCTCCTGGAGCGGTTCTCCGCGTCGGGCATCCACGGCATGCCGGCGGCCGGGGCGCTGGAGGCGCTCGGCCGCCTGTCGGCGGACTGTCCCCCGCATGTCGCCCTGGCAGCCGTCGACTGGCGCCGGTACACGGCCGCGCACACACGCAGCCGCCCGTACACGCTGCTCGCCGACGTCACACCGCTCGGCTCCTCCCCGGCCGGTGAGACCACGGAGCCGGCCGGCCCCGGCCTGCCCGACCTGTCCGCACTCGTACTGACCCGGCCCCAGGAGGCCGCGGAGGCGGCGCTCGAGCAGCTGCTGGCCGTGGTGGCGGTGCTGCTCGGGATGTCCGCGAAGGAGCGGGACGCCATGCGGCCCACCTTCCGGCACAAGCACCTCAACGAGCTCGGGTTCGACTCGCTGACGACGATCCGGCTGCGCAACCGGCTGCGCGCCGACTTCTCGGCCGACGTGTCCGCGGACTTCCTCTTCGGAGGCGGTACGGCGCTGGAGATCGCCGAGTCGATCTGCGCCCAGCTGCGGACCATGAGCGTCCTGGCGACCGACGACGACGTGTCGGCCGACGGAGCCGAGACCGAAGTGCTCACCCTGTGACCGTCCCGGCGCCACCTCTTCGGCCCGGCCCCGGGCCCCTCTGTGCGACTCGTCAACTGGCGGACAAGGAGACACCGCTGTGAGCGAAAGCGGACCCCGTACGGTCCCGGACCTGCTCGATGAACTGGCGCAGGCGGGAATCAAGCTCAGGCTGGTGACAGCGGACCGGATCGAGGTGATCGCCCCCAAGGGAGGGCTCTCCGCCGGTCTCCGGGAGCGGATCGGCCGGCACAAGCCGGAACTCGTCGCCTGGCTCGACGGCACGCGGACACGCCGGGAGGCGGAGACCGAACTGCCGGTGATCACGCCCGACGACGCGAACCTGTACGAACCGTTCGCGCCGTCGGACCTCCAGATGTCGTTCATCATGGGCGGCCGGGAGGGCTTCGAGTACTACGTACGGCCGCACCAGTACATGGAGTACGACCTCCCCGGGGCCGACCCCGGGCGACTGGAGAAGGCGCTCAACCAGGAGCTGGAGTACCAGCGGCGGAACCTGGTCGTGGTCCGCGAGGACCTGCGGCTCCAGACGGTCCGTGACCCGGCGCCCGCGCGGATCGAGGTGTTCGACGTCCGCCATCTCCCGGCGGCCGGGGCGGACGCCCATGTGGAGCGGGTCCGGGAGGCGATGAAACGCCAGGAACCCGTGCACGACCGCTGGCCCTGGGTGGACATGCGGCTGTCCCTCCTGCCCGGCGGCAGCGCCAAGCTCCACTACAACAACAACAACCTCTTCAGCGACGCCCCGGCGACCCTGCGGTTCATCAGCGCGGTCCTGCGCCGCTACGAGCGTCCCGGGGAAACCGGGCCCGAACTGGAGATCAGCTACCGGGACTGCGTGCGAGCCCTGGCCGAGCTGGAGGAGTCGCCCCTCGGCCGCGCCTCCATGAAGTACTGGACCGACCGGATCGCCGGATGGCCCGAGGCGCCGGAGATCCCGCTGGCGAGCGGCGCCGATCCGCGCCGGCGGTCGAAGCTGGAGCGCCGGGAGATGCTCTTCGCACCCGAGGTCTGGGAGTCCCTGAAGCAGAAGGCGGCCGCCCGCAACCTCACAACGACCAACGTCCTGTGCGGTGTTCACGCGGAGGTGCTCTCCTTCTGGAGCGGCTCCCGGCACTTCCTCCTGAACAACATGATCACGCACCGGCTTCCGCTGCACCCGCAGATGAGCGAGGTGTTCGGCAACTTCGCCTCGCTCTACCCGCTGGAGGTCGACTGGCGGCACGAGGAGGGGTTCGAGGACCGCGTACGCCGCCTCCAGAAGCAGGTCCTGTCCGACGTGGAACACGTCTACTGGAGCGGCGTCAAGGTGCTCCAGGCGCTCAACCAGCACCGGCGTACACCGGGCAAGGCGGTCTGCCCGTACGCCGTGGGCAGCGCGCTGTTCGTCGGAGCGGCCGAGCGACCGGTGCACAGCCTGCTGGAGACCCCGCAGACACTGATCGACTGCGAGTTCTGGGATCTGCGGGACGGCAGTCTCTGGGTCATCTGGGACGTCATCGAGGACATGTTCCCGCCGGGCCTCATCGACGCCATGCTCGACGGTTACCGCACGATCGTCGCGCGGCTCGCCGAGAGCGACGAGGCATGGGAGCAGCGGGCGTTCGAACCGCTGCCCGAGGCGCAGCGGGAGCTGCGCGCCCGGCTCAACGCGTCCTCCGGCGCCGCGCCCGCCGGGCTGCTGCACGACCCCCTCCCCGTGCGGGCCGCCCGGCAGCCCGCGCACCCCGCCGTGATCGCCGCGGACCGCACCCTCACCTACGCGGAACTCGCCGCTGTGGCCGGGCGCCTCGCCGGGACGCTGGCGGAGTCCGGCGTCGGGCCGGGCGACCTGGTGGCCGTCGCGGCGCCGCAGGGGTGGGAGCAGATCGCTTCCGTGCTCGCGGCGCTGACGGGCGGCGCCGCCTACGTGCCGGTGGACCCCGACTGGCCGGCGGACCGGCTGCGTTACGTGCTCCAGGACACCGGGGCCACGGCGGTACTCACCACCCCACCGCTGCGGGACACCCTCGCCTCCCTGACGGACCTGCCCGTGGTGGCCGTCGACGGACCGGAAGCCGGCGCGCCCGCGGCCGGCGACGCGCCGGCGGGAACCCCGCGAGCGTCCCGCGCGCCCGACGACCTCGCGTACGTCATCTACACCTCGGGGTCCACCGGCCGCCCCAAGGGCGCGATGCTGAACCACCGGGGACCGCTCAACACGATCAGCGAGATCAACCGCCGCTTCGACGTCTCCTCGGACGACGTGCTGTTCGGCATCTCCTCGCTCTGCTTCGACCTGTCCGTGTACGACATCTTCGGCGCCCTGGAAGCCGGCGCCACGCTGGTCCTCCCGGAACCGGGCCGGCCCGACCCCGCCTCCTGGACCCGGACGGTCCTGGAACGGGGGGTCACGGTCTGGAACTCCGTGCCTGCGCTGATGCAGCTCTTCGTCGAGGAGGCCGAGGGGTCCGGACTGCGCTTCCCCGCCCTGCGCACGGTGCTGCTCAGCGGTGACTGGATACCCGTCGGCCTGCCGGAGCGGATCCGGGCGGTCGCGCCCGGCGCCCGGGTGATCAGCCTCGGCGGCGCCACCGAGGCGTCGATCTGGTCCATCTGCTTCCCCGTCGACGACCCCGACCCCGCGTGGACCAGCATTCCGTACGGGAAACCACTCGCCCATCAGAGCTGGCACATCCTCGACGAGCTCGGCCGGGACGTTCCCGAGTGGGTCACCGGGCAGCTCTGCGTCGGCGGCGCCGGCCTCGCCGACGGGTATCTGGGAGACCCCGGGAAGACGGCGGCGGCGTTCGTACGCCATCCGCGCACCGGCGAGCGGCTCTACCGGACCGGTGACCTCGGACGCTATCTCCCCGGCGGGGACATCGAGTTCCTCGGCAGGCTCGACTTCCAGGTCAAGATCCAGGGCTTCCGCGTCGAACCCGGCGAGGTCGAGCACGCGCTGCTGGACCTCCCGGAGATCGGGCAGGCCGCCGTGGTGGCGCGCCCCACGGACTCGGGCAAACAGCTCGCCGCCTTCGTGACCGCCCGGGAGGGAGCGGCCGAGCCGGTGCCCTCGGCGGTGCTCGCCGCTCTCGGTGAGCGGCTCGCGGGTTACATGGTGCCCAGCCGGCTCACGGTGCTCGACCGGATGCCGCTGACCTCCAACGGAAAGCTGGACCGCAAGGCGCTGGAGGCCCTGGCCCCGGCCGACGTGGTGTCCGCGCACCGGCCCGTCGAACCCAGGACCGCCACCGAGCGCGCGCTGGTGGAGATCTGGCAGTCGGTCCTGGCGACCGGCCGGATCGGGGTGCACGACGACTTCTTCGATCTGGGCGGGCAGTCCTTCACCGCGTTGCGGGTGATCGGGCAGATCGTCCGCCGGCTGGGGCACCGGGTGCCGCTGGGCACGCTGCTGGAGCGGCGTACGGTCGCCGGGCTGGCCGAGTGGCTCGACACGCGGGAAAGCGACTGGAGCCCCCTGGTCCGGCTGCGGCCGGACGGTGGGGACGGGGACCCGTGGTTCTTCGTCCACCCGGCCGGCGGCAACGTGCTGTGCTACCGCGGGCTCGCGGAGACGCGGGAGAGGCCGTTCCTGGCGTTCCAGGCCCCCGGGCCGGCCACCGGCCAAGAGCCGGTGGACAGCGTGCCGGAGCTGGCGGCCCTCTACGTCCGCGCGCTGCTGGAGGAGCGGCCGCAGGGCCCGTACCGGCTCGGCGGCTGGTCCTCGGGCGCGGTCGTCGCCGTCGAGATGACCCGCCTGCTGGAGGAACGCGGGGAGAAGGTCGAGCGGCTGGTGGTGGTCGACTCGCCCGCGCCCCTCGCCCCCCGGCGCGAGGCCGACGAGACGCAGCTGCTGCTCTGGTTCCTGGAGGACCTCGACATCGGTTTCCGTCCCGGACTGCCCGGCGCGGACCGGTTGCCCGGCCCCGCGGGACCGCCGGCGGCCGTCCGGCTCGGCCGCGCCCTGGACGCCCTGCGGGAGCGGGGCCTGGCCGACACCGGTCTCGACCGGGAGGAACTCGCGGACACCTTCGCGGTGTTCCGCGCCGTGGTGGCGGGCTGCGACCGGTACGCCGCGGCGGCCGTCGCCGCCGACATCACCGTGCTGCGCGCTCAGGACGGGCACCTCAGCGAGTTCGCCGACCACCCGTACGCGACGGCCCCCGACTGGGGCTGGTCGTCGCTGACCACCGGCGCCGTGGACAGCGTGAGCGTCCCCGGTACCCACCACACACTGCTCACCGGCGCGTCGCTGGCTATCGTCGCCGACGCCCTGGACAGCCAACCGTCCCGCGACCGGCGGAACCGGTGACCGCGGACGCGGGAAACGCAGGAGGACGATCCAGTTGATTCAGGACCTGCTCGGCGAACTGCACCGGCGCGGCATCAAGCTGCGGCTGACCGACGGCCGGCTGGACGTGGTGGCTCCCGCCGGGGCACTGACCGCACAGCTGCGCGACACGCTGCGGGAGCGGCGTGACGCCCTGGTCGCGATGCTCCAGGACGTGGCGGTGGACGCCGCGCCGCCGGCGGCCGTCGTGCCCCGTCCCGAGGACCGGCACGAGCCGTTCCCGCTGACCGACATCCAGCACGCCTACTGGGTCGGCCGCGGTTCCGCCGTCGAGCTGGGCGGCGTGTCCACCCACATCTACTTCGAGCTCGAACGTGAGGGACTCGACCCCGGCCGGCTGGAGAGCAGCCTGCGGGCCGTCATCGCCCGCCACGACATGCTGCGCGCTGTCGTACGGCCGGACGGACAGCAGCGCATCCTGGCCGAGGTACCGCCGTACGAGATCGCCGTCGCGGACCTGCGCGGACTGGACCCGGACAAGCAGGAGCAGGAGATCCTGCGCAGCCGGGCCGAGATGGACCACCAGGTGCTCCCGGCGGACCGCTGGCCGCTGTTCGACATCCGTGCCTCCCGGCTGGACGACACGCGGCTGCGCCTGCACATCAGCCTCGACACGCTGATCCTCGACGGGTACAGCATGTACCTGCTCTTCCAGGACTGGCGCCGGTTCTACGAGGACCCCGGCTGGGCGCCCGAGCCGCTGGACCTCTCGTACCGCGATCACGTACTGGCCGAGGAGGCCGCCCAGGAGAGCGTCCGCTACCGCGCCGCCGAGAAGTACTGGCTCGACCGGCTTCCGCAGCTGCCGCCGGCCCCGGCCCTGCCGCTCGCGGTGCAGCCCGGCCTGATCGGCCGCCCCGAGTTCAGCCACCGCGGCGGACGGCTGCGGCGCGAACACTGGACGGCCGTCAAGGAGTTCGCCCGGCAGCACGGGGTGACGCCTTCGGCCGTCCTGATGACGGCCTACGCGGACGTACTGCGCACCTGGTCGAGCGCGCCGGACTTCACGCTCGACCTGACCCTGTTCAACCGCCCGCAGTCCCATCCGCGCATGGGCGAACTCATCGGCGACTTCACGTCCGTGACCCTCCTCGCGGTGCCGGCGCAGCCGGATGAGCCGTTCGCCGGCCGGGTGCGCACGCTCCAGCAGCAGCTCATGCGGGACCTGGAGCACCCCGAGTTCAGCGGGGTCCGGGTGCTGCGCGAGCGGTCCCGGCGCGAGGGCGGCGGCCCGGGAGCGGCCATGCCGGTGGTCTTCACCAGCGCGCTGGTACTGGGGACGGGCGCCGAGGACCCGTCCGAGGGCATCCGGTTCTTCGGCGACGAGATGTACGGCATCACCCAGACCCCCCAGGTGTGGCTGGACCACCAGGTCACCGAGGAGCGGGGTGACCTGCTGTTCAACTGGGACGCCGTGGAGGCCCTGTTCCCGGCCGGGATGCTGGACGACATGTTCGACGCGTACCGCGGCGCGCTGGACCGGCTCGCGGTGGACCCGGTGGCGTGGACGGAGCCGGCGGTGAGCGCCGCGCTGCCGCCGTGGCAGCTGGCGGAGCGCCGCGCCGCCAACGACACCGGCACGGAGATCCCGGTCCGTACGCTCGGCGAACTGGTCGAGTCCCGTGCCCTCGGGTGTCCGGACGCGGTCGCGGTGATCGACGAGTCCGGCGAGCACAGCTACCGCGAGATCCTCGACGGCGCGCGCCGGCTGGCCCACCGGCTGGTCGAACTGGGCGCCGCCCGCGACACGTTGGTCGGCGTCGTACTCGACAAGGGAGTGGACCAGGTCGTCGCCGTACTCGGCATCGCCCTGTCCGGGGCGGCCTACCTGCCGATCGGCCCCGACTGGCCGACCGCCCGGCGGCACCAGCTGCTGGAGCGGGGCGGGACGCGGATCGTGGTGACGTCGGCGGCCCTGCGCGACACACTCGACTGGCCGGCCGGCCCGCACCTGGTCACCCCGGCGGACTCCGAAGTGACCGCGGCCGGCACCGGGCCGGTGGAGGTCTCCGTACGGCCGGACGACCTGGCCTACGTCATCTTCACCTCCGGCTCGACCGGCCTGCCCAAGGGCGTGATGATCGACCACGGCGCCGCGGCCAACACCGTCCAGGACATGAACGAGCGCTTCGGCGTGGGCCCCGCCGACCGGATACTCGCCCTGTCGGCCCTGAGCTTCGACCTCTCCGTGTACGACGTCTTCGGCGCCCTCGCGGCGGGAGCGGCGGTGGTCATGCCGTCGCGCGGCCACGGCCACGACCCCTCGCACTGGGACGAACTGGTACGGCGGCACGGCGTGACGGTCTGGAACTCCGTACCGGCCCTGATGCAGGCGTGGACCGACGCGACCGCGCCGGCGGAAGGCGAGGACGGCCGCGCGTCGAGCGTGCGGCTGGTACTGCTCAGCGGCGACTGGATCCCGGTGTCACTGCCGGCGGCCGTCCGCGCCCGGCACCCCCGGGCCCGACTCGTCGGCCTGGGAGGGGCGACGGAGGCGTCCATCTGGTCCGTGCACCACCCCATCGGCGACGTACCCCCCGAGTGGACGCGCATACCGTACGGCAAGCCCCTCGCCAACCAGACCCTGCACGTCTACGACGCGAACCTCGACCCGTGCCCGGTGTGGACCACGGGGGAGATCTTCATCGGCGGCGCCGGAGTGGCCCGGGGCTACTGGGCGGCTCCGGAACTGACCGCGGAGCGCTTCGTCGTGCATCCGCGGACCGGCGAGCGGCTGTACCGGACCGGAGACCTCGGCCGCTACCTGCCGGGCGGCGACATCGACTTCCTGGGGCGCGCGGACTTCCAGGTCAAGCTCAACGGATACCGCATCGAACTCGGCGAGATCGAGGCGGCCCTGCGCTCGGTGCCGGGCGTCGGCGACGGCCTGGCGGGGGTGGAGACCAACCCTGCGACCGGCCGGCGCCAGCTCGTGGCCCATCTCGTGGCCGAAGTGGGCTCCGGGCACCCGCAGGCGGAGCAGGACCGTGCCGCGGCCGTCCGCTCGGCCATCGGCGAACTCCTGCCGGACTACATGATTCCGCACCACTTCCTGTTCATCGACAAGGTGCCGCTCAGCGCCAACGGCAAGGTCGACCGCGGTGCCCTGCCCGTCCCCTGGGCCGATCTGGCCCCGGCCGAGCAGGTCGCGCCGCGCGACGGGATGGAGAGCCGGCTGATGCGGATGTGGACCGAGGTGCTGGGCCGCGACGACTTCGGAGTCGACGACAACTTCTTCGAGCTGGGCGGCGATTCGCTGCACGCGGTACGGATCCTCACCATGATCCGCCAGGAGGTCGGGCTGGAACAGGACGCGGAGGAAGACCTGGAGATGCTCTTCGACCTCCCCACGATCGCCGAGCTCGCCAAGGGGCTCAGCGGCCGAGCGGAGTCATGACGGCATGTCGCGGACGACTTCCCGGGAAGGGGCACAGCGCGTGGGAGCCGACGAGGGCCACTGGGACGAGGTGATCGTCGGAGCGGGCTCGGCGGGCGCCGCTCTGGCGGGCCGGCTGTCCGAGGACCCCGGACGCCGGGTGCTCCTGCTGGAGGCCGGGCCGGACGGACCCGGCACGGGCCCCGGTTCGCCCGACCGGCCCGTACTGTCCGGGGCGAACTGGGACTACTCGGCGTACGTCGACAAGGAGTCGGCGGACGGCCGCCGTTACCCCTACGCCGTGGGCCGGGCGATGGGCGGATCGTCCGCGGTCAACGGCGCCCTGGCGCTGCGCGGGCTGCCGGCCGACTTCGACGGCTGGGCCGCGGCCGGCAACCCCGCCTGGTCGTGGGAGAACGTGCTGCCGCACTTCGTCCGGCTCGAAGCCGACGCCGACTTCAAGGGGCCCGAGCATGGCGCCGACGGGCCCGTGCCCGTACGGCGGCAGTCCGAGGACGCGTTCGGCCCCCTGTCCGCCGGCTTCCTGCGCGCCTGCCACGACCTGGGCGTACCGGCCGCGGCCGACCTCAACGCCCCCGGCTGCGCCACCGGGGCGGGACCCATCCCGCGCAACGAGGCCGGCGGGCGGCGGATGTCCACGGCCGAGACCTACCTCGTCCCCGCCCGGCACCGGCCGGGCCTGACGGTCACCGGCTCCTGCCGGGCCTCGCGCGTCCTCGTGGCGGACGGCCGGGCCGTGGGCGTGGAGGCGGTGCGCGACGGGCGCCTCGTACGCTTCGGCGCCGACCGCGTGACACTGTCGGCGGGAGCCGTCGGAACCCCCGCCGTCCTGCTGCGCTCCGGCATCGGCCCGGCGGACTCCCTGCTCCGGTGGGGCATCCGCCCGGTCGCCGACCTGCCGGGCGTGGGCCGCAACCTCATGGAACACCCGATCGTCGCCCTCTGGGCACTCCCGGCCCCGGGCGGCTGCCTGCCCGGGGAACCGATGCACCAGGTACTGGCGCGGGTGTCGAGCACCGGCGGCGCCCCGGATCTCAACCTCACCCTGGTGAACAACGTCTCGGACCTCGACGTGCCCGTGATGCGCGGCGTCCTGCGGGGCCGCACCGCGTTCTCGCTGCACGCCTCGCTGCTGACGCCCCGCTCGCGCGGCTCGGTCACCCTGCGGGACGCCGCCCCGGACACCGATCCCGTGATCGAACTCGGGCTGGCGTCGGACCCCCGGGACGTCGAACGGCTGATGGCCGGCGCCCGGATGCTGTGGTCGGTGGTCCGGGGCAGCCACTTCGCGGACCTGGTGGAGCGCGTGTTCCTGTGGACCGACCGGATGATGGAGGACGACGCCATGCTGCGCGGCGCCGTCCCACGGTTCGTCTGCCCGTCCTGGCATCCCGCGGGGACCGCCCGGATGGGGCCCGCCTCGGACCGTACGGCAGTGGTGGACGAGCGCTTCGGCGTACACGGGGTGACCGGGCTGCGCGTCGTGGACGCCTCGGTGATGCCGGAGATCGCGAGCGCGCCGACCAACCTCACCTGCGTCATGCTCGGGGAGAGGGCGGCGTCGTGGACGCGGTAGCGGCGGCCGGCCGCAGCTCGGCGCTGCGTACCGCGCCCTCCGGCTGGTGCGTACGGTGGGCATCCGCCGAGGACGCGCCGCTGCGCCTGTTCTGCCTCCCGCACACGGGCGGCGGCGCGGCTCTCTACCGGGCCTGGGCCCAGCGGCTGGCCCCCGCCGTCGACGTGGTGTCCGTCCGGCTGCCCGGCCGGGAGAACCGGTTCCGGGAGACCCCGTACCGCAGGCTCGACACGCTCGTCGAGGCGCTGGTGGACGCCGTGGAGCCGCTGCTGGACCGGCCGCACGTGTGGTTCGGCCACAGCATGGGCGCGCTCGTCGGCTACGAGGTGTGCCGCACACTGCGCGACAGAGGGCTGCGGGAACCGGAGCGGCTGCTCGTCTCCGGCCGCCGGGCCCCGCACCTCGCCTCGCGGCAACGCGAGGTCCACGACGCGCCGACCGGCGAACTCGTCGCCCACCTCCGCGAGTTGAACGGCACGCCCGCCGAGCTGCTCGACAGCCCCGCCGTACTGTCGGCGCTGCTGCCCATGATGCGCGCGGACTTCGCGGTCTCCGAGACCTACCGCTGGAGCCCCGGCACCCCGCTGGGCTGCCCCGTCCTCGTACTCGGCGGCTCGCGCGACAGCCTGGCGACGCCCGGCGAACTGGCCGCCTGGCGCGAGCACTCGACCGCCGGCTGCGAGGTGCGGATGTACGACGGCGGTCACTTCTATCTGCACGAGGAAGCCCGCGAGCAGGTCCTGACGGCCCTGGCCGCCGAACTGCCGGCGCTGGGCGCCGCACTCACCGGGAGGCAGCAGTGACCGCGCACGACACCCCCACGATCTCCGGCACCGAGTTCCCCCTGACCGATCTCCAGGCGGCCTACATGGTCGGGTCGAGCCCTCTCATGGAACTCGGCGGCTTCCGGCCGAACCTCTACACCGAGATCGACATGGTGGACTTCGACCCCGCTGCGGCGCGGCGGGCCGTTGACCTGCTGATCGCGCGGCACGAACACCTGCGGACCGTGATGACCGAGGAGGGCGGCCAGCGGGTGCTCGGACCCGGCGAGGTCACCACGTTCCGGCTGCGCACGACCGACCTGACCGGGCTGCCGGCGGAGCGCCGGGAGGCGGAGATCCGCCGGACCCGGGAGCGGATGAGGGACGAGGGCCCGGCGCCCACCGGCTGGCCGCTGTTCGAGATCACCGCGCAGCGCCTGCGGCCGCACCGCACCCGGGTGCACTTCGCCATGAGCTTGCTGCTGCTCGACTCGACGAGCACCCGCAGGCTCCAGGACGAGTGGTGGCAGCTCTACCGCGACCCCGGAGCCGAACTGCCTCCGGTGCCCGGCACCTTCCGTGCATGCCTGCTGGCGCGCGCCCGCGACGAGGACACCGACGACTACCGCAAGCACTGGCAGTACTGGGAGTCGCGGCTCGACTCGCTGCCCGACGCCCCCCGGCTGCCGCTCGCCGGGCCGGCCGGCGGCATCCGCTCCGCCCGGCTGACCCGGCGCTCCTGCCTGCTGAGCCGGGAGCAGTGGCAGCGGCTGCGCGCCAACTTCCGCAAGCACCGCGTCCTGCCGACGACCGGGCTGCTGCACGTGTACGCGGAGGTGCTCGGCGCCTGGGCGGCGGCCCCGCACTTCTGCCTCAACGTCCTGCACCAGAACTGGGTGGTGAAACACCCCGAAGCGCAGGGCGTGGTCGGGCAGTTCAGCGCCACCCTGCCGCTGGAGGTGGACCTGTGCGACGACGAGGACTTCTTCGTACGGGCGGTCCGGTTGCAGCGGCGGCTCTGGAAGGACCTGGAGCACTCCGACGTCAGCGCGGTGCGGGTCACCCGCGAACTCGCGGCCCGCCGGGGCTGGACCTCGCGCGCCGCTCTGCCCTACGTCTTCAACAGCATGCTCGGACCGGGGGAGCAGCCGGCCGCAGGACGGGGCGTCTGCCGTACGGTCACGTCCGCGCTGCGCACCCCTCAGGTCCTGATCGACCAGCAGGTCAAGGACGCCCCCGGCGGGGGTGTCGAGTGCGTGTGGGACATCGTCGACGAAGCCTTCCCGGCCGGTCTCCCGGACGCGATGTTCGAGGCGTACCGGCACATGCTGGAATCGCTCGCCGCGCCGGGCGGCGCGGAGGTCGCGCCCGAGCCGCCGACGGCGGCCCACCGGCAGCGCGTGGAGGCGCTCAACACGAGCGCCGGGCCCCTCCCGTCGGGACGGCTGGAGGACGCGTTCCTGCGCGTGGCGGCCGAACGGCCGGACCTGCCCGCGGTGGTCACGGCCGGCCGCACCCTGACGTACGGGGAACTGGAGGCGCTCTCGCGGTCCGTGGCCGGGTGGCTGCGCGAGCGGGGTGTCGGCCGGGGCGACGTCGTGCCCGTCGTCATGGACAAGGGCTGGGAACAGGTGGCGGCCGTACTGGGGGTGCTGCGGGCCGGCGCCGCCTACTGCCCCATGGCCGTGACCCTGCCGTCCGAGCGCCTCGTCCGGCTGCTCGACGCCTGTTCGGCGCGGGTGCTCCTGTGCCAGTCCCACCGGATGCCCCGACCCGGCGCGGACCACTCGCTCCCGGCGCTGTGCGTGGACCTGGCGGAACCGGGCGCACCGGGCCTGGAGCCGCCGGTGAGCGACTCCGGGGAACTGGCGTACATCATCCACACCTCGGGCTCGACCGGGGAACCCAAGGGCGTCATGATCGGCCACGGGGCGGCCCTCAACACGATCACGGACATCAACCGGCGGCTGCGACTCGCGCCGGACGACCGGGTGTTCGGGATCTCGTCGCTCAGCTTCGACCTGTCGGTCTGGGACGTCTTCGGCACCTTGTCGGCCGGGGCCGCCCTCGTGCTCCCCGAGGCGGCCGGGCACCCCGACCCCGAGGGCTGGGCCGCGGCGGCGCTCGCGCACGGCGTGACCGTGTGGAACTCCGTACCCGCGCTCGCCGAGATGCTCGTCGAGGTCGTCGCCGACCGGCCGCGAGGACCCGCGGCGCCGCTGCGCGCGTTCCTGCTGAGCGGCGACTGGATACCCACCTCGCTGCCCGACCGCATGCGGTGCCTGTGGCCGGAGGTACGGGTGCTCGCGCTCGGCGGCGCCACCGAGGCGTCGATCTGGTCGAACAGTTACGAGATCGGCCGGGTCGATCCCGACTGGCGCAGTATTCCGTACGGCACTCCGCTGAGCGGGCAGACGATGCGCGTGCTCGACCACCGCATGGAGGTCAGGCCGCCCTGGGCCACCGGCCGTATCCACATCGGCGGGGCCGGGGTCGCCCAGGGATACATGAACGACCCCGAGCGCACGGCCGAACGGTTCGTCCCGCATCCGAAGACCGGCGAACGCCTTTACTGGACGGGCGACCTGGGCCGCTACTGGCCGGACGGCACCATCGAGTTCCTGGGCCGGGAGGACCGCCAGGTCAAGATCCAGGGGTTCCGGGTCGAGCCCGGCGAGGTGGAGGCCGCGGTACGCAGCCACCCGGCCGTGGCCGAGTGCGCGGTGTCCGCGGCGGACGCGCCGAACGGCCTGCAACGGCTCGTGTCCGTGGTGGTCCCGCGCGACGGGGCCCGCGTCACCGGGGCGCAGATCACCCGGCACCTGCGGGAGCGGCTGCCGTCGTACATGGTCCCCGGGCAGATAGGGATCGTCGAACGGCTGCGGCTGACCGCGAACGGCAAGGTCGACCTGGCCGGCATGACGGCGGCGGCAGCGGCCGGCGCGGCGCCGGGCGACGAGGGCGCGGGCGGCGGCGCGGACGGGCCGGACGGGCCGGACGACAAGGTGGCGCGCCGGCTCGGTGAGCTCTGGGCCGAGCTGCTGGGAGTCCCCTCGGTCGGCCCCGACAGCGACTTCTTCGCCCTGGGCGGCAACTCGCTGCTCGCGCTGCGGCTCGTCAACCGGGTCCGGGCGGAACTCGGCGCGGACGTGCAGTTCGGCCTGATCTTCGAATCGCCGACCCTGCGGGCCTTCGCGGCGGCCGTCCGCGACGGCAGCCGGCCGACGGCGTGCGCGGTCACGCTCGCGGAGGGCGCGGGCAGCGGGGCGGAACCCGGGCTGTTCCTCTTCCACCCCGTGGGCGGCTCGGTCACCAGCTACCTCGAACTCGCCCGTACCTGGCCCGGTCCGGTACGCGCCTTCCAGAGCCGGCTGCTCGTCGGGGGCGCCGACGCGGCGGGCGAAGGGGACCTGGAGGCGATGGCGGCCTCGTACTGCCGGGAGCTGCGGGAACTGGCGCCCGAAGGACCGTATCTGCTCGGCGGCTGGTCGATGGGCGGGGTACTGGCCTACGAGGCGGCCCGGCAGCTGACCGCCGACGGCCACGCGTGCCGCGTCTTCATGATCGACAGTCTGGTCGCCGAAGGGCGTACGCCGGCCACGGCGGCCGAGGCCCACCTCGAATTCCTCGGCGACCTGGCCGGCGGGCGTCCGCCCGCCGGTCTGGTGGCCGCGGTCCGGGAGGCGGGACCCGAGGAGCTGACGCGGACCGCGAGGGCGGCTGCGGTCGGGCACGGGCTGCTCCCCTCGGAGATCGATGAGGCGGGCTTCGAGCGGCTGTCGGGCGCGCACGCGCACAACCTGCGGCTCCTGGGTGCTTACCGGCCCGGCCCCTGTGAGGTTCCGGCGCTGCTGTTTGTCGCGGGGAAGCAGCAGGGGTCCCTCCAGGGGCCGGGCGCCGCCTGGCGGGCGGTGTGCCCGGGGATCGAGGTCGAGATCCTTGAGGGGGACCACTACTCGATCGTGGCAGGCGGCGGACTCCGGGCCGTCGGCGAGCGCGTCATCCGGTGGCTGGCCGGTACGGGGGTGACCGGCGAGGCGTCCCGGACGGGGGTCTGACGCGGCCGTCGCGACGGCCCGGAGGGTCTGCGGGCGGGCCGTCAGTAGCGGCCGAGGGTTCCCCGGCGCTTGGCGACCCGCTCCAGGCGGGCGAAGAGGAACACGCCGACCGCGACGATCAGGACGGGCTGGAGGAGCACCCACCACAGTCCCCAGCCGCTCTGAAGGCCGGTCAGGGAGTGACCGCCCACCAGGATGTCGCGCATCGCCTCGATGCTCGGCGAGATCGGGACGACGAGCCGGCTGATGAAGGCCGTCCAGTCCGGCATGTTGTCGAGCGGGACGAACGTGCCGCCCGCGATGAACCACACGGCCACCGACAACTGGGTGATGATCTCGATGCGTTTGAACACCAGGGTCAGTCCGCACAGGATCAGCGCGAGGCCGCAGGTTCCGATGACGATGGACGCCAGCGGCACCAGGGTCTGCACGTCCCAGGGCATGTCCCCGCCCCTGGCCTCGATGGTGATGACTCCCACGAGGAGGACGGACAGCGCGCTCGGCAGCGCCGAGACGATGGCGGCGACCTGACGGCCGAGAACCAGCGTCCAGGACGGCAGCGGCGTGAGGTACGTCTGCTCCAGCACGCCTGACTGCATGTCACCGAGGTAGCTCCAGAAGGCCCGGTTCACCTGTTCGTGGATGAAGGTGAGCGGCACCATGCCGAGGAGCCCCGGCAGGAGGAGGTCGTCCCGCAGCTGTCCGCGTCCCATGAACAGGACGAGCAGCAGGTAGAACAGCGGGAAAGTGATCATCTGTACCAGGACCTCGCGCCACCCCGCCACCAGGCTCAGCAGGCCCTTGTGCACCTCGTTGCTGAAGCCGTTGAAATAGGTGGCGGCGCGCGGGCGGTCCGCGGTGCTTGCCGGGCCGGTGGTGCGGCCGGCTGTCGGAGTGAGCGTCGTCATGGTCGGTCCCCACTCATTTCAGTACTGGCCGAGCCGGCCGTCGCGTACGGCTCTGCGTTGGTTGCGGGCGAAGAGCCATCCCCCGAAGAGGACGAGCGCGAAGGTGTAGGCGATCAGCCACGGCAGCGTTCCGTCGGACCAGATGTCCCCGAGCGACTGCCCCTCGAAGAGCACCTTGGTGGTCGCCTCCACGCCCAGAGTGGTCGGCAGGAAGCGCGCCACCACCGCCAGCCAGTCCGGGTAGAGGCCGAGCGGCATCATCGAGCCGTTCAGCAGGATGACCAGCGAGGTGAACAGGGAGTGCAGGGCGCCGACCATGGGCGAGCTGACGGCGATGGCCGCGAGTACGAACGTGAACGCCAGGACGTTGATGATCACCAGCGCGTAGGGCAGCAGCGCCTCGGGCCGCAGCGGGATCGTCACATCGGCCACGAGCATCGGCACCAGCGTGGCGACCAGGGCCACCAGCAGGCCCATCACCGACGCGGTGACCAGCCGTCCCAGCATGATCACCCATGGCGGCGCGGGTGACATGTGGCTCTGGGAGTAGGTGCCGCCGCGCTTCTCCTCGACGAGGTCCGCCACCATGACGAGGCTGGCGTACTGGAGGAACCAGTAGCCGCTGATGGCGACCAGGGTTTCCGGGAGCAGGTCCCGGCGGAGCGAGCCCTGGCCCATCACGTACTGCATGCCGAGGTACAGCATCGTGCTGATGACCAGCGTGATGATGTGACCGATCGGGTGGGCGAGCTGCGAGAGCAGGCCCTTGCGGACCTCGGCGCTCATCACGCGCAGCCCGGTGGCCGGTGTCAGCCGCCAGTCGGCCCAGGCCGGCCGGCCGGGCGCCCGCGCGGTGTCCGGGGACGCCAGGCTAGTCATGGGCCGGCCCCTTGATGAGACCCATGAAGACGTCTTCGAGATCCGGCTGGACCTGGGCCAGTGACTGGACCACGGCCCGCTGCTCGCGCAGCCGGTCGACGAGCGCGTAGATCTCCTGCGGGTCTGCCACCCGCCCCGAGATGATCGTCGCTCCCTCGACCGAGGAGGCGGTGAAGCCGGACGGCATCGTCAGCTCCGGCAGCTCGCCCTCGATGCGGACCTCGTACTTGTCCCGCTCCCGGAACTGCGAGAGGAGCTGCTCGGTCGGCAGGTCGGCGATGACGCGGCCCTCGCGGATCACGGCCACCCGGTCGCAGAGTTCCTCGACGACGTTCATCTGGTGGGTGGTCAGGAGCACCGTCTTGCCGCGGTCGCGGGACAGCGTGCGGATCCAGTCCATGACGGTGCGGGTCGCCTCGACGTCCAGCCCGATCGTCGGCTCGTCCAGCAGCACGATGGGCGGGTCGGCGATGAGGGCGGCGGCCACCGCGACCTTCTGCTGCATGCCCCGGGAATAGCCGCCCACGCTCTCGTCGCGGCGCTCCCACAGGCCCAGGCCGGTCAGCAGCTCCTCGGCGCGGGCGCGCGCGTCGGCGCCGCGCATCCCTTTGAGGCGCCCGAAGTACAGCAGGTTCTGCCAGGCGGAGAGGGTCCAGTAGACGTTGCGGGAGCCCTCCAGCACCGCGCCGAACTGCTGCATCGCGGCGGAGCGCTGGCGGGTCACGTCGTACCCGTTGAGGAGTGTCCGGCCGGAGGTGGCCGCCAGCAGCCCGGCGAGGATCTTGATCGTCGTCGTCTTGCCGGCCCCGTTGGGGCCGAGGAAGCCGAAGACCGCGCCGGGGGGAACGGAGAGGGACACGTTGTCGACGGACGCGACGTCCGACGAGCCGTACTTCTTCGTCAGCCCGCTGATCTCGATAGCGGGCGTCGCTGTGGCCGGTCCCGGACTGTCCGTACCGGCTAACGCCTTGGTTTGCGTACTCACATCTGCACCTTCATCGAGTGAACAACACACCGAAACGAGAACACCGTTAACTTTGCGGGCGATGTACTCTGTTGTCAAGCGTGTTCTCGTGAAATGCTGACCGCAGGTTGGACCCGATGAAGTGGGCAAGCGGATGTCATCGAACTGGCGTGAGAAGCGGCGTGCGTCCGCCGTGGCGGAGATCAAGGACGTGGCTCGACAGCTGCTGGTGAAGGGCGGCCCGTCGGCCGTCTCCCTGCGGGCGATCTCGCGGGAGATGGGGATGACGCCCTCGGCGCTCTACCGCTACTTCCCAAGCCTGGACGCGCTGGTGGCAGGCGTACGCAGCGACCTGTTCCAGGAGCTGGGCGAGGTGACCACGGCGGCGCGCGACAGCCTGCCCGGCGCCGACCCGCTGCCGCGCCTGCTGGCGATGGCACGCGCCTTCCGGGCCTGGGGACTGGAGCACCGCGCGGAGTTCGGGCTGATGCTCGGCCCGCCGCCACCGGGCGTCGAGGGCGGCCCGGACCAGGACGAACCCGACTACGCGCCCGCGTGCGTGGGGGTGTCGTTCCTCGGAGAGATCGCTGAACTCGACCGGCGCGGGGCCCTCAGGACGCCCCCGGTGGAACTCATAGAGGACCGGCTGGCGCCCGGCCTGCGGGAGTACCTCAGCGGCCAGGAGGGGCTCGAACTCCCGGTGATCTTCGCGTTCCTCGCTGCCTGGGCGAGGCTCTACGGCATCATCGCGATGGAGATCTTCGGCCACATGGCGTGGGCGGTGACGGACAGCGGCGCCCTCTTCGAGACCGAACTGATCAACTTCGCCCAGCAGCTCTCGGGCAACGACTACGACGGCTCCTGACTCCGGGGCTGCCGGAGTCAGGAGCCGTCGCCGGCCGGGGGGCAGCCCGGCCGCCGGTACACCGTCAGCGCGCCGGCGGGTCACTCCGCTCGAGGTGGGCCAGGATCTCGTCGGCCGCCCTGACCGCCCCGCCGGACTCGTGAATGTGCTCCCGCATGTCCCGCGTCGCGGCCCACGCGACCTCGTCGGCCTCGATGTCCAGCACCGCGCTCCGGATCCCGCTCGCCGATGCCTCCTCCCGGCCGATCACGCGCGCCACTCCGAAGTCCGCCAGCTGGCGCGCGAGGCCCTCGGCCGCGGCCAGTTGCGGCACCACCACCAGCGGTGTGCCGGCGTGCAGGGCGTGCATCACGGTCCCGGTCCCACCGGAGCAGACGGTGAGACGGGCGTGCCGGAGCACGGCCTGGAGCGGAATCCAGCCGTGCGTCTCGACATTGGGCGGCAGCGGTCCCAGTTCGGCCGGATCGGTCCCGGGGCCCAGCGCGATCACCACGTGCCACGGCAGGCCGTCGAACGCCTCGATGCACATCCGGAAGAACTCCGGCTGCTGGTTGAAGCTGGTCCCCAGGGAGACCAGCGCCACCGGGTCACCGCTCGCCGGCGGCTCCCACTCGCCCTGGAAGTCCTCCGCCCGGAAGCAGGGGCCGACGAAGACGAACCTGTCGTCGGTCTCCGCGTCGACGTAACCGAATCTGCGCGGATAGAAGACGAGCTTGAGCGCCCCGGGATCGCCCTTCAGCTGGTGGAAGGCGGTCTCGGGATCGACCCCGTGCATCGCCGCGTACCGCCGCATCTCCTCCTGGAGTTCGGCGTACGCGGCATCGCCGATGGCGGCCGGTGTGACGTGCTGGCTGACACAGCCCACCGGGAAGAGCCGCACCGCGGGGAGGTCCCACTTCGCCGCGAACAGCTCACCGATCCAGCGTACGAACCCGTCGTAGACGATGACGTCCGGACGGTCCTCCGTGAAGTGCGCGTCGAACAGCGACGAGGTGGCGATGCCCTCGCGGACGCCGCCGAGGAGGACCTTGGCCAGCCAGTTGTCCGTTCCCGGCGGGAAGTCCCGCTGCATGTCGATGGTCGACTCGTACGGGATCACGGTCGCCCCGGCCGACGCGACGTCCTTCGCGAAGGCTTCCGTGGCCGGGTAGCTGACGCGATGACCCCGGCGGACCAGTTCCTCCACGACGGCGAGCGTCGGCGCCAGATGGCCGGGCGCCGGAACGTTGAAGAACGCGATGTGGCGGCTGCCGCTGCTCATGGCGGAACCTCCTTCAGTCACGCCGGCCGCGGATGGAGACGAACTCATGGCTGCGCACCACCATGTCGGGGTTGTGCATGAGGTCCTTCAGGAAGAAGTCGATGTCGGCGGCGGCTATGCCGGCCTCGATCATGACCTCGCGCTTCTGGCTGACGTTGTTCTCGAACAGCCGGCAGCCGTGGCCGCCACCGGTCCAGCTCTCGAAGTGCCAGCGGGTGCGCACCGACGTCAGTCCGGCGTCGAGCATCGTCCGGTGGACCTCGTGCCCCCAGCTGCCGTGCGTGTGCTTGGCCGTCATCACGTCGTACAGACCGTCCAGTACGCGCCGGAAGACCGCCGCGTGCTCCTCGCTCGGCGCCGACACCACCTTCGGGGCCGAACGGACGAACTCGCCCAGCAGCAGCCAGCCGCCCGGCCGCAGCGAGCCGGCCAGCCGGTGCACGAACTCCACCCGGTTCTCCAGGTGATGGGTGAGCAGCCGGGCGTGGACGAGGTCGAACGGGCCCTCGGCCGCCAGCGGTTCGCCGGTGCTCAGGTCCTGGGTGTGGATGTCGATGTTCGGACCGGGAGCGACCATGTGCGTGTCCTGGTCGATCGCGGTGACCTGGCCGGTCTCGCCCGCCAGCTCGGACAGCATCCTCGTGACCGAACCGCCGCCGGCGCCCAGGTCGAGGTAGCGCGCGCCCGCGCCCGGTGCGATCTCGTCCAGTTCGGCGCGGGTGAAGGGGTCGAGGAATTCCTCCAGGGGGCTCAGCTGGGCGGGCACGTTGTGGAAGACGTAGTCAGCGAGGTTGGTCATCGTTTTCCTCTGCGGTGGGAAGGGGCTGTCGGTGGCACGCTGTCTCAGCCGGCCCTCAAGGGCTGTAGCTGAAGAGTTCCTTGTCCCGGTAGGTGTCCTCACGACGCTTCATGGACTTGATCAGGGCGTCGCGGACCATGCCCACGAGGGGGTTGGTGGTGTGGCCCAGCCGGGCCAGCAGCCGGGAATGCTGGACGATCTTGTTGGCGCGCTGCGACCGGACCCGCCCGTACATCCGCAGCGCGGCGGGTACGTCGTTCTCGGCCAGCAGACAGGCCAGGCTGGCGACGTCCTCGAGCGCCATGTTGGCGCCCTGGCCCAGCACCGGGCCGATCGGGTGCGCGGCGTCGCCCAGCAGCACGAGCCTGCCGGTGTGCCAGCGCTTCAGCGGAGGGCAGTCGTGGACGTCGGTGACGACCAGGTCCTCCAGGTCGCAGGAGGCGACGGTCTCGGACAGCGGGGCCGACCATCCGCCCCACAGCTCCAGCAGGTCGGCCCTGGCCTGCTCGGCCGGCTTCGCGGGCCAGCTGTGCTCCGGAGCGTTGATGGTGGCCGTCCAGAAGAGACGCGACTCGTCGCACGCCTCGGCGAAGAAGTGCCCGCCCGGGCCGACGAAAACGAAGCCGTCACCGTGCTGCGCCGGTCTCTTCGATATGCCGCGTACGGAGGTGAAGCCGAGGTAGCGCGGCTGCACATCGCCGGTGACCACGGACCGGAGCGTGGAGCGCACCCCGTCGGCCCCGACCACCAGGTCGCCGGTCACGGTACGGCCGTCTGCCAGCCGGACACTCGCCGTGTCACCACTGGTCGAAGCCGCCACCACGGCGGCCTGGTGATGGACCGTCACCGGGGTCGGGCCCGGCCGGTGCACCGCTTCGACGAGCAGCCGGTGCAGTTCGGCCCGGAGGATGCCGATCATCGGCGCTCCCCACTTCGCCGGGAAGTTGCCGACCTCGCGGCTCTTCAGCAGCTTTCCGTCCCAGGACATGATGGGCATGTCGTCGGCATGAAGATCGCTGGACCAGCCGGCGGCCCGTACTGCCGACCCGAGCCGGGGGCTGATGCGGTCGACGGACTTGACGCCATTGGGCGTCAGCTCCACGCCCGAGCCGGTGTTGCCGAAACTCTTCGCGCGCTCGAACACCTCGGCGCTGATGCCACGCTCGCGCAGGGCGACGGCGAGAGCCAGTCCGCCTATCCCCCCGCCCGCGATGAGAACTTTTATCGACTTCACGTTTGAGTCTCCCAGCGCTGGTGTCCCTGATCCGATGAGGACCGGGAGGCTTCCTCTGCCACGTTGCTCGTCGCCACCGTGCGTGTGCGCGCGTACGGACAGCCGTCGGATCCGGGTGTACCGTCCGGGGCTTCGCCGGCTTTTCCCGATGCTCACGGTTCGTCGGCGGTCTCTTTCTCGGGGGAGGCCGCTCTCACGTGCTTTATCGGTCAGTTTCACATGGCACAAGGCCCGCGAGAATATCCCAAATTGCTGTTCTTACCCGTCACCGGGAAGTCTTGTGGGTCCCGCGATCCCGCGGCTATGGTCGGCAATTCCTGCGCAAGGCCGAGTAATTCCGTGCGCGTATCTGCGGACCGAGGACGGATGGCGGAATGACGACGATGTTCAGGACCGGAGGCACCGAAGGCACCGGAGACGGGAAGTCCGTCTGGAGGTCCCTGGAGGTGCCGCTCGAAAGGGACGCGGACCGGGCGGAGCGACTGCTGCTCACCGTGGTGGGCCCCTGGGCGGCCGCGGCCACGGCCGGCGGCGCCGTCGAGAGCTGGTACTGGGAGCGGACCGGTCCGGACGGGGCGCGGCTGCGCGTCCATGTCCTCGGCGACGACGGGAGCGTGACGGCCCTGCGCGAGGCGATCGCCTCCGGTGGCCCTGACGGCGCTGCGCTGGAAGAGGCGGTGGCGGAAACACCCTGCGCCCCGGACACGGACCGGTTCGGCGGCGCCGAGGGATTCGCGGTCTGCGCCGAGCAGTTCGCGGCGGGCGGCCGCCTCGCGATCGAGACGATACGGGCGACGCCGTCGCGCGAGAAACGCCTGCGCGCGGCCGCCGCCCTGACGCTGGCGTCGGCGTCGGCCACCGGGGCGGACTGGGGTGGCGCCGTCCAGTGGCTGCGCGGCCACGCTTCCTCCCTGGCGGGGGAGGCGGACGTGGCCGACGCGCGCGGCCGCGCGGAGGAGGACCACTTCCGCAACGAGGCGGAGTGGCAGCACCGGCACGACCGTACGCGTGCGGAGATCTCCGCACCCGGCACCACGGTCGGCGACTGGTACCGCCGGCAGTGCGAGACCTGGGCGGCGCTGACGGCGCGGCACGAGGCCGGGCGGCTCGACGCGTCCCCGCGGACCGTCTTCCGGGCCCTGACCCGGCTGATGCACCAACAGCTGGGACTCGACGCGCACGACCAGGCGTACGTGGCCTGGCTGGTGTCGATGGACCTGGTCTCCGAGGGCCGCCGTGATCCCTTCTTCGCGGACTCCCCGGCGGCCGCGGACCGGCGCACGCACGAGTACGGCAAGTACTTCGGGGCCCGGCTCATGGACCAGCGCCCCGACATGCCCGGCGCGACCTGCGAGGGACGGCAGGAGCTGCCGCCCGTGCTGGCACGCGTCGAGCTGGCGAGGCCGCAGGCCCCGGGGCCGGACGCGCCCCGGTTCGAGGAGGTCCTGCTCGCCCGGCGCAGCGCCTACGGGTACTACGGCGGCCCGGTCACGCTCGACGAACTGAGCACCCTGCTGTACTTCTCCGCGGGTGTGACCGCGGAGAAGACCATGCCGGGAGCGGACGTCTCGTACCCGGTCCGGCCGTACCCCAGCGGCGGCACCCGCTACCCGCTGCGGACGCTGCTCTACTGCCACGACGTCGCCGGACTGGCGCGGGGCACCTACCTCTACGACCCGGCGGGGCACGCGCTCGACCAGCTGAGTGCCCGGGACATCTGCGCCGAACTGATGCGGATGGCGCCCGCCACGGACCCGCGGGTGGTGTTCCCGCCCAAGGCCGGCGGGAATCTGCACGTCGACGACTGCCCGCTGTGGATCTTCACGGTGGCGGACCTGACCTTTCAGCGTCTCCACTACGGCCTGCGCTCCTATCGGCTGGTCTTGCAGGAGAGCGGTCACCTCGCGCAGAACCTGGCGCTCGTCGCGACGTGGCTGGGTAAATCCTCGGTCGGGCTGGGCGGGTTCTACGACGACACCGTGAACGAGACGCTGGCGCTGGACGGGGTCAACTCGTCCGTGGTCTACGTCCATCTCGTCGGCGTCGTGCAGCCGCCCCCTCAGGCGGGGGGAGCCGCTTCCCAAGCCTGACCACGCGCCGGCAAGCAGCGGGCACGGTCGTCCGCCCGGCGAGGCCGACCATACTGTATGACGACTCTAGTGTCAGCATCTGGTCAGATGCCGGTTCGGTGCGGACGGTCGCTCCGGCCGTGACTCGACGTGCGAAAAATGCCGGATTGCCCCGTCTCATGTCGAGCAATTCAGGAGAGGACACGCCTGACTCCTTCTGTGATGGTTGCCGCGCCGGCGAAATCGCCGGCCACTCACATCAGGGGGACTGGCATGACCGAGCACCGGAATGCGCGCAGACAGGGCGACGGCGTCGCACGCCGCTCCATACTTTTCGGCGTCGCCGGGGGAGCCGGGCTCGTCGCGGCCGACTGGCTGGGTCCCGCGGCGCCGAAGGCGCAGGCGGCGCGGGGCGTCCGGCACCACTTCGACTTCGACAAGGGCAACGCGGCCCTGGACGTGTTCGGGCCGGTCTCCGGGGACCCGATCAGGTCGACGATCGCGCCGAGCGACGCCTCGCTCATCATCCGATTCGCGAACCTGGTGGCGCACGCCTGGTTCGACGCGATCGCGCCGTACCACCCGACCGCGGTCGGGGTGCACTCGAACCTCGGCCGGCGCCCGGCGGGCGAAGCGAAGACCAACAAGAACAAGAACATCGCGCTGCTTTACGCCTCGTACCGCATGTACAGCGCTCTTCTCCCGCAATTCCGGACGGTCTGGCGGGAGGTAATGCTCTCGGTCGACATGGACCCGGACGACAATCAGGAGAACACCGATACCCCGGTCGGGATCGGCAATCTCGCGGCAAAGGGTGTCATCAAGAGCCGCATGCACGACGGAATGAACCAGCTGGGCGACCACGGCGGCCGCACGTACAACCTCCAGCCGTTCGCCGACTACACCGGGTACGAGCCGGTGAATACGGCCTACCGGGTAAAGAATCCCTCGCGCTGGCAGCCCAACGTCGTGACGAAGGGAAATGGTGTCTTCCAGGTCCAGCATTTCGTCACACCGCAACTGCGGCTGGTCCGGCCGTACTCGTACGCCGATCCGAGCGAGTTCCGCCTCCCCGCGCCGGCGGCCAGCGACCACCACGACCGCAAGGCGTACAAGCGCCAGGCGGACGGCATCCTGGCGACGTCGGCGGGCCTGACCGACGAGCAGAAGATGAAAGCGGAGATGTTCGACGACAAGTTCACCAGTCTCGGCGCCGCCATTGGCTCGGTCGCGGAGAGCGCCGGGCTGGACCTCGACGGATGGATCCACCTCCACATGGCGGCCGACACCGCCACGTTCGACGCCTCGATCGCCGCCTGGTACAACAAGCACGTCTACGACTCCGTCCGGCCGTTCACCGCCGTCCGCCACGTGTACGGGGACCGGCCGGTGACCGCCTGGGGCGGACCGGGCAAGGGGACCGTCAAGATCCCGGCCGACCAGTGGCAGAGCTACCTGGCCGTGGTGGACCACCCGGAGTACCCGTCCGGCTCGACCTCCCTGTGCTCGGCGCAGGCGCAGGTGGTGCGGCGCATGCTGGGCAGCGACGAGCTCAAGGTCCGCATCCCCGCGCGCAAGGGTTCGTCCCTGGTGGAGCCGGGGGTCACGCCCGCCCAGGACATGGTGCTCAGCTGGGACAACTGGACCGACTGGGCGCGCGACTGCGGTCTGACCCGGTACTGGGGCGGCGTGCACTTCATGCCGGCGATCGAGGCGTCCTGGGACATGGGCCGTCAGATCGGCGACCGAGCCTACACGTTCGTACGCAAACACATCGACGGCAAGGTGTGACAGCCGCATGACGAGAGCTGTCCCGGTCCGCGGACCGGGACAGCTCTCGTGTGTCGGAACCCCGCCTGTCAGGACGCGGCGGCGGACCACTCGACCGGGAGCGCGAACAGGATCGGCGGGTTGGCCCAGCCGAGCGGTCGCAGGGTGATCCGGACGGCCGGGCAGGCCCCGGGGCCGACGGTGACCGGGCCCGTCGTCCCGGAGAGCACGGGCTGCGGGGTCGAGGCCGGGGTGGTGCCCGGGAGAGGGGTGTGCGCCACGGCGTGCACGTACCAGGTCCCGTTCGGAATGCCTGTCATACGGAACTGGCCCGAATGCGCGGTAATCGCACGGGCGGCGGGGGACCGCTCCAGAATGGGGCTCTCGAACACCCCGATGTAAATGCCGGAATCCGTTCCGCCGGGGGACCGCACCACGCCCGATATCGAGCCCTGACCGGCCGGCTGCGTGCCGTGTCCGACGAGTCCGATGGCCCGGTCGGCCGGACGGCGGGTGCCGTGACGTGTGTGCCGGTACTGAGTCGGCGAGCACCCCACGGACTCACTGAAACGGCGGGTGAAACTTCCCGTGCTGCTGTAGCCGACCTGCGCGCCGATGTCGCTCACATTGAGCGAGGTCGATACGAGAAGGCGTTTCGCCTCGTGAAGCCTTATGGCGCTCAGAAAACGGCCGGGGGTAACCCCGGTGATACGGCGGAACGTCCGCAGGAAGTGAAACTTGCTCACCATCGCGGCCTCGGCCAGCTCGTCGAGCGTCAGCGGTTCGGAATATCTCTCTCGTATCGTTTCCACGGCACACTGAATCGCGTGTTCCATTGTGCTCCCCCAGTGAACTCAATCGCTGATAGAACAATCCGTACGACGTGATGTGTCGCGCGTAGACACGCGACCGTGCTCACGGACGAAGGCGATTGGACTGCCATCCCGTGTGATGTCGTGCTGTGTCTTCGGAGCGGAGGCGGCGTGCGGCGGCGGATGCCGTACCCAGGAGATAGTCACAGATCGAACAAGCGTCTGTCTTCTTCGTCCTTGCGGTTCCGGAAGAAGTCGTCGGCCGATGCATTTGGTGGTGATTCGGAGCCTTCCGGTCACCATTCGTCGGACGTTAATTCTTGTTGATTCTGCGTAATGTCCTCATTGCCGGGCTGCGCGGTGGCGGCGGGCCGTGCCGCCGGCCGCGGCTGAAGCGGGGTGGCGGCGTCCGCTTGTCCGGATCGCACTCCTCCGGTCCGCGGGCGGTCGGCTCGGAGGGCTCGGGCGGTGCGGACGCCGCTCGCGCCGATGTCCGGGTGAAAAAAATTCTGCCCGCGACAGGGGCCCCGGAACGGGGTCGCCTGTGCGGGCAGAAGAGGTGAAGGGATGCTCGGGTGGGCCGGTGGTTACACCACGTCGACGATCTCGGCCGTCTCGGCCGTCACGTCGGTCGTGACCGAGAACGCCGCGCCTGCCTCGGCCATCGTCGGGGCTCCTGCCAGCGCCTTCTGCATGCTCTCGGCCGAGTCCCAGTACCAGTGGTCGACCCACGACTTGTCCTCGAGCCGGCCGAGCCGCGCTTCGGTGAGCCCGGGGAACGAGGCCCGGACTGCGGCGATCAGCGTGGTGCGCCGGGCGAGCATCTCCTCGTCGTTGGCGGGGTCGGTCTTGAAGCGGGTGATCCGGACAACGCTCATACCAAGGTCCCTCTCTAGAGTTGCTCTCTCATGTGAGACTCTAGACTGACACTACGTTCACGAGTCAAGGGGCCAGGGCCCGCCTCGAACCACAGGGGCCGGTCCTGCTGGACAGCGGCACTCATGGGGGAGTTCTGATGCGGCCTGAGATCGAGTGTGTAATCGAAGGAATACGTGGTCGCTACAGCGAGGACCTGTCGCTCTGCACGCTGGCGGACATGGCGAGGCTGAGCCCCTTCCACATGGCAAGGATTTTCCGGCAGGAAACCGGTTTGCCACCCGCCCGTTTCCTGGCCGCGGTAAGGCAGGAGGTCGCGAAACGGAAGCTGCTTTACACCTCCGACCGCATCGCCGACATCTCGGTTCAGGTCGGGTATTCCAGCCTCGGAAGTTTCACGACGCGATTCACGAAGAGCGTCGGTGTGTCGCCGGGGCGATTCCGGCGGCTCGTTGAGCTCGGTCAGACGGCCATAGATTTCACCGCCGGTACGACGGACGACGCGGCCTTCGCCTACGGATCGTTCCAGGGGCGAATTTTCCGGAACGACGGACAGGACGGCGAGCCGGTATTCGTGGCGGCCATTCCACCGGTGGGCCGTTACGACCGGCCGTCGCGGTGCAGGCGGCTGGAGCACGGCAGCCGGATCTGGGGCATCGATTACGTTCCCGAAGGACCCTGGTACGTACAGGCGGTTTCGCGCAGCGCGGGCACCGGAAAGCGGTCCATTGTGGTCGGGAGCGCCGGGCCGTTCTATGTCGCACCGGGTTCGGTGATCCTCGTCGACCTGGTCCTCAAATCCCCGTTGCAGACAAAGCTGTTCGACGTCGAGCGGGCCACGATCGGCGCCGCACTTCCGGAACTCTTTCAGTCCTGACGGCTGTCCCTCACGGTTGAGCAACCCGGGAGAAGACACCTTGGGAGCGGTGCCCCAAGAATGGCACAACGGTGCGGGCCGCGCCGGAATTGCTGTTTTCCTGAGGAGGGCACGTGGGCGTCATCGGTGGACACGCAGTGATCATCGGAGGCTCGATCGGGGGACTGGTCGCAGCGCGCACTCTCTCCCCGAAGTTCGACTCCGTGACCGTGATCGACAGGGACGTCCTGCCCGAGGGCGCCGAGGACCGGAAGGGGGTGCCCCAGAGCCCGCACGCGCACGCACTGCTCATCAGCGGCCGGATGAAGCTGGAGAAGCTCTTCCCCGGCCTCACCGACGAGCTGATCGCGGGCGGCGCGGTGCCCTTCGACCCCGGATACGACCTGCTGTTCCATCAGATGGGCGCGCTGCGCACCCGGTTCGCCAGCGGGCAGCTGGGCATCAGTCTCACCCGCGCCTTCCTGGAGCAGACGATCCGGCGCCGGGTGGGGGCACTGCCCAACGTCCGGATCCATGACCGGACCGCCGTCAGCGGGCTCGCCGGCGTACCGGGCCGGGTCCTCGGAGTCGACCTGGACGACGGCCGCAGGCTCGGCGCCTCGCTCGTCGTCGACGCCACGGGGCGCAGCGGCGGACGGACCGACCGCTGGCTGGAGGCGCTCGACTGCCCGGCGCCGAAGACCACCACCGTGAAGATCGACGTCGGATACACCACCCGTGTCCTGCACCGTGAGCCCGGGGAACTGCACGAGGGCGCCCTGCTCTACCTGATGTCGGCGGTACCGCCCCACGACAAGCGGGCCGCGGCGGTGTTCGCCGTGGAGGGCAACCGCTGGATGGTCACACTCGGCGGATGGCACCGCGCCCACGCGCCGGTGGACCCGGAGGGTTTCACCGCCTTCGCCGACGCCCTGCCCAGCCCGTACGTGTCCGATCTGCTGGCCCGGGCCAAGCCGGTCAGCGACGACGACGCCCACCGCTTCCTGTACCCGGCCGCCCGCCGGCGCTGGTTCGAACGGCTCTCGCGGGTGCCCGAGGGATACGTCGCCCTGGGTGACGCGATATGCAGCTTCAACCCGCTGTACGGCCAGGGCATGACGGTCGCCACCCTGGAGGCCGTGGAGCTGGCCCGGTCCCTGGACCGGCACGGCGCGGCCACGGCGGCCATGGCCCGCCGGTACTACCGGGCGGCGTCGAAGGTCATCGCCACACCGTGGCAGATGTCGACCAGCAGCGACTTCATGTATCCCGAGACCACCGGGGCCAAGGGACGCACCACCGACTTCATGAACCGGTACGTGCGCCAGGTCATGATGGCCAGCCATGTGTCGGTGCCCGCACACCGCGTCATGCTCAACGTCCAGCACCTGCTGGCCCCGCCGGCGTCGGTGGTCCGTCCGGACACCGTGGTCCGGTCGCTGCTCGCCGCACGCCGCTCACCGGCCCGCGCCGAGGTCGCGGCGGCCCGTCGTACCCCCTCCGCACCCGGGGCGTGAGGTGAGGGCGGTGGCCCTCGTACCGGCTACGCCGTAGCGCCGGGGGACCGCCGAACATCCGGGTTCGTCAGCCGATCACCGAGGCAGGCCGTACCTGTGCGCCTCGCTGTCATTCATCAGGACAAGGGGAGCCGTGGTACTCACTGATCAGGTCCTCGTCGACGGCCGGGCCCGTACGCGTGCGGCGGGGCACGAACGTCCCCCGCCGGTCGTGGAGGAGACGTCCACGCTCGACGGGATGTTCTCGCGGGCCGCTCTGCGCAAACCGGCCGCCATCGCTCTCCAGGAGGGCCCGCACCTCCTCACCTACGGCAAGGCGGAGGCCAGGGCGGTGCAGTTGGCGACCGCTCTGGTCCGGGGCGGGGTACAGCTCGGCGACCCGGTGATCGTCCACTGCGAGAGCCACGCCCAGGCACTGCTGGCACAGCTCGCCGTACTGAAGGCCGGCGGAGTCTGCGTGCCGGTCGCCCCCGGAACCGACGCCGCCCTGGTGGAGCGTGTCGCCCGGATCAGCGGGGCGCGCACCGCCCTGTGCAGCCGTTCCACCCAGCCGGTGTGGGCGGGCAGGGCCGCCTGCCTGGTCCTGGACGCCGAGGAGGCATGGAGCAAGATCGGCGCGCTGCGGGTGGACCGCGCGCTGCCCCGCTCCGAGCCGACGGGGGCCGCGTACCTGCTCGTCGACCACGGGGACGGCCCCGTCGGCGGCGGTCAACTGGTCGACCACCGGGCGTGGGGGCTCGCGCTGGCGGCCCGGGTCCATCACGTGGGCAGGGTCACGTCCACCGTGCGGACCTCCCAACTGCCGCTCGGCGCACCTTCCTTGTCGGCCATGTGGTGGGCGTTCCGTTGCGGCGGAGCGGTCCGCGTACCGCCCGCCGGGGGCGGCGCCGACACCGCGGGTGCGTTCGGTTCGGCCGTGGCCGTGTTCGGCCCGCGCGAGTACCGGCTGGTCCTGGAGGCCGCACGGCAGGCACCACGCCCCGCCAGGCCACGGGTGGTCGTGCTCCTCGGCGGCCCGTGCCCGGACGACCTGGCCGACCTGCACTTCGAGGTACTGCCGACGACACGGCTGTGGGCCGAGTTCGCCCCGGCGGGCGGAGCCGTGCCCTGGGCGACGCGGGAGCTGCCGCCGGGACACCGGACCGGGGGCACGGGCATCGCGGTGGGCAGACCCGTACCACGAGCCCACGTACGGATCCTCGGGCCGGACGGCCGCCTGGTGCCGACCGGCCTGGCCGGGGAGGTCTGCGCGACCGGGCCGGCGCTGCCCTTCGACAGCATCCCCGCCCCGCGGTGGGGATCACCGGTCCACGGAGGCGGCGCGCCACTTCGTTCCGGCAGACTGGGGCGATGGCGGCCGGACGGCGTTCTGGAGATCACCGGGACCGTCGGAGTGCGGGGGGAGTGAGGGCCCGTGATCGAACGCGTACTCCCGGAACCCGTCGCGACGGCCGAGGTCTTCGGGGACGTGGACGGGGCCGGGCTGTTTCCGGCGGAGCGGGCCCTGGTCGCCCGTGCCGTGCGGAGCAGGCAGCGCGAGTTCGCCACCGGCAGGTATTGCGCCCGCCGGGCGCTGGCCGGTCTCGGCCTGCCCGCACGGCCGCTGCTGTGGGGCACGAAGGGCGCGCCGCTGTGGCCCGAGGCCGTCCGCGGCAGCATCACGCACTGCGCCGGGTACCGGGCGGCGGCCGTCGTCCACCTCTCCCGGATGGCTTCGGTCGGCATCGACGCCGAACCCCATCACCCTCTTCCGGAGGGAGTCCTGGGCGCTGTCGCCCGGCCGGCCGAGGAGGCCCGCATCGCTCAACTGGCCCTCCGGGAACCGGAGGTGCACTGGGGCAGGCTTCTCTTCAGCGCCAAGGAGAGCGTGTACAAGGCGTGGTACCCGCTCACCGGGCTCCCGTTGCGGTTCGGTCAGGTGCGGGTGGACTGGTTCCCCGACCGTCAGGAGTTCACGGCGCACGTCGCGCCCGTGCCGGACGCGTCGACGCGGGACGGCGGACCGGCCCCGCGTGAGCTGTCTGGCCGGTGGCTGGTCGAGCGGGGAATCGTGGTCACCGCCGTCACGGTGCCCGGCCAGCGTGGCCCCGTGCCCGGCGGCCCGGCACGGCAGTCATACTTGCCTGGCCTGCTGGAGCGGGAAGGGCGCCGACACGGCGGATCTCCGGACGCGCCGCCCAGCGGCGTTTCGGACGCGTGTCGCAGTGAGTAGGAAGTGGACCAGATGGTGAACAAGCCCCCCGCCCGCCGGCTGAAGGCGCAGCAGACGCGCAACCGGATGCTCGATACCGCGATGAGGCTGTTCGTCGAACACGGTTACGGTGCGACGACCATCGAGTCCATCGCCCGCGAGGCCGGCGTGGCGGTGCAGACGATCTACTTCTCGTTCGGCAGCAAGCAGCGGATCCTCAAGGAACTGATCGACGTCCACATCGCGGGCGACGAGGACCCGGTACCGACGCTGGAACGCCCCCAGGTGGTCGAGGCGCTCGCGGCGGAGAATCCCCGCGAGCAGCTGCGGCTCCAGGTACGCCTGACCCGTCTGGTCTTCGAGCGCGTCGGCCCGCTGCTCGAAGTGCTGCGCAACGCCGCGACGACGAGCGGCGACGGCGCCGAGCTGTGGGAGGCGAACAAGCGCCAGCGGCTGATCGTGCAGCGCCGCTTCGTCGAGTCGCTGGCGGGCAAGCACGCCCTGCCGGACGGGCTCGCCGTGGAGCGGGCCGTCGATATCTCGTACGTCCTGCTCGGCCCGGAGCTGTACCACCTGCTGGTGTCCGAACGGGGCTGGACGCCCGAGGAGTGGGAGCAGTGGGTGTACGACAGTCACTGCCACCACCTGATCGGTCAGCCGGCCTGACCCCCGGCCGGAGCGCGGCCACCGCGCGTCTTCGGCGACGGCTTCCCGCGATCCGATGAGGGGCCTTCCCGCTTCCCCAATTGATGAACCGGGCAGCGGACAGTGTGAGCAATCTGGGAGACGCCAAAAGGTGGCGGCCTGCGCGAAAATCAGTCTCTGCTGATAGTGACGCGTCGGTCCCCACCTAGTCCGAGAGTTGCTGATGAAGGAATTTCTCGCCGATACGCCGTACGCTCCGGCGGCTTTTCACCGGTGGTTCGAGGCCGCTCGGCAGAACATCTACACGCGGGTGGAGCGTGTCCCGCTGACCGCGCTGGACTCCTGGGACTGCGCCCCG
This sequence comes from Streptomyces agglomeratus, assembly GCF_001746415.1. NCBI lineage: Bacteria > Bacillati > Actinomycetota > Actinomycetes > Kitasatosporales > Streptomycetaceae > Streptomyces > Streptomyces agglomeratus. Next base: position 6,720,430 of record NZ_MEHJ01000001.1, read on the forward strand.
GGCGCCGCCGCGCTGACGCACCGGAGCGGCCGGTTCTTCTCCATCGAGGGGCTGCGTACGCACCTTTCCGAGGGGGCTGTCCAAAGCTGGGACCAGCCCATAATAAATCAGCCGGAAACAGGAATTCTCGGAATTCTGGTGAAACGCTTCGGTGGTGTAGTGCGGTGCCTTATGCAGGCCAAGGCCGAGCCGGGGAACATCAATGGGCTTCAGCTTTCCCCCACCGTACAGGCCACGCGCAGTAATTTCAGTGGCGTCCACCGGGGAAAGCCCGTTCCGTATCTCGAGTATTTCCAGAACACGGCCGCGCACCGGGTGATCGCCGACGTACGCCAGTCCGAACAGGCGTCGTGGTTCCTGCGCAAGCGCAACCGCAACATGATCGTGGAGGTCCGCGAGGACGTCGAGGCCGCGGACGGCTTCACCTGGCTGACCCTCGCCGAGATACGCCGGCTGCTGAGGATCGACGACCTGGTCAGCATGGACGCGCGCAGCGTGCTGGCCTGCATGCCGTTCGAGGGGGAGCCGCGCGTACGGCCTTCGTCGCACCGGCGCGGCTCCGGCCCCTCCACGACCGAGGACCTGCTGAGCTGGATCACCGCCGCCCGCAGCCGGATCGACGTACGCACCGAGCGGCTGCCGCTCACCGAGCTCAAGGGCTGGCAGCGCGGCCCGTCCGGCATCGCCCACGAGAGCGGCCGGTTCTTCGACGTGATCGGGGTACGGGTGGAGGCCGCCGGCCGGGAGGTCGGCGCGTGGTCCCAGCCGATGATCGCCGCGCACGGGACCGGCCTCGTCGCGTTCCTGGTCACCCGCTTCGACGGAGTGCCGCACGTACTGGTGAACCAGCGGCCCGAACCGGGCTGCGTCGACGTCGTGGAGCTGGGGCCGACCGTGCAGTGCACACCGCGCAACTACGACCATCTGCCGCCCGGCGCCCGGCCGTTGTTCCTCGACGAGGTGCTGACGGCGGCACCGGAGCGGATCAGGTTCGATGTCACGCTGTCGGACGAGGGCGGGCGCCTGTTCCACACCCGCAACAGGCATCTCGTCGTCGAGACCGACGAGCGGCCGGACCACCCCGGCTTCCGCTGGGTGTCGCTGTCGCAGCTCTCCGCGCTGATGCGCCACAGCCACTACGTCAACATGGAGGCCCGGAGTCTCCTGGCATGTCTGCACGCGCTGTACGAACCGGCCGGTTCGGCGCTGGCGAACGAGCGGCGGGAGACGTCATGACGGGGCAGGGGCAGGGGCAGGGGCAGGGGCAGGAGCACGGGCAGGCGCGGGCGCGGGACCGGGAACACCAGCGGCAGCGGGAGCAGGGCGCGATGCCGGCGATCACCGTGCTGGGAGCCTCCGGCTTCGTCGGATCGGCGGTGACGGCGGCGCTCGCCCGCCACCCGGTCCGGCTGCGGGCGGTGGCGCGCAGGCCCAGTTTCGTGCCCGGCGCAGGACCGGCCCGTACCGAGGTGCGCACCGCCGACCTCACCTCTCCCGACGAGTTGGCGGCCGCCGTGTCCGGCGCCGACGTGGTGGTGCACCTCGTCACGCACAGCGGTGGCTGGCGGGCGGCCGAGAGCGACCCGGCGAGCCGGGCGGTCAACATCGGCGTGATGGAGAACCTCTGCGAGGTACTGCGCCGCCGCCGCGCGGACGGGCCTCCTCCGCTGGTCCTGTACGCCGGTGCCGCCTCCCAGATCGGCCTGCCGCCCGGGACGCCCATCGACGGCAGTGAGCCGGACCACCCCGGGACCGCGTACGACCGGCAGAAGCTGGGCGCGGAGCGGCTGCTGAAGGCGGCCACCGAGGAGGGCGTGCTGCGCGGCGTCAGCCTGCGCCTGCCGACGGTGTTCGGGCACGTGGCGGCGCCGCACGCGGAGGACCGGGGAGTCGTGGCCTTCATGGTGCGCCGGGCGCTGGCCGGTGAGCCCCTCACGCTGTGGCACGACGGCACCGTCAAGCGCGACCTGGTGCACGTCGAGGACGTGGCGGACGCCTTCGTGGCCGCGCTCGGACACCCGGACGCGCTGGCCGGCGGCCACTGGCTGCTCGGGGCCGGCCGGGGCGACCCGCTCGGAGACGTGTGCCGCACCGTCGCCGCGCTCGTGGCGGCCCGGCTGGGCAAGCCGCCGGTGCCCGTCGTCTCCGTCGAGCCGCCCGCCGACGCGCCCGCCACGGACTTCCGGAGCGTCACCATCGATTCCTCGCCCTTCCGGCGGGTCACCGGCTGGCGTACCCGCATACCGCTGCACACGGCACTGGAGCGCACGGTGACCGCCCTGGCCGGGGCCGAGGCCCATGAAAAGTGACGGGAGAGCCATGTACGGACCGGAGTTCGCCGAGATCTACGACCACGTGTACACGCTGCGCGGCAAGGACTATCCGGCGGAGAGCAAGTACGTGGCGGAGCAGATCCGCAGCCGCTCGCCCGGGGCCTCCTCACTGCTCGACGTCGCCTGCGGTACCGGCGGACACCTGCGCTGCTTCGACGAGCTGTTCGACGACGTGGAAGGGCTGGAGCTGTCCGAGGCGATGCTGTCGGTGGCCCGTCGGCGGATGCCCGCCACGCGCCTGCACCAGGGCGACATGCGCGCGTTCGACATCGGCCGGACCTACGACGCCGTCGTCTGCATGTTCGCCTCGGTGGCCCACCAGAGCGCCGCCGAACTCGCCACCACGATGCGCCGCTTCGCGCGCCACCTCCGGCCCGGCGGCGTGGTCGTCGTCGAACCCTGGTGGTTCCCGGAGAACTTCGCCGAGGGCTATGTGGCCGCCGACGTGCTCACCCCGGACCACCGCACCATTTCCCGCGTCTCGCACGCGAGGCGCGAGGGCGGGGCGTCGCGCATGGACGTGCACTACGTCGTCGCCGACCCCGGCTCCGGCATCAGGCACTTCACCGAGACCTACCTGCACCAGCTGTTCCCGCGCGACCTGTACGAACGGACCCTGCGCCAGGCCGGGTTCGCCACCGAGTACGTCGAAGGCACCCCGTCCGGCCGCGGCCTGTTCGTCGGCATCCGAGAAGAAGCGGTGAGCGCATGACGACCAGGGTCTGGGACTACCTGGAGGAGTACGCGAACGAGCGGAAGGAGATCCTCGACGCGGTCGACACGGTCTTCAGCTCCGGCCGGCTCGTACTGGGCAGCAGCATGCACGGCTTCGAGCGGGATTTCGCCGCCTACCACGACGCCCCGCACTGCGTCAGCGTGGACAACGGCACCAACGCGATCAAACTCGCGCTGCAAGCCCTCGGTGTCGGTCCGGGCGACGAGGTGATCACCGTCGCCAACACCGCGGCGCCGACCGTGGTGGCCATCGACGCGATGGGCGCCACCCCCGTCTTCGTCGACATCCTCCCCGACAGCTACCTCATGGACACCGCGCAGGTGGCGGCCGCCGTCACGGACCGCACCCGCTGCCTGCTGCCGGTCCACCTGTACGGCCAGTGCGTCGACATGGAGCCGCTGGAACGCCTCGCCGCCGAGCGCGGCCTGCTCCTCCTGGAGGACTGCGCCCAGGCGCACGGCGCCCGCCGGCACGGCAGGCTCGCCGGAACCGCCGGCGACGCCGCGGCCTTCTCCTTCTACCCGACCAAGGTGCTCGGGGCGTACGGCGACGGCGGCGCCACCCTGATCCGCGACGACGAGGTCGCCCGGCGGATGCGGCGCCTGCGGTACTACGGCATGGAGGAGCGCTACTACGTCGTCGAGACCCCGGGGCACAACGCCCGGCTCGACGAGGTCCAGGCGGAGATCCTGCGGCGCAAACTCCCCCGGCTCGACGGCTACATCGAGGCCCGGCGCGCGGTCGCCGAGCGGTACGCCGAAGGGCTCGCCGGCACGGGCCTCGTACTGCCGTCCACCGAGCCGGGCAACGACCACGTGTACTACCTGTACGTGGTGCGCCACCCCATGAGGGACGAGATCCTCCGGGCGCTCAAGGACTACGACATCGAGCTCAACATCAGCTACCCGTGGCCCGTGCACACCATGAGCGGATTCGCGCATCTGGGCCGCCAGGAGGGTTCGCTGCCCGTCACCGAGTCGCTCGCCGGCCAGATCTTCTCGCTGCCGATGTACCCGTCGCTGCCGCCCCGGACCCAGGACATGGTGATCGGCGCGCTGCGCCAGGTGCTGGCGAAGCTGTGACACCGCCCGCACCCGCCCCCACAGTGGACCCGCTCAGGAGGAGCCATGGACATACGTGAACTCGCCGTCGAGGGAGCCGTGGAGTTCACTCCGCGGGTCTTCCCCGACGAGCGCGGGCTGTTCGTCTCGCCCTTCCAGGAGGAGGCCTTCGAAAAGGCGATGGGCCGCCCCCTCTTCCCGGTCGCCCAGACCAACCACAGCAGGTCCGCCCGCGGTGTCGTACGGGGAGTGCACTTCACCGTCACACCCCCCCGCACCGCCAAGTACGTCTACTGCGCCCAGGGCTCGGCGCTCGACATCGTCGTCGACATCCGGGTCGGGTCACCGACGTACGGCCGCTGGGACGCGGTGCTGCTGGACCCGGTGCACTTCCGGGCGATGTACTTCCCGGTCGGCGTCGGCCACGCCTTCGTCGCGCTGGAGGACGACACCGTCATGTCCTACATGCTCTCCAGCGGCTACGTCGCCGAGAACGAACTCGCCCTGTCCGCCCTCGATCCGGAACTCGGCCTGCCCGTCCCCGCCGACATCGTGCCGGTCATGTCCGACCGGGACCGCGTCGCGCCCACACTCGCGCAGGCCGCGGCGGCGGGCATCCTCCCGGACTACGCCACCTGCCGGGAGCTGACCCGGTGACCGTACGCCTTCACCGGACGGTGGGGGCCTGCCGGGCCGGACCCGGCGACCGACTCTCTGGGAGGACCGCATGTCGACCCGTACGCCCGTGAACTCGTCGGTGAGGCGGCAGGGGGTGACCGTCGCCGAACGCTCGCCGGCCCCCGACATCGCCCGCGGCTTCATGCTGCTGCTGATAGCCCTGGCCCACGCGCCCATGTACGTGACGACCAGCGAACCGGGCGTGGTGACGCACCCCTGGGGCGGCGACACGCTCGACCGGGTGATCACCTTCCTCAGCCTGGGCCTGGTCGACAACCGGGCCTATCCCATGTTCGCCGCCCTCTTCGGCTACGGCATGGCGATGCTCGTGGCGCGGCAGCGCGCGGCCGGCACCACGGCGGCCGCGGCCGGCCGTCTGCTGCGCCGACGCGGCGTCTTCCTCGTCCTGTTCGGCCTGGTCCACTTCGTACTGATCTTCCCGGCCGACATTCTCGCGCCGTACGGCGTCGCCGCCCTGGCCTTCGGCTGGCTGCTGACCCGCGGCGACCGGGCCCTGAACAAGGGGGTGGTGATCAGCGCCGTCCTCGCGACGGTCCTGGCCACTCTTCTGTCCCTCGCCGTGGCGGTGGAGGAGAGCACCAAGGGCACCGAGGGACTGCGCGGCACCGTCTGGGCCCACGACTACGGCGATGCGGTGGTCGAGCGCCTGTCGCAGGCGCCGTTCGCCTCCCTGCACATCCTGCTGGGCTGGCCGATCGTTACGGCCGTCCTGGTCGGCGCCGTGGCCGCCCGCAGGCGCTACTTGGACGACCCGGCCCGGCACCGCGCCCTGCTCAAGCGCGTGGTGCTGCTCGGCGGCGCCGTCTCGGTGGCCGGCGGCATCCCGCTGGCGCTGATCGGCGCCGGCTCCTGGCACCCGGGTGGCGTGGCCACCGGCGCGGTGACCGCGCTGCACGTCGTCACCGGCTTCGCCGGCGGCCTCGCCTACGCGGCGGCGTTCGGGCTGCTCGTGGCGCGTTCCCAGCGGCGGGGCCTGACCCCCGGCCCCGTGGCGCGCGCACTGGGCGCGGTGGGCCGCCGTTCCCTGACGTGCTATCTGCTCCAGTCCTCCCTGCTCGCCCTGGTCCTCGCGCGCGTGGCCTTCGGGCTCGGCGACGAGATCCACAGCACGGGGGCCGCCGTGGTCGCCGTCTGTGTCTGGCTGACCGTGGTGGCGGTCGCCGTCGCGCTGGAGCGCGCCGGACTCCGTGGGCCGCTCGACGCACTCATGCGCCGCCTCGTGTACGGGAAGCCCGCCCGGCGGGCGACCGGACCGGCACCCGAGCCCGCACCCGCTTCGGGCCCGGCGAAGCAACCGGCATCGGGGGAGCAGTCGTGAAAGCGCTCGTGCTGGCCGGCGGCACCGGAACCCGGCTCCGTCCCTTCAGCCACACGATGCCCAAGCAGCTCATCCCCATCGCCAACAAGCCGGTCCTCGTACACATCCTGGAGGACATCCGCGCGCTGGGGATCACGGAGGTCGGCATTGTCGTCGGCGCGTACGCCGAGGACATCTCCACCGAACTCGGTGACGGGTCCGCGCTCGGCGTACAGATCACCTACCTGCGCCAGGACGCGCCGCGCGGACTGGCCCACTGCGTCATGATCGCCGGTGAGTTCCTGGGCGAAAGCGACTTCGTCATGTACCTCGGGGACAACATGCTGCCGCAGGGCATCGCCGGCATCGTGGCGGACTTCCAGGCCGGCGGGGCGGACGCCCAGCTCGCGGTGCAGCGCGTCGCCGACCCGCGGGCCTTCGGCGTGGCCGAGCTGGACGGCCCGCAGCGGGTGACGCGCGTGGTGGAGAAGCCCGTACGGCCGCTGAGCGATCTGGCGCTGATCGGTGTGTACGTCTTCAGCGCCCGCGTCCACGAGGCGGTGGCCGCCATCGGGCCCAGCGCCCGCGGCGAACTGGAGATCACCGACGCCGTCCAGTGGCTGGTCGACGAGGGGCACGACGTCCGTGCCTCCCGCTACACGGGCTACTGGCGGGACATGGGCACGGTCGACGACATGCTGGAGTGCAACCGCGAAATGCTGCGCACCCTCACCCCGTCCGTGGCCGGCAAGGCAGACGAGAACAGCGTACTGACCGGCCCCGTGGTGATCGGTGAGGACAGCCGCGTGGTGGGCTCGCGCATCATCGGCCCGGTGAGCATCGGCCGCGGCACGCTGATCGAGGACAGCGTCGTCGGGCCGGACACCTCGATCGGCGACGACTGCGTGCTGAGCGGAGCCGGCGTCACGTACTCCATCGTCCTGAACGCGGCGACGATCAGCGGTGTCGACGGCATCCACGGCTCGGTCATCGGCCGGGCCGCCCTGGTGGCCGCCGGGACCGAGGCCGGACGGCGCCACCGCCTGATGGTCGGCGACCACGCGAGCGTGCACATGCTGACGACCTGATGAGGCGGGCCGAATGAGAATCCTGGCGACGGGCGGGGCGGGCTTCATCGGGTCGCACTACGTGCGGGCGATGCTGAACGGGGCGTACCCGGGCTACGAGGACGCCGAAGTGACCGTACTCGACCTGCTCACCTACGCGGGCAACCGCGCGAACCTGCCGGCGCACCACCCCCGCCTCTCGTTCGTGCGGGGGGACGTGTGCGACGCGGCGACACTGCTGGAGCTGCTGCCGGGGCACGACGCCGTCGTCCACTTCGCCGCCGAGTCGCACGTGGACCGCTCGCTCAAGGCTCCCGCGGAGTTCGTGCGGACCAACGTCGGCGGCACCCAGACCCTGCTGGAGGCGTGCCTGCGCACGGGCGTGCCGCGGGTGCTCCACGTGTCCACGGACGAGGTCTACGGGTCGATCGACGAGGGGTCGTGGACCGAGCAGTGGCCGCTGGTGCCCAGTTCGCCGTACGCGGCGACCAAGGCTGGCAGCGACCTGATCGCCGGTTCGTACTGGCACACGCACGGACTGGACGTCTCAGTCACCCGCTGCTCCAACAACTACGGGCCCTACCAGCACGTGGAGAAGCTCATCCCGCTCTTCACGACCAGACTGCTCAAGGGCGATCCCGTGCCGCTCTACGGGACCGGGTCCAACGTCCGCGAGTGGATCCACGTGGACGACCACTGCCGGGCGCTCCAACTGGTCCTCACCAAGGGGCGGGCGGGCGAGGTCTACAACATCGGGGGCGGTACGCCGATGACCAACCGCCGGATCGCCGACACGCTCGTGAGCCTGTGCGGCGCGAGTGCGGACCGCGTACGTCTGACGGCCGACCGCAAGGGGCACGACCGGCGTTACTCCCTGGACGGCACCAAGCTGCGGGAGGAGCTGGGTTACGAGCCGGCCGTGCCCTTCGAGCAGGGCCTCGCCGACACCGTCGCCTGGTACCGGGACAACCCCGACTGGTGGGCGGCCCACGGGCCGGCACCGGTGAATCCGCCAGAGCAATACGGGAGATGACACCGGTGAGGGTGCGCGTCCACACTCAATAGAGCAGTAAGGAAGGCCGCCCGGAATTCGCGGAAGGGCAAAAATGCGGCACCCGAATTCCGAGTGTGCGGACACAACCGGAACTCCCCGCGCCCGCGAGCGCGGCAGCCGGCGCGTCCCGCTCCCCCCGGCAAGGTCCGGGCGGATCCGGAGAGATGTGTGCTTCCATGCCGCCGACCGGCAGGCGACCGGCTCTGAAGCCCTCTCGGAGTAGGTATCCAGACGTACTCCAGAAGACCTTCATGCACCAGGCACCAGACTCTGAGGAATGCCGATGTGCGTCCCGCACGAAGCGGTGCGCGTCCGTTCTAGCTAGGAGGATGTGTAATGTCGTCCACTCTCTTCGGGGTACCTGAAGAATTCGACGTCATCGTCATAGGCGGCGGGCCGGCCGGTTCGACCACCGCGGGACTTCTCGCGAAACGGGGGCACCGTGTTCTCGTGCTCGACCGCGACCGGTTCCCCCGCTATCACGTCGGTGAATCGCTCATTCCCGCGTTCATGCGCCCGATGCAGGAACTCGGCATCACCGAGCGCATGGACGCTCGCGGCTTTGAGCGCAAGTACGGCGGAACCCTGGTCTGGGGCAACGCGCAGGTGCCGTGGAATTTCTCGTTCATCGAGGGCGGAACGCACGAATACGCGTACCACACGCGGCGCGCGGACATGGACTCACTGATTCTCGACCGGGCGCGTGAACTGGGCGCGTTCATCATCGAGGAAGCCACTGTCAAGGAGCCCATCGAGACCGACGGCCGTGTCACCGGCGTCCGCTACACGCTGCGCGGCACGGACGGCGTGCACGAGGCGCGGGCCAAGCTGGTGGTGGACGCCTCCGGCCAGGCCCGGCTGCTCAGCCGCCGGTACGCCGACATCACGTGGCACGAGGAGCTGCGCAACGTCGCGGTGTGGACGTACTTCGACAACTGCGAGCGGCTCCCGGGCGACGAGTACACCAACATCCTCATCGAGGGCCTCGACGAGGGCTGGTTCTGGGCCATCCCGATCGACAAGGGCACCATCAGCGTCGGCTACGTGACGCGGTCGGAATCGGCGAACAAGGACGGCCAGTCGCTGGAGGCGCTGTTCAAGGCCGAGGCGGCGAAGTCGACCAAGCTCAAGAAGATGCTGGCCGGCGCCAACCAGTCCGCGGGCTGGCGCACCGCCCGTGACTGGTCGTACACCAGCCAGAGCTTCAACGGCAACGGGTGGGTGTGCGTCGGCGACTCCGCCGCCTTCGTCGACCCGCTGTTCTCCACCGGTGTCGCGCTGGCCACCCTGGCGGGCAGCACCCTGTCGAGGATCATCGACCAGATCATCAAGCACCCGGAGATCGAGGAGCAGGCGCTCAAGCGCTACGTGACCTCGTACCGCGGCTTCTTCGACGAGATCCGGACCTTCGTCGAGCGGTTCTACGACCGTACGAAGTACAAGGAGTTCTACCACTCCCTCGCGTCCGAGATGGTCGACCCGGACCGCGAGCGCACCCCTTCGGCGAACTTCGTCCAGCTGATCTCCGGACTCAGCGGGAAGCACCCGATGCTCACGATCACCCTCGACGACCTCATCGAGGACATGGACGAGGCCGAGCCCGTCGTAGCGAAGAACTGACCCTGCCCACGGCGAGAGAGGGACGAGCGGGACACGTCGGCTATGACCAGTCACCAGGTGCAATTACTCTTCATCGATCTCGGGCTGATCCTCCTTCTGGCGCGTCTTCTCGGCCATCTCGCGGCCCGTTTCAACCAGCCCGCCGTGGTGGGGGAGATCCTCGCGGGCATTCTGCTCGGGCCGACGCTGTTCAGCGGCGTGGTCTCCGAGACGCTGTTCCCGTCCGACATCCGGCCCCTGCTGACCGCCATGGCGGATCTCGGTGTGGCGCTCTTCATGTTCACCGTCGGCATGGAACTGGAGCGGGCCACGCTGCGGGGCAGGAGCCGGGTCACCGGGGGCGCGATCGTGGGCTCCACCGTCGCGCCCTTCCTCCTGGGGATCGGCCTCGCCTTCTACCTGCTGCGCACCCACGAGGCCCGGCACACCGCGGCGTTCGTGGTGTTCATCGGACTCTCCGTCTCGGTGACGGCGTTTCCCGTACTCGCCAGGATCCTCACCGAACGCGGCCTCAGCAGGACCGCGCTCGGAGGCATCGCCCTCACCACCGCGGCGTCCGTGGACGTCGTGGCCTGGACCGCCCTCGCGGCGGTCCAGGCGGCGGCGGGCGGCGGCGGGAGCCACTGGCGGGTGGCGCTCTGCGTCCCGTACGTGCTGGTGATGATGCTGGCCGTACGCCCTCTGCTGCGCGCGGTCTTCGTCAAGAACGGCGAGGGGGTCCCCTTCGCCCCCTGGCACCTCGCCATGGTGCTGATCGGGGTGCTCCTGTCGGCGGCGGCCACCGAGGCGATGGGCATGCACTTCATCTTCGGTGCCTTCCTGTTCGGCGCGATCATGCCGCGCGAGAAGACCACGGTCCTGCGGACCGAGATCGAGGACCGCACCGGACAGGTCACCTCCCTGCTCCTGCCGGTCTACTTCGTGGTGGCCGGCCTGAAGGTCGATCTCGGTGCCCTGCGCGCCGGCGAGCTGCTCGAACTGGGCGTGATCCTCGTGGTCGCGGTGGCCGGCAAGTTCGGCGGTACCTATCTCGGCGCCCGCAGCCAGGGACTGCCGGCCCGGCCGGCGACGGCTCTCGGTGTCCTCATGAACACCAGGGGCCTGACCGAGCTGGTCATCCTCGGTGTCGGCCTGCAACTCGGCCTGCTCGACACCTCGCTGTACTCCCTGATGGTCGTCATGGCGGTGGTCACGACGGCGATGACCGGGCCGCTGCTGTCGCGCATCTACACCAAACCCGTGGAGGTCCCCCGCGTTCCCCGATCCGCAGACCCGGAACCCGCCGCCTCTTCGTCGGCCTAGGAGGGGAGGAGAGACCATGCGCCTGGTCGGACTGGACCGCGAACTGTCCGAGCTTTCCGAGCTGCTCCACGCCTGCGCCCGCGGCGAGGGCGGCGGCGCCGCGGTGATCGGCGGAGCCATCGGCTGCGGCAAGACGGAACTGCTCACCACCCTGAAGAACAAGGCGTCGGCGGAGGGCTTCCTGGTACTGGGAGCCGTCGGCTCCTGGGCGGAGCGCCGGTCGCCCGGCAGTGTGCTGAAGCAGCTGCTGCGGTCGGCCGGCGCTCCGCCGGGAGCCGCGGCGCTGCTCGACAGCGTCTGCCGGACCCGCGGGGCCTGCGCCGAGGAGACCGGCGACGTCCTCCAGACGCTGGACGCCGCCACCACGGACGCCCTGCACCAGTTGCGTGCCGAGGTCGTCCGGGCCGCCGAAGAAGTCCCCGTGCTGCTGTGCGTGGACGACGTACAGTTCACCGATCCGCTGTCCCTGCACTGGCTGCTCCAGCTGATCCGGCAGCTGCGGGAGGCGCGCGTGGTGCTGGCACTCACCGAGTGCCCGCTGTCCCGGCCCGCCCATCCGCAGCTGCACGCCGAACTGCTCCGTCAGCCCAACTACCTCGGTCTGACGCTCGGAACGCTGTCGCCGGACCTGGTCGCCACCCTGCTGGCCCGTCACCTCGGCACGGCCCCGGCCCGGAACTTCGCCGACCGGTGCCACAGCGTCAGCGGCGGCAACCCCCTGCTCGTCAGGGCCCTGCTAGAGGACTCCCGCCATGTCGACGGCGCGGCCACACCGGTGGTCGGGGACACCTACGGCGACACGCTGGTCAGCTGCCTGCACGGCGGGCGCCCCACCCTGCTGAGGCTCACCCAGGCGCTGGCCGTGCTCGACGGGGACATCCGCGCGCCCGGCCTCCTGGCGCGGCTCACCGGCCAGGAGACAGCCGCCGTCGTCCGCGGCACGCGGGCGCTGGAGACGGCCGGTTTCCTCGACGGGATCCGGCTGCGGCATCCCGTCGCCGCACAGGCGGTGCTGGAGGGACTGAGCGCCGCCGAGCGGACCGCCCTGCACCGTGAGGCCGCGGTCCTGTGCTACGAGGAGGGCGTCGCCGCCACCCGGACCGCCCGTCACCTGCGGGCCTGCGCCGGGGAGGGCAACGGGTCCTGGCCGTGGGCGGTGCCCGTCCTGCGCGAGGCCGCCGAACGGCACCTGAACGCCAACCGGGTGGCGGATGCCCATTCCTGCCTGGAGGCGGCCCTGCGCTTCGGGGCCGACGACGGCGAACGGGTCGCCCTGCGGGCCCTGCTGGCCTCCACCGCCTGGATGCTCAACCCGTCGATCAGCGCCCCTCACCTCGGTGAGCTGGGCGTCGCCCTCAGCGACGGCCGGCTCCCGGTCCGCCACGCGCTGATGCTGGCCAAGTACCTGCTGTGGCACGGCCGGTTCGACGAGGCGGTGCGCGCCGTCGCGCAGATGGACGACCTGGACGAACACGCCGATCCGGGCTCCGCGGCGGAGGTACGGGCCACCTGGGAGCTGCTGTCCGTCACCTACCCGGTGGTCGTGGCCCCGGCGCGCGGCGGTCCGGTGAGCGACGATCCGCGCACGCTCGGAGCGATGGCGCTGTCGAGCGTGCTGGCGCACGGCCCCAGCGAGGCCGCGGTCGCCGACGCCGAGACGGCGATGCGCGCCATGCGGCTCGGCAAGCACACCCAGGAGTGGCTGATGTGCGCGGTGGCCGCGCTGTCGTTCGCCGACCGGCCGGACGCCGCCGCCAGCTGGTGCGACCACTGGCTGGAGGAGGCACGGGCCCGCCAGGTGCCGCTGTGGGCCGCCGAGTTCGCGTCGCTGCGGGCCGGCATCGCGCTGCGCCAGGGGGACCTGGTACGGGCCCGGACGCTGGCCGAGGCTGCGCTGGCCCAGGTGCCGGCGGACAGCTGGGGCGTGTGCATCGGAGGCCCGCTGGCCAATCTCGTGCAGGCGGCCACCGACACCGGGGACTTCGCGGCCGCCGCCGAGTACCTGGCGCAACCGGTGCCCGACGGCATGTTCTCAAGTCGTTTCGGACTGTACTACCTGCACGCCAGGGGGTGCTACCACATGGAGACGGGCCGCCCGTACGCCGCCCTCGACGACTTCACGCGCTGCGGCGAGCTCATGATGCGCTGGGGGTTCGACCAGCCGGCCCTGGTGCCCTGGCGCAGCAGCGCCGCGCGGGCGCACCTGGCCCTGTCGGACATGCCGTCGGCCCGTGAACTCGCGACGGAGCAGGCGGAACTCGCGGGGGAGGGGCTCTCACGGGCGCGCGGCGTCTCGCTGCGGGTGCTCGCCGCGACGAGCGGCCCCGCCGACCGCGCCGGTCTGCTGGCGGACGCGGTGGACAACTTCCGCTCCTGCGGCGACCGCTTCCAGCTCTCCGGGGCGCTGGCCGAGCTGGGCCGTACACACGCTCTCCTCGGACAGCCCTCGCGGGCCCGGGGCGCGCTGGACGAGGCGGATCTGCTGGCACGGGAGTGCGGGGGCGGTACGCCGTCGCCCGAACCGGGCCCGGGGAGCCTCGCGGCCGCGGCCGGCGGGAATGCGCTGGACCGGCTGAGCCGGGCGGAGCGCCGGGTGGTCGCCCTCGCCGCGCACGGCCGGACCAACAAGGAGATCGCCGAGAAGCTGAACGTCACCGTGAGCACGGTCGAACAGCACCTCACCAAGGTCTTCCGGAAGCTGGGAATCCGGACGCGGAGAGAACTGCCGGAGAAGTACTTCCTGGAAGCGGCAGCGAGATGAGCAGGCACCACTGGATATCGACGAGAGACAGGTGAGCGACTTGCCGCGCACGGATTCGAAGCACAAGCCGAGCGACCAGTACGACGTGGCGATACTCGGCAGCGGAATGGCCGGTGGCATGCTGGGTGCGGTACTTGCCCGAAACGGTGTCAAGGTCCTGCTGCTCGACGCGGGAACCCACCCGCGATTCGCCGTCGGTGAATCCACCATTCCTTACACCTCAGGTATGACGCGGCTGATCGCCGACCGGTACCAGGTTCCCGAACTGAAGGCGCTTTCCAGCTTCAAGGGAATCCGGAAGGAGGTGTCCCGCAACTGCGGGCAGAAGCAGAACTTCGGATTCGTGTACCACAGGGAGGGGCAGCCGCAGAACCCGGCCGAGGTCAACCAGCTGGTGGTTCCCTCGGCCATCAGGACCGAGACGCACCTGTTCCGCCAGGACATCGACGCGTACCTCTTCCACCTCGCCGTGAAGTACGGCGCGCACCCCCAACTGGCGACCCGCATCGCGGACATCGAGATCGACCCGGCCACCGGCGCCGTGCTGCGCACCGAGCAGGGCAAGGAGTTCCGCGCCAGCTACGTGGTCGACGGCAGCGGCTTCCGCTCGCCGCTCGCGGAGAAGTTCGACCTGCGCGAGACACCGACGCGGGCGCGCACCCACTCCCGCAGCCTCTTCACGCACATGGTCGGGGTACGTCCGTACGACCGCTCGCCCAACGGCCGGCAGCACCAGCAGCCGAATCCGTGGCACAACGGCACGCTGCACCACGTCTTCGACGGCGGCTGGCTCTGGGTCATCCCGTTCGACAACCACGAGGAGTCGCTCAACCCGCTGTGCAGCGTCGGCCTCACGCTCGACCCCCGGGTCTTCCCCAAGGGGGACAAGACCCCTGAGCAGGAGTTCGACGACTTCCTCAAGCGGTTCCCCGAGATCGCCTGGCAGTTCCAGGGCGCCAAGGCCGTCCGCCCCTGGGTGTCGACCGGGCGGCTCCAGTACTCGGCCAAGCAGGTCGTGGGCGAGCGGTTCTGCCTCACCTCGCACGCGGCGGGATTCATCGACGCCCTGTACTCGCGCGGGCTGACGAACACGATGGAGCTGGTCAACGCGCTCGGCTGGCGGCTGATCGCCGCCTCCCGCGACGGCAACTGGTCGCTGGACCGGTTCTCCTACCTGGAAAGCCTCCAGCAGGGGCTCTTCGACTTCCACGACGACCTCGTCTACAGCTCCTTCGTGGGATTCCGCGACTACGAGCTGTGGAACGCCGTCAACCGCACCTGGATGCTCGGCACCATGCTCGGCAACGTGATGCTGGAGGACGCGTACTTCCGGTTCGACACCACCCGCAGCGAGCAGGTCTTCCACGAGCTCGAACAGAGCAAGCACCCCGGATCGCCGCTGCCGGTGAGCGCCGGATTCAACGAGATGGGTGTTCTCACCCGCGAGTTGTGCGAATCGGTGGAAGCCGGAACGCTCGCGCCCGGCGAGGCGGCGAAGCGAATTCTCCGGCACATCAGGGAGGCCGACTTCATCTCGCCCGGGTTCAAGCTCGGCCATGAGAGCACCCGTTGCTTCAATATGAGCCCCGCCAAAATGGCGATGAATGCCGTCTGGTCCCGCAGGGAAGCACCGCCGGAAATCGGCCAGCGGATGATCAACGCAAGCAAGGGGCTCGTACGGACACGGCTGCGCGACCTCAGGTGACCGCCCCTTGTCCCCTCTAGGGGGCGGTAGGGAACACCCCTGAAATGTCAGGGGTGTTCCCCTTGTCGGGTCCGTTATAAAGTCAAGTGCATTCCACAGATATTTGGTTGCGAGACAAGAGGGCGGCGAATGGACCCGAATTCAGATCACGACGCTGCGGACCTGATTGCCATCGTCGGCATGGCCGGCAAATTCCCGGGCGCGCCCGATGTCGACAGCCTCTGGACTCTGATGATGGACGGCCTGGACGGCATACGGCCCGTCCCGGCCGACCGATGGGACCGTTCGCGGCAGCTCGACCCGGAGAAGGAGATCCAGGCCGTCGGCGGCTTCCTCGACGGCGTCGACCGCTTCGACGCCGGCTTCTTCGGCATCTCGCCCCGCGAGGCCGAGGCCATCGACCCACAGCAGCGCCTGATGCTGGAGGTGGGCTGGCGCGCGATCGAGGACGCCGGGCAGCCCGCGGCCGCCCTCGCCGGCACCCGCACCGGTGTGTACGTCGGCGCCTCCTGGCACGACTACGAACTCCTGCGCACTGGGCGCGAGGCCCGCCCCACCCCGCACAGCCTCGTCGGCAACGCCCTCGACGTGATCGCCGCGCGTCTCTCGTACTTCCTCAAGGTCCGCGGGCCCAGCATGACCGTGGAGACCGGCTGTTCCTCCTCGCTCGTCGCCCTGCACCTCGCCTCCCAGGCGCTGCGGCAGGGTGAGATCGACGCCGCGATCGTCGGCGGCACCAACCTCATCCTCGATCCGCACGTGACGGTCGGGCTCACCCACTTCGGCGGACTCTCGCCGGACGGGCGGTGCAAGGCGTTCTCCGCGTCCGCCAACGGCTTCGTGCGCGGCGAAGGGGTCGCCGCCCTGTACGTGAAGACGCTGGAGCGCGCCCTGGCCGACGGCGACCGCATCCACGGCGTCGTCGTCAACAGCGTCGTCAACAACGACGGCGGCGGCGAGAGCCTGGTGACCCCCAGCCCCGAGGGCCAGGAAGACCTGCTGCGCCGCGCGTACGGCGGCGGAGCCGTGCCGCAGGGCGCGCCCGCGTACATCGAGGCGCACGGCACGGGCACCGGACGCGGCGACCCGATCGAGGCGACGGCCATCGGCCGCGTGCTGGGCGCGGACCGCGGCGGTGACCCGCTGCTCATCGGCTCGGTGAAGACCAACATCGGTCACCTGGAGGCGAGCGCCGGCATGGCCGGCCTCTTCAAGATCCTGCTCGCGCTCAGACACCGCGTTCTGCCGCCCAGCCTGCACTCCGCCGAACTCAACCCGGCCATCCCGTTCGACGAACTCAACGTGCGGGTGGTGCGCGAGCGGACACCGCTGCCCGCCACCGGCCCGCTCTACCTGGGCGTCAACTCCTTCGGCTGGGGCGGCACCAACGCCCACGTCGTCGTCATGAGCCCGCCCGGGACGGCCCTCGACGACGCCCCCGTGCCGTCCCGGGCGACCGGACTGCCCGTCGTACTGCCGCTGTCCGCCAAGGACAGCGACACACTCGGCCTGCGCGCGGCCGGCCTGGCACCCCTCGTGCCGGACACCGCCGAGGAGGTCGCCGCGCAGGCCGGCACACTCGCCTGGCGCCGTGACCACTTCCCGGTGCGCGCGGCGATCGTCGCCGCCGAGGGTCCGGAGCGGTTGCGCGGCGACCTGACCGCCCTCGCCGCCGCCCCCCACGCCGAACCGGACTCCGCCGACCTGCTGACCGGGACCGCCGTCAGCCGCGGCGGCACCGCGTTCGTCTTCCCCGGACAGGGCTCGCAGTGGAGCGGCATGGGGGTGGAACTCTTCCGCGACAGCCCGCTGTTCGCGGAGGTCGTCACCCGTTGCGCCGAAGCGCTGCGGCCGCACACCGACTGGAACCTGCTCGACATCTTCGCGGGCCGCGCCGACGACGAGTGGACGACCCGCATCGACATGCTCCAGCCCACCCTGTGGGCCATGTCGCTGGGCCTCGCCGAACTGTGGCGCGCCTCCGGCGTCGAACCGGACGTCGTCCTCGGCCACAGCCAGGGCGAGATCACCGCGGCGACGCTCGCGGGGGTCCTCTCGTACGAGGACGCCGCCCTCGTCATGGCCCGGCGCAGCGCCATCGCCCGCCGCACGTCCGGGCTCGGGCGGATGCTCGCCGTGGACCTGGACCGGGACGCCGCTCTGGCGGCGCTCGAAGGCTTCGAGGACAGCGTCTCCCTCGCGGTGCACAACGGCCCCAGTTCGTGTGTGCTCTCCGGCGAGAAGGAGGCCGTGCTGACGCTGAAGGAACTGCTGGAGGCGGAGGGCACGTACTGCCGGCTGGTCAACGTCGACTACGCCTCGCACAGCCCGCAGATGGACCCCCTGCGCGACGACCTGCTGGCCGCCCTGGAGCCGGTCCGGCCGCGCCCCGCCGGCATCGGCCTGATGTCGACGGTACGGCGGAGCCGTCTCGATGGCCCGGAGATGGACGCCGCCTACTGGGTGGAGAACCTCCGGAGCCCGGTGCAGTTCGCCGACGCGATGGGCGCCCTGCTCGACGACGGCATCACGCACGTCGTGGAGATCAGCCCGCACCCCGTACTGGCTCCGGCGATCGAGCAGGTGGTGGCCGGCCACAGCGGGCGGGCGGCCGTACTGACCACCGTGCGCCGCGGCCAGGGCGGACCCGCGGACGTCGCGCGCGCCCTCGGACGCGGTTACGTCGCCGGGCTGGAGCCGTTCGGCGGGCTGCCGCGGCGCGGCGGTCCGGCGGTGCCCGGCTACCCGCTGCGCGAGGACCGCTACTGGACCGCCGAGCGGCCCAGGAGCTCCGGCGCTGCCCGCGGCTTCGACGCCGCCCTCCTGCCGGCGCCCGGCCAGGCGGACGTACGTCACGGAGCCCTGGAGCTCTCGCTGGCCGACCCGACCTGGCTGGAGGACCACAAGGTGTACGGCACGCCCGTGCTGCCCGGCGCGGGCATGCTGGCGATCGCGGTCAACACCGCCAGGGCCTTTCCCGGTCCGGCCGTCCGCCGCCTGGAGAAGGTCCGGTTCCGCAAGGAGGTCGCGGTCACCGAGGACGCGACCCGGCTCACCGTCGAATGGCGCGGAGCGACGGACGGCGGCTTCCGGCTGATGTCGCTGCCGGAAGGCGGCGGCGAGTGGGAGGAGAACGCCACCGCGCGGGCCGGTCACCACGCGTCCGCCCGCCCCGCCACCACGTTCCCCGACTGGCACACCGGTCTCGACCCGGTCGACTCCGCCGGTTTCTACCGCACGTGGGCCGAACGCGGCCTCGAGTACGGCCCCGCCTTCCAGGGGATCAGCACCCTGTACACGCACCCGGCGGGCCAACAGGCCCTGGCAGAGGTCGTTCTGGCGGACCGGCTGCGCGCCGGCAACCGTTCCCGCGCCCTGCACCCGGCCCTGTGGGACGGAGCGCTCCAGGCGTCGCTCGCGCTGTGCGACGGCTACGCGCCGGGTACGGCGGTGGTGCCGACGGCTGTCGACCGCGTCGAACTGCTGGACGACGGCGGCGAACCCGCCACCCGTGTGTGGTCGCACGCGCTGCGCCGCGCCGACGGTGTGTTCGACATCGAGATCTTCGACGCCGAGCACCGTCCGCTGCTGGTGATGGAGGGGCTGGAACTCATGCCGCTGCCGGGTTCCGGGGGCGGCGGAGCGTCGGACGGCGAACGGCTGCACCGCGTCGAGTGGGCCGATCTCACCGCCGCGGCCCCTCCCGCCGCCGACGCCACGGCGGACGGCACGGCGACAGATGTCACGACGGACGGCACGGCGGACGCCACCACGGACCCCGCCGCCGGACGCACCACGTCCCGGCCCGCGGTGGAGCAGGCCGGCGGACCCTGGCTCGTCTGCGGCGAGGCCGGCCTGGCCGGCACGCTCGCCCGCGCGCTGGCCGAGGCGGGCGCCGAGGTGACCCGCTCCGGTACGGCCGCACTGCCGGACGGAGCGACGCAGCTCCCCGGGACCGTGGTCTTCGTCGCCCCGGACGCCGACGCCGGGGAGGAAGCCCAGCAGCAGGGGCTCACCCGGCTCGCCGGACTCGCCCGCTCCTGCTCCGACCTGCCCGTACCGCCCCGGCTCGCCGTCGTCACGACCCTGGCGCAGGCGGCCGGCCCCGGCGACGACCCGGACCCGGGAGGCGCGCTCTACTGGGGCTTCACCCGCGTGCTGCGCCGCGAACACCCGGAACTGGCGGCGCGCGTCGTCGACCTCGACCCCGCCGACGCCGGTGACCCGGCCGGCTGGGCGGCCGAACTCCTCGCAGACGGCGCGGAGGACCAGGTGGCGCTGCGCGCGGGCCGGCGGCTCGCCGCCCGGCTCACCCGTGGCCTGCCGGACGACGGCCCCGCCGCCACGCTGCCCGCCCCGCGTACCTGCCGGCAGCCCTTCCGGGCCGGCGCCCGCCGGCCCGGAGGCCGCGAGCCGGTGGAGTTCCTGCCGCTCGCCCGGCGCACGCCCGGCCCCGGCGAGATCGAGATCGGCGTCGACGCGGTCGCCATGGACCACGGTGACGCGCTCCGCGCCTTCGGAGCACAGCCGGCGAGCGGTGGCGAGGCGCTGCCACTGGGTTCCGGATGCGCTGGCCGCGTCACGGCCGTCGGCCCCGACGTCACCTTCGTGACTCCCGGCGACCGGGTGGCGGCCTGCGCCGTCGGCGCCCTGGCCAGCCATGTCACCGTACGCGCGGACCACGCCGTACGGATCCCGGACGGTCTCGGCGACGCGGAGGCCGCGGCGCTGCCGCTGCCGATGGCCGCCGCCTGGTACGCCCTGGCGGATCTGGGGCGGCTGGAGGCCGGCGAGACGGTACTGATCGACCTCCCGTCGGCGGCCGCCGCCCGGCCCGCCGTGGAGCAGGTCGCCCGGGTGCTGGGCGCCCGCGTCATGGTCACCACCGGCGGCGGTGCCGGTGACGGCCACCTCGACGGGCCCGCGGGCGACGACGTCGTCGACCTCACGGACCCCGGCTGGGCCGACGCCGTACGGGCCGCCACCGGCGGGCGGGGTGTCGACCTCGTCCTGGCCTCACCCGCCGGGCTGCCCGGCGACGGCGGGCTGGACGCGCTGGCCGACGGCGGCCGGTACATCGCGTTCGGCGGCACCGGCAGCCGTGCCCTGGGCGCGGAGGCGTTCGAACGGGGTGTCAGCCTCTCCACGGTCCGCCTGCCCGGTCTGCTGGAGCACCGGGGCCGCCGCTTCGCGTGCGCCCTGGAGGCGGCCTGGGAGCTGGTCACCGACGGGAAGCTGGACGTGCTCCCCGTCCGGGTGAGCACCTTCGCCGAGGCGGCCGACGCGCTGCGCGCCGGCCTGAGCGGCGGCCGCGGTGAGCGCACCGTCCTGGTCGATCCGTCCACGGTCGATTCGGTGACCCCGCTGCCCATGCCCGGCGGCCGCTTCCGCCCGGACGGCAGCTACCTGGTGACCGGCGGTCTCGGCGCGCTGGGGCTGAGCCTCGCGGAATTCCTCGCGGCCAACGGCGCCGGATCGCTCGTCCTGCTGGGACGGTCCGAGCCCGCCCCGGCCGCCGCCGAGCGGATAGAGGCGCTGCGCGCCGCGGGGACCTCCGTGAGGTCCGTACGGTGCGACGTCGCCGACCGGGACGGCCTGCGTGCCGCCCTGGCGGAGGTACGGGACCAACTGCCGCCACTGCGCGGTGTGGTGCACGCAGCCGGCCTCCTCGACGACGCCACCGTACGCAACCTGACGCCCCAGCAGGTGGAGCGGGTCCTGGCGCCGAAGGCCGCCGGCGCCCGGAACCTCGACGCGGCGACCACCGGGGACCCGCTGGACTTCTTCGTCCTGTTCTCCTCGGCGGCGGCCCTGGTCGGAAATGCCGGACAGGCCGCGTACGCGGCGGCCAACGCCTACCTCGACACCCTCGCCGAGTCCCGCAGGCGCCGGGGCCTGACCGCCCTCAGCGTGCAGTGGGGACCCTTCACCGGAGTCGGCCTCGCGGCGAGCGACGAACAGCGCGGAGCGCGTCTGGAGGAGCGCGGCATGGGCGGCTTCCCGCCCGGGGAGGCGTGGTCCGCGCTCGTGCGGATGCTTGACCGGGACCAGCCGGTGACGGGGTACGTGCCGATCCAGCTGCGCCAGTGGTTCGACGCCTACCCGGACACCGCCGCCCTCGGGAGCTGGGAGCGGCTGCACGCCGCGGCGCGCGACGGCGGGGGCGCGGTCGCCGCCGGCGGCGACTTCCTGGCCCGGCTGTCGCTGACCGCCCCGGAGGACCGCGTGCGGGCCGCCGAGGAGGAGATCCGCAGGCTCGCCGGACGGGTGTTGCGGCTCGACGCCGAGCGGGTGGGCGCCGAGGTCCCCTTCAAGACACTCGGACTCGACTCCCTGATGGGCCTGGAACTCCGCAACCGGCTGGAGACCTCCTTCGGACTCAAGCTGTCCCCGACGCTGCTGTGGTCCTACGGCACGGCCGGGGCGCTCGCCGACGCACTGTGCGAGCGGCTGCCGTCGCCGGCGGGCACCGACTGACTCCGCCTCGCGCCCGGCCCTGTCTGTTCCCCCACGACGTCCCGTCGTACGACCTCGAGGAATACCGACTTCATGGAAGAGACCACCGCACCCGACGGAAACCGGCAGACCCCGCTCACCCGCGCACTCGCCACCATCCGCACCCTGCGGCAGCGGATCGACGAGCAGGAGGGCAACCAGCCCGTCGCCGTGGTCGGCGTCGGCCTGCGCCTGCCGGGCGGCATCGACGACCTCGACGGGTACTGGGACATGCTGGCGGCCGGCCGCGACCTGGTCCGTCCGCTTCCGCGGGAACGCAAGGGACCGTTCGCCGCCGAGTGGGAGGAACTCCCGCAGCGCGGCGGATTCCTCGACGAGGTACTGGACTTCGACGCCGCGTTCTTCGGCATCAGTCCGCGTGAGGCGCGCCATCTCGACCCCCAGCACCGGCTGCTGCTCGAAGTGACCTGGGAGGCGATGGAGAACGCGGGGCTGCCGGCCGAGCGGATCTCCGGCAGCCAGACCGGCCTCTACCTCGGCATCATGTGGCAGGACTACCGGGAGTGGCTTGCCGGTGAGCCGGACGCGTACTGGACGACCGGCAACGGGCACAACTTCGCGGCCGGCCGGATCGCCCACGCCCTGGGGCTCAACGGGCCGGCGATGGCGGTCGACACCGCATGCTCCTCGTCCCTGGTCGCGGTGCACCTCGCGGCGCAGGCCCTGCGGCGGGGCGACTGCGAGGTGGCGTTCGCCGCCGGGGCCAACCTCATCATGTCTCCCCGTTCCATGCGGCTGGTGCAGGAGACCCGCTCGCTGGCCCCGGACGGCCTGTGCAAGGCGTTCGACGCCCGTGCCAACGGGTTCGTGCGCGGGGAGGGCTGCGGCGCCGTGGTCCTCAAGCGCCTGGACCACGCGCTGCGCGACGGCGATCGCGTGCACGCCGTGATCCACGGCACCGCGGTCAACCAGGACGGCCGTTCCGGCGGCTTCACCGCCCCCAACGTGCTCTCGCAGGTGTCCCTCGTCGAGAAGGCGCTCGCCGAGTCCGGCCTGGAGCCCTCGGACATCGGCTACATCGAGACGCACGGCACCGGGACCGCCCTCGGCGACCCCATCGAGATGGAGGCCCTGGCAACCGCCCTCGGCCGCAGGAACGGCGGAGCGCCGCTCGCCGTCGGCGCAGTCAAGACCAACTTCGGGCACCTGGAGTCGGCCGCCGGGATCGCCGGACTGGCCAAGGCGATGCTCTGCCTGCGGCACCGCAAGGCGCCGCCACTCGTCCACTTCCGTACGCTCAACCCGAGGATCGACCTCTCCGGTACGGCGATGACCGTGCCGGGCACGCTCACCGACTGGGCGCCCGGCAGCGGCCGTTACGCCGGAGTCAGCTCCTTCGGCATGAGCGGCACCAACGCGCACGTGATCATCGGTGCGGCGCCCGAGGACACCGGCCGGGACGCGTCCGGCGACGAACCCCGCGCCCGCGCCGAAGGGTTCGAGATCTCGGCGAAGACCCCCGAGGCCCTGCGCGCCCTCGCCGCCCGGTTCGCCGAGCGAGCCGCGGCGCTCGATCCGGCCGACTACCCCGCCTTCGCCTATTCGGCCGGGGCCGGCCGGACCCGGCACGAGTTCCGCGCCCGGATCGGCTGCGCGGACCCGCAGTCGGCGGCACGGGCGCTGCGCGCCCTGGCAGCGGGCACCCCGGGCGCCGAGGTGACCCTCGCCGACACGGCGCGTACGGACGCCGGGCCCGACGGCTCGCTGCCCCGCCGCGTCATCGACCTCCCGGCCTACCCGTGGCAGCGGTCGCGCCACGTGCCGGAGCGGCTGCCCGGCGAGGCCGCGGTGTCCCCGTCGGCGACCGCCGCCGCGTCCGCCTCCCCGGCCCCGACGCCCTCCACGGGTACGGACACCGGCGCGCCCGGCACCGCCGACGGCTCCCGGCCGATCGCGCACCGGACGGTGTGGCGGGCGCTGGCTCCCTCCGCACCCGTGCCCGCTCCCGCCCTGATCCTCGCGGGCGACGACGAGGAACTGCTGGAGACCCTCGTACGCGAAGCCGCGTCCCGGGGGTTGCGCGGCACCGTCCTGTCTCCCGTAGCGCCGCCCTCGGCCGCCGGCTGGGAGAGCGCCGGCCTGCCCGCCGGCCCGGCGCACTGGCGGACCTTCTGGGCTGGACACGAGGCCGCCGGCCCGGTGGCCCTGCTGCTGGCCATGCGGGCCGAGCCGGTGCCCGGCGGCCGGCCGGAGGCCGCCGGTGCCGGCGGAGAAGGCCGGGACGCCGCGGGTGACCCGGTCGACCCCGTGACACACGGAGCCGCCCTGTGCGCCGCCGTGACGACCGCCGTCGCCGCGGCGGCGGAGCACGGCGGCGCGAACCGCCGGGCGTTCGTGGTCACCCGCGCCGCCGTCCGGACCTCGGACGGCGATCACACCGTGGCCACCGGACACGGCCTGCTGCACGGGCTCGCCCCCGTACTCGGACTGGAACTCGGTACGGTCTGGGGCGGCGTCGTGGATCTGCCGCTCGCGCCCGCCGGTGACGACTTCGGCGCACTCCTCGGCTTCGTCGGCGGTCAGTGCGACCCCGCCGCGCCGGGCATCGAGGACCTGGCCGCGATACGCGACGGCCGCGTCATGGCGGCCCGGCTGACCGGGACGAGTGGCTACACGGCGGAGCTGACCGTCCGTGAGGACGCCACGTACGTCGTTACCGGCGGACTCGGCGCCGTCGGCCGGGAACTCGTCACCGAACTCGTGCGGCGCGGAGCACGCAACCTGCTGCTCATCGGCCGCCGTCCGCACCGCGAGCTGGGCCCCGAGGCCGTCGCGCTGCTGGAGAAGCTGAGCGGACTCACCCGGCGGACCGTCTACCGGGACGGCGGGTGCGACACACCGGGGGCACTCGAAGAGGCGTGCGCGGCGCTGGCGGACATGCCGCCCGTACGGGGGGTGCTCCACGCCGCGGGCACGCTGCGGCGCACCCCGGCCGCGCGAACGGGGGCCGAGGAGTTCGCGGCGGCGCTCAGCGGCAAGGCCGCCGGAGCCTGGTGGCTGCACCTGGCCTCCCGGGCATGGCCGCTGGACTTCTTCGTCCTCGTCTCGTCGGTCTCCGCGCTCTGGGGTACCGAGGGCTGCGCCGCGTACTCGGCGGCCAACGGCGCCCTCGACACCCTCGCCGCCCACCGCAGGTCCCTCGGGCTCCCCGCGGTGAGCATCGCGTACGGCCCCTGGGCCCTGGGCGACGAGGGGATGGCCGACACCGGACTGCGCGAGCGCTCCGCCCGCCTGGGTGTCGGCAGCCTCACGGCGGACGAGGGCCGGGCGGCCCTGACCGGGCTGGCGCCCGGCGACGACGGCCGGCTGGTGGCCTGTCCGCTGGACCTTCCCCGGCTGCGCCAGGTGATGTCGGGGCTGCGCCCGCGCGGTCTGTTCGGCGACCAACCGGAAACCGCCCCGTCGGCCGGGACGGCGCGCTCCGTCATCGACGGGCTGCCGGCGCGGGCACGGCCGGCCGCCGCACGGGCCGAGGTCACCCGGCTCCTCGCCGCTCAGCTCGGCCACGCCGACAGCGCGGCGGTACGGGAGGACGTCGGGTTCTTCGACCTCGGGCTGGACTCGATCATGGCCGTGGACCTGACCGTACGGCTGGCCGAGTCCTTCGGCACCACCGTGCAGGTCGCGGACGTCTTCGACCACCCCACGGTCACCCAACTCGCCGCGTTCCTGCTGTCCGTGCCGGCCACCACCGGTACGTCGCCGTCGGAGGGCGCCGCACCGCCCCGCCCGGCCGGCGCCCCCGCCGCACCGGTCCTCCCGCCGCCCGCCGACGGCGTCGCGGGGCAGAACACCACGGCGGGCGCGGCGGCCGGTGCGGCCGCCGCCGAAGCCGTCCCCGAACCCATCGCCATCGTCGGCATGGCCGGCCGCTTCCCGGGCGCCGACTCCGCCGAGGAACTGTGGGAACTGCTCCGTGACGGCCGCGACGGCGTCACGTCGGTGCCCCGGGACCGCTGGGACACCTCGGTCATCGGCCCCCAGACGGTCACCACGGACCAGGGCGGGTTCCTGCGCGACATCGACCGCTTCGACGCCGGTTTCTTCTCCGTTCCGGCGCGCGAGGCCGAGAACCTCGACCCGCAGCAGCGACTGCTGCTCGAATCGGCCTGGCACGCGCTGGAGGACGGCGGCATCGACCCCAGGTCGCTGCGGAACTCCCGTACCGGTGTCTTCGTCGGCATCAGTTACGGCGACTACGCGCGACTGCTCGCCCAGGGCGGCCTCGAACAGGTCGATGCCTACTACAGCACCGGCACCGCCCTCAACGCCGCGGCGGGGCGCATCGCGTACACCCTCGGGCTGAACGGGCCCGCGGTCGCCGTGGACACCGCGTGCTCCTCCTCGCTGGTGGCCCTGCACCTGGCCGTCGGCTCGCTGCGGTCGGGCGAGAGCGACGCGGTGCTGGCCGGCGGAGTCAACGTCATGCTCGACCCGGCGTCCTGGGCGGCCGTCAGCCAGGCGCACATGCTGTCGCCCGACGGACGCTGCCGCACCTTCTCGGCCGACGCCAACGGATTCGTACGCTCCGAGGGGTGCGGTGTCCTGGTCCTCAAACGGCTCTCCGACGCGCGGCGCGACGGCGACCGGGTGCTCGCCGTCGTCCGGGGCAGCGCCGTGAACCAGGACGGGGCCTCCTCGGGCCTGACCGCGCCCAGCGGCCGGGCGCAGGAGAGCATGCTGGAGGCGGCACTGGCCCAGGCCGGAACAGCGGGCTCGGAGGTCTCCTTCCTGGAGGCGCACGGCACCGGCACCGCGCTGGGCGACCCGGTCGAACTGGGCGCCGCGTGGCGGGTCCTGGGTCCGGGCAGGAAGCCCGGCGAGCCCCTGTACGTGGGCTCGGTGAAGAGCAACATCGGCCACTGCGAGTCGGCGGCCGGCATGGCGGCGGTCATCAAGACCGTCCTCGCGCTCCAGCACGACGTCATCCCCGCCAACCTCCACTTCCGGGAGCCCAACCCGCACGTGGACTGGCCGGAGATGAACGTGCGCGTCGTCGACACCGCAACCGCGTGGCGGCGCGGAGACCGCCCGAGGGTCGCGGGCGTCTCCGGATTCGGTTTCACCGGCACCAACGCGCACCTCGTCCTGTCCGACCCTCCGAGCACCCCGGCGACCGGCCCCACGACCGGCCCGACGACCGGGCTCACGACCGCTCCCGCGACGGCCGGGGCGGCGCGCCCGCAGCCGGTCACCCGGCTCCTCCCGCTCTCCGCTCCGGACCCGGAGGGCCTGGAGCGGCTCACGGCGGCCTGGTCACGGCGCCTGGAGGGCGCCACCGGGGAGGAACTCGACGCACTCGCCGCCACCGCCGGACCCGGCCGCGCCCACTTCCCGTACCGCCGCGCCCTGCTCGGCGCGACCCCCGAGCAGCTCTCCGCGCAGCTGAGCGCGCCCACGGGGGCCGCCACCCGCGCACCGCGGATCGCGTTCCTCTTCTCCGGCCAGGGCAGCCAGTACTTCGGTATGGGGCGGGAACTGTACGAGAGCGAACCGGTGTTCCGGGAGATGTTCGACCGCTGCGACCGCATCCTCGCGCCCTCGCTCGGGGCGTCCCTCACGGAGCTCATGTACTACGGGGACGACCGCACGGCGATCAACGAGACCCGGGTCACCCAGCCAGCTCTCGTCACCCTGGAGACGGCGCTCGCCGCCCTCTGGGAGTCCTGGGGCGTCCGGCCCGCGGTCGTCATG
The DNA here is from genome assembly GCF_001746415.1 of Streptomyces agglomeratus. Lineage (NCBI taxonomy): Bacteria > Bacillati > Actinomycetota > Actinomycetes > Kitasatosporales > Streptomycetaceae > Streptomyces > Streptomyces agglomeratus. The sequence continues at coordinate 6,748,275 of NZ_MEHJ01000001.1, forward strand.
GGCCACAGCGTCGGCGAGACGGCCGCCGCCATGCACGCCGGGGTCATGGATTTGCCGACCGGGCTCGGGCTGATCGCGCACCGCGCCCGGCTCATGCAGGACACCGAACGCGGCGCGATGCTCGCCGTCGTGGCCACCGAGGAGGATGTCACCGGCTGGGCCGAGGAGGCCGGCCTGGATGTCGCGGCCGTCAACGGCCCCATGTCCAGTGTCGTTTCGGGCGCGCCGGACGCGATCGACGCCCTCGCCGCCCGGCTGAAGGACAAGGGCGTACGGGCCCGCCGGCTCAGCGTGTCGCACGCGTTCCACTCGCGCCTGCTGGACCCCGCCCTCGCGGAGTTCGACACCGTACTCGCCCCGATGGACTTCCAGGAGCCGTCCCTGCCGGTCGTCTCCAACGTGACGGGCAGGCTCGCGGAACCCGGCGAGTACGACGCCGGGTACTGGCGCAGGCACGCGCGCCGCCCCGTGCGCTTCCTCGACGGCGCCCGTCAACTCGGCTCACTGGACATCGACATCTGCCTGGAGATCGGCCCGGACCGCACCTTGGTGAACCTCGTCAAGGGGGCGGAACTCGACCGCACTCCCGGCCTCGCCTCCTCACTGCGCCGGGGCACCGGGGACCGCGCCGCCCTGCTCGGCGCCGTACAGACGCTGTACCTGGCCGGCCAGGACATCAACTGGAACCGGGTGACGCCACGGCACACCGGCCCGCGCGGCGACGCCCCCCGCTACCCCTTCGCCCGTACGCGTCACTGGACCACCGCCCGCCGGGGCGCCGGCGCCGGGGCGCCGGTGCCCGCCGCGCAGGGCCCGGCCTGGGGCACCGAGCTGCGCTCGCCCGCCCTGAGCGGCCGGGTCTGGGCCACCGAACGCAGCACCGACTACCCGGCGCACCTCACCGACCACCGCCTCTACGGCACCGTGTCCGTGCCCGGCGCCTCCCAGACCGCCACCGTGCTGTCGGCGCTGGGCACCGGCGGAACACCCGTGACGCTGGAAGACCTCCACTTCCCCCGCGCCCTGGTGCTGCGGGAAGGGGAGCGTTACGCCCTCCAGATCGTCGAGGAGGCGCGGGAGGAACGGGCCCGCACCGTCAGTGTCCAGAGCCTGCTCGACGAGGAGCGGGGACGCTGGCAGGAGCACCTGGCGGCCCGGATCGTGGACGCCGGCCCCCGGGAGGACACGGGCCGCGGCGCGCTGCTGCCCCCCGATCCGGCCGCGTTCGCCGCCTCTGCCGACCGGCACCTGTCCGGAGCGGACTTCTACACGCACCTGCGGTCGCTGGGCTACCACCTCGGCCCGTCCTTCCGGTGGATCCGTGACGCGTACATCCGCGGGGACGAGGCGCTCATCCGCTTCACCGAACCCGAGGAGATGAGCGAGTCCCCGGACGGCTACGAGATCCATCCCGGCCTGCTGGACTCTTGTCTCCAGAGCGCGGTCGCGTTCGCCGTCAGCGGCGATCCGGTGACGGAGGAGGAGGGCCTGGCGATCCCGTTCGCGATCGCCCGGCTTTCCTTCCCCCGCCGGCCGGTCCCCGGCCAGGAGCTGTGGGGGCACGTCCGTGCCGTGCGCCACGACCGGCAGGACGACGGCCTGCTCCAGGTGGAGTCCGCCGATCTGCACATGTTCGACGGCGGCGGCACGGTGCTCGCCGTCGACGACTTCCGGTTCCGCCGCGCTCCGCGCTCCCTGCTGGAGCGTTCGCTGAGGGAGGGGTCGCAGCACACGTACGACCTCACCTGGACGGCGCCGAAGCCGCCCGAGCCCACCGGGAACGACGGGGTCACCCGGCGCCGGATCGCCCTGCTGGGCGCCGGCACCGCGACCGGCGACGCCGTGCGCGCGGCCTGTGAGGCGCTGGGCCACGAGGTGGAATCCGTACGGGAGGACGCCGCCGGGGCTCCGCACGCCGACCTCGTCGTGGACGCCAGGTTCGTACAGGTCCCGGCCGGGACCGAGGGGCCGTCCGGGGCGCTCGCTTCGGCCGTCGCGCTCACCGCCGGCCTCCGGGCCGCGGACCGGCGTGTGCCCTACGCCGTGCTCGGCGCCATGGGCGACGGAACCGCGACGCCGGGCGACACCTGCGGGGTGCGTGAGGCGCTGTGGGGTCTGCTCACCTCCCTGGAGGCCGAGCAGGACGACCGGCGGCTGCTCAGGGTCGGCCTCGCCACCGGCTGGGACCCCTCGGTCCTGGCGGCGGCGCTGACCCGGGCGGTCGACGAGGGCGTTCCGGAGACCCGGCTGGCCGTCGGAGCCGACGGCGTACGGGTCGCCCGGCTCGTTCCGTACGACACCGAGGCCCCTGCCGCGGACGGCGGGGCCGACGCGGACGGAGCCGGCGGGCGGGCGGCCGGAACGGGCGGCGCGGCCCTGATCACCGGTGGGCTGGGCGCACTCGGCCTCAGCGCCGCCGCCTTCCTCGCCCGGCGGGGCGTCACCGCGATCACCCTCGTGGCGCGCTCGGCCCCGGACGCCGCCGCGCGGGCCGTCATCGGCGAACTGACCGACCGGGGTGTACGGGTGAGCACCGTGCGCGGTGACGTCACGGACCCGGAGGCGTGCCGGGAGGCGGTGGAGCGGGCGGGCCTCGACGCGCCGCTGCGCACGGTGCTGCACCTGGCGGGCGCCACCGACGACCAGGCGTTCGACCACCTGGGAGCGGACTCTTTCGACACCGTCTTCGCCGCCAAGGCAGGCGGAGCCGCGAACCTCGCCCGGGCACTGGAGGGCCACGACCTGGACGCCTTCGTGTTCTTCTCCTCGGCGTCCGTCGTTCTCGGCTCCGCCGGTCAGGCCAACTACGCGGCCGCCAACGGGTACCTGGACGGCCTGGCCATGAGCCTGCGGGCACGAGGCGTCCCGGCCACCAGCGTCAACTGGGGGCCGTGGGTACCCGGCGGCAAGGGCGGCATGGCCGCCTCCGCCGCCGCCGGACGGGCCATGGAACGGCAGGGCCTGCGTCCGCTCACCGACGAGGAGGCGGAGGAAGCGCTGCGAGCGGTGCTCTCGGGAGCCGCGGGGCCACGGCTCGTCGCGGTGGCCATGGACCGTGAGCAGTACGCCGCACGGCTCGAAGGCCATCCCCGCGCCGCCCTCCTCCAGGCGCTCGCGCCGCGCTCGCCGCGTGCGGCCGGCTCGGCTCCGGCGCGCGGCTGGCTGGCGCGGCAGCTCACGGGTCTGAGCCACGAGGACCTCACCGACCGGCTGCGCGAGGCGGTGCGGACGATGGCGGGAGACGTGATGGGGGACCACAGCGCCGTCGTCGACGACCTCGGATTCACCGAGACGGGTCTCGACTCGATCATGGTGATCGACCTGCGGACGAGGCTGTCCCACGCCCTCGACGCGGATCTGCCGGCGACGGTGGCACTCGACCACCCCACCGTCGTCCAGCTGGTGGCCCACGTCGCCGGCCTCCTTTTCCCGGCCGCGGAGTCGGCGGAGTCCGCCGAACCCACCGTATTCGGCCGGCCCGCCGAGCCCCCGACGGCACCCCGGCCGGCGGAAACGACGGAACCGGCAGAACCGGCGCAACTCGCAGGAGCGCGGCCGACGGCGGCCGCTACGGACCTGGGGGAGCTGTCGTTCGAGGAACTCGTCCAGGCCGTGCAGGCAGATGTGGTGACAGAGAAATGAGGACGGACGCTATGGACCCCGCGCAGATACGGCAGCTGATGGAGGATCAGCTCAGGCTCTCCCGCCGGCTCAAGTCCCGCATTCAGGAGCTGGAGGACGAGAAGCACGCACCGCTCGCCGTGACCGGCATGAGTGTGCGGCTGCCCGGCGGGCTCGACACACCCGAGGCGTACTGGGACTTCCTGCGCGCGGAGGGCACGGCCGACTCACCGATCCCGGAGGACCGGCCCGGCCTGCGCGCCGTGTACGACCCCGTACCCGGCAAGCCCGGCCGCTCCTACGTCGACCGGGCCGGGTTCCTCTCCGACATCTCCCACTTCGACGCCGAGTTCTTCGGCATCTCGCAGCGCGAGGCCAAACTGCTCGACCCGCAGCAGCGGATGCTGCTGGAGACGGCCTGGGAGGCCATGGAGCGCGCGGGCATCGCCGTCCGCCGCTCCGACCGGCTCGACGTGGGCGTCTACCTGGGCATGATGGCGTCCGAGTACGGGGAACGCCTCGAGGACCGCTCCGACATGACCCGCATCGACCCCTACTACACCACCGGCGGCGGGCTGTGCTTCGGCGCCGGCCGCATCAGCCACGTGATGGGCTTCCGCGGGCCGGTGATGAGCGTGGACACCGCGTGCTCCTCGTCGCTGAGCGCCCTGCACCTCGCCGTCCGCGCCCTGCGCGCCGGTGAGTGCCGCTACGCGCTCGTGTGCGGGTCCAACCTGCTGCTGTCCGCCAGCCTGATGGTCTCCCTGTGCCAGACCCGCGCCGTGTCACCGTCCGGCCGCTCGAAGTCCTTCCTCGCCACAGCGGACGGATACGGACGGGGTGAGGGCGTCGGGGCGATCGTCCTGATGCGCCAGGACGACGCCGAGCGCGAAGGGCGGCCCGTACTGGCCGCCGTCCGGGGCTCCGCGGTGAACCACGACGGAGCCGCTTCCGGGCTCACCGCGCCCAACGGACCCGCGCAGCAGGAGGTGTTCCGCGCGGCGCTGGCCGACGCCCGGGTCGGAGCCGGTGAGCTGGGATACGTCGAGGCACACGGCACCGGCACCGCGCTCGGTGATCCCATCGAGGTCGGCGCGCTCGACGAGGTGGTCGGCGCCGCCGTGCGCGAGCGGGGTGTCCCGCTGCCCATCGGCAGCGTCAAGGCGCGCCTCGGCCACCTGGAGGCCGCGTCCGGAATCGCCGCCGTCATCAAGACCGTGCTCATGCTCCAGCACGGCGAGATCCCCGCCGCGCTGCCGGACGACGGCGCGGAACTCAACCCGCACATCCCCTGGGACCGGCTGGCCCTCACCGTGCCGCGCCGCAACCAGCCGTGGCCGCTGGCCCGCAAGGTGGCCGGGGTCAACTCCTTCGGCATGAGCGGCACGAACGCCCATGTCGTCTTGGAGGCGTACGAGCCGGCGCACCCGGCTCCCGCCCCCCGCACCGGCCGCCCCGAGCTCCTGACCCTGTCCGCCAAGGACCCGGTGGCCCTCGCGGAGCTGGCCGTAGCGGTCGGCGGGTACCTGAAGAAGGCGGACCCGGCCCAGCTGCCCGCCCTGTGCCACACCCTGCGCACCGGGCGTGCCACCTTCGCCCACCGGCTCGCGGTCACCGGTACGACGGTCACCGAGCTCGCCGAGGGGCTCGAAGCGGCGCGCGGCGCCACCGCCCCTGCCGCGGGGCTCCGTGTGGCCGTGCTGCGGGTCCGCGCGGACGACGCGCGGCTCGCCGAGGCCCTCACGGAACTGTCGGACGCCTTCCCCCGCGCCGCCGCGGGGCTGCCCGCCGAGGGTCAGCGTCCGGCCGCCGCACTGGCGGAACTGGCCGGCCGGTTCGGCATCCGGGTCCGTACCGAGCAGGAGAGCGCCGGAACGGGGGCGGCGGCCCGGCTGGAGTGGGAGACACCGGACGGCGCCGCCTCGCTGCCGCTCGTCGGCGAACAGCCCGGCACCGCGCCCCGGCTCCTGCTCGCCGCCCTCGCCGGACTCTTCCTGGCGGGCGCGGACCTCCGGTTCGAGGGGCTGGGTACGCCGGACACCCGGCTGCTGGGCGACCTGCCGACGTACCCCTTCCAGCGCAAGCGGTTCTGGATCGACGAGCCGCTCACCGGCGCGGGCGACGGCGGTACGCAGGCGGCGCGGGAGGAGCGGGGAAAGGCGGCGCCCGCACCACAGGACCGCGAAGCGGTGCGGGCCTATCTCATGGCCGAACTCACCGAGGCCCTGCACGCATCGCAGGAGCCCGACCCGGACGGGTCCTTCCTCGACGCCGGCGGCGACTCGTTCCTGTCGACCTTGTTCATCACCAAGGTCGAGGAGAGCTACGAACTCGGCCTCACGGCCGAGGAGCTGCCACTGGAGCTGCCCCTGCGGGAGCTGTTCGGCAGGCTGGCCGACGACATCGCCGACCGGGCCGGGGCCCGGGCGGACGGAGAGGAACCGATCGCATGACGCACTTCGTACGGCCGCGCCGGCTCGAACACCCCGCCGTGCGCCTGGTGGTCTTCCACCACGCGGGCGGGTCGGCCTCCGCCTACTTCCCGCTCACGCGTCACCTGCCGCCGGACTGGGACGTACTGCTGCTCGATCTCCCTGGCCGGGGCAAGCGGCACGCGCTGCCCGCCCTGGAGGACATGGAACTGATCGTGGCCGCCGCGACCGAGGACGTCGTGCCGTACGCGGACGGACCGCCGCTGGCTCTGTTCGGGCACAGCCTCGGGGCCGTCGTGGCCTTCGAGACGGCGCGCGAACTGGAGGCCCGCGGCGCGGGACCGGGCTGGGTCGGTGTGTCGGGGCGAGGCGCACCCGGTCACGAGGTACTGACCCGGTTGCCCGATCACGACAGCTCGGACGCGGAGCTGATGGCCCGGCTGAAGAGCATGGGCGGAATGCCCCACCAACTGGACGAGGTACCGGCGTTCCGCGACCGGTTCCTGCAACTCGTCCGCCGGGACCTGCGCGCCGTCTCCGCCTACCGTCCGGACCCGCACCGCGCGCCGCTGGCGGCGCCGCTGACGGTCTTCGGCGCCGCGCAGGACGACTGGGCGCCGCTCGCTTCGATGGCACCCTGGGCGCGGCAGACGCGGGCGCGGTTCAGCCGGCGCGTCTACCCTGGAGGGCATTTCCACTTCCTGGGCGGCGCCTTCGAGGCGTTCGCCGCGGACCTGGCCGAGGAGATCAGCTTCGCGCTCCTGCCCGCCGCCCCGGTTCCGTCCCACCTCGTACGAACTTCCGTGTGACCACCTACAGGAGGACCGCACCATGACGCAGGACGCCCGCACGGCCGACATCCGCCCGCTCATGGCCGGCTTTCCCACCGGCGTCGCCGTCATCACGACGCTCGCCCCGGGCGGTGAGCCGTGGGGGATGACGTGCACTTCGCTGTGCAGCGTGGCCCTCGATCCGCCGACGCTGCTGGTCTGTCTGCGCCGGGGCAGCCCGACGCTGGAGGCCGTGCAGAGCAGCGGCTCGTTCTCGGTCAATCTGCTGCACAGCCAGGCCCGTGCCACGGCGGAGCTCTTCGCCTCCGGTGCGAAGGACCGCTTCGAGAAGGTCGCCTGGCGAACCGTGGGTCCTGTCGGGGGGCCGCACCTGTTCGAGTCGGCGCACACCATCGCCGACTGCTCCGTCGACGACGTGCAGGCGGTCGGCGACCACGCCGTGGTCATGGGACTCGCCGTCGCAGTGACGCAACTCCAGTTGCAGCTGCCGCTGTTGTACGGGATGCGCCGCTACGGCTCCTGGACGGACGCCGCCGAGGACAGCCACCTGTACTACGACTTCATGTCCTGAGCCCCGGCCGGACCACCCGCACCCGCGGATCGGTCCGGCCCCCGCACCATCCTGCTGACCGGCGGGCCGGCCCCGAAACACCGGCCCGCCTCGGCATGCCCGCCGGACCCGGCCCACGGCCCGCCCGCGTCCGCCGACGACCCCCGCTCACCTGCCCGTTGTCACCCTGCGCCCCGGGGTTGCGGAACGCCCGCCGTCACACGCTCGCCCGGACGGCGCGGCGCCCGCCCCAGGCGCACAGTCCGGCCGCGGCGAAGACGGCGGCCACCAGCGTCCAGCCGGCGCCGAAGCCGCCGGTCGCGTCGGTCAGCAGACCGAAGGCGACCGGCCCGGCCACGAAGCCGGCGAAGAATCCCATCGAGACCAGGGCCGAGGCGTGGCCCGTCCTGCCGAAGCCGCTGCCCTTGGTCACCGCCACCATCGAGATCGCGTTCGCCGCGGCCGCCGACCCCCCGAGTCCGACGGCTCCGACCCAGATGAGCCAGTGCGCCCCGGTGGCGGCCGGGATCAGCGCCCCGAACGCCACCGAGGAGACGGCGAGGACGAGCAGCGACACCGGTACGTCCATCCGGTCGCTCAGGCGCGCCCAGAGCAGGCGGCTGGCGATGCCGGACACACCGATCGCGGCGATGAGCGCCCCGGCCGTCTGCTCCCCCATGGACAGCCGCTGGTGCGCGTAGAGGGGGAGGTAGGTGTTGAGCGCCGCGAGCCCGCACCCGACGCAGAGCGAGAAGGCCATCAGCCACCGGGTGGGGACGTTGGGCGGCGCCGGCAGGGTCAGGGCGCGCGCCCTGGGCCTGTGCGGGTCACGAGGCAGCAGGAGCGCCGCCAGCGCCGCCGCCAGCGCGACGGGAACGACCAGGGCCAGGGCCGCCCGCCAGGACATCGCCTGGGCCAGCGCGGGCAGGGTGAGACCGGCGGTGAAGGCGGCGAGCGGCACACCGGACTGCTTGACGCCGACGGCGATCGCCCGGCGCTCCGGCGGCACATGAGCGGCTATCAGCTTGTTCGTCGAGGGGTTGGCGAGCGACTGGGCCGCCCCGCCCAGCACCAGCGCGCCGAGCAGGAAGCCGTACGTCTCGGTCACGATCAGCAGCGTGAAGTCCGCGGCGACGAGCAGCAGCAGCAGGACGAACGCCCGGCGGCCGCCGATCAGGTCGGCGATCTGCCCCGCGTACAGCGAGAGCACCGTCGCCGAGCCGAACGTCACCGCGGTCAGCAGCCCCAGCTGGGAACGTGAGATTCCCAGGTCGTCGATGATGAACGGCCCCAGCGCGCCTATCGCGTAGAGCACGAACATCGACAGGCCCATGCCGCCCGTGACCAGGAAGAGCAGGGGCTTTGGCGTGCGCGCGGGCGGGATCAGCGTCTCCTCAGCCGGGTTGGCCGCCACCCTTGCACCCCCTCGCCCGTCAATGTAGATATATTTCAACTCTAGACGCTGACTATAGCAAGAGGGGGTGTCGTGCTGATCCCGAAGAAGCCGGACACGAGGCGTCTACGAGCGGAGCAGACCCGGCAGCGGATACTCGACGCCGCGATGAAGCTCTTCTTCCGGCATGGCTACGCGGCGACGACCATCGAGTCCATCGCGCGGGAGGCCAAGGTCTCCGTACAGACGGTCTACTTCTCGTTCGGGAACAAGCAGCAGATCCTGCGCGACCTGATCGACGTCCACGCGGCCGGTGAGGACGGCTCGGGACTGATGCCGGCCCGTCCGCAAGTGGCCGAAGCGCTCTCCGTGAAGGACCCCCGTCAGCAGCTCAGGCTCCTGGCGCGGATAACCCGCACGGTCAACGAACGGGTCGCCCCGCTCCTCGAGGTGTTGCGCAACGCCGCGGCCGCCTACGGCGAGGCGGCGGATCTGTGGCAGACCAACAAGGTCCAGCGCCGGCTCGTCCAGCGTCAGTTCGTCGACGTACTGGCGGACCGGGAACTGCTGCCCGAGGGACTCGGCAACGAGCGGGCCCTCGACATCTGCTACGCGCTCCTCGGCCCGGAGCTGTACCACCTGCTGGCCTCCGAGCGCGAGTGGACGCAGGAGCAGTGGGAGGACTGGGTGTACGAGGGCCTCTGCCAGAACCTGATCAGCGGTGGCACCCCGGCTCGCCACGTGGATGACGCCGTGCCCTGACGCGCGGGCCGCCGGCCGCGGCCGGTGTCTCCAGACGTTATGCAGAACCCCTTCAGCGTGCCCGTCGCAGACTTCTGTACGTAGCGAACCATGTGGCGGCTGGGGGAGTGGCGACTGTGGGCAGTGACAGCGGCGACGGTAAACGGCCGCGATTCTTCGTCGTCGCGGTGGGCGCGCGGGCGCCGTTCCACCGGACGATCGCCACCGCGCTGGCGGACCTCGCGGGGGGCACCGGCCCCGGCGACGACTCCCTGCGCGAGTTCGTCACCGACGGGCCCGCGCCCGGCCGCCGGGAACCCTGGCCGGACGCCTACGCGCAGGCACTCACCCGCTCCCGCCGGTTCCTCGACCGGGCTCTGCCGGCCGCCGAGATCCGGCTGGTCCACGCCGAAACCCTCGCCGACGCCGCGCGCCGGCTGCGACGCCTGACGGCAGGGCGCCGCGACGGCGACGACGCGATCGCACTCCTGCTGATCGAATCCGAACCGGCCGACGCACCCACCGGGCCACTGGCGGGTGGCGGCCTCGCCGAGGGTCTGGACGAACTGCGCGCGGTCCTGCCCGCCCACACACGCGGCGAGTTCGGCGCGTACACCGTCTTCGTCTACGACGACAGCCCGCTGGACCCCGTCCGACTCGCGCACCCCTGCACGCGGCGGCAACTGCCCGGCCTCGCCTGGGTACTGGGCGCCGACGTCATCTGCTCCTTCACCGACTACGTACAGCTGTGTTACGCCGGATCCGCGCTGCGCGGCGCCGCGCCGGACGCGCCCGCGCTGCTGGCCGACGAGCTGGCCGGTTTCCTCGCCGAACAGGCTGGCGACACCTGGGGACTGCACTACTACACCGGGTCGGTCGTGTCCGGTCTGATCGCGGACCTGGAGACGCGCGCGACGCGCGGCGGCAACCCCGTGCTGCGCGGCCCGAGCGAACACAGCCTGGCCTGCGGGGCGCTGGCCCGCTGGCAGCTGGACGAAGCGCCCTTCCTGATCGTGGTGACCAGCGGGATGATCGACGAATTCCGCGGCACCCTGGCGAACCTGCGGGAGGCGCGAGCCAGGGGGTTCATCGTCTGCGCCGACTCGCGGCCGGACGCGTGGTACCCGTTCCAGGGCACCGTGCATGGCGCGGAGGACTCGCGGGAGGTGCTGCGGGCCCGCGGGCTGGAGTTCCGCTACCTCGACGACCCCGCCCGCCTGCGGGAACAGCTGGCCGAGGCGTTCACGGCGTACGGAGCCGACCGCGGCCCGGTCGTCCTGCTCGCCACCCCGGAAGTGCTGCGGACCGCTGCCGTCGCGGCGCCCGCCGCGCGTCCCGGCGGCCGGACGCCCGAGGACGCCACCCCCGGCGCGAGCCCCGGTTCCCTGCCCGCAGGGGGGCCCGCGGCCCGTGCCCGGCCCCGGCTCGTGGTCGGCGAGGACGACCTGGCCCCCGTCATGGACATCATCAACGACGGCCCTGCCAGGCTGCTGTGGCAGTGCGGCCGGCTCGGCGCCGAGGAAAGCGCTCTGGTGCACGACATCGCCGACCGCGCGGGCGTCGCGCTCGCCGACTCGCTGACCCGGCCCGGGTCGGTCGCCCGCTACCGGGACGGGAAGGCCGTACCGCAGTACCTCGGCACGCTCGGCGTGTTCGGCTACTCGGACCGCGTCCACGCCTTCCTGCACCACGCCGGCCGGCTGCGCCCGCGCGACGAGCAGTGCCTGTTCTTCCTCAAGAGCCGTATCGCCGAGGCCGCCACGCCCTTCTCCCCCCGGGCGCTCCAACGGTCGCTGCGCATCGTCCAGATCACCCGCGAGGAGCAGCACCTGGCGCCCTTCGCCGACCACCGGCTGCGGTGCGACGGGCTGGAGTTCCTCCGCGAGGTACGCCGCAGGCTCGACGTCCCCGAGCCGCTGCGGGCCCGGCGGATGCGCGCCATCGAGGAGAGCCGGGACAGCCCCTCGGACATCGTCCACGCCCTGCCCCTGGTGCCGATGAGTCCCAACTACTTCTTCCGGCGGCTCGGCGCGGTCCTCGACACGCTCATCACGGACCACGGATACACGTACACCGGCGTCTTCGACGTGGGACGCGGCGGGCTCTCCGCCATCCGCAACCTGCCGCGCACCGGGCCGGGCTTCTCCGGCTGGTACGGACGCTCCCTCATGGGGGACGCCCTCCAGGCCGTGCCCGCCCTCGCGCTGAGCCGGGGCGACAACGTGCTGGCCTTCGTGGGGGACGGCGCCCTGGCGCTGGTGCCCGGCATCGTGCCCACGCTGGTGCAGGAAGTGTGCGTCAACGGTCACCGGCTCGCGGGCAACGTCAGCGTCTTCCAGCTCATCGACGGCGGGCACTCGGTGATCCGCACCTACCGGGAGGGGCGCCGGGCGGGCGAGGCGGAACGCCAGACGCAGGTCCTGCACCTCATGGACGACGAATGGGAGCGGAAGCTGGGCGGCCTGACGGTCACCCACCGCCGTCTGACCGACGTGGACCCCGTCGAGCTGACGGACCGGCTGCTCCGGCGTTCGGCGGTCGACGTGTACTCGGTGCCGCTCGCCCACAACAACGAGGGGGACGGGCTGAGCCTGCTGTCGTCCCTCGGCTGGCAGCGCGACACGCTTCCCGAGCTCACCTTCGCCATGGCCCGCCGTCCCGGCCCGTCCGCCCACGAGGGAGAGCTCCGTTGAAGTTCGGCTTCCTGGCCCACGCGGTCAGCCCCGGTCACCGCAACCAGCTGCGCGGCCTGGACCTGCTGGGCAGGCTCCTGGACGACCACCGCGGTACGGTGCGCGAGCCCGGCCCCCGCCTGCATGTGCCGCTGCCCATGCTGACCTCCGTCACCTCCCTCACCGGCAGCCGGTGCACCGGTGAGATCCGCGCTCTCGCCTACACGGCCGAGCAGCTCCTGCGCAGGCCCACCGCCGCCCGGGCCGTCGTCGCGGCCGAGGTCACCGCGCTGGAGGAAGCGGGCGCGCGGATCGTCGGTCTGGGCGGCGCCACGTCGATCGTGGGCGACCGCGGGCAGTGGACGGCCGGCCAGGTCGGCGTGCCCGTCACCAGCGGCAACTCCCTGACCACCTATGCCGCCCACCAGGCCGTGCTCGACTGCGTACGCCTCCTCGGGCTGTCCCCGCGATCCGCGCCCCTCGTCGTGGTCGGCTACCCCGGCTCCATCGCGCTCGCCATGGCCCGCCTCCTGCTGGCGGACGGCTTCCGGCTGGACCTGGTGACCCGCCGAAGCCGCCGGGCCGCCGACGCCCTGCTCAGCTACCTGGAGCCGGAGCAGCACGAGAACGTGACGCTGCGTCAGGACGTTTACGCGTGCGGCGACGGTCCCCGCCTGTACGTGACCGCCTCGTCCTCCGGCGGTGTCATCGACACCGCGCGGCTGCACCCCGGCTCGGTGGTCGTCGACGTCGCCCTGCCCCGGGACGCCCCGGTGCCACCGGCCGGCCGGGACGTGGTGGTCGTCGACGGCGGGCTCGTCAGCGCCGTCGACGGTGTCGTGACCGGCGACGGCACGCTGCCGGGCCCCACCCAGCAGCTCAACGGATGCCTCGCGGAGACCGTGGTGCTGGCCCTGGAGGACCGCGCCGAATCCTGGTCCCTCGGCCGGGAGATCGACGTGGAGGGCGTACGCCGAATCGGCGCGCTCGCCGCACGGCACGGCTTCCTGCCCACGCCGCTCGCCGGTTTCGGACGCACCCTGGCGGACGACGACATCGCCCGCCTGAGCGTCCACCACCTGCCCCGGTCCCGCCCGTCGGCCCCGCCGGACACCACCACGCAGACCCGGCAGCGCTTCCGCGACCACATCAACCCGCCGATGGCCCGGCTGTTCGCCGCCCACGGCATGGACCGGGTCTTCACCCGGGCGGAGGGGTGCGAGCTCATCACGGCCGACGGCGCCGCGTACCTCGACTTCGTCGCCGGATACGGCGCCCTCAACCTCGGCCACAACCACCCGCACGTCGTCGCGGGGCTGCGCGACTTCCTCGGCCGCGGCGCGCCCACCTTCGCCCAGTACATCTCGATGCCCGTCCAGGCCGCCGAACTCGCCGAGCGGCTCAGCGCCCTGGCGCCCGGCGCGCCGGAGCGCGTCTTCTTCAGCAACTCCGGTACGGAGGCGGTGGAAGCCGCGCTGAAGCTCGCCCGCGCCGCCACCGGACGCACCCGGCTCGTGCACGCCGACAACAGCTACCACGGCAAGACGATGGGCGCCCTGTCCGTGACCGGGCGGGACACGCACCGCGCCCCGTTCGCACCCCTGCTGTCCGACTGCGTGGGAGTCCCGTACGGCGACGCCGAAGCACTGGCGGCCGTCATCGACGGCGCCGCCGCCTTCATCGTCGAACCGGTGCAGGGGGAGGGCGGCGTCGTACTGCCGCCCCCCGGCTATCTGCTGGAGGCCCAGCGCCTGTGCCGCCGGGCCGGAGCCGTCTTCGTCCTCGACGAGATCCAGACGGGGCTGGGCCGCACCGGCGCGATGTTCGCCGCCGAGCACGACGGTCTGCGGCCGGACGTCCTGTGCCTGGCGAAGTCGCTCTCCGGCGGCCTGGTCCCGATCGCCGCGACACTGGTCGGCGCCGGCCTGTGGGACGACGCCTACGGCAGCAGCGACCGGGCCCTGCTGCACTCGTCCACCTTCGGCGGCGGCAACCTCGCCGCGGCCGCGGGCCTCGCCACGCTCGATGTCCTCGAAGCGGAGAAACTGCCCGGACGGGCCGCCGACATGGGCGCGTACCTGCGCACCGCCCTGCGCGAGGTCTGCGCACCGTACGGGTTCGTCCGCGACGTCCGGGGCATCGGCCTGATGAACGCCCTGGAGTTCAACGGCGACTTCTCCGGTGCGGCGGGCGCCATGGCCGACGAGGTCCTCACCCGGCTCCCCGGCGACCTGCACTCCCTCGTCGACTGGCTGCCCGACGACGTCCGGGCGGCGGTTGCCCGGGCGGGCGATGCGCTGGAGGCGTCGCTGGGCGACCTGATGTGCCTGCGATTCGCCGGCCGGCTCGCCCGCGACCACCGGATCCTCACCTTCCTGACGGCGAACCGGAACAGGGTGCTGCGCCTCCAGCCTCCCCTGGTGCTGACCACCGAGCAGGCCGACCGGTTCGTGACGGCGGTCGGCGCGGTCTGCCACGACCTGGCCCTGCACTCCGACACCGTCGGCGTACCGGTGCCGGGCCGCCCAACCATCGAAGAAGGATGATCACGGTGACCACAGGAATCACTTCCACCGGCGCGATCCTGGAACGCGTGACGGCGATGCTGGAGGAGAAGCTCGGCCTGCTGCCCGAAGAGGTGACGCCGCAAGCGCGGTTCAAGGAGGATCTCGGTCTCGACTCCCTCGACATGGTGGAACTGCTCACGATCGTGGAGACCGAGCTGGGCACGGCCGTCGACGACGAGGTGGCCCTGTCCCTGGCCACGATCGGCGACGTACTGGACTACCTCGCCGCCCACCGGCCGACCGGAGCCGGGGCGTGAACGGCCGGCAGGTGGTGATCACCGGCATCGGCCCGGTCACGCCGATCGGTGTCGGCGCGCACGACTTCTGGCAGGCCCAGCTCAAGGGGGTCAGCGGGGTCCGCCGGATCAGCCGCTTCGACCCGGACGGACTCCCGGTGCGCATCGCCGGGGAGGTGGACCTGCCCGAGCGGTTCACCCCCGGCCGCCGGGAGGCGCTGGCCTCCGACCGCTGCACACAACTGGGCCTGGCGGCCGCCCGTCTCGCGCTCGAGGACAGCTCGCTGGACCTGACCGCCGAGGACCGTGACCGGGTGGGCGTCGTGATGGGCACGGGCGCGGGCGGCGCGCTCACCTGGGAGACGAACACGCGGGCCCTGGTGTCCGGCGGTCCGTCCAGAATCGGGGCGCGCTCCATCGCCATGTCGATGGCGAACGGCACCGCCTCGCGGATCGCTCTCGACCACGGCATCACCGGTCCCAGCACGGCGGTCGTGACCGCGTGCGCGTCCGGAGCGGAGGCCCTCATCGGCGCCTGCCAGATGATCGTCTCGGGTGAGGCGGACGTGGTACTGGCGGGAGGCAGCGAAGCGCCGGTCACCCCCCTGATCGTCGGCGGCTTCGCCAGGATCAGGGCGCTGTCCACGCGCAACGACGAGCCCGAGCGCGCCAGTCGCCCCTTCAGCGAGGACCGCGACGGATTCGTGCTCGCCGAAGGGGCGGCGGTGCTGGTCCTCGAATCCCTGGAGCACGCGCGGGCACGGGGCGCCACCGTGCTGGCCACGCTCAGCGGTTACGGACGTTCGTCCGACGCGCACCACGTGACGGCCCCCCACCCGGAGGGCGCGGGCGCCGCGCGCGCGATGTGGGCGGCACTGCGCTCCGCCGGCTGGTCGGCGCGGGACGTCTCGTACGTCAACGCGCACGGCACCGGTACGTCGTACAACGACGCCTCGGAGGCACGGGCGCTGCGGACCGCCCTGGGCGAGGAGGCGGGCCGTACACCGGTGTCCTCGACCAAGTCGATGACCGGCCACAGCCTGGGAGCGGCCGGTGCGGTCGAGGCGGTGGTGTGTGTGCAGGCGCTGACGCACGGCGTCGTGCCACCCACGGTCAACCTCGACCGCGCCGACCCGGACCTGGGACTGGACGTGGTGGGGGCGGACGCACGGGAGATCCCGCTCGGCGCGGTCCTCTCCAACTCCTTCGCCTTCGGCGGCCACAACGTCGTCCTGGCCTTCGGCGCTCCCCGATAACCTGGGCGGATGCTCAACGAAGTCACAGCGACCCGCTACGTCACGCCCTTGCGCGAGGGCGGCTCGCTCCCGGGGATCGTCGAGGCCGACGATCTCGGTACGTACGTCATGAAGTTCACCGGAGCCGGACAGGGCCGCAAGACCCTGGTCGCCGAAGTCATCTGCGGGGAGCTGGCCCGCAGGCTCGGACTGCGCGTCCCCGAACTGGTCACCATCCAGCTCGACCCGGTGATCGGCCTGGGTGAACCGGACCAGGAGGTGCAGGAACTGCTCAAGGCGAGCGGCGGACTGAACCTCGGGATGGACTACCTCCCCGGCTCGATCGGCTTCGACCCGCTCGCCTACGAGGTGGACCCGGCCGAAGCGGGCCGGGTCGTGTGGTTCGACGCGCTGATCAACAACGTCGACCGCTCCTGGCGCAACCCCAACATGCTCGTCTGGCACGGCGACCTGTGGCTCATCGACCACGGCGCCACCATCATCTGGCACCACAACTGGCCGGCCGCCGAGAGCGCGGCCGCCAAGCCGTACAACGCCTCGGACCACGTGCTCGCGTCCTTCGGCCCCGACGTCGCCGCCGCGGCCGCCGAGCTCGCCCCGCGGGTCACCGAGGAACTGCTGACCGAGGTCGCCGCCGAGATCCCCGCCGAGTGGCTCGTGGACGAGCCGGGGTTCGAGAGCGCCGACGCGCTGCGCCGCGCCCATGTCGGCGTCCTGCTGGCGCGCGCCGCCACGATCCACGAGCGGATCACCCTCGGCGCGCCGACCGAGGACAAGCCGTCGCGGGCCCCGGGCTGGCTCAAGGAGCGCCTGGCGCCCCTGCCGCGGCCGGCCGGCCAGGACGAGACGCACGACAAGGACGGCGACCAGTGAACACCCGACGGGACGTCTTCGAATACGCGCTGGTGCGCGTCGTGCCGCGCGTGGAGCGCGGCGAGATGTTCAACGCGGGCGTACTCGTCTACTGCCGCGCCAAGTCGTTCGTCGCCGCCCGGACGCATCTGGACGAGGCCAAACTGAGGGCGCTCGACCCCGACGCCGACGTGGCGGGTGTACGGGCCGCCCTGCGGGCCGTGGAGGGCGTCTGCGCGGGCGGCGGCGGGGCTGGACAGGCGGCGGGGGAGGACCCCGGGAAGCGGTTCCGCTGGCTGATCGCGCCCCGCAGCACCGTGGTGCAGCCCGGCCCCGTGCACACGGGTCTCACGGCGGATCCGGCGGCCGAGGCCGAGCGCCTGCTCGATCTGCTGGTGAGGTGATCTGCGCTACGCACCCGGTGGGCCGTTGACACCGAGTGCCATGGCTTCTAGCGTCTCGTCTGCTGAAGCTACTAAGCGGTTGCTCAGTGATCGGGAACTCACTCTCGGTCGACCAGGCTGAGCGACCGCATCCAAGGGCGAGGAGAACCAGCATGTCCACCACCGAGCAGCGTGTCGCGATCGTGACCGGGGCGGCGCGCGGCATTGGCGCCGCCACCGCGGTCCGTCTGGCGGCCGAGGGCCGCGCCGTCGCCGTACTCGACCTCGACGAGGCCGCGTGCAAGGACACCGTCGAGAAGATCACCGCGGCGGGCGGCACCGCCCTCGCCGTCGGCTGCGACGTCTCCGACAGCGCCCAGGTCGAGGCCGCCGTCGCGCGCGTCGCCGCGGAGCTCGGTGCGCCGACGATCCTCGTCAACAACGCGGGTGTCCTGCGCGACAACCTGCTCTTCAAGATGAGCGAGTCCGACTGGGACATCGTGATGAACGTGCACCTCAAGGGCGCGTTCCTGATGGCCAAGGCATGCCAGAAGCACATGGTGGACGCCAAGTTCGGCCGTATCGTCAGCCTCTCCAGCAGCTCGGCGCTCGGCAACCGCGGACAGGCGAACTACTCCGCCGTCAAGGCTGGCCTCCAGGGCTTCACCAAGACGCTCGCCAAGGAGCTCGGCAAGTTCGGCATCACGGCCAACGCCGTCGCGCCCGGCTTCATCGTCACGGAGATGACGGCCCAGACCGCCGCCCGCGTCGGCATGGGCTTCGAGGAGTTCCAGGCCGCCGCCGCCACCCAGATCCCGGTGCAGCGCGTCGGCACGCCGGACGACATCGCCAACGCCATCGCCTTCTTCACGGGCGAAGACGCCGGTTTTGTCTCCGGCCAGGTCATGTACGTCGCCGGCGGCCCGCTCAACTGACGAGGGACTGAGAATCATGACTGCTGAGGCAGAGGTGCGGGACAGCGGGAAGGTCGCGCTCATCACGGGCGCGAGCCGCGGAATCGGTTACGGCGTCGCCGAGGCGCTCGTCGCCCGCGGCGACCGGGTGTGCATCACCGGGCGCAACGAGGACGCGCTGAAGGAGGCCGTCGAGGCGCTCGGCGCGGACCGGGTGATCGGCGTCGCGGGCAAGGCCCACGACGAGGCGCACCAGGCGATCGCCGTCGAGCGCACCATGGAGGCGTTCGGCCGGGTCGACTTCCTGATCAACAACGCCGGCACGAACCCGGTCTTCGGACCGATCGCGGAGCTGGACCTCGGGGTCGCCCGCAAGACGTACGAGACCAACGTGATCTCCGCGCTCGGGTTCGCGCAGCAGACCTGGAAGGCGTGGCAGAAGGAGAACGGCGGGGCGATCGTGAACATCGCCTCGGTCGCCGGCATCTCCGCCTCGCCCTTCATCGGCGCGTACGGCATGAGCAAGGCGGCGATGGTCAACCTGACCCTCCAGCTGGCGCACGAGTTCGCGCCGGGTGTACGGGTCAACGCGATCGCGCCCGCCGTGGTCAAGACCAAGTTCGCCCAGGCGCTCTACGAGGGCCGCGAGGCCGAGGCTGCGGCGGCGTACCCGCTGGGGCGGCTCGGCGTTCCCGCGGACATCGGCGGCGCAGCGGCCTTCCTCACCTCGGACCAGTCGGACTGGATCACGGGGCAGACACTGGTCGTCGACGGCGGTATCTTCCTGAACGCTGGCGTCGGCTGAGTCGCTTTACCCGCTTTTACTGTGGATTACGCCCAAGCGCCCTGCCGGGTCGACCCGTTGACCCGACAGGGCGCTGCGGTATGGTCTGCCGACCCATGGCTGATCGAGGAGCGTGCACGTGTTCAACCGGACCAGATGTCTGCAGTCCGCTGCAGCCCTTGTGTCCATATCCCTGCTGACCGGATGCGGGATGCTGTCCAGTGATCAGTCCGACACCGAGCAGAAGCTCGCTGTCGGTACGACGAGCACGCCCAGCACACTCGACCCGGCCGGCGCGTGGGACGGTTCCTGGGAGCTGTACAGAAACGTCTTCCAGACGTTGGTGAGCTACCCCACGGGGAGCACCTCGCCCGAGCCGGACGCCGCCGAGAAGTGTTCCTTCACGGACAGCTCGAACCAGGTCTATACCTGCACGCTCCGCGAGGGCCTCACCTTCTCGGACGGGACAGCGCTGGACGCGAAGGCGGCCAAGTACTCGATCGACCGGATCGTCGAGATCGGGGCGCAGGGGGGTCCGAAGCAGCTGCTCTCCAGCCTCGACAAGGTGGAGATCAACGGCGACCGGAAGATCACCTTCCGTCTCAACAAGCCGGACGCCACCTTCCCCTTCGTGCTCGCCACGCCGGCGATGTCGATGGTGAGCCCCGCGGACTACCCGAAGGACCGGCTCCGTTCCGGCAACGAGCTGACCGGCTCGGGGCCGTACACCCTCGCGTCGTACCAGCCGGAGAAGTCGGCCGAGCTCGTGAAGAACCCGAAGTACGAGGGGTTCGCCGATCTCAAGAACGACGCCGTCACGATCCAGTACTACAAGGACTCCGCCGTGATGGTCGCGGCGCTGAAGAAGAAGGAGATCGACGCGACGTTCCGCGGTCTGACCGCCGAGCAAGTCGTCGATCTCGAGGGCCAGCCCAAGGAGAAGGAGCTCCAGGTCGTCGAGGCGGTCGGCGCCGAGATCCGCTACCTGGTCTTCAACCCCAAGGACCCGGCCGCGCGCAACCCCGCCGTCCGCCGGGCCATCGCCCAGGTGGTCGACCGGGGCGCCCTCGTCGACAAGGTCTACCAGGGCACCGCCGAGCCCCTGTACTCGATGATCCCGAGCGGTGTCGCCGGTCACGCGACCAGCTTCTTCGACACCTACGGCGAGCCGAGCGTGCCCAAGGCGCGCAACATCCTCTCCGAGGCGGGGATCACCGAGCCGGTACCGCTGACTTTCTGGTACACCTCCGACCGGTACGGATCGTCCACCGCGCTGGAGTTCGCCGAGCTGAAGCGGCAGCTGGACGAGTCCGGGCTGTTCAAGATCACGCTCAAGAGCCGGCCCTGGAACACCTTCCAGAAGGGCTACCAGAAGGGCGAGTACCCCGTCTTCGGCCGTGGCTGGTCCCCCGACTTCCCGGACCCGGACAACTTCGTCGCCCCCTTCGTCGGCGAGAACAACGCCGTCGGAACGCCGTACGACACCCCGGAGATCACGGCCAGCCTGCTGCCGAAGACACGGCAGGAGAGCGACCGCGCCGCGGTGGGCGACCAGTTCGGGCGCGCCCAGGAGATCCTGCTCAAGGACGTCCGGCTGCTGCCGCTGTGGCAGGGCAAGCTGTACGTCGCCGCCTCCGACGAGATCGCGGGCGCGGAGCGTGCGCTCGACCCGCAGACGATCATGCAGGTGTGGCAGCTGCACCGGAAGACCAGCTGGTAGCGGCCGTTGTCAGTGGCCGCGGGTAGGTTCTTTGATGAAGAACTGATCCTTTACCGGAGGTTGTTGACGTGACCGACACCGACATGCTGCCCGAGTCCTGGCGCGGCGTTCTCGGAGACGAGCTTCAGAAGCCCTACTTCCAGCAGCTCACCGAATTCGTCGAGAAGGAACGGGCCAACGGGCCGGTCTACCCGCCGCGCGAGGAGGTCTTCGCCGCCCTCGACGCGACACCGTACGACCGTGTGAAGGTCCTGGTCCTCGGCCAGGACCCCTACCACGGCGAGGGGCAGGGCCACGGGCTCTGCTTCTCGGTGCGGCCGGGGGTCAAGGTGCCTCCGTCCCTGCGGAACATCTACAAGGAGATGAACGCGGAGCTGGGCACCCCGATCCCGGACAACGGATATCTGATGCCGTGGGCCGAACAGGGTGTCCTGCTGCTCAACGCCGTACTGACGGTGCGGGCCGGCGAGGCCAACTCCCACAAGGGCAAGGGGTGGGAGACGTTCACGGACGCGGTGATCCGCGCCGTGGCCTCGCGGCCCGACCCGGCCGTCTTCGTGCTCTGGGGCAACTACGCGCAGAAGAAGCTCCCGCTGATCGACGAGGAGCGGCACGTGGTGGTGAAGGGCGCGCACCCCTCGCCGCTCTCGGCGAAGAAGTTCTTCGGGTCCCGGCCGTTCACGCAGATCAACGAGGCGGTCGCGGCGCAGGGCCACCGGCCCATCGACTGGACCGTGCCGAACCTGGGCTGATCAGCCCAGGTCGTACGCGAAGGTGTACGGGACGGCCGACTCACCGTGTCGCGCGGTGTAGCCGCCCGTCCCGCTCAGCCCGGACAGCTCACCCGTGCCGGAGCCGGGCACCACCTCGAACGTGCAGTGGACCTCTCCGTCCTCGCCGAAGGTGGCCCGCTCCTCGACGGCGAACGTCCCCCGACGGCCGCCCACGGTGCCGCTGAAGAGCTGGTGACCGGAGCAGACGCCGGTTTTCCCGGACACGTAGGCGATGGAGTACTCGCAGGTGGTCGCGGACGCCTCGACGGCGCCGCTGAAGGTGTTGGTGACGGAGGCACGGGCCAGCCTAGGGCCCTCCTCCGGCCCTGCTACGGACGTCTCGACCCAGTCGGCGTAGGTGAAGCTTCCGGTGGCCTGTGTGGGCATGGCGGGTTTCCTCTCAAGAGCCGGCGCGACGCTCTCGCGCTCCTGGGACCAGCATCTTTTATGTACCTGACACCTTCTGTCAGGTACGGGGGCAGACTTGGCGCATGCGCGCGGACCGACTGCTCTCCCTCCTGCTTCTCCTTCAGAATCGGGGCAGGATGACCGCCCCCGAACTGGCCTCGGAACTCGGCGTCTCGGTCCGGACCGTTTACCGGGACGTCGAGGCGCTCAGCACGTCGGGAGTGCCCGTCTACGCCGACCGGGGCCCGGCCGGCGGGTACCGTCTGACGGACGGCTACCGCACCCGGCTGACCGGTCTGACGAGTGACGAGGCCGGATCGCTGCACTTCGCGGGCATGCCGACGGCCGCCGCCGAACTGGGCCTGGCCGCCGACCTGACCATGGCGCAGCTCAAGCTGCGGGCCGCGCTGCCGGACGGCCTGGGGGAGCGCACCCGGCGCGTCCAGGAACGGTTCCACCTCGACGCCCCCGCCTGGTTCCGGGACGCCGACCCCGCGCCGCACCTCGCGGAAGTGGCGGGGGCGGTCTGGCGGCAGCGGCTGCTGCGCGTGCACTACCGGAGCTGGCGCGGCGACGTGCACCGGGACCTGGAGCCCCTGGGGCTCGTGCTCAAGGGCGGGAACTGGTACCTGGTGGCGCACGCCGGTGAGTCGGTCCGTACGTACCGGGTGTCGCGGATGCTCGCCGTGGAAGGGCTGGAAGAGGGCTTCGAGCGGCCCGCCGGATTCGATCTGTCGGCGTACTGGCAGGAGAGCGCGCGCCGGATGGAGGCCGCCGTACTGCGGGGCGAGGCCCGGCTCAGGGTGTCCCCGCGCGGCCTGCGGCTGCTGCCCGTGCAGTGCGGGGCGGCCGGCGCCCTGGCCGTGCGGGAGGCGGGGCCGCCGGACGGGGAGGGCTGGGTGGAGACCGTGCTGCGCGTCGAGGCACTGCCGGTGGCGCTGGGGGACCTGCTGCGGATGGGGCTGGAGGTCGAGGTGCTTGGCCCGCCGGAACTGCGCGCCGAGGTGGCGCGTACGGTCACCGGCCTGGCGCAGCGCTACGGGGACGCCGCCCGAGCCTGAGCCCGATTGTCAGTGGCGGGGTCTAGCGTCGGGGTCGTCGGTATTGGCTGGTGCGTGGCGGGCGACAGGAGAAACGGCGATGGAGCAGCGGGAGACGTCCGAGGACGCCACGATGACGCGGATCGGGCAGGCGATCATGCTTCTCCACGCCGGTGACCGCGAGGAGGCGCGCAACCGCCTCGGCGAGCTGTGGGCGGAGATCGGCGAGGACGGGGACCCGTTCCACCGCTGCACGCTCGCGCACTACATGGCGGACACCCAGGACGACGCCGGGGACGAACTGGCCTGGGACCTGCGGGCGCTCGCCGCCGCCGACGGGCTCACGGACGAACGCGTGGCCCGGCACGACTCCTCGGTCGCGGTGCGCGGCTTCTATCCCTCGCTCCATCTCAACCTCGCCGCCGACTACCTGAAGCTGCACCGCCCGGACGCCGCGCGCACCCATCTCGGGCGGGCGCGGGCGGCGTCGGACGCGCTCGCGGACGACGGGTACGGGGACGGGGTCCGGGCGGCCCTCGACCGGCTGGAGCGGAGGATCGCCGAGGCGGGGTGATCAACGCCCGTACGTCTCGCGGCAGATGCGGCTCTCGGGGCTGCCGGGCCGCCAGCCGCCGTACCCCTCGCCCAGGGCGCACACGTCCGCTCCCGCGCCGGTAGCGGCTGCGGGCAGGGACGGGACTACGCGCGGCACCGGGACGGCGACCTCAGGGGGTGCGGGCGCCACGGGGACGGCGGGAGCGGGCCGCGCGGGAGGCGGGGCCGGCTTCGCGGCCGGCCGCCCGGGCGGCTTTGGCGCGGCGGTCTGGCGCACCGCCGGGGCCTCCCGGGGCTCCTCTCGGGGCGCGGCCTTCTCCGGGGGCTGGAGCGCGGCGTCCAGGGCCTGCCGGGCGGGAGCCTGGACGATCTGCGGCTGTACGTCCTGGCCGCCGGGGAGCGGCGCGGCGTCCGCCCGGGGGACTGCGGCGGGCGAGGGGGCGGGCTCCACCGCCACGCAGCCGGTGACGGTGGCGGAGACGGCCGAGACCGCCACACCCATAAGGATCTTCACTGTGGTTCTCGTTCGGTGCACGCGCGCAACTCTGGTGGGCCGGAGGCTCTTTTCGCCTACGTGCGAAGGAGATTGGCCCGCACGAGTGATCCGGCGGCCGTCGCGCGGACGCCGGTCAGTCGCCCGTCGTGCCGTCGATCCGCTCGCGCAGCAGGTCCGCGTGGCCGTTGTGGCGGGCGTACTCCTCGATCATGTGGACGTAGATCCAGCGGAGGTTGTAGGTCTTCCCGCTGCGGTGCTTTCCTCCGCCGATGTGGTCCAGCGAGTGCGGCGCGGCCAGCTCGCGCGCCCGGTCGATCGCTGCCCGCCAGGTGGAGTGCGCCTCCTGCCAGGTGTCCTCGGCGGTGACGTGGAAGTCCCCGTCGGGATCCTCGTCGCTGTAGTACAGCGGCGGCGCGTCCTCGTCGCCGAGCACCCGGTGGAACCAGCCCCGCTCGACCTCCGTCATGTGCCGCACGAGCCCGAGCAGCGACATGCTCGAAGGCGGTACGGCGGCCTCTCGCAGCTGCTCCTCGCTCAGACCCGCGCACTTGAGCGCCAGCGTCTCGCGGTGGAACTCCAGCCAGCTCTCCAGCATCTCCCGTTCCGCGGCGGTGGTGGAGGGATCAATACGTCCGGTAGTCGTCATGGCAGCCATCGTCACTCACCGGTCCACCCCGCCGCCAGCCCTTATGTGCCCGCGCCCGCGGCGCCGAGCATGCCGCGCAGCAACTCACCGAAGCCCTTGCGCAGTTCCTCCTCGCTGGGCACGGCGGAGTGGTACGAACCGGCCGCGCAGGAGAACATCAGCCCCTCGCACCACGCCACCAGTGACAGGGCGTGCCGCTCCGGCTCCCGCGAACCGACCGCCGCCATCAGCGCGTTGAGCGGCTCACGGAAGTGGTGGCGGCCCGCGGCATCGTAGAACTCGCGCAGCTCGGGCCGGCGCGTCGCCTCCAGGCCCAGTTCGTACCGGGCGACGAGCAGCTCGCGGTGGTGCGTCAAATGCCGGTGCAGGACCAGGGCGAGGGCGCCGACGATGCCGTCGAGCCCCGCCGACGGCGCGGGCATCTCGTCGAGCGCGAGCACCCGGGTCTCGCGTTCGGCCAGCCGCCGCACCGTCGCCTCCAGCAGCGCCTGCCGCGTGCGGGCGTAGTTGGACGTCGAGCCCTGCGGCAGCCCGGCACGTTCGTCCACCGCCCGGTGGGTCAGCCCGCGCATGCCGCGCTCGACGAGCAGGGTCAGGGCGGCGTCGGTGATCAGCTCGGGGCGGGAGCGGCCCATGGCGGTGGTGCGTGCGGTCATGGGAACCAATCTACCGCGCCGACTACACCTGTAGTACGCTCCTGGGGTCACTACAGGTGTAGTTGCCGAGGAGGAGTCATGGCCCCCATCAGCCCCCCGCAGCAGGACCGGCCCCACGCCGTCGTCGTAGGAAGCGGCATCGGCGGCCTGACCGCCGCGGTAGCCCTCCATCAGCGCGGCTGGCGCGTCACCGTCCTGGAGCGCGCCGAGGCCGTCGAAGCGGTCGGCGCCGGCATCGCGCTCGCCCCCAACGGCCAC
Organism: Streptomyces agglomeratus; assembly: GCF_001746415.1. Classification (NCBI taxonomy): domain Bacteria; kingdom Bacillati; phylum Actinomycetota; class Actinomycetes; order Kitasatosporales; family Streptomycetaceae; genus Streptomyces; species Streptomyces agglomeratus. The sequence continues at coordinate 6,774,019 of NZ_MEHJ01000001.1, forward strand.
CACGCCCTCGACGTCATCGGCCTGGGCGAGGAGATCCGTGAGCTGGCCGCCTGGCAGGGAGACGGCGGTATGCGTTCCCCCGACGGCCGCTGGCTCGCCCGTACCAACAGCGCCGCCGCCGCCGAGCGCTTCGGCGGTCCCCTCGTCCTCGTCCACCGCGCCACCCTCGTCGACCGCCTCATCGCCCGGCTGCCCGACGGCTCCCTGCGCACCGGGTGCCCGGCGACACCGGCCGACCCCGGAGTGGCGGGCGGCCGCCCCGCCGTGGTCACCACTCCCGACGGGGACATCGAGGCGGACCTCGTCGTCGGCGCCGACGGCATCAACTCCGCGATGCGCCGCGCCCTCTTCCCCCAGCACCCCGGACCCGCCTACTCCGGGATCACCACCTGGCGCGTGGTCGTGCCGGACCTCGGCGTCCCCTTCGCACCGCACGAGTCCTGGGGCCGCGGCTCCCTGTGGGGCAGCCAGCCGCTGAAGGACGGCCGGATCTACGCGTACGCCGCCGCCGTCGCCCCCGCCGGGGACCGGTCACCCGACGGCGAGAAGGCGGAACTCCTGCGCAGGTTCGGCGACTGGCACCAGCCCGTCCCCCGGATCATCGACGCGGCCGGCCCCGGCCAGGTCCTGCGCCACGACGTGCACCACCTGATCACGCCGCTGCCCGCCTTCCACCGTGGCCGGACCGCGCTGCTCGGCGACGCCGCGCACGCCATGTGCCCGATGCTGGGCCAGGGCGGCAACCAGGCCATCGAGGACGGCATCGTCCTCGCCCACCACCTCCCCGACGTGGACGGCCTCGGGACCGGCCTCGCCGCGTACTCCGCCGACCGGCTGCCGCGCACCACCGGCATCGTCCGCCAGTCCGCACGGGTCGCGAAGCTGGTGGCCCTCCGCAGCGCCCCGGCCGTCGCCGTACGCGACACCCTGATGCGCCTCGCCGGCCTCGGCCCGGGCCTCGCCCTGCGCACCTTCGACGGCATCGCGGACTGGCTGCCGCCGCAGCGCACGTATGCTGCCGGGGCGCGGGACCGGCGGGTCCGCGATCACCAGGCACATCAGGCACAGCGTTAGGGAGACCCCCCGTGAAGGTCGGCGTCATCGGGCTCGGAGACATCGCCCAGAAGGCATACCTGCCCGTACTGACCACCCGTCCGGGGCTCGAACTGCACCTTCAGACCCGCACGCCCGCCACCCTCGCGCTCGTCGCCGCGACGTACCGGGTCCCCGGCGAGCAGTGCCACACCGCGCTCGACGCGCTGCTCGCCCAGGGCCTGGACGCCGCCTTCGTGCACGCGCCCACCGCCGTGCACCCCGAGATCGTGACGCGGCTCCTGGAAGCGGGCGTACCGACGTACGTCGACAAGCCGCTCGCCTACGAACTCGCCGCATCCGAGCGGCTCGTACGGCTTGCCGAGGGGCGCGGCGTCAGCCTCGCCGTCGGCTTCAACCGGCGCCTCGCGCCGGGGTACGCGCAGTGCGCCGAGCACCCCCGCGACCTGATCATCATGCAGAAGAACCGCGTCGGCCTGCCGGAGGACCCGCGCACCCTCGTCCTCGACGACTTCATCCACGTCGTCGACACCCTGCGCTTCCTCGTCCCCGGCACGATCGACCACATCGACGTGCGGGCCAGGGTCGAGGAAGGGCTGATGCACCACGTCGTCCTCCAGCTCTCCGGCGACGGGTTCACCGCCATCGGCACCATGAACCGGAGGAACGGCTCCACCGAGGAGATCCTCGAAATCTCCGGCCAGGACACGAAGCGCCAGGTCCTCAACCTCGCCGAGGTCGTCGACCACAGGGGACAGCCGACCGTACGCCGCCGCGGCGACTGGGTCCCGGTGGCCCGTCAGCGCGGCATCGAGCAGTCCGTCGACACGTTCCTCGACGCCGTACGGGCCGGCGAACTCCTCAGCGCCCGGGACGCGCTGCTGACGCACGAGCTGTGCGAGCGGGTGGTCCTGGCGGCGGAGGAGCAGCGCGCCGCCTGAGGGCCCGTACGGCTCCGGCCGCGCCTAGCAGGACCAGCACGGCGAGCGCCCCGTGAACGGGCCAGTCGCCGGCCCTGACGTACACCGTCGAGCCCTCGGCCAGCGGGACGTCGTACACGACCGACGCACTCGCGTCCGTCCCCAGCGGCGAGCCGGCCCGCTCGCCTCGGGGGCCGAACACCGCGCTGACGCCGGTGAGCGTCGCGTGCACCACGGGGCGGCCGTTCTCGGCGGCCCGCAGCGCGGCGAGCGAGGCGTGCTGCTCGGGCGCCCAGCTGTGCTGGAACGTGGACGTCGCCGACTGGGTGACCAGCACCTGCGCGCCGCGCCGGGTCAACTCCCTGCTCATGTCGGGGAACGCCGACTCGAAGCACACCAGAGGACCGACGCGCAGCCCGCCGACGCCGCCGCCGGGGAGCGTCATCACCACGGGGCTCGTACCGCGCCTGCGGTCCTCGCCCGCGGCCTTGCCCACCGCCGTCGCCCAGCCGAGCAGGGAACGCGCCGGAACGTACTCGCCGAAGGGGACCAGGCGCATCTTGTCGTACCGCCCGCCGGTGACGCCCTCCGGGCCGACCAGCACCGAACTCTTGAAGATCCCCGGCCGGTCGGAGCGCCGCGCGTCCACATTGACCAGCACTTCGGCGCCCACCAGGCGGGAGAGGGCGGCGAGCCTGGCCGCGAGGTCGGGCCGCTCGGTCAGGTCCGCCCCGACGCTGCTCTCGCCCCACACCACCAGGTCGGGGTCCCGGCCCGCCAGGTCCCGGGTGAGGGCCTCGCTGAGCGCGAACCGCCGCTCGGGACCGCTGACGACACCCGGCTGTACGACCGCCACCCGTACCCGGCCCGTCTGCTCGGGGCGCGGCGCCCACGCCGACACCGCCCCCACCGCGACGGCGCACGCCACGAGCGCGGCCACCACCGGCCTGCGGGCGGCGGGCGCGGTCAGCAGAACGACGACGCCGGTGTTGACCGCTACCACCAGCAGGCTCACCAGCCACACACCGCCGACCGAGACCAGCCGCAGCGCCGGCGCGACCTGCCACTGGCTCGAACCGAGCAGCCCCCACGGGCCGCCCAAACCCTCCCAGGACCGCACCAGTTCGGCCATCAGCCAGCCGGACGGCACGACGGCGAGCGCGGCCGTCGCACGCCGGACCGACGGCGCGCCGCCCAGCGTCCACCGGACCAGCCAGCCCCACGGCAGCCACAGCAGCGCCAGCAGACCCGCCAGGACCACGATGAACACATGGAGGCTCGGCATCAGCCAGTGATGTACGGCGATCATGAAGCCGGTGGCGCCGAGCCAGCCGTCCAGCGCCGCCCGCCGGCCCGTCGGCGCCGAGCGGATCAGAAGCATCCACGGCACGAGGGCCACGTACGCGAACCACCAGAGGGAGGGCGCGGGGAAGGCGAGCGCGGGCAGGGCTCCGACCGCCACCGCGACGAGGCCGCGCCACCAGGGCGACGACAGCCAGTGCCACCGGCCGGCCGGAATTCGCATGCGCGCGCCTCCTCGTCCTGCCGCTCTGCCCCGTGAGGAGTCCCGGAACAGTCCCTGCCACCAGTGTGGGGGAGCGCGGCGATCGCGGACAGTGTGCCCGCGACCGGCCGGGCGTAACAGGAACCCCGCACGTCAGAGCGTGGTGCGCCGCCACTTCTCCCGTACGACCACCGAGCTGATGCGCCAGCCGTCCTCCGTACGCATCAGGCCGAAGGCGTAGCGTCCGCCCGAGAAGAAGTTGGGCTCCGTCGGCTGCCGCGAGCCGTCGCCGGACGCGGCGCCGTCGGCCGTGGTGTCGTCGGCCTCGATGTCGTCGGGCACGGTTTCGAGCCGCATCGGATTCAGGTAGTCGGCCTGGAGCGCCGCGCGGTCCCCAGCGTTGCCGTCGAGGCGATCGAGCCGCAGCCGCCGGTTGACGATGAGGTGCTGGCGTACGGGAAAGAGCCGCATCGTCTCCGCCAGCCAGCCCGCGACTTCGGCGGCCGGCCCCTCGATGCCACCCGCGGTGCGGTAGTCGGCCCGGCCTCCGGGGGTGAACAGGGCCCGGTAGCCGGACCAGTTGGCGTCGTCCACGGCCACCGCGTATCCGGTGATCACCGCGTCGATGGCCAGGCTGTCCATTACGGTCGCGAGCTCCACACGCTGCGTCATCGGCCCAGTCTCCGGCAGCGGGCGTCCTGAGCCAAGGGCCGCGCACGCCCCCGACCTGACGCCGACGCCTCCCACGGCGGGGGCGGTCGGCTTGAGCGCCGGTGGACAGGGGCTCGGCGATCTCTTGCCGACGGGTCCCTCGTTGAGCATCCGCAGCGTCCGGCGAAGGCGCCGGTGGTGCGGCAGTGGGGCGGCCGGGCTAGGCCGCTTCGGCGACCTCGCCGCGTACGGCCGCGGCCCACTGGAGCAGCAGCGTCTCGTACTCGTCCGCGGGCCATGCCTCGTCGGCGCGCGACTCCACCAGAGCGCGAATGGCTTCATTCGCCTCGGTCAGGGGTCGCACGGAACCAACCGGCGGGGGAGTGCGGTACATGAGACAAGACTACGGCCAGGTACTGACAGTGAGCACCGGAACGGCAGTGTCTTTCCTCGCACTAAGCTTGATCGCCGGGCGCCGGGCGGCGCCGTTCCGGCACACACCAGGAGATCGCACACCTTGTCCGAGCAGCGCGTTCATGCCCAGTCCGTCCCCGGCCGTGAGGGTCTCGACCTGCGAGCCGACTGCGCCGACTGCTTCGGACTGTGCTGTGTCGCACTCGCCTTCACGGCCTCCGCCGACTTCGCGGCCGACAAGGACGCCGGGCAGCCCTGCACCCACCTGCGGACCGACTTCCGCTGCGGCATCCACGAGCGCCTGAGGCCGGAGGGCTACCAGGGCTGCACGGTGTACGAGTGCTTCGGCGCCGGGCAGCGGATATCGCAGATCACGTACGCGGGCCGGGACTGGCGCGAGGCCCCCGGCACCGCCCGGCAGATGTTCGCGCTGCTCCCGGTCGTGCGGCAGCTCCACGAGCTGCTCTGGTACCTCACCGAGGCGCTGGCCCTGGAACCGGCCCGCCCGCTCCACGGCGACCTGCGCGCCGCGCTGACCAGGATCGAGCGCCTCACCGAGGGCACGCCCGGGGAACTGCTCGCCCTGGACGTGGCCGAGCACCGGCAGGAGGTCAACGCGCTTCTTCTGCGTACGAGCGAACTGGTGCGGGCCGGCGCCACGAAGGACGCCAGGGGCAGGAAGAGCGGCAGGAAGAAGGACCGCAGGGGCGCCGACCTCATCGGCGCGAACCTCAGGGGCGCCGACCTGCACGGCGCCAACCTCAGGGGGGCGTACCTGATCGGCGCCGACCTCCGGGGCGCCGACCTGAGGGTGGCCGACCTCATAGGCGCCGACCTCCGCGATGCCGACCTCTCGGGCGCCGACCTCACCGGCGCCTTCTTCCTCACCCAGTCGCAGCTGAACGCGGCGAAGGGCGACGCCGGCACCAGGCTTCCGCCCGCACTGACGCGCCCTGCGCACTGGTGACGAGAGCCGCCCGGATCAGCCCGCCGACTCGCCCGCGTGGGGGCTCAGCGTGTCGGTGCCGACCAGGACGAACAGCAGGATGCCGAGCAGGATCCGGTAGATCACGAACGGCATGAAGCTCTTGGTCGTGATGAACTTCATGAACCACGCGATCACCGCGTACCCGACCACGAAGGCGATGATCGTCGCGAAGATCGTCGGGCCCCAGGACACATGGCCGCCCTCGCTCGCGTCCTTCAGCTCGAAGGCACCGGACGCCAGCACCGCGGGGATGGCCAGCAGGAACGAGTAGCGTGCCGCCGCCTCGCGGGTGTAGCCCATCAGCAGTCCGCCGCTGATCGTCGCGCCGGAGCGGGAGACGCCCGGGATCAGGGCCATGGCCTGGCAGACGCCGAAGATCAGGCCGTCCCGGACGCCCAGCTCCTTGAGCGTCTTGCGCTCCCTGATCGCGCGGTGCTTGCCGCCGGCCTCGTCGCGGGCCGCGAGGCGGTCGGCGATGCCGAGGACGATGCCCATGACGATCAGGGTGGTGGCGATCAGCCGCAGGTCGCGGAAGGGCCCCTCGATGTGGTCCTTGAGGGTGACGCCGAGCACGCCGATGGGGATGGAGCCGACGATGACGAGCCAGCCCATCTGGGCGTCGTGGTCACCGCGCATGGACCGGTCGACGAGGGACTTGCACCACGCGGAGACGATCCGGGCGATGTCCTTGCGGAAGTAGATGAGGACGGCTGCCTCGGTACCGATCTGAGTGATCGCGGTGAAGGCCGCACCGGGGTCGTGCCAGCCGGCGAAGGCGGCTGTCAGTCGCAGGTGGGCGCTCGACGAGATCGGCAGAAACTCGGTGAGCCCCTGGACGAGTCCGAGGATGAATGATTCGAACCAACTCATGGGGCTAATGCCGTCCCGGATGTATTTGCGCAGCGGTGTGCAGCGTGCAGGTGCAGTCAAGGTCAGTTGGTGGGCAGCGTATCGCCCGAAGATGTCGGCGCTGCGGGAAGCCCCCGACTGCGTACCCGATCAGGCGGGGAGGGGGCCCGCGGCCGTCCGGCCGGGCGCCGGGGCGTGCGGGACCGGGAGCGCTTCAGACACCCGGCTGCCCGCCGCGCAGGCGGTGGCGCTTGCGCCAGGCGACCACCGCGGCGGCGAGCCCCGACAGGGCGATGAAGCCCATCGCGATCAGGAAGGCGGGCGAGGTGGGGGACGACGCACTGCTGCCCGCGATGACGTACGCCGCCGTGTTCGGGATCGAACCGATCCCGGTGGCCAGCAGGAACGGGAGCCACCCCATGCGGGAAATGGCCGCGCAGTAGTTGGCCGCCGCGAACGGCACACCGGGGAACAGCCGGATGGCGAGCATCGTACGGAACCCGTGCCGGCTCAGCTGGCCGTCCGCCGCGAGCAGCGCCCGCCCGCGCAGCAGCGGTCGCAGCGCGTCCTGCCCGAGCAAGCGGCCCAGACCGAAGGCGATCCCGGCGCCGACGACCGTTCCGGCGACCGCGGCGGCGAGCCCGGCCTGGGAGCCGAAGAGCGCGCCGGCGGCCAGGTTGAGGATCGGACGCGGTACGAACGCCGCCGTGCACAGCCCGTACGCCGCCCCGAAGAGCACGACGGCGCCCGCGCCGCTCAACTGCGGTGGCCAGCCGGCACTCAGGAGCCGCTGCGGCTCGAAGACCAGCACTGTCGTGAGCGCCGCCGCGAGCATCACCACGAGGAACGACAGCCGGGAGCGAGGGGAGAGCAGCTTTCGCGTGCGGCGGACAGTGAGCCCGGCGGGCGGGGCGGCGGTGTCGAGCATCCGGGGAGACTAACCGACAAGCGGATGTGATCGCCGTAACGCGCACCGCGGGCGCCCGTAAGGCACACCGCACACGCACGTACGCCCACCGCACGCACCCGTGACGCCCACCGCACGCACGGTCCCGCGCGGCCGGCCGGTGACGGATAAATCGTTCGACGTGCCGGGGCCCGTGGGCGAGGATCAGCCCATGTTCAGGCACGCCTTCCCCGCAGCACGGACCGCAGTCGCGGCCGCGCCGAAGGCTGCCGTCCTCACCCTCGACGCAACGGCAGACGCAACGGCAGACGCGACGGCAGTCGCAGCGGCGCTCGCAACCGCAGTGACAGCCGCAGCCGCAGCCACACCCGCAGCAGCGGTCGCCGCTGCCGCAGCGCCCTTCGGCGGCGCCCGAAGCTGACCCTTCCCGGATCGTCCGGCGGACCCCACAGGGGGAGGGTCGGCACGGCCCAGGGGTCCCCTTTCAGCTTCGACCTTCCGAGGAAGATCACCATGCCCAAGACGGCATACGTGCGCACCAAGCCGCACCTCAACATCGGCACCATGGGTCACGTCGACCACGGCAAGACCACCCTGACCGCCGCCATCACCAAGGTCCTCAGCGAGCGCGGGACCGGCACGTTCGTGCCGTTCGACCGCATCGACCGCGCGCCCGAGGAGGCGCAGCGCGGCATCACCATCAACATCGCTCACGTCGAGTACGAGACCGACACCCGCCACTACGCGCACGTCGACATGCCCGGCCACGCCGACTACGTCAAAAACATGGTCACCGGAGCCGCGCAGCTCGACGGTGCGATCCTCGTCGTGTCCGCTCTCGACGGCATCATGCCGCAGACCGCGGAGCACGTCCTGCTCGCCCGCCAGGTCGGGGTCGACCACATCGTCGTCGCCCTCAACAAGGCCGACGCGGGCGATGAGGAGCTGACCGACCTGGTCGAGCTGGAGGTGCGCGACCTGCTGTCCGCGCACGGCTACGGCGGCGACGCGGTGCCGGTCGTGCGCGTGTCCGGGCTCAGGGCGCTGGAGGGCGACTCGCGCTGGACGGCGGCGATCGAGGCGCTGCTGGACGCGGTGGACACGTACGTACCGATCCCCGAACGCTACACGGACGCGCCGTTCCTGATGCCGGTGGAGAACGTACTGACCATCACCGGACGCGGCACCGTCGTCACCGGCGCCGTCGAGCGCGGCACGGTGCGGATCGGCGACCGGGTCGAGGTGCTCGGCGCGGACACCGAGACGGTCGTCACCGGTCTGGAGACGTTCGGCAAGCCGATGGAGTCCGCCGAGGCCGGGGACAACGTGGCGCTGCTGCTGCGTGGTCTCCCGCGCGACGCGGTGCGCCGCGGTCACGTGGTGGCCGCGCCCGGGAGCGTCACGCCCACCCGGCGCTTCACGGCGCAGGTGTACGTCCTCTCGGCGCGGGAGGGCGGCCGTACGACGCCCGTCAGCAGTGGCTACCGGCCGCAGTTCTACATCCGCACCGCGGACGTGGTCGGCGATATCGACCTCGGCGCGACGGCTGTCGCGCGGCCCGGCGACACGGTCACCGTGACCGTCGAGCTGGGTCGTGAGGTGCCGCTCGAGCCGGGCCTCGGTTTCGCGATCCGCGAGGGCGGGCGCACGGTCGGCGCGGGGACGGTGACGGGCCTGCTCGCCTGAGGGGGCTTCGCTTCTCCGTGTGTCCTCGAACGCCGGACGGGTTCGAATCCGCCGCTCACGAGCGTGCGCTTGCGGCCCGTCCGGCGTCTGGGAGCGCGGGCGGGAGCCCGGTCCAGGGCGGTGCCGCGGTCCGGAACGCGTGTCCGGGAGGCGCATGCCGCGGTCCGGAGCGGGTGTCCGGGCGGCGCACAATGGTGAGGTGGACGAGCCGATACCCGTGATCCGTGACGTGGACTGGGGCACCGCCAAGCTGATGCCCGACGTGGACCGGCCGAGGGCCTGGCTGCTGACGGTCGACGGCGCGCCCCAGTCGTACGTCGACCTCGACGTTCCCTCCCACCTGGAGTTCGAGTACGCCCGCCGGCTCGCCCACGTCGTCGACTGCGCGGCCGTCGAGGGCGCACCCCTCGACGTACTGCATCTCGGCGGCGGCGGCCTGTCGCTGCCCCGCTACACGGCCGCCACCCGGCCGGGCTCGCGCCAGGACGTGGTGGAGGCCGACCGGGGACTGCTGGCGCTGGTGGCGGAGCATCTGCCGCTGCCGGACGGTTCCGGTGTACGGGTGCACGGCGCCGACGCCCGCGAGTGGCTCGAAAACGCCCCCGAGGCGTCCGCCGACGTCATCGTCGCGGACGTCTTCGGCGGCTCCCGGGTGCCCGCGCACCTCACGTCCGTCGAGTACGCGCGCCTGGCGGAGCGCGTCCTGCGCCCCGGCGGCACCTACGCCGCCAACCTCGCCGACGGTGCGCCGTTCGCCTTCCTGCGCTCCCAAGTGGCCACCTTCGCAGCCGTCTTCGAAGAGATCGCGCTGATCGCCGAGCCGGGGGTGCTGCGCGGCCGCCGCTTCGGCAACGCGGTGCTGATCGCCTCCCACGCTCCCGTCGACACGGCGGCCCTCGCCCGCAGGACCGCCTCCGACGTGTTCCCCGCGCGCGTGGAGAGCGGGCCTTCGCTGGCGCGCTTCACCAGGGGCGCGAAGGCCGTACGCGACACAGACGCGGTGGAGTCACCCGAGCCGCCCGGTGGCGCCTTCGGCATCGGCTGACACGGCCAGCGCCGCCGCGTCCGCCTTCGCCACTTCACGCGTACGGCGCGTCAGATTCCGTACGTCGGGGACGAACAGCACCGCGGCCGTCACGAGAACCACCAGCGCCGCGCACCCCCAGAGCGCCGTGCCGCGCCCCACGACGCCCTCGACGGGTCCTGCCACCGCCGTCGCCAGGGGCAGCATCGCGACCGACCCGAACCAGTCGTACGCCGACACCCGCGAGAACTTCTCCTCCGGGATCTCCTGGTGCAGCGCCGTCATCCAGGAGACGCCGAACACCTCGATCGCGACTCCGCTCACGAACATCACCGCGGCGAGGCCGGCCACCGGCAGCGGCACGGCGAGCGCCGCCGACGGCAGAGCGAGCGGGAAGACGCACAGCGTTCCGGCGAGCAGCAGGCGGCGGGGCTTCCAGCGCATCATCATCAGCGCGCCGCCGAGCGTGCCGACGCCGAAGGCGGCCAGAGCGAGGCCCCAGGGCGCCGCGCCGCCCAGTTCGTCCTCCGCGACCAGCGGTCCGTACACCGCCTCGGCGGCTCCGACGACCGCGACGACGACCGAGAACTGCGCGACGATGCTCCACAGCCAGGGCCGTCCGACGACCTCCCGCCAGCCTTCGCGCAGGTCGGACAGCATGCCGCCGCCGGGCTCGCGCGGCCGGATGTGGCTCACGTCGAGGAAGGCGCGCAGCGCTCCGGCGAAGGCGAACGCGGCGGCGTCGACGGCGAGGACCCAGCCGGGGCCGACCGCGGCGATCAGCGCACCGCCCAGCGCGGCGCCGCCGATGGCCGCGCCGTGCATGGCCATGCGGAAGAGAGCGAAGGCGCGGTTGGCCTGTTCGCCGCTGACGCTCGACAGCAGCATGCCCTCGGCCGCCGGGTTGAAGAACGCCTGTCCCGCGCCGCACAGGGCGGTGAGGAGCATCATCTGCCACAGCTGGGGGTCGCCCGTCAGGACGAGGAAGGCGAACGCCGCCTGCGAGACGCAGTTGAGGGCGTTGGCGGCGACCATCACACGGTGGCGCGGCAGCCGGTCGGCGATCGCGCCGCCTATGAGCAGGAAGAGGACGAGTGGCAGCGTACGGGCGGCCGCCACCAGGCCCACGTCGCCACCGTCGCCGCCCGACTCCAGGACCGCGAACGCCGCCGCGATCAGAGCACCGTGGGTGCCCAGGCTCGTCACGATCGCGGAGGCGGTCAGCAGGACGTAGTTGCGGCCGGCCCACTCGGGGCGGCGGGACCGGCGGGGAACGGCGGCGGGAGAGGTCACCTCGGGACTATCGCTGCCGTCCCCCGCCCTTGCCAAACCGATTGAGCGACAGATACGCGCTTGATTCAGCCGAGTACGCCGGATTCCGGCGCGCACGTCTGATTCAGCCCGCGCACGTCCGGGTCGGCCGCGCACGTCCGGGTCGGCCGCGTACGCCCGGGTCGGCCGCGCACGTCCGGGTCGGCCGCGTACGCCGGGGTCAGCCGCCCAGCCGGACGGTGCCGAGGATCCGCTTGATGGTCGCCTCCGGCAGCTCGTCCTTGACACCCTTCGAGGTGAACAGGCTCCAGACGGCGAAGTCACCCTTGGCGTTCTTGAAGGCGAAGGCGATCGACTTGCCGTCGGTGTCGCACTTGGTCTTCTTCTCGACGCCGGTGACCGTGGCGACGGAGACGCTGCCCTTGAGCCCGGACGTGGTGGTGAACGGCGTGGCCTTGGAGACCTTGAAGGTGCCGGTCTCCTTCTGGTCGTACGCCGCGAATACCCACCCGGCGGCCACGTTCTCGGCCTCCGGACCCGCCTTGCCCGCCCCGTTCGCGCCGCGTGACCCCGCCGAGCCGAGCAGCGTGTTCTTGCCGCACCATCCGCTCTTGAAGTACGCCGGAGCCGACATCGAGATGAGCGGCTTGTCCTTGTCGTCCGAGTAGCTGATGGTCAGCCCGGGCGACTTCACGTCCCACTCCGGCGGAACGTCGAAGCGAGTGCCGTACTTCGGGTTGGTCACGACCTGCCAGCCGGGGATCGTCGGTTTGGCCTCCTCGACCGAACCGCCGCGCGGATTCTCGGCGGTGGGCGGGGGACTGGCAGGCGCCTCGGAAGTGACGGTGGGCGACGACTCGGCCGGCGCCCTGCCGTCGGCCCCGGTGGTCCCGCCCTCGTCGTCCTTGCCCAGGATCACCACGCCGACGACCACGGCCGCAGCGGCCACGGCGGTCGCCGCGACGACGGCCACGACGGTGGTCCTCTTCCGGCCGCCGTCCGGTGGCCGCGGACCGCCCGGCGGCATCGCGGGCGCGTACGGCGGCGGCGTGACCGGCTGCTGGTAGGGGTTCGGCTGCTGGTAAGGGTTCGGCTGAGGATGTCCGGCGTGCGGATGGCCGGCCGGCTGGTAGCCGTGCTGCTGGTGACCGGGCTGGGAGTGACCGGGCTGCCGGCCCCCCGGCTGCGGGTGCGGCTGCTGCTGGTAGCCGGGCTGCTGGTACGGGTTCTGGTTCGCGTCCTGCGGGTTCTGCTCGCCCCCGGGCGGCTGCTGTCCTGGCCACATGGCCAGTAACGATAGAGGTGCCCCGGCGCGCTGTTGACGTCCGCCCCGTGAAGGGATGGCCAAGCTTGCCTACTCGTGGGTAACATCGCACCGCATGAGCGCAGATCAGATGTCCGTCGGCGAGATGCTCGTCGCCACGGTTCCCATGGCCCGTACCCTCAACCTCGAATTCCTGGAGACCACTGCGGAGCGCGCCGTGGTCCGCCTGCCGGACCAGGCCGACTACCACAACCACGTGGGCGGCCCGCACGCCGGCGCCATGTTCACCCTCGCCGAGTCGGCGAGCGGCGCTATCGTCATCGCTGCCTTCGGTGACCAGCTGTCGCGGGCCGTGCCGCTCGCCGTCAAGGCCGAGATCGGGTACAAGAAGCTCGCCATGGGCGTGGTCACCGCCACCGCGACCCTCGGCCGCCCGGTGGCGGACGTCGTCGCGGAGCTCGACGCCGGGCAGCGCCCCGAGTTCCCCGTCGAGATCTCCATCCGGCGCGAGGACGGCGCCGTGACGGGCGAGATGACGGTCGTATGGACCCTGCGCCCCAACAGCTGACGGGGGCGTGTGACAGGTGCGACCTCCCCGACGCCGTCACCGGGTGACGAGGTCCGGGTAGGCTGCCCGCCGTGCGCCACGGGGGCGCACGGCGGTCAGCCGCACCTTCCACGACGACAGGAACCGGCGTTGCACATCACGGAGTGGCTCGAGACCATCCCCGCGGTCAGCATTTACCTCCTGGTGGGGATCGTTATCGGGCTGGAGAGTCTGGGCATTCCGCTGCCGGGCGAGATCGTTCTCGTCAGTTCGGCCCTGCTAGCCTCCCAGCACGGCGACATCAACCCGTACGTGCTCGGCGCGTGCGCCACGGCGGGCGCCATCATCGGTGACTCGATCGGCTACGCGATCGGGCGCAGGGGCGGCAGGCCACTGCTCACGAAACTGGGCCGGAAGTTCCCCAAGCACTTCAGCGAGTCCAATATCGCGATGGCGGAGCGGTCGTTCGAGAAGTGGGGCATGTGGGCGGTCTTCTTCGGCCGCTTCGTGGCGCTGCTGCGGATCTTCGCGGGACCGCTGGCGGGCGTACTGCGCATGCCGTACTGGAAGTTCCTCATCGCCAACGTTTTCGGCGGCATCCTCTGGGCGGGCGGCACCACGGCCGTCATCTACTCGGTGGGCGTGGTCGCCGAGGCGTGGCTCAAGCGCTTCTCGTGGCTGGGCCTGGTGGTCGCCGTACTGTTCGGTCTCACCTCGATGCTCGTGCTGAAGAACCGCGCGAAGAAGGCCGCCGCCGAGGCGGAGGCGCGTTCCGAGGAAGCGGAGGCGGAGGCGCAGGTGCGGCCCGACGGGCTGACGCAGGCGCAGTCCGGGACCGCGGACCGGTCGGCGAAGGCCGCCGCGTCGGACACGGGCGCCGCGTCGGAGAAGGTCTCGGCGACCACCGAATGACGGCCTCCCGCCCCGGCTAGTCCGCGTGTGCCTCGCGGTGGCCCTTGGCCAGCTCCAGGTACATCGCGGCGTTCAGCTTGATGCCCTCGCGCTCCTCGTCCGTCAGTTCCCGCCTCACCTTGGCGGGTACGCCCGCGACCAGCGAGCCCGGGGGCACTCGCATGCCCTGGGGCACGAGCGCCTGCGCCGCGATCAGCGAACCCGCGCCGATGTGCGCGCCGTTGAGCACCGTGGCCCCCATGCCGACCAGTACGTCGTCCTCCACGGTGCAGCCGTGGAGGACGGCGTTGTGGCCCACCGAGACGCGGTCGCCGATCGTGACGGGGAAGCCCGGGTCCACGTGCACCGTGCAGTTGTCCTGGATGTTGCTGTCGGCGCCGAGGACGATCGGACCGCAGTCGGCGCGCAGCACGGTGTGGTACCAGACGCTGGCGCCCGCACCGAGGAGGACGTCCCCGAGAACGACGGACGTCGGCGCGGCGAAGGCCGACGGGGCGATCCTCGGCTCCTTGCCGCCCACCCCGGTGATCAAAGCCTGCTCTGCCATCCCGTGCTCCTCGGTGCTTCTGTGGCTTGTGTGCCGGTCGGTCGCGCCAGGGGAACCGTAAGCGACGGCCTTCGCCGTCGGCATGCCGGGTGGGGCGAACATCACAGCGGACCCCTCCGGGCCGTGTGCGTCCCGCCGACTACCGTGTGCGGGTGCCGAAGAACAGAAACACGTTCTCATCGTTGTCCGCCCTGGCCGCCTGGCGCCGTCGCCTGGTGACCAGCGCCGTGCACGGCGGCTGGCGCCGGCTCCAGCAGGCCGGGGCGGTCACCGCCGAGCGCCCGGGACGGCTGCGCTTCGGTTCGATCGGCGCCGGTACGAAGCTCGCCTTCCCGCAGGGCACCGTGTTCGGCGAGGAGTGGATCCACCTGGGCGACCACTGCATCATCGGTGAGCAGGTCACGCTGACCGCGGGCATGATGCCCGGCCTCGACCTCGGCCCCGACCCGATTCTGCGGCTCGGCAACGGTGTGGTCCTCGGCCGGGGCAGTCACGTCATCGCCGACACGACGGTGACCATCGCGGACGACTGTTACTTCGGCCCGTACGTGTACGTCACGTCCACGAACCACAGTTACGACGATCCGGACGTTCCCGTCGGCAAGCAGTGGCCGCGCACGGACCCCGTGGAGATAGGCCCGGGCTGCTGGATCGGCACGGGCGCCGTGATACTGCCGGGCGCGCGCATCGGGCGCAACGTCGTCGTCGCGGCGGGTGCTGTCGTACGGGGCGAGGTGCCCGACCACGCGGTGGTCGCCGGGGCGCCGGCCCGCGTCGTACGCCGCTGGGACGCGGAGACGGGCTGGCAGCCGCCGCTGCGGACGCCCGCGCCCGTACCGATCCCCGAAGGGGTCACTCCTGAGCAACTGCTGGCGCTGGCCGAGCTGGAGGCGGAGGCCGCCGAGTGAGACGCCGCTATCCGGCGGCGAGCAGGACCGTGCCCACCACCGCCAGCCCCGCCCCGGCCGCCTGCACCGCGCGCAGGCGTTCCTTGAGCAGGACGAGGGCGCACAGCACGGTCACCACCGGGTAGAGGTTCGCCAGTACGGCGGCGACGGTGACGGGGCCGGTCTGCGCGGCGATGGAGTACGTGCCGTTCGCCGCGACGTCCGCGAGACCGACGAACGCCAGAGCGGGCAGGGAGGAGAGGATCACGCGCATCCCGCCGTTCTCGGGAAGCGCCTTCGCGCCGCGCTTCACGGACACGTACAGCGCCGCCCCGCCGACCGCCACGTTGGTCACGCGCTGGACGAACAGTGCGAGGAACAACCCGGTGAGGGTGGTGGACGCCTCGGCGATCAGGGCCAGCACCGCGCCGAAACCGACGGCCGCGACCAGGGTCAGTACGATCGCCTGCCGCTGCACCGGCGCCCCCCGCAGCTGAGGACCGCTCGCCAGCACCACCCCCGCGACCGCCACCGCGATGCCCGCGAACTGGAGCAGCCCGGGACGCTCGCCGAGGACCAGCCCGACGGTGACGGGTACCGCGACGCCTACCGAACCGAGCGGTGAGACGACGCCCATGGGGCCGAGCGCGAGCGCTTTGTAGAAGCAGAGCATCGCGACGGGCCCGACCGCGCCGGCCGCGACGGCGAACCACAGCTGGGACCCGGCCTCGCTCCAGCCGCCGGTCGCCACGACGACGGCGCCCAGAACGACCACGGCGACGGCCTGGGACACGACCACGACGGTCAGTGCGGGCGCACGTCGTGTCATCAGCCCGCCGCCGAAGTCGGCCAGCCCCCACAGGAGGCTTGTGGCCAGGGCGAAGAGTGCGGTCATGGCGGGGGCCTCGCAGTACAGTGTGATGAACGGTTCGGTACACCAGACCGTAGTGCATTGCATTGAACTATGTCATCCAAAATATTGGACGGAATGTGTCGGACCTCGACCAGCTCACGCAGTCGCTCGCCCGGAATCTCAAGCGCTGGCGGGGCGAACGCGGCTTCACCCTGGACGCGCTGGCCGCCCGCGCGGGCGTCAGCCGGGGCATGATCATTCAAATCGAGCAGGCGCGTACGAATCCGAGTGTCGGTACGACGGTGAAGCTCGCCGACGCCCTCGGGGTGAGCATCACGACGCTCCTCGACTACGAACAGGGCCACCAGGTCCGGGTCGTACCGCCGGAGCAGGCGGCCCGCATGTGGTCCACGGACGCCGGCAGCCACACCACCCTGCTCGTGGGCACCGAGGCGCGCGGTCCGCTCGAACTGTGGAGCTGGCGGCTGATGCCCGGCGACAGCAGCATGTCCGACCCGCACCCCGAGGGGACGGTCGAACTGCTGCACGTCACGGCGGGCGAACTGACGCTCGTGGTCGAGGGGAAGCGCCACATCGTGCCCGCGGGCGCCTCCGTGACATTCGAGGCGAGTGTGGAGCACGGGTACCGCAACGAGGGCTCCGAGGCGGTCGGGATGACGATGGCCGTCTCCATCCCGCCCGCACGCTGAGACAGCCGGGACGCGGGCGGGATCGAGGGCGCCGGCGGGTGAGTCCGGCGGCCCGCTCAGCCGAGCCGGGGGATCTCGATCGCCGGGCAGCGGTCCATGACCATGTCTAGGCCCGCCGCGCGGGTGCGCTCGTACGCCGCTTCGTCGATCACGCCGAGCTGGAACCAGACCGCCTTCGCGCCGATCGCCGTCGCCTCGTCCGCGACGCCGCCCGCGAGGGCGCTGTTGACGAACACGTCCACGACGTCGACCGGGAACGGGATGTCGGCCAGCGACGCGTATCCCTGCTCGCCGTGGACCGTCTCGGCCTTGGGGTGCACCGGCACGACGCGCTTGCCGTAGCGCTGGAGCACCTCGGCGACGCCGTACGCCGCACGGGAGCGGTTGCTGGACAGGCCCACCACCGCCCAGGTGTCGCCGGACTGCGTGAGGATCTTGCGGATCGTTGCCGGGTCGCCGTACACGCGCTGCCTCCTGGGGTTGAAAGGTCACTGCTCGCGATCAACGGGCGGCGCGATACGGACATTCCCGGGAAGGGGGGCGAGCTGTTCCCGGGTGCGCGTGCGAGCTGTTCCCCGGAAGTCGTACGAGCTGTTCCCGGGACGCGTTACCGGCTGTTCCAGGGAGGGTTGTTGTTCAACGTTGTACTGATGTGTATCGTCACGACCGTTGACTTGAAGTTTCAAGTAACCGTTCCAAGCCGGTCCCCAACAGGCAACAGGAGAGAGCCCCTCACATGACTCCCCCCACCAGCACCCTCGGCGTACCCGTCATCAGCAGCACCGCTTCCGGCCGCACCCCCTCCCTCCACGGGTACGACGCGGGCCTTCTCGTACTGCGGCTCGCGCTCGGCCTGACCATGGCCGTCCACGGCGCGCAGAAGCTCTTCGGCTGGTTCGGCGGAGGCGGGCTCGACGGAACCGGGCAGTTCTTCACCGCCAGCGGTTATCCGGCCGGCGAGGCGATGGCCGTCGTCGCCGGTCTCACCGAGACCCTCGGCGGTCTCGGGCTCGCCCTCGGTCTGCTCACGCCGCTGGCCGGCGCGGCCGTCGTCGGCACCATGGTGAACGTACTCGCGGTGAAGTGGGGCGGCGGCTTCTTCGCCCCCCAGGGCGTGGAGTACGAGCTGCTTCTCACAGCGGCCGCCGCCGCGCTGACGCTGACCGGTCCCGGCCGGTACGCCGTCGACCGCCTCCTGCCCGGACTGCGCGGCCACCGGCTCGCGTACGGCGTCGCCGCCGTGGCCGTCGGCCTGGTGGTCGCGGGCGTGGTCCTGCTGCTCCGGAAGTAGGCACCCCCGGCCTGCGCATAGGGTGGGCCGAATGCAGGAGCAGTACCGGACCGTCGCCCGCGCGGGCGTGCACGAAGCCGAGATCAACAGATCACGCTTCCTGTGCGCGCTCGCGCCCGCAGCGACCGAGCAGGAGGCGCAGGACTTCGTCGCGCGCGTCCGCAGGGAACACCCGACGGCGTCGCACAACTGCTTCGCGTACGTCATCGGCGCGGACGCCTCCGTGCAGAAGGCGAGCGACGACGGTGAGCCGGGCGGCACGGCAGGCGTACCGATGCTCCAGATGCTGACGCGCCGCGAGGTCCGGTACACCGTCGCCGTCGTCACCCGCTACTACGGCGGCGTGAAGCTCGGCGCGGGCGGGCTGATCAGGGCGTACGGGGGAGTGGTCGGTGAGGCGCTGGACGCCGTCGGCACGATCACCCGGCAGCGCTTCCGGCTCGCCACCGTCACCGTCGACCACCAGCGCGCCGGAAAGCTGGAGAACGATCTGCGGGCCACCGGCCGCGCCGTGCGCGACGTCCGCTACGCCGAGGCCGTCGCGATCGAGGTGGGCCTGCCGGAGGCGGACGTCGAGCCCTTCCGCGCGTGGCTCGCCGACGCCACTGCGGGTACGGCGGGGTTCGAACTCGGCGGAGAGGCGTACGGCGACGCCTGAGGCGGGACCCAATACCGAGGTCCGTGGTGGGCGAGGTGCGCAGCGACGCTAACGTGGTCGGTGCCGGCCGTCAGGTCGCGGGATTCGGTGCGTGCTCGGGGGGCGAGGAAGTGAAAATGCGGGTCGGAGCCGTCTCTTGAGGATTCTGCACACGTCGGACTGGCATCTGGGGCGGTCCTTCCACCGGGTGAACCTGCTCGATGCCCAGGCCGCGTTCTTCGACCACCTGGTGGCGACGGTGCGCGAGCGGGACGTCGAAGCCGTGCTCGTGGCGGGTGATGTGTACGACAGGGCGGTTCCGCCGCTCGCCGCCGTCGAGCTCTTCGACCGGGCCCTGCACCAGCTCGCCGCCGCCGGTGTGCCGACCGTCATGATCTCCGGCAACCACGACTCGGCCCGCAGGCTCGGCGTCGGCGCCGGGCTCATCGACCGGGCCGGGATCCACCTGCGCACCGACCCCGCCGGTTGTGCGACACCCGTCGTACTTCACGACGCGCACGGCGACGTGGCTTTCTACGGGCTGCCGTACCTGGAGCCCGCCCTCGTGCGCGACGAGTTCAAGGTGGCCCGCGCGGGGCACGAGGCGGTCCTCGGTGCGGCGATGGAGCGCGTACGGGCGGACCTCGCCGCGCGTCCCGGGAACACCCGGTCGGTCGTTCTCGCGCACGCCTTCGTGGCGGGCGGGGAACCGAGTGACAGCGAGCGCGACATCACCATCGGCGGCGTGGCCTCCGTACCCGCCGGAGTCTTCGACGGCGTCGACTATGTGGCCCTGGGGCACCTGCACGGCTCCCAGACCATCACCCCGCGGGTGCGGTACTCGGGCTCCCCGCTGGCGTACTCCTTCTCCGAGGCCGACCACCGCAAGACCATGTGGCTGATCGACCTGGGGCCGGGCGGGGAGATCGGCGCGGAGCGGCTCGACTGCCCCGTGCCGAGGAAGGTGGCCCGCGTCCGGGGCCGCCTGGAGGAGCTCCTCGAAGACGCCTCCCTGGAACGTCACGAGCCCGCCTGGATCGAGGCGACGCTCACCGATCCCGTACGCCCCGCGGAGCCCATGGCGCGGCTCTGCGCGCGCTTCCCGCACACCATCAGCCTCGTCTTCGACCCCGAGCGTGCCCCCGAGGACCCCCTCGCGTCGTACGCCCAGCGGCTCAAGGGACGCGACGACCAGCAGATCGCGGAGGACTTCGTGGCGCACGTGCGCGGCGGCAGCGGACCGGACGAGCGGGAACGCACGGTGCTCAGCGGCGCCTTCGACGACGTACGCGTCGACGACACGACGCGCGAGGTCGCCCGGTGAGGCTGCACTCGCTGGACATCACGGCCTTCGGACCCTTCGGCGCCACCCAGGAAGTGGACTTCGACGCGCTCAGCGCCGCCGGGATCTTCCTGCTGCACGGGCCGACCGGCGCGGGCAAGACGTCCGTCCTGGACGCCGTCTGCTACGCCCTGTACGGCGCCGTGCCCGGCGCCCGGCAGAGCCCAGGTGCCTCGCTGCGCAGCGATCACGCTCCGCACGACCTGCCGACCGAGGTACGCCTCGAACTCACGGTGGGCGGACGGCGGCTGGAGATCACCCGGCGGCCCGCACAGCCGCGCCCCAAGAAGAGGGGCGACGGTTATACGACGGAGAAGGCGCAGAGCTGGCTGCGCGAGCACGTACCCGGCACCGGATGGAAGGCTCTCAGTCGCTCCCACCAGGAGATCGGCGAGGAGATCACTCAGCTCGTGGGCATGAGCCGGGAGCAGTTCTGCCAGGTGGTCCTGCTGCCGCAGGGCGACTTCGCACGCTTCCTGCGGGCCGACGCCGAGGCGCGCGGAAAACTGCTCGGACGGCTCTTCGACACGCGCCGCTTCGCCGCCGTCGAGGACCGGCTCGCCGAGCTGCGCCGCTCGGCGGAGCAGCGGGTGCGCGCCGGCGACGAGCGGCTGCTCGCCGTCGCTCAGCGGATGGCGCAGGCGGCGGGTGACAGCGCGGACGCGCGGGCCTGGCCGCTGCCGGACGCGCAGCCGGGCGATCCCGGCCTCGCCGCAGCGGTACGGGACTGGGCGGCGATCGCCCGCAGTGGCGCCGGCGAACGCCTGGACATCGCCGAGTCGGCGGTGGAAGCGGCCGGAACCCGGCAGGCGGCGGCCCGGCGCTCACTGGAGGCCGAGCGTGAACTGGCCGCTCTCCAGCAGCGTCACGCGGACGCCCGGCGGCGCGCCGACGTACTGGAGGCGCGGCGTCCCGAGTACGAGCGGCTGCGCGAGCGGCACGACCGTGCCCGCAGGGCCGAGCGCGTCGCCCCCGCCCTGTCGCTGCGGGAAGACGCCGAGCGGGAACACCGTGCGGCCGGTACGGCGAGGGAGCGTGCGCGGGCAGGGCTGCCCCCGGACCTCGCCGACGCCGGAGCGGAGCAGCTGGCCGCGCTGGAACGCCGGCTCCGCCAGGACCTGGGCGGCCTGGAAGCCGCCCGCGGGGCGGAGCGGCGCAGCGAGGAGATCACCCGCGAGCGGACGGCGCTGGAGCGGCAGGCCCGCGCGGACGACGAGCTGCTGCGGGACGCCGCGCACTGGCTGGGCGGCTGGGAGGCGACCCGCCGCCGCTGCCGGGAGCGCATCGAAGCCGCGCAGGAAGCGGTCACCCGCGCGGAGCACCTCGCCGGCCGGCTCGAACCGGCCCGCCGCAGGCTCGACGCCGCGCGCCGGCGCGACGTACTCGCCGAGCAGGTCACGGCCGCCGGCGACCGGCTGCGGGCGGCCCGTGAGGAGGCCGCGGCGGCGCACGAGAGGTGGCTGGACCTCAAGGAACGCAGGCTGCGGGGCATCGCGGCCGAGCTGGCGGCGGGCCTGCGCGACGGCGCGGAGTGCGCGGTCTGCGGCGCCACCGAGCACCCGAAGCCCGCGCGGGCGGCGGCGGACCAGGTGGACCGTACCGCCGAGGAAGCGGCGTACGAGGCCCATACGAGCGCGGAGGTGGCACGCGGCGCGGCGGAGCGCGCACTCGCAGCGGTACGGGAGGAGCACGCGGCGGCGCGCGCCGAGGCGGGCACCGCCGCCGAGCCGTCCGCAGCGGAGGCGCACGCCGGCCGCGCGGTGCGGGGCACCGCCGCCGCCCACGGCGACGCCGAGGCGGACGCGGTGCTCCCGCGGCCCGCCGCTTCCGGCACCCGGGTGCCCGGCGGGGCACACGCGGAGGCCGACGGCCCGGACATTCCCCGCGGGACTGCCTCCGGCGTCGCGTTGAGCGAAGTGAACAGCGCGGTAAGCAGCGAAGTGAGCCCGCCCGGCGCGCCGGACGGGCCCGGAGACGACGACCGCGGGCCCCACCGGGCGGGGGCGGCGATCCCGGCCCAGAACGAAGGCCCCACCGGGGCGGCGCGTTCCGGCGGGGCCGCCGGCGGCGGAGGCTCCGGACGAGCGGCCGGGGTGCTGCACGAGGTCGGCGTCGCCGAACTGGCAGCCCTCGTCGAAGAGCTGCGCCGTGAACACGCCGCTGCGCACGCCACGGCCGCCGGTCTGCATGCCGCCCGTGAGGAGCTGGACCGGGCCGAGCGCGAGTACGCGCGACGCGTCGACGCGCAGCAGCAGGCCGAGCGCCGGGTGGCCGCCCGTACCTCGCAGCGGGAAGCACTCGACCGGGAACAGGCCGCCCTCGAAGCGGAACTGGTGACCGCCCGTGGCGACGCCGGCAGCGTCGCCGGGCACGCCGCGCTGCTGGAGCGCCGCGTCCGGACGCTGGGCGAGGCCGCCGAGGCCGTGCGCGCGGTCGAAGCAACCGCCCAGCGCCTCAAGGAGGCCGACGGCCGGCTTGCCGACGCCGCGTTCAAAGCCGGGTTCGACGCGCCGGGCGCGGCGGCGCAGGCCCTGCTCGGAGACGCGGAACAGCGCGACCTCCAGCGCCGCATCGACGAGTGGCAGCACGAACAGGCCGTCGTCGAGGACCGGCTGTCCGAACCGGAGACGGCCGCGGCCGCCGGCCGGCCCGAGGCCCGCCCCGAGCGGGCCCGGCGGGAGTTCGACGCCGCGGAGCGCGCCCTGCTCGACGCCGCCTCCGCCCTCGACGCCGCCCGCGAACGCCGCGCGGCGCTCGCGGAGCTCTCGCGGCAGGCGGCCGAGGAGACGCGCCGCCTCGGCCCGCTGCGCGAGGAGTACGAGCGGGTGGCGCGCCTCGCCTCCCTCACCGCCGGCACCTCCGCCGACAACGAACGCAAGATGCGGCTGGAGTCGTACGTACTGGCGGCCCGGCTGGAGCAGGTCGCGGCTGCCGCCAGCGCGCGCCTCCAGCGCATGTCCTCCGGCCGGTACACCCTCGTCCACTCCGACGCCAGATCCGGCGGGCGCGGCCGGTCGGGACTCGGCCTGCACGTCGTCGACGCCTGGACGGGCATCGAGCGCGACACGGCGACCCTGTCCGGCGGCGAGACGTTCTTCGCCTCGCTCGCCCTCGCCCTGGGCCTCGCCGACGTGGTGACCGACGAGGCGGGCGGCGTACGGCTCGACACGCTCTTCATCGACGAGGGCTTCGGCAGCCTCGACGACCAGACCCTGGACGAGGTCCTCGACGTACTGGACTCCCTGCGCGAACGCGACCGCAGCGTCGGCATCGTCAGCCACGTGGCCGATCTGCGGCGCCGCGTCACCACCCAGCTGGAGGTCGTCAAGGACCGGCACGGATCGGTGGTGCGCCACCGCACGGCCGGGGTCAGCGGCTGAGCGCGCGCCTCGGCAGCGGCGAGGAGTAGACGACGCTCGTGGTGACCGAGCCGAGCGTGCCGAACCGTCCCGAGACCTCTTCAAGGTGCTTCATGGAACGGGCCGCGACCTTCATGACGAAGCAGTCGTCGCCCGTCACGTGATGCGCTTCGAGTACCTCGGTCGTCACTTCGAGCAGGTCGTGGAACGGCTTGTAGTTGCCGTGCGGATAGCGCAGCCGTACGAACGCCAGGATGGGCATCCCCAGCTGCTCCTGCTCGACGACGGCCGTGTAGCCCGAGATCACCCCGGCCTCTTCGAGCCGCCGCACCCGCTCCGTCACCGCGCTCGCGGACATCGACACGGTGCGGGCCAGCTCGGCGAACGTGGCCCGGCCCTCGCGTTGCAGAGCTTCCAGGATGCGCCAGTCGGTGGCGTCCGGTGAATATCCGGTCATGTACGAGAGACAACAGGGATTCCACCGGCAGATCAAGAGAAGAGCCGGGGAATCCCACTTCAGCCGGATGATCACTCGTCGTAGATTTTTACCCATGACCACGACGCAGACAGCCACCGCCCAGACGCCCGCCACCAGCGCCAACCCCGTCCTGCGCGTCCCGCCGGCCGCCCCCGCCGCGGCCGCCGCGTACTTCGCCGCCAGCCTCGCCTTCCACGCCGACGTGTCCGACGTGGCCTCCGTCCTCGCCTCCGGCGACGACCCCGGCTTCGTCGTGATCGACTCGCGCTCCACCGAGTCCTGGGACCAGGGCCACGTTCCCGGCGCGGTGCACCTCCCGACGGCACTGATCCCCTCCCAGGCGGAGCGGCTCCTCGACAAGGCCGTGCCGGTCGTCACCTACTGCTGGGGGCCCGGCTGCAACGGCGGAACCCG
Source organism: Streptomyces agglomeratus (assembly GCF_001746415.1). Classification (NCBI taxonomy): domain Bacteria; kingdom Bacillati; phylum Actinomycetota; class Actinomycetes; order Kitasatosporales; family Streptomycetaceae; genus Streptomyces; species Streptomyces agglomeratus. Next base: position 6,798,528 of record NZ_MEHJ01000001.1, read on the forward strand.
AGCGGCCCTCGCGCTCGCGGAACTCGGCTACCAGGTCAAGGAGATGCTCGGCGGCATCGAGTACTGGATCCGCGAGGGCTTCGAGGTCGAGACCTGGGAGGGACGGGAGCGGCGCGACGCCGACCCGCTCACCGCGCCGGTCGGTTCGGACAACTGCGGCTGCTGACAGCCGGGTTCCCTTCCGCTCACCGCACGGCGCGGGTCACCTGCCGCAGGAACCGCGTGTCACGCGGGCGCACTTCGGCCGCCGGGCACGCCGCCCGCAGCACCACGTCGAGCACGGCGTCGCTGTCGCACGCGTACTGCCCGCTGGCCCACCCGTGGTTGGCTTCGACGACCGCCCAGCGGCCGTCGACCGTACCGACGTCCACGACCACCGCACTCGGCAACGGCGGCGCACCGGGCGCGAAGAGCTGCGACGCGAAGCCCAGCACCTCCTCCTGGAGCGGGTCCCGCTCCAGGCGTACGACGTCGAGCTCGCCGCGCACCGCGTAGCGGCTGCCGGTCACGATCTCGCCGTCCAGCACGAAGAGCCGGTACTCGGCCGTGAACGAGACGATGTCGCTGACCAGCACCGGAGTGTCGTCGTCCACCGCGTCGGGGCCCGGCAGCCCGCTGCCGTCCGGGTAGACGCGCGCCGGGAAGCCCTTGTCGTTCGGCGGCTTCACGAAGGCGGGGCGGCGCAGGGTGCGGGCCCGAGCGACCGTCGTGCACTCGATGTGCCGGCCGGTCAGTTCGTACGGAAGTGCCGCCAACCAGTCCATGGGCGGTTCCAGCAGCCCGAGTCCGAGGCCGTCGGCGACCGCGTCGGCGAAGAGCGGACCGGCGTACAGCGAGCCGATGGTGTGCGGCCGCTCGGGGGCGCGCCACTCGCGCAGCGACGCGCACCCCAGCCCGCGGCGGCGTGCGGCGGCCGCGAGCGCGCGGCCGGTCGCGGTGGCGCGCGGGGACAGGGCGAGCGTGCGTACGGGTGTAGGCATGGGGGAGAGGGTGCCTCATCCCCCGCACGCGGGCGTAGCGATTGTAGGCGGGCGTCCCGGCCCGGTGAGGCGGCGAGAGGGTTCAGCGGCCGCTGCCCGCGAGGGTGAGCGCGTCGAACAGCGGCGACGGGTCCGAGCCGGCGGGCAGGCCGCTGACCTGGCCGTCTCCGACCTCCACCACCCGCCACACGCCGTCCTCGCGCAGCGCGAGGTCGGTGGTGACCCAGCGGCAGCCGAGTGCGCGCACGGCGGGGCGTACCGCCGTGAGACAGGGCGCGGGGAGTTCGGCGGGGGAGTCGGGATGAGCCGTCGTGAGTACGGGCTCGCCGTCGACCCACCACACGCGCGCCTCGCCGCCGGGTACGAACGGCTCGTACTCCCGCACCACGAGCCCTCCCGCGAGTGAGTCGTCCTGAAGCTCGAAGAAGCGTCGTACGACGGCGGAGAGCTTGTCCGTGTGGGCGAGCGAGGGGACGAAGCATGCCTCGTCCCACTCGTGCTTGCGCGACTTCACGAAGTCCTTGACGACGGCGGGACCGGGATGCAGAGGTGCGGTGAGCGCGGCGAGCGCGGGCCCGGACGGGGGCGTTCCGGGCGGCAGCGGGCGCCAGACACTGCGCGGCGTGAGGTCCGCGAAGACGTCGTACCACCCGGGGAGTTCGTGCGCGCGGCCGAAGTCCGGGGCCGGGGTGAGCAGGCCGCAGCCACGGGCACGGAGGCCCTGGTCCAGCTCCTCGTACCGCGACACCGGGACCATCCAGCCCCGGTACCAGTACGGGCCCGAGTCGCGCGGCACGCGTGCGAGCGCGGCTTCCGTGTCCCCGGCGAGCAGCGCGTCGTGGTCGAGGAGCGCGGTCTCCCCGCCGGAGCGGCGCGCGCACGCCACCTCTGCGGCGAAGAACGGGTCGGGGCGTCCGGCGGCGAGCGGGTCGGAGCAGAAGAGATAGCCGGTACTCATGAACGGACTTTCTGTCGAACTGACTGCGGACTGCGGACTGCGGACTGCGGCTGCGGACGGCGGACCGGACTGCGGACCGAGGGCGGCGGACCGGGCTGCGGACCGCGGACGCCGTAGGTGCGCGGGGCACGGGAGCGGCGGCCGCCCCGGCCGGCGGCCCGGCCGGGGCCCGTACCGCCCGAGCCCGGCCGCCCCATGCGTACCCGCGCGAGCGGCCCGGTCAGAGCTTCGACAACTCGTCCACCAGATCGTCGAGGCCCAGCGAGCCCTGCGACAGCGCCGCCATGTGCCATGCCTTCGCGTCGAACGCGTCACCGTGCGCCCTGCGCGCGTTCTCGCGGCCCAGCAGCCACGCCCGTTCGCCCAGCTTGTAGCCGATCGCCTGACCGGGCATGGACAGATAGCGGGTCAGTTCGCTCTCCACGAAGTCCGCCGGACGGCCGCTGTGCGCCCCGAAGAACTCCTGCGCCAGCTCGGGCGTCCAGCGCTCGCCCGGGTGGAAGGGGGAGTCCGCCGGAATCTCCAGCTCCAGGTGCATGCCGATGTCCACGATGATCCGGGTGGAACGCATCATCTGCGCGTCCAGGTAACCGATCCTGCGCTCCGCGTCGCCCAGGAAGCCCAGCTCGTCCATCAGCCGCTCCGCGTACAGCGCCCACCCCTCGGTGTTGGCGCTGACCATCCCGACCGACGCCTGGTAGCGGGACAGCCGGTCCGCGACGTGCACCCACTGCGCGATCTGCAAGTGGTGACCCGGCACGCCCTCGTGGTACCAGGTCGACGTCAGGTCGTACACCGGGAACCGGGTCTCGCCCATGGTGGGCAGCCAGGTGATCCCCGGGCGCGAGAAGTCCTGCGACGGAGTGGTGTAGTACGGCGCGGCCGCGCCGCCCGGGGGCGCGATGCGGGACTCCACCTTCCGTACCCGCTCGGCGAGTTCGAAGTGCGTGCCGTCCAGCGCCTCGATCGCCTCGTCCATCAGGCTCTGGAGCCAGGCTCTGGTCTCCTCGACGCCGTCGATGTGCGTACCGTGCTCGTCGAGCCAGGCCAGCGCCTCCCACGGGGTGGCGGCGCCCGGCAGGATCCGCTCGGCCTCGGTCCTCATCTCGCCCAGCAGGCGGTGGTATTCGGACCAGCCGTACGCGTACGCCTCGTCGAGGTCGAGGTCGGTGCCGTTGTAGAAGCGCGACCAGCGCGCGTACCGCTCGCGCCCCACGGTGTCGGGAGCGTCCTTCACGGCCGGGCCGTACACGTCACGCATCCAGTCGCGCAGGGCGGCGACCGCCGCGGTGGCGGCCCCGGCCGCCTTGTCGAGTTCGGCGCGCAGCGACGCGGGTCCGGCCGCCGCGTACGCGTCGAACCACCCGCTCCCGTCGCCCGCCCACTCGGTCAGCTGGCCGGTGAACGTCCCGGTGGCGCGCGGACCGGCCGGCAGCCCACGCTCCAGACCGAGCGCGAGCGACGCGCGGTACCCCTCCAGGGCGTCCGGCACCGCGCGCAGCCGTTCCGCCACGGCCGCCCAGTCCTCGTCGGTCTCGGTGGGCATCACGGTGAAGACGCCGCGGACGCTGTGCGCGGGGGAGCGGATGTTGCTGACCGTCCGGAGGCTCTCGCCGGCCTCGTGCACGGCGAGTCCGGCGGTCAGCCGCTCGCGCAGCAGCCGCCCGCAGCGCCGTTCGGCGTCGCTGTCCGCGCCGGGACGGCCTTCCGCCTCGTCCAGTTCGGCGAGCGTCGTGCGGGCCAGCTCGGCGAACGCCTCCCGGCCCTCGGGGGAGAAGTCCGGCAGGCCGCCGGAGGTCTCCCGGGCTCCCAGGTACGTACCGGTGATCGGGTCGAGGGCGATGAGTGCGTCGACGTACGTGTCGGCGACCTGACGGGGGAGGGCGAGCCGGCTGCTCGCAGTGGCTGACATGCGGACATCCTCGTACGGTGAAGGGCTCCTCGTCATCACCGTCGGACCGTGAGTGGCCTGGCATCGGCGGTGCGCGTCAGCGTCCCGCGGCAGGCTCGGCGGCGGGTGGCAGCAGCGGTCCGCAGTCCCATTCCTGGAATATCAACCGGGTCTCAACGCGGGCGACTTCGCGCCGCGACGTGAACTCGTCCAGCACCAGTCGTTGCAGGTCGGCCGTGTCCGTCACCGCCACGTGGACGAGGTAGTCGTCCGGGCCGGTCAGGTGGAAGAGCGCGCGGGTCTCGGGCAGGGCCCTGACGCGGTCCACGAACGGGCCGATGAGTTCGCGCCGGTGCGGCCGGACCTGGACCAGCAGCAGGGCTTCGAGACCGCGGCCGAGCTTGGCGGGGTCGAGGCGCAGCTGATGGCCGAGAATCACCCCTGAGCGGCGCAGGCGCGCGACTCGGTCCAGGCATGTGGAAGGCGCAACTCCTACCTCGGCGGCAAGATCGCGATAGGTGGTCCGGGCGTCGTTCTGCAAGAGGCGCAGTATGTGCAGATCGACCGGGTCCAGTACGACAGATTCGGCCATGGCCCGAACGTAACACGGAGTGCTGACACTACTTCCCGGTAATTGTTCAGAGTCATGTCATGAACACCGACACCCCGACCGTCGACGCCGCGCCCATACCCCGGGCCCTGGCCACCGAAGCCGTGCACGCCGGCCGCGAAGACCTCGCCGCGCTGGGCCTGCACGCCGTTCCGCTCGACCTGTCGACCACCTATCCGTCGTCCGACAGCCGGGGGGAGGCGGCCAGGATCGACGAGTTCGCCGCCACCGGCGCGCGGCCGGACGGCCCTCCCGTGTACGCCCGGCTGGACAACCCGACCACCGCCCGCTTCGAGGACGGACTCGCGCGGCTGGAGGGCGCCGAGAGCGCCGTCGCCTTCGCCAGCGGCATGGCCGCGCTCAGCGCCGTACTCCTCGCCCGGGCGAGTGAGGGCCTGCGCCACGTCGTCGCCGTACGGCCGCTGTACGGATGCAGCGACCACCTCCTGAACGCCGGACTGCTCGGCACCGAGGTGACCTTCGTGGAGCCGGACGGCATCGCGGACGCGATACGTCCCGACACCGGCCTCGTGATGGTGGAGACGCCCGCCAACCCGACGCTCGCCGAGGTCGACATCCGGGCGGTCGCGCGGTCCTGCGGGCCGGTTCCGCTGCTCGTCGACAACACCTTCGCGACGCCCGTCCTCCAGCGCCCCCTGGAACAGGGCGCGCGGATCGTCCTGCACAGCGCGACGAAGTACCTCGGCGGACACGGCGACGTCCTCGGCGGGGTGGTGGCGTGCGACGAGGACTTCGCGCGGCAGCTGCGCCAGGTGCGGTTCGCGACCGGCGGCGTACTGCATCCGCTCGCCGGATACCTGCTGCTGCGCGGGCTCTCGACGCTGCCCGTACGGATGCGGGCGGCCTCGGCGACCGCGGCCGAGCTGGCGCGGCGGCTGGCCGCCGATCCGCGCGTGGCGCGCGTGCACTATCCGAAGCTGGGCGGCGCGATGGTCGCCTTCGAGGTGTATGGCGATCCGCACGCGGTCATCGCGGGCGTACGGCTGATCACCCCGGCCGTCAGCCTCGGCAGCGTGGATTCGCTCATCCAGCATCCGGCCTCCATCAGCCACCGCATCGTGGCCGAGGGAGACCGGCGGTCCTCGGGGGTCAGTGACCGGCTGCTGCGGATGTCGGCCGGCCTGGAGGACGTGGAGGATCTGTGGCGGGACCTGTGCGAGGCCCTCAGTGCTGCCGGGGCCGGCCGGCCCGTGCCGGTGCCTGTTGCGTCCACGACTGTGCCTGTGCCTGTCCCCCTGTATGTGCGGGACGCGGTCGTACCTGCGCCGGCCCGGACTCGGACGCAGTCGCAGCCAGCCGCGCGGTGACTACCAGCGTGCCCTCCTCGATCTGGTAGTCGAGGGGCAGGCCGAGGCCGCGCATCGCCGCGACCATGCCGGTGTTGGACGACTGGGTGACGGCGTAGACGCTGTCGCAGCCCGCCTCGACGGCGAGCGCCACCAGGCGTTCCAGCAGCTCGGAGCCGATACCGCGACGCTGCCACGCGTCCTCGACGAGCAGCGCCACCTCTGTCTCGTCGCCGTCCCACAGGAGATGACCGAGGGCGACGAGGCGGCCGGACGCCGTCTGGACGGCGAGGGTGCGGCCGAAGCGCGGGCTGAGCAGGTGGCTGAGGTAACGGTCGGCGTCGCCCACCGGGCCGTGGTAGCGCAGGCTCAGGGTGCGCTCGCCGCAGCGGTCGTGCATGGCGCGGGCGGCTTCGAGGTCGTCGAGGCCGGCCCTGCGTACGGTGATCTCGTTGCCCTCGGGGAGCGTCAGAATGTCCTCGCTGCGCGGGATGCGCGGGCCGAGGCGGGCGTCGAGCTCGACCAGGGCGCGGGCGCGCGCGAACTCCGTGGGAGTGAACGGCAGGTAGTGGCGCTCGATGATGATCACGCCGCCGGACGGGTCGCGCAGCTTCATGACCGTTCCGTCGAGCACGCCCTCGACCGGTGCGCTCTCGCCGGTGGGGCGGCCGGTGAGGGTGGTCGCGGGCAGCGAGTGGATGGTGCAGCGTCCGAGGAGCTGGCGCAGGGCCAGCGGCAGCTCGGCGGCGTCGAGCGCGGTGCGGGTGGCGAGGCCGAGCACCCGTGTGGGGGCGTCCACCAGGTCGTGGGTGTCGGCCCGCTCAAGCCATGTGTCGCTGCCCCCGGCCGCGGCCGTCTCGCGGGTGAGGTGGGAGGCATGGAGAGCGGCGGGGGCGCGCAGCAGCAACTCGTCTACGGTGCCTTCGGCGAGCGGGTGGGTCTGGAGCGTCAGGATGTCCACCTGGTGGCGGGCCAGGGCGGTGCACAGCAGCGCGAGACTGCCGGGCTCGTCCTTGACGGTGGTCCGCATCCGCCACAGCGCTGTTTCGGCGTCAGGCGTTCCTGCGCCCGCGCCGGCGTCGGAGTCCTTCGCGCCGGCGCTCTGCGCACCGGCGCCCGGATCCGCGCCCGGATCACCGGCGGTCGGCGGCGGCGCATGGCTGTGGCGCCGTGCCCACCAGGTGTGGAACCCGGCCGTGGCGGCGAGCGCCACGGCCGAGATCACCAGCAGGTACGGGCCGTCCGGTCCGTGCACGATCAGGTTCGCCACGGCGTCGGCGACGGCCACCGCCGTGAACAGGGCGGCGAGTTCGACGAGGTCCCGCCGCCAGTGGTGCGAGCGGCGGAACCTCTTCGCGGACGTCGTCCTGGCCACTTCAGTCCCCTTTGTCACGTCAGTCACGTCAGTCATATCGGTCATGGCACCACTGTGGCCGAGTGGTGTTGCGCGATCACGAACGCTTTGTGACTGACGGGTTAAGTGTGCTTCTGGGGGCTTAGGGTCGTTTTCAATCACTTCACAGGCCCACCCGGCCCGGTTGCAGCACCTTGCTGAACAGCACCACGCCTCCCTCCGCGCGCAGACGTACCGTCAGCTCGCCGCTCCCGCCGTCGATTTCGACCTCGCCGAAGTACTGCGGTGACTCCATCGGCGACACGTTGGCACGGGACGGTGCCTTAACGAAGACCTGGTCGGGGCCGAAGGTGGCGTCGAGCCGGCCCGCCGGGAAACCGCCCGCGGCCAGTGGTCCGGACACGAACTCCCAGAAGGGCGCGAAGTCCTTGAACGCCGCACGGGACGGGTCGTAGTGCTGCGCGGAGGTGTAATGCACATCGGCGGTGAGCCACACCGTGCCCGTGACGCGAGCGTGCTTGATGTGGCGCAGGAGTTCCGCGATCTGGAGCTCGCGTCCCAGCGGCGCTCCGGAATCGCCCTGTGCGACGGCCTCGAAGTTGGCCGCCCCGTCCGGGACGACGATGCCCAGCGGCATGTCGGAGGCGATCACCTTCCACACCGCACGGGAGCGCGACAGCTCCCGCTTGAGCCAGGCGAGCTGCTCCGCTCCGAGGATCCCCGTCGCGTCGTCCGGCTGCCGGCCGGGCGAGTTGGCGTTGCGGTACGTCCGCATGTCGAGGACGAAGACATCGAGCAGCGGGCCCTGCCTGACCACCCGGTAGATACGGCGGTCGTCGTCCTTCCGGGGCTCCACGCGCGCGTGCAGCGTCGAAACGGGAAAGTACTCGCCGAACGCCCGCATCGACCGGGCCGCCAGTACGTCGACGTTCTTCTCCGTGTACCGGGCGTCGTCCAGGATCTGTCCCGGGTACCAGTTGTTCCGCACCTCGTGGTCGTCCCACTGCACGATCGAGGGAACCTGCGCGTTGAAACGGCGGACGTGCTCGTCAAGCAGGTTGTACCGGAAGTTCCCGCGGAACTCGTCCAGGGTCTCGGCGACCTTCGACTTCTCCGGGGTGGTGATGTTCCGCCACACCCGCCCGTCCGGCAGCGTCACGCTCGGCTGGATGACACCGTCCGCGTACACCGTGTCGCCGCTGCACAGGAAGAAGTCCGGGTCGAGGCGGCGCATCTCCTCGTACACCCGGTAGCCGCCGATGTCCGGATTGATGCCCCACCCCTGTCCGGCGATGTCGCCGGACCACAGGAAGCGCACACCGGCACGTCGCTTGGCCGAGGCCGTACGGAACGTTCCCCGGAACGGCTCACCGCTGCGCCTGGGATCGTCGGGATCGGCGAGCGTCACACGGTAGTGAACCTGTTCGCCGGAGGGCAGTCCGCGCAGCAACGTCGTACCCGTGAAGTCCGTGCCGGGGCCGAGCAGCGGACCGTGCCATCTGCGCGCGTGGCGGAAGGACTCGGTCGCCGCCGTTTCCACGATCATCCGGGCCGGACGGTCGGACCGTACCCACACCAGCCCCGACGAGGAGGTGACGTCACCGGTCTGTACGCCCCAGGTGGCGCGCGGGCGGCCGGAGAACACCTGGGCGGGCGCGGCGGCCGCCCGGCCCGCGCCGGCGGGCAGGGCGAGCGCGGCCGAGGCGGCCAGGGTGCCGCGCAGGAGGGCACGCCGGCCGGGCGGCCGGGCGCGGGGCAGGCCCTGCGCCGGGGACGGGTTCTGCGGCTGGTTCCGGGGCTGGTTCTCGGGTCCGCTGTACGGCATGGGCGCGCCTCCAGTGACGGTGTGTTCCGGGTGTGCGACGCCATGCCTAACGGCCGGCCACGGCAACCACACGAACCACAAGTGAACAACTGGCCCCCGTTCCCGGGAACCGCTCCGGTGCGTTCCGCTGAGGCCGCGTGCGCCAGGGCTGCTCCGCTACGGTCGCCCGGCACCCACAAACGCGCTCTCGGGTCCTGCCGTTCGGGGGAGCCTGACGATGGCGGGCAGGCCCGCCACGATGCCCCTCACCTCGGCGCCGGGGAAGTGCTCGGCCCGAGCGCGGCGGTGAGCGTGTCGCGCCGCTCGCGACAGGCGCGCCGGCAGCGGCGCAGCTGGCGGTCGTAACCGCCGCTTCTGACGAACGCCGCGAGCAGTGCCGGATCGACGGCGGGGTTGCCCGGCTCCTCGACGCCCACGCGCGCCTGTTCGCGCCCGCGCAGGAGGAAGCCGAGCAGTGTCATCGCCTGCGCCACACCGGAACACACCGGGAGCCGCCCGGGGTCGGCGACCACTCAGCGGCGCCGCGTGAGCAGCCCGGCGAGGGCTGTGCGCAGCTCGCGCAGCCCGCGCGGACCGGGGTACAGCGCGTGGTGCGGCACGTTCCCCAGAAGGCTCCGGTGGTGGACGCCCAGGCCGTTCACGGGAAGCGCGCTCGCCGCCGCGGGAGTCGGTCTGGGCCCCGGGGTGTTCGGCGGGCGTCCGCGCGGGGTGTCAGGGTGTCAGCTGCTGGTGTCGAGAATGACCCGGGCCACGAGCGCGGGATCGTCGTTCATCGGCACGTGGCCGCAGCCGGGCAGCTCGACCAGCCGGGCTCCGGGGATCACGCGCTTCGCCCTGACACCCTGGCGGCGCAGCAGCAGCCGGTCACGGCTGCCCCAGGCGACCGTCACGGGAATGCCGGGAACGTCGTCGGTGAACAGGACGGTACGGCCGGCCGACAGGGTCTCGGCGAAGCCGGCCGACTCGCGAAGCGCCAGCGTCTCCGCGACGACGGCGTCGGGTGAACGCCACCCCGGCCGCGCATAGATGGTGCTGGTGAGCGCGGCCCGGCCAGCGGCTGTGCGGGCCATGCGCTCTATGAGCGGCAGCGGGAGCGTCTGCGCGCCGAACCGCATCCCGCGCAGCGCGCTGAAGGCGTAGCGGCGTTCGCTCTCCGTCCAGAAGCCGGCGGGGGAGAGCGCCGTGACGGACCGTACGAGCCGCTCCTGGCCCAGTTTCAGGGCGAGCAGACCGCCAAGGGAGTTCCCCGCCACATGGGGACGCTCGACGCCCAGCGCCTCGCACAGCGAACCAAGCACGGGAACGACCGTCGACAAGTCGTAGGAGAGGCCGTGGGGCAGTGCGGTCGACCCGCCGAAACCGGGCAGGTCCACGGCGATCACGTCGCGTTCGGAGGCCAGCGCGGAAATCACCGGCTGCCAGGCCTGCCAGTGGTGCCCTATGCCGTGGAGGAGCAGGAGCGGCTCCCCGGCACCCGCCCGTTCGTAAGTGACGGAGAGCGTGTGCGTGCCGGTGGGGGACGCGATGCTGAAGGAGACCTCTGCGGGCATGCTGCTGCTCCAAGGGGTGGGGGCGGCGCTAGACAACGCGTCAGCAACAATTACCGCCGAGTAGCTTGGAGTTCAAGGGGACGGACAGATTCGGCCGTGCCGCCGCCGTGTGGTCCGTGCCGCACCCCAGCCGCCTGGACACCGCGGAAACGGTCGGCTGGTATGGACACGTGACTGCCGACACCATGACAGACGTCTTCGAAGAGCACCGCCCCGTTCTGACGGGTGTGGCCTACCGGATGCTCGGCAGGGTCGCCGACGCGGAGGACGTCGTACAGGAGGCATGGCTGCGCTGGTCCGCGCAGGTACGCGACGACGTACGGGAGCCGCGGTCCTATCTGGTGAGGGTCACCACCAGGCTCGCCATCGACCGGCTGCGGCACGTACAGGCGCGGCGTGAGGCGTACGTCGGACCGTGGCTCCCTGAGCCGATTGAGACGGACTTCGGTACGACCGTCGAAGACACCGCGGAACGCGCGGTACTGGCCGACTCCGTATCGCTCGCCGTTCTCGTCGTTCTGGAGTCGCTCTCGCCGCTGGAACGCGCCGTGTTCGTCCTGCGGGAGGCGTTCGGCTTCCCGTACGGCGAAATCGCAGCCACGCTGGAACGCTCGGAATCAGCCGTACGGCAGCTCGCGGGACGCGCCCGGCGGCATGTCGCGGAACGGAGGCCGCGCTTCGACGTGGACCCCGCCGAACGGAGGGTCCTGACCGAACGGTTCCTCGCCGCCGCGTCGGGCGGAGACCTCGACGCGCTGCTCCGGTTGCTCGCACCGGACGTCAGGCTGGTCGGCGACAGCGGAGGCAAGGCCAAGGCGCCCCTGCGCGTCATCGAGAGCGCCGACAAGGTGGGCCGTTTCCTCTTCGGGGCCGCCAAGCAGGGCATTCCCGCGAGTGAGTTCCGGTTCGTGGAACTCAACGGCGGGCCCGCCCTGCTGGTCCTCTCCGGTGGGAAGCCGGACGCGGTCTTCCAGGTGGACGTCGCGGACGGTCTCATCCAGTGCGTCTATATCATGCGAAATCCAGACAAACTTTCCGCAATCGTCCCGTAAGGGCGGCGCCCACCCTGCGTTGATTGGTCTTGACCAAGGCAGGGCCCGGACTTATGGTCGCAGAGTTAGTGCAGGAACCTTTAATAAACAAGGGCGGGGAAACCCGTCCGGGGACCAGGCCGATTGCGGAGGATCAGGGTGGGGACCACGCAGCTCGATACGGTGCCGGAGCCGAAGTACTGGCACCTCAAGACCGTGCTCAGCGAGGCACTCGACTCCGATTTCGCGGTCGGTGAGATCCTGCCCAACGAGCGTGAACTCGCCGCCCGCTTCGGCGTCGCGCGCGCCACGCTCCGCCAGGCGCTCGAACAGCTTGAGCTCGAAGGCCGGTTGCAGCGCCGTCGCGGCGTGGGCACCACCGTCGCCCCGCCGCGTGTCGGCGTCGACGTAGGGACTTCGCAGCACGGCTGGCCGGGCGCGGCCGGCGACTCCTGGCAGCCCGTCGACTGCACGAGTGCCGTCCCGCCCGTCGCAGTGGCCCGCATGCTCGACGGTGACTGTGACAACGAGGTGCACGTGGTGCGCCGGATCCGTGTCACGCACGGCCAGCCGGTCGCCGCCGAGCTGCTGTACGTCCCGGCCGCCTCCGTACTGGACCTCGCGGCCATCGATTCGCCCTCCGGTGCGGCCCGCGCCCGCGGCGTGCTGCGGGAACTTCAGCGCCTCGCCATGGAGGGTCAGGACCGCGCCGTCGAACTCGGTTCGGCACGCGCGGACGACGCGAAGGAACTCGACCGGCTGCCGGGCGCTCCCGTCCTCGTCGTCACCACGCGCTACTTCGCCCACGGCGGGACCGCCGCCGTCTCCGTGGCCACCTACCGGGCGGACACATGCAGGCTCACCTTCGGTGACTCGGGCGACCTGGAGATCAGCCATCACACCCAGGAGCGCAGGGCCTCCTGAGCACCCTCGCGTCGTACGGTACGGCCCGTCGCACTCAGCGGCGGGCCGTCACCGTTCCCTCGACGGCGAACAGCTGCTCCTCGACATGGTCGAGGGCCAGCCGCAGAGCGCCCGTCGCCACCGCCGCCTCACCGAGCAGCGACAGCGCCACCTGCGGCGGACGCAGGCAGTAACGCGCCAACTCGCCGCGCAGCGGCTCCAGGACGCCGTCGATACCGGCCGCCCATCCGCCGATGACGACCAGCTCCGGGTCCAGGGCCAGGACCAGCGCGGCCACATCGTGCACCAGCCGCTGGATGAACCGCTCGACGGCCTCCTGAGCGGCGCGGTCGCCCTGCCGTGCGCGCCGGAAGACGGTGGCCACAGCCTGCTCGTCAAGCGGGAGCACCGGCTCGTCGGTCGTCGACAGCAGCTTTTCCGGTGTGACCTCACGGCCGAGCAGGTGCAGCGCTCCGATCTCACCGGCCGCGCCGCCGAAACCCCGGTGCAGCCGCCCGCCGATCAGTGAGCCGGCGCCCGGGCTCAGCCCGGCCAGTACGAAAACGATGTCGTCGGAGTCGACGGCCGCGCCCATCCAGTGCTCGGCGACCGCCGCCGCGTTGGCGTCGTTCTCCACCAGCACCGGGCAACGGAACGACCGGCGGAGCCGTTCACCGAGCGCCAGACCGGTCCAGTCGGGAAGGGCCGTGCCCAGCCGTACGGTTCCGTCGGCCTCCACGATGCCGGGCGTCCCGACCCCGACGGCGCGCAGTGAACTGCGAGGGACGCCGGCGCGTCGCAGTACGTCCGCGACCATGGCCCGCACCCGCTCCAGCCGCTCGTCCGCCGAGGCCGTCTCGGACACCGTGCGGGAACCGGCGCCGATGACCCGGCCGTCCAGACCGGACAGCAGGGCCGCGATGCGGTGCGGACCGATCTCGACGCCCAGCAGATGCCCCGCCTCGGCGCGGAACCGGAACCTCCGCGCCGGCCGCCCCTGCCGCCGCGTCTCACCCTCCTCGGGCGGGGCCTCGACGACCAGACCGGTCTCCATCAGCCCTTCGACGACGCCCTCGACCGTAGGCCGCGATAGCCCGGTGACCCGGGTCAGATCGGTGAACGTGAGCGAGCCCGCGCCCCGCAGCGCGTGCAGCACCACCGCGGAGTTGATCCGCCGCAACAGTGAGGGGTCCCCACCGGTCAACCGCCCCACGGTGTGTCCTCCCAGCTCGCGCGCTTGTTCTGCCGGATCGTACCCGCTGGTTCGTACCACTGCGAGCCGCGCCCGGCCCCACGGATGCGCCGCGCACCGCTCAGCCGGGGGAGACGAATCCGGACTCGTACGCGGCGATGACCGCCTGGGTGCGGTCCCGAGCGCCCAGCTTGGCCAGCACCGCGCTGACGTGCGACTTCACCGTCTCCGTGCCCACGATCAGCCGCTCGGCGATCTCCGCGTTGGACAGGCCACGGGCCATCAGCCGGAGCACTGCCTCCTCCCGTTCGGTGAGCGCGGCCCGGTCGAGATCCGCACGCGCCTTGTTGCTCCCGTACTCGGCGGCCAGCGCCCGGACCGCCGCGGGAAACAGCAGCGACTCGCCCTCGGCGATCAGCCGCACCGCGTTCACGATCTCCGACGGCCGGGCCCGCTTGATCAGAAACCCGTCGGCCCCGGCCCGCAGCGCCTCGTACACGTACTCGTCGTTCTCGAAGGTCGTGACCACCAGGATCTTCGGTGGCGAGTCCACGGTGCGCAACACCAGCCGCGTCGCCTCGATGCCGTCCATCAGGGGCATCCGCACGTCCATGGCGACGACATCCGGCCGCAACCGCCGAACGAGGGGCAGGACCGCGGCGCCGTCGGCGGCTTCTCCCACCACCTCGATATCGGGCTGCGCCTCCAGAACGGCGCGCAGACCCGCGCGCACGAGAGGCTCGTCGTCGACCAGAAGCACGGTAACCGGCATCCGATCAGCGTATTCGGTCCAGCGGCAGGCTCGCGCGCACCACCCACTCGCCGTTGTACGGACCGGTCTTGGCCTTGCCGCCGAGCAGCGCCGCCCGCTCCCTGATCCCGCGCAGGCCACTGCCGTCGCCGGGAGAACTTGCCGATGTGGACAACGGATTGGACACCTCGAGCTCCAGCCAGTCGTCCGCGACGGACATCCAGACCCGGACCGGGACGGCACCGGAGTGGCGCAGCACGTTGGTGAGCGACTCCTGAAGGATGCGGTAGCCCTCGCGCGAGACCGGCCCGGGCACCTTTGTCAGGGGCCCAGTCGCACCGATGTCGAGTTTCACCCCCGACGCGCGGGCCGAGTCGAACAGGCGGCTTGCCTCGGCCAGGGTCGGCCGCTGAGTGGAGGGCGTCCGCTGTTCCCGCAGCACGCGCAGCACCCTCTCCAAGTCGTCCAGCGCCTCACGCCCGGTTTCCTCGATCGCTGTCAGCGCCCGTTCGGTGAAGTCGGGGTCGTTCGCCGTTCGTGCGGCCGCCGCCTGGACGACGGCCACGGTCAGAGCATGCCCGATGGAGTCGTGCAGTTCGCGCGCGATGCGATTACGCTCCAGCAGCTGCTCGGTGCGTTCCTCCAGGGCCAGTAACCGTTCCTTGGGTGACGGGCCCAGCAGCCTCCGGGCAAGTGCGGTCACCACGTCTCCGAGGGCCGGCATGCAGGCGAGCATGACCACGATCGGCAGCGGCGCGAGCAACGCGTACCACCAGTGCGGTTCGAGGTTCGTCAGCAGCCCGACGTTTCCCCCAGTGGCGCGGGACGACAGCGTGAGCAGATCAAAAGCCATGACCGGCAGCCATACGCTGATGAGCGTGGCGACGGCCGAAAGCGTCAGCCGTGCCTGGATCCAGAGCACCACCCTTCGGCGCTGCGCCCAGGTGGCGGATGCCGCGGCCGCGATCCGGGCATCGGGCCGGCCCCGTTCCCCGGGCGTCAGCAGCAGCTGGGCCTGTAGCCCCTCCTCAAGACGCACCGCGGGGATGAGACCCACCGGCAGCATCACGAGCGCCGGGACGTACCACGTGTCGATGGAGATGAACATCCACACGCTGAAGATCAGCACGGGGATGCACAGATGCAGCCACCGTGTGTAGGTAACCCCGTGGGCCAGCCGGCGGAAATAAAGGATCATGCGGCCATCGTGCCAGCGGTCCCAGGGACAACGGCTCCCCCGCACGGGGGAGATGATCCCCACGGACGGGGGAGGCCGACGGCACTCGGCGACAGCCAGGCTGGACCCATGAACACCATCGACGTCCAGGAACTGACCAAGGAGTACGGCGCCAGGCGGGCCGTGGACCGGCTCACCTTCCAGGTTCGGCCGGGCCGGGTGACCGGCTTCCTGGGACCCAACGGGGCCGGCAAGTCCAGCACCATGCGGCTCGTTCTCGGGCTCGACCGGCCCACCTCGGGCACGGCCACCATCGCCGGCCGCGCCTACGCACGCCTCGACGACCCGCTGCGCCAGGTGGGGGCACTCCTCGACGCCCAAGCGGCCCACGGTTCACGCACCGCCCGAAACCATCTGCTGGCCCTGGCAGCCAGCAACCGCATACCCGTGCGCCGCGTCGACGAAGTGCTGGAGGAGGCCGGCGTCGCTGAGGTGTCGGGCAAGCGGATCAAGACGTTTTCGCTCGGAATGAGGCAGCGGCTCGGCATCGCCGCCGCACTGCTCGGCGATCCCAAGGTGGTGATGCTGGACGAGCCGTCGAACGGTCTGGACCCCGAAGGGATCGTCTGGATCCGGGAATTGCTCAAGCGTCTCGCCCGCGAGGGCCGCACCGTCCTCGTCTCCAGTCACCTGATGAACGAGACCGCGTCCTTCGCCGACCACCTTGTCGTCCTCGGCAGGGGCCGACTGCTCGCGGACACGTCCGTGCAGGAGTTCCTCGGCGCCCGCAGCAGCCCCCGGGCCCGGGTGCGCACCACCGAGTCGCGCCGGCTGTGCGACGCACTGACCCGCCGGGGGTACACCCCGGTGCGATGCGAAGACGGTTACTGGGCCGTCGACGGTGTGAAGGCCGGGGAGGTCGGGGTGATCGCTGCTCGCGAAGGGATCGTGGTGCTCGAACTCTCGGATGAACAAGCCACGCTGGAGCAGGCGTATCTCGACCTCACGGCCGACGCGACAGAATTCGCTTCCGTCGCACCCGCACACTCGGCCTTTCCCACGACAACCGGCCGGGAGGTCTGAATCATGTCGCCCATCGCAGTCCTCCACTCGGAGTGGATCAAGATCAAGTCAGTGCGGGCATCCGCGGGTTCACTGACGGCGGTATTCGCCGTCACCCTCGCCATCACGGTGCTTGCCTGTGCCACGGTGGGACGGGCCGAGGCCGACAACGACGGATATGACCCGGTGTTCGGCGCCTTCTACGCCCTGAACTTCGGCCAGCTGGCCGCCATCAGCTTCGGAGCCACGGCGTTGTCCTCCGAGTACCTCAACGGCGCGCTGAGGGTTTCCCTGTCGGCGGTGCCGCGCAGAGGACTCTTCTACGCGGCGAAGTTGGCGGTCACAGGAGCCCTCGCGCTTGCCGTCGGGTTCGCGACCAGCTTCGCCTCCTTCCTGACCGGTCAGGCGTTCATGGGGGAGTACGCCATCGGACTCGGCGATCCCGGCGCGCTGCGTGCCTGCCTCGGCAGCGGCATATATCTCGCACTCATGGCGCTCCTCGCCGCAGGTCTCACCGCGCTGCTGCGCAGCGGCGTCGCCGTCCTGAGCCTTCTCATCCCCTTCATTTTGATTGCCTCGTTCGTGGTCGGGGACATAGCGGGTGGCGTCGCCCAGTACTTGCCGGACCGTGCGGGACAGCAGGTGCTGCACGTGAACCCGCAGGGCGACCTCGGGGCATGGACGGGACTCGCCGTCACCGCGGCGTGGGCCGGGGCAGCGGTGCTGGCCGGATGGTGGGCGCTACGGCGTCGCGACGCCTGACAGACGGCCAGTTGTCAGTGCCGGGAGGTTTACTGACGACATGAGCACCGCACGGTATCTCGCCCTCATAGACCTGCTGCGCGCACAGGAGTTCCCGGCGCAGCGCGGCAGGTCGGACACCGGTTTCAGCGGACCCGGCTATCACACCGCAGAGCTGATCGTGGCCGGTCAGTTCGGGGACGACGATGCCGCTCAGGTTGCGGAGACGCGGGAGCAGTGCGTGGCCGAGCACGAAGCGCTGCTGGCCGTACTCGGCGTGAAGTGGGGTGAGCCCCAGTTCTTCAGCCTCTGGAGCCTGCTGGAACGGAGCATCGCGGGAGAGGAGATACCGGAGCCCTGGCAGGAGTTGAGCGCGAGATTCGACAGCTTGCACGTCTGGCGGGCCGACGGCAGATGGATCGTCGTGGGGCTGGCGCCGGCGCTGGGGGAAGCGGAAGTGCCGTCGTACGAGCTGATGGCGGTTGTCACCGAGGTCGACCCGCCCTAGCCGCTGATCCTTGACTGCGACTGCGACTGCGACTGCGACTGCGACTGCGACTGCGACTGCGACTGCGACTGCGACTGCGACTGCGACGCAGGCGGCGTCTGCGACCGACGGAGGCTGCGGTTGCGCGGGGTGACCCGGCCTGCTGACCACCACGCGCATTCTGACAGGGGCGTCCAGGACAGGCTCTCGGCGTCGCTTCCGGTCAGCCGCCGGCTTCGGGGGCCGGGCCGCCGGTCTCCGACACGGCCCTCAGCCGGGCGTACTCCTCGGCCATGGTCTGCGCGGTCCAGTGGGCGTTGAGACCGCTCGGGTTCGGCAGGACCCATACACGGGTCTCACCGATTGTCCGTTCCTGCGGCCCGACAGCTGCCTTTTTCTCGCCGAAGGCCGTGCGGTAGGCAGTGATGCCGACCACGGCCAGCCACTGCGGCCGGAGCAGTTCGACCTTCGCCGTCAGGAGCCGTCCGCCCTCGCGGAACTCCTCGTCACTTATCTCGTCCGCCCGCGCGCTCGCCCTGGCCACCACATTGGTGATGCCCAGGCCGTAGGAAAGGAGTTCGTCCTGCTCCGCCGGCTTCAGCTGCCGGGGGGTGAATCCCGAGAGGTGCAGCACCGGCCAGAAGCGGTTGCCGGGGCGGGCGAAGTGGTGACCCGTGGCAGCCGACATCAGCCCGGGGTTGATGCCGCAGAAGAGTACCCGCAGGCCGCCCGCCACCACGTCGGGGACGAGGCGGTCGCGGGCGGCCAGGAGCTCTTCGGGTGTCATGCCGTGCGGCTCAGAGGATCGACCCGGGGGTGTACCCGGCGGCGTCGGGGTGCTGCTTGGCGATCTCCTCGATGCGGGAGATCACGACGCCGACCTGCTGCGCCGCCGCACCGGTGAAGGACAGCTTGTCGGCCATCAGCTCGTCGAGCTGTGCCCGGTCCAGCGGAATCCGGTCGTCGGCAGCGAGCTTGTCGAGCAGCTCGTTGCGCTCGGCGCCCTGCTCCCGCATGGCCAGCGCCGAGGCGACGGCGTTCTCCTTGATGGCCTCGTGCGCGACCTCCCGGCCGACCCCGGCCCGTACCGAAGCCATGAGCACCTTGGTCGTGGCGAGGAAGGGGAGGTAGCGGTCCAGCTCGCGGGCCACGACCGCCGGGAAGGCGCCGAACTCGTCGAGCACCGTGAGGAAGGTCTCCAGAAGCCCGTCGAAGGCGAAGAACGCGTCGGGCAGCGCGACACGGCGCACCACCGAGCAGGACACGTCGCCCTCGTTCCACTGGTCGCCGGCCAGCTCGCCGGTCATCGAGGCGTAACCGCGCAGGATCACCATGAGACCGTTCACACGCTCGCAGGAGCGGGTGTTCATCTTGTGCGGCATCGCGGACGAGCCGACCTGGCCGGGCTTGAAGCCCTCCGTCACCAGCTCGTGCCCGGCCATCAGCCGGATCGTCTTGGCGACCGAGGAGGGAGCGCCCGCGAGCTGCACGAGCGCGGTGACGACCTCGTAGTCGAGCGAGCGCGGGTACACCTGGCCCACCGAGGTGAACGCCTGCGAGAAACCGAGGTGACCCGCGATCCGCTGCTCCAGGTCCGCCAGCTTCCCGGCGTCGCCGCCCAGCAGGTCCAGCATGTCCTGGGCCGTGCCGACCGGGCCCTTGATCCCGCGCAGCGGGTAGCGGCCCAGCAGCTCCTCAAGACGCCCGTAGGCCGCCAGTAGTTCGTCGGCCGCTGTGGCGAAGCGCTTGCCCAGCGTCGTCGCCTGGGCCGCGACGTTGTGAGAGCGGCCCGCCATGACGAGCTCCGCGTACTCACCGGAGAGCTTGCCCAGCCGGGCCAGCACGGCGACCGTACGGTCGCGCATCAGTTCCAGCGAGAGCCGGATCTGGAGCTGCTCGACGTTCTCGGTGAGGTCGCGGGACGTCATGCCCTTGTGGACCTGCTCGTGCCCCGCGAGCGCGTTGAACTCCTCGATCCGGGCCTTCACGTCATGGCGCGTCACCTTCTCGCGCTCGGCGATCGATGCCAGGTCGACCTGGTCGAGCACGCGCTCGTAGTCGGAGATGGCCTCGTCGGGCACCTCGATGCCGAGGTCCCTCTGAGCGCGGAGCACCGCGAGCCACAGCTGGCGCTCCAGCTTCACCTTCTGCTCGGGGGACCACAGGACGGCGAGTTGCGCGGAGGCGTAGCGGCCGGCCAGGACATTGGGGATGCGAGGCTTCGCAGGAGCAGCAGTCACGTGACCAGAGTTTACCCGCCGTCCGGTGCCGTCTTTCCCAGTCCGCACAGTCCAGACAGCCCAGGTCAGCGGCTTGGTGGACGGCGGGTCGCGGGCAGCCTGTGAGACATGTGTGAGACGTAGCGGCCCCTGGCCGCATACAGCTGAAGCCCGCCACCAGGGCGGGCTTCTTCGCGTCTCGGCCAGCGGTGCGGGCCTACTCGGCGGCCTCGTCTTCCGCCTGCACGATGCGCCGGACCTGCTGGCGTGTGTACCCGGTCGCCTCACAGATGTGCTTCTGCAGGACTCCGTCCGCGTCCGCCTGCCGGATCGCGGCGGCTAGCTCGAGCCTGAGAAGCCTGGTCCGGGTCTCCGCCTCCCTGAAGCGGCCCGCGAGGTGTTCCAGTGATCGCTTATCCATGTCACTTAGTGTTCCATTCGCAGTAATGGAACCTGATGTTACCTACTGAGGACCTAACTGCCTAGGTTGAAGACATTGACGAGGGAACACGATGTTCCCCACTGTCGAGGTGTTGGCAAGCAAGGCGCTAACGAAACGGCCCCCGGCGGTGCGCTAACACCGACCGAGGGCCTAACGGATCACCTGACATCACCAGGAGCCCGCTGTGCTGAAGTCTCTCATTTCCCGCCGCACCCTCACCGCTGTCGCCAACGCGGTCCGGTCGGTCGTCGCCCCCGTCTCCCTCATGCTCGAGGCACCCGTCACCACCGCCCCGGAGCCCACCGGCCTGTACGACGCCGACGAGATGCCCGCCATCGAGGACATCGAGGCCGCCGCCCAGCGCTACGCCAAGGCCGTCGACCTGGCCCGCGCCGGGGACCGCGGCAAGCGAGGCGCCAAGAAGGTGCTGGACCGCCTGCCCGCCGGCCGCTACGGCGCCTGGCTGGTGTCCCGGGTGGCGTCGAACCGGCCCCGTATCGAGCTTCAGCCGGCCGCCTGGTCCACGCTCGTCGACTGGGCCAGGGCGCACCAGGTGTAGGCAGAGGAAAGCCCCGGTCGTCCGCCTCGGGGGAAGCGGGCGACCGGGGCTTGTGAGCGTCAAGCCTTCGGTGCGGGGATGATGAATCCCCTCACTGGCTTGGGCTCGGGGTCACGCGATTCCGGCTGCTGCGCGCGCTTCCACGCCGCGACCATTTCCGCGTACCTGGGGTCAATCCACTCGGCCATGGGCCACCTCCTACCGCTCAGGCTACGGGCGGCTGAGGGGTGGGCATGGGCCGGATCGTGCACTCGGGGGCGTGCTGGCACTTCGCCGCGACCGAGACGAGCAGGTCGTCTGTCGGCGGGCGCCACAGCTCCTCGTCCACGACGAACCCGGCCTTCTCGATCATCTGGCGGGTGCGGTCGAGGATCGGCGGGTCGTAGTGCGTGGGGTCCCAGCCGGGGTAGTGGTGCACCATCCCGCCGAACTTGGCGCAGAGCTTGGCGTAGGCGGCGGAGTGCAGGAGCAGGGCGTGCCAGCCCTCGTCCACGATCCGCGACGGGGCCATGCCCACCGCCGGATGCTGCGCGCAGGCGACGACGAACTTGATGGCCTCGGTGGCGATGCGGCCGGCCATGTCCGAGGACATGTCGGGGTTGCCGTCGAGGATGGTCCGGCGGACGCTCTCGAAGGTGTCGCCGACTAAGGCTCGGGCGTCAAGGATGGTGGTAGTCATGGGTGGTGCCTCCATTCGGATGGGTGGAGGTGCGTGAACCCGTCTCGGCCGCTGTCCTTCCAGGGGTGCGCGGTCGAGACGGGGGTTAGCGAGGGCTCCGCCTGTGGCAGGCGCAGCCGCATAGGAGTGTTTCGACGGGCAGGCCGACGCCCGGTACCCGGATCTCGCCAGGGGCCGGGGCACAGCTCGCATGCGTCGGCGCGGCACTCGGGCGTGGTGTAGGCGGCGGTGCGCGGTGCGGTCTGGACACTCATCGCTGCTCGCTCGGACGCTGGGGCCACGAGACGCCGGAGTATTCGTGAAAGTGATCGCCGTCGTGGCCCGGGGTCTTGGTGCAGCATCGAGTCGGGGTGTGAGGCTTGGGTGCCCAGCACATTCCCGCTGGCCTGTCGGCCCTCAAGGGCCGGGTCCCTGTCGTCATGAGGATGACGGTAGGAGCGGGGCATACGGCTAGGGGGTACAACCTCTACCCCATCAATCAGGGGTAGAGGTTGTACCCCCTACGAGAGGTACAGGCTGGACCTGCGGCTATGCCGTTTCTTCCGGATCATGTTTGAGGTCGGGGCTCGCCTCGTGAGTCGTGTTCTGTTTCAGATCTTGGGGTTCGCCTGACGTGGCTGGCTTTGTGCGGCTCTGCTGAATGGATGGGTGACACCAGGCTGCCGCCGGTCGTGCTGTCGGATACCGAGCGGTCGACGTTGGAGGACTGGGCCAGGCGGCGTTCGACCGCGCAGGGTCTGGCTCAGCGTGCGCAGATCGTGCTGGCGTGCGCGCGGGGATGGAACAACACGAGAGTGGCCGCGCGGCTGGGCATCGAGCGCAAGACGGCGGCCAGATGGAGGACGCGGTTCCTGCTGGACCGCCTCGACGGGCTGGCCGACGAGCCGCGGCCCGGGGTGCCACGGACCATCACCGATGCCCAGGTGGAAGAGGTGGTGGTCCGCACTCTTGAGGAGGTGCCCGCGGGCGGGACGCACTGGTCGAAGCGGGAGCTGGCCAAGGTGGTGGGGATCTCGCCGGCGAGCGTGCTGCGGATCTGGCACGCCTTCGGCCTGCAGCCGTGGCGGACGGAGACCTTCAAGATCTCTCCGGACCCGTTCCTGATCGACAAGATCCGTGACGTCGTCGGTCTCTACCTCGCCCCGCCTGCCAACGCGGCTGTGTTCGCGGTGGACGAGAAACCGCAGATCCAAGCTCTGGAACGGACCGCACCGGTGTTGCCGATGCTGCCCGGGGTGCCCGAACGGCGGAGTTTTGACTACGTCCGGCACGGGACCGTCGATCTGTTCGCAGCGTTGAACACGGCGACGGGCAAGGTGATCACGAAGCTGTCCGCGCAGCACCGGGCCGTGGACTTCCGTGACTTCCTCGACGAGATCGACCGCCAGACCGATCCCGGTCTGGCGGTCCACGTGATCTGCGACAACCTTTCCGCCCACAAAGCGCCTGTGGTGCACAAGTGGCTGCTGGCGCATCCCCGCTTCCACCTGCACTTCACGCCTACGTACTCGTCATGGATCAACCAGGTCGAGCGGTGGTTCGCCGAGCTGGAACGGCGCTGCCTCGCACGCGGAGTGTTCTGTTCCCTCGACGACCTCAAGGCCGGACTTGAGAGCTGGATCAAGGTCTGGAACGACGAGGCCAGGCCCTTCAAGTGGACCAAGACCGCCGACCAAATCCTCGACCGCATCTGCCGCTACTGCGACAGGATCTCCAAACCAGTTCACTAGGCGGAGATGCCCAGCTCTTGGGCCAGCCATCGCGCGTCGTCGCGGATCATCGCGGGCCCCGTCTCCACCAAGTCGGGCAGGGCTGACCGGGCGAAAAGGTTGTACCTGACCGTCTCAGGTGACTCCTTGTGAGCCTTCTTCAGCAGGTGTACGACCGCGAGGTGTTCGCCGCTCATGCTGTACGCCCGCGCTGCCTCGAGCTGGTGGAAGCTGCGGCGCGTGGCGGACGGCATCGGGGCGAGGTCGATCGTGGTGGCCACGTCGATGGCGCCACCGGATTGCACCAGGTCGTTGTGCATCGTCAGCCGGTAGGCGTCGACCATGCCCGGTCCGAAGATGAGCCACGGGTGGCAGTAGCCCTCCCCAAGGCGGCGGGCGGCGTCGTTCGCCTTGTCCCAGTACCGCCACGCGTCTCCCTCCCGTCCCCGTTTCGCGAACGACAGCGCCGCGGCGAGGTGCAGCAGACCCCAGCGCGCCAGATCCTCGGGGTTGTCGTCGACCGCGTGGAGCAAGTCAGCGGCTTTCATCGCCAGGTCGACGCGGGCTTCGTGTGCTTCGCCGGCGTCGCGGAAGACGTGGTTCATGTACCAGGCGGCGCCTGCAATGGCCTGCGGGCTGTCGGCGTCCTGCGCTGCGGTCATGGCCCGGTCGCCGGTGAGCATCACCAGCTCGGGCGCCGGCTGGAAGGAGAGGTACAGCTGGATCAGGTGGTACGTCTCCGCGAGGCCGACGAGGGCGCGGCGCCGATCGGTGCCGTCGAGAGTCCGGGCTGCGTGCTGGAGATCAGCAAGCAGGGTGGGGGCGATCGTGGCGATGCGGGAACGGTGGTCACCATCGCCGTGCCACAGCTGCCACGCCTGGCGGACGCGGGCGAGCAGTGCATCGGCGCTCTCCGGTTCCTCGTCCCGAGGGCGGAACTGGTAGGCAATGAGCGAGGCTTTCACCGCGGGCAGCGCCTTGTGTACGGCCTTGCTGTACGTGGCGGCGGAGATCCGCTCGTCGCCGGTCAGCTCGCCCACGTCCACGCCGAGAACTTCGGCGAGCCGGAGCAGTAGGGGTAGCCGTGGGGTATGCAGGCGGCCGGTCTCGATGGCTTTCACCCACTCAGGGGAGCGGCCTACGAGACCGCCAGTCACTGCACGCGTGAGCCCTGAGCGCTCCCGTGCGCGCCTGACGCGCTGGCCGAAGGTGTCTGGGGAATCGGTCGGTGTGTCGGTGGATTGCGGCATACTGAACTCCGTTCTGACCTAGACACTCAGAACGCTACTCCCCAACTCCAGCGGGGAAATGACGAAGGCGCCCCCGTCCAGCCAGAAGGCTAGAGCGGGGGCGTCGTCGTGTTTGCTGACGATGAGCTCAGACGTCGTCTGCAGCAGCTATCGCCCGGATCAAGGGCAGCTGCTCGAAGAAGTTCGGGTTGGCCCTTGGTGAAGACCGGCATCGTGTCGCCAGCCAGGGAGTCCGACCAGGCTGTGTAGGAGTCGTTGAGAGCCGAGAACGCCGCTGTCGCTTCGCGGGTGGCCTTCGGCATCTTCGACAGCGTCTGCTGGTAGGCGAGCTCCGCCTTCACTGCCTCGGCGGACTGCTTCCCGGACTTGTCCACCGCTTCCTGGTACTTACTGTGCGCCTGGGACGCCTTGGCAAGGTTCGCGACCTGCTTGCCCGCGGCGAGACCGAACGCGGCAAGGCCAGCACCGGCGGCGGCAGCTCCGCCCGCAGCCACCGCGCCGAGTGTTCCCATCGCGCCGACGAGGGCGGTGATGCCGGAGAGGGCCTTGTCGGTCTTCGCTTCGACTTCGACATGGCCGGACGCGATGAGGAACGACATCAGGCAGCCGCCTTGCGGTCGTCGGCGAGGAGACGCTCGAGGGGCAGACCGAGGGCGTCGGCGAGGCCGTCGGCAACGTCTATGGGTGGCTGCGCTTGGTCGCGTTCGTAGGACCAGATCGCCCAGACGGAGCGGCCGATGTGGGCGGCCAGCTGGTCGGCGGTCAGGGCGAGGCGCCGCTGATCGCGCAGACGCGGGCCGGAAAAGGTACGAGCCACAAGAACCCCAGGGCGTGGGCGGCGGATGCGGGGGCGAATCCGCGGGCTCGGATGGGCCCGCTCCTCTCGCTGGCATTCGCATCACGCGATGGCCTCGCGGCGCCTACTGGGCCGCTCGTTCGCCTGCCTGCCGTCGTCCTGCGTTCCCAGAGGCATCTCGCCTGCGGGCATCACGCCCGCTGGAACCATGGCTACGGCTGCGTTCGGTTCGTCGTCACTGCAATCGTATTCCAGTGCGCCTACGATTCAAAGGTATCAACCGATCTGATCCTTTGAATCGAGGCGGCGCAGGTGGAGATCAGGCATAGGCATACTCCGCCGGCAGAGCTCGGCCCCATGCCGCGACAAGCACGGGAGCGGGCCGGCTTGGGGCTGCGGGAAGCTGCCCGCAAGGCGGGGCTGTCCGGCGGGTACGTGACGCATCTCGAGGCGGGGGACCGCTCGCTGTCCCTGACTCTCGCCAAGCGGATAGCCGAGGCGCTCGAGCTCGGTGAGGACGAGCAGGCGATGCTGTACGGCGTGGCCGTCACGGACGCCGGCCGGGACCACCCAGCCCGCGCTGCGGCATGAGGAAGGGGTACGTTTACGTCACGCCGGAGGATATGCGGGCCGCGGCGGCGGTGTGGGACGTGTTCCACGGCGGCGATCCAGAGGCCGCTACGTGAGAGATTGTGAGAAATGATCTCTGCTGAGGTCTGCTAAATAGCCTCTGACCTGCGAGGGGAACTCTGGGCGCAGAACAGTGATCAGATTCTACTGTCGGTTTCTGCAGGCCAGCGCCGCGGTCCCCTTTGTGGCTTGCTACGAGGAGCGGACGATCTACGAGGAGCGGACGATCATCGCGACCGCGACCGTCCCAGCGGCGATCCGCGCCGTGACGTGAAGCGCGACGCCGAGCGACACCGCGGCCGAAGCGCTACGGCAGGGGGATGTCGTACGGCAGCAGGTCGGGGCGCTTGGCCGGCCGTCCGTCGCCCGAGGACCGCCCCGTGACCCGTCGCCCTACCCACGGAACGAGGTGCTCGCGCGCGAACCGCAGATCACTCCCGCGCCGCGCCGCCCACCCCGGCAGTACACCGGGCTCCAGCGGCGCGCGCCAGTCGTCCTCGGCCGCGTGGCCCAGCGCCTGCCACACCGCCTCGGCCACCCGCCGATGCCCCTCCGCCGTCAGGTGCAGCCGGTCTACATGCCACATCCGGGGATCGGCGAGCGCGGGCGCCCCGTACAGGTCGACCACCAGAGCGCCGTGGCGTGCGGCCAGGGCGTCGATGAAGTGGAACAGCTGCTCCATGCGCGGCCGGAAGCGCTCCATCACCGGACCGTTGCGGCCGGGACTGCGCATCAGAACCAGTTGCTTGCAGGAAGGAGCGAGCTTCCCGGCCGCCTCTTCGAGCAGTCCGCACACCCGGCCCATGTCGACCTTCGGCCGGAGCGTGTCGTTGAGGCCACCCACCAGCGTCACGACATCCGCCCGCATGGCGGCCGCGACCTCGACCTGCTCGGCGACGATCTGACCGATCAGCTTGCCCCGCACGGCGAGATTCGCGTACTGGAAACCGGGCGTGCGCGCCGCGAGCCGGGCGGCGAGCAGGTCCGCCCAGCCCCGGTACGAGCCGTCGGGCAGCGCGTCCGACATGCCTTCGGTGAAGGAGTCGCCGACCGCGACGAGACTGGTGTAGGTGGCATTGAGTTCCATGGCGGAGCGATCGTATCCCGGCCCAGGAAGGACCAGAAGTCAGGACTGCCGCTGGTCCGGCCGCCCCACCAGCTCACGCAGCACGTCCTCCATCGTGACCAGGCCGGCGGGATTCCCGTCGTCGCCCAGTACGGCCGCCAGATGTGTCCGGCTGCGCCGCATCGCCGTCAGTACGTCGTCGAGCGGAGTGGCCGCCCGCACCCGGGCGATCGGCCGCAGAGCGGAGACCGGGAACGGCACGTTGCGCGGCGCGGCGTCCAAAGCGTCCTTGACGTGCAGGTATCCCAGGATCCGCAGACCCTCCAGTACCGGGAACCGGGAGAACCCAGACTCGGCCGAGAGCCGCTCCAGGTCCTCCGGCGTCGTCCCGATCTGGGCGAACACCACGCGCTCCACCGGCATCACCACGTCCTGCACCGGGCGCCGGCCCAGCTCCAGGGCGTCGTGCAGCCGCTCGGCCGCGCGGTCGTCGAGAAGGCCGGCGTGGCCCGCGTCCGTGACGAGCCGCGCCAGTTCGTCGTCAGTGAAGGTGGCGGACACCTCGTTCCTGGTCTCCACCCGCAACAGCTTGAGCAGCGCGTTCGCGAAGGCGTTGATCGCGAAGATCACCGGCCGCAGCGCCCGGGCCAGCGCCACCAGTGGCGGTCCGAGCAGCAGCGCGGTCCTGACCGGCTCGGCCAGCGCGATGTTCTTCGGCACCATCTCGCCGAACAGCATGTGCAGATAGGTCGCCACGGTGAGCGCGATGACGAACGAGATCGGGTGGGTCAGCCCGTCCGGCACGCCGACGGCGTGGAAGACCGGCTCCAGCAGATGCGCGATGGCGGGTTCGGCGACCACACCGAGCACTAGCGTGCACAGGGTGATGCCCAGCTGGGCCGCCGCCAGCAGCGCCGACACGTGTTCGAGTCCCCACAGGACGCTGCGCGCCCGCCGGTTCCCCTCTTCCGCGTCCGGTTCGATCTGACTGCGGCGTACGGAGATCAGTGCGAATTCCGCGCCGACGAAGAAGGCGTTGACGACCAGCGTGAGCAGGCCGATGAGCAGTTGGACCGCGGTCATCGCCCGGCCTCCTTGTCGCCGGGGCCGAACGAGTCGGCGGAGTCGGTGGTGCCGGAACCCGCGGACTCGCCGGGCAGCGGCGCGTGCAGCATCACGCGTGCCGCGCGCCGTCCGGCCGCGTCCACCACGTCCAGCTGCCACCCGGCCAGTTCGATCCGGTCACCCACGGCCGGAATGCGTCCCAGCTCGTGTGCGACCAGTCCTGCGAGCGTCTCGTACGGCCCTTCGTGCACCCGCAGTCCGACCCGCTCCAGCTGGTCCGTCCTGGCCGCGCCGTCCGCCGACCACAGCACCCGCCCGTCGGCGTCCTCGCCCGCCGGGGCGAGATCCGGCGTCTCGTGCGGATCGTGTTCGTCCCGCACCTCGCCGACGACCTCCTCGACGATGTCCTCCAGCGTCACGACGCCCGCCGTGCCGCCGTACTCGTCGATGACGACAGCCATGGTCTGTTTGCCCGACAGCCGGTCGAGGAGGCGGTCCACGGTCAGCGACTCCGGCACGAGCAGGGGCTCGCGCAGCAGGGAGGAGACCGGGTAGGACGGCCTGCGCTCGGCGGGCACGGTCAGTACGTCCTTGATGTGCGCGATGCCGACGACCGAGTCGAGGCTGCCCCGGTAGACGGGGAAGCGGGACAGGCCGGTCGCGCGCGTCGCGTTCGCGACGTCCTCGGCGGTGGCCTGCACATCGAGCGCGGTGACCTGAACGCGCGGCGTCATCACGTTCTCGGCGCTCAGCTCGGCCAGATTGAGGGTCCGTACGAACAGCTCGGCGGTGTCGGCCTCCAGCGCACCCTCCCTCGCGGAGTGCCGCGCCAGGGCGACGAGCTCCTGGGGACTGCGGGCGGACGCCAGCTCCTCGGCCGGTTCCAGACCGAAGCGCCGTACGATCCGGTTCGCCGAGCCGTTGAGGTGGCTGATGAGCGGCCGGAACACGAGGCTGAAGATCCGCTGCGGGGCGGCCACGACCTTGGCCACGGCCAGCGGCGAGGAGATCGCCCAGTTCTTCGGCACCAGCTCGCCGACGACCATCAGGACAACGGTGGACAGCGCCGTACCGATGACCAGAGCCACCGACGAGGCGGTCGCGGGGGACAGCCCGAGACCCCGGAGCGGGCCCTGGATCAGCTTGCCGATGGAAGGCTCGGCGAGCATACCGACGAGGAGGTTGGTGACGGTGATGCCGAGCTGGGCACCGGAGAGCTGGAACGTAAGGCTGCGTACGGCCTTGAGGGCGCTGGCGGCGCCCCGCTCGTTCCGCTCCACGGCGCGCTCGAGGTCTCCGCGCTCGATCGTGGTCAGCGAGAACTCCGCCGCGACAAAGGCTCCGCAGGCGAGCGAGAGCAGCACGGCCACGGCGAGCAGAAGCACTTCGGTCATCGGTTCACCTCCGTCCCATGATCGGGCAGGACGGGGACGGCTGCGCGATGTCGACTACTGGGAGGCTCGCCCATGGGCGGACGCTCACACCTTTCAAAGGGGATGAATGATCCGCCCATGGTAAAGGACGAGCAAATTGCGACAGAAAGCGGGTCGAGTCGGGCGGTCGAGTCGGGCGGTCCAGTGGGGCGGTCCAATGGGGCGGTCCGGTGGGTGTCCGGCGGGTGTCGAGTGGGCCGACTCGGCCGGGTCACCCGACTCGGCCGGTTCAGCCGGCGAGCGGATGGCCCACCGCCGCCACCGCGGTCCAGGGGCGTACCCGGCGGCGCGCCAGGCGTGGTGCGCGCGCTCGTTCTCCCGCAGGACCATCGCGTCGTCCGTCGCCCGCCCAGCTCGACGAACCGCTCCTCGGCCGCCGCCGGCAGGGCGGAGCCGATGCCGCGCCGCCGCCGTACGGGATGTACGGCCGGCCGGTACAGGTGACAGCGCCAGGCGTCGAAGCCAGCGACGACCGTACCGACGAGCTCCGCGCCGCCGCCGTCGTCGGCGACGGACCCCGCACCCCTTGCCGCTGCTAGCGTTGCCGCGCTAGCTTGATGGTGTGGCGAAGACTCAGCTGAACGTACGCGTGGACGAGACCACCGCCGAGGCCGCGCGCCAACGCGCCCTCCAGCGCGGGATGAGCGTGAACCGCTACATCGAGGAGCTGGTCCGACAGGACGCCGGTGAGGTGGGGCGTACGTTCGTCGAGGCCGCGTCCGACTTCATGAAGCAGTACGAATCGGTCTTCGCTGAGGAGTTCGGCGCGGAGCGCGAAGGCAAGCGTTGACTCTCAGGATCGACCTCGCCTGGCTCCTCATGATCGCCGAACACAAGACCCCGGGCGACCCCCAGGTCGTCGACTGGGGCGCGCTCGTCGCCGCCGTCGCCCGGCACGAGGCGGAGATATTCGGCATCCCCGTCTACCGCGATCCGGCGGCCCGCGCGGCCGCCCTTCTCCAGCTCCTGCTGCACGTGCCGGCCCTGGAGCGGTCGAACGCGATGTTCGCCTCGGCCGTCGCGTACGGCTACCTCGTCGCCTGCGGGCTGAAGGTCGTGACCTCCCCCGAACAGGTGCGGGACCTGGCCAGGCTCATCAAGGAGAGCAAGGCGGACGTCCACGTGATCGCGGAGGAACTGCGGCAGTGGAGCCGTTGAGCCACCTGGCCTAGCTGCCGGCCGCCGGGGCGTCGGGCGCTTCCGGTGGCCGGTTCGCCACCCCCAGCACGCACGGCGACGACGGCAGCCTGGGCCCCTTCTCCGGTACGGACAGCCGCCGATGGGTGCCGATGTCGAAACCGGCCGCGGCGATGGCCGCGAGCGGGTCGCGGGCGGTGTGGCAGCCGCCGAAGAGCACCGGCCACACGGTACGGTCCAGCGCCCGCTGAACCGTCACCATGGCCCGGCCCTCGCCCCTGCCGTGCTCGAAGAAGCGGAGCTCCCCGCCGGGCCGCAGTACGCGCCTGATCTCGGAGAGGGCGCGCGGTACGTCCCGTACGCTGCACAGCACCAGCGACACCACCGCCGCGTCGAACGCCTCGCTCTTCACCGGCAGCGCTTCGGCCGCGCCCGGCACCACGTCCACCGGGACGCCGGCGTCGAGAGCCGCCTTCACCGCCAACTGGCGCAGGCTGCGCTCCGGTTCGATCGCCACGACCTCCGAGACCGCCGCCGGGTAGTGCGCGAAGTTCAGCCCGTTGCCCGCGCCGATCTCGATGATCCGGCCGGAGAGGCCGGCCAGCAGTTCGTCCCGGTGTGCGGCCACCCCGCCTCTGAGGTCGGCAGCCACGCTGAGCCGGGCGTAGAAGCGCGCGAAGAGCGGGTGGTGCACGGCGTCCCGGGGAACCTTGCTGCGGCGCTCGGGCATCGCGGTACCTCCTCCGTGGGGCGGTCGGACACCGGGATACTTACCCCGCCGGGCGGCTCACTCCGCGCACGAAGCAGAACTCGTTGCCTTCCGGGTCCAGCAGCACCTGGAAGGAGCCGGCCACGTCGGTGACGATGCCGCCGGTTCTGGTCGCGCCCAGACGCTCCGCCTCGGCGCTCGCTGCCTCGATGTCGCCCGCGTCCAGGTCCAGATGCAGCCGGTTCTTGACCGCCTTCCCCTCGGGTACGCGCTGGAAGGCGACCCGGGTCCAGTCCGGCGGGTCGACGTACGACCAGTCCGGGCTCCGGTCGACCGGATCGCCGCCGAGCAGGGCGGCCCAGAAGCGGACCAGTACGGCAGGCTCCGCGCAGTCGAAAACGATCTCGTCGATACGTGCTCGCATGGCGACGACCTTACGGGCGCCAAGGCGCTTACACGCATGCGGTACGTACACGGCGCATGCGAGACCGGCCCTACGGGCGCCAGCTCCCGCCCAGCAGCGGCGCGAGCCACGTCGCGGCGCGGGTCCGGAACTCGGTGGGCGGCAGGGCTCCCGCGCCCTCCGGAACGGCGCCCAGCAGCGGGGCTCCCGCGGCCGCCACCGGCAGGTCGGTGAGATTGCAGCGTTCGGCGAGGCCGGGGGCGGCGGGCCAGCTGCCGACGACGACTCCGAGCATCTCGATGTCGCGGGCGCGCAGCGCCTCGGCGGTCAGCGCCGTCCAGTTCAGGGTGCCGAGGGCGGCCGGAGTGACGACGAGGACGGGCGCGTCCAGGAGCCGGGCGACGTCGGCGAGGGTGGCGCCGTCGTCGTCGAGGCGGACGAGGAGGCCGCCGGCGCCCTCCACGAGTACCAGGTCGTACTCGGCGTCGAGCTTCGACGCCGCCGCGGCGATGTCGTCCGGCCGTACGGGGGGCATACCGGCGCGCCGGGCGGCGGTCGCGGGCGCCAGCGGCTCGGGGAACCGTGCGAGTTCGACCGCCGCGACTCCCTCACCCGCCAGCCGCACGACCTCGTCGGCGTCGCCCGGCTCTCCCGCGTCGACGCCGGTCTGAGCGGGTTTGAGCACGGCGACGGTACGGCCCTGGGCGCAGGCGACGGCTGCAAGCGCGGCCGTGACGACGGTCTTGCCGATCTCGGTTCCGGTGCCGCTGACGACGATGACGGCCATGCGGTGCGCTCCTCGCGGTGATGTGTGTCTGGGCGGTGGTTCATGTCCGTGGGCGGCCCGCTTCCCCAGCCCGGAACGGCCGGAACGGCCGGCGTCAAGCCCGTCCGGCCGTCCGGCGCCCGGGGGACGTCGTTCGTCCGGTCACGTGCCTGCCGTGGCCGCCGCTCGTACCGCCCCGCAGATCCTGGCCAGGTCAGCGTCGTTCGTGACGTACGGCGGCATGGTGTAGATCAGGTCGCGGAACGGGCGCAGCCACACGCCCTCCCGGACCGTCGCCGCCGTGGCCGCCGCCATGTCGACCTCGCGGTCCAGTTGTACGACGCCGATCGCACCCAGCACCCGTACGTCCCGTACCCCCGGCAGCCCGGCGACCTCGGCCAGACCTTCCTTCAGCCCCGCCTCGATGCGCTTGACCTCGCCCTGCCAGTCCTGGCCGAGCAGCAGGTCGATCGAGGCGCACGCGACCGCCGATGCCAGGGGGTTGCCCATGAACGTCGGGCCGTGGGCCAGCACCGGGACCTCGCCCCGCGAGATGCCGTCCGCCACCTCCGACGTGCACAGCGTCGCCGCCATGCTCAGGTAACCGCCGGTCAGGGCCTTGCCGACGCACAGCACATCGGGCGAGACCGAGGCGTGCTCCGAGGCGAAGAGCGTTCCCGTACGGCCGAAACCGGTCGCGATCTCGTCGAAGACCAGCAGGACGCCGTGCTCGTCGCACGCCTCCCGCAGCACCCGCAGGTACTCGGGCGCGTGGAAACGCATGCCGCCCGCGCCCTGCACCACCGGCTCCACGATCACCGCGGCCAGTTCGTCCGCGTGCCCGGCGATCAGCGCGCGCAGCCGGTCGGCGTACGCCGCGTCGTACTCGGCGGGCGGCGCGTCCGCGAAGACCTGGCGCGGCAGCGCGCCCTGCCACAGTTCGTGCATCCCGCCCTCGGGATCGCACACCGACATCGGCTGCCAGGTGTCCCCGTGGTAGCCGCCGCGCCAGGTCAGCAGCCGCTGCTTGCCGGGCCGGCCCACCGAGCGCCAGTACTGGAGGCACATCTTGACCGCGACCTCGACCGACACCGATCCGGAGTCGGTCAGGAAGACGTGCCGCAGGGGCTCGGGAGTGATCTCCACCAGTTTCGCCGCCAGGCGCACGGCGGGCTCGTGAGTGAGCCCGCCGAACATGACATGGCTCATCCGGTCGAGCTGCCCGCGCACCGCCTCGTTGAGCACGGGGTGGTTGTAGCCGTGGACGGCCGACCACCAGGATGACATGCCGTCGATCAACTCGTCCTGGCCGTGGGCGGGCTGAGCGAGCCGAAGCCGTACGCCGGACGCGGACTCCACCAGCAGCGGCTCCGCACGGCCCGGCATGGGACCGTACGGATGCCATACGTGATCCTGGTCCAGCCGGAGCAGCTCGGCGGGGGCGAGCGGCTCAGGCATTGGGCGCGAGGTCCGTACCGGCGCCGCGCCGGCGTACCGACACGAGGTCCGTACGGGCGCCCGGAATACCCGGCGCCTCCGCGGCGTCCGAGGTCTCCCCGGCCTCCACGGCGCCCGCTGCCGCCTCGGCCGCCGGCTCCCCGCACGCCGACGCGCAGCCGCCGCCGCTCCGGTGCTCCGGCAGCGTCGTCCTGTCGGTCCCCTCCACCTCGAAACCGGCGTCGGCGATCATCTCCAGGTCCGCCTGGCCGGCCTGGCCCTCACTGGTCAGGTAGTCGCCGAGGAAGATCGAGTTGACCAGGTGCAGCGCCAGCGGCTGCATGGTGCGCAGGTGCACCTCGCGGCCGCCCGCGAGCCGTACCTCCACGTCCGGGCAGACGAACCGCACCATCGCGAGAATCCGCAGCGCCCGCTGCGGCGTCAGGTTCCACTCCTTGGCGAGCGGGGTTCCCTCGAAGGGGATCAGGAAGTTCACGGGCACGGAGTCGGGGTCGAGCTCGCGCAGCGCGAAGACCACGTCCACCAGGTCGGCGTCCGTCTCGCCCATGCCCGCGATCAGACCGGAGCACGCGGACATGCCCGCTGCCTGCGCCTGCTGGACGGTCTCCACACGGTCGGCGTAGGTGTGGGTCGTGGTGATGGCCCCGTACGTCGACTCCGAGGTGTTCAGGTTGTGGTTGTACGCGTCGGCTCCCGCCGCCCGCAGGCGCTCCGCCTGCCCGTCGGACAGCAGCCCGAGGCAGGCGCACACCTCGACGTCCTCGTTCTGGTCCTTGATCGCCTCGATCGTCTTCGAGACGCGGTCGACGTCCTTGTCCGTCGGACCGCGCCCGCTCGCCACCAGGCACACCCGCTTCGCGCCGCCCGCGACCCCGGCGGCCGCAGCCTTGGAAGCCTCGTCGGGCTTCAGCCAGGTGTACTTGAGGATCCCGGCCTTCGAGCCGAGCCGCTGCGAGCAGTACGAACAGTCCTCGGGGCACAGGCCCGACTTGAGGTTCACCAGGTAATTGAGTTTCACCCGCCGTCCGAACCACTGGCGGCGTACCTTTCCGGCCGCGGCCACCACATCGAGCAGCTCGTCGTCCGAGGTCGCCAGCACGGCGAGCGCTTCTTCGCGGGTCGGCAGCTCGCGCCGCAGCCCCTTCTCCACCAGGGTGTTCAGCAGGTCCATGGTGCCGATCCTGACCTACGGCACCGCCTGTGGCCAAGGAGGAACCGCACAAGAGCGGCCTCACGAGGTGTGGGTATTGCCACACCCTGACCTCGCGCGCGCCCGGCTAGTGTCTGTGGGCTGCCTACAAAAGGGACTCTTCCATGCCCCAGGGACCGTTCGACCCGTTCGACTGGATCGACGAGCAGGCGGCGGTACGCGCGAAGGCCGGGCTCGTCAGGACCCTGCGCCCGCGCTCCGCCGAGTCCGCCCTGCTCGACCTCGCGAGCAACGACTACCTCGGCCTCACCCACCACCCGGAGGTCACGTCCGCCGCCGCCGAGGCCGCCCGCCGCTGGGGCGCCGGGGCCACCGGTTCGCGGCTCGTCACCGGAAGCACCCGGCTGCACGCCGAACTTGAGAGGGAATTGGCCGATTTCTGCGGCTTCGAGGCAGCTCTCGTACTTTCCTCCGGTTACGCCGCCAATCTGGCCGCACTCACCGCGCTCAGCGGCCACGGCTCGCTGATCGTCTCCGACGCCCTCAACCACGCCTCGATCGTCGACGGCTGCCGCCTCTCGCGCGCCACGACCTCCGTAGTGCCGCACGCCGACCCGGACGCCGTACGCAAGACGCTCGACGCGCACGACGGCCGCGCCCTCGCCGTCACCGACTCGGTCTTCTCGGTGGACGGCGACGCGGCGCCCCTCGCGGAACTGGCGGCCGCATGCCGTGCGTACGGCGCCGCCCTCCTCGTCGACGACGCGCACGGCCTCGGTGTCCTCGGCGACGGCGGCAGGGGGGCACCGCACGCGGCGGGGCTGGCGGGAGCGGACGGTGTGGTCGCCACCCTCACGCTGTCGAAGTCGCTGGGCAGCCAGGGCGGAGCGGTCCTCGGTCCGGCCAGGGTCATCGACCACCTGGTCAACACGGCCCGTACGTTCATCTTCGACACCGGCCTGGCACCGGCCGCCGCGGGCGCCGCGCTGGCGAGCGCGAGGCTGCTGCGCCGGGAGCCGGAACTCGCGGGGCGAGCCCGTACGGTCGCCGCGTCACTGCACGGGGGGCTGACGGACGCCGGTCTGTCCGCCGTACGCCCGGACGCGGCCGTTGTGTCGGTCCTGGCGCCCTCGCCGGAGGCGGCGGTGCGGTGGGCCGCCGACTGCCGGGCGGCCGGCCTCGTCGTGGGCTGCTTCCGCCCGCCGTCGGTACCGGACGGGATCTCCCGGCTCAGGCTCACCGCACGCGCGGACCTGACGGACGCGCAGGTCGCACAAGCGGTGGCAACGGTCGTACGGACCGCTCCCTCCGCCGCTTTCTGACGCACCGCCGGTCAGGGCCGGCGTTGCGCCCCGCCGAGTGCCTCGTCGCGTACGGCGGACAGGAAACTCGTCCACGTGTCCGCCCCGAAGAGCAGCGCCGGCCGTGTGACGTGCTTCGAATCGCGCACGGCCAGCAGGCCGCCGTCGACGCGCGCCGTCTCGACGCAGTTGTTCATCCCGGTGCTGCGGCTGCTGCGCCGCCACCGGGCTCCGTACAGGTCAGTGCTGGAAGGTACGTGCGCGAGCGGAGCGGACATGGTGCCTCCCTACCGGGCATCACCGATACGGGCGATGAGAGCGGATGATTCCTCGGGTGAAAGAGCCTGTGCCTGAAGCGCGTTGAACGCGGCTTCGTACGCCTTGAGGTCTTCTTTCCGTTCGAGATAGAGGCTACTCGTCAAGTGGTCGATAACAACCATGTCCAGATCGGCCATGTTCGGAAAGGAGAAAATAACAAGTCCAATGTGGGCGCCCGACTCGAAGGGCAGAACCTGTAAACGGACATGAGGCAATTCCCCCACCTCCAGCAACTGCCGTAACTGTTCTTTCATGACCTGCCGGCCACCCACCGGCCGCCGCAGCGCCGCCTCGTCGAGTACGGCGCGCAGATCCAGTGGCCTCGCTCCGCGCAGTACCTCCTGGCGTGCGATCCGTACCTCGACCAGCGAATCGACCTTCGCCCCGGGCAGACCCGCGAGCGCCGCCCGCGTCACCGCCCGCGCGTAGTCCGGCGTCTGGAGCAGCCCGGGTACCACCGTGGTCTCCAGCGTGCGCGCCGAACCCGCCTGCGACTCCAGGCTGATGAGGTCGCGGTACTGGGGCGGCAGCAGCCCCCGATAGGCGTGCCACCAGTGCTTGCCGCCCTCTTTCGCCGACAGGCCGGTCAACGCGTCGACCAGTTCCCGCAGCCGGGGGTCCTTCACTCCGTACACGTCGAGCAGCCGGGTCACGTCGGACGGCTTCACCGCGCTGCGGCCCGTCTCGATCCTGCTCACCTTCGACTGGTGCCACCCGACGAGCCGGGCGGCCTGGGGGCTGGTGAGCCCCGCCCTGTCACGCAGTCTCCGCAGCTCGTCCCCGAGCCTGCGCCGACGTACGGCGGGACTGTGCCGCATTTCCGCCTCCTCCCAACAGAGGAGGATGCGCCGGCCGGAGCCCGAATACGTTCTCGCGTAGCAGAGTTCACCGCTTCGAGCTACAGATATATGCATATCTTGGGGGATCGCCCCCTATCACAGCACCATGAGTGGCACTCTGGCGCGAAAGCACAATCCGAGGCCGTCCTAGAAGTTCATCCGCTACGAGTCGGAGTCCGGCCCCGGTGGGAAAGGGACAGCGTCGCCATGGCAGACCACCAGGAAGCATCCGTCACTCTGCCGAGCGAGCCAGCCTCGGTCTCCGCCGCGAGGAGATATGTCGCGGAGATTCTCGGCGAGTGGGGGATGCCCCCGGGATCCGAAGCCGCCGACACCGTACGGCTGATCGTTTCGGAACTGGCCACCAACGCGGTTCAGCACACGTTCGGGCAGTCGCCGACCTTCACGGTTGACGTCCGGCTCGACCGGGACGAGCAGCTGCGCATCGGCGTCACCGACAGCCACCCCCGCTGGCCCAAACGGCTTCCCGCGGCCGTCCAGCAGGACAACGGGCGGGGCATAGTGATCATCCGATGTCTCACCGCCGAATGCGGTGGGCGGGTCTCCGTCCAGCCCACGCGGGAGGGCGGCAAGACCGTGTGGATCGAGCTGCCCTGGACCGTCCCCGTCCAGCAGCCCGTCGTCCAGTAGACGGCTGCCGGCGGCCCGTCAGGCGGTTCCGCGTTCCTCCGCGCCGCGCTCCACGCAGAACTCGTTGCCCTCCGGGTCGGCCATGACCACCCAGCCCCTGCCGTCCTCGACGCGCTGATCGCTGACTGTCCGGGCACCGAGCGCCGTGAGCCGCTCCACCTCGGCATCCCGGGTGCCGCGCGGCGGCTGGATGTCGAGGTGGACGCGGTTCTTGACGGTCTTGCCCTCCGGCACCCGGACGAACAGGAGCGCCGGCACATGCGGTTGCTCCGGATCGATCAGCACCTCGTCGTCACCCGGTTCGTCCAGCAGCTTGTAGCCGGTCAGGTGGGACCAGAACTCGGCCACGGTATAGGGGTCGTGGGCGTCGAAGGTGATGTGGCGCACCGGGTTCAGGAAGGTCATGGCGGTGAACGTACCTGCCCGCACGGGCAGGCGACACGCAATATTCAGCGCACCCGGCCGTACCAGACGCTCTTGGACCAGATCTTCTCCAGCTTGACCACGGAGCCGGACTTGGGGGAGTGCCAGATCTTGCCGCTCCCCGCGTAGATGCCCACGTGGTAGACGCTGCGTCCGGAATGGAAGAACACCAGGTCGCCGCGCTTGCGGCTGGAGGCGGAGATGTGGCGGGTCTTGTTGTACTGGGACTGCGCCGTTCGCGGCAGGCTCTTGCCGGCCTTCTTGTACGAATAGAGCGTCAGCCCTGAGCAGTCGAACCGGCTCGGGCCGGCCGCCCCGTACTTGTACGGTGCGCCCTTCTTCGACGCGGCGATGTTGAGCGCCTTCGTCGAATGCGCCGCGGCGTGTGCCTCGGGGACGGCCCCCGGCGCCAGCATCGTGCCGCCGATCGCGGCGAGGGTGAGAGCCGAAGCGGCTCCGGCCCGGGACAGTACGGACGGAACGTTCTTGTGCGCGGTCATGCGCAACCCTTCGTCAGCCGCCTGTGAAGGATGACCTGTCGGGTTCGGACAGGCGAAGATGCCCGGCCGCGTGCTGCGGCTTCACCCCGAGGGACGACCGTCTCCGGTCACCCCGTACTGCTTGGGTCCTCCACTCCTGCCGATGCACTCCTGTCGACCAGTCATCCGGGACGGCGGCAGGACTCGGCGTCCGCCCGGACCGCCCCGCCGCGGTGGCGGGGGCTTGTCGTCCCAGGGATCTTGACTCATGAACCACCGGATTTCCGAGCTGAGACGGCGTTTTGTGAGGCTCCTCACCGATGACCCGTTCGGGTGGACAAGGTTGTCCGGAGGGCGGGGCGTCGGTGCCCGGCGACGCCCGTACCAGCGGCGGAATGCCTCATTCCGCCCGGTGTGCAGGCGTGTTGCGCAAGTTGGGGCGTACCGCTGTTCAGGTATTTCCTACCCCGTTTGGATGAGCGTTTCTGGTACGCCAATGGGGTAGCCGCGCCGCGTGTCTCTCAACTCGCGGACACCGGCGGGAGGGTGACGCGACCCGCCCGGCGCTCTCCGTCGAGCACCCGCAAGGCCCGCGTGAGCGTGGCGGCGTGCACGCGCGCCTCACCCCGCTCGTGCATGAGGGTCAGGGCGTCCCGCAGGCCGGCGGCCTTCCCCGCGAGGGCCTGGGCGGCCCGCAGGGCGCCGTAGGTGTCGGCGCCGTGCGCCGGATTGATCCGTCCCACCAGATCGACGACTTCCAGGTAGCGGTCGACGAACTCGCACTCGGCGCGGGTCAGTGCGGGCAGCGGCGGCAGTTCGGGCGGCAGCACGGCCGGGTTCACCTCGTCGGGGAGGACGCGAGGGAGCCCTTGCGGCTCGGTACGACATGGTCGACCAGGCCGTACGCCAGGGCCGCTTCGGCGGTGAACACCTTGTCGCGCTCGATGTCGGCGTCCACCCGGTCGGCGCTCTGCCCGGTGTGCCGCGCCAGGAGCCGGCTGAGCAACTGCCGCGTCCGCGCCAACTCCCGCGCCTCGATCTCCAGGTCGGAGGGCCGGCCGTGCACCGGACGGTCGATGGAGGGCTGGCGGAGCAGCACCCGGGCGCCCGGCAGCGCGAGGCGCTTGCCCGGGGTGCCGGCCGCGAGCAGCAGAGCGGCCGAGGACGCGGCCTGGCCGAGGCAGATCGTCTCGACGTCGCAGTTGACGAACTGGATGGTGTCGTAGATCGCGGACATGGCGGTGTGCGAGCCGCCGGGGGAGTTGATGTAGAGCGAGATGGCCCGGTCGGGCGCGGCGTGTTCGAGGTGCATGAACTGCGCCGTCACGTCATTGGCGGCGGTGTCGTCGACAGCCGTCCCCAGGAAGACGATCCGCTCGTCGAGCAGCTTCCCGTACGGATCGACCGTGCGGCTCCCGGTGGCGGTGCGCTCGGTGAACTCGGGAAGTACGTAGCGGGCGCGGTGGGAAAGGGGTCGGTTCATGCGGCGCCTCCGGCTCTGTGTAAAAAATGTACAGGACGTACAGCTCGTACTATGGGGAGCATGGCTTACGAGATTCCGGTGACGCAAGCCCGGGCAGAACTGGCGGAGCTGATCAACCGCGTCGTATACGGCGGTGAACGCGTGGTCGTGACCCGGCACGGGAAGCCGCTGGTGGCGCTCGTTTCCGCCGCTGACCTGGCACGACTGGAGGGCGCGCAGGAAGAGGCCGATGAGTCGGTGATCAGTTCGGTCTCCACGATCGGCTCCGCCGCGTCCGCTCCGGGCGAACGGCGGCGCTTCGGTATCGCCGCCGAGCGCCGGGGCGAGACTCCCGGCAGCTGACGCCCGTACGGGGGTCCGCGCTCCGGTTGCCCGCACGCGTCGGCCGCGTGGATGACCATGGACGCGCAAAGGGCCAGTTAACGCGTTGGAAAAACTTCCGCTCTAACGTGCAATGCCTGGCCCGGCGGTCAGAAAACGCAGGTCAACAGAGTGTTGAAGTCGGATAGGGTCCCGCTGCGCCCGGGGTGGACGAAGTGGTTCCGCTACCGTCCTCGACCCCGCTGACGCGTTGGCTTCCGCCTGCCCCCGTCCGGGCGGCCCGGCGGTACGACTGGAGGTAGCACGCGTGCAACTGACCCCGCACGAGCAGGAACGACTGCTCATCCATGTGGCGGCGGACGTCGCGGAGAAGCGCCGCGCGCGCGGCGTGAAGCTCAATCACCCCGAATCGATCGCGCTCATCACCGCGCACATCCTCGAAGGCGCCCGCGACGGCCTCAGCGTCGCGGAACTCATGGCCTCCGGGCGCAAGGTGCTCACCCGTGCCGACGTCATGGAGGGCATCCCCGAGATGATCCACGACGTGCAGGTCGAGGCGACCTTCCCGGACGGCACCAAGCTCGTCACCGTCCACGAACCGATCGCCTGACGGAAAGACGCGGCCGATGATCCCCGGAGAGATCCTGTACGCCGACGAGCCCGTCGCCCTCAACGAGGGCCTCGCCGTCACCCGCCTCACCGTCCTCAACGCGGCCGACCGGCCCGTCCAGGTCGGCTCCCACTACCACTTCGCCGAGGCCAACCCCGGCCTCGACTTCGACCGCGCCGCCGCCCGCGGCCTGCGGCTGAACATCGCCGCGGGCACCGCCGTGCGCTTCGAGCCCGGCATCCCCGTCGACGTCGAACTCGTCCCCGTCGCCGGGCGACGCGTCGTCGCCGGTCTGCGCGGGGAGACCGGAGGTGCCCTCGATGCCTGAGCTCTCGCGCCCTGTGTACGCCGACCTGTTCGGCCCCACCACCGGCGACCGCATCCGTCTCGCCGACACCGACCTGCTCATCGAGATCGAGGAGGACCGCTGCGGCGGCCCCGGACGCGCCGGTGACGAGGCGGTGTTCGGCGGCGGCAAGGTCATCCGCGAGTCCATGGGCCAGGCCCGTACGACCCGGGCCGAGGGCGCACCCGACACCGTCATCACCGGCGCCGTGATCCTCGACCACTGGGGCATCGTCAAGGCGGACATCGGCCTGCGGGACGGGCGGATCACCGGCATCGGCAAGGCCGGCAACCCCGACACCATGGACGGCGTACACCCGGACCTGGTCATCGGCCCCGAGACCGAGATCATCGCCGGCAACGGGAAGATCCTCACCGCCGGAACCATCGACGCGCACGTCCACTTCATCTCGCCGACCGTCGTCGACCAGGCGCTCTCCTCCGGGATCACCACGCTCGTCGGCGGCGGCACCGGGCCCGCCGAGGGAACCAAGGCCACGACGGTCACGCCCGGCGGCTGGCACCTGGCCCGGATGTTCGAGGCGCTGGAGCACTACCCGGTCAACATCGGGCTGCTCGGCAAGGGCAACACCATGTCCCGCGACGCCATGCACGCCCAGCTGCGGGGCGGCGCGCTCGGATTCAAGATCCACGAGGACTGGGGTGCGACACCTGCCGTCATCGACGCCTGCCTGCGCGTCTGCGAGGAGACCGGCGCGCAGCTCGCCATCCACACCGACACGCTGAACGAGGCCGGGTTCGTCGGCGACACCCTCGCCGCCATCGCCGGGCGCACCATCCACGCGTACCACACCGAGGGCGCCGGCGGCGGGCACGCGCCGGACATCATCACGGTCGTCTCCGAGCCGTACGTCCTGCCCAGTTCCACCAACCCGACCCGGCCGCACACCGTCAACACCATCGAGGAACACCTCGACATGCTGATGGTCTGCCACCACCTCAACCCGGCCGTGCCGGAGGACCTCGCCTTCGCGGAGTCACGGATCCGGCCCTCCACCATCGCGGCCGAGGACATCCTGCACGACCTCGGCGCCATCTCGATCATCTCCTCCGACTCGCAGGCGATGGGCCGGATCGGGGAGGTCGCGCTGCGCACCTGGCAGACCGCTCACGTCATGAAGAAGCGCCGCGGCGCCCTGCCGGGCGACGGGCGCGCCGACAACCACCGTGCGCGTCGCTATGTCGCCAAATACACGATCAACCCGGCCGTCGCCCAGGGCCTCGGTCACGAGATCGGCTCCGTCGAAAGCGGGAAGCTCGCCGACCTCGTGCTGTGGGACCCCGCCTTCTTCGGCGTCAAGCCGCAGCTCGTCATCAAGGGTGGCCAGATCGCGTACGCGCAGATGGGTGACGCCAACGCGTCGATCCCGACGCCGCAGCCGGTGATGCCGAGGCCGATGTTCGGCGCGCTCGGCAGGGCCCCCGCCGCCAATTCGTTCAACTTCGTCGCCGAGGCGGCGATCGAGGACGGGCTGCCCGAACGCCTCGGGCTCGGCAAGCGGTTCGTGGCCATCGGCAACACCCGAGGAGTGACCAAGGCCGACATGCGCGAGAACGACGCCCTCCCGCGCGTCGAAGTCGATCCCGACACCTTCACGGTGACGATCGACGGTGACGCGGTCGAACCCGCACCGGCCGCGGAACTCCCCATGGCCCAGCGTTACTTCCTCTTCTGACCATGGACGCGACCACGGACGCCTCCACCCCCGGCACGCCGGCGACAGCGCCCGGAGCGGCGCGGGCCGCCCTGCTCGTCCTCGCGGACGGGCGGTTCCCCGCCGGGGGCCACGCCCACTCCGGCGGCGCCGAAGCGGCCGTCAAGGCGGGGCGCGTACGCGACGCCGCGGACCTTGCCGCCTTCTGCCGGGGCCGCCTGCACACCACCGGCCTCACCTCGGCGGCCCTGGCCGCCGCGGCGGCAGCCGGTGTGGACCCGCTCGCGCTCGACGAGGCCGCCGACGCCCGTACGCCGTCACCCGCCCTGCGGGCGACGGCGCGCAAGCTCGGCCGGCAGCTCATGCGCGCCGCCCGCGCCACCTGGCCGTGCGACGCGCTCGACACCCTCGCCGCCGCGCGCCCGCGCGGCGCCCACCAGCCCGTCGTGCTCGGGGTCACCGCCCGGGCCGCCGGGCTCGGGCCCGAGGACGCCGCACACTGCGTGGTGTACGAGAGCGTCAGCGGCCCCGCGACCGCGGTCGTACGCCTGCTCGGCCTGGACCCCTTCGAGGCCACCGCCGTCCTCGCCCGCCTCGCGCCCGAACTCGACCAGGTCGCCCGTCGCGCGGCCGACGCCGC
This sequence comes from Streptomyces agglomeratus, assembly GCF_001746415.1. Taxonomy (NCBI): domain Bacteria; kingdom Bacillati; phylum Actinomycetota; class Actinomycetes; order Kitasatosporales; family Streptomycetaceae; genus Streptomyces; species Streptomyces agglomeratus. Next base: position 6,842,904 of record NZ_MEHJ01000001.1, read on the forward strand.
CCACCGCGCCCTGACGGAAGGCGCCGGCGCGCTGCCGGCGGCCTCCGCCCCCCTGCTCGACATCACGGCACAGGCACACGCCGCCTGGCCCGTACGCCTCTTCGCCTCGTAACACCGCTACACCCTCAGGAGCCGCCCCGCCATGCACCTCGACCACAGCCACGAGACGACCCCCGCCGTCAGCGCCGACGCCGCCCGCCCCGACGGCACGAAGCGCGCGCTGCGCATCGGGCTCGGCGGCCCGGTCGGTTCCGGCAAGACCGCGACCGTCGCCGCCCTCTGCCGCGCGCTGCGCGAAGAGCTGTCCATCGCCGTCGTCACCAACGACATCTACACGCGCGAGGACGCCGAATTCCTGCTCCGCAACGCCGTGTTGCCGCCCGAGCGCATCCAGGCCGTCGAGACCGGGGCCTGCCCGCACACGGCCATCCGTGACGACATCTCCGCCAACCTCGAAGCCGTCGAGGACCTGGAGGACGCGGTGGGACCGCTCGACCTGATCCTGGTCGAGTCGGGCGGCGACAACCTCACCGCCACCTTCTCCAAGGGGCTCGTCGACGCGCAGGTCTTCGTCATCGACGTGGCGGGCGGCGACGACATCCCGCGCAAGGGCGGCCCGGGGGTCACGACGGCCGATCTGCTGGTCGTCAACAAGACCGACCTCGCTCCGTACGTCGGCTCCGACCTCGGCCGCATGGCCCGCGACGCCGGGGAGCAGCGTGGCGAACTGCCGGTCGTCTTCACCTCGTTGACCTCCGAGGACGGCGTGAAGCCGGTGACCGACTGGGTCCGCTCGCAGCTCGCCGCCTGGTGCGCGTGACCACCGCCGCGCCGGCGGGCATCGAAGCGACGGCCAGGATCACCGCCGTGCCCGACGGCCTCGGCGGCACCCGGCTTCCCGTCCTGGAGAGCGACGGGCCGCTCGCCCTGCGCCGTACGCGCGCGGCCGGCGCGTACGCCCGTGTCACCGTCGTGGGCGCGATGAGCGCACCGCTCGGCGGGGACCGGCTGGCCGTCGAGGCCGACGTAGAGGACGGCGCCGCGCTCGCCGTGGACTCCGCCGCCGCCACGGTCGCCCTGCCCGGCCGGGGCGGAGCCCACGCCCGCTACGACGTACGGCTGACGGCCGGAGCCGGCGCGTGCCTGCGCTGGCTGCCGGAACCGCTCATCTCGGCCCACGGCAGCGACCTGCGGATGACCACCCGCGTCGAGCTCGCCACCTCCGCCCGCCTGGTCCTGCGCGAGGAGCAGATCCTCGGCCGGTACGGCGAGGAGCCCGGCACGCTCACGACCCGGCTCACCGTCCACCGGGCGGGCCGTCCGCTCCTGGACCAGGAACTGTCGTACGGTCCCGAGGCGCCCGGCGGCTGGGACGGCGGCGCGGTGCTCGGCGGACACCGGGCCACCGGCCAACTCCTCGTCGTCGACCCGGGCTTCGAGCGCAACCCTCCCGCGGCGGCCCTGCTGGGCGACAGCGCGGTCCTGACACCGCTCGCCGGGCCCGCCGTGCTGGTCACGGCCGTGGCGGCCGACGCACTCGTGCTGCGGCGGGTACTCGACGGAGCACTTCAGACATTTGGGTGACCGCCATGTGCACCGCTCAGCGGGACACGGCTCGCCGGTTATGGGATTGGTAAAGAACACCAGTGCAGCCTGTTGCCGGAGCCCCTTCAGACGACAGGATTCGCCCGTACGGCCACTGACCATGACCACTGCCGTCACGCACGGCTCAACACTTATAGGGGGAGGCACCACTTGAGACGTTCAGCAGCGCTCGGCTCCGCCGGCACTCTCATAGCGGGCACCTTGATGGCCGGCGCGATAGCCGCGCCGGCTGCCGGCGCCGAGGGCCGCAGCACCAGCACCACCCGCGTCACCAGCTCGTCCGAGGCGCGTGGTGTGCAGCTCGCCGCGTACCGCGCCGCGAAGGCGGGCATCGACTGGCGCGACTGCCCGGCCGACTGGGGCTTCGACAAGCCCATCCAGTGCGGCTGGGTCACCGTTCCGGTCGACTACGCCAAGCCCAACGGCCGGAAGATCGAGATCGCCGTCGACCGCGTCGGCAACACGGGCTCCGAGGCGGACCGCCAGGGCGCGCTCCTCTACAACCCCGGCGGCCCCGGCGGCTCGGGCATGCGCTTCCCCACCCGCGTCACCAAGAAGAACCCGATCTACACGAAGCTGGCCAAGGCGTACGACTTCGTGGGCTTCGACCCGCGCGGTGTCGGTCACTCCTCGCCCATCTCGTGCGTCGACCCGCAGGAGTTCGTCAAGGCGCCGAAGCTCGACCCGGTGCCCGACAGCGAGGCCGACAAGCGCGCCCAGCGCAAGCTCGCCGCCGAGTACGCGGACGGCTGCCAGGAGCGCAGCGGCTGGCTGCTGCCGCACATGACCACCCCGAACACCGCACGCGACCTGGACGTCGTCCGCGCCGCGCTCGGTGAGCGGAAGCTGAACTTCCTCGGCGTCTCCTACGGCACGTACCTCGGCGCGGTCTACGGAACGCTGTTCCCGGGCCACGTCCGCCGCATGGTCGTCGACAGCGTGGTCAACCCGTCGAAGGAGAAGATCTGGTACCAGGCCAACCTGGACCAGGACGTCGCATTCCAGATGCGCTGGGACGACTGGAAGCAGTGGGTGGCCAAGAACGACGCCACCTACCACCTCGGGAACACCCCCGAGCAGGTCGAGCAGCAGTGGCTGAAGCTGCGCGCCACCGCCAAGAAGAGCCCGATCGGCGGCGTCGTCGGCCCCGCCGAGCTCATCGGCTTCTTCCAGAGCGCGCCGTACTACGACTCCGCCTGGGCGCACACCGCCGAGGTCTGGAGCAAGTACGTCGCCGGCGACACGCAGGCACTCGTCGACGAGATCGCGCCGGACATGGCGGACACCGCGGGCAACGCGTCCTCGGAGAACGGCAACGCCGTCTACACGGCCGTCGAGTGCGCGGACGCCAAGTGGCCCACCAACTGGAAGACGTGGGACCGGGACAACACCAGGCTGCACAAGGACCACCCGTTCATGACGTGGGCCAACGCCTGGATGAACCTGCCCTGCGCCACGTGGTCGTCGAAGCAGCAGACACCGCTCGAGGTCAAGTCCCGCAAGGGGCTGCCGCCGGTCCTGATCGTGCAGGCCGAGCGTGACGCCGCCACTCCCTACGAGGGCGCCGTCGAGCTGCACAAGCGCTTCAAGGGCTCGCGCCTGATCACCGAGAAGGGCGCCGGCTCGCACGGTGTCACCGGCATCACGAACCCCTGCGTCAACGACCGGGTCGACACGTACCTCCTCACCGGAAAGACCGACAGCCGCGACGTGACCTGCGCCCCGCACGCCACGCCGAAGCCGTAACGGTCCGAACACGGGAGGGGGCGTCCGGGACTCCGGGCGCCCCCTCCCTGCTGTTCGCTTCTACCGGGAGGCGAGCCAGGCGTCCTCCTGGGCGTAGTCGAACGGCCCGTCGCCGTCGTGGGCGTACCGCTGCGACAGCTTGGGGAACGCCTCCCGCCAGTCCTGGCGACGGAGCATCTCCGCCAGCCATTCCACGGTGGCGGGCAGGGAGTCGGCGTAACCGGTGACAGCCCGGTAGCCCAGTTCCCGCTCGGCGGCGGACATGTCGTAGACGACGGGGTGGACGCCGCTCCAGGGCGTCTCGCCGACCGTGCCCACCGGCGGGGACCCGTCCACCAGCACCAGCTCGCTCCGTACGCCCATGACGGCGTCGATCGCCGTACTGATCTCCGCGACCGTCGGAACGTCGGGATCGCCCGCGTTGAGCACCCGCGCACCCGGCCGCGCCGCCGCCAGGCGGATCAGCTCCCCGAGATTCGAGACGTGCACCGGGTGGAACCGGCTGCGCCCGCCGTGCGCCAGGACGCGCACCGGCCGGCCGTCCAGCACCCGCTTGACGAAGTGGAGCTCGCGCGGTGTCCGGCAGTACGGCCCGTGGACCGCGCCCGCCCGCAGGACGGTCGTCGGCAGCCGGTCGGCGGCCGCCAGCAGCCGCCGTTCGACCGCGACCTTCCTGGTCCCGTACGTCGCGTCTCCCGGCGCCACGGTCGGCTGCGTCTCCGGGATCGGCACCGGACAGCGCGGAAAGCCGTCGGGCTCGGCCTGGGTGTCGAAGCTGCGCCCCTTGTCGTCCTCGTACACGGCGCCACTGGAGATGACGACGGCGGAGCCGATCCGGTCCGCCAGCCCGGTCAGCTGCGCCGCGTGCCGCTCCTCCATCGCGACCATGTCCACCAGGACGTCGCAGCCCTCGCCGAGCGCGGCGGCGAGCGCCGCGTCGTCCTCCCGGTCGAGCGCCGTCGCTCGTACCTCCTGCGGCCACCTCTCGTCGCGGCCACCGCCGCGCGACGCGGCGGTCACGTCCCAGCCGTCCTCGGCGAGGGCCCGTACGGCCGCCCGCCCGATCTGTCCTGTGGCTCCGATGACGAACGCGTTTCCCTTGGTCATGGGAAGGACGCTAGGGGCGCGCGAGCCCCGGACGGGGAACTTTCGCCGTCCGCTGATCCGCCGTCAGCGCAGGAGCCTCGGGAACTTCTTCGCCTGCTCCGCCTTGACCTCCGCCGCGTACCGGTCGACGTACTCCTGGCCGGAGAGCCCGAGGATGGCGTACATGATCTCGTCGGTGACCGCGCGGAGCGCCGCCTTCTCGTTCTCCAGGCCCGCGTAGCGCGAGAAGTCCAGCGGTTCGCCGAACCGGATCGTGACGCGCTTGATGCGCGGTACGACCTGTCCCGGCGGCTGGATCTCGAACGTACCGACCATCGCGCACGGGATCACGGGCACCCGCGCCTGGAGCGCCATCGCCGCGACCCCGACCTTGCCCTTGTAGAGGCGGCCGTCGTGCGAGCGGGTGCCTTCCGGGTAGATGCCGAGCAGTTCGCCCTTGCTCAGCACCCCGAGCCCTTCGCGGATCGCCGCCTTCCCCGCCTCCTTGCCCGACCTGTCGACCGGGATCTGACCGGCGCTGCGGAAGAACGCGGCCGTCAGCCGGCCCTTGAGGCCGGGACCCGTGAAGTACTCGGCCTTGGCGAGGAAGGTGATGCGCCGCTTGATGATCGCGGGCATCAGGAAGTGGTCGGAGAACGACAGGTGGTTGCCCGCCACGATCGCGGCGCCTTCGTCCGGGATGTGTTCGAGCCCCTCGATCCTCGGCCGGAAGAGCAGCCTCAGCAACGGCCCGAGGAGGACGTACTTGAGCACGTAGTAGAACACGGGGCGGCTCCTAGCTCGGCCGGATCGGGCTCCAGGGCTGCGTTCTGCCAGGTCAGTGACATCTCGGTGACCGACAGCCTATGTGCAGCCGTCGTCCCGGGTAACCGTCTCTCTTCGGGTCATGCCGACCCAATGCCGACTTTACTGACCCGGCATCAGACACGGGACCCTGCGGCGAGCGGCGAGCAGCGGGCGGCTTCGGTGCCGGCCCGGTACGGGCGCCGGCCCCACGGCCGGCCGGGCGTCGGACCCGCGGGCGCGCTGACTAGGATGCCGGCATGAGTCAGCAGACGTGGTGCGCGGCCCGGCCCCTCGGGGTGCGGCTGTACGCGCTGCTCGTGCTGACCGTACTGGCGGGTCTGGTGGCCATGCACGGGCTGGGGCCGGTCGTTCCTCCGGCACCCGGCTCCGCCGCGCCGCAGGTGCGCCACGCGGCCCCCGGCGCGCCCGCTCCGGGCGCGCTCACCACGACAACGGCCACGACTGCGATCACGGCCGCGTCCGCCACCGCCTCGCACGCCGACGCGGCCGGCGGCGCGGACTGCGCCCACGCCGGTCACGGCGAGGGCGACGCCGGGGGACACGTCGAGCACGCCGACTCCACGTGCGCCGCCGGGGGCACGAGCGGAGCGCCCGCGACAGCCCCGCCGGCGCGGGCAGACGTCGTCGTCTGTCCGGCAGCGGACGTCACGGCGCTCGTCCCCGAGGTGACGCGCGACGGCCGCGCCCCGCCTTCCCTCAGCGAACTCCAACTCCTGCGCATATAGGCGGCCCCGGCGCGCCCGGCCTGTGCGGCCGGTGCGGCGCTTCGAGCCATGCCCTGTCACTTCGCGTATCCACAGGAGTCGCACCACCATGACCGCACACAGTTCCCCGGTCCGCCGCGCCGCCGCGCTGGCCGCAACCGTCACCGCCGCTGTCCTGCTCGCCGCCTGCGGCGGGGGAAATGACGGCGGGGGAAATGACGGTTCGTCCCGCCACGACGGCCACGGCACCACCTCTGCCGCCCCCGACGGGCGGGGCGAGCGGAACGCCGCCGACATCTCCTTCGCGCGGGGGATGATCCCGCACCACCGTCAGGCTGTCGACATGGCGGCACTGGCGGCGACCCGGACAGGGTCCGCCGAGGTCAAGAAGCTGGCCGCCGAAATCAAGCGGGCGCAGGGCCCGGAGATCAGGACGCTGTCCGGCTGGCTCACCGCCTGGGGCGAGAAGGTCCCCGCGGGAACCGGAGTCGGAGAGCACACCGGCCACTCCGGCTCCGGGATGATGACGCCCGGGGAAATGGAGAAGCTGGAGAAGTCGTCCGGCGAGGCGTTCGACACCGCGTTCCTCACGATGATGGTCGAACACCACGAAGGCGCGGTCGAGATGGCGAGGACCGAGCGGTCCGACGGGGTCTACGGGCCCGCCAAGGACATGGCCGGTGACATCGTCACCTCGCAGAGCGCCGAGATCGCGCGTATGAACAAGCTGCTCGGCACGGGCTGATCGCACGGACAGCGGTACGGGGGCGACCGACGGCCGCCCCCGTACCGCTCGCTGACACCACGTCCGGCGAGAGCTGCCGGTGCGTCAGAACGAAGCCATGATCCGGCGCGGTGCGTCGAAGATGCGGCTGAACGCCTCGATGGCGGCGGGCGGCTGGCTCGGCTCGTCCCGGCCGGTCGTGAGCACGTACCACACCTGCTCGATGGACGGCGGGCCGACGGCGAGGGTGCGCAGCGCGGCCTGCCTGGAGGTCGCCTCCCCGGTGTTCACGACGTACGCCGCGGTGATGGAGCCGGTGCGGCCGACGCCGGCGCCGCAGTGGACGAACACCGGCCCCTCGGACGACTTCACGGTCTCCTGGAAGGTGGCGACCTGCCCGTTGGTGGGCGTCTGCCCGTCCCGGATCGGCATACGGACGACCTTCAGCCCGGCCTTCTGCGGTACGGCGAGCTCTTCCGCGGACAGCTTCTCCGCCCGCAGGTCGACCACCGTGTGCACGCCGCGGGCCACGAGCTCGCGGTATCCGTCCGCGCGCGGGGCGGAACCGCGCCACAACTTGTCGTCGACCGCCTTGAAGTGGTTGATCCCGGCCATCCGTACGCCGGACGACTCCTTCTGGGAAGCCATCGCGTGGGCGCCGATCATGCCCAGGGTGAAGGCTGCCCACAGCACGGCGTAGCCGAGGAGGGACACTCGTCGAGCGGGGAAGTCAGCGAGCCGGCCAGGGACTCCTGGGCATGGAGGGACGACAGGACGTTGCGGCCCCAGGCCAGCGCGGTCAGGATCTGACCGGACAGCATCGCCCTGGGCTCCGGGATCTGCGCCAGCTCCTGGTCCACATCGGCCATCAGGTCCACCGCGAGCAGCGGCAGCGCGGCGCGCAGCCGCCCCACCCGCCAGGCCGCGGTGGCGCGCCGGGCGCCGGGGACCGGGTTGATGAAGTCGAGGACGGGATGGGCGGAGGGGATGGACTCCAGCAGCCGCAGATCGGCCGCCACCCGCCCGTCGACGGTGGTGACCACGCTCAGCTCGCGCAGGCTGCGGCGCCCGGCGGTGCCCGCGATGTCCAGGGCGAACGTCAGCCCGTGCGACATCGGCGCCACCCACAGGTCCTCCTCCAGCGGCTGGAGCACTCCGGGGAACGTCTCGGCGACCGGGCCGGGCCCCAGCAGCCGGGCGCCGCCGGCGGCACGCAGGGCCATGGCGGTGATCGGGCGGGCCTGGAAGAGCCACAGGCGGTTGTCCGTGTCGAAGCCGAACTCCATGTCCTACGGTCCGCCGAGGATCCGCTCGGCACGCCGGGCCAGCCGTACCAGGCGCCAGATCCGCCGCCGCCCCAGCAGCCGGCGGCGGCGCAGTTCACGCGGCTCGATACTGGCCAGGCGCCCGTGCCGGGTCAGCTGGTACCGGACACCCTGGGTGGCCCCGGACAGCTGCCGGTCGGGCCCGCCGCGCACGACGCTGACCAGGATCCGGTCCCGCCGGCCGGCCACCGGGTCGGCGCCGAACATCACCCCGCCCACCGAGGTCCGCAGCATGGGCTGGACCAGCACCGCCATGCCGCCGGCCGGTTCGCCGGCGCCCGCCCCGCCGGCGCGGGGGCCGGCGGAGGACTCGCCGCGCCGGGCCGAGCCGAGCACGGTCCGCATGGCGTCGGTGAAGCTCTCCCAGCCGCGCACGTCCAGTACGGAGGCGAAGAGCCCCGCCATGGAGGAATCGGAGGTGTCCTCGACAGCCGAGGAGGACCGTACGACCAGGGGCCGCCCCTCCTCGCCGGTCAGCTCCCGCCACGCCGCCCGCAGTGCGGCCTCGCCGTGCGGCACGCCCGCCGCCGCCTCCACGGGCATGAGAGCGAAGCCGGGCAGTACGGGCAGCCCGGCCGCGGCGGCCCGGGCGAGGTTGGCCGCCTTCGCTCCGGTCAGCGCCGGGTTCCGTGCCTCCTCGGCCTCCAGTGGGATCACCGCCAGCCGTTCCAGGCCGCTGCCCACGGCAGACTCCTTCGGTCACGCTGGAAAGGTCCTGTGGCCACTGTGAACCGGTTGCCGCCCGCGCGCGATCGCAGGTGCGGCTGTGCGGAGCAGCGGACGGGGGGCGCACCGGCCGTCGGAGCAGCCGGGGGCGCGCACCGGCGGCTGCTGTGGCTGCTCCGACCGGGCCGTGCTGCCGTACAATTGAGGCAGCGGCTTTGTGTACGACGGCGTACTTCGATCATGAGCAAGCCCATCGAGGACTACGCCCTTCTCAGCGACCTCGAATCTGCCGCGATGCTCGGCAGGGACGGGTCGGTCGACTGGCTCTGTTTCCCGCGCTTCGATTCTCCCGCCTGTTTCGCCGCACTGCTCGGCACGGGGGACAACGGATTCTGGCGCGTGGCGCCCGTCGGCGCCGGAGCCTGCTCCCACCGGGCATACCGCCGGGACACGCTTGTGCTCGATTCGTACTGGGAGACGGCGGCCGGCACCGTGCGCGTCACGGACTTCATGCCGCCGCGCGGCCGGCAGCCCTGCGTGGTGCGCACCGTGGAGGGCTTGTCCGGTTCAGTCACCCTGCGCAGCGAACTCAAGCCGCGTTTCCACCAGGGAAGAATCCTTCCCTGGGTCCGGGTCACCGACAACTGCACGGTCGCGATCGCCGGGCCGGACTCGCTGTGGCTGAGCGCCGACGGCCCGGTGCGGACAGTGGACCGGACGGACGCCACCGTCCTCGAACTCACCGTACCGGCGGGCCGGCGGACCACCCTGATGCTGGCCTGGACGCCCTCCCACCTCACCGGACTGCCCGCACCCCTGTGCGTGCCGCCGGAGACGGCGCTCAAGGCGACCACCGACTTCTGGCGCGAGTGGACGGCCCAGTGCCGCTACGAAGGACCGTGGCGCGAAGCCGTCGTACGGTCCCTGATCACCCTGAAAGCGCTCACCTACGCCCCCACCGGCGGCATCGTCGCGGCCCCCACCACCTCGCTCCCCGAATGCGCGGGCGGCGAACGCAACTGGGACTACCGGTACTGCTGGCTGCGCGACTCCACCCTCACCCTCTCCTGCCTGCTACGCAGCGGCTACCGGGACGAGGCGACGGCCTGGCTCGACTGGCTGCTGCGCGCGATCGCGGGCGAACCCGCCGATCTACAGGCCGTGTACGGCGTCGAAGGCCACCGGCACCTCCCCGAGACCGAGGCACCATGGCTGCCCGGCTATGAGGGCGCGCGGCCGGTCAGGTTCGGGAACGCCGCGGTGGGGCAGTTCCAGCTCGACGTGTACGGCGAGGTGCTGGACACGCTGTACTGGTCGCTGCGCGCCGGCATCCCCCTGGAGTCCCACATGTGGAGCCTGGTCAACTCCCTGATGCGCTATCTGCGCACGCACTGGCGCGAACCGGACGAAGGGCTGTGGGAGGTCCGCGGGCCGAGGCGCCAGTTCGTCCATTCCAAGGTCATGTCATGGGTCGCCGCCGACCGCGCCCTGCGCATGGGACACCTCCTCGGCCGGAACGGGGCCTCCGCGCAGTGGCGGGCCATGCGCGACGCGGTGCACCGGGAAGTCTGCCGCGAGGGCTGGGACGCGGAGCAGCAGTCGTTCGTCCAGTCCTACGGCTCCTCCGCACTCGACGCGTCCGCGCTGCTGATGCCCAAGCTCGGTTTCCTTTCCCCCGACGACCCGCGGGTGCGCGGCACGGTCCGGGCGATGCGGGCGCTGGACCACGAGGGCTTCGTACGCCGGTACGCGCAGAGCGGCCACGGCGCGGACGGCGTGCATGCCGTGGACGGCATGCACGGCTCCGAGGGCACGTTCGTGGCGTGTTCGCTCTGGTACGCCGACGCCCTGGCCGCGACCGGACACCTGGACCGGGCGCGGGAGACCTTCGAACGGGTCCTGGGCATCCGCAACGACGTCGGGCTGCTGTCGGAGCAGTGGGACCCGGGCGGGCGGCGGCAGCTGGGGAACGCCCCGCAGGCGTTCAGCCACATCGCCCTGGTGGACACGGCGTTCGCCCTCCAGCGGGCCGAGTCCGCGCCCGGACCGGGCGCCGAGCGGCAGCTCACCTGACCGCGGTCAGCAGCACCATCCCCGAATCGCCGTAATCCGGCAGCGTCGGGTCGGCGTCGATCCGGCCGACCGAGAGCCGCCGGGTCAGTGGCCGGAAGACCTCCGTGACGACGGCCGGGTCCACCGGACAGCCGGGCCACCGGGACGCGGGTCCGATGCGGTACGTGGGCATGTTCTCCATGAACGCCGCGACCAGATGCCCGCCGGGCACGACCGAGCGTACGAAGTGGCGGCAGAAGTCCGTGAACTCGCCGCGGTCCTCGGTGACGCCCTCCGCGACGAAGCTCATCGAGGCGGCGCCGTAGGTGCCGGGCGTGAGGTCCCGTACGTCCGCGTGGACGACCCGTACCCGCGCCAGAGCCTCCTCGGCGGTCGCCGGAAGGCCGGGATTCAGGCGCCGGCACAGCGCGTAGAACGGCTGCCAGCTGTCGTCCGGGCCCCGGTCGAGCTGCCGGGTCAGGTACGCGACACCGGACGCACCGGCCTCGACCGCGTCGATCCGCCGGCTCGCGGCGACCGCGAGCATAAGCGGATACAGATTGGGACCGGCCCCGAACTCGACGGAACGGGCGACGCCGCCGGCCGCGAACCGGCGGTAGAACGCCGAGTGGTGGGCGATGACCGCCGCGTCCGACGGGTGCAGCTCCCGGTAGTTCTCCGCCAGGTAGTCCTCGACGGGCCAGCGGTCCCAGTACACATCGTCGTTGCGCGTCGGCGGACGTCCGGACACGGCTCCTTCAGCTCCGCCCGGACAGTGGGAAGCGCTCGCCCAGCCGGGTCAGCGTGTCGTTGAGCCGGTCGATGTCCTCGTCGGAGTTCAGCGCCGTGATCTGGACGCGGAAACCGACCCGGTCGCGCGGGACGAGCGGATAGGCCGCCAGGGTCACGTAGATGCCGCTGTCCCACAGGAAACGGGACACGGCGTCGAGGTCGGAAGCGTTCGTCAGCGGAATCTCCACGATCGGCAGCGCGCCCTCGTTCGGGGTGGCGATGCCGAGGCCGCGGACGTGGTCGAGCACCCACACCGCCTTGCGGTGCAGGCCGGCCCGGACGACGTCACCCCGGCGGTCGTTGACCTCCAGGCCGGCGAGCGTGGTGGCGAGCGAAGCCGTCGGCGAGGGGCCGGAGTACAGATAGGGACCGGCGGCGACCTTCAGCAGGTCCTTGAGCGGCGCGGATAGCGCCAGAAAGGCCAGCAGCGACGAGTACGCCTTGGAGAAGCCGCCGACCAGCACGATGTTGTCGTACGTCTCCCCGGTGTGCCGTACGACGCTGTTGCCACGCGATCCGTACGGGCAGAGTTCGTCGGCCCGCCGTTCACCGATGACGCCGAAGCCGTGCGTGTCGTCGATGTACATCGTCGCGTCCAGGTCGCGGCAGATCGCGGCCAGCTCGGGCACGTCCGGGATGTTCCCGGTCATGCTGTTCACACCGTCCAGGCAGACCAGCCGGGGGGAGCCGGCCGGTACGCCGCGCAGCAGGGCGTCGAGCTGCTCCGGCCGGTCGGCGCGGAAGCGTTGCAGCGTCGCGCCCTGGCCCCGGGCGGACACACAGCCGTCGTACACGGTCCGGTGCGCCGCCGCCTCGACGAAGACATGGCCCTGGCCCGCCAGGACGGGGATCACCGAGGCGTGGATCAGGGTGGCGGTGGGCAGCAGCAGTGTGTCGGGCGCGCGCAGCAGAGCGGCGAGCCGCTCCTCGATCTCGGGGTAGAGCCGCGGGCTGCCGAGCAGCCGTGACCAGCTGGGATGCGTTCCCCAGCGGCGTACGACCGGTTCGATCGCGTCGATGATCTCGGGATCGCAGTCGAAGCCGAGGTAGTTGCAGGAGGCGAAGTCGACCAGCCAGTGGTCGCCGCTGCGGATGTGCCTGCCGCGTACCTCGTCGAAGACCGCGTCGCTCATCGGGCTCGTCAGCCGCAGACGTTCGAGATCCCCCCAGCGCGGGTCGATCGCCCCCGGGGGTGGTGCAACCGCTTCTCGCATAGAGTTCTCCTTCTCCGGGGCGGCCGGGCCCAGGACTTCGGGGGCGGGGGCGGCGGGCGGAGGGCCGGCAGGGGCCCGTGCGGCCGGCGGGGCCGGGCGGGTGGCCACCGCCCGTTCGCCGGTCCGCCCGGCCGCCGGCCGGAAATGTCCGTTGGGACGGCGCAGGAGGAAGGCGCCCTGCTCCAGGGTCATCGGCCGGGCGAAGAGGTACCCCTGCCCGAAACGGCAGCCCATACGAGCGAGGAGATCGCGTTGCGCCGCTTCCTCGATGCCCTCCGCGATGACCTGAAGGCCGAGCGTGTCGGCGATGTGGACGATCCCTTCCACGAGCGCGACCTGCTGGGAGTCGGTCGTGATGTCGTCGATGAACGACTTGTCGATCTTGAGTACGTCGATCGGGAACTCCCGCAGATAGCGCAGCGAGGAGAAGCCCGTTCCGAAGTCGTCCACGGCGATGCGTACGCCCAGGTCCTTCAGGGCATGCATGACGGCCTCGATCTGACCGTCCCTGCGCATGAGCACCGTCTCGGTGAGTTCCAGTTGCAGCGACCCGGGAGAGAGCCCGGGGGTCGCCAGTACCTTGCACACGTCGTCCAGGAACTCCGTCTCCCTGAACTGACGGCCCGACACGTTGACACTGACGTACGGCGCGGAGCGCGGTGCGGCCCGCTGGAGCCCGGCGATGTCGGTGGTGGCGCTGTCCAGCACCCAGGACCCCAGCGGCGCTATGTGCCCGGTCTCCTCGGCCAGCGCGATGAACTGCTGCGGCGGAATTAGGCCGCGCTGGGCGTGCGGCCAGCGGGCCAGCGCCTCGAAACCGACCACCTCACCCGCGGTGAGGTCCACGACGGGCTGGTAGCGCAGCGCGAATTCGTGATTGGCGACCGCCGTGCCCAGATTCGCCTGGAGGTCGTGCCGCTCCAGCATGCGGACTCCCAGCTTCGGCTGGAACCGGCGCCACTGGCGCTTGCCGGCGGCCTTGGCGGCGTACAGCGCCAGGTCGGCGTGGCTGAGCAGGTCCTCGCTGTCGGCGCTGTCCACCGCCGTGGCCACGCCCACACTCGCCGAGATGCTCACGGAACCGCCGGTCAGGCGAAACGGCCGGTTGAGGGTGTGCACGACCTGCGCGGCCAGGAGTTCGGCGTCGACGGGCTCCTTCGCGTCTTCCATCAGCAAGGCGAACTCGTCGCCGCCGAGCCGGGCGGCGGTGTCGGTGCGGCGCAGCGTCTCCGAAAGCCGGCCGCCCACCGCCGCGAGCAATTGGTCCCCGACGCTGTGGCCCATCGTGTCGTTGACGACCTTGAAGTCGTCGAGATCGATGAACAGGACGCAGGTCAGGGACGACTCGCGGCGGCCGCGCAGCAGCGCGCGCTCGATGCGCTCCAGCAGCAGCGTGCGGTTGGGAAGGCCGGTCAGCGAATCGTGAAACGCCCGCTGGGTGAGCTCGTGTTCCAGCTGGCGCTGCTCGGTCACGTCCCGCAGGGTGGCGACCAGTCCGCGTACGGTCCGGTCGTGGCGCAGGTCGCGGCACCGGACCTGCACCTCGATGCGACCGTTCTCGCGCGGGACGTACCAGTGGTCCTGCGACTCCCCGTGGTCGCCCTCCCACATGGCCGTCAGGACCCTGGCCGCCCGGTCGCGGTCGCGCGAGTCGACGAGATCGGGCAGCGCCACACCGACCAGGTGCACGTCGCCGAAGACGGCCTGCGCCGAAGGGCTCGCGTAACGGACGGTGTTGTCCTCGTCGATGATGAGAATGACGTCCGCGGCGTTGCGCACCAGGGTGCGGAAGTACGCCTCGCTCTCCCTGCGGACGATCTCCTGGCGCAGCGCGACGCGCTCCATCGCGAGCCCCGCGTGCGAGGCCAGGATCTCCAAGGAGCCGCGTGTCTCGTTCAGTTGTCCGGTGGGGCCGGCGGCTATCAGTACACCGGGCAGCTCGCCTCCTGGCGGCCGGTCGGGCGGGATCATCGGGCACACCACGGCGCTCGGCAGATGGTGCAGCCGGGAGGCGATGCGCGGGCCGAGTTCCGTCACCGGCACCACGTGGGTGTGGCGCAGCGCCGGAGTGACCGGCGGGCCGGGCACCGTCTCGCCCGTACGGGCGTCGCGCCATTCGCCGGGGCCCCCGGCGGGAGCGTCCGGCCCCGCGCGCGCGTCCTCGCCGCTGCCGGCCGACAGCAGCATGCTCGCGTGCCCTGCCTCCGGCCCGGTCAGGGCCGCGACGGCGACGTCGCAGGAGCGCGCCACCTCCTGCGGTGTGGTCGCCGACACCAGCGAGGCCGACGCCGTACGCAGGGCCACTTCACGGGCCACCGCCTTGCGGTGGGCCACGACCATGCCCGTGAGGCGCAGGATGACCAGGAGGATCAGGAGTCCGGAGAAGGCGGCGATGACGGCCGCGTCCTGAGCGGTGCCGCGCAGCCCCTCGTACAACAGGATCCCGGGCGCGATCAGCACGGCCGCGGAGAGCAGCAACAGCCGTGTCGGAGGCGGAAGCAGCGACTGCGGCTGGTGCGAGCGCGCGGTCAGCTCCACCATCGACGGATGCAGCGCCGCCAGGCCCCAGGCCGTGTAGAAGACCACCCAGCCCGTGTCCAGCACCGTGCCGGCTTGCCACAGTCCGTTGAGCTGGAGGATCCCGTACGCGATGTCGAAGCCCAGCAGCGTGACGGTGCCGAGGACGAGCAACTGCACGGAACGGTTGCGGCCCGTCAGGAATCCCGGCGTGAGCAGCCGTACCAGCAGCGCGAGCACCAGTACGTCACCGAGCGGGTAGGCGATGCTGATGGCGCGCTGCACCCAGGTCAGCCCCTCGACGCGGGTGAGGGGCTGCACGAGGAAGACCCACACCGGGAGCGCGAGTCCGGCGGTGAAGATCAGCGCGTCCAGCAGGCTCGGCAGGTCGCGCCCCACCCACCGGTACCTGACCAGGCCCAACAGGCCCACGGCGAACAGCGGGTACGTCGCCAGGTAACAGGCGTCCGCGGGCGAGGGGAACGGGTTGGACGCGTCGAAGTACTGCTCGAGGACGTGGTAGTACGTGTCTCCCGCGGCGAAGGCGAGCAGTCCGGCAGCGAGCACCCACCACGGCCAGCGGTGCGCCGGCCGGTGGATGTACACGCCCGCTACGACGGCCACGACGCCGGCCAGACCGATGACCGCCCACAGCGGCGCGTGCGCCTGGGGCAGCGTCAGACACACTGCTGTCGCACCGGCGACGAGGACGACGTAACCGGCCATGAGCCCACGCGTCGTCCGGGTCACAGGCATACGCCACGCCTCCTACTCGATCGTAGGCACACCCTGAGTCCCGCTGCATCTCCTGCGTTCCGCACCGCCCGCGCGTCCCGGCGGGACGCCGTCGCACGGCCGCTCAGCCGGTGGCCGAGGAGGCTCCCGCCCGCGCCGGAGGGGGAGAACCCGCGGTGACTGACGGGGCGTTACGCACGGGTGGCGCCGGGCGGCCGGCGCACCACGACACCGTGCGGCGCAGCCCTTCTTCGAGGGGTACCCGTGGCGTCCAGCCGAGCTGGTCACGGGCCCTGGTGATCACCGGCCGCCGGCGCACCGGATCGTCGACGGGCAGCGGGCCGTACTCGATCCGGGAGGCCGACCCGGTGACGACGAGCACGAGCTCCGCGAGTTCGCGGACCGTGCGCTCCGTGGGGTCCCCCAGGTTCACCGGCCCGGCGCGGGCGCTGTCGATCATCGCCGTGATGCCGCGCACGAGGTCGTCGACGTAGCAGAAGCTGCGTGTCTGGCTGCCGTCGCCGCAGACCGTGAGGGGTTCGCCGGCCAGTGCCTGCCGCACGAAGGTGGGCACGACACGGCCGTCGCGGGACCGCATCCGCGGACCGTACGTGTTGAAGATGCGCACGATGCCCGCGTCGACGCCCGGACCGCGCCGGTACGCCATGGTCACCGCCTCCGCGTAGCGCTTGGCCTCGTCGTAGACGCTGCGCGGGCCGACCGGATTGACGTTGCCCCAGTAGTCCTCGGGCTGGGGGTGCACCTCGGGGGCGCCGTACACCTCGCTGGTCGAGGCCAGCACGAAGCGGCCGCCGTGTTCGCGGGCCAGGCGCAGCGCGTTCTCCGTGCCCCTGCTGCCCACGGCCAGGGTCTCCAGCGGCAGCCGGTGGTAGTCGGCGGGCGAGGCGGGGCTCGCGAGGTGCGCCACGGCGTGCACCGGGCCCGGTACGGGGAGCGGCTCCGTCACGTCGCACCGGACCGGGTGGAAGCGCGGGTCGGCACGCAGGTGGGCGATGTTCTCCGGATCGCCGGTACAGAAGTTGTCGAGGCACCAGACCGTGTCTCCCCGGCGGAGCAGCGCCTCGCACAGGTGGGAGCCGAGGAATCCGCCGCCGCCGGTCACCACGACCTTCATGACGTCACTCCGATGGGGCGGCCGAGTGCGTGCAGTGACCAGCCCGCCGAGCGCCAGAGCCGTGCGTCCAGGCAGTTGCGGGCGTCCAGGAGCACCGGTGTGCGCACCATCGGGGCGAGGTCGACCGGGTCGATGGCGCGGTACTCGGGCCAGTGCGTGAGATGCAGGACCAGGTCCGCGTCCTCGCACGCCTTGGGGATGTCCAGGGCGTATCCCAGGTCGGGAAAGACCGCTCGCGCGTTGTCCAGGGCCTGCGGGTCGTGCACCCGTACCGCGGCCCCCTGCTGCCGCACCGCCGCCGCGACGGCCAGGGCGGGGGAGTCGCGCACGTCGTCGCTGCCCGGCTTGAAGGACGCGCCCAGGACGGCGACCCGGCGGCCGGCGAACGATCCGCCGGCCAGCCGCCTCGCCAGGCTCACCGTCCGCCGCCGCTGCCGGGTGTTGATGCGGTCGACCTCGTGCAGGAAGGCCACGGAGTCGCCCGCCCCGAGCTCCTCCGCGCGGGCCGCGAAGGCCCTGATGTCCTTGGGGAAGCAGCTCCCGCCGAAGCCGAGGCCCGGTTCGAGGAAGGGGGCGCCGATCCGGGAGTCCGCGCCGAGGGCCCTGGACAGGACTGTCACATCGGCGCCCGCCGCGTCGCAGACCTCGGCCATCGCGTTGATGAAAGAGATCTTGGTGGCGAGGAAGGAGTTCGCCGCGACCTTGACCAGTTCGGCCGTTGCGGGGTCGGTACTGAAGTAGGGAACCCCCGCCCGCAGCAGGGGCGCGTACACCGCGCGTAGGACCGCTTCGGCGTGCGGGCAGGTGACGCCGACGACGATCCGCTCCGGCCGCATGGTGTCCTCCACGGCGGAGCCCTCACGCAGAAACTCCGGGTTCCAGGCGATCTCGGTGTCCCGGGTGACCGCGGCGAGTCGCCGCGCGAGCCGGGCCGCCGTGCCTACCGGCACGGTGGACTTGCCGACGACCAGGTTGCCGGGACGCAGGTGGCGTGCGAGGCCGTCCATGACGGCGTCGACGTACCGCAGGTCGGCGGCCTCGCCGTCGGCCCGCTGCGGGGTGCCGACGCACACGAAGTGGACCCGCGCGAACGAGGCGGCCTCGGCGAGGGAGGTGGAGAAGCGGAGCCGGCCGGAGGTGACGGTCCTGGAGAGCAGTTCGTCGAGACCGGCCTCGCGCAGGGGCGCCCGGCCCGCCGACAGGGACGCGATCCGTTCGGCGTCGACATCGACGCCGAGCACCTCGTGCCCGAGGTCGGCCATGCACGCGGCGTGGACCGTCCCGACGTATCCGGTGCCGATGACTGTCATCCGCATGACGTCACTCCTAACCGTTCGCCCGCCGGGCGTTTCCGGCGTACCCATGGGGGTTGAGCTGCTGGAATCTCCAGGCGTCCCCGCACATGTCGGCCAGCCCCCGGGTGGGGCGCCACCCCCAGGCGCGCTCCACCGCCGAGGCGTCCGCGACGAGTTCCGGCACGTCGCCCGGGCGGCGGGACACGATGTCGTACGGGACGGGGGTACCGCACGCCGCACTGAAGGCCGCGACGACTTCGAGAACCGAACGGCCCTTCCCGAGGCCGAGGTTGTACGTGTGCATGCCGGGGCCGTCGGCGAGGTGGTCCAGCGCCACGCGGTGGGCCTCCACCGTGTCCATGACGTGGATGTAGTCACGGACCGCCGTCCCGTCGGGCGTGGCGTAGTCGTCGCCGAAGACGCGGAGCCTGTGGCGCCTGCCCACGGCCACCTGGGCGAGGTAGGGCATCAGGTTCTCGGGCGTTCCGCTGGGGTCCTCGCCGAGCAGTCCGCTGGGGTGCGCCCCGACCGGGGTGAAGTACCGCAGGGCGACCCCGGTGAAGCCAGGGCTCCGGCGGCACACGTCGGCCAGGATCTGCTCGCAGATCCATTTGGAGGCGGCGTACGGATTCGTGGGGCGGGCAGGGGTGGCCTCGTTCAGCGGTCCGCGTCCGGCGTCCCCGTAGATGGAACAGGACGAGGAGAACACCATCTGGCGCACCCCGTGCTCGTCCATCGCCCGCAGCAGAGAGGTGGTGCCGCCGACGTTGGTGTCGTAGTACTCGACGGGCATCCGTGTCGACTCACCCACGGCCTTGTGCGCGGCGAAGTGCACGACGGCGTCCACAGAGTGGCGGTCGAAGACGGCCGACAGGGCGCGCCGATCACGGATGTCCAGCTCGTACACGGCCCCCACGAACCGGCCGGCGATCCTTTCCACGCGGGCGAAGACCTGCGGTGTGCTGTTGGAGTAGTTGTCGACGACGATCAGTTCGTAGCCGTGGTCGAGCAGTTCGACGCACGCGTGACTTCCGATGAAGCCGGCGCCGCCGGTGACGAGCACGGTCGACGGTGGGTTCGGGCGCCCGGGTGTCCCGTGGGCGGGCGCGTCCCGGACGGGGATCACCGGTGCCGGCTCGCTGTGGGTCATGACAAGACGCTCCTGAGTAACACAACGCTGTACGCTGCTGATGTATATTTACGGCGTATATATCGACTTTGCGACGGTTGTTCCCCGGAGTCAAGAGGGGACCGGGCCCGGCGGGGGCCGTCGTTCCGGTGGCAGGGTCGAGGTAGGGTCGATCGGTCGACGAGCCCGGAGGCGGTCATGCCGAAAGAGACGGAGGACGGTCGCGCGCGACGCGCCAGCGACCGGGGCCGCTACGGACGGCTCAGCAGGGAGCGCGTGCTGGCCACGGCACTGGAGGTCGTCGACCGCGACGGCCTGTCCGGCCTGAGCATGCGCAAGCTGGGCGCGGAGCTGGGGGTCGAGGCGATGGCCCTGTACCGGTACGCCCCCAGCAAGGACGCCTTGCTGGACGGGCTGGTCGAGGGGTTCTGCCGGGAGGTCCACCAGGAACTGGACCAGCACCCGCCGGCCGGCGGGGGAGCCGACGGCTGGCGCCGCGAACTGCACCGGATCGCGCTCGCCAACCACGGGGTCGCCCTGCGCCACCCGAACGTCGTACCGCTCCTGGCCACGCGCCTGCTGTCCACGCCGCTGGCCCGCCGGCCCCTTCCCGTGCAGCGCGGCGACGAACGCGTGCTGGCGGTGCTGCACGACGCCGGAATCGGGGAGCGCAGGAGCGTGGAGATCCACCGGTGCTTCACCGCGTGGCTGCTCGGCTACCTGCTGGTCGAGCTGCGCGCCATGGACGACGAGCCGGGCGAACCCGATCCGGCCTTCCGGCTCGGCCTGCACCGGATGCCCGCCGCCGAGCTCCCGCGCCTGCGGGCCACCGCCGCGGCCATGGACGGCCGCGGCGGCCCCGAGGGGCTCGCCGCGGGCCTGGACGCCCTGCTGGGGTGACGACCGGGGCCTGCCGCGCCCGCCGGGGGCCCCTGGCGGCGCCTGTCCGCCGTACGGAGCAGCACGCGTACTCGTGTGTGGGACGCGGCGGCGCGGTCGCTTGGCGGCGGAGGCGGCGGGCGGTGGCCTGGCTCTGCCCGACACCCAGTCGCCAGGCAACCCAGCCCCAGGAGGTCCGGATGCGCTCCCCAGCCACCGTCACCGCAGTCGTCCTGCTCGCGCTCGCGGCCGTGGCCCTGCCCGCCCGGGCGGCGGACGGGCCCGGCGAGGCCGGGAACCCGCCACGGGGGCTGTTCCTCACCGTTTCGGGCTCGGACAGCACCTGGATCCGCGGCGTCCTCCTCCAGTGCGCCCCCGGGCCCTCGGGACCCCATCCGGCGGCCTCCGACGCGTGCGCCGCTCTCGAAAAGGCGAAGGGTGACTTCGACAAGCTGCCGGGGAACGCGCGCGCGTGCACCAAGCAGTACGAGCCGGTGACCGTCAGCGCCGCGGGCAGCTGGGGCGGGCTCAGGACGGCATGGCGGAAGACCTACCCGAACGCGTGCGTGCTGGAAACCGCGACCGGGCCCGTCTTCCGCTTCTGAGCGGTCACCTCCGAGCGGGCACTTCCGGGCGGCCGGTGTCCGGCCGCCCGTACCGCATCGCGCGGTGCAGTGTCGCGCGGTGCGATTTCGTTTCAGCGGTGCAGTTTCGTTTCAGCAGACACTCACCGGGCGCTCACCGGCTGCGCGACGCGGCCATGCCGACCGTGACCAGACCGAGCACGACCCAGCCGAACCACAGCCAGCCGTTGCTGCCGAGTGCCGCCGTGTACGCCGATATGACGACCAGCGTCCCGACGGTGAGCACCCCCATCGACTTCGCAGAACCGGGCATGCGCGCCCCCTCCTTCTGACGGAGGGCCATCGTCACCCCTCAGGGGCTTCCGCGCTACTGTGCCGACGTTACCGCCGCTCTAGCGCCCGCGCGCCTGGAGCGAGGCGAGGTACGCGTTGTACGCCACCAGCTCCTGGTCGCCGTCGCGGTCCGCCGCCCGGTCGGAGCGCCGCGCGACCCGCTGCTCGGACCGGTACCACTGGAAGACCAGCGCGATCAGGACCAGTACCGAGGGGATCTCCGAGAACGCCCAGGCGATGCCCCCCGCGGCGTTCTGGTCGCTCAGCGCGTCGATGCCCAGCGACGCGGGCGGGTTCGCGTACGTACCGATCATCGGCTGGGTCGCCATCATCAGCGCGATGCCGAAGAACGCGTGGAACGGCATACCGGCGAAGAGCTCCAGCATCCGCATCACGTAGCCCGGCCGGTGCGGCCCCGGGTCGACGCCCATGATCGGCCAGAAGAAGACCAGACCGACGGCGAGGAAGTGGACCATCATGCCGAGGTGGCCCGGCTTGCTCTCCATCAGGAAGTCGAAGACCGGCGTGAAGTAGAGCGCGTACAGGGAGGCGATGAACAGCGGGATCGTGAAGGCCGGGTGCGTGACGATCTTCATGTACCGGCTGTGCAGCAGCATCAGCAGCACCTCGCGCGGCCCCTTGCGGTTCCCGCGTCCCGCCACCGGCAGCGCGCGCAGCGCGAGTGTCACCGGGGCGCCGAGCAGCAGCAGGATGGGCGAGAGCATGCTGATGACCATGTGCTGCACCATGTGCACGCTGAACATGACCATGCCGTAGTCGTTCAGCTTGGTGCACATCACCAGCGCCACGCTCAGCACACCGAAGGTGAAGAAGACCGTCCGGCCCACCGGCCAGCCGTCGCCGCGCCTGCGCAGCCGCACCAGGCCCCACCCGTACAGGGCGAGCGCGAGGACGCACCCCACCAGGAAGAAGAGGTCGGGGGAGAACTCCAGCCCCCGGCTCAGCGTGAACGGCGGCAGATCCATGTTCATGCCGCTGCCGTGCCCGCTGTGATCCATCTGCGTACTCCCGTGGGACTGCCCATTCGTACCGGTTGTCCGCTACAGACTAGAACTGCCCCCGGCCGCGCTCGCGGCCGGGGGCAGTCCGTCAGGCAGGAAACAAGATCACAGCACGCACTCGGCCTCGGCGTACCGCTCGGTGGGAACGGTCTTGAGGGTCTCCACGGCTTCGGCCAGCGGGACCATCACGATGTCCGTGCCGCGCAGCGCCGTCATCATGCCGAACTCACCCCGGTGCGCCGCCTCCACCGCGTGCCAGCCGAAGCGGGTGGCGAGGACGCGGTCGTACGCCGTCGGGGTGCCGCCGCGCTGGACGTGGCCGAGGATGACGGGCCGCGCCTCCTTGCCGAGGCGCTCCTCCAGCTCGACGGACAGCTGCCGGGCCACGCCCGCGAAGCGCTCGTGGCCGTACATGTCCTTGCCGCCGACGTCGAACTCCATGGAGCCCTCGCGCGGCTTGGCGCCCTCGGCGACCACGACGATCGCGAACCGCTTGCCGGCCGAGAAGCGCTTGCCGACCAGCTCGGTCAGCTCACCGATGTCGAAGGGCCGCTCCGGCACCACGATGGCGTGCGCGCCGGCCGCCATGCCGGAGTGCAGCGCGATCCAGCCGGTGTGCCGCCCCATGACCTCGACGATCAGCACCCGCTGGTGCGACTCGGCGGTGGTCTTGAGCCGGTCGAGGGCCTCGGTCGCGACCCCGACGGCCGTGTCGAACCCGAAGGTGACATCGGTCGACGCGATGTCGTTGTCGATGGTCTTCGGTACGCCGACGATCGGCAGCCCGGCCCCGGACAGCAGGTTGGCCGCCTTCAGCGTGCCTTCGCCGCCGATCGGGATGATCGCGTCGAGTCCGAGCTCCGCGACGTGGCCGCGGGCCTTCTCGACGCCGTCGCGCAGATGCGCGGGCTGGACCCGGGAAGAGCCGAGAATCGTGCCGCCGCGGGCCAGGATGCCGCCTACCGCGTCGAGATCCAGCTTGCGGTAATCGCATTCCAGCAGGCCCCGCCAGCCGTCGTGGAAGCCGATGACCTCGTCGCCGTGATCGACGACGGCCCGGTGCACGACGGAACGGATTACAGCGTTCAGGCCGGGGCAGTCGCCGCCGGAAGTGAGTACACCAATGCGCATGCCCGGAATACCTTTGCAACGTGGGCGGGAGACCGGACCACGTCGTCCGGTTGGATCCCCGTCACCCTACTCGCGCGGGGTGACGGGGCCGAACCGGGCGTCCGACAGCTGGACAGCCCAAAGGTGTACGAACCGCGACAGTCCGTCAGGCGGGCTGCGTGGCCGCCGCGATGCGCTCGGCGCGCAGCGCCTCGTACCACCGGTCGTCGGTGGGCGGCAGCGCGTTGACGTCGAGGGCCAGCTTCAGCAGCAGGTCCGCGATGAGCGGGTTGCGGGCGAGCACGGGGCCGTGCATGTACGTACCGAAGACGGTGTCGTTGTACGCGCCCTCCGTGCCGTCACCGGTTCCGTTGCCCTTACCGATCCGCGTCCGGGCGAACGGCCGGGCCGTCGGGCCCAGATGCGTGATGCCCTGGTGGTTCTCGAAGCCCGTCAGCGGCGGCAGGCCGAGGCGCTCGTCGATGTCGCCGAGGACGTCGCCGACGCACCGCTCGCCCTCGCCGCGCGTGCTGACCACGTCGAGCAGCCCGAGGCCCGGCTCGCGCTCGCCGAGGTCGTTGATGAACTCGTGGCCGAGGATCTGGTACCCGGCGCAGACCGAGAAGACGATCGCGCCGTTGGAGACCGCGCGCTCCAGACCGCCGTCGCGGCGCAGCCGCTCCGCCGCGAGGCGCTGCGGCCGGTCCTCACCGCCGCCGATCAGGTAGATGTCGCCCGAGGTGGGGATCGGCTGGTCGCTGCGTACGTCCACACGCTGGACGTCGAGGCCACGCTGACGGGCCCGGCGCTCGACGACGAGGGCGTTGCCCTGGTCGCCGTACGTGCTCAGCAGGTCCGGGTAGATCCACACCAGGCGCAGGCTGTTGTCGCTCATGCTTGCTTGTCCTTTTCCGGTGTACGCGGGCCTAGTTGCCGACGCGGCGGCGCAGGTCCTGGAACGCGGTGTAGTTGGCGATCGTCTCGATCAGCCCGGGCGGCGCGAGCTGCACAGCCTCGTCGAGCGTCTCGCAGACCCGGAACTCCAGGTTCGCGACCTCCAGGCGTACGGCGAGGTCCAGCTTGCGGTCACCGAGCACGAAGATCGGGTGGCCGGCCAGCCGGGTGTAGTCGACGTCCCAGAGCCAGGAGGTGTCCGTGCCGTCGGCGCCGCGCGCGTTGACGGCCAGGATCACCGGCGTGGGCGGCGGGTTGATGAGAGAAAACGTTTCGAGCCAGCCCGCCGGGTTCTTCGCGAGCAGCAGCCGCAGGTCGCGCTCCTGGAACTGGACGACGTCGTACCGGCCGGCCACCGCCTGCACCTGGTACATCCGCTCCAGCGCCACCTGTGGCGGCACGCCGAACACGGCGGCCACGGCGGCGGAGGTCGCGGCGTTCGCCTTGTTGGCGCGGCCGGGCAGCTGGAGGTGGATCGGCCAGGCCGAACCGTGCGGGTCGACGACGTGGTCGCCGCTCAGCACCCAGCTCGGGGCGGGGCGGCGGAAGCCGCACTCGCCGCAGAACCAGTCGTCGCCGGGGCGCTGCATCACACCGCCGCAGGACGGGCAGGACCAGGCGTCGTCCTTCCACTCCTGGCCGGCGGCCACCCACACCACGCTGGGCGAGGAGGACGCGGCCCAGACGATCAGCGGGTCGTCGGCGTTCGCGATGACGACGGCCTTCGTGCCGGACAGGCCCTCGCGCCACTTCTCGGCGAGCATCCGGGTCTCGGCGGCCCGGTCGAGCTGGTCGCGCGAGAGGTTGAGCAGGGCGATCGCCTTGGGCGTCACATCGCGTGCGACCCCGGCGAGGTACTTCTCGTCGACCTCGATCACGCCGTACTTCGCGTCCGAGCCGCCCGCCAGGGCGGAGGTGATGCCCGCCGGCATGTTGGCGCCGAGCGCGTTGGAGACGACGGGGCCGCTGGCCCGCAGTGCCTCGGCGATGAGCCGGGTCGTCGTGGTCTTGCCGTTCGTCGCGGACACGAGCACGACGTCGAGATGCTGGGCGAGCCGCCCGAGCAGGTCGGGGTCGAGCTTGAGCGCCACCTTGCCGCCGATCACGGATCCGCTGCCGCGTCCCGCGGCGCGGGACACCGCCGCCGCGGCCTTGCCTGCCGTCACGGCCAGCTTGGCCCGCGGCGACAACGGCTCCGTGTTGCCTGCCATCGTCACTGATCCTCCTTGCATCCGGCGCCGCATTTGCCCCAGGTCCACCGGTCAACGTCGGGGCTCAGCCTATCGAGAACAAGCCGGGCCCCCGCACCCCGGCACCACCGGGGGCGCCTCGGCCTCCGGTGGAACGTACGCTTGCCGCCATGCGACACCGCCCGATTCCCGGCAGTTCCGGGCTCGTACGACCCATGACACTGCTCGGTGACCCGGCGCTCCACGCGCCCTGCGAGACGGTGACCGACTTCGGTCCCTCGCTGGTCCGGCTCGTCGAGGACATGTTCGCGACGATGTACGCCGCCGAGGGGGTCGGCCTCGCGGCCAACCAAGTCGGCGTACCGCTGCGTGTCTTCGTCTACGACTGTCCGGACGACGAGGATGTCCGGCATGTCGGTCACATCGTCAACCCACGCCTGGTCGAGGCCGACGGCATCACCGTACGCGGTCCGGAGGGGTGCCTGTCGCTGCCGGGTATCGAGGCGGGGACGGAACGCTTCGACCGGGCGCTGGTGGAGGGTGTGACGGTGACGGGCGATCCGGTACGCGTCGAGGGCACCGGCTTCTTCGCCCGCTGCCTCCAGCACGAGTGCGACCACTTGGCCGGGTTGGTCTACACGGACCGCCTGACCGGCTGGCGCCGCGCGAAGGCGCTGCGCGCGGCACGGCGGGCGTCGTGGGGCGGCGGGTCGTAGGGCGGGTCCGCGCCGCCCTTGAGCGGCGCGGCGGCGACTAGAAGCCCGGCCCGTCCACACGGTCGGCCGCGGCGGCCAGGCGCCCCCACAGCAGGTCCGCGAGGCTGGAGACCAACTGCTCGCGGGAACAGGGGCGTTCGCCCAGCCACCAGTCGCCCGCGGCGTGCATCATGCCGACGATCCCGTGGCCCCACACCCGCGCCAGCTGCTCACTGCCGGGTCCCAGGTCCACCCGCTCGGCGATCACCATGGCGAGTTCCTCGCCGAGCCGCCGCAGCAACGGCGCCGAGTGCCGGCCGACGTCGAAGCCCTGCTCCGGCTGGTGCGCGTCCTCGGCGGGGTGCATCAGGAACCGGTAGACCTCGGGCAGCGCCTCGATCGCCGCGAGGTACGTGTCGAGCGTCGCCTCCACCCGCTGGCGCCGTTCGGCGGGTGCGTCCAGCGCCGCGCGCAGGGCCGAGAGCAGCGCGTCGGTGTGCCGCTTGGCGAGCGCGCGGTAGAGGCCGCCCTTGTCGCCGAAGTGCCGGTAGAGGATCGGCTTGGTGATCCCCGCCTCGGCGGCTATGGCGTTCATGGAGGCCTGCGGACCGTCCCGCAGCACCACGCGGTCCGCCGCTTCGAGCAGGTCGCGGCGGCGCCGCGCGGCAGCGGAGCGCTGCTGCTCGTCCGATTGTGTGGTGTCCATGATGTGTTCTCCCCGCCCAAAGCGATTCCGTGACGCCTGCGAAACGTAACACCATGGCCGCGGGCCGCGCCGGTCCCCACCGCGCCGGTTGACAGCGTCTACTTGCCGGTAACAGACTCCTGTTACCGTAAGTAACGCTTGAAAAATGAAACGCAGCGCTGGAGGGGACATGGCCGAGTTCACACTCGAACTCAACGATGACCAGAAGCAGGTCCGCGACTGGATCCACGGGTTCGCCGCAGATGTGATGCGTCCGGCCGCCGCCGAATGGGACGAGCGCGAGGAGACGCCCTGGCCCGTCATCCAGGAAGCGGCCAAGCTCGGCATCTACTCCCTCGACTTCTACGCGCAGCAGTTCTTCGACCCGACGGGCCTGGGCATCCCGATGGCGATGGAGGAGCTGTTCTGGGGCGACGCCGGCATCGGCCTCTCCATCGTCGGTACGGGCCTGGCCGCCGTCGGTGTCCTCGCCAACGGCACCGAGGAACAGATCGGCACCTGGATCCCGCAGATGTACGGGGACCCCGACGACGTCAAGGTCGCCGCCTTCTGCTCCTCCGAGCCGGACGCGGGCTCCGACGTCTCCGCGATGCGCACCCGCGCCGTGTACGACGAGGCCAAGGACGAGTGGGTCCTCAACGGCACCAAGACGTGGGCGACCAACGGCGGCATCGCCAACGTCCACGTCGTCGTCGCCCTCGTCGACCCGGAACTCGGCTCCAAGGGCCACGCCTCCTTCATCGTCCCGCCGAACACGGCCGGCCTGTCCCAGGGCCAGAAGTTCAAGAAGCACGGCATCCGTGCCTCGCACACCGCCGAGGTCGTACTGGAGAACGTCCGCGTCCCGGGCCACTGCCTGCTCGGCGGGAAGGACAAGCTCGACGAGCGCCTCGCCCGGGCCCGCGAGCGCGCCCGCAAGGGCGGCGAGCGCGTCAAGAACGCCGCGATGGCCACCTTCGAGGCGTCCCGCCCGGCCGTCGGCGCGATGGCGGTCGGCACCGCCCGCGCGGCGTACGAGGTGGCGCTCGACTACGCCATGACCCGTGAGCAGTTCGGCCGCCCGATCATCGACAACCAGGGCGTCGCCTTCCAGCTCGCCGACATGCGAACCCAGATCGACGCGGCCCGGCTGCTCGTCTGGCGGGCCTCCTGGATGGCGACGGCGGGCAAGCCGTTCACGTCGGCCGAGGGCTCGATGTCGAAGCTGTTCGCCAGCGAGACGGCCAAGAAGGTCACCGCCCAGGCCGTGCAGATCCTCGGCGGCAACGGATACACCCGCGAGTACCCGGTGGAGCGCATGCACCGCGACAGCGCGATCTACACGATCTTCGAGGGTACGAGCGAGATCCAGCGCCTGGTCATCGCCCGGACCCTGTCGGGCATGCCGATCCGCTAGTCCGGCCGCCGTCCGGCGCACGGCGAAGGCGCCGTCCCACCACAGGAGGGGGACGGCGCCTTCGGGTGCCGTCAGGCGGAGGGGAGCTGCGCCTCGATGGCCGCCACGACCTCGGCGGCCTCCGGCTCGACACGCGGACGGAACCGGCCGACGACCTCGCCCTTCGCGCTCACCAGGAACTTCTCGAAGTTCCACTGGACGTCCCCGGCCTCGCCGGCCTCGTCCTTCGCCGCGGTCAGCCCGACGTACAGCGGGTGCCGGTGGTCACCGTTGACCTCGATCTTCTCCAGCAGCGGGAACGTCACGCCGTAGCTCGCCGAGCAGAAGGTCCCGATCTCCTCGGCGCTGCCCGGCTCCTGGCCCGCGAACTGGTTGCACGGCACACCGAGCACCGTGAAGCCCTGGTCGGCGTACGTCTTCTGAAGCCGCTCCAGACCGGCGTACTGCGGCGTGAGGCCGCACTTGGACGCGACGTTCACCACCAGCACCGCCTTGCCCTCGTAGGCCGCCAGGGTGGTCGGCTCGCCGGTCAGGGTGCGCAGGGGAATGTCGTACAGGCTCATCGCCGTCTCCTAGGGCTCTGGGCGGCCGGACTGCTGCCGGCCGTCGGTCACTGCTCCGTACTGTTCCAGAGCCCGGCCCGAGCGATGTCCACGGCCCTGCCTTCGGGGCCGGGCGGGTCCGGCCGAGGACGCTTGCTTGGCTGAAATCCCTGCCCTACGTACCACCACCCTGGGAAGGAACCGCGCCATGACCGGTCTCACCACCCCCGTACTCCTGCACAACGGACTGCTCATCGACGGCACCGGGGGCGAACCCGTCACGGACGGCGCCGTGCTCATCGACGAAGGGCTCGTACGCTGGGTGGGCCCGACCGCCCGACTGCGCCTGCCGGCGCTGCCCGTCCCCGCCCGGCGTGTCGACGTACAGGGCGACGCGATCCTCCCGGGCTTCATCGACTGCCATGTCCACATGGCGGCGCCGGGCGGCGCCCTCAGCCACGCCGAGATCGCGGCGATGCCCCTCTCGCTGCGCACCTTCCTGGCCGCGCCCCGCATGAAGCTCACCCTCGAAGCGGGCGTCACCACCGCCCGCGACCTAGGCGGCGCGGACGCCGGCCACCGGGAGGCCGTCGAATCGGGGCTGCTCGCCGGTCCGCGCCTGCTGGTCGCGATCTCCATGCTCAGCCCGACGGGGGGACACGGCGACTTCCGGGCGGCCCCCGACAGCGGCGGGAACGACCCCGTCATGGGACGCCTCGCCGACGGCACCACCGAATGCCGCAAGGCCGTGCGCGAGGTCCTCCGCCAGGGCGCCGACTGCGTGAAGGTCGCGGCCACGGGAGGGGTGTGGAGCCCGACGGACCAGCCGGGTGACGACGGCTTCCTGGAGGACGAGATCCGTACGATCACCGAGATCGCGGCGGGGCACGGCGGCCGGAAGGTGGCCGCGCACGCGCAGGGACGCGGCGGAATCATCAATGCCGTACGCGGCGGAGTCGCCAGCGTCGAACACGGCTACGAGATCGACGACGAGGCCATCGACCTGATGCTGGAGCGCGGCACCTTCCTGGTGCCGACGCTGACCACCGCCAACACCGAGCCCGACCCGCAGAAGGCGGCGGGCCCGGCGTACGCGAAGAAGAAGCACTGGCAGGCCGTCGCCCGCCGGCACATCCCGCACGCCGTAGCGCGCGGCGTCCGCGTCGCCATGGGAACCGACTGCGGCATCGCGGAACACGGCACGAACCTGCGGGAGCTGGCGTACCTCGTCGGCTGCGGGATGACGCCGATGGACGCGATCCGCGCCGGGACCAGCGAGGCGGCGGAACTCCTCGGCCTGGCACGGGAGATCGGCACGCTCGAGCCCGGCAAACGGGCCGATGTCGTTGTGGCGCGCGGCAATCCGCTGACCGACATCGCCTCCCTGGGCGAGCCCGCCAACATCCGGCTCGTCATGAAGGACGGCGTGGTCTGCAAGAACCTCGACGGCCTGACGGTCTGACGGCCCGACAGGCGGGGCGGGCGCTGCCTGACGGGCCTGTCGGCACGGCCCACGCAGGCCGCCCACCGGTCCGGGCCGGCGGTCAGGAAGCCAGCCGCCGGAACAGCCCCTCCTGCACCACCGACACCAGCAGATTCCCCGCCCGGTCGTAGATCCGGCCGCGCGCCAGCCCGCGCGCGCCCGTGGCGATCGGGGACTCCTGGTCGTACAGGAACCACTCGTCGGCGCGGAATGGCCGGTGGAACCACATCGCGTGGTCCAGCGACGCGATGTCGAAGGTGCGCGGCCCCCACAGCGGCTCCACCGGGATGCGGACCGCGTCCAGCAGCGTCATGTCGGACGCGTACGCCAGCGCGCACGTGTGCACGAGCTGGTCGTCGCCCAGCGGGCCGACCGCGCGCATCCACACCGCGCTGCGCGGGTCCGCCTCCTTGACCTCCTCGGCGGTCCAGCGCAGCCGGTCGACGTACCGGATGTCGAACGGCTGGCGGCGGGCCATCCGCTCCAGCGCCTCCGGCAGCTCCCCGAGGTGCTCGCGGATCTCGTCCACCACCGTCGGCAGCGACTCCGGGTCCGGGAAGTCCAGGCGGGGCGGCAGCTGGTGCTCGAAGGCGGCCTCCTCCGGCTGGTGGAACGAGGCGGTCAGGTTGAAGATCGTCCGGCCCTGCTGGACCGCCGTGACCCGCCGGGTGGTGAAGGAGCGCCCGTCGCGCACCCGCTCCACCTGGTAGACGATCGGCACCCCCGGGCGGCCGGGACGCAGGAAGTACGCGTGCAGCGAGTGCACGGGCCGGTCGCCCTCGGTCGTACGGCCGGCCGCGACCAGCGCCTGGCCGGCGACCTGCCCGCCGAAGACGCGTTGCAGGGACTCATGCGGGCTGCGGCCGCGGAAGATGTTGACCTCGATCTGCTCCAGGTCGAGCAGATCGACGAGCCGTTCGGCGGGATTCGTCGTCACGGGACGTTTCTCCTTGCTTCTCTGCTACAGCTGGCCGACCGAGGTGACGCGCACGACGGCCCGCCCCTCCTCGTCGGAGGCGGCGAGGTCGACCTCCGCGCTGATACCCCAGTCATGGTCGCCGTTGGGGTCGGCGAACGCCTGGCGGACGCGCCACAGGCCGTGCTCGGCGTCCTCCTCGATCATCAGCAGCTTGGGACCGCGCGCGTCCGGACCGGTGCCCAGGTCCTCGTACTCGTCCCAGTACGCGTCCATGGCCTCGCCCCACTTGTCCTCGTCCCAGCCGGAATCGCCGTCCATCTCGCCCAGCTCCCGGACGTTGTCCAGGGCGGCCAGCTCGACCCGGCGGAACATGGCGTTGCGCACGAGCACCCGGAAGGCCCGCGCGTTGGCCGTGACCGGCTTGACCTGGTCGGCGCGCTCCTGGGCCTGCTCGGCGGTCTCCACCTCGGGGTTGGCGAGCTGCTCCCACTCGTCGAGGAGGCTGGAGTCGACCTGGCGCACCAGCTCGCCGAGCCAGGCGATGAGGTCCTCCAGGTCCTCGGACTTGATGTCGTCCGGGATGGTGTGTTCGAGCGCCTTGTACGCGCCCGCGAGGTAGCGCAGCACGATGCCTTCGGTGCGGGCGAGCTCGTAGTGCGAGGTGAACTCGGCGAAGGTCATGGCCCGCTCGTACATGTCACGGACCACGGACTTCGGGGACACCGGGTGGTCACCGACCCACGGGTGGCTCTTGCGGTAGACGTTGTACCCGTGCCACAGCAGCTCCTCCAGCGGCTTCGGGTAGCTGATCTCCTGGAGCCGCTCCATGCGCTCCTCGTACTCGACACGGTCCGCCTTCATCTGGCCGACCGCCTCGCCGCGCGCCTTGTTCTGCTGGGCGGCGAGGATCTGGCGCGGGTCGTCGAGGGTCGACTCGACGACGGACACCATGTCCAGCGCGTACGAGGGGGAGTCTGGGTCCAGCAGCTCGTATGCGGCGAGCGCGAACGTCGACAGCGGCTGGTTGAGCGCGAAGTCCTGCTGGAGATCGACGGTCAGCCGTACCGTACGGCCGTCGGCCTCCGGGGTCTCCAGCATCTCCACCACGCCGCCGTCGAGCAGCGAGCGGAAGATGGCGATCGCCCGGCGGATGTGCCGCAGCTGCGCCTTGCGCGGCTCGTGGTTGTCCTCCAGGAGGTGGCGCATGGCGGCGAAGGGGTTGCCGGGACGGGCGATGACCGACAGCAGCATGGTGTGGGTGACGCGGAAGCGGCTGTTCAACGGCTCGGGGTCGGAACCGATGAGTTTGTCGAAGGTCGTCTCGGACCAGGCGACGAAGCCCTCGGGAGCCTTCTTGCGGACCACCTTGCGGCGCTTCTTCGGGTCGTCGCCGGCCTTGGCGAGCGCCTTCTCGTTCTCGACGACGTGCTCGGGCGCCTGCGCCACCACCAGGCCCGCCGTGTCGAAGCCGGCCCGGCCCGCGCGGCCCGCGATCTGGTGGAACTCACGGGCGCGGAGCGTGCGCACGCGCGTGCCGTCGTACTTCGTGAGCGCCGTGAACAGCACCGTGCGGATGGGCACGTTGACACCGACGCCGAGCGTGTCCGTACCGCAGATGACCTTCAGGAGACCCGCCTGGGCCAGCTTCTCCACGAGCCGGCGGTACTTGGGCAGCATGCCCGCGTGGTGCACGCCGATGCCGTGCCGCACGAAGCGCGAGAGGTTCTTGCCGAATTTCGTGGTGAAGCGGAAGTTGCCGATCAGCTCCGCGATCTGGTCCTTCTCCTCGCGCGAGCACATGTTGATGCTCATCAGCGACTGCGCCCGTTCCACGGCCGCCGCCTGCGTGAAGTGCACGATGTAGACGGGCGCCTGCCTGGTCTCCAGCAGCTCCGTCAGCGTCTCCGTGATGGGCGTCAGGCGGTACTCGTACGACAGCGGGACCGGCCGGGTCGCGGAGCGCACGACGGACGTCGGGCGGCCGGTGCGCCTGGCCAGGTCCTTCTCGAACATCGCGACGTCGCCGAGCGTTGCCGACATGAGGACGAACTGCGCCTGCGGCAGTTCCAGCAGCGGGATCTGCCAGGCCCAGCCGCGGTCCGGCTCGGCGTAGAAGTGGAACTCGTCCATCACGACCTGGCCGATGTCGGCGTGCTTGCCGTCGCGCAGGGCGATGGAGGCGAGCACCTCCGCCGTGCACGCGATCACCGGGGCGTCGGCGTTGACGGACGCGTCGCCCGTCAGCATGCCGACGTTCTCCGTGCCGAAGAGCTTGCACAGGTCGAAGAACTTCTCCGAGACCAGCGCCTTGATCGGCGCGGTGTAGAAGGTGACCTTGTCCTGGGCGAGGGCGGCGAAGTGCGCGCCCGCCGCGACCAGGCTCTTGCCGGAGCCGGTGGGCGTGGACAGGATCACGTTCGCACCGGACACCACCTCGATCAGCGCCTCCTCCTGAGCGGGATAGAGACTGATGCCCTGGCCCTCGGCCCAAGAGGTGAAAGCCTCGAAGAGGGCATCGGGGTCGGCGGTCGGGGGCATCTGATCGATAAGGGTCACGCCCCCCATCTTGCCTGGCTTCCCCCCTGAACCGGGAACCGGTCGGCCGTACGAAGATCACGAGCGATACGCTGCCGTGTCAACGGGGCACACCACAAGAACAAATGGGGCGGGGACGACCATGATGGGACCGGCGCACTCACTGTCGGGGGCAGCGGCCTGGCTTGGCGTCGGGGCGGCGGCGGCCGCGGCCGGACATCCGATGCCCTGGCCGGTCCTCGCCGTCGGAGCCCTGATCTGCGCGGGCGCGGCGCTCGCTCCCGACCTCGACCACAAGTCCGCGACGATCTCGCGCGCCTTCGGGCCCGTGTCGCGCGGCATGTGCGAGATCGTCGACAAGCTGTCGTACGCCGTCTACAAGGCCACCAAGAAGCCCGCCGACCCGCGCAGGACCGGCGGCCACCGCACGCTCACCCACACCTGGCTGTGGGCGGTCATGATCGGCGGCGGTGCGTCGCTCGCGGCGTACACCGGCGGCCGCTGGGCGGTGCTCGTCCTTCTCTTCGTCCACCTGGTGCTGGCGGTGGAGGGCCTGCTGTGGCGGGCCGCCCGGGTGTCCAGTGACGTCCTGGTGTGGCTGCTCGGCGCGACGAGTGCGTGGATTCTCGCCGGCATACTGGATAAACCGGGCAACGGCGCCGACTGGCTGTTCACGGGTGACGGCCAGGAGTACCTGTGGCTCGGCCTGCCGATCGTCCTCGGCGCGCTGGTCCACGACATCGGGGACGCGCTCACGGTCTCCGGCTGCCCGATCCTGTGGCCCATCCCGGTCGGCCGCAAGCGCTGGTACCCGATCGGGCCGCCCAAGGCGCTGCGGTTCCGCGCGGGCAGCTGGGTGGAGCTGAAGGTGCTGATGCCGGCGTTCATGCTGCTCGGGGGAGTGGGCGGCGCGGCCGCGCTCAACTTCATCTGAGGCATACCGTTCGGGTGAATTCGGTGCGGGACCCGCTGCCCGGAGCATCAAGATCCAGTTCATGGGATCATGGAATCCCCAGAGATGACGCGTCGTCAGTTCACCGCACGTACAGGGGCGGTGGCCGCCGCCGCTGCCGTCACTACCGCCGCCGGGACGGGGCCGTCGGCCGCCGCACCCACCGCACCCACGGCCCCCCGGTCCACCGCCGACTGGCAGACCTGCCTCGCCGTCGCCCGCGCCCTGCTGGTGGTCGGTGAGGACAACAAGTCCCTGATCCCCGAGTACGAGAAGATCCTTCTCGGCGACGGGCTGCCGAAGGCCGCCGCCCCCAAGAAGGTGCTCGTCGTCGGCGCCGGCCCCTCCGGCATGGTCGCCGCGTCCCTGCTCAAGCGCGCGGGCCACCGCGTCACGATCGTCGAGGCCAACGGCAACCGCGCGGGCGGCCGCATCAAGACCTTCCGTACCGGCGGCCACGAGAACGCCGAGCAGCCGTTCGCCGACCCGAAGCAGTACGCCGAGGCGGGCGCCATGCGCATCCCCGGCAGCCACCCGCTGGTCATCGGACTCATCGACCACCTGGGGATCGAGCGGCGCCCCTTCCACTACATCGACGCCGGACCGGACGGCAAGGCGGCGTACCGCACCTGGATCCGCGTCAACGGGATCAGGACCCGGCGCGCCGACTACGCGAAGAACCCGCAGGCGATCAACCGCTCGTTCGGCGTTCCCCGGAAATACGCCGACGTCCCCGCGTCGGAGATCGTCCGGCAGGCCCTTGATCCGGTGCGCGACGAGTACAGCACCCGGCAGCCCGACGGCACCCGGGTCAACAAGCCGATGCCCGAGCTGGTCGAAGGCTGGGCCCGGATCATCCAGCGCTTCGGCGACTGGTCGATGTACCGCTTCCTCACCGAGCACGCCAAGCTCGACACCCGCACGATCGACCTCATCGGCACGCTGGAGAACATGACCTCCCGGCTCCCGCTGTCGTTCATGCACAGCTTCATGGGCGCCTCCCTGATCAGCCCGGGTACCAAGTTCTACGAGCTG
This sequence comes from Streptomyces agglomeratus, assembly GCF_001746415.1. Taxonomy (NCBI): domain Bacteria; kingdom Bacillati; phylum Actinomycetota; class Actinomycetes; order Kitasatosporales; family Streptomycetaceae; genus Streptomyces; species Streptomyces agglomeratus. The sequence goes on from NZ_MEHJ01000001.1 coordinate 6,878,792, forward strand.
ACCGGCGGCACCGCGGTCCTCGCGGACGCGCTCCTCGACGACGTACGCGACGAGGTGCGCTTCGACCGGCGCGTCACACGCATCGAAACCCGCGAGGAAGGCGCGCCGGGGCCGCGCGTGGTGCTGCACACCGTTTCCGAGGGGCGCGGCGCCGAGGTGGTGCGCGAGCGGTTCTCCGGCGACACGGCCGTCGTCACCGTCCCCTTCTCCGGGCTGCGGCACGTGCAGGTCTCGCCGCAGCTCTCGTACGGCAAGCGCCGGGCCGTGAACGAGGTGCACTACGACAGCGCGACCAAGGTCCTGCTCGAATTCAGCCGCCGCTGGTGGGAGATGAGCGAAGAGGACTGGAAGCGCGAGCTGAACGCCCTGGAGCCCGGGCTGTACGACGCCTACCGCAAGGGACGGGTCCCGGACGACGGGCGGCTGCTCGGAGCCCACCCCTCCGTACCGTCCGGCTACCTCACCGACGCCCAGCGCACCCACTACGCGGCGCACTGCTGGGTCTCCCGCGACCAGCCGGAGGCGGCGGAGGTCGTCGGCGGCGGGTCGGTGACCGACAACCCCAACCGCTTCATGTTCAACCCGTCGCACCCCGTGCCGGGCAGCGACGGAGGCGTCGTACTCGCCTCGTACAGCTGGGCGGACGACGCGCGGCGCTGGGACTCCTACGACGACGAGGCCCGGTACGCGCTGGCGCTGCGCGGCATGCAGGAGGTGTACGGGCAGCGCCTGGAGGTGTTCTTCACGGGCTGCGGCCGCACCCAGAGCTGGCAGCGCGACCCGTACGCGTACGGGGAGGCGTCCGTACTCCTGCCCGGACAGCACACCGAGATCTTCGGGGACATGCGTACGCCGGAAGGCCCGCTGCACTTCGCCGGCTGTCACACCTCGCTCAAGCCCGCCTGGATCGAGGGCGCGCTGGAGTCCGCGGTCCGGGTGGCGCTGGAGGTCCACGGCGTCCGCTGACCGCGCCGTCGCGGCGGCCCCGGCCCCTGTGCGGGCCGGGGCCGCCGCACGCGAGGCGACCCGGTTCGCGAAGAGTTAACGTCGTTGTAAATTGCCGAGTTGCTGTCCGGCACCTCCTCCTGGACACAATGGCCCCGGGCATCCGACACAACGTCAGGGGGAGGGGGAGCGGTGCTGCGGATCACGGCGGCCGCCAAGGCGCTGCTGCTGGCGTTCTTCGCCCTGCTCTCCCTCACGGCCGCGACGGGCGAAGCCGCCGCGGCGCACGGAGCCACCGGTCCGGCCGCCGCCGCGGCGGAGCCCGGTACGGAGCCGCCGGTGGCCGCGCGGGGTTCCTGTTCGCCCCCGGACTCCGACACCGCCGCCCACCCGGGCCAGGTCCGCCGCGCGCAGCGGCCGCAGACGGGCCCCCGCAGACGGCCGTGCACGCGACCTGCGCCCTGCCCCCGCCCGCCGCGGAGCTCCCGCGCCGCTCCCTCACGAACGACGACGACGCGCCGTACTGCCACGCGCCGTCGAGATCCGGGGACCTCCCGGTCGCCCTCCAGGTCTTCCGCTGCTGACACGGCCGTACGGACCGATGCCCCGCACCCGCTGAGACGTGTGGGCCGGTTTCCTGTATTACGCACCGATACGTCATCACGGCACTGCAATCGCTCCTGGAGGCGATCCCCCCATGCAGACCTTCATCGACCATGCCCGCTCCCTGGGCGAACGCATAGCGGCGCAGGGCGAACGGCGCGAATGGTTCGGACGGCTGGCGGCAGGCCAGTCCCCGCAGGCGCTCTTCATCACCTGCTCCGATTCGCGCGTCGTCCCCTCCCTCATCACCGGCGCCCGCCCCGGCGAGCTGTTCGAGCTGCGTACGGCCGGGAACGCGGTGCCCGGGTACCGCACGGACCGGCCGAGCGGCGAGGCCGCGACGATCGAGTACGCGGTGAGCGTGCTCCGGGTTCCCGACATCGTGGTGTGCGGACACTCCCACTGCGGCGCCGTCGGCGCGCGGGTACGCGGCGAGGACCTCGGCGCCGTACCGGCGGTCGCGGGATGGCTGAACAGCCAGCTGCCGGACGACCTGGGCGGACTCCACGAGGACGCGGACACCGAAGTGGCCGCGGCCGCCCAGCGCAACGTCCGCGAACAGCTGGAGCGGCTGCGCGCCTACCCCTGCGTTGCGGAGCGGCTGGCCGCCGGACAACTGCGGCTGCACGGCTGGTTCTACGCCGTGGACACCGGACTGGTCCTGGCCCACGTGCCCGCCGCCGACGCCTTCCTCCCCCTGTGAGCGCCGGCTTGAACACCGTCACGAAGACCGTCAGGAAGCTCTTCCGGTCGCGCGGCCCCGGTGACCTCCGCGCCGACTTCACCGCCTCGCTCGTCGTCTTCCTGGTGGCGGTACCGCTGTGTGTGGGGGTGGCCGTCGCGTCAGGTGTGCCCGCCGAACTGGGCCTGGTCACGGGCATCGTGGGCGGGCTCGTCACCGGGCTGCTGCCCGGCAGCAGCCTTCAGGTCAGCGGCCCGGCGGCCGGCATGACGGTGCTCGTGTACGAGGCCGTGCGGGAGTACGGGATCGGCGCACTCGGCGCGATCGTCCTGGCGGCGGGGGTGCTGCAACTCGCGATGGGCGCGCTGCGGCTGGGGCGCTGGTTCCGGGCGATCTCGATCGCGGTGGTGCAGGGCATGCTCGCGGGCATCGGCCTGGTGCTCATCGCCGGCCAGTTGTACGCGCTGGCCGACACCGAGGCGCCCGCCGGCGGGCTCGCCAAAATCGGCGGCCTGCCCGGTCTCGCGGCCGGCACGTTCGGGTCGGGACCCGCGTCGGCCGCGCTCGGGATCGGCGTCGGCACGGTGGCGGTGCTGGTGCTGTGGCCGAGGATTCCGGCCGCCGCGCGTGTGCTGCCCGCCCCGCTCGCGGCGGTCGCCCTCGCGACCGCGGTGGCGGTGGTGTTCGACCCGCCGGTCGCCCGGGTCGAGGTGAGGGGGCTGCTCGACGCCGTACAGCCGCCGGGCGTCGCCGACCTGGGCCGGCTCGCCGAAGTCGGCCTGCTGGGCACGGTGATCGCCTTCACGCTGATCGCTTCGGCCGAAAGCCTGTTCAGCGCCGCCGCGGTGGACCGGCTGCACGACGGCCCGCGGACCGACTACGACAAGGAGCTCGTCGCCCAGGGCGCGGGCAACGCCGTGTGCGGGATGCTCGGCGCGCTGCCCATGACGGCGGTGATCGTACGCAGCTCCGCCAACTTGCAGGCTGGGGCGCGGACCAAGGCGTCCCGCGTACTGCACGGCGTGTGGCTGCTCCTCTTCGCCGCGGCCTTCCCGGCCGCGCTCGGAGTGATTCCGGTGGCGGCGCTGGCCGGTGTGCTGGTGCACGCGGGCTGGAAGCTGCTCCCGGTGAAGGAACTCGGCCCGTTGTGGCGGGAGCACCGGGGTGAGGCGGTGGTGCTGGGCGCCACGGCGCTCGCCATCGTGGTGACCAACATGTTCGAAGGGGTACTGATCGGCCTGCTGCTGGCGGTCGCGAAGACGGCCTGGGAGACCTCGCACGTCCATGTGGAGGTCGCGGGCGCCGACGAGACCGGCCGGGGGCCGGTGCGCGTGCGGGTGCTCGGCAACGCGACTTTCCTGCGGCTGCCGAAGCTCCTGGACGAACTGGAGGCGCTGCCGCGTGACCGGCCGATCGAACTCGACCTCACGGGCCTGCGGCACGTGGACCACGCGTGCGGCGCGGCGCTGACGGGCTGGGCGGAGCGCCACAACGAGGAGGGCGTGAAGCCCGTGCAAGTCGCGGCCTGACGGGTCGGCCGCCGTTTGCCAGGGCTGGCCGCCGGTCCCGGCGGCGCCCGCTCTGCGCGCGCCCGGTGGCGGGCCGCGCACGGCCGGGGTGCCGGCTCCTCGCCGTACCCTCCCTTTCGACAGCGGAGGGTACGGCGCGGGGCTCCGGTGTGAGAGCGCGCGGCGCGGTCAGCCGTGCCAGGAGCGCCAGAGCGCCGCGTACGCTCCGTCCGCCGCCACCAGTTCGTCGTGGCTGCCCAGTTCGGTGATCCTGCCCTCCTCGACCACCGCGATGACGTCCGCGTCGTGGGCGGTGTGCAGCCGGTGCGCGATCGCCACGACCGTACGGCCGTCGAGCACCCGCGCCAGCGACCGCTCCAGATGACGCGCCGCCCGGGGATCGAGCAGCGACGTCGCCTCGTCGAGCACCAGCGTGTGCGGGTCGGCGAGTACCAGACGGGCCAGCGCGATCTGCTGCGCCTGCGCGGGAGTGAGCGCGTGGCCGCCCGAGCCGACCTCGGTGTCCAGGGCGTCGTCCAGAGACCGCGCCCAGCCGTCCGCGTCGACCGCGCCCAGCGCCGCCCACAGTTCCGCGTCGTCCGCGCCCGTGCGGGCCAGCAGCAGATTGTCGCGCAGGGACCCCACGAAGACGTGGTGCTCCTGGTTGACCAGGGCCACGTGCGCGCGCACCCGCTCGGCCGGCATCCGCGACAACTCCGCGCCGCCCAGCGTCACCTCACCCGTACGCGGCGCGTAGATCCCGGCGAGCAGCCGTCCGAGCGTGGACTTGCCCGCACCCGAGGGACCGACCAGGGCCATCCGCGTCCCCGGGGCCACGTCGAGCGTCACCTCGTGCAGTACGTCGACCCCCGCCCGGTACCCGAAGTGCACCGCGTCGGCCCGCACCGCACGCCCGTCGGGCGCGGTCGCGCCGTCCCCGGCGTCCGGTTCGATCTCCCGTACGCCGACGAGCCGGGCCAGCGACACCTGCGCGACCTGGAGTTCGTCGTACCAGCGCAGGATGAGGTTGACCGGGTCCACCAGCATCTGCGCGAGCAGCGCGCCCGTGGTCAACTGGCCGACGTCGATCCAGCCCTCCAGGACGAAGACGCCGCCGATCAGCAGCACCGAGCACAGGATCGTCATGTGCGTGACGCTGATGACGGGGAAGAGCACCGACCGCAGCCAGAGCGTGTACCGCTCCCACGCGGTCCACTCCCTGATCCGCCGCTCCGACAGGGCCACCCGGTGCCCGCCGAGGCGGTGCGCCTCGATGGTCCGCCCGGCGTCCACCGTCTCGGCGAGCATCGCGGCGACCGCCGCGTAGCCGGCCGACTCCGAGCGGTACGCCGACGGCGCCCGCTTGAAGTACCAGCGGCACCCGACGACCAGCACCGGCACGGCCACCAGCACGGCCAGCGCCAGCGGCGGCGCGGTGACGGTCAGGCCGCCGATCAGCAGGCCCGCCCACACCACTCCGATGGCGAGCTGCGGCACGGCCTCGCGCATCGCGTTCGCCAGCCGGTCGATGTCGGTGGTGATGCGTGACAGCAGGTCGCCCGTGCCGGCCCGCTCCAGCACCCCCGGCGGCAGGCCGACCGACCGTACGAGGAAGTCCTCGCGCAGGTCGGCCAGCATCTCCTCGCCGAGCATCGCGGCCCGCAGCCGCATCTGGCCGGTGAAGAGCGTCTGGACGGCCAGAGCGAGCGCGAAGACCGCCGCCGTACGCTCCAGGTGGAGCTCGCGGGCCCCGTCCGCCAGGTTCTCGACGAGCGAGCCCAGGAGGTAGGGGCCGGCCATCGAGGCGACGACCGCCACCGCGTTGAAGGCCACGACCACGGCGAACGCCCCGCGGTGCCGCCTCATCAGCTCGCGCACGTAGGTCCGTACGGTCGCTGGACTGCCGACCGGCAGGGTTGTCGCCGACTCAGGTGCCGCCGGGTCGTACGCCGGTGGTGCCACGCCCATCATGCCGACTCCTCGATTTCCTCGCGTACCGGGACAGCCTTTTCCATGGCCCGCGTGACCCCGGATCGCGCGGCGTCCTCGGCGTCCGTCTCCCGGGTGACGACCGCGCGGTATCGCGGGTCGGTGTGCAGCAGTTCGCGGTGCGTGCCGACGGCTGCGACCTCGCCCTCGTGGACGAGCACCACCCGGTCCGCCTGGTCGAGCACCAGCGGCGACGAGGCGAAGACGACGGTCGTCCGCCCCGTACGCAGCCGCTTCACACCCGCCGCGACCCGCGCCTCGGTGTGCGAGTCGACGGCCGAGGTCGGCTCGTCCAGGACGAGCACCGGCGGGTCGGTCACCAGCGAGCGCGCCAGCGCGAGGCGCTGACGCTGGCCGCCGGACAGCGAACGCCCGCGCTCCGTGATCCGGGTGCGCATCGGGTCGTCCGTGCGGTCCGCCGATGCCTGGGCGAGGGCGGCCAGTACGTCCTCGCACTGCGCGGCGTCCAGCGCGTCCGCCGCCGCGACCATCCCCGAAGCCGGTACGTCGAGCAGCTCGGCCAGCGTGCCGGAGAGCAGCACCGGGTCCTTGTCCTGGACGAGGACGGCTTCCCGTGCGGTGATCAGCGGAAGGTCGTCGAGCGCCACTCCGCCGAGGAGCGCCGAGGGGGGCGCCTCAGCGGTACCGGCACCGGTGCCGGAGTCCGTATCGGCCTGCGGGCCGGCGTCCGACGTGGCGTGGCCGCCCAAGTGCTCCGCGAGCCGGCCCGCCAGGTCGGGGTCGCCGCAGACCACGGCGGTGAACCGGCCCGCGGGGGCGAGGAGCCCGCTGGCCGGGTCGTACAGATCGCCGGACGGGACCGCCGGGGCGGCCGAAGCCGTCGCGCCGTCCTCGCCCGTCGGGCCGTCCTCGCCCGTCGCGCCGTCGTCCTCGCCCGTCGCGTACGCCGTGCGCTCCAGCGACAGCACGCGTGCGGCCCGCTTGGCGGAGGGCCGCGAGAAGGAGTACGCCATGGCGATCTCCTCGAAGTGCCGCAGGGGGTAGAGCAGGAGCGTCACCGCGCTGTAGACGGTGACCAGTTCGCCGACCGTGATCCGTCCGTCGACGGTGAGCTTCGCGCCGTACAGCACGACCGCGATCAGGAGCAGGCCCGGCAGCAGGACCTGGATCGCCGAGATGAGCGCCCACATCCTGGCGCTGCGCACGGCCGCCCGGCGTACCTCCTGAGAGGCGCTGCGGTAGCGGCCGAGGAACAGCTCCTCGCCGCCGATGCCGCGCAACACACGCAGGCCCGCGACGGTGTCGGAGGCCAGCTCCGTGGCCTTGCCTGCCTTCTCGCGCTGGGCGTCGGCCCGCCGGGTCGCCTTCGGCAGCAACGGCAGGACGGCCAGGGCCAGTACGGGCACCCCGATCGCCACGACGATCCCGAGCGCGGGCTGGTAGACCAGCAGCCCCACGCACACGATCACCAGCGTCAGGGCGGCGGCGGCGAAGCGCGACAGCGCCTCGACGAACCAGCCGATCTTCTCGACGTCGCCGGTCGAGACCGCCACGACCTCGCCCGCCGCGACCCGGCGGGTCAGCGCCGAACCCAGCTCGGCGGTCCTGCGGGCCAGCAGCTGCTGCACCCGCGCGGCGGCGGTGATCCAGTTGGTGACGGCGGTCCTGTGCAGCATGGTGTCGCCGAGGGCGACAGCCACCCCCAGCAGGGCGATCAGCGCGCCGGCGAACGCCAGTCCACTGCCGGATCTGTCCACCACGGCCTGTACGGCGAGCCCCACGCCCAGCGGCAGACCGGCCACGCCGCACTGGTGGAGCAGGCCCCAGGAGAGCGACTTCAGCTGCCCGCCGAGCTGGTTGCGCCCGAGCCAGTAGAGGAATCGAGGTCCGGACCGGACGTCGGGGACGCCCGGATCGGGATACGGAAGATCGCGAATCTGCATGATGTCCCACGGCTCGGTGTACTGGCTGAAACCGTGCAAGGTTCGCGTTTTTCCCCCGGAAAGGGCAATTGATTTATGAGCGCCGGCGCACAGAACACGCCAAGATCGAACATCCCGCTCTGGCGCACCCGGCCGTCCCCGGCTTCACTCCTGACGCATGAGACGACCAAAAGTCATGTGCGCGCTCGCGGGTCTCGCCCTCGCCGCCGGATCGGTGTTCGGAGCCGGACCGGCGGGCGCGGCGACCGCGACAGGAGAGCCGCCGGCCGAGTTCGGTCAGGACTGGCACGATCCCGTCACCGCCGCGCCGCCCGTCGCGACCCCCGGCACCCGGTCCTGCCGAGTGACCGTCGCCGAGGCGCAGTTCCGCGACTTCACGCCGTACAGGGGCGGATACGCGCCCCCGAAGGGCTGCGGCGACCGCTGGAGCAAGGTGGTGCTCCGCCTCGAGGGCAAGGTCGCGGGACGGCAGTACGACCGCCTCGGTCACCTGCACATCGGCGGGGTCGAGGTGCTCCGCACCTCGACCCCGCAGCCCTCGCCGGAAGGCATCACCTGGTCCGTGGAGAAGGACGTCACGCGCTACAGCGACACACTGCGGCGCGAACAGCCCGTCGAGATGCTCATCGGCAATGTCGTCAACGAGACGTACACCGGTGTCATCGACGTCAGGGCGACCCTGACCTTCTACGCCGCCGGGGGTCCCACCGCGCCGGCGGCCACCGTCCCCGACCGTGTCCTCACTCTCGACGGCGGGAACTCCCTCACCACTCCGCGCAACTCCGAGCGCATCGTCGCCGAGGTGTACGCGACGGGCTCGGGCGGCGGCTGCGAGGAGTACTGGTACCTCTCCGTCCCCGAGGAGGCCCCGTATTCCTGCCGGACCCCGGACGGCCCCTACCGCGAGGTGCAGATCAAGGTCGACGGACAACTCGCGGGCATCGCCGCGCCGTTCCCCACGGTCTGGACGGGCGGCTGGTCCAACCCCTTCCTCTGGTACGTGATCCCCGGCCCGCGCGCCTTCGACGTCAAGCCCGTCCAGTACGACCTCACGCCGTTCGCCGGCAGGCTCAACGACGGCCGCCCGCACCGCGTGGAGGTCTCAGTTACCGGTGTCCCCGAGGGGCAGACCGGCTGGAGCACGCCCGTCAACGTGCTGGTGTGGCAGGACAAGGGCCGTGAGGTGGTCACCGGCGCGCTGACCCGGCACGACGACGGGACCCCGGTCAACTCACCGGTGTACACGGCGGGTTCCGAACACCGCCTCGACACGAGGGGTGGTCACCGGCTCACTTTCTCCGGCCATCTGAACACCTCTCACGGCCGCGTCGTCACGACCGTCGACCGTACGCTCGCCCACACGTCCGTCCACCGCTGGACCGACGGCGAGAATCTCGACGCGCTCAGAGGCACCTGGACGGACAACGAGACCGTCACCACCGACGGGCGCGGCCCGGCCACCGCCGTGCGCGCGCACCGCACGTACACGATGGACGGTACGACGACGCTCGGCGCCGGCGACCGGCTGCGTACGGTGCTCGCGCTCGGCGACCGCGCGTACACGGCCACGGAGCGGGGCGGGAAGCGGATGTCCTGGTCGCGTTCCGACGACGCGTACGAGGGAGACGCGACGTACACCGCGAACGTCCCGCGCGACCAGCGGCACGCGGTCGGCACGTCGAGCGAACGCTTCCGGCTCTCGGGGACGGCGGGCTGTTACGACCGGAGTCTGAGGACGGCGCAGGGGACGATTACTGAGGACCGGCTGCGCTGCTGATCCGCTGCCGGCCCTCCGGCGCTCCGCGCAAATTACCTTCAAGTATGTAGTGACTTCGCACGCCGACGGCAGTAGAACCTGTTTCCGTTCACCTTGAAGTGAGGAACATCACATGGGTGACATCGTCCAGCGTGACGCCGGTCCGAGAGGCGTCACGCGTCGTGGATTCATCGCTGGAACAGGTTCTCTTCTGAGCGCCGCCGCGCTGGCCGGTCACCCGGGCGTGGCCCGGGCGCAAGCCGCCCGGGCCGCCGTCCCGATCGCCACCGGGGCGCACGTCCCGGTCCTGGTGATCGGTACGGGGTACGGCGGCTCCGTCGCGGCGCTGCGCCTCGCCGAGGCGGGTGTCGACGTACAGATGATCGAGATGGGCATGTCCTGGGACACCCCCGGACCGGACGGAAGGATCTTCGCCAACACGACCAGGCCGGACTACCGCTCCTTCTGGCTCCGCACCAGGACCAAACAGCCCCTCAGCAACTTCCTCGGCTTCCCGCTCGACAAGGACATCCCCCGGCACACCGGGATCCTGGACGCCGAGGACTTCGCCGGCATCACGGTCTACCAGGGACGCGGGGTCGGCGGCGGCTCGCTCGTCAACGGCGGCATGGCCGTCACGCCGAGACGGGAGAACTTCGGCGGCGTCCTCCCGTCCGTGAACGCCGCCGAGATGTATGACGTCTACTACCCGCGCGCCAACGCCGGGCTCGGCGTCAGCCACGTCGACCCGGCCTGGTGGGAGAGCGCCGCCTGCTACCAGTACGCCAGGGTCGGGCGCAAGCACGCCCAGCGGTCCTGCTTTCCGTTCGTCTTCGTGCCCAACGTGTACGACTGGGACTACATGAAGCGGGAGGCGGACGGCTCCGTTCCCAAGTCGGCACTGGAGGGCGAGGTCCTCTACGGCAACAACTACGGCAAGAAAACGCTGCGCCAGACCTACCTCGCCCGGGCGGCGGCGACCGGCAGGGTCACCGTCTCGCCGCTGCACAAGGTCACTTCGGTCGCGCCGGCGGCCGGTGGCGGCTACACGGTCCTCATCGACCAGCTCGGCACCGGCGGCGAGACCACGGCCACCAAGAGCGTGACGGCGGACCGGGTGTTCTTCGCGGCGGGCAGCGTCGGAACCAGCAAGCTGCTGACCCGGCTGAAGGCGACCGGAGCGCTGCCCGGACTGAACCAGGAGATCGGCAAGGGCTGGGGCGACAACGGCAACGTCATGTGCGGGCGCGCCAACCACATGTGGGACGCGACCGGCAAACTCCAGGCGTCCATGCCCACCGCCGGCATCGACAACTGGGACGCCGGCGGCGCCTTCGCCGAGGTGGCGCCCCTGCCCACCGGGATCGAGACGTACGCCTCGTTCTACCTGTCCATCACCAAGAACCCGCACCGCGCGGAGTTCTCCTGGAACGCCGCGACGGGACGGGCCGACCTGAACTGGCAGACCGCCTGGAAGCAGCCGTCCATCGACGCCGCCAAGACGATCTTCGACAAAATCAACGCGAAGGAGGGGACGATCTACCGGACCGACCTCTTCGGCGCGTACAAGATCTGGGGCGACCACCTCACGTACCACCCGCTCGGCGGCGTGGTGCTCGACAGGGCCACCGACAACTACGGGCGGCTGCACGGCCATCGGGGCCTGTACGTCATCGACGGCTCGCTGATCCCGGGCAACGCCAGTGTCAACCCGTTCGTGACCATCACGGCGCTCGCCGAACGGAACATCGAAAGGATCATCGCTGCCGACCTGTAGCGATGCGCCGTGCCGGGGCCGGCCGGACCACCGAGCGGCCCCGGACCCACTGAACGGCTCCGGGACCCGCCGCCCCGCACCTCAGTGCCCGGGCAGCACGCACGCGGTGTCGAGCCCCAGCACATGGTTGAGCCGGCCGAACGCCAGCCAGGAACCGATGCTCATGCTCAGCTCGACGATCTCCAACTGGCTGTAGCGCGCTGTCATCCGTGTCCAGAACTCCTCGTCCAGGCCGTGGTGGTCCAGCGCGTACCGCTCGGCGTACTCGGCGGCCAGTCGGGTGCGCTCGTCGAACGCGTCGGTCGTGCGCCACCGTGTCACCGCCTCGGCGAACCCCTCCTCGACCTTCTGCCCGTCGCGTTCGGTCCGCCAGTCGAGGCAGAACACGCAGCCGTTGATCTGCGCGATCCGCAGCCGCGCGGCCTCGAACTCGCGCAGCCCCAGGGTCGTATGGGCGTACACCGCCATCGAGAAGTCCGCCGCGGCGGTCCCGATGCCGGGGACCATCTCGCCCCACACGTACGCGATGGCGTCCTTGCCCTCGGGTATGTCGATGTTCATCGCCGGCTCCTTCCGAGCTTGCCCACGGCGGGGCGCAGGGGTACGTCGAGCGCGTCGTAGAGTCCGGGCTTCGCGTCGACGAGCCAGTCGATGGCGCCGACCAGGCGGCCGACCGCGGTGGCGTTGCCGCCCGCCGACCGGTTCTCGTCCTCGTCGGTGGCCTCGACCGTGACCTCGATGCGCGGGCGCCCTTCGATGATCACCCGGTGTGCTCCGGCTCCGTCCGGCGGTGCCGGCCAGTCGGGGGCGCAGGACGGGTGGATGCGGGTGACGTGCTCGATGACGATGCGGGGCTCGCCCGCGACGATGCCCTGCACCTCGAACCGCACCGCGCCCTGCGTGCCGGCCTCGAACTCGCCCATGGTTCTCGTGGTCACCGTGGTGTCGAGCGCGCGCCGGTCCAGGGTCTCGCGGATCTCGTCGAGTTCTGCGCCGAGAGCCCTGGCCATCAGCCGTATCTGCCCGCCCCACACCATGGTCGGGACCGTCGGGGCGAGCATCAGCGGCTCGTAGTCCATCGGGTGTCCCATTCCGATCAGGTGGCGCACCGATTCGGGCTGGTCGTAGGTGGAGTAGTCGAAGATCTCCTGGCAGCGGATCACGTCCACGGTGCTGCCGAGTCCGCTGATCAGCAGCGGCAGTACGTCGTTGCCCCAGCCGGGGTCGACCCCCGAGACGAACAGCGAACCGCCGCCTTCCGCGACCGCCGCCAGGACGGGCTCGCGCAGCTCCGGTGGGGCACCGTGCCGGTCGTACAGCGCGTACAGCGAAGGGGTGACCACCACGGCGCCGGACCGGATCGCCCGGACGATGTCCGCGAGGGCCTCGTCGGGGCGGACGTCACCGGAGGCCGCGTACACCACGGCCCGGGGGCCGGCGGCCAGTACCGCCTCGATGTCGTCGCTCGCCGCGACCCCCAGAGCGCGGTCGAGGCCGCCGAGGTCGCCCGCGTCGCGGCCCACCTTGGCGGGGTTGTGCACGAGAACGGCCGCGAGGCCGAGCGCCGGATGGGCGTCGACGGCGCGGACGGCCGCACGGCCGACGTTGCCGGTGCCCCAGACCACCGTGGGAATCATGCGGCGGAGGGTAGCGCGAGGACCTCACGGTTCCCAGAGACGCGACGTCGGTCAAATGTCCTTCTTCGAAAGTGATGTGACGATATGTCAGGTGTGGGGGCGGGTCACGCGCTCCAGTTCCAGCAGTACGGAGCGGTAGCCGCGGCCGGTCGCGCGCTCCATGCCGACCTCGCACATCCGGTTCGCGCTGAGATACAGGTCGTACTCCCGCGCCCGGACCTCCGCGCCCTCGCGCGCCGTGGCCGACTCCGTCAGCTCCTTGTGCAGCAGCCCGCGGTCGCCCGCGAACGCGCAGCAGCGCACGTCGTCGGGTACGACGACTTCCCACGCGCACGCCTCGGCGACCGTGCGCAACCGCTCCTCGTCGCCCAGGTGCCGCATGGAACACGTGGGGTGGAGAACGGCGGAATCGGCCCTGCGCAGCACCGGGAGCCGGGGCAGCAGCTCGTCGGCGGCCCAGACGACCGAATCGACGACGGTCAGCTCCGCGTGCAACTCCCGGTTGGCGTCGGTGAGATACGGCACGACCTCGCGGGCGAGGCCGAGCGTGCAGGAGGACGCGTCGACGACCAGCGGCAGTGTGCCGCCCGCCGTCCAGCCCCAGGCGGCCTCGACGACGCGGTTCGCCATGACGGAGTTGCCCGCCGCGTACCCCTTCGAGTGCCAGATCGTCGCGCAGCACGTGCCGGCGACGTCGTCCGGGATCCACACCGGCCTTCCGGCGCGCCGCGACACGGCGACCACGGCCTGCGGGAGCGACGGCCCCCAGTGGCCCCGCGGCTCACCGAAGACGCGGTTCACGCACGCCGGGTAGTAGACGGCGTGCGCGCCGGTGCGCGGGGTGCGGGGGAGGGGCCGGGCCGCGGCGCCGGGGAGCTGCGGCAGCCACTCCGGGACCAGGCCGGGGCGTACGGCCCTGCGGGCGAGGTTGGTGACCGACCCGGCGAGCCGGTCACCGGCCCGGTCCGCGGCGGCGACCGCGAGGCGCGCGGCGGCCTCGACCGCCCCGAAGTGCCGGGCGGCCAGCGCCGCGATCCGTTCCTCGCGCGGCGAGTGGCGGCGGTGCCTGAAGTCCCTCATCAGCGCGCCTGTGTCGATACCGACGGGACACGCGAGCGCGCAGGTCGAATCACCGGCGCAGGTGTCCACCGCGTCGTACCCGTACGCGTCGAGCAACGCGTCCTGGACCGGCGAGCCCGGCGGCTGGCGGGTCATTTCCCGGCGCAGCACGATGCGCTGGCGCGGAGTGGTCGTCAGATCGGTGCTGGGGCAGGTCGGTTCGCAGAATCCGCACTCGATGCATGGATCGGCGACCGGCTCGACGCCGGGGATGGTCTTGAGGCCGCGCAGATGCGCTGTCGGATCGCGGTCCAGCACGATGCGCGGGGCCAGCACTCCGCCCGGGTCGAGGAGCCGCTTCGTACGCCACATCAGTTCCGTCGCCTTCGGACCCCACTCCAGTTCCAGAAAGGGCGCGATGTTGCGTCCGGTGGCGTGCTCCGCCTTCAGCGAACCGTCGAAGCGGCCGGTGGTCAGCCGGCAGAAGTCGTCCATGAAGGCGGCGTAGCGCGCCACGTCGGCCGGGTCGGCGGCGTCGAAGGCCAGCAGGAAGTGCAGATTGCCGTGCGCCGCGTGACCCGCCACGGCCGCGTCGAACCCGTGCCGGCTCTGGAGGCGCAGCAGCGCCTCGCACGCCTCGGCCAGCCGTGACGGCGGTACGGCGAAATCCTCGGTGATCAGGGTCGTGCCGGCGGGGCGGGAGCCGCCGACGGCCGTGACGAACGCCTTGCGGGCCTTCCAGTAGCCGCCGATCGTCCTCGCGTCCCGGGTGAACGTGTTGGTCACCGAGGGGACCGGGGCGACGAGTTCGAGCCCGGCCAGCACCTCGGCCGCCGCTCGTTCGTACGCGTCGAGAGCTGCCGCGCCGGGCGCCCGGAACTCCACCAGCAGCGCCGTCGTCCCCACGGGCAGCCGCGCCCAGTCCGCCGGTACCCCTTCGACGCTCACCGAGGCGCGCAGCGTGTTGCCGTCCATCAGCTCGACGGCGAGCGCACCCGCGTCGTTGAAACGGGGGACGGCGGCGGCCGCGGCGGACAGTGTGGGGAAGAAGAGCAGAGCGGTGGAGAGCGCGCGGTCCAGCGGCAGCGTGTCGAAGACGACCTCGGAGATGAAGCCGAGGGTGCCCTCGGAGCCGACCATCAGGCCGCGCAGGATCTCCACGGGAGTCGCCCCGTCGAGGTAGGCGTCGAGCCGGTAGCCGTTGGTGTTCTTGATCTCGTACTTCGCGCGGATACGGGCCGTGAGTTCCGCGTCCGCCTCGATCTCCGCCTTGATCGCCATCAGCCTGGCGCACAGGTCCGGCTCCGCGCGCGCCAGTTCCCCGTCGGCCGCCGGGTCCGCCGTGTCGACGACCGTGCCGCCCGGCAGGACGAAGGTGAGGGAGGCGACGGTGCGGTAGGAGTTGCGGGCGGTGCCCGCCGTCATGCCGGAGGCGTTGTTGGCGACGACGCCGCCGACCGTGCAGGCGATGGCGCTCGCCGGGTCGGGGCCGAGAACGCGGCCGTGGCGCGCGAGGGCGGCGTTGGCCCGTACCACCGTGGTGCCCGGGCGGACCCTGGCGCGCGCGCCGCCGTCGAGGACTTCGACGCCCGCCCAGTGACGGCGTACGTCGACGAGGATGTCCTCGCCCTGCGCCTGGCCGTTGAGCGAGGTGCCCGCCGCCCGGAAGACGACCTCGCGGCCTCGGGTGTGGGCGTACGAGAGCACCGCCGAGATGTCGTCGATGTCCTCGGCGACCACGACCACCCGGGGAACGAAGCGGTACGGGCTGGCGTCCGACGCGTACCGCACGAGGTCGGAGACCTTCCATAGCACCTTGCCCGCGCCGAGCAGATCGGTCAGTTCGCGGCGCAGCGGCTCGGGCGTGCCGCCGGCCAGGGTGTCCGGCACCCGGTCGGGCGCCGGACACCTCGGGGCGGCGGGCCGCAGCGATCCGGGTTCGGGCTCCAGCAGCGGCATGCGGGTCGGTCCCCTCGGCTCAGCAGCGGCGCTCCGGCATCCCGTCGACCAGAGCGGACAGCAGGCCCCCGAGCACCTCGCGCTGCTCGGCGGTCAATGGAGCAAGGATGTCCTCCGCGGCGTCGCGGCGCGCGCTGCGCAGGGCACGCAGCGTGGCGCGGCCGGTGTCGGTCAGCTCGATCCTGATCACCCGGCGGTTGGTGGGATCGGGCACGCGGCGCACCCGCCCGCTCGCCTCCAGCCCGTCGACGAGGGTGGTCACCGCGCGCGGCACGACATCCAGGCGCCGGGCCAGGTCGGCCATCCGCGGCGGCGGCTCGTCGTGCAGGTCGTAGTGCGAAACGGTACGCAGGAGGCGTGACTGGGCCGGAGTGATGCCGATCGGCTCCATCTGCTGACGCTGGATCCGGTGAAGCCGGCGCGTCAGCCGCAGCAGCTGCTCGGCCAGCACGCCGTCGGCGTCTGAGGTGCTCATACCGGGAACAATATCAGGACCACACTCATTGTGAATACAGTCATTGTGAGCAGAGGTAACAATCGGCTAGGCTTCGTAATCCGGCATCTCACCCCTCGCGAAGGAGCCCATGCACCCCGATCGACCCACGTGGACACCCCCGGCCCGCGATCCCGGCCAGCCGGAGGAGCCCGCGCAGGTGCGCCGCATCCTCAGGCTGTTCCGCCCGTACCGGGGCCGGCTGGCCGTCGTCGGCCTGCTGGTCGCCGCCTCCTCCCTCGTCGCCGTCGCCTCCCCGTTCATGCTCAGGGAGATCCTCGACACCGCGATCCCGCAGGGGCGTACGGGCCTGCTCAGCCTGCTCGCCCTCGGCATGATCCTGACCGCCGTGGTGACGAGCGTCTTCGGCGTACTCCAGACCCTGATCTCCACGACGGTCGGCCAGCGCGTCATGCACGACCTGCGCACCGCCGTCTACGCCCAGCTTCAGCGCATGCCGCTCGCCTTCTTCACCAGGACCCGCACCGGTGAGGTGCAGTCCCGCATCGCCAACGACATCGGCGGCATGCAGGCGACGGTGACCTCCACCGCGACCTCGCTCGTCTCGAACCTCACCTCGGTGGTGGCCACGGTCGTTGCCATGCTGGCCCTCGACTGGCGGCTGACCGTCGTCTCGCTGCTCCTGCTGCCGGTGTTCGTGTGGATCAGCCGCCGGGTCGGCCGCGAGCGCAAGAAGATCACCACGCAGCGCCAGAAGCAGATGGCCTCGATGGCCGCCACCGTCACCGAGTCGCTGTCGGTCAGCGGCATCCTGCTCGGCCGCACCATGGGCCGCGCCGACTCCCTCACCAAGTCCTTCGCCGACGAGTCCGAGCGCCTCGTCGACCTCGAAGTGCGCTCCAACATGGCCGGGCGCTGGCGGATGTCGACCATCGGCATCGTCATGGCCGCCATGCCCGCCGTCATCTACTGGGCGGCCGGCCTCACCATGCAGTCGGGCGGGGCGGCCGTCTCCCTCGGCACGCTCGTCGCCTTCGTCTCGCTCCAGCAGGGCCTCTTCCGGCCGGCCGTGAGCCTGCTGTCGACCGGTGTGCAGATGCAGACCTCCCTCGCGCTCTTCCAGCGGATCTTCGAGTACCTCGACCTGCCGGTGGACATCACCGAGCCCGAGAAGCCGGTCCGGCTGGAGAAGATCCGCGGCGAGGTGCGCTTCGACGACGTCCACTTCGCGTACGACGAGAAGAGCGGCCGGACCCTCACCGGCATCGACATCACCGTCCCGGCGGGCGGCAGTCTGGCCGTAGTCGGGCCCACCGGCTCCGGCAAGAGCACGCTCAGCTACCTGGTGCCCCGGCTGTACGACGTGACCGGCGGCGGCGTCACCCTCGACGGCGTCGACGTGCGCGACCTGGATTTCGACACGCTGGCCCGGGCCGTCGGCGTGGTCTCCCAGGAGACGTACCTCTTCCACGCCTCCGTCGCCGAGAACCTGCGCTTCGCCAAGCCGGACGCCACCGACGAGGAGCTGCGCGCCGCCGCCGAGGCGGCCCAGATCCACGACCACATCGCCTCACTCCCCGACGGGTACGACACCCTGGTCGGTGAGCGCGGATACCGCTTCTCCGGCGGCGAGAAGCAGCGGCTGGCGATCGCCCGGACCATCCTGCGGGACCCGCCCGTCCTCATCCTCGACGAGGCGACGAGCGCCCTCGACACCCGAACCGAGCACGCGGTGCAGCAGGCCATCGACGCCCTTTCGGCGGGCCGGACGACCATCACCATCGCGCACCGGCTCTCCACGGTCAGGGACGCCGACCAGATCGTCGTCCTCGACGCGGGGGAGACCGTCGAGCGCGGTACGCACGAGGAACTGCTCGCCCGGGACGGCCGGTACGCGGCGCTCGTGCGCAGGGACGCCCGGATGTCGCCCGCCACCGGCTGAGCGGGTGCGCGCGGCAGCGCCACCGCTCCCCGGAAAACAACGACATGCCGCACGGCGGCCACCTGTTCGGGCGAACACCCGCTCCCCCGTCGTGCTTCGCACGCGCGCGGGAGTGACCGATTGCCCCTCCCGGGATCCCGGGAACCGTGAGTGCGGCGGGTTAGCGTGCCCGCATGGAGAACGAGTCCGCACCGGAACGGCCCGCGAGCAGTCCCCGCCTGACGCGCCGCGGCCGGCTGCTGCTGATCGCCGGCATGGCCGCCGTGGTGGCGACCGCCGCGGTCCTGGTGCCTCTGCTGCTGCTGAGGGACGAGAAGCGCGAGCCGCGCAGTCTCCTGATCCCGGAGGGGTGGCGGGCCTCCCAGGTGTACGCCGCGGTCGACAAGGCGCTCGGCGCGGCGCCGAGGACGGCCGAGAAAGCGGCGCGCACGGCCCGTCTGAAGCTGCCGCGCGCGGCCAGGGGAAACCCCGAGGGCTACCTCTTCCCGGCCACGTATCCCGTCGACGAGAAGGCGACACCGGCGAGTCTGCTCTCGTACATGGTCAACACGGCGGGCAGGAACTTCGGGGCCACGCCCACGGCGTACCGTGACGTCGTCGTCGCCAGCATCGTGCAGGCCGAGGCCGACACACCGGAGGACATGGGGAAGGTCGCCCGCGTCATCGACAACCGGCTGGCGCGGGGCATGCCGCTCCAGATGGACTCGACGCTCAACTACGCGCTGAAGCGCTCGACCCTCGACACCACGCACGCGGACACCAGGATCAACACCCCCTACAACACGTACCGGCGTGCCGGCCTGCCGCCCACGCCGATCGGGAACCCGGGGCGCGAGGCGATGAACGCGACGCTCGACCCGCCGCCGGGGGAGTGGCTGTACTTCGTCACCGTGGCGCCCGGAGACACGCGCTTCACCGACAGCTACGCCGAACAGCGGAAGAACGTAGCGGAGTTCAACGCGAACCGCAGGGGCGCGAGCAAGAACGGCGGCTGACGCCGTCAGCCGCCGACCGGAACCGGAGCGTCGGCGAAGCGGACCGGGGCGGCGGCAGGGATACGGACGGGCGCGGTGACCGGCTCCGGGGCAGGCGCCACCGGCTCGTCCGCCGGACCCGCCGGACCCGGCCGACCCGCCGAACCGGACGCCACCGCCACGGGGTCCGCCGCGAACAGCCCGCGCGCGACCGGATCCGCCGGGACCGCCCCCACGGCCACGCCGTCCGCAGGCCGCCGCTCCAGCAGCCGCATGATCGCGCGCACGGCCTCCCGCCCCGCCCGGTTGGCCCCGACCGTGCTGGCCGAGGGCCCGTAACCCACCAGGTGGACCCGCTCGTCGCGCACCGCCCGGGTGCCCTCCACACGGATGCCGCCGCCCCGCTCGCGCAGCCTGAGCGGTGCGAGATGGTCGATCACGGCGCGGAATCCGGTGGCCCACAGGATGACGTCGGCGTCGACCGTACGTCCGTCGGCCCAGGCCACCCCGTTCGGCGTAATGCTGTCGAACATCGGCAGCCGGTCCAGGACCCCGTCCGCGCGGGCACGCGCGACCGCCTCCGTGACCGGCAGACCCGTCACCGACACGACGCTCTGCGGCGGCAGCCCGCGCCGTACCCGCTCGTCCACGAGCGCGACCGCCGCCCGCCCCTGGTCCTCGCCGAACGGACCGTCGCGGAAGACCGGCGGCCGGCGCGTCACCCAGGTGGTCTCCGCCGCCACGGCGGCGATCTCCATCAGATGCTGAACACCGGAGGTCCCGCCGCCCACCACGACCACCCGCCGCCCGGTGAACGCCTGCGGCCCCGGATAGTCGGCGGTGTGCAGCTGCTGCCCCAGGAAGGTCTCCTGACCGGGGTAGCGGGGCCAGAACGGCCGGTCCCAGGTCCCCGTGGCGTTGATCAGAGCCCGCGCCGCCCACGTGCCCGCGGACGTCTCGACGAGCAGCCGGCCGCCCTCGCCCTCCCGCACCGCCGACACGCCGACGGGCCGCCGCACGCTCAGGGCGAAGGTCCGCTCGTACGCCGCGAAGTACTCCCCGACGACCTCCGAGGACGGGCGGCTGTCGTCGGCGCCGGTCAGCTCCATGCCCGGCAGGCTGTGCATCCCGTGCACCTTCGCGTACGTCAGCGAGGGCCACCGGAACTGCCACGCGCCGCCCGGCCGCGGGGAGTGGTCGAGCACGACGAAGTCACGGCCGGGCTCCAGGCCGGAGCGCCGCAGGTGGTAGGCGCTGGACAGTCCCGCCTGCCCGGCGCCGATGACCACCACGTCCACGTCCCGCACTCCAAGATTGTTCATGTTTCCACCAACAGGGCCGCAGGCGCGGATCTTCCCGGCCCCACGTAATTCCCGGCGATGTGGGTACGGTGCCGAAATGACGACCGTCGATTACGTGTACCGCGTGGACGCACCTGCGGGAAGCGCCGGCTGGCGCCCCCTCGGGGCCCGCTACCGGGGCACCATCAGCACCGCCACCCAGCCCGAGGACGCCGAATTCGTGGCGGCGGTGGTGGTGCGTGACCTTGCGACGGAGTGGGATCACGAGGGGTCGGGCGTCCATCACGTACGTATCTGCGTCTGGCGGGACACCGAGGGCGTGGGCCCGGAGGACGCCGAGTGCACGGTGGAGGTCCAGCCGGACCTGGACACCCTGCCGGGTGCGTAGTCGTGTGCATGATGGAGACATGTCCGACGTCTTCACCACCCGCATCCTGAACGTCACCACCGGTACGGACGAGACCGTGGCCGACCTGACCCACGACTGCGAGCAGTTCCTCCAGCAGGCCGCGCGAGACAGGGACGGCCTGCTCAACATCTTCGTCCCGCACGCGACGGCCGGTATCGCGATCCTCGAAACCGGTGCGGGCAGCGACAGCGACCTCCTTGCCGCGCTGCACACCCTGCTCCCCGCCGACGATCGCTGGCAGCACCGCCACGGCACCCCCGGGCACGGCCGGGACCACGTACTGCCTGCCCTGATCCCTCCGCACGCGACCCTGCCCGTGATCGCGGGCCGCCTGGAACTGGGCACCTGGCAGTCCGTCTGCCTGGTCGACACGAACAAGGACAATCCCGACCGCCGTGTGCGGCTGAGCTTCCTCGGGTGAAGCGGCAGGCGTGAGCGCCCCGACTCGGGGCAGTCGGTCGGCATGCCTATTCTGAGGAAAGCCGCCCGCCCCCTGCTCGCCTCCGTCTTCGTCTCGGGCGGGCTCCGTACCCTGCGCGACCCGCGGTCGGTGGCTCCGGCCGCCGACCCGGTCGCCCAGCCCGTGGCGGAGCGGGTCACGCAGCTGCCGGACGACACGGTGCGGCTCGTACAGATCAACAGCGCCGTCCAGCTGGGAGCGGGCTTCCTGCTCTCCATCGGCCGGTTCCCGCGCGCCTCCGCCCTCGCACTGGCCGCGACGCTCGTGCCCACGACGATCGCCGGGCACGCCTGGTGGAAGACCGAGGACCCGGACGAACGGGACCACCAGCGCGTCCAGTTCGTCAAGAACCTGTCCCTCTTCGGCGGGCTGCTGCTCGCCGCCGCGGACACGCACGGCAAGCCGTCCCTGGCCTACCGCTCGCGCACGGCGGCGTCGTCCGGCCGGCGCAGTGCCCGCCGGGCCAAGCGCGATGTGGGCTCGGCCGTCTCCGGCGCTGCGCACAGCGTCCAGTCGGCGGCCGGCTCGGCGGTCTCCGGCGCGGCGCACGGCGTCCAGTCGGCGGCCGGCTCCGTACGGGACCGGCTCCCGGTCGGCTGAGGGGTACGGGGCGCGGACGGTTCACCCGCCCCCTGCGCGACCGCCGCCGTCCGCGCCCTTCCCGCCGCCTACCGCTGACCGCGTCAGGCGTGCAGCGTCGCCTCGCCCGTGACGTGGACGCCGGTGCGCTCGCCCGGGTGCACGGGTACCGGTCCGGTGATGCGGACGCCGACCGGGGTTTCCAGTCCGTCCACGGCGACCGTGACCATCGCGTCGTGCCCGTAGTACGCCACGTCGGTCACCGTCCCCCGGGCGGCCTTCCCGGACTCCCCGGGGCCTCCGGGTTCCGTGAGGCGCAGTTGCTCCGGCCGGAGCAGCACGGTGCCCCCGCCCCGGCTCCCGGCGGCGGCGAGCGGGAGGCGGCCCAGCGCGGTGTCGGCCGTGGCGCCGCTTTCGTCCGCCGTGCCGGGCAGCAGGACGGCGTCGCCGACGAAGCGGGCCACCCAGGTGTCGGCGGGCCGGCGGTAGACCTCCTGGGGTGTGTCGCACTGGGCGACCCTCCCGTCCCGTACGACCGCGACCAGGTCCGCCATGGACAGCGCCTCCTGCTGGTCGTGCGTGACCAGGACGCCGGTGGCGCCGGTGGCGCGCAGGGCGGCCCGTACGTCGGCCCGCACCCCCGCGCGCAGGGCGCTGTCGAGCGCGTTGAACGGCTCGTCCAGCAGGACCAGCGCGGGCTCCGGCGCCAGGGCGCGGGCCAGGGCGACGCGTTGCTGCTGTCCGCCGGACAGCTCGTGCGGCATCCGCTCGCCGTACCCGGCCAGGCCGACGAGGTCGAGCATCTCGTCCGTGCGGCCGCGGCGTTCGGCGCGGTCCCGGCCGGTCAGACCGAAGGCGACATTGCGCGCGACGCTCAAGTGCGGGAAGAGCGCGCCCTCCTGGGGCACGATCCCGACCCGGCGGCTCTCCGGAGGCAGATGCGTCCCCGGACCGGCCAGGGTGCGCCCGCCGACAGCGACGGTGCCCGCGTCCGCCCGCAGAAAGCCGGCGACGACGCGCAGCAGGGTGGTCTTGCCGCAGCCGGAGGGGCCGAGTACGGCGGCCAGCGCGCCACCGGGGACGTCCAGGTCCAGGCCGTCGAGGACCGTCGAGCCCGGACCGTAGCCCTTGGACACTCCGGTGATCCGCAGGTCGTTCATGTGCGGTGCCTCCCAAGGAGGTACGAGGGGACGGCGGCGAGCAGGATCAGCGCCGCCGCGTACGGTGCGGCGGCGGCGAAGGATCCGGTTCCGGTCTCCGTCCACAGACGGGTGGCGAGGGTGTCCATGCCGGTGGGGCGCAGGAGCAGCGTCGCCGGCAGTTCCTTCATGCAGACGACGAACGTCAGCGCCGCCCCGGCGGCCACCCCCGGCGCGGCCAGCGGCACGGTGACCTCCCGCAGCACGCGCAGGGGGCTGCGGCCGAGCGAGCGGGCGACGTCCTCCAGTACCGGCGGGGACTGGAGTACGGCGGCCCGGGTGCCCGCGACCGCGACCGGCAGGAAGAGTACGGCGTAGGCGCAGACCAGCAACGGGTAGTCCTGGTAGAGCGGTTCGGCGTACCGGACCGCGAAGAAGACGAGCGACAGCGCGACGGTGATGCCCGGCAGCGCGTGGCCCGCGTACGCGGACTGCTCCAGCAGGTGGGCGGCGCGTCCCCGGTGGCGGGCGGCGATCACGCCCACGGGCAGGGCGAGCAGCGTCGTCAGCAGCGCGCCGGCGGCCGCGACGCCGAGGGTCGTGCCGGCGGTTTCGAGCAGCCGGGCCGGGTCCGACGTCGCCGAGTTGCCGACGGCGAGCCAGTACCCGAGCGTGGCCAGCGGCGTGACGACGGCGACGGCGGTGACCGCCGCGCACCAGGCCAGCGCCGGTACGCGCCACCGCCCGAGCGGCGCCGCGACGGCGGGCCGCGCGGTGCCGGTTCCCGTCCTCGCGTGGCCCGCGCGCCCGCGCGTGCGCGCCTCGGCGGCGACCAGTGCGACGGTCATCACGACGAGTACGACGCTGAGGGCGGCGGCGGGCGTACGGTCGAAACTGGCCCGGTACGAGGTGTAGATGCCGCGCGTGAACGTGTCGTACCGCATCAGCGACACGGCGCCGAAGTCGGAGAGGACGTAGAGCGCGACCAGCACCGCGCCTCCGGCCGCGGCGGGCCGCACCTGGGGCAGTGTCACGCGCCAGAAGGTACGCAGCGCCCCGGTGCCGAGCGACCGGGAGACTTCCTCCTGCGCCGGATCGGCGCCGCGCAGCGAGGCCGTGACGGGCAGGTAGACGTACGGGAAGCTCACCAGGGTCAGCGCCAGGGCCGAACCGGTGAAGCCCGCGAGATCCGGGAAGGCGGACAGCCACGCGAAGGCCGCCACATAACTGGGCACCGCGAGCGGCAGTGTCACCAGCACGGACCAGGCCCGGGCGGCGGGCAGCGCCGTCCGCACGGTCAGCCAGGCCAGCGAAATGCCCAGGAGCAGGCTGGCCGTGACGACGACGGCGGCGAGGCCGAGGCTCCGGCCGAGCAGTTCCGCCGTGCGCTCGTTCGCCACGACCTGCCAGGCGAACGCGGGACCGCGCTCCAGGGAGCGGACCGCGAGGTAGCCCAGCGGCAGCAGCGCGAACACGGCCGCCGCGAGGGCGGGAACGACGAGGACGGCGGGCGGGCGGCGCTCGGCGCTCAGCCGCCCGGCCGGCGCCTGGGGGCCGGACGGGCGGGGCGGGAGGGCGGCCGGTCCCGCCGGTGGGACGGGATCCGGGGCAGGCATGACGGCTCAGACCATCCCGACGTCCTGGAGCATCTTCAGGGTCTCCTGAAGCGATTCCAGCTTGCCGAGGTCGATCTTGGGGGCGTCGAGCGACTCCAGCGCCGGCAGGTCCTTGACCGTGCTGGTGACGCCTGCGGCCAGGGGGTATTCCTTGGTGTCGTCGGCGAAGTACTTCTGCGCCTTCTCGGACAGCAGGAAGTCGACTGCCTTCTGCGCCGCCGCGGTCTGGTCGCTGCTCTTGAGGATGCCGACGCCGGCCGCGTTGACGAGCGAACCCGGGTCACCGCCCGGCAGGAAGTGGATCTTCGCGCCGACCTTGTCCTCGCCCTTCTCGGCGACCTGCTCGTACCAGTAGTAGTGGTTGACCAGTCCGAGGGCGACCTCGCCCTCACCGACGGCGTCCAGCACCTTGAGGTTGTTCTCGTACACCTTCGGCTCGTTGGCCTTGAGGCCCTTGAGCCAGGCGCGGGTGGCGTCGTCGCCCTCCAGGACGCGCATGCCGGTGACGAATGCCTGGAAGGAGGCGTTGGTCGGGACGTACCCGACCTTGCCCTTCCACTCGGGCTTGGTCAGATCGTGCACGCTGTCCGGGACCTTGCTGACCTGACCGGGGTGGTACGCGAGGACGCGCACGCGCCCCGAGGTGCCCACCCAGTCGCCCGCGCCGCCGCGGAAGGACGGGTCCACCTTGTCCAGCGACGACTCGGGGAGCTTCTTGAGTAGGCCCTTGGTGGAGAGGGCTCCGAGGGCTCCGGCGTCCTGGGAGAAGAACAGGCCGGCCTTGGTCTTGTCGCCCTCCTCCTGGATCTGGGCGGCCATTTCGGCGCTGTCGCCGTAACGGACGGCGATCGTCGTGCCGATCGCCTTCTCCATGTCCTCCAGGAGTGGCTTGACCAGGTTCTCGTTGCGGCCGGAGTAGATCACGAGACCGGCGTCGTCCTCGGGGTTGCCGCAGGCCGCGGCGGTCGCGAGGAGGGTCGCTGCCGCGCACAGCGCGGTGAGGCGTCGGATCAGGGGGCGTCGCATGCGAAGCCTTTCTGCATGGCTCACTTGCGCCGCGGATCGCGTCGTCAGGGAGCGAGCGGCGTGGCGGAGCCGCGGGGGAACCTGGGAACGCCCTATAAATAAGGTAAAGCTAACCTAAACGTCAAGAGTGATGTACGTAACGTTCTGTCGCTGTCGAGCGGGCGGCGGAGCCGACCTTACCCCGCCTTTATCCGCGCACCACAATGGATCACTTGTGACGTTTCTGTGACTATCCAAGCAAGTAAGGCTTTCCTAAGATGCGCTCGTGAAAGCCCCTTCCGGCCTGCTCCCAGGCACCAAGAACGTTCCGTTCGCCGACGCCCTCGCGGCCCACGGCGACCGTACGGCCGTCATCACCGCCGACGGCCGGGTGTCCTACCGTGAGCTGGCCGTACGGGTCGACGCCACGGCCCGCCGCCTCGGTCCGGAGCGGCGCCTGGTCCTGCTCGTCGCCGCCAACACCGTCGACGCCCTCGTCGTGCACCTCGCGGCCCTGGCCGGCGGACACCCCGTCCTGCTGGTGCCCGGAGACCACCCGGAGGCCGTGCGGTCACTGACCGACGCGTACGACCCGGACGTGGTGGCGCGCCCGGACGGCGACGGATGGGTGCTCGACGAGCGGCGTGACATCTCCGCGCATACGCTCCACCCCGATCTCGCGCTGCTGCTGAGCACCTCCGGCTCCACCGGATCGCCCAAGCTCGTCCGCCTCTCGCACCAGAACGTGCAGGCCAACGCGGAATCCATAGCCGAGTACCTGGACATCCGGGACACCGACCGCGCCGCGACGACCCTGCCGATGCACTACTGCTACGGCCTTTCCGTCCTGCACAGCCACCTCCTGCGCGGCGCCGCGGTGATCCTCACCGGCCTCTCGGTCACCGACGCCTGCTTCTGGGAACTGTTCTGCGACGCCCGCGGAACGACCTTCGCCGGCGTCCCGTACACCTTCGAACTGCTCGACCGCGTCGGCTTCGACGCGATGGAACTGCCCCACCTGCGCTATGTCACCCAGGCGGGCGGGCGCCTGGCGCCCGCCCGCGTCGCGCGGTACGCCGCGCTGGGCCGCGCGGCCGGCTGGGACCTGTTCGTCATGTACGGCCAGACCGAGGCGACGGCCCGCATGGCCTACCTGCCGCCGGAGTTCGCGCACACCCGCCCGGAGGCGGCCGGAATCGCCGTCCCCGGCGGCTCCTTCCGGCTCCAGCCGCTGCCGGACTGGCCGGGCGAGTCGACCGGCGAACTGGTGTACACCGGACCCAACGTGATGCTCGGCTACGCCGAAGGCCCCGAGGACCTCGCTCTCGGCCGTACGGTCGACGAACTGCACACCGGCGACATCGCCCGGCTCGCCCCCGACGGACTGTACGAACTGGTCGGCCGGCGCAGCCGGTTCGCGAAGATCCTCGGCCTGCGGATCGACCCGCAGCAGGTGGAGGCGATGCTGGAGAAGCACGGGGTCACCGCCTGCTGCACCGGCGACGACGACGAGCTGGTCGTGGCCGTCCTGGGCGATCCGGAGGCCGCCGACCCCAACGGAGTGCGGCGGCTGGTGACCGCCGAATGCGGTCTCCCTCCGCGCGCCGTACGCGTCCGCGTCCTGGCCGAACTCCCCAGGCTCGCCACCGGAAAGGCCGACTACCGGGCGATACGGGAACTGGCCGGGCCCGCGCCCGCGCCGCCCGCCGCCCCCGCCGAAGCGACGGCGTCCGAGCCGGCCGCCGCCGCTCTGTGCCGCCTGTACGCCCGGATCCTCGACCGGGACGCTGTCACCGAGGACAGCAGCTTCGTCGGCCTCGGCGGTGATTCCCTGTCGTACGTAGAGATGTCACTGCACCTCGAAGAGGTCCTCGGCGAACTGCCCGACCACTGGCACACGCTGCCCATCCGTGAACTCCGCGAGCCGTCGGGCCGGCCCGCGGACAAGCGGCGCGGCAGCCGGCGCCGCACGCTGGAGACGAGCGTCGCGCTGCGTGCCGTGGCCATCGTGCTCATCGTCGGCTCGCACATCCACCTCTTCTGGGTCAAGGGCGGCGCCCACGTGCTGCTCGGCGTCGCGGGGTATAACTTCGCCCGCTTCCACCTCGGCTGCGCCGACCGCCGCGAGCGGCTGCGGAACATCGGCCGCAGCGTCGCGCGGATCGCCGTGCCGAGCATGGCCTGGCTCGCGCTGATGCTGCTCGTCACCGACGACTACGACCTCACCGGTGTCCTGCTGCTCACGAGCCTCCTCGGCCCCAACGACGGCTTCTGGTTCATCGAGGTCCTCCTCTACATGCTGGTCGCGGTGGCCGCCCTGCTGGCCGTGCCGTGGGTTGACCGCGCCGAGCGGCGCTTCCCGTTCGCGCTGCCCGCCGCCCTCGCGGTCCTGGGCCTGATCGGCCGCTACGACCTGTTCGGGCTCGAAGCACGGGTACACGTTCCGCTGGTGGTCACCGTGTTCTGGCTGTTCGCGCTGGGCTGGACCGCGGCCAGGGCCTCCACGGTGGGTCAGCGGCTGCTCGTGAACGCCGCCGTCCTTGCGACCGTGCCGGGCTTCTTCCCTGGCGAGTTGGCCCGTGAGGTGGTCGTCGTGGTGGGCCTGACCCTGCTGATCTGGGTCCGTACCGTACCGAGCGTGGCCTGGGTCAACCGTGTCGCGGGCGTCCTCGCGGGCAGTTCGCTCTACATCTATGTGACGCACTGGCAGGTCTTCCCGCGCCTCGAAGGCATGCCCACCCTGGTTGCGACGCTCGCCTCCCTCCTCGTCGGCATCGCTTACGCCGCGCTGGCGACCCGCGTGATGAGGTGGCGGCCGTCGCTGCCGGGCTCGCGCGGTACGGCCGCGCGGGCACGCGTGTCCGCACGGCGCGGCGACTAGCGCACGGCTGCGGTACTGCGCGACCGGCCGTACGCCGTCGTCACCCTCCTCAACGCGGTCCTGCTGCTGCGGATGCCGCTGCTCAGCCTCGGCATTCCTCTATGGGTTACGGAACGCACGCAGGCGCCGCAGTGGCTGGTGTCGGCGCTGTTCGTGCTGAACACGCTCGCGGTGACGTCCCTCCGGGTACGTACGGCCCGCCGGCGCGCCTCGCCGAGAGGTCCAGGCTCTCCGGCACGGCGATGCCGGGCGCGGCGCTGCCCGCGCGCCGGGGCGCGGAGGCCATGCCGGTTCGGTCCTGAACGCCCGCTGTCCGGCCGGACCGGGCCCGCCGGGGCCGAACCCCGGCACGGGGCGAATCCGGACATTCAGGAATGGCACCGCCCCGGCTGGGGACCCGCAGAGCGAGAGAGACCGAGCGGCGAAGAGCGGCGAGGAGAGAGCGATGCGCGCACTGACCTGGCACGGAAGGCGGGACGTACGGGTGGAGACGGTGCCCGACCCGCAGCTGAATGAGCCGACGGACGTGATCGTACGCATCACCTCGTCCGGCATCTGCGGTTCCGACCTGCACTTGTACGAGATCCTCGGGCCCTACCTGGACCCCGGCGACATCCTCGGCCACGAACCCATGGGCATCGTGGAGGAAGTGGGCGCCGGCGTGACCGCGCTGTCGCCCGGCGACCGGGTCGTGATCCCGTTCAACGTCTCCTGCCAGCACTGCTTCATGTGCGAACAGGGCCTGCACTCGCAGTGCGAGACCACCCAGGTCCGGGAGCGCGGCATGGGCGCGTCGCTCTTCGGATACACCAAGCTATACGGCCAAGTCCCCGGCGGGCAGGCCGAGTTCCTCCGCGTACCGTTCGGTGACAGCCTGCCGGTCAAGGTGGAGCACGGACCGCCCGACGAGCGTTACGTCTACCTCTCCGACGTGCTGCCCACCGCCTGGCAGGCTGTCGAGTACGCCGCAATCCCGCCCGGTGGAACCGTCACCGTCCTCGGCCTCGGCCCCATCGGCGACATGGCGGCCCGTATAGCCCTGCACCGGGGAGCGAGCCTGGTCATCGGCGTCGACCTGGTGCCGGAGCGGCTGAGCCGCGCCGGGGCCCGTGGCGTCAAGCCGCTCGACCTGCGCAGTTACGGCAAGAACCTCCCCGACGCCATCCGCGACCTGACCGACGGCCGGGGCACCGACTCGGTGATCGACGCCGTCGGCATGGAGGCCCACGGCGCGCCCGTCGCCAAGGCCGCCCAGTGGATGACCGGCCTGCTGCCCGACGCCGTGAGCCAGAAGCTGATGGAACACGCCGGAGTCGACCGCCTGCACGCCCTGTACACCGCGATCGACGTGGTACGCAGGGGCGGCACCGTCTCGCTGTCCGGCGTGTACGGCGGCATGACCGACCCGATGCCGATGCTGACCCTGTTCGACAAGCAGATCCAGCTCCGGATGGGTCAGGCCAACGTCAAGCGCTGGGTCGACGACATCCTCCCGCTCCTGAGCGACGGTGATCCGCTGGGAGTCGAGGGTTTCGCCACCCACTCCATGCCGCTGGAGGACGCCCCGAAGGCGTACGAGATGTTCCAGGCCAAGCAGGACGGCATGGTCAAGACGCTGCTCAGGCCCTAACCGGAAGCAGGGCGCCCGGACCGGCCCGCTCCCAGGTCGAAGACGCCGTACGCGAACCCCTCCGCCGTGATGGTGTGAGCGCCGAAGCGTACGCCCGAGACCTCGACGGGCCGCGGGAGCGGGCCGCATGACAGGGCGGCGGGCGCGGTGACCGCGGCTGCGGCACGCCGCGGATTGATGACGACCAGATAGCGCCCGCCACGGACGTAGACGAAGGGGTGGCCGTCGTGCAGCACGTCCACCGTGCCCGAGCTGCCGAGTTCGGGGGTGGCGGTGCGCAGGGCGACGAGGCGCCGGACCAGGTGCAGCAGTGAGCCTTCGTCCCGGCGCTGGGCGGCGACGGTGGGCCGGTCTGGACCGGGGTCGAGCGGCAGGTAGAAGCGCTCCTCGGGAGCGGTGGAGAATCCGGCGCCCGGCGTGGTGTCCCACTGCATGGGGGTACGGGAACCCGCCCGGTTGTAGCGCGGGCCCAGGACGCTGCCTTCGGTGTCGGGGAGGCCGGGGACGAAGCGCATGCCGATCTCGTCGCCGTAGTAGATCGCCGGAAGGGTCGGCCAGGTGAGCTGGAAGGCGAACGCGGCGGGGAGCTGATCGGGCGTACGGGGGCCGCAGTTGAGGCGTGCGAAGTCGTGGTTGGAGGTGGGCAGCGCGGTGAACCCCCGGCCGGCGACGGCGGCGGTGGCGTCCCGCCACGCTTCGACGAACGGACGGGGCGAGCCCTTGCCGCCCGGGTCGAAGAAGCAGTCGACGGGGTCCCAGTCGTCACTGTCGGTGCCGTGCCGGTTGTTCCACAGGGAGCGCAGGGGGCGGCCGACGGTGGGGCCGCCGAACTGGAGGAAAAAGTCGGCGTGGAAGCCCGCCGGTACGGACACGTCCGGATCGCCCCACTCCGACAGCAGGACGGCTCCGGGGTGCGCGGCGTCGAGCCAGTGCCGCAGCTCGGTCCAGACTTTCGCGGTCTCGCGCTTGCCGGGGTCGTCCTTGACGAGCGAGGCGGCCATGTCGACGCGGAAGCCGGACAGACCGCGGCGGAGCCAGTGGTCCATGATGTCGCGCAGGGCGGCGCGGTTGGCGCGGGGCCCCGCGGCAACCACCGGCCGGCGCCAGGGCTCAGCCGGATCGGTGCGCGCGTAGCCGAAGTTGAGGGCGGGCTGGGAGGCGAAGAAGTTCGGCAGGTACGCGCCCGGGCGGGCGCCGGGGGAGGCCACGAAACCCGCGGGCGGCGGCTGGCTGCCGTCGGTCCAGATGTAGCGGTCGTCGCCGGGATCGTCGGCGGACGCGGTGAACCAGGCGTGCTCGTTGGAGGTGTGCCCGGCGACGAGGTCGAGGAGTACGCGGATGCCGCGGCGGCGCGCCGCCTCGACGAGCGCGGCGAGGTCGTCGTCGGTGCCGTAGCGCGGGGCGACCGTGAGGTAGTCGCTGACGTCGTAGCCCGCGTCACGGAACGGCGAGGCGAAACAGGGGTTCAGCCAGACGCAGTTGACGCCCAGCCAGGCGAGGTGGTCGAGGTGCTGGGTGATGCCGTTGAAGTCACCGATGCCGTCGCCGTCGGAGTCGGCGAAGGACTGCGGGTAGATCTGGTAGAAGACGGCGTCGGCCAGCCAGGCGGGGGCGGGGCGGAACGTTGTCATGGAGGGGTACTTCCCCTCCTGCCGCACCGCGCACGCCCGCCGGGCGGACGCCGAGGAGGACGGGCACGCTGGCCCGGTCGGAACCCCGACGCCGGCGCGGCCGGAAGGCGGGACGCGGGCGTGGACGCGGACTCGCCCCGGTGTGCCCGCCGCCGGTCACTTCTGCTGGGCGGCCGACCGTCCCACCGACTCGACCAGGGGCAGCAGTCGGTGCGGGACACGCTCGCGCAGCGCCACCTCGGTGCGCGTCCGTACGACGCCGGGGATCTGGATCAGCCGCTGGATGACGTCTTCGAGGTGACCGGCATCCCGGGCGGCCACCCGCGTCAGCAGGTCGCCGCCGCCCGTGATGGAGAACGCCTCGATGATCTCGGGCACCGCCGCCAGCGCGTCACCCACCTCGTCGAGGTGCCCCTGGGTGACCTCGACGTGTACGAACGCGAGCACCGGGTGGCCGAGGGCCGCGGGGGAGAGGGCGGGGCCCGTACCGGTGATCACACCGTCGCGCTCCAGCCGGTCGAGCCGGGCCTGGAGCGTTCCGCGGGCGATGCCGAGGAGGCGGGCGTACTCGCGCACGCTGGTGCGCGGCTGCTCGATCAGGAGCCGCAGGATACGGGTGTCGAGCTCGTCCACTGCCATGATCCGCTGGTCTCCTTCTGGCCCGGCTGTCGGCCGTAGACCCTACCAATGGCACAAGGCGACCCCGGCCGGCTCGGGCCAGTATCCATGATCACTTTCCGGTGGGCGGCTCCCCGGCGCGCGCCCCCGCTCATGTGTCCGATAGGATGCAAATTAATGTTTTATGTACCTCTTCAAGCTATTTGGGAAGAGCATGGCCCCGGATCGAGACGGCGACGAAGCGCGGCCTCCCAAGCGTCGGCATCGCGAGGACCACGAAGAGCGTGAACCGCGCGAGCAGGACGCCGGGCGTCCGCGGCGGCTCTCGGCACCCCGCGTCATGCGTTCGGCGACTCAGCAGCTGAAAGACCTGCTGGGGAGGGCGCCGGAATCCGTCTCCGCGGTACGGCCCACCGATGACGGGTGGGAGGCCGATGTGGAAGTGCTCGAACTGGAGCGCATCCCCGAGACGACGAGCGTGATGGCGAGCTACCGGGTGACGCTCGACGCCGAAGGCGAGCTCATGTCGTACGAGCGGATCCGCCGGTACACCCGGGGCCAGATCGACCGGCGGGGCTGAGGGCCTGCGGCGGCGCGGCCGGATCCGCGCCGCGGCCGACAGCTGAACACAGTGGAAATCGGCGGCTGGACCGGGCGACGCACTTGTGGCGCCGCCCACGAAGGGAGGCACCGTGACCGTGGTGCCGCAGAGTGGCGGAGGCGGCGTAGCCCAGGGCGGTGGTGGCTCGGGCTCGCTGTACGACGTCCTGGAACTGATCTTGGACCGCGGACTGGTCATCGACGTGTTCGTACGGGTCTCGCTGGTCGGTATCGAGATCCTGAAGATCGACGCCCGCGTCGTGGTGGCCAGCGTCGACACGTACCTGCGATTCGCCGAGGCCTGCAACCGGCTCGATCTCGAAACCGGGCGCAAGGCGCCGAGTCAGTTGACCGATGTCGTCGGCCAGGTCACGGAAGGCGGGGCCAGGGGCAAGAGCAAGGGCGCTCTCACGGGCGCGGTGGAGGCGTTCACCGACTCCCTTCACAAGGGCCGTGAGGAAGAGCCCGAGCCGGCAGAGGAGCGGGAGAGGTCCCGGCCGTCGCGCCGCCCTTCCCGGCACCGGGAAGAGTGAGCGATGGCGGTCTATGTCTACGCGATCACGTCTGCGGCCCATCCCCTGCGCCTGGACGATGTCAACGGCGTGGGAGATCCGCCGGAGCAACTGCGCACCGTGGACGGCCAGTCACTGGTCGCCGTGGTGAGCGACGCTCCCGAAGGGCTCAAGGCCAAGCGGCGCGACGTACTGGCGCACCAGTCGGTGCTGGAGCGGGTGATGGCCGACGGCAGCGTCCTGCCGCTGCGCTTCGGGGCGCTGGCGCCCGACGACGAGGCGGTGCGGCAGGTACTGGACGAGGGAGCCGACGAGTACCGCGAGCGGCTGTCGGCGCTCGACGGCTGCGTGGAGTTCCACCTGAAGGCGTCATGCGCGGAGGAAGCGCTGCTGCGCGACATCCTGCTCCAGAACGACGAAGCGCGTCGCATCAACGAGGACATCCGCAGCGGCCGAGGTGGCCAGGATCTGCGGATGGCGCTCGGAGAGCTGGTCGCCGCGGAGGTTCAGCGGCGGCACGAGGTCCTCGCGGCAGAGACCGTGGAAGCGCTGCGCCCGCAGGCCCGCGACGTACGTACCTCGGACCCGACGGGCGACGACTTCGTCAGCGTCTCGTTCCTGGTGGAACAGGCCGGGCAGAACGAATTCATGACCGCGGAGAAGGAGCTCGCCGACCGGCGCGGTGAGGACTTCGCCTTCCGCCTCCACGGCCCCCTTCCGCCGTACAGCTTCGTCTAGACACCCCAAGCGCAAGGGAGATGTGGTCATGGGCTTGCTGACCCAGTTGCTCACTCTTCCGCTGGCCCCTGTGCGGGGCGTCGGGTGGGTGGTTGAGCAGGTGGCACGGGCCGCCGAGGACCAGTACTACGACCCCGGCCCCATCATGCGGGAACTCGCCGAGCTGGAACGGGCGCTGGAGTCCGGCGAGATCGACGAGGAAACGTTCGACCGGCGTGAGGACGAGTTGCTGGACCGGCTGGAGGAGATCCGCCGCTTCCGGGAAAACCCACGCTGACCGGAGAACAGTGACACGTCAGGAGGAGTCCTCACGATGAGCAAAGCAGCAATCGGTGCGGCGCTGGTCGGCGGTTACGCCCTGGGCCGGACGAAGAACGCCAAGTTGGCCATGGCTGTCGCGGCCTGGGCGATCAAGAGGAACGTGGACACGAAGAAGATCACCTCGGCGATAGCCGGCTCACCGGCCATGGACGCCGTCAGCGAACAGGTACGCAAGGAACTGGTCAGCGCGGGCAAGGAAGCCGGCGCCGTCGCCGTCGGCGCCTGGGCGGACAAGCTGGCCGATTCGCTGCACGAGCGCACTGTGAGCCTGCAGGAACAGGTTCCGGGGGCCGAGGACATCCCGGATGTCACGGGCATCACGGGTATCGCGGATGTCAAGGGCCCCAAGGGCGGTACGGGCAGCGAAGACGCGGAGGCCGAGGGGGAGGAAGAACCCGACACGGACAAGGAAGCGGACAAGGAAGCGGACAAGGAACCGGACAAGGAACCGGACAAGGAACCGGACAAGGAACCGGACAAGGAACCGGACAAGGAAGCGGACAAGGAAGCGGACAAGGAAGCGCAGGCGGATTCGGACAAGCCGAGCCGCGCTCCCGCCCGTAAGTCCGACAAGCCCGCGCGCAAGAAGAAGGCGGCGGCCGGGCCCGCCGCGCCGCGCGGTGACCGACGTGGTGCTGCCACGAAGGGGAGGTCCGAGGAATGACCGACAGCAAGAAGACTGGGCTGGCCGGCGACGCGGGCAACCGGCTGAAGGAAGAGCTCCAGCAATACCTGCAAGCCAGGGCCGCGCGGACGGTCACCACAATGGGGCAGCGGCTCGGCGAGGCTACCAAGCAACTGGCCGAACCCGGCAGTTCGGTCGGCGGCACCCTCTCCACGCTGGCCAAGGGCGGCAAGCAACTCAGTGAGGGCAAATCACCGGCCCGGGTGGCGGGCGGCATGGGACTGTCCCACATGGTCGGCGGCCTGAAGGACAAGGTCAAAGGCATGTTCGGTGGCGGCAAGGGCGGCAAGGGCGAGACCCGGTCGAAGAGTGTCGTCATCATCGAGGACATCGACATCGGTGTGCCCCTCCAGCAGGCGTACAACCAGTGGACCGAGTTCCAGAAGTTCAGCCGCTTCGCCAAGGGCGTCGTCAACGTCGAACAGTCCGACGAGACCAGTTCCAACTGGCAGGTGAAGGTCGCCAAGTCCAACCGCAGTTACAAGGCGAAGGTGTCCGAACAGATTCCGGACAAGCGCATCGTCTGGACCTCCGAGGGCGCCAAGGGCACGACAAAGGGGGCAGTGACCTTCCACGAGCTCGACGAGAACCTGACCAAGGTGCTCGTGGTGGTGGAGTACTTCCCCAAGGGCCTGTTCGAGAAGACCGGAAACATATGGCGCGCCCAGGGCCGCCGCCTCCGTCTGGACCTGAAGCTGTTCCGCAAGTTCGTCTCGTTCCAGGGCGAGCCCGCCGAGGGCTGGCGCGGTGAGATCCGTGACGGCGAGGTGGTGAGCGAGGGCGAAGAAGGCGAAGAGGGCGAGGAAGGCGAGGAAGGCGAGGAAGGCGAGGAAGGCGAGGAAGGCGAGGAAGGCGAGGAAGGCGAGGAAGGCGAGGAAGGCGAGGAAGGCGAAGAGGGCGAGGAAGAGGAGGAAGAGGACGGGCAGTGGGACGAAGGCGAGGAGCGTGACGAGGAGGAAGGCGACGAGGAGGGCGAGGACGAAGGCGAGGACTGGGAGGACGAGGAGGAGCCGGCACGGGCGCGCAAGGGACCCGACGACGAAGCCGACGACTCCTACGACGAGGAATCCGAAGACGAGGACGACGAACCGTACGAAGAGGAAAGCCCGCGCCGCCGTGCTGCCAGTCGGCGCTGATCCACGCCGGATCGAGGTGGAACGGCCGTGAGCGAACCAGCCCAAAGCAACTTCGGCTCCTTCCCGTCGCGGGCGGCCCCCTCGCCCTCCGGCCAGGGTTCGTCGGCGAACCTCGCCGACATCCTGGAGCGTGTTCTGGACAAGGGCATCGTCATCGCCGGTGACATCCAGATCAACCTCCTCGACATCGAACTGCTCACGGTGAAGCTGCGTCTGCTCGTGGTCTCGGTCGACAAGGCCAAGGAGATGGGCATCGACTGGTGGGAGCACGACCCGTCGCTGTCCTCGCGGGCGGCGAAGAAACCGGACCTGGTCGAGGAGAACCGGCTTCTGCGCGACGAGATAGCCGCCCTGCGTGAAGCCCAGGCGCTCCCGGCGTCCGAGCGGCGCTCCGCGTCCCGGACGCCGGAGCGCCCGAGGCGCGAAGAGCTCCCGGCGTCCGAAGAAGTCCCGGCGTCCGAGACGCGCTCCGCGTCCGAGGCGCGCTCCGCGCCCAAGGAGCGCTCCGCGTCGCGGGCGTCGGCGCGTCCGAGGCGCGAGACCGGGTCGGCCAAGACCGGCCGTACCGGCGCCCGGCGACCTCCGAGGACCGACGATGACTGAAACTTCCGCGACCGTGAGTTACCTGTACGGCGTGGCGGTCCTGCGCGACGGGCTGTACGACGTCGTAGCGCCCCTGCGGGGCGTAGCCGGAGCGCCGGTGCGTCTGGTCCCGGCCGAGGACGCCGGCCTGGCGGCGGTCGTCAGCAGCGTTCCGGCCGGCGACTTCGAGGCGGCACCGCTCGCCGCCCACCTGGAGGACCTCGCCTGGCTCGAAGCCGTCGCACGGGCCCATCACCACGTCATCGACGCCGTGGCGGCCGCCGGCACGATCCTCCCGCTGCGGCTGGCGACCATCTACGGGGACGACGACCGCGTCCACGCCCTGATCACGGCGGAACGCGCCGCGTTCGCGCGCCGCCTCTCCCACGTGGACGGCAGCGTGGAGTGGGGTGTCAAGATCTACTACGAACCCCGCGCGGCACCCGCTGCCTCCACGACGGCCGCTCCCGCCGCCGGGACGAGCCCCGGCCGTGCCTACCTGCGCAGCAGGCACCAGGAGCGGAACGCCCGGCAGGACGCGTTCCGGGAAGCCGCGAACGCCGCACGGAACGTCGATGCCGCCGCCCGCGCCCACGCGGTCGCACACGCCCGCCACCGCCTGCAACAGGGCCCGCTCGCCGAGGACTCGGGCGAAAACATCGTCAACGACGCCTATCTGGTGCCTCAAGACCGCGCCGACGCCTTCCGCCAGGCCGTTCTGAGCGCCGCCGGGCAGTCCGACAGCATCCGTGTCGAGATCACCGGACCGTGGGCGCCGTACTCTTTCGCCGCGACAGCACTGGACGAGAACGGTGAGCAGGGCCAGGAGGTGATCACCTGATGACAGCCGACCCCTCCGTGCCGTCCGGTTCCGCCCTGTCGGGACCGCCGGACCGCCGGCCGCTGCCGGACCGGCAGATCGCGCTGATCGACCTGCTGGACCGCCTCCTCACCGGAGGCGCCGTCATCACCGGTGACATCACGCTGTCGATCGCCGACATCGACCTCGTCCGGATCTCGCTGCGATCGCTCATCACCTCGATCAACGCCGAGATCCCGAGCCCCTGGCCCCGAGGCGGCCCACTGTCCGTACAGCCGCCCGGCGACCGCCCTCCGCCACCATGACACCGGACAGGCCGGACAGGTCGGACAGGCCGGACGAGCCGTACGAGCCGGGGCTGGAGGGTGAGCCGCTCGGGCCGGGGTTGCCGGCTGAGCCGTACGGGCCGGACGCACAGGCCCCCCAGCGCCGCTACGGCGAAGTGGCCGACGCGGCCGGCCGCGCTTTCCGGCTGATCCCCGCCGCCCCGCAGGATCTGCCCCGGCCGGGCCGGGACAGGACCGCCCACCGGGGCGCGCGTATCAACACGGACCCCGACACTGTGGAACGCGACCTGATGAAGCTGGTCCTGACACTCGTCGAACTCCTGCGCCAGCTGATGGAACGGCAGGCCATGCACCGCGTGGACGCGGGCGATCTCACCGAGGACGAGGAGGAGCGCCTCGGGCTGACCCTGATGCTCCTGCACGACCGTATGAACGACCTCTGCTCCCGCTACGGCCTGACCATGCAGGACCTCAACCTGGACCTCGGCCCCCTCGGCACGCTCCTGCCGCCCGCGGACCCGCCCCTCGATCCGCCCCCGGACCCGCCGCTCGATCCGCCCGTTCCTCCGCCGGACGGGCGCTGAGGCGGCGGGCCGCGCCTGCTGCCCCTCCGTTCGCCCCCGGCTGCCCCCGGCCGCCCCTCCGTCCGCCCTGTGGTCCGTTGGCCCGTATCGCGCGGTGATCTCCGCGTCCTCTTGGGCCAATGGTCCAGTGGTTCGGGCCCGACTTGAGCCATGCGGGCATCAGATGTTCTGATGGGGAGGTCGATGGCGCCGCGGACTTCCGTGGCGCCTTTTTCA
Source organism: Streptomyces agglomeratus (assembly GCF_001746415.1). Taxonomy (NCBI): domain Bacteria; kingdom Bacillati; phylum Actinomycetota; class Actinomycetes; order Kitasatosporales; family Streptomycetaceae; genus Streptomyces; species Streptomyces agglomeratus. The sequence goes on from NZ_MEHJ01000001.1 coordinate 6,917,731, forward strand.
TGCCGGAACGAATGCGGGGCGGAAAGCAGTGCTGAAGAGGATGTTCGTGGTGCCGGACCCAGGTCGGCTGCGGCTGCGCAGCGCCACCAGGGCGGTCCTCGGCGTCGGTCTGGCGGTGGCCGTCTGCGGCCTCAGTGGTCACACACTGCCCGCTGTCATCACCGGCGGTCTCGCCGCGCTCCTCGCCCTGTTCACGGTCACCGACACGACGGTCCGCGCCCAGGCGGTCAGCACCGCCCTGCTGCCCGCCGTCGGCTTTCCCGTGCTCGCCCTCGCGGCCGGTCTCCACGACACCCCGCTGCTGCGCGACGTGGCGTTCCTCGCCGTCGCCGGGCTCGGCGTGTACGCCCGGCGCTGGGGCCCCCGGGGCCACGCCCTGGGCGTGTTCGCCTTCATGACGTTCTTCGTCGCGCAGTTCCTGCGCACGGTCCCCGAGCAGTTGCCCGGCCTGTACACCGCCGTCACCCTCGCGCTGATCGCCTCCTCGGCGGTCCGCTTCGGCCTGTGGTGCTACGAGCGGTGGATCCCGCCGCACCCCGCCCCCGCGCTCCCCGGCGGGTCGGGCCTGGCGCGAGCCACCACCCGCCAGGCGGTCCAGGTCGCCGTCGCCGGCGCGTTCGCGCTCGTCGTGGGACAGATCCTCTCCGAGGGGCGCTGGTACTGGGCCGTCGGCGCCGCCTGGTGGATCTTCGTCAACACCTCCTCGCGCGGGGAAACCCTGCTCCGCGGCTTCCGCCGCGTCCTGGGCACCGTCGTCGGCATCGGCGCCGGGCTTCTCCTCGCCCTCCCGCTGCACGGCGCGGTGGCCCCCACGGCCGCCCTGGTGGCGGTGTGCGTCTTCGGGATCTTCTACACCGCCCCGGTCTCGTACAGCTGGATGATGCTGGCGGTCACCCTGATGGTGTCGCTGCTGTACGGGCTGCTGGGTGCGCTGGAACCGGGCCTGCTCGCCCTGCGGCTCGCGGAAACCGGTGTCGGCGCCCTGGGCGCGGCGCTGGCCGTGACCTTCGTACTGCCCATCACGACGCACGCGGCGACGCACGCCTGGATCGAGCGGGCCGTGCACAGCGTGCACGGCTGCACCACCACGGCCGCGCGTCGGCTGGCCGGGGACCCGGACGCCGACCCCGCGCCGCTCGCCGCCCAGCTGGAGGTGGTGATCGGCAGGGCGCGGCTCTCCCTGGCCCCCCTCGTGCACCCCCTCAACCCGCTGCGCGCCCGCAAGGCCCGCGCCCGCCAGGTCCTGGCCCTGCTGGACGACTGCGCCCGGGAGGTGCGCGGGCTCGCCTCGGTAGCGGCCGACCCGCAGGCGTCGCACGACGCACGGCTCGCCGCGGCCTGCTGGCGCGTGGAGGCCGCGGTTCAGGCCCTGGTGTCACCGGGTGGCGAGCCGGCCGGCTCGCCCGCGCCCCAGGGTCGGCCGTCCGCCGCGCCGCACACCGTCCCTACCGACGCCACGCCGGGCCCGGCGCACCACCCCGGCGCCGAGGCCGCGCTGAACCACCTCCACGGCCTGGAGAAGGTACTCACCGAACTGGCGGCGCCCCTGCACAGCTCTCCCGGTTCCCCGCTGGTCGGCTCCTGACCCGGCAGACGCAGCCGGGCACAGCGGTCCGGACCTCCCGCCGGCGTCCGCCCGGCAGAATGTGATCAAAGCTGTCACAGCTCTTGCGGCTGTACGCGATCACATGGCGGAAAGGGGCTCCACGTGAGCAGCAGCAACGAGGCCGGCCGGGCTGGGCGGTCCGGCGGATCCCGGAGGGCCGGTGGGTCCGGTGGGTCCGAGCGGCCAGGTGCAGGTGGGTCCGTGCGGCCCGCGCGCGCCTTCATCGGGTCGTTCACCTCGGCGGGAGGCCGCGGTGTCACCGCCGCCGAGGTCGACCCGGAGACGGGCGCGCTGACGGTGCTCGGTTCCACCGACGCCGTCGCCGACCCGTCGTTCCTCGCGCTCGCCCCCGGAGGAACGTTTCTGTACGCCGTGAGCGAGACCGAGGACGGGGCGGCCGCCGCCTTCGACGTGTCCGGCGCAGGCGCCCCGTTCCCTGCCGGCGAGCCGGTCCCGGTGGGTGGCGCCTCCCCCACCCACCTCGCGCTCTCGGACGGCTACCTGGTCACCGCCAACTACGGCTCCGGGAGCGTCACCGTGCTTCCCGTCGGGACGGACGGCGCCCTGGAGGCCGCCACCGGTGTACTGCACCACCGCGGCAACGGCCCCGACCAGGACCGTCAGGCGGGACCGCACGCGCACCAGGTGCTGCCCGACCCCACGGGACGCTGGGTGCTCAGCGTCGACCTCGGCACCGACTCCGTACGGGTGTGCGCTCTCGCCGCGCCCACCGGAACGCTGCGGGTGCACACCGAGACCGCGCTCCGGCCGGGCACCGGACCGCGCCACCTCGCCTTCCACCCCGGCGGCGGTCACGCCTACGTCGTTTGCGAGCTGGAGCCGATCGTCACCGTTTGCCGCTGGGACGCAGAGTCCGGCGTACTCGTGCCGCTCGGTGAGGCCCCCGTCGTGGCGCCGGGCACGGAGGGGACGACGTACCCGTCCGAGGCCGTCGTGTCCCACGACGGACGCTTCCTGTGGGTCGCCGGCCGCGGGCACGACAGCGTCGCCGTCCTCGCGCTCGGCGCGGGCGGCGAGGAGGCGGAATTCGTGGCGGCGGTGGAGTGCGGCGGTCACTGGCCGCGCGACCTGACCCTGGACCCCTCGGGGCGCAGGCTCTACGCCGCCAATGAACGCTCCGGTGATGTCACCTGGTTCGACATCGACCAGGAGACGGGCATACCGCGTCGGGCGGGCTCCATCGAGGCGCCCGCCGCGTCCTGCGTCGTCTTCGGCTGACGGCTGGCGGCTGAACGGGAGCGGGCTGACGGGAGCCGGCCGGAGGCGGGAGCGGACACGGGAACGCCCCGAGGGCCCGCACCGGTTTCCCTCGGTGCGGGCCCTCGGGGCGCTCGCGCAACCAGCCGTGCGGCCACGCGGCCGTGCGTCCGCCCGCCGCGGTCGCCGTGCGGCCGGGTGGGCGCCACTCAGTGGGCCGGCATGCCCTGGGCCTGCTGCGGGGCGATGCCCAGCGCCGTCGTGTAGTGCGACAGGGCGAGCTTGCCGATCGCCGGGTAGGCGCCCAGCGGCTCGGCGGTCGCGCAGTCCGCCTCCTTGACGGCCGCGTCCAGGAGGCTGTCGGGCACCTCCGGGCCGATCACGTACGGCGCCAGGGCGAGCTGCGTCGAGCCGGAACCGCGCAGCTGCTCCGCGACGGCGCCGACCGAACCCTCCTCGTCGAGCGCTGCCGCTATCACCGGTACGGCGAGACGCGCGGCCAGCAGCATGCCGGTGATACCGGCGGCCTGCACGGCCTCGTCGCCGCCCACGGTGGCCAGGATGATGCCGTCGGCCGCGGTGGCCACCGTGAACAGCCTGGCACGGTCGGCGCGCGACAGCCCGGCCTCGGACAGGCGCACGTGCAGCGCCTCCGCGAGCAGCGGGTGGGGGCCGAGGACGTCGGTCAGCTCGACCGCGGCGCGGCTGTCCATGACGGCCTGCCGTATCCGGCGCATCAGGGCGTTCTCCGGGCCGGCGAGCAGCGGCACCACGACGGCGGCCGGACCCTGCGGCTCGGCGGCCTCACGGCCCGCGGCGAGCGCCTGCTCGTAGCGGGCGGTGCGCTCGGAGGCGGTGTGCGCCAGAACGTTCTCCAGCGTGGGGTACTCGTCGTTGTCGCCGTCGAGGTAGCCGATCCTGGCGTCGAGGCCGGGCAGCTCGGAACGGGCGATACTGACGACTTCCTCGGCCAGGCTGCGCGACGCGCTGCCCGGGGTGCCGGGGACGGCGAGGACAAGCGCGGGCGCGCCCTCGGGCGCCACCACGGGTTCCGGCCGGCGGTGCCGTCCGGACTGTCGTGGTCGCGGCATTCGTACAGGCAGGCCGGATGCGGGCCCAGTGGGGGAGCTCATGGCGCCGCATGCTACTGGGTTTGTGTGCTCGGCTGTTCGGGGAGGGGGCGTTGCAGCGGTGTCTGTCCGCATTTATCCCGTGAGTCGCTATGAGTTCAACTGCCCTGCTCTGTCAGTACGTGCAACAGGCGCCCTTCCGCGGGCAGCCGCGGACCGTTCGTGACGAGCGACGCGGCGACGCGCACGGCTCCGGCCAGCGGATCTCCCGCCGCCGGAACGCCGCGCGCGTGCGGTAGCCGCCGCGCGAGTGCGGCCCGCAGGGGTACGAGCAACGGGTCGCCCATCTTGAACAGGCCGCCGGTGAGGGCGAACTCGCACTCCCCGGCCGCCGGGCAGACGGCGGCGGCGGCATCGGCGATGTGCCCGGCGGCCTCCCGCAGGATGCCGGCCGCCACGGGGTCGGCGGCGCCGGACGTCGCGCAGGCGGCGACTTCCGGCGCGAACGAGGCGAGCACGGCGGGGCGGTCGGCGCGCGGGTAGAGCATCCCGGGCAGCTCGGGCGCGGGACCGAACACCGCCTCCGCACGGGCCAGCAGCGCGGGGGAGCCGCCGGGCCTCCCGTCGTGGGCGCGCATCGCCGCTTCGAGTCCGGCGCGGCCGATCCAGGCACCGCCGCCGCAGTCGCCGAGCAGATGCCCCCAGCCGTCGGCCCGGCGCCAGTGGGTCAGGTCCGTACCGAGCGCGATCATCCCGGTGCCGGCGGCCACCACCGCTCCCGGCCGCGTACCGAGCGCCCCCGCGTACGCCGTGACGCCGTCGGCGGCCAGCGCCAGACGACGTACGCCCAAAGCACTCGCCAGCGCCCCCGGCAGCCGGGCGCGCAGATCGTCACCGAGGGTCGCCATGCCGGCGGCTCCGATCGCGGCGGCTCCGATCGTCACGGGGGCCGGGGCTCCGCCGTCCCGTTGTGCGGCGCGGTCGAGCAGCGCCCGTGCCATGGGCAGCAGTTGCTCCAGCAGGTGCGCCGCGTCGATTCCGGCGGGACCGGTACGCACGGGCTTACGGGACGCGGCGGACTCCGTGCGCCCGGCGCCGCCGCCGAGGCCGGCGTCCGAGACGTCCGCGAGCGCCACCCGCAGCCCCGACCCGCCGGAGTCGACCCCGAGCACCCAGGGCGTCACGGCAGTCGCCAGTCCACCGGCTGCGCGCCCTGGCGGACCAGCAGTTCATTGGTGCGGCTGAACGGCCGCGAACCGAAGAAACCGCGGTCCGCCGACATCGGTGACGGGTGGGCCGACTCGATGGCCGGAACGTCGCCGAGCAGCGGACGCAGGTTGCGGGCGTCACGCCCCCACAACACCGACACCATCGGTTTTCCGCGCGCGACGAGCGCCCGGATCGCCTGCTCGGTCACTTCCTCCCACCCCTTGCCCCGGTGCGCGGCCGGTTTGCGGGGAGCCGTGGTGAGCGCCCTGTTGAGCAGCAGCACTCCCTGCCGGGTCCACGGCGTCAGGTCCCCGTTGGACGGCCGGGGCGCTCCGAGGTCGGTGTGCATCTCCCGGTAGATGTTCTCCAGGCTCCCGGGCAGCGGCCGCACCTCGGGCGCCACGGAGAAGCTGAGCCCCACGGCGTGGCCCGGCGTGGGATACGGGTCCTGGCCGACGATCAGGACCCGCACCTCGTCGAACGGCTGCTGGAATGCGCGCAGTACGTTCGCACCCGCAGGCAGGTAGGTACGCCCGGCGGCGATCTCCGCGCGCAGGAAGTCGCCCATAGCGGCGACCCGTTCGGCCACGGGTTCCAGAGCGTCCGCCCAGCCGGGCTCGACGATCTCTTTCAACGGTCTTGCTGCCACGGGCGTCACTCTACTGGCGGCCCGGCCACCCCGATCAACCGATCACCGCCGCCCGTACGCACAGCACGTCGGGCAGGTGAGAGGCGAGCATCCGCCAGCTGTCGCCGTCGTCCGCGCTCGCGAACAACTCGCCGTTGCGATTGCCGAAGTACACCCCCGCCGGGTCGGCGTCGTCCGTGCAGAGCGCGTCGCGCAGCACCGTTCCGTAGTGCGGCTCGGGGGGCAGTCCGGCGGACAGTGGCTCCCAGCTCCCGCCCGCGTCCGCGGTGCGGTAGACCCGGCACTTGTTGCCGGCGGGCACCCGGTCGGAGTCCGCGGTGATGGGGAAGACGTACGCCGTGTCCGCGCGGTGCGGATGCGCGGCGGCGGCGAAACCGAACGTCGAGGGCAGCCCCGCCCCGATGTCGGCCCAGTTGGCCCCGGCGTCGTCGCTGCGGAACACGCCCCAGTGGTTCTGGAGGTACAGCCGGTCGGGGTCCGCCGCGTCCTGGGCGATCTTGTGCACGCACTGGCCGAACTCGGGGTTCGGATCGGGCAGGAAGACCGCCGACACGCCCTTGTTGGAGGGCGACCAGCTCGCCCCGCCGTCCAGCGAGCGGAACACCCCGGCGGTGGACACCGCGACCGTCACCGCCCCGGCGTCCCGTGGATCGGTGATGATCGTGTGCAGCCCCTCGCCGCCACCGCCGGGCACCCACCGCGAGCGCGTCGGATGCTCCCACAGCGGCCGTACGAGCTCGAAGGACTCGCCGCGGTCCTCCGACCGGAACAGCGCCGCCGGCTCCGTCCCCGCGTACACCACGCCGGGCGCCTCGGCCCCGGCGGGACGCAGCTGCCAGACCCGCTCCAGCGACGTGTCCGAGTAGTCGGGGAACTTCACGGCGGGCTGCTTGGGCTCGACCCAGGTCGCTCCCAGGTCGTCGGAGTGGAAGACCGACGGACCCCAGTGCAGGCTGTCCCCGCCGACGAGCAGCCTGGGCACCGCGCCGCGCGTGTCGATGGCGACCGAGTACACCGCCTGCGCGGTGAAGTGGGGGCCGTCGATCTGCCACTCGCCGCCGCGCCTGCGGCCGATGAAAAGCCCTTTTCGTGTACCTACGGTGAGCAGTACGTCGGTCATCGCCGACACCTCCAGGACGCCGTTGTCTCAGATACGGGCCAGTGTGCACCCGACCACTGACAGCGGCCCTCGGGCCGGGTGTTGCCGCAGGTCGGACGGCATGCCGGGGTCGTGTGCGGGGCGCGCCCCCGCATTGCCGCACGGCCGAGAACCGCGGCGGGCGTCCGGGCCGGGGGCCTTCGCCGTCCGGCGCCGAGGGGGCTAGCTGTATTGCCCTGTGAGGTTGGGGACGCGGCTGGCGGGGGTTGGCCCTTCAGCGCGGTGTGTCCGCGGTGGTGATTGTAGGTGTGCAGCCACTCGGGGAAGACGTCGCGTCGTTCCTGCTCGGAGCGGTAGGGGCGGGCGTAGGCCCATTCGTCGAGCAGGGTCCGGTTCAGGCGTTCGACCTTGCCGTTCGTCTGGGGCCGGTAGGGGCGGGTGCGCTTGTGGGTGATCCCGGCCTCGGCGAGGACGTTGCGCCAGTCTCGTGAGCGGTAGCAGGAGCCGTTGTCGGTCAGGACCCGCTCCACGGTGATTCCGGCTTGGGTGAAGAACGCGTGGGCACGGGTCCAGAAGGCTGTGGCGGTCTCCTTCCTCTCGTCGGTGAGGATCTCGCTGTAGGCCAGGCGGGAGTGGTCGTCGACGGCCGTGTGGATATAGCTGTAGCCGGCCCCGCGCCGTTTGCTGCGGCCTTCTTGTCTGCCGAGAACCTTGTGGCCGCCGCCGTTGGGGATGTTGCCGAGTTTCTTGATGTCGACGTGGACGAGTTCGCCGGGCCGCTCGCGTTCGTAGCGGCGTATGACGCGGCCGGTGGCCCGGTCCAGGTGGGTGAGGCGGGCCAGGCCGTAGCGGGTCAGGACGCGGTGCACGGTCGAGGGCACCAGGTGCAGCAGGCCTGCGATGCGGGCCGGTCCCCAGCGGCGCAGGATGCGGACCTTGATGATCCGCCGTTCGGTGCGGGTCGGGGTGCGGCGCGGGCTCGTGTGCGGGCGGGAGGACAGATCCCTCATGCCGGCCTCGCCGTGTGTGCGGTAGCGGTCGGCCCAGCGCTGGGCCGTGGTCGGTGAGACCTGGAAGCGTTCGGCGGCCCGGCGCAGGGGCCAGCCGTCCTCGACCACGCAACGGGCAAGACGCAGCCGTCCGGTCTCGGTCAGGGGTGCATTACGGTGGGGCACGAGGGCCTTTCTGTAGGTGTAGACGTCGCAATCCACACCGAACCGGAAGGCCCTCACCCATTCAAGATCCCTCAGCCGAGACCTGGCTCACCCGTCCACAACCTCCCGGGGCAGAACAGCTAGCCGGCGTCCGCCGCGGTCGTCGCGGCCGCCAGCAGGAGCGGCAGGAACCGGCGGGCGAGCGCGCCCGGCATGAGCCGCTCTGGTTCGACGTAACTCTGGCCGAGCGCCCCCTCCCGCATGGCGATCACCACCCGCACCAGCTCGTCGAGGTCGACGGTGGGCCGCAGCCCGGCCCGCTCGAACAGGTCGCGCAGCAGGCGGACCGCCTCCGCGCGCAGCCGGGCGTCGTGATCGGCGAGCATCCGCGCCGCCCGCGGGTCGCGGACGGCGTACAGGGTGAACTCTGTGGTCACCAGGAACCAGGTGCGCTCGTCCGGATCGACGTACGCCAGGACCTCGGCGATCCGGCCGACGGTCAGGTCGTCGTCGCCGATCTCCGCCGCCGTCCGGGCGATGCGCCCGAGCTCACGGTCGGCGTGCGCGTCGAAGAGCGCGAAGAACAGCTCGTCCTTAGTACGGAAGTTGGAGTAGAAGGCGCCCCGCGTGTAGCCGGCCCGCCGGCAGATGTCCTCGATCCCGGCGCCCTGGAAGCCCGCCTCCGCGAACACCTCCCGCGCGGCGTCCAGCAGCCGTGCCAGCGTCTGCGGCCGCCGCTTGGTCGGTCCCTTCGGCATCGGCCACCTCACTTCCGCACATTCCGGACCCTCGGGGCCCGGACCCTTGACAGCGCGTACGGCCTCGGAAAGCATCCCGACCCGTATCGGATACGCGAATGTATCCGATGGACGAGGAGGCACACCATGCCCGGAGCGACGCCCCCCACCATGTCCCAGGTCATCGAGGCAGCCGTCGGACCCGTGCCCGAAGGGGTGTCGCTCCCGACGCCGCCCTCCTTCGGTTCGGCCGAGGAGGAACGGCGCTACCGCAAGGAACAACTGGCCGCCGGATTCAGGCTCTTCGGCAAGTTCGGCTTCTCCGAGGGCGTAGCGGGCCACATCACCGTCCGCGACCCGGAGCAGCCCGGCGCGTTCTGGGTCAATCCCTTCGGCATGAGCTTCAGCCAGATCCGGGCGTCCGACCTGATCCTCGTCGACCACGAGGGGAAACTCCTGCACGGCAACCGTCCCGTGAACCGGGCCGCGTTCGTCATCCACTCGGAGGTGCACAAGGCACGCCCCGACGCACTGGCCGCCGCACACTCCCACTCGCTGCACGGCAAGGCGTTCTCCAGCCTCGGCATACCCCTCGACCCGATAACCCAGGACGCCTGCGCCTTCTTCGAGGACCACGGCCTCTACAGCGACTACCAGGGCGTTGTCAGCGACGCCGAGGAGGGCAGGCGCATCGGCGCCGCCCTCGGCCCGTACAAGGCCGTCATCCTCCAGAACCACGGCCTCCTGACGGTCGGCCGGTCCGTCGCCGAGGCGGTCTGGTGGTTCATCACCATGGAACGGTCGTGCCAGGCCCAGCTGTTGGCGATGGCGGCCGGTACGCCCAGGCTCATCGACCGGGACACCGCGCTGCACACGCGCTCCCAGGTGGGCGGTCACTTCGCGGGCTGGTTCCAGGCGCAGCCGCTGTGGGACCAGATCACCGCCTCCGACCCCGACCTCTTCGGCTGATGGGCCTCCTCGCCGGATGCGGCACCGCCGACATTACGGGGGAGGCCGCCGAATGCGGGATGCTCGGCTACGGCAAGGCCGGCCAGCGGACGTCCGGGATCCACACCAGGCTGCACGCGCGGGCGTTCGCCTTCGCGGACGGCGACCGGCGGCTGCTGCTCGTGGTGTGCGAACTGCCGCTGATGTCGGCGGGAGTCGTACAGGAAGTGCTCGCGCGGCTGCCCGACGGCTACACCGAGTCGCAGGTCATGATCACCGCTACGCACACCCACTGCGGGCCCGGCGGCTACTTCCACCACGCGCTCTACAACAGCAACACGGGTGGCTTCCGAGAGCGTACGTACGAAGCCATCGTCGACGGCGTCGTGGAAGCGGCCGAAGCGGCGCACGCCGACCTCGCTCCCGCTGTGCTCCGGCTGGCCCACGGGCAGCTCCTGAAGGCGAGCGTCAACCGGTCGAAGCGCGCCTTCGACCGCAACCCGGCAGGGGACCGGGCGCACTTCCCGGACGCGATAGATCCGCAGACCACACTGCTGCGCATCGAGCGAAACGGACGGCTCACGGGAACGGTCAATTGGTTCGCCACGCACAACACCAGCATGACCAACACGAACACGCTCATCAGCGCCGACAACAAGGGTTACGCCGCCTCCCACTGGGAGGCCGCGAACCCGGGCGTCACAGCGGCCTTCGCGCAGACGAACGCCGGCGACATGTCACCGAACCTCAACCTCGCGCCCGGCAGCGGCCCCACCGAGGACGAGTTCGAGAACACCCGCATCATCGGCACCCGCCAGTACGAGGCGGCAGCCGCCCTGCACGGCGACGAGATCCCCGGCGTCCTGGACGCCCGCCTCACGCACGTGAACCTGTCCCGCATGACCGTACGGCCCGAATTCACCGGCGACGGACGTACGCACCGCACCTCGGGCCCCGTGGCGGGCGCGGCGGCCTTCGCGGGCGCCTGGGCCGACGGGCCGGGCTTCCGGGGCTTCAGGCCGGGCCGCAACCCGCTCTGGGACACCCTGTCGAACCGGCTCGTCTACCCGCTCGCACCCCGTCTGCGTGACGCCCAGGCACCCAAGGGCCTCTGTCTGCCCGCGGGGCCGGTCAACCGCGTACGCCCGATGGTCCAGGAACGGCTTCCCGTCCAGCTGCTGCGCATCGGCCCGCTGTACCTGATCGGCCTTCCCGCCGAGATCACGATCGTGGCGGGGCTGCGGCTGCGGCGTACCGTCGCCGCGATCACCGGAGCCGATCCCAGGAACGTACTCGTCGCGGGCTACAGCAACGCGTACGCGCACTACGTGACGACGCCCGAGGAGTACGACGCCCAGGAGTACGAGGGCGGCAGCACGCTCTTCGGCCGCTGGGAACTGCCTGCCCTCTGCCAGACGGCGGCCGGCCTCGCGCGAGCCATGCGTGACGGGACGCCCGTCGCCACAGGCACGCGGGAACGCATACGGCCGCCGCGCCGGAGGTACCGGCGGCGCGGGAGCGACGCGCCGCACCCCGGACGCGACTTCGGTGACGTCCTGTCGCTCGCCCGTACGGACAACCGGATCACGGCCCGCTTCGTCGGCGCGCATCCCGGCAACGACCTGCGCAGGGGCGGTACCTACCTGGCCGTGGAACGGAGGGAAGGCGCCGAATGGACGAGGATCGCCGACGACACCCACTGGTCGACGACGTTCCACTGGGCGGCGGAAGCGGAGGCCGCCCGCGCGTCCACCGTGACGGTCTCCTGGCACGTTCCCGACGACACGCCGTCAGGTCTCTACCGGATCCGCTACTTCGGTGACACGGCCACCGGACCGTTCACGGGAACGACCGAGCCCTTCGAGTGGAACCGGACCGCACGCGGCGATCGTTTATAACAACGGGAGCGATCAGCGGTACCGAAACGAGGGGAGTGCGCCGGTGACCAACGGTGCGGTACGGATCGACGGGGACAGCCTGCTGCTGCCGGGCGGTGTGCGGGTGCGTTTCGTACGTACGCTGCGCCTGCCCGAGAAGGGGACGCACGCCCTTCCGCCGGGCCTGGGCAACTTCCCGCTGCGCAGGGTGGAGGACTACGCGGCCACGGTGCCCCAGGAGTGGCTCGACAAGGGCGGCGTGATGCTGCCCGTGTACCTGCGCGAAGCGATGTGGCTGAGCTTCGCCGGGACCGTGGAACCGGGCGCACTCCAGGTGGGCGTGGGGAAGGTGTGCGCGGTGTCGGGGAAGCCGTGGAACAGCCGGCTGTCCCGCGGCCCGCAGAACTACCTCGTCCTGCCGCGCCAGCCGTGGCTCGACGGCATCAACTCCGGTACGGGTACGGTGCGCCAGTTCGTCGCCGTGCCGCTGGGGGCGGGTGCGACCGTGGAGGGCCAGGTCACCGGCGAGGAGAAGTGGGGCGGACTGCAACTCCAGTCCTGGACGCTCGCCGACGGCCCGCTGGCGGCCTGGCGCGAGGAGCAGCGGCGGGCGGCCGAGCGAAGGGCCGCGATGCCGCCACCGGCGGCGCCCGCGGCGGCGTACGGCGCACCCGCCCCGGGGGCGCCGGCTGCCCCGGCCATGATGTCCGCCCCCGGAGCAGGCCGGGGGAGCGCGCCCGCACCACGGGCCGCGGCGGCGATGGGACTGGGTGTCGGCGGCTCCATGCGCCAGGAGGTCTACAGGGACGACCGTCCCGCATCCGACTGGGCCTCCGAACCGTCGGGCCGGGTCTTCGTCCACCTGGTGACCCCACCCGAGTGGCGGCGCATCACCGGGGAGGAGCCTCCGCCGTCCCCCGTGGACCGGGCCGCGTACACCCGGGCGGGCCTGCCCTGGTTCGACTACTACGACGCCGACGCCGAGGACCTGGCGCCCAAGGAAACCCTGAGCGGTGTGAAGCCGGTCGGTGAATGGCTGGGCGACGACCACACGCCGTGGCAGCAGCCGTCGCCCCACCAGGTGAAGCCGCTCGGCGACGCGCCGGGGAAGCCGGTGGCGGACGGCGACTGGTAGGACGCACGGCTTCCCGGCTCCCGGCAGAACACCTGCCGGGAGCCGGACACCCGCCGGGAGCCGGGAAACGGACGGTACGGATGACGGCCGGGGAGATCATGGAGGCTGTTCCCGAGGCGTCCACCGGCACCATCACGGTGGGCGCGCACGCCTGAGGAGAAGAACCGTGCCCGACATCCGCATGCACACCCCCTACGACCCGGCGGCCCTGGTCGAGGTCGACACCGGACCGGCGGGGAACGCGAAGGCCGGGCAGGTCCACATCGGCGCGCGGGGTACCGGGTACGTCGCCCTGGTCGCCACGCCCGCGCAGGCGCGGGAGCTGGCGGCGGCGCTGGTACGGGCGGCCGACGCGGTCGAGGCGCAGGTCAAGGACACGTACCCGACCGTCAGGGCGGCTGAACTGCGCCGCGGGGACGTGCGGACCGGCGAGCGGACGATCACCGTGGAGCGGGTGCGGGCCGACGGCGCCACCGTCCACGTCACCTGGACGTCGGATGCCGGGCGCCAGTGGAACCAGACCTACGCGGCGGACGCGGAGATCGCCCTGCGGCGACGCGCGTAATCCACCGCCGGAAAATCCTTGTGGTGCAGGGGAGTTGACCTGCCATGGGCGCCTGCCTATGTTCTCGTTCGGGATTGTGGTCAATGTCCGATATTTCGAACGAATGCCAGGAGCCCATATGCGCAGTCAGAGAAAGCCCAAGGCGAAGCCCGGACGGAAGTCCGCGGGTCGCCTCGCCGTCGCCTCGGCCGCCCTCGCCGCCCTGACAGCGGCACTCGTCGTGGCGCCCACCGAGAGCCCGGCGCAGGCGCAGGCGCAGGCCGTCGACTACTCGATCGGCGTCGACCCGGCCGGCGCGGGGCCCGCGATAGACGACTCGATGTACGGCGTGTTCTACGAGGACATCAATCACGCGGCCGACGGCGGGCTGTACGCCGAGCTCGTGCAGAATCGTTCCTTCGAGTACGACCCCGCCGACAACCGGGCGTACACCCCGCTGACCGCCTGGAAGGAGACGGCGAGCGGCGGAGCGACCGGCACGGCGCGCGTCGTGGATGACAGCGGGCGGCTGAACGAGCGCAACCGCCGCTATCTGCGGGTGGACCTCGACGGCGGCGCCGACGGCGACAGCGGCCGCTTCGGCGTCGCGAACTCCGGCTACAACGCCGGAATCGCGGTCCGCGCGGGAGAGAAGTACGACTTCTCGGTCTGGGCGCGCACCGACCGGCCGGGAGGCACACCGCTCGGCATCGAACTGCGCGACGGAACCACCGCGCTGGCCAAACCCCTGCGCGTCACCGCGCGCGGCGACCGCTGGACGAAGTACACGGGAACGCTCACTGCCGGCACCACCAGCGGCGCCGGCCGCCTCGCCGTCACCGCCGGCGGCAGCGGCACCGTACGGCTCGACATGGTCTCGCTCTCCCCCCGCGACACCTACAAGGGCCGGCCGAACGGCCTGCGCAAGGACCTGGCCGAGAAGATCGCCGCCCTCGAGCCCGGCTTTCTGCGCTTCCCCGGCGGATGCCTGGTCAACACCGGCAGCCACGAGGCGTACGAGGCACCGGACTTCGAGCGCAAGCGCTCGTACCAGTGGAAGGACACCGTCGGCCCGGTCGAGCAGCGCCCGGTGAACGCCAACTTCTGGGGCTACAACCAGACGTACGGACTCGGCTACTACGAGTACTTCCAGTACGCCGAGGACATCGGCGCCATGGCCCTGCCCGTCGTCCCCGCCCTCGTCACCGGCTGCGGCCAGAACAAGGCGACCGACGACCCGGAGCTGCTGCGCCGCCACATCCAGGACACGCTCGACCTCATCGAGTTCGCCAACGGCCCCGTAACGTCCCCCTGGGGCAGGACGCGGGCGCGGATGGGCCACCCCAGGCCCTTCGGACTCACCCACCTCGAAGTCGGCAACGAGGAGAACCTCCCGGACCAGTTCTTCGAGCGCTTCACCGAGTTCCGCAAGGCCATCGAGGCCAGATACCCGGACATCACCGTCATCAGCAACTCCGGCCCCGACGACAGCGGAACGACCTTCGACCGCGCCTGGCAGCTGAACCGCGACGCCAAGGTGGCCATGGTCGACGAGCACTACTACAACAGCCCCCAGTGGTTCCTGGAGAACAACGAGCGTTACGACGCCTACGACCGCCAGGGCCCCAAGGTCTTCCTCGGCGAGTACGCGTCCCTCGACAACCGCTTCTCCAACGCCCTCGCGGAAGCCGCCTACATGACCGGGCTCGAACGCAACGCGGACGTCGTCAAGCTCGCCTCGTACGCCCCGCTCCTCGCCGACACCAACGACGCGCAGTGGCGGCCCAACATGATCTGGTTCGACAACACCACCTCGTGGGGCAGCGCCAGCTACGAGACGCAGAAGCTCTTCATGACCAACGTGGGGGACGAGGTCGTACCGAGCCGGGCGTCGGGGACCCCCGCCGTCAGCGGGCCGATCACCGGCGCCGTCGGCCTCTCCACCTGGGCGACCGCGGCGGCGTACGACGACGTGAGCGTCACCTCGGCGGACGGCGCGAAGCTCTTCGCCGACGACTTCTCCGGTGACGACAGCCGCTGGACCAGGGCGGCGGGCACCGGCTCCTGGTCCGTCAGGGACGGCGCGTACGCACAGTCCGACGCGGCGGCCGAGAACACGCTCGTCACGGCCGGTGACGCGGCCTGGCACGACTACGACCTGAAGCTCAGGGCCACCAAGCAGTC
Organism: Streptomyces agglomeratus; assembly: GCF_001746415.1. Taxonomy (NCBI): domain Bacteria; kingdom Bacillati; phylum Actinomycetota; class Actinomycetes; order Kitasatosporales; family Streptomycetaceae; genus Streptomyces; species Streptomyces agglomeratus. The sequence continues at coordinate 6,933,161 of NZ_MEHJ01000001.1, forward strand.
CGGCAAGGAGGGTTTCCTGATCGCCTTCGGCGTCAAGGACACCGGCAACTACTACTGGTGGAACCTCGGCGGCTGGAACAACACCCGTTCCGTCGTCGAGAAGGCCGTAGGCGGCGCCAAGCAGACCCTGATGGAGCGCGGTACGACGATCGAGACCGGCCGTACGTACGACGTCGAGGTCCGGGTACGCGGCCGGCAGGTCACACTCTTCCTCGACGGTCAGGAGTGGGGCAGCTTCACCGACGACAAGACCGCCGAGCCCTTCCGCCAGGTGGTCACCCGCGACAAGGCGAAGGGTGAACTCGTCGTCAAGGTCGTCAACGCCCAGGACGCCCCGGCCCGGACGCGGATCGACCTCGGACAGCACACCCGCATCGCGTCCTCCAAGGCGTGGCTGACGACGCTCCAGGGCGCGCCCGACGCCGTCAACACACCCACGGAGCAGCCGATCAGGCCCCGCGCTTCCACCTTCGAGGGGGTGGACAACACCTTCACGTACACCTTCCCCGCCCACTCCGTCACTTTCATGCGCGTCAAGACGCACTGACAACGGGACCCAGCACGGACGAAGCCCCCTGCCGCTCGGCCGGCAGGGGGCTTCGGTCACGTGTCGCGTCAGCGAGCGGAGAACGTGTGCACCGTGGTGGAGCGGTACGTCGTTCCCGGGCGCAGCACCGTCGAGGGGAACGACGGCTGGTTGGGCGAGTCCGGGAAGTGCTGCGACTCCAGGCACAGCCCGTCGCCCTGGCGGTACAGCCGTCCCGACGTTCCCGCGAGCGTGCCGTCGAGGAAGTTGCCGCTGTAGAACTGCATGCCCGGTTCGGTCGTGTACATCTTCATCACCCGTCCCGACGCGGGATCGGCGAGCGTCAGAGCGTACCCGGGAACGGTCGTAAGACCCTTGTCCAGCACCCAGTTGTGGTCGAGCCCCTTCCCGTACAGCACCTGCTGGTGCGGCGTCCGGGCCTGCCCGCCGATCGTCTTCGCCCGCCGGAAGTCGAAGGGCGTTCCCGTGACGCGCGCCAGCTCGCCGGTGGGTATGAGCGTGGCGTCGACCGGGGTGTAGCGGGCGGCGGCCATCTCCAGCGTGTGCCCGTCGACGGAGCCGCTGCCCTCGCCCGCGAGGTTGAAGTAGGTGTGACTGGTGAGGTTGGCGACCGTGCCGCGGTCCGTGGTGGCCTCGTAGTCGATCCGCCAGTCGCCGCGCGCCGTGAGCGTGTACGTGACCTTCACCTTGAGCGTTCCCGGGTAGCCCATCTCGCCGTCCGGACTGATCCGCCTGAGCACCAGCCCCCGGTCCGATCCCCGGCTGAAGGGCTCCACGTCCCACACCTGCTTGTCGAAGCCCTTGTCGCCGCCGTGCAGGCTGTTCGGGCCGTCGTTCACGGGAAGCTCGTACGTGCGCCCGTCGAGCGTGAAGCGGCCCTTGGCGATGCGGTTTCCGTAGCGCCCGATCAGCGCGCCGAAGTACGGCGACCCCGCGACGTAGTCGTCGAGGTTGTCGAAGCCCAGTGAGACGTTCGCCGCCCTGCCGCTGCGGTCCGGGATCTCCAGGGACTGGACGATTCCGCCGTACGAGAGGACCTTCATCCGGGTGCCGCCGTTGGCGACGGTCCAGCGGTACACCTTCGTGCCGTCGGCCAGCCGGCCGAACAGCTCCCGCGAAGGCGACTTGCCCGTGGCGGCGTACGCCGTGCCCGTCCCGGCGAGGCCCGCGGTGGCCGCCACGCCCGCCGCTGCCGCGCCCGCCAGTACCGTGCGTCTGCTCGTGTTCATGTGTCTGTCCTTTTCGGAGAGTTACGAACCGACCTTGCGCTTGTTCCACACGTCGAACCCGACCGCCGCCAGCAGCACCAGACCCTTGATGACCTGCTGGTAGTCCGTGCCGATGCCGACGAGCGACATGCCGTTGTTGAGTACGCCCAGCACCAGGCCGCCGATGATGGCGCCGAAGACCGTGCCGACGCCGCCGCTCATCGACGCGCCGCCGATGAACGCCGCCGCGATCGCCTCCAGTTCGAAGTTCACACCGGCCTGCGGCACACCCGCGTTCAGCCGGGCCGCGTACACGACCCCGGCCAGGGCGGCGAGCACGCCCATGTTCACGAACACCAGGAAGGTGACGCGCTTGTCCTTGACCCCCGACAGCTTCGCCGCCGCCTGGTTCCCGCCGAGCGCGTACACGTGGCGCCCGACGACCGCGTTGCGCATCACGAAGCCGAAGCCGATGAGCAGCGCCGCGAGCAGCAGGAGCACCACGGGTACGCCCCGGTAGCTGGCCAGCGTCAGTGTGAAGGCGAGAACGGCCGCCGCCATCGCCACGCACTTGGTGAGGAAGAGCGACCTCGGCAGCACGTCGAGCTCGTAACTCAGCTGCCTGCGCCGGTCGCGCACCTCCTGCGCCAGCGCGAAGACCAGCAGGCCCAGCCCCAGCAGCAGAGTGAGGTTGTGGTAGTTGGTGTCCGGGCCGAGGGACGGGAGGTACCCCGTGGAGATCTTCTGGAAGCCCTCGGGGAACGGGCCGATGGAGCGCGAGCCGAGGAAGATCTGCGTACCGCCCCGGAAGAGCAGCATGCCCGCCAGCGTGACGATGAACGACGGGATGCCGACGTACGCGATCCAGAAACCCTGCCAGGCGCCGGCGGCCGCCCCGATGACCAGCGCGATGACGGTGGCGAGCACCCACGGCACGTCGTGCTCGACCATCATCACCGCGCACGCGGCGGAGACGAACGCCGCCAGCGAACCGACCGACAGGTCGATGTGGCCCGAGATGATGACGATCATCATGCCGATGCCGAGGACCAGGATGTAGCTGTTCTGGAGGACCAGGTTGGTGACGTTGTTCGGCTGGAGGAGTACGCCGTCGGTCCAGATCGCGAAGAGCACGACGATCAGTGTGAGCGCGATGAGCATGCCGTACTGGCGCATGTTGCGGCGCATGGTTTCCAGCAGCAGCGTGCTGACCGCGGAACCGCGCGGTCCGGGCGGAGCGGCTTGCCGCCCCGGCTTCTCGGTGGTGACCGGGCTGCCCATCTCTCTTACCTCTTGTCCATGGTCATGTGGCGCATCAGTACTTCCTGGGTCGCGTCCGCGCGCGCGATCTCGGCGGTCAGCCGGCCGGCGGACATCGTGTAGACGCGGTCGCACATGCCGAGCAGTTCGGGCAGTTCGGAGGAGATGAAGACGACGGCCTTGCCTTCGGCGGCGAGGCGGTCGATCACGCTGTAGATCTCGAACTTCGCGCCGACGTCGATCCCGCGCGTCGGCTCGTCGAGGATCAGCACATCGGGACCGGCGAAGATCCACTTGCTGAGGACGACCTTCTGCTGGTTGCCGCCGGACAGCCGGCCGACCTGCTCGAAGACCGTCGGCGCCTTGATGTTCATGCTGCGCCGGAACGACTCCGCGACCCGGGTCTCCTCGTGCTCGTCGACGATGCCGCGCCTGGCCACCTTCGGCAGGGCGCTGAGGGTGATGTTGCGGCCGATGGTGTCGATGAGGTTGAGGCCGTAGTGCTTGCGGTCCTCGGTGACGTACGCGATGCCGTGCGCGACCGCCTCCGGGACGGTCTTCGTGCGGATCTCCTTGCCGTCCTTGAGGACCGTGCCGCTGATGTTGCGGCCGTACGACCGCCCGAAGACGCTCATCGCGAGCTCCGTGCGCCCCGCTCCCATCAGGCCCGCGATACCGACGATCTCGCCCCGCCCGACGTGGACGGACACCCCGTCGACCACCTTGCGCTGCTGGTCGATGGGGTGGTGCACGGTCCAGTCGCGGACTTCGAGGGCGGGGTGCGCCTTGGGGTTCCCCTCGTACGGCGTCCTTTCGGGGAAGCGGTGGTCGAGGTCGCGGCCGACCATGCCCCGGATAATCCGCTCCTCGGTGGTCTCCGCCGCCCCGACGTCCAGGGTCTCGATCGTGCGGCCGTCGCGGATGATCGTGACGGAGTCGGCGACCTCGGCGATCTCGTTGAGCTTGTGCGAGATGATGATCGAGGTGATGCCCTGTTCCTTCAGCTCCAGGATGAGCTGGAGGAGCTGAGCCGAATCCTCGTCGTTGAGCGCGGCCGTCGGCTCGTCGAGGATCAGCAGCTTCACCTCCTTGGAGAGAGCCTTCGCGATCTCAACGAGCTGCTGCTTGCCCACCCCGATGTCCGCCACCCGCGTCTGCGGATGCTCGCGCAGCCCCACCCGCTTGAGCAGCGCCGCCGCGTGCTTGAGGGTCTCGTTCCAGCTGATGATCCCGCGCCGGGCGTGCTCGTTGCCGAGGAAGATGTTCTCGGCGAGGGAGAGGTACGGGACCAGGGCCAGCTCCTGATGGATGATCACGATGCCGTGCGCCTCGCTGGCCCGGATGTCCTTGAACGCGCAGTGCTCGCCGTCGAAGAGGATGTCCCCCTCGTAACTCCCGTGCGGATGGACGCCGCTCAGGACCTTCATCAGCGTGGACTTGCCCGCGCCGTTCTCCCCGCACACGGCGTGCACCTCGCCGCGCGCCACGGTCAGCGTCACGTCGGAGAGCGCCTTGACGCCGGGGAACGTCTTGACGATCGAGCGCATCTCCAGGACGGGCGGCGCCGGTGTCGGTCCCGCCGTCACAGGTCGCTCGCCTTGATGTATCCGGAATCGACCAGGACGGAGCGGTAGTTGCTCTTGTCGACGCTGACGGGGTCGAGCAGGAAGGCCGGCACGACCTTCTTCTCGTTGTCGTACGTCTTGGTGTCGTTGACCTCGGGCTTCTTGTCGTTCAGTACGGCGTCGGCCATCTGCACGGCCTGCTTGGCGAGCGCCCGGGTGTCCTTGTAGACGGTCTGCGTCTGCTGCCCCGCGATGATCGACTTCACCGAGGCCACCTCGGCGTCCTGACCGGTGACCACGGGGTACGGCTTGGCCGCCGTACCGTAGCCGTCCGACTTGAGCGCGGACAGGATGCCGATGGAGATGCCGTCGTACGGGGAGAGGACGGCGTCCACCTCCTCGGAGCCGTACGCCTTGGTCAGGAGGTCGTCCATGCGCTTCTGCGCCGTGCCGCCGTCCCAGCGCAGCGTCGTGACCTGGTCGAGCTTGGTCTGGCCGCTCCGTACGACGATCTGCTTGCTGTCGATGTACGGCTTGAGGGTCTTCCAGGCGCCCTGGAAGAAGTAGCCCGTGTTGTTGTCGTCGGGCGAGCCGGCGAACAGCTCCACGTGGAACGGCCCCTTCTTGCCGCCGTCCTTGAGCCCGAGCTTGTCGATGATGTACGTGGCCTGGAGGACGCCGACCTTCTCGTTGTCGAAGGAGGCGTAGTAGTCGACGTTCGGGGTGCCGAGGATGAGGCGGTCGTAACTGATCACCTTGACGCCCTGGTCGGCCGCCTGGCGGAGTACGTCGCCCAGCGCGCGGCCGTCGATGGCCGCGACCACCAGCACGTCCACGCCCTTGGTGATCATGTTCTCGATCTGCGAGACCTGCTGGTCGACGTCGTCCTCGCCGTACTGGAGGTCCGTCTTGTAGCCGAGCTTCTCGAACTGCTCGACCATGTTGTCGCCGTCGGCGATCCACCGTTCCGAGGACTTCGTCGGCATCGCGATGCCGATGGTGCCGCCCCCCGCCGACTTCTTCTCCTTGCTGCCACCCTCGGCGTTCTGGCCGCAGGCGGCGAGGGAGAGGGCGAGCACGGTGGTGGTGAGGGCGGTGGCGGCCCTGGATATGCGTCGCGTCATGACGGATCAGTCCTTCGCGGGGTGGTGGTGGGAGTGGTGTCGGTGGCGGGGAAGCGGCGGAGCGGGCCGGGGAGGCGGGAGCCGAGCGGCGACATTCCGCCGGCGGCGCCGTGCCGGGCGAGCAGGTCGAGTACGAGGCGTCCGCGCCGTACGCGTTCACGGGCGCCGGCCAGGGCGGTGTCGCGCAACTGGGCGCCGTAGGGATAGATGCCGGGGGACCGGGACAGTCCGAACTTGAGGTAGAGGGGCGCGCCGCGCCGGATCAGCTCCGCCGTCTCGTACATGCGGATGTAGCCGCCGAGGTCGTCGGGGGCCTCCACGTAGAGGTCCATGGGGGCACGGCTGGCCCGGCGGATCTCGGTGAAGTGGGCGAGGTTGAGGTCGGAGGGGATGTTGACGGAGTCGGCGCCGAGCCGCTCGTAGACGGCGTACGAAGCCGGGTTGACCGGGCCGATGAGCGCGGACACCTTGAGCGTGGTGTCGGCGGGCAGCAGCCCGTCGGCGCGCAGCCGGTGCAGCGTCCACAGCACCCCCTCGTCGGCGACGAGCAGGCACTTCACCCCGAGCGCGGTGGCCCGCAGGGCGTCCTCGACGCATCCGGCGAGCGCGTCGTGCCCGCGCGCCCGCAGTCCGGCTCCGCCCGAGTCGCTGCGGGTGGAGGCGCCGATGTCCCAGGTGCCGCGCGGGCCGGTGAACAGGCACAGTTCGATGTCCCGTTCGGCGCAGGACTCCACCATTTCGGTGATGTCGGCGTCGCTGAGCATCCAGACGCCGCTGCCCTGGCTGATGCGGTGGACCGGTACGTCGAGGCGCGCGCTCTCCTTGAGTACGACAGCGAGCGCCTCGGGGCCTTCGACGGAAGGGATCTCGGTGCGCCAGGTGCCGCCGTCGGGGAAGGAGTGCGGGGAGGCGTCGGCGGGGTTGTCGTCGGGGGCCGTATGCCCGATGCGGGCCAGGGCGTCGGCGCCGGGGCGGCGGGGGGCTGACGGGGACGGGGCTGTCACGGGGCTCCTAGGTAGCGTTCGGTATTTCGGACAAGGTTCGGATGCTTGGGTACGCGAAGCGGTCCGCACAGGGCGGTGCCGCCCGGAGCCGACCCCTTCCGGACCCGGGGGAGTCCCCGGGTTCCGGGGTGCCTCCGCGGGCTGTGTGTTGGCTTCGGAGGGCGGGAGAACGGCGCGGCCACCGCCTACGGCCGCAGCAGCACCTTTCCGACGCCGGGATCGCCGCCCCCCACGAGCGCCACCGCGTCGGAGAACCTCTCCAGCGGAAACTCGTGGGTGATCAGCGGCCTCGGGTCGATCAGCCCGGCGCCGAACGCCCGTACGGCGAACGACCACGCCGACGACGGCGCCCCGAAAACGGACCTCACCGTGAGCTGGTTCAGCGACAGATGCACCGGATCGATCCCGGCCGCCCCCGGCGTGAACATCCCGGTGAGGACCACCCGGCCGCCCCGCCGGGCCAGCAGACAGGACGACGCAGCAGTGGTAGGCGCTCCGGCGGTCTCGATCACGAGGTCGTACCGGCCCGCCCGCTCCGCGCCCTCCTCCGGTGTACGGGCATCACTCGCCCCGAACTCCAGCGCCTGCGCCCCGCGTTCCTCGCGGGGGTCGAAGACCGTCAGCTCCGCCGGGCTCGCGGCGGCGAGCAGTTGTACCGCCAGCAGTCCGAGCGTCCCCGCGCCCACGACTGCCACCCGCTCGCCCGCCTCCGGCCGGCCGGCCCGCACGGCCGCGGCCACTACCGCGGCGGGCTCCAGCAGTGCGGCGGCCGGCAGATCGGCGTCGTCGGCGAGCGGGTGCAGCAGCCGTGCCGGGACGACCACGTGGTCGGCGAAGGCACCCGGCCGCGTGAAACCCGTCTCGTCATACCCGGCCGCGCACAGCGACGTGTCGCCGCTCCGGCACCGCTCGCACGTGCCGCACGCCCGGAACCCCTCGGCCACGGTCCTGCGCCCGAGGAGCGAAGCGCCGACCCCCTCACCCACCGCCTCGACCGTTCCCGCCCACTCGTGGCCGGGAACGACCGGATAGCGCACGTACGCCGCGTCGCGGTGGCCGTCGTACACCTCGCGGTCGCTCATACAGATCCCGGCGGCGGCCACCCGCACCAGCACCTCGCCGGGACCCGGCTCGGGCCGTGGCCCGGCCACCAGCCGGTGCTCGCCGGGCCGCTCGATCAGGACCGAACGGCTGCTCACTTGGGCTTCCTCTGCTCCCAGCCCTCGGCCCACAGGTCGAACCTCGCCTGCTGCTGCGGGAATTCGGCCGCTGCCTCGACATCGAGCTCGACGCCGAGACCGGGTGCGTGGGACACCTCGAAGTACCCGTCGACCACCTGCGGCGCCCCGCGCACGACCCTCTTGATCTCGGCGTCGGCGAAGTCGTTGAAGTGCTCAAGGATCTTGAAGTTGGGGGTGCAGGCGCCGAGCTGGAGGCTCGCGGCGGTGAGTACCGGTCCGCCCACGTTGTGCGGCGCGATCTGTACGTAGTGCGTCTCGGCGGTCGCGGCGAGCTTCCTGGCCTCCAGGATGCCGCCGATGTGTCCGAGGTCCGGCTGGATGATGTCGGCCGCCTGCGACTCGAACAGCTCGCGGAACTCGATCCGGTCGTGGACGCGCTCCCCGGTGGCGATCGGCATGTCCACCTTGGCGGCGACCTTCTCCAACGCCTTGAGGTTCTCCGGCGGTACGGGCTCCTCCAGCCAGGCGGGCCGGAAGGGAGCCAGTTCGCGGGCGAGCCGCACCGCCGTGGCGGGGGAGAAACGCCCGTGCATCTCCAGCATCAGCTCGGTCTCCGGGCCGATGGCGTCACGTACGGCCTCGATCAGCGAGACGGCGTAGAGCGTTCCCGCGTGGTCGAGTTCGTAGTGACCGGTCCCGAACGGGTCGATCTTCAGTGCCCGGTAGCCCCGCTCGACGACCGCCTGCGCGGCTTTGTGGTACGCCTCGGGAGTGCGCTCCGTGGTGTACCAGCCATTGGCGTAGGCCTTGATCCTGTCGGTGACCTTCCCGCCGAGCAGCTGCCACACCGGCACCCCGAGCGCCTTGCCCTTGATGTCCCAGCAGGCCATCTCCACGACGGCGATGCCCGACATGACGATTTCGCCGGCCCGCCCGTAATCGCCGTACTTCATCCTGTTCACGAGGTCTTCGACGGCGAACGGGTCCGATCCCGCGATGTGGTTGGCCTCGGCCTCGCGGAGGTAGCCGAGCAGCGCGTCGGTGTGGCCGAGCATGCGGGTCTCACCGACACCGGTGAGCCCTTCGTCCGTATGGACGACGACATAGGTGAGATTGCGCCAGGGTGTCCCGACGACATGCGTGCTGATTCCCGTAATACGCAAGGCTGTTGCCCCTTGGAAGTGTTCGAGATTTCGTCACACGTTCGAAATGCTGGCGTGACCGTAATCAGCACCTCCTGGGGGTGTCAATGGCTTGCGCGGTGCGAAGCGCTGCCCATTGCCCAGTGAATGGACCTGTGGTTAGCCTGTGTTCGTCATACCGGCCAATGGTCGGAATTTCGAACGGAAGGGGTGGGTGGCCGATCATGGGACGACTGGTCCCGGCGGTGACGAGGTCGCTGGACATACTGGAGCTGTTCCTGGAAGGGGACGGCACGCTCTCCGCGCCCGACGTCACCCGCAGGCTCCAACTGCCGCGCACCACGGTGCACGAGCTGCTCACCACGCTCGCCGCGCGCTCCTATGTGGTGCCCGTTCCGGACCAGCCCGGCCGCTACCGGCTCGGTGTGCGTACGTACCAGCTCGGCAGCCGGTACGCGGAACAGCTCGATCTCGCCGCGGAGGGGCAGCAGGTGGCCCGTGAGGTGGCCGAGACCTGCGACGAGACCGTCCATGTCGCCATCCTGGAGGACGCCGACGTCATCTACATCGCCAAGGTGGATTCCACGCACGCGGTCCGCATGGTCTCCGCCGCCGGCCGCAGGCTCCCCGCGCACTGCACCTCCGTGGGCAAGATGCTGCTCGCCTCACTGCCGGAGGCGGAGCTCGACGCACGCGTCGAGGGGCGGGACCTGGCTGCCATGACGCCCAACAGCATCACCGATCCGGGGGAGTTGCGCACCGCCCTCGCCGGCATCCGCGCACGCGGCCTCGCTTTCGAGCACCGGGAGTCGAACCCGGACGTGAGCTGCGTGGCCGCTCCGGTGCGCGACAGTGCCGGCCGGGTCGTGGCCGCGCTCTCCATCTCCGTGCCCATGATCCGGTGGAGCGAGGCGCGGGAGGCGGAGCTGGCCGAACTCGCGGCCAAGGGCGCGGCAGACCTGTCGGTCCGCCTCGGTCACCGGGCCCGGTCGTGACCCGGGAAACCGTGCGGGTCGCCGTACGGGAGCAGGCGTCGCTCGGCGAGGGCCCGACCTGGGACGCGGCGACCGGCCGGCTGATCTGGGTGGACATCCTCTCCGCGCGCATACACACCTACGAGCCAGTGAGCGGCCGTCGTACGGTGATGGCCACCGCCCAGCACGTCGGCGCGGCCAAGCCGCGGGCGGGTGGCGGCCTGGTCGTCAACCTCCGGGACGGAATCGGGCTGTACGGACCCGATCTGGCCTTCTCCTGGCTGGTGCGCGACCCCGCGCCCGGCCGCCGCGGCAATGACGCCGCCGTCGCCCCCGACGGGGCGCTGTGGGCGGGCACCATGCGGTACGACGAGGCGCCGGGCGGCGGGGGTCTGACCCGGATAGCGCCGGACGGCACGGCCGCGCGCGCGGCTACCGCCGCCGTCAGCAACGGCACCGGCTGGAGCCCCGACGGGCGCCTGATGTACTACGCCGACTCGCCCACCCGCCGTATCGACGTCTTCGACGTGGCCGGCGAGAGCGTGGTGAACCGGCGCGCGTGGGTGACGATCGAGGAGGCCGCGGGCTACCCGGACGGCCTGACCGTCGACGCCGACGGCTGCGTGTGGGTGGCGCTCTGGGACGGCGCGGCGATCCGCCGGTACACGCCGGACGGACGGCTCGACCGGACCGTCGCACTTCCCGTACGCCGCCCCACGGCCTGCGCCTTCGGCGGCGCCGGTCTGCGCGATCTGTACGTCACCACGGCACGCACCGGCCTCACCCGCCCGCACCCGCTCTCCGGCTCCCTCCTGGTCGTGCCGGACGCGGGCCGGGGCCTGCCCGGCACCCCGTTCGGGGGATGACCGGACTCGTTGTACGAGAGGTTTCGTAATTTCACGTTCGTCGTAGTACGGTGAGCTTCGTACAAAGCGGAGTCATCCAGCTGCACCGGCTGAAACGGAGTCCTTCTCGTGAGCGCCCTCTTCGAGCCCTACACCCTGCGATCGCTGACCATTCCCAACCGCATCTGGATGGCCCCCATGTGCCAGTACAGCGCGGAGGTGTTCGGGCCGAACGCCGGAGTCGCGAACGACTGGCACTTCGCCCACTACGCGGCCCGCGCGGCCGGCGGCACCGGACTGATCCTGGTGGAGGCCACGGCGGTCAGCCCCGAGGGCCGGATCAGCCCTGCCGACCTGGGCCTCTGGAACGACCGGCAGGTCGAGGCGTTCCGCCGCGTCACGGCCTTCCTCGAGAGCCAGGGCACGGTGCCGGGCATCCAGCTGGCCCACGCCGGACGCAAGGCATCCACCGACCGGCCGTGGCGCGGCGGCGCACCCCTCGCCGAGGACCACCCCGAGGGCTGGCGGCCCCTCGCGCCGAGCCCGCTGCCGTACGGCGAAACCCATGGCGTACCGAGCGAGCTGACCACAGCTCAGATCCGGGAGATCGTCGGACAGTTCGCCGACTCCGCGCGCCGGGCCCTCTCGGCCGGGTTCAAGGTGGCCGAGATCCATGGCGCGCACGGCTATCTGATCGGCGAGTTCCTCTCTCCGCACAGCAACCGGCGCACCGACGCGTACGGCGGCTCCTTCGAGAACCGGACGCGCTTCGCCCTGGAAGTGGTGGACGCGGTGCGCGCGGTGTGGCCCGAGGAGCTTCCCCTGTTCTTCCGGATCTCGGCCACCGACTGGCTCACCGAGAACACCGAGGACGAGCGCAGCGGCTGGACCGCCGACGACACCGTCCGCTTCGCCGGCGAGCTGATCGCGCACGGCGTGGACCTGCTCGACGTCTCGACGGGCGGGCTGGCGCCGGGCGCCCGGATCCCCGTCGGCCCGGGCTACCAGGTGCCGTTCGCCGAGCGGGTCCGGACCGAGGCGGGCCTGCCGGTCGCCGCGGTCGGCCTGATCACCGACCCGGTGCAGGCAGACAAGATCCTCACCGACGGACGGGCCGACGCGGTGCTGCTCGGCCGGGAACTGCTGCGCAACCCCTCGTTCGCCCTCCATGCCGCCCGCGACCTGGCGGGCGAGGTGCGTACACCGGAGCAGTACGGTTACGCCATCTGAAACTCCCGGTGGAAGGGGCACGGAGGCGCCGCCGTGCCCACCCGGGTCGAATTACGATGTGTGTCGTACCACTCGTACACTGGGTACCCCGGACGAACTGGAGACGCCGTGAGCACCGCCACGAGCACGCGTGAACTCGCGCACCCCACGCGTGACGAGATCCGCCTCGAAGGCGTGCTCCACGCCCTCTCCGACCCGATGCGCCTGCTCATCGTCCGCGAGATGGCGGTGGCCGAGTCCGACCTGGCCTGCTCGTACTTCACGCTTCCCGTCACCAAGTCGACGACCACCCACCACTTCCGCGTGCTGCGGGAGAGCGGGGTCATCCGGCAGGCATACCGGGGCACGGCCAAGCTCAACGGGCTGCGCCGCGAGGACCTGGACGCCCTCTTCCCCGGGCTCATCGACCGCGTGCTGGAAGCGGCGGCCCTGGAGGCGGACCGGCTCGGCACCGACGTCTGAGGAGGGCGGGGAGGCGTGACGCGACGGCGATCGTCGGCCCACCTGCCCCGGGCGCGCCCCGGTCCCCTCTGCGGCGTCAGCGGTCGCCGTGCGCGGCGGCCAGCAGTCCCGCCCAGTCGTGCAGCTTGACCGACCTGCGGCCGAGCGAGCGGCCCAGCGCCGCCTCTGCCGCCTCGATCGCCCGCCAGTCGTTCCACACCACCGGCCGGACGCCCGACTCCCGCAGTGCGGTGAGCGGGTCGTCCGCGAGCGGGCGCGCGGCGAGCGCGGGCGCGTCGGCGAGGAGTGAGGCCACCGTCTCCTTGGCGCACGGCCGGTTCGTACCTATGACGCCGGTCGGGCCCCGCTTGATCCAGCCCGCCACGTACTCGCCGGGCGACGGCACACCGTCCCGCAGCACGCGTCCGGCGGCGTGCGGCACGGTCCCGTTCCCCGGATCGAACGGCAGGCCGCGCAGCGGCGCCCCCCGGTAGCCGACCGACCGCAGTACCAGCTGGGCCTCGATGTCCTTGTACGATCCCGTGCCGCGTACTCCGCCGCTCCCGTCGGGCACCGTGCGCTCGAAGCGCACCCCCGCCGCCCGCCCGTTCTCCTCCAGTACTTCCACGGGCCGCAGGAAGAACCGCAGATGAATGCGGCGCGCCCGCTCCCCTCCGGCGCCCGCTGCCCAGCCCCGCAGCACCTCGACATTGCGCCGGTTCACGGCGGGCAGCGCCACTGCGGCGGCCGACTCCGGATCGGCGTACGCCGGATCCAGGGCGAGCTCCTCGGGCCGTACGACCACTCCCGCGTGCGGCAGTGTGCCCAGCTCACGCAGCTCCTTGGTGGTGAACTTCGCCTGCGAAGGCCCGCGCCGGCCCACCATGTGCACATCCCGCACCCGGCTGTTCGCCAGCACGTCGAGTGCCGGCTGCGGCACATCGGTGGGCAGCAGCTCGTGCGCGCCGCGCGCCAGGACGCGGGCCACGTCCACCGCCACATTGCCCACACCGATGACGACGGCCGAACGCGCGCCCAGTGCGAAGCCGTTCGCGGACGCGTCCGGATGCGCGCTGTACCAGGAGACGAAATCGGTGGCCGAGCAGCTCCCGGGCAGATCCTCGCCGGGAATGCCGAGCCTGCGGTCGGTCGCGGCCCCGACGCAGTACACGACTGCGTGGTAGAGCTCCAGCAGCCGTGCGCAGGTGAGCCCGGCGGCCCCCACCTCGGCATGGCCGACGAAGGTGATCCGCTCGTGCTCGAGAACGGTCCGGAGGCTTCCCTGGAGCGACTTGATCTTCTCGTGGTCCGGTGCGACGCCGTAGCGCACCAGTCCGTACGGGCAGGGCAGCCGGTCCAGCACGTGCACGTGCACGTCCGGAACCGCCTCCCGCTGTACCAGGGCCTGCGCGGCGTAGACCCCGCTGGGGCCTGAACCGATCACTGCGACTCGAAGCACGGCGGAGGCTCCTTCCCGCAAGGGTCTCCAGCATGGCACCGATCGGCGGGCCGGGGGAGATGCTCTGAGGGAGTGCCTTACGGCGTACCCGCGTGCGCGCCGCGGCGGCCCCCGTGCGAGGCCGGGCTAGGTTCGCACCGTGCTGGAAAGTACCTTTTTTGACGTTAACAACCATTATGAACCGAATGCGGCGGGGCCGGTACGGCCTGCCTGGTTCAACGTGCGGCTCACCTTCGCCGACGGCGCCAGGGTCGATGTACTGGCGGCGATGTCCGCGGAGCGGATCACCGTCGAGGAGGTACGCGCGGACCTGCCGCTCGACGGCTTCACGGTGGCCGCCGAGTGGGTCGAGGGGCCGCTCGGCGGTGGCCGCCGGGTGGTTGCCGAGGCGCCCCCGCCCCGCCCCGGCGGCGCCGGAGCCGAAGACGCCGCCCGCCCGGCGGGCCCGCCCGTCCTGGCCCGGCGGCCGGGCGGGCCGCCGGATCGCGGCGCAGGCGTACCGGTCGGCCCAGCTGGCCGGACAGGACCCGGTACTGGCGGTGATGGACGCGACGGGCCGCAGCAGGCGGGGGTCGCTCCGGCTGATCGCGAGCGCGCGTGACGAGGGTCATCTGTCCCCCCGCCACAACCGCCGTTAGGCGCCCCGCCGCGGTTACAGCATGTCGCGCATCCTGCCGATCTCTGCGGTCTGCTGCGCGACCACGTCCGTCGCCATCTCCTCGACCTGGACGTTGTTCCCCTGTGCCAGGACCTCGGTCGCCATGGCGACCGCGCCCTCGTGGTGGACGGTCATCAGCTTCAGGAAGAGCCGGTCGAAGTCCTTGCCCTCGGCCTCGCGCAGTTGTGCGAGCTGCTTGTCCGTAGCCATTCCCGGCATCGCCGCGTGGTCGTGGCCGCCCTTGTGCCCGGCGCCGGCGTTGTTGTCCAGCCACCCCCGCATGGCGTCGATCTCCGGGCCCTGGGCCGCCGAGATCCGCGCGGCGAGGCGCTTGACCTGTGTGGACGCGGCCCGCTCCGGAGCGAGTTCCGTCATCACCAGGGCCTGGGCGTGGTGCTTGATCATCATCCGCGCGTAACCGATGTCCGCCCCGTTGGGCGAGCCGTCGGGAAGCGAGTCCGCCGCCTCCTGCGCCGACAGGGTCTTCGCGGGCTCACCCGGCTTCCCCGGCGCTACCACGGAAGGCCCGGCGGACGCCTTCGACTCCGGCGCGGCCCCACCGCCCGCGTCGCACGCGCCGAGAGTCAGTACCGAGGCCGCGGCCACCGCGACCGCGGCGGCCGTGCGGGCCGCACGGGCGGGTCTGCGGGCGCGCGTGGAGTGAGGGTGGATCAACACGGCGACCTCCTGGGGCACATGGGGTGATTGGTGTCCGTTCTTAGCATGCTTCCGCACAGGGTTGATCAAAAACTTTCATTACGTCTTCGTTGCCACCTGTTGAGATGTGCATGCAAAGGACGATACTGCCGGGATGAATGAACCGTTCAACTTAGAACGGACACAAGGGAGGACGCAGTGACCTCGTTGCACATCACCCGCGTGCGGCGCAGAAGCCTGGGCGTGGCAACAGCGGCGGCAGGGCTGATCGCCACGCTGCTGACGGCCGGGCCGGCGGCCGCGATCCCCGACCCGGGAGACGCGCCCGCGAAGAAGGAAAGCCTGACCACCTCGCAGCAGGCCGAAGCCGGGGCCGCCATCGAGAGCGGCGAGATACCCGGTGTGGACGAGATCGTCCACAGCAAGAACATCGAGCACCTCGTGAACGTCCCCAAGGACGCGATCAAGGGCACCAATTCGGACCTGGCGTTCCAGGGGAAGTACGCCTTCGCGGGGAACTACGACGGCTTTCGTATCTTCGACATCAGCAACCCGAAGGCCCCGAAGACGGTCTCCCAGGTGCTGTGCCCGGGTGCGCAGAACGACGTGTCGGTCTCCGGAAACCTGCTGTTCCTCTCCACGGACTCCTCGCGCAACGACAACTCGTGCGCGAGCACCTCACAGCCCGCCACGGAGAAGTCCTCCTGGGAGGGCATGAAGATCTTCGACATCAGCGACAAGAGCAACCCGCAGTACGTCGCCGCCGTCGAGACCGCGTGCGGCTCGCACACGCACACGCTGGTGCCCGAGCGCCGCAACGTCTACGTCTACGTCTCGTCGTACGCGCCGAACGACACGTTCCCGGACTGCAAGCCGCCGCACGACGGCATCTCCATCATCAAGGTGCCGCGCGGCGCCCCGGAGGAGTCGGCGATCGTGGACTTCCCGGTGCTCTTCCCGGACGGCGGCAACCCGGGCGCGCCCACCAACCCGGGCGTCTCCAAGACCACCGGCTGCCACGACATCACCGTGCTGCCCTCGAAGGACCTGGCCGCCGGCGCCTGCATGGGTGACGGCATCATCCTCGACATCGAGGACCCGGAGCGGCCGCGGGTCATCGACCGCGTCCAGGACAACGTCAACTTCGCGTTCTGGCACTCGGCGACCTTCAACCAGAAGGCCGACAAGGTCGTGTTCACCGACGAGCTCGGCGGCGGCAGCGGCGCCACCTGCAACGAGGCCACCGGGCCCGCGCGCGGCGCCGACGGCATCTACGACATCACCGGCAAGGGCGATCAGCGCAAGCTGGTCTTCCGGAGCTACTTCAAGATCGACCGCCACCAGGCGCCCACCGAGAACTGCGTCGCCCACAACGGCTCGCTGATCCCGGTCAAGGGCAAGGACATCATGGTCCAGGCCTGGTACCAGGGCGGCGTCTCCGTCTGGGACTTCACCGACTCGTCCAACCCGCACGAGATCGCCTTCTTCGAGCGCGGTCCGGTGAGCGCGACCTCCCTGGTCACCGGCGGCTCCTGGTCGGCGTACTACTACAACGGCTACATCTACTCGAACGACATAGTGAAGGGCTTCGACGTACTGAAGCTCGACGACAAGCGCACCGACGGCGCCAGGAAGGTCCGGCTGCACGAGCTCAACGTGCAGACCCAGCCCGACTACCGCCGCTGACCCACGGTCCGCGCACGGGTGCCGCCGGGCGGTTCACCGCCCGGCGGCACACCGAGTTCCCACGCCAGCCCGTACCGCTGGAACAGCTCGGCGCGCAGGCTGGGGAGCGGCATCGGCGCCCCCGGCAGCAGTACGGCGAACACCGCGCCCATCAACAGTGCCCGCAGCAGCGGATAATCGGTGTCCACATCCGGCGAGCCGTAGCGCGCCACGGTGCCGCGCAGCAACTCCGCGAGGCGCTGCTGTTCGGGGCACCGCACGAATCCCTCGGCCTGGAGAATGCCCGCCATGTGGGTGCGCATGAGGACGGGGCGTTCGCAGGCGAGACCCAGTACGGCGTCGATCGCCCGGGCCAGCAGTTCCCGGCCGTCGTCGGTGCGCGGTTCGCGTTCGAGGGCCGCTTCGAGCGTGCGGTGCATCAGCCGGTGGACGGCCGACTGGAGCAACTGCCGTTTGCCGGGGAAGTAGTACGAGATCAGTCCGCGCGCCGATCCGGCCCGGTCCGCGATGTCGCCGAGCGTCGTCGCCTCGTAGCCGCGCTCCCCGACGAGCTCCACCGTGGCCTCCAGCAGCCGTTCCCGGGAACGGCGACGCAACTCTTCATTGACCGATGCGCTGCGCGGGGACATGCTGTAACTCCTGCGTTGACTGGCCCGGAGCCAATATACTCAGCGGGTCCGGGACGGGCGCCTTGCAGGGCCTGCTCCAGGGGCTTGCCGTCCGTATCCGGCGGCGCGGGGACCGCCGGATACGGACGCTTCGGCATGCCTTTCCCCAGCAGCCGGCGACCCCTTGCGCGCTCCGCCATCAGCCCACCAGCCGCAGCACCGGACGCAGCCCCGAGGGCCGTTCGCCGGCGGGCAGGTGGTCCACGAAGTGCACGGCGCAGCCGAGTTCCGCCGCGCCGCCGTCGGCGCGCCGGTCGTCGCCGACCATCAGGACGTCGCGCGGATCGAGTCCGAGCGCCTCGCACGCGGTCCCGAAGAGCCTCGGATCCGGCTTCTGGATGCCGTGCTCGTACGACAGGACGTACGCGTTCACCCACGCGTCGAGGCCGTGGGCGCGGAAGACCGGCCGCAGATCCCATCCGATGTTGCTGACCACGGCGACGCCGACGCCGCGCCGGCGCAGTTCTCCGAGCACCTCGGCGGCGTCCGGGTACGGGAGCCACGCGGCCGGCGTCATGTGGCGGTCGTACAGGGCGTCGTACAGCCGCGCGTCGGGCAGGGCGACCTGGCGGGCGAGACCCGTGTAGGCGGCGCGGTGCCGCTCCGCGCTCACGTCGCGCGTGGCCCACAGCTCGGCCAGGTGCGCCGGCACCCGCTGCGGAGCGGCGCCGCCGGGCAGGGCCCCCGCCGCCTCCAACTGCCGCGCGTACCGTACGAAGTCGTCCGGCGGTACGGACAGTCCCTCCTCGTCGAGAACGGCGCGCAGCCACGCCTCGGTCGGCTCGATCCTGAGCAGCGTGCCGGAGAAGTCGAAGAGCGTGCCCTTGACCGTCATGCGGACGTTCCTTCCCGGGAAGCGATCAGTCGACCGTACGCCACTGCCGACAGGGCCACTACGGCCGCTCCCAGCAACCACCCGCCCAGCACGTCGGACGCCCAGTGCACACCCAGGTAGAGCCGCGTGACACCGACACCGATCCAGGACACGGCTCCCACCACCAGTACGGCGGTGCGCAGCCTCGGGTCCGCGCCGCGCAGCCACAGCAGCCACACCAGCAGCCCGCACGTCACCACGGCCGTCATCGCGTGTCCGGACGGCCAGGCCGAGAAGTGCGCGGAGTCGACCGGATCCGGCCACTCGGGCCGGTCGCGCCCGACCGCCGCCTTGAGGCCCTGCTGCATGAGTGCCCCGACCGCACTCGTGGCCGCGATCCAGAGGGCCAGGAGCCGTTCCCCCTGCCGGAGCAGCCACAGGAAGACGACGGCCACCAGGGCACGCATCGTCCACGGGTCCCACACCCAGTCGGAGAGGATCCGGTTCGTCCGGGTGAGCGCCGGGTTGCCGACCGCCAGGTCGTGCAACGCGTCCCCCACCGAGCGGTCGAACGACAGCAGGGGGCGCCACTCCGTGACGACGAGCAGCAGGAGCAGGGTGGCCAGAGCGGTGAAGACCACCGCCGCGAGGACGGGCGCGGGATGTGCCGGGCGGGACGAGGGGGCGAGCTGGGAGGAGCGCATGCAATGATCCTCGCCCACCGCTGTCGCCCGGGGCCAACCCCCCCTGCTGACACCTGGCGGCTAACCGAGCGCCCTGAGCCCCGGTACGAACGCGACCAGCAGCGGTACGGCCGGAACGAGCGAGGCCGCGGCCGTCAGCCGCAGCCGGCGGGCCGCGGTGAGCCGGGGAGCCGCCGCCAGCAGCCGGTCGACGCGCCGGGGCAGCTCGGCGTGCGGGGTGGGGCAGGGGCCGAACACGCCGCGGTCCTCGTTGAGTTCGACCAGGGCGAGAGCGATCGTCAGCCGGCCGAAGCGCCGGGAGGCGACATCGTCGGCTGCCAGTTCCACCAGCCGGTGCATCTCGTCGCGGAACGCAGCGAACACCGGAACCTGCGGGAAGCCGATCGCGAGAGCGGACGCGCAGTGCAGCAGCCAGTCGTGCCTGGCCCGCACGTGACCCTGCTCATGGGCCAGTACCGCGTCGAGCTGGTGCCCCTTCAGCCGGCTCAACGCGGCGGTGGTGACGACCAGTCGGGGCGTGGCGCCCGGAAGCCACCACGCGTCGGGACGCTCACCCTCCAGGACCACGAGCCGGTCCCCGCCGGGCTCCTCCCCGGGCAGCAGCGGGGCGCGCACGAGCAGCTCCGCGCGCCGGCGCCCGCGTCGTACGTGCGCCCGGCCGATCTCGCGGGTCAGCATCGCCGCCGTCCAGGCGCCTCCGCACGCCAGCAGCACCGCGATGACCGCCGACCAGGGCCCGTACGCTGCAAGGGCGTACGCCTCGACCACGCCGTGCGGGGCGGGTGCGAAGACATGCCCCCGTACGGCCTGCCAGGCGGCTGCCGCGCTGAACGTCATCGACAGACCGAAACACAGCAGTACGGCGGCCACCACGCACTGCCACACCCACAGCGCCACCACGGGTTCGCGCTCCCGCCAGTCGGCCCGCGACATCAGCCGCGGGGCGGCGACGGCGGCGACGACACCGAGCAGCAGCAGCGCGAGGGAGACCGTCATGACGGCCAGCCTATGAGCGCGACCCTACTCCCGGGTATGGTCTCGGCGGCCAAGTGACACAGGACACGGTTCGGTCCGCGCCAGTGAGCTTCGGCCGACGCCCCGCAGCGCGAGCGCCGCCTCAGAGCGTGAGCAGCATCGCGATCATGCCCATGCCCATCGAAACCCGGCAGGCCGGCGCCAGCTCCTGCCGCGCGCCCGGCGCGAGGGCGCCGCCGCCCGGCCCGGCGGCCACGGGTATCAGTCTCGCGCCCGAGCACACGACGTAGACCGCGTAGTACAGCAGCAGCGCACCGGTCAGCAGTGGGATCCCGCCCGCCGCGTACCCGGCCGCGTGGCCCGCGTGCGCGGAACCCGCGCCGCCGGGCGCCATGACCCACGCCATGTAGACCATCGCCAGCGATCCGACGAGGTGGTGCGCGTGGGCGGCGCCTGTGCGGGCGAGCCACAGCCCCCGCAGCGCGGCGGCGCCGAATACGGCGGCGTACAGCATCCAGCCCCACGCCGGTGGCGCCAGCACCGCCGCGGGTACCGCCATCGCCGCCATCCCGAACCCCATCAGAGCCTCACCGGCCGCCCCTCGCGGTGCTCCCCCGGCCGCCGCGCAGACGCAGCAGGCCGTACGCGCCGGTCCCCGCGCACAGCGCCACGAGCAGCCAGCCGGACATCGTCTGTCCGTGCACGGCTTACCTCCCCGATCGACGGTGTCGTCCGGGTCGATGCCCGCGCGCGCGGCGTCCTACGCGAGCGCGCGGGGTGCGCGGGGTACGCGGGGTCACGGGCGGTAGCGCAGGGGGTGCTCCGCGGGGACCTCCACGACGGCGATGCGCACGCCGTCCGGATCGGCGATCCACATCTCGATCAGCCCCCATGGCTCCCTGATCGGCGGGCGCAGCACCTCGACGCCCCGCCCGGACAGTTCGTCGTACGCCGCCGCCGCGTCCGCGACCTGGAGCCACAGCTGGAGGGCGGGGGAGTGGGGCGTCTCGGAGCGGCCGGAGACCTCCAGGAAGCCGCCGCCGAGGAAGTACACCGTTCCGCGCTCCGGACCCGTGCCGAACTCGCGGTAGACGGCGAGCCCCAGCGCCTCGCCGTAGAACGCGCGGGAACGCTCCGGGTCGGTGGGCCGCAGAAGCGTCCTGCTGCTCAGTACATGCACCATGCACCGGGACCTTAGCGCGCGTTACGCTCGGGGCGCCCGACCCGACGTACAGATCTGGAGAGCGCCCTGATGGAGACCACCCCGAGCCCGGCGCGCCCGGCCGCCGAAGCGCTCACCTTCCGCGATGCGACCGAGGCCGACGTGGACGCGCTCGTCGCCCTCATCGAGTCGGCCTACCGGGGGGACGCGAGCCGTGCGGGATGGACCACGGAGGCGGACATCCTCGAAGGGCAGCGGACCGACCCCGAAGGGGTACTCGATGTGATCAAGTCGCCGGACAGCCGGCTGCTCACGGTCGAGCGGGGCGGTGAGCTGGTCGCCTGCTGCCAGCTCGAACACCGGGGGGAGGCGGCGTACTTCGGCATGTTCGCGGTCCGCCCGCGGATGCAGGGGGCGGGGCTCGGAAAGGTGATCATCGCCGAGGCGGAGCGGACCGTGCGGGAGGTGTGGGGCGTGCGCGAGATGCACATGACGGTGATATCCGTGCGGGACGATCTCATCGCCTGGTACGAGCGGCGCGGTTACCGCCGTACGGGCAGGACGAGCCCCTTCCCGTACGGCGACGAGCGTTTCGGCGTGCCGCAGCGCGACGACCTGGAGTTCGAGCTGCTGATCAAGGCGCTGGCCTGACGCCCGCGGACGGCGGGTCTCGCCCGGGCTGCCCCGCCCCGGACGGGGGCGCGAGCCCGGGCCTCCGGACGCCGCAGGCGTTCGAGGAGCGGGGGGCCGGGGGCCTGCCCCGGCCGGGCGGCGGCTAGGCCGTGAAACGGCCCGTGCGGCGGATCTCCGGGTAGTCCGTCGTGGCACCGTCCAGTTCCAGCGCCCGTACCAGCCGCAGATGATCCTGCGTGTTCACCACCCAGCCGATGACCCGCAGGCCCTGCGCGTGCGCGCGTTCCACCGTCTCCAGGGTGAGCCGGCGGATGTTCAGCGCGAGCGTCGCCGCGCCCACCGCCTTCGCACGGTCCACCACGTCGATGCCGTAACGGCTGGCGATCAGCGCCGTCCGTACGCCCGGGACCAGCGACGCGATCTCGGCGACCGCCTCGTCGTGGAACGACGACACCTCCACACGGCCCGCGAGATCCCGCCGGTGCATCACGTCGGCCAGCGCCCGCGCCGCCGCCGCGTCCTTGATCTCCGCCTGGAGCGGCGAGCGCACCGCGTCGAGGACCTCTTCGAAAAGGGGGACGCGCTCGCCCTGTCCGGCGTCGAGTCCCCGCAGCTCCGCGAGGGTCAGGTCGGCGATGGCGCCCCGGCCGTCGGTCGTACGGTCCACCTCGGCGTCGTGCATGACCACGAGCGCGCCGTCCTTGCTCAGATGCAGGTCCAGCTCGATGGCGTCCATACCGGCCTGCTCGGCACGGACGAAGGAACGGAGGGTGTTCTCCGGCTCGACACCCATGACCCCACGGTGACCGATGGTGAGGAAAGTCAAGGCAATCTCGCTTCCGTCGACGGCGGCTCCCGGGCAGCCTAACGGCCCGCTTCCCCGAGGGAACCCGTCTCGCGCGGGGAAGCGGAGTGCTCCGCTCGGGCGCCGGCCCCGGGGACCGGACCGGTGATCGGGTCGGCGGTCCACCGCTCCATCACTCGTGCGTGGGTGCGCCCTGCCCGCGTTGACCCGCCGCGGCGCTCAGCCGCTCCAGATCGGCCAGCATCTCCTCGGCCAGGTCCAGCTCCGCCAGATGCTGCCGCTCGCTCCAGCGCAGCGCCACCTGAGGATGTGCCCACTCCGAGACCCCTTCGGTGTGGGCCAGGGCGTCCCGTACCTCCTTCAATTCGCCTCTCGTACGGGCGATGTGGTCCGCCACGCGCGCGTGCAGGCGTGCCGGGTCCGCCAGATGTCCCAGCCAGACGCGCAGCACAAGAGCGTGCTTGAGAACGGGCGGGCCCGCGTCCCCGGAACCGTCCGCCCACTCGCTGAGCGCCGCGCGGCCGGTCGCCGTGATCGTGTACCGGCGCTTCGCGCGCGGCTCCTGCGGGTCGGAGCGCCGGGAGGTGGCGTAGCCGAGGGATTCGAGGCGGCGCAGCTCCGCGTAGATCTGACTGATAGCGGGCGACCAGTAGAAGAAGCGCAGTGAGGCGTCCGCCCACTTCTTGAGCTCGTAACCGGTCCGCTCGCCCGGAAAGGAGAGGAGGCCGAGCACCGCCCATGCGGTGGCCGGCAGTTCGGGGTCTTGCTTCTTGGCTATCTGACGACTAGTCATATGACTAATTGAAATAGCAGCAGCCCCATGGACGCAACCCCCTGGCCGCACCCCCTGGAGGCACCGTGCAGTTCTCCGTCATCTTCGAGGCCCAGCTGGCCGACCCCACCGTCGAACGCGAGCACCAGGTCATCCGCGACAGCGTCGAACAGGCGGTGCTCGCCGAGCGGATGGGATTCGACCGGATCTGGGCCGTCGAGCACCATTCCCTCAAGTGGTACGCGCACATGTCCGCCCCGGAGATCTTCCTGACCTGGGTGGCGGCGCGGACCACGACCATCCGCATCGGCCACGGCGTCGTCTGCATGCCGTTCAACTTCAACCACCCCGCCCGCGTCGCCGAGCGTGCCGCGATGCTCGACCTGCTCTCCGGCGGGCGGCTCGACCTGGGAGCCGGGCGCGGTGGTACGGAGCAGGAGACCTCGCTGTGCGGCGTCGACCGGGACCGTACGACGCGGGAGGTTGAGGAGGCGCTGCGGATCATCGGCAAGGCGTGGCAGGAGGAAGAACTCGAATATCACGGTGAGCTGATCGACATCCCGCCGCACCCGATCCTCCCCCGGCCCCAGCAGACGCCGCACCCGCCGCTCTTCCTCGCGTGCAGCCGCACCGAGACCCTCGCCCGGGCCGCCGAACTGGGCGTCGGAGCCCTGGTGATGGGCTTCGCCGGGCCTGAGTCGATCGCGCTCATGCGCACGGCGTACGACGCCGCGCTCGCCGCCCGTACCCCGGACTGCTTCGTCTCGACCGCCGTCAACGACCACTTCTCTGTGCTCTGTCCGACGATCGTGCTCGACGACCGCGACGAGGCCCGGCGCGTCGGCACCCGCGGCCAGCGCTTCTTCGCCCAGTCCATCGGCCACTGGTACGGCGGCGCGGGCATCCCCGACGAGGCGGTGGTCGAGGGCGCCGACGAGGCGGCCGAAATGCGCAGGGCCGCCGAGCAGGTCGTCGCGCGGCTGCACGAGCACCGCATTCCGGTACGTCCCGCCGCCACGGCCACCTTCAACGCCGACCACGCCTACGGCACGGCCGACGACGCCATCGCCTACGTGGAACGGCTGCGCGACGCGGGGGCCGACGAGATCATGTGCCTGATTCAGATGGGCACCGTCCCGCAGGAAGCGTGCCTGGAGACCCTCCGGCAGTGGGGCGAGAAGGTCATTCCGTATTTCAGGGAGAGCTCCCGGTGACGGCCGCACCCGACCGCCTCGACCCCGACGCCAGGGCCCTGGCCGACGTCATGGCCGCCGCCTTCCCGGACCTGGGCGGTTCCGTGACCGACGCCGTTCTGGCCAGGCGCCTCATCGACGCGATACCGCGCCCGGCGGTGGAGCCGCCGCCGGTGGGCTCGGTGGAGGACCGCACCGTGCCCGGCCCCCCGGGCGCCCCGGATGTACCGGTGCGGATCTACCGGCCCGGGCCGCCGGCGGGGCAGGGCCCGCGCCCCACGGTCGTCTACTACCACGGGGGCGGCTGGGTCGTCGGTGGCCTGGACAGCCACGACACCTCGCTGCGGGAGCTGTGCCGGGCGTCGGGCGCCGTGCTGGTCTCGGTGGACTACCGGCTCGCGCCGGAAGCCCCCTTCCCGGCCGCTGTCGAAGACGCGTACGCCGCCCTGGTGTGGGCCGCGAACCGGGCCGGGGAGCTCGGCGGCGATCCCCGGTCCCTCGTCGTGGCGGGAGACAGCGCGGGCGGCACTCTCGCGGCCGTCGTGGCACTCGCCGCGAAGGAGCGCGGCGGCCCCGCTCCCGCCCTCCAGGTGCTCGTCTACCCGGCCACGGACGCCGGTCAGGACACCGGTTCGTACCGCGCGAACGCCACGGGCTACTTCATGGAGGCCGCCGCGCTGCGCTGGTTCTGGGAGCAGTACCTGGGCCCGGACGGTGACGAAGCCCACCCCTACGCATCCCCGCTGCGGGCCGCGGACCTCTCCGGGCTGCCGCCCGCGCACCTCGTCACGGCGGGCTGCGACTCGCTGTGCGACGAGGGGCGGGCGTACGCGGAGCGGCTGCGGGCCGCCGGCGTGCCGGTCTCCGAGCGCCATTACCCCGGAATGTTCCACGGGTTCTTCGCCTTCCCCGGGCTTCTCGCGGACGCCCGCGACGCGCTGTCCGGCGTGGCAGAAGCGGTCGCTCGTACGGCAGGAGACAGGAAGAATCGCGGCGATCACCGGGGCTCGGCAGGATAATTTACGGGGGGTGGGCTTGAATGGGAGAGTGGAACACCTATACGGTGCCTTGACGCGAGGTTCTCCCGTGGAGGAAGTGACATGACGGAAATTCTTGTGCAGGACACAGTCGCCGACGGCATATCCGATGCCCGGCGTGTGGTCGAGCACTCTGCCTGGCTCGAGCTCAAGAATGCCGTGGAGGCGATCCGGCCCTGGCAGTCGGCCGACGGCTCCATCGACTTCGAAGCCGAGGGCGCCCCGGCGCGCGCCACGGCGGAGGCGACCGTCGACCGCGTGATCGGCGCCGTCGAGGAGCTCGCACCGCTGCTGCCCCACAACGCGGCGTACCACCGCGCGCTCGTCGCCGACCTCCGCAAGTGGGTCGAGGGCGGCTTCGGCGTCCCGGACTTCCTCGACTCGCTGCTCGCCTTCCAGCCCGCCCAGCAGCGCGCGGACGGCCTTCAGCACCTCGTGGTCTTCCCGATGTACACGCAGAACGGCAACCCGGACCGCAACTTTGAAGCGGTCGTGCTGCGCATGGTGTGGCCCGAGTGGCTCTCGGAGCTGGAGCGCACGCGCTACGACAACCCGATGTTCCTCGGCATCACCTTCGAGGACTTCACGCCCGGGTACGACACCCACTCCGCCGTTCTCTTCCCGGAGACGATCGCCGTCCGCGAAGCCCCCGAGCGCTTCACCTGGGGCGGCATCTTCTGTGACCGCGAGGCCGCCCGCTTCCGCCGTGTCACCGAGGCGTCCGTCGACATCCTGGGTCTCGAACTGCCGGACGACATCCGCGCGATGGTCTCCGACCAGAAGCGCTGCCAGGACGCGTTCGTCCTGTGGGACATGGTCCACGACCGCACCCACAGCCACGGCGACCTGCCGTTCGACCCCTTCATGATCAAGCAGCGCCAGCCGTTCTGGATGTACGGCCTGGAGGAGCTGCGCTGCGACCTCACCGCCTTCAAGGAGGCCGTGAAGCTGGAGGCCGAGGGCAACGCGCACGGCCGTGACGTCCAGTACGCCGTGCTGTTCGACCGCATGTTCCGCTTCCCGGTCAGCGGTGACCGTAACCGCAACTACGACGGTCTCGGCGGCCAGCTGCTCTTCGCGTACCTGCACAAGCACGACGTGGTGCGCTGGACCGACAACACGCTGAAGATCGACTGGGAGCGGGCCCCCCAGGTCACCAACCAGCTCTGCGCCGAGATCGAGGACCTCTACCGGGCCGGCATCGACCGCCCGAAGCTGGTCCACTGGTTCGCCGCGTACGACCTGGTGTCGACGTACCTCGCTCCGCACCCCGGATCCCGCTGGGCCAAGGGCCCCGACGCCCTGGACCTGTCGCTGCCCCCGCGCAAGCTCGTGGACGATGTGCTTCCGGACGAGTTTCCGCTGAGCATGTTCTATGAGGCCCTTTCCAAGAAGCTCAAGAACGTGATCGCCTCCACCAAGGGGATCACCGCGACGAGTGCCGAGCGGGTGGCCGCGTGAGCCCTCGCGACCAGGAGGCGACGACCATGACCAGCAGCATCGGCAACGGCAACGGGGGATCGCTGGAAGGCGCTGTGGTCGCGGTGGCCGGAGCGGGCGGGCCCGCGGGCCGCGCCACCCTGCTCAGGCTCGCCGAGGCGGGCGCGATCGTGGTCGGCTCGGACGCCAACCCCGCGCGCCTCGCCGAGGCCGTCGACGCCGCGCGGTACGCCCACGGAGGCGCCACCGTCACCGGTGACACCGTCGATCTGCTCGACCTCGACGCCACGCGTGAGTGGGCGGACAAGACCGAGAAGGAATTCGGCCGCATCGACGGCATGGTCCACCTCGTCGGCGGCTGGCGCGGCAGCGCGACCTTCGCCGAGACGGACCTCGCGGACTGGGACCTGCTGGAGAAGCTGCTGATCCGTACGGTCCAGCACACCTCCCTCGCCTTCCAGGCCCCGCTCCTGCGCAGCGACCGCGGCCGCTACCTGCTGATCAGCGCCGCGGGCGCCTCCAAGCCCACCGCGGGGAACGCCGCGTACTCCGCCTCCAAGGCCGCCGCCGAGGCGTGGACGCTGGCGCTCGCCGACGCGTTCCGCAAGGCGGGGGGCGAGGAAGGCCCCCGTACGGCGGCTGCCATCCTGGTGGTCAAGGCACTGGTGCACGACGCGATGCGCGCCGAGCGCCCGAACGCGAAGTTCGCGGGCTTCACGGACGTCAAGGAACTGGCCGAGGCCATTGCCGGGGTCTGGGACCAGCCCGCCAGTGAAGTGAATGGACAGCGTCTGTGGCTGACTCCCAAGCCGTGAATCCCGACCCGACGCACGCGGCGAAGACCGACGCGCGCCGGCACCACGACCCGCGGGTGCGCGGCTTCGCGAGCGACAACTACGCGGGCGCCCACCCGGAGGTGCTCGCCGCCGTCGCCCTGGCCAACGGCGGCCACCAGGTCGCCTACGGCGAGGACGACTACACCGAGAACCTCCAGCGGATCATCCGCAGCCACTTCGGCGGGGCGGCCGAGGCGTTCCCCGTGTTCAACGGCACCGGCGCCAACGTGGTCGCCCTCCAGGCGGTCACCGACCGCTGGGGGGCGGTCATCGCCGCCGAGACCGCGCACATCAACGTGGACGAGGGCGGCGCCCCGGAGCGGATGGGCGGCCTCAAGCTGCTGACCGTACCGACGCCGGACGGCAAGCTCACACCCGAGCTGATCGACCGGCAGGCGTACGGCTGGGAGGACGAGCACCGCGCGATGCCGCAGGTCGTGTCGATCACCCAGAACACGGAACTCGGCACGGTCTACACGCCCGGCGAGATCCGCGCGATCTGCGAGCACGCGCACGCGCACGGCATGAAGGTGCACCTCGACGGGGCCCGGATATCCAACGCGGCGGCCTCGCTCGACGTACCGATGCGGACCTTCACCAACGCCGTGGGCGTGGACATCATGTCCTTCGGCGGTACGAAGAACGGCATGATGTTCGGCGAGGCGATCGTCGTCCTCAACCCGGACGCTGTGCGCGCCATGAAGCACCTGCGCAAGCTGTCGATGCAGCTCGCGTCCAAGATGCGCTTCGTGTCGGTGCAGCTGGAGGCGATGCTCGCGCGCGACCTGTGGCTGCGCAACGCGCGCCACGCCAACGCCATGGCCCAGCGGCTCGCCGACGGCGTGCGCCAGGTGGACGGCGTCGAGATCCTCTACCCGGTGCAGGCCAATGCCGTCTTCGCGCGGCTGCCCCACGACGTCAGCGAGCGGCTCCAGAAGCACTTCCGCTTCTACTTCTGGAACGAGGCGGCCGGGGACGTCCGCTGGATGTGCTCGTTCGACACCATGGAGGACGACGTCGACGGCTTCGTGCAGGCGCTCAAGGAAGAGATGGCCAGGTAGCGCCTCCAGCCAGCATGATGCATAAATATGCGACCGGCCGGAAAGTCATTGACTTCCGGCCGGTCGCTTACGTACGCTCCGCTGTCATGGACCTGATCCAGGAAGTGCTCGATTCGGCGGCTTATTTGGCCGCCGACGAAGCAATCGACCATGAGCATCCGCTGGTGCGGGAGACCGCGGCCCGGCTGCGCTCCCATGCGCCCGACGCATACGCATACGCCGAAGCGGCCTTCGAATTCGTACGCGACACCATCCCGCACTCCCAGGACACGGGCGACACACGCGTCACCTGGCGGGCCTCCGACGTCCTCGCGCGGCGCACCGGGATCTGTTACGCCAAGTCCCACGCGCTCGCCGCGCTGCTGCGCGCCGAGGGCGTGCCGACCGGCCTGTGCTACCAGCGGCTCGCGGACGACGACGGCGCGAATCCCGTGATCCACGGGCTCGTCGCGGTTGGACTTCCCGGGCGCGACGGCTGGCACCGCCAGGACCCGCGGGGCAACAAGCCCGGCGTGGACGCGCGGTTCTCCGTGGACGGGGAGCGGCTGGCGTTCGCGGTACGCCCGGAGTGCGGCGAGGTGGACTACCCGGTGCTGTACGCCGCACCGCATCCGGCCGTCCTCGGCGCCCTGCGCGCGGCTCCGGACCGGCCGTACCTCTGGCGGACGCTCCCCGCCGCACTGTGAGCCGCGTCAGCCGGCTTCGCGCACCTGCGCCGGGGTGGGCGCCGAACCGCCGAGGTGGGCCGGGATCCACCAGGTGTCCTCGGCGTTCTTCGGGCGTACGGGATACGCGCGCTGGGCGGCTTCGAGCAGCTCCTGCACGCGGCCGCGCAGCCGGCGCGTGATGGCGCCCGCGAACTCGTCCGTGGGCGCGTCCATCGGCTCACCGACCCGTATCGTCACCGGGATGTGGTTGCGGCCGAAGTTGCGCGGCCTGCCCTTGGTCCAGATGCGCTGAGTGCCCCACAGGGCCATCGGGATCAGCGGCACGCCGGCCTCCTGGGCCATGCGCGCGGCACCCGACTTGAAGCTCTTGAGCGTGAAGGACTCGGAGATCGTCGCCTCCGGGAACACGCCGATGATCTCGCCCGAGCGCAGCGAGTCGAGGGCGTGTGCGTACGCCGCCTCGCCACGCTTGCGGTCCACGGGGATGTGCTTCATGCCGCGCATCAGCGGTCCGGAGATCTTGTGGCGGAAGACCGAGTCCTTCGCCATGAAACGCACCAGACGCTTCTGCGGCAGCGCGCCGAGTCCCGAGAAGATGAAGTCCAGGTAGCTGATGTGATTGCTCACCAGTACGGCGCCCCCGGTGCGGGGGATGTTCTCAGAACCCTGCGTGTCGATCTTCAGGTCCAGCGCCTTGAACAGCGTGAGTGCGGCACCGATGACCGGTCGATAGACGAGTTCTGCCATGTCAGGGGTGACCCTTCTGTGCCCGGGGAGGGCTCTCCCGGCGAGGTTACGCAGCCGTAGGTTCAGCCGCATTGGGCAGATCGTGCCCCATGAGCGGCCGAGTAGCCAGTCCTGGCGGCGTTCATGCGCGAGATTCTCGTCACGTACGGAAACATGAGGAATCGTCTCTCCTTGGTGAACGCTGGAAACACAGACGCGGGAAGCGGCGGAGATCAGCAGGAGGCGAAGGTGTCAGGGCACGACGGCGGTACGCGACTGAGCGCGGCCGAACTGGGCGCGGAGCCGGGGGAGCGGGCGACACTCGTGCAGTTCTCGAGCGCGTTCTGCCAGCCCTGCCGCGCCACGCGCAGGACGCTCGCGGAAGTGGCGGACATGGTCGAAGGCGTCGCGCACGTGGAGATCGACGCGGAGGCGCGGCTCGATCTCGTACGCGAACTCGGCATCCTCGCCACGCCCACCGTGCTCGTGCTCGACGCGGGCGGCCGGGTCGTGCGGCGCGCCTCCGGGCAGCCGCGCCGGGCCGACGTCATCGCAGCCCTCGGCCGCGCCGTATGACCGGGCCGGCCCAGGTGGCCTCTCCGGACCTGCTGCGCTCGGTGTTCCGGCAGCACGCCGCCGGGGT
The DNA here is from genome assembly GCF_001746415.1 of Streptomyces agglomeratus. Lineage (NCBI taxonomy): Bacteria > Bacillati > Actinomycetota > Actinomycetes > Kitasatosporales > Streptomycetaceae > Streptomyces > Streptomyces agglomeratus. The sequence continues at coordinate 6,964,279 of NZ_MEHJ01000001.1, forward strand.
GGCGGTGATCACCGCGCGGGGCGAACGGCCCGTCGGCTTCACGGCCACCTCGCTCAATTCCGTCGCCGCCGATCCGCCGATGATCTCCTTCGGCGTGGGCACCGGCTCGTCCTGCTGGCCGGTGCTGGCCGAGGCCGGGCACATCGGCGTCCACATACTCCGCGAGGACCAGCGGGACCTGGCGGCCACGTTCGCCCGCAGTGGCGCCGACCGTTTCGCGCCGCCCACCGTGTGGCGTACGGGTCCCGAGGGGGTGCCCCTGCTCGACGGCGTACTGGCGTGGCTGGTGTGCCGTGTGGTGGCGCGCGTGCCGGCGGGGGATCATCGGATCGTGCTCGGTCAGGCCGTCGCCGGAGACCCCGCGGGACACGGCCGGCCGCTGCTGTACCACCAGGGACGCTTCAACGCGCTGAGGGACTGAGAGTTCCCGGGGCCGCCGATTACCGCCGATTACGCAGAGTTGGCAAGGTCACAGTTCAAAGCGCTTGCTTACTGGGAACGCTCTGGATGTACTGACGAGTAATATTCCAGTCGGAGCGGGGTTGGCCCCGACCGGGATCCGCCCCTTCAGGCGCCTATGCTGCCTGCAACGAGGCAGTCAAGAAATAGACGATGCAGTAGGAGAGCCGGCGTGAGCTTGAGGATCGTTGTCTGTGTGAAGTACGTGCCCGACGCCACCGGCGACCGGCACTTCGCCGAGGACCTGACCGTCGACCGCGACGACGTCGACGGCCTGCTGTCGGAGCTCGACGAGTACGCCGTCGAGCAGGCGCTCCAGATCGCCGACGAGGCCGACGACGCGGAGATCACCGTGCTGACCGTCGGTCCCGAGGACGCCAAGGACGCCCTGCGCAAGGCGCTGTCCATGGGTGCCGACAAGGCCGTCCACGTCGAGGACGACGACCTGCACGGCAGCGACGTCATGGGCACCTCGCTGGTGCTCGCGAAGGCCATCGAGAAGACCGGTTACGACCTGGTCATCTGCGGCATGGCGTCGACGGACGGCACCATGGGTGTCCTCCCGGCGATCCTCGCCGAGCGCCTGGGCGTCCCGCAGGTCACGCTGCTCTCCGAGGTCTCCGTCGAGGACGGCACCGTCAAGGGCCGCCGTGACGGCGACGCCGCGAGCGAGCAGCTGGAGGCTTCCCTGCCGGCCGTCGTGTCCGTGACGGACCAGTCGGGCGAGGCTCGCTACCCGTCCTTCAAGGGCATCATGGCCGCCAAGAAGAAGCCGGTGGAGTCCCTGGACCTGGGCGACCTGGAGATCGACGCCGACGAGGTCGGCCTCGAGGGTTCCTGGACCAAGGTCGACTCCGCCACCGAGCGCCCGGCACGCACCGCGGGCACGATCGTCAAGGACGAGGGCGAGGGCGGCAAGCAGCTGGCCGAGTTCCTCGCGGGCCAGAAGTTCATCTAGGTCTCGCGCGCCCCCAACTGCCCCCTTTCTTCTTCGCACTCGCAGGAGAGCATTCCCATGGCTGAAGTTCTCGTCTACGTCGACCACGTGGACGGTGCCGTCCGCAAGCCCACCCTCGAACTGCTGACGCTCGCCCGCCGTATCGGCGAGCCCGTCGCCGTCGCCCTCGGCAACGGCGCGGAGGCCACCGCCGAGACGCTCGCCCAGCACGGCGCCGTCAAGGTCCTCACCGCCGACGCCCCCGAGTTCTCCGACTACCTCGTCGTACCGAAGGTGGACGCGCTCCAGGCCGCGTACGACGCCGTCTCCCCGGTCGCCGTACTCGTCCCGTCCTCGGCCGAGGCCAAGGAGATCGCGGCCCGCCTCGCGGTCCGCATCGGCTCCGGCATCATCACGGACGCCGTCGACCTCGAAGCCGGCGACGAGGGCCCGGTGGCCACGCAGGCCGTGTTCGCCGCCTCGTACACCACCAAGTCCCGTGTCTCCAAGGGCACGCCGGTCATCACCGTCAAGCCGAACTCGGCGCCGGTCGAGGCCGCACCGGCCGCCGGCACCGTCGAGGCGCTCTCCGTCTCCTTCGGTGAGAACGCGACCGGCACCAAGGTCGTGGCGCGCACGCCGCGCGAGTCCACCGGCCGCCCGGAGCTGACCGAGGCCGCGATCGTGGTCTCCGGTGGCCGCGGCGTCAACGGCGCCGAGAACTTCCACGTCATCGAGGAGCTCGCCGACTCGCTCGGCGCCGCTGTCGGCGCCTCGCGCGCCGCCGTGGACGCAGGCTGGTACCCGCACTCCAACCAGGTCGGCCAGACCGGCAAGTCGGTCTCCCCGCAGCTGTACATCGCCTCGGGCATCTCCGGCGCGATCCAGCACCGGGCCGGCATGCAGACGTCGAAGACGATCGTCGCCATCAACAAGGACGCCGAGGCCCCGATCTTCGACCTCGTCGACTATGGCGTCGTCGGCGACCTCTTCGCGGTCGTCCCGCAGCTGACCGAAGAGGTCAAGACCCGCAAGGGCTGACCTGCGAAGCAGTGCTGAGCGGTAACGGACCGGGGCCGCGTGGTGATCTTCACCGCGCGGCCCCGGCTGCTTTCGGGAGACCATTGACGCAGGTCGCGACCGGCCGTTAACTTCGCCATGCGGATTATTGATTCCGTGCAGCGGAAAACTGGAGGGTAGGTCATGGGTCAGCAGGAGAAGGTGGCGACAAGCCTCGCGGGCGCGGTCAGCGAGGGCATCAGCGCCTCCCTCGTACCGGTCGACGAGGAGCTGGCCCGCCGTTACCCGGGAGACCCCGGCACCCGCCAGCCCGTACACACGGTCTACGTACCCGGTGACGTCTTCGCCGCCGACACCGTCCGTTCCTGGGGCGACCGGGCCCTCGCCGCGCTCGACGAGCACGCCCCGGACGCGGCCTCACTCGCCGCCGTCCTCGGCCTCTCCGACGACCTCGCGGGTCCGGTGTACGACCGCGTACGGGCCAAACTGGAGCGCGAGCCCATCGAGGACCTGCGCGTCGACTTCGAGGACGGCTACAGCGGCAGGGACGAGGACGCCGACGCCGCCCGCGCCGCCCGGCTGATCAGCGAGGCGTACGCCAACGGCACGGCGGCCCCGTACATGGGCATCCGCATGAAGTGCATGGAGGCGGCGGTACGCGACCGGGGCATCCGCACCCTCGACATTTTCCTCACCGGCCTGATGGAGTCCGGCGGCCTGCCGGACGGGCTCGTCCTCACGCTGCCCAAGGTCACCTACCCGGAGCAGGTCACCGCGATGGTGCGCCTGGTCGAGGAGTTCGAGAAGGCGCGCGGCCTGGACGCGGGCCGCATCGGCTTCGAGATCCAGATCGAGACCAGCCAGTCCATCCTGGCCGCCGACGGCACCGCCGCCGTGGCCCGGATGATCGGCGCCGCCGAGGGCCGCGCCACTGGCCTCCACTACGGCACGTTCGACTACAGCGCCTGCCTCGGCGTCAGCGCCGCCTACCAGGCCAGCGACCACCCCGCCGCCGACCACGCCAAGGCGATCATGCAGGTCGCCGCCGCGGGCACCGGCGTACGCGTCTCCGACGGCTCCACCAACGTCCTGCCCGTGGGCTCCACCGAGCACGTCCACGAAGCCTGGCGCCTGCACTACGGCCTCACCCGCCGCGCCCTGGCCCGCGCGTACTACCAGGGCTGGGACATGCACCCGGCCCACATCCCCACGCGTTACGCCGCCGTGTTCGCCTTCTACCGCGAGGGCTACGAGCAGGCCGCCGCGCGCCTGGCCGCGTACGTCAACCACGCCGGCGGCGACGTGATGGACGAGCCCGCGACCGCCAAGGCGCTCAGCGGTTACCTGCTGCGCGGCATCGACTGCGGCGCGCTGGACACCGCCGAGGTCGCCCGGCTCACCGGTCTGACCCGCGCCGACCTCGACGGCTTCGCCTCACCGCGCCGCGGAGACCTCACCGCCACCGCCCAGTAGGGTCCGGCGCTGTCACCACTGCCCCGTACTCTGTACCCCGGTCTCAGTCGGACAGCGGAGCACAGGGAACGGGGCAGCGGTGGCTACGGGGGAGAACGAGCGGTTGGCCGGCCGCTACAGAGTGGTCGAGCAGCTCGGCCGGGGCGGCATGGGCGTCGTCTGGCGCGCCGTCGACGAGGTGCTCGGCCGCGAGGTCGCGGTCAAGGAACTGCGGACGTACAACGACTCGTCGGGCCCCGAACTGGAGGGCCTGCGCATCCGGATGCAGCGCGAGGCGCGGGCCGCCGCCCGCGTGCGCCATCCCGGAGTCGTCGCCGTCCACGACGTCACCGAGCACGAGGGCCGCCCGGTCATCGTCATGGAACTCGTCGACGGGCCCTCCCTGGACGACGTACTGAGCGAACGGGGTCTGCTGGACCCGCGCGAAGCCGCGTCCATCGGCGCCCGGGTGCTGGAGGCGCTGGCCGCCGCGCACCGCGCCGGAGTGCTGCACCGCGACGTGAAGCCGGGCAATGTGCTGCTCGAACGCACCAGTGGCCGCGTCGTCCTGACCGACTTCGGGATCGCCGCGATGGACGACCCCGGCGACGGCTCCGCGACGCACCTGACCCGCAGCGGGGAACTGGTCGGCTCCCTCGACTACTTGGCGCCCGAGCGCGCCCAGGGTCAGGAGCCGGGCCCCGCGTCCGACGTCTGGGCGCTCGGCGCGACGCTGTACGCGGCGGTGGAGGGCGGCTCTCCGTTCCGCCGTACGTCGACCTGGTCGACGCTGACCGCGATCGTCGTGGAACCACTGCCGGAGCCGCGCCGTTCCGGGCCGCTCGGGCCCGTACTCCAGCGCCTGATGGCCAAGGACCCGGCGCAGCGCCCCGACGCCGAGGAGGCGGCGAGGATGCTCACCGCCGTCGCCGACGGCCGGGACACGGCGGCGCCGGGCGTCGGCCTCCGGGGCGACGAGGTGCCCCGAGAGGCGACCGTGCGCGACGTACTGCCGCACCGGCCGGAGGGGTTCGGCCCGGCGGGCGCCCCGCAGACCGCACCGCCGGTCCACTCCGTCCGGCCCGTACCGCCGGCTCATGTCACCACGCCTTCGCCCGTCGCCGGCGCGGCACCGGGGCGCAGGCCCGGACGCGGCAGGGCGGCCCTCGTGGCGGCCGGTGTCGCGGCGGTCCTGCTGGCCGGCGGCGGCGTGACGTACGTCCTCACGGAGCGTTCGGAGACGGCGTCCAGCGAGTCGGCGAAGGGAACGGGCGAGAGCGGTTCGCCCCGGGGCCTCGGCAGCATCCCGGTGGGCGGCGAGCCGTCCGCGGCGAAGAAACCGGCCGGAACCGGGGCCGCCGGGCAGGACACCGGCAAGAGCCCGCGCCCGGACGCGAAACCACCGGCGGGCGACGAGGACGGCCGGGGCTCCGACGACGCCGGTGAGCCGGGCGACTCCGGCAAGGATTCCGGCGCCGACGACGACGGTACGTCCGGCTCCTCCGGCGGCTCCGACACCTCGGGCGGGGCGGGCGACCCGGCCGGCGCCACGACCGGCGGGGCCGGAAGCGGCGGGTCGGGTCCCACGCCGACCGGCGGCGGAAGCGGCCCCGGCGATCCCGCGCCGGAGCCCGTCTGCCACAGCATCGGCGGCGGCAAGTACAACTGCACGGTGTGGCAGGGCGCGAAGTCCTACACGGCGTCCGGCGCCGAGGCGGGCCGGCTGAACGCCGGCACCAACTACTTCTACTGCCAGCAGAACCTCGGCCGCCGGGAGACCTCCGGCGAGTGGACGAACGTCTGGTGGGCCAAGACCGACGACGACAGCGGCAACACCAACGTCTTCGTCAGCGACGTCTACATCAAGGGCGGCAAGAACGACGAGCCGGTGCCCGGCCTGCCGGTCTGCTGAGACCCGCCGGCACGGCTTCGCGGTGCGCCGTGAGCGGGCCGTCCGACGGCACGGGCGCCGGGGAACGCCGTGGATGGGACGGGCGACCCGGTGCGCGGGCCCCGGCGTGCGCCCTGGACCGGCTCACGGCGTCTCCGGCCCGGCTCACGGCGTCTCCGGCGTGCGCGCTGGACGGGCTCACGGTGTCCACGGCGGGATCTCGCCCGACCCGCGCGCGATGAGGCGCGTCGGCAGCTCCACGCGAGCGGGCGCGTCGTTCGCGCCGTCGAGGCGGCGGAACAGGCGGTCGGCCGCCGTGCGGCCCAGCAGCGTGGCGTCCTGCGCGACGACGGTGAGGCCGGGCCTGAGCAGGTCCGCGAGCTCGATGTCGTCGAACCCGACCAGGGCGACCGGACGCTCCCGGCCGGCGAGCACGCGAACCGCCGTCACCGTCACCCGGTTGTTGCCCGCGAAGACGGCGGTGACGGGCTCCGGGCCGTCCAGCATCGCGGTGACCGCCTCCGTCACCCGCTCCGGAGCCGTGCTGCCGAGTGACACCCACGCGTCGTCGGCGGGCAGCCCTGCCTCCTCCATCGCGGCGTAATAGCCCCGGAGCCGCTCGTTGGCGGTGTGGATGCGCGGCTGGTCGCCGATGAAGCCGATGCGGCGATGGCCGTGCCCGATCAGGTGCGCGACGCCTTCCCGCGCGCCGCCGAAGCTGTCGGAGAGCACCACGTCCGCGTCGATCTTCCCGGCGGGGCGGTCCACGAAGACGGTGGCGACGCCCGCCGCGATCTCCGGCTCCAGGTAGCGGTGGTCGTCACCGGCCGGGATCACGATCAGTCCGTCGACGCGCCGGGCGCACAGGGCGAGCACCAACTCCTGCTCGCGGGCCGGGTCCTCGGCGCTCGATCCGTTGATGAGCAGGGCGCCGTGGGCGCGGGCCACTTCCTCGACGGCGCGGTTCAGCGGCCCGTAGAACGGGTCCGCGAGGTCCTCCAGGACCAGGCCGATGCTCGCGGTGCGGCCCTTGCGCAGGACACGCGCGCTGTCGTTGCGGCGAAAGCCCAGCGCCTCGATCGCCTCCTGCACGCGCTGCTCGGTGTCGGGCGTGACGCCCGGTTCGCCGTTCACGACACGCGAAACCGTCTTGAGACCCACTCCGGCACGGGCGGCGACGTCCTTCATCGTCGGCCTGTTGCTGTAACGGAGCTCGGGGCGGCTGTCGGTCTCGGCCACAGTGCGATGTCCTGTCCTGGTCGGGTGCGGTCGGCGTTCGAACGTGTGGCGTCGAGCATAGGCCCTGGACAACGTTGTCAACTGAATGGAGACTGGCTCTGACCTGCCACACCCCTGCCCTGTCCCCCGCTCCGTCCCCGCCTCGCCTGGAGATCCGACACCGATGCACACCGACCTCGTCGCCGCTCTCGACATCGGCGGCACCAAGATCGCCGGCGCGCTGGTGGACGGTGACGGCCGCATTCTCCTGCGCGCGCAGCGGCCGACGCCCGCGCGCGAGGACGGCGAGAGCGTGATGCGCGCCGTCGGAGCGGTGCTGGCCCAGCTGACGGCCTCGCCCCTGTGGGAGCGCGCGTCGGCCGTCGGCATCGGCAGCGCGGGACCCGTGGACGCCTCCGCCGGCACGGTCAGTCCGGTCAACGTCCCCGGCTGGCGCGACTTCCCCCTGGTCGAGCGGGTGCGCATGGCCGTGGGCGGCCGGCCGGTCACGCTCGTCGGCGACGGCGTGGCGATGACCGCCGCCGAGCACTGGCAGGGTGCGGCCCGCGGTTACGACAACGCGCTGTGCCTGGTCGTCTCCACCGGCGTCGGCGGCGGCCTGGTCCTGGACGGGCGGCTCCACCGGGGGCCCACGGGCAACGCGGGCCACATCGGTCACATCAGCGTCGACCTCGACGGCGACGTGTGCCCGTGCGGATCGCGCGGCTGTGTGGAGCGCATCGCCAGCGGTCCCAACATCGCCCGCCGGGCACTCGACCGGGGCTGGCGCCCGGGACCGGACGGTGACGTCACCGCGGCCGCCGTGGCGGCGGCCGCCCGCGCCGGAGACCCGGTCGCCGTGGCTTCCTACCGGCGGGCCGCCCAGGCGCTGGCCGCCGGCATCGCCGCCACCGCGACGCTCGTCGAGATCGAGATCGCCGTCGTCGGCGGGGGAGTGGCGGGCGCGGGCGACGTACTCTTCGCGCCGCTGCGCCACGCGCTCGACGAGTACGCCACGCTCTCCTTCGTCCGGCGCCTGAAGGTCTCTCCGGCCCTGACCGGAACCGACGCGGGTCTGGTGGGCGCGGCGGCCGCCGCCCTGCTCGGCGGCAGGCCCGGAGCGTCGGCGTACGTCGGCTGACGGCCCCTGGCAACCGTGACGTGACAGAGGGCCAAGGGCTTGTCCGCCGCGTCGCGCTGTGCGAGCGTGGGCGCGTGAACGGTGATCAAGAGCGGGACGCGGCCCTGTCGCAGGCGGTACGGCTGCGCGAGGAGGGCCGGGCCGCCGAGGCGCGGGTCCGGCTGGTGGCCCTGTCCGAGCGGTACCCGCAGGACGCGGAGATCGCCTACCAGACGGCGTGGGCGCACGACGTACTCGGCCTGGAGCGCGAGGCCGTGCCGTTCTACGAGCGCACCCTCGCTGTCCCCGGCCTGCCCGCCGAAGACCGCCACGGCGTCTTTCTCGGCCTCGGCAGCACCTACCGCGTGCTCGGCCGCTACGAACCGGCTCTGCGCACCCTGCGCCGCGGGCTGGCGGAATTCCCGCGGGACCCGGCCCTGGAGTCCTTCCTGGCCATGGCCCTGTACAACACCGGTGAAGGCCGCGAAGCCGTACGGACCCTGCTCAAGGCCCTCGCGGCCACGAGCGAGGACCCCCGGGTACGGAGCTACCGTCGCGCCATCGAGCAGTACGCCGACGACCTCGACGCCACGGAACAGCCGTAACCACTGCCGTCGGGACGGGAACCGCCGCTTCCGGCGCGGCCGCCTAGCCCCGCCCCTGCGAGCCCGCTTCCGACGCGCGCTGCACCACGACCACCAGGAACGCGTCCTCCTCCAGGTCCATCACGACCTCCGCCGGGCACCCCTCCGCGCGCCGCGCGAGGGCGAACTCCTCGGCCGGCCAGCTGCCCCTGGGGCCGCCGGCCGGGAACCGTTCCAACACCATGCGACTCATGCCGCACCCCGCTCCCATGTCTGCCGAACTCCTGCTCCAGTTGCCCCAACGAGACTCCGCGCGCGTATGTCACGCTCCGGGCGTCCCGTCGGGGAACCCTCTCGAACGGTTCGACGCCACCTGTGCCCCGCACCGTTGCCTCTGGCATGCAACAGCAAGGGCACGGTTGTGTGCCCAAACGGTCGCGGGCACGATGCGGTGACCCCGGGTTTCCGCGGCGCGGTGTCGCGGGCTGGCCACAGGGGGCAACGGAAGAGGGGGAACCGTGATCGTCTGGATCAACGGTGCGTTCAGTGCGGGCAAGACCAGCGCCGCGCGCGAACTGATCGATCTGATCCCGAACAGCACCTTCTACGACCCCGAACTGATCGGCGGGGGACTGCGTTACCTGTTGCCGCAGAAGCGGCTCGCCGAGGTCGGCGACTATCAGGATCTGCCCATCTGGCGCCGTCTGGTGGTGGACACCGCCGCCGCGCTGCTCGCGGAGGTGGGCGGTGTGCTGGTGGTGCCCATGACGCTGCTGCGTCAGGAGTACCGGGACGAGATATTCGGCGGCCTCGCCGCACGTCGCATTCCGGTGTGTCATGTGCTGCTGTCGTGCGAGGAAACGATCCTTCGTGAGCGGATCGCCGCCCGTGAGGATCCGGCGGACGGCCCGGAGGGCAGCGAGCGCGCACGCCAATGGGCGTACGAGCACATCGAGCCCTATCGCGCCGCGCTCTCCTCCTGGCTCGCCGCCGACGCCCATGTCATCGACACCAGCGCGCTGACACCCGCCGGGACGGCCGTACGGATAGCCGACGCCGTACGGACCGGGGCCGCGGGCGGCTGCGAGATCGTGCAGACGCCCGAGCCGACCGCCGAGACCGTCGCGGCGGGTGTGCTGCTCTTCGACGAGGCCGACCGGGTGCTCCTGGTCGATCCCACCTACAAGCCGGGCTGGGAGTTCCCCGGCGGAGTCGTGGAGCGGGGGGAGGCGCCCGCGCGCGCCGGGGTGCGTGAGGTCAAGGAGGAAATAGGGATAGAACTCGCCGAAGTACCGAGGCTGCTGGTCGTCGACTGGGAGCCGCCGCGGCCGCCGGCCTTCGGCGGTCTGCGCCTGATCTTCGACGGCGGCAGGCTCGACAGCGCGGCGGCCGGCCGACTGGTGCTCCCCGGCTCCGAACTGCGCGGCTGGCGTTTCGTCACCGAGGAGGAGGCCGCCGGGCTGCTGCCGGAGAACCGGTACGAGCGGCTGCGCTGGGCACTGCGCGCCCGCGAGAGGTCAGCCGTGCTCAATCTGGAGGCCGGAGTCCCGGTCGGCTGATGCCCGCAGGAGGTCCGCCGTACCGTCCGTCAGCGGGTCGCCGTGGCCGAAGCAGGCGGTGGAGGGAGCGAGCGCCGCCAGGCGGCGGAACGACTCCAGGGCCCGCTCCCGGTCGGTGTTGAAGACACCCAGCATCACCTGGCCGACGCCGGCGACACAGTCACCCGTGAACAGCACACCGTGGTGCGGCAGATGGACGGCCATGCTGCCGTCCGTGTGGCCGGGGGCGTGAACGGCCCGCGCGCCGTCGCCGAAGCCGAGCAGGTCGCCGTCCTCGGCCTCCCGGTCCACCCGGGTGGGCGGGGCCGGCGGCACGGTCAGCCCGTGGGCGTACAACGGGCGTTCCCAGTCCAGCAGTACCGGCTCGGGCACCGGCTGCTCGCCCCGGATCACGGGCGCGTCCAGCCGGTGCGCCACCACCTCGGCGCCGTAGCGTCCGGCCAGTTCTCCGGCGGCGCCGACGTGGTCGCGGTGGCAGTGCGTGAGGACGATCCGGCGGATGTTCTCCGGGCGCAGGCCCAGACTCCGTACCGCCTCCTCGATGCCGGCGGCAGCGTCCTTGTCGCCCGCGTCGATCAGGGTCAGCGCTTCCCCGTCACGCCAGAGGTACGCCTGGCCGACGGGGAAGCGGAACATGTGCAGGCGGCCGGGGATTACGTCGACGAGATCCATGCGGCGAACGTACGGCGGACCGCACGCCCGCCGCACGGATCTACGCTGTCGGCGATGTCCGCCGAGCGCTTAACCCTGCTTCGAGCGCGCGTAGTTGACGAGGAACAGCGCCTCGGCGACGGACAGCCGCTCCAGCTCCTCGGGCGAGACGCTCTCGTTCACCGCGTGGATCTGCGCCTCGGGCTCGCTCAGCCCGATGAGCAGGATCTCGGCCTTCGGGTAGAGCGCGGCGAGCGTGTTGCACAGCGGGATCGAGCCGCCCATGCCGGACGTCTGCATCTCCTCGCCCGGGTAGGCCACACGCATCGCCTCCGCCATCGAGGTGTACGCCGGACTGTTCACGTCCGCCTTGAACGGCTGTCCCTGGCCGACCTGTTCCACCGAGACCCGCGCGCCCCACGGGGTGTGCGCCAGCAGGTGCGCGGTGAGCAGCTCCGTCGCCTCGGTGGCGTCCTGGCCCGGCGGCACGCGCAGGCTGATCTGCGCCCGCGCGCTCGCCTGGAGGGACGGTGTGGCGCCGATGACCGGCGGGCAGTCGATGCCGATGACGGTGACGGCCGGACGCGCCCAGATGCGGTCGGCGACCGTGCCGTCGCCGATCAGACCGACCCCGTCGAGGACCCGGGCGTCCTTGCGGAACTCCTGCTCGGGGTACTCCAGACCGTCCCACGCGGAGTCGGCGGTCAGTCCGTCGACGGTCGTCGAACCGTCCTCGGCGCGCAGCGAGGCCAGCAGCTGGATGAGCGCGGCCAGCGCGTCGGGGGCCGCGCCGCCGAACTGGCCCGAGTGTAGGTTGCCTTCGAGGGTGTCGACCCGCACGCGCAGCATCGTCATGCCGCGCAGCGTCGCGGTGACCGTCGGCAGGCCGACGCGGAAGTTGCCGGTGTCACCGATGACGATCGTGTCGGCGGCGAGCAGGTCCGGGTGCGCCTCGGCGTACTGCTCCAGACCGCCCGTGCCCTGCTCCTCCGAGCCCTCCAGAACGACCTTCACCGAGACGGGTACGCCGCCGTTCTCCCGGAGGGCGCGCAGCGCGAGCAGGTGCATGATGAAGCCGCCCTTGCAGTCCGCGGCGCCGCGCCCGTACCAGCGGCCATCGCGCTCGGTCAGCTCGAACGGCGGCGAGACCCACGCGGACTCGTCCAGCGGCGGCTGCACGTCGTAGTGCGCGTACAGCAGAACGGTCGGGGCGCCCGCCGGGCCGGGCAGGAAGCCGTACACCGACTGGGTGCCGTCAGGAGTGTCGAGCAGCGCGACGTCCTGGAAGCCCTCGGTGCGCAACGTGTCGGCGCACCAGAGCGCGGCCGCCTCGCACTCGCTCCTGGGGAACTGCGCGGGATCCGCCACCGACTGGAAAGCCACCAGCTCGGCCAGCTCCGTTTTCGCGCGGGGCATCAGCGAGGCGATGGCCTCGGCGATCGGGTGGGCGGTCATGGGCACGCTCCTCGTGAGTGCGACGGTGTTGTACGTGTATGTGTTCGTACGGGGTGGCCGACAAGCACCGCCCGATCCTCCCACAGCGTGATCGGCGGCTCTCGCGCCGTAGGATGCGACAGCAGTACGGATCACCGGGCCGATCAGGAGCAGAAGCACATCGTGAGCAGCGAGAACGCAGACGCCGGAAGTGAGCACGAAGAGCCGGTGTGGGACGTGGTCGTGGTCGGTGCCGGTCCCGCCGGGTCGTCGGCGGCATACGCGGCCGCGGTCGCGGGACGGCGCGTACTCCTTCTGGAGAAGGCGGAGCTGCCCCGTTACAAGACCTGTGGCGGCGGCATCATCGGGCCTTCGCGCGACGCGCTCCCGCCCGGTTTCGAACTCCCGTTCAAGGAGCGTGTGCACGCCGTGACGTTCTCGCTCGGCGGGAAGCTGGCGCGGACACGCCGTTCGAAGCAGATGCTCTTCGGGCTCATCAACCGGCCGGAGTTCGACGCCGCGCTGGTCCAGGAGGCGGAGAAGGCCGGCGCCGTGGTCCGTACCGGTGCGACCGTGGCGCGGGTCGAGCAGCACGGCGCGGCCGTGCCCGACCGGCGCACGGTGGCGGTCGTTCTCACGGGCGGCGAGACGGTCCTTGCGCGCGCGGTGGTGGGCGCGGACGGCAGCGCGAGCCGGATCGGGGCCCATGTCGGTGTGAAGCTCGATCAGGTGGATCTCGGCCTGGAGGCCGAGATTCCGGTGCCGCAGACGGTTGCCGAGGACTGGGCGGGACGGGTGCTCATCGACTGGGGGCCTATCCCGGGCAGTTACGGCTGGGTCTTCCCCAAGGGCGAGACGCTGACGGTCGGGGTGATCTCGGCGCGCGGCGACGGCGCGGCCACCAAGCGGTACCTGGAGGACTTCATCGCCCGGCTGGGACTGGCCGGTTTCGAGCCGGACATCTCCTCTGGGCATCTGACGCGCTGCCGCAGCGACGACTCGCCGCTGTCGCGCGGCAGGGTGCTGGTGTGCGGGGACGCGGCGGGGCTGCTGGAGCCGTGGACCCGCGAGGGGATCTCCTTCGCGCTGCGGTCCGGGCGGCTCGCGGGGGAGTGGGCGGTACGGATCGCGGAGGCGCAGGACGCCGTTGACGCGCGCCGCCAGGCGCTGAACTACGCCTTCGCCATCAAGGCGGGACTGGGCGTGGAGATGGGTGTCGGCCGGCGGATGCTCGCGCTGTTCGAGCGGCGGCCGGGGCTGTTGCACGCGGCCATAACCGGATTCCGGCCGGCCTGGAAGATGTTCGCGGGGATCACGCGCGGCTCGACGACGCTGGGCGAGATCGTGCGTACGCGCCCTGTCGTCCAGCGCGCGCTGAGTGCGCTGGACAGGCCGTAGGCGCGGGCGGCGAGAGCGCGTGCGGGCCTGACGGCGGGGGCGCCGACCTCGCGTCCGGCGTGTCCCGGCTCGGACGCCGGCCTGGTGTCTCGGACGCCGGCTGCTGTCAGTTCTTGACAGTGATGCGGAATACGGGGTGGTCGGGGGCCGCGGCCAGGAGCTCCTCGTCGGAGGACTTGGCGGTCACGCCCTTGAAGTACTGGTTGACCTCCCAGCCCCAGCGCTCCAGGTACGTGCGGAGGATCAGCGGTTTCTCGGCGTCGGAGATCTCGACGGCGCTGAAGCCGCGGACCTTGCGGCCGACCTTGAGTTCGCCCTGGCCGGCGGCGCGCATGTTGCGGACCCACTGGGAGTGGCCGCGGGCGGAGACCAGGTACTGGGCGCCGTCGTAGGCGTGCGGGTTGACGGGGATGCGCTGCATCTGACCGCTCTTACGGCCGCGTACGGACATCTCGGCCGAGCCGAGCAGGCTGAAGCCGTGGCGGGCGAGCCAGCCCACGACGTTGTTCAGCCGGACGGCCATGGGGCTGCCCTTCAGGTAGTAGGGCTGGGACGGCTCGGACGGGTGGGACGGCTGGGACTGCGACACGACGGCCTCCGGTGAGCGCTGTTGCGAGAGCACTGCTCTCGCTTTAGAGCAGTGTGTACCGGATCGCCGATCCAAAGCAAGAGCAGTGCTCTCGTTTTTGGCCGGTGCTCTCGGACGTGGCAAAATGCACTCCCATGAGCACCACGCGCGGAGCCAGGGAACGAGCCCGGATCGAAGTGACGGCCGCCATCAAGGAGGAAGCCCGCGGACAGCTCGCCGCCGAGGGCGCGGCGAAGCTCTCGCTGCGCGCCGTCGCCCGCGAGCTGGGCATGGTCTCCTCCGCGCTCTACCGCTACTTCCCCAGCCGCGACGATCTCCTGACCGCCCTGATCGTCGACGCGTACGACGCCGTGGGCGCCGCGGCCGAGACCGCCCTCGACCGGCAGTCCGACCACGCCCCTCACCCCGCCCGCTGGACCGCGGTCTGCCGGGCCGTACGTACCTGGGCGCTCGCGCACCCCCACGAGTACGCGCTCATCTACGGCTCGCCCGTCCCCGGCTACACCGCCCCCATGGCGACCGTCGGCCCCGCTTCCCGCGTCGGGCTGGCCCTCATCTCCATCGCGCGCGACGCCCACCGGAGCAACGGCCTCGCCGTCCCGCCCCTCGCCGAAGCCCTGCGCGCCGAAGCCGGGAGGCTCACCGCCGACGTGGCCCCGGACCTTCCGCCGCCGGTCGTCGTCGCCCTGGTCGCCGCCTGGTCGCAGCTCTTCGGCCTGATCTCGTTCGAGCTCTTCGGCCAGTTCAACCGGATTGTCGAGGACCGCGACGCGTTCTTCGACGAGTCCGTCGAAAATCTGGCCCACGCCGTCGGCCTCATCGGCGGCGGAGGCCGGGCCGGCGGCGCCGTCGCCTTCGCCGCCCCCGGCAGCGGCGACGGATCCTGACGCGGCACCCGCCGGTGCGGCGGGCGCCGTCCCCGAAGGCACCCGCCACCGCCCCGCTCGTTGCGGCGCCCGCCGGAATCCTTACGCTCACCTTCGCGTCGTACGCACCGGCGGTGTCGTCTCCCTCATCCTCAGGAACCTGGGCGTCGGCACGCAGCCGGTGACCCTCGTCGACACGACGCTCCCCGCGCGGTGCTGCTGCCCGTTCGCCATGTGCCTCGTGGGGAGCGCCGACCGTTGTGCACCCGGACCGCTGCGCCGCTTGCACGCCGGTCTGGGCCGCCCGAGGCTCCGGCGTCGGCCGATCCCGGCGGCCGTGTACTCCCCGGGGAGTACGTGGAATCACGCCGCCCGGCTGACGTCCCGGCAGCCGCGCCCGGTCTAGCGTGGCGGGTATGAGACAGCGGCACGAACGGTGGTGCGGCGGTCCGGGGCGGCAGCGGGGAGGGCCGCCGCGGCTGCCCTGGGCGTCCCGGCGGGCAGGCGGCGGGCTGCCGTGGGTCTCGACGCTGGCCGTGACCGTGTTCGTACAGCTGGCCTCGGGATTCGCGGCGGGGGAGCAGACCTCCCGGGAACCGCTCGATCTCTTCGCCCGGCTCCTGCTGTTCGCGGGATCCGCGCTGCTTCTGGTGCGTCACCGGTATCCGGTGTCCGTGGCGTTCGGCACGTCGGCGGCCACGCTGGTCTGGCTCGGGGCGGGATACCCGTACGGACCGGTCTTCGTCCCCGCCGCCATGGGCTGCTTCGCCGCCGTCGTGGCCGGTCACCGCAGAGCCGCCTGGTCGGCCCTCGGGACGCTGTGGGCGGGGCACGTCCTGATCTCCCACTGGCTCTACAGGTGGCTGCCGCCCGGCGGGGACGAGGCCGCCCCCTGGGGGCAGGAGCTGGTCGTGGCCGCGTGGGCCGCCGCCATCGTCGCCGCCTCGGAACTCGTACGCGTACGACGGGAACAGTGGGCGCGCGAGCGCGTCGAGCGTCAGGCCGCCGAAAAGCGGCGCGCCGACGAGGAACGGCTGCGCATCGCCCGCGAACTCCACGACGTACTCGCGCACAGCATCTCGGTCATCAACGTCCAGGCGGGCGTGGGACTCGCTCTCCTCGACTCCGATCCAGAACAGGCCCGCAGTGCCCTGACCACCATTAAGGCCGCCAGCAAGGAGGCGCTCGGCGAGGTGCGGCAGGTCCTGGACACGCTCCGCACGCCGGGCGACGCCCCGCGCTCCCCGGCGCCCGGGCTCGACCGGCTCCCCGAGCTGGTCGAGCAGGCCGCTGGAGCGGGCCTCCGTGTGGAGGCCGAGTCGGAAGGAGTACGGTCCGCCCTGCCGCCCGGCACCGACCTCGCCGCCTTCCGTATCGTCCAGGAGGCCCTGACCAACGTGGTCCGGCACTCCGGCTCGCGCACCGCCCGCGTCCGGATCGGTTACGCACCCGGGCGCCTCGCGCTGCGCGTCGACGACGACGGCCCGGCCACCGGTGGCGACGCGGGCGGCAGCGGCAACGGCCTGGCGGGAATGCGTGAGCGCGCTGCCGCCCTCGGCGGCACCATCGAGGCCGGTCCACGTCCGGACGGCGGCTTTCGGGTGGAGGCGACGCTGCCGCTCCCGGCCGCACGGAACTCACGGACCTCACACGCCCCGCCGACGCCGCAGGACCCGCCGGCACCCCAGGGCTCGCAGCAGCCACCCGTCCCGCACGAGCCGCACGAATCTCAGGCGTCGCCGAAGCCGCAGCAGAGGGAGAATCAGTGATCCGCGTACTGCTCGCCGACGACCAGTCGCTGGTACGGGCCGGCTTCCGCGCCCTGCTGGCCGCCCAGCCGGACATCGAGGTCGCCGGAGAGGCCGCCGACGGCGGACAAGCGGTCACCCTGGTGTGGGAGTTGCGTCCCGATGTCGTCCTGATGGACATCCGCATGCCGCTGCTCGACGGTCTCGCCGCCACGCGTGTGATCACCGGCGACCCGGGGCTCGACGGCGTAAAGGTGATCATGCTGACCACCTTCGAGCTCGACGAGTACGTCTTCGAGGCGATCCGCAACGGGGCGTCGGGCTTCCTCGTGAAGGACACCGAGCCCGAGGAACTGCTGCGGGCGGTACGTGCCGTGGTGGACGGGGACGCGTTGCTGTCGCCCGGCGTGACACGCAGACTGATCGCGGAGTTCGCGGCCCGTTCCAAGGAACCGGCGCGAGGCGGCGCGCTGAAGGAACTCACCGACCGAGAGCGGGAGGTGATGGCCCTGGTGGGCATCGGCCTGTCCAACGCGGAGATCGCCCGGCGGCTCGTCGTCAGCCCGCTGACCGCGAAGACGCACGTGAGCCGCACGATGGTGAAGCTCGGCGCCCGTGACCGGGCTCAACTGGTCGTGCTGGCCTACGAGTCGGGTCTGGTCCGTCCCGGCTGGCTGGGCTGAGTCCCGGGAGCGCCGCGGTAACCCGCCAGCACATGCACCACGCGCAGCACGAACACGGCTGCCGCGAGCGCACAACCGGCCACCAGTACGACCCACTTCGGGCCCGGTGCGGCCCCGAGGAGATACCAGGGAGCCGTGACGGCGGCAAAGGTGACACCGGCGAGAACCGCAGCGCTCAGCACGGCGTAACCGATCTCGATCGTCATCGCGTCGCGCTGAGCCTGCGTCCTTGTCCCCATGTCCGGCAGTCTCACAGGGTGTGCGTCCGCCGGGCAAGGGACACCCGCCGGCCCGTACGCACGCCGCACCTGCCGGGCCGTACGCATGCCGCACCCGCACGCACGCCGGCGCCGCACCCGCCGTGACGCTCGCGGGGATCAGCCGACGGCTGACTTCTCCCGCCACAGGCGCGCGAGCGCGTCGTCACCGGACACGGTGATCCCGGAGAGCGGCAGCCGGTTCCACAGGGTCAGATAGAGCCGCTCGGCGGGACCGCTGAACTCGCAGTCCGCCGCTGCCTCCGCGGAGCCGGCTGTGCTCCGGTCCGTGCGTGAGGGCTCTCCGGAGAGACGCACCGTCCAGACATCGTCCGTATCCGTCGCCCGTACGCGCAGGACGCGCGGCTCTTCGGTGCGCAGCCGGCTGCGGTCCCGGGCCTGGAACCCGCGGAGCAGCTCGTCGACGCCGTCGGCCGCGAACTCCAGGGGCAGGGCGGAGAGTCCGGACCCGAGCGACGACTCCGCGTCCGCGCGGTGGACCGCCGTCTCGTGCGCCTGCCGCCGCGCCCAGAAGGCGAGCGGCGAGGGCGCCGGCAGGAAGGCCCAGCACTCCAGGTCCTGGGGCGCGGCCTTCAGCGCGGACACGAGCAGAGCGTGTGTCTCCCGGTACCAGCCGAGCAGCGCGTCGCCGTCCAGATCGGGTTCGTCCGGCAGCGGCTGGAACGTCGTACGGCCTGTCGTGACGAACGCCGCCGCCCACTGGTGGACCACGCCCGTGTGCCGCAACAAGTCGCGCACCTGCCAGCCGGGGCAGGTGGGCACGTCGGCGCCGGTGCCCGCCTTCTCGGCGGCGGCGCTCAGCAACCGACCCTGTTCGTCGAGCGTTTCAATGAATCCGGCTATGTCCATGCGGGCGATTCTGTCAGGCCCACCGGAACTGATCACATGCCCTGCGGATGCGCGGGACGCGCCGATACGCCGCTGACCAGCCGGAGGAACCAGCCGAGCGCGAAGGACTGGATGAGTACGGACAACGGCAGTGCGCTGTACAGGAACCAGTCCCCGGTCGCGGCCACTCCCAGCGCGTCGGCGCCCATGAAGAAGGCGATGATCGTGGGAGCGCTCAGGAGCAGCAGCCACACCCCGGAGAACGAGGCGTCTTCGTGGGTGACGAAGAGGGTGTCGACCGTGACGAACACCGCGCTCGCCGCGACCAGTGCCAGGTAGGTCAGCGAGACGGGATTGCAGAAGGTCAGGCGTGCGGCGGCGTGCAGTCGTCGAGCTGTCATGGCGGTCTCTCCCCGTGTGGTCCGGTTCTCTGGTCCGGTGCCTCCAGGGTGCGCCGGGGGAGCGGGGCGCGCCTGAGTACGCCTACTCAGACGGCCTGTGCGCCGACGCGCCGCGCGCCGCGTGGCCGAGCAGTGCGGCAGCGGCGGCCAGTACCGCCACCGTCGTCAGCGCGAGGGGCAGTGAGAGCCAGTCGGCCAGGAATCCGATGGCCGGGGGCCCGACAAGCATGCCGCCGTACCCGAGGGTGGACGCCGCCGCCACACCGCTCGGGCCCGCGAGCGCGCCTGCCCTGGCGACCGCGACGGGGAAGATGTTCGCGAGGCCGAGCCCGGTCACGGCGAAGCCGAGAAGTACGAGCCAGGTGGCCGGTGCGAGCGCGCCGAGCAGCATTCCGGCGGCGGCCAGCATGCCGCCCGCGACGAGTGTGCGGGTCTGGCCGAGCCGTTCGAGCAGCGTGGTCCCGCTGAGCCGGCCCACCGCCATGGTCAGCGCGAAGAGGGAGTACCCGGACGCGGCGACGCCCGGGTGGGCGTGGAGGTCCTCCTGGAGGTGGAGGGTGCCCCACTCGGCGAGTGCCCCTTCGCCGTACGCCGTGCACAGTGCGATGACGCCGAAGAGGGCGACGGCTTTACGGGTCGTTCCCCGGAGCGGCCCCGGGCCGTTCCCCGGTGCCTCGACGCGGCGTTCCCGGGAACGCTCCGGGACGGGCACGGGCGCCGGGTGACGGAGCAGCGCCGGAGCGGCCGCGGCGGTGACGAGGAGTCCGATGACGGTCAGCGCCAGCAGATGGGCGGGAGCGCCGAGTCGCGCGGCCACCAGACCGCCGAGGCCGGCCCCTGTCATGGCGCCGAGGCTGAAGGCGGCGTGGAAGCTCGGCATCACCGGGCGTCGCACGGCCCTGACGAGGTCCACCGCGGCGCTGTTCATCGCGACGTTGATGCCGCCGTACGAAGCACCGAACACCAGCAGTACGAGGCCGAGTGTGAGGGTCGAGTGCGTCTGGGCGGGCAGCGCGATGCTCAGCGACAGGAGCACGCCGCAGGCCACCGTCACCGGACGGCTCCCGAAGCGCCGGCACAGCCGCCCCGTGAGCATCATCGTGATCACCGCGCCACCGGACACCCCGAGCAGGGCGAGGCCGAGGTCGCTCGCGGAGGCCCCGGTCTGTTCCTTGATGGCGGGGATACGGACCACCCAGCCGGCGAAGAGGAAACCGTCGAGGGCGAAGAACACCGTCAGCGCGGTGCGGAGGCGGGACAGGGAGGCTGCGGCGTTGTCCGCGGCCTGGTTCCCCGGAACAGCCGGGGCGAGTTTGTTTAGTAGCGGCACAAAGTCAGCATAGGGGCCGCCCCCGGATCCGTACAAGGCGAGTGGTCAGCGCCGCGGGCAACCGGAGCCGGGCCCGGACGATCTTCCCCGGCATGGGAGACTCGCCCCCATGAACGGGAAGGCGACCACCATCAGAACAAGGCTGGAGAGGGGCCGGAGCGCGCTCGGGCCCGCCCTGGAACTGGTGCACACAGGACGGGCGCCCACCCGCGCCGTCCTCACCGCGGAGCTCGGCGTCACCAGGGCCACCGCCGGAGCGGTCGCCGCCGAACTGGAGGCCCTGGGGCTCATCCAGGTCGACTCCCGGCCCGGTGCGGCGGCCGGTTCGCAGGGCCGCCCCTCGCACCGGCTGGCCGTCAACGACTCGGGCCCCGTCGTCCTCGCCGCCCAGATCCACGCCGACGGCTACCGCGCGGCGCTCGTCGGCCTCGGCGGCCGGATCGTCGCCACGGCGCCCGGCCGCAAGACGGTGTCCGCCGACCCGGCGCAGGTTCTCGGGGCGGTGGTCGAAGCCGGCGCCGGACTGCTGCGCGAGAGCGGCCGCCGCTGCGTCGGTGCGGGTCTCGCCGTACCGTCGGCCGTGGCGGAGCCGGAGGGCACGGCCCTCAACCCCTTGCACCTCGCCTGGCCCGCCGGCTCCCCGGTCCGCGACATCTTCGCCGAGGAGGTACGGGGCACGGGCATCGCCGGCCCCGCCTTCGCGGGCAACGACGTCAACCTCGCCGCGCTCGCCGAGCACCGCCACGGCGCCGGCCGCGGCGCCCAGCACCTGCTCTGCGTCGCCACGGGGCACCGCGGCGTCGGCGGCGCGCTGGTCGTCGACGGCCGGCTGCACACCGGGAGTTCGGGCCTCGCCCTGGAGGTCGGCCACCTCACGGTCAACCCCGACGGCCGCCCCTGCTACTGCGGCGGCCGAGGCTGCCTCGACGTCGAGACCGACCCGCTGGCGTTCCTCGACGCGGCCGGCCGCGCCCCCGGCCCCGAGGTCTCCCTGCTCCAGCAGTCCCGCGAGCTGCTGCGCGGCCAGTACGACGACCCGGCGGTCCGGGCCGCGGGCGAGGAACTGATCGACCGCCTGGGCCTCGGCCTCGCCGGACTCGTGAACATCCTCAACCCCGACCGCATCATCCTCGGCGGCCTGCACCGCGAACTCCTCGACGCCGACCCGGAACGGCTGCGCGCCGTGGTGGCCGACCGCAGCCTGTGGGGGCGCAGCGGCGGCGTGCCCATCCTGCCGTGCACCCTCGACCACAACAGCCTGGTCGGCGCGGCCGAGTTGGCGTGGCAGCCGGTGCTCGACGACCCGCTCGCCGCGCTCGCGGCCTCGCAGGGGGGCCCCGCGTGAGCGCCATGTACCCGCCGATCGAGCCGTACGACGAGGGCATGCTCGACGCCGGCCACGGAAACCTCGTCCACTGGGAGGTCTGCGGCAACCCGGCGGGCAAGCCGGCGCTCTTCGTCCACGGCGGCCCCGGGTCCGGTTGCGGGACCGGCGCACGCCGGTACTTCGACCCGCAGCGCTACCGGACCGTCCTTTTCGACCAGCGCGGATGCGGCCGCAGCACGCCGCACGCGAGCGACCCCGCGACCGACCTCACCCACAACACCACCCACGAACTGATCCGTGACATGGAGCGGTTGCGGGAGCACCTGGGGATCGACCGCTGGCTGCTCTTCGGCGGGTCCTGGGGTTCCACCCTGATCCTCGCCTACGCCGAGAGCCACCCCGAGCGCGTCTCGGAGATCGTCATATCCGGTGTCACCATGACCCGCCGTTCGGAGATCGACTGGCTGTACCGGGGCGTGGCACGCTTTTTCCCCGAGGCGTGGGACCGGTTCCGCGCGGGCGTTCCCGGGAACGCCCGCGACGACGGTCTCATCGCGGCGTACGCACGTCTCGTCTCGGATCCCGACGCGGCCGTGCGCGAGAAGGCCGTCGCCGACTGGTGCGCCTGGGAGGACGCGGTGCTGTCCCTGGAACCGAGCGGCGGCGCCAACCCCTACGGCGGACTCCCCGCCGCCGCCCGCGCCGCCCTGGTACGCCTCGCCTCCCACTACTTCGCCCACGGCGCGTGGCTGGACGAGGGCCAACTCCTGCGCGACGCGGGACGGCTGGCCGGCATCCCCGGCGTGCTGCTGCACGGCCGCCACGACCTGAGCAGCCCGCACGGAACCGCCTGGGAACTCGCCCAGGCATGGCCGGACGCGCGGCTCACCGTCGTCGACGACGCGGGACACAAGGGCAGTGACACGATGCGCGAGCTGGTGATCGGCGCCCTCGACCGGTTCGCCCGGCAGAGCGACCACTGACCACAAGAGCGACCGCGGAGGGGATACGGCGACCGGGTTCGCGGGCGCGGTGCAGACGGCCCGCGCAGCCGTGAAGGGCCGGGTACTCCCCGCGTCGTACGCACACAGCCGCCTGCCGTACGACGACCGGGACGCCCTCCGGAGTGAGGCTCGTAGGACAAACGAGACCGCACCGAGGAGCTGATCGAGATGAACACCCTGGCGCACGAAGGACCCGGCCCGTGGGTCGTCTTCCTCCCGCTGATCTGGGCGGCGGTCGCCGCAGGCGTCATCACCGTGCTGCGCCGCACCGGCGTACGGCGCGGGTGGCGAGACGCACGCCCCGGCCCCTGGCAGCAGCGGGCGCCGTACAGTGAGAGCTCGCCGATCGTGATGCTCGGCCGCCGCTTCGCCTCCGGTGAGATCGACGAGGAGGAGTACTGGAGGCGCCTGTCCGTACTGGACGAGCAGTTCGGCCGTACCGCGTCGAAGGGCGGCCCGGCGTGACGGTCACCGCCGCGGGCACCAACGCCGGCCATCTGGGCAGCGGCCCGCGTTGTCGAAGCCGCGAAGGTCCGGTACGCCCGTTCCGGTGAAGCCCGCGGTCGGGGGCCCGTCCCGCCGTACGACGCGCCCGGACGTGCAGCGCGAGCCACCGCCACGGAGCAGCGCCGGGACGTGCTGCACGCGCCACCGCCAGAGGGGCATGCCACCGCCACATGGGCAGGGTCCGCCACATGGGCAGGGCCCGGTGCCCGCGGCTGGCGCCGCGGGCACCGGGCCCCGGTGGCGGAGGCCACCGCCGGTCAGCCCACTACGGCCGACCTGACGGCGACCGGCGCGTGCGTCGCCGGGACGGCCTCCTGACCGGCCTCCGTGTGCGAGAACGGTCCGTCGGTCGTCGCTCCGTACACGGGGTACGGCGGCAGTGTCACGGCGGGAGCCGGCGTGGGCAGCGTGAACCACACGACCTTCCCGGCGTCGCCCTGTGGGCGTACACCCCAGCTCTCGCTGACCGCCTCGATGAGAGCGAGACCGCGCCCGCTCGTCTCGGACGCGCCGGCCGCACGGACGGTGGGCAGACGCGGATCGTGGTCGTGGACGGACACCGTCAGTCGGTCGAGCAGCAGCTCGATCTTCACGGTGCACATCTTGTCCGGCTCTGCGTGCCGGTGGACGTTGGTCAGCAGTTCGGTGACGCCGAGCGCCGCCGGGTCTATCAAGGGATCCATGTGCCAGTAGCGCAATTGCGCCGAGATGATTCTGCGGACCTGACCGATCCGCGACGGCAGGGCCTGGAGCTCCACCGTGCAGTGCCTGCTTGGCTCGCTGATCACGGCTGCGACTCCCCGAATAGGTCCGGAAGAAGACGGAGAACGGATCCAGCAGTGGCTGCCTGCTGTTTGGTCCGGCGGGGCTGGTTCGCAGCGTCACCGCCGTTGCACCCTGAGTGATGTGAGACCAGGGTCACCCAGGCGCCGGGGCCGCGCAACTCGCATGGCATCAGTCCCGCGAGTCCTGTACGCCCGGAAGGCCGTACGCGTCATGCGCGGCGCGCACCGTTTCCAGGAACCGCCCGGCGAGTTGTTCACCCTCCTTGGCCTGCCCGCCCTGCCCCATGGTGAGCCGGTACCGGGTGCCGTTGACCGTCGCCACGGTGCTGTCGTCCCCGGCGAACCAGGGCCTGGCCGCGGTCACCGCGCCCAGCGGCGCGCTGTCGATCTCCCGCCCGTTGCTCGTCAGCAGGACCAGCCGGCCGTCCTGGACCAGGACCTGGCCGGCCTTGGTCAGTGAGCGGGGCCAGCGCCCTATCCGTACGCCCGTGGCGGTGAATTCGGGCTCCGCCATTCCACTTCGCCCCCTTCGCGCAGGAGTCCTCTTCGCGCAGGTGTCCTCGTGCGCAGTCTGCACAAGGGCGGGCCCACGCACCAGAGCCCCTCGGCGATCGGCCGGCGAGAGACGGCGCAGCGCCGTACCTGGGTACGACGCCGTACCGCTGCCGTCCCACAAGCGATCCCTATGGATGCCCAAAGTCAACGTTTGTGCAGGTGAGAGGCTTAAAGTGGCTGCTGGGGACCGGAGTTCCCGGGGCGGCGCCAGCCGCGCCGGGGGTGTTAAGACGAGGAGTGGCCCGCATGAGCACCACCGACCAGGCAGGTACCGGCAGCACCGCCGCGGCGACGATCGACGTGGACCGCAGCGACCCGGAGTACCGGGCTTGGCTGAAAGAGGCCGTCCGCAAGGTCCAGGCGGACGCCAACCGCTCCGCGGACACGCACCTGCTGCGCTTCCCGCTGCCCGACGAGTGGGAGATCGACCTGTACCTGAAGGACGAGTCGACCCACCCGACCGGAAGCCTCAAGCACCGGCTCGCCCGTTCGCTGTTCCTCTACGGCCTGTGCAACGGCTGGATCAGGCCCGGAAAGCCCGTCATCGAGGCGTCCAGCGGCTCGACCGCCGTTTCGGAGGCGTACTTCGCGAAGCTGATCGGCGTGCCGTTCATCGCGGTCATGCCGCGCACCACCAGCCCCGAGAAGGTCCGGCTGATCCAGTTCCACGGCGGACAGTGCCACTTCGTCGACGACTCCCGGAAGATGTACGAGGAGTCGGCCGCCCTCGCCGCCAGGACCGGCGGCCACTACATGGACCAGTTCACCTACGCGGAACGCGCCACCGACTGGCGGGGCAACAACAACATCGCCGAATCCGTCTACCAGCAGCTGCGCCTGGAGAGGTACCCGGAACCGGCCTGGATCGTCGCCACCGCCGGTACGGGCGGTACGTCGGCGACCATCGCACGCTACGTCCATTACATGCAGCACGACACGCGGATCTGCGTACCCGACCCGGAGAACTCCTGTTTCTTCGACGGCTGGACCCGGAACGACCCGTTCGCCACGAGCGACTGCGGGTCGCGCATCGAGGGCATCGGCAGGCCGCGTATGGAGCCGAGCTTCGTACCCGGCGCCGTCGACCGGATGATGAAGGTGCCGGACGCGGCCAGTGTGGCAGCCGTACGGGCGCTCGACCGGGCCATCGGCCGCAAGGCGGGCGGTTCCACCGGCACGGGGCTGTGGAGCGCGCTGAGGATCATCGGGGAAATGGTCGCGGAGGGGCAGAAGGGCAGCGTCGTCACGCTGCTCTGCGACTCGGGCGACCGCTACCTCGACAAGTACTACTCGGACGCCTGGCTCGCCGGACAGGGCCTGGACATCGCTCCGTACAGCGCGGCGATCGACCAGTTCCTGGCGACCGGCGAATGGCCCTGCTGAGCGCCTGCTCCCCGTCGCCTGATCGCCGTCGGCGTGCGCGGGACCCGGGCGCTCGCCGGTCCCGCTCACGCCGGCGATGAGGCCAGCCGTCGGTCGAGGCCACGTACCGCGTCGCGAAACGCCCGTCCCAGACCCGGCCGGCCCAGACGCAGCGCCAGCCTCAGCGGCGCCGGTCCTGCCGCCGCGAACGTCCACTGGACGCGTGTCCCCGGGCCGGCGGCGGCCGGAGCGAGCAGCCACTCCTCCAGCAGGGCGCGTACGCCGGGGGCGTTGGTCACGTCGACGCGGTAGGCGTACCGGGCGTGGGGCTCCGCCGTTAGGACCGTTTCGCGGAAGCGGGTGCCGCCCTTGAGACGCACCTCGCGCCCGGCGCCACCGTCGGTGGGCCGGCACATCGTCACCGCGCCGAACCAGGCGGGCCAGCCGGTGAGGTCCTCGGCCAGCGCCCGGTAGACGGCTTCGGGCGGCGCCGACACCTCGGCGGCGAATACCAGGCGCGTCGGAGCGGTCTCGACGAAGTCGAGTTCCACGGGGCGGAGTCGGCGTGCCATGGGACCTTGCCTCCAGCGGGTCGGGTCGGAGCGGAAGGGGCCCTTCGGCCCGGCCGAGCCCGCACACGGTAACCGGCGGGCCGTCAGATGTCTGCCGAGTCCGATTCTTGGGCATGGGCATGACCATGAGAACCGGCCTGCGCGTGCTCCCGGGACTCGCCCGCGACCACCAGGCCCGGCAGATGCTCGGCCATCTCCTCGCGCGCCGCGGCGGACAGTCCGCCGTCCGTCACGAGGGTGTCGACCTCCTCCAGCGTCGCGAAGGAACTCAGTCCCACCGTGCCCCACTTGGTGTGGTCCGCGACCACGACGACCCGCCGCGCCGACCGCACCAGCCGCCGGTTGGTCTCCGCCTCCGCCAGGTTCGGTGTCGAGAGCCCGGCCTCGACCGAGATCCCGTGCACGCCGAGGAACAGCACGTCGAAGTGGAGCGTACGGATCGCCTGGTCGGCGACCGGTCCCACCAGCGAGTCCGACGGTGTACGCACGCCACCGGTGAGCACCACCGTGGCCGCTCCCGGACGCGGACCCTTCCCCCCGCCCGCGCGCTGCGCGGTGTGGAACACGTCGGCGACCCGTACCGAGTTGGTCACCACCGTCAGGTCCGGCACCTCCAGCAGGTGCTGGGCGAGCGCGTACGTCGTCGTACCGCCCGACAGCGCGATCGCGCTGCCCGGCACCGCCATCGCGGCGGCCGCCCGCGCGATGTCCTCCTTGGCGCTCAGTTCGAGCCCCGACTTGGCCTCGAAGCCCGGTTCGTGGGTGCTGGCCTCGACCGGAACGGCGCCGCCGTGCACCTTCTCCACGACACCCTGCCGTGCCAGGGCGTCCAGGTCCCGGCGGACCGTCATGTCGGAGACGTTGAGCTTCCTGGTCAGCTCTTGGACCCGGACACCGCCGCGCCGCCTGACCTCGTCGAGGATCAAGGCACGACGCTGCTCCGCGAGCAGGTTCTGACTGTCGGTCACGGGCGGTCCGGTCCCTTCGTTCCGTGGTACAGGCATGGGGGCGGCTCATCCTCGCACGGGTGCCCGGCGGACGTCCCCCCGGGGAGATTCCGTGAGATTCGGCGAGTGCCGTGCCACGGCCGCCCATGATCCGGGATCCTTGAGCGGCCGCGCCGTGCGCGCGAGACGGTCCCGCTGATCCTCCCACCACGAGAGCGAGCCACAGAAGTGCCTCCTGTCACACCGCCTCGCGACGACGACGGCGGAGCAGCGCTCGAACTGCTGGTCCACGGGGTCGGTGGCACCACCCCCCAGGAGATGCTCGACGACCCCCGTACGGTCCGGATCACCGGTGACGAGACCGCCGCCGTCTACCGCCGCAGCGAGGACGCCGAGGACGCGGGCACGGACCGCTCCGGGGAGCCGGGCGCCGACCGTCCCCCCGGCCGGCCGGTCCCCGAGGCGTACGTCTGGTGCAACCTCACCTCCGGCAATGGCTCCCGCGCCCTGTGGCTGCTCCTGCTGCCCTTCATGGTCGCCAACCTCGCCCACTGGATGCAGCCCACCACCCGCGGCCTCACCAAGACCGTGCGCACGTACGGCGTACTGGTGCGGCTCCTCGCCCTCAGCCTCACCGTCCTGCTGATCGCCGCGGCCTGCGAGGTCGCCCTCGACCTCACGGCCTGGCAGTGCGCGGGCTCCTCCCGCTGCTCCGGCGACAAGTCGTGGCTCGGTTTCCTGTCCACCGCGCAGGACGGCTGGTGGGCGCAGCCGGGCCGGCGCCTCGCCGTGGCCGCCGTCGTGCCCGCCGCCCTGACCGGCCTGCTCTGGTACTTGTCCAACCGCACCTGGAGCGCGTACGAGTCCCAGCGCCCCCTGCCCGCCGGCGCCGAGCCCGACCCCGACGAGCCGACCGCGCGCCCCGCCCTCGGGATGCCGGGCTTCTGGTACGGTCGCCGCCTCGTCGCCCGGCTGCGCGCCGCCCACACCGCCGCCGGGTTCCTCACCGTCGCCGCCGCCCTCGCCACTGCGGCCGCGCGCCACGACCGCCGAGCCTCCGGGCCGTTCCTGGAAGCGGCCGGCCGGCTGCTCGAACTGGCCCTGCTCGCCGGCGCCGTCCTGGTCGTGTGGGTGGTCTGCCGCAGGGGCCGCAGCGAAAGCCGCCTCGACGTGAAGCTCGACCGGGCCGTCACCACCCTGCTGCCGGGCTCCGCGCTCGCGCTGCTGGCCCTGACGGTGCTGTACGCGGCCTGGTCCCGCCCCGGCTGGGTCTCCGACGGCCGGCTCCCCGGCGACCGTACCTTCGGCATCATCGTGCTCGCACAGGGCGGGCTGGTCGTCGCGCTCGCCGCCGTCGCGCTCACGATGTACCGCCGGGTGCCCGACGCGCGTACGGCGATGCGCGGACTCGGGGGCCCCGCCACCGCCATGCTCGCCTGCGCGCTGGGCGGCGTGATGAGCGGCGGCGTCGCCCAGCGCGTCGCCGACTGGCTCGACGGCGCGGGGACACCGGGGGAGCCCGGCGCCACCATCGCGGGGCCCCCGGTCCTGCTCACCTGGCAGGCTTCGGCCATTCCGCCCCTGCTCGTCGTCCTGCTGGCGCTGGGTGCCTTCCTCGCCGTACGCACCTGGCGCGCCCGGCGGGCGATGGCCGGTGACATCGAGGCGGAGTACCCGGACGCCGAGCCCGACCTGGTACGTACCCGCCGCATCGCCCGTATCCGCGCCATGGCCGCGCTCACCGACCGGGCCCCGGCGATCCTCGGCGTCACGTCGGCCGCCACCCTGCTGCTCGGCGCCGCCGCGCTCCTCGGTGCCTGGGTGACCGGGAAGGTGCCGGGCAGGGCCGCGGCGGGCGGCCCCGACTTCGTCGCGTCGGCGGCGCAGGCGGCGCAGGCACTCGGATCCTGGCTGATCGGCTTCGGCTTCATACTGTTCGTCACGTGGGGCCGGCGGGCCTACCGCGACGCCGCGGCCCGCCGCACCATCGGCATCCTCTGGGACGTCGGCACCTTCTGGCCGCGCGCCGCCCACCCCTTCGCGCCGCCCTGCTACGCCGAGCGCGCCGTTCCCGACCTGACGTGGCGGATGGCCAGCTGGACCGACCACACCGGCGGGCGGCTCGTCATCTCCGGCCACTCCCAGGGCAGTGTGCTCGCGGCGGCCGCGGTCTGGCAGCTGCCGCCGCGCACCAGACGGCGGGTCGCTCTGCTCACGTACGGATCGCCCCTCGAGCGGCTGTACGGGCGCTGGTTCCCGGCGTTCTTCGGAACGGCCTGTCTGGAAGCCCTGAGCCACGAGGTGCACTGCTGGCGCAATCTGTGGCGCCGTACCGACCCCATAGGCGGACCCGTTCGCGTGAAGGGCGGCGGACAGGGGCCCGATGTGGACCGGGACGCGCTCAAGGACCCGCTCGCTTACGGACGTACCAGGGAACAGCCGTTGCCCGCTCCCGTGCTCGGTCATTCCGACTACCAGGCGGATCCCGCGTTCGGCCGGGAACGGACCGCGCTGCTCGACCGGCTGCCGCCGTGCGCGGTGCCCCGCCAGCGACCCGACACCCCGCTCGGTCAGGGGAGTTCGGGCAGGTCCTCGGGGTAGAGGAGGGTCAGGTCGTCCGTGTTCATCTCGGTGAACTGGGCGACACGTCCCGCGTGCCGCTCCACCATGGACTCGAAGGTCTGGCGCGCGGTGCGGCCGTTGCCGAACGCGGGTCCCTTGGGCAGCGCCGTGAAGTACTTCAGAAGGGCTTCCGCCGTTCCCGTACCCAGCCGGTACTCGTGCTCCTCGGCCTGCTGCTCCACGATCCGCAACAGCTCTTCCGGGGCGTAGTCGGAGAACGTGATCGTGCGCGAGAAGCGCGAGGCGACCCCGGGGTTGACGTTCAGGAAGCGCTGCATCTCCGCCGTGTACCCGGCGACGATGACGACGACGGCTTCCCGGTGGTCCTCCATCAGCTTCACCAGCGTGTCGATGGCTTCCTTGCCGAAGTCGCGCCCCGAGTCCTCCGGGGACAGCGCGTACGCCTCGTCGATGAACAGCACACCACCGCGCGCCCGGTCGAACGCCTCCTGCGTACGGATGGCCGTCGAGCCGATGTGCTCGCCCACCAGGTCCACCCGGGACACCTCGACCAGATGGCCGCGCTCCAGCACACCGAGGGAGGCCAGGATCTCGCCGTACAGCCGCGCGACCGTCGTCTTGCCGGTGCCGGGGGAGCCCGTGAAGACGAGGTGCCTGCGGACCGAGGCGGCCTTGAGGCCGGCCTCCTGACGGCGGCGGCCGATCTCGATCATGTCGGTGAGGGCGCGCACCTCCCGCTTGACGCTCTCCAGGCCCACCAGGGCGTCCAGTTCGCCCAGCACGGCCTTGGACGTACGGACCGGCTCCGGGGCCGCCGCAGGGGCCGCTGCGGGCTCTGCGGGGCGCTGCCCGGGCACCGCCCCGAGGAGTCCGGTGGTCTGGGTCGCGGTCAGCACGGCGGGTGCCTCGGGGGCGGGGGCGCGTACGCCGCTCTCGTCGCTGGTGCAGTCCTCGACGAGCGGCCCGTCCTCGGCGAACTCGTAACCGCCGCGCGCGCACCGCTCGGTGCGGCAGCGGGTCAGCGTCGTACGGCAGCCGTCGATCACGTGGAAGCCGTACCCGCTGCTCCCCGTCACCCGGCAGCCGTGGAAGGTGCCGCGGCCCTCGGCGGAGACGTAGAAGCCCGCCTCGGCGGGCGACGTGACGGTGCAGCGTTCTATCCGCGGGTCCGCGCCCTTGGTGACGATGACACCGGTCTGCGCCCCGTCGATGGTGCAGCCGGAGAGGGTGCCGCCGCTGCCGTGGTCGCGGAACCACGCGCCGGTCGACGCCTCACGGATCCGGCAGTCGTCGAGCTGCGCCGTCGCGCCGTCGCTCACGGACACCGCCGTGTTGCGCACCTGGGACAGGTCGCTGTCGACGACGTCGGCGCGCGATCCGCGGTCGAGGACGAAGAGCGCGTCCGGCACGTCGTGCACCCGGCAGCCCTCCAGCACGGCGGTGGCGCCGTCGCTGATCCAGACGGCCGGATAGTCGCCCGTACTGTCGTGGATCTCGCACTGGTTCGCGTCCACGCGCGTGCCGGGGTCCCACACGGACAGACCGTTGCGGCCGAAGCGGCGCACCGTGGAACGGGTGAGCGTGAGGACCGCGCGCGAGCGCAGGTCGATCGCGTTCTCCGGGATGTCGTGGATGTCGCAGTCGGAGAGTGTGAGCACGGCGTCGGTGTCGAGGGTGACACCGTCGGCGGAAGTGCGGTGCACCGTGCAGTCGGTGAGGTGGGCGGAGGCCCGGGCGGCGACCTGCACACCGGAGCCCTTCACCTCGTACACCTCGCAGCCGACGGCCTCCAGGCCGCTGCCCTCGCCGGTCACGGACAGGCCCGCCCCAGAGGTGTGGTGGACACGGCAGCGGTCCAGCCGGGGGTGCGCGCCGCCGCGCACCGAGACGCCCGACTGGCCGGCCGCGACCACCTCGCACTCCTCGAACACCCCGCCCGCCCCCTCCAATACGCCGATGCCGACGCCCGCCGGGTTGTCGACGGTGCATCGGCGCACGGTCGGCCGGGCCGCGCCGCGCACCTCTATGCCGACGGCGGAGCGCGTCACGATGCGCAGATCGGTCAGCTCGGGGGTACCGTCCTCGACGAGCAGGGCCGGGGAAGCCGTGTCCTGCCCCTCGATGTAGAGGTCCTGGACGACGGCGGAGGCGCGCACGGTGAGCGCCACACCGTCCACGGGAGCAATCCGTACCGAGCCGACGGTTCCCTCGGGACCGCGCAGCGTCACGGCGCGTTCGACGACGAGATTCTCCCGGTACGTACCAGGGGCGACGGTGAGCACGTCACCGTCCCCCGCGGCCTCCAGGGCTGCGGCGAGGGAGGCGTATTCGCCTGTGCGGCGCCGCCACCGCGACGTGCCGGTGTGCGTCACCTGGACCGTGCCCTGTGCCATGGCGTTGCTGTGCCCCCACCTTGTGCCGACGTGACTGCGAACTGGCCGCTCCACCGTAGCGCGCGCGGGGGAGAGGAGTTGACCGGTCAGCAGTGCCGGGCGCCCGCCCGCGGGCCGCCCTCCCGGCAGCCGCTCAGCTGCCCGCGCCCGTACGTCCCCAGTCGGGGCCGGCTTTGGCCCACGCCTGGTCGAGCCGGGCGTACCGACGCCGCACGAGCCGCCATACGACCAGGCGCCTGCCGCCGTCGATGAGCGCCGCCGCACCCGCCGCCGCGCCGACACCCGCGATGGCGGCGTGGGTGGAGGCTGTGGCGTCGTCCAGGGGGCGGTCGACGACCCGGCCCTGTTCGTCCGTCCACACCCGGAAGCGGTCGCCGGGCCGTGCGACCTGCCGGCCGGTCGTTACCGTCCCGGTGTGCCGCCCGCCGTCGTACGCCGTCCATTCGGCCACGACCCGGGTGCGCGTCCCGCGCTCCGAGGCGATCTCCGGGTCGGTGATCACGACGGGCTCGGGCACGGCCCGGACGACGGTCGCCGTCGCCCGGTGGAGCTGCTCGTGCCGGACGCGCACCGACTCGCGCAGCGCGTCGTGGGTGACTGTGCCGCAGAGCCACCCGGCGGCCGGGGCGGCGAGGGCGATCAGCAGCAGGGCGGCGAAGGTCACCCAGACCTCGGCCAGGTCGGTCTTGCGGCACAGGGGGCTGTGCCGCCGGCGCCACACCGCGACCGCCGTCCGCACCGTCCCGCACCCCCTTCCACGTCCGCGCCGGCGTCCGTGCCCGCCTGTTTCAACGGGCAGGCCGTCCCGGCGCGTTCCCACGGCCGGGAGTCCTATTCGAGGATTCTCACCGAATCGCCGACACGAACGGTCCCGGTCCCCTCCGGCACGAGATTCTGCCCGAAGAGCAGCTTGTCGCCGGAGCGGCGGTGCCTGGCGAGCGTGCGCAGCGGCTCCTTGCCGCGCTCGGCCGTCCGCTGGTCGGTGGTGGTGACGACACAGCGGGCACAGGGCTCGGTGACCCGGAAGATGACGTCGCCCACCGCGACCCGCCGCCAGTCGTCCTCCGCCCAGGGAGCGGTTCCGTCCAGAACGAGGTTCGGCCGGAAACGGCTCATCGGGAGCGGGCCCTCGTCGGCGTGGTCCCCCTGCGCGATGAGGGAGTTGAGGGCGTCGAGGGAGGAGAGCGTGGTCACCAGGAGCGGGTAGCCGTCGGCGAAGCTCACGGTCTCACCGGGCTTCGCGTACGAGGACGGCACCGGACGCCGGCGCGCCGGGTCGTCGAGATGGACGAGCCGCACGTCGGTGCCCAGGTACGCGCTGAACCAGGCGTGTGCCCCCGCATCCGCCTCGACCGCTTCGACCTTGTCCCTCCAGAGCTGCACACCCGCGGTGCCCACCGGCTCCGGCACGGCCACGGTCAGCGGCTCGCATCCGGGCGCGGACAGCCGTATCCCGCCGTCGGGCAGGGGCTCGGCACGCGCGAGCGCGAGACTCGGCTGGGGGCGCTGCGTGACCACCTTGCCGACCGGGTCGACCAGCATCCATCTGCGGTCCCCGGCCGGCCCCCACGGCTCGACCCTCACCTCGTCCGGCGCGCACCCCGCCACCGACTTGACCGGATAGACATGGACCGCGTGGAGGAGTGAGTTCGGCATGCGGTCAATCCTGCCAGCCGGGTCGGACAGTCGTACGCCCGGTCAGTACCCCCGGCCCTGGTACTGGTGGTTGTACGGGTCGTCGTACGGCGTCGCCGCGGGCACCGGGCGCGGAGTCGCGGGACGCATGGCCTCGTAGCCCGTGGCGGCCTGGCGGGGCTGTTGCTGCTGGTACTGCTGGTACTGCTGAGGACCCGGGTATCCGCGCGGGCCCGCGGCCTGTTGCGGGATGTACGGCGCGGGCGCGTGCTGGAGCGGCGCGGGCTGCGGCGCGGCCTGCTGCGGGTAGCCGTATGACGGGGAGGGGGCGTAGTAGGAAGGCGCCGCGGGAAGCGCGGGAAGCGCCGCCGGGAGGGCCGGCAGATAGCTGTTTCCGGTGTCGTACGCGGCGGGCACCCGGATGGGAGCGATCTGGGGCGTGCCCCGCTCTGCGACGAGGGAGTCGTAGATCGGAGTGTCCGGGAAGGACGGGGCGGAGTAGTAACCGCCGCCGTAGGTGGCGCGGGGGGAGGTCATGGCACCCAAGTTAAGCGGAAGATGTTCTGGTTGGGGAGCCCGATAAGAGGGTTGTTTTACGAGTTGCGAGTGACGGCGGATCCCTAATCCGAGCGAACTTGGGAAAAACGGTCGCCGCGCGGCGTTGTGATCGTGTAAAGAGCGCGCTGGCCATGGGTTACCCGGGGTCGCCGGGTGATCTTGAGACCCTCGCCGGGGCGTCCGGAGAACGCGGGGGAATAGGTTGGCCGTACGCAATCCTCGGACATCCGCATACGCGATGGGGGCGATCATGTCCATGCTTAAAGGAACCAATGTGCCGGTGCCGGCGCAGGCGGTGCGCGTCGAATTGGGATGGCGTTCAGGTGCCGGTGTGCCGGACGTCGACGCCTCGGCCCTCCTGCTGGTGTCGGGAAAGGTCCGCTCGGACGCGGACTTCGTCTTCTACAACCAGCCCGCCGACACGTCCGGCGCCGTACGGCACGACGGCAAGACGCCCGCCGGGGACGGCGTGACGGACACCCTCCTCGTCGACCTCGCACGGGTGGAGCCGGCCGTCGAGACCGTGGTGGTGGCGGCCTCGGCCGACGGCGGTAACTTCGGCCGGGTCCCGGGCCTTTACGTCCGGGTGCTCGACGCCTCGGACGGTTCGGAGATCGCGCGCTTCGACAGCGAGGACGCGAGCGTCGAAACGGCCTTCGTCCTCGGTGAGCTCTACCGGCGACAGGGGGCCTGGAAGTTCCGTGCCGTGGGACAGGGATACGACAGCGGACTCGAGGGGCTGGCCAGGGACTTCGGCATCAGCGTCGACGAGCCTCCGCAGCAGGCGCCCGCCCCGGCCGCGACACCGGCACCGGCCGCGACACCGGCCCCTTCCGCGACACCGGCACCGGCCGCGGCCTCCGCGCCGGTCGCGGCCTCCGCTCCCGTGAGCCTCAGCAAGATCACGCTCACCAAGGAAGCGCCGTCCGTCTCCCTCACCAAGCGGGGCGGCACCACGGGCATGATGCGCGTGAACCTCAACTGGGAGGTGCGCAAGCAGTTCAAGGGCTGGGCCGCCAAGCTCGGCAGGGCGGTCGCCATGCACGGCGACCTCGACCTCGACCTGTGCGCCCTGTACGAACTCGCCGACGGCCGCAAGGGGGTCGTCCAGGCGCTCGGCAACGCCTTCGGCTCGTTGCAGCAGCCGCCGTACATCCACCTCGACGGAGACGACCGCACCGGATCGGTGAGTACCGGCGAGAACCTGACCATCAACCTCGACCACAAGGACGAACTCCGCCGCGTGGTCATCTTCGTCGCCGTCTACGAGGGAGCCCGCTCCTTCGCCGACCTGCACGCCACGGTCACGCTCACGCCGCAGAACGGGGCGCCCATCGACTTCTCCCTCGACGAGTGCACCGTGCCGTCCACCGTCGCGGCGCTCGCCCTCATCACCAACGAGGGTGGCGATCTGACCGTGCGCCGCGAAGCGCGCTATCTCGTACCGGAGCGCGGTGTCAGCCCGCAGCGCACCATCGACCGCACCTACGGGTGGGGCATGAACTGGTCGCCAGGCAGGAAATGACGGCAGCGACCGTACGGTGGCCCGCTCAGCTCTCGGGTGCGGCTTCGGGACGGGCGTACGTACGCCCCTTCCAGGCCGCACCCCGCCCCCGGTAGTGCTGCACAGCGGAATCGACGGTCATCAGCAGATAGAGGACAGCCGTGAGCGGCAGCAGCGGGGCGAGCCACAGGGGCTGCCTGTAGTAGCGCAGCACAGGAAGGTACGTACCGGTCATTACCGCCCATGCCAGGCCGCCCGCCCATGCCGCCACCGCGTCAACCGACAGCACACCGGCGCAGAGCGTGAGCGGGGGCGCGAGATACACCAGCGCGAGCCCCGCGACCGTTCCCGCGAGCAGTGGCGGACTGTGCCGCAGCTGGGCGTACGCGCTGCGCGAGACCATCCGCCACAGATTTCCGAGCCGCGGATACGGGCGCACACTGTCCACCCCTTCCGCCAGCCCCAGCCAGATCCGGCCGCCACTGCGCCGCACCGCCCCGGCGAGTGACACATCGTCGATCACCGCCTGCCGGATCGAGTCGGGCACGCGCGCGCGTGCCGCTGCCTCCGTCCGCAGCAGCACACAGCCGCCGGCGGCCGCCGTGGTGCGGGCGCTCGCCCTGTTGACCCACCGGAACGGATAGAGCTGAGCGAAGAAATACACGAACGCGGGAACGATCAACCGCTCCCACATGCTGACGACGCGCAGCCGCGCCATCTGTGAGACCAGGTCGAGACTGTTCGTACGGGCGGCGGCGACCAGTTCCCGCAGGCTCCCGGGCGCGTGCGCGATGTCGGCGTCGGTGAGGAGCAGGTACTCCGGTTCACCCTGCGCGCGCTCCTGTCCCCGGGCACGGGCCAGTGCGATCCCGTGCCGCAAAGCCCAGAGCTTCCCGGTCCAGCCCGGCTCCGGATCGCCCGGTGAGACCACCGTCAGAGGCAGTCCGCCGTACCGCCCGGACAGCTCTCGGGCCAGGTCGCCCGTACCGTCCCCACTGCCGTCGTCGACCAGGATGATCTCCGCGCGCCCCGGATAGTCCTGGGCGAGGAGCGTCGGCAGGCTGAGGGGAACGACCTCGGCCTCGTCGCGCGCCGGAACGACCACGGATACATCGGGCCACACTCCCGGGTCCTCGCGGCGCGGGAGCCGCTGGTCCGTACGCCAGAAGAACCCCTGACCCAGCAGCAGCCACACCCACGCGGCCAACGAAACGGCTGCGATCCACGCAATAGTGCTCATTCGCCGCAGTCTGCCCCACCCCGGAGGGCGTGCGGGGGCGGTCGACTATGGTGACCGGGTGAAGATCGCGCTCATGGACTCGGGAATCGGCCTGCTGCCGACGGCCGCCGCGGTGCGCCGACTGCGGCCCGACGCCGACCTGGTCCTCTCCTCCGACCCCGACGGCATGCCCTGGGGGCCGCGTACGCCGGCCGATGTCACCGAGCGTGCGCTGGCCGTGGCACGGGCCGCCGCCGCGCACCGGCCCGACGCGCTGATCGTGGCCTGCAACACCGCGTCCGTACACGCCCTGCCCGCGCTCCGCGCGGAGCTGGAGCCCGGCATCCCGGTCATCGGCACCGTGCCCGCGATCAAGCCGGCCGCCGCGGGCGGCGGGTCCGTCGCCATCTGGGCCACGCCCGCCACCACGGGCAGCCCGTACCAGCGCGGCCTCATCCGTGACTTCGCCGACGGCGCGGCCGTCACCGAGGTCCCCTGCCCCGGCCTCGCCGACGCGACGCAGCACGCCGACGAGGAAGCCATCGACCGCGCCATCGCGGCCGCCGCCGCACTCACTCCGCGCGATGTAAGGGCCGTCGTCCTGGGCTGCACCCATTACGAACTGCTCGTTGAGCGGATCCGCGCCGCCGTCCAGCCGCACGGGCTCCCGCCCGTCGTGCTCCATGGCTCCGCCGAAGCCGTGGCCGCCCAGGCTCTGCGCCGTATCGGTGCACAGCCGGCCCCCGCGGCGGCGCCCACGCCGGGCATCACCGTGCTGCTCAGCGGACGGGAGTCCGCGCTGCCCGCCGCGGCGCTCGCCTACCCCGAGGGCCGCCTGCTGGACACGGTCGACGCCGCCCGCTGACCGCGTCCGGCCGGACGGGCTCGGCACTGCCGGGAACGCGGAACGTGAGTACGCTGCTACGCATGAAGGACCACCCCCACACCGAGGGGCGTGTCGCGGAGCCCCCTCCCGTGATCTGGACCGGACGCGCGACCAACCGCGCACAGTGGCTGCTCGCGGCCGTCGGCGCCGGCTGCCTCGCGCTCGGCGTCAAACTGGCCGTCGACTCGACCTGGACTTCCGGCCTCGCCCCACTCGTGATGTCGGTCGTGGGCTGTCTGGCCGCGGGCCTGCTCATCCTCTTCGGAACGCTCGCCTTCGTCCATGTGGCGGTCAGGGTCGACAGCGACGCGATGGAAGTCCGCTGCGGACACATGGGCCTGCCCCGGCGCCGCATCCTGCTCGCGCACGTGGTGCGGGCGGAGTTCGCGCCGAAAATCACGCCACGGCAGTGGGGTGGCTGGGGCTATCGCTGGCGGCCCGGGAAAGGGATGGCCGTGATCGTCCGCAGGGGAGAGGGGGTTGTCCTGCGTCTGGGAGACGGCCGGATCTTCACGGTCACGGTCGACGACGCCGAAACGGCGGTACGGATCATCCGCGCCCGCCTGCACGCCGCCGCGACAGGCAACACCACCGGCAGCTGACCTGCCCGGCCACACCGACACCCACGAACGGCCGGAGCGTCGAACGGCCGGCGCCCCGGCACGGTCTGCAGCCGTTGCGTGGTGCGTTCATTGCACCTCGGCTGCGGGAACGGGCCGGGAGGGGCGGAGTGGATCGCAGGCCGCCCCGGATCAACGGCCACGCGCCGGTGCCTCCGCCTCCGCCGCCGCATCCGCAGTGAACGTTCCGCCACTCGCGTCGTCCGAGAGCCGCCGCGCCGTTGCCAGGCCCGCCAGCACCCCCGCCCCCGCGGTCACCGCCGTGAAGCTGAGCGCGTTGCCGACGGCCGCCAGCGCCGCGAGGGCCGTGAGCGACGCCCCCGCGGTCAGGACCACCGGTGTGTCACGGGGCGAGCGCCACAGCCCGTACAGCATCCAGCCGAAGACCGCGCCCAGCAGCGACGTCCCCACCACGCCCTGCTCGGCGGCCAGCTGCAACGGCGCCGAGTGGGGCTTGCCGTCGCCGTGCGGCGTCTGCCGCGCGGTGGGGCTGAGCCTGCCGAACCGGTCGGGCCCCGCGCCGCGCGCCGGGTGCTCCTTGGCGAGGTCGAGGGCGTCCTGCCAGAGCAGCACCCGGTTCACCGTCAGCTGCCCTTCGAGCGACACCGCGAGGCCGGACGGCAGCGCGTCCTCTGCCATCGCCCACGAACCACCCACTACGAGCCCTGTCGCCAGCGCGAGTCCCGCCAGTCCCACCATCCTGCGGTTGATCCGTGCCGCCGCGAGCGAACACAGCAGTACGCCGAGTGCCGCGACGAACCCGGCGACGGAACCGAGCGCCAGTCCCGTCACCGCGACCCCGAGCGCCAGCAGCCGGAGCGCGATCCGCAGCGGATAGGGCCGGGCCGCCCACGCCGCACAGCAGGCCGCCCCCGAGGCCAGCGCCAGCAGCGCCGCGGCGGCGCCCGTACTTCCGAGACTGTGTCCGGCGGCGGCCGCACCCGGCAGGTCACCCGGCAAGCCGTCCTCGGGGCGGCGCAGAGCCACGGCCATGGCGAGCGCCGCTGCCGAGGCGGCGGCGACCGGCAGCAGCGAGCCGCAGATCCGCCCGCACGCGTAGCCTCCCGCGACAGCCAGCACGGCCAGCAGCACACCTTCGGGCCTGGCCTCCCGCCCCGCCGCGGCGACCAGCGACCAGACGGCGCACCCGCCGAGGATCACCACCCCTGCGGCATCGGTGACCGCGCCGCGTGCGCGCGCGCCGGACCGCACGGCCGGTGCAGCCATCCCGTCGACCCCCCGACTAGACGGGCCCCGCCCACCCACGGCCGGACAGGCCGGGGTGCCGGGGACTGGCGCACACGCTAACGGCAGGGACGACGACGCGTGTGCGGATTGCGCAGGAACGTTGTTTCCGACGTTCGCCGGATCGCCCTCTGCGCGCCCGCCCGGCCACCGTAGACTTCACCTGGTGAGCGCCACCCCCACCGCCATAGACCAGCCCGCGCAGCAGCTGGCCCCGCACTCCGATGCCACCTCTCGACGGAGAAGCGCGAGACGAATGCTGACCCGGCTCGTGGCCCCCGCGGCCGGAGTTCTCTCCGGTCTCCTCCTGTACGCGAGTTTCCCGCCCCGCCCGCTGTGGTGGCTGGTGCTGCCCGGTTTCGCGCTGTTGGCCGGGTGCCTCTACGGGCGCCGCGCGCGGGCCGCGTTCGGCCTCGGCCTTCTCGCCGGTCTGGGCTTCCTGCTGCCGCTGCTCAGCTGGACGGGTGAGGAGGTGGGCCCGGTCCCCTGGCTGGCGCTCGCCACCGCCGAAGCGCTGTTCGTCGCCGTGTGCTGCGCCGGTATCGCCCTGGTGACCCGGCTGCCGCTCTGGCCGGTATGGGGAGCGGCCGTGTGGATCCTGGGCGAGGCGGTCCGGGCGCGCGTACCGTTCGGCGGATTCCCCTGGGGCAAGATCGCGTTCGGTCAGGCCGACAGCGTCTTCCTGCCGCTGGCCGCCGTCGGCGGCACACCCGTCCTGGGGTTCGCCGTCGTGCTGTGCGGCTTCGGACTCTACGAAGCGCTGCGGCAGTTCCTTACGTACCGCACCACCCGCGAAGTGCCGCGCAAGGGCGCCGCCATCGCCGCCCTGACGGTCCTCGTGCCGGTCACGGCGGCTTTTGCCGCCCTGCCGCTCGTCGACGACTCCGCCCAGGACGGCACCGCGACGGCCGCCGCGATCCAGGGCAACGTCCCCCGGCTCGGACTCGACTTCAACGAGCAGCGCCGCGCGGTGCTGGACAACCACGCACGACGTACGGAAGAGCTCGCGGACGATGTCGAGGCCGGCAAGGTGCCCCGGCCCGACTTCGTCCTGTGGCCGGAGAACTCCTCCGACCTCGACCCCTACCGCAACAGCGACGCCCGCGCGGTGATCGACCGGGCCGTTCGCGCGATCGGCGCCCCGACGGTCGTCGGAGCGGTGCTCACACCCGACACGGGAAAGCTGCGCAACACGCTCATCGAATGGGACCCGGAGCGCGGCCCGGTCGCGACGTACGACAAGCGTCACGTCCAGCCGTTCGGCGAGTACATCCCGATGCGTTCCTTCGTACGGCTCTTCAGCTCGGACGTCGACCGGGTACGCAGGGACTTCGGGCCGGGCACCAAGGTGGGCGTCTTCGACCTGGCGGGCACCAAGGTGGGGCTCGCCACCTGCTACGAGGCGGCCTTCGACTGGGCGGTGCGGGACACCGTCACGGGCGGGGCACAGCTCATCAGCGTACCCAGCAACAACGCGACCTTCGGGCGCAGCGAGATGACGTACCAGCAGCTCGCGATGTCCAGGGTGCGGGCCGTCGAGCACAGCCGGGCTGTTGTCGTCCCCGTGACCAGTGGAGTCAGCGCTGTCATCCAGCCGGACGGCGAGGTCGTGCAGCAGACGAAGATGTTCACGCCGGACGCACTGGTGGCCGAGGTGCCGCTGCGCTCCTCGCTGACTCCCGCAACGCGCCTCGGCACGATGCCCGAAGGCGTACTGGTGGTGCTCGCGGGGGCCGGTCTCGGGTGGGCTGTGTTCCGCGGCGTACGGGCGCGCCGGGGAACGTCCGCGTGAGCCGCTGCGAGGTCGTGTGAGACCGGGCGACTCCGTGTGCGCTCCCCGCGTGTTCCCCGTGCGTTTCGCGCCGCGGAACGCCCGTTAGGGTCGGGCCATGGCAACTCCCGACTTCATCCGCGAGCTCCGGGCCACCGCGGGCCACCAGCTTCTCTTCCTGCCGGGCGTCAGCGCCGTCGTCTTCGACGACGCGGGCAGAGTGCTGCTCGGCCGTCGCACCGACACGGGGAAGTGGTCCGTCATCGGCGGCATCCCGGAGCCCGGGGAGCAGCCGGCGGCGGCCGCCGTGCGTGAGGTGTACGAGGAGACCGCCGTGGAATGCGTGCCGGAACGCGTCGTTCTCGTACAGGCCCTGAAGCCCGTCGAGTACCCGAACAGCGACCGGTGCCAGTACATGGACATCACCTTCCGGTGCAGGGCCGTCGGTGGTGAGGCACGAGTCAACGACGACGAGTCGCTGGATGTCGCCTGGTTCTCGGTCGACGCTCTCCCGGCCCTCAACGAGTTCGCTCTCCTGCGCATCAAGCAGGCCCTCACCGACGAACCCACATGGTTCGAGCCCACCACCTTGCTGTGAAGTGTGGGCGCCGGCCACATCGGTGCCCGAAGGGGCGCTGTCTAGGGTCGTGGGCATGACCGCGCCCACCACACATCCCACGCCCGTTGCCGGACTCGACCTCGGCGGCCGTACCGCGCTCGTCACCGGAGCGGCGGGCGGCATCGGCCGTGCCTGCGTGCTGCGGCTCGCGGCGGCGGGAGCCAAGGTCAGAGCCGTCGACCGGGACGCGGAAGGGCTCGACGCCCTCGCCGGGCAGGCACAGGACCTCGCCGGCGCGGTGGAGACGCGGACCCTCGACCTCACCGACCTCGACGCGGCGGAGCAGGTGGCGGCGGGCACGGACATCCTGGTGAACAACGCCGGGTTGCAGCTCGTGCGCCCCATCGAGGAGTTTCCCCCGGACGTGTTCCACACCGTGCTGACCGTCATGCTCGAAGCGCCGTTCCGGCTGATCCGTGGAGCGCTTCCGCACATGTACGGGCAGGGCTGGGGACGCATCGTCAACATCTCCTCGGTGCACGGGCTGCGCGCCTCCGCGTACAAGTCGGCGTACGTCGCCGCCAAGCACGGGCTCGAAGGGCTCTCCAAGACAGCCGCACTGGAGGGCGCCGAGCACGGCGTCACATCGAACTGCGTCAATCCCGGCTACGTGCGCACCCCCCTCGTGGAGCGGCAGATCGCCGACCAGGCGGCCGCGCACGGGCTGCCGGAGGAACGTGTGCTCGTCGACGTGCTCCTCAGGGACTCCGCGCTCAAGCGCCTCCTCGAACCCGAGGAGGTCGCCGAGGCCGTCGCGTACCTGTGCGGCCCCCAGGCGTCGTTCATCACGGGAACGTCACTGCCCCTCGACGGCGGCTGGACCGCTCACTAGCTGGTTGAGTGTGCCCATGTCCCACGATCAGCCACAGAGCGGCAGCGAAGTCCCGTACCTGGAACTTCTCGCGCGAGGGGCCGCCGCCGACGCCTACGAGCGGCCCGTGCTCGTGGCCCGCGCGGACGGTGCGCCGCCCGAGACGCTCGCCGCGCTCGAGACCGCGAAGATGCACGCGCTGCGGGTGCGCGCCGAACTGGAGGGCCGGCGTCGGCGCGAGGCCGAG
Source organism: Streptomyces agglomeratus (assembly GCF_001746415.1). Classification (NCBI taxonomy): domain Bacteria; kingdom Bacillati; phylum Actinomycetota; class Actinomycetes; order Kitasatosporales; family Streptomycetaceae; genus Streptomyces; species Streptomyces agglomeratus. Next base: position 7,007,875 of record NZ_MEHJ01000001.1, read on the forward strand.
CTGTCCGCGCTCTACGAGACCGCCCACGACCTCGCCGGGCTGCGCGACCTCGACGCCGTACTGGCGGCGATCGTGCAACGGGCGCGGTCGCTCCTGGGAACGGAGGTCGCGTACCTGAGCCTCAACGACCCGGTGGCGGGCGACACGTACATGCGGGTCACCGAAGGGTCGGTGTCGGCGCGCTTCCAGCAGCTGCGGCTCGGGATGGGCGAGGGACTCGGCGGACTCGTCGCGCAGACCGCCCGCCCCTACGCGACCGAGAGCTACTTCGACGATCCACGGTTTCAGCACACCTGGACGATCGATTCGGGCGTACGCGACGAAGGGCTCGTCGCGATCCTCGGCGTACCGCTCACGCTCGGCAGCCAGGTGATCGGTGTGCTCTTTGCCGCCGACCGCCGTGCCCGCGTGTTCGAGCGCGAGCAGATCGCGCTGCTCGGCTCGTTCGCCGCCCACGCCGCAGTCGCCATCGACACCGCAAACCTGCTGGCGGAGACGCGTTCGGCGCTCGCCGAACTGGAGAAGGCGAACGAGATCATTCGCGACCGCAGCGGCGTCATCGAGCGTGCCTCGGACGTGCACGACCGGCTCACCGAACTGGTGCTGCGCGGAGGAGGTGTCCCCGACGTGGCGCGCGCGGTGTCCGAAGTGCTGCACGGGAACGTCGATTTCCGGGACGCCGACGGGGAGCCCGCCGGCGCCGAGGGACATGCGGTACGGCGCGGCGACGACTGGGTGGTCAGCGTTTCGGCGGGCGGTGAACACCTCGGCGCACTCGTCCTGCACGGCCATCCCGAACTGGACCCCGTCGACCAGCGCACACTCGAACGCGCCGCCATGGTGACGTCGTTGCTGCTCCTCGCGAGGCGCTCGGCCGGCGAGGCCGAACAGCGCGTACGGGGGGAACTCCTCGACGACCTCCTCGACGCCCCCGACCGGGACCCCCGGCTGCTCCGCGAACGGGCCGCCCGGCTGCGCGCCGACCTCGACGCCCCCCACGTCGTGCTCGCCGCCCGCATCGAGGCTCCCCGGGAGGCCAGCGTCGAGCGGGAGAGCGCGGACCGCAGACGGCTCTGGTCCGCGGGCTCGCACCTGGCAGCCACTGGGCACGGCCTGGCGGCGGCCCGCGACGGTGGCACCGTCCTGCTGCTTCCGCTGGGCAGCGGAGGCAGTGCCGCGGCTCTCGCCCGCCAGACGGCGAAGCACCTGAGCGGCGCCCTGCGCGAGCCCGTCACAGTCGGCGCCTCGGGCTCTGTGGACGCGCCCTCCGCACGTCCCGGTGCGGTGGCGGGAGCGTACGAGGAGGCACGCCGCTGCGTCGACGCGCTGCGGCTGCTCGGCCGTGCCGGGGAAGGGGCGGCGGCGGAGGATTTCGGGTTCCTGGGCCTGCTGCTCGCGGACAGCCGGGACGGCCGTTCCTCGGGGGCCATCGAAGGGTTCGTGAACCGCACCATCGGCGAGGTCGTCGCGTACGACCGGCGCCGGGGAACCGATCTGGTGCGCACCCTGGACGCGTACTTCGCGTGCGGGATGAGCCCCGCACGCACCAAGGACGCGCTGCACGTCCACGTCAACACGGTGGCACAGCGCCTCGACCGGATCGACAGACTGCTGGGTGCGGACTGGCAGTCGCCGGAGCGTGCCCTGGAGGTCCAGTTGGCGCTGCGGCTGCACGCTCTGTCGTCGGCGATGACCACTCGCGCGGCACACTGAAAAGGCCGTGTACGGGAACGCTCTGGGAGCGTTCCCGTACACGGCCTTTCACAGAGTGGGCGTTCCGTCAGACGGTGCGAGCGCCGGCGGCCCGTACGACAGCGTCCTCCTCCGCGCGCGGCTCCGCGTCGATGTCCCCCAGATCCCGGTGCCGGGTCTCTTTCGCGCACCCGACCGCGACCACCGTGATGAGCGCGGCGGCGATGACGTACAGGGCGATCGGCGTGGAACTGCCGTAGTCCGCGAGGAGCGCCGTGGCGATCAGCGGTGCGGGGGCGCCGGCCGCGACCGAGGAGAACTGCGCGCCGATCGAAGCACCGGAGTAGCGCATGCGGGTCGCGAACATCTCGGAGAAGAAGGCCGCCTGCGGTGCGTACATCGCTCCGTGGAAGACCAGCCCGACCGTGACGGCGAGGAGCAGGCTCCCGAAGCTCTTGGTGTCGATCAGCATGAAGAACGGGAACATCCACAGGCCGACCCCGACCGCGCCGAGCAGATAGACGGGCCTGCGTCCGACCCGGTCCGACAGGGCGCCCCACGCCGGGATCACTGCGAAGTGGACGGCGGAGGCGATCAGCACCGCGTTGAGCGCGGTCTGCTTGCTCAGCTGCGCCTCTGTGGTGGCGTAGACGAGGATGAAAGCGGTGATGACGTAGTAGCTGATGTTCTCCGCCATACGGGCACCCATCGCGACCAGCACATCGCGCCAGTGGTGACGCAGGACGGCGACCAGCGGCATCTTCTCGGCGACCGCCGACGCGCTCTTACGCGCCTCGGCCTGGGCCAACGCGGCCTTGAAGACGGGTGATTCATCGACAGAGAGACGAATCCACAGGCCGACGATCACGAGCACACCGGACAGCAGGAACGGTATGCGCCAACCCCACGCCAGGAAGGCGGAGTCCGACAGCAGCGCGGTCAACGCGGACAGCACACCGGTGGCCAGCAACTGCCCGGCGGGAGCCCCGGTCTGCGGCCACGAGGCCCAGAAGCCACGCCGCTTGGCATCCCCGTGCTCCGACACCAGCAGCACCGCCCCGCCCCACTCGCCGCCGAGTGCGAAGCCCTGGACGAGCCGCAGCACGGTGAGCAGGACGGGCGCGGCGGAGCCGATGGTGGAGTGCGTCGGCAGGAGTCCGATGGCGAAGGTGGCGCCACCCATCAGCAGCAGGCTCAGCACCAGCAGCTTCTTGCGGCCGAGCCGGTCGCCGTAGTGCCCGAAGACGAGCGCTCCCAGGGGCCTGGCGGCGAAGCCGACGGCGTAGGTCAAGAAGGAGAGCAGGGTGCCCACGAGGGGGTCGGAGCCGGGAAAGAACAGCTTGTTGAAGACCAGCGCGGCGGCGGATCCGTACAAGAAGAAGTCGTACCACTCGATGGTGGTCCCGATGAGACTCGCGGCGACGATGCGCTTGAGGGTGCTGGGCGCGGGTGGAGCGGTTGATGGGGCGGCCATGAGTACCACTTCCGGACAGTTGGCGGGGACGTTTCCGTGTCGCCACACCGTAGGAACGCCCAGGTCACCGGCACATGTGGCGGGACACCACAGTTCCGGGGGCGGCTGTGCCCCCGGCCACCATGACAGGCACGTGGTCTCCGCGTCGGGACCTCTCGTACAGGGCGGCGGACGCCTGTCCGAGTAGCGCGTCTCGGCACGTTTTGGCCGGCCCGATGCTATGCGTCCCGTGCGTCCCCCCGGCAGCCGCGTCCGGGTCCCGTGCGTCCCCCCGGCAGCCCGGACCGCTGCCCACGTCCGGCGTCCGGGCGGGGGCGGCGCGACCGGCAGGGTATGCGGGCGCCCACTGGTAAAATGGGGGCACGCTTCGACACCGCCGGGGCCCGTACCGAGGGGTACGGGCCCCGGCGCGTTCCGGGCGCCAGACTGAGGAAGGTTCCCCATGAACGCGAAGCCGCCGGCCACCGGACTCTCCCGTGCCGCGAAGCCCCGGCGTGCGACGGCGCCGCAGGGTGAACTCTCGACCCCGCAGACGGTGGCCCCGGGCCTGCCGCCCGCCGAGTCCTTCGACGTACTCGGGCTGCCTCCTGAGCTGATGCGGACGATGACCGGCCTCGGGGTGAAAGAGCCCTTCCCGATCCAGGCGGCCACCCTCCCGAACGCGCTGGCCGGCCGGGATGTCCTCGGCCGCGCGCGGACCGGTTCCGGCAAGACGCTCGCTTTCGGGCTTGCGCTGCTCGTACGGACGGCAGGTCTGCGGGCGGAGTCGAGGCGCCCGCTCGCACTGGTCCTGGTGCCGACCCGGGAACTCGCGCAGCAGGTGAGCGACGCGCTGGCGCCGTACGCGCAGGCGTTGAACGTACGACTGGCGACGGTGGTCGGCGGGCTGTCGATCAACCGGCAGACGGCGCTGCTGCGCGCCGGCGCCGAGGTGGTCGTCGCGACGCCGGGGCGGCTGGCCGACCTGGTGTCGCGCCGGGACTGCCACCTGAACCAGGTGCGGATCACGGTGCTGGACGAGGCCGACCAGATGTGCGACCTGGGGTTCCTGCCGCAGGTCTCCGAAATCCTTGACCAGGTCCGCCCCGACGGGCAGCGGCTGCTGTTCTCGGCCACGCTCGACCGCAACGTCGACCAACTGGTGCGGGACTACCTGCACGACCCCGTGCTCGCTTCCCTGGACCGGGTGGCGGGCTCGGTCACCACGATGGACCACCACGTCCTGAACGTTCATGCCGCCGACAAGTACGCGATCGCGACGGAAATCGCCGCGCGGGACGGCCGGGTCCTGATGTTCCTGGACACGAAGGCCGGCGTGGACCAGTTCACCCGCCACCTGAGGGCCAGTGGCGTACGGGCCGCCGCTCTGCACAGCGGCAAGTCACAGCCGCAGCGTACGCACACCCTCTCCCAGTTCAGGGAGGGTGAGGTCACCGTGCTGGTGGCCACCAATGTCGCGGCACGGGGTATTCACATCGACGCACTCGACCTCGTCGTCAACGTCGACCCGCCGGCCGACGCCAAGGACTATCTGCACCGTGGCGGTCGCACGGCGCGCGCTGGAGAGTCCGGGAACGTGGTCACTCTGGTCACTCCCAACCAGCGGCGCGACGTCAACCGCATGATGACTGACGCCCGCATCCGCCCCACTGTCACGCAGGTGCGCTCCGGCGAGGAGAAGCTGTCCGCCATAACCGGGGCGAAGCGGCCGCCGACCCCGGCGAAGACCAACAGCGGGAACGCCCCCTTCCGTGGCCTGGGTACCAGTCCGGGCCGCCCTGCGAAGGAGTCCCGCAAGGCTGCCGAAGCCCGCAAAACGGCGGAAGCCCGCGCGGCGGCCCGGGTACGCAAGGGCCGCTGACGTCGCACCGCTGCGCGCATGACCGGATTTCCGTCGGAAGGCGCGTCCGGCGCGTCCATCACCAGCTCCGAGGTGATCGGAGGCCGCGGCCGTGCACGCGAACGCCGCCGTGCGGGCGCGGCGGCCGGCAGTCGCAGCGTTGCACGCCGACCAGAGCCCCGGCCGGCAGCACTTTCGCGTAAGTGATCCCTCAGCTCCCGGTGCGCCACCGGTGGGCGGCGACTTCCCGCCGCTTGCCCCGGAGACGGTCAGGCACTGGGTCTCGGCGTCGATCGTGGACGAGCGCGGGCGGTGGCTATGCTCGACGTCCCCGCCCCCCCCCCGCAGAGGAGCCATGAGCGAGCCCGCACGTAACCTGCCCCAGCTGCTCGTCCAGGCCAAGCGCTGGTTCGAGGACGCGTTGCTCGCCGGCATGCAGGCGGCGGGTGAGCGACCGGTGACGGCCGCTCAGGCCGGCGTCTTCGCCACTCTCGACGACGAAGGCACCTCGATCTCCGAACTCGCACGCAGGATCGGTGTCACCCGGCAGACCGCACATCAGGCCGTGCACAGCCTGATCGGCATGGGGCTGTTGGAGCAGGTGCCCGACCCCGCCTCGGGCCGCAGCAGCCTGATCCGTACCACTGACGAAGGTACGCGTGTCCACCAACGCGCTCTCGCCACCATCGCCGTCATCGAAGGCGTACTCGCCGAGCGCATCGGCACCCCCGCCGTCACCGCGCTGCGCGAGGCACTCGCCGAGTCCTGGGGCGAGCCACCCCTCGTGGAAGTCCCCTGACGCGCCCAGCGTCGCCGGGCGGACGCCGCGCCCTTCGGGTGAGTGCCACGGCGGAGCCCGTACTACTGCGGCAGAGCCGATCCGTCGCCAGCAGGGTCCCCGCCAGAAGACACGAGTCGACGGGCGAAGGCGAGGGAGCGGCTGAAGACCCCCTCCACTGGGCATCGGGCAGCCCGTACCAGCCGTGATCGGCGCCCGCCACCGTCCACAGCTCGACCGGCGACCCGGTCTCCTCCAGGGCCGCCGCGAGGGACTCGCTGTGCGAGCAGGCCACCATGGTGTCCGCGTCACCGTGTACGAGAAGGAACGGTGGCGCGCCGGAGCCGACTTGGGCGAGGGGGCTGGCCGCGCCCGCGCGTGCCGGGACGGTTGCGGGGGCCGCGCCGAGCATGAGCGCCTCGGGGGTGCCGGAGTCTTCGGGGGTGAAGCAGCCCCGCGCGGCGGTCAGGTCGCTCGGTGCGTACCAGATCACCGCACCGGCCAGTGGTGGGTCCGTGTGGGTCAGGGCAAGGAGTGAGGTGAGGTGCCCGCCGGCGGACTCTCCCCACACCACCGTCCGTTCGGTGTCGATGCCGAGTTCCGCCGAGCGCAGGGTGAGCCAGCGCAACGCGGCGCGCAGGTCGTCGAGCGGGGCGGGGAAAGTGGCCTCGGCGCTGAGCCGGTAGTCGGCACAGGCGACGGCGAGGCCCGCGGCCGCGAAGCGCGCGAACGGCCCGGGGGCCCAGTGGCGTGTGCGCAGACCCATGTCGTCGCGCCGCCCCCGGCGCCAGGCTCCGCCGTGCACGAACAGGACGAGTGGACCAGGGCTCGCCGGGTTCGATTCCGGCAGCCACAGGTCGAGTTCCAGTGGACGGCTGCCTTCAACATCGCGGTACGGCACGCCGCGCAACTCGCGTACGCCCGACTCGTGCGGGGCCGCGGCAGGCAGGCGGCGACTCCGACGACCTGGCTGTGGTGGCGTTCCATGCGGTACGCGTGCCGGCAGTTCTGGGGTACGAAGCCGAAGTCGCCGGGTGTGAGCAGCTTTTCCTGCTGATTTCCCTCGGTGTCCTCGACGAACAGCCGGACCGCGCCCTGGGTGATGTAGAAGACCTCGTGGGTGTCGGTGTGCAGGTGGGCCGGGATGATGTCGCCCTTGGGGCCTTCGACGGTGAAGAAATTGAAGGTGTTCTCGGTCTGTTCGCCGCCCGCGTAGACGGTGATGAGGTCGCCGAACAGGTGGGCGCGGTCACCCTCGCCCTTCTCGATGAAGTAGGGCTTGCCGGGCTCCGCGGGAATGCGTGAGGCCCGCCGGTAGCGGGTGGCGTACTCGATGGTCATGCGTTCTCCCAGGGTCGGCCTCCGCCAGGAACGTCAGGCAGCCTGACATATGTGGGTGCTGGTAATCAAGCGCTGCGGCGCCGGCCCCTACGAGCGGCGGCGTGAGGTTCCGCCGCGTCCGCCGTGTCAGGGGGAGTGTGTCGGCTCGGGAAGCGGGAGCAACAGGGCTCACATCGTGACGAGAGTGCCGAACAAGCGCCCCTGCACGTAGGGGTGGTTGGGGGACATCCTGTCGTGTCGTAGCCCGCGTGAAAGGGTTGTGAAACTCGCCTGGCTGTCGTTTGTGCGCGCGGCTGGTGGCCACCCTCGGGTGTCGGGGTCTGTAGCGTCTCGCGCCGTCCATCCGCATGAACGGGCCTCGGCGGGGCAACCGGTTTCTTGAAACCGGGAGGACGCCATGACCATGACCGCGCAGCCGAACGAGACGGCAGCAGGAGACACCGCCTGTTCATCATGTGGAGCGACTGGCGACTCCCGTCCCCACGATGAGTCGCCGGAAGCCGCGCACGAACGTGTCAATCGCAGATGGAACGAGATCCTCCAGGAGACGCGGGTCGCCCAGACGGGCGTGCAGATCCTCTTCGGCTTCCTGCTCAGCGTGGCCTTCACTCCGCTGTTCCGGGATGTGGGCACCTTCGACCGGACCATCTACGTCATCACCGTGGTGCTTGGCGCGGCGGCCACCGGGACCCTGATAGCGCCCGTCTCCATCCACCGCTTTCTTTCGGGTCAGCGCATGAAGGACGACGTCGTGGAGGTCGCCGGGCGTCTGATGGTGTGCGGCATGGTGCTTCTCGCCCTGACCATCGGATGCACCCTCCTGCTCATCCTGCGCGTCGTCATCCCGAACGTCCTCGCGGAGGTTCTGGCCGGCGCGGTCATGCTGTGGTTCGGTGTCTGCTGGTACGCGCTGCCCCTCTGGCTGCGCAGTCGCTCCGCCCGGAGCCTTCGCACCGACGACGCGTAGGGCGGTCGGCGGCCTGAGTGAACGCTTGACCCTCTCCCGGCGGACGACCCCCGGCCGGCAAGATGTTTGTCATGTGGCAATCTTATCCCTGCGGCAATAATCTGGTGCAGCCTTGTGAGTTGCTCGCGCCTCGGAAGTGTCCTGTACGCCGCGGTCCGCCGCCCGTAAGGCCCCCTTCACCGATGAAATGACCCCAACCATGACGAATATCTCGGCTGTGGGCCGTGCGGTGCGCGCTGCCGCACCGCACGACCTCCTCGGCACGGTGCGCGCCGCGATCATCGAGCACTACGAAGCCATTCGGGTCGAGCTGCTGATGGCCGACTACAGCCTCACCGTCCTGCAACCGGTGACCACCCTGCCGCACACCGCGAAGCCGCTGCCCGTCGATTCCACCCCTGAAGGGTGCGCGTTCGGGAGCCAGGAACCGTACGGGCACCACGTGACGGCGTCTACGGCGCCGTATCTCCTTCGAACTGGCCACCGGGCGCGGACACGTGGTGGACGCCGGCTCGCCCCAGCTGTGGCGTCAACGGGGCAAGACCGTGCAGCACATCGGGTTCGAGGCCCAGCTGCCCCTGGGGATGTTCGATGAGACCCTTCCAGGCCCTGCCGGGCGACCGTCTGATCTTCGTCAGTGACGGCGTCTACGGCGCCGTCTCCGGAGCGGGGGAGGTCTACGGCGAGCGTGCGCTCGCACGCGCCATACAGGCGGCCGGTCTCCTGCCCGCCGCTGCGGTGCCGAGGGCCGTACTCCAGGACTTGACGGCGTATCGCGCCGATGCCGACGCCCAAGCCGATGCCGATGCCGAAGGGGAAGCCCAAACCCACGCCCGCACCGAAGCCGACGACGACGCGCTCGTGCTGTGTCTCGACTGGTTCGGCCGAGGTTCCGCAGCCGTGAGCTGAACGCGCACAGTCGTGAAGCAGTCTTCCGCGAGGCAGGATGGATCTGTGCTCGGCGTGGCACGGCGGTCGGGGATCGCGGGGTCCGCTCGCAGACAGCGTTGTGCGGACGACAAGGGAAGAGGCCATGAGCAACCAGCCCAGTCACTGGCTCGGAGCCGCTGAAAGCGCACTGCGAGCCGCGCCACCGACCAGCCTGCTGTCCACGGCCCGCTCCCTGCTCGCCGACTACCTGGACGCCCGCTCCGTGACGCTGCTCCTGGCCGACTACGGCCTGACCGTGCTCCAGCCGGTGACCCGCCTGCCCCACACGGGCGAAACGGTTCCTGCCCGCGGCGATCACCCGGCCGGCCGAGCCTTCTCCGCCCAGGCCGCGGTCGTAGAGGTCACCTCGGAGCCCGGCATGGTCACGGCCCACCTGCCCGTCACCGTGCGCGGAGACCGCCTGGGCGTGCTGTCGGTGCACCTCCCCGAGCCGTCGGCGGGCGCACCGCGGGTGCTGGAGCTGGCCGCCTTCGCCACGGCGGTCGGCCACGAAATGCTCACCGCCGAACGGGACACCGACCTGTACCTCCAGGCCCGCCGGCGCAAGCGCCTCACGCTCGCCGCGGAAATGCAGTGGCAGCTCCTGCCCGGCCGTGGCTTCATGTGCGACGAGTACACACTCGGTGCCCATCTGGAGCCCGCGTACGCGATCGGCGGCGACAACTTCGACTGGAGTACCACCGAGGACCACCTGACCATCACGGTGTCCGACGGCAGTGGCCACGGGATCCAGGCCGCCCTGCTGACCAACCTCACCGTCAACGCCCTGCGCAACGCCCGCCGCAGCGGCATTTCGCCGGCCGATCAAGCCTGCCTCGCGGATCAGGCCGTGTACGGCGAATATGGCGGGTCGCGCTACTCGGCGACGCTTCTGCTGCGCTTCGACCTGTCCACCGGCCGGATTCAGGCGGTCGACGCGGGCTCTCCCCAGCTCTACCGCCTGCGGGACGACATCGTCGAGCGGGTGGAACTCGAAGCGCAGATGCCGCTGGGCATGTTCGAGGAGTCGGAGTACCACGAGCAGCCGCTCCAGGTCGAACCCGGCGACCGTCTGATCATCGCGAGCAGCGGAGTGCACGGGGCCCTTTCGGCGGACGGCAAGTTCTTCGGGGAGATCGCCCTGCGGGAGACCATCGCCGCTACCCGCTCCTCGTCGGCGCACGAAGCCGCGCGAGCCGTCGTCGACGGATTGATCCAGTACCACGGCAGCCATGACCTGCCGCACGATGCCGCTGTCGTCTGCCTGGACTGGCGTGGACGCCCCGCCGCTCCCTGAACGTCCGGATCGCGGGGCCGCGGACCCGAGCCGGCCGGTGTCGCTCCGCCGGTCACCCGCCGTCGTCGTCGCTGGCCTTCGAGAAGGCCAGCAGACCGGTCAGCAGCGCCGTGCGGTCAGCTGCCGGCATACGGCGCAGAACGTCGCCGAACAGCGCATGACGACGAGCGAACAGCGACTCGACCAGTTCCCGGCCGTGCGGCGTAAGCACCAGTACGATCTCCCGCCGGCTGGTCGGAGCCCGTTCGCGGCGCAACAGCCCGGCCGCTTCCAGGCGGTCGCACAGCCTGCTCACGGCCGGCGCCGTCGCGCCGACCCCCTCGGCCAGACCGGTGAGATTGATGCCCGGGCATCGCCGGACGATCAGCAGGGCTTCGAGCTGGAGTGACGAAAGCCGCGGGGAGAGAGTACGCGTGGCCTGCTGCCATGTCGTCACCATCGCTCCGGCGGCCTCGGCCACCTGGACGGCGAAATCGTGCAGGGGGTCGTCATCGTGCAGGGGAGCGTCCGATGGTCCCGCGCGATCCATACAGCCGTCACTCCCATGACACTCGTACACCCCACACAGGAGGCTGACGCTCTCGCGGCACGCATCTTGCGACCAACACGGGTTACCTGCCCGCTCTGCCGAAAGTATCCCTACACGCTAGCCCCCGCATTGTCTCCTCGGCCGCTTGGAGTGAGCGACACAACCGGCGGCACGGTGTGCACGGCGTACACGGTGTGCACGGCCGAGGCTTCCGCTCCTGCCGCACCTCGGTAATGGACTTCGCCGCGCGGGGTACTCGAACACCCTTGGCAATCGATGATCACGGCGGCCGGCGGACGACCGGAAGCCGTGGCGGAACGAGAGAAGAGGGCATCCGCAATGTCGCAGGTCGAGGAATCCATCGAGGTCGGCGTGCCGGTCAACACCGCGTACAACCAGTGGACCCAGTTCGAGACGTTCCCGCAGTTCATGGAAGGCGTCGAGCGGATCGATCAGCGGACCGACACGCTCACCCACTGGGTGACCAACGTGAACGGCGTGGCGCGCGAATTCGACGCCGAGGTCACCGAACAGATCCCCGACGAGCGGGTCGCCTGGACCACTGTGAACGGCGAAGCCAAGCAGGCGGGGGTGGTCACTTTCCACCGCATCGACGACGCCACCACGAAGGTCATGCTCCAGATGGACTTCGACCCCGACGGCCTGGCCGAGACGGTCGGTGACAAGCTCGGCTTCGTCAAGCGACAGGTGACCGGAGACCTCAAGCGGTTCAAGATGTTCATGGAGAACCGCGGCGGCGAGACGGGCGCTTGGCGCGGCCAGGTCTGACCGGCGTCCGACGCCGGGCGAGCCGCTCAGAAGTTGTACGGCTTGACGGTGTTCCAGTTCATGACGTCGGCGGCGGACCAGGTGAACTCCGACGGTACACCCTTGCCGTCGAACGCCTCCAGTTCCGTGCCCGGACCGGTGCCGCCACTCCCGTCACGCAGGCCGAGGGAGAGAGCCGCCGACGTGCGGGTCTTCGCGTCGGTGAAGAGATTCACGGCGGAGTAGACCCGGCCGCCGGGCCGGATCGTGAGGCGGGCGCCGCCGCCCGGGGCGTCCTTGGCCGCGTGGGGCAGGACGGTCGAGGTGTCCCCGAGCATCACGGACGGACGGTCGACGACCCAGCAGGGTTCGGCGCCGCCGTTCCGGGCGGTGATCAGCAGGTGCTCGCCCTGCTGCCCGGGGAATCGGTGCAGTACGGAGTACGACATCTCACCGCCGTCGCACTGACGGGCGCCGGTGGAGCCGGCCGGGACGGGGCCCGCGTCCGAGCCGGCTCCGCCCGCGCCCACCGGCTCCGGCGCTGTCCGAGCCGCCGCAGGCGGTCAGGGCCAGGACCAGCGCGGCGACGGCGACGGCGGCGGCCGGGGTGGTGGCGTGGATCCGGGATGTGCGCATGCTGAGGTCCCCCGTGCGGTGATGCGGAATGTGCGGAGTGGCACGTACGAAGTGGCACGTACGAAGTGGTTACCGCTCCGGTGACCAGCTTGGCCGGGCCCGCTGGTGTTCCGCTCACGCACCGCTGATGCCGCGCTGACGCTCGGCGTACGACCGGCGCACGAGGTCATGTACCGGCCAGGAGCCGCACCATCGCCGTGTCGTACCGTGCCCGCAGACCCACATCCGCCGACACCCGCAGCAGTGCGCCGAGCGCCCGTACCGCGCCCTCGTCGTATCCCGAATCCTCCGCCTCGCGCGCCGCGCGTTCCAGGCGCCGGATGCCCTCGGCCTCGTCGCCCATCCCCAGCAGTGCCTCACCGGCCGCCGTGAGCAACAGCACCCGCGACGCCGCCGACGAGTCGGCGGGGCTGTCGATGGCCAGTGCCGCGGTGGACGTGTCGAGCGCCGGCTGCCACAGTTTCGCGGCCAGTTGGTGGCGGGAGAGGTGGTAGAGGGCGAGCCGTTCCGTGTGGGCGTCGCCCGCTCCGCGAGCCAGCCGCGCCGCCTGCGTACATCCCTCGGCAGCCTCCTGCGGGCTGCCGAGCGCCGCCTGGGCCAGCGACAGGTTGATCAGCGCCGTCGCCTCGCCGCGCGGATCGCCCGCCCGGGCGGCGAGCGCCGGGGCGGCCTCCAGGTGCACCAGCGCCTCGTCGGTGCGGCCCTCCTCGGTCAGTACCCATCCGAGCAGGGCGAGGACGCGCGACTCGGCGCGGGCGTCGGTGTCGGCCCGTGCCGCCTCAAGCGCCGTCCGGAGCAGGGGAGCCCAGCCATCCAGGACCCGCCACACCACCTGCGGCCACATGGCGAGGACGATCCGCCACGTCCTGCTGTGCAGTCCGGCGGCGTGCGCGGCGGCGGCCGCCAGGGTCAGGTCGTCCCGCTCGGCCGCGTACCAGGCCATGGCCTGGTCCCGGTCCGCGAAGTCCCGTATCGCCCGTGGCCGGCGGAAGTCGGGAGGCGGTGCGAAACACGACTCGTCCCCGGGCTCGGCCGCGCCGGCCGCCGCGAGGGCGGTGGCCACCGTGTGGTCGAGCACCCGGACGAGGGCGTCCGGCCCGGCGTCCAGTCCGCGCGCGTACAGCCGTACGAGGTCGTGCAGCGTCCAGCGCCCCGGCGCCGCCCGGGTGACGAGGTGGGCCGCTGTCAGCTTGTCCATCGCCGCCTCGGCCGTGTCCGGGTCCGTGCCGGCCAGCGCTGCCGCCGTGTACCGGTCGACGTGGGTGCCCGGGTGGCGGCCCAGGTGCGCGAAGTGGCGCGCGACATCGTCGGGCAGCCGGCGCACCGTGAGCCTGAGCGCCGCCCGTACCCCGGTGTCCTCCACGTCCAGCAGGCTCAGCCGGCGCGATTCGTCGGACAGTTCGGTGCTCATCGCGCTCAGCGACCAGTCCGGCTGATCGGCCAGTCGGGCGGCGGCCACCCGCAGCGCCAGCGGAAGCCCGCCGCACAGCTCGGCGAGCCGCCGGGCGGCCACGGCCTCGGCGAGCACCCGTTCCTTGCCGAGCACCGCCGCGAGCAGCGCCGTGCTGTCCTCCGGTTCGAGTACGTCGACGGGGACGGGACGGGCCGCGTCGGAGGCGATCAGGCCGCGCAGCCGGTAGCGGCTGGTGACCACGGTGACGCATCGGGCGCCACCCGGCAGCAGCTCCCTGACCTGCTCCGAGCCGCGCGCGTTGTCCAGTACGACGAGGAGCTGCCGGCCGGCGGAAAGGGACCGGAACAACGCGGACGCACCGCTCGCCGACTCGGGAATCCGGCGCGGCGCGACTCCCATCGCCAGCAGGAACTCGCGCAGGACCTCCAAGTGGGTCGGCTCGCCCGTGTCGCTGAAACCGCGCAGGTCGGCGTAGAGCAGACCGCCGGGAAAACCGGAGCGGTTGCGATGGGCCCAGTGCACCACGAGCGCCGTCTTGCCCACCCCGGCCGGCCCGGTGACCAGGCAGACGGGGGCTTCGCCGGCGGCGGCCCGCGACAGGGCGGTGAGTTCGGCGGCGCGGCCGTGGAAACCGCGCGGGACCCGCGGCAGGAGGTCGACCGTGTCGGTGGGCGCCGGCGCCGACGGCGCGCCGGGTGCGACGGGCACGGGCGGCGGGACCGGAGCCGTGTCTTCCGCCGCTTCCTCGCCCTCGCCGCGCAGCGCCACCGCGTAGGCGTCGGCCAGCTCCCGGCCTGGGTCGACCCCGAGCTCGTCGGCGAGCAGCCGCCGGGTGCGGTGGAACCAGTCGAGCGCCTCCGAGCGGCGCCCCGCACGCTGAAGTGCCCGCATGAGCGCGGCGGACAGCGACTCGCGCAGCGGATGGGCGCCGGCCTCCACGCGCAGCACGGCGGCTGCCCGGGCGTGGTCGCCCAGCCGCCCGTACGCAGCGGCCAGCAGTTCCACGGAGGCCAGCCGGAGTTCCTCCAGGGCGTGCGCGGCGGCTTGCAGCGGCGGACTCGGGTGCGCGCCGGACAGCGCGGGACCCTGCCACAGCGACAGTGCCTCCTGGTACATCGCCACGGCGTCGGCCGGCGCACGCTGGCCCCGGGCCAGCGCCACCAGCTCCTCGAAGCGGTGGGCGTCCAGCAGGGTCTCCGGCATCCGCAGGACGTACGCGGTGCCCTGAGTGACCAGTTCGACTCCGTACATCCCGGCGTCCGCACCCGCGAGCAGGACCCTCAGCCGCGACACATGGCCCTGGATGACACTGCGGGCACGCGGCGGCGGTTCGTGCTCCCACAGCGTGTCCGTCAGCCGGTCGACGGGCACCGGGCAGTTGGGTCTCAGCAGCAGAGCGGCGAGGAGGCTGCGCCGCTTGGCGGGACCGAGTGGCAGTTCGCCGGTCTCCGTGGCGACGGAAACCGCTCCGAGCAGCCGGAACTCCACAGGTGCAACTCCTCCTGGGTAAAGAGCCAGGTTAGCGGAGGCGGCGACAGGCGTGACGGGGCCTCACCTGTTGCGACCTGGCCTCCGGCGTCCCCGGGGCGGTACGAGCCGGGGCGCGGGTAAACCTCACCGCGGGTGTATGGCGCGTTTACGCCTGTCCGTGTTCCCCCACCCGCCTCTATCGTCACCCGGGTGAGCCAGACGGCGCTTCCTCCCCAGTCGCCGGGTGCCCCGGAGCCGCGCCTGTCCGGCAAGGCGCCGGTCGACCCGGCCGCAAGCGAGGCGGGCCGGCTGCTGTGCTCCGGCACGTACCTCGACCCGCGTTTCCGGGACCGGGTCATCGACGAGCTGTACGTCCACGACGAACGCGTCGTGGCGCCGAGCTACGGCATCGACGCGGCCCGCGTCCTCGCGCACGCGCTGCGCGCCCGACGGGACGAACTGAGCTGGGCCGCGGCGACGGCCGGGGTCTGGGTGACGGCCGCCCTCGTCACCGACGGCTGGTTCGCCGTCCAGCTCCTGCTGCCGTGTCTGCTGCTGAGCGCCGCCGCCCGCGCGGTGAAGGCCGCCCGCCACAACCCACTCATGCGTCTGCTGTCCCGCCTGCTCCAGCTGTACGCCCGGGTGCTGCTGGGACTGATCCTGGTGACGGCGGCCCTGGCGCCGCTGGTCCGGACGGACCGCGATCTACTGGAGAACCCGCTGGTGGAGTTCGTCCACTGGTCCCTCCGCGCGCTCGACCTCCAGTACCGGCTGCTGCCCGGCGAGTGGCAGTTCAAGCTCTACTACGGCCCGGACGACACCTGGACGCGGTCGTCCTCCGTCCTCTTCGGCTTCCTCCTGCTGCTCGCGGTCCTCGTCGGCCTGAGGCGTGAGCGGCTGGCCCGCACCATGTCCGGACCGCTGTCCCCGCAGCGGTATCCGGACCTCGGGCGCGATCCGGCCGAGCGGTTCCGCGGGCCGCGCCTGCGCCTCGTACAGGAGCTGATCCGCGGCGAACAGCACTGGCCGCTGGTGATGTACGGGACGGCGAATCCTTTCTGCGGCGCGGGCATGCCCTTCCGGCCCTGGCACCTCTCGGTGGAGCTGCGGCCCCGCACGGACCTTGGTGCCCGCGAGCCCCAGGCGGTGGACAACGAGGAGATCCTGCGCCGGGTCGTCCCGCTGGTCGAGGCGCTGCGCGTACCCTCCCCGCACGGTTCCCCGCGGGTCGCCGCCGCGGTACTGGACCGGCTGCGCGAACTCGTCGTCGACGAGTGCGTCTTCCTGCCGGTCGCCGGACTGCGGCGGCGGGAGGAGGTGTCGCTCGGCGCGGAGGACTTCGAGGAACACCGCGCGTCCGCCGTCGAGGAGGGCGGCGAGAAACGCCGTCACTTCCTGCGGATCCGGGTGGGCGGCTGGGACGAGGACATCGTGGTCACCGTTTTCGTACGGGTGCACACACAGGGCGGGATGCTGATGCTGGAGGCCGCGCCGCACGTGCTGCGGCCGGTGCGGCGTCAGTTCCGGGACGCGGACGGCACCGCCCGGTGCTTCCGCCGGGACAACGCCGCCGCACTGGCGCTGCGGGCCCTCGCCGACACACCGCGCGAACTCGGCGCGGCGCTGGCCACGCTCGGCCGCGGGCTGCGCAGCGGCTGGCGCACGCTGACCGCGGCGAACTCCGGCGCGCCACCGGTGGGCCCCGAGACGTCCGTACGCGAACTGGGCGCGGATCCCGACGCCTCGCTCTTCCAGGCGATGGACGTCGACCGGTACCTGAAGACCGTGCAGGACCGCGTGGCGCGCGGCGTCCAGCTCGCCCTCGACGAGGCGGGCTGGCAGACGGCCGAGTTCGAACGCAAGGCCGTGCACCTCGGCCAGGGAGCGGTCTACATCCAGTCGGTGCACAACAGCGCCGTGGGGATCGGCGACAGCAACACCGTCAGCGCGTCGGCCGGTGCGCCGGCCGGCCCGCCCGGGGACGAGGACAAGGGGGAGGCGAGGCGTGACAAGTCCTGAGACACGCGGCGCCCGGGACGTCGCGGCGCTCCCGACGACTCGCCACGCCTGGGGCGGCGCGACGAGCGCCACCGTCATCGCCGTCACCGCCGTCACGTCCCGGCCAGGGGGCTGATGGTGTCCCCTTCCCCTTCCCCGCTCGGACGGTGGAACGCCGGTGCCCAGCGCTGGGAGTACGTGGAGGACGAAGGCCCCGTCGCGGCGGATGCGGTCGGTGACGCCCCGCCGCCCGCGCACGCTGCTGGGGAGCCGGACCCGGACCCGGCCGCCGGTGCGGCGCACTACCCCGACACCGACACCCGTCCCGGACGCCCGCTGACGCCGCCGCCGATTCCCTGGCGGCTGCCCGGTGAGGACTCCCTACCGGACGCCACCAGGACTTCGCGGGCGCGGGCGCACCGGCTGCCGCTCCTCGTCGCCGGGCTCGTCGTCGCGGCGCTGGTGGCCGCCGTCGTATGGTGGCGGGCGCCGGCCGGCGACGCCCCTTCCGGTACCGGAGGCGCCACCTCTGCGACCGCCTTTCCCACCGCCTCCCCGACCTCTCCGGCCGGCTACCGCATCGCCACCGGCCCCGGTGGCGTGAGTCTCGCGGTGCCACAGGACTGGTCGTACCAGCTCAACGGCGGCACCCATGCCTACGTGGCACCGGATTACGCCTCCTACCTGGAGGTCGGCACGGTTGTCGGGCTGGCCGAACACATGGAAGCGGCGCGTGCGTTCTCCCGCGGGGTGTCCTCGGTCGTGCCCGGCTACACGGAGCGCGCGATCGGGCCGGTCGGCGAAGGGCCGGACGCGGCCGTCGAGGTGGACTTCGCGTACGACGCCACGGGCGGCGGGCGCAGGCGCGGCATCTACCGCGTCTTCACGGCCCCCGACGACACCATGTACGGGGTCCAGGTCGCCGGGCCGGGCACCGACTGGCCGCGCCAGCGGCAGGTCATGGACACGATGCTGGCGACGTTTTTCGCGCCGGGCGCCTCGTTCTGACAACGAACCCCCGCCCACCCAGCAACAACTGATGGGCAATCAGATAGCTGCTGCCCCGGACGACTTGAACCCACGTGTCATGCCTAGGATGATCAGCGGCTTCACCTCTCCCCCCGCTCATGAGGATCTGATGACACAACACATACCGGAGGCGGTGGTCTGGTGCCTTGCCGTCTGTGTGCTCGCGGCCTCGGTCCTGCTGGTCCGCCAGCGCAGGCTCACCACCGCTTTGCGCCGGCGCCTGACCGCGTCGGAGCGCAGCCTGCGGGCGCGTGACGCGGAGGCCGCCCACCTGGTCGAGGTACGCCTTCCCGCGCTGACGCAGGCCCACCAGCAGCCCGTCCCCCTGCCAGGTCCGCTCGATCCGGGGCTGGCCGGCACGGCGTACGGGCAGAGTCTCCAGAAGGTCCAGGACCTGTTCGCGCAGGCCGTCGACGCCGCGCGGGGCCGGGCCGACCAGTCGGCCCGGGCGACGCTCAAGGCGGCGATGCGCGCGCTCCAGGCACTCGCGAACGAACAGCAGCTGTCCATCTCGGACATGCAGGACCGGCACGACAGCCCCGATGTGCTCCAGGACCTGCTGGAGATCGACCACGCCAACGCGCAGTTCGGCCGCAGGGCGCAGGCCATCGCCGTACTGTGCGGTTCGTGGCCGGGACGCCAGCGCGTCGCGTCGGCGCTGGTCGACGTCGTACGCGGCGCCACCTCGCGGATCCGCGACTACCGGCGCGTCGAAGTCCATTCCCGGGTCGACATGGACGTGGTGAGCCGGGCGGTGGAGCCCGTGGTCCTCGCGGTCGCCGAACTGCTGGACAACGCGGCGCGACACTCGCAGCCCAACACCACGGTCCAGGTCAGCGTCCAGCCCGCGCACAACGGCGTCTGTGTCGTGATCGACGACGCCGGGGTCGGCATGGACGCCCGCGAGACCGAGGAGGCCGGCCGGCTTCTGTCCGGCCGTGAGGACATCGACATCAACCGGCTCGGCGACCCGCCGCAGTTCGGCTTCGCGGTCATCGGCGTACTCGCCGCCCGGTACGGGTTCACCGTCTCCGTCGACACCCGGTCCCCCTACGGCGGAGTGCGCGCCGTGCTGTTCCTCCCCCACACACTCCTCAACCGCGTACGCGCCCCCGCCGCACCGGCGGGCGCACAGGAGGCCGGAACCACCCCCGTGGCAGTCCCCGCGGCAGTCCCCGCGCCAGCGGAGCCCGCCCCGGCAGCGGCCCCCGCCCCCGAACCCGCCCGTACACCCGTCGCCGCCCCTGCCGCGGCCGGTGGCGCCGTCGCCGCCCCTCCCGCTGCCGCTCCGGCGTCCACGGCCGGCGGTCTCCCCAAGCGCCGCCGCCGGTCAGCCCAGGACCCGGACGCGGGACAGCAGGCGGCCGTCGCACCACCCGCCGCCGGTCACACCCCGGTCCGCCCGGCCGCCGAGACGGCGTCCCGCATGGGCGCGTTCGCCCGCGGCACCCGCTACGGGCGCGCCGCCTCCCAAGACGACGAAGGGAACCCGCAGCAATGAACGACCACATGGCCAACGAACTGGGCTGGATGCTCGACGAGGTCCTCAAGGTCCCGGAAGCCCGCCACGCGATCCTGCTGTCCGCGGACGGCATGCTCCGGGCGCACTCCCAGGGCATCGCGCGCGACGAGGCCGAACGTCAGGCCGCCGCGCTGTCCGGCCTCCAGTCGATCAGCCGCAGCACGGCCGAGTTCTGCGCCCAGGAGTCCTCTCCCTGGCAGCAGACGCTGGTCGAGTTCGTCGACGGGTACGTCTTCCTGGTCGCCGCGGGCGCGGGTGCCTACCTCGCGGTCTCCGCCACCCAGAACGTCGACATGGAGGCGGTCACCTACGGCATGCACAAGCTCGTCGACCGTCTGGGCAAGGAGCTGACCAGTCCGCCCCGGCAGGACGCGGTACCGGCGGCCCGGCCAGGCACCAGCCGCCCGGCATGAGCCCGCCGCACAGGCGGGGGAGGGGCCTGGTCCGCCCGTACGTCGTGACGGACGGCCGGGCCCATCCGACGCGCAACACGCTCGACCTGGTCACGCTCGTGACGGCGGCGTACGACCGGCCCCTGACCGGGCTGAGCCCGGAGAAGCGCCGCGTCATGGAGCTGTGCCGGGGCGGAGCCCTGTCGGTGGCCGAAGTGGCCGGACACCTGTCGCTGGCGATCAGCGTCACCAAGGTCCTGCTGAGCGACCTGATCGACAGCGGCCACATCAGTACCCGGCCGCCCGTACCCAGGGCCCAGCTTCCCGACGACCAGCTCCTCCAGGAGGTGCTTGATGGACTCCGCGCCAGGCTCTGACCCGGTCGGTCAGGCAGGCCAGGTTTACGTCTCCGACACGGTCAGGACGGCGGTCAAGATCCTGATCGTGGGTCACTTCGCGGTCGGCAAGACCACCTTCGTCGGCACGCTCTCGGAGATCCGGCCGCTGCGTACCGAGGAGACCATGACGCAGGCCAGCGAAACGGTCGACGACCTGGCCGGCAGCCCGGACAAGACCACCACCACCGTCGCCATGGACTTCGGCCGGCTGACGCTCAGCGAACAGCTGGTGCTGTACCTCTTCGGCGCTCCCGGGCAGAAACGCTTCACTCCCCTGTGGAAGGACATGCTGAACGGAGCCCTGGGCGCACTGGTCCTCGCGGACACCCGGCGGCTCGATCAGTCCTTCGACATCATGGGCCTGCTGGAGGAGCACGGCATGCCGTACGCGGTCGCCGTCAACCAGTTCGACGGCGCGCCGGTCTTCCCGGCGGCGGAAATACGCGAAGCCCTCGACCTGCTCCCCGAAACCCCCCTCGTCACCTGCGACGCGCGGCACCCCGCGTCCTCCACCGAGGCGCTGATCTCCCTCGTCGAGTACCTCATGACCCGCACCTCACAGGAGCGCCGATGACCACCCCCCAGCACGGCCCGGGCACGGCCCCGCCCCCCGGCTGCCCCGCGCACGCCGGCCCCGAAGGCGCGGGGGCCCGTACACCCCTGTACGGGCCGGACTTCGCCGCCGACCCGGCGGCGACGTACGCACACCTGCGCACCTACGGCTCCGTCGCGCCGGTGGACATCGCGCCGGGCGTCCGCGCCTGGCTCGTCACCGGCTACGAGAGCGCCCTCGAAGTGCTGCGCAGCCCGGAGCGGTTCTCCAAGGACCCGCGCCGCTGGCGCGACCTCGCCGACGGGACGGTGCCGGCGGACAGCCCGGTCGTCCCGATGATGATGTACCGGCCGAACGCGCTGTTCACCGACGGCGACGAGCACGCCCGGCTGCGCGGCGCGATCACCGACAGCCTGAGCCGCGTGGACCCGAACGCGCTGCGCGGGTACGTCGAGCAGAGCGCCGACACCCTCATCGACCGGTTCGGTCCCACGGGCCGGGCCGACCTGCTCGGCGAGTACGGGGCGATCCTGCCCCTGCTCGTCTTCAACCAGATGTTCGGCTGCCCGCCGGAGACGGGCGACAAGCTCGTCGAGGGCATGTCCGGGATCTTCGACGCCGACGCCGACTCGGAGAAGGCCAACGCGGTCCTCACCGAGGGCGTCGCCGAGCTGGTCGCCCTCAAGCGCGAGCGGCCCGGGGCGGACGTGACGTCCTGGCTGATGGCGCACCCGGCGCGGCTCACGGACGAGGAGATGATGCATCAGCTCGTCGTCCTCATGGGCGCGGGCACCGAACCCCAGCAGAACCTCATCTGCAACGGGCTGCGGCTGCTGCTGTCCGACGACCGGTTCGCCGGCGACCTGGCCGGCGGCAGCATGCCCGTCGAGGACGCGCTCGACGAGGTGCTGTGGACGGACCCGCCGATGGCCAACTACGCCGTCCACTACCCGCTGCACGACCTGGAGCTGGACGGTATCGAGCTGCGCGCGGGCGAACCCGTCCTGATCAGCCTGGCCGCTGCGAACACCGACCCCGCCCTCGCCGGTGACCGGCGCGGCGGCAACCGCGCTCACCTGGCCTGGAGCGCGGGCGCGCACACCTGCCCGGCCAAGAGCCCCGCACGGCTGATCGCCGCGGTCGCCGTGGAGAAACTCCTCGACCGCCTCCCGGATACCGAACTCGCCGTAGGGGTAGAGCGGTTGGAGTGGCGGCAAGGGCCCTTCCACCGGGCCCTTGCCGCCCTGCCTGTGCGCTTCCTCCCGATCACCCAGCCGGTCACCACGGACGAGCCCTCTGGAGCCAGTACATGGAACACGAATCCCGCCCCCTCGTCATCGACCCCTCCGGTACCGACATCCACGGGGAGGGAGCCCGCATCCGCGAACGCGGGCCGGCGGCGCTGGTGGAGCTCCCTGGCCAGGTGGTGGCATGGGCGGTAAGTGACCACGCGCTGCTCAAGGAACTGCTCACCGACCCCCGGGTGTCGAAGGACCCCAGGCAGCACTGGCCCGCGTGGATCAACGGGGAGATAACCCCGGACTGGCCGCTGTTCACCTGGGTCGCCGTGACCAACATGTTCACCGCGTACGGAAACGACCACAGGCGGCTGCGCAAGCTCGTCTCCACGGCGTTCACCGCGCGCGCCACCGAGGCCCTGCGCCCGCGTATCGAGCGCATGACCGCCGATCTGCTCGACGGCCTCGCCGCGGCCCCGGCGGGGCAGGTGGTGGATCTGCGCGAGGAGTACTGCTACCCGATCCCCATCCAGGTGATCTGCGAGCTGTTCGGCGTCAGCGACGAAGGCACGCGCAAGGAACTGCGCCGCCTGGTGGACGGCATCTTCAACACCGCCGCCTCCGCCGAGGAGGCCGCAGCCACCTTCCAGGGGATCCACACCGTCCTGTCCGACCTGGTCGCGCTCAAGCGGCGGACGCCGGGCGACGACATGACCAGTGTCCTGATCGCCGCGCGGGAGGAGGACGGCGAGCGGCTCACCGAAGCCGAACTCGTCGACACCCTGCTCCTGGTGATCAGCGCCGGCCACGAGACCACGGTCAACCTGCTCGACAACGCGATCCACGCCCTGCTGACCCACCCGGACCAGCTCGAACTGGTCCGCTCCGGCGGGGCCACCTGGAACGACGTGATCGAGGAGACGCTGCGCGTCCAGGCGCCGGTGGCCACCCTGCCCCTGCGTTACGCGGTGGAGGACATCGAGACGGCGGGCGTGACCATCAAGAAGGGTGACGCGATCCTCGCCGCGTACGCCGCCGCCGGGCGCAACCCGGCGCTCCACGGCGAGGACGCGGACCGGTTCGACGTCACGCGGCTGAACAAGGAGCACCTCGCCTTCGGGCACGGCGTGCACTTCTGCCTGGGAGCGCCGCTGGCCCGGCTGGAGGCGCAGATCGCCCTGCCCGCGCTCTTCGAGCGCTTCCCCGGCCTGGCCGCGGCCACCCCGGCGGAGGGGCTGGCGCAGGTCGCGTCGTTCATCTCCAACGGCCACCGCAGCCTGCCCGTGCTCCTGAAGGGCGAGGCGCGGCCGGCCGGCTGACGCGCCTGCCCCGTCAGCAGAGGGAGGAGAACCGCTTCGTGCGGCTCTCCTCCCTCTCGCTTGTCCGGCACCGTGCCGGGCCGGGGCAAGGGGAGGGGGGAGGGGCGGGGAGTCCGGCGGAGACAGGTGATTCCACCGATGCCCGCGCGCCGTACGTACGGAGACAGTGGCACCCGCCAGCGAACACGGCGGTGCCCGCCCCCACGTACGACCGGCCACAGCCCTCGGCGACGAGTGCGTCGCGCCGGTCACGGCCATCGGCACCGCCACGACCGAGAGGACGACTCAGTCGTGCAGCAGTTCAGCAGTGAGACCATCCGGAACGCTCCCGCCCACCGCCGACGCGGGAGCGGCCGCCTGCGGTCGCTCGTGGCCGGCCTGGCGGCGCTCCTCGCCGTCGGCGGGCTCAGCTCCGTCGCCACCCCCGCCGCCCAGGCGGCCGACAACCCGTACGAGCGCGGCCCCGCCCCTACCACAGCGAGCATCGAGGCGCCGAACGGCCCGTACGCGGTCTCGCAGACCTCCGTCTCCTCCCTGAGCGTCACCGGCTTCGGCGGCGGGACGGTCTACTACCCGACCACCACCGGCGACGGCACTTTCGGCGCTGTGGCCATCTCGCCCGGCTTCACCGCCGGTGAGTCGTCCATCGCCTGGCTCGGTCCGCGACTCGCCTCCCAGGGCTTCGTCGTCTTCACCATCGGCACCCTCACCCGGTACGACCAGCCGGACAGCAGAGGCAGCCAACTCCTGGCCGCACTCGATTACCTGACCCAGCGCAGCACCGTACGCGCCCGGATCGACAGCGGCAGGCTGGGCGTGATGGGTCACTCCATGGGCGGCGGCGGCTCACTGGAGGCTGCGAAGAGCCGGCCCTCCCTCCAGGCGGCCATTCCGCTCACCGGGTGGAACACCGACAAGACCTGGCCGGAGATAAAGACCCCGACCCTGGTCGTGGGGGCCGACGGTGACACGGTCGCGTCGGTCGGCTCGCACTCCGAGCCCTTCTACGAGAGCCTGCCGTCCTCGCTCGACAAGGCGTACCTGGAACTCAACAACGCGACGCACTTCACGCCGAACACGTCCAACACCACCATCGCGAAGTACAGCATTTCGTGGCTCAAGCGGTTCATCGACAACGACACCCGCTACGAGCAGTTCCTCTGCCCGCTGCCGCGCCCGAGCCTGACCATCGAGGAGTACCGCGGCAACTGCCCGCACACCTCCTGACGTTCGCCGGCCATCCGGTGCCGGTGCCGGCCGCGTGCCCCGCGGCCGGCACCGGCACACCGCTTCCCCGGGCCGTGTGCGCCGGCACAGACTTGGCCCGCCGCCGCTGGGCGCGCGCCCAGCCAAGACCTGCTCGGACCGCCGTCTCCCCAGGTGAGAGGGGGGACAGGGCCTCCCGCGCGGTAACGGACAGAAGGCTTCCGTCTCTGCTTACGCGGACGTAACGTGACGGCCGTGACCGGGATACGACCGTGAGCGTTCCGCACCGGCTGTACGGCCGGCGTTCCGAACTCGAAGCCGTGGCAGCCCTGTCGGACCGGCTGCGCTCCGGCCACGGCGGCGCGCTGCTGTTCGCGGCGGAGCCCGGCCTCGGCCGCACCGCCCTCCTGCGCCGGGCCGCGCTCGGCTTCACAGCGGGTCCCGTCCTGCACACCGGAGCCGTACCGGCCGAGAGCGCACTCCCGTACAGCGGTGTGCACGCGCTGCTGTGCGCCGCCGGCGATGTGCCCGGCGCCCCGTCCGCCGGCATCCTGCCCGCCGGTCTCGAACCCGGCGGACTGCTGGAGCTGCTGTCCGGCCTCGCCGCCGGGCGGCCCCTGCTGGTCTGCGTCGACGACGCGCACCTGTGGGACGCACCGTCGCGCGCCGCTCTCGGCTTCGCCGCCCGGCGCCCGGACGCCCTGCGCTCCGTCGGGCTGCTGCTCTCGGCGGCCGCACACCGCGCACAGGACCCGGACTTCGCCGGACTGCCCGCCGTCCGCCTCGGTCCGCTGACCGAACGCGCCGCGGGGGACCTGCTGGACGAGCTGGCGGGGGAGGGGACGGACCCCGCCGTACGGGAGGCACTGCTGCACGAGGCCGAGGGCAACCCGGCCCTGCTGAAGGTACTGGCCGGCCGCCTGTCACCGGCCCAGCTCTCCGGGCACGCCCCGCTGCCCCGGCCGCTCGCCGACGCGGACGCGCTGTCGCGCACCGTGGGCGGCAGGCTGGCCGCGCTGCCGCCGGACACCGCGTTCGTACTGCTGCTGGCGGCCGCCGCCGAGGAGCAGGCGCCGGGCGCCGCCGGAGCCGACGCGAACCTCGTGCTGCGCGCCGCCCGCTCCGCCGGCATCGGCCCGGCGGCGCTGGACGCCCCGGAGGCGGCAGGGGTGGCGCGCTGCGACGGCGACCTGATCCGCTTCGTGAACCCGCTGCTGCGACGCGCCGTGCACGCCGGGGCCTCCGCCGCCCGTCGCCGCGCCGCCCACCGGCTGCTCGCCGGGGCGCTCGGCGGTGACGGGCACCGCCTCCCGCGCCTGCTGCACCACGCGCTGGCCGCAGACGGCCCCGACCCGCGCCTCGCCGGGGACCTGGCCGCGGCCGCCGCCGCGCCGGACCCGTGGGTCCCGGCCCTCCAGCGCTCACTGGCCCTCGCCCGGGCGGCCGAGCTCACCACCGCCGACGACAGCGCCCGTACGGCCCGCACCACGGCGGCCGCCGAGCACGCGAGGCTCGCCGGGTGCCCGCACCGGGCGCGGGAGTTGCTGGCCGCCGCCCCCGAGGGGGCGGCCCACGACGCTGTACGCGGCCGGGCCGAACTCGTCCGGGGCGCCCTGGCGATGGGCGACGGCCCCGCCGGTGACGCGTACGGGGCGTTGCTGGTCGCCGCCGGGCTGCTCAGCCCGTACGACCCGCACCACGCTCTCGCGGCGCGCCTCGGCGCCATGGAAGCGGCCTGGGTGGCGGGCGACGCGGCGGCCTGCGTGGCCGCGCTCGGCGGCGCCGATCCAGCGCTCGGCGGCGCCGATCCCGTGCCGGCCGGGCCCGCGCCGCGTACCGCGCCGGCCGGGACCGCTCCGTACGCCGCAGGACAGGGCGCGTGCCCGCACGCCCCGACGGCGCGCCCGCCGTCGGCCGCCCCCGGGGGGAGCGGGACGTACGACGACTACCGGGCCGGAATGCTGGCCGCCCTCCAGGCACGGCCCGAGCAGGCCAGGGGGCCGCTGCGGCGGGTACTGGAGCGGGCCGTGCACGACGACGACCCGCAGCGGCTGCTGCGCGCCGGGGCCGCCGCGCTCGTCCTCGGTGACATCACGGCCGCGTGCCGCCTCCACACGCGGGGTCTCGCCGTCGGCCGGGCCAGGGGCCTGGTCGCCCTGGTGCCCCGGCTCCTGGAGCACCTGGCGTACGCCGAGTTACGGGCCGGACGCCACGCCCGGGCCGGTGCGCACGCGAGGGAGGGCCTGCGCGCCGCCCACCGCGCCGGCCAGCGCAACGCCGCCGCCCACCAGCACGCGATCCTCGCCCTGGTCGCCTCGGTCGAGAGCGACGCCGGGGCCGTGGCAGGCCATGTCGCGGCGGCCCTGGCGATCGCCGGTCCGCACGGCCTCGCCCAGGCCGCCACCTTGGCCGAATGGGCCTCGGGGCGGGCCGACCTGGGGCGGGGACGGCCGGTCGAAGCCGCCGCGCGGCTCGGCCCGCTGGTACGGGCGGGCCCGCGCCGGGGCCACTTCGCCGTCCGGATGCTGGCCGTGCCCTGTTTCGTCGAAGCCGCCGCGCTGGCCGGGCACCCCGACGACGCGCGCGGCGCCGTCGAGGAGTTCGCGGCCTGGGCCGCCCACGGCGGAGACCCGCAGGCCCCCGCGCTGCTCGCCCGCTGCCGGGCACTGCTCGCGGACCCCGGTGAGGCCGACGCGCTGTACGCCCGGGCGCTGGCCGGTCACGAACTGGCGGACGGCGACTTCGAGTGGGCCCGTACCCAGCTGCTCTACGGGAAGTGGCTGCGCCGCCGGCGCCGTCCGGGCGAGGCGCGGGTCCGCCTGAGAGACGCACTGGTGGCCTTCGAGCGTTCCGGTGCACGTACCTGGGTGGACCAGGCGCGAGCGGAGCTGCGCGCCACCGGCGACGTGGCGGGCGGCGAACCGGTGGGGGCGCTGTCCTGTCTGACGCCCCAGCAGCTGCGGATCGCCCACTGCGTGGCGGAGGGGGCGACCAACCGCGAGGTGGCGCGGCGCCTTTCCGTCAGCCCCAGGACCGTCGACCACCACCTGCGCAACGTCTTCGCGCAGCTCGGTGTGCGCTCCCGGGTGGAGCTGTGCCGGCTGGTCGACCGTGCCGGCGCCCCGTGACGCGCGCACCCGGCGGGCGCCGCACGGCGTACCGGTCGAACTCCGGCACGGCCCCCGGCCCGCGACGCCCCCTGCCGCAGTTACCACGTAGTGATCGCGGAGGCAACCACTCCCTTTCCTGGCGTGGCTGGTTATGATCTGCATCCCCACGTCTGCACCCCGGTCCGGCGCCGTCCCAAGTCCCGCTCCCCGTCTCGCGCCGGCCCGGCCGCTCGCTGTTCTTCCGCTCTCCCGCGTCCCCGAGGACTGATGTCTCCCATAGAACCCGAAGGCTCACGAGATACGTCGAAAAACCGTCGCCGGCGAACCGTTCGCCTGCGCACCCTGCTCATCTGCTTGGCGGTCGTCCCCACCGTCGCGATGAGCGCCCAGGCCGTAGTGACCGCGGAACGGCTGCGGGGACAGTCGGAACACCTGCGCGCCGACGTGGCGGCCGGTGAGCGGATCGGCGTACCCGTGTACAGACTCATGGTCGCGTTGCAGGCCGAGCGCAGTACGACGGCCGCGCGGCGGGCGGGCTCCGCGGTCTCCGCGGGCGACGTCAGGGACGTACGCGCGGCGACGGACCGCGCCGCGGCCGAGTTCCGCACGGCGGGCGGCGACCGGGCGGAGTCCGGGCAGCGGGACCACCACCTCGTCCGGGTGCGGGAGAGTCTCGACGACCTCGACGCCCAGCGCGAGCGCGCCGATGCCCGCAGCGCCGGAGCCGACCGTACGATCGGCTACTTCAACGGCGTGATCGACGAGGCGATCCACGTCTACCAGCAGGAGTTCAGCCACACCCAGGACGCCGAGCTCACTCAGGAGAGCCGGCTCGTCGCCACCATGTTCTCGGCCTCGGAGCTGCTGGCGCGCGAGGAGACCATCCTCGCGTCGGCCGGGCCGTCGAGGGAGCTGACGGCATCGCGGTTCGCCGAGTACGTCAACGCCGTCGGAGCCCACAGGTACTTGTACGACACGTCGATCGTGCCGTACCTGGCCGCCGAGGACAGGGCGTCGTTCCGGCGGATCACCGGCTCGGGCGCGTGGCAGGCCAAGACCCGCATCGAGAACGTCGTGATGTCCGGCCACGAGGACATCGCGACCGGTGTGCGACTGCCGCTGGAGGCAGCCGGCTGGCGGACGGCGCACGACAAGCTGGCGGGGGAGCTGGCCACGTTCAACGCCGACCGGTCGCGGGGCGTGCTCGAACGCGCCGACGCCAAGGCGGACGAACTGGAGACGGAGGTCGCCCGGCTGGTCGCGGGAAGCGGCGGGACGCTGCTGCTCGTCGCCGGCGTCGTCGTGTTCACCACGCGCACGGTCCTGCGCCGCCTGCGCGCGCTGCACGAGCGCACGGTGGCCGTCGCCGAGGAGACGCTGCCCGACGTCGTGGCCCGGTTGCAGCGCGGGCAGCCCGTCGACGCCGACACGCTGCCCGCCCCGACCGGGGCCCAGGACGAGGTCGGACGGATCAGCGACGCGTTCGCCAGGGTCGTCGCCGTGTCCGTCGACGGACACCGGCAGCTCGCGGACGAGCGCCAGGGGTTCGGCATGTTCGCCGCGGGCATCGCCTCCCGTACCGGCAACCTGGTCAGCCGTCAGCTGAGCCTCACCGAGGACCTCCAGGACACCTTCGGCCACAACGAGGCACTCCTCGCCCAGCTGATGCGCTCCGACCAGCTGACGGTGGGCATGCGGAGGCAGATCGAGAACCTGCTCATCCTCTCGGGCGGCGAGATCCCCGACCCGCACACCGAGCCCATGCGCGTCGCCGACCTGCTCCGCGAGGCCGCCGCGGAGGTCGAGGACTTCCGGCGGATCGAACGGCAGGCCCTGGACGAGATCAGCGTCGAGCCACGCGTGATCAGCCAGATCAGCCACCTGCTCGCGGAACTGCTGGACAACGCCACCCGGTTCTCCCCGCCGAGGTCGAAGGTCGTCATCCGGGCCGAGCTGGTGGCCGACGGGCTGTCCGTCGAGATCGAGGACCGCGGCCCGCGTGTCACCGCCGCGAGCTACGAGGAGATGAACCGGCGCCTGCACTCCGCTCCGCCGTACGCCGTCCTGGCCCGCAACGCGCACCGCCTCGGCCTCTTCGTCGTCGGCCACCTCGCCGACCAGCTCCCCGCCACGGTCACGCTGCGCCGTTCGGTGTACGGAGGGACATCGGCCGTGGTCGTCGTTCCCGGGGAACTGCTCGTGCCCACGGAGCCGGAACCGGCACCCGAGGCGCCGCCGGCGCCCGTGCGGGCCGTCCCCCCGCAGGACGCTGCCGCCCCGCGCCGCCTCGAAGTACGCAAGCCCGGACCGGCCCAGGCGAAGACCGGACTGCCGAGCCGCCGGACACACGAACGTCCGCGGGAAACGGCGCTGGAGCGGTCGCCGGAGCGCACACCTCCGGCCCCGCGGGCCGGGGGATCCCGGCCCGCCCTCCCCGAGCGCGTACCGCACACCCATATCGCCGAACAGCTCCGCGAGCCGCGCGCACCGGAAGCAACGGCCGGTCAGGAAGCGGCGACGCCCGAAGAGGTGGCCGACGCCTGGACCGACTACGAACAAGGGACCCGGAAAGTGGAAGCAGAGCTCCGACAGGACCAGCCATGACGAATACATCGAACGACATGATCTACAGCATCCTGGACAACAACCTGACCAGGATCGCCGGCATTCAGGGGGCCGTGCTCCTCTCCAACGACGGCATCAAGCTCAGCGCCTACCTGCTGGAACGCGACCAGGCCGAGCGCATAGCCGCCGCGTCCTCCGGAATCGCGGCCACCATGAAGGCGATCTCCCGGGAGATCGACGGCGGCGGGGTGATCCGCCAGCTGGTCGAGATGGACGACCGCTATCTGTGCATCGTGGGCTGCGGCGAGGGCAGCACGCTCATCGTCGTCACCTCCCGCAAGGCGCGGCTGGGCGAGCTGGGCGGTGAGGCGGTACGGACCGCCCAGGCGCTCGGTGAATGGCTGGGCACACCTGAGCGCAACCCGGTGCTCCCGTCCTGATGGCGGAAGATCCGCAGCCCCGCGACCGCCGCCGGACGCGGCTGTACGCCCTGACCGACGGCCGTACAGCCGCACCGCACACCGTCCTGACCATGGACACCACCATCACGGCGGCGGTCGACGCGGACGCGCTGGGCGGCCTGCCCACCGAATGGCAGGCCATCCTCGGCATGTGCCCGCCCCCGGACGGGCGGGCGGTCGCCGAGATCGCCGCCCGGATGCACATGCGCCTCACCCCCATGACGGTCCTGCTCGGCGAACTGGCGGACCGGGGGCTGATCCACCACCGACCGCCCCTGGAAGGCGCCGAGACCAGCAATGTCCACCTGCTCATGAGAATCAGGGACAGCCTTGCCCACCTATGACACCCCTGCCGGCGAAGCCGCCCCCGTCAAGATCCTCATCGCCGGCGGCTTCGGCGTCGGCAAGACGACGCTCGTCGAGACCGTCTCCGAGATCGAACCGCTGCGTACGGAGGAGCGGCTGACGGCGGCGGGGGTCGGCGTCGACGACCTCGACGGCATCGAGTCCAAGACGGTGACCACCGTGGCGATGGACTTCGGGCGGATCACCCTCACCGACGCCGGAGTCGTCCTCTACCTGTTCGGCACCCCGGGCCAGGAGCGCTTCTGGTTCATGTGGGACGACCTGCTGAACGGGGCGTTCGGAGCCGTCGTACTGGTCGACACACGCCGTCTGGACCGCAGCTTCCCGGCCGTCGACTTCTTCGAGAGCCGCGGGCTCCCCTTCGTGGTCGGCGCGAACTGCTTCCACGGCGAGCAGCCGTACACCGCCGAAGAGATCCGGGCGGCGCTGCATCTGCGTGACCCGGACACCCCCGTCCTCATGCTCGACGCCCGCTCCCGCGAGGAGGTCCGCGACACCCTGCTGGCCCTTCTCGACCTGCTCATTGCCAAGGCCCGGGAGACCGCGACGGTCTAGATCACCGCTCTTCGCACCGGCCGCGCCAACGTTCCTGCCCGCTTGGCCCCCTCGGCGTGCGCCCGGCCGGAGTCGGACGGAGTATGAAGCCGATGAGCGGAGTAGCTGTGACCAAGGGAAACGCGACGGCGGGCACCGACGACGCGCTCGTCGTGCTGAAGAACGTCAACAAACACTTCGGCGCACTGCATGTGCTTCAGGACATCGACCTGACCATCTCCCGCGGCGAGGTCGTCGTCGTCATCGGGCCGTCCGGGTCGGGCAAGTCCACACTGTGCCGCGCCATCAACCGGCTGGAGGCCATCGACTCGGGCGAGATCTCCATCGACGGCAAACCGATGCCGGCCGAGGGCCGGGAGCTCGCCGCGCTGCGGGCCGACGTGGGCATGGTGTTCCAGTCGTTCAACCTCTTCGCCCACAAGACCGTGCTCCAGAACGTGACGCTGGGCCAGATCAAGGTCCGTAAGAAGGACAAGAAGGACGCGGAGGAGCGGGCGCGCTCGCTCCTCGAACGGGTGGGTGTGACCACCCAGGCGGACAAGTACCCGGCGCAGCTCTCCGGCGGCCAGCAGCAGCGCGTGGCGATCGCCCGGGCGCTGGCCATGGAGCCCAAGGTCATGCTCTTCGACGAGCCGACCTCGGCGCTCGACCCAGAGATGATCAACGAGGTGCTGGAGGTGATGCAGCAGCTCGCCCGCGACGGCATGACGATGGTCGTCGTCACCCACGAGATGGGCTTCGCCCGGTCGGCCGCGAACCGCGTGGTCTTCATGTCGGACGGCCGGATCGTGGAGGAGACGACACCCGACGAGTTTTTCACCAACCCGCGCAGCGACCGGGCCAAGGACTTCCTGTCGAAAATCCTGCACCACTGAGCCCCCCCGCCGAGGCCCCACCGGGCCTCCCCGGCCCCGGCCGCGCCCCGCGGACTCCTTCCCCACATCAATCCCTTCCCCCCAATCAATCCCCAGGGATGATCACCATGAAGATGCTCAAGGTCACCGCCGCGGCCGCCACCGCGCTCGCTCTGTCCCTGACCGCCACGGCATGCGGCTCCGACGACGGCGACGAGAGCGGTTCGGGCGGTAACGGCAACAAGATCACTGTCGGCATCAAGTTCGACCAGCCGGGCCTGGGCCTGAAGACCCCGGACGGCAAGTACACGGGTTTCGACGTCGACGTGGCGACGTACGTCGCGAAGGAGCTGGGCCACGAGCCCGGCGACATCGAGTGGAAGGAAGCCAAGAGCGCCGACCGCGAGACGCTCCTGGAGCGCGGCGATGTCGACTTCATCGCGGCCACCTACTCGATCAACGAGGAACGGGAGAAGAAGGTCGACTTCGCCGGCCCCTACCTCCTCGCCCACCAGGACATCCTCGTCCGCGCGGACGACGACTCGATCAAGAAGCCCGCGGACCTGAACAACAAGAAGCTCTGCTCGGTCACCGGGTCCACCTCCGCGCAGAACGTGAAGACCAAGCTCGCGCCGCAGGCACAGCTCCAGGAGTACGGCGGATACTCCGAGTGCCTGACCGGCCTGGAGAACAAGGTCATCGACGCCCTGACCACCGACGACTCGATCCTCGCCGGTTACGCCTCCCAGAAGGAGCACCAGGGCAAGTTCAGGCTCGGCGGCTTCAAGCTGAGCAATGAGAACTACGGCATCGGCGTCCAGAAGGGCAGCGAACTCAAGGCCAGGATCAACACCGCCCTGGAGAAGATGGTGTCCGACGGCTCCTGGCAGGAGTACGTCGAGAAGAACTTCGGCCCGGCCGACTACAAGAACGAGCCCGCCCCGAAGATCGGCAACGTCGTGAGCTGAGGCCCGCGACCGAACGGCGCGCCGCGCACCGGCGCGGCGCGCCAGGCCCCCACCCACGCGGAAATGCGGGAGACCGTGTTCGACTTTCTCGAAGGTTACGATCTGCTGGGAGCCTTCTGGGTGACGGTGCAGCTCGCCGTCTACTCGGCCATCGGCTCCCTGATCTGGGGAACGCTCCTGGCCGCCATGCGGGTCAGCCCGGTACCTCTGATGCGCGGCTTCGGCACGGGTTACGTCAACGTCGTCCGGAACATCCCGCTGACGGTCATCATCGTCTTCACCTCGCTGGGCCTGTTCCAGACCCTCGGCGTCAGCCTCGGCGCGGACGACTTCAAGACCATCAACTTCCGGCTCGCCGTGCTCGGCCTGATCGCCTACACCTCCGCGTTCGTCTGCGAGGCCCTGCGGTCCGGCATCAACACGGTGCCCGTCGGACAGTCGGAGGCCGCGCGCGCCATCGGCCTGAGCTTCACGCAGGTGCTGACGCTGGTCGTGCTCCCGCAGGCCTTCCGCTCGGTGGTGGGTCCGCTAGCGAACGTACTGATCGCACTGGCCAAGAACACCACGGTGGCCGCCGCGATCGGTGTCGCCGAGGCAGCGGCGCTGATGCAGGAGATGATCGAGAACGAGGCGCAACTGCTCCTCATCTCCGCCATCTTCGCGCTCGGATTCATCTGCCTCACCCTCCCGACCGGTCTGATCCTCGGCTGGGTGAGCAAGAAGGTGGCGGTGCGGCGATGACCTCCGTTCTGTACGACGTCCCCGGGCCGCGTGCCAGACGGCGCAACGTCCTGTTCACGATCGTCTTCCTGGTCGCCCTCGCGGCGCTGATCTGGTGGGTGGGCCGCAATCTCGCCGACAAGGGCCAGCTCGAATGGGCCAAGTGGGAGCCGTTCTTCACCGACTCCCGGGCCTGGACCACGTACATCCTGCCCGGCCTGGAGAACACGCTCATCGCCGCGTCCCTCGCCATGGTGATCGCGCTGCCCCTCGGAGCACTGTTCGGCATCGCCCGGCTGTCGGACCACTGGTGGGTGCGCGGCGCGGCCGGCACGGTCGTGGAGTTCTTCCGCGCCATTCCGGTCCTGATCCTGATGTTCTTCGCGAACGCGGCGTACGCCGAGTTCACCGACATCAGCCCCGAGAACCGGCCGCTGTACGCGGTGGTCACCGGCCTCGTCCTCTACAACGCCTCGGTACTCGCCGAAGTGGTGCGGGCCGGCATCCTGTCCCTGCCGGCCGGGCAGACCGACGCGGCCAAGGCTGTCGGCATGCGCAAGGGACAGATGATGCGGTACGTACTGCTGCCGCAGTCGGTCACCGCGATGCTCCCCGCGCTCGTCAGCCAGCTGGTCGTCATCGTGAAGGACACCGCGCTCGGCGGCGCGCTGCTGGGCTTCGCCGAGCTCCTGGCATCGGTGCGTCCCATGAGCGCCAACTACGGCGCCAACACCATCGCCAGCTTCACCGTCGTCGCCGTGATCTTCGTCCTGCTGAACTTCGCCCTCACCACCTTCGCGAGCTGGCTGGAGGGCCGGCTGCGGCGTGGCAGGAGGTCCACGGGCGC
This sequence comes from Streptomyces agglomeratus, assembly GCF_001746415.1. Lineage (NCBI taxonomy): Bacteria > Bacillati > Actinomycetota > Actinomycetes > Kitasatosporales > Streptomycetaceae > Streptomyces > Streptomyces agglomeratus. The sequence continues at coordinate 7,043,112 of NZ_MEHJ01000001.1, forward strand.
GGTGGTCGGCGCCGACGCGGTCGCGGACCTCGCCACCCCGGGCGAGCACGTCGCACCCCGCGGGCCGGACAAACCGCAGAGCTGAGCGGTCGCCCCGAGCCGACGGGACGGGCGGCGAACCGGCTGCTTCGGGCAGGCGATATGGTGCGGCCCGGGAGACGCCTGACCTGGGGCGGCGCGAGGAAGGGGGGTGGGTTCCGTCATGGCGACACCCATGGGAACGGTGGATCTTTTCGACCAGGGGTACGTGAGCGACCCCTTCCCGGTCTGGGACGCCCTGCGCGAGGACGCGCCGGTGCACTACGAACCGGACACGGGCCTGTGGCTGGTGAGCCGGTACGACGACGTACGCGCGATCCTGCTCGACACGGACACCTTCCTGCCGGACAACGCGATGGACGCGATCGGCCGCTTCTCCATACCCACCCTGCGCGTCCTCGCCAAAGCCCGGTTCGCTCTGCCGCCGACTCTGGCCAGCAACGGCGGCGAGAGCCACGCCGGGTACCGGCGCGTCATGACGCGGCTGCTCAACGCGCGGGCCGTCGCCGCGTCCGTGCCGATGATCGAGCGGGTCACGGGGGAGTGCCTCGACCTGGCCGAGGAACGGCTCGCCGCCGACGGTGTGTGCGACCTGGCCACGACGCCGGCGCGGGACGTCCCGCTGCTGGTACTGCTGCGGCTGCTCGGCCTCGATCAGGCCCTTGACGCGGGCCTCGACACCCTGGCGCGGTGGAGCGACGCCTCACTGGAGCTCTTCTGGGGGCGGCCGGACGCCGGCCGGCAGCTGGAGCTGGCCGGTGAGGCGGCCGACTTCTACCGGTGGATCAGGGGCCTGGTCGCCGGGCCCGCCGCCGGGGAGGACACGCTCCTCGGCGCACTGGCGGCGCACCGCCTGCCGGGAGGCGGGCCGCTGAGCGCCGCCCAGTCCGCGGCGGTGCTCTACTTCATGATCATCGCAGGTCAGGCGACCACCCGGCAGATGATGTCCCTCATGTACCGGCGCGCCCTCGGCGAGCCGGGGCTGTGGCGGCGCTTCGCCGCCGAACCCGCCGGTGTGGAGCCCTGGGCCGAGGAGATGCTGCGGCGCGAACCCCCGATCACCACCTGGCGGCGTGTCACCGCCCGGCCGGTCACCGTCCGCGGAGTGGACATCCCGGCGGGCGCGCCGCTGCTGCTGATGCTGGCCTCCACCGGTTCGGACCCCGACGTGTTCGAGAACCCGAGCGGCTCTGCCCGAGCGGTCGAACCGCCGCGGACATCTGTCCTTCGGCGTGGGGCGCCACCGGTGCTCCGGCGCCGAACTGGCCAGGGCCGAGGCCGGTGTGATGCTGCGGATGACCGCGGCCCGGCTGCCGGACCTGCGGCTCGTGGACGCCGCCTCGGCCCCCGCGATGCCGGCGCTGCTCTCCTTCCGGGCGCCGCTGCGCGTACTGGCGGAGCGGGGCCCGGCGGAACGGCACTGGCCTCACCCCGCGCGGGTGAGGCCGCTGACCTCACCCCTATGCGGGGTGAGGCACAGCGCCATTGGTGAACTCCGTCGGCTTCGGCGCCCCGGGGATCAGCCCGCGGACGGCGGCACCTGCCGCACGGTGATCGCGTTGAGGCGGATCGTGTACCGCGCGGTGTCCCCGGTGGTCAGGGACCGGACCTCCCGCGCGCCCAGCTCGACCGTCACGTTGGCGCAGAAGGCGACGGCGTAGAGGCTGTCCCCGGTCTCCTCGTCCTGGAGGGCGAACAGCAGGTTGTAGTAGTAGCTCGTACGGTCGGCCTCCTCGCGGTAGAAGGAGAGGTGGGTGCCCTCCTGTCCGCCCAGTCCCACGAACGCTCCGGTGAGCGCCCCCTCGACCTTGTCCCAGAAGGCCGGGTTGGCCGACGGGAGCGGAAGTGCCTGGCGTACGGCCTCCTTGAGCGAGAGGACCATGACACTGACGGGAGCGGTCTCCTGAAGACCCCAGCCACGGATGATCTTCACGGTCGAGCAGTCGGGGATGCCGCTCGCCGCCCGGCTGATCTCACCGAAGTCGAAGCCGACGGTCGCCGGGGCGATCGCGTGCTGGAACCCGGCCTCGATGTTCCGCGCCCGGCCCGTGAAAGACGACCCCACTTCGAAGACCGTCTTGAACGTCGTCTTCTCGGTGGCGATCTGGTCGGCCATTGCTGCTCCTAGCGTTACGGAAGTGATCGCGCCCGGCGGCAAGTATGCCCTTCGTGCTCAAGCCCGCCGCAGGGGGCACGGTCCGGCCGGCCGGCCGTCACAACGGGTCGCCGGGCAACCAGGACAGATCGTCCGGATCCAGCTCCGGAACGGGCTGCTGACCGTCGGTCAGGGGCTGCTCCACCCACATGACCTTGCCGGTGGGCGTGTATCTCGTTCCCCACCGTCCGGCGAACTGGGAGACCAGGAACAGCCCCCGTCCGCCCTCGTCCGTCGTGGCCGCCCGCCGCAGGTGCGGGGCGGTGCTGCTGCCGTCGGACACCTCGCAGATCAGGCCGCGCTCGTACATCAGTCGCACGTGGATGGGCTCCGAGCCGTAGCGGATCGCGTTGGTGATCAGCTCGCTGAGCATCAGCTCCGTGGTGAACCCGATCTCTTCGAGACCCCACGACTCCAGCTGGCGGACGCACGCCGCACGGACCGGAGCGACGGCCGCCGGGTCGGAGGGGACGTCCCATTCGGCGACCCGCTCGCGGTCCAGCAGATGCGTGCGGGCCACCAGCAGCGCGATGTCGTCCCTGCGGTGCGGGGGGAGCATCGCACTGAAGACGGCCTGGCAGGTCTCCTCGGGGCTCGGGTCCGACGCGCCCGCGAGAGTGCTGCTCAGGAGGCGCAGACCGGTCTCGATGTCACGGTCGCGGTGCTCGATGAGGCCGTCGGTGTAGAGGACCAGACGGCTGCCTTCGGCCAGCCTCACTTCGGCGGTCTCGAAGGGCAGGCCATGGAGACCCAGGGGAGGAAAGACGGGAATCTCCGGAAACTCCACCGTGCCGTCGGGGTGCACCAGCGTGGGGGCGAAGTGCCCCGCCGTGGCCATGGTGCAGACCCCGGAGACCGGATCGTAGATGGCGTACAGGCACGTGGCACCCGTGATGCCGTCCCCGCCGTCGTCCCCCTCCTCCTCGTCGATACGGGAGACCTGCTCGTCCAGGTGCCCCAGGAGCTCGTCGGGCGCCAGATCGAGAGCGGAGAAATTGTGCACCGCGGTGCGCAGCCGGCCCATCGTGGCCGCCGCGTGCAGGCCGTGCCCCACGACATCGCCGACGACCAGCGCGACCCGGGCGCCCGGCAGCGGGATGACGTCGAACCAGTCGCCGCCCACCCCGGCCTGCGCCGGCAGATAGCGGTACGCGACATCCAGGGCCTCCTGCTCGGGCAGCACCCGGGGCAGCAGACTGCGCTGGAGCGTCACGGCCATGGTGTGCTCACGCGTGAAACGCCGCGCGTTGTCGATGGCGACCGCGGCGCGCGCGGCGAGTTCCTCGGCGAAGGCCAGGTCCTCCTGCCCGAACGGCTCGCTGGTCTCCGAACGCCAGAAGTTGGCCATCCCGAGGACGACGCCGCGCGCCTGCAACGGCACCGAGACCAGCGAGCGGATGCCGTACGCGAGCGCCCGGTCGGCCCCCACCCGGTCCTGGGACCGCCAGCCGTGGGCGACCGTCAGATCGGCCTCCAGTACCGCGTGGCCGCCGGCCAGGGCCGCCGCCATCGGTGTGGTGGGGACGACGAACCTGATCAGATCGCCCACCGGCTGGAAGGGGCGGTCCTCGTGGCCGCCGCTGACGGCGGCCCGGCGCATCTCGGTGTGCGCGCCTGTCGCCTCCTCGCCGCGCAGTACGGGGTCCAGCAGCTCCACCGTGGCGAAGTCCGCGAAGGCGGGGACCGCCACCTCCGACAGCTCCTCGGCGGTCCGGCTCACGTCCAGCGTGGTGCCGATCCGCACCCCGGCCTCGTACAGCAGCTTCAGGCGCTCCCGGGCCACTTCGGCCGCGCCGGACAGCGCCCGCAGCTCGGTGGTGTCGCGCAGGGTCGCGGCGGTGCCGGGGGGGCCGCCGTAGGGGGCGGTGGGCCGGGTGTTGACGGCCAGCAGCCGGTCCCCGGCCAGGTGAACCTCGTCGGTCACGGTGCGGCCCGAGGCCAGCAGCTCGGCGATGGGGGCGTCGAGGCCCAGGTCGGTGACGTGCCGCCCCTCGGCGCCCGGAGGCAGCTCCAGCAGCCGGCGTGCCTCGTCGTTGAGCAGGGTGAGGCGGCCGTCGTCCGCGACAATGAGCACCCCTTCGCGGACGGCGTGCAGAACGGCGTCGTGGTGCTCGTACATACGGGTCATCTCGGTGGGCCCGAGCCCGTGTGTCTGCCGCCGCAGCCTCCTGCTCACGAGTACGGAGCTGCCGACGGCCAGGATGAGCGCGCCGGTGGCGGAGGCGAGCAGCATCGGCAGATGGCGGTCCACCGCGTCCCCGACGTTCTCGACCGTGACTCCGGCCGCGACCAGACCGACGACGGAGCCGTCGGCGGTGGTCACGGGGACGACGGCGCGGGCCGCGTCGTTCGGGGCGCCCTTGAAGATCTCCGTGAAGGACGCTCCGGCCGAGGCGCGCTCGACGTCCTCGGCGCGCTCGCCGATCAGCGAGGGATCGGTGTCGGCGTACCGGGTGCCGTCCGGTGCCATCACGGCCATGAAGTCCACGCCCGCCGCCCGCTGGGCTGAATCCGTGTGGGATTGCAGCGCGGCGGTCGGATCGGGGGACCGCAGGGCCTCGGCGGTGCCGGGGGCGTCAGCGAAGGCCTCCGCGGTGGCGAGCGACCGGTTACGGGCGTCCCGCTCGCTGTCGCTGCGCGTCTGGAACGCGAGCGCGACCACGGCGGCGGTGATTAGCAGCACCGCGACCACGATCTGGAGGAAGAGCACCTGACCTGCGGCGCTGCGCACCTCCAGCCGGGCCCGCACTCCCCGCCGGGACGAGCGCGGTGCCCCGTCCGCCTTGGATCGTCCGAGACGTCCGCTCATGCCCTATTTCTAGCATTGCGTGCCTGTCTGTGGGTGCCGTGCGCGATGTCGGCCGGGGAGTCGGAGCTCCCCCCCGGGGCCGGCATGCGACAGGCCCGCCCGCTCCGACGGCACCCCGGAGGCTGCCGCGCCGGAGCGGGCGGGCCATGACTGCCGCAAGCGGTCCCTCTAGTACGGGCCGTTCACGTTGTCGATCGAGCCGTACCGGTCCGCGGCGTAGTTGCACGCGGCGGTGATGTTGGCGACGGGGTCGTAGCTGTCCATCGACGTACCGGGCACGTGGTAGGCCGCGAACGTGGGCGCGATGACCTGGAGCAGGCCCTTGGACGGCGTACCGGCCACGGCGTTGGAGTCCCAGTTGTTGATGGCCCGCGGGTTGCCCGAGGACTCCCGCATGACGTTGCGGTGGATGCCCTCGTACGTGCCCGGGATGCCGTGCTTGGCCATGACGGCCAGCGACTCCTTGATCCAGCCGTCGAGGTCGTTCGTGTACGTCGTCGTCTTCGCGACGGCGGCGCGGGCCTCAGAACGGTCGGCCCGCTCGGCCGCCGGGGCGGCCTTCGCGGGCGCCTTCGCCGGCGTGGCGGCCTTCGCCTTGGCGCCGATCGTCAGCTTCAGACCGGGGTGAATCAGCGACGGCTCGTCACCGATGACCTGGCGGTTGTCCTGGTACAGCTTCTTCCAGCCGCTCAGCGAGTGCGCGTCCGCGATCTTGGAAAGCGAGTCGCCCGAGACCACGGTGTAGGTCTTGGGAGCGGCCTTCTTGGCGGCGGCCGGGGCGGCGGCCACGGTCTTCTCCGCGGCGGCGGGCTGCGCCGCGCCTGCGGTGTTCGCACCGATCAGGGGCAGAACGAGTGCGGCGCCACCGGTACCCGCGGCGATGAGGCCACGGGTCAGCGATCTGGCCTTGGTGCGACGGTGCTTACCCTTTGAGGGCATGACGAATTCCTCTCCGTCGCCTGCGAGGTGAGCTGTCGGGTTCGGGCTGGAGATGCCCGGTCGCACGTTCGGTGCGACTTCACCCCAAGCCGGTCCGGAAACGTTCCGGACCGGCGGCTTACCTGGTTCCCCCGCTCCTGCCGTACGTGAGTGTGAGTGGTTGTGGATTCCGGACGGCGGCAGGATTCGGCGGTCCACCCGGATTGACGGTGACCGTAAGCGAGACAGGCCGGGAAGAACAAGCCCGGGAATCTCCGGATCAATCGCGCGGCGCATCAGGAAGGGGGAACTTCTGTCACTGTCCGTGGGCGGCGAAGGCAACTTTCTTTCGGAGGGCGGGATCTGACGCCCGAAAGAACTTTTACTTTCTGTCGCGGAAGTGACCCGTATCACGGGTTAAGGTCCGCGACGGCCTTTCCGGCAAACCGCCCACATGGGTCGTTCGTGGTCGGAAGTGCCCATCTTGGCGGTGCGCCCCGTTCGGGCGTCCGTCCTCCGGGTGCGGCAAGTGCGTTTTATTCAGGCCGACTTGGGCTCATTGGTCGCTAATCGTCAGAGCGGCGAGGGGGATTGGGATGCATCGCCGGGGGAGGGCGGCTGGTGGTCCGCCGGGCGCCGGGGCGTCGGTTCGGCCGTCCGAGGCGTGCGGCGAAAAGGTGAATATTGGTACGAATCGCCCCATGGGGGTACCTGCCGACTCATGAACGAGCCCAAGCCTCTGGCCCTCGTCGCCGGTGCCTCCAGCGGAATCGGATTCGAGCTGGCCAAGCAATTCGCGGAACACGGCTTTGACCTTGTACTGACCGCCGAAAATTCCGGACTCGCCGTCGCGGCGGACGAAATGCGGGCTCATGGAGCCTACGTACTGACCGTGAAAACCGACCTGGCCACTGAGGAAGGAACCGAAATGCTGCTCGGCGCCATTACGGCGACCGGACGCCCCCTGGCCGCCGCCGCGCTCAACGCCGGCGTCGGCCGGGGCGGCGCCTTCCTTGACACCGATGTCGCGGACGAGGTGCGCGTCATCGACCTGAACGTCACGTCCACCGTGCGGCTGGCGAAGGGCCTGCTGCCCGGCATGGTCGCGCGCGGCGAGGGCCGGCTCCTGTTCACGTCGTCCATCGCCGCGGCGGTCCCGGGCTCCTTCCAGGCCGTCTACAACGCCTCCAAGTCGTTCGTCCAGTCGTTCGCGCAGGCATTGCGGAACGAACTCAAGGGCACCGGAGTGACGGTCACGGCGGTGATGCCGGGCGCTACGGAGACGCCCTTCTTCCGCCGCGCCGGCATGGACGACACACGGGTCGGGCGGCAGAAGAAGGACGACCCCGAGGAGGTGGCGCGGCAGGGGTTCGAGGCGCTGATGACCGGCCGGAAGAAAATCGTCGCGGGTTCCGTCAAGACCAAGGCGCAAGGGCTCGCGAACAGGATCCTCCCCGACAGCGTCAAGGCGGCCGCGCACCGGAAGATGGCGGAACCCGGCTCCGGCGAATCGAAGTGAGCGGCGCCGGGGCGCCCTTTACGGCAGTGGCGTACCGCCCGTGGCGTTGACGATCTCAGCCGTGATGTAACTCGCCTGCGGTGAAGCCAGGAACACATAGGCCGGAGCCATTTCGGCAGGCTGTGCGGGCCGCCCCAGCGGCGCCTGCTTTCCGAACTCGGTGGTGTCGGGCATGGTCGCCGGAATCAGCGGCGTCCATACCGGGCCGGGAGCGACCGCGTTGACCCGGACCCCGCGGGAGGCGACCATCTGGGCCAGCCCCTGGGTAAAGGCGACAATGGCCGACTTCGTCATGGCGTAATCGAGGAGATGCGGGCTGGGCTTGTACGCCTGAACGGAGGACGAGTTGATGATGGAGCCTCCCTCGGGAATGTGCGGGAGTGCCATCTTCGACAGCCAGAACATGCCGTAGAGATTGGTCTTCATGACCCGGTCGAATTGCTCCGTCGTAATGGATCCGATGCCGTCGGGCTGCGACATCTGATACGCCGCGTTGTTCACCAGAATGTTGATGCGGCCGAATTCCGAGACAGCCCGCTCGACGAGTGCCCGGCACTGCTCCTCCTCCCGGATGTCACAGCTCACCGCGACAGCCCTGCGCCCGGCCTCCTCGACGAGCCGTGAGGTCTCCGCGGCCTCCTTCTCCTCCTCCGGCAGGTGCGTGAGGAGCACGTCGGCCCCCTCGCGCGCGAAGGCCAGACACACCGCCCGGCCGATCCCCGAGTCCCCGCCCGTCACCACGGCGGAGAGCCCCTCCAGAAGCCCGCTTCCCCGGTAGGAGTCCTCGCCGTGGTCGGGCGGCGGGTCCATCGGGCCCGTCCAGCCGGGGTGCGCCTGTTCCTGGTCCGGGAGCTTCGGCCGCGGATGCTTCGTGACGGGGTTCTCCGTCTCGCGTCGGCCGTTGTCCGGGGACGGGTCGGAAGACGGATTCGCGGGCGGATTCATGGGGGGATTCACAGGCGGCCTCCTGGTCGGTCGGTTTGACCACACTTGGGTTCCCCGGAGCGGAGCACTCAAATCCGGGACACCGGCTCACAAGGACTTCTTTCCGCGACTTCGGAGGACTTCTTCCCGCTGCCCCGGAATACCCAGCCGGGCCGGCCTTCCGCGCCATACTGGTGGCCATGCGGGTGGCGTTGATGACAGCGGGTTCGCGCGGTGACGTGGCGCCCTACACCGGGCTCGCGCACGGCCTGGCCGAGGCGGGCCACGAGGTCACCCTGGTGACGCACGCGTGCTTCGCGCCGCTGGCGGAACCGGCCGGCGTGGGCTTCCACCCCCTGCCGGTGGACCCGCGCGCGGAACTCGCCTCCGCACGCGGCCGCGCCCTGGGGCGCAGTGTCACCGCCGTGGGGAAGCTGGCGCGGATGACCGCCATGGCCCGGTCCCTGGTCGGCGGCATGGCCGACGATCTGCTCCTGGCGGCACGGCGGAGCGACGTAGTGCTGGTGTCGAGCTCGCTGGGGCCGCTCGGCCACGCCGTCGCCGAGGGGCTGGCGCTGCCCAGCATGGGCGTATACCTGCAACCTCTGGCGGCGACGAGCGCCTTCCCGCCACCGGTGACCGGCACCCGCTCGTGGGGCGCGGCCGGGAACCGGCTGGCCGGCCGCACGGTGAACGCCGCTCTCGACGCCGTCTTCGCCGACACCGCACGCGCTCTGCGGGCGCGGACCGGACTCGCGCGTACGAGCGCACGCGCCGCCCGGCGGGCCCGGGAGCGGCAGGACTGGCCGGTCCTCCACGGCTTCAGCCCGTCGGTGGTGCCCAGGCCCGCCGACTGGCGTCCCGGCCTGAGCATCACTGGTTACTGGTGGCCCGAGGACCCGCCCGGGGCGGTCCTGCCGCCCGGGCTGAGGGACTTCCTGGCCCGAGGACGCCCGCCGGTCTTCGTCGGCCTGGGCAGCGCCACCGTGCCCGACGCCGGCCGCCTGAGCCGGGTCGTGGTGCGCGCCCTGCGGGCAGCGGGGCAGCGCGGCGTCATCCAGCGAGGCTGGGGCGGACTCGACGCCGGCGCGGACGCCGAGGACATGATCACCATCGGTGAGGTCCCGCATGCCGTGCTCTTCCCGCACATGGCGGCCGTGGTCCACCATGCCGGCGCGGGCACGACGGCCGCCGGTCTGCGGGCGGGGGTGCCCGCCGTGCCCGTACCCGTCCAGTTCGACGCGGCCTTCTGGTCCTCCCGCCTCGTCGCCCTGGGGGTCGCTCCCGAGGCCGTGCCCCTGCGCCGGATCACCACCGCGCGCCTGGCCGCCGCGCTGGAGCGCGCGACGGCCGAGCCGTCGTACCGGCACCGCGCACGCGCTCTGGCGGCCCGCATCGGCGCGGAGGACGGCGTACGGCCCGTACGGGCCGCCGTCGACCGGCTCGCGGCGGCGTAAGCAGCCAGGGGCACGCGCGTACGGTCGGGCAAGGACTTCTACGCCACGGCGCACGCGGTTCCGTTGAGGCTGAACTGCGCCGGCTCGGCGAACGTGCCCGAGTACGTGCCCTGGAAGCCGAACGACTGGCTGCCGTTGGCCGCGATCCGGGCGTTGGACGAAGTGTTCGTCGCGGTCACCGTCCCGGCGGACGGGGCGATGACGGCGTTCCAGGCGTGGGTGACGCTCTGTCCGGCCGGGAGTCCGAAAGCCACCTTCCAGCCGTCGACGGGTGTGGTGCTCGCGTTGGTGACCGTCACATCGGCGGTGAAGCCGCCGGGCCACGCGTGGGCGGCGTACGTCACGCGGCAGGCCGCCGGGGTTCCGGGGTCCCCCGGTCCGCTGCCGCCGCCGTTGACGGTGGACGAGAACGACCCGACCTTCAGGCCCGCCCCGTTCTCCCAGGGCTCGAGCCCGGCCTGCACGCTGGTGACGTACCACGATTCCTGCGCCAGCCCGCGCGCCACCGCCTGGTCGACGAAGTCCATGACGTCGAAACTCCAGCTCGCGATCGCCGACGGTGCCACGAACGAGATCACGTCATTGGCACCGTTGTTGCCGGACCAGACCTCCCAGGTGCGGCCTGCCACCGTCGCCGTTGCGCTCTTCGATCCGATCGGGTTGACCGGTCCCACCCGGTTGAACCAGATCATGATCTCGGTGCGGCTCACGCCGTCCGTCCTGGGCGTCGGGTCGAGCCAGATGTCGTACGACGCGTTGTAGACCGCGTTGTCGACGTACCCGTAGGAGATGCTGCTCGGCGCGGTGCTGATCTCGTTCACCCGCATCGGCAGACGGGTACCGGGTGAGCAGTTCGTGTAGTGGCAGCCGTTGAAGACCGACGGGTACGACTTGGGCGCCCCGTTGGTCGGTACGGACCCGTCGGCGCGGGTGAGTTCGAAGCCGGTCGCGGTCGCGTTGACGCACTGGGCGGCGCCGGTGCCCCATCGGTTGTTCTGCACGACATAGCGGCCCTGGATGGTGGTCGAACCGTACTGCTCGCATATCAGGGTGTCGGCCCGGGCGGGCCCTGCTGACGTCACGAGCGCGGCCGTCGACACCAGGGCCACCAGCAGGGACATGAGGACGGCGCGGACGGAACCGGCGCAGCGGGGGAGCGGTGTCATGAGGCTCCTTCGGTGAGAAAGCGTGCGGGGGAGAGGGCAGCGCTCCCGGAGTGCGGGGTGGGAGCGCTCCCATTGCTGCTTTCGGTGGGACTGTAGGGACGCACCGGGGTACTGGCAAGGCGTGCGGGGAGCCTTGTTCTCGGGGGGAGGGCGACAGGGTCAAGTGCCGCGGATTGTGCGGTGGTTGATCCGCAGGGCTTGTGCCTGCGGCCCGGCCCGGCCTCGGCCGGTTCGCGCCGCGCCGCAGTGTCAGGCCGACGCGCGCCGCACCAGCTTCGTCCGCAGTATGACGTGACGCCAGGCGGCGCTCGGGTTCTCGATGTCCTCCAGCAGCACCCGTGCCATGGCGCGGCCCATCTCCTCCACCGGCTGGCGGACGGTGGTGAGTTGGGGATCGGTGTGCTGGGCGAGCGGGGAGTCGTCGAACCCCACGACGGCCACGTCCTCGGGAACCCGGCGGCCCGCCGCGCGCAACGTGTGCAGGGCTCCCGCCGCCATGATGTCCGAGGCGGCGAACACCGCGTCCAGCTCCGGATGCAGCTCCAGGAGCCGGGCCGTCGCCCGGCGCCCGCTCTCCTCGGTGAAGTCGCCCCGTGCGATCCACGACGGCTCCACCTCGCCGAACGCCTTACGTATCTCCTCCTGGTAGCCGCGCAGCCGGCACTGCGCGACATACATGTCCGGCGGGCCGGTCACCGTGGCGATGGCCCGCCGCCCCGTGTCCACCAGGTGGCGGACCGCCGATCTGGCGCCGCCGACGTTGTCGGAGTCGACGTACGACACCGACTCGTCGCCCGAGCGCCGGCCGCTGAGGACCGTCGGCAGTTCCAGTTCGGCGAGCATGTCGGGGAGCGGGTCGTCGCCGTGGACGGACACCATCAGCACCCCGTCCACCCGCCCGGCGCGCGCGTACTGCACGAACCGCTGCCGCTCCTTCTGCGTACGGACCAGCGTGAGCAGCAGCTGTATCTCGGTCTCCGCCAGCCCGGCGCCGACCGCGTGCACGATCTCGGAGAAGAACGGCTCCGCGAAGAATCGCCGTTCGGTCTCCGTGATCACCAGCGCCACCGCGTCGGTGCGGCTGCCCGCCAGGGCGCGGGCCGCGTGGTTGGGGACGTAGCCGAGCTGGGTTATCGCCCGCTCGACCGCCAGCCGGGTCGCGGCCTTCACCCCCGGCGCCTTGTTGATGACCCGCGACACCGTGCCCCGCCCGACACCCGCGAAGGCGGCGACTTCCTCGAGCGTGGGAGGGTTCGTACGTCCGTTCGTCACCCGCGACCTCCAGGGATGTCCGGTCCCCGGAGCACCTGTCGGCACGAGGACTGTCACATCGAAGCACCGGAACCGCCGCGGCCCAACCCGTTGATCACACCGACCGGTGAGTCACCGCACCGGCGCGACGGCCCAAGAGGATGATTCGAGCCGGAAATGCTGTCGAGCGGGGATACGGTGATCTCTGGTATGCGCGTTTTGTGCACTTCGATTCTCTCCCCTTCCCAAACGCGCGAGGCGATCCGCTTCGCGCGCCTGCTGTCCGGCGCGGGTCATGAAGTGCACATCGCCACCGAGGAGCACCTGCTCGGCTTCTTCCTGGACCAAGGCGTTCCCGCGACCCCCTGTCTGCCGAGCCTGTTCGGCGACGCGATGACGGCCGGCGAGGAGACCCGGGACGCCGTCGGGCACCTGCGGAGCGGGGCCGCGTCCCCGGACACGGCGGCGCTCGCACTGGCGGGACCGCACCTGCTGAGCCAGTTCACGGCGCTGGACGCGCTGGCCCACGAGTTCAAGCCGGATCTGCTGCTGCGCGACGCGATGGACGTCAGTGCCTGCCTGGTGGCCGAGAAACTCGCGATCCCGCAGGTGGCGATGGCGTCCGGGGCCAAGGGATTCACCGACCCGGCGGCTCTGCTGCCGTACCTCAACCAGTGGCGCTCCACCACCGGCCTGCCGCTCCAGGACGACCCGCTGTCCCTGACGGCTCACGGACACCTCGACTACCTCCCGCCCTCCTGGACCTTCGCCCCCCACCTCCCGCCCGCGCACGCCTACCGTCAGCCCGCCTTCCACGACCCCCGGGCGAAACTCCCCAGCTGGATCCTCGGCCTGCCCACCGACCGCCCCCTGGTGTACGCCGGAATCGGGTGCGCCCTGCCGCTCTTCCTGCCCGCCCCGGACGGACACCGGCCGCTGGCCGGACAGCCGGATCCGGCGACCGTCCTGCGGTCGATGACCGAGGGACTGTCGCGGCTGGACTGCACAGCGGTGGTCTCCACCAGCGGTGTGTCCGTCGCCGGCCTCGACCCCGCCCCCCACGTGCATGTCGTCGACCACGTACCGCAACCGCTGCTGCTGGAGGCGGTCGACCTCTTCCTCACCCACGGCGGTTACACCAGCGTGCGGGAGGCGATCAGCACCGCGACTCCGATGGCGGTGCTGCCCAGGACGGCCGACCAGCCCATGAACGCCCGGCGCGTCACCGAGCTGGGCATCGGCGGCGAGGTCACCGATCCCACCCCGGCCGGCATCGCGTCGACGTGCCGCCGCCTCCTCGACGACGGATCCGTGCTGCGGCGGGTGAAGCAGGCCCGGCTGGCCTGCCTGGCCCTGCCCACCGTGGAAACAGCCGTGGGCGACTTGGAGAGCCTGGTCAATCACCACACGGCCCCACAATGAAATGTGCCTGTGGTACTCACGGGTGACCGACGCCGACACCGGCACCGACGAACTGGAGGAGTGGCCACATGGCGCACGAACGAGCGGGACAGCAGGCCGGGCCGGACGATCTCACGGACGTGGCCCGGCTGGTGACGGCGTACTACGCGCTGCACCCCGACGTACGGGAGCCCGGCCAGCGGGTCGCCTTCGGGACCTCCGGGCACCGGGGGACGTCCCTGGCCACCGCCTTCAACGAGGACCACATCGCCGCGACCAGCCAGGCGATCTGCGAGTACCGCGCCCAACAGGGCATCGACGGGCCGCTGTTCCTCGGAGCCGACACCCACGCCCTGTCCGAGCCCGCCCGCGTGACCGCCGTCGAGGTCTTCGCCGCCAACGACGTGACCGTGCTCATCGACACGGCCGACGGCTACACCCCCACGCCCGCCGTGTCGCACGCCATCCTCGGCCACAACCTCCGCCGTACGTCGGGCCTCGCCGACGGTGTGGTCGTCACCCCGTCGCACAATCCGCCCGGCGACGGCGGCTTCAAGTACAACCCGCCCAGCGGCGGCCCCGCGGGCTCCGACGCGACCGGCTGGATCCAGGACCGGGCCAACGCGATCATCGCGGACGGCATGAAGGACGTACGCCGGCTGCCGTACACCCGCGCGCTCGCCGCGCCCACCACCGGGCGCTACGACTTCCTGGACCGCTACGTCACCGACCTGCCGTCCGTCCTCGACCTGGACGCGGTACGCGCCGCCGGCGTGCGCATCGGCGCCGATCCGCTGGGCGGCGCGTCGGTCGCGTACTGGGGCCGCATCGCCGAGCAGCACCGCCTCGACCTGACCGTCGTCAACCCGCACACCGACCCGGCCTGGCGTTTCATGACGCTGGACTGGGACGGCAAGATCCGTATGGACTGCTCGTCGCCGTACTCCATGGCCTCGCTGATCGAGGGCCGCGACCGCTTCCAGATCACCACCGGCAACGACGCCGACGCCGACCGGCACGGCATCGTCACCCCCGACGGCGGTCTGATGAACCCCAACCACTACCTCGCCACCGCCATCGGCTACCTCTACTCCCACCGCGAGCAGTGGCCGGCGGGCGCCGGGGTCGGCAAGACCCTGGTGTCGTCCGGGATGATCGACCGGGTCGCGGCCGACCTCGGACGCCCGCTCGTCGAAGTACCCGTGGGCTTCAAGTGGTTCGTGGACGGCCTGTCCGACGGCTCGATCGGCTTCGGCGGCGAGGAATCGGCCGGGGCCTCCTTCCTGCGCCGCGACGGCTCGGTGTGGACCACCGACAAGGACGGCATCATCCTGGCCCTGCTCGCCTCCGAGATCCTCGCCGTCACCGGAAAGTCGCCCTCCGAGCACTACGCGGCGCTCACCGCCCGCTTCGGCGCGCCCGCCTACGCCCGCGTCGACGCCCCCGCAACCCGGGAGGAGAAGGCGGTACTGGCCCGCCTGTCGCCCCGGCAGGTCACGGCGGACACCCTGGCCGGAGAGCCGATCACCGCCGTACTGACCGAGGCCCCCGGGAACGGCGCCGCCATCGGCGGCATCAAGGTCACCACCGAGAGTGCCTGGTTCGCCGCCCGCCCGTCGGGCACCGAGGACGTCTACAAGGTGTACGCCGAGTCCTTCCTCGGCCCGGACCACCTCGCCCGCGTCCAGGAGGAGGCCAAGGCCGTCGTGGCGACGGCGCTGGCGGGCTGACCGACCCCTGTCGAGAGAGATACGGTCTAGAGATATCTTGATGTCAAGCAATGTTGCAGACGTGGAGCGGAGCACCCGGTGACTGACTCGACCATCATCTACACACACACCGACGAGGCCCCGGCCCTGGCGACGTATTCGTTCTTGCCTGTGGTCGAGGCCTACGCCTCGACGGCCGGGGTCACGGTGGAGAGCCGCGACATCTCGCTGGCCGGCCGCATCATCGCCCTCTTCCCCGAGTACCTCGAAGAGAGCCAGCGCATCGACGACGCGCTCGCCGAGCTCGGTGAGCTGGCCAAGACGCCGGGCGCGAACATCATCAAGCTTCCGAACATCTCGGCCTCGATCCCGCAGCTGAAGGCCGCGATCGCCGAGCTCCAGGAGCAGGGCTACGCGCTGCCGGACTACCCGGACGACCCGAAGACCGACGAGGACAAGGACGTCCGCGCGCGGTACGACAAGGTCAAGGGCAGCGCCGTCAACCCCGTGCTGCGCGAGGGCAATTCCGACCGCCGCGCCCCCGCTTCGGTCAAGAACTACGCCAGGAAGCACCCGCACCGCATGGGTGCCTGGACGGCCGACTCGAAGACCAACGTCGCGCACATGGACAACGACGACTTCCGCTCCACCGAGAAGTCCGCCGTCATCTCCGAGGCGGGCTCCCTGCGCATCGAGCTCGTCGGTGACGACGGCACCACCACCGTCCTGCGCGAGTCGGTGCCCGTCCTGGCGGGCGAGGTCGTCGACGCGGCCGTCATGCGCGTCGCGGCGCTGCGCGAGTTCTTCACCGCCCAGGTCGCCCGCGCCAAGGCCGAGGGCGTGCTGTTCTCCGTACACCTGAAGGCCACGATGATGAAGGTCTCCGACCCGATCATCTTCGGCCACGTGGTCCGCGCCTTCTTCCCGAAAACGTTCGCGAAGTACGGCGAGGTCCTCGCCGCCGCCGGCCTGACCCCCAATGACGGCCTCGGCGGCATCCTCAAGGGTCTGGACTCCGTGCCGCACATCGGCGCCGAGATCCAGGCGTCCTTCGAGGCCGAGCTGGCCGAGGGCCCGGCCCTCGCGATGGTCGACTCCGACAAGGGCATCACCAACCTGCACGTACCGAGCGACGTCATCGTCGACGCCTCCATGCCGGCCATGATCCGCACCTCCGGCCACATGTGGGGCCCGGACGGCCAGGAGGCCGACACCCTCGCGGTCCTCCCGGACAGCAGCTACGCCGGCATCTACCAGGTCGTCATCGACGACTGCCGCGCGAACGGCGCGTTCGACCCGTCGACGATGGGCTCGGTGCCGAACGTCGGCCTCATGGCGCAGAAGGCCGAGGAGTACGGCAGCCACGACAAGACCTTCGAGATCCCGGTCACCGGCACGGTCCGGGTCGTCGACGCGGCCGGCGACGCCGTCCTGGAGCAGGCCGTCGGAGCGGGCGACATCTTCCGCATGTGCCAGACCAAGGACCTGCCGGTCCAGGACTGGGTCAAGCTCGCCGTCACCCGCGCCCGCGCGACCGGCGTCCCGGCCGTCTTCTGGCTCGACGAGACCCGCGCGCACGACGCGCAGCTGATCGCCAAGGTCCGTACGTACCTCGCTGAGATCGACACCGAGGGCCTGCGGATCGAGATCATGTCCCCGGTCGAGGCGACCGCGTTCTCCCTGGAGCGCATCCGCCGCGGCGAGGACACCATCTCGGTCACCGGCAACGTCCTGCGCGACTACCTCACCGACCTGTTCCCGATCCTCGAGCTCGGCACGAGCGCGAAGATGCTGTCGGTCGCCCCCCTCATGAACGGCGGCGGCCTGTTCGAGACCGGCGCAGGCGGCTCCGCGCCCAAGCACGTGCAGCAGCTCGTCAAGGAGAACTACCTGCGCTGGGACAGCCTGGGCGAGTTCCTCGCGCTCGCGGTCAGCTTCGAGCACCTCGCGCAGACGACGGACAACGCGCGCGCCCAGGTGCTCGCCGACACCCTCGACCGCGCGACCGCGACCTTCCTGGAGGAGGACAAGTCGCCGAGCCGTCGCCTCGGTGGCATCGACAACCGCGGCAGCCACTTCTACCTGGCCCTGTACTGGGCCCAGGAGCTGGCGAAGCAGACCGAGGACGCCAAGCTCGCCGAGGCGTTCGCGGCTCTCGCCAAGACGCTGGCCGAGCAGGAGCAGACCATCGTCGACGAGCTGATCGCGGTGCAGGGCTCCCCGGCCGACATCGGCGGTTACTACCGGCCCGACGCCGCCAAGGCGCAGGCCGTGATGCGCCCGTCGAACACCTTCAACCAGGCCGTCGCGACGCTCGGCTGACCCAGCGGCACCTGTCGCGTTCCGCCTGACGTCCGGGTGGTACGTTCCGCCCCGGCCCGCGTGCATGCGGGCCGGGGCGGTCCCGTTCCGGCCAGGTCTCAGCCGCGTCCGCCGCCGGGCGTGAGCGCCGGGATACGGGAGGCGAGTTCCCGCTGGTAGAAGTCGATGAAGCCGTCGGGGTCCGGGCCCGCGTTCTGCATGACCAGGCGGTCGAAGCCCGCGTCGACGAACCGCTGTGCCACCTCGACGTACCGGGCGGCATCCGGGCCGCAGGCGAACTTCTCCAGGATGTCCTCCTCGCGCACGGTCGTGGTCGCCGCGTCGAAGTTGACCGGGTTCGGCAGCTCGCTCATGACCTTCCACCCGGTCACCGCCCAGCGCGAGGTCTCCAGCGCGGCCTTCGCGGCCGTGTGCTCGTCCGGGGCCCACGCCATCGGCACCTCCGCGTAGCGCGGGCCGCCGCCGCCCGCGTCGCGGTACTGCCGGACGATCTCCGCCTTGTCCTCGGTGGCGAACAGGCCGTCGCCGAGCTCCGCGGCGATCCGCGTCGACGCCGGGCCGCTGGCCGCCACCGCGATCAGCGGCAGTTCAGCGGGCAGATCGAACACCCGGGCGTCCCGCAGCCGCAGGTGCTTGCCCTCGTACGACTGGTATCCGCCGCGCCACAGCAGCCGGATGATCTCCAGGGCCTCCCTGAGCATCTCGTGCCGCGTACTGACGGCGTCGGGGAAGCCCACGCCGGTGACGTGCTCGTTCAGCCGCTCGCCGGAGCCGACGCCGAGCACGAAGCGGCCGTCCGACAGCAGGGCGAGGGTCGCCGCGGCCTGGGCCACGATCGCCGGGTGGTAGCGCACGGTCGGACACGTCACGCCCGTCGCCAGCCCGATCCGGGACGTCTTCGCCGCGATACTGCCCAGCACGGTCCAGGCGAACGGCGAATGGCCCTGGTTGTCGAGCCAGGGGTGGTAGTGGTCGCTGATCTCGACGAAATCGAAGCCCGCCCGCTCCGCCAGCACGGCCTGCCGCACCAGCTCCGCCGGTCCGAACGCCTCGGCGGCGAGCTTGTAGCCGATCTGCATGTACTCCTCGTTTCCTGGATTTCCCCCGGCGCACCGAACCGTTCGTCCGCGCAGAGGTACCCCTTCCGCCGGCGGCGCGTCGCGGCTTTCACCCGGCCGGCCCTGAGGCACGGCAATCGGATGACGGCGGTCCGGTGACGACGTGGCGCGTTGGCCGCCGTCCGGGGACGGGCGTAGGTAGTGTGAGGGAGCCGGCCCGGGGTGGCGAAGCGCCGGGCGGCTCCCTCCGCCACGAGGATGGGATGACGAGACGTGACAACTGCCAGAGAGATCATGACCCCCGGTACCGAGTGCATCGGGGCCGACGAGACGGTGCTGGTCGCGGCCAGGAAGATGACGGAGCTGGGCGTCGGCGCCCTGCCGATCTGCGGGACCGACAACAGGCTCAAGGGCATGCTGACCGACCGCGACATCGTCGTGAAGGTCCTGGGGGCCGGCAAGGACCCCGCTCGGACCACGGCGGGCGAACTGGCGCAGGGCGAGGCGGTGACCATCGGCGCCGACGACGACGCCGGCGAGATCCTGCGCACGATGACGTCGCACAAGGTCCGGCGGCTGCCCGTCATCGACGGCCACGACCTCGTCGGCATCGTGGCCCAGGCCGATGTCGCCCGGGCCCTGCCCGACCCGCAGGTGGGCGACCTTCTCCAGGCCCTCTCCACGGACTGACGCCGGAAGCCCGCCACGGCGCAGCGGTCGTCGAGAAAAACAGTCCACTCTTCTTGAATTGGACTTGGATGGCCCTGGATTGGACTCGCTACGGTTCGGGCATGCGCATCTACGTAGTCGACGCCTTCACCGACCGTCCGTTCGCCGGGAACCCGGCGGGTGTGTGCCTCCTGCCCGCCGGGGAATGGCCACAGGACGGCTGGATGCAGCAGGTCGCGGCGGAACTGAACCACTCGGAGACCGCCTTCGCCCTCCCGCGGCCCGGTGCGGGCGAGGCCGGCTGGGCGATCCGCTGGTTCACCCCGCTCGCCGAGACGAACCTTTGCGGCCATGCCACATTGGCCACCGCGCACGTGCTCCGCACCGAGCGCGGCCACATCGGTACGGTGCGCTTCAGCAGCAGGCACAGCGGTGCCCTCCTCGCGCACACCGACGCGGAAGGCACCATCACACTGGACTTCCCGGCGGCGCCGGGCTCCCGGACGCCCGTCCCCGAAGGACTGGCCGAGGCCCTCGGGACCACGCCCGCGGCCACGTTCCGTACGGGAGCCCTGGGCGACCTGCTGACCGTCCTGCCCGACGAGGACGCCGTCCGCGCCGTGGTCCCCGACCTGGACGCCGTGGCCGCCCTGACACGCCGCGAGAAACGGCGCGGCGTCATCGTCACCGCCCCGGCCTGGGCGGACCGGACGTACGACTTCGTCTCGCGCTTCTTCTCACCGGCCGAGGGCATCCCCGAGGACCCCGTCACCGGCAGCGCCCACACCGCGCTCGCCCCGTACTGGTCCGAACGCCTCGGCCGCGACGGGCTCACCGGCCTCCAGGCGTCCGTGCGCGGGGGCCTGGTCCGTACCGCGGTGCGCGGCGACCGCGTGCACCTCACCGGGAACGCCGTCACGGTGCTGGACGGCACCCTGCACACGTAGA
The DNA here is from genome assembly GCF_001746415.1 of Streptomyces agglomeratus. Lineage (NCBI taxonomy): Bacteria > Bacillati > Actinomycetota > Actinomycetes > Kitasatosporales > Streptomycetaceae > Streptomyces > Streptomyces agglomeratus. The sequence continues at coordinate 7,063,457 of NZ_MEHJ01000001.1, forward strand.
CCCCGCGCACGTAGACCTCGCACAGGTAGACCCGCACACGCAGAAGGCCGGACGCGGCGCCGCGACCGGCCCTCGGTGTCCGGTGCTCCGGGGAGCACCGGACGCCGTCCTCAGGACTACTTGCCCCGGCCCGACAGGGCGTCGCGCATCCGGTCGACCAGACCGGCCCCGGGAGCCAGCAGCTTGTTCGCCGGCGGCTTGTCGGGGGCGGAGGGGTGCGGACGGGTCGGCGCCATCTTCTTGGCCTGCCGGACCTTGTCACCCAGCTCGTTCAGCATCTCGGGGGTACATGCCTCGCGCAGCCGGGGGAAGAGGTTGTCCTCCTCGTCGAGGATGTGCGTCCTGATCTCCGTCATGAGCTTGCCCACCAGCATGTCGAACTGCGGGTCGTCCGCCTCGCAGCTCTCCATGTCCTTCATGGTCTGCTCCGCCTCGGCGTGGTCCTCCAGCTCCTTGTCCGCGAGCGCGTCACCGCCGGGGACGTGCTTGCGGACCGCCGGGTAGAGGTACGCCTCCTCGGCCACCGAGTGGCGGACCAGCTCCATGGTGACCTGGTCGGCGTACACCTTCCGCTGCCTGTCACCGGCCGGGAGCTCCTCGATGTTGGTGAACAGCTCCTTCACCTCGTCGTGGTCGGTGGTCAATTCCGCGATGACGTCTCCGCCGTGTGCCATGGTGTTGCTCCTCTGTGTGGGTGGTGTGGCGCGGACCACGGTCCGGTCGTGACGCGCGCCATTTCCGTACGGAAAGCCGGGGGGTAGCGTTCCGGGCTTCTCTCCCGATGAATTCGGACGGCCCGGACATGCCCGCAGATCTCTCCCCGCTGATAGCGGCGACCGCTCAGTGGCTGACCCGCGCCTATCCGTCGGACGGCGGGGCGATGGACTCCGCCCTCTGTGAGGCGCAGGCGCGGCAGGCCGTGACCGTGGCGGCCTGGCTGCGCTACCCGAGCCCCATGGACGCCGCACTGGTCTCGGTGGCGGGCCCCGGAGGCTCCGCCCGGCTCGACTGGGTCTCCGGAGCCGACGGCACGGCCGCCGGCGACGACCCGGACACGTACGCCTGGCGTACGTGGGTCGACGAGGTCGTGGCGAGCTGGGCGGCCTGCCTGCTCAGCGCCCCCGCGCTGGCCGCAGCCGCGGTGGCCGCGCTCGCCGGGTCCCCGGAGGCGGACGCTCCGGCGGTCGAGTTCCGGCGTCTGGTCACGCCCGACGCACGGGACCGCCGGGCCGCCGCGCTCCTGCGGCACCCGGACCTCCTGGCCCCCGTCGCCGAGCTCCACCACGAACGGCTGCTCGACCGCCTGAAGCCCGGGCCGGCGCTGACCGCCTGACACCCGGGCCGGCGCGGACCGGCCGGGCCGCCGGGTGCCGCAGGGTGCGGGACTACTTGCCGACTTCCCGGTTGACGGCCGCCGGGGACTCGTACTCCTTTTCCGGCAGTGCCTTGAGCGCTTCCTTGATCTCCTGCTTGGCGCCGTTCTTCTCCGCCTTCTCGATGATCTCCCTCTTGGAGGCGGGGTAGTTGACGCCGCCGAGGGACTTCTGCATTTCGATCGGGTTCACGTTCATGCGCCGATGTATGCCACGGCCCCGGTACGCGGATGCCTCCCGCCGAAGCTGTCACCGCGATGGCGCAAAGCCCGCGACCGCTCGTCAGGACCTGCGCCGGAGCGGGCCCCAGACGCCTTCCTGCCGGGCCACTTCGGCGGCGGCCTCCTCGATCACCCGGCCGTCGATCCAGCCGACAGGCTCGACGTCCCCCACTAGCGGCTCGTTGTCCGGGCCCCGGCCGCGCTCCCGTCCGCGCAGGGCCCAGGGGTGCACGTCCGGGCCCTTCTCGCGCGGCAGGTGCGAGTAGTCGTGCAGCCGGCGGGCCACCCACACCTTGACGGGCCGGTTCTCCCACCACGCCTCGACATCGAGGGAGTTCGCGCTCAGCCCCGGCATGGGGACACCCGTCAGGTCGTCCTTGCTCGACACCGCTTTCAGGTCCTTCGCGGGGCCGCGTGACCAGCGCACGTACAGATGATCCTGGCCTTCGATCAGCCGGGTCACGTCGTCCAGCGTGCGCAGGACAGGCAGGTCGTCCGGTGTACCCATGCCAGCACTCCCTCCTCGCCACACACGCTTGTCACCAATGAAAACCGTAGGCATTCATGGGCACAAAGCGGAAACCGGTGACCCATGGCACAGAACAAGCGATATGCCGTCGGTTTCCGGACGGCGGTTGGACGACGAGGACGGCCGCCGACTGCCCGCCGGTGAGGTCCACGGCCGGCGGGGGGACCCGATGCGCGCCCGGGCCGGCGTCGCACCGATCCCCGGCCGTGAGCATCGCCGGCGCCGCGCTCCTCACTCTCCGTACATCACTCGTATGCTCCACATCACCGCGCCGCACGGTGCGCGGTGGCCGACTCTGATCGGAGGTCAAGCCCTCGGGTCGGAGGAAATCGAATGAACACCGCTTTCTCACGCGACTGGGAACACGCCGTGGTCACCGGCGGTGCCGGCTTCGTCGGTTCGCACCTGTGCGCGGCCCTGCTGGACGCGGGCGCCGCCGTCACCTGCGTGGACGACTTCAGCACCGGCCGGCGCGAGAACATATCCGCGCTGCTCGACCGCCCGGGGTTCACGCTGGTGGAAGCCAACGTCTCGGAGCCGTTCGACGTCGGCCGGCCACCCGGCCTCGTCCTGCACTTCGCGTCCCCGGCCTCCCCGGCCGACTACCTGCGACTGCCGCTGCACACCATGGAGGCCGGCAGCCTCGGTACGCGCAACGCACTGGCCCTCGCCCACGACGCCGGGGCCCGCTTCCTCCTCGCCTCCACCTCCGAGGTCTACGGAGACCCCCAGCAGCACCCGCAGAACGAGCGGTACTGGGGCAACGTCAACCCGGTCGGCCCGCGCAGCGTGTACGACGAGGCCAAGCGCTTCGGCGAGGCACTCACCACCGCCGAGGCCGACGCCCAGGGCACCAACACCGGCATCGTGCGGCTGTTCAACACCTACGGCCCCCGCATGCGCGGCTACGACGGCCGCGCCGTGCCCACCTTCATCCGCCAGGCGCTCGCCGGCGAGCCGCTCACCGTCACCGGTGACGGGCTCCAGACCCGGTCGCTGTGCTACGTCGACGACACCGTACGCGGCATCCTCGCCGCGGCCGCCCACGGCATGCGCGGTCCCGTCAACATCGGCAACCCCACCGAGATCACCATGCTCGAACTGGCGCGGCTCGTCATCGAGCTGACCGGGTCCAGCTCCGAGATCTCCTACATCGAACGGCCGACGGACGACCCCGCCGTGCGCTGCCCGGACATCACACTCGCGCGCGACAAGCTCGAATGGGAGCCGCGGGTGCCCGCCGAAGAAGGTCTGCGCCGCACCATCGCCTGGTATCGCGCCCACGTGGACAGCTGATCCGGCCGAACGCCCTCCCGGCCGCGCCCGTCCGCGCGACCCGGCTTCGCCCCGATTTCGCCGAAAGGCCAGGGACCCCATGCGCATCCTCGGAATCAACGCTCTCTTCCACGACCCCGCAGCCGCCCTCGTCATCGACGGCCGGACCGTCGCCGCGGCGGAGGAGGAGCGGTTCTCCCGGCGCAAGCACGGCAAGCGGCCGGTGCCGTTCTCCGCCTGGGAGCTGCCGGAGAAGGCCGCCGCCTGGTGCCTGAAGCGCGCGAACCTGCGCCCGCAGGACCTGGACGCGGTGGCGTACTCCTTCGACCCGGAACTCGCCAGGGCCGCCGAGGCCATGGGCCTGGACGACCCCTGGGACCACCTGCGGCTGACGTACGCCCGGCAGGCCCCCGCGTTCCTCAAGGCCGCCCTGCCGGGTCTCGACCCCGGCATCGTCCGGTTCGTACCGCACCACATGGCACACGCCGCGTCCGGAGCGTTCGCCGCCTCCGACGCCGACACCTCGTCGGTACTGGTCCTCGACGGCCGGGGTGAACGCGCCTCGCACCTCGCGGCACGCCGGATCCGCGGGCGGCTGGAGGCGTTCCACGCGCAGGACCTGCCGCACTCGCTGGGGCTGGTCTACGAGGAGCTCACCGAGCACCTCGGATTCCTGCGCTCCTCGGACGAGTTCAAGGTCATGGCCCTGGCCTCGCACGGCACCCCGCGCATGCTCCCCGAGCTGCGCCGCTACGTCTACCCCACCGGGGACGGGGGCTTCCGCGCGACGGGGGTGCCCTGGCACGAGCTGTGCGCGCCGCGCGGCGCGGACGAGCCGTGGACGCAGGACCACGCCGATGTCGCGGCCAGCGCCCAGGCCGTCCTGGAGGAGACCCTGCTGGACCTCGTGCGCTGGCTGCACGGCAAGACGCACGACAGCCTCCTCACCCTCGCCGGCGGCGTGGCGCTCAACTGCGTCGCCAACTCCCGGATCGCCCGCGAGGGCCCCTTCTCCCGGGTGTGGGTGCAGCCCGCCGCCGGTGACGCGGGGACCGCCCTGGGCAGCGCCCTGCTGCTCGCCGCCGACCGAGGGGACGAGCCGGAGCCCATGGCCGGCGCCGACCTCGGGCGCGACTGGTCGGAGGCGGAGCTCGGAGCCTGGCTGAAGACCGCGGCCGTACCGTTCGACCGGCCCGCCGACATCGCCGCGACCGTGGCCCGGGCGCTGGCGGACAACGCCGTCGTGGCCTGGTTCCAAGGGCGCTCGGAGTACGGGCCCAGGGCGCTCGGCCACCGTTCGCTGCTGGCGCACCCCGGACACGCGGGCAATCTGGAGCGGCTGAACGACGTCAAGGGGCGCGAGCAGTTCCGGCCGGTGGCGCCCATGGTGCTGGCCGACCGGGCCCCCGAAATCTTCGACGGGCCGATGCCCAGCCCGTACATGCTGTTCGTCCACGACGTGGCACCCGAGTGGCGCGGCCGGATCCCCGCCGTCGTGCACGTCGACGGCACCGCCCGCATCCAGACCGTCGACCCCGCGCGGGAACCCCTGGTCGCCCGGATGCTCACCGAGTTCGAGCGGCTGACCGGACTGCCGGTGGTCGTCAACACGAGCCTCAACACCGCGGGCCGGCCGATGGTGGACGACCCGCGCGACGCGCTGGAGTGCTTCGGTTCCTCGCCCGTCGACCTGCTCGCGATCGGCCCGTACGCGATCCGGCGCGGGGAGTTCTTCCACTCCTCGGACACGTACGACGACGGGGCGGTGCGATGAATCCCCACACAGAGGACGCGGCGGCCGGCGCTCCGGCCTACGCCGTGGTCATTCCCACGATCGGCCGCCGCAGCCTGACCACATGCCTGCGGGCGCTGGCCGCCGCCACCGGGCCGAAACCGGCGCAGGTCGTCATCGTCGACGACCGCCGCGAGACCGGCGGGCTGCCCCTGCCGGCCGACATCCCGCAGGCCCTGCGGCCCGTCACCACCGTGGTGACCGGCCGGGCCCGGGGCCCGGCGGCGGCGCGCAACCGGGGCTGGCGGGAGGCGGGTCCCGTGCCGTGGACCGTCTTCCTGGACGACGACGTCGTGCCGGGCCCCACCTGGGCGGAGGACCTCGCCAGGGACCTGGCGGCGGCGACGTACCGGACGGCGGCGGTCACCGCCCGCATCACCGTGCCGCTCCCCGCCGACCGGCGGCCCACGGACTGGGAACGCAACACCGCCGGACTGGCCACCGCCCGCTGGATCACCGCCGACATGGCGTACCGGCGCGAAGCGCTCGAAGCCGTCGGCGGCTTCGACGAACGCTTCCGGCGGGCCTTCCGGGAGGACGCGGACCTCGCGCTTCGGGTGCTGGCGGCGGGCTGGACGGTGAACGAGGGAACGCGCTCCACGGTCCATCCGGTCCGCCGCGCCGACCGCATGATCTCCGTACGCCTCCAGCGGGGCAACGCCGACGACGTCCTGATGAACCGGCGGCATGGCCGGGACTGGTGGACCCGGGCCGACGCGCCGCGCGGCCGGCTGCCCCGCCACCTCGTGGTGACGGGCGCCGCCCTGACCGCCCTGGCCTGCGCCGCCGCCGGCCGGCGGACCGCTGCCGGTGTGTGCGCCGCCGTGTGGCTGGCCGGTACGGCCGAATTCGCCCGGGCCCGGATCGCCCCCGGACCGCGTACCCGCGACGAGGTCGCGACCATGGCGCTGACCAGCGCCCTGATCCCGCCCGCCGCCACCTGGCACTGGCTGCGCGGCCGGATCAAGTACCACCGGGCGCTGCCGCTCGGCACGCACGAGGTTGCCGCACCACCACGCGCCCCGCGTGAGCCGGTCCAGGTACGGGTGCGCCCATGAACCGCCCGCCCACGCCCCGCCCCACGGCGCCCGCGCGGCTCACGAGCGGCCCCTGGCTGTTCGACGGCCCCCCGGAGGCCCGCCCCGGCCCCGCGCGCGGACCCGTCCGCCAGGACGCGCCGCCGGAGCCCGGGGGAGTGGGCGGCGGTCTTCCCGGAGCGGTGCTCTTCGACCGCGACGGCACGCTCGTCGTCGACGTGCCGTACAACGGGGATCCGGCGCGCGTGGAGCTCATGCCGTCGGCCCGGGAAGCCATGGAGGCCGTACGCGCCCTCGGCATCCCGGTGGGCGTGGTGAGCAACCAGTCGGGCGTCGGCCGCGGGCTGCTGACCCGCCGCCAGGTCGAAGCCGTGCGGCAGCGCGCCGAGGAACTCCTGGGCCCGTTCGCGGTCTGGGCGGTCTGCCCGCACGCGCCGTCCGACGGCTGCGGCTGCCGCAAGCCCGCGCCGGGCCTCGTCCTGGCCGCCTGCGCCCGGCTCGGCGTACCGGCCGCGCGCACCGTCGTCATCGGGGACATCGGCGCCGACGTGGCGGCCGCCCGCGCCGCGGGCGCGCGCGGTGTGCTCGTACCGACGCCGGTCACGCGCCCCGAGGAGACCGCGGCGGCCCGCGAGACGGCCGCCGACCTGCTCGGCGCGGTACGGCTGGTGCTGCCTCCCGGCGCCGTTCACGGCCGCCGGGCCGACGCCGCCGGCCGGGCGGCCGGAGGTGCGCCGTGACCCGCCCCCGGACACTCGTCGTCCGCCTCGACAGCACCGGCGACGTCCTGCTCGCCGGCCCCGCCGTACGGGCCGTCGCCGCCGGTTCCTCGCACACGGCGCTGCTGTGCGGGCCGCTCGGCGTACAGGCCGCGGGGCTGCTGCCGGGGGTCGACGAGGTCCTGGTGTACGACGCCCCCTGGGTCGGGATCGAGCCCGCGCCGGTGACGGGCGAGGCCACCCACAAGCTGCTGGAGGCGGTCGCGGCGCGCCGCTTCGACCGCGCCCTGGTGCTCGTCTCGTACCACCAGAGCCCGCTGCCGGGCGCCCTGCTGCTCAAACTCGCGGGCGTACGGTGGATCGCCGCCGACAGCGAGGACTACCCCGGCGCGCTCCTCGACCTGCGCCACCACCGGCTGCCCCACCGGCACGAGGTCCAGGCGGCCCTCGACCTGGCACGGGACGCCGGATTCGCGCTGCCGCCCGGTGACGACGGGACGCTGCGCATCAGCCCCCCGCCCGACACCGCGCACCTGACCGGACCCGGCCCGTACGTCGTCCTGCACCCCGGCGCCGCCGTCCCGGCCCGCGCCTGGAGCGCCGCACGCGCCGCGCGGGCCGCCGCCGCGCTGTCCGCCGGCGGCCACCGGGTCGTGGTGACCGGCGGCCCGGCGGAGAAGGACCTGACCGCCGAAGTCGCCGCGGACCACGCCCTCGACCTCGGCGGCGCCACCGACTTGCACCAGCTGGCCGGTGTCCTCGCCGGAGCGAGCGTCGCGGTGGTCGGCAACACCGGCCCCGCCCACCTCGCCGCCGCCGTGGGAACCCCCGTGGCCTCGCTGTTCACGCCGGTCGTACCGGCCGAGCGCTGGGGCCCGTACGGCGTACCCCACGTGCTGCTCGGTGACCAGACCGCGCCCTGTGCCGGGACCCGGGCGCGGCGCTGCCCGGCCCCGGGGCACCCCTGCCTCGACGGGGTCGGTGACGCGGAGGTGCTCGGCGCCGTGGCCGCGCTCGGCGGCCGTGCGCGGACCGAAGCGGGCTGTCCGGCGGTGCCGGGCGGCGTATCCGAGAAGCAACGAGGAGGAGCGACCGCATGAACATCCTGCTGTGGCACGTACACGGTTCCTGGACCACGGCGTTCGTCCAGGGGCCGCACACCTATCTCGTTCCCGTCACCCCCTCCCGGGATCCCGACGGCCTCGGCCGGGCCCGTACCTTCACCTGGCCCGACTCCGTACACGAAGTGACACCCGAACAGCTGCGCGAGACCCAGGTCGACCTCGTCGTCCTCCAGCGGCCGCACGAGCTCGAACTCGCCGAACGCTGGCTGGGCGGGCGCCGCCCGGGCCGTGACGTGCCCGCCGTCTATCTGGAGCACAACGCGCCGGACGGCAACGTTCCGGACACCCGGCACCCGTACGCGGACCGCGACGACCTGACGCTCGTCCACGTCACGCACTTCAACCGGCTGTTCTGGGACAACGGCTCCACCCGCACCGAGGTGATCGAGCACGGCATCGTCGATCCGGGACACCAGTACACCGGCTGGCTGCCGCGCGCCGCCGTCGTTGTCAACGACCCGGTCAGGCGCGGCCGTTACACCGGTACGGACCTGCTGCCCGCCCTGTCCGAGGCGACGCCGCTGGACGTCTTCGGTATGCGCACCGAGGGCCTGGCCGGGCATCTGGGCATATCCGACGACCGCCTGCACTCCACCGATCTCCCCCAGCGCGAACTGCACGCGGCCCTCGCCGAGCGCCGCCTGTACCTGCACCCGGTGCGCTGGACCTCGCTGGGTCTGTCCCTGCTGGAGGCCATGCACCTGGGCATGCCGGTCGTGGCCCTCGCCACCACCGAGGCGGTCGAGGCCGTCCCGCCCGGCGCCGGAACGCTGTCCACCCGGCCCGAGGTGCTGGCCCGGGCCGCCCGGCACTACCTGGAGGAACCGGAAGCCGCGGCCGAGGACGGCGCGCGCGGCCGCCAGTCCGTACTCGAACGGTACGGGCTCAAACGCTTCCTGAACGACTGGGAGCGCGTGATGACGGAGGTGCGCTCATGACATCCATCGGGCCCATCAGCATCGGGATCGGCGACGGCTGCGCCAAGAACGCCTCCGCCCTGTCGATCGCGCTCGTCTCGGAGCACGCGAGCCCGCTCGCCGCCCTCGGCGGAGTGGACGCGGGCGGCCAGAACGTCCATGTCGCGCGCCTTGCGGGCGCACTCGCCGATCGGGGTCACCGCGTCACCGTCTACACCCGGCGGGACGCGCGCGACCTGCCGGACCGGGTGCCACTGCGAGCCGGCGTCGAGGTGCACCACGTGCCCGCGGGGCCGCCTGAGCAGATCCCCAAGGACGAACTCCTGCCCCACATGCTGGCGTTCGGCCGCTACCTGGCGAGGGAGTGGCAGATACGGCCGCCCGACGTCGTCCACTCGCACTTCTGGATGTCGGGGCTCGCCGCGCTCCACGCGACCCATGAACTGCGGCTGCCGCTGCTGCACACGTTCCACGCGCTTGGCACGGTCAAGCGCCGCCACCAGCGGCGGGCCGACACCAGTCCGCCCGCCCGGATCGCCTGCGAGCGGGAGGTCGGCATGGGCTGCGACCGCATCGTCGCCACCTGCCGCGACGAGGTCGCCGAGCTGGGCCGGATGGGCATCCCCGCCGACAAGGTCAGGGTCGTGCCGTGCGGGGTCGACACCGCCGAGTTCACGCCGGACGGTCCGGTCGCCCACCGGGACGGTGCGTATCCCCACCGGCTGATCCAGCTCGGCCGCCTGGTCCCGCGCAAGGGCGCCGCCGTCTCCATCGGCGCGCTCTCCCGGCTGCCCGGCGCCGAACTCCTGATCGTCGGCGGCCCGTCGGCGGACCGGCTCGACGACGACCCCGAGGTACGCCGGCTGCGCGACATCGCCCGCGAGGCGGGTGTCGCCGACCGGGTGCGCTTCCTGGGCGGCGTATCCACCGCGGAGGTGGCGCCGCTGCTGCGGAGCGCCGATGTGGTGCTGTGCCCGGGTGACTACGAGCCGTTCGGCATCGTGCCGCTGGAGGCCATGGCCTGCGGCAGGCCGGTCGTCGCCAGCGGGGTGGGCGGACAGCTCGACACCGTCGCCGACCCGGCCACCGGACGGCTGGTGCCGCCCGGCGACCCCGAGGCCCTCGCCCGCGCCGCCGGCGAACTGCTCGACGACCGCGCCTTGCGGGAGGCGTGCGGGGAGGCGGGCCGGCGCCGCGTGCTGAGCCGCTACGGCTGGCCGCGCGTCGCGGCGTCCACCGAGTCCGTCTACTGCGAGGTGCTCGCCCCGCAGCCCGTCGTCACGGGGGCCGTCTGAGGGCCCGCGCCCGGCGTTCCCGACCACCGACCGCGCAGCACCGATGTCCGAAGGAGGTGCGGGTCCGGCCGTCGTCCCCCGGGACGCGGTACGCCCGGCCAGCATGAACGAATCCCTTGTACTCGACGCCGCGCACCGGCACTGCCAGTCCTTGCAGGACGCGCTCACCGGCTTCCGCCACCAGAGCCTGCGACGGCTGGCCGCGTGGGGCGCCGAACTCGCCGCCGTACTGCCCGTCGGAGGCCGGCTGCTGGCAGCCGGCAACGGCGGCAGCGCCGCCCAGGCCCAGCACCTGACAGCGGAACTCGTGGGACGCTACCGGCAGGAGCGCCCCGCCTACTCGGCCATCGCCCTGCACGCCGAGACCTCCAGCGTGACGGCCATCGGCAACGACTACGGGTTCGACCAGGTGTACGCCCGCCAGGTGTCCGCCCACGGCCGCCCCGGCGACATCCTGGTCCTCCTGTCGACCTCCGGCCGCAGCGCCAACCTGATCACCGCGGCGGTCACCGGCCGGGCCGCCGGACTGCGTGTGTGGGCGATGACCGGGCCCGGCCCCAACCCGCTCGCCGAGGCGTCCGACGAGTTTCTGTGCGTCGACGCCGGCACCACGGCCACCGTGCAGGAGGCCCACCTCGTCGCCGTACACCTGCTCTGCGCATGCTTCGACGCGGCGGGCGGGGCGCCCGCGCCGGACCGGGCGGCGGCCCGGCCTCTCGCCGCCGACCGGAGGCTCTCATGACCGCGCGCAAGCCGCTGGTGGTCGTCGGGGACGTCCTCCTCGACGAGGACATCGAAGGCGTCGCCACCCGGCTCTCCCCGGACGCCCCGGCCCCCGTCGTCGACGTCACCGGCGACCAGAGCCACCCCGGCGGCGCGGGACTCGCCGCCGCGCTGGCCGCCCGGGGCGGCCGCGAGGTGATCCTGGTGACCGCGCTCGGCGACGACCCGGCCAGCGGAGCGGTGCGCCGCGCCCTGCGCGGCCGGGTGCGGCTGGTGGAGATTCCGCTCGACGGGACGCTGCCGGTGAAGACCCGGGTACTGGCGGGCGGCCGCCCGCTGGTGCGGATCGACCGCGGCGGCGGAACGCCCGGCGAACCGGACGACGCGGTCCGTGTGGCGCTGGCGCAGGCCCACGCCGTACTCGTCGCCGACTACGGGCGCGGCACGGCGAGCGCCGTACGCCCGCACCTGGAGGCCGTGGCCCGCCGCACACCGCTGGTCTGGGACCCGCACCTCAGGGGTGACGACCCGGTGCCGGGCGCGCGGATCGTCACCCCGAACGGCGCCGAGGCCTGCGCGCTGAGCACCGCCGACGGCCAGTCCCTGCGGGCCTACGCCCTGCGCGGCGGCGACCTGGCGGAGCGCTGGCGGGCGGCGGCCGTCGCGGTGACCCTGGGCGAGCGCGGCGTCCTGCTGACCCGCCCCGGCGCCGGTACTCCGATGCTCGTCCCGGCGCCGTACCGCGCCCAGGGCGACCCGTGCGGCGCCGGTGACTGCTTCGCCGCCGCTACGGCGGCGGCGCTGGCCGACGGGCTGCTCCCGGAGGAGGCCGTGCAGCGGGCCGTCGCCGAAGCCGCCGCGTTCGTGGCGGCGGGCGGCGCGGGCAACCCCGCGCTGTGGCGGACCGAGCCCGCGCCCGGCCCGGAGGAAGAGGGCCCCGAGACGGACCCGTTCGCGCTCGCGGAGCGGGTCAGGGCGCGCGGCGGCACGGTGGTCGCGACCGGTGGCTGCTTCGACCTGCTGCACGCCGGTCATGTCGGGCTGCTGGAAAGCGCGCGGCGGATCGGCGACTGCCTCATCGTGTGCGTCAACTCCGACGCCTCCCTCGCCCGCCGCAAGGGCCCCGGCCGCCCGCTCAACCCGGTGGCGGACCGGCTGCGGGTCCTCGCGGCGCTCGGCAGCGTCGACGCCGTCGCGGTGTTCGAGGAGGACACACCGGCCGCGCTGCTCAGCAGGCTGCGGCCCGACGTCTGGGTGAAGGGCGGCGACTACTCCGTCGAGGACCTGCCCGAGGCGGAGGTGCTGCGCGCCTGGGGCGGGCAGGCGGTCGTACTCCCGTACCTCGTCGGCCGCTCCACGACGCTGCTGGCGCACCGGGCGGCGCAGGCCGCCGTACGGGTGCGGCCGTCCACGCCCTGACCCGGGACCGGCCTTCGTACCGACGCGACTGAGGAGAGGCACCCAGTGGACGAGACGACACGGCCGTGCGTGCTGGTGCTGCGGGCGCTCGGGCTGGGCGATCTGCTGACCGCCGTGCCCGCCCTGCGCGCGCTGCGGCGCGCCCTGCCCGGACACGAGGTGGTGCTGGCGGCGCCCGGACGGCTGGCCGACGCGGCGGCGGCGACCGGTCTGGCCGACCGGCTGCTGCCCGCCTCGGCCCCCGGGCGCGGGGTACCCGCCGAGCTGGCCTGGGACGGTCCCGCGCCCGCCGTCGCCGTGGACCTGCACGGCAACGGCCCGCCGAGCCACCTGCTGCTCCAGCGGCTGCGTCCGGGACGGCTCTTCGCGTACGCGCACCCCGCGACACCCGCCGTCGCCGGGCCCCCGTGGCGGCCCGACGAACACGAACGGGAGCGCTGGTGCCGGCTGCTCGACTGGTACGGCATCCCGGCGGACCCCCAGGACCTGTTCATCCCGCCGCCCACGGAGGTCTCCCCGGCACCGGGCGCGGTCGTGGTGCATCCGGGCGCCGACGCGGCGGCCCGCCGCTGGCCCCCGGAGCGCTTCGCGGCCGTGGCCGGGGCGCTGCACCGCTCGGGCCACGAGGTCGTGGTGACCGCCGGCGCGGGCGAAGGGCCCCTGGCCCGGCACGTGGCGGCGGAGGCGGGGCTGGCGCCGGAGGCCGTACAGGGCGGCGCCGGTGATGTGCCGTTCGGCCGGCTCGCCGCACTCGTGGCCGGGGCCCGCTGCGTGGTCGTCGGCGACACCGGGCTCGCCCACCTCGCCACCGCGCTCGGCACCCCGTCGGTCGTCCTGTTCGGCCCCGTCGCCCCGCGTCTGTGGGGGCCGCCCGCGCGCCCGCGCCACCGCGTGCTGTGGCATCCCGGCGGCGACGCCTCGCCGCGCCCCGGGGACGCCCACGGTCCGCTGCCGGACGAACGGCTGCTCCGGATCACCGTCGAGGAGGTCGTCGAAGCGGTACGCACCCTGCCGGAGCCGGGCCTCGGTACGCGGGCCGGCCGTCCGCTGGTCCCGGAGGGGTCGTGGTGAGCGGCGGGGCCGTGGACCGGTCACGGACCGGTGCCGTGGTGAGCGAGCAGCCCCCGGACCGGCCCAGGACCGGCATCGTGGTGATCACCATGAACCGGCGTACGAGCCTCTTGCGCACCCTGGACCGCCTGGCCGCGCTGCCGGAAAGGCCACCGGTCGCGGTCGTCGACAACGGTTCCACGGACGGCACGGCGCAGGCGGTGCGCGCACGGCACCCCGCCGTACTCCTGGTCACGCCCGGCCGGAACCTGGCGGCGGCCGGCCGTACGTACGGAGCCGCCGCACTGGGCACGCCGTACATCGCCTTCAGCGACGACGACTCGTGGTGGGAGCCCGGAGCCCTCGACCGGGCCGCCGACCTGCTGGACAGCCACCCCCGGCTCGGGTTGGTGGCCGCCGCCACGCTCGTGGGTCGGCAAGCGAGCCCCGATCCGCTCAACGAGGCGCTGCGCAACTCACCACTGGGCCAGGAACCGGACCTGCCCGGCCGCTCCGTCCTCGGCTTCCTCGCCTGCGCGGCCGTGGTGCGGCGGTCGGCGTTCCTGGAGGTGGGCGGGTTCCATCCGCTGCTGGGGGTCGGCGGGGAGGAGCAACTGCTCGCCATCGACCTCGACGCGCACGGCTGGGGAGTGGCGCACTGCCCCGCCGTGGTGGCCCGCCACGATCCCGACGAGGAGGAGCGCCCCGGCCGGGCGGCCCGGACGCGGTGCAACGAGCTGCTCACCGCGTGGCTGCGCCGGCCGCTGCGGCAGGCCCTGGCCCGGTCGGTGCGGCTGGCCCTGGACAGCCGCGGCGACCCGCAGGCGAGGCTCGCGCTGGCCTACACGGCCCGGCGGCTGCCTGCCGCGCTGGCCCGGCGGCGCCGGGTGCCGTCACGGGTGGAGCGTCGTATCCGGCTCCTGGAGAGGTCGTCGTGAACCGCTGCCGGCCGACCCGCCGCCACCCGGCGGATGCGGGCAGCGGCGGGTCGGCCGGCCGTAGGTGTGCGTTCGAACCGGTGCGCCCCGGAAGATGCGCGCCGGGGTGTTCCCCGGGGCGCGCGTCAGGCCGCCGTGCCCAGGGCAGGCTGCCCGGCCGGGACCGGATGCCGCTCCGTGCGCAGGACCACGGTCGCCGTCGTCCGGCGGCGGCGGAACACGAAGCCCGCACCGACCGCACCGGCGATGATCAGTCCACCGGAGACGAGCGCGCCACGCGCCCCCGCCAGCTCCATCAGCAGCCCGAGCGCCGGCGGTCCGGCCAGACCCCACGACGTCTTGACGGTGCCCCACACACCGAGGACACGGCCCCGCATGTGGGCGGGCGGGTCGGTCTGGAGAACGGTCGTGCCGGCGGTGTCGGAGACCGACTCGACCACGGCCATGGGCAGCACGAGCACCAGCAGCACGGCGAGCGACGGCGAGAATCCCGCCACGGCCTGGAGCAGGGCGCCGACCGCCGCCAGAGTGCCCACCAGCCGTACGGAGGGCTTGCGCAGCCGGGCACCGAGGACCGCGCCGATGATGCCGCCGACGGCGAGCACGGTGGAGACGGTGCCGAACGCCCCGGCGCCGCCCGCGAGGGGCCCCGTGACGAGTACGGCCAGGGTGAGCCCGTAGTTGCGCCCGAAGACCGCGCTGAGCCCGGTGATGCCCGCCAGGGCCACCAGGCGGGGGCGGCGCATGAAGTAGACGACGCCCTGCCGCACGGTCATGTCGTCGTCCGCGCTGTCCGCGCCGTCCGCGTCCTGCGCGCCCTTCGCGCCGGCCGGCACGGCGGCAGGCGTCTTCGGGGTGGCCCCGGCCCTGCGGACGGCCTGGTGCACCGGGCGGAGGAAGGGGATGACGGCGGCCACGAAGAGGAAGGACAGGCCGTTGGCGGCGTACGCGGCCGCCGTACCGAGGAAGCCCACCGTGATACCGGCCAGAGCGGCGCCCGCGAGCCGGCCCGCGTTGTGGACGAGCGAGCCCACACCGATGGCGGAGGGGACGTCCTCCGTACGGACGAGATCGTTGCCCAGCAGCGAACACGCCGGTCCGTCGACCGTGGCGATGAGACCCGTGACCGCGGCAAGCGTCATCAGCACCGCGAGGTTGAGCTGGTCCGTCGCGACCAGGACGGCCGTCAGGAACGCGACCGCGCCGAGCAGCCCCTGGCTTACGGCGGCGGTCAGTTTGCGGGGCCACCGGTCGACGGCGGCCCCGCCGGCGACGCTCATGAGCAGACCCGGCGCCGCCTGCACGGACATGGACAGTCCGGTCGCCGCCGCCGACCCGGTGATCTGGAGCACCAGCAGGTTCTGGACCGTCAGCTGCATCCAGGTACCGGCGTTGGAGACGAAGTTCGCCACCGACCACCAGCGCATGCTGCGGTACTTCAGGGAACGCCACGGCGAATGGTCGTCCGCACGGTTCTTCACGGGGAGGCCGAAGCGCGTCCTGCGGACGGGCGCGGCGGCATCGGGGGCGGGGGCAGGGGCGGGCGCGGGACACGCGGGCATGGAAGACACAGTGAGTCACTCGGAGACGAGCCGTGGCTCAGGTGGAGGAACGCGGAACGGTGAAGTTCAGGGAACCGGCGTCTCTGCGCGGCCGCTCCACCGGGTCTGGCTGGGCTGTGCCGCTCGTCGGCGTACTCATGACGCCTGTTGAGGCGCGGAGTCCGTCCGGGGCACGGCCTGGACCATCGTGGCAGAAGGGCCCGGCCGGTGCGGGCGGGAACGCATTCCACGACGGTCACCGGAGGGCGGGACCCCTTGGCCCGTAAGGGATCCGGTACTTCTGGTGGGCTTGCTCACAAGCACCGGACCACGGCCCCGCCACCCCCACCAGCGGGCCCCCGGGCGTGAGGGCGACCACAGCGTCGGGCACCCGCGCGGCGGCGTAGTCCGGCGTGCCGGACCACTGAGCGGGGCTCACAGTGAGAAACGGAGCGGTTGCCCGGCGCGCACCTCTCCCGTCCAGAACGGCGGCAGGCAACGGAAGGCAGCGGTATGGACAGCGGAGTGCGGGTCGACCTTCACGGCAGGCAGGCACTGGTGACCGGCGGGGCGCGGGGACTGGGGGCCTCGATCGTGCGGGCGCTGGCCGGGGCGGGGGCGTCCGTACTGGTGGCGGACCTGCGCAAGGACCTGGCCCGGGACCTCTGCAACGAACTGGCGGCGGCGGGGCGCGGCGACGCGCGCTTCGTGGAGCTGGACGTCCGCGACGCCGGGGCCGTCGCGGAGGTGTTCAAGGACCTGGAAGCCGAAGGCCAGGCGGTGGACATCCTGGTCAACAACGCGGCCGTGGACGTCTCCAAGCCCATCGAGCACCTGACGTCCGACGAGGTGACGCGGGTCGTCGCGACCAACCTGCTGGGGCCGATGTACCTGTGCCTCGAGACGTACCGCCGCATGGTCGCCCGGGGCGGCGGTCACATCGTCAACATCCTCTCCACGGCGGCGAACCGCACCTGGACCGAGGCCGGCCCCTACGCGGCGGGCAAGTCGGGGCTGCGCGCGTTCACGCACACCCTCTTCAAGGAGGCCCAGCGGGACTGCCCGGGGATCGGAGTCACCGGGATCATCGCGGGCGGCATGGAGACGCCGTTCATCATGGAGCGCTTCCCCGACGCCGATGTCTCCATGCTCCAGAGTCCGGACATCGTGGCCGACACGGTGCTGTACGCGCTGTCCGTCCCGTCCGGCAGCGCCGTGTCGGAACTCGTCGTCGTACCGCGCAAGGAACCGTCCTGGCCCTGATCCCGCCGTCGCCGCACTCTCACGAAAGGGCCGTCCCATGTCCGGCATCCCCGGGAACGCAGGACCTGCGAGCAGCGCAGGCGGTGCGCCCAGCGCACACGTCGCAGGACACGCGGCAACGCCCGTCGCCGTCATCACCGGCGCGGACTCGGGTATCGGGCGCGCCACGGCCGTCCGGCTCGCCGTCCAGGGCATGGATGTCGGCATCACGTTTCACACCGACCGCAGGGGCGCCGAGGAGACGGCGCAGGAGGTGCGCGGTTACGGACGCCGGGCGTCGGTGGCGGCCATGGACCTCACGCGGCTGCCCGAAGCGGCCGATGTGGTCGACCGGCTGGCAGAGGAGCTGGGCAGGATCGATGTCCTGATCAACAACGCGGGTACGGGAACCGCCACCCCCTTCCTGGAACTGGGTCTCGCCGAGATCCGGGAGGTCGTGGACGTGGACATGATCGGGCCGTTCCTGTGCGGTCAGCGCGCGGCGCACCGGATGATCCGGCAGGGGGACGGCGGGCGGATCGTCAACGTCACCTCGGTCCACGAGAGCGCGCCGCGCGTCGGCGCCGCGCCCTACTGCGCGGCGAAAGGCGGCCTCGGTCTGCTCACGCAGGTGATGGCGCTGGAGCTGGCCGAGTACGGCATCACGGTCAACGCTGTCGCCCCCGGCGAGATCGCCACGCCGATGACCGGCCAGGAGGACACGGACGTACGTACCGAGGTACGCCCCGGCATTCCCCTGGGGCGTCCCGGCGACGCCCGGGAAGTCGCCGCCGTCATCGCCTTCCTCGCAGGCCCGGACGCCTCGTACGTCACGGGGGCCTCGTGGCAGGTGGACGGCGGCATGCTGCGCATGGGGCCCATGGCGGGCTCCCACCTGGACGGCGACTCCTGGCGCCGTCCCTGAGGCTCCGCGAGGACGTCCCGCAGGTGGGTCCCGTACGGAAGTCCCGCATGCCGCAGCGGTCAGATGAGCACCGTGTACACCAGGAAGAAGGCCGCGATCAGCACCACGAGCACGCCGATGGCGATCAGCGGACCCTTGGCCCAGCCGCGCGGCGGTTCGACGCGGGGGCCGGTGCCCGAACTGGTGCTGGCCTCGCCGGGCGGCGTCTCACCGGGAGGCACCGAACCGCCAGGTTCGAGACCCGTGGTCCGGTCCGGCTCGGGATCCGGGTTGTGTGATGTGTTCATACCGGGCGAGTGCCCGAATTGAACCGAGTAATCCGTTACGTCACATCCGGGCCCTGCGGGTCTCCGAGCGGTTCGCCTTGCGAATGGCCTCCAGCAGCTCCGGCTTGCTCATCCGAGAGCGCCCCTGGATGCCCAGCCGCCCGGCCACGTCGTACAGGTGCTGCTTCGACGCCTGCTCGTCGACGCCCTCGCCGCTGCGCCCGCCCCCCTGCCGGGGCCGGGCCGCTCTGGGGTCGGACGGGCCCTTGCGGCCCTTCTCCTTGCGTTCCCAGTGGTACCCGACCTTCTCGTACTTGTGCTTCAGCGCGCTGAAGGCCACGCGATGGGCGCGCTCTCCTTCTCCGTACTCCTCCACGGCGGAGTCGTGCGCCTTGATCCAGGTCCGCTGCGCTTCCTCGGCGGACCGCTCCAGGGTCGACGGAAGTTCCTCTTGTCCGGGCACGGCGTTCACCCCGTCTCACGTGTCGAACCATCGAGAGACATACGGGTGCCCGGCGCCGGGCGGGAGAATCACGGGCGCTTGGGCGGGGCGCGCAGGGGTACCCGGACGGTCAGTGGGGGCTGCGGCGACAGCCGCCCGTCCGATGGAGGACCCGATGGGTCAGAAGGTTCGCGAGATCATGACGAGCACCCCCGCCACCGTGGGCGTGCTCACGGCGGTGAGCGAGGTCGCGCACCGGATGCGCGAGGAGAACATCGGCGCGGTCCTGGTCGCGGACGGCGACGAACTGCGCGGGCTGGTCACCGACCGGGACCTGGTCGTACGCGTACTCGCGGAGGGCAAGGACCCCGGCGACACGACGGTGCGGGACGTCTGCAGTCCCGACCTGGTCACCGTGACACCCGACGACGAGGTCGACCGGGCGATCCGGCTGATGCGCGAACACTCGTTGCGCCGGCTGCCCGTGGTCGAGGGCGCCACCGCGGTGGGCATCGTGTCCCTGGGCGACCTGGCGATCGAGCGCGACCCCGGTTCCGCGCTGGGCGACGTGAGCGCAGCGCCGCCCAACACGTAGCCAGTACGTCAGTGATCCGGCCGGCCGCTCAGGTGACGGGCGCCGGCGGCGGGACCGGCCCCGGCAGCGGTCCGGGCTTCGGCTTCGGTTCCGGCGGCGGGACCGGCGCGGGCGGGACCGGCTCGGGCTGGGGCGGGGCCGGAGGTACCGGATCGGGCCCCGGCGCGGGCACCGGACCGGGCGTCGGCCCCGGCTGCGGGCCGGGCCCCGGCGCGGGGGTCGGCGTGGGCGGGACGGGATCGTTCGGCGGTGTACCCATGAGAAACCCCATTACGTCCGGCGGGCTGACGGAGCCAATCCTTCCGGCGAGTGCCCCGGACGGCGGGTGACAAACGAACCGCCGACCGCCACCCGCACGCGTTCACCCGCACGCGCCCACCC
The DNA here is from genome assembly GCF_001746415.1 of Streptomyces agglomeratus. Lineage (NCBI taxonomy): Bacteria > Bacillati > Actinomycetota > Actinomycetes > Kitasatosporales > Streptomycetaceae > Streptomyces > Streptomyces agglomeratus. Next base: position 7,083,261 of record NZ_MEHJ01000001.1, read on the forward strand.
ACCCGCACGCCGCCCACTCGCACAGTGGGCCGCCCGGAGCGGAGCCGTGGCCCTCACCCCGGGCGGCCCGGCCGGCTCAGCGTCGACGGCCCCGGGCCGCCCACCCGGAACCCACACCCGCCACGTGCAGGGCGAGTAGGGCGAGGCCGACGAGCGTGAGGCTCGTCGGACCGAAGATCGCTTCCGTCGACGTCTCGGTCGCGTGGATGATGAAGGCGATGACGAACACCACCGCCGCCGCGATTGCCAGCATGTGTCTCTCCTGCCAGTTGACGGCGCACCACGCGTGGTCCGGGTGGCCGTGCCGCTGACAGCCTTGTGCCCCGCCGCCTACCGGTCATGCCCATGCCCTTCCGGCGGGCGGAAGGAGGCCGCTCCGCGCGCGGCGGCAACCTCTGCGTCACCCCGCCGGACGCAGGTGCGGCAGCAGCTTGTCCGGCGTCAGTGGCAGGTCCCGCAGCCGCACTCCCGTCGCGTGGTGGACCGCGTTGGCGACGGCCGCCGCCGTGCCGACGGTGCCGATCTCACCGATGCCCTTGCTGCCCATCGGGTTGAGGTGCGGATCGTCCTCGTCGACCCAGTACGCCTCGATCGCCGGCACGTCCGCGCACGCGGGCACGTGATACGACGCCAGGTCGTGCTCCGCGAAGTCCCCGAAGGCCGCGTCCATGGTGCTGTGCTCCGTCAGCGCCATGCCGAGGCCCATGGTCATCGCGCCGATGAACTGCGAGCGGGCGGTACGGGGGTTGAGGATGTGCCCGGCGGCGTAGACGCCCAGGAGGCGGCCCACCCGGATCTCACCCGTCACCGTGTCGACCCGTACCTCCGCGAAGTGGGCGCCGAACGCGTGCCGCGCGTACGGGGACTCCTCGGCCACCTCCCGCTCGGTGTCCGCCGCGACGGTGATCCCCTCGGCCGGCGGCCCGCCCGCGCGGTCCTTCAGCCGCCCGGCCAGCAGGGCACACGCCTTGTGCACCGACCAGCCCCACGACGCGGTGCCCGACGAGCCGCCCGCGAGCGGCGCGGCCGGCAGGTCGCTGCTGCCGATCTCGACGCGCACCGATTCCAGTGGCGCGCCCAGCACGCCGGCGGCGATCTGCGCGAGCACCGTGCGGGCGCCGGTGCCGATGTCGGTGGCGTTGACCCGGATCAGGTACGTGCCGTCGCCGGCGGCGTGCGCGGTGGCGGCGGACGGACTGACGAGTACGGGATAGGTCGCGGAGGCCACCCCGGTGCCGATCAGCAGGTCACCCTCGCGGCGCACGCCCGGACGCGGGTCGCGCCCCTCCCAGCCGAAGCGCCGCGCCCCTTCCCGCAGGCATTCGGCCAGGCGCCGGCTGCTGAACGGGTTGCCGCTGTCGGGTTCGGTCTCCGGCTCGTTGCGCAGCCGCAGCTCCACCGGGTCGAGTCCGGCGGCTACGGCGAGTTCGTCCATGGCCGACTCCAGGGCGTACATCCCGGACGCCTCGCCCGGAGCCCGCATCCAGGACGGCGACGGGACGTCCAGCGCGGCGACCTGGTGGCTGGTGCGGCTGTTCGGCGAGGTGTACATGACGCGGGCCGGAACGGCTGCCTGCTCCACGAACTCCTTGACCGTCGACGTCTGTGTGACGACCTCGTGGGCGAGCGCCGTGATGACACCGTCGGCGCCGGCCCCGATCCGGACCCGCTGCACGGTCGGCGCGCGGTGGCCGACGACCGCCGCGAGGTGGCGGCGGGGGAGTGCCAGCTTGACGGGGCGCCCGGTGTGCCGCGCGGCCATGGCGGCCAGCACCACCTGGGGACGGGGCGTGCCCTTCGAGCCGAACCCGCCGCCGACGTGCTCGGAGACTACGGTGATCTGCCGCTGCTCCAGCCCGAAGACCTGGGCGAGGGCGTCGCGCACCTTGGTGGAGCCCTGACTGGAGTCGTGCACCGTGAGGTGCCCGTCGTCCCACCGGGCCGTCGAAGCGTGCGGTTCCATGGGGTGGTTGTGCAGCGCGCTCATCGTGTACGTCGCGTCGACCCGCACGGCGGCCGCCGGATAGGCCGCGTCGAAGTCGCCGCGCTCCCGGACGGCGGGCACCCCGCTGTTCGCCTCATCGGGCGTGTAGAGGCCCGGATGGGTTGGCGTCAGCCGTACGTCGTGCTCCTCGGCCGCGTACTCGATCCGCAGCGCCTCGGCCGCCTCGGCGGCCGCCTCCGGGGTGTCGGCGACCACCAGCGCGACGTACCAGCCGCGGTGCGGCACCCGGGCGTTCTGGAGGACCGCGAGGATCGGGTCGTCCGGCTCCTTGAGACGCGGCGCGTTCTCGTGGCTGAGTACGGCGAGTACGCCCGGCCGGGCCAGCACCTCGTCGGCGTGCACGGCGGTGACCCGGCCGCGCGCCACGGTGGCGGGCACCGGCGAGGCGTAGGCGCAGCCGGGCGGGGAGTGCTCGGCCGCGTAGCGCGCGGCGCCGGTGACCTTGTCGCGGGCCTCGCTGCGGACGGCCGGCGTTCCCAGGGGGGTGGATGCGTGCGTCATGACGGGTTGTCACGTCCTCAGGTACGGGAAGCGAGATCGGCCAGCACGCTGACGGCGAGGTTGCGGGCGAGCGGCACCTTGAAGGCGTTGTCGCGCAGCGGCTCGGCCGCGGCGAGTTCCGCGTCGGCCGCCCGCGCGTACGTCTCCTCGGTGGCGGGCGCCCCGCGCAGCACCTGTTCGGCCGCGCGGGCACGCCAGGGCCGGTGCGCGAGCCCGCCGAAGGAGAGGGCGGCGTCCCGGACGACGCCGCCCTCGACCCGCACGACGGCGGCCACCGAGGCGAGGGCGAAGGCGTACGAGGCGCGGTCGCGGGCCTTGCGATAGCCGCAGTGGGTGCCGGGGAGCACGGGCGGCAGACTCACGCCGGTGATCAGCTCGCCCGAACGGATGACGGTGTCCTGGTCGGGACGGTCGCCCGGCAGCCGGTGGAAGTCCGTGACCGCGACGGTGCGCGCGCCCTGCGGGCCGTGCAGGTGGACCGCCGCGTCCAGGGCGGCCAGCGCCACGGCCATGTCGGAGGGGTGGGTGGCGACGCAGTCCGCGGAGTGGCCGAGCACCGCCAGATCGCGGTGGACACCTTCGCGGGCGGGGCACCCGGTGCCGGGGGCGCGCTTGTTGCACGGCTTCGAAATGTCCTGGAAGTACGTGCAGCGGGTGCGCTGGAGCAGGTTCCCGCCGGTCGTCGCCGTGTTGCGCAGCTGCCCCGAGGCGCCGGAGAGCAGCGCCTGCGACAGGGCGGCGTAGCGCGTACGAACGGCCGGATGGGCGGCCAGGTCGCTGTTGCGCACGGTCGCGCCGATGTGCAGCCCGCCGTCGGGCATCTCGTCGATCCCGTTCAGCGGCAGGCGGCTGACGTCGATGAGCAGGTCCGGAGCGGTGACCCCGAGTTTCATCAGGTCGACGAGGTTGGTGCCCCCGCCGAGGTACTGGGCGCCCGGATGGCCGGCGAAGGCCCCGACCGCTTCTTCGGCGCTCTCGGCGCGGAAGTACGCGAACGGCTTCACGGCGCCACCTCCTCGATCGCGTCCACGATGTTCGGATAGGCGCCGCAGCGGCAGATGTTGCCGCTCATGCGCTCCCGGATCTCGTCCGGGGTCAGGTCGGCGGGGCCGCCCGGAGAGTGCTGCGGGGAAGTGACGTACGACGGATGGCCTTCGGCGGCCTCGGCCAGTACACCGACGGCCGAACAGATCTGGCCCGGTGTGCAGTAGCCGCACTGGAGGGCGTCCCGCGCGACGAACGCCTCCTGCACCGGGTGGAGCCGCTCACCGTCCGCGAGACCCTCCACGGTGGTGATCCGCGCGTCGTTGTGCGCGGCGGCCAGCAGTAGACAGCTGTTCGCCCGCCGGCCGTCGACGATCACGGTGCACGCGCCGCACTGGCCGTGGTCGCACCCCTTCTTCGCACCGGTCAGGCCCACGTGCTCGCGCAGCACGTCCAGGACGGTGGTGCGGTGGTCGAGCGTCAGGGTGTGCGCGGTGCCGTTGATGTGAAGGGTGAGGACCGAGCTGTGCGCGGTCTCCTGCTGGCTGGTCGGCTCCACTCCGTCGTGCCTCTCGGGTCCGAAGGTGTCACTCCGTGGTCCTGCCCCCTTCCTACCAAAGTCTCCGGCTTCGCGCGGTTCGGTTCAGCCCGCCCAGGACGGGTACTGGGGTGGGACGCACGCCAGAGCAAGGAGGTCGGCATGGCCGTCGCGAAGTACTGCCTCGTGGCAGTGGACTGTCCGGACCCCCGGGCACTCGCCGGGTTCTACGCCGCGGTACTGGGCGGCGACGTGAAGAACGACGACGAGGACTGGTACGACCTGTACGTGCCCGGCGGCCCCCGGATCGCCTTCCAGCGTGCCCCGGGCCACCGGCCGCCCCAGTGGCCGCGGGCCGACCAGAACTCGCAGCAGATGCATCTGGACTTCGACGTACCGGACATCGAGACGGCGCACGCGCAGGTGCTCGCACTCGGCGCCACCCCTCTCGATGTGGACGACAACGACGGGCAGCGGGGCTTTCGTGTGTACGCCGATCCGGCGGGTCACCCGTTCTGCCTCTGCCGCGCCTAGGAAGGACCCCGTACTCATGAGCGACCCGAGGACGCAAGAGCCCGAGGACAACGGCACGCCCGTGCCGAGGGACCTGCCCGACCAGCAGGCACCGGCCGGAGAGGACCCGGCGGACGAGGTCCGCGAAGGCCCCCGGAAGGACGAGCGGGTGCCCGGAGCCGGCGGCGAAACGACCCCGGACGAGCCGTCCGGCTGATCGGGACGGCCGATGACGGAACGTCCCGGATTGCAGGCACGGAGTGAGCGGCGCAAGGTGGTCGAGCCAGATCCGATCACCTCCGAACTCTGTGAAAGGAACACCTCGTGAGCAAGGCAAAGGCGAAGGCGAAGCAGGTCAAGGGCAAGATGAAGGAAGCCGCGGGCAAGGCCGCCAACGACAACGGGATGCGGGCGGAAGGCCGTGGCGAGCAGCTGCGGGGCAACGCCCAGGAGACCGTCGCGAGGACGGGCGAGCGGGTGAAGAAGTCGCCCGCCAAGTAACCCGGGTACCCGGAACAGGTACGGAGACGGGCCGCGCCGCCACGGCTGCGCGGCCCGCCGGTCCGTCCGGTCCCGGTCGTGAGGACCGGTCCCGGTCGGTGAGGAAGGGAAACGGCACCATGGACCGCGCAGTCGTCTTCGATGTCGACGGGACTCTCGTCGACACCAACCATCTGCACGTGACGGCCTGGTGGGAGGCGTTCCGCCAGGCGGGGCACGACGTGATGATGCACGACATCCACCGGGCTGTCGGCCTCCCGGGCCACGACCTCATCGCCCGGCTGCTCCCGGACGGCCGGGACACCGGCCAGGACGACGGCATCAGCGCCGCCCACAAGACCCTGTACGCGACGTACGCGGACCGGCTGCCCGCCCTCCCCGACGCCGGCCGGCTGCTGCGCACCCTCGCGGAGCGGGGCTGGACCGTCGTCCTCGCCACGTCGGCGAGCGGCGGGGAGCTCGCCGCCCTGCGCCGCGCCATCGACGCCGACGACGCCATCACCGCCACCGCCGGCGCCGACGACGTCAGCGAGGGCAAACCCGCCCCCGAGCCGGTCGAGCGTGCCCTGGAGCTGGCCGGGGTGCCCGCGGACCGGGCGGTGTTCGTGGGGGACACGGTGTGGGACATGAAGGCCGCCACCCGGGCCGGGGTGCTCGCCGTGGCGCTGCGGTGCGGCGGCATCCCGCAGGACGACCTGGAGGAAGCCGGGGCCGCCGCCGTCTACCAGGACCCCGCCGACCTGCTCGCGCGCCTCGACGGCAGTCCGGTCGCAGGGCTGGAACAACGATTGGAAGGCGCCCCCATGGGCACGCGTGGCCCGTCGTATTGAGGCCAGGCTCCGGAGGCGGCAGTGGCAGGCAGTGAGGGCGAGCACCCGACGTGCACAGAGGGTGCCGCACCCCGTCGTACGTGGCGGTGGCTGTCCTGGGAGGCGTCGGCGATCGGGCGCTCCGCGCGCCGTGCGGCGGCGGGCCCCGGCCCCGAGCGTGACGTGGTCACCCAGTCCCTCAAGGCCGCCGGCGCCGCGGCCGCCGCCTGGGCGCTGACGGGCTGGTGGTGGAACGCGCCGATGGCCCTGATGGCCCCCTGGACGGCGGTCGTCCTCGTACAGAGCACCGTCTACCGTTCACTGCGCTCCGGGGTGCAGCAGCTCGTCGTGATCGCCATCGGCACCGTACTGGCGGCGGGAGCGGCCAATCTGACAGGCAACACCATGACCGCGATGGTCCTGGTGCTGCCGGTCGCCGTCCTGCTCGGCAACTACGCGCGCTTCGGCGAGCACGGTCTGTACGCGCCGACCACCGCTCTGTTCGTGCTGGCCTACGGGTCGTACTCGGGCCTCGACGTCCTGCACCGGCTCTTCGAGTCGGCCGTCGGCGCGGTCATCGGCATCGCGGTCAACGCGCTGATCCTGCCGCCGGTCCATCTGCGCAGCGTCCGTGACTTCCTGCGCAGGCTGCCTGCCGAGAGCGCGGAAGTGCTGCACGTCGTCGCCGACGGGCTGCGGGAGGACCATGGGCGGGAACAGGCCGAGGCGTGGCACGACCGGGCCCGGCGGCTCGCGGCCGTCCTGTCCGACCTGCGCGACGCGCGGCTGTGGACCCGGGAGAGCTACCGGCTCAATCCGGGCCACCGGCTGCGCCGTACCGGCCCGGCGCTCCCGTCGTCCGAATGGGACCGCGCCTGGGAACGGATCGTCGATCCGCTGGTGACCCTCACGCGCACCCTGGCCAGTACGGTCGGCGACGAGCCCGGACTGCGGCCGGTTCCCGGTGCCGCACTGGGGCAGCTGTCGGACCTCCTCCGGGCCGCCGGCGACGTGTGCGCGGCGGACCGGGCAATCCTCGAAGGGCAGGGGCGCCGGGCGAAGCGGGAGCGCGCGCTCGCCCTGGAGTCGGCGTGGGCGGCGCACGGCCGGCTGAAGACGAAAATGCTGGAGCAGGACAGCGAGACGGCCACGTCGCTGGGGGGCCTCGTCGCGGAGTCCCAGCAACTCCTCCACGCCCTCGCGCCGGTGGACGACGGCGTCCGGCGCACCTGACGGCCGCAGCGGTGGGTAAAACGGCCTTTTTGGGGCACCCGGTGGCCAAGGCATCAAAGCCGAACGCTTCAACGAGGGGGTGCGTCGTGGTCCTGGGTGACGTCCTCCAGTCACGAGGGCAGACCCGCCGGCTGACGCTGTGCGGCACGGAGGGTGTCGTGAGCCGCTGCCGCGACTTCAGCCGGGAGGCGCTGGCCGACTGGCAGTGGATTCCCGCCGGCGACGAGGACGAGCAGGCGGTCGTCGACGATGTGCTGCTCCTGGTGTCCGAGGTGGTCACCAATGCCTGTCTGCACGCCGGTGGCCCCCGGGAGTTCGTACTGCACTGCACGGCCGACCGGCTGCGCATCGAGGTCACGGACGGCAGCCCCGTGCATCCGCGGCCCCGGCCGTCGGACGTGGCGGCGCCCGGCGGGCACGGGCTGACCGTGCTGCGGCGTCTCGCCCGGAGCTGGGGCTCTCTGCCCCGCGGAGGCGGTAAGACGGTGTGGGTGGAGGTGTCGGCGCCGGGCGGCTCCCGGCGGTGGCCGGTGTAGCGGGCAGGCCGTCGTCCGCGAGGAGCGCGTCGCGCAGCGTGGTCAGGATGCGCGTCAGCAGGCGGGACACCTGCATCTGCGAGATGCCCATCCGCTCACCGATCTCCCGTTGCGTCAGCTCCTCCACGAACCGCATGGTGAGGATCATCCGGTCCCGCTCGGCCAGGGCGGTCACCAGCGGTTTCAGCGCGACCACGCATTCGACGGTGTCGTACGCGCGGACCTCCTCCCCGAGGCAGCACTGGGCGAAGCCGGCGGGCGCGTCGTCGAACACCACGTCGAGGGAGCGGGCGTTGTAGCCGTTCGCCGCCCGCCGCCCCTCACGGACCTCGCCCTCGTCCACGCCCAGGTGGGTGGCCAGCTCGGCGGCGGTGGGCTCGCGGCCCAGCCCCTGCTCCAGCGTGTCGGACGCGCGGGCGATGTCGATCCGCAGCTCCTGGAGGCGGCGCGGTACGCGCACGTCCCAGCTGTTGTCGCGGAAGAAGCGCTTGATCTCGCCCTCGATCGTGGGGAGCGCGAAGGAGGGGAACTCGACCTCGCGCCCCAGGTCGAAGCGGTCGATGGCCTTGATCAGACCGATGGTGCCCACCTGGACGATGTCCTCCATGGGCTGGTTGCGGTTGCGATACCGGCCGGCGGCGTACTTCACCAGGCTGAGGTTGATCTCGACCAGGGTGTTGCGGACGTACGCGTAGTCGGGTGTGCCCTCCCTGAGCGACGCCAGGCGCTCGAAGAGGGAGTCGGAGAGGGTGCGGGCGTCCAGCGTGCAGAGAGTGGAGGGATCCGGGATCTCGGGAAAATCGGCCGGCTCCACGGGCGAGCCGGGTGCGGTCGGTTCGGCTGCGGGTTCACGGGTACGCAGGCGGCTGGACATGAGGCTCCTTCGACGCGCTGGGGGAACCGTCGTACGAGCGTCCTGCCGATATCTTACCCAAATGGGCGTTTTGCCGCCTTATTGTGCGCCTGGGCCGGTCACGGCCCGCCCTGTTCCGCCCGCGCCCGGCTAGCTCGCCCTGCGGCCCGCGAGCGGCGCCGTCTGCTCGCCGCTTCCCTTGCGTACGCCCTCCAGGAACTCCTGGATCGCGTCGGTGGACGTACGCAGCGGCTGCCAGCCGAGCTCCCGGCGGGCGCGCGACGCGTCCAGCACCGGCAGCCGCAGCACCGCGTCGAACAGGTGCGGAGAAGCGGGGGCGAGACGCGCGCTCCAGGCCGCGGCCAGCGCGGCGCGGACCACACCCGTGGGCACCCGTACGACCTTCGCCTCCAGCAGTTCGCCCAGCACACGCGCGTCGACGACGGGATCGGCGGCCAGGTTGAACGCGCCGCTCACGTCGCGCAGGACGGCCTGCCGGTAGGCGTCCGCGGCGTCGTCGGTGTGCAGGGCCTGAAGGACCAGACCCTTCATGTCGGGCACCCACGGCAGCAGATCCGGCCGGACCAGCGGGCCGGGGAGGAAGCGTCCCGCGAAGATGCGCCGCTGCTCGCTCGCCGACGTCTCCTTGAACAGGAACGCCGGACGCATGCGTACGACGCGGACATGCGGGTGCTCGTACTCGAAGGTGTCCAGCACCCGTTCGAGGTACGACTTCTCACGGCAGTACGCCGCGTCGGGCCAGCCGTGGGTGGGCCAGGACTCGTCGACACCCGGCGCCTCCTTCGGCCCCGGGGAGTATGCGCCGACCGACGAGGCGTGCACCAGTGCGGGCACGCCGGCGGCCACCACCGCCCGGAAGACCCTGAGGGACCCGAGGACGTTGGTCTGCCAGGTGAGCGCCGGGTCGTGGGTCGGCTGGAAGCGCCAGGCGAGGTGGACCACGGCGTCCGCGCCGGCGAACCAGCCGGCGAGCCCGTCACCGTCCGCCTCCTCGCCCAGGTCCACGGCCGCCCATTCCGTCCGTGGGAAGGCCAGGTCGGGAACCCGGCGCGCGAGGCCCAGGACGGAACCGACCCGGGGATCCTCGGCCAGTGTGCGCACCACACTGGTGCCGACATTTCCGGTGGCGCCCGTGACGACCACCCGCAGCCCTGTTGTCTCGTTCATGAGGCACTCCGTGACCTTGAGCCTGCTCGCCGTTACCGTGCTTCCGAACCAGGCGGACGTTGTGCGGGTCCCCAGAACAGGACGGGCGAAACGGGCGCTACCGGACGAGGAAGGTGAGCGCCGCGCCCGCCCCGCTCACCGCGCCGGCCCACAGGACGGTCACCGCCACGCAACGCCTCCTGAGCTGCTCGTACCGCGCGGAGTACTCGGCGCGCAGAGAGGTGGCGCGAGCGGAGACGCGCACCAGCATGGCGCGCGATGCGGCCAGCCGTTCGGCCGTGTAGACGCGTTCCACGTCCTCGCGCTGCGCCGTGGTGAGCCAGGGCAACTGCTCGCTGAACCGCCCGGCGTGGAGGCGCGCCTCCGCCACCTCGGCGCTCCACAGGAGGTAACCCTCCAGCTGCGCCAGACCGCGGTCGCTCTCCGCCTCGGGCTCCACGCTCACGTTCTCGGGCTCCACGCTCACGCCTCCTTCCGCACTCACGCGGCGTACTCAGCTCTGCTTGTCTCCCGGCGCCACGGTCACGGAGGCGTCGGGCCGGTTGTGCGCCTGGTCGATGGCGGCGATCAGGGGGTGGTGCAGGTCGAACGCCGGAGATTCGGAACGGATGCGGGGGAGCGTCACGAAGTTGTGGCGGGGCGGCGGGCAGGACGTCGCCCACTCCAGCGACCGGCCGAATCCCCACGGGTCGTCGACCAGCACCGGCACGCCGTACTTGGAGGTCTTCCAGACGTTGTAGAAGAACGGCAGGAGCGACATGCCCAGCAGGAACGAGCTGATCGACGACACCGTGTTCAGCACGGTGAAGCCGTCGGCCGCCAGGTAGTCGGCGTACCGGCGCGGCATGCCCTCGGCGCCCAGCCAGTGCTGCACCAGGAACGTGCCGTGGAAGCCCACGAACAGCGTCCAGAAGGTGATCTTGCCGAGGCGCTCGTCCAGCATCTTGCCGGTGAACTTCGGCCACCAGAAGTGGAATCCGGCGAACATCGCGAAGACCACGGTGCCGAACACGACGTAGTGGAAGTGCGCGACGACGAAGTACGAGTCGGTCACGTGGAAGTCCAGTGGCGGCGACGCCAGGATGATGCCGGTCAGACCGCCGAAGAGGAACGTGACGAGGAAGCCGGTGGCCCAGAGCATGGGCGTCTCGAAGCTGAGCGAGCCCTTCCACATGGTGCCGATCCAGTTGAAGAACTTCACGCCGGTCGGCACGGCGATCAGGAACGTCATGAACGAGAAGAACGGCAGCAGCACCGCGCCCGTCGGGAACATGTGGTGCGCCCACACGGTCGCCGAGAGGCCCGCGATCGCGATGGTCGCGCCCACCAGGCCGATGTAACCGAAGATCGGCTTGCGGCTGAAGACCGGGATGATCTCGGTGACGATTCCGAAGAACGGCAGCGCGATGATGTACACCTCTGGGTGTCCGAAGAACCAGAAGAGGTGCTGCCACAGGATCGATCCGCCGATGGCCGGGTCGAAGATGTGCGCGCCGAACTTGCGGTCCGCCTCCAGCGCGAGGAGCGCGGCGGCCAGTACCGGGAAGGCGAGGAGCACCAGTACACCGGTCAGCAGGATGTTCCAGGTGAAGATCGGCATCCGGAACATCGTCATGCCGGGCGCGCGCATGCAGATGATCGTGGTGATGAAGTTGACCGAGCCGAGGATCGTGCCGAAGCCGGAGAAGGCCAGGCCCATGATCCACATGTCGGCGCCGATGCCCGGCGAATGCACCGCATCGTTCAGTGGGGAGTAGGCGAACCAGCCGAAGTCCGGCGTACCGTCCGGGGTCAGGAGCCCGCCCACCGCGATGGTCGAGCCGAAGAGGTAGAGCCAGTACGCGAACATGTTCAGCCGGGGAACGCCACGTCGGGCGCGCCGATCTGAAGGGGCATAATCCAGTTCGCGAAACCGGCGAACAGCGGCGTCGCGAACATCAGCAGCATGATCGTGCCGTGCATCGTGAACGCCTGGTTGAACTGCTCGTTCGACACGATCTGGATGCCGGGCCGGGCGAGTTCCGCGCGCATCAGCAGCGCCATGATCCCGCCGATGACGAAGAACACGAACGACGTGGTCAGATACAGCGTGCCGATCGTCTTGTGGTCGGTGGTGGTCAGCCATTTGATGACGACGCTGCCCCGCCGGTGCGGGTGGACCGGAAGCTCGTCCTCGTAGCTCTCCGGCTCCGGGCCGGCCGGTCCTGCGGTGTGCATCGTCGTCATCCCGACGTTCCTCCGGTTGGCAGTGTCGTGCGGTGGCCCGCCGGCCACTTGCCCGGCAGCAAACCAGCCGCGCGACACGGATGCGCGCCCGGAGGCTGGTACGGCGTCAAGTTCACCCGGTCGGCCCCTCGGTGACCGGAGTGTCGGGGGCCGGCGGAAGCGGCGTCTGCGGGGACGCCGGCGCGGGGGGCTCGGGAGCCGGTGAATCCGGGGCCGGTGAGTCCGGGGCCGGTGAGTCCGGGGCCGGTGACTGCGGCTCCTGCTCCGCGGGCGGCGGCTCCGACGCGGGGGACTCGGTCGACGGCGATTCGGGGAACGTGGCCGGCGACGAGTTGTCCGGGGACGGCGAGGGCGACTTCGTCTCCTTGGCGGGTGGCGCGGTCTGCTCGTCGTCGGTGCCCGTGTCACCGGTGTCGCGGGCGAACCACTCGCCGCTCTCCGGGTCGTACATCACGAATTCCTTCACCGGCTCGGGCGCCGGCGCCACCGTCACGACGTTCGCGGCCCGGTACCCGGGCCACGGGCTGCCCTTGCGCTTCGGCGTACCCCGCAGGGCGACCGGCGGACGCAGCGGATTCCCGCACGCGCACCGCACCCGCGGCACGCCCCGGTCGTCGACCAGGACGGCCGTTCCCGCCTGGAGCACCGACTGGTAGGGGGTGGCGGCGCCGTTGCGGTAGCCGTGGTTGGTGACGCGGGTGTCCAGCCGCAGCTGCACGGGGGTTAGTGACCGCAGATACGCGGGTACGCCGGTGGGCGCGATGTCCAGGACGGAGGCGAACGCCTTGTTCTTGTCCTGCTGGGCGGTGAGCGCGGAGATCTGCTTCTCCACGTTGCAGCTGGCCACCTTCCGGGTCCCGCCGTACAGACCCGGTTCGGCCCCGTCCATCGCCCGGGTGACGTTGGTCCGGGTGGGTGACACGCTCGGCTGCACGCTCTGCGGCGTCGTCGGCGACGCCGTCGCGGCCGGGGAGGTCTCACGGGCCGTCGACTCGGTGTACGGATCGGGACCGGACGAGCCCGCGGTCTCCAGAAACACCTCGCCGCCCGCGACCGATCCGCCGTCCGGCCGGGTGAGGACGACCGTCACCACCACGGCGGCCACGACGAGGGTGGCGATGGCCGCGACCCGGGGGACGGACCGCCACCAGGGACGGCCGGGGCCTTCGGGGCCGCCCGCGCCACGGGGACCGCCCGGCCCGCCGCCCGGAGGGCCGCCCGGAGGACCGCCCGGAGGACCGGACGGGGTGTCGGGCGGCGGCGTCGGACCGCGCTGCCCCGGTTGTGAAGGGCCCGAGAGCGGGCCGGAAGGAGGTCCTGTGGGGCGGCCGGAGGACGGCGGTTGCTGAGTACTCACGGGCGGTTCTCCCCAACGTAGGGATCGGTCGCACTGCGTACAATTCTTCCTACCTTGCGTGCATATTGTGTGCCTCGCACCCGTACGGCCCGCAAGCTGACGCGGTCGGCCCTCTCCGGCGGCGGACCGCCGCTCCCGTGCTTAGCGTGGCAGCGTGAGCCAGCAGCAGTTCAGCGACCGCAGCCGCGCCGCCCGCGCCGCACACCTCTGGCGTGACGCCCTCGTGGCGGTCGTCGCTGGCCTGGCGGCCATGGCCGTCACAGCCACCCTCGGCCTGTGGGCCGCGGGCGCGGCCGACCTGCCGGGAGGAGCGTTCCCGCACGTCGTCGCGGCCGTCGTCGTGATGGCGGCCGGCGGCTCCGTCGATGTGGCGGGCGCCGCCGGGGCGCTCGCGGAGACCAAGGCCGACCTCTCGGTACTGCCTCTCTCCGTGACCCTCGCCGGGGCCCTGGTGATCGCCACGCTCTTCCTGCGGCCGCTGCGGCACCGGGCCGTCGCCGGTACCCGTGAACTGGCCGGTCGCGCAGCCCGGTTGGCCGTCCTGTGGATCGTGGCCCTCATCCTGCTCGCGCTCCTCGCGCGGCACACCTTCCGCATCCCCCTGGGCGACCCGACAGGCGGCCTCCTCGACGACCTGCTCGACGACGCCTCCCCCGAGGTGGGTTTCCGGGCCGACATCCCCGTCACGCTGCTGTTCGGACTGCTGTGGCTGGCTGGCCTCCTGATCCTCGCCCTCCTCGTGTCGCGCAGAGCCCCGCTCCCCGCCCGCCTGCTGCGCTATCAGGAGCCCGTCCGGCCCGCCGCCTTCGCCATGGTCGTGCTGCTGCTCGCGTACGTCGCACTGGGGCTGGTCCTCGGGCTCGTCGTCCTGGTGACGCACGGACACCGCGCCGAGACACTCGCCGTGATCCTCCTCGGACTGCCGAACCTCACCTGGCTCGCCCTGACCCTGGGGCTCGGCGCGTCCTGGGAGGGCAAGGTGGACGGCCCCTTCGGACTGCCGATGCCCAAGGTGCTGGACGAGGTGCTCCGTACGGGGGACATCTCCACCGTCAACCTCGGGACGCTCACCGAGCAGGACGGACGGGCGTGGTGGCTGCTGGTCGCCGCGGCCGTCCTGGTGCCGGCGGCGGCGTTCCTCATGGCGGTCCGCTCGCCCGCGCGGACGCGGCTCTGGCAGCACGCGGTCCACATGACCGTCGCCCTCGCCCTCACGGTGCTGATGATCTGTCTGCTCGCCCGCCTCTCCGCGCGCCTGGGGCTTTCGCTGCTCGGCCTCGATGACCTCTTCGACGCCGGCGGCGGCCTCGGGGGAGAGGTGTCACTGCGGCCGCGGCTGTGGACGGCGCTCGGCTTCGCGGTGCTGTGGGGGCTGGTCGCCGGCTTCCTCGGCAGTCTGGCGGCCGCCCGGGTCCACCGGCGGGGCGAGGTCGGGACGAAGGAACGCTGACCGCCGCCCCGCGCACGCCTATCCGGCGTGACCGGGGAAGACGGGCAGCGCCCAGCGCGGCGGGGCGGGCGGCGCCCCGGCGTCGGACGACCCCGTACCGGAGCCGGGGTCGACCGGCGGCGGCGGACGGTCCCGGGGGCCGACACCGGCCGCCGCGGCGCGCAGGGCGGCGACGAACTGAAGGCAGGAGCCGTACCGGTCGTCCGGACTCTTGGCGAGCGCCTTCGCCAGTACGGCGTCGACGGCCTCCGGCAGATCGGGCCGCGACTCGGTCAGGGGCGGCGGCGGGTCGAACTGGTGCGCCCACAACAGGGCCATGTCGTCGTCACGCTGGAAGGGCGGCGCGCCGGCCATTGTCTCGTGGACGACGCAGGCGAGGCTGTAGACATCGCATCTGCCGTCCACCGGGCGTCCCGAGATCTGTTCCGGCGCCACGTAGTCGAGCGTGCCGACGAACTGGCCGACGGTGGTGAAACCGGTCAGTGAAAGCGACTTCTTCGTCAGGCCGAAGTCCGTCAGGTACACGTGCTCCGGGTGCTCGCTGTCCGTTCCCTCGGCGACCAGGATGTTGCCGGGTTTGACGTCCCGGTGCACGAGGTCGTGGCCGTGGGCCGCGTCGAGCGCGGACGCGACCTGTGCGGCGATCCGCGACGCGGTCCCCACCGGCAACGGGCCCTGGCGGTCGAGCAGGTGGCGCAGGTCCTGACCGGCGACGAAGCGCATGGCGATGTAGAGCACGCCCTCGGTCTCGCCGGCCTCGAAGACCGGCACGATGTGCGGGTGGTCGATGGCGGCGGCCACCCGGGACTCGTGGGTGAAGCGCCGTCGGAAGGTGTCGTTGCGCGCGAGTTCGGGGGCGAGCAGCTTGAGGGCGACCGTACGGTCCAGGCGCAGGTCCCTGGCGCGGTAGACCACGGCCATGCCGCCGCGGCCGATCTCGCTCTCCACGAGGTACCCGGCGATCCGGGTTCCCAGCAGCTCGGACGGTCTTCCGGCCATGCCGCTCTCGCGAGGCGTGCGCGCCATCACCCGTCACCGGGCCGGGCCGTGGGACGCCGGGAGGCGCCGTCGCCGGGTCCGACGAGCCGGGTGGCCGTACGGTCGTCGCTGCCGCTGCCGCTGCCGCTGCCGTCGTCGCCGTCGTCCCCGGCGGGACGCCCCTGCCCGGAATCGACGACGCGGGTGGGCTCGGGCGTGGCCGCGCGGTCGCCGCCGGGCGGCCCGGTAGGGGGGTGGGCCGGTGGCTCGACGACGCGGGTGGGCTCGGGTGGCGCCGGGCGGGTGTCGTCCGGGGTGGTGGGGGCCGCGACTTGGGTCGGGTCGGCGGCTCCCGCCTGCGGGTCGACGACACGGGTGGGCTCCGGTGGCGCCGCGCGGTCGTGCCCGGCGGGCCCGGTGTCGGTGACGGCCGGTGGGCCGACGACCCTCGTCGGTTCCGGTGGTGCCGGGTGGCCGTCGTCCGGGGGGCCGGTGGGGGCGCCGGCCGGTGGGGCGACGACTTGGGTGGGTTCCGGCGGGGGCGGTCCGGCGCCGCCGTCGCGGGAGACCGCCCCGCCCGGGTCCGCAGCCGGCTCCGGGGGCCGCGCCGCCACCTGGGTGGGTTCGCGGGGCGGTGGCTGGGCGTCGGTTGGGGAAGCCGAGGCGGCGTACGTGGTGAGGCGGGTGCCGTCGCAGTACACCCAGCGCTCGTGCTCCGCGTCGTACAGCCACACCGACTCGCCGTCGACCACCGTCCCGACCCGCAGCCCGCGCGTGCGGCGGCGGAAGCCCTCGCCGTCCGTGCGCCCCGCCGTCAGGTCCTCCGCGGCTCGCCGGTACTGGCTCAGGGACTCCTCGACGCGGGCCAGCAGGGGGCGCGGGTCCGCCGTCCGGGCCATCGGCTGCCCGGCCACCGGTGGCTCGCGCGGTACGGACACGAGCAGACGGCCGTCCACCCAGGCCGACCAGCCGTTGGCACAGAGGATCTGTCCCCAGTCCCCCCGCCGCCCGATCAGCTGCACGGGCAGCAGCGGGTCGAGCGGCTCCGTCGGCCGGGACACGTCCGGCTCCTCCCAGGCGGGCAGCCCGTCCTGGGGGACGACATGCGTGGGGCGGAAGTCGGGTGTCGTCATGGCGCCCCGTTCCTACTTCCGCATGATGGCGGGTTCGTGCCGCCGCAGCAGTCTGGCGACGAGGAATCCGAAGACGACGGAGAGCACGACCAGCATCCCGAGGTTGAGCAGCCACACCCCCGCGGAGTGCTCGAAGAGCGGATCCGCCGTCAGGTCGCCGGGGACGATCCTGCCCAGCTCGATGGTCCCGGCCATCGCGCCCAGCGCCCACCGCGACGGCACCAGCCACGCCAGCTGCTCGACCCCCGCGACGCCGTGCAGTTTCAGCAGCGCGCCGCAGAAGACGACTTGGACGATGGCGAGGAGGACCAGCAGCGGCATGGTGACCTCCTCCTTGCGCACCAGCGCGGACACCAGCAGCCCCAGCATCATCGCCGTGAACGACAGCATGGCGACGGCAATGGTGATCTCGACCAGCGGTGGCAGCAGCACCCCTTCGCCGCCCGGCGCGTTGAGATCGACGCCGATCAGGGCGACCAGGGTCAGCACGACGGCCTGGAGCACGGTGACCGTACCCAGCACGATGACCTTGGACATCAGGTACGCCGATCTGGAGAGCCCGACGGCGCGCTCGCGCTGGTAGATCACCCGTTCCTTCACCAGCTCGCGCACCGCGTTGGCGGCGCCGGTCAGCACACCGCCCACGCACAGGATCAGCAGGGCGTTCATGGCTGTGTCCGGCGTCAGTTTCGAGCCGGCGAGGGCCCGCGCCATCGCGCCCATGACGAACGGCAGCGCGATCATGATGGCCAGGAAGGTCCGGTCGGCGCTCAGCGCGGCCGTGTAGCGCCGCACCAGTGTCCGCAGTTGCGCCCCCCGGCTGCGAGTCCGCGGCGGCGGCGCGACGGCGGCCGGGGGCCCGGCCTGCGGCAGGTGCGGCTGCGCCGAGGCGTTCGTGATGTACTGCCGGTGGAACGGGGACTCGGCGTACTGGCCGGCCCAGTCGCGCTCGCGGTCGTTCTCGAACGCCTCGAACGCCTCCGGCCACTGCTCGAACCCGAAGAAGGCGAGCGCGTCCTCCGGCGGCCCGTAGTAGGCCACCTTCCCGCCGGGTGCGAGCATCAGCAGCCGGTCGCACACGTCGAGGCTGAGCACGCTGTGCGTGACGACGATGACCGTACGGCCGTCGTCGGCGAGCCCGCGAAGCATGTGCATGACCGAGCGGTCCATGCCGGGGTCGAGCCCGGAGGTCGGCTCGTCGAGGAAAAGCAGCGACGGCTTCGTCAGCAGCTCCAGGGCCACGCTGACGCGCTTGCGCTGGCCGCCGGACAGGCTGTGGATCGGCTGGGAGGCCCGCTGTTCCAGCCCCAGTTCGCGGATGACCTCGGCCACCCGCTCCTGCCGTTCCTTCTTCGCGGTGTCCTCGGGGAAGCGCAGTTCGGCGGCGTACCCGAGGGCGCGCCGCACGGTCAGCTGGGAGTGCAGGATGTCGTCCTGCGGTACCAGACCGATCCGCTGACGCAGTTCGGCGTAGTCCCGGTACAGGTCGCGGCCGTCGTACAGGACCGTGCCCCCGTCGGCCGGGCGCAGCCCCGTCAGCGCGTTGAGCAGCGTGGACTTGCCGGCGCCGCTCGGACCCACGACGGCGAGCAGACACTTCTCGCCGACGGGGAAGGTGACGTGGTCGAGGAGTGTCTTGCGGCCCTTGTCGACCGCGACCGCCAGGTTCTGTACGTCGAGCGAGACCTCGCCGGTGTCGACGAACTCCTGGAGGGTGTCCCCGACCAGGCAGAAGGCGGAGTGCCCGATGCCGACGATGTCACCGGCGGAGAGCTGGGCGACGGAGACCGGCTGGCCGTTGAGATAGGTGCCGTTGTGACTGCCGAGGTCGGCGATCTCGTACACACCGTCGGGCCGGGCCCGCAGTTCGGCGTGCCTGCGCGAGACGGTCAGGTCGTCGACGACCAGGTCGTTGTCGGTCGCGCGGCCGATGCGCACGGTACGGGCCGGCAACGGCCGTACGGTGGTCGGGCGGCGGAACGTGCCGGTGGCGGAAGGCATGGAGACCGCGGACGGGCGTTCCGGCGAAGGGGGTGGGCGCTCGTGTCCCACGAGTACCGCCCGGGGCCCGTCGGCGGGGCTTCCGAAGCGGATGACGCTGCCGGGGCCGACGTCCCACTCGTGGATCCGTCTGCCTTCGGCGTACGTGCCGTTGGTGCTGTGCTCGTCCTCGAGGGTCCAGTGGTCCGCCTCGGGCCGGAGCACCGCGTGATGCCATGACACGCGCGCGTCGTCGATGACGATGTCGCTCAGTGGGTCGCGCCCGACGTGGTAGTCCCGGCTGGGACTGATCAGCGTCGAGCCCGCCTCAGTCTCGAGTACGAGCTCGGGTGCGGTCGGCGCGACAGGCCGCTTTCCCATGTTCGAATTCTATCTTTCGGTCCCGGTTCTCGCCTGGTCGGACGAGCGGTCGGCGCCGGGGCCGGGCAGGCGCGGCCGGGCCCCGGCCGTGCCGACGGCCGGGGCCCGGGTAGGAGTGCGGGTTCGTGCTCGTGGGCGGGCGCGGTCTCAGCCCCTGGGGCCGACGTCGGCGTTCCGGCGGCCGCGGGAGCGGGCCCGGCCGGACCCGGCGCCGTGCATGGCCGCCATGGCCAGGCCCAGCAGCAGGGCCAGGCAGCCGACGATCACGTTGCTGACGATGCTGCGCGTGGTGTCGACGTTGCCCGACACGACCCACGGCGCGACGATCGTCCATGCGCCGATGGCGGTGGCGGCCCAGGCCATGCTGTGGGTCCGCTCGTACGCCGAACCGAATCCGCCCATGCACAGGGCGTAGGCAACACCGGTGATCAGGTTGCACACGGCCAGGGTGGTGAAGCCGTTGAAACCGACGATCCACGGCGACGCCGCGAGGTACACACCTGTGAGCAGCGCCAGGGTCTCCACCGCCTGGGCGCGGGGAGTCGTGGTGGCCCGCTCGAACCGGGAGCGCATCTCGGCGACATCGGGGTGCTGCTCAATGCTGGGGTGAGTGGTCATGACAGGCTGCCTCCACTAAGAGAGCCTTTATCTGCCCTTTACGTGACAATTAACGCGCAATCGCCCATTCAGGTCAACGGTTCGCTCGGGCGGGTTTACCCGGGTGCCCCAAGGCGGAACGGGGCGCTGGCTACGCTGGGCCCGTGTTCACCTCCCAGGGCCCCACCCTCCGCGAGCTGGCCGTACAGGCTCTGTCCTCCATCGAGCGGGGCTACGACCTGCTGGCCCCCAAGTTCGACCACACCCCCTTTCGCACACCCGACCGCTTCCTCGACGCGGTCGCCGGAGCCCTGGAGCCCCTCGGCCCGTTCGGCGCGGGGCTGGACGTCTGCTGCGGCACCGGCGCGGGCGCGCGGGTCCTGCGCCCGCTGTGCCGGGAGCGGGTCACGGGGGTCGACTTCAGCGCGGGCATGCTGGCCGCCGCCCGCGAGGCGTCGGGCGACGACGGGAGGGGGCCCGCGACGGAGTGGGTGCGGGCGGACGCCCGGGCCCTGCCGTTCAGCAAGGAGTTCGATCTGGCGGTCAGTTTCGGGGCGTTCGGGCACTTCCTGCCCGCCGAACGGCCCGTGCTGTTCGGCGGGGTCCACCGGGCGCTGCGGCCCGGCGGACTCTTCGTCTTTCCCGTCGGAGCGCCCCCGCCCATCGGTTCACCGCTGTACTGGACGCTGCTCGGCTTCGACGCCGCCATGCGCGTGCGCAACGCGCTGTGGCGGCCGCCGTTCGTCATGTACTACCGGACGTTTCCGCTGGGCGGGGTGCGCGACGATCTGGTCAGGGCCGGGTTCACGGTGCGGCTCCAGCCCCTGGAGGAGTTCGGCCGGCGCGGCGACGGCAGCCCCAACTGGCGGCTGGTGGTGGCCCGCAGGGCGTGAGCGGCCCGGTCCGGCGTCCCGGCCGGGGCCCGGCGCCGGGCTCCGGCCCGGGCTCAGTAACCCTTGGGCGGCCGGTCGGGGTCGGCCTGCTGGACCCGTTCGGCGAAGTTGGAACCGGACTGGTTGACGTCGTACCTCGCACGTACGTAGTTGATGGTGGCGCACATGCAGGCGACGACGTCGTACGGGGTGGTGGCGGTGCCCTCCTGGTGGTACGCGGCGAAGGTCGGGGGGATGCACTGTGTGGCGCCGCGCGAGCAGTTCTGCGGGTGCCCGTCGGCCATGACCGGGCCGTGCGTGTTGGAGTCGTTGGTGTTCACCCGCCACTGCGGGTGGTTGGACGCGGACTCGCGCAGCGCGATCGTGACGAGCGCGGGTACGCCGTACTCCGGGTCCATGCCGGTCAGTTCGCAGGCCCGTCGGGCATATGTGCGCATGGCCGACTCGCCGGATTCGTCGTCGGGATCCTCGTAGGTGACCTCACTCAGCTCCATGGGTGTCCCCTCCTGCTGCCGTCCGCGGCGGACGTTCGCTCTGACCGGTATTCCTACCCATGTCGCCGATGACCTAGGCGGGCCCGTTCCGGCAGGAAGTCGCGCGGTTTCTCCCGCGGTTGTGAAGTGGATTTCCGTAAGGGCGGTGCAACATCGGCGAATCTGCACATCGAATACGCAGGCGGCACACCGTCTCCTAATAGTTGTCGCCGCGCTGACCTGCGGCTATGCGTGTCTGTGCGGGAATGTCCGCATCGGTCTCTCGTTGCCTGAAGGCCGCACCGGATTCAGCTCGGACGATCTCGTGAAGAACCTGTCACCAAGCCATGAACGCATGTGCACTTCGCGGCAATTCCAAGCAGAGATGTGCCCGGACCGGCAATGGCCCGACTGGCTGCCCAACGCGCTTACGTGCTTTGATCCTTCGCACTGGGGCCAATCCGTCAGGCGCGGTCCCGGTAATTTCGAATATTCACCGCGAAGGGAAACTCGCATCATGAACTCCTCCCAGGTTGCGACCCAGGAAATCTCCGACAACGACCTGGACAACGTGTCCGGCGGCCTCCTCGGCGGCGTGGTCGGCAACGCCACCGGCGTCCTCAACTCCGTCGTCCCCGTCTCGGGCACCGTGGGCTCCGCCCTCGGCACCGTCGAGGGCGTCACCGGCCTCAACACGGGCGCGGTCACGGGCATCGCCACCGCCACGGTCGCCGGCGTCTGATTCTCCGGTGCCGCCGAGCGGCACCGGTCACCAGCGGTGACTACGGCCCGTCGGCGCCCCCTCCTTGCCGACCGGCCGGACCGTACGCCCCGGACCTCTCCACGGCCCGGGGCGTACGGACGCCCCCGGATTTCTGACAGACCGACGCAGTCGGACCATCGCAGTGGGATCATTGCGGTCGAGGGAAGAGTGTCGTGCAGTTTCGCCAACAGGCGCTTTCCAAGCTGCAATCGCCCGAAGAAATTGATCTGCCGGTGCGATTCGCCCGGCCCCAGGGCCGGCTTGTTCTGACCGTCACGGTCATCGTCATGATCGCCTCGGCCGTCTGGGCCGTGAACGGCACGGTGTCCACCACGGTCGCCGCCCCGGGAGTCCTCACCCACGCCCAGGGCAGTTACGTCCTCCAGAGCCCCGTGGCCGGCCAGGTCACCGCCGTACTGGCCGAGGAGGGCGAGCGCGTCTCGGCCGACGCACCCCTGCTGAAGGTCCGCACCGCGCGGGGGGACGCCGTCGTACGCACCATCGCCGCGGGACGGCTGACGACACTCGTCGCCGCCATCGGTTCCGTGGTGACCACCGGAGCGGATGTGGCCGCCGTCGAACGGGTGAAGAACGCGGACGACCCCCTGATGGCGGTGCTGTACGTACCGGCCGAGCGCGGCGCCGGGGTTCCCGTCGGCGCGGCCGTCGACCTGAGCGTCCAGTCGGTCGCGACGCAGCAGTACGGCGTGCTGCGCGGCAAGGTCGCGTCCGTCGGCAGGACCGCCCAGACCCGCCAGCGCATCACCGGCTTCCTCGGCAGCGGCCAGCTCGGCGAGGAGTTCTCCGAGCAGGGCCAGCCCGTGGCCGTACTCGTACGCCTGGACCGCTCGGCCGAGGCCGAGTCGGGCTACTCCTGGTCGACTTCGCAAGGACCGCCGTACGCCGTCGAGTCCATGACGCTCGCCACCGGTTCCATCCGCCTCGCCGAGCAGCATCCGATCGATTGGCTGCTTCCGTGACCGCCCCGAACGAATCCGCGGCCCCGCCGCAGCCGCAGCTGCCGCCGCCGGGCCGCCGCAGACACCGCCCCGAGCCCGCGACGGGCGGGCGCCGCCGCGCCCGGCCCGTCCAGGTCAAGAAGCGCAGGGCCGTACGAACGCCCACGGTCCTCCAGATGGAGGCCGTGGAGTGCGGAGCCGCCGCGCTCGCCATGGTGCTCGCCCACTACGGGCGCCACGTGCCGCTCGAAGAACTCCGCATCGCCTGCGGCGTCTCCCGCGACGGCTCACGGGCCAGCAACCTGCTCAAGGCGGCACGCGGTTACGGCCTCCAGGCCAAGGGCATGCAGATGGAGGCGACAGCGCTCGCCGAGGTCCAGGCGCCCGCCGTCCTCTTCTGGGAGTTCAACCACTACGTCGTCTACGACGGCATGGGGCGCCGCTTCGGCCGCCGGGGCGTGCACATCAACGACCCGGACAAGGGCCGCCGTTTCGTCGCCGCCGAGGAATTCGACACCAGCTTCACGGGCGTCGTCCTCGTCTTCGAACCCTCGGAGTCCTTCCGCCGCGGCGGACGCAGGCCGGGCGTCATGAGCGCCGTTCCCGCACGCATGCGCGGGACGACGGGCACCCTGCTGGCCGCGCTGCTCGCCAGCCTGCTGCTGGTCGCCGTCGGGGCGGCGGTGCCGGCGCTGAGCCGTACGTACATCGACATGTTCCTGATCGGCAACCGGACGTCGGTGCTCGGGCCGCTCTTCGCGTCCATGGCCGCCATGGTCACACTCACCGCCGTACTGACCGGACTGCAACAGGCGAACCTCCTGCGCGGGCGCATCATCTCGTCCACGCTGAGCAGCGCCCGGTTCCTGCGCCACCTGCTGCGGCTGC
Organism: Streptomyces agglomeratus; assembly: GCF_001746415.1. Lineage (NCBI taxonomy): Bacteria > Bacillati > Actinomycetota > Actinomycetes > Kitasatosporales > Streptomycetaceae > Streptomyces > Streptomyces agglomeratus. The sequence continues at coordinate 7,107,000 of NZ_MEHJ01000001.1, forward strand.
CCGTCACCTTCTTCGCGCAGCGCAGCCCGGCCGATCTCGTCCAGCGACTCCAGTCCAACGACGCGGTCGCCGAGACGCTGGCGCGCGACCTCGCCGCCGCGGGCGTGGACGGGGTGGTGGTGATCCTCTACGCCCTCCTGATGTGGACGTACGATCCCCAGCTGACGTACGTCGGAGTGATCGTCGCGCTGCTCAACGTGGTCGCGATGCGCATCGTGATCCGGCTGCGCGCCACGCACACGCAGAAGCTGCGCGCCGACAGCGCCCGGCTCACCAACACGTCGTACACCGGCCTTCAGCTCATCGAGACGATGAAGGCCACCGGCGGCGAGAACGGGTTCTTCCGCCGCTGGGCGGGACAGCACGCGACCACCCTGGACGTGCAGCAGCGGCTGGGCGTGCCCAGCGCGTTCCTGGCCGTCGTCGCGCCCACCCTCGCGACCCTCAACAGTGCGCTCATCCTGTGGATCGGCGGCCTGCGGGCCGTGGAGGGGCACATCTCCATCGGTCTGCTCGTCGCCTTCCAGGCGCTGGTGGCCCGCTTCACCGCGCCCATCAGCAGGCTCAACGGAGTGGCGGGCCGCATCCAGGACTTCGCCGCCGACGTGGCCCGGCTGAAGGACGTCGAGAACTTCCCGGTCGACGTCCTGTACTCGCGCCGCGAGCCGGACGAGAGCACCCGCAGGCTCAAGGGCCACGTGACGCTCGAAGACATCACCTTCGGCTACAGCCCCCTGGACAAGCCGCTGCTCACCGGCTTCTCGCTGGCGGTCGGCCCCGGGCAGCAGGTCGCCCTCGTCGGCGGTTCCGGCAGCGGCAAATCGACGGTGTCGCGGCTCATCTCTGGGCTCTACACGCCCTGGGAGGGGACGATCCGGATCGACGGACAGCGCCTGGAGGACATCTCCCGCAGCGCGCTGGCCGCCTCCGTATCCTTCGTCGACCAGGACGTCTTCCTCTTCGAGGGCACGGTCCGCGACAACGTGGCCCTGTGGGACCCCTCGATCCCGGACGACTCCGTCGTCGCCGCCCTCCAGGACGCCGCGCTGTACGACGTGGTCGCCCGGCGCCCGGACGGTATCCACAGCCGCGTCGAGCAGGACGGCCGCAACTTCTCCGGCGGGCAGCGGCAGCGGCTGGAGATCGCCCGCGCCCTGGTCAGACGGCCGAGCATCCTCGTACTCGACGAGGTGACGAGCGCGCTCGACGCCGAGACGGAGCGGATCATCATCGACAACCTGAGGCGCCGGGGTTGCGCCTGCGTCGTCATCGCGCACCGGCTGAGCACGGTGCGCGACAGCGACGAGATCGTCGTACTCGACCACGGTTCGGTCGTCGAACGCGGCCGGCACGAAGACCTGGTCGCCGCCGGCGGAGCGTACGCCGAGCTGGTCAAGGAGCACTGACATGTCGTCCGTACATCCGGCCGCCGTCGACGGCGGTGGCGCCGCCGTGCCCGACACGGTGACCTACGCCCTGGGCGGCCTCGGGGCTCCCGTCGACTGCGCCGGTCTGCGCAGCCTTCCGCTGGAAGGGCCCCAGGTGCTGTGGCTCGTCGTGGGAGGCGCCCTGGACCTCTTCGCCGTGGACGCCGCACAGCAGGGGCACTGGCACTTCCTCGGCAGGCTGGAAGCGGGCGCGCTGCTGCTCGGCCCGGTCGAAGGCCCGCAGCACACCCTGCTCGGCAGGCCGTCGCAGGACTGCCTGCTGCGGCGGATCCCGCTGCGGGAGCTGTACCGGCCTGCCGGGTACGCCGATCCGTACGCCGCCACCGACGCGGGGTACGAGAGCCCGCTCGACCACGCCTTCGCGCTCGGCATCGGGCGCGGCCTGGGGGTGCTCTTCCAGGCCCCGCTGGACGGCCGTCCGGACCTGGAGGGGCCCGTGGGCGACGACGACGTGCTGTGGATGCCGGTGTCGCCCGGCAGCGTGCAGTACGGCGCCTCCTACAGCGCCGACGCCGCCTCCGACCTGCTGGTCGAGACGGCCATGTGGCAGCAGCTGGTGAACCAGCAGTACCGGCTGCTGTCCGCCGTCGACCACTGGATCGAGGAGCTGGAGCGCGCCCACGAGGACCGTACGGCCGCCGGCATCAAGGCGGGCGCGGCCGTCCGCGCGCGGGCCGACCAGGCCCTGGTCGCCTCCATCGGTCGCCCCGATCGGTCCGGGCGCGCCGCGGCCGGACCCGATCGCGCCACCGACGACGCCACCTTCGCCGTCTGCCGCCGGGTGGCGGAGGCGGCCGGCATCACCCTCACCGAGCCCCCGAAGGGCGGCGCGGCTAACGACCGCGTCACCCCCGTCGAACGCATCGCGCTGGGGTCCCGCGTCCGTACCCGGGACGTCCGGCTCACCGGGCGCTGGTGGCGGACCGACTCCGGACCGCTGGTCGGCCACCGGGCCAAGTCCGGAGCCCCGGTCGCGCTGCTGTGGCGCCGCGGCGGCTACGAGTCGGTCAACCCGGCCTCCGGAATGCGGATGCGGATCGGCAGGGACAACGCGGACGACTTCGAGCCGCGCGCGGTCATGTTCTACCGCCCGCTGCCCGAACGCCCCATGACGCCGTGGCGCCTGCTGCGCTTCAGCCTCCGTGACACCCGCCCCGACCTGCGGAACCTGCTCCTCAGCGGCCTGGTGACGGTCGGTCTCGGCGGACTGGTGCCGATCGCCACCGGCCAGGTGCTCGGCGTGTACGTACCGAACGCGGAGACCGGCCTCATCGTCCAGGTCTCGCTGGCCGTCATGATCACCAGCATCGTCACGGCGTCCTTCATGCTGCTCCAGAACCTCACCATCCTGCGCATGGAGGGCCGCATCGAGGCCACCCTCCAGCCGGCCGTCTGGGACCGGCTGCTGCGGCTGCCGACGAAGTTCTTCGCCGCCCGGTCCACCGGAGAACTCGCCAGCGCCGCCATGGGCATCAGCGCCATCCGCAGGGTGCTGTCCGGGCTCGGACCGGTGGCCGTGCAGGCGAGCACGGTCGGCGCGATGAACATCGTCCTGCTGTTCTGGTTCAGCGTGCCGCTGGCGCTCGCGGCGATCGCCATGCTCGTCGTCATCGGCGTGGTGTTCCTCGGGATGGGCCTGTGGCAGGTGCGCTGGCAAAGGCGCCTGGTCGAACTCGGCAACAAGCTCAACAACCAGGCGTTCCAGACCCTGCGGGGGCTGCCCAAACTGCGCGTCGCCGCCGCCGAGAGCTTCGCGTACGCCGCCTGGGCCCGCGAGTTCGCCCGCTCGCGCGAACTCCAGCAGCGCGCGGGCCGCATCAGGAACCTCACCACGGTCCTCGACGCCGTCTACCTGCCGCTCTGTTCGCTCATCATGTTCATGCTGCTGGCGGGCCCGGCGCGGGGCAGCATGTCGGCCGGCGCGTTCCTGACGTTCAGTACGGCCGTCACCATGCTGCTGACATCGGTCACGCAGCTCACCGGCGCGCTCATCTCGGTCGCCGCCGTGCTTCCCATGTTCGAACAGATCAAGCCGGTCCTCGACGAGGCTCCGGAGGTACGCGGCGCCAGCGCCCAGCCCGGCACCCTGTCCGGCGGCATCGAGGCGCGCAAGCTCACGTTCCGGTACACCGACGACGGGCCGCTGGTCCTCGACGACGTGTCGCTCGAAGTGAAGCCGGGGGAGTTCGTGGCGGTCGTCGGCCCCAGCGGCTGCGGCAAGTCGACCCTGCTGCGGCTGCTCATCGGCTTCGACAAGCCGCTGTCGGGCAGCGTGCTGTACGACGGCCAGGACCTGGCGGCGCTCGACCAGGCGGCCGTACGCCGTCAGTGCGGTGTCGTACTCCAGAACGCGCAGCCCCTCACCGGATCGATCCTCGACTGCATCAGCGGCGCGGAGGTGTTCTCCCAGGAGGAGGTGTGGGAGGCCGCCGAGATGGCCGGTCTCGCCGAGGACATCCGGCGCATGCCGATGGGCCTGCACACGATGATCTCCGGCGGCGGAGCCGTCTCCGGCGGCCAGCGGCAGCGGCTGATGATCGCCCAGGCGCTGGTACGCCGACCTCGGATCCTCTTCTTCGACGAGGCCACCAGCGCGCTGGACAACGAGACGCAGCGCATCGTCATGGAGAGCACGCGCAGGCTGAGCGCCGGACGCCTGGTGATCGCCCACCGGCTGTCGACGGTGATGGACGCCGACCGGGTGATCGTCATGGCGGACGGCAAGGTCGTCGAACAGGGACCGCCCGCGCGGCTGCTCGCCGACCCGGGCGGCCGGCTGCGCGAACTGGTGCGCCGCCAGCTGGCGTGAGCGGCTACCCGCGCAGCGCCGCGAGCATCTTCTCGGCCAGCGGGCCGGACGAGGCGGGGTTCTGGCCGGTGTACAGATTGCGGTCGACGACCGTGTACGGCGCCCAGGGCTCGCCCTCGCTGAAGTCGGCGCCGAGTTCGGTGAGCCGGTCCTGGAGCAGCCACTTGGCCCTGTCCGCGAGGCCCGCCTGGGCCTCCTCGGCGTTGGTGAAGCCGGTCAGCCGGTAGCCCGCGAACGGCGAGCCGCCGTCGGCGTCCTCCGCGGCCAGCAGCGCGGCGGGCGCGTGGCACACGACGCCCAGCGGCTTGCCCGAGCCGAGCGCGTCGGCCAGCAGCCTGCCGGATACGGCATCGACCGCCAGGTCCTCCATCGGACCGTGGCCGCCGGGGTAGAAGACGGCGTCGTAATCGGCCAGGTCGACGTCCTCCAGCCTCAGCGGCTGCTGAAGCCGGGTGAAGGACGCGAGGGCCCGTACGATCCGGTCCGCGCCCTCGGGGCCGCCGGTGACCTCGGGGGCGAGGCTGGCCTTGTCCACGGTCGGCACGACGCCGCCCGGGGTGGCCACCACGACCTCGTGGCCCGCGCCGGTGAACACCTCGTAGGGGGCGACGACCTCCTCGGCCCAGAAACCGGTGGGGTGGCGGGTGCCGTCGGCCAGCGTCCAGTGGTCGGCGCCGGTCACTACGAAGAGGATGTTCGACATGGAGCACTCCCTGACTGGTCGGTGATCGTTCCGGCGGTGTGAAATTCAGTCGATGTCGAGTTCGCCCATCGCGCTCCACCCGTCGGCGCCCTCGATGCTCGTGCTGACGATGTCGGGCGTACGGCGCACCAACGGGCGCATCGTGTCCAGGGCGGCCTTGAAGTGGGCGGAGTTGACGTGTGCCGCTGCCGCGTCGTCCTGGAACGCCTCGACCAGGACATAGGTGTCCGGGTCCTCGACGCTGCGCGACCACTCGAACCACAGGTTGCCCGGCTCGGCCCGCGTGGCCTCGGTGAAGGCCGCGACGTGCTGGGGCCACGCGTCGGCGTACTCGAACTTCACGGGAAACTTGACAACAATGAAGATCATTCGGTCATTCTATGCCGCACCCGATCAAGCTGCGCCAGTTGTCGGCATCGACGGCCGGATCTCTGATGCGGAAGCCGGTTGATCACTTCCATGCCGTACCCGCTAAGCTCCCTTGCAGCGCTGCCAGTTGACGTGACCCTGACCCTGTCCTGTCCTGCCCTGCTGTGCAGCCGCGCCCGTCGCGAGGCGGATCATCCCGGTGATCCGGCGAGTGCCGCCACACCAGGCACATGCCGTGCGACGAGGGCGCCTCCTACTTCCCTGTTCGATCGCGTTGGTTTGAGGATGCAGATGGAACTTGCCACTACGCCGCAGGCGGCCCGGGCCCCGGCCGCCCGGCACATCTGGTGGCTGCTGCCACTCGGATTAGGCGTCGCCTCCGTCGTCGCCCTGGCCGCGGGCCCCGACGGCACCCGAATACCCGTCGGCGCGGCGGGACTGGCCGCGACCGCGGCGACCGCCGTATGCGTCCGGCTCCTGCTCCGGTCCCAGCTGCGACTGCGCGACAGCGCCGCCGACTTCATGGCGAGGCAGGCGCAGCACTCCCAGGAGTGGCAGCAGCACATGATCACCCTGGAGGGGCAGCGGAACGCCGAGCGCTCGGCCCAGGAAGCCCGGCTCGCCGAAGAGGCCAGGGCCTGGCAGGGCCGGCTGGAGTACCAGCGGGCGCTCGTCGCCCGGCTCGGGGAGGAGTTCCTCCCCGACGCGCTGAAGCGGCTGCGCGACGGCGAATCGATCGACGACGTACTCTCTCCCCTCGCCCAGGACTCGGGCGTGTCACCGGAGTTCAGGCGTGAACTGCGCAAGGTCCTGCGGACCGCGCTGATCGCCGTCGAGGAGGAGTTCAACCGCAGCACTTCCGCGGAACAGGCCGTCATCAGCATCGGCAGCCGTATCCACGTCCTCACCAGCAAGCTGCGCGGCCGGCTGCACGAGATGCAGGGCGAGCACGGCCGCCTCCCGGCCGTCGCCCAGGGCCTCATGGACCTGGACCAGGAGATCGGCCCCGCCGACTGTCTGGCCGCGAGCATCGGCGTACTCGGCGGCTCCGACCGTCCCGGGCGCCAGTGGCAGGAACCGCAGCGCCTGCTCAGCGTGGTCCGAGGCGGCGTCGGGCGGATCAAGGACTTCGACCGCGTACAGGTGCGCCACCTCCCCGAACTCGGCGTGGACGGCGGTCTCGTCGACCACCTCACGCTCGTCTTCGCCCACCTCCTGGACAACGCCACCCGGTATTCGCCGCCCACCGAACCGGTGGTCGTCTCCGGCAAGGAGGTGCCCAACGGCGTCGGGATCGAGATCCAGGACGCCGGAAAGGGCCTGACCGAGGAGAAGAAGCGCCAGGCCCTGGAATCGCTGGAGGGAGTGGCGGCGGGCCCCGGCCTGGGCGGTCTGTCCGAGGACGCGAACCTGGGCCTGCGCGTCGTGGGGAAGCTCACCCGCAAGTACGGGATCAGAGTGACCTTCGCCGACTCGCCCTGGCTCGGCACCTCCGTGGTCGTGGTCGTTCCGCACAAGTACTTCAGCCCCCTGCCGGCAGCCCTGGTGGCCGACAGCCCGACCGGGTCGGTCGCGCTTCCGGCGCCGCTCGGTGAGCGGTCCCTCGCCCCGGCGGCCCCGTCCGGCGGCCCGCACTCCGGGGCGGCCCCCGGTGACGCGGGCACCGACACGACGCCGGGCGGCCTGCCCCGGCGCAGGAGCCGGCGCGGCGAACCGGCGACGGCGGCGCTGTCCACCACCGCGTCCGCGGCCGTGTCCGCCACCGCGTCCGCCGCGGCCGACGCCGCCGCCGTGCCGCCGGACTCGTCCTTCTCCGGCCTGGCCGCGTTCGCCACCACCGCCGGACGTGACACCGGCGGGAAGCCCCGTACCGAAGAGAGCGACTAGCCCCATGACGCAGCAGCACACCGACGTGAGCTGGGCGCTCCGCGACCTGACGGAGAGCATCCAGGAGATCCGCTTCGCCCTCGTGGCGTCCAGCGACGGCAAGGCCATCACCTCGTACGGCGCCGAGGACCCCGACGACGTCGACCGCTTCGCCGCCGTCGTCGCGGGCCTCCAGGCGCTCGCGCAGCCCGTCGCCGCGCAGTTCCCCAAGTACAGCGGGCAGTTGCGCCTGGCGATGATCGAAGTGGACGGCGGGCACCTCTTCGTGGTGCGGGCCGGAGTGGAGACGTACCTCGGCGTCCTCGCCAAGGAGGGCCTCGACCAGGGCCTGCTCGGCCACCAGATGAGGGACCTCGCCCGCAGGATGGGCGAACTCCTCGGAACCACCCCGCGGCTGGAGGAGCACTCTGAATGAGTGATCCCCACGGGCCCACGGACCCGTCCGGTCTCGAGCGCTACTACGTCCTCACCGGCGGCCGCAGCGGACCGGGCGGGGCCGCGCTGGGCCTCGACGTGGCGACCCTCATCGTGTCCCGCTCCGCGCCCGTCGCGGGTATGCAGCACGAGCACGAGCGGATCGTCCGGTGGTGCCGCGATCCGCTCTCGGTCGCCGAGCTCGGCGCCCATCTCGGACTGCCCTTCAACATTCTCGCGGTGCTGGTGGCCGACCTGCTGGAAGCAGGCCGGGTGGAAGCCCGTGACCCTATCCCGGCTTCCGCCGGCCATGGGCCGGACTTCGCGCTCCTCGAGGAGGTACTCAGTGGATTACAACGGCTTTGACCGCCCGGACTGGCCCAAGTCGTCCGGCTCACTGCCCGCCGAAAGCCGTTCGGTCAAAGTGATGATCGCCGGCGGCTTCGGCACCGGTAAGACCACCATGGTCCGCTCCGTGAGCGACATCAAACCGCTCACCACCGAGGAGACCCTGACCCAGGCCACCGTCGGCGTCGACGACCTGGTCGGCGTGGCGGACAAGGAGAAGACCACGGTCAGCCTGGACTTCGGCCGGATCGGACTCAGCGATCAGCTCGTGCTCTACCTCTTCGGTACGCCCGGCCAGGAACGCTTCTGGTTCCTGTGGAACGGCCTGTTCAAGGGGGCACTCGGCGCGGTCGTCCTGGTGGACACCCGCCGTCTGGAGTCGAGCTTCCGGGCCATCGAGGAGATGGAGCGCCTCGACGTCCCCTTCGTCATCGCCCTCAACGTCTTCCCGGACTCCAAGGACCACCCCATCGACGAGATCAGGGACGCCCTGGACATCACCGACCGCACACCGGTCGTCGCGTGCGACGCGCGCGACCGGGGATCGAGCCGTGACGTCCTCATCGCGCTGATACGTCATCTCAAGGAACGCTCTGCCGCAGCCCTGGAGCCCCGATGAACTCCCCGTCCTCACCCGGTCCGTACGACGGGACCGCCCAGGAGGGCCCGCCGGCAGGCTGCCCCCTCAGCTCCGGCGCGCCGGGCGGGACCACGCGGCTCTACGGCCCCGAGGCGTCGGCCGACCCGTACGGCATCTACGCCGGACTGCGCAAGCGGTACGGCGCGGTGGCGCCCGTACTGCTCGAAGGCGACGTACCCGCCTGGCTGGTGCTCGGTTACCGGGAGAACCGGCGCGTCCTGGACAACCCGCGCCAGTTCACCCGCGATTCGCGGATCTGGCGCGACTGGGAGGAGGGCCGGATCGAGCCCACCTCGCCCCTCGTCCAGATGGTGGGCTGGCGGCCCGACTGCGTCTCCCAGGACGGCGAGCCGCACCGACGGCTGCGCGGGGCGGTCACCGACAACCTCCAGGCCCTGGCCGGGCGCGGCATCCGGCGTCATGTCACGCACTTCGCGAACAAGCAGATCGACGCGTTCGCCGGTACGGGGCGGGCCGACCTGGTGGCCCAGTACGCCGAGTACCTGCCGATGCTCGTACTGACGCGGCTCTTCGGGCTCGCGGAGGGGGAGGGGCGGCGGCTGGCCACCTCGTGCGCCGAGGTCATCAAGGGCGGGGAGGACGCCCTCCACCACAACGACGTCATCATGCGGGTCCTCGCCGAACTCGCCGAGCGCAAGCGCGACGAGCCGGGCTCCGACTTCACCACCGGCCTCATCGAGCACCCGGCGGGCCTGGACGAGGACGAGATCCTCAGCCATCTGCGCCTGGTACTGATCACGGCCCACACCACGACCAGCAACCTCCTGGCGCGGGTCCTGCAACTCCTCCTCACCCACCGCTCCCACCTGTCCGGCCTGATCAGCGGGCAGCTGAACATCTCGGCGGTGGTGGAGGAGGTCATGTGGAACACTCCGCCGCTGGCGGTGTGCCCGGGGCGGTTCGCAACGGCCGACCTGGAGCTTGGCGGCCAGCACATCAAGACGGGCGACCTGCTGGTACTCGGCCTGACGGCCGGGAACCTGGACCCGGAGATCCGGCCCGACGCCGGCGTCTCCGTGCAGGGGAACCAGGCGCATCTGGCGTTCAGCGGCGGTCCGCACGAGTGCCCCGGCCAGAACGTCGGCCAGGCCATCATCGAGACCGCCGTCGACGTCCTGCTGCACCGGCTGCCGGGCCTGCGCCTGGCCACTCCGGCCGGTGAGCTGACGTCCACCGCCTCGACGTGGGAGTCACGGCTGGACCGCATCCCGGTCGAGTTCGTGCCGCAGGGCGCCGGGGTCTGAGACCGGCCGGTCCGCCGGCCGGCTTCCCGTACGCGAGGGAAGCCGGCCGGCGGCGGCCCGTCAGGGCGTCAGACGGTGAGCAGGGCGTCAGACCGTGAGCAGGTCGTCGAGGGAGCCGCGGCCCTCCAGTTCGGCAGCGGCCGCGGGGCCCTCCTTCGCGGCGGCGTACCGGCCGGTGGTCAGGGCCCATTCGTAGTTGCCGCCGATCCAGTGCCGTATGGCCTCCACGCCCATCCACACCCGGCGGCGTTCGTCGTCCGTCAGCCGGAGCTCGTCGCACATCGCGGGTACCCGCGCCTCCAGCCTCACGTACGCGTCGAGACGCTCGCTGGTCATCCGGAACGCCTCGGCGGCGGCCTTCTCCCACGACAGGCCGCGCTCGCGGTGGAGGACGGCGATCAGGTTGTGGCCGTCGCCCCGGCGCTTCTCCCGCTCGAAGGAGTGGATGTCGTTCATGAAGCCGATGGTGTCCGCGGCGGCGTCGCGCAGTCCCTCCATGACCGGGTGCGCCTGCGCCTGCGCGGGGACCTCGAAGCGGCGGCTGCGCTCGCCCGCGTCGATGCTGTGGTGGATGCCCACCGTGCGTCTGCGGAACGCCGTGTACGGCCTGACGCCGAGCAGGGTGCCGCGGGCCGCCAGGTCGACCTCCTCGGCGTGCGCGGCCAGGAACCGCCCCCAGGAAGCGGCGAAGCGGGTGCACCACGTCAGCGACATGCCGTCGGAGAGCTGTTCCCATACCTCGGCCCAGGCGAGCGTGATGGGGCAGACGACGCGCGGCAGGGTTCCGGCGGGGCGCAGCGGGGTCACGATGAGTTCCCTGGCGACCTCGGTTATCCGGTCGGCGCGGTCGGGACTCGCGGCGTCGAACTGGTCGTCGAAGAGGAAGGCCAGCGAGAACCAGTTCATCAGGACGACCATGTCGTCGGGCGAGGCGTGCGGGTAGGTGCGTATCGCGGCCTGCGGCAGGTCCCAGGACTGATATTCCTCGAAACCGGCCTGGCTGCGGACGAGTCCCATGTCCCGGACCCATCGCAGATGTTGTTCCCTCGCGTACTCCAGGTGCGTGCTGACCGGGGTGGTGAAGGGGAGATCGAACCGTACGTCCTGCGGCACTCGGGTGCTCCTTGTCGCGGGCGCGCGGGTCCCCCCGGCCTGCACGCCAGTGGCTTGTCATGCTCATTGGTCAATGGCGGTACCAGCATGCCCCGCGCGTAAACGATCTATGCCGACAAGATCAATTCGGTCGGATCCCGTGAACACGCACCCGGTATGCGGACGTGGCCCCGCCCTTGGCGTGCGTCAGCGGGGGGGTGCCTCTATGTCCTTCGTCAAGCTCAGGCTGGTCATGCGTGGGCTATTTCGGGGCCGCGTGCCTCGTAGAAGGTTCCGTCGCGGAGCATGGCGAACAGGACGCTGATGCGTTGGCGGGCGAGGCGGAGAAGGGCTTGTGTGGGTCTTTCCGCGGTTCCGGCAGCGGTCGTAGTAGCCGCGGGAGGCGGGGTCGTGCAGAGCGGCGAACGCAGACAGGAACATCGCGCGTTTGAGCTGCCGGTTGCCGCCTCTGGGTGCGTGTTCGCCGTGGATCGCGGTGCCCGACTGTTTCGTGGCCGGTGCGAGGCCGGCGTAGGAGGCGAGGTGGGCGGCGGTGGGGAAGCTGGTGCCGTCGCCGACGGTGACCAGCAGGACGGCGGCGGTCCTGACGCCGACGCCGGGCAGCGACGTCAGGACCTGGGAAAGAGGGTGGGCCTCCAGCAGTTCGCTGATCTGGGTTTCCAGGGCCCGGCGTTGTTCGTGGACGGCCGTGAGCGAGCGGGCCAGGGACGGGATGACCACGTCGAGGGTGCCGGTGCCCGGAACGACGACGGTCTGTTCGTCGAGCGCGTCGAAGATGTCGTCGATGAGCCGGGTGGCCATGCGCGGGGCCTTGGGGCGGATGAGTTCGACGAGTCTGCGGCGGCCGGCTTTCCGCAGGGCGGCCGGGGAGCCGTAGCGTTCGAGCAGCCAGGTGACGGCCTGGTGGTCCAAGCGGGGGCCGAGGACGCGCTCCAGGCTGGGGTGGAACTGGGTGAGCAGGCCCCGTATCCGGTTGGAGGTGCGGGTGGCCTCGGCTGCGAGGTCCTGGTCGAAGCCCACAAGGACGGTGAGCTCGGCGGTGATCTCGTCGGTCAGCTCCAGGGAGCGCAGGGTGTGCGGCATCGTGCGGGCGGCGTCCGAGATCACGGCCGCGTCCTTCGCGTCGGTCTTCGCCTCGCCGGGGTAGAGGTCGGCGATCCGCCGCATCGCGAGTCCGGGCAGGTAGGCGACCTGGCAGCCCGCGTCGCGGGCGACGGTCAGCGGCAGGGCGCCGATGGAGGCGGGCTGGTCCACGACGACGAGGACGGTGCCGAACTTCGCGGCCAGTTTCTCGAAGACGGCCCGCAGCTTCGGCTCGCTGTTGGGAGGGGCTTGTCGAAGACCTTCTTCCGGCCGGGGTCACCCCGTGGCCGTGGTGTGTGCTCTTGCCGACGTCCAGGCCGAGGAAGACGCCCACGCCTTCGGTGTCGATCACCGTGCCCCCACTCAGTCGTTGCCGTGCCGGCCTGGGTGTCGGGGCCGTTCTCGCGCATCCACGTTATGCAGACCTGCCGCCCGCAAACGGCCGGGCATTGCGCCCGGCCAGGCGGTGGTCGGACCTCTCATCAGCGTCTCCGACGGCACCCCTCGGGCCCGGTGACACCCCCCAGGTCATCCGATCGACAGGGGGCAACAGTCATGCCGGGCTCGGAGGCCAGCGGCCCTCTTGCAGGACCGCGAAAAACATAACGGGGCTCCTCGGAGTGGCTGCGCGATAAGCAGGCAAACCGGGATGAATGGGCGAAAGAGTGAAATGGGTGTGCGCATTGGCGTCTTATTTGAGACACTAACGTCTCAAGCGAGACCGGGAGGTGTCATTTGGCTCCCTCCGGCACGACCCGAAACAGGAAACCCATGCACCCCGCCCCCGCCCGGCAAGACACCCGGGCTCAGCTCGATCCCCGGCGCTGGGCCGTCCTCACGATCCTCTCCGGCAGCCTGCTGCTGATCGCGATGGACACCACGATCCTCAACGTGGCCTTCCCGTCCCTCGTCGAGGACTTGCAGCCCAGCTCCGTGCAGCAGCTGTGGATCATCGACGTGTACGCGCTCGCGCTGTCCGGTGTACTGGTCACCGCCGGTGCGCTCGGCGACCGTTGGGGACGCAAGCGCATGCTGCTCATCGGATTCGGCGTCTTCGCGCTCGCCTCGCTGATCGCCGTGTTCGCCACCGCGCCGTGGCAGGTCATCGCCGCCCGCGCACTGCTCGGCGTCGGCGGCGCGGCCATCATGCCGTCGACGCTGTCGATCCTGCGGCACGTCTTCAGCGACGCGCGTGAACGCGCCTTCGCGTACGCCGTGTGGGCCGCGGTCTTCGGCGGCGGCATGGCGCTCGGCCCGGTCGTGGGCGGCCTGCTCGTCGAGAAGAACGGCTGGCAGTCCGCGTTCCTGCTCAACGTGCCGGTCGCCCTCGCCGTCATCGCGTTCGGACTGTGGCTGCTCCCCGAATCGCGTCAGCCGCGTGAGGGCCGCTGGGACTGGTGGGGCGTCGGGCAGTCGGTCGTCGGCATGCTCGCCCTCGCGGGCGGCATCAAGCAGCTCGGAAAGGGCGGCCCCGCCGACCCGGTCGCCTGGGCGCTGCTGGCCGTGGCAGCGGTCGCGCTGACCGTGTTCGTACGCCGCCAGCTGAGGCTTCCGCAGCCGTTGCTCCGGGTACGGCTCTTCGCCGGCCGGTCGTTCAGCATCGCCGCCGCCGCGATCTTCCTCGGCATGATCGCGCTCGGCTCCGCCCTGTTCCTGATCACCCAGTGGTTCCAGTACGGCGAGGGCTACACACCGCTGGAGGCAGGCATCCGACTGCTCCCCGCACCCCTCGGACTGGTCGTCACCTCTCTGGTGACGCCCGCCCTGATGCACCGCCTCCAGATCCGCCACGTACTCGGCGGCGGCCTGCTGATGATGACCGCGGGCCTCGCGCTGCCGTGGGTCTTCCAGCGGACCGGCACCCTCGGCTACCCGTCGATCGCCTTCGCGCTGGCCGTACTCGGCTGCGGCGTGGGCATCGCCACCACGGTCGCCTCGGTGACCCTGATGGCCTCGGCCCCGGCGCGCGACGTCAGCGGCGCCGCCGCCATCGAGGAGACCTGCTACGAACTCGGTGCGGCGATGGGCGTCGCCATCCTGGGCAGTGTCGCGTCCGCCCTGTACCGGGCGCACCTGCCCGGACTCGGCCTGGACGGTGCGACCACCGCGGCCGTCCGCGACTCCGTGGGCGAGGCCGCACACGTGGCCGGCCACATCGGCGGGCCGGCCGGGGCCGCACTGCTGGACAAGGTCTCCACGGCCTTCACCGCGGGCATGACGCCGACCTTCCTGCTCGCCGCCGCACTTCCGCTCGCGGCGGCGGTGCTCACCTGGGCGAAGATCCCCAAGGACCTCCGCCCGACGGAGAACGCGCACTGACGGGCCCGGGACCCCTACCCGTAGTACTTCAGAGCTACGCGGAAGGTGCCCTCCCCGGTTGGACGCCGACCACGAGGTGTGATCCATAACTTCCTTACCGGAAGCACGTAAGAGATCCGGTACGGAAGGACCACCTGCCATGGCGTCCCGCCCCCGCAGCAGCCGCTGCCGCCGCACCCTGCTCGCCGCGCTCGTGATCGCCTCGGTGGCCGTGCCGGTGTCGGGCGCGGCCCGCCCGTCGGCTGTCCCGGCGCCCGCCCCCGCGGCCCTGGCCCCGCTCGGGGCCGCGACCCCCGCCGTCCTTGCCGGGCGGTACGCCGCAGGCCGGGACGGCATCCGGGCCGCCCTACGGGCGGCCGAGCGGCACGGCGACCACCGGCGGGCCGCCGCGCTGCGCGCCATGGCCGTCCCCGCCCGCCACTTCCTCTCCTTCGACGGCCGCGACGGCGGCCGCGCCGCCGAAGTCTTCGGCGACCTGTCACGGGCCGGGCGGATCGCCGTCCTCGTCCCCGGGTCGGACACCAGCCTCGACCGGTACGCACGGCTCAGAGCCGGCGCCACCGCGCTCCAGCGGGAGCTGGGCGAGGGATCGGCCGTCGTCGCCTGGCTCGGGTACAGGACCCCCGGCACGGTGAGCCCCGAGGTGCTGACCCCCGGCCGCGCCGACGACGCCGCCCCCGCCCTGCGCCGGTTCGTCGCGGAGCTGGCCGCGGCCAGGCCCACCGCCCGTACGTCCCTCCTCTGCCACTCCTACGGCTCCGTGGTCTGCGGCCGGGCCGCCGCCGGGCTGGACGTCACGGACATCGTTCTGTACGGCAGCCCCGGCACGGGCGGCGACAACGCCGCCGCGCTGCGCACCCGCGCGACCGTGTGGGCCGGCCGGGGCACCGGCGACTGGGTCGCCCGCGTACCGCACACGCGGTTGCGACTCCCCTTCTGCACCGTCGGACTGGGCGCCGACCCGGTGTCGCGCGAGTTCGGGGCACGGGGCTTCGCGGCGGGCGGGGCCGGTCACAGCGACTACCTGAAGCCCGGTTCCCTCTCCCTGGCGAACATCGCCCGGATCGTCTCGGGCCTGGCCCCCGCCGAGGAGGGCCGTCATGCGTGACCTGGTCCGCCGGATCGACTCCGCGACACCGCCCGGCCGGGACCGCGCCGTCGACGCGCTGCGCGCGCTGGCCATCCTCGGCGTGGTGCTCGGCCACTGGCTGGTGACCGCCCTCGTCGAGGACAGCGGCACGGTACGCGCCGCCAGCCCGCTCCACTACATGCCCCAACTCGCCCCGGTGTCCTGGATGTTCCAGACCCTGGCGGTCTTCTTCCTGGTGGGCGGGCTGGTGGGGGCGAAGAGTTACACCGCCGGGCGCGCCCGCGGCGGGACCTACGGGCAGTGGCTCCGGGCCCGTACGGCCCGGCTGGGCCGGCCGGTCGCCGCCGTACTGGTGGTGTGGGCGGTGGCGGCCGGCGTGATGCTGATGTCCGGTGCGGGCCCGGAGACCGTACGCGCGCTGCTGAAGCTGGCGCTGTCCCCGCTCTGGTTCCTGCTGGTCTTCGCGGCCCTCACGGCGGCCACCCCGCTGATGGCGAAGCTCCACCCGCTCTGGCCGCTCGCCTTCGTCCTGCACGTCGACCTGGTCCGGTTCGGTCTCGACGGACCCGCGTGGCCCGGCTGGCTCAACGTCGCGGCCGGCTGGCTCGTCCCGTACTGCCTGGGCGCGGCCTGGGCGCGGGGCAGCCTGCGCGGCCGTACGGCGGGCTGGGGCCTGCTGGCCGGCGGCGCGCTCGCCACCGCGCTCCTGGTCCTGTTCGCCGGCTACCCGGCGTCCATGGTCGGTGTGCCCGGCGCAGCCGTCTCCAACCTCAACCCTCCCACCCTCGCCGCCGTCACCTTCGGACTCGCGCAGTGCGGCGCGGCGCTGCTGCTGCTCGGCCCGCTGCGGCGCGTGCTCGCGCGGCCGGCCGTCTGGGCGGCGGTGGCACTGGTCAACCTCTCCGCGATGACCGTCTTCCTCTGGCACCAGACCGCGCTGATGGCGGTCACGGCCGTCGGGCTGCTCGCGGGCGGGCCCCTGCCCGGCCTGCACACCGTTCCCGACGGCTGGGGCTGGGTGTCGGCCCGGTCCGCCTGGCTGCCGGTGTTCGCCGGGGCGCTGTGGGTGTGCCGGGCGGCGTTCCGTACGTACGAACAGGGGCGGCCGCGCGAGGCGTTGAAGGCCGGCCGGGTGGTGTGCGAAGGGCATCCCGCCCAGGAGGCGCGGGTGCGGCGTGCTTAGGGTGGACCCGGTGAAGAAGACCGACGGGCGCCGGCTCGTGGCCGCGCTGAGGGCGCTGCCCCGCACCTTGCGCGAGGACCTGTGGACGGCGCCCGCCGATCCGCTGCCCCCCATGGGGTCGCCGGGCTGGCCGGTCTGGCGGCCGGTGTTCGGGGTACTGCTCGTACTGCTGGCGACGGCGATCGCCGTGGTGCACGTGAGTGATCTGGTCTCGCCGGGCGCCGGCATTCCCGATCACGTGGTGCTGCTGGCCCTGCTTCAGTCGGGGGTGCTCGTCGCGGGCATGTCCCGGCCGCTGGGCGCCTGGTGGGCCTCGACGATCCTGATGGTCGTCACGGTGCGGATCTCCGAGCCCGTGATGAACCCGGACACGCTGTACCCCTGGTCGATCCCCGGACTCCTCCTCCAGAGCGGGGCGCTGTTCCTGCTGGCCCTGCGGGTCAGACCCCGCCGCGCGGCCGGGGCGCTGGCGATCAGCCTGCTGGCCGGAGTGGCCTGCACCGCCTTCACCACCCAGCCCCACAACCTCGACGTGGACCGGGCGGCCCCGGTACTCGTCGCGGCAGTGGTGGTCGGTGCGTCGCTGCGGGGACTGCGGATCGCGCGTACCGCGCTGGTTGCGCAGGAGGAACTCACCAGCGAGGAACGGTCCCGGCGCACCCTCCTGGAGGAGCGCAACCGGATCGCGCGCGAGCTGCACGACGTCGTCGCCCACCACATGTCGGTCATCTCCATCCAGGCGCAGGTCGCCCCGCACCTCGTCGAGAACCCGTCCGACGAGCTGAAGGAGAACCTCGCGGGGATACGTGAGAACGCCGTCGGCGCGCTCACCGAACTGCGCCGCGTCCTTGGCGTACTGCGCTCCGAGGACACCCTGTCGCAAACCCTGCGGCACGCCCCCCAGCCCACCCTCGACCGGCTCGACGAGCTGGTCGCCAACGTGCGCGGCGCCGGGCTTACCGTCACGACCCGGATCACGGGAGAGCCCTGCCCGCTGCCGCCCGGCGTCGAACTCTCGGCATTCCGTATCGTGCAGGAGGCGCTCAGCAACGTGATGCGGCACGCACCCGGAGCGCGGGCGCGGGTGGAGACCGCGTACCACACGGCCGGTCTCACCGTCCGGATCACCAACACCGCCCCCGACGAACCGGCCGAACCCTCGCGGGGCCCCGGCCACGGTCTGCTGGGCATGCGGGAACGTACCGTCATGCTGGGCGGTGAGTTCGCCAACGGGCCGCTTCCCGGAGGCGGTTACGAAGTACTGGCGACACTTCCCCTGGAGGGCAGTCCATGACCATCCGCGTACTGATCGCCGACGACCAGATGATGGTCCGTCAGGGGTTCACGGTGCTGCTCAACGCCGAACCCGGCATCGAGGTCGTCGGCCAGGCGGTCGACGGCCTCGACGCGGTGGCCAAGGTGGCGGAACTCGGCCCGGACGTCGTCCTGATGGACATCCGGATGCCCGTGCTCGGTGGCATCGACGCGACCCGCCGCATCACCGAGCCGGCCGGCGCCACCGTCAAGGTCCTCGTCCTGACCACCTTCGACCTCGACGAGTACGTGTACGAGGCGCTGCGCGCCGGCGCCTCCGGGTTCCTCCTGAAGGACGCCTCCGCCGCCGAACTCGCGCAGGCGGTACGGGTGGTGGCCGGCGGTGAGGCCCTGCTCGCCCCGAACATCACCAAGCGGCTGATAGCCGAGTTCTCCCGGCTGACCGACGCGCCCCGCGCCCCGCTCAAGGACCGCGTCGGCGACCTGACGGAACGCGAGACGGAGGTGCTGTCGCTGATAGCGCAGGGCCTGTCGAACGCGGAGATCGCCGTCCGGCTGGTGGTGGCGGAGCAGACCGTGAAGACCCACGTGAGCCGCATCCTGGTCAAGCTCGGCCTGCGCGACCGGACCCAGGCCGCGGTCTTCGCGTACGAGACGGGACTGGTCCGCCCCGCCGGGTACTGACCGACCGGCGACCCGCGGATTCGGCCGCCCCGCCGGGTACTGACCGACCGGCGACCGCGGAATCAGCCGCCCCGCCGGGTACCGACTAGCCGGCGACCCGCGGAATCAGCCGCTCCGCCGCCGACCGCGCCGCCGTCAGTGCCTGGCGGCGGTCGCTGCCGCGCTGGCCCAGTACGACCCGGGTGCTCAGCCCGTCGAGCAGCGCCAGCAGCTGCGAGGCGTGCGCCGGTATGTCCATGGGGGCGAAGCGTGAGCGCGCCACACCCCTGCTCAGCAGCGCCTCCAGGTCCTCCTGCCAGCCCCGGTCCAGCTCCTCCTGGGCCTGCCGCAGGTCTTCGTTCGCGGGTGTACGGGCCCAGAGCTCGATCCACAGCATCCAGCGCGGGTCGCGCGGTCCGCGCGGCAGGTACAGCTCCAGGAACTGGCCGAGCTTGCGTTCCGCCGTCGTCCGGCGGGCCAGCAGCAGCCGGCGCTCCGAGGCGAGGTCGCTCTCGCTCCAGCGCAGGGCCTCCAGCAGCAGCCGGTCCTTGCTGCCGAAGTAGTAGAGGATGTGGCCGCCGCTGGTGTCCAGCCGCTCGGCGAGCGCGGACATGGTGAGCGCGGCGAGGCCCTGCTCGGCGATGACCGCCATGGCCTCTTCGAGCATCCGCTCCTGGGCGATGTGCCCGTCGCGCCGTCGCGCCGCTCCAGCCACCCGTTTCCCCCTCCACCGCTTCGACCGTTCGTACCCGATGTCATGACCTTAGCCGCGGATTCGCGCCGGGGTCTTGACGGGTGGGGGACCGGCACCGCATCTTGAATGCCGTTCTAACTCTTAGAACGGCATTCAAGGTCTGGTGGGAGTGGCATGGCAACGCACATGGCGGATCAGCAGCAGAGCGACGAGGTGTTCCATGTCGAGACCCACGGCATCGACCGCATCCCCGACGGCGAGCGGCACGGCAGCGCCAAGGACCTCTTCTGGCTCTGGTTCGGCTCGAACCTGACCTTCACCTACGTGATCAACGGGGCGCTCGCCGTCGCCTTCGGCCTGTCCTTCTGGCAGGCGACCGCTGTCGTGGTCGTCGGCGGTCTGGCGTTCTTCGTCATCAGCGCCGCGGGCCTCAGCGGCATCCGTACCGGAACGGCCACCCTCGTGATCTCCCGCGCCGCCTTCGGCACGCGCGGCAACTGGCCCGCCGGAGTGCTCAACTGGATCGTCAGCATCGGCTACACCATCGTCAACACGGTGGTCGGCACCCTCGCGCTGGAAGTCTTCTTCGCCGAGATCGGCTGGCAGGGCGGCGACACGGCACGGGCCCTCGCCCTGCTGATCACGCTCACCCTGACCTTCGCGGTCGCCATGTGGGGACACGCCACCGTGCAGTTCGCCGAACGCTGGATGGCGTACGCGCTGGCCGCCGGCTTCGGGGCCCTGCTCGTCTTCGTCCTGCCCGGCGCCGACACCACCGCCCCCGCCACCGGGCCGGGCGCGGCCGGCTGGAGCCTGGCCTTCGTCGTCATGCTGTCCAGCCCCTTCTCGTACGTGCCGATGCCCGCCGACTACACCCGCTACCTCCCCACCACCACCTCGCTGCGCTCCCTGACCTGCTGCGGAGCGCTCGGCGGCTTCCTCTCCTCGGTCGCGCTCGGCGTCGCCGGTGTCGCAGCCGCCACGCAGACCGACATGACCGACGCCGTGGCGGGCACCGAGAAGCTGCTGCCCGGCTGGTTCCAGCCGGTCTTCCTCGCCCTCGTCCTCCTCGGCTCGGTCACCAACTCGATCATCACGCTCTACTCCTCCAGCCTGAACCTCCAGGTTCTCGGCATCCCGTGGAGCCGGTCGCGCGCCATCCTCATCAGCGCCGCAGTCACCGCCGCCGGTTCCCTCTGGGCCCTCTTCTTCGCCGACTTCACCGAGTCGCTGCTGTCCTTCCTCTCGCTCCTGATCATCGTGTTCGCCCCGTGGAGCGGTGTCTTCCTCACCGACATGGTGCTGCGCCGCTGCCGTTACGACGCCGACGCGCTGCACGCCGGACCCGGCGGCGCCTACTGGTACCGGAGCGGCTACCACCCGGCGGGCATGGCCGCCCTCCTCACCGGAATCGCCTTCTCCGCGCTCACCTGCGACTCCGAACTGTGGACCGGCCCCCTCGTCGCCCCCCTCGGCGGCGCCGACCTCACTCTCCTCGGCTCGGTCGTCTCCGCGCTCGCGTACTGGGCGCTGACCGCGCGCACGCCGGTCCGTTCCGCCCGCTGAGCCACTCGCACCAGCCGTACCGCACGTACCGCACACACCACCCGTATCGCACGCACCACTCGTACAGGAGCGCATCCCTCATGACCCGCACCGACCGGGCCGACCTGGTCCTCGTCAACGCCCGCATCCACACCGTCGACGCCCGGCTGCCCGAGGCGGGGGCGATGGCCGTGCGCGACGGGCGCATCGCCTGGCTCGGCGCGGACCAGGACGCCGCACAGTGGACCGGACCGGACACCGAGGTCGTCGACGCGGGCGGCCGGCTCGTGCTGCCCGGCTTCATCGACGCCCACAACCACGTCAGGCTCGGCTCCGACGACGCCTGCGTACAACTCGCCGGTGTCCGTACGCTC
Source organism: Streptomyces agglomeratus (assembly GCF_001746415.1). Classification (NCBI taxonomy): domain Bacteria; kingdom Bacillati; phylum Actinomycetota; class Actinomycetes; order Kitasatosporales; family Streptomycetaceae; genus Streptomyces; species Streptomyces agglomeratus. The sequence goes on from NZ_MEHJ01000001.1 coordinate 7,128,222, forward strand.
GACGGCATCCACGCACGCATCCGCGCCTGGCACACGGCCCACCCCGACGCCGAGTGGATCGAGGCGGAGGCGTTCGACTACTCGGCGATCCCGGACGGCCGCATGCCGCGCGCGGCGGACCTCGACCCGGTCACCGGCGACACCCCCGCCTTCGTCCTCAGCTACGACGTCCACACCGCCTGGCTCAACACGGCGGCCCTGCGCCGCCTCGGTATCTCCAAGGGCCGTACGAGCCTGCCCTTCGGCGAGGCCGAGACCGACCCGGCGACCGGCGAACCCACCGGCTTCGTCAAGGACTTCGCCGTCAAGGGCCTCTCCCGCGACGGCCACCGCACCCTGCGCGCGCTCGGCGTGCCGTGGGCGTCGCCCGACCGGCAGTACGGGCGCCTGGCCCGGAGCCTCGACGACGCGATCACCTACGGCATCACCACCGTCGTCGAGCCGCAGAACTCCCTCGACGACCTCGCCCTGTACGAGCGGGCCCGCGCCGAGGGCCGGCTCCGCTCCCGGATCGTCGCGGCCCTCTTCCACCCGCGCGGCACCACCGACGCCGACCTCGACGACTTCGCCGAGGCGGCCCGCCGCTTCGACGACGACCGGCTGAACGTCGGCCCGCTCAAGCTCTACATCGACGACGTCGTCGAGCCGCGCACCGCCGCGCTCCTGGAGCCGTACGCCGGCTGCGGCCACCACCGGGGCGAGACCTTCTACCCGCCCGAGGAGTTCGACGCCCTGCTGACCCGGCTGGACGCCCGCGGCTTCCAGTGCTTCGTCCACGCCACCGGCGACCGGGGCATCCGTACCGTCCTCGATTCCGTCGAGCGGGCCCGCGCCGCCAACGGCCCGCGCGACGCCCGCCACCAGGTCGTCCACGTCGAATGCCTCGACCCCGAGGACACCCCGCGCTTCCGGGAGCTCGGGGTGGTCGCCTGCATGCAGCCGCGCCACAGCGCACCCGAGATCGCCGGGCCGGGCAAGGACTGGGCCGAGAACGTCGGCGAGGGCCGCTGGCACAAGGCGTGGCCGATGCGCAGCCTGCACGAGGCCGGCGCGGTGCTCGCCTTCTCCAGCGACTGGAACGTCGCCGAGATGGACCCGATGGTGGGCATCTACACCGCTGTGACCCGCCGCCCCCTCGGCGGCGGCGAACCGTGGATGCCCGGCGAGACGGTCGACGTGGAAACCGCGGTGCACGGCTACACCATGGGTTCGGCGTACGCCAACTTCCTGGAACACGAGAGGGGTTCACTGACGGTCGGCAAGCTCGCCGATTTCGTCGTCCTGTCCCGCGACATCTTCCGGGTCGCGCCCGAGGACATCCCCGGCACCGTCGCGCAGACCGTCGTCGTGGGCGGCGCCGTCGTGCTCAAGGGGTCATAGCCAGCCGTTGCGGCGGAACGCCCGGTGGATGGCGAAGCAGGCGACGGCCATGACGCCGAGGGCCAGCGGGTAGCCGTACGTCCAGCGCAGTTCCGGCATGTGGTCGAAGTTCATGCCGTACACACCGCAGATCATCGTGGGTACGGCGACGATCGCCGCCCAGGAGGTGATCTTCCGCATGTCCTCGTTCTGCGTCATGGTCACCTGCGCGAGATGGGCCTGAAGGATCGAGTCGAGCAGTCCCTCGAAGGCGGCGATCTGCTCGGCGGTCCTCGCCAGGTGCCCGGCAACGTCGCGGAAGTACGTACGGATCTCCGGGCCGACGGCCGGCATGGTGTCGGTGGCCAGCAGGTGCAGCGGCCGGGCCAGCGGCGCCACCGCCCGCTTCAGTTCGAGGAGTTCGCGCTTGAGCTGGTAGATCCGGCCGGCGTCGCCGCGCCCGGCCGGCTCGCTGAACACCGCCGTCTCGACCGCGTCCATGTCGTGCTGCACGGCCTCCGCCACCACGAGGTAGTCGTCGACCACCTGGTCGGCCACGGCGTGCAGCACGGCGGCGGGGCCCATGGCGAGCCGCTCGGGCGACGCCTCCAGGACCTCGCGCAGCGGCCCGAGCGAGCCGCGTCCGCCGTGCCGGACGGTGATGACGAAGTCGGGGCCGGTGAAGACCATGAGGTCGCCGGTGTCCACGATCTCGCTGGTGGCCGTGAGCTCGGCGTGCTCGACGTAGTGGACGGTCTTGAAGACCGCGAACAGTACGTCGTCGTACCGCTCCACCTTCGGCCGCTGATGCGCCTGTACGGCGTCCTCCACGGCCAGCGGGTGCAGCCCGAACAGGGCGGCCAGACCGGCGAATTCCTCCTGGGACGGCTCGTGCAGGCCGATCCAGACGAAGCCCCGGCCGGCCTTGCGGACCCGCGCGAGGGCCTCCTCGGCCGGACAGTCGCCCGGCCTCCGGGCCCCGTCGTCGTACACCACGCAGTTGACGACCGCGCTGCCGAGCGGGGACCGGGTGGGGTGGCTGAGATCCACGTTCGGGCGGTAGGCGCGGCGGACCGCCCGGCTGAGATTGCGGATCAACGGCATGGAGTGCTCCTTCGGCGAATCGGCGGCCAGTGTGCCACCGGGGCTCCGGCTCTCCCTCACAGGGGTGCTCCGGGCAGCCGCCGGGGCCGTACACTCCAGAGCATGAGTCGCAGCACATCGGGAGCCTGGGAGTGCCTGAGCCGGGCTTCCCACGCCCTGTGCCGGGCCCTGCACGGCCACGGCTAGCGCTTCTTCCCGCTTCTTCTGTTTCTCTTCTTCCCGGCAAGAGAGCCCGGGTACTGCCTGCCGGTTTCCGACCGGCGTTTTTCGTCCGGTACGCGCAGGACGTTCCCCCCTCATCGCCGCATTCCCCCCATCTGTGCTTGTTCGTCGGACCTTCCGCGCCCGGGTTCTCCAGCCCTGGACGCCGCCTTGCCGACCCCGGACCACCGGTCGTCGACGTAATCCCCCGAGAGGACCCCTGTGAAGTTGAGCGAGTTGCTGGCCGGCCACGACCACGAGGTCCTCGCGGGGGATCCCGGGACGACGATCACGGCGGGCACCTGCTTCGACGCCGACCGGGCCGCCCCGGGTTCCCTGTTCATCGCCGTACCCGGCCACGAGGGCGGCGGCCCCGAGGCGGTCGGCCCCGCCGTCGCGCGCGGCGCGGCCGCGGTGCTCGTCGAGGGCGACGCCGCGGGCGGGATGACGGGCGGGGGGCTGCCGGCGTCGGTGGCCGCTGCCGCCGCGGGCGTCTGCGTCGTACGCGTACCGGACATCAGGAAGGCGGCCGCCGCCGTCGCCTCCCGGTACTACCGGGAGCCCGGGCGGGCCATGGACATGGTCGCCGTCACCGGCACCAACGGGAAGACCTCCGTCTCGTACATGGTCGAGTCCCTGCTGCGGATCGCGGAGGGCGCCGAGGTCGGCGTCATCGGCACCGGAGGCAGCCGGATCGGTGACGAGGTGATCCCCATGCCGAGGTCGGTGCTGACCACGCCGGAGTCGCCGGACTTCCAGTACCTGCTGGGACGCATGCGTGACCGCGAGGTGTCCACGGTGGTGCTCGAGGCGACCTCGATGGGGCTGCTGACGCACCGGGTGGACGACTCGTTCATCGACGTCGGGATCTTCACCAACCTCAGCCAGGACCACCTGGACGACCACGGCACCATGGAGAACTACCGGGACGCCAAGCTGCGCCTGTTCCAGGGGCTCTGCCGTCGTGCGGTCGTCAACGTGGACGACCCGGTGGGGGCCTCGATCGTGGCGATGATGCCGGGCGCCGTGACGACGTACGCCCTGGACGCGGAGGCGGACTACCGGGCGACGGACCTCAGCATGGACAGCGACGGCACGCGGTTCACCCTGCACCACGACGGCCGCAAGTACCCGGCGGCGATCCCGGTGCCCGGCCGCTTCTCCGTCGCCAACGCCCTGGCCACCGTCGCCGCCTGCCATGTGCTGGGTCACGACCTGGCGGGGCTGGTCGCCGCGCTGGACCGGATGCCGACGGCCCCCGGGCGCTTCGAGCGCTACCGGACGCGGGCCGGAACGTCGGTGATCGTGGACTACGCGCACTCCCCGGACTCGCTGGAGAAGGTCCTCACGACCATCCGCGGCTTCGCCACGGGCCGTGTCGTCACCGTCTTCGGCTGCGGCGGGGACCGTGACACCACCAAGCGCGCCGAGATGGGGGAGATCGCCGGGACGCACTCCGACCTGTGCGTGCTGACCTCGGACAACCCCAGGAACGAGAACCCCGAGGCGATCCTGGACCAGATCACCCCGGGGCTGGTGGCGACCGGCACCCCCTTCGAGCGGTACGCCGACCGGCGCGCCGCCATCGCGTACGCGCTGTCCGCCGCCGGACCCGACGACATCGTGCTGATCGCCGGCAAGGGCAGCGAGCCGTACCAGATCGTGGGTGAGCGGCTGATCCCGTTCAGCGACATGGCCACCGTGCGCGAGCTCAGCGGCTTGTAGCCGGGGATCCGGGCGCCGCGCCGGTCCTCAGGCGTACGACAGGGCCCGGTTCGCCGTACGCGACGGCGCGGATCCGGTACGACGCCTTCTTCTCGCCGGGGAGGGTGATCAGGCCGAAGGAATTGACGCCGGGGTCGAGGACGGCGGCCGGCCGGAACGAACGGCTGCCCGCCGGCCTGACCTCCAGCAGCTGGGCCTCCTCGTCGGCGGCGCGGTCGGTCCAGGTGAAGCGGATGCCGTTGGCGTGCTTCACGGCCGCTGTCAGGCCGTCCGGTGCGGATGCCGCGTCCCGGACCGGGCGCGTGGGCACGGCGCGGCCCGCGACCGTGCGCGGCGGCGCCCAGGTGTGGTCGTCCCGCTGGTCCTTCCCGGACAGTCCGCCGGGTGGCAGGGCGACTTCGACGGGCCGCGAAGCCCGGCCGTAATAAGGGCGCAGGCGGTAGTGGAACGTGGTGTGCGGCATGAGATCGGGGTGCCGGTACGTCCGCTGTCCCGGGGGCGCGAACTGGAGGATCGTGTACGGGCCCCGCGCCCGCGTCGCGAATTCGACGACGCGCCCGGCCGCGCCCCTCTCCCCGCCCGTCCACCGCAGGGTGATGTCGACGGGCGAGTCGAGGACCGCCGTGAGCCGGGCGGCCGTGGGAGCGGCCCCCTCTCCTGCCGGGGAGGGGGAGGTGCAGGCGGCCAGGGAGAGGGCGAGAATCCCTGCCGCCGCGGCCCGGGCCCTGGCCGTCGTCGTCACTTGCGCCAGAACCTCACGTCGCTCCACACCACGGTGGCGGGTCCGTTGCCGCTGCTCGTCCGGTAGGCGCCGAACTTGTCGTAGAAGCTGCCGCCCGGACTGCTGTACGTGTGCTTCAGCGAGCCGTTGACGTACGTACGGTGTTCGCCGCCCACCTGGTGCACGGTGTTCACGCGGACCGTCGCGCCGACGGTCCCCGCGTTCGAGAGCGTCGTCCCGCCGTGCACGGCGTACAGGCGGCCCCCGCGCTCGGCCGCCAGCATGAAGTACGGCCCCGGCGCCGAGTCGTTGAAGGTCTGCTTGAGGCTGATCCGGGTGCCGCCCATGCTGCTGATCCGGAAGTAGCCCTCGAACTGCCGGGTGCCTCCGGTGTACGTGGCGTAGCGGCGCTCGGCGCGCTGGTCGCCGCTCGCGGTGGAACAGGTGAGCGTGAAGGTCAGGCCGTCGACCTGGCCGCATCCCCTTTCCTGGACGTTGAACGACGGCGAGACGGAGGTCCAGCCGCCCGGCTCGACCTCCGCGTGGGCGCTGGGCGCCAGAAGCATGCCGACGACGGCAACAAGGCCGGCCGAGACGGCGAGAAGTGTGCTCCGCATGTCTCACATCCCCATATGTGAACGTTGTTCATGAGTGGGATCGTGTGAGCGTAGAGCTGCGCAAGTCGGCTGGCAATGGGGCGCGTTGAATTCATGGATGGGACCCGCTGTGCGGCCCCGCGGATTCGGGCGAGCTTCCCCGCCCGCGCTCGTGAGCCGCTCAGCTGCCGGCCGGCCCGCCCTCGTACGCGTAACCGGCGACCCATGTGATGTCGAGCTGCGCCGACGAACCGGGGGCTGCGGGCGGACCGTACAGGGCGCTCTCGTTCTGGAGTATCCAGGACAGCGGGCCGGACGGAACGCCGCGCGTGCTCGACCCGACGAGCGCCCCGTCGAGGTAGTAGCGGACCTCGTCGGGCGTCCACTCGACAGACGTGGTGTGCCAGTCCGTCCAGCGGGCGCCGGTGGCGAACATGTCCTGCTGCCCGCCGTCGCAGGGGTGCGTGAAGGCGGTGATCGTGTCGGTCCAGTTCTGCTCGGGAAAGTCCATCTCGCAGCCGTCGCCGTACCAGAGGTGCGCCGACTTGTAGCCCGGCGCGGCCTTCACCACCCGGAAGCGCTCGCTGAACTTCCCGTACGTCCGTTCCATCAGCTTCTTCGGCACCACGGCCGCCGCATGGACCGGCCCGCCGTCTGCCGGCCGCCACATCCGGATGCTCATCCGCCCGTCGCCGTTCTCGGCGGGACCTACGCTGACGGTGTCCTCCGGACGGTAGGTGCCGCCCACGGACCTGACGGCGTTGCCGTCGGCTCCGGACGTCGCGGTGTCCTGCCAACTGCTCGGGTACGCCCACCAGTCCTCCCGGTAGGCGCCGCGCAGACCCCCGCAGTACGCGTCCTTCGTGTCGGCGAAGTGGTCGCAGTCGCTGAACGAGCCGAGCGGCACTGTATCGCCGTTGAAGTCCTCGGCGAAGATCTGGCGGAACGGCCCGCAGTCACCGCGCGGCATGCTGTCGGCCACCGTGCGGCAGGCGTCCTGCGAGGGCGCGGACGCACCCGACGCGGGCATCAGCCACGCGAACAGGAAGGCCACCGGGGCCAGGGCGAGCGCCAGTACGGCCGGGATGAGACGGCGCCGCGGGCGCCGGTGCGTGTGTACGGACATGGCCCGGTCCTCCAGATACCCCTGCCTGTTCCGGACGGTGCGCCCACACCGTACGGGCCCTGGGCCCCGGCCGTACCCGGAACCGGGGGAATGGCCGGGGGAGTGAACCCGGGGCGCGTTTGGCGGGCACCGCCGTGCGGCGAGGGGGACGGGGGCGGACGCTGAAGTCATGTCTCATCACCTCAGCGGACCGAATCTGCGCTCGCCCATGGACGACGCCCGACTGGATCTGACGGATCTGTTCGTGTTCACCGTGCCCGGCGACCGGACCGTACTGATCATGAACGTCCACCCGATCGCCCCCGCCACGGGCGCGGCGTTCCATCCGGACGCGGTCTACCGCATCAATGTCGACGTCGACGGTGACGAGCGGCCCGACGTGGCGTTCAGCTTCGTCTTCTCCCCGCCCGCCGACGGGCAGCAGACGGCGAGCGTGTACTGGGCCACCGGGGCGCAGGCCCTTAGCCCGGAGCCCGGAGGGCAGGAGTTCATCACCGACGCGCCCGTCTCCTTCGGCGCGGAGCCCCAGGTGGTCGAAGCGGGGCCGTACCTCTTCTCCGCCGGCCTGCGCAGCGACCCGTTCTTCGCCGACCTCGACGGCATCCTCAAGGACTTCCAGTGGACCGGCGTGGACTGGGGAGCCGACAAGAACGTCCTCGGCATCGCCCTGGAGATCCCGAGCGAGGAGCTCGACGCGGACCCCATCGGGGTGTGGGCGCGGGTGAGCGTACGGCAGGACGGGCGGCTCACATCGGTCGACCGGGGCGCCCACCCCTCCCTGACGGCGTACTTCAACGCCGACGAGGCGAAGACGGCGTACAACGAGGGGGAGCCCGCGACCGACTGGGACACGTACCACGAGGCGTGGACCGAGGTGCTGCGGCACACCGGCGGTTACGACGCGCGGACCGCCGAGGAGACGCTGCGCACGGTCCTGCCGGACATCCTGCTCTACGACCGGGGGCGGACCGCCGCCTACCCCAATGGCCGTACCCTCACCGACGACGTCACCTCGGCCCGGCTGGCCATGATCTCGGGCGGCAAGATCGCCGGTGACCACATCGGGCCGCACGCGGACCTGCTCCGCGACTTCCCGTATCTCGGCCCCCCGCACCTGGGCCCGGCGGCCGGCTAGCCACGCACGTCCGGGGCCGCGGGGGACACCGGTGCGGGGGTGTGCTGGGCGGCGAGCCGTACCGGGGTGTTGGCCGTGCCGAAGCCGCGGTAGCCGCAGATGCGCTGCACGATCTCGAAGAAGACCCGGCCGACGGTGACCGTACAGAGGTGCAGGAACTCGCCGTCTTCGTCCCGGTCGTACATCAGCCCCAGCTCGCGCAGTTCCCGGTGCCGCTCCTCGCCCAGGTCGAAACGGGCCCGCAGGTCGTCGTAGTAGTTGCCGGGAACCGGCAGCAGTACGTTCTCGGGCAGGGCCCGGAGCCGGCGCGCCGTCGCGACGATGTCGGCGTCGGCGAGCGCGATGTGCTGCTCCGCCGGGTACTGCGGGCCGACGCGCGCGAGGGTGAGCGTGAGGCGGACCGTACCGTCGGCGTTCGACATGGCGCGGCTGCGCAGCAGACCGTACGGATCGGCCGCTTCGACGCTCTCGTACGGCCGCAGCCCGAGGACCGAACGGTAGAACAGGGCCGCCTCGTCGAACCGGTCCCAGGGATGGCTGAGCGCCACATGGTCGATGCCGCCGATGTGCCCCTCCGGCGGCGTCACGGCATCGAAGTCCTCGCGCCAGTGCGGGTGCCCGGAGTCGCAGAAGAACAACTCGGTGCCGTCCGGCGTCGCGACGGCGTCCAGCCGCGCGGAACCGGGGGCGCGGTGGCGGGAGAGCGCGGGCGACAGCAGCGCCCTGGCGCGCTCGGCGGAGAGCGCCGGATCGGGGGACTCGACCCCGATGGCCACCAGCGAGGTGTCGGTGGGGCTGTCGGGGTGGACGCGGCTGAGGAGGATCCTGGCGCGCCCTTGCTCCCAGAGCTCGACCGGCTTGGTCTCGTGCTGTCCCGTACGGGCGAATCCCAGGGCGCCGAGCAACCCGCCCAGGCGCTTGTGGTCACGGGTGGCCAGCTCGGCGAAGGCGAAGCCGTCGGGCCGCACGGGACGGGGGAGCGGGGAGGCCGTGCCGAGCACCTGCGCGACGGACTCCTCCAGCGCGATCAGGGAGCGCATCGCGTCGACGGCGGTCCGCCCGGTGTCCGCCTGCCGGAGACTGTCGTTGAAGACCTCCAGCGACAGCGGTCCGGCGTAGCCCGTGCGCAGGACAGGCGCCAGCAGCCCGGCAAGGTCGAAGCCGCCCTGGCCTGGGAAGCAGCGGTAGTGGCGGCTCCAGTGGAGTACGTCCATGGCGAGCAGCGGGGCGTCGGCGAGCTGGACGAAGAAGATCTTGTCGCCGGGGATGGCTTCGATACCGGCCGGGTCCGAACCGCGCGACAGGATGTGGAAGCTGTCCAGGCAGATGCCGAGGTTCGGATGACCGGCCATCCGTACGATCCGCCAGGCACGCGCGTACGTGTCGACGTGGCGGCCCCAGGCCAGCGGCTCGTACGCCAGCCGGATGCCGTGGTCGGCGGCCCGCTCCGCGAGCAGGCGCAACTGCTCGGCGGCGAGGGCGTCGTCGTCGACGGCCAGGGGGGAGACGTTCGAGCAGACAAGCATCATGCCGGCGCCGAGTCGCTCCATCATCCGGAACTTGTGCTCGGCACGCCGCAGATTGTCCGCCAGCCTGTCCGGGGCGACCGCCTCGAAGTCCCGGAACGGCTGGTACAGCTCGATGCGCAGGCCCAGGCTGTCGGCCCGCTCGCGGACCCGCTCCGGCGGCAGCGGGCAGCCGAGCAGGTCGTTCTCGAAGATCTCCACACCGTCGAACCCGGCCCGGGCGACCGCCTCCAGCTTCTCGGTCAGTGAACCGCCGACGCAGACGGTGGCGATGGACTTGCGCATGGGGGACTCCTGTCCTGGGGGCCACGGTCCTCGGGCGGCGACGGGCGGCCGTGGGAGCGGCCGTGCCGCCGCCCTCCAGCGTGCGTCAGCCGGCGCCGCGTGTCCGGTGCGGCGGCGCCGTGTCGAGCGGCCGGTAGACCACATCGGCGACGGGGAGCCCCGGATGCAGCAGCGCGGGCGCAGCGCGACGCTCACCCGGCAGGCGGTACGCCGTCGCCGTGGGCCGTGCCGCACCCGTCGCGGCTCTTCCCGCGCGTCCGGCCGTGCCGTGCCGCACCCGTCGTGGCTCTTCCCGCGCGTCGCGCCCGGAACGCGAACGCGCCGCACCGGTCGCCGCTCCGTTCCGACGTGCCGTCAGAGAGCGCACTGGCCACGAGGGTCGCCGCACCGGCCGCCCCGCAGCCGCGGCAAGGCCGAACGGATGGCCCGCACCGCCGCCCGGCCGTCGGCTGCCCCGCACGGTAACCGCCGCCCCCTAACGTGAACGCGTCCGCACCGCGCAGCGGCGTGCCGCGCCCCGACCCGGTGTCACCTCGGCGGCGCCGCATGTTCGCCCCGAGGCTTCCGTCGCCCCCTGGTGTGTCGCGGTGCGCGCGGGCAATGCTGTGGGCGGGGCAGCGCCCTGCCGCCGCTCCGCCCAACCAGCCGTCTCCCAGGAGGACTTGTGGGCCTTGGCACAGTTGGCTCCCTCGGACGAGCTGTCGCGCTCCTCGCGACGGCGACCGCGCTGACGGCCGGGGCGGTCTCCCCGGCGGACGCCGGTACGACCCCCGATCCACGCCCCCGTAACGCCGCGGAAGTGCTGAGACCCGTAGCCCCGCCGCCCGCGAGCGCCCCGGCCGGCAGCACCCGGTCCGTCGTCGACGGCGACGGCATCGAGACCGCCCGCAGCGCCCGCCCGGTCGCCCCCGGCGTCCGCCTCACCTCGTACGACCGGCTGGAATCCGACAAGTGGCTCCGGGTCGACGCGCTCTCCGTCGACCTCGGCGGCAGCGGCGTACAGGCCGACTACCTGCACTCCGGGAAGGTCTCCGACCGCCGTACCGTCACCGAACTCGCCGCCGCGCACGACCCGGGCGAGGGCCGCCGTACCGTCGCCGCCCTCAACGCCGACTTCTTCGACATCAACCAGACCGGCGCCCCCCTGGGTCCCGGCGTCAAGGACGGCCGCCCCGTGCACTCCCCGGCCCCCGGCCTCCACCGCTCCGTCGGCATCGGCCCCGGCAGCGCGGGCCGCGTCCTCCAGCTTTACTTCGAAGGCACGTTGACCCTGCCCACCGGCACTCGCCCCCTGGCGGCGTACAACGCGGCCAATGTCCCGGCCGGGGGAGTGGGGGCGTACAACTCCGGCTGGGGGACGGCCGACCGCGCGCTCACGGTGGACGCCGCCACCCCTGTCGCCGAGGCCGCCGTACGGGACGGAAAGGTCGTCGAGGTCCGGGACCGGCCGGGCACCGGACCCATCCCCGAAGGTACGACGGTCCTCGTCGGACGCGAGGCCGGAGCGGCAGCTCTCACCGCGCTCGCGCCGGGCGATCCCGTGACCATGGAGTACAGGGCACGCAGCGACAGTGGACCTGTGCCGCGTACCTCCGTCGGCGGCCGTGAACTGCTCGTCGTGGACGGCGTACCGCAGAACCACGACGGCCAGGGCAACAACACCGCCGCGCCCCGCACCGCCGTCGGCTTCTCCCGGGACGGCGGTGAGATGCAGGTGATGACCGTCGACGGCCGCCAGGCCGACAGCGGCGGCGTCACCCTCACCGAACTCGCCCGGATGATGAAGGACGCCGGAGCGCACAGCGCCCTGAACCTCGACGGCGGCGGCTCCTCGACCCTGATCGCCCGCGAACCCGGCAGCGACGCGCTCCAGGTGGAGAACAGCCCGTCCGACGGCAGCGAACGCACCGTGCCTAACGGCCTCGCCCTCACCGCTCCCGACGGCAGCGGGCAGCTGCGCGGCTTCTGGGTCGAGACGCGTACGCCCGCAGGCAGCGCACCCACCGCCGACCCGGTCGTGGGCGGCCACCCGGAGCGGGTCTTCCCCGGACTCACCCGGCAGCTCACCGCCGCCGGTTACGACGAGACGTACGGCCCGGCCGAGGGCCGTCCCCGCTGGCAGAGCTCCCGCGCGTCCGTGGGCCGGGTCGACGGCGACGGGCTGTTCACGGCCGGCCGCGGCGGCACCACGCGCGTGCGCGCGCACCGCGGCCCGGCCGAGGGCGGAACACGGCTGACCGTCCTCGACGACCTCGCCCGCATCGAGCCGACCACGCGGCGAGTGGGCCTCGCGGACGCGGCGGCCGGCGGCACGTTCGGCATCGTCGGGTACGACGCCCACGGCACCGGAGCCCCCGTGGAACCGCGCGACGTGAGGCTCGACTACGACCGTTCGCTGTTCGACATCCGCGACGACGGCCGGGGCAACTTCACCGTCACGTCCCGCACGGGCACCGGCGCCGGGCAGATCAAGGCCACCGTGGACGGCGAGGTCGCCTGGCTCGCCGTCAGCGTCGGCCTCGCGGAACAGGCGGTGTCGGCGTTCGACGACGCCGCTTCCTGGACGTTCAGCCAGGCGCGGGCGAGCGGTTCGGTCGCGGCGACACCCGAAGGGCACACCGGCACAGGGCTGAAGCTCACGTACGACTTCACGCAGTCGACGGCGACCCGCGCCGCGTACGCGAGTCCGCCGCAACCACCGCTCACCGTCGCCGGCCAGCCGCAGTCCTTCACGATGTGGATCAAGGGTGACGCCAGGGGCGCCTGGCCGACGCTGCACCTGAAGGACGCGGCCGGCTCCGACCAGCTCCTGCGCGGCCCGTTCGTCACCTGGACCGGCTGGCGGCAGGTGACGTTCGCCGTACCGCCGGGTGCGGCGATGCCGCTCCGGGTCCACCGCTTCTATCTGGCGGAGACGGCGGCCGCCAAGCAGTACACGGGCGAGATCGTTCTGGACACCCTGACCGCCCAGGTGCCCCCCACCGTCGTACTCCCCGAGCGCCCCGCGCCCGCCGACCCGCTCATCGACCCGGCGGCCGAAACGGAGGGCCGGGACTGGCGGTTCGCGGTGATGTCCGACGCACAGTTCGTCGCCCGCGACCCGGACAGTGCGATCGTGGCACAGGCACGCCGTACCCTGCGCGAGATCAGGGCGGCGAAGCCGGACTTCCTGGTCGTCAACGGCGACCTCGTCGACGAGGGTTCACCGGCCGACCTCGCCTTCGCCCGCCGCGTCCTGACGGAGGAACTCGGGAACGCCCTGCCCTGGTACTACGTACCGGGAAACCATGAGGTGATGGGCGGAAAGATCGACAACTTCATCGCCGAATTCGGCCCCGCGCACCGGACGTTCGACCACGAGGGAACCCGCTTCATCACCCTGGACACGTCGAGCCTGAGCCTGCGGGGCGGCGGCTTCGCACAGATCAGGAACCTGCGCGCGCAACTGGACGCGGCGTCCGGGGACGACAGCGTCGGCTCGGTCGTACTGATCCAGCACGTGCCGCCGCGCGACCCGACCGGGCAGAAGGGCAGCCAGCTGGGCGACCGCAAGGAGGCGGCGCTCATCGAGCGCTGGCTGGCCGATTTCCGGCGTACGACCGGGAAGGGCGCGGGACTGATCGGCAGCCACGTGGGGGTCTTCCACGCGGCGCACGTCGACGGTGTGCCGTATCTGGTCAACGGCAACTCCGGGAAGACACCGGCGGGCCCCGCGGACGAGGGCGGCTTCACGGGCTGGTCCCTGGTCGGCGTCGACAAGGTCTCGCCCCGCGAGCAGGCGACGGCCCGCCACCGCCCCTGGGAAGGCGGCCCCGACTGGGTGTCGGTGCAGACCCGCGCCCACGTGGACGCCCTGGTACTCGACGCCCCGACCGCACTGCCGCCGGGGCGCGCGGCGCCGGTGAAGGCAACGGTCACCCAGGGCGCGCGACGGGTCCCGGCCGCCTTCCCGCTGAGCGCGGACTGGACGGGCTCCCCGAACCTCCACATCGGCTCCGCCAAGGAGGCCCGGCCCCGGCACGCGGCGGCCTTCGACCCGGCGACGGGAACGCTGACGACGCTGCGCCCGGGAACGATCACACTCGTGGTGACGGTCAACGGTACGACGCAGCGCACCGAGGTCCGGGTGGGGGAGGAGAGAGCGGGTTCCGTGACGACGACGGCGGCGACGGCCTGGCCGCACGCCGCGGGTGGATAAGAGGGCCGGGTCCCTTGCCTGCCGGCCGCGGGCAGGGGACCCGGCCCTGTGGGGCGGGCTTGCGGCCGGCCAACGCCCGCCGGGCTCGCGCCCCGGCCAACGCCCGCCGGGCTCGCGCCCCGGCCAACGCCCGCCGGGCTCGCGCCCCGGCAACGCCCGCCGGGCTCGCGCCCCGGCCAACGCCCGCCGGGCTCGCGCCCCGGCCAACGCCCGCCGGGCTCGCGCCCCGGCAACGCCCGCCGGGCTCGCGCCCCGGCCACGCCCGGATCACGCGCCGAGCGTCACGCCTTGCGGTAGTCGTACGCCTCCTTGGCCGCCGCCTCCACCGCGTCCAGGTCCGCGCCCGCCGAGGCGGTGACCAGCGCGGCCACGGCGCCCTCCACGAACGGCGCGTCCACCAGCCGCGCCCCGTCCGGCAGTTCGTCGCCCTCGGCCAGCAGCGCCTTCACCGTGAGCACCGCGCTGCCGAGGTCGACCAGCACGGCGACCCCCGCGCCCGCGTCCACCGACCTGGCCGCCTCGGCGATCAGCTCCGAGCTGGTGCCGAGCCCGCCGTCAGGCGTGCCGCCCGCCGCGGCCACCGGCGCGGTCTCCTTGCCGCCCGCGAGACCCTTCGCCAGCTCGGCAACGGAGGCGGCGACCGACGCACTGTGCGAGACCAGCACGATTCCGACGAGCTTCCCCCCGCTCACGCGCCCGCCTCCGCCGTGTCGGCGAGCGTACCGATGAGCAGCGCCGACGACGTCGCCCCCGGATCCTGGTGCCCGATGCTCCGTTCGCCGAGATAACTGGCCCTGCCCTTGCGCGCCTGAAGCGGTACGGTCGCCAGCGCGCCCTCGTCGGCCGCCTCCCGCGCCGCGCCGAACGACAGCGACTCGCCGAGCGCGCCGGCCGCCGGGATCAGCGCGTCGAGCATCGTCTTGTCCCCGGCCTTCGCCCCACCCAGCTGCGCCACCGCGTCGACGCCCGCACCGAGGGCCGCGGCGAGCTTCCCGGGCGTCACCTCGCTGTCGTCTCCGAGCGCCTTGCCCGTACGCCGCAACAGCGTCCCGTACAGCGGCCCGGAGGCGCCGCCCACCGTCGAGATCAACTGCCGCCCCGCCAGTGCCAGCACCGCACCCGGTGTGGCGGGCCGCTCCTTCTCCAGCGCGGCCGCGACGGCCGCGAAACCGCGTTGCAGATTGCTGCCGTGATCGGCGTCGCCGATGGCCGAGTCCAGCTCGGTGAGGCGGCCGGCCTCACGGTCCACGGCGTCCGCCGTCGCGGACATCCAGCGACGGAAGAATTCGGCGTCGAGCACAAGCACAAGATCTCCTTCACACGGTCGATACGGCTGTACGGCGTGTCAGCGTCCCCAGCGGAGCGCGGGAGTCTCGACCGGCGCGTCCCACAGCCGCAACAGCTCCTCGTCCACCTGGCAGAGCGTCACCGAGCAGCCCGCCATGTCCAGCGAGGTGACGTAGTTCCCGACGAGCGTACGGGCCACTGCGACGCCCCGCTCGGTCAGGACGCGCTGCACTTCCGCGTTGAATCCGTACAGCTCCAGCAGCGGAGTGGCGCCCATGCCGTTGACCAGTACGAGTACGGGCCGCGTCGGCCGCAGGTCATCCAGTACCGCGTCGACGGCGAAGTCCGCGATCTCGCCCGATGTCATCATCGGCCGCCGCTCGCGCCCCGGCTCGCCGTGGATGCCGATTCCCAACTCCAGTTCGCCCGGCGGCAGATCGAAGGTCGGCGTACCCTTCGCGGGTGTGGTGACGGCGCTGAGCGCGACCCCGAAGCTCCGGGAGGACGCGTTCACCTGCCGCGCGAGTGCCTCAACCCGCTCCAGCGGCGCGCCCTCCTCGGCGGCGGCGCCGGCGATCTTCTCGACGAAGAGCGTCGCGCCCGTGCCGCGCCGGCCCGCGGTGAAGGAGCTGTCGGTCACGGCGACGTCGTCGTCGACGAGGACCTTGGCGACCTGAATGCCCTCGTCCTCGGCGAGTTCGGCGGCCATGTCGAAGTTGAGCACGTCGCCGGTGTAGTTCTTGACGACGAAGAGGACCCCCTGCCCACTGTCCACCGCGGCCGCGGCCCGCACCATCTGGTCGGGAACGGGCGAGGTGAACACCTCACCGGGACACGCGGCGGACAGCATTCCGGGCCCGACGAACCCGGCGTGCAACGGCTCGTGCCCACTGCCCCCTCCCGACACGATCCCCACACGGCCGGCCACGGGCGCGTCGGACCGTACGACGACACGGTTCTCCACGTCGACCGTCAGCCGGGGATGCGCGGCGGCCATCCCGCGCAACGCGTCGGCCACGACGGTCTCAGCCACGTTGATGAGCATCCTCATGCGTACCTCCTGGTTGACGCTGCTGACCTGCTACTGGTGGTTCGGTGACCGACCGCTGTCCAGGTGAGTCGGCCTCTTGACCGGCTGAGCCCAGTATCGAGGGCACTTCGCCGAGCGTCGCGTATTGCGAATGCTGAACTCCCGCAGCGCTCGTGGTGCAGGCCGGCATGTACTTCCACCGCAAGCACAGCATCGCGGTGAACTGGGCAAGGGACGAGCCGGCCAAGAGGTGGCGAGCGCCCGCTCCCGGGTGGTCACACGGGTCCGTCAAGCACTGTGGCGCGAAGGCCGGTGGGAATCCGAGTGGATCCGCAGAGCCCTGGCGCCGCGCGCCGTTGCTACCAGGAGGATGCCCTCCGGCGACAGGTCAACGCTGGTGATGGGAGAGTCGCAGATCAGTGCCGTCACCGCGTCGTCGTTGGCCCGGTCCCACACCCGGACATAGTCGGAGCCTCGGCTGAGGCCGAAAGGCGAGGCGGCACGCTCCTCTTCGGAAGGGCGCACGACCTGTGCCAGGTCGACTCCCTCGAGAAGGGTGCCCGGATGCAGAAGACCGTGAACAAGGACCGCCGAGTCGCCGGTTGCCTCTGCCGATTGCGCCCCGGGGGTACCGGCCGGCACCACCAGTACCGCCACCGGCAGGTCGGTTCCGTTGGCGCCCGGGACTCGCGCGATGGTCACCTCGCTGACGCCGGGCACCGACACGCTCCAGAGAGTTCGCCAGGGGAGGTCGAGGCCGAGCCGGTGCACCGCCTCGCAATACTCGGGCAGCCCGTCCTCAACAAAAGCGGATTCCAGGAGGGCGGCCCGCAGCAACTCGGAACCCTGGGTACGGGTCAACAAGGGGGCGGTGCGCAAATAGGTGAGGGCTGGCGCCCCGAGTGTGCCGACCGGCACAGACTCCAGAGCCGCACGCAGCGTGACCGGGTCGGCGTGCACGAACAGTCCCGGGTCGGTGAGGAGCTGAGGCAACAGCCCTGCTTCGAGGGCGTGCGCGGCTATGTGGTCGCAGACATACGGATCCGCAAGACCCCAGTCCTGATCAGGCACCGACTGGAGAAGGGCCATCGCGATCCGGGCTTGCGCTGCTCGAATGTCTGGGAGGCCGGTCTGCACCTGATCGGCGATGGCAGGGTGCAGCAGGCGGATCAATGTCCGCTCGGTGATCGGGTCCTCTTCGATTTCCAGAGGCTGCACGAAGGGACCCGCCAGAGCCATCCCGTTCGCGATGGCCGACCGCATGTCCCGTCCGGCGACCGCACTCGCGAGCGGCGCCCACAACTCCACGGGAAGACCCTGCCCTTCGGCGAGTGCCAGCGGGGCGAGCACGAGTCGGAGCAACTGGGGATCGGCGCCGAGTCTCCTGGCGTGCAGATCAAGGGCCTCACCGATCGTGGTGGGCCACAGCCGTTCGTCGTCGGGGTCCACACCCTCCGGTGCGGTCAGAATGCTGTTGACCGCGAGCTCTGCCACCAGGGGACTGCTTCCGGCTCGCCGGCCGATCTTTTCGGCCAGCGTCCGGCGCACAGCGGCGTCGGTCGTGAAGGGCAGGTCGGGTGCCAGGAACGCAGGATTCAGCATGGCCTCGGCTTGCCGGGCGATGGCCTCGGGGTCGGCCCACTCCGGATCGTCGAGGTCGATGACCTGCGTCGTCCCGGGCGGGAGGCCCTCGCCCAACTCGACAACGAGTTCGCGGGGCACCTCGACGAGCAGGCGGATGTTCGGTGCGGCAGCGAGACGTGCGAGTACGTCCCGTACCAGCCGCACCGGTTCTTCCGCGGCCCGCACCGGGCCCGCGCGATCGACATCCGGTACAACGATGGTCAGTGGCCCGAGCCGGGCCAACTCGGCGTACACCGACGGTGCATCGGAGGCATCCAGACCGTAGTGGTCGGCGAGTACCCACAAGAACTGCGCAGAGGTCAGTCCCTTGGCGCTCGGTACGGCAGGAGCGGGCAGCTCCGGCGGTACGGTCGAGGGGTCGAGTTCGTCGAGGATCAGCTGCTTACGGAACTCGGGGTCGCAGAGCATGAGGAAACCGGTGAGAAGCCGGGAGCGTCCACTGCCGGAGCTCCCGGTCAGCAGCACGACACGCGGCGACCCCGGCCGCTGCGTCCGCCACGCGGCCAGCGCCCGCAAGGCAGCGGTGCGCCCGCCGATGTGAGGGTGCGGTGCGTAGTTGTCGGTCGAGCCGGTCATGGCTTTCCGTCTCCCACTTGCTCGCAGGTGTGCGGAGCAGGTCGCTTCGAGGATCAACGACTGGACTTTTGTGCCTGAGCTCTTCTGTCAGATGGGCAGGGCGCCCCGGAACGCGCCGCTCGGCACCGCGGGGTGTGTAGTGGCCAACCAACCATGGCCCCGCATCGTCGCCGGGCGCATCCGGCGGGGTTCCACCGAGAGCTTCAGGGCCACCATGTCGGGATCGGTGGCACCTTCGGAGTACCTCTCGACGAGATCACGATCGAGAAATGGGTCGTCCGCGTCGGCTTCGATGTACGTGAGCTCGAAGGGCAGTGGCTCTCCGACCCATTCGGGGTCGGCGTATGTGCTGTGTCCACGCACGACGCGACCGTTCTCTGCGATCCACCAGACATTGGCGTTGTGATACGTGTCGATGCTGTAGAAGTGCCCCTCGCCGCAACGCTCGCTGATTCGCTCCGCCAATTCCGGCCCGCCGGCTGCGTCCAGAAAAGAATCACCGTAGACCAACCGCCAGCCCTTGAATTCTGGTGTGATGAAGGCCCGGTATGCAACGACTTTCCCGCCGTCCGGCGTCTCGTTCTCGATGGCATCCTTGGCGACGGTGGTCGCCGCCACTCCCATGGCGCAGGTGGCGGGCCGGAGGTCGTGGAGCCCTAGTGCGGCGACGGCGCCTTCGAGCCGGTCGGCCGGGAAGGCCAGCCATCGAGTTTCCCGAGGCAGGGTCACTCGCTCCTGCTTCTCGCGCAGCAGCTTGATCCGTACGAGCCGTTCGACGGCTTGGCGATCTCTCGACTCCAGGCCCTCTTCCCCTCTCACCTCCGCCAGTGCTCGAAGAGCCGCCCTGCGCAAGCGGCCCGGGCCCCTGCGCCTAATCTCCTGAAGGCGCGGAACTGCGCTGTCCGCTGCGCGTCGGAAGAAAGCGATGCCTTCCAGTTCTCCCGCAGTCCGTCGGTCATCGAGGAGCGGCAGAACGTGCTCGACCGCCGCAGATCCCAAAGCGACAAGGGCGTCCTGCGCTTCTGTGCGGACGGTGCGGTCGTCGGACGTCAGATCCCCTACAAGGGATTCGATGCTGTCTGGCATGGTGGCTAGCCTAGTTCGCTTGGTCGGCGGGGTGAATCCTCGGCCCCCTTGACGGTCTGTGGGGCTCAAATCAACTGGGGCAGGACTTTGTCCCAGGTGCGTCGCAGAACGTCGACGTGTCGGGTCATCTCCGCCACCATGGCCTGCTCCTTGTGAGTTCTCGTCTCGTCCCGGATCTTCTTGTACTCGTTGGTGATTGCGGTCGCAAGCGCTTCTCTTGCCTGACTCTCGCTCATGTTGTTTACGGCATTCAACTTCTCAGGAAGCTTCTTGGAGTGCGGGACGTACTTCTCACGAAGGCGTCGCTCGAGTTCATCCCTCACTTCCTGGACGGGTCGGTCGGACCAGGATTCGAGTTGATCGTCCCGTTGATCAGTCACGGCATCGCGATCGATCGGACCTTGCGGATCGGTCCGATACGTGGCGCTGTAGTTGATCGGTATTTTTCCGAGTTGCTGGTCCTGCAACGTATCGGAGCACTTCGCATGCCCTTGGCCCTCACCACAGGGCTCGCGCTCCGTGTAGAGCCCCAGCGGTGTGTACTTCGTCCCGTCAGGGTCTGCCCGTTTGAGCCATTCAAGAAGGTGTTTCTCTGAATGGCGGGGAGTGACCCCCGCTTCGTTCGCAGGCACGGAGGAGTCCACGACGTATATCACGTCGTCGCCCGGAGGAGGGCCCTGCAATTCAAGCACCGCGAAATTCTTGTCCGAGAAGTCCGGACCGTGCCTCCGCGCTGTTGCCGCCTGCTTCTGGCTCAGTTCGTCTCCTTCCTTGGCGCGGTCCTTGATGAGTTGCTTGACGAAGTTGTTCCCGAACTTCTGGTGGAGTTTCGCTCCAAGGGACCCAGTGGCCTTCTTCGCGTTTCTGTCCGGAGTCTTCGGGCCCGGATCGGGCTCGCCCGGCTGCCGGTATGGTTCCTTGATGTGTTCCGGGTTGCTGCCCACACCATGCTGCCGGTGGGAGGAAAGGCTGAGCCGGGCGAGCGACGCCACGACGGCCTGCTGTTCCCCACGGGAGAGCTGACCGAACCCAGGAAGGCGTTCAGTGAGCTGCGACCTGGTGAAACTGCGGGGTCGGTTGGGGTCGTCGGGATGCGACGAGGCACCAGCCGTCGCTTGGAGGACGCTGGCCAGATGACCGGACCCGGCCCACCGGTCCAGGTTGTCGTGCACCCGGTCCAGTTCGACGCGATGGACGTCCTGGTTGCTCCGCAGCTCTCGCTGGCGGGCGTCGGGCTCGAGACCGTATTCCCGCGAATGCGTCCCTTCGCTGTCCAGCGTGCGCGAAGTATCACTCCCCGGGCCGTCACGGGTGACGTCGCGGCCTTGTTGTGCGGTGTCGCTGACACCCCGGTCGTGGGGGCCGGTGTAGGGCTGCTGGCCCCCGTTCTTGGGTGTGGCGTCCTTCGCGTCCGAGGTGTCCGAGCCGTTGGGATCAGAGCCCGGATCAGTGCCCGCGGGGGCCTCGGGTGCTCGACGGTCAGCGTTGCCGTCCGTCCCAGGAGCGCGGCGGTCGGAGCGATCCGAGTCCGGCCGGGAGCGATCGCCGGTGCCCGGTGTGATCGGCTGCCGGTTTGCGTCCAGGGGGATGGCGAAGACGCCGTTGTTGCCGCTGTGCAGGGGGTTGGGGCTGGTGCGGCCGGTTTGGGCGTCGATATAGGTGATCTTGCCGTTGTGGTTGACGGCATTCCAGGCGTGGGCGCGGCCGTTGGTGTCCTGGGTGATGATGACGGCCTGTGAGCCGTGGCCGCTGTTGCGGAGGGTGTTCTCCAGGCGGTTGAAGGCGTCGCGGCCGTTGCCCAGGTCGCTGAACCGGGCGCCGAGGGTGTTCTCGATGCGGTCGCGGCCGCCTCTTTCGCCGCGGTCGGAGGGGTTGCCGTTGGTGTCCGGGTCCGGGGTACGTGCGCCTGCGGCTGTGGGGTTGCCGGCGTAGGTGTCGACGGTGGACAGGGCGGTGTCGACGCAGTTGTTGTTGCGGCCCGGTGTGTCGGGTCCGCTGCCGTTGATGTTCTGGACCCAGGGGCCGTCTGCGGGGTCCGGTGGGCGGGTGGGGTCGCCGTTCTCGTCTCGGGGGACGGAGTTTTCCAGGGCGTCCTGTTCCGCGCGGGTGGGGTCGGTGACGCCGCCGGGGGGTGTGTTGTCGCGGGTTGCCGAGGCCGGCGTCGCGGTGGGCCTGGTGTTGTCGTTCTGGCCCGGCTGCTGGGTGGGCGGGGTGGTGTTGGGGGTCGGCGTGGCGGGCTGGGCGGTGTGACCGTTGGGGGCCGGGGCCGGGGCCGGGGCCGGGGCCGGGGTCACGGTGTGGATGGGGATCGCCGTCGCTTGCTGCTGGTTCGGCGTGTTGGGTGTGCTGGGTGTGCTGGGTGTGTTCGCCGGGCCCGGTTGCGTGTTTTGGGGTGCGTGGGGGTGTGAGCCCGGCTGTTGGGGCTTGTTGCCCGGGGTGGGGCTGGGGCTGGGGCTGGCTCCGGGCTGATTCGGGGTGCCCGGAGTGCTGTTGCCCGGTACCGCCGTTGGAGTCACTGTGGGCGGCTGGGCGCTCCTGGGCGGCGCGGGCTGCCTCGGGTCCTGGGCCGGTGTGGTTGATCCGGGGCCGGGTGTGCTGGGCGTGGTCGAGCCCGTGTTCGTGTTCGTGTTCGCGCCGGGCGTGCCGGGCGTGCTGGGCGTGCTGGGCGTGCTGGGCGTGCTGGGCGTGCTGGGGTTCGGCGTGCGGCTCGGTGCGGTCCCGGGTGTGGGCTGGTTCGGGTTCGGGGTGCGGTTGTCACCCGCGCCGGGCGTGGGCTGGTGCGCTCCCGGAGTACGGGTGTTGGCCCCGCCAGGTGTGTTGCCGTTGGGGCTGGTTACGGGTCCGGGCGTCGGCCCGGGGACGCGGCCGTCCGTCGATGGTGCCGGAGTACTGCGTGGGGGCGTGGAAGGTGTAGGGCTCGGGGTGGAGGCGGGGCCGGTGCCGGTGCCAGTGGGGTTGGGGATGCCTGGGGTGCTGGACGGGGTCCTGGGTGTGCTCTGCGCGGGGTTGGGGCTGGTGGGGCTCGTACTGGACGGGGTGCTGCCTGGGGTGGTGTTGGTGCCGGTGCGTGCGCCCGTTCCGCCGTCCGCTGTGGAGGGGGAGGTGGGTGAGGTCGGCATCGAGGAGTTGCCGTCCGGGCGGGGGCCGGCCGTGGTCGAGGAATCGGCTGTGGTGGGCGCGGGGGCGGCGTTGGACTGGGTGGGGATGCTGGCGGCGAGGCTGTCGATCGACGTACTGATCGAGCCGCCGCCACTGGTGGACGAGGGTGTGCTGCCGCCCGTCGGCGTGGGCGCCGATTGCGGGCTGGGTGAGGTGAGACCGCCGGGCGAGGACGAGCCTGCCCGGTTGTCGCCCGCACTGGGCGTACTGCTGCTGGTGTCGGCAGTCGGGGCCGGGGACGGCGCCGGGGATGAACTGCTCGGTGTCGGGTCGTCGAAGTCCGACAGCGTCGGCGGGGAGGGCGGGTCCGAGGCGGAAGGACTGTGCCCGGTGTCCGAGCTGCTGGGCGACGAGTCCGGGGTGGCGCTCCCCGTGTCGGTGCTGGGGAGGTTTCCGAGGTCGGGGGCGTTGTAGGTCGCCGGTCCGTCGCCGTCGGCGGATATGCCACCGCCGATGTTCGTGTTGCCTGTGTTGGCGTTCGCACGCGAAGTCATCGACGAGTCCGAGTCGGACGAGTCGGAGGAGCTGGAGGAGCTGGAGGGGTTGGAGGTGTCCGAGGTGCCGGTCGGGTTCGAGGAGTTGGAGGAGCCCGACGAACTCGTTGATGCCGACGAGCTGGACGACCCCGATGAGTTTGTCGAGCCGGAGGAGTTGGACGACCCCGATGAGTTCGCGGAGCTTGAGGAGTTCGAACCGTTGGAGGAGGAGCTGTCGCTTCCGGTGCCTTCACTCCCCGAGCTGCCGCTGCTGCCGCCGTCACCGCTGCCCGTTGTGGGATTGTTGCGGTTGTTGAAGGCGTCCATGCTGTTGTTGTAGCCACTGTCGATGCCGTCGCGGACGCTGCTGCCGGCCTTCTTGCCCAGGCCGTCACGCAACCCCTCGGCGAACGTCTGCGGCGTCTGCTTGATGGCTTCCCAGCCGCCCTTGGCACCGGCGGAGACGGTTTTGCTGAGGTCGAAGCCTTCCTGGGCGCCGAAGCCGACGTTCACGGACTGCCTGACGAGGTCGGTGACCATGGCCTGGACGGCGGAGACGGCCGGTTCCTTCATCGCCTCGATGATGGCTTGCATCAGCGCGTCTTTGAGCGCGTCGAGGATGCGTCGTACGGCGAGGCGGGTGATCTGGGTGGCGACCATGCCGGCTGCGGCGGACAGGCCGAAGGTGACGACGGAGGCGGCGGCCGCGGCGGCGATCTGGATGGCCAGGGCGATGAGCTGGACGATGACCGCGTACTTCGCGAACTCCACCAAGTACGCGGCGGCTTCGAAGGTGTTCGCGATGATGTAGGCGGCTTCGGCGGCGTTGGAGAGGTAGCCGTCCGAGCCGTTGGAGAACTTCTTGTAGTGCGTGGCGAACTTCTCGATGGACTCGCCCGCGTTGTGCGCGACCACCGTCCGGGCACTGGTGTCCGCCCGTACGCGCAGCTTCTGGACGTCGTCACCGAACGTCCGCCACAACTGGGCGGAATCTCTGAGCAGGTCCTCGTTCGCCGTCGGCCAGTTGTAGCCGAGCATCTTCAGAACCCACTCGAGCTCATCCGGCAACATCATCGCCACAGCGCGCCACACCCCCGATAGGCAACCGCCGCACCACCTCCCCCAACCAGGAGAGTCACCAGAAGTACAGCCGAACCCAGAGTTTACCGAGTAGCACGGGTGCCACTCGATGGGGTTGCTGTCACAGCCCTGTTGCAGGGGCGCGCAGATCCCAGCAGATCATCCGGTGATGCGCGGACTCGGATCGAGGCTCGCGGCTCGCCGGTCAGCGCACCGAAGGGGCCTGCCTCTCGGACCCGCCGCCGACCAGGATCACTTCGAGCGTGCGCGGGCCATGGACGCCCTCGACCCGGTTCAGCTCGATGTCGCTGGTGGCCGAGGGACCCGAGATCCAGGTCTGCGGCCGCCCGGGGTCCAGCCGTTCGAGCGCTTGCGGTACGGACCTGACCACCTGGTCCGGCACCCGTACGACGCAGATGTGGTGGTCGGGCACCAGAGTGATCCGGCGCCTGCCCTGGTCGGGGCCGCCGTCCAGGACGATCGTGCCGGTCTCGGCGATCGCGACCGCGCAGCCCGTCACCACACTGTCGACGGTGTCGAGTTCGTACGCCGTGTCCGCCTCCCGGTCGGGCACCACGGCCGGGTCTGCGGCGGCCAGCCATTCGGACGGGAGCCCCGGCGGTACGAGCACCGAACGCGAGCCGTGTGCGGCCAGGAGCCGCTTCAGCAGCCGGGGCAGCCCTGCCGCGTCCACCCGGTGCACGAGCGCCCGGTAGTCCGCCAGGTTCTCCGCGAGCAGGTCGACCGTCTGCTCGGCCGTCCGGTCGCCGTGCACGCGCAGATAGCCGCGCTCCACCCCGACATCCCGCGGCCGCTCGTCGCGCGGCACGTCCGCCAGTGCCCGGCGCACCCGCGCCAACACCCTTTCCCTGCTGCTGCTGGCACCGCCGCTGACGCTCCCGTTCATCGGGCTCCTCCCCGCGTGCGCTGCCACCAGTCCCTGAACGACTCCGCGGGGACCTCCGGCAGCGCGCGCGTGTCGGTCCACGCCCGCCCCGGCCCCGGCAGCCGCTTCGGGTGGAGGCGGCGGGTACGGGACGCCAGCCGCTGTCCGGCCCGCAGTGCGCCCGGGTGGTCCAGCACCCAGCGTGCCGCGCGCATCGCCGCACGCTCGGCCGTGTGCCCCTTCGCGGGCTTGATGGTGACCCGCTCCCCGTTCCTGGTCACCTCGCCGCCCTCCACCACCCGCTCCCGCAGATGCACCAGCACCTCAGGGATGTCGATGGCGACAGGACACACGTCGTAGCAGGCCCCGCACAGCGACGACGCGTACGGCAGCGAGGCGTCGACATCGCTCCCGGTGCCGCGCAGCTGCGGGCTGAGGATCGCGCCGATGGGGCCCGGATAGACCGAGCCGTACGCGTGGCCGCCCGCCCGCTCGTACACCGGGCACACGTTCAGGCACGCCGAGCAGCGGATGCAGCGCAGGGCCTGGCGCCCCACCTCGTCCGCGAGCGTGTCCGTACGGCCGTTGTCCAGCAGGACCAGGTGGAAGGTGCGCGGCCCGTCGCTGTCCGTCGTACCCGTCCACATGCTCGTGTACGGGTTCATCCGCTCCGCCGTCGAGGAGCGCGGCAGGGTCTGAAGAAACACTTCGAGGTCCTGCCAGGTAGGAACGACCTTCTCGATGCCCACGACGGAGATCAGCGTCTCGGGGAGGGTCAGGCACATCCGGCCGTTGCCCTCGGACTCGACCACGACGAGGGTGCCGGTCTCCGCCACCATGAAGTTCGCGCCGGAAATCCCCACCTTGGCGCGCAGGAACTTCTCCCGCAGATGGACGCGGGCCGCCTCGGCAAGTTCGGCCGGGTCGTCGCTCAGCCCGGCCAGGGCGGGCCTGCCCCAACTCCCCATCCTCTGAGCGAAGATGTCGCGGATCTCGCCCCGGTTGCGGTGGATGGCGGGCACCAGGATGTGTGACGGCCGGTCGTCGCCGAGCTGCACGATGAGCTCCGCGAGGTCGGTCTCGTAGGCGCGGATGCCTTCGGCCTCCAGTGCCTCGTTGAGCCCGATCTCCTGCGTGGCCATCGACTTGACCTTGACCACTTCGCTCTGGCCGGTCTGCTTCACCAGCGCGGTCACGATCCGGTTCGCTTCCCCGGCGTCCGCTGCCCAGTGCACGGTGCCGCCCGCCGCCGTGACCGACTCCTCCAACTGAAGCAGGTAGTGGTCGAGATGGCGCAGGGTCCGCTCCTTCACGTCCCTGCCGGCGGCACGCAACAACGCCCAGTCGTCCAGCTCCGCCACGGCCTTCGCGCGCTTGTCGCGGATGGTGTGCGTGGCATGGCGCAGGTTCTCGCGCAGCGTCTCGTTCCGCACGGCGTCCCGCGCCGCTGCCGGGAACGCCGGCATCCCGAGATATGTATCGCTCGTACCGC
Organism: Streptomyces agglomeratus; assembly: GCF_001746415.1. Classification (NCBI taxonomy): domain Bacteria; kingdom Bacillati; phylum Actinomycetota; class Actinomycetes; order Kitasatosporales; family Streptomycetaceae; genus Streptomyces; species Streptomyces agglomeratus. Next base: position 7,154,914 of record NZ_MEHJ01000001.1, read on the forward strand.
TCATACGTAGGGCTCCTCCTCGGTCGCGGCGAGAATCTCCCCGATGTGCACGGGCCGTACGGCGGACCCCTTCTTGGCGAGCGTGCCGCCGATGTGCATGAGGCAGGAGTTGTCGACCGTGCACACCGCCCCTGCGCCCGTCGACTCGACGGCGCGCACCTTGTCGGCGCCCATGGCCGCCGACACTGCGGCGTTCTTCACGGCGAAGGTGCCGCCGAAACCGCAGCACTCCTGGGCTCCCGGCAGCTCGCGCAGTTCCAGCCCCTTTACCTGCTCCAGCAGTCTGCGCGGCCGCTCTCCCAGGCCCAGAACACGCAGTCCGTGGCAGGTGGGGTGGTAGGTGACGGCGTACGGGAACCAGGCACCGACATCGGTCACGCCGAGGACGTCGACCAGGAACTCCGTCAGCTCGTACGTCTTCGGAACGGCCCGCCCCGCGGCCTCGGCCAGCTCCTCGCCGCGCCCCTCGGCGGCTGCCTTCGCCCCGATGCGCGGGTAGTTGTCCCTGACCATCGCGGCGCAGGAACCGGACGGCGTGACGACGTACTCGTGGTCGGCGAAGGCGCGGTCGAAGCGGCGTACCAGCGGCTCCGTCTCGTGGCGGTAGCCGGTGTTAAACTGCGGCTGCCCGCAACAGGTCTGGGGCTGCGGGAAGTCCACCTCCACACCCAGCCGCTCCAGCAGCCGCACCACGGCTTGTCCGGTGCGCGGATAAAGCGTGTCGTTCACGCACGTGACGAAGAGAGCTACGCGCACCTCACGCCTCCGTTCCTGTGCCTCTGCCGGTGCCGGTGACAGTGCCTGCCCCGATACGGTCAGCGGCCTCGTCCCACGCCGTACGGTCGCCCGCCGGATCGTAGTACCGCAACGGCTGGGTGGCGCGCAGCAGCGCCCGCAGATCGGCGAGTCGCCCGCCGACCACACCGGCCGCGCGCGCCTGGACCAGGACATTGCCGAGGGCCGCCGCCTCGGCGGGGCCCGCGACGACCGGCAGGCCGGTCGCGTCCGCCGTCAGCCGGCACAACAGCGTGTTGTGCGCGCCGCCGCCGACGATGTGCACGGTTCTCGCCGTCCGGCCGGACAGCGTCTGGGCCTCCTCGACGGCCCTGCGATGGGCCAGGGCGAGCGAGTCCAGTACACAGCGGGTCACGGCCGCGGGTGTGCGGGGCTCCGGCTGTCCGGTGCGGACACATGCCTGTGCGATACGCCGTGGCATGTCGTCCGGCGCGAGGAAGGCCGGGTCGCCCGCGTCGACGACCGAGCGCAGCGGCGTCGCGCGGGCCGCGGCTTCGAGGAGGGCGTCGAGATCCTGCGGGTCGCCTTGTGCCTCCCAGGTCCGCAGGCACTCCTGGAGCAGCCACAGGCCCATGATGTTGCGGAGGTAGCGGACGGTGCCGTCCACGCCCAGCTCGTTGGTGAAGTTCGCCGCCCTGGACGCCTCGGTGAGTACGGGACGGTCGAGTTCGAGCCCCGCCAGGGACCAGGTGCCGGTCGCGATGTACGCGAAGTCGTCGCCGTCCGCCGGGACACCCACCACCGCCGACGCCGTGTCGTGCGATCCCACGGCGGTCACCGGGACGGGGCCGCCGGCGGTAAGTCCCGTCTCGGCCAGCACCCCGGGCCGCAGAAATCCTGCCGGGTCGCCGGGGCTGCGCAGGGGCGGGAAGAGGCCGAGGTCGATACCGAGACGCGCGGCGACGACGGGGGACCAGGCGCGGGTGCGCGGATCGACGAGCTGGGTGGTGGAGGCGTTGGTGATCTCGGTACCGGCCTCGCCCGTCAGCCAGTACGAGATCAGGTCGGGGATCAGCAGGAGCCGCTTCGCCGCCGCGAGTTGGGGCGTACCGCGGGCCGCGACGAGCTGGAAGACGGTGTTGAACGGCAGGTGCTGAAGGCCCGTCGCGGCGTACAGCTCTTCGGGCGGAACCGCGGCCGCGATCTTCTCCGGGGCGCCGTCGGTGCGGGTGTCCCGGTAGTGCACGGGGTTCCCGAGCAGAGCCCCGTCGGCGTCGAGCAGCGCGTAGTCCACCGCCCAGCTGTCGATCCCGACCCCTGCGAGCCGCCCGCCCGCCGCTGCTCCGGCCGCCCGCAGGCCGTCCAGTACCCCCCCGTAGAGGGCGAGGATGTCCCAGTGCAGGGTGCCGCCGACCCGGACCGGCCTGTTCGGGAACCGGTGCACCTCTCGCAGGCGCAGGGACCCGGGTCCGACCATGGCCACCATGACGCGCCCGCTGGACGCGCCGAGATCCACGGCGGCGAAGGTGTGGGTGCGGGTGCGGGTGGGTGGCATGGATTCCTCGTGGAATGCGGGTGGGGTTCGGCTCGGGGGAGGGGCGACTGTGGCGGCCCTTTCCGCTCCGCCGCAGTCGGCCGCGTCGTTACCTCAGGAACGCCGCCGCGACGCCCGCGTCCACCGGGATGTGCAGTCCCGTCGTATGCGTGAGGTCACCGCCCGTCAGAGCGAAGACGGCGTTCGCGACATGCTCCGGCAGCACTTCCCGCTTCAGCAGCGTGCGCTGAGCGTAGAACTCGCCCAGCTTCTCCTCCTCCACCCCGTACACGGCGGCCCGCTGCGCTCCCCAGCCCGACGCGAAGATGCCGGACCCGCGCACCACACCGTCCGGGTTGACTCCGTTGACCCGGATGCCATGCTCACCCAACTCGGCTGCCAGCAGCCGCACTTGATGCGCCTGATCGGCCTTGGTCGCGGAGTACGCGATGTTGTTGGGGCCCGCGAAGACGGCGTTCTTCGATGCGATGTAGACGATGTCGCCGCCCAGCCCCTGCGCGGTCATCACCCGGGCCGCCTCCCGCGAGACGAGGAAGGAGCCGCGCGCCATGACGTCGTGCTGGAGGTCCCAGTCCCGTGCCGAAGTCTCCAGCAGCGGCTTGGAGATGGAGATCCCGGCGTTGTTGACCACCAGGTCGACCCCGCCGAACGCGAGCAGCGCCTCCCGGAAGGCCGCCGCGATCTGCTCCTCGTCCGTCACATCCACCGTGACGGCGACCGCCTTGTCCGGTCCGCCCAGCTCCTCCGCCACCGACGCCGCCTTCGCCGCGTCCAGGTCGGCGACCACGACGCACGCCCCCGCCGCCACCAGCCGGTGGGCGATCGCCCTGCCGATGCCGGATCCGGCCCCTGTGACGAGCGCGGTCCGCGTGGCCAGGGGCTTCGGCTCCGGCATCCGCCGCAGCTTGGCCTCCTCCAGCTCCCAGTACTCGATGCGGAACTTCTCGCGCTCCTCGATCGGCGCGTACGCCGAAACCGACTCCGCGCCCCGCATGACATTGATCGCGTTGACGTAGAACTCGCCCGCCACCCGCGCCGTCTGCTTGTCCTTGCCGAACGAGAACATGCCGACACCGGGGATCAGTACGATCGCTGGGTCCGCGCCCCGCATCGCGGGCGAGCCGGCCTCCGCGTGCCGCTCGTAGTACGCGCGGTACTCCTCGCGGTACCCGGTGTGGAGCTCCTTGAGCCGTGCGATCACCTCTTCCCGCGGTGCGGACGGCGGTACGTCGAGCACGAGCGGCCTGACCTTCGTCCGCAGGAAGTGGTCCGGGCAGCTGGTACCCAGGGCCGCCAGCCGCCCGTGCTCGGCGCGGGAGAGGAAGTCCAGGACGGTGTCGGAGTCGTCGAAGTGGCCGACCTGCGGCCGGTCGGCAGACGCGACAGCCCGTACGTACGGGGCGAGCGCGGCCGCGCGCTCCCGGCGTTCGGCGGTGCCCAGCGGCTCGTACCCCTCCAGGACCGGGCCGAAGGGCTCGGGCCGGCCGCGCTCGGCGAGGAACACCTCGGCGGTGCGGATGATGTGCAGCGAGTTGGCTTCGCACTCCTCGGACGTCGCGCCCCACGCCGTGATGCCGTGCCCGCCGAGGACGCAGCCGACGGCCCGGGGGTTGGCCTCCTTGACCGCGGCGATGTCCAGGCCGAGCTGGAAGCCGGGCCGCCGCCAGGGCACCCACACCACCTGCTCGCCGAAGCACTCGGCGGTGAGCTTCTCCCCGTCGGCGGCGCAGGCCAGGGCGATACCGGAGTCGGGGTGCAGGTGGTCGACATGGGCGGCGTCGACGAGGCCGTGCATCGCGGTGTCGATCGAGGGGGCCGCGCCTCCCTTGCCGTGCAGGCAGTACTCGAAGGCGGCGGCCATGTCATCCTCGCGGTCAACCCCCGGATACACCCCGGTGAGCGCGCGCAGCCGGTCGAGGCGCAGCGCGGCGAGCCCGTCCGCCGTGAGCGTGCCCAGGTCACCGCCCGAACCCTTGACCCACATCAGCTCGACGCCCTCACCGGTCACCGGGTCGAGGGCAGTGGCCTTGGCCGACGTATTGCCGCCGGCGTAGTTGGTGTTGCGCGGATCGGCTCCCAGCCGGTGCGAGCGCTTCAACAGCCCGTCGACGGCTGCCTGCGCCTCATGGTGCCCCGTCATACGGATCACGCCCCCCATCCGGACTGGGTCCCGCCCACGCGCTCGTCGACGATCTTCTGCGCCCAGCCCGAGCGGCGGTACGCCGCCATCGGGTCCGGATCGATGCCGGCCTCCTCGCGCACCTCGGCGAGCAGCGGCCGGACATCGGTGCTGTACGCGTCCATGAGGACCGCGTTGGCGGCCAGCACGTCTCCCGCCGCCTGGGCTTCGCCGAGCGCGCCGGCGTCCACCAGCAGGGCTTTGGCCGTGGCTTCCTGAACGTTCATCACGGAGCGGATGATCGCGGGGATCTTCGCCTCGACGTTGTGGCACTGGTCGAGCATGAAGGCCGCGCCGGAGTCGAGGCCGCCGCCCCGCACCACCTCGTACATGATCCGGAACAGCTGGAACGGGTCCGCCGCTCCGGCCATCAGGTCGTCGTCGGCGTAGAACCGCGAGTTGAAGTCGAACCCGCCGAGCTTCCCCTCCCGCAGCAGCAGGGAGACGATGAACTCGATGTTGGTGCCCGGCGCGTGGTGCCCGGTGTCGACCACCACCTGCGCCTTCTCGCCCAGCTTCAGGCAATGGGCGTACGCCGTGCCCCAGTCCGGCACGTCCATGGTGTAGAAGGCGGGCTCGAAGAGCTTGTACTCGATCAGCATCCGCTGGTGGTCGCCCAGCCGTTCGTAGACGGTGGCAAGGGCCTCCCCGAGGCGGTCCTGACGGGCCCGGATGTCGTCCTGACCCGGGTAGTTCGTGCCGTCGGAAAACCACAGCTTCAGGTCGCGGGAGCCGGTGGCGTCCATGATGTCGACGCATTCGAGCAGGTGGTCAAGGGCCTTGCGGCGCACGGCGGGGTCGGGGTTGCAGACGCTGCCCAGCTTGTAGTCGTCGTCCTGGAAGACGTTGGAGTTGATCGCCCCGAGCCGCAGGCCGCGCTCCTCGGCGTACGTGGCCAGCTCCGTGTATCCGCCGGAGGAGCCGCACTTGTCCCAGGGGATGTGCAGGGCGACGGTCGGGGCCGCGCCGGTGTGCTGATGGACGCGGGCGGCGTCGTCCAGTTTCTCTCGCGGGGTACGGGGGACACCGGGCTGCGCGAACACCTTGAAGCGGGTGCCCGAGTTCCCGTAGGCCCATGACGGCGTCTCGATGGCCTGTGTCCTGAGAGCCGCCTTCACGGTGGAGATATCCGGTCGGGTCGTCATCGTGGAGACGTCCGGTCGGGTCGTCGTGGAGACGTCCGGTGGGGTCGTCATCGGCAGTGCTCCTGTGTGCCGCATGGATGCCCGTGGAGCATGAATCGTTTCATTTTCCAGAAGCTATGTGTGGCGAACATCCCTGTCAAGGGTCTGATGCGGGATTACGGCGCGCGCAATACAAATAGGCTCAGCGGCGAGGCTTTCCGGCGCACACCCATTGACGGAGTCGGTGCGGCGCGTCTAGCTTCCGAGAACCTTGTTGAAACCTTTCACCACTCGGCGCTGAGACCGCCGTTGAGGAGCTCCCCGTGAACCAGCCCGACCAGGCCCCGGCGCCCATCCCGGCCCTCGACGAGTTCGACCTCTAGACGCGAGCGGCGGTACGCACCCGTGCAGCGCGTCTGCTTCCTCCTCAAGGTCCGCCAGGGCCGCATCGACGAGTACCGCGAACGGCATGCGGCGGTCTGGCCCGGAATGCTCGAAGCCCTCTCGGCCGCCGGCTGGCACAACTACTCGCTCTTCCTGCGCGAGGACGGGCTGCTCGTCGGCTACCTGGAGACGGAGGACTTCGCCGGGGCGCAGGCCGCCATGGCCGCCACGGATATCAACGCCCGCTGGCAGGCAGAGATGGGCGAGTTCTTCGAAGCGCTCGACGGCGACCGGCCGGACCGGGCCATGAAACCGCTCGCCGAAGTGTTCCACCTCGCCTGACCGGCCCCGCGAAGCCCGGAGTCCGATGAGACGACCCTGACCGTCGAGGCGGTCGCCGCCGTGCTCACCGCCGGGGTACGTCGGCGCCGGCGCGAGGGGCTGCCTCGGGGAACGTGAAATCCGTTGGCGCCGTCCGGCCCGCCACGGACAATGCGTGCATGCGTATGCGAGCGGTGCACCTGGACGAGCTGCCTCTCCTCCGAGACATCGAGAGGGCGGCCGGGCGGTGCTTCCGCGACATCGGAATGCCGGAGATCGCCGCCGACGAGCCGCTGCCGCTCGATGAGCTCGCCCGCTACCACCACGCCGGGCTCGCCTGGGCCGCCGTCGATGACACCGACACCCCGGTCGCTTACCTCATCGCCGACCGCGTCGACGGCAACCTGCACGTCGAGCAGGTGTCGGTGCACCCGGACAGCGCGCGGCGCGGAATCGGCCGGTCGCTGCTGGACCACCTGGCCGTGTACGCCGGCGGCGAGGGGACACCCGCGCTGACCCTCACCACGTTCACCGAGGTCCCGTGGAACGCCCCCTACTACGCGCGTTGCGGTTTCCGGCTCCTGGACGACAGCGGGCTCACCCCCGGCCTGCGGCGGATCCGCCGCAGCGAAGCGGCACACGGTCTGGACCGGTGGCCCCGGACCTGCATGCGCCGGGCCGTGTGACCACGGGGGCGCCGACGACGGCCCGGCGCGTCGGATGAGGACCGTCCCCGGGTCTTCGGCGATTCTGGTACGACGATGCGGATCACTCTCGTCATCGCGGTTCTCGCCGCCGTGCAGGTGTGGGGCAGCCGGCTGCCGGCCGACTGGTACGTCCCTCTCTGCGTGGCCACGACCGCCGTTCTCCTGCTGATCGCCCGGTGGGACGGACTCAGCCGGGACGACCTCGGGCTCGGAGCCGGGAGTGCCCGCCGGGGACTGCGCTGGGGACTCGTCCTGGCCGGCGCCGTCGTACTGGTCTACCTCGTGGGCCTGGCCGTGCCGTTCACCCGGGAAGCCTTCCTGGACGAACGCGCCGCTGGGCTCACCCACGGCGAGCTGGTGTTCCGCGTACTGGTGCGCGTACCGCTCGGCACCGTACTGCTCGAGGAGACGGCATTCCGGGGAGTCCTGTGGGCCATGGTCGAGCGACGGCGGGGACCCGCCTGGGCGACCGTCACTTCCTCGGTCCTCTTCGGCCTCTGGCACGTGGAACCCGCACGAGGGCTCACGCGTGCCAACGAGGCCGCCGAGGCCGTCTTCGGCACGGGCCCGACCGCCGTCGCCCTGTCGGTGGCGGCAGCGGTGGCCGGTACCGCCCTCGCCGGCGTGTTCTTCTGCGAACTCCGCCGCCGCTCCGGCAGCCTCGTCCCTCCCGTCGCGCTGCACTGCGCCCTCAACAGCGCGGGCTACGCGCTCGCCTGGGCGGCGGCCCGCTGGTGAGCGCGGCAAACGGTCGGAGGCCGCCGCGGGCTGTTCGTGTGCCGGTGCCGCACGGTTCGTACCCGGTGCGGGAGTCGGTGCCGGACCGTTGCCGACGTGCGGCCGGCCTGCCCATAGGGTTTCCCCCATGTCTGCCAAGTTGAGTTCCGCGAAAACCTCCGCCGCGCTGCGGAGATCGGCGCGCGTCTCCGTCGAGTTGCTGCTGGTCCTCCTGCTCACAGCGGTTGCCCTGTGGCTTCTAGGCCGCATGTGGTCGGTCGTCTGGCCGCTCATAGTGGCCCTGTTCCTCACCACGCTGACCTGGCCGCTGGCGCGCTTCCTGCGCCGGCACGGCTGGCGCCCGGCCCTGGCCGCGGCGGTGGTGACCGTGCTGTTCCTGCTGGTCGCCGCGGGCATCGTGGCGCTGATCGCGGTTCCGGTGGCGTCGCAGTCCGGCGAGCTGACCGACGGCGTGGTCGAAGGCATCCAGAAACTGCGCGAGTGGGCCTCCGGGCCGCCGCTGAACATCGGCGAGGACGAGATCGCGGGTGCCTTCGACACCGCAGTCACCCGGGTTCAGGACAGCCTCGGCAGCATGGTCACCGCTGTCGGCACCGGGGTGAGCACCGTCTTCAACGGTGTGGTCACCGCCGTCCTGGCGCTCTTCCTGATGTTCTTCTTCCTCAAGGACGGCCCGCGCTTCCTGCCCTGGCTCACCCGCCAGCTCCCCGGCCGACTCGCCACCGACGTGCCGATCGTGGCCGAGCGCGGCTGGGACACCCTGGGCGCGTTCGTGCGTTCACAGGCATTCGTCGGCCTGCTGGACGCCGTGCTCATCGGTCTCGGTCTGTGGATCCTCGACGTGCCCCTGGTGCTCCCGCTGGCGGTGCTCACCTTCGTCTCGGCGTTCGTGCCGATCGTGGGAGCGCTGTTCGCCGGCCTGGTCGCGGTGCTCATCGCGTTGGTGTCGAACGGCCTGACCGACGCGCTGATCGTGCTGGCCATCATCGTCGTGGTGCAGCAGCTCGAAGGCAACGTGTTCCAGCCCATGATCCAGAGTCGCGGACTGGGCCTGCACGCGGCGGTGGTGCTGCTCGCCGTGACGCTGGGCGGCAGCCTGACCGGCATCGTGGGCAGCCTGCTCGCGGTACCGGCGGCCGCGCTGATCGCGGTGGTCTGGAACTACGTGCGCGAGCAGCTCAGCGACCCGCCGCAGCAGCCGGAGACCGACGACTCGCCCACGGGCGCCCCCGTCCCCTCGTAGCCCCCGTCCCCTCGTAGCACCCGGCGCCGGGCATCCGGCGCGGTCAGCGGCGGACCCGGGCGATGAGCAGGGCCACGTCGTCGTGGTCGTCGGGATGCCGCAGCGCCGCCAGCAGGTGGTCGCAGGTGTATTCGAGCGCGCGGTGCGGGCCGCCGAGCAGCGTGACGAGGGCGTCCAGGCGGGTGTCGATGTCCTGGTCACGGGTCTCGACCAGGCCGTCGGTGTAGAGGACCAGCTGGTCGCCGGGGTCCAGGTCGACGGCGGTGGAGCGAAACGGTACGCCGCCGACGCCCAGCGGAGCGCCGGTGGGCAGGTCGAGGAGTTCCGGATCGTGACCGGGCCGCATCCGCACGGGCGGCAGATGCCCGGCCGTGGAGATGCGGCACTGCGCGCTGTGGGGGTCGTAGAGCGCGTAGGTGCAGGTGGCGAAGTAGGGGTCCAGACCCGCGGTGATCCGGTCCAGGTTGAGAAGAACCTGGGTGGGCTCCAGGCCCAGTCCGGCGAGCGTCTGGGTCGCGGTGCGCAGCCGTCCCATGGTGGTGGCGGCCTTGATGCCGCTGCCCATGACGTCGCCGACGACGAGAGCGGTCTTGTGGTCGGGAAGCGGGAGGATGTCGTACCAGTCGCCACCGACCTCACTGGCGGCGCCGGCCGGCTGGTAGCGGGAGGCGACCTCCAGGCCGAACAGCCGCGGCGGCGGCTCGGGCAGGAGGCTGCGCTGAAGGGTGAGGGCGGTGTCCCGCTGCTGCTGGTACCAGCGGGCGTTGTCGATGCAGACCGCGGCGCGCGCAGCCAGCTCGGAGGCCAGGGTGGCGTCGTCATCGGTGAACGGCTGCGCGTTCCGGGCCCGTACGAGATCCAGGGCGCCGATGACCTCACCGCGCGCGATCAGCGGCACGGCCAGGTACGAGTGGACACCCGCCCGGGCCATCAGCGCCGCCGCGCGCGGGTCGCGGGCGATGAGGGACAGGTCGGCCTCGCCCACGTGCGGCACCATGACGGGCCGGCTCGTGTTGACGCACCGGGTGACCAGCCGGTCGGCGTCGTACCGCGCGATCTCGCCCGCAGCGTCGGCGGCGCTCGCGGCCTCGGTGGGATAGGCGGCGGCCACAGCCAGGGCCCGGAACAGCGCCGGTCCGCCGGAGGGAACGGTGGTGCGGTGGCCCGCCAGCGCGGCGTCGAGGAGGTCCACGGCGGCCATGTCGGCGAGCTCCGGCACGGCGACATCGGCCAGCTCACGGGCGGTCTGCTCCAGGTCCAGCGTGGTGCCGATGCGCACCGACGCGTCGGCGACCACGGCCAGCCGGTGCCGGGCCCGCTCGGCTTCCAGAGCGGCCCGGTGCCGGTCGGTGACGTCCACCGACGAGGTGGCCACCCCCAGGACCTTCCCGCCGCCGTCCTCCAGCCGGAAGCAGGAGACCGACCAGGCGTGCTCGGTGCCGGGATCGGCCCGGGTACGGCCGACGGTGTACTGGTCCAGCAGCGGGACGCCGGTGGCCAGGACCTGCCGCAGCCCCGCTTCCAGGGGGTCGGCGTCCAGCAACGGCAGCGCTTCGTGCACGCTCCGTCCGAGATGGTCCTCGGCCGGAAGACCGTTGATCCGCTCCAGTGCCGGGTTGACCATCACGTACCGCAGGTCGGTGTCCATGACGGCCAGCCCGATCGGTGACTGGTCGACCAGCCGCACGGAAAGCGCCAGGTCCCGCTCCACCCGTTGCAGCGTCGCCTGATCGGTGGCCAGGCCCAGGGCGTACAGATCACCGCGGTCGTCCAGCAGCCGCATGTTGCGGAACTCCAGCAACCGCGTCCGGCCGTCCCGGTGACGTACGGGAAACACGCCCGCCCAGGTCCCCTCGCCCTCCATCACCTGCGCGAACAGCCCCAGCACAAGATCGACGTGCTCGTCCGCGACCAGCAGCCGGGCCGCGTACCGGCCGAGCGCCTCCTGGGCGCTGTACCCCAGCAACGCCTGCGCCTGAGGGCTCCAGAACACGATCCGCCCGTCCGCGTCCAGGACGATCGCGGCCACCCCCAGGACGTCCAGGAGTCCGCCCGGCGGGGAAGGGCCCAGCTCCGCACGTCCGGCAGGGCCGAGATCGGCGGCGAACCCGTCCGTGTCCATGGCCGACTGCTCCTTCCACCCGCCGGCACAGTGGCTGCTTCACTTCTTCGGCGGGCGACGCGCTCTCTCCATCGTCGCCCCACACCGGTGGACCCCGCAGCCCTGACCGCGTCCGCCGCCGTCGCGGGGGCGACGGGGGGCGGGTCATCCCGTACCGCGTACGCCGTGACGTGCGAAAGGGGGGCGCCCGGACATCCGGGCGCCCCCCTTTCGCACGAGGACGGTCAGTCGCGCGTCGCGCGGGCGGCGCGCTCCGCGTTCTTCTCCTTGATACGCACCGCTTCCTTCCTGACCTCGGCCAGGGTGGCGCGTTCCTGCTGAAGCCACTCGGGGTTCTCCGCCTTCAGGGCTTCGATCTGCTCCGTGGTGAGCGGCTCCGTGGCTCCGCCACGGGCGAGACCGGCGATGGAGACGCCGAGCTTGGCCGCGACCACCGGACGGGGGTGGGGGCCGTTGCGCCGCAGCTCCACCAGCCACTCGGGCGGGTCGGTCTGGAGTGCGTTGAGCTCGGTGCGCGAGACGACACCCTCCTGGAAAGCGGCGGGGGTGGCCTCGAGGTACACACCCAGCTTCTTCGCCGCGGTCGCGGGCTTCATGGTCTGGGTGTTCTGGTGGGACGTCATGGTGTCAAGGGTATCGAGCGTGCGTGCCACCTCCGACCATGGCGGTAACCTTGCCGGGTGACAGGCTCGGAAACACCCTCTTCGTTCCGGCTCGCCTACGTGCCGGGAGTCATGCCCACGAAGTGGGTGCGGATCTGGAACGAGCGGCTGCCGGGAATCCCGCTGACCCTCATGGGGGTCTCCGCCGCCGACGCGTTCGACGTGCTGCGGGGCGGTGACGCCGACGCCGGATTCGTACGGCTGCCGGTCGACCGCACGGACCTCAGCGCGATCCCGCTCTACACCGAGACGACTGTGGTCGTCGTCCCGAAGGACCACCCGGCGGCGGCGGTCGACGAGGTGTCCGTGGCGGACCTCGCCGACGACCTCGTGCTGCACCCCCTGGACGACACCCTGGACTGGGAGCGTCCGCCGGGCCAGCCGGCGAACGAGCGCCCCGCGACGACGGCCGACGCCGTCGAGCTGGTGGCGGCCGGAGTGGGACTGCTCGTCGTCCCCCAGTCGCTCGCCCGCCTCCACCACCGCAGGGACCTCACCTACGTCGCCGTCTCGGACGCGCCCCAGTCGAGGGTCGCGCTGTCGTGGCCGCAGGACGAGACCACCGATCTGGTGGAGCAGTTCATCGGGATCGTCCGCGGGCGGACCGTGAACAGCACCCGCGGGCGCCCGCCGGCCCAGGCGGCCGAGCCGAAGGGCAAGAGCCCTGACGCGCGCGGCGGAGGGCGGAAGGCCGCAGCGGGCAAGCCGGCCGGGAAGTCGGCCGCGAGGTCCGGGAAAGCGGCCGGGAAATCGGCGGGCCGGAACCCCCGGAGCGGCTCCGGCGGCTCGTCCGGCGGGTCCAAGGGCGGCGGCAAGCGCGGCCGGCCCCGCCGCCCGTCGTAGCCCACCCGTCGGTCCCCGGTGGCCGGGCGGTCGCCCACGCCCGCCCATCCACCGCACTCCCGCCCGCCGGACTTACGGGCCCGGTGCGCCGGGCGACTAGCAGGGCTGGCGCCACACCCCCAGGTCCAGCCTCTTGCGCATCGAGCTGAGGCCGAGCTTTCTGGAGCGCTCGCAGAAGTCGCCGACCGGGACGGCGTATTCGACGTGCAGTACCGCCTTGCCGGCCTTCACGAACGGAGCGAGTGCGGCGCAGTCGTCGTACTGCACGCACTCCTCGTTCACCGCGAAGTCGAAGTCCGCGACCAGCCGCGGGATCTGCGGCAGGTCGTTCTTCAGCCCCACCGACATCCCGCGGGCGTGGGCGAGCCCGGCGAGCATGCGGTTGTACGCGAGCTGGTGGCCGGCGGTCAGCGGAAAGCCGGTGTCGTTGAGATAGCCGTCCATCAGATCCGGCTCCACCGCGTCGAAGCCCTTCTCGCGGCACATGTCGAACCGCTTGGCCATCAGCGGGCGCAGGACGTCCAGCCGGCGGATGTCGAGCCAGCGTTCGCCTGCCCACCCGTTGCCCCGGCCCAGGACGGCGGCGGGGAAGTCCCGGCGGTCGGGGCGGAACGACTCCCACGCGCCCGCGTTGATGTAGCAGATGACCTTGCGGCCGTCCCGGTGCAGCCGGCGCACCGCCGCGGCGTCGTTCTCGAACCCGTCGATGTCGTAGACGGGCACGTCGACGCGGCGGTCGACCCGGCCCTCCAGCTGCCACTGCCAGGCCGTACCGACAGCCGGCCGCCACCGTCCGGAGTGCGGCGGACGGGGGTCCGGTGCCGGTTCGGGCGCCGGAGCCGAGCACGCTGCCAGCAGGGCGAGAAGGAAGAGCAGGCAGAGCGGGCGCGAGCGGGTCATGGGGCCTTCCGGTGCAGTACGGGCGGCAGGAGCGACCAGGGGTTGGGTCCGTGGCCCGGGACCGCGCAGTGCACGGCGGCGCGGCGCAGCGCCGCCGTGCGGGCGGCGAGCGCGCACAGTCCGGCCGGCACGCCGTGCACGAGATGGCAGAAGCGTTCCGGCGGGTGCGCCGCCGTCCAGGCCGGTGCCACCGGCGCCGCCGAATAGGCGGCCCAGTCGCCTTCGAAGGTGACCAGCAGATCGGCGACCCCCGCGTAGGCCGGCGCCGGGTGCACGCCCGGGTTGAGGACGACCGTACGGCCGCCCCGGGAGCGCGCCGCCCGGGCGAGGCGCCGGTAGTGGCGTACGGCGCCCGGTTCGGCGGCGGCCTGGTCCAGGAAGAAGCCGTCGGTGGCGTACCAGTCGCGGTAGCGGTCGAAGTCGGCGGTCACGGCCCGCAGCGGCCGGTGGCCGTAGTCGGTGTCGGCGTACCCGAGCAGCCGGACCCCCGCCGCCCGCAGAGCGCGGGCGGCGGCGGCGAACGACGGCTCGGGCACGGTGCCGGGGCCGTCCGCGATGTTGAGCACCACGCCGTACAGCCGGGGCGCGGACTCCACGAGCGTCCACCAGGCGCCGGGGTCGACGGCGGGGTGGACGTACATGGGAACGAGCAGCTTCGCCGGCGGCAGGGGTTCCGGCTCCGGCGCCGGCTTCACCGGGCTGCCGGCACAGCGGCCCCCGGCAGCGCCTGCCACAGGTCCGCCAGCGATGCGTCGAGCCCCCGCCCCGGCTGCCAGCCGAGCGCGGCCCGCGCCGCCCCGATGTCCGCGCACTGCCAGGAGACCGCCGACGAGCGGGCCGAGCCCCCGCTCGTCTCCTCGACGAGGCCCCGGAAGCCGGCCGCCCGGACCAGCCCGTCGGCGATGTCGCGGACGACGGTCGCCCGGCCGCTGCCGATGTTGAGCACGCGGGGCAGCGGACCGGGAAGCGTCGCCGCGAGGACGGCGGCGCGCGCGACGTCCCGAACGTCCACGAAGTCCCGGTAGGCCGACAGGTCCCCCACCCGTACGGTCCCGGACACCGCGGCCCTGCGCAGTTCCCCCGCGAGCCGCCCCGGCAGTCCGGCGGCCGGGGCGCCCGGACCGACCGGATTGAACACGCGCAGCACGACGGCGTCGAGGGCCGACGCGGTCACGGCGGCCGTGCCGGCCAGTTTGGTGGCTCCGTACGGGCCCTGGGGACGGGTGGCCGCGTCCTCGGCCACGGCTTCGCCCGGCGCGGTGGGTCCGTACTCGGCCGCCGAGCCGAGGTGGACCAGGCGCGCTCCGGGCGCCGCCACGGCCAGGGCCTCGCAGAGCGCGGCGGGGCCGCGGGCGTTGGCGTCGGTGAGCCGCACGGGGCTTCCGGTCACCAGACCCGCGCAGTTGACGACCGCGTCGGGCGCGGCGGCGCGCAGCGCGTCCGCCAGGATCTCCGGGTCGGCGGTGAGGTCGAGGGGCACATCGGCGGCCGGGGACCGCCCGCCGGCGAGCAGCCGCACGCCCGGCAGGGCGCGCAGCTGCCCGGCGGTGTGCCCGCCCAGGAATCCGGTGGAACCCAGGACGAGAATGCGCATGTCCGGCTCACGCCCCCTTGAGGAGCAGGCCGCGGTGGGTGGTGAACTCCGCGTTGGCCCGGTCGTAGTCGTCGGGGCGGCCGATGTCGAGCCAGTAGCCGTCGAAGTCGTAGGCGTGCGGGGGTGTCTCGGCGGCCAGCAGGTCGAGGACCAGTTCGTCGAAGCCGAGCGGCAGGCCGGGGGTGTATCCGGCGAGCGTCTCCCGGGAGAGCCCGTACACCCCCATGGAGACGCGGTAGTCCATGCTCGGCTTCTCGGCGAAGCCGACGACCCGGCCCCCCTCGGTCGTCAGGACGCCGAAGTCGATCGCCACCTTGCGGGCGTACGTGGCGACGGTGAGCGGCGCCCCGGACGAGCGGTGTTCCCGCAGTACGTCCCCGTAGTCGAGGTCGGTGAGGATGTCGCCGTTCATCACCAGGAACTCGTCGGGCAGCCGGTCCATCATGGTCAGCAGCGGGCCCATGGTGCCGAGCGGACTGTCCTCCGTCGAGTAGCCGACGCGCAGGCCCCACTGCGAGCCGTTGCCGACGTACGCACGGATGATGTGGCCGAGGTGACCGATGGCGATGGTGCAGCTCGTGAAGCCGCTCGCGGCCAGCTGCCGGAGCACGATCTCCAGGATCGCGTGCTGGTCACCGATGGGCACGAGCGGCTTGGGCAGCGCCGTCGTGTACGGCCGCAGCCGAACGCCCTTGCCACCTGCGAGGATCACTGCATGCATGGAAGTCCCCTGTACGTCGCGTGCGGACGAGGTCATATGTTGTAGATGCCGGTCTTGTAGCGGGAGAGGTTGCCGGGGTCGCGGAAGAAGTCGATGGTGTGCCCGAGCCCCTGCTCCAGGTCGTGCTCGGGCTGCCATCCGGTGGCGGTACGCAGCCGTGTGGCATCGGCGACCAGGCGCATCACCTCGGAATTCGCGGGCCGGATGCGCTGTTCGTCCTCGCGTACGTCGAGGTCCGCGTCCATCAGCTTGCCGATGAGCCGGGTGAGTTCGCCCACCGAGATCTCACCGCCGGTACCGGCGTTGAACGTTCGTCCCACGACCGCCTCGGCGGGCGCGGTGCCCACCGCCAGGAAGGCGCGCGCGGTGTCCTTGACGTACAGGAAGTCACGGGTGGGACGCAGGTCCCCGAGGGTGATCGTCCGCTCCCCGGCGGCGACCTGGCCGATCACGGTCGGGATGACCGCCCGCATCGACTGGCGCGGCCCGAAGGTGTTGAAGGGGCGCAGGGTGACGACGGGGGTCTCGAAACTGGCGTGGTAGCTGTCGGCGAGACGGTCGCCGCCCGCCTTCGACGCGGCGTACGGCGACTGTGTGCTGATCGGGTGGTCCTCGGTGATCGGCACGGTCTGCGCGGTGCCGTACGTCTCGCTCGTCGAGGTGTGGACCAGGCGCGGGGTGCCCTGCCTGCGCACCGCTTCGAGGACGTTGAGGGTGCCCGTGACGTTGGTGTCCACGTAGCTGTGCGGGGCCTGGTAGGAGTACGGGATCGCGATGAGGGCGGCCAGGTGGTACACGGCCTCCGCGCCCTCGATGAGCCCGTTGACCGAACCGGGGTCGCGGACGTCGCCGAGGACGATCTCCACCTGGTCGAGGGTCTCGGCGGAGAGGGTCTCCAGCCACCCGTAGGAGGAGAAGGAGTTGTACTGGGCCATGGCACGGACCCGGTGGCCGGCCGCGACGAGCGCCTCCGTGAGGTGGGAGCCGATGAAGCCCTCGGCGCCGGTGACGGCGACAAGTGAGTTTGCTGGTACGGGCGCTGGTGCCGGTGCGGTCACAGGGACGCTCCTCGGTCGGTGGTGACGGGGATCGGTCGGTTCGGGAGTTCAGCGGTGTGCGGTGGGCCTGCCGAGGATCCGGCAGGCCAGGAACAGGAGGACGAGGGCGGCGGCGCAGCGGCAGAGCAGCTGGACGGGCCCGGTCGGGAGCCCGGCGGCCGTGGCGGCGGCTTCCCCGGCGGCTGCGGTCAGACAGACCGCAGCCGGTGGCCAGGCCACTCCGAACGCCTGGAGCAGCAGGGCGGTCCACAGGACCGCTCCCAGCCCGAGCAGGGGAGCCGCACCGGCCCCGGCGAACACGGCGCCGGCCGCCAGCAGGACGACGTAGGCGCTCAGGCACAGCGCCAGGGCGCGGGCGGCACGCAGGGTGAAGTCCCGCGGCTGGGTGCTGGCGCGCAGCGCCGCGACGGCGAGCCCCCGGTAGCGGTAGAGCAGCCACTCGGCGAAGCCCATGCTGAGCGTCAGGACGACGACGGCGTACGGGTCCACAGCCCCCGTGAGCATCGCGAGCACCCCGGCCGCCAGGCCGAACAGCCCGTACGGAAGCGAGCGCGTCAGCGGGGGCGTGGCACCAGCGGGCGCGGGGCCCGAGCGCAGCGCGGCACGGACCGCGTGCGCCGCCGCGAGCGCCGCGAGGCCGGCGGTGGCGAGCAGCAGGGCCGCCGCCACGGCGCCGGGCGGCTGCCACCAGGGCAGGGCGGCGGCGCCGGCGGTGACGGGCGACAGCGCCGCCAGCAGCGCGCGTTCGCGGCCGAGGACGAGGAGCACGGTCGCCGCGCCGAGGTAGCAGGACTGCCCGGCGGCGAAGGCCCCGGCCGTCCCGGGGCCCGCGAGGAGCAGGCCCGCCACGGTGGCCAGGAGGGCTCCGGCCGGGGCCCCGAGCCGAAGGGTGCGGCCCGCGGCGGCCGGGCCGGTGGTGCCGAGCCGCAGGTAGGCGCGGTGGCTGAGGGCCTGGTTCCACGCCCAGGCCGTCAGGCCGGCGGCGACGAGCCCGCGGACGGCGTGCGGACCGTCCAGCAGCCCCGGGCCCAGCACATAGGCCAGGCCGGGCAGGGCGAACACCAGGCCGCGCAGGGCGCACCGCAGGTGGTCGGGTCGCCAGGGATCGGCGGTGGGCGGCGGCTCGGGATAGTGCCGGGGAACCCGGGCGTACAGGTCCTCGGCCAGCGTGAAAAGACCGGAACGGGCGTAGCGCGTGGTGATCTGATCACCTGTCAGGCCGTCGGACTCCAAGAGCGCGGCGACCTCGTAGGGATGGACGGCGGCGGACACGGGCTCCATCAGCCGGTCCGCGAGTTCGTCGATCGGGTCGGCGGCCCAGCTGGGCCGCGCCCTGGGCTCCTTCCGCTGCCGGGGCAGGGCGGGCAGGCTGTCTCCCTCGCCCGGCAGCAGCCGCAAAGGGCCGCTCATCCGAGGGCTCCCGCGCGCTCGTCTTCCCGCCACGCGGCGGAGCCGGTCGCCGGTACCCCGCCCGCCAGTTCGGTGTAGATGGAGCGGAAGGTGTCGATGGTCTGGCGGAGCGTGAACTGCTCGATGACGCGCAACCGCGCGCCCACCCCCATCGCGGCCCTGCGCGCCGGGTCGCGGAGCAGCTCCAGGGCCGCGCGGGCCATGGCCTCCGGTTCCCTCGGCGGCACGACCAGGCCGGTGTCGCCGACGGCCTCCCGTACGCCGCCGACATCCGTGGAGACCGTGGCCCGCCCGCAGGACATGGCTTCGATGAGCGTGAAGGGGAAGCCTTCGCTGATGCTGGACAGCATCACCGCGTTGCCCGCCGCGTACGCGTCGCGGATGTCGTCCACCCGGCCCTCGAAGACGACGGCGTCCGCGTGCCCGAGCTCCGCCGCGAGGGCCTCGCAGCGCTCCCGGTACGCCTCACCGCCGCGCGGGGTACCGCCGAACAGTCGCAGTCGTGCGTCCGGTATCTCGGCCCTGACCAGGGCGAAAGCCCTGATGAGGGTCTCCAGGTCCTTGATCGGGTCGACCCGCCCCGCCCAGCTGAGCGTGGGTACGTCCGGCTCGGGCCCGGCGGCCGGGAAGGCCGCCGGATCGACGCCGTTGTAGACGGTACGTATCAACTCCGGCGCCGCGCCGCCCTGTTCCTCCCACAGCCGGTTGTAGCGGTTGCCCGGCGTGATCAGGTCCGCCGTACGGTACGTCTCCTCGGCGAGCAGCCGGAAGAAGCCGAGAAGCAGTGCCTTGACCGGCCACCGGTAGGGGCCGGTGCGATAGCCGAGGTAGCGCTCGCGCAGGTACACGCCGTGCTCGGTGAGCAGCAGCGGCACCCCGTGCAGCCGCCGCGCGACGAGCCCGGGAAGCACCGCCAGGCCACCGCTGACCGCGTGGGACACGCCGTTCTCGGGCGGAGCGGCGGTGAGCGGGCGCAGGGCGTGTTCCAGCAGGTCGGTGGCGGTCAGGGCGTCGTGCAGCGTGGGCCGGGCCGCGTGCACCGGCAGGCCGGGGCGGTTCCAGACGGCGGCCAGGACGCCGACGGCCCGGTCGGTACGGAGGGCGGGTGCGAGCAGACCGTCCCGGGCGGCCCGGGCCAGCTCGTGCAGCGCGGGCCCGAACCGGCCCTCGGCGGAGGGATCGAGGAGTGCGGTCAGGAAGTCTTCGTACGCCGTCATCAGCTGTCGGCGGCGACGGCCGCGCGGCGCCCTGCCGACCGGGTCCGGGCCCCACATGGGCACGGTGACGGGCGGCGAGACGTGGCGGGGCAGTTCCCAGGCGAGCGGTTCCCGGCCCGTGCCGGTCACGGCTATGACCCGGAAGTCGAAGTCGGGCATTCCCTGGACGAGCTGGTCGCACCACACGCTGACGCCGCCGTGGCTGTGCGGATAGGTGCCTTCGGTGAGGAGCGTGACCCGGACCGCGCCGGACTGCGGCACGCGGAGTAAATCGGGCATGACGAGATGGTCCCCCGTGGAGATGCTGGTACGTCGCTGGTCGTGTCCGGCCGGATCGCGCCCGGCCGTGGCCGGCCGCGCCCGGCCGCGTCCGGGGTGGTGCGGGTGGGGCGTGCGTCAGCCGGTGACGCCGTACGGCACTCTCTTTCGCACCCCGGCCGGAACCGGCAGGCGCTTAGCGCTGTCCGCCACCGGCTCGGCCCGGTCGGGCGCCGCCGCCCCGGCCGTGGCGCCGGCCGGCAGCGTGAGTGTCACGCGGTCCTGGAGGAGTGCGGGCGAGACCCAGCCCGACAGCGCACCGGCGTACGGGCTGCCGAACGTCTGGCTGCCGAGCAGCAGGCTCTGCCGGGTGCCGGCGGGCATGGTGGCCGTGGCGCGGACGCCGCCCGGCGCCCGCACGGTGACGGTGTCGCCGATGCGGTACGCCGTCACCTGGCCGGCCTTGACGGCGGTGTTCCAGGCGGCCCGGTCGCGCAGTTCCGCGCCGATCTGCTGCTGGCGGAGGTTCACGAGCGGCGTGTTGGCGGCGTACAGCCCGGCGTAGTCGTCCAGGACGCGGTCCAGCACCGGGTAGGCGATGCGGTCCTCGGCGAGGTTCGACTGGTGGATGAAGTGCGGCCGGGGGTCGTTGGCGAGGGCATGGCCCAGGCCGATGCGGGCCTCCAGGGGCACGATGTAGTCGGCGTAGCCGGTCACGGTGTCGAGCGGCTCGTCCAGGCAGGTGGTGCCGGGAGCGCTCTCGCAGACGCCGCTGCCGCCGTCGGCCCTACTGGTGTAGATCCAGTTGTACTCGTCGATCTGCTCGGTGGTCCGGCCCGCGTTGTAGAACACGTTCATGGGGTAGCGCGGCACGGTGAGCGCCGGGCCGACCTTCCGCTGGGCGCGGTCGCGCGAGTTGTCCGAGCCGAGCCAGGTGACGCCGTTGTCGGCGAGGGCGGGCCCGAGGTTCGGGTTGTCGTCCGGCTGCTGCGGCAGGATCTTCAGACCGGAGTGCTCACCGGTCACCAGCTCACCTGTCTCCAGCGGGAGCCCCGCACGCTGCCCCCAGGCGCGGTTCTCCCTGATCTGGGTGGAAATCTCGGCGCGGCTGACGTACCGGGTGCTCCCGTCGGGGTTCTGGGCGCAGACCCAGGGCACGACCGTGACGTCCTGGACGCAGCCGAGGAAGGGATGGTTGTACGTGTGGTTGATCCACCGGTAGGTGTTCCTGTCGGCGGTCAGCCGCTGCGCCAGCGGGTCGGTGCCGCCGTGCTCCTCCTTGTAGAGCTCGCTGCCACCGCCGTTGTACGCCATGTCCAGCGTGAAGCCCCTGGCCGCGGACCACTCGGCGGCGTACTGCGCGTCACCGGCCGTCATCCGGATCGGGTCGGGCTCGCCGCCCTGCCCCGGCGCGCAGTCCACGTCGCCGGGGGTGCAGTTGAGTTCGGTGTCCCACCGGTCGTCGGCGGCGAAGACGTCGTCGACGTGTACGGCGAAGTAATTGCGGGACGCGCCGAGCCGCACGCCCTGGGTCATCCAGTCCACGATGCCGCGGGCGAGCAGCCGGAACTGCTGCTGGTACTGGTTGTAGACGAAGCCGACGACCAGCTCGCGCCGCCCGTCGTGGCGGTACTCGCCGACGAGCGAACCCCGCTGCCCGGTGCCGGGCACCGGCGCCTCGACGTAGCTGGTGAAGTCCGCGCCCGGCAGTGGCCTGGCGGCGTATCCGTAACTCTCGCTCACCGAGGAGGAGTTGTTCTCGAAGGGGATGCCGCCGTCGAGGTAGCCGAAGGGCCCTGCGGCTCCGGCGGCCGTCACCTCGGCGCGTACGCCGTCCAGCGACCCGCTGTAGCCGCCGTTCGCGGGGTGGTCGAGGCCGACCTCCGGGCGGGCGTAGGTGTACGCGTCGACCTGCGGGACGGCGAAGGTCTTCTCGTACGAGACGAGCGCCGCCATCTCGGCGGAACCGGCCCCGAACGGGTTGTCGTTGGGCAGCACGACGGCCTGGTACTTGGCCCGCCGACGGCCGTCGAGCGTGTCGGCGAGAAAGCCGCCATCGATCCTCGGGCGGTCCGGGCGGGTCAGGTCGAGCGCGGTGTACGGGGTGCCCGCGCCGTCGAGTTCGGCGGCGATCGCGGCGGTGGCGGGGCCTCCGTCGCTCACCACCAGGACGCGCAGGTCGATGCGCGGTGGCGCGGGCGCCGCCGCGGCCTGGTTGGCCGGAGCGAAGAGCGTCAGCACGAGCGCGGCGGACAGCGTGGATCTCGCGGCCCATCGGACCGTACGGCTTCTCGAGTGCATGGGTCCCTCCCCGTAGGGGCATGCCGAACGTGCGGTCGGCGTGCCCCTGCCCCCAGCGGAATGTTCGAACAGTCAATGCCCGTCCCGCTCTGTCGGATCACATACTGGGGTCAGCCATGGAGGTTTTGTGAGGGCGTCGTGAAACCTGGCGCGAAACACACCAGTCCCCGAGGCGGCCGGGCTCCTTCTGGCGGGCCACTCGGCACGCCTTCGACGCCCCCGACGGCACAGGTTCGGCTTCTCCGCCACAGCTCACGCGTACGGTAAGCGCCTGCTGCGCTGACCGGCGCACTCCAGTGGTCCAGTCCACCGAAAATGTCGCGGGGCCGGATATCGGATTCGGCCACGCCCGCCGGTCACGGCGAACCGGCGCGTTCCGGCACGGAGCATCGCGCGCCCCCGTACATCGGGCCTACGATCCTGTGCGTGACCACTGCACTGATCCTGATTGACCTGATGCCGCGCATCGTCGCCCTGCCGCTCGCTCCCCACTCCGGCGAGGAGGTACTGGCACGCTGCCGCCGGCTCGCCGAGGTGTTCAGGGCCAGTGGTCGCCCGGTGGTGCTGGTCCGGGTGGAACGGCCGGGTGTCGCCGAACAGCCGCCCGGCAGCGGCTTCGTCGACGGTCTGGTGCGGCCCGGTGACATCGTGGTCGTCAAGCGCACCGTCGGGGCGTTCCACGACACCGGCTTGGACGACCAGTTGCGCAGGCGTGGCGTGGCGAGCGTGGTACTCGCCGGCCTGGTTACCACCATGGGGGTGGAGTCCACGGCGCGAGCGGCGAGCGACCACGGTTACGAGGTGGAGTTCGTCGCCGACGCGATGTCCGGATTCACGGCGGACGAGCACGACTTCACCGTGGAGCGGATCTTCCCCCGGTTCGGGGAAGTGCGGAACGCGGCGGACTACGAGTGAATCGCCGACCGTGGTCCGTAGTCCGTAGTCCGTAGCCCGTATGCCCGTATGCCCGTATGCCCGTAAGCCCGTACGTCCGTAGCCGTCGTCGGCCGGGGTCAGGTGCCGCGGGTGAGCCTGGGGTGCGTTCCGTTGAGGTAGTCGTCCCCGATGTCGCGGAGTCTGTGGGCGGCGGACGTCCCGGCCGTCAGGGCGTGTGCGTCTCGCCAGAACCGGTCGAGCCCCGCCCCGCCGTCCAGCGCGTCGGCGTCGTCGGTGAGTTCGAGGACGCGCGCGGTGATGTGCGTGGCCGATCTGCTGGTGACCGCTTCGGCGGCGGCGACCCGGACCGCGATGTCCGCGCGGTCGTCGACGCCCAGTTGGGGTCCCGCGAGCAGCCCCCGGGCCAGGGCCTCGGCCGCCCGTTCGGTGACGGCCGCGGCCGTGTGGGCGGCGGTCGCCAGTTCTCCGTACGCGAGCAGGACGTACGGGTCGCCACCCGGCCGGTCGGCGTACTCCTCGCGCGCGCTCGCGGGCAGCCGCGCGGGCGGCGCGCCGCGGCTGATGTCCCGTGCCTCGGCCAGAGCTCCTTCGGCTATGCCCAGGCCGACGTGGGCGAGCAGGAGGCTGAGCGCGAGAGGGGCGAGCGAGGTGAACGGGGAGGCGGTGTGCTCGTCGCGGGGGAGGGCCCCGAGCACCTGGTCGGCGCTCACCGGTACGTGGTCGAAGTCCACTTCGCCGGCCCCCGAGAGGCGCTGTCCCAGGCGGTCGTTCGCGGTGTCCGTCCGTACGCCGGTGTGATCGGGGTCCACCAGCACGATCAGGTGTTCCCGGGTGGCCCTGCACGTCGCGCCCAGGACCAGCCGGTCCGCCACCGTGACACCGGCCCGGAAGCCGCCCCGGCCGTCGAGAACGTAACCTCCCCGGACCGGGGTGAGGGTGAGGCCGGACCCGGCGTCCTTCCCCTCGACGTGGGTGCTGCCGCCCAGCAGCCACTGTTCGGCCACTGCCCGGCTCTCGAACGCGTCCCGCTTCTCCGGGGAGCCGAAGAAACGGGCGCTCCAGGACAGCGCGTAGTGGTGGGCGAGCAGTTCACCGATGGAACCGTCGGCTGCCGAGATCTCCCGCACGACGGAACAGGCGGTGCGCCAGTGGGCGCCCCGGCCCGCCGGGCCGGGCGGGGTCAGGAGCGCGGGCAGGCCGGCTTCTCTTAACCGTGACACCTCGTCGAACGGCGGCTTGCCCGCGCGGTCACGGGCCGGCGCGTCCACGGCGAGATCGTCCGCCAGTTCGCGGGTGACGCGCGCCCATATCGCCTCGTCGGCCACCATCTCCGGTCTCCGATTCCTCGTATTCCCAGTATTCCGACTGGATTAGTAGGGATACTGCCACGGGAGCGCGCCGCATCCCAAGAGGGCGACCGAGGGGCGGACGTCCGGGTCCGCACTTCGGGACGGCGAACCGGCGGCGACGGCGGGAAGCCGGGCGGGCGGTCAGGGGTTCGTCCACGCCTCCGGTTCGTCGGCGAGCGCCGACACGGCGGCCGGCAGCTCGGAGGCCGCCAGGTCGGCGAGGGTCACACCGTCCAGCACCTCGCGGACGTTGGCCCGCAGCGCGATCCACAGGGGCAGGAGCGACTCGGCCGGCCCGGTGTACGACAGTTCCGGCGGGCGGACCCCGCGCACCGAGACGAGTGGTCCGTCGACGACGCGGATGACGTCCGCGACGGTGATGGACTCGGCAGATCTGGCCAACCGGTAGCCGCCGTTGCCGCCGCGCCGGCTGAGGACGAGCCCGCCCCGGCGCATGTCGTTGAGGATGCCTTCGAGGAACTTGTGCGGAATGTCCTGGGCAGCCGCGATGGCTTCCGCCTTGAGCGGCTCGGCCTCCGCCGCGGCGGCGAGTTGCAGGGCGGCACGTACCGCGTAGTCCGCCTTGGCTGAAATCCGCATGCCCGCATTATCCCGCACCGGTACGGGTGCACCCCGGGAGCCGGGGGAGCGGTCCGTCGTGGAGGGCAGAGGCGCTCGGGGCGGCGGGACGCGTCCCGGGCCGTCCGGATGCGTCCCGGCCCGTCCGGGGGCACGCTGGACCCATGTCCGGACACATGCCTGTGATCGTTCATCCACCGCTCGGCGACGGCAACCGCCGCGTGACCGTGCACGGTGAGGACTTCGGTCTGGCGTCGGGTCTTCCCGACCTCGTCGAGTTCCTGAGCCGCGCCGGGCTCGACATGGAGGACACCGAAGCCGTGGTGTCGCCGCTGATCGACTGGCGGGGCGGCGGCCCGGACTACTGGGGGCCCGAGCCGAGGCTGTGACGCTCCGGACGCGCCGGTCGGACTAGCCGGGCGCGGCGATCCTCTCCAGGCGCTCGCTGTCGCAGAGGCGGGGGCAGGTCAGGCACGCGTCGTCGGGCCGGATCGTGTAGTAGAGACAGCAGCCCAGCCGGGTGCGAGTGGTGTGCGGGAGGCCGCCGGCGTCGCGCAGGCGGCGGAAGTCGGCGCCGCCGGGGAACGGCGCGACCGGACCGGGGAGAAGCTCGGTGGCGGCGCGGACCGACCGGTCCTCATCCCCGAGCATGCGGCCCAGGTACCAGATCCCGGAGATCAGGTCGTCGCCGGCCATGCCCCACAACACCCGGGGCCCGCGCCGCAGTCGGGGTGCGAGCGCGGTGAGCAGGGGGCGTACGTGATCGGCCGTGGCGGTCCGCAACTCGGCGCGCAGCGCCTCCTCGTCGGACACGACGCGTGCGCCGGGTGACCCGGCCGCCGGATCGTCCGGCAGGCAGGTGAACTTACCGGGTACGACGGCGAAGTCGCCGGTGACGGGCTCGATGTGCACATCCCGCGGGCGGAGCACGGGCACCCGCCGCTCCAGGTACCAGGGACCGCTGAGCAGCAGACAGACCGACCAGAGGTAGTGGTGCAGCGCCCGGGAGGCCGCGACGTCGGGGCGGGCGGTATGGCCGTGCGCGGCCTGGATGCGCGCGGCCTCGCCGTCGACGAAGTCGTCGAGCCTGCCGGACTCGGCCACCAGTCGCGCGCTGTCGGTCCATCCCTCGGCCGGATGTGCTGTCCGCGCCTGCTCCACACGCAGTGACGTGCAGAGGCGAGTGAGGCGTTGGTACGAGCCGGCCAGCGGTGCGGCGCGACTCGTGTGCTGCGGGGCGGGTGCGACGGGTGCCGGGGCCGGCATCGGCGGCTCCCCTCCGAGATCGCTGTGGTTAGGGAAGGCTCACCTTAGTCATAAATGGCGCTGCGATGCGATCAGGGGTCCGCCATGTGGCGGGTCCAGGTGCGAAGTTGACAGGCTTAGGTAGACCTAACCTAACCTTCGCCTCGTGTCCATGAACGAGTCGGGGGCCTCGCCGGGTGTGCCACCCCCTCCACGACCGCCCGGCGGCGGATCCCGCACCCCGCCGTCGGCGCCCGCCCGCTGACGGGTCGCCTCCGCCCGGCGCAGCCGATTCCCCCCACCCCACCCCGGCCCGGAAGGGGCTCCCGCCCGTGCGGATGTACCTGCTTGCCCTCAACCCCACCGACTCGGTCACCGAGGGCTTCCTGCCCGCCGTCCGGCGGCTCGGTGTCGACGTCACCCTGCTGACCGACCAGCCCGGCCCCCACCGGCGCCTCGCTCCGGACATCGAGGTCCTGGAGTGCGACGTACGCGACTACCGCGCCGTCGTCACCAGGATCGCCACGCACCACCGGGCCGACGCGGTCTTCACCAACAGCGACCACCTCCAGACCCAGGCGGCCCTGGCGGCCGCGTACTTCGGCCTCCCCACCAAGGACTGGCGCGCCACCCTGCGCACCAAGGACAAGGCGGAGATGCGCAGGCACCTGGCTGCTGCTGGGGCCGACGCCGTGTGGGCGGCCGAACTCGCGGCGGGGCAGGACCCCGTGGAGCTGACCGCTCGCGGTGTGCCGTACCCCTGTGTGGTCAAGCCCCGGGAGGGCGTGGCCAGTGAGGACGTCGTGCTGGCCGGTTCGGACGGCGAACTGCTGCGGCGCTGCGAGGAGATCCGGGCGCGGCGGCCGCAAGCGGCGCTGGTCGTCGAGGAGTACCTGCCGGGGGAGCTGTACACGCTGGAGACCCTCGGCGACGGCCGGCTGCGGCATGTGCTGGGCGGCTTCCACACCGAGCTGTCCGCGCCGCCGTACTTCATCGAGACGCGCCTCACCTACGTCCCGGCGCACCCCGAGCCGGTCGTCGCCCAGGTGCTCGCGCAGCTCGACGCGCTCGGCGTCGGATTCGGCGCCTGCCACACAGAGTTCGTGGTGCACGAGGGCAGGGCGCGGATCATCGAGGTGAACTACCGGGTGATCGGAGACCAGGGCGACCTGCTGCTGCGGGAACTCCTCGGTATCCCGCTGTTCGAGCACATCCTGCGTACGCACCTGGGCGAGCCGCTTCCCCGCGCTCTCGGGGCCCGCTCCGACGGACGGGCCCGCGTCGACTACGTGTGCGCGCGGAGCGCGGGGACCCTGGTCGCGGCGCCGGCGGCCGCCGATCTGACGGCGGACGGCGTACGACTGGCCTACCGGCCCCTGCGCGAGGCCGGGGAGCGGCACGAACTGCACCACACCAACCGCGACTACATCGGCGTGCTCCGGGCCGTCGGCAACGACCAGGAATCGGTCGACCGGGCCGCGACGGGCTTCCTCGCCGGGCAGCGCTGGGAGTTCACGCCGTGACCGCCGCGACGGAGCCCGCGCCCGCCGACCCGGCCGCGACGGAGCCCGCGCCCGCCGACCCGGCCGCGACGGAGCCCGCGCCCGCCGGCAATGACGCCGACGCCGCGGAAGCCGGGCTGCTGCTGCGGGTCCTCGGCGCGCTGCTGCGCGAGGACGTCGTCGGGCTGCGGACGCGCGGTACCCCCGTACGGCTGCCGGACGGCCGCTGGCTGCGGCTGGCCGCCGGTGACGGGCCCGGCGCCGACGCGTTGCTGCTCCCGGTCACCGACGACGGCTTCCAGTGCGCGGACGCCGCCCGCCTGCCGCTGTTGCGCCGGGAGTCCGACGGCGCCGAACTGACCACCGCCGACGAGGTCGTGGCGGCGCTCCGCGCGCTGGCCGACCCCGCCGACCGGGGCGGCTTCGACCACTTCGCCGAGGAGTGCGGGCAGACCCTGGACACCGTCCGTCTGCACGCCGAGACCCGCACGGAGGTCACCGAGGCCCTCACCGCCAGGTACGGCCCGGAGCCCGCCGACTGGACCGGTCTCGCCGGCGGCCTCGCCCACGACACCCTCGCCGCCCGCCTCGACCACCCCGTCTATCCCACCGCACGCGGCCGGTCCGGATTCGGCCGCTCCCAACTGCGCGCGTACGCACCCGAGTTCCATCCCCGCTTCGCGCTGCGCTGGATCGTCCTACCCGAGGACGCGGTCACCCTGCCCGGCGGCCGGGCGGCGCTGCCCCTACGCTGGCCCACCCCCGCGGTCCTCGGCCTGCCCCGTCTCGACCGCAGCCATCTCGCGCTCCCGGTGCACCCCCTGTCGGCCGGTGCCCCGCTGCGGGAAGCCCTGCGGCGTACGGGCCTCACCGGCCGTACGGTCCTGGCCGGCCGCCCGTACCTCGAAGCCGTCCCGACCCTGTCGATGCGGACGGTCGCGCTCGTGGACGACCCCGCCCTCCACCTCAAGCTGCCGCTGGCCACCGCCTCCCTGGGCCGGCTCAACCGCCGCACCATCAAACCGGGCACGCTCGTCGACGGCGCCGCGGGACAGCGGCTGCTGGAGAGCGTGATCGCGCGCGAGAAGCGGTTCGCGGACACGGTCCTGCTCGCCGACGAGACGACGTACGCCCACGCCGGTGACGAACTCCTCGCCGTACTCTGCCGCCGCTACCCGGCGGGCCTCGACGCGTCGGCCGTCGTCCCCATGGCCGCGCTGCTGAGCGGGGCTCCCGGCGGCGGCCTCGTGATCGACCACCTCGCCCGCCGGTTCTACGGCGGTGACCCCGTGGCCCTGCTCGACGCCTGCCTCACCCTCCTCCTCGACTGGCAGACCACACTGTTCGGGTACGGCATCGCGCTGGAGTCCCACCAGCAGAACATCTCCCTCGTGCTCGACACCGACGCGGGCGCGACCCGGCTGCGGCTCCTGCTGAAGGACAACGACGGCCCGCGCCTCCACACCGCCCGGCTGCGCGCCACCCTCGGAGCCGACGCTCCCGCGCCGTCCGGCTTCGCCGACCGGCGGATCTTCACGGACGACGACCGTGAGCTCACCGATCTGTTCACCACCATCACGGTCCACCTGTGCGCGGGCGCGTACGCCTTCGGGCTGGCCCGCCACGGCCGGGCGCCGCTCGACGCGCTGCTGCGCCTCGTGCGCGACCGGCTCGCCGAAGCCGTCGAACGCCTCGGCCGCCGGTCCGGCGGGCCCGCCGTGGTGCTGCGGGCCCACGTACTGGACGCACCGCGTCTCCCGGTCAAGGCGATGGTCACCGCGGGCACCCTGCTCAGCAAGGAGCGCTCGGGAGCCGCCGACATCAACAAGCACTACACCGACGGCCCCAACTACCTCCTGCGAGCGGGGGACACACGATGAGCGGGCCGCCGCCGGCCCCGCTCGCCCGCCTCGCCGCAGGCGCCGACCGCCCGTGCCCGGTGTGCCCGTGCCCCCGGGTACCGCCGCCGCTGTAGTCACTCCGCCGCCATGGCCGCTTCCCCCATGATCAGCCGTTCCATGATCCGCCGTTCGTTCCGTCCTCGCAGGAGCCGTTGATGACACTGCCCACCGGCGCCGCACCCCGACACGCGTCCGCCCCCCGGGGTCTGCCCACCGCCGACGAGGCCGTGGCCCACACCCTGCTGAACTGTCTGCTGCGCGAGGTGTCGGGCCCCGAGCACCAGAGCGCCGTCGCCGCGGGGCGGCTGCTGCTGCGCCTGCCACGGTGCGGCGTGCTCCTGCGCGTCGCGCTGCGCCGCACCTCGCTGCTCGGCGCGCACCGCTTCACCGGCCCGGTGAGCGAGCAGCGGGCCGACGGAGCCTGGACCGAGGTCGGCTGGCGCCGGCTCGCCGACCACGCGCATGCCGAGCTGTCGCTCCGTACGGGCGTACACAACGATGAGTTCCTGGAGCAGGTCGCCTCCAGCCACCGGGGCGTGCGCGCCGCGCTCGCCGCCGGGCCCCGCCCCGCGGCTGCCGACCCCCGCCTCACCTACCTCGCGTCCGAGCAGTCCCTCGCCCTCGGCCACCGCTTCCACCCGGCCCCGAAGGCCCGCAGCGGCGACCGGCACACCTGGTCGTCGTACGCCCCCGAGGCGGCGGCGTCCTTCCCGCTGCGCCATCTGGCCGTACGCGAGGAACTGATCGCCGAGGAGACCGCCGAGCCGGGCGCCGCCGACCCCCTGGACCGGCTGCGCGGCGATGCCGCCCCGGCCGTCCCCGCCGGCTACCGGCTGCTGCCTGCCCATCCCTGGCAGTACGCACTGCTGCGCGAGCACCCGGCGCTGCGCAACGCGCTGACGTGCGGCGACGTCGTCGACCTGGGGGAAGGCGGCACACCGTTCGCCGCCACCGCGTCCGTGCGCACGCTGTACGACGGCGACACCTTCCTGAAGTTCAGCCTCAACGTCCGCATCACCAACTGCGTCCGCAAGAACGCCAGTTACGAGCTGGCCGGAGCCGTCGCCCTGACCCGTCTGCTGCGCCCGGCCCTGGCCGCCCTCGCGGAGAGGTTCCCCGGCGCCGCCGTGCTCAGCGAGCCCGCCTACCGCAGCCTCGCCCTGCCCGGCCCGGACGGCGTGCCGGACCTCGGCCTGCTCGAAGGCTTCGGTGTGATCGTCCGTGACGGACTGTCCCGGCACAGCCTGCCGGGGAGCACGGCGCTGCTCGCCGCCGCCGTCGCCGACGAGTACCCGACCGGGCCCGGCCACATCTCCCACCTCGTCGGCGGGGCGGGCCCCCGGGCCGCGCTGGACTGGTGGGAGGCGTACCTCGGACTGCTCCTGCCACCCGTCCTCGCCGCGTACTTCGACCACGGCCTGGTGCTGGAGCCGCACCTCCAGAACGTCGTCGTCCGCGTCGACGGCGACGGCATGCCCGTCCAGGTGCTCCTGCGCGACCTGGAGGGCGCGAAGCTCCTCCCCGAACACCACAGGGACGCTCTCGCGGAACTTCCGGCCGAGGTCGCCGGGCCCCTCACGTACGACGCGGAACGCGGCTGGGACCGTGTCGTCTACTGCCTGCTGGTCAACCACGTCGCGGAGATGCTCGCCGCCCTCGCCGACCTGCACCCCGGGACCGAGCCCGCCCTGTGGGCCATGGTCCGCGCCGCTCTCCAGGACTGCGCCGCCCGGCACGGCCGCCCGCCCCGGCTCGCGGCCTTGCTCGCGGGCGCGCCGCTGCCCGCCAAGGCCAACCTGCTCACCCGCTGGGAGCGCAGGGCCGATCGCGAGGCCGGTTACGTACGCCTCCCCTCACCGCTCGCCGAGGACGTCCTGTCCGGGGCGACCCGTACCGACACCCCCTGGAACACCCGATGACCGAGCCCACCCCCGCGGTGCGCGACCGCGCCCTGTCCCTGCCCGCCGCCGCCCTCCCCGCGTACCTCTACGACCTTGCGGCGCTGCGCGAGCACGCCCGGGAGGTCCGGGCCGCCCTGCCCGGGAGCGTCGAGCTGTACTACGCCGCCAAGGCCAACCCGGACCGGGAGATCCTGGCCGCGCTCGCCCCGTACGTCGACGGCTACGAGGTCTCCTCCGGCGGCGAGCTCACCCACGTCCACGAGGCCGTCCCTGGTCATCCGCTGGCCTTCGGCGGCCCGGGTAAGACGCCGGCGGAGATCGTCACGGCGCTGGAGCTGGGCGTACGCCGCTTCCATGTGGAGAGCGTCCACGAGCTGCGCATGCTGGCCGCACTGACCGCCCGGACGGTCCCGGACGCCCGCGTGGCGGTACTGCCGCGTTTCAATCTGCCGGTGCCGGACGGCTCGCTGGAGAACAGCTCGCTGACCATGGGCGGCCGCCCGACGCCGTTCGGCCTCGACCCGGCCCAGGCCGACGAGACCGTACGTCTGCTCACCGGCGCCGCGTATCCGCAGCTGGACCTTGTCGGCGTCCATGCCCACCTGGCCAGCGGCCTGGAGGCCGCGCAGCAGCTGGCGGTCGCGCGGTCCGTGGTGGGCTGGGCCACCGGCCTGGCGGACCGGCACGGCCTGCGCCTCTCCGAGGTCAACGTCGGCGGCGGCATGACGGTGGACTACGCTGGGCCGCGGCGCCGGTTCGACTGGGCGGCGTACGGCGAGGGGCTCGGCGAACTGGCCGGGGCGCACCCGGACCTGACGCTGCGCATCGAGCCGGGACGCGCGCTCACCGCGTACTGCGGCTGGTACGCCACCGAGGTGCTGGACGTGAAGCACAGCCACGGCGAGGAGTTCGCGGTCGTCCGCGGCGGTACGCACCACCTGCGCACCCCGGCGACCAAGGGCCACGACCAGCCGTGTTCCGTACTGCCGGTGGACGACTGGCCCCACCCCTGGCCGCGTCCGGCGGCCCGGCAGGGCCTGATCACCCTCACCGGGCAGCTGTGCACTCCGAAGGACGTCCTCGCCCGGCGGGTCCCGGCTGCGGGGCTGCGGGCGGGGGACCGGGTGGCCTTCTCGCTGGCCGGCGCGTACGCCTGGAACATCTCGCACCACGACTTCCTGATGCACCCGCGCCCGGGCTTCCACTACCTGGACGGCCCGTAGCCGGTTTTCGCCGGGCCGGTCGTATGACTTCTTTTCCCGTGGGTACTGGCGGGGCAGCCACACGCCGAAGCCGTGCCCGGGGCGGGCGGAGGGCGGCGACGCGCCTTCGCAACCCCATCGGGCGAGCCGGGGTTCCACACAAAGGGGAATAGTGTGGAATATCCGACAAATAAGTACAGAAGGGGTTGAAGATCGTGACGGATGTATCGGGCAAGGGCCCGTCCCCGGGCGACGACCGGAAGGTACTGACCAACCGGCAGGGCCACCCGGTCTACGACAACCAGAACCAGCGCACGGTAGGAGCCAGGGGCCCGGCCACCCTGGAGAACTACCAGTTCCTGGAGAAGATCAGCCACTTCGACCGCGAGCGCATCCCCGAGCGCGTCGTGCACGCCCGTGGCGTCACCGCGTACGGCTACTTCGAGGCGTACGGGTCCTGGGGCGACGAGCCGATCAGCCGGTTCACCCGCGCCAAGCTGTTCCAGGAACGCGGCAAGCGCACCGACCTGGCCGTACGCTTCTCCACCGTGATCGGCGGCCGTGACTCCTCCGAGGCGGCCCGTGACCCGCGCGGCTTCGCGGTGAAGTTCTACACCGAAGACGGCAACTGGGATCTCGTCGGCAACAACCTGGGTGTGTTCTTCATCCGCGACGCGATCAAGTTCCCGGACGTCATCCACGCGCTCAAGCCGAACCCCATCAGCTTCGAGCAACAGCCGCGCCGGATCTTCGACTTCATGTCGCAGACCCCCGAGAGCATGCACATGCTCGTCAACCTGTTCAGCCCCCGCGGGATCCCGGCGGACTACCGTCACATGCAGGGATTCGGCGTCAACACCTACAAGTGGATCAACGCCGAGGGCGAATCCGTCCTGGTCAAGTACCACTGGCTGCCCAAGCAGGGCGTACGCAGCATGACCGAGGAGGACGCGGCCAACGTCCAGGCCGAGGGGCTCGGCCACGCCACGAAGGACCTCTACGAGGCGGTGAACCGGAGCGACTACCCGGAGTGGGAGCTGGTCGTCCAGATGATGGAGGACCACGACCACCCGGAGCTGGACTTCGACCCGCTCGACGACACGAAGACCTGGCCCGAGCAGGACTTCCCGCCGAAGCCGGTCGGCAAGATGGTCCTCAACCGGATGCCGGAGAACTTCTTCGCCGAGAACGAGCAGATCTCCTTCGGCACCGGCGTGCTGGTCGACGGCCTCGACTTCTCCGACGACAAGATGCTGGTGGGCCGTACGTTCTCGTACAGCGACACCCAGCGCCACCGCGTGGGGCCGAACTACCTCCAGCTCCCCGTCAACCAGGCCAAGAACGCCGATGTCCGCACGAACCAGCGCGACGGCCAGATGACGTACAACGTCGACGGGGCCGGGGAGAACCCGAGCGTCAACTACGAACCGTCGATCACCGGCGGCCTGCGCGAGGGCCAGTACCCCACGCACGACGAGCAGGGCCCGGAGATCCACGGCAGGCTCACACGCAAGCGCATCCCGCGCACCAACGACTACATGCAGGCCGGACAGCGCTTCCGGCTCATGGAGGACTGGGAGCGGGACGACCTGGTGCACAACTTCGTCACCCTGCTCTCGGACTGCGACCGTCCCGTGCAGGAGCGGATGGTGTGGCACTTCCTGCTGGTCGAGAACGAGCTCGGCGTGCGGGTCGGCGACGGACTCGGGATCAGCCCTCAGGACGTGGCCGGTCTGGAGCCCCTCGCCAGTCAGGACCTGACCGACGACGACCGCAAGCGGCTCGCCAATCTGGGGGACAACCCTCCGCGTGACGTGACCGGTCTGACCATGACGCACTGCGTTCCCAACGAACGGCACCTCGTCACCCGCTGACGCCGGGAGTACAGCCGCCGACGGCCCGGCGGGAGGTCCACGCGCGGTTACGTGCGGAGGCCACCCGCCGGGCCCGCCGACGTCTCCGGGAGGTCGGGGGGAGTGGCGCGCCCTAGGCTGGGCACCCGGGGGTGGGTGATCGTTTCCGTCGAGACGCTGGAGGACCCATGGCCGTACGTCATCAGCTGATCCGCACCTCGCCCGAGGCGGTGTGGGAAGTCCTCGCGGACGGGTCGCGGTACAGCGACTGGGTCGTCGGCACCTCGGACTCCAAGCCCGGCACAGGTCACTGGCCGGAGGTCGGCTCCACGATCGACTACATGGTGCCCGTCGGGCCGTGGACGCTCACGGGCGAGACGATCGTCCGCCGGGCCGAACCGCCGTACGAGCTGGAACTCGAAGTCGACAGCGGTCCGCTCGGCACGGCCAGGATCGCCATCGAGATCCGCCCCTGGGGGAACGACGCCCTGGTCATCCTCGACGAACACCCCCTGCGCGGCGTCGGCGGGGCGCTGCACAACGCGGCGCTCGACGCCGTGATCCAACTGCGCCACCGCAGCATGCTCGGCAGACTGGCCAAGGTGGTCGAGGGCGCCGCGGCGCGCCGCGCCGGCGTACCGGCCTGACCCGCACGGCCAGGGTGAACGGGAGCCAGCGATGCCGGACGCCGTAGTGATCGGCGCGGGCCCCAACGGGCTCGTCGCCGCCAATGTGCTGGCCGACGCAGGCTGGACCGTCGAGGTACTGGAGGCCCAGCCCCGGCCGGGAGGCGCGGTCCGCAGCGACCGGGGAGTCCACCCCGACTACGTCAGCGACCTCTTCAGCGCCTTCTACCCGCTGGCCGCCGCGTCCCCGGTGCTGGCCCGGCTGCGTCTCCAGGACCACGGGCTGCGCTGGAGTCACGCCCCCAGCGTGCTGGCGCACCCGCTGGACGACGGCCGGTGCGCGGTCCTGGAGCGCCTTACCGCCGACACCGTCGCGGGGCTCGACGGCTTCGCCGAGGGCGACGGCGCGGCCTGGCAGGGCCTGTGCGACGTGTGGGACCGGCTCGGCCCCGACATCCTCGGCTCCCTCTTCACCCCCTTCCCGCCGGTACGCGCCGCCGCCCGCCTCGCGGCCCGGCTGCGCGGCGCCGGCGGACTGCGGCTCGCCCGGACGATGCTGCTGCCGGTACGCCGCCTGGGCGAGGAGGAGTTCCAGGGTGAGGCGGGCAGGCTGCTGCTCGCGGGCAACGCCCTGCACGCGGACCTCGCCCCGGAAGCGGCGGGCAGCGGCGGCTTCGGGTGGCTGATGTCCATGCTCGGCCAGCGTTACGGCTTTCCGGTGCCGGCCGGCGGCGCGGGCGAGCTCACCGGGGCGCTCGTACGGCGCCTGGAGGAGCGCGGCGGGGCCGTGCGGTGCGGCGAACGCGTCGTGGAGGTCGTGGTGCGGGCCGGCCGCGCCGTGGCCGTGCGCACCGCGGGCGGCGAGACCGTGCCGGCGCGGCGGGCCGTGCTGGCGGACGTGGCCGTGCCCGACCTCTACGGCGGGCTGGTCGACGAAACGCACCTGCCCACCCGCTTCGTACGCGACCTGCGCGGTTTCCAGTGGGACTTCGCCACCTTCAAGGTCGACTGGGCGCTCGACGGGCGCGTTCCGTGGACCGCCGCGCAGGCGTCCACCGCGGGCACGGTTCACCTGGCCGACGGCGTCGACGCGCTCACCCGGTTCGCCGCGCAGATCGCCATGGGCCAGGTGCCCGACCGGCCCTTCGCGCTGTTCGGCCAGATGACGACGGCCGACGCCTCCCGCTCCCCGGCGGGCACCGAATCGGCCTGGGCCTACACCCACGTCCCACAGGTGGTCAAAGGTGACGCGGGCGCCGACGGCCTCACCGGCGCGTGGGACCCGCGCGAGCGGGAAGCGATGGCGGACCGGGTGGAGGAGCAGGTCGAGCGGTACGCGCCGGGATTCCGGGCCATGATCCGGGCCCGCCGCGTCCTCGCCCCTCCGACGCTCCAGGCGATGAACGCCAACCTCCACGGCGGCGCGATCAACGGCGGCACGACCGCCGTCCACCAGCAGCTTCTCTTCCGCCCCGTTCCGGGCACCGGCCGCCCGGAAACGCCCGTCAAAGGGCTCTACCTCGCCTCGGCCGGCGCGCACCCCGGCGGCGGCGTCCACGGCGCGCCCGGCGCCAACGCGGCCAGGGCGGCGCTGCGCGGCCGCTCCCTCGGCGACGTACTCAGCCGTACCCAGCGCGCTCTGAGCCGCCGCGACAGAAGCGGCGAAGCCGTGACCCCCGCCTCACGGTGAGCACCCTCGGCCCAGGACGGCGGCGCCGTGATCCAGCGGCGGGCCACCGGTTCGGGCAGCGGGGGAGCGGAGGCCCGCCTCCCCCGCGCGGAGGGAGGCGGGCGCGCCCGTCACACGGCGGTGTCGGGCTGGACGGCGCGGGTACCGAGCCGCTCGAAGGCGTTGTGCAGGGCCGTACGCAGTGGTCCGCTCGGGGGCGGTCCGTCGACGCTGTCGACAAGGCGCTGCGCGATCTCCCGCAGCTCGATATTGGTGTACCGGGACACATCCACCAGGACCTGGAACGCCTCCTCGTGGGTGCAGCCCCCCAGGGTCATGACAATACCGCGCGCCAAGCCGATCACCGGGCGGGTCTCCAGGGTGTGCCAGAGCTGGTTGAGTTCCTTCTTGAGCGCCTTCTCGGCGGGCGCCGGTGACGGGACCGCCTCCAACGCGGCCTGGGCGGCGTGGTACTGCGCCGCGTCCGACGCGGCCCAGGACTGGTCGTCGTGTTCCCGGTGAACGGGAGCCTCACTGTCCGCAGTGATCGTGCGGTTGTCGTTCGTCGTCATGACTCCGGCTCCTTTTGACCAGTCTGCCGGCCGCCCCGGACACAAGCAGGGGGCGGCCGGCGGCCCGCCGTTCGGACGTGCTTCCTGACTGATTCCCTGTTTCTGCCGGTTTGAGGCTGTGGGTCTTTTTTCTGTGGGTCTATTTTCCGTAGATTCTCCTGGTGACCCACCGAGCCGCCCGGATCGGGCCGTATTCAGTGGCTGATCGCCGTGCGCGCGGATGCCGCCCGCCTGCCTCAGCATGGCCGCGACCGGCGGCACCCCCGGGCCGGGGGCTGCCCTAGGGACGGCGGTGGGGACAACCCCTACAACAGTCGGGGGCGGGCCCCGCCCTTCGGGGGATGCCCGGTCACCGGGCCGTGCGGTGGAATCGCAGCAACGCTTCGACCGCTCCCCGGAGGCTTCCCCGTGATCACCCGCACGCGCCCGCGTCCGCTCCCGCCGACGACCGCGGCCTTCGTTCGCTTCGTCGTCTGCGGCGGCGGCGTCGGGCTGGCCTCCAGCGGTGTGCTCGTGCTGCTCCACGACCGGATGCCGCTGGCCGTCGCCAACGCCCTGGTCACCGTCGTGTCCACCCTGGTCGCGACCGAGCTGCACGGCCGGGTGACCTTCCGAAGTGAGCGCGGTGGCTGGGGCGTTCACCTGCGGTCGGGGCTCACGGTCCTGGTGAGCTACGCGTTCACGACCGGCGCGCTGCTCGGTCTGTACGCCGTCCAGTCCACGCCCTCGGTCGCGGTCCAGCAGACGGTCTACCTCGCGGCCTCCGCGCTGGCGGGCGTCGGCCGCTTCGCGGTCCTGCGGCTCGTCGTCTTCGCCGAACGCCCGGCGCCGGGCGTCGGAACAGGACCGGCCGCGGCACCGGAACCGGCCGCCGCACCCGCGCTCAGCCGGAGGGCCGTGGCCATCGCGGCATAGGCACGCGAGCGGGCCGCCCCACGTCCGCGGGGCGGCCCACCCGTTCAGTGCGGGAGTGTGGTCAGCACTCGCGCAGGCCGGGCGCCGGGTCGACCGAGGTGTGGACGTCCACGGCCGCCATGTTGCCCCACTGGCCGTTGTCCAGCTTGGTCCAGTACCAGATGTTGTTTCCGCCCGGGTGGCTGTCGCCGCGGCCCCAGCACTGGAACCAGCTGAACCTGGTGTTCATCTGACCACGCACGGCCGAGGCGTACGACCGGTGCTCGTAGCCCTTGGCGCCGGCCCGGTTGCCGCAGTACAGCTTGCCGTCCGAGCGGACCCCGCACTCGGCGGCGGGGCCGGCGGGCGCGGCGGTGGCGGGGGCCGTGACGCCGGCCAGACCGGCCGTCAGGGCGGTCGCCGCCAGCGTGACCGCGAGCTTCCTGGTCAGGTTCAGGCGCACGTTCGTCTTCATTTCTGCTTCTCCCTTGAGGTTGGGTTTGTTACCGGCAGGTGGGCACGCCGTCGAGCCAGGCCGGGCCCTTGATGTAGATGTTGGTGATCCACGCCCGGTAGTCCGGCAGATAGGACCAGGCGTCGTTGGTGATGCCCTCGGCGGTGACGGACTGGGCGTGCTTCTGCAACGCGATGCGCACGGACGTCGGACCGGCGAACTTGTGCACCCGCCCGCTCGTCGTGGACGCCTCGGTGTGCGTCCACACGTCCGTGCCCCAGGTGCTGAACGTGCCCTGTCCCGGAGAGCCGTTGACCCGCACGGCGGCGAAGTAGTCGCCGCCCAGGCGCACATCACTGACCGTGATCCGGGTGCCGGACTGCCTCGCCTCGACCATCTTCCCGGCGCCGACGTAGATCGCGATGTGATGCACCTTGCGGGCGTTCCCGTAGACCACCAGGTCGCCGGGGACCAGCGGCCCGATCCCCTCCCCGGCACCGAAGCGGGCCGTCGCGTGGGGGGTGTTGTACTGGCTGTGGGCCGTGCCGTTCAGGATGTCGCGGCCGGTCGCCTCCGCGTAGGCGTACCTGACCAGACCCGAGCAGTCGAAGCCGCGCCGCTCCGGGTCGTGTTCACTGGCCGGGTCGGTGGGGTCCACCACCCCGTACGTGGGTCCCGGCGCCGGGCCGTGGCCGCCGCCCCACGAGTACCAGACGCCGACCTGCGAGCAGGCGGTCCGTACCGCCTTCTCGGCCGCGGCCGAGGCTCCGGGAGCGAGGACGTCGCACTCCGCGGCGGCCACCGTCTCCGGAGCCGCCGCCCGGGCGGGCTGGCCCGGCAGCACCGGCCAGGCGATGAGCGCCAGTCCGACGGCCGCCGCCGCGGCTGCCGCTCTCCATCGTTCGCGCATGTTCTGATCCCCGTTCATCTTCCGTCAGGCTTCCGGTCCGCCGGTTTCGTTCCGGTCGGTCCGGCCCTTCGAGACTGGGCCGCGAAGCCGGCGGCTGTCGAGGATCCAGCTGTCTCCTGGTGCGACAGGAAACGGGAAACGGCCCGGGAAACGGCCCTCACGTCGGTGTTCCAGAGCCGGACGGTGCCGTCGTTGCTGCTGCTGACCAGGGCGCGCGTCCGGGGATCGAAGACGACGCCCCAGACCGCGCCGCTGTGGCCGGTGAGTGTGGCGGTGAGGCTGCGGCGCCCGGTGTCCCAGAGCCGCACCGTCCCGTCACTGCCGCTGCTCGCCAGTGTTTTCGCGTGCGTACCGGTACCCGGGCCGAACGCCACCGCCCGCACCGCCCCGCTGTGGCCGGTGAGTGCGGCGGTGAGGCTGTGGCGGCGGCTGTCCCAGAGCCGCACCGTCCCGTCGTTGCCGCTGCTCGCCAGCGTCCGCCCGTCCCGGCTGTACGCCACACCGCGCACCGAACCCGTGTGACCGCGCAGCACCGCGCGGGTCCTGCGGTCCGCCACTCTCCACAGCCGCACGGTCAGGTCGTCACCACCGGTCGCGAGCGTCCGTCCGTCCGGGCTGAAAGCCACCGCGTTGGCGAAGTCCTGATGGCCCGTGAGCGTGCTGAGCGAGGTGCGGCGGCGTACGTCCCAGAGTCTGACCGTGCGGTCCGCGCTCGCGGAGGCGAGGAGGTGTCCCTCGGGGGAGAAGGCGACGCCGAAGACGGACCCGGTGTGGCCGGTGAGGGTGGTGAGGAGTCTGTGGCGGCGTACGTCCCAGAGTCTGACCGTGCGGTCCGCGCTCGCGGAGGCGAGGAGGTGTCCGTCCGGGGAGAAGGCGACGCCGAAGACGGACCCGGTGTGGCCGGTGAGGGTGGTGAGGAGTCCGTGACGCCGTAAGTCCCACAGTTTGACCGTACGGTCCACGCTCGCCGACGCCACCAGCCCGCCGTCCGGCGCGACCGCCGACTGCCACGCCTCGGCGAACGGACGCGCCGTCAGCGCCGTCCGGTCCAGGTCCCACAGCACCACCGACCGGTCGAAGCCCGCGGTCGCCACCACATGACCACCGCTCACGGCGGCGCCGAGCACGTAGTCGGTGTGCCCGGCCAGCGTGGCGGTCACCCGGTGGCTCGCCGTGTCCCACACCTTCGCCGCGCCGTCGCCGCCGGCACTGACGACACTGGCCCCGTCCGCGCCGTACGCCACCGCGTTGACGTCGTCGCTGTGGCCGGTGAGGGTGGCGCGGATCCGGTGGCGGCGTACGTCCCAGATCCTGACCGTACGGTCCGCACCGCCCGAAGCGAGGCTGTTCCCGTCCGGGCTGAAGGCGACGCCCAGCACACCGTCGCTGTGGCCGGTGAGGGTGGCGCGGATCCGGTGGCGGCGTACGTCCCAGATCCTGACCGTACGGTCCGCACCGCCCGAAGCGACGCTCCTCCCGTCCGCGCCGAACGCCACCGCGTGCACCGTGTCGCCGTGCCCCCGCAGCGTCGCCCGCTCCCGCCGGCGCGGCACGTCCCAGACGCGCACCGTCCGGTCGGCGCCCCCGGACACCAGGGTCCGCCCGTCGGGGCCGAAGGCGACCGACCGTACGGCGCCGCCGTGGCCGAGCAGCGTTCCGGCCGGCTGACGGTCCGCCAGGTTCCACAGCCGCACCGTCCCGTCCGAGCCCGCCGACGCCAGCAGCTTGTCGTCGGGGCTGAACGCCACCGCGATCACCGGACCGCCGTGGCCCGTGAGCGTGTCCGTGGCGCGGCGGTGGTCCGCCCCTCCCCACAGCCGCACGGTGCCGTCCGAACTGGCCGAGGCCAGCAGCTTGTCGCCGGGGCTGAACGCCACCGCGTTGACGGGGCCCGTGTGTCCGCCGAGCCGCCCCGCGAAGTACTGCGCCTGCGTGCTGAGCAGGGCGCCGCGCGCTTCCGTGGTCGGCGCCGTGCGGTACGCGTCGGCCGCCAGACGCATCGACGCCTCGGGC
Source organism: Streptomyces agglomeratus (assembly GCF_001746415.1). Taxonomy (NCBI): domain Bacteria; kingdom Bacillati; phylum Actinomycetota; class Actinomycetes; order Kitasatosporales; family Streptomycetaceae; genus Streptomyces; species Streptomyces agglomeratus. The sequence continues at coordinate 7,196,553 of NZ_MEHJ01000001.1, forward strand.
TGCCCCGACGCCAGAGCGCCGGACCGTACAGCCATCGCCTGGGACTGGGCGACCCGGCGCTCGTCGACGGCGCGCGAGCGCTGGTGGAACGCCGTTCCGCCCGCGAGGAGCGCCAGTACGAGCAGCGCCCCCAGCAGCACCAGCAGCCTGCGGTGGGTGCGGACCTGGCGCCGCCGGGCCTCCTTCCCGGCCACTTCCTGTGCCCGGCTCGCGTCGAGGAACTGCATCTCGTACGGGCCCAGTTCAGCGCGGCCGTCAGTCTGCTCGGCCCATTCCCGCACGGCGGCGAGCCGCGTTCCCCGGTAGAGGAGCCCGGGATCGCGGTCCCCGCGCACCCACTCGGCGGCGGCCTCGGCGAGCTGCTGGTGGATGAGCAGCCCCGCCCGGTTGGTGCCGATCCAGCGGCGCAGCCGGGGCCAGGCGCGCAGCAGCGCCTCGTGGGTGATCTCCACCGCGTCGCTGTCGACGGTGATCAGCCGCGCGCGTACGAACGCGTCCAGGGCCGTCTCCACCGCGTGCCGGTCGGGCAGTTGCTCCAGCAGCAGCTCGCGGCTGGTCCTGCGCCGGGTCGCCGTGTCGATGTCCCCGCCCCCATCGGCGCCGCCGTCCCCGGCGCCGACCTGGACCAGCCGCACCAGCACCCGCCGCGCCATCTCCCGCTCGGCGGGGTGGAGCCGGGTGAACACGGCCTCGGCCGTCCGCGCGATCGCGCCGTGGATGCCGCCGGTCGTCTCGTAACCCGTGACGGTCAGCGTGCGGCCGGTGCGCTGCTGCCAGGTGACGAGCAGGGCGTGGGCGAGCAGGGGCAGCGCGCCGGGGGAGGCGGGCGTGAGATCGTCCCGGCCGCCCTGCCCGGTGCTTCTGGCGCCCACGTCCCGCAGCAGCAGGCCGACCAGACCGGGCTCCAGGGACAGCCCCGCGCGCCGGGCGGGGAGTGTGATGGACTCGCGCAGTTCGGCGCCGGTCATCGGACCGAGCGCGAACAGACCGTGCGAGAAGACGGACGCCAGCTCCGGGTGGTCGAGGCACCGGCCGCTGAAGTCGGCCCGTACGCCGAGCACCACGAGGCCCGGCGGCACGTCGTCCCCTTCGGGCGCGGGGGTGGCGAGCGCGGACAGCGCCGTGACGAACGCGCGCCGTTCGCTCTCGTCCGCGCACAGCGTGAACGTCTCCTCGAACTGGTCGACCAGCAGCACGAGACGCCCCCGCCCCGCCGTCGGCAGGCGTCGCACCGCGTCCGCGAGGGCCCGGGGCCGTACTCGAAGCGACTCCGGGCTCATCCCCAACTCGGCCCGCAGTGCCTCGCCCACGCACCGCAGGAGCTCCTTGAGCGGATGCGCGGTGGGCGTGCACAGCACCACCGGCCAGTTACTCGATCCCTCGACGGGGAGCGCGCCGCGCCGCAGCGCGGGCACCAGACCGGCCCTCAGCAGCGAGGACTTTCCCGCACCCGAGGAGGCGACCACCGCGACGGGGCCGCTGCCGGCCCGTTCGGCCAGGCGGCCGACCAGCTCGGCCGTGGCCCGCTCGCGCCCGAAGAACCACTGCGCGTGCTCGGGGCCGAAGGCTGCGAGGCCGCGGTACGGGCACACCGCGTCGGCCGGGCCCGGCGGTTGGGGCGGCTGCGACGTCGCGGGCGTGGTGGTCGCCGACGCCGACGCTTCCGCGGGCCGGCGCGCGGACGGTACGTCGGCCACCAGCCGCACGAGGGCGCCGCCCGCGTCCAGTGCCTGGTCACAGCGCTCGGCCACGTCGGGTGTCGGCGGCTTGCCGCCGTTCTCGATCTTGCTGAGGTAGCCCTTGCTGTAGTGGATCGACCGGGCCAGCGCCGTGAGCGAGATGCCGCGCTCGCCGCGCAGGCGCCGCAGTTCTTCCCCGAAGGAGCGTGTGCCCCGAACCCCGTCCATGCGGGGCACGGTACAGGCCGATTACGATCAGTTTCCCTATGTAGTAACGCTTTTGCCTGAATTCGGGCCGGTGTGGCTTGTCTGCTTCGTCGGCAGGGTAGGGGGCCGGGTCCTGCCCGCGCGCTCGGACCGATCCGCCGGGGGGCGTCCTGGTCATGCCGCCGCTGCCCGCGGCCGTGCCGCCATCAGGGACAGCAGCGCACCCGCCCCGCACAGCGCGCCGACGCCCACCCACAGTGGATCGTAGGAACCGAACGCGTCGCGTGCCGCGCCGCCCGCGAACGCGGCCAGTCCGGCGCCCAGTTGATGGGCCGCCCCGACCCAGCCGAAGACGATGGCGCTGTCCTCGCCGTACAACTCCCGGCAGAGTGCGAGCGTCGGCGGCACCGTGGCGACGTCGAGCAGACCGAAGAGCACGACGAAGACCACCAGGGGCGTCCCGATGCGCGCCGTGAGGACGAGGGGCAGGGCGAACAGGGTGAGGCCGCGCAGCGCGTAGTACGCGGCCAGCAGGTGACGGGGGTCGAGGCGGTCGGTCAGCCAGCCCGAGGCGACCGTTCCCGCGACGTTGAAGGCGCCGATCGTCGCGAGCAGCGACGAGGCGACCGTGGCCGGCATGCCGTGGTCGTGCGCGGCCGGGGTGAAGTGGGTCCACATGACGCCGTTCGTCGACGCGCCGCAGATCGCGAACGTCGCCGCCAGCAGCCAGAAGGGACCCGTGCGCGCCGACCGTGCGAACACGTGAACGGTCCGCAGAGCGGCCCCGGGAACGATCGCGGACTGTTCCCGGGAAGTATCCGCGGCAGGCTCCGGAGCGCCGTACGGCCGTAGTCCGACGTCCCTCGGACGATCGCGCAGCAACAGGAGTACGAGCGGCAGCGCGACCAGCGCCGCCACCACGAGCGTCACCGTCCCGGTTCGCCACGCGTACCGCTCGGTGATCCAGGACAGCGGCGGCAGGAACGCGAACTGCCCGAACACGCCGGCCGCGGTGAGCACGCCGGTGACCAGTCCCCGGCGGCGTACGAACCAGCGCTCGGTAACGGTCGCGGCGAACGCCATCGCCATCGCCATCGACCCGCACCCCGCACCGACCAGGACGCCCCAGGTGAATACGAACTGCCACGGCTGCGTCATCACCGTCGTGAACAGCGCACCCGTCGCGACGGCCCCCAGGGCGCCGCCCACGACCCGGCGCATCCCGAAGCGGTCCATCAGGGCGGCCGCGAACGGCGCGGTCAGGCCGTACAGAACCATGTTCACCGACGCGCCGAGCCCGATGGCGGAGCGCGACCAGCCGAACTCCCGGTGGAGCGGGCCGGTCAGCAGCCCCGCCAGGGTGGTGAACGCACCGGCCGTGACGATCGCGAGGGCGGCGACAGCGGCGACCAGCCAGGCCCGGTGCACCCGGGACCGTACCGGCGGCCGCCCGGGCGGGCCCGAGGACCGTGGCGGCCGTGCGTACGGACTGTCCGTGGACCGCATCCGAATCTCAACCATGCGTCCGACCCTGCGCCCGCGCCCGGCCCCGGACCAGTGGCGAGATCGCCGCGATGTGAAAGAATCTCGCCATGCCGCTCGACCCGCCCACGCCACCACCGGCCCCGGCACCACCGGCCCCGGCACCACCGGCCCCGGCCTTCAGCAGCCCGGACGGCCGGCACCGCGTCGCGGTCCTGGTGCGTGACGGCCTGCTCACCATGGAGCTGGGCATCGTCCACCGCCTGTTCGGGCAGGCCGTCTCGGCCGCCGACGTACCCCTCTACGAGGTCCTGACCTGCACGCCCGAGCCCGGTGACGTACGTACGGACGCCGATGTCACGGTCCGTGTCACGCACGGCACGGACATCCTCGCCGAGGCCGACACCGTGATCGTCCCGGCCTCCGACGAGGACTACACCCCGCGCACCGCGCCCCACCTCCCGCCCGCTCTGGCGAAGGCCCTGGCAGGGATCCGCCCCGACGCGCGCATCGCCTCCATCTGCACCGGCTCCTTCGTGCTCGCGGCGGCCGGGCTGCTCGACGGGAAGCGGGCGACGACGCACTGGCGGTCCGCCGCCGACCTCCAGCGGCTCCATCCGGAGGTACGCGTCGACCCGGACGTGCTCTACACCGACGAGGACGGCGTACTGACGGCGGCCGGCGTCGCCTCGGGCATCGACCTGTGCCTGCACATGATCCGCAGCGACCACGGCTCGCGGGTGGCCAACGAGGTGGCCCGCGGCACGGTCGTCCCACCGCACCGCGACGGCGGCCAGGCCCAGTACATCCCGCGCCCCGTCACCGCCCCGCGCCAGTCGTCCACGGAACCGGCCCGCACCTGGGCCCTGGAGCACCTGGACCGCCCCATCAGCCTGCGCGAGTTCGCCGGCCGCGCCGCGATGAGTACGCGCACGTTCTCGCGCCGGTTCTGCGAGGAGGCCGGGCAGACACCGGTCCAGTGGCTCACCCGGCAGCGCGTCGACCGGGCCCGGCAGCTGCTGGAGGAGACGGACCTGCCCGTCGACCGGGTGGCGGCAGCGGCCGGGTTCGGCACGGCGGTGTCGCTGCGGCAGCACCTGCACGCCGCACTGGGGGTCTCGCCGAGCGCCTACCGCTCCACCTTCAGGGGCGCGGCAGCGCCCGGGGAGCCCGGAGCGGCCGGGCGGGTGGCGCGGGAAGCGACGGCGACGGATGCCGACGGGCGCCGTCCGGCTTAGCCTGAGAAAGCCCGATCCGTACGCACGTGATTCCCCCCGTACAACGAGGCAAGGAGCCAGACGTGAAGCCGGACGCCAGCATCTCCTACCAGCAGGTGGTCTTCCGGGACCGGGCCGCGGGATACGCGTTCCTCACCCGCTCGACGGCCACCAGTGACAACACGATCGAATGGGACGACGGCAACACGTATCCCGTCGTCGATGTCGAGATCTCCTCGGAAAGCCACCCGTTCTACACCGGCAAGGCACGGACCGTGGACACGGAGGGGCGGATCGCGCGGTTCGAGCGGCGGTACGGGCAGGAGGAGCAGGGCGGGCAGGGCGGTGAAGGCGGTCCGGCCGGTGAGGGCCAGTCGCCCGCGTAGCCGCCGGCTACGTGTCTTCCAGTTCCTCGTCGAGACCTTCGAGCTCTTCGTCCAGATCCTTGAGCTCGTCGTCCTCCTCTTCCTCGTCGAGGGCGTCCGGATCGATGTCCGGCTCCTCCTCGGCGAGAAGCTGGTCCAGCGACTCGCCCCGGTGCGCCTCCTCCGCCGTGTTGCCGAAGAACTCGGCGGGGGACCAGTGCTCGGGGGGCGCGATGCCCGCGTCGAGCGGGTCGTACTCCAGGTCGTCGCTCTCGAGCGTGTCCTGCGCGTCCAGCACGCCGTCGTCCTCGGGAGGAATCGTGTTGTCTTCGCTCATGTGTCCCACTCCGTGCCTCGATCGGCCCGATTGGGCTGCCCCACATTGCCCACGCTCCCGCAGCCGGGCGTCCCTCGCATCCGGAGCGGCACAACCAGTGGCTCTGGGGAATGTTCACCGGATGCGGTACGGGTACGCGAGAACCAGAATGCCGACTGAGGACGAAACAAGGAGGCGGTATGAGCGAGGAATCCGTTTCGAGGCCGAAGCCGTCGGAGGTGACCCCCGACAGCCTGCTGCACACCGGTGCCAGCGACGACGTGACGCCCGAGGACCTGGTGCTCTCCTCGGGGCGTGACGTGACTCCGTCGACTCTGGAATGGGCGCGGCGCCGGCTGGAGAAGGAGGGCCGGGCGGCGATCGACACGCAGCTTCCTTAGCGCCGGGAAACGCCACACCCGTACGTACGCGCTGCGCCCCGCACAGGCGATCCTGTGCGGGGCGCAGCGCGTACGTACGGGCATGACGCACGTGGCCGCACGCCCGGGAGCTCAGCGCGGCGCGGGCGGTTCGCTGATGCCGGGGGCACCGGGCAGCAGCGAACCGCGGCCCTCCCGCCAGGCGCCCAGCACGTGCTCCTCCCACCACGACTCCAGCAGCACGCTCGCCCGGATGCCGAACGCCACGTCCCCGGCCAGCTCCGGCTCCCTGGCGAGCAGGTCACCGATGACATCGCGGCGCATCACCTGCTCGTGCACGGCGTCCGCCTCGATGTGCTCGGTGAAGAAGTGCGTGCACTCCTCGCCCGCGCCCAGCCGCTCCAGGGCCTTCGCCATCCGGCGCGCGCCCGGCGGAGAGGTGATCTCCAGCGTCGCGAAGTTCCCCACCATGGCACCGCGCAGCGCGCGGCGCAGCCCAAAGAGCGACATCGCGTTTACGGGGGCCAGGGTGACGGCGGGCGCGAAGTCCAGATACAGGCCGTAGCGCGCGTCCATTCCCGCGCCCTCCATCAGGCCGGCGAACAGCCTGGCGTGCACGTTCTCACCCCGGCCGCCGCCGAACTCGTCGAACTCGACCGCCACCAGCGACGCCTTGGCCTGCCCCTCCAGTCGGGGAATGACCCAGGCCTGCGGGTCGGCCTCCTTCAGCTGGTACAGCGAACGGTGGGCGAGGTACTCACGCATCCGCTCCCAGGTGCCGTCGTGCATCAGCTCGTGCGAGACACCGTGCCCCTCGACGGGTTCGACGAGCAGGGCGTCGAGCTCCGCCGTCACGTCGTCCCCGCCGGACGCGGCCTCGCGCAGCGCTCCGAGGAACGTGTCCTCCATGGCGCCGCGCAGCCGCAGCAGCTCCAGGTCCCACTCCCGCGCGTCGGAGACACCCCGGAAGCCCCGGTAGTGCGGCTCGTACGCCATGTACAGGGCCAACTGGAGATCGTCCCCGAACGGATCCGCGGAAGCGGCCTCGTCGAGCGGCGGTACGGGCGGGGGAGAGCCCAGGAGTATGTCGCGCACGGCGCCCGAAAGGGTCCCGCGTGCGGAGGGCAGCTCAGGAGCGGCCGTCATGCGTCGTCACCCTCCTCGGTCTCTTTCAGGTCATGGACGCGCTCCAGCGGGTGGAGAGCGGGTCCCTGGAGGACCTCGCCGCCGATACCGAAGCGCGATCCGTGACACGGGCATTCCCAGGTGCGTTCCGCGTCGTTGAACCGGACCAGGCACCCCAGGTGCGTGCACCGGGCCGACACCGCGTGCAGCTCACCCGCGTCGTCGCGGTGCACCGCCACATGACGGGCGCCCTTGCGCACCACAGCGCCTCCGCCGGGCGCGATCCTCGAAGCCGGCCCGCCGCCCGTGACGAAAGGCAGCCGGTCCCCGACGAAGTGCCCGGCCGCGGCGGCCTGGAACCGCATCATCGACGGGGCCTCCTTCACCGGACGCAGCCGCACCGGGTCGTACAGGTCCGTCCAGGGCGGCTTCTCCCCGGTGATCCGCGCGGCGAGAAGCTTGCCCGACATCACGCCGCCGGCCATGCCCCAGCCGTTGAAACCCGTCGCCACATAGCTGTGACGGGCGCGCGGGTGCAGCGCTCCCACGAAGGGAACACCGTCCGTCGGCTCGTTGTCCTGGGCGGCCCAGCGATGGGTGAGCCGTACCTCCGGGAAGCGCCGGGTGGTCCACTGCTGAAGCCGTTCGTACCGTTCCTCGACGCGGCCCGTTCCCGGGGTGAACTTCTCACCCGTCACGATGAGCAGCCGCTCCCCCTCGCCGTACGGAGCGGTCCGCACCGAACGCGTCGACCCCTCGGGCGTCAGGTACATCCCGCCGGGGTCCTGTGCGGCCGGGATCACCCCGGCCACCACCAGTTCGCGGTGCGGCTTCAGGCGCGCGAAGAGCAGCGACCTGTCGAAGACCGGGTAGTGCGTGGCGACCACGACGTCGCGGGCCGAGACGGTACGTCCGTCCTCCGTCGTCAGCCGGCACGGTTCCCCCTCGCGCAGCCCGACGATCCGGGTCCCCTCGAAGATCTGCCCGCCGCGCCGTTCCAGATCGGCGACCAGGGCGTACAGGTACTTGCGCGGATGGAACAGCGCCTGGCCCTCGACGCGCACCGCGCCCGCGACGGGGAACGGCAGTCCCGTCTCCGTCACGTACGACGCGGGCAGCCCCGCCGCGAGTGCGGCCTCCGCCTCCGCCTTGACCGTACGGGCCTCCTTGGCCGTCTCGGCGTACGTGAAGGCCGGGGCGCGCTCCAGGTCGCAGTCGATCCCCAGTTCCTCGCACACGGCCACCAGATGGCCGATCGCGTCCTGCTGGGAACGGGCGTACAGCGCGGCGCCCTGCGGGCCGCGGGTGCTGCGCAGCCGCTGATAGACGGTCCCGTGCAGGGCGGACACCTTCGCCGTCGTGTGTCCGGTCACCCCGGAGGCGACACGGTCGGCCTCGAGCAGCGCGACCGATTTCCCCGCCCGCGCCAGCTCCCACGCCGTGGAGATCCCGGCGATGCCGGCGCCGATCACCGCCACGTCCACCTCGAGGCCGTCGGGCGGACGTGGATACACCGGTCCGTCGCCGTACTCCATCCAGTACGAACCAGAGCGGACGGGGACATCCGTCATTTGCTGCTCCTTACGGCGAGACCGTTATGACCAGGGGTTTTTGAGGTACCCCCGTCCCATGCGCCTACTCAGACCACCTGGTGTCTACGCACCACTGGAAGACACCGAACTGCTCGCACGGGTGACCCGGGAGGAGCCCCGGACGCGCGGTGCCGACGTACTCGACGTCGGCACCGGCACGGGCGCGCTCGCCCTGGCGGCCGCCGAATGCGGTGCCGCGAGTGTTACGGCGACCGACCTGTCGCGCAGAGCCGTCCTCGCCGCCCGGCTCAATGCCCGGTTGCGAGGACATCCGATCCGTGTCCACCGCGGCGACCTGCTGAGCTCGCTGGCGGGGCGGAGCTTCGATCTGATCCTTTCCAACCCACCGTACGTCGCATCGCCCGGTGACGTTCCGGTGAAGAGCGCCGACCTGGCCTGGTGGGCCGGTGCGGACGGCCGGGCCGTGCTGGACCGGCTGTGCGCACAGGCGCCGCCCCTCCTCAGGGAGGGCGGCGTGATCCTTCTGGTGCAGTCGGCGCTGTCGGGGGTAGAGGCCACCGTGGACGCCCTGACCGCCCAGGGGCTGCGGGCCGAGCCCGTCGCCCGCGAGACGGTGCCCTACGGCCCCGTGATGCGGCGGCACGCGGCCTGGCTGGAGGCCCGGGGCCTGGTGGACCCGGGTGAGACGAAAGAGGAGCTGGTGGTCATCCGTGCCCGGAGAGACTGAGAGTGCCCGAACGGCGGAGGGTACCCGAACGGCGGACGTACGCCCTGCCCGGCGGGTCGTCGTCGACCCCGAGGGGCCGGTGCTTGTCGAGGGTCCGGTCGAGATCACGCTGGCGGACGGCACGACCGTCCGCTCGGACCGGTTCATGGTGGCCGTCTGCACGTGTCGGCGCAGCCGCCGCTACCCCTGGTGCGACACGAGCCACCGCCGCAGAACGGTTGCACGGCCCGCGCCGGGGTACCCGGCGGATTCCGGCGAACGGACCGTCAGATCGCGATCGGGAGGGACGATGACGACCGCACGGCAGATCATGTCCAAGGGCACGGAGTGCGTGGGTGAGCAGGAGACCCTCGCGGACGCCGCACGGATGATGACGCGGCTCGGCGTGGGCGCCCTGCCGGTCTGCGGCACCGACGAGAGGCTCATGGGCATGCTGACCGACCGCGACATCGTGGTGAAGGCGCTCGGCGCCGGCAAGGACCCGAACAGCACCCGTGCCGCCGAACTCGCCCAGGGCGAAGTGGTGTGCGCACAGGCCGACGACAGTGTCGAGCAGGTGCTCGGCACGATGACGCGGCACAAGGTGCGCAGGCTGCCGGTGATCGACGACCACAAGCTGGTCGGCATGATCGCCCAGGCCGACGTCGCCAGGGCGCTGCCCGAACCCCAGGTCGGTGAGCTCCTGGAGGCGCTGTCCACCGAATGACCACGGGCGGCACACTTGGCGACATTCTGGTGGGGACCTGCTCGTGGACCGGCCCCCGTCGGATACCAGCCGCTGGTTTCCAGCGGCTGGTATCCGACGGGGGCCCGCGGAGCCGAGGGGCGGCTGCGGCACTACGCCTCCCGGTTCCCCGTGGTGGAGGCGGACAGCACGGTCTACGCGCTGCCCTCCGAGCGCGTCAGCGCCCTGTGGGCCGAACGCACCCCGGAGGGCTTCGTCTTCGACGTGAAGGCGTTCGCGCTCCTCACCGGGCACGGGGCCCGGGTGGGCGCGCTTCCGGCCGATCTGCGGCCACCGGGCCTCCACCCGGGGGCTTGGGTACGCAAGTCCCAGCTGTCCGCGGACGCGGTGACGGAACTGTGGCAGCGGTTCACGGCCGGCGTCGCGCCTCTGCGCGGCGCCGGCCGGCTGGGCACCGTGCTGTTCCAGTTCTCTCCCTGGTTCCGTCCCGGCGCCCGTGCGCGGGAGTACATCGAGGAGTGCCAGGAGCGCGCCGGAACGCCGATCGCGGTGGAGTTCCGGCATCCGGGCTGGCTCACCCCGGACCGTGTCGCCGAGACGGCGGGCTTCCTGCGGGAGCGGCAGATACCGCTGGTGGCCGTCGACACGCTCCAGGGACTGCCCGATTCGGTGCCGCCCGTCGCGGAGGTGACGGCGCCCGGGCTCGCCGTCGTACGGTTCCACGGACGCAACCCGCAGTGGGGCACCGGCAGCAAGGAGGACCGCTTCCGGCACCACTACACGAGGACCGCTTCCGGCACCACTACACCCGGGACGAACTGAAGGGCTGGGTGCCGCGCGTCCGCGCGCTCGCGGAACGCTCGGAACAGGTGCACGTGTTGTTCAACAACTGCTGTGCGCAGGCGTCGGTGCAGGCGGCCGGGACGATGTCCCAGTTGCTGGCCGGCCGGCCGGACGGGCACGACGACGGTGATCGGGTGCGGGAAGCCCTTCCAGATTCCTGAAACGCGTTCTAGTGTGTGCGCGCCGTCGTAGGGATCGCGACACCCTGGAGGGGCCGTGCACCTCGCATACACGCCTGAGCAGACGCGATTGCGCGCCGAACTGCGTGCGTACTTCGCCGAGCTGGTACCCGGTAACGCGTACGCCCGTTACGCCGAACCGGCGGCGCAGAAGCGCTTCTACCGCGCCACCGTCCGCCGCCTCGGCGCGGACGGCTGGCTGGGCGTCGGATGGCCCGAGGAGTACGGCGGACGAGGGCTCTCCCCCATGGAGCAGTTCATCTTCTTCGACGAGGCCGCTCAGGCCGGTGTGCCGCTGCCGCTGATGGCGCTCAACACCGTCGGGCCGACCATCATGCAGTTCGGTACGGACGAACAGAAGGCGTACTTCCTCCCCAAGATCCTGGCCGGTGAGATCGACTTCGCGATCGGCTACAGCGAGCCCGACGCCGGCACCGACCTCGCCGCCCTGAAGACCCGTGCCGTGCGGGAAGGCGACACGTACGTCGTCAACGGGCAGAAGATCTGGACCACCAACGGGGACACCGCCGACTGGGTCTGGCTCGCCGTCCGCACCGACCCCGACGCGCCGCCCCACAAGGGCATCACCATGCTGCTCGTCCCGACGAGCGACCCCGGCTACTCCTGCACTCTCATCAACACCCTCGCCTCGCACGACACCACCGCCAGCTACTACGAGAACATCCGCGTTCCCGTGTCCCGTCGCGTCGGTGACGAGAACAAGGGGTGGCGGCTCATCACCAACCAGCTCAACCACGAGCGCGTCACCCTCGCCGCGCACGGCACCATGGCCATCCGCGCGCTGCGCAACGTCCAGCGCTGGGCCGCCGGCACGAAGCTCGCAGACGGGCGCCGCGTCATCGATCTCGGCTGGGTGCGCGGTCGCCTCGCGAGGACCCACGCCAGGCTCGACGCGATGAAGCTCCTCAACTGGCAGATGGTGTCCGCCCTCCAAAACTCCACGCTCACCCCCCAGGACGCCTCCGCCGTGAAGGTCTACGGCTCCGAGACGCGCCGCGACGCCTACGCCTGGCTGATGGAAGTCGTCGGCGCGGCAGGCCCGTTGAAGGAGGGGTCGGCGGGCGCCGTCCTGCACGGCGAACTGGAACGCGGCTACCGCAGCGCCGTCATCTTCACCTTCGGCGGCGGGAACAACGAGATCCAGCGCGAGATCATCTCCTGGATCGGCCTGGGCATGCCGCGCGTACGCCGCTGACGGCATGTGACGAGTCCCGCCGTGCTTCTGCCCGGCGTTCCTTCGGGCGAAGGGTTTCGGAAAACCGGTTGCCCGCACGCACCGGCGCCGGCGTTGGCGTCGGCGTCGGCGTCGGTGCGTGCGCCGGGTCACCCGGCCAGGGAGTCGAGGGTGGCCCGCACGTCCGTGGCGCGAGGCTGGTTGTGGGGCAGCTTGGCCAGGACGCGGGCCATGCCGCAGGTGTCGGTGAGCGCGGAGAAGACCAGCCCTCCGGCGACGCCTGCGGACAGCGCGCGTGCGGCCGGCCGGCGCTTACCGATGAGCAGTCCTGCCAGGACCAGGGCTCCTGCGGTGAAGCGGACCTGACGTTCCATCGCCCAGGTCGTGCGGGCGCCGTCGGGGCGGTGGACGTCGTGGCCGAGCCGCGCCCAGGCGGTGGTGCCGCCGGTGAGGGTGGCGGCCGCGATGCCGTGTTCGGCGAGCACCGCGCAGGCTTGGGCGGAGCGGGCGCCGGAGGCGCACACCACGAGGAGATCGCCCCGGGCGGCCACCTTCCTGAGCGTGGGCAGGGCGGCGTCGAGGTGGTCGAGGGGGAGGTTGTGGGCGCCGGGCAGATGGCCGGAGGCGTACTCGCCGGGCGTGCGCACGTCGATGACGGTCAGCTCGTGCAGCCTGGCGCGGGCCCGGTCGGGGGCGATGGCAGTGGTGCTCACTGGAGATTCCTCTTCATTTCGGGATGCGCCCCCCGGGGTAGGATACCCGCAGGGGTATATCGAAGGAGTAACTGTGGAACTGGCGATGGCGGCCGAGGAACTCAAGACGGTGGTCAACAGGCTGCGCCGGGCGCAGGGCCAGATCGCCGGAGTGATCAAAATGATCGAGGAGGGCCGGGACTGCGAGGACGTGGTCACGCAGCTCGCCGCGGCCTCCCGTGCCCTGGACAAGGCGGGTTTCGCGATCATCGCCACCGGTCTCCAGCACTGTCTGACCGACGCGGACATGGCCGCCAGTGGCGATCGCGAGCAGATGCGGGCTCGCCTGGAGAAGCTTTTCCTGTCCCTGGCATAGACCCGACTCACCGGCGTAGACCCGCCTCACCGGCGTAGACCCAACCCACTGGCGTGGACCCGACCCGCCGGAGCGCGGCGGGGTCACGCCATCGTGTCGATGAGCATGAAGGCCGCCACACCCAGCAGCATCGCCGCGAAGGCGCGCCGCAGAAGAGGGCCCGAGACCTTGGATGCCAGGCGCTTCCCGTCCCAGGCACCCAGAATCGCGGCCCCGGCGAACGGTGCGATCACCGCCCAGTCCAGGCCCGCGGTAGTGGCGCCGCGAGTGGCCAGGGAGGCGAGCGAGTTGGCGGAGATGACCAGCAGGCTGGTGCCGACCGCGACCTGCATCTCGAAGGCCAGCACAGTGACCAGGGCCGGTACGACGAGAAATCCACCGCCCACACCCAGCAGCCCGGTCAGCGCGCCCAGCCCCGCACCGGTCCGGGCCGCCCTGGCCGGCCGCCGGGCATCGGCTCCTCCGCCGACCGCCGCCCGGGCGGGGCGCAGCATCATGACGGCGGCCAGCCCGGCCACTCCGGCGAACGCGACGGTCAGCACCGGTTGGGGCAGCCGGGAGGCCGCAGCCCCGGCCGCCGCCGCGGGCAGGGCTCCGGCCGCCGCGAACAGTGCCCCCGCCTTCCACCGCACATGGCCGCTGCGGGCGTGACCGTACAGGGCCGTCAGCGAGGTGGCTGTGATGATCAGGAGGCTGGCGGTGGTCGCGGCCGCCGGGGTGAAGCCGAGCAGGTAGATCAAGACAGGGACCGCGAGGACGCTCCCACCACCGCCCAGCGCGCCCAGCGCCAGACCGACCAGGGCCCCCGCCGTGAGCGCCAGGACGAGGAGGCTCACGCTATGAGACCTTCATCGCCGTCGTCCTCGGCCACGGGCGCGGCGACGGGCAGCCCGGCGTCGCTCGCGGAGTCGAAGCCGTCGTCGACGGCGACGACGGTCCGGTCGGCGGCGTCCAGGAGCGAGGCGGCGATCGCCGCGCGCATGCCGCCCGCGCAGTGCACCCAGACCTCGCCGGGAGGTACCTCGCCGAGGCGGCCGTGCAGCTCGTGTATGGGAATGTGCACGGAACCGTCGATGTACCCACCGGAGCGCTCCGAGTCGCGGCGGACGTCCAGCACCACCGTGTCCTTCCCGCGTGCGCGGGCGGCGCCCAGATCGGCGAAGGTGGCGCGCCGGAAAGACCGCAGTTCCTCCCCTCCGGCCACCCAGTCCTGCGGATCTCCGGTGGCCGCAGCGGCCGGGCGGTCGATGCCGACCCGGGCCAGTTCCCGCTGTGCGTCAGCGACCTGTCCCTGCGTGTCACTCAGAAGTGTGACGGGTTTGCCCCACGGGATCAGCCACGCCAGGTAGGTGGCCGGCTTGCCCTCGCCCTCGAAGTTGAACGCCCCCGCGACGTGCCCCTCGGCGAACGCCACGCGGCTGCGCAGGTCCACCACCCATTCCCCGGCCGCCAGGCGCTGAGCGATCTGAGCGGCGTCCGCCTGACGCGGCGGGGTGAGATCCACGGGGGCGGGACCGGCGGCATTGGCCGGGCCCATGTGCGCGTAGTAGGCCGGTACGTCGTCCAGACCGGCCAGCACCTCGGCGACGAACGTGTCCACGTCGCGGGTCAGCGCCTCGTTGTTCCGCCGTTCGGCGCCGATCGTGCTGGCCTCCCCGCCGGCCTGGGACGAGGAGCAGAAACTGCCGAAGCCGTGAGTGGGCAGCACGGCCACCTCGTCGTCGAGCTCGGCGGCCAGACGGTGGGCCGAGGCGTGCTGGGCGCGGGCCAGCCCCCCGGTCAGCCGGGGCTCCACCAGATCGGGCCGTCCGACCGTGCCGATGAGCAGGGAGCCGCCGGTGAAGGCCGCCACCCCCCGGCCGTCCTCTTCCAGGACGTAGGACATGTGATGCGGGGTGTGGCCAGGGGTTGCCAGCGCCCGCAGCGTCAGGCCCTGGTCGACCGCGACGCTGTCCCCGTCGGCGACCGGCTTACGGGCGAAGGACACGGCAGCGCCGGCCGGGACCAGATAGCGGGCCCCGCTCACGCGGGCCAGTTCCAGTCCGCCGCTGATGTAGTCGTTGTGGAGGTGGGTCTCCACCACGTACGCGATCCGCACGCCCCGTCGGGCCGCGGCCGCGATCACCTGATCGATGTCCCGCGGCGGATCGACCACGACCGCGCTGCCGGACCCGCCGGTCAGATAACTGCGGTTGCCCAGGCCTTCCAGCTTCAAGGTCTCGACGAAGAACACGACTGTGGCTCCTTCCGAAATTTACCCCCCGGGGTATCTGACCTCCACCCTAGCAGGGATACCCGGGGGGGTATCCTCTCGGCCATTTGGCTCCGGTATATGACTGCTTCCACCGCTGCGGGTACCCGGTTGCGCACGGATTGCCCGTCGAGGGGGACCTATGGATGCGGAGCGGGGCCGTGCGGCCTCTCGTCACGTTCTGTCCGGGTGTCCCACCGTGCGTTGAGGGGCGCGCACCTCGCTCGAAACCAGCGAACGACCGTACGCACAAGTCGGAGGAACGCATGCGCAGGGCAAGCGGCACGACCGCTCCACGCCGGCAGACGAAGAGCTCGCCGCTCTGGACGCCCACTGGAGGGCCGCCAACTACCTGTCCGCCGGGCAGATCTATCTCATGGGCAATCCGCTGCTCACCCAGCCGTTGGCACCCGAGCACATCAAGCCGCGCCTTCTGGGGCACTGGGGGACGTCCCCCGGCCTCAACCTCGTGCACACGCACATGAACCGGGTCGTCAAGCAGCGGGACATCTCCGCGCTCTGCGTCTGGGGCCCGGGCCACGGCGGCCCCGCCGTGCTGGCCAACGCCTGGCTGGAGGGCAGTTACAGCGAAACCTACCTCGACGTCAGCCGGGACGAAGCCGGTATGGAGCGGCTGTTCCGGCAGTTTTCCTTCCCCGGAGGGGTCCCCAGCCACGGCGCACCCGAGACCCCCGGTTCCATCCACGAGGGCGGCGAACTGGGCTACGCGCTGTCCCACGCCTACGGCGCCGCACTCGACAACCCCGAACTGCTGGTCACCTGCGTCATCGGTGACGGCGAGGCCGAGACCGGGCCGCTCGCCGCGTCGTGGCACTCCAACAAATTCCTCGACCCCGTGCACGACGGCGCCGTACTGCCGGTCCTGCACCTCAACGGCTACAAGATCGCAAACCCGACCGTGCTCGCCCGCCTCCCCGAGGCGGAACTCGACGAGCTGCTGCGCGGATACGGACACGAGCCCCTGCACGTCACCGGCGACGACCCCCGCCACGTGCACCGTGCCATGGCGGCCGCCATGGACACCGCCGTCGACAGCATCGCCAGGATCCAGCAGGACGCACGCACCGGCGGCTCGACCGAGCGCCCGCGCTGGCCCGTGATCGTCCTGCGGACGCCGAAGGGCTGGACCGGCCCCGCCGAGGTCGACGGACTGCCGGTCGAAGGCACCTGGCGCGCGCACCAGGTCCCGCTCGCGGGAGTGCGTGACAACCCCGCCCACCTCGCGCAGCTGGAGGCATGGCTGCGCTCGTACCACCCCGAGGAACTCTTCGACGAGCACGGCCGGCCCCGGCCCGAGGTCCTGGCCTGCGTACCGGAAGCGACCGCCGGCTCGGCGCGACCCCGCACGCCAACGGCGGCCTGCTCCTGCGGGAGCTGCCCGTCGCACCGCTCGAACGGTTAGCCGTACCCGTCGACAAGCCGGGCGCCACACAGCACGAGCCCACCCGGATCCTCGGCGATCTGCTGGAAAGTGTCATGGCGGCCACAGCCGACCGCCGGGACTTTCGCCTCGTCGGACCGGACGAAACAGCGTCGAACCGCCTCCAGGCGGTGTACGAAGCGAGCGGCAAGGCATTGCAGGCCGGGACGCTGGACATCGACGAGCACCCGGACCGGCACGGCCGCGTGATGGAGATCCTCTCCGAGCACACCTGCCAGGGATGGCTGGAGGGCTACCTCCTCACCGGCCGCCACGGGCTGTTCTCCTGCTACGAGGCCTTCGTCCACATCGTCGACTCGATGGTCAACCAGCACATCAAGTGGCTCAGGACGTCCCGGGCACTGCCCTGGCGCGCCCCCGTCGCCTCCCTCAACTACCTGCTGACCTCCCACGTCTGGCGCCAGGACCACAACGGCTTCTCGCACCAGGACCCGGGCTTCGTCGACCACGTCCTCAACAAGAGCCCCGAAGTCGTCCGCGTCTACCTGCCGCCGGACGCCAACACCCTGCTGTCGGTCGCCGACCACGCACTGCGCAGCCGCGACTACGTCAACGTGATCATCGCCGGCAAGCAGCCCTGCTTCGACTGGCTGTCGCTGGAGGAGGCCCGGCTCCACTGCGCGCGCGGCGCCGGCGTCTGGGAATGGGCGGGCACCGAAACCGCGGGCCGTGAGCCGGACGTGGTACTGGCATGCGCGGGCGACGTCCCCACTCAGGAGGTACTCGCGGCGGCCGGCCTGCTGCGCCGCCAGCTGCCCGACCTTGCCGTACGCGTCGTCAACGTCGTCGACCTGGCCCGCCTCATGCCCCACGAGGAGCACCCGCACGGCATGGCCGACCCGGAGTACGACGCGCTGTTCACCACCGACAAACCGGTGATCTTCGCGTACCACGGCTACCCCTGGCTGATCCACCGGCTCGCCTACCGCCGCACCGGTCACGCTCACCTGCATGTACGCGGCTACAAGGAGATGGGCACCACCACCACGCCCTTCGACATGGTCGTGCGCAACGACCTCGACCGCTACCGCCTCGTCATGGACGTCATCGACCGCAGCCCGGGACTCGGCGTGCGCGCGGTGGGCGTACGGCAGGCCATGGCGGACGCCCGTACACGCCACCACGCCTGGATCCGCGAGCACGGGACAGACATGCCGGAGATCGCCGACTGGACCTGGGACGGGTGAACCGCGTCCTGGCGGTCGTGTCCCGCACGGGCACGCGGCACAGCTCGGCAGCATGAGCGAGGAGCCCCGACACCCCCCGTCCGGGGGGTGTCGGCCGACCGAGCAGGAAGTACGGGCGCGCTTCAGGTTGCGGCGCCTTGGCCCGGCGAGACCCTGGAAGTGCCCGCACGGGCGGCGCGGACCGGGCCGACAGGCCCTTCGGGGGGACCGACCGGCCCACGCGCCCGCCCCTTTCGCGCGCCACGCTGGGGAGCGACGCAGCTGACAGGGAGAGGTGCGACGACATGAAGGCTCTTGTATTCCAAGGCCCGGGAAAGACGTCCTGGCAGGAGGTTCCGGATCCGGGCATCAAGGATGCCTCCGACGCCGTCGTGCGCGTCGACTCCGTGACCATCTGCGGCACCGACCTGCACATCATCAAAGGCGATGTGCCGGAGGTCGCGCCGGGCACGGTGCTGGGGCACGAGGCCGTGGGCGAAGTCGTCGAGGTCGGCAGCGAGGTCCGTACCGTGCGACCGGGCGACCGCGTCCTCGTCTCGTGCATCTCGGCGTGCGGACGCTGCCGCTTCTGCCGCGAGAACCACTACGGCCAGTGTCGCGAAGGCGGCGGCTGGGTGCTGGGCCACCTCATCGACGGGACGCAGGCCGAATTCGTCCGCGTGCCCTTCGCCGACCTGTCGGTGCACCCTCTGCCCGGCTCCGTCGAAAGTGACGACGCGGTCCTGCTGGCCGACATCTTCCCCACCGCGTACGAGGTGGGCGTCCTCAACGGGAGGGTGAGCCCCGGTGACACCGTCGTGGTGGTCGGCGCCGGGCCGATCGGCCTCGCCACTGTCGCCGCCGCCCGGCTCTACACACCCGGGAAGATCATCGCCGTCGATCTTGCCGAGTCCCGGCTGGCCGCCGCACGTTCCGTCGGCGCCGACGCCACAGTCGGAGCGGGAGAGGAACCGGAAGAGCTGGTCAGCGATCTCACCGACGGACTCGGAGCGGATGTCGTCGTCGAAGCCGTCGGCGTGCCCGAGGCATTCGAGACGTGCACCCGCATGGTGCGCCCGGGTGGCAGGGTCGCCAACGTCGGCGTCCACGGCAAGCCCGCCTCCCTCCATCTCGAAGACCTGTGGATCAAGGACGTGACCATCACGACCGGGCTGGTGGACACGTACTCGACACCGCTGCTGCTGCGCATGATGGCGGCCGGCCGCCTGCCCTCCGCCGAACTGGTAACCCACCACTTCAAACTGGAGCAGATGGAGGAGGCGTACGACGTCTTCTCGCGGGCCGCGGACACCGGCGCGCTCAAGGTCGTACTGGGCGGTCCCCGGCACGACGTCGTCACGCTGCCCGCTTGACCGTCGCGACAGCCACCACAGCATCGCCGCCGCCGAATGGGCGGGCCGGGGTCCCAACGCGTAATCCGGCTGCCTTCGGCGGTTGAACAAGGCGGCGCCGCACCCCAGGTGCAGTCCCCGGGTTATGGACCACTCCGGGTCGCCGGCGTCGCCGCCGCCTCACGCGCGCGGCACGGTGCCCGGTTCGGTCCCGCCCATGTCCAGCCGGAACGGCGGGTAGTCATCCGTCATGAGGCCCGCGTACGCCGAGACCCGCAGGACCCAGCGGTTGAGTCCCATGATCAGGTCGTACAGGTCTCTCGGGTACTTCGTGGTGAAGGCGAGGATGACGGCGGCGATGAGGGCCAGTACGCAGATGAGTCCGGCGGACCACCAGCCGCCCTGGGCGCCGCCCATGAAGAAGCCGATCACGATGTAGTGCGGGATGGCGAAGAGCCACCATTTGACCAGGACGAGCCCTCGTGACAGCCGCTGCGGGTAGACGATGTCCAGCCGTGCGGGGTAATCGGGGACCTCTGCGAGAGTGAAGGGCGGGTACCGGTCCGTTGCCAGGGCGCCGTACGAGTAATACGACACGCGCCATGTCCAGCGCAGCACCCCTAGGTTGAAGTCGAACAACGCGCGAGGGTATCGCTCGGTGAACAGGATCGCGAAGAAGGCGACCACACTCACCAGGAAAAACGCTGTCCACAGGAAGAACAGCACGATGTAGTGCGGGATCGCGAGAATCCATTTCACGAGCCAAAGCCACTGCGACAGGGGCGTGTCCAGCTTCCCCTCGACTCGAACAGGACGGTAGACGGCGGGAGGCGTCGTCATGAGAGTCAGCTCCTTCGCGTGGTCAGGGACGGGCCCTGTGGGTTCAGTCGCGTTCGGTTTCCCTCGGTGGTCCAGACGCCCGGCCGGCCCCGTATCGACGCTCTGGTGGACTCCGGCGCGCCCATCGACGTGTACGCCGTCGGTACACGTCGATGGGCGCGCCGACAGGTCTTCCGCACCCCTGGGGGCCTCGATCGCGATCGCGCTGTGGGACGAGGACCAGCCTCTTGCGGCCGAACCTCTGCTGCGCACGGTGATGCGAGGTGGCTCCCGGTGTGGCCGGCGGTGACGGGGCCGCGGTGCGTGCGGTCGCCTGCCCTTCGCGACTCCGTACGGACACCACGGGCCGTTCGGCGGCGGCCATCAAGCTGGGGCGCGGCGCCGGACGCATCAGCGACAACACACTGGTGCCGCCGGTGGTTCGCTGATGAGCCGTGAACCGCAGTGCCGACCACCAGTCCTGGTCACACGGCATGTGACGAGGGCGTGCGGGACGCCCGGCCACGGGCGGGCGCCGGTCGGGCCGGGAAGCTCCCCGGCCCGGCCGGCTTCACTCAACAGCCACCGCACGCACGCGTCACGTGTGACGGCGGCTGCCGGCCCGGCTGCCTAGTCGCGGAGGTAGAACTCGTCCCTGCGGACCACGCACAGCCCCCAGATGACGAAGGTGTACATCGCGATGGCCAGGATCGACCACACCGGGTAGTACGGCAGCGACAGGAAGTTGGCGATGATGAGCAGTCCGGACAGACCCACGCCCACGACGCGCGCCCAGACGGCGGCTTTGAACAGGCCCGCGCTGACGCAGATCGCCAGTGCACCGAAGATCAGGTGGATCCAGCCCCAGCTCGTGAGGTCGAACTGGAAGACGTAATTCGGCGTGCTGACGAACACGTCGTCCTCGGCGATGGCCATGATGCCGCGCAGGACATCGAGGATTCCCACGACGAGCAGGAGGACGGCGGCGAATATCACCAGCCCGCTGCCCTTGCCTGTCGGTGTATCGGTGCGGTTTTCACGGATGGAGGTCATGATGCCTCGATTCGGGTTCGCTCACGGCGGCGCGCACTGCGTTCGGGGCGCACCGCCGCGGGCGGCTTCTTCCTGGGGGAGCGTTTCACTTGCCGAGTCGCCGTCATGGGGCTCCGGTGCGTTTCCGGCGACCCCTTGCGGGCCGCGGCGCTGTCTCCAGCAAAGCGCACATCACCGGGGGCGGCACCCCCGGCCGTGAGCGAGCCGCGACGTGGGCCCGGCAGGTCGGGGGTGTCCCGCCGTGGCGTGGGGGCCCGAAAGTGCGTTCACGGTGCCGCGGTGGTGCAATTGAACGGTGCCCTCCTGGCGCCCCGGGCCCATCGTCGCCAGCGGCTTCTCAGGGCGACCCTGTGGGCGGCCCCGACGGAGCCGGGGGAGCCGACGGAGCCCTTGCCGCTTGTCGTCGGCTCTCTCCGCAGCCGCTCCTCCCGGCGGGTGCCGAGCGGCCACCGCCTGTCAGCCTTCATCTGTGCCCGTTGCGTCGTGAGACCGAGAGGCACCGACTTCGAGAAGGTGATCGTCCATGTGCCGGTGGCTCGCCTATTCGGGGACCCCACAGATCCTGGAAACGATCCTCTACAAGCCCGCGCACTCACTGATCGACCAGAGCTTGCACTCCCGCCTCGGCGTGGAGACGACCAATGGCGACGGATTCGGCATCGGCTGGTACGCCCAGGACTCGGACGTCAGTACCCCCGCCGTGGTCCGTGACACCGGACCGGCGTGGAACAACCGCAATCTGCGTGAGATCGCCTCGCACGTCAGGTCCCCCCTGTTCTTCGCCCACATCCGCGCGTCGACGGGCACGGCCGTACAGCAGACGAACAGCCACCCCTTCCGGCACGACCGCTGGATGTGGATGCACAACGGAGCCATCGCGGGCTTCCCTCTGCTGCGCAGGGAACTCTGCCTGGCCGTGGCCCCTTCGCTGTTCGCCGAGATCGAGGGCTCCACGGACTCCGAGGTGATGTTCTTCCTGGCGCTCACCTTCGGGCTGGAGGACGACCCTCCCGGTGCGGTGGCCCGCATGGCCGGGCTGGTTGAGCGCACCGGCCGCGCACACGGCATCGCCGCCCCGCTCCAGATGACCATCGCCGCGACCGACGGATCGGACGTCTGGGCGTTCCGTTACGCCAGCGAGGGCGTGGCCCGTTCGCTGTTCTACAGCAGCCGCGTGGACTCACTGCGGGCACTGCACCCGGACGTGTCGTTCCTGCGGGACCTGTCCGAGGAAACACGACTCGTCGTGTCCGAGCCCCTGGGCAGCCTGCCGGGAGCCTGGAACGAAGTACCGGAACACAGCTGTGGCGTCGTGCGGGAGAACGGCGCGGACGAACTGCGCCCGTTCGCGCCGGCCTGACCGCGGTCATCGCGGGCCCCGCAGGCCAGAAAACGGGTAACACATGTGTCCGCATCAGGGTGGTGCGGACACAGCGCGTCCCGGCCGGAAGCGCTGAAAGGCGGCGCAGCGCGACGCACGGCCGCTAGGCTCACACCCCATCGCACGTGCGGGCCTGCGCGCCCATCGCGCCCGAGTCGGGGGACCCATGCGGCTTCGTCACCTTCAGATGGCCACAGCTTCAGCCGCACTCGCTGCCGCGTTCCTCCTCACGCCGGGCGCTCAGCCGCCTGCGGAGGGCGCGCCGGCACCGAAGATCGCCGTGTCCGCCTCGCAGGGCCGCCCCGGCACCGGCCTCACCGTCGCAGCGCTCGATCCGTGTCCGACGGTCAGTGGTTCCACCCAGGAACTCACCGCCTCCTTCACCGACGCGGCCGGAGTGACCACGTACGCGGCGAACCAGCAGGTCAATGCCGACGGCACCTGGAGCCCGGTGCACCTGAGCGTGCCCGCCCCCACCGCGACCCCGCGCAGCACGGCCGTTCCGCCTCCGCTGACGGCCGGCGCCGCCGGGGGCACAGGTGAGATCCGTGCGTACTGCCTGGACAGCGAGTCGGGCGCGCGCGTGGACTACGCACCTGTGCCGTTCACCGTGGCCGGTACGGCCAGACGATTCACCGTGACCCCCGGCTTCACCGGCCCCGGCACCAGCATCACCTTCCGGCCTGTCGACCCCTGTCCGCCGGGCAGCAGGTCGGCCTCTGCGGGCATCTCCCGGCGCCTCGCCGAGAACAAGGTGGAGGCGATCACGTTCAACCTGAAGATGAACACGGCCAACGGCACCTGGTCCCCACTCACCGAGACCATCGGCAGCACCTTTGGCTTCTCCTGGTACTCCGCTTACGTCGTATGCCGGACGACGCCCGACTCCCATGGACCAGGCCCCGTCACGCGATACGCGGCCGTCACGGTCAAGGGACTGCCGGCCACGGGCGGCTCGCTGTACTACTCGCCCTACAACGGGCCGGACATCGCCTACCCGGGCAAGCCGGGCGGCAAGCTCAAGGTCGTCTCACCGGCGACGCGCACCCTGGACGCCAACGCCTGGCAGGTGGCCGGCAAGCGCTGCGACCCTGGGCGCGCGGTTCCCCCGCAGGACGCACTGCGCGGCCAGTACGGCAAGCAGTTGACGACACTGGCGGGCTGGAGCCTGGGCAGGCTGGGGCCGGTCTACTTCCTCAAGTCGAAGTCGGAGTGGAAGCCCCGCATCAACCACATCGTGCTGTTCGACTCCGGCTCGGCGGCCGAGCTGTTCGACAGGGAGGGGTGCGACTCCGACCAGGATTCCGGCCTCCTGACCCACTGGCTCGCGGCGTCCTCGCACAACCGCCTGACCGTGCTGGCGGGCAGAGTGACGGCGAACTGCAACCGGCTGGGCCTCAACTGCAACTACGCCGGTATCCAGAAGCGGCTCTTCCCCGAGATCAAGTCCCATCCGAAGGTGGGCACCCGCAGCATCCGTGAACAGGTCGTCGTCTGCCCGTACAAGAAGATGAACCACCAGGACGTCTGGATCAACTTCCGCGGCGCGATGAACAAGCCGCCGATCACGACGGAAACTTGCCCGCGCGTCGGCGGCGCGCCCCGCGTTCCGGGCTGGCATCCCTGATCTGCTCCCTCCCTGATCCCTCAGCACACGGCGAGAAACTCCCGGCACATGGCGAGAAATGGAGTGAAGGAGACGGACGAGCCGAAAGGCATCTCCGGCGCCCGGGCGCTCAGCTCTTCGTGCCCCAGGCGGTGAGCATGCCCGGCGAGAGCGCGGCGAAGTCGGGGGAGTCCAGTTCGCGGATCGCCGTACCGACCGTCGCGTCGTCGGCCAGCCCCGTGGCCACGATCGCTTCCCGCGAGCGGTCCCATGTCTCGGCCCAGAAACGGCTGATGGGGCTGCCGGGCAGCAGGGGAGGCACATGGATCTCGGCCGCCACGGAGGTGAGGCCCGCCATACGGAGAAGCTGGGGATATCCCGGCACCCACGAGACGTCGGTGCCGATGGTCTCCTCCAGGCCCTGCCACATCGCCCGCATCACACGGGTGTAGGCAGTGGTGGGAGCCGTGGAAGTGGTCAGATCGACCGCGTCGCCGAGGACCAGCACACCACCGGGAGCGACCAGCGAGCAGAGCTTGCTGATCATCTGCTGCCAGGAGCGCAGGTGCATGAGCACGAACCGGGCGTGCACCAGATGGAATTGGCCGGGTGCGAAGTCGGGGGCGGTGATGTCCGCCTCGAGCGTCGTGAGTCCGGGCACGGGGTGGGCCGCGAGGAAGCGGACGTCGCGGTCGACGGCGAGTACGCTCTTAACGCCCGCCCGGCCCAGGAGAAGGCGGGAGACCGTGCCCGTTCCCGCGCCCACGTCCAGGCAGTCCCAGCCCGGTCCCGCGCCCAGCTTCGTCAGCCTGTTCAGGGTGACGTCGTCGTAGGCGAGCGCGCCGAGGTCGATCCGCTCGTCCTCACCCGTCTTCTCCGGTTCGAACACGGCTTCGCCGTAGCGGCCCGCGCGGCGTGCGTCGTCGCCGCCGCCACTTGGATTCCCGTTCATCGCCCCCGATCCTGCCCCC
Organism: Streptomyces agglomeratus; assembly: GCF_001746415.1. Classification (NCBI taxonomy): domain Bacteria; kingdom Bacillati; phylum Actinomycetota; class Actinomycetes; order Kitasatosporales; family Streptomycetaceae; genus Streptomyces; species Streptomyces agglomeratus. Next base: position 7,221,635 of record NZ_MEHJ01000001.1, read on the forward strand.
GCCCCTCGCCGCACGCCCGAGGCGCGCCGCGCGAGGGGCCAACCGGTCTACACCGGCTCGTGCTCCACCCGCGTGCGGCCGGCACGGGGAAGACGGCGGGTTACCGTCGGCGGCATGGACGGTGATCGCCGCGGGTGGCGCCAGTGTTTGCTCGGCGGGGCGGTGTTCGCCGTGTGCATGGCCGGCACCACGTTGCCGACCCCGCTCTACGGCCTCTATCAGGAGAAGTTCGGCTTCTCCGAACTGACGGTGACCGTCGTGTACGCCGTCTACGCCTTCGGGGTGATTGGTGTGCTGCTGCTGGCGGGCAACGCCTCGGACGCCGTGGGCAGGCGGCCGGTACTGCTGTGGGGCCTGGCCTTCGCGGCGGCGAGCGCCGTCTGCTTCCTGTGCGCCACCGGACTGGGATGGCTGTACGCCGGGCGACTGCTGTCGGGGCTGTCCGCCGGCCTGTTCACCGGGGCGGCCACGGTGTACGTACTGGAGCTGGCACCGCACGGCGGCGCCTCGCGGGCCACGTTCGTGGCGACCGCCGCCAACATGGGCGGGCTGGGCTGCGGTCCGCTGCTCGCCGGAGTCCTCGCGCAGTACGCCGCCTGGCCGCTGTACCTGCCGTTCGCCGTGCACCTCGTGCTCGTGGCCGGCTCGGGAGGCGTCCTGCTGTGGCTGTCGGAGACCGTAGGGGAGAGGCGGCCGCTGAGCACCGTACGGCCGCAGCGGCCCGGCCTGCCCGCGCAGGTGCGGGCCGTGTTCGGGCCCGCGGCGATCGCGTCGTTCGTGGGGTTCGCGCTGTTCGGGGTGTTCACGTCGGTCAGCCCCGCGTTCCTCGCGCAGTCCCTGGATGTGCACAACCACGCGGTGAGCGGGCTGGTCGTCGCGCTGGCCTTCTTCGCCTCGACCGCGGGGCAGCTGGCGGTCGGCCGGGTCGGCGCGCAACGGTCGCTGCCGCTGGGCTGCGCCGGGCTCTTCGCCGGACTGGCGCTGCTCGCGGGCGCCCTGCGGTGGGACCTGCTGCCCCTGGTGGTGCTCAGCGCGCTGGTCGGCGGGGCCGGCCAGGGGCTGGCGTTTCGCGGCGCGCTGTCCGCGGTGGCCGGGGCGTCTCCCGCTGACCGTCGCGCGTCAGTGGTCTCGACGCTTTTCGTCGTGGCGTACGCGGGCATCTCGGTGCCGGTCATCGGTGTGGGAGTGCTGGCGGACCCGCTCGGCCTGGAGGGTGCGGGGCTGGTGTTCATCGCGTGCATGGCCGTCCTGGTCTCGACCGCGGCCGTGTACCTGCTCCGGCTGCCGGTGCGGGCGAGGACGTGAGGGCGGTCCGGTGGGCCTCGTGCGTCAGCTGCTCGTACCGGCGCGCGCACCGCTGTGGCGGCGCGTGGCGGCACTCGCGTACGCCTCACTGCCTCCTTACGCCCGCGAGCTGTACGGCCGCCCCGCTCCGGCCCCTCGCGCGGTGACCCGCGGGCCCGCCGTAACCGGGACAGCCTGCGCCGTATCCCCTCCCGGGTGCGCCAGCAGCTGCCGCCCGGTCACATTCTGAAGACAACGGCACGCCTCGGCCCCGACGCGCGCCCCGCACCGTACAAACTCCGCAGACAGGCGGCCATACTGGACGGGCCGGGGAGGGCGCAGCGGAGTGACGGGGGCGACAGCACGAGATGGCGGACACCAGGCTGATCCAGGGCCGGTACCGGCTGCTCGATCAGATCGGGCGCGGGGGCATGGGCGAGGTGTGGCGTGCTCACGACGAGTCGTTGGGGCGCAAGGTCGCCGTCAAGTGTCTCAAGCCGGTGGGGCCTCAGCACGACCCGTCCTTCACCGGAGTGCTGCGTGAACGCTTCCGCAGGGAGGCGCGCGTCGCGGCCGCGCTCCAGCACCGCGGCGTCACCGTCGTCCACGACTTCGGCGAGCACGACGGCGTTCTCTACCTCGTCATGGAACTGCTCGACGGGCGCAACCTCAGCCAGCTCCTCGAAGACAACAAGGCCCACCCGCTGGACGTCCCCGACGTCGTCGACATCGCCGAGCAGGTGGCGTGGGCCCTCGCCTACACGCACGAGCAGGGCATCGTCCACCGGGACCTGAAGCCCGCCAACATCATGCGGCTCGCCGACGGCACGGTGAAGATCTGCGACTTCGGCATCGCGCGACTGGGCCACGACATCGGCTTCACCTCCCAGCTCACCGGCACCGGGATCGCCATGGGCACCCCGCACTACATGTCGCCCGAGCAGATCGGCGGCGTCGAGGTCGACCACCGCAGCGACCTCTACTCGCTGGGCTGTGTGCTGTACGAGATCGCCACCGGCGTGCCGCCGTTCGACCTCGACGACGCGTGGGCGGTCCTCGTGGGTCACCGGGACACCCCACCGGAACCCCCGCGCAGTCTTCGCCCGGAGCTTCCCGCGTTCTTCGACCGCGTCGTCCTCGACCTGCTCGCCAAGACCCCCGAGGAACGGCCCGCCGACGCCAGGGAACTGGCGCACCGCCTGACCGCGGGGCGCGCTTCCGGCCCCGCCGCAGTATCCGCTCTCGCAGCGGTGCTGCCGCCCGCCGTGCGCCCCGGCCAGCCCGCGACGCGCGCCCCCCGCCTGCCTTCCTGGACGCGCGGTATGACGACCGGTCACAAGGCGAGCGGCTCGTGGGCCCTGCCGCAGACGCCGCCGGACCACTCGGCAGGACTGACGGGGGAGTGGACCACGGGAGTCGCCCTGCCTGCCGCCGTCGTCCCGGCCGCGCGCCGGCCGGAGCGGCCCACACCGCCGCCCGAGATGCTGGCCGTACTCAACAGCCGGCACAACGCAGGTCTCAGCCTCGGCCGCCTCGGCCGGTGGAACGAGGCCGGCGAGGTCCACCGGGCGGTCGCCGCCGAGCGCGAACACGCCCTGGGCCCCGACCACCCCGACACCCTCGCCAGCCACTACGAGGTCGGATTCACCCTCAGCAGGACGGGGCGCGCCGCCGACGCCCTGCGCGAGTTCGGCCGCGTGGCCGAAGGGCGCGAGCGCACCATGGGGCCCGACCACCCGGAGACCCTCGCCGCACGCCAGGAGATGGCGTACGTACTCGGACAGCTCGGCCGGCACTTCGAGGCGCACCAGGTGTACGCCGCCGTGCTCGCCTCCCGGGAACGCACGATGGGAACCGACCACCCCGACACGCTGCGGTGCCGGCACAACCTGGCGTTCAACCTCAGCAGACTGGGCCGCCTGGAGGACTCGTACCGCATGGCGTACGAAGTCGCCACGGCCCGTGCCCGGGTGCTCGGTGCGGCGCACCCGGACACGCTCGTCACACGGTACGAAGTGGCGTACGCACTCGGGCAGCTCGGGCGCTGGACGGAGGCCCTCCAGACGTACCGGGAGGTCGCCCACGCCCGCGCGCAGGCGCTGGGTCCGGATCATCCCGACACGCTCGCCGCCCGCTACGAGGTCGGTATCAGCCTCGGCCGGCTCGGGCGCAGCGCGGAGGCCCTCGAGCTCTACCGGGCACTCGTCGAGGACCGTACGCGGGTGCAGGGCCCCCTGGATCCCGAGACGCTGCGCGCGCGGCACGGGCTGGGCGTCAACCTCGGACGCCTCGCCCGCTGGGAGGAGGCCCTGGCGGAGGCCCGTGACGTGTGTGCGATCCGCGAACGGGTCCTGGGGCCCGACCACCCCGACACGCTCGTCAGCCGCCGGGAGGTCGCCGTCGGCCTCGGCTGGCTGGGACGCTGGTCCGACGCGCTCACCGTCTACCGTCAGGTCGCGGAGGCCCGTGAACGCGTCCTCGGGGCCGACCACCCGGACGCCCTCGCCAGCCGCAACGACGAGGCCCACTGTCTGGAACAGCTCGGGCGCGGCGCGGAGGCGGTCGAGCTGTACCGGCGGGTGGCGGCGCTCCGGCAGCAGCGCGGAGTCCGGAGCGACTGATCGCCGGGCAGGCAGCACATCGGTACACGTAAGCGGGGACCCCCGTGGACGAGAGACTGAGGTCAGGAGCGCACGCCATGCCCGTACAGGACAGCTATGACGCGGTGATCGTCGGGGGCGGACACAACGGTCTGGTCGCCGCCGCCTATCTGGCCCGGGCGGGGCGCTCCGTGCTCGTACTGGAGCGCCTGGAGCGCACCGGCGGGGCGGCGGTGTCCACCCGCCCCTTCGCCGGAGTCGACGCCCGGCTCTCCCGCTACTCGTACCTCGTGTCGCTGCTGCCCCGGCGGATCGTCCGCGAGCTGGGGCTGGACTTCACCGTACGCAAGCGCACCGTCTCCTCGTACACGCCGAGCGGGCGGGGCGGGCTGCTGGTGGGCGGCGGACCGGACCGGACGCGGGAGTCGTTCGCCCGGCTCACCGGCGGCGATGCGGAGTACGCGTCGTGGCAGTCCTTCTACGGCGTCATGCGGCGCGTCGCGGAGCGCGTGTTCCCCACCCTCACGGAGCCGCTGCCCACTCGGGAGGCGCTGCGCGCCCGTATCGGCGACGAGGCGGCCTGGAGGATGCTCTTCGAGGAGCCCCTCGGTGTCGCGATCGAGGAACACTTCGCCGACGACCTCGTACGCGGAGTGGTTCTCACCGACGCGCTCATCGGTACGTTCGCCGACGCCCACGATCCCGCGCTGCTCCAGAACCGCTGCTTCCTGTACCACGTGATCGGCGGCGGAACGGGTGACTGGGACGTTCCCGTGGGAGGAATGGGCGCGCTCACCGACGCGCTCGCGAACGCGGCCGGGGCGGCGGGCGCCGAGATCGCCACCGGCCATGAGGCGATCCGTATCGACACCGACGGCAACCGGGCCGAAGTGACCTTCCGGAGCGACTCGGGTGAGGCCGTGGTCGGCGCCAGGCACGTTCTCGTGAACGCCTCACCCGCGGCCCTTGCGACGCTCCTGGGCGAAGACGACCCGGCCTCGGTCTCCGCCGAAGGGGCGCAGTTCAAAGTCAACATGCTGCTGCGCGCTCTGCCGCGCCTGCGCGACCGTTCCGTGGAACCGGAGGAAGCGTTCGCGGGAACGTTCCATGTCGCGGAAGGGTACGGACAACTGGCGACCGCGTACCGCGAGGCCGCGTCCGGGCGGCTGCCGAGCGCGCCGCCCTCCGAGATCTACTGCCACTCCCTGACGGATCCCTCGATTCTCGGCCCGGAGCTCGCCGCACAGGGCTGTCACACACTCACCCTCTTCGGCCTGCACACGCCGGCCCGGCTCTTCACCCACGACAACGAGGCGGCCCGTGCCGAGCTCCTGGCCGCGACGCTCGCGCAGCTCGACACGTACCTGGAAGAGCCGCTCACCGACTGCCTCGCGCTCGACGGGAACGGCATGCCCTGCATCGAGGCCAAGACCCCGCTCGACCTCGAACGCGAACTGCGGCTGCCGGGCGGCAACATCTTCCACCGCCCCCTCTCGTTCCCGTACGCGGACGAGGCCGCCGGGACCGGCCGGTGGGGCGTCGGGACGGCGCACGCGAACGTTCTGCTGTGCGGTGCGGGCGCCGTCCGTGGTGGCGGGGTGAGCGGCATCCCCGGCCACAACGCGGCGATGGCGGTTCTCGGGCGCTGAGAGGGCTGCCGGCCGGCCGCGCGGGCCGGCAGCCGCGCGGCCGGGCACCCGCACGGCCCGGCAGCCGCGTCGCTCAGTCCTCGGACGCCGTCCAGCCCGCCGCCTCGATCAGGGCCGCGTCCGCCGGCCTGGCCTCGTCGAAGAGGGTGCGGCGGCCGTCGGTGACCCGCAGTCCGTCGACGTACGCGCCCCGTCCGACGTACAGCGTGTCCGTCCGGTACCGCCAGCGCAGGCGCACCTCCTGGCTGCGCCAGGCCGTGAGGTCGGCGCTCAGCCGGTGCCAGACGCGTCCGGACCAGCCGGTGACCGCGCCCGCCGGGTGCGACCGCGGCTCCTCCCCCTTGCGTACGGTCGTGAACGGCACTGCCCGCCAGGTGGTCCCCGCGTCCGCCGAGACTTCGAGGAAGAGGCGGTCGGAGCCCGGCTCGGTGTCCCACCACAGCGAGCAGCGCAGCCGTGGCCGGTCCGTGGTGAGGGTGAGCGCGGGCAGGCCGAGCGTCGCCGTTGCGGCGGAGGCCATGCCCGAGAACCAGGCGGTGCGCCCGCGCGGCGGGCGTACCGAGACCGCGCGGGCCATGTTGTTGGCCGCGGCCACACGCGGGGCGCTGCCCGAACGCCAAGTGCGCACGGGGTGGACCGAGTTGCCCAGCAGGACGAGGAAGGAGTCGGTGGACGGGTCGAGAACCAGGCTGGTGCCGGTGAACCCGGTGTGGCCCGCGGTCCGGGGAGTGGCCATGGCTCCCATGTACCAGTGCTGGTAGAGCTCGAAGCCGAGGCCGTGCTCGTCGCCGGGGAAGGCGGTGTTGAAGTCGGTGAACATCAGCTCCACCGACTCGGGTTCCAGAATCCGCGCCCGTCCGTACGCGCCGCCGTTGAGGAACGTCCGGGCGAGGATCGCGAGGTCCCAGGCGGTGGAGAACACCCCGGCGTGGCCCGCGACCCCACCGAAGCCGTAGGCGTTCTCGTCGTGCACCTCGCCCCACACCAGGCCCCGGTCGAGACCTGCCCAGGGCGGCCGGGCGTCCTCGGTGGCGGCGATCGCCGGCTTCCAGGACGCCGGCGGGTTGAAACGAGTGCGGTGCATCCCGAGTGGAGCGGTGATCTCGTCGCGGAGCAGTGTGTCCAGGGTGCGACCGGTGATCTCTTCGAGCACGAGCTGGAGCGAGATCAGGTTCAGGTCCGAGTACCGGTACGTGGTGCCGGGCGTGCTCGTCGGCGCCTCGTTCCACAGAAGCCGCAGCTTTCCCTCCCGCGTCGGCTCCTTGTAGAGTGGAATCCAGGCACGGAACCCCGACGTGTGCGTCAGCAGCTGGCGCACGGTCACGTCCTGTTTGCCCGCGGCCGCGAACTCCGGGAGATACGTGGCGACCTTCTCCTCCAGTTCCAGCGTCCCGCGCTCGGTCTGCTGGACGGCGAGCATGGAGGTGAAGAGTTTCGAGACCGACGCCAGGTCGAAGACCGTGTCCTCCGCCATCGCGATCCGCTGGTCCGCAGGCAACTCCACAGCCGTGTCGGTCTTCTCGTCGTACGCCGCGTAGCGCACCGCCGAGCCGACCGCCTGATGCAGCGCCACCGTCCCGCCCCGCCCGGCGAGCACCACCGCGCCCGCGTACCAGGGGTGCTTGGGTGAGGGGCCGAGGAAGCGCTCCGCGTCCGTGACGAGCTGCTTCAGAGGGCCGGGGAGCAGTCCCGCGCGCTCGGGCGAACCCCGGCGCAGCGTCGGCCGTCCGCCGTCACGGCCTACGCCGCCGTCCGCCGCCGTCCGGCGCGCCGCGGCGCCCGCGCGCCCGGTCGCCGGCGGCGCGAGGACCAGGGCGCCGCCCAGCGCCATGATGCCGCCGCCCAGCCTGCGCCGGCTGATGCCTCTGCCCGCTTCCGGTTCCGCCGCGCCGTCGGTCACGAGCCACTCCTTGTGAAAGTAACTGCCGTCACACGTTCAACGAGCGAAACTTTCTTGCAGCCCATGGGTGCTGTCAACCACCCCCGAAGAGCCCAAGTAATCTGACGAAGCATCAGAAAATCTCTTCCCTCGTCCGCCCCGCTGCGGCATCCTGCCGCTCATGGAGACGGAGCTGAGCAAGAAACTGGGTGTCGAGCACGCCATCTTCGGCTTCACACCCTTCCCCGCGGTGGCCGCCGCCATCACCCGCGCAGGCGGATTCGGCGTCCTCGGCGCGGTCCGCTACACCGCACCGGACGAACTCGCGCGCGACCTCGGCTGGATGACGGAGCACACCGACGGGAAGCCGTACGGCCTCGACGTCGTCATGCCCGCGAAGAAGGTCGAGGGCGTCACCGAGGCGGACGTCGAGGCGATGATCCCCGCGGAGCACCGCCGGTACGTCGAGGAGACCCTCGCCAAGCACGGCGTACCCGAACTGGCCGAGGGGGAGGCGTCGGGGTGGCGCATCACCGGCTGGATGGAGGAGGTCGCCCGCAATCAGCTCGACGTCGCCTTCGGCCACCCCATCAAACTCCTCGCCAACGCCCTCGGCTCCCCGCCGGCCGACGTCATCGCCCGCGCCCACGACCACGGCGTCCTGGTCGCCGCGCTCGCCGGGAGCGCGAAACACGCCAGGCACCACGCCGAAGCGGGCATCGACATCGTCGTCGCTCAGGGCTACGAAGCGGGCGGCCACACGGGCGAGATCGCCTCCATGGTCCTCGTCCCCGAAGTCGTCGACGCCGTCCACCCCCTGCCCGTACTCGCCGCCGGAGGCATCGGCAGCGGCGAACAGATAGCCGCCGGGCTCGCCCTCGGTGCCCAGGGCGCGTGGCTCGGCTCGATCTGGCTCACCACCGAGGAGGCCGACCTCCACTCGCGCGCCCTCACCGCCAAACTCCTCGCCGCCGGTTCCGGCGACACCGTCCGCTCCCGCGCGCTGACCGGCAAGCCCGCCCGCCAGCTGCGCACCGAATGGACCGACGCCTGGGACGACCCGAACGGACCCGGGACGCTCCCCATGCCGCTCCAGGGACTGCTCGTCGCGGAAGCGGTGTCCCGCATCCAGAAGTACGAGATCGGGCCTCTCCTCGGCACCCCCGTCGGCCAGATCGTCGGCCGTATGACATCTGAGCGCAGCGTCCAGGCCGTCTTCGACGACCTCACCCGCGGCTTCGAACGCGCCGTGGACCGCATCAACCGCATCGCCGGAAGGAGTGACCGGTCATGACCGTGACCCAGCCGCCCAACGGCTTCTGGGCCCAGGCGGCGGCAGACCCGGCCCGTACGGTGCTCACCGCCCCCGACGGCGAGCAGTGGACGGCGGGACGGCTGCACGCCGCCGTCAACCAGCTCGTCCACGGACTGCGCGCCGCGGGCATGCGGCAGGGTGACGCCTTCGCCGTCGTCCTCCCCAACGGCGTCGAGTTCTTCACCGCCTACCTGGCCGCCTCCCAGGCCGGTTTCTACCTCGTCCCGGTCAACCACCACCTCGTCGGTCCTGAGATCGCCTGGATCGTCGCCGATTCCGGCGCCAAGGTCGTCATCGCGCACGAGCGCTTCGCCGAAGCCGCCACCCACGCGGCCGACGAAGCGAAGCTTCCCGGGAACCGCCGTTACGCCGTCGGCGACGTTCCCGGGTTCCGTCCGTACGCCGGACTCCTCGACGGGCAGCCCGACACCGCGCCGGCCGACCGCACACTCGGCTGGGTCATGAACTACACGTCGGGAACGACGGGTCGCCCGCGCGGTATCCGCCGCCCGCTGTCCGGGAAGCTCCCGGAGGAGTCCTACCTGGGCGGCTTCCTCGCCATCTTCGGCATCCGCCCCTTCGACGACAACGTCCACCTCGTCTGCTCGCCGCTCTACCACACCGCCGTACTCCAGTTCGCGGGAGCCGCCCTGCACATCGGTCATCCGCTCGTCCTCATGGACAAGTGGAGCCCCGAGGAGATGCTCCGCCTGATCGACCGGTACAGGTGCACGCACACCCACATGGTCCCCACGCAGTTCCACCGGCTGCTCGCACTCCCCGAAGTCGTACGGGCGTCGTACGACGTGTCCTCGATGCGGCACGCCATCCACGGGGCCGCGCCCTGCCCCGACCACGTCAAGCGGGCGATGATCGACTGGTGGGGCCACTGCGTGGAGGAGTACTACGCGGCCAGCGAGGGCGGCGGCGCCTTCGCGACGGCGCAGGAGTGGCTGAAGAAGCCCGGGACCGTCGGCAAGGCATGGCCCATCAGCGAACTCGCCGTCTTCGACGACGACGGCAACCGCCTGCCGCCCGGCGAACTCGGCACGGTCTACATGAAGATGAGCACCGGCGGCTTCAGCTACCACAAGGACGAGAGCAAGACGAGGAAGAACCGCATCGGGGACTTCTTCACCGTGGGCGACCTCGGCGTACTCGACGAGGACGGTTACCTCTTCCTCCGCGACCGCAAGATCGACATGATCATCTCGGGCGGCGTCAACATCTACCCCGCCGAGATCGAGGCGGCCCTCCTCGCGCACCCGGCCGTCGCGGACGCCGCCGTCTTCGGCATCCCGCACGCCGACTGGGGAGAGGAGGTCAAAGCCGTCGTGGAACCGGCCGAGGGCCACGCCCCCGACGAGGCGCTGGCCGCCGGCATCCTCGCGCACTGCGCGCAGCGGCTCGCCGCCTTCAAGCGGCCGAGGAGCGTCGACTTCGTCGAGGCGATGCCCCGCGACCCGAACGGCAAGCTCTACAAGCGTCGGCTGCGCGAGCCGTACTGGGAAGGCCACGAGCGCCCCCTCTGAACCCCTCTGAACCCGCTCCCGCGAACGGGCCCCACCGCACCGGTGAGGGCCCGCCGCGCACGCGTGCGGTCGTCAGCGCTCGCGCACCCGCTCCACCCGCAGTCCGGGCGCCCGGAGGATGTCCTTCTCACAGAACCGCCAGGTCACCCAGCGCTCACCCGAGTACAGCTCGGTCTGGTCGCTGTAGTGGGGCGACGACGGGTTCGACGACTGCGCGTACGTCAGCAGCGTGCGCGCCACCGGGCAGCGGCCGCCGTCCCAGCCCACCGCCTGGATGTGGCTGGAGCCGGTGGTCACCTCCGTGTAGCCGCCGCCCGCCGGGTTCCACACCGGCTCGATCTTGTTCCAGATGCCGAGGGACTCCGTACCGCCGTGGAGCGCGATGCGCTTGCCGTCGCGTACGACGAACTGGTGCTTGCCCAGCGGCGCGTCGAGCGCGATGCCCGCCGCCCTCAGCTCCGACACCGCGCCGGTGAGCGCGGTCGCGAAACCCGGTGCGGCCGTGTTGAGGGTGTTCGGCGTACGCACCGGATCAGCCGCGGAGAACGGCACCTTCCACAGCTCCGCCTGCGGCACGGACGCCACCAGCTTCCGCCAGAACCGGTCGAAGAGCAGCGCGCCCGCGCTGTCCGTGTTCACCGTCCTGTCCCAGCGCCCCAGTACGCCGCACGCCTCCTTGAGGTCCGGCCGGTCCGCCGCGAGAGCCGTGCAGCCCTCGACCGTGCCGGCGGCTGCCAGGTCGCCCGCCGGGGCACGGTTCGCGAACTGCTGCCGCTGGAGATCGCCGACCGTCAGCCCGCCCTTCTCCGCCATGGCCGACACATCCTCGACCGCGCCCCGCGTACGCAGGGAACGGCGCGTGGCGACCGTGCCGAAGACCCGCTCGTACCCGGTGATCGGGCGGTCCGCGTTGGTCAGCCAGGCACTGTCGTTGGAGTTCTCGGCGTACGGCGCGTCCTCGAGCACCGGCATCCTCGACGGGCCGAAGATCCCCGGCTGCACGGCGTCCTTGTCCGAGCCGAGCGCGCAGTCGGTGCGCGAACCGTCCAGCACGGCGACCCCGGAGGCCGGGTACGTCACCTTCCCGAGCGGCGTCGAGCAGCGCTGCGCGAGGTCGTCGGTGATCCTCGGCAGGACCTGCGACTGGCTGAAGAACGTGTGCCCGGCCGAGTCCGCCGCGACGGTGTTCACCCACGGCAGTCCCTGGACGCGGCGCAGCGTCTTCGCGATGCCCTGGGTGGAGCGGGCCTTGGCGAAGCCGAGCGCGGTGTCGGAGCCCCGCAGGTTCGCGGCGTTCGGATCATTGAGGGCGTACGCCGTCGTCGCCGACCAGGGCAGTGGCAGCGAGGCGCCGAGGCCGGTGACGACCGGCCCGTAGCGGGTCCACCACTGGGTGCGGGTGACCGGCGCCGCGCCCTTCACCGGCACGGACACCGTCCGCCTCGTCATGCGCTCCGGCCTGCCGTCGACGAGGTACGCCGTCGGGTCGGCCGGGTCCAGTGTCAGCTGGTGCAGGTTGAGCGTCACGCCCGTCGCGACCGTGTGGCTCCAGGCCACCTTGTCGTTGAACCCGATGTTGACGACGGTCGTGCCGAGCAAGGAGCCGCCGGAAACGTTCAGCTCCCCCGGAATGGTCTGCTGCGACTGCCAGAAGCGCCGCCCGCCCTGCCACGGGTAGTGCGGATTGCCCAGCAGCAGCCCGCGCCCGTTCGCCGTGGTCCTCCCGCTGAACGCCACGGCGTTGGAGCCCATGTCCGCGTTGTCCGACGCGAACATCTCGCGTGCCGCGGCGGCCGCCCGCTCCCGGTCGACCACGCTGGTGCGCGCCGCGCCGGTCTCCGGCGGCGCGGCGGCGGTGATGCCGTCGACACCACGGCCCTGGCCACCGAGGACGGACACCGCGAAGCCGCGCCTGGCCACGTCCAGCGCGCTCACCGGGCGCACCCAGCCGGCGCCCTTGCACGCCGGGTCGGTGACGCGGTTCTGCGCGAGCCACGCGTTGTACCCGGCGGCCCAGCCGCGCATCGTCTCCTTGACCTGCCGGCTGGGGCCGGCGGGGGCGGGCGTGGCGAGGAGCTTCTCGACCGTGCCCGCCTGTCGTACGCCGGCGAAGTACAGGTCGCTGGACAGGTTCTTCGTGGCGGAGGACAGCGAGCCGTCCGGTGCCGCGTCCGCGCCGAAGTGGCGCGAACGCTCGCCGCGCACGGTCACGAAGCCGTCGGCGAGCGTACAGACCTGGTCGGCGGCCTGCGCCCAGCCGGTGCCGAAGCCGAGGTTCGCGTAGTCCTTGGCCAGGATGTGCGGAACGCCGTGCTCCGTGTAGCGGATGAGGGCGGACAGCCCGCCGGAAGAGAGATGCCGGTTACGGGAACCGGCGTCGGCCGCCCCGGCGGACGCCGGCGGCAGCGCGGCCGCCGCCGTGACCAGGGCTGTCGCCGTCAGGACGAGGTGTCTCAGGCGAGTGCGGAGGTCCAACGTGACTCCCAAAGGGGCTGTGGCGCACGGGTGTTGGCGCAGTGATTGGTCCATGCACCCAGCCGAGCGCGTTCATGTCAACATTCCGTTCGGTATCCGTCACGGCCGCTGACGCCGGGACCGTGTCCCGGCCCCGTTCGGCCCCTTGACCCCCGGTCGCCCCCGACCCAGGATCACGCCATGACGAGAGACGTACGCAGCAGTACAGTCGACGGGGTCCTGCGCCGCAGCGCCCGCCGGACCCCGGACCGCACCGCCCTGCGGTACGCGGAACGGTCCTGGACCTACGCCGCACTGGACGCCGCCGTCTCCACCGCTGCCGCCGAACTCGTCGGAAGCGGCCTGGAGAGCGGCGACCGGGTGGCCGCCTACGGCCACAACTCGGACGCGTACCTGATCGCCTTCCTCGCCTGCGCGCGGGCGGGACTCGTCCATGTGCCGGTCAATCAGCACCTGACCGGTGACGACCTGGCGTACATCCTCGAAGACTCGGGCAGCGTCCTGGTCCTCACCGACCCCGCGCTGGCGGACCGGCTGCCTCAGGGTGTCGCCGTACGACCGCTGCGCGACGCCGAGGGCTCGCTGCTCGACGCGCTGAGCACGCCCCGGCCGTACGACCCCGACCGTGACGCCCGGGACGTCGTGCAGCTGCTCTACACCTCCGGCACGACCGCGCTCCCCAAGGGCGCGATGATGACGCACCGGGCGCTCGTCCACGAGTACGTCAGCGCCATCACCGCACTGGATCTCAACGAACGCGACCGGCCGGTCCACTCCCTGCCGCTGTACCACTCCGCGCAGATGCACGTGTTCCTGCTGCCGTACCTCGCGGTCGGCGCGGAGAACACCGTCATCGACGGGCCCGACGCCGAGGAGATCTTCGACCTGGTGGAAGCGGGACGGGCGGACAGCCTCTTCGCCCCGCCCACGGTCTGGATCGCCCTCTCCCGGCACCCCGGTTTCACCACCCGCGACCTGAGCCGACTGCGCAAGGCGTACTACGGGGCGTCGGTCATGCCCGTACCGGTACTGGAGCGGCTGCGCGAGCGGCTGCCCGCTCTCGCCTTCTACAACTGCTTCGGGCAGAGCGAGATCGGCCCGCTGGCGACGGTCCTCGGGCCGGACGAGCACGCGGGGAGGATGGAGTCGTGCGGCAGGCCCGTCCTCTTCGTCGAGGCGAAGGTCGTCGACGAAGACGGATCGGAGGTCCCGGACGGGACGGCCGGCGAGATCGTCTACCGGTCACCGCAGCTGTGCGAGGGGTACTGGCACAAGGCGGCCGAGACCAAGGAGGCGTTCCGCGACGGATGGTTCCGCTCCGGGGACCTCGCGACGCGGGACGGCGAGGGGTACTTCACGATCGTCGACCGGGTGAAGGACGTCATCAACTCCGGCGGTGTGCTGGTCGCCTCGCGTCAGGTCGAGGACGCGCTCTACACCCACCCCGGCGTGGCGGAGGCCGCGGTCGTCGGGCTCCCCGACGCGCGCTGGATCGAGGCCGTCACCGCCGTCGTCGTACCGCGCGGCGAGGTGACCGAGGCCGAACTCCTCGCCCACGCCCGGGACAGGCTCGCCCACTTCAAGGCCCCGAAACGGGTGCTGTTCGTGGACGAGCTGCCGCGCAACGCCAGCGGGAAGATCCTCAAGCGCGAGCTGCGGGACCGTCTCGGCGCGCTCACCCCTTCCGCAGATCCTCGGTCCTCCTGAGCTTGCCCACCGAACGTTCCAGCGTCCCGGGGTCGACGATCTCGACCCCGGCCGAGAGCCCCGCACCGTCCTTCACGGCGGCCGCGATCGACGCCGCCGCGGCCGTAATCTGCTCCCCGGTGGCTTCCGGCCGCGCCTCCGCCCGTACGGTCAGCCGGTCCATCCGCCCCTCGCGCGTCAGCCGCAGCTGGAAGTGCGGGGCGACCCCGGGGGTCCGCAGCACGATCTCCTCGATCTGGGTGGGGAAGAGGTTCACGCCGCGCACGACGACCATGTCGTCACTGCGGCCGGTGACCTTCTCCATCCGCCGGAAGCCGGGGCGCGCCGTTCCCGGGAGCAGCCGGGTGAGGTCGCGGGTGCGGTAGCGGACGACCGGCATGGCCTCCTTGGTGAGCGAGGTGAAGACCAGCTCGCCGTGTTCCCCGTCCGGCAGCACCTCGCCGGTGACCGGGTCGACCACCTCCGGGAAGAAGTGGTCCTCCCAGATGTGCGGACCGTCCTTCGTCTCCACGCATTCCTGGGCCACACCGGGGCCGATGACCTCCGACAGCCCGTATATGTCGACGGCGTCGATCGCGAACCGCTCCTCGATCTCGCGCCGCATCTCCTCGGTCCACGGCTCGGCGCCGAAGATGCCCACCCGGAGGGAGGTGGTACGCGGATCGACGCCCTGCCGCTCGAACTCGTCGAGCAGCGTCAGCATGTAGGAGGGCGTGACCATGATGACCTCGGGGCGGAAGTCCTGGATCAGCCGCACCTGACGCGCGGTCATGCCGCCCGACGCCGGAATGACGGTGCAGCCCAGGCGCTCGGCTCCGTAGTGCGCGCCGAGCCCGCCGGTGAACAGTCCGTACCCGTACGCCACATGCACCTTGTGGCCGGGGCGCCCGCCGGCCGCGCGGATCGAGCGGGCGACCATGTCGGCCCACATGCCGAGGTCGCGTTCGGTGTAGCCGACGACCGTCGGGCGGCCGGTCGTGCCGCTGGACGCGTGGATGCGGCGGATGTCGGCCTGGGGGACGGCGAACATGCCGAAGGGGTAGTTGTCGCGCAGATCGGCCTTGACGGTGAAGGGGAAGCGGGCGAGGTCGGCGAGCGAACGGCAGTCGTCCGGGTGCAGTCCGGCCCTGTCGAACGACTGCCGGTAGAATGGGACGTTCTCGTACGCGTGGCGCAGAGTCGCCCGCAGCCGCTCCAGTTGCAGCGCGCGGAGCTCTTCGGGTCCGAGCTCCTCCGCCGCGTCCAGCAGAACCGTCATAAGTGACACTCCCGTACCGACCGGACAACCGATCATTCGGTTGATCTTCCGGGGGTCAGTAATCCAGGTGCGCCGCCCCACCGCAAGGGGCCGGGCATGCTTCCGTGCACCGCGCCGGAGCGTGCTCAGGGTGGCGGCGTGCAGCCGGCCGCTCCGCCGAGCCGGACCATCGCCTCGTACACCTGCTGCGGCGACATGGGCGGCTCCGGGAGGGGATGCGCCCGCTCGGCGCGGAACGCGTCCAGCATCAGGTGGAGATAGCGACGCCAGGCGTTGGGCGCGATGCCGCTGGTGGCGTGGGTGATCCGGTTGTGGGACCAGACGAGGAGCGCGAGGTCCTCCGGGGTGACGTCGGGGCGCAGGCTGCCCTGCTCGTGCGCCCTTCGGATGATGACGATGCCCAGGTCGTGGATGCGGGCGTTGGCCTCGTCGAACTCGGGTGAGGCGGGGATCAGGCGTACGGAGGCCAGGTCGTTGAGTCCGCGGTCCTCCGCCTGGAGAGCGCACATCATCTCCATGAAGTGGGCGAAGCCCTCCCAGGCGTCGTCCATGGCCGCGGCTTGCTCGGCGGCCTCCGCCACGGCCTGGAGCTTGCCGGTGAACAGCGCCTGGATCAGGTCGAGCCGGGTGGGGAAGTGCCGGTAGAGGGTTCCGATCGCGACGCCGGCGCGCTTGGCGATCTGTTCCAGGGAGGCGTCGAGGCCGTGTTCGGCGAAGTGGGCCCGGGCGGCTTCCAGGAGTGCCTCGCGGTTGCGCCGCGCGTCACGCCGCAAGGGCCGAGGGGGAGTTGGGGGGAGGGGCTGGTGGGAAGCCTGTGATTCCGGCATGCTTCTCATCGTATCAACCGGAGGCCATCCTCATCTTTCTCTCGAGGCCCGACTACGAGGGCGTCGAGTCGACTTGGAGCGTGAGAAACAAGTGAACGTCGCCCTGTGGATCGTGCAGGCACTGCTGGCCCTGGCCTTCGGCCTGGCGGGCTTAATGAAGAGCACTCAGCCCAGAGAGAAGCTCATCGGGATGATGCCGTGGGCGCAGGACGTGTCCACCGGCACGCTGCGGCTCATCGGAGTGACCGAGTTCCTCGCCGCCCTCGGCCTGATCCTTCCGGCGGTGACCGGCGTCGCTGTCTGGCTCACACCGCTCGCCGCCTGCGGTCTGGCTCTGATCATGGTCCTGGCCGCGGTCCTCCACCTGCGGCGCAAAGAGAACAGCGCGATCGTCGTCAACGTCTTCCTGCTGGCCCTCGCCGTACTGGTCGCCTGGGGCCGCTTCGGCCCGTACTCCTTGTGACCGTCCCGGGCACGACCGCCTCGGGCACGAACACCCCGCGCGCAGTGGCGGATTGAGACGGCCGGGCGCCGGGCCGAGGTGAATCGCATTGCTTCGCACGGCCGGCCATTGCGATGATCTCGCGCATGGGGACATTCGAGTCGTACGACGGGACAACCCTCGCCTACCGTGCGGTGGGTGAGGGGGAGCCGCTGATCTGTCTGCCCGGCGGCGCCATGCGCGCCTCCGCCTACCTGGGCGACCTGGGGGGCCTCTCCGCACACCGGCGGCTCGTCCTCCTCGACCTGCGCGGCACCGGCGGTTCCGCGGTCCCGGCCGACCCGGCGACGTACCGCTGCGAGCGGCTCGTCGCCGATGTCGAGGCGCTGCGCGTGCATTTGGGCCTGGAGCGCGTGGACCTGCTGGCGCACTCGGCGGCGGGCAACCTCGGCATGCTGTACGCCGCCGCCCACCCGCACCGGGTCCGCCGCCTGGCGCTCGTCACGCCGACCGCGTGGGCGGCGGGGGTTCCGGTGACGCCCGAGGACCGGCTGAAGGCGGCGCGACTGCGCGAGGACGAGCCCTGGTTCGACGAGGCGTACGCCGCCCTGGACGCGCAGCTGCGCGGCGTCACCGGCGGCCCCGGTTCCGCCTACCCGTTCCTTTACGGCCGCTGGGACGCGGCCGCCCGCGCGCACGCCGCGCAGAGCCCGCGGCAGGTGAACGCGGCGGCGGCACAGGTGTTCGTCGCCGAGAGCACCTTCGACCCGCCGGCGACCCGCGCGGCGCTGGCGGCCTTCGCGGCGCCCGTTCTCGTGCTCGCCGGGGAACGCGACGGCGTACCCACCTCGGAACGCGCGGCCGAGATCGCGGCGCTCTTCCCCGACGCGGAACTGGCCGTACAGCCGGGGGGCGGGCACTTCCCGTGGCTCGACGACCCGGGCGGGTTCTCCCGTACGGTCGGCGCCTTCTTCGACGACGGGCTGCGGAGCGTACGCGCGAACGGCGTCCGGATCGCGTACCGGACCTGGGGAGACCCCGCCGCGCCTCCTGTCGTACTGCTGCACGGAAGGTCCGGGAACAGTGCCCACTGGACCCACGTCGCCCGGCGGCTCGCGCGGACCCGGCGGGTGTACGCCCCGGACCTGCGCGGCCACGGGATGAGCGACTGGCCGGGCAGCTACACGTACCTGCGGATGCGTGACGACGTGCGGGGCTTCCTCGACGCGCTCGGCCTCGGCCGTGCCGACCTCGTGGGCCACTCCATGGGCGGCGTGGTCGCGCTGTTGGTGGCCCAGGCGTACCCGGAGCGGGTCGGGCGGCTCGTCCTGGAGGACCCGCCCGCGCCGTTTCCGGCCGAGCCTCGGCGCCCCGCCCCTGTCCGTACGGACGAGCGACTCGACTTCGACCGGGAGGTCGTGGCGGCGACGGACGCGCAGTACAACGACCCGGACCCGGGCTGGGCGGAGGGCCTGTCCCACATCTCCTCGCCCACGCTCCTGCTGGCCGGCGGCCCGTCCAGTCATCTGCCGCAGGGCCCGCTGGCGCGGATGGCCGAGCTGATCCCCGGCTGCCGCCTGGTGACCATTGACGCGGGCCATCTGATCCACGAGAACGCGCCGGAGGCGTTCCTCGCGGAGCTCAAGGCCGCGGGCTGTTGTTGACGCGGTGTCTAGCAATACGGCGTACCGGTTGGTAATAATCAGGCGGCCGGACATCCGTCACCACCCGGGAGGCCCCCATTGACCGCCATCGACACCAGCGACGCCACCGACCGTGCCGCGCGTCTGCTCGTCGGTCTCCTCGCCGCCGCCGGCACCGCCCACATGGTGGCGCCCAAGCCCTTCGACGCCATCGTGCCCGCCGCGCTTCCCGGAAGCCCCCGCGCGTGGACGCACGCGAGCGGTGTCGCCGAACTGCTCCTGGCGGCGGGCCTGGCGGTGCCCCGCACGCGGCGGGTGAGCGCGATCGCCGCCGCGTGCTTCTTCGCGGGCGTCTTCCCGGCCAACGTGAAGATGGCGTACGACTGGCGCCACAAGCCCGCCCCGCTCAGGTCCCTCGCCTACGCGCGGCTTCCGCTCCAGGTCCCGCTCGTCCTGTGGGCCGCCAAGGTGGGGCGGAACGCCGCGCGCTGACGCCCGCGACGCCCGTGCCCGCTCACCGGCGGCGCGTGCGCGTGGTCTTGCGCCAGCCGAAGGGGCCCGGCAGGTCCACCGAGGTGGTACGGCGGCCCGTGCTGCTGGTCGTGCGGCGGGGGCCGTTCCTGCCGCCGGTCGTGATGGACCAGGAGCGGCGGTTGATGTTCAGCCGCACTCCCGGCAGGATCCGGAAGCTCTTGCGGAATGTGATCGGCATGTCGACGTCCTTCCGGGACGGGATCGGATGCTGTACAGGTGTCCCGTCCTGGCCGCACCATGCCCCCCGCCCGCACCGTGCCCGCGCCGCCGGACGGGCACAGGGTGCCCGCTGTGCCGCTCCGGCGCCCTCGGGCCGCCAAATCCCGCTGGTGGGGCCGCGATCGGCCTGCCTAGTATCCGACGGTGACCACGCCGACGGACGTACCTCTTTTTCACCGCCTCGTCCTGCTGGCGGAGCGAGTGACGCCCGGCCGGCGGGCCGGCGAGCGGGACCTCGCCGAACTCGTGGAGCTGCTGCCCGGATTCACGGCGCGGTCGCCGGAGGAGACGCTCTTCCTGGCCGGGCTGTACCAGCGCCACGGGCCGCGACTGGGCGGATGGCGGCCGCCGTCGTGGCGCGGGGCGGAACTTCCGCCTTCCGTACGGATCGCCCTCCTGCGCGCCGAGCTGCTCAACGACCCCGGGCTGCTGGCGGAAGTGCCGCCGGGCGAACTCCTGTACCAGGCCGTGGGGGGAGCGGACCTCACGAGCGCGCCGCACCGGCCCGCGCGACTCGTGGCCGCACTCACGGACAGCGGTGACCCGGTGCTGCGGGCCGAAGGGCTGCGGCTGGCCCGTCAGGGCCTGCACGCCGGGCTGCTGGCCCCCACGCCGGTCCGCGAACGCCTGGCCGCTCTGCTCGCCGGGGGGAGCGCCGACGTCGCGGCCGCCGCGCTGGCCGAACTCGCCCGGCCCTGGGCCGCGCTGCACCCCTTGCCGCACGGGCTCCTGACCCCCTTCCTCGACGCCGGCGCGGCGGCCGCGCATCCCGTGGCGGCCGCCGCCGCACTCGCGGCCGCGGCCCGCCACGGGCACGGTGACCTGCTGCGGCAGACCGCCGGGAACCCCGGCCTGCCGCCGCCGCTGCGCCGACAGGCGATGGAACTCCTCGGCGACGTGGCGGAACGCGGCGACATCGCCGAGCTGACGGCCGTAGCCGCGCAGGACCCCCTGCTGCTCGGCGGGCCGGCCGTCACCTGCCTGCGCGGTCTCCACCGGCGCGGGCACTTCGCGGACGAGCGGGCCGTCAGGGCCGTGGTCGCCCTGGCACTCGCCGACCACACCATCGCCCCCGCGGAGATCGCGACCGTCCTGTACACCTGCCGCCGGGCGATGCTGCGCACCCTGCTGGACGCCGCCGCCGGCCACCCGTCCTGGCCCCGGCGGCTGGCTCTGCTCGTCGCCCTGGCCGCGCAGGGGCCGGGGGACCTGCCGATCGGCGCGGAGATCACCCGCTTGCTTCCGCCGGCCCCCGACCCCGGACCGTTTCTCCACGCGATCCGCGAGCTGCGCCACGCCGACGCCGAAGAGGCTGTGATCGCCCTCCTGCCCGCCGCACCCGCGGCCGCCCTCAACGCCCTGGAGGCCATCGGCGGAGCCCGTACGGCGGCGGCGCTGGCCGAAGGGCTCGGCCTGTCCGCGGACGCGCCGCCGGACGGCGCCGGGAGCGTGATCGCGCCGCACCTGCGGGCGGTGCGCGACCGGGCCCTGGAACTGCTGTG